>NZ_VTTH01000003.1 GCF_008831265.1 Lacisediminimonas profundi
ATACGTTTTTGACGTACCTCCCGTATACGACGCCCCGAAATCTGATGGGATGGCGGAAAAAGAAGCGTGCTTGTCTGAGCGAAGCGAGTTTGCACGCTTCTCCGCCAGGCCGTCGGATTTTGGGGGGGACCCCGAAGGGGCGTCGTATCCGGGTCGCCTTTCTTTGGTTCCTTTCTTTGGCGAGCAAAGAAAGGGACACGCCCGCCGGTGCGGAAACCGGCTAGGTCGCAAGCAACGCCAGTTCGAAAGGAGCAAGAACCTTAGCAAACTAAGCGACAAGCCCGCCGGTGCGGAAACCGGCCAGGTCGTAAGCAACGCCAGTTCGAAAAGAGCAAAAACCTTAGCAAACTAAGCGACACGCCCGCCGGTGCGGAAACCGGCTAGGTCGCAAACAACGCCAGTTCGAAAAGAGCAAAAACCTTAGCAAACTAAGCGACACTCCCGCTCGCCGGTGCGAAAACCGGCCTTGCGCTATCATCACTCCACTCCCAGCCGCCGCATTCACCGATTCAAATCGATGTCCTCCCCATCACCATCCGTCCCCCACACCGAATTCTCCCCCCAGGATATCCGCAAGCTGCTGACCGGCCTGATGCTCGCGCTGCTGATGGCAGCACTCGACCAGACCATCGTCGCCGTCGCACTGCCGCGCATATCGACTGAATTGCAGGGCTTTGAATTGCTGGCGTGGGTGGTCTCCGGCTACCTGATCGCGGCAGCAGTCGCCACGCCGATCTACGGCAAACTGGGCGACATGTACGGCCGGCGCGTGATGATGGTGTCGGCGATATGGATCTTCCTGCTGGCTTCAGTGGCCTGCGCACTCGCCACCTCCATGCCGATGCTGGTTGCCGCCCGCATCCTGCAGGGCATAGGCGGGGGCGGCTTGTTCTCGGTCACCCAGGCCGCCGTGGCCGACGTGGTGACGCCGCGCGAACGTGGCCGATACCAGGCTTATTTCAGCGCCACCTATGCCACCGCCAGCGTCGCCGGGCCGGTCCTCGGTGGCATGCTTACCGAATACCTGTCCTGGCAGTGGATCTTCTGGATCAACCTGCCGCTGGGCGCGGCGGCACTCATCGTCACCCGCGACAGCCTGCGCCGGCTGCCGGTGCCCCACATCCGCCACAAGGTCGATTACCTCGGCGCGCTGCTACTGTGCACCGGCCTTGGCGCCGGAATGACCGGCTTCACACGCATCGGCCAGGGCGCCGCCTGGCTGTCCGACCTCAATGTCGCCCTGTTCCTGGTGGCCTTGGTCATGCTCGGTCTGTTCATCTTCCACCAACTGCGCACCGAACATCCGATCCTGCCGCTGGCACTGTTCCGGATACCGGTGGTCGCCCTGTGCCTGGGTGTCCTGTTTTTCAGTTTCTCGCAACTGATTGCCGTCGCCATCCTGGTGCCGCTGCGCTCGCAGATGGTGGCCGGCATGGCCGCCAGCCAGTCGGCGCTGCAGCTGGTTCCGCTTACCCTTGGCAGCCCGTTCGGCGCTTTTCTCGGCGGCATGCTGATCGGACGCACCGGGAAGTACAAGCCGGCCATGATTGCCGGCACCTGCATACTGCCGCTGGCCCTCACCTGCGTCGCACTGATCGATCCGGCCAACATGCTGCTGTCCAGTATCGCGCTGGCGATCACCGGCTTTTCAGTCGGTATCCTGATGCCAACCGCGCTGGTCGCTATCCAGCATGCCGTTCCTCGTGCGCATATCGGCATCGCCACTGCCAGCACCACCTTTGCCCGGCAGTTGGGGGCATCGATAGTTGTCGCTGTTGTGACGGCCGTGCTGATGGGCGCACTGGCCGACACCGGGGCCGGTTCGGCACTGGCGCTATCGGGTGCAGAGATGATGAAAGAGCTGGTGGGCGCGACCCTGGACAACATGCCGCCTTCCGAACGAATGCACCTGGCCAAGGTCGCGGCCGGCGCATTCGAGCGCACCATACTGGTCTGTGCCGGCCTGACCCTGATCTCCCTGCTCCTGGTCTGGCGGCTTCCTGGTCACGTATTGCACGATCGGTCCGAATAAGGACAAAGTCGAAATAGTCCTCATAATTTTTGCTGACGTCAGCGCGCGCTTCCTTTATTCAGTGGTAATGCGAATGCACTAGCCCGGATGTTGCCCGGTGCGAGATGCTGCCGATACCCTAACAGTGAAGACCCATCAGCAGACCAAGGAGAAATGCATGCCGAATTTCTGGCCCGGATGCCCCTATCAGAATGCCGACAGAAGGACCGATGGCACGGTTCGCATCAGTGACGACTTCCTGCGTGCGCTCTGGCGCCGCCAGGAAGTTGCGCCGGTGGAGGAATCATGCCGCAACGAGCGTTCGCTGCACGCGAAACTGCTAGCCCGTCCGCGTGAGCTGCTCAACGAGCGCCAGCTCGCGACGATCGCCGACAGGGATGCCCGCGAAAACTATGCGCTGCTGCAATCCTTCATTGCCCGGCTGCTGGCGTCGCGTTCTGCCGACGACGCCTATCGCGAGATTTTCAGCCACAGCAATGTCGGTGTCGGCCCCTTGTTCATCGACCTGATTTCGGAGTTGGTGCTACGGGATGCCTTGGACGACGTTGCCGATCCATTGGAAGTGCGCGCCGCGGAGTTGCTGTTTCGCCGGCAGACGGTGTCGATACAAAATGGCGCGGTGCTGGTAGCAGACACCGAGGCGATAGACCGGCATGCATCGGGCAGGGCATTCGGTGCAATTGGGCAGATGCTGGTCGAGTCCAGGATCAAGCCCCGCAACATACCGCTAGACGTCCTCAATGCCGACAATGGCGAGCAGTACTGGGAGCGCAGTGGTGCGCACGACATGGTGCTGCCTTTCCATTACGGTAGTGCCGGCCTGGAAGCCTTTTGCCGCGTGCTGGAAAAATGGATCTTTCGCCTGCGGGGCCTGCGCACCGAGATTCGGGCTATTGATGCGATCCGGGAGGAACGCTGGGCATGGCATATTGGCCTGGACGCCGAGGCCACGACGATCATGAACGACCTGTACCGCGGCCATTCGCTGAACGATGACCGGCGAAGACGTTTGCTGGGGTTGTTTGAAATGAAGATCTGCGATCCCGTCGATATCCGGCCGGAGGTTCAGGGTCGCAAGATCTACCTGGCTTGTGCGATGACGGGGGATGGTATCTTGCGTATCAAGCCGCAGAATTTGTTGTTGAATTTGCCGGTTGTGTGAGGGGTTGTTTTTTGGCTTTTTGCTTTTGGGCTTGCGGGTCGTGTGGATGGGTTTGATGGTTGTGGTTGTGAAGCCGGGAGACACCCCGGCGGGTGTGTTCCTTTCTTTTAGAAAAAGAAAGGAACCAAAGAAAAAACGTCAACACCCACTTGGCCAACGCCCGCTTCGATAGGCAACCAGACTCGGATGTCTGGGCTAACTCAGTGCAACGTTCGCGAGAGATGATCCCTCGGCTGTGGGCCGCTTACCTAATCAGCCAACCCCATGAAGTGTCTTATACCGATGCCCAGCGCACCGTTGACTCTTAATGTTTTTCGAAGCTTCAAATTGGCGATTGGGGTGGAATGGTTCGGGTCGATCGAACGATGGCGCAATGATCAACCCTATTTGGATTACTCGCCCGATCACCAGATCACTAGATCACTAGATCATCAGATCATCAGGTCATCAGGTCATCAGGTCAATCGCCGATCGTCAATCGTCGATCAGCTCCACGGTGTTTCAATCGTTGTCCGTAGCGATACGTTTTTGACGTACCTCCCGTATACGACGCCCCGAAATCTGATGGGATGGCGGAAAAAGAAGCGTGCTTGTCTGAGCGAAGCGAGTTTGCACGCTTCTCCGCCAGGCCGTCGGATTTTGGGGGGACCCCGAAGGGGCGTCGTATCCGGGTCGCCTTTCTTTGGTTCCTTTCTTTGGCGAGCAAAGAAAGGGACACGCCCGCCGGTGCGGAAACCGGCTAGGTCGCAAGCAACGCCAGTTCGAAAAGAGCAAAAACCTTAGCAAACTAAGCGACACGCACCGCCGGTGCGGAAACCGGCCAGGTCGCAAGCAACGCCAGTTCGAAAAAACGCAAAAACCTTAGCAAACTAAGCGACACGCCCGCCCGCCGGTGCGCAAACCGGCAGTTTGAGAGCAATCTCAAGCCATCCCCCTCCACCCCACCGCCTCCCGTATATACCCCGCAATCCTCTCCCGCCCCGGCTTGTCGATCATCGATGCATGCGTCCCGCCGATATGCACCGTAGTCAGCCCACTGCACAACTCGTCCCACCCATAGCCCTCCGGCTCCCCAGGCCAGCGGTCTGACGACACAAACAGCGTCACCGGTACCGCCAGCGGCCGCGGCTTCCATTTGCGCAGGGCTTCAAACCGCAAATCCTTCGTCATCCTGTTGCGAAAGCGAAAGGCCACCCGGTTCGCGTGGCGGGTCAGCGTCGTGCAGGCCAGTCCAAGCACGCGATAAAAGCCAGCACGTACCAACACGGTAATCGCCGGCGCCAGCACATGCCCCGCGATGCCGCGCTCCGGCAGCATCTGGTCTTCCTGCCACAAGGGACGGGTGCCGGCCAGGTCCCAGCGCCTGCTGTCCAGCAGCGCCACCAGACCCACCTTGTGGCCCGCTTCCACCAGGCGCCGCGCCAGCTCGAACGCAACGATGCCGCCGTATGAATAGCCAGCCAGCCGGTACACCTGCTGCGGCGGATCCGCGCATATCTGCCGATATGCAGAATCCACAATCGCATGGAAGCTGCAATCCTCCGCCATCGTCTCGCGCCAGCCCGGATAGTCAAGCAGCTTGAACCGCACCGAGTCGCCGAATGCCGCTCGAAACCGCAACTGCATCGGGTCGTCACCCAGAATGCCGGGCGCCAGGTAGATCAATGGTCCGCCGTCGCCGGTCAAGCTGGCGGACGCCACGGCCGGGTTCGTGATCTCGCGAGCCAGTGCCTGCTCCAGTTCGCTTGGTCGCGAGCCGATGGCCATCGCATCCAGGCCCAGCTTGAAGCCCAGCGCTTCCTCGACGTGAAACCACAACTCCAGTGCCTTGAGCGAATCGCCGCCGCTGTCGTCGAAGGGCAGGTCGAGCCGATACGCTTCCGCGCTCAGTACCTTGCTCCAGGCCTGGCGCACAGCAGCGCGCACAACAGCCCGCACCGCATTGTCTGCCGCTCCCTCGCCCGCAGCGGTCTCGCTCCCAGTAACATCGCCCACAGCTACCTCGGCCACCGCCATCCCCTGTACCGTTACGTCTGGTTTTGCAGCGTGTTGCAGCGCATGCGCACTGTCGGCCGACCAGGCAAGCTGGAACTCCTGATCCAGCCTGTGCAGCGCCGCGATATCCGGCTTGAATCCCGGCAGTTGCGGGATCGCCGGCAGCCGGTGGATTTGCGCCGGCCGCATGAAGCCGGGCACCCGCTGCGCCAGCAGCCGCCGCAGCTCGTCCACCAGCGACGGCGACGCCGGTGTTGCACCAAGTCCTGCCCCTGTCCCCACCGTCTCTGTCTCGTTACTCGCCACCACAAAGGCCACCAGCGCCACCGTCTCCTCGCCCTTGCGGCGTGCAATCACCGCCACGTCCTCCACCCCCGCATGGCTGCGCAACAGGGCTTCCACCTCGCCGGCATCGACGCGCTGGCCGTGGATCTTGATCTGCCTGTCCTTGCGCCCGGTCAGCTCCCACAAGCCGTCGCTGCGCGCCCGCACCATGTCGCCCGAATGCAATATGCGCAAGGAAGCATCGGCCGGATCGGCGACGAAAGCGCCCGGCTGCAGCCGGCCGTCCTGCCACTGGCCCATTGCCAGATAAGGGCTGCGCACCACGAGCTCCGCAAATTCTCCCGGCCTGGCCGGCTGCCCGTTTTCGTCCAGCGCGCAGAAGTCGACTTCCGGCCGCGCATAACCCACCGGCACCCGCGGCCCGTCGGGTTGCCAGTCGCGTGGAACGAACCACTGGAACACCGCCGGCATTTCAGTCGCGCTGAAGCTGGCCAGGAAGTGGCAGCCCGGCGGCGCCACCTGCCGGAACAACAGCAGGTCGCTCGCCAGCGTGATGTCACCGCCTATGCGCAGCACCCGCAACTGCGACAGTGCGCGCGCCGCGCCTGGCGCCCGCAGCAGCATCCGGAACAGCGCCGGCACCATGTAGCAGAGCGTGATGCCCCGCCCCTCCAGCATCTGCAGCACGCCATGCAGGCCGTCGCGCTGCGGATCGCACAGCGTCAACGTCGCACCATTAAGCAACGCCGCAAACATCTCCCGCTCGCCGGCGATGGTGCCGGGCGAGCTGAGCAGCAGCATCTGGTCGGAGTAATTGATGTGACTGGAATTGGTGGCTTCGCACACCCGCTGCAGCAGCGCGCGCTGATTGTTGCAGATCCCTTTTGGCCGCCCCGTGCTGCCCGACGTATACAAGATCACAGCCGGCGCCGACACATCGAGCGGCTGCAATTCAATTTCCCCGTCGTGCTGCCCGGCCCGCTCATCGTTGAACAGCAAGACCTCCACCGGTTGCGGCAATGCGCCCGCCGCCGGCGCGCCCATCGCGATCACCATCGTCGAGCCAGCGTCCGCAAGCACTGCCGCGATCCGGGCAGGGGGATACTTCAGGTCAATCGGAACATAAGGCCTGCCCGCAGCCAGGCAAGCCAGCGCCGCCACCGGAAAGCTCGCATCCTGTCCGAGCATGATGCCCACCGGCATGCAATCCGCGTGATCCGTTTGATGGGCAATGCGCTGCGCCAAACGCCGCACCTGTTCCAGCACCTGGGCATAAGTAAATTGATGGCGGGCATCGGTGATTGCCACCCGCCCGGCGTGGACTGTCGCAGTCTGCAGGAAGCGCGCGAAGATCGGTTGCTCGATCCATGCCTCCTCGAAGCGCTGGAACGGCACCTCGACCGGACCGTTGAAATCCGGCGCCACCGCCACCCCAGCTTGAATCCATGCGGACATGCGCACCCCTTGACGATTGCGGACCTTGCAGCACACGCCAGGGAGAACCTTACCGCTGGATGTAGCCGCCTGGTCTGTTGAGCGTCACAGAATCCGCTCCTGCAAGCAATGCGCTCTGATTGCCCTCAAGTCCGGGCAGCCTGCGGCAAAAGAAGCGCGTGTGGTTTCGCGCATGTCATTGGTAACTCGATTCCGGTGAACTTGCGCGAGGGCGCACAGTGGGCAGAGTGGCAAGAGTGGCAAGAGAGCTTGCAGAATGGGCTGCGTCCATCACGGCTGCACCAATATTGTCATCCAGGCAAGCGCCAGCCAAAGCGTACCGCCACCAGCCGGAACACCACCGTCACCGCGATACTGGCGCCCAGGCTCATCACCTCAGGCGCCTTCATCCAGTCCATCCACAAATAGACCCAGCATCCGGCAAACGAACAAGTTGCATATAACTCACCTCGCCGGAACACCAGGGGGATCTCATTACAGATCACATCCCGCAGCACCCCCCCGAAAATCCCGGTAATCACACCCATCATCACGCAGACAAAGGTCGGCATGCCGAAATTCAGCGCCAGCGACGCCCCGCTGGCGCTGAACAGCCCCAGTCCCAGCGCATCCGCCACCACGATCAGCCGTTCCGAGCGCGCCGACTGCAAATGGCGCAGGAAAGGACTGCCCACCACCGCCAGCACGAACACCATGATCGGGTATTCCTGATGCTCGACCCAGTACAGCGGCCGCCGGTCCAGTAACAGGTCGCGCAGCGTGCCGCCGCCGAAGGCCGTAATGAATGCCACCGTGAACACGCCGACCATGTCCATGTGCTTGCGGCGCGCCTCGATGAACCCGGAAAACGCAAAGGCGACGACGCCCAACACTTCGACCACCTGGAGCAGGGTGCTGAGAGAAAACGGGGGAAGGGCGTTCACAAATTGTTTCCATTTAATGTTTATGTTTCTTTGCAGCAATTCAACCACAAGAGCAATTGGCGGCTAACAAGCTTCATGACAAGTTAGTGACAGATTTGCGTGAACTATCAGGATATTGCATCGTTTTCGCACACCTTATGCGTTTTTTGGTGCACTGCGCAGTGCGCTGCGGACGGGATTGTAAATTCAACCATTAAAAATGTGAATTAAACAAAATAATTACCTTCTGAACACATTGAATTGTAGGAATTTGTTTCAGCCTGCTGTAAGATTTCCACCGTGTAAGAGTGTTTATCCTGCATCAAAGTCCCGGCACCAATTTGCCCTTGACTTGTTGCAGCGCAGCGAAGCGGTAATAAAAAACGAAAAAAAAGCAGTTGTTTCTGTGGCAAGACACCGAGGATTTGAGAATGGCAAAGAAGATAAAACCGACTGCGGACCTGAAGAAAAAGAAGGTTGCGCGGCGGCGTTTAGGCGTCGAGCTGGACAAAGCCGGAATGGCGGCTGCCGCGCTCGGTACCTTCCTTGCAGCGCAACAAGTCCAGGCGGCCGACAAGGGAAAACAATCCCTAGATGACCGCCAAGCGGATGATTTGCTCGCCCAGGCGCATGACGCCGAGCTTGTAGCTGAGCTTCCTGCCGAACTTCTCTCTGCTGACCTCGACCAGATTGCGCAAGAGTTGGCGTCCCTCGACGCCGCCGAAGTCGCCGAACTGACCGAGCTTGGCGAAGTCCCCGCATCCGCAGAAATTCCCGTTGCCGACCTTGACGGCACGATGTTGTCCCAGGCTTCCCCTGTTGCCGACCTGCCGCCAGGCGTGGACGCCCGCACGACCATGACCGACGCCGGCGCCGGTGGTGCAGGTGGCTCAGCTGGCAGTGCTGCCGGCGCAGCCGATGCAGCCGCCGCCAGCAGTGCAGCCAGCAGTGCAGCCGGCGGTGCGGCCGGTTCCGGTCTTGCCAGCCTGGGTACTGTTACCCTCGGCTCGCTGACCATGCCTGTTGGCGCCATCATGGGTGCCGGCCTGGCCACGGCCGCTGCACTGGCGACCGGTGGCGGCAGTGCAGCAGCAAGCGTCCTCTCTGTCGCGCTGGCAACGACCACCGGTCTGGTGGTTGACGGCAACGTCCGTGACGCAACGATCTTCTATGACCGTAACGGCAACGGCAAGCTCGACGCCGGTGAGATTTCAGCCAAGACCAAGGCAGACGGCTCCTACAACATGACCGGCGACGCCGCCCTCATGACCGGCAAGCTGGTCGTGCTGGGCGACGGCTTCGATACCCTGACCGGCCAGAAGGTCGGCATGATGGTCGCGCCCGAAGGTTTTGCCTTCGTCAGCCCGCTGACCACGCTGGTCGCTGCTGCTGGTGGCGACGCTGCCAGCCAGAACGCCATGCTGGCCAAGCTTGGCATTTCCGGCGCCGGCCTGAATGGCAAGAGCCCTCTGGAGTTCCTGAAGACTTACGATCCGATCAAGGCAATGACCAGCGGCACACCCGCTGAAAAGGCGCTTGCCGAGAAAGCCTTCACCGTATCGCAGCAGGTGTTTTCGGTCATCCAGACCGCTGCCGAACTGCAGGCTAAAGTTGGTGGAACCACCAGCGGCCTGTCGGACATTACCAGCATCGCAAGCTCGATTGCCAAGTCGATCAGCAGCGCGCCGGCCACGGATGGGACCGGCGCCGCCGTCTCGGCTACTTCCATCATCAACCAGGCTGCCAGCAAGGCCGTTGACGCTGCCCTGACCAATGCGTCGACGGAAGTGCGCGAAGCCTTGCAGGCAAACGTGACCCGGGCGCTGTCCACGGTCAATAGTGCGATCGAGCAGAAATACACGGGACTGGCGACCGCCCTCACCAATTCCCAGGCCAACCCGACCGATGCAGGCAGCATCCAGGCGCTGGCCGAGAAAATGGCCATCGCCGCGGTTTCGCAGAACACCCTGATCACCGGTATTCGCGCGGTCGACACGACCAGTGCGACCACGCTGGCCAACTCGCAGGACTCGCTGCTCATCGCCGGCGACAAGGAAGCGCTGGCCAACCTGCAGACCGAGGTTTTTGTCGAGGCAGTCAAGGCTGGCTCCACTACCGCGACCAATGACTTCCTGGCCCTGAGCAATCCGGCCATCGCCACCTCGACAAAATTCACTGTCGTGGATACGCAAGCCAACCTGGTGGCGTATGCTCGCGCCCACGTAGGCGACCCGGCCAGTTACTTGACCAAGGCCGTCGGTGTGGTCGTCACTGACCCGATTAACCTTGCTATTGCCCAAGAGCTGATCGACCGTATTCCCACGGTCGCGTTCCGCAACCCGACAGTTGGTGACGCTGCCGGCACCCTTACCTATACGGTTGCAGTCAATTTCCTCGATGCCGGTATCAAGTTCCCGCCCAACCTGGTCACGGTGTCGTTCACGACCGGCCAGCTTGAAACGGTAGTTGATAGCGCCGTTGAATTGGCTCTCGGTGGCGTATCGACTATCTCGGTCATCGGTGGAACGCTCGGACCTGCAAACGGCTTTACCCTGCACGAGGCCTATTCGCTGGTTGATGCCGGCCTGCACTTTGCCGCTGGCAACACCATTACCGTCGGCGTCACCTCCGATGAGTTGACCCAGGTCGCCGGACTGGTCACCGAATTTGCTGCCGCCAATATCGACGCCATCGGCGCCGAAACCGGCTCCGTGCTGAGCGTGCAATTGGCCGATGCAATTGCCATCGCCAATGCCGGACTGTCGTTCACCGCTGGCAATACCGTTACTGTCCTGGTTGGGGCAAGCGACGCCGCAGCGCTGGCCAGCAACATCGCCAACCTGAAAACCCACGGCATCGACCAGATCGAGCTGAATGCCGGCCTGACTGATTTCACCCTCGACTACAGCCAGGCCAGCCTGTTGGCCACGGCCGCGTTGCCATTCACGGGTGGCAATATTGTTGTCAACGTCACCGCTGGTGAAGTTGGCACGATGAACGCCGCAGCGTTCCACGCCATCGGGGTGGACAGCCTTACCGTGCTGGGCGCGACGCCGACACTGGCACTGACCACACTGACACCGGTCCTGGCACAAAGCATTGGCCTGACCAATGGCGCGCAGGTCGTCGTTACCGTCACGACCGCCGATTCCGCACTGCTGGAAACGAGCGCAGTAACGCTCCACGCACAAGGCATTACGACCCTGGCAGCCGCTGCTGCGACTTCGCTGTCGCTGGTATCGGTCCAGGCTGCGATCACCAACAGCATGAATTTCGAGGCGGCCAGCGACTTCACGGTGCTGGTACCTGACGCATCAGTCGCCACCCTGGTTTCGTCCGCAGCACAACTGAAAGCCGCTGGTATCGACCACGTCGGCGCAGCCGACGGCACCTTGGTGCTGACCGTTGCGGACGCCATCAGCATAGCCAACGCCCAGCTCGACTTTGCCGCCACGGGCACCAATGTCACGGTCCAGTTCAATCCGGCCGACATTCCGGCGCTCGCTGCCGCAGCTGATCAACTGAAGGCCGCAGGCGTCGACTTTATTGATTCGACCGTCAGCAACCTGACCCTGTCGCTCGGCGAAGCCCAGAATATCCTCGGCTCCGGAATCGCCTTTGATCCGTTGACTACTATTTCGCTGAATGTGACGCAGGCCGAATTGGCCAGCTTGCTCAACGAAACGCTGCTGGTGGGCAAGAACATCCCGCTGACCGTCACCGATGCGCCGCTGGTCATCAACGCAGAGAACGCGGCGGCCTTGTTCGATGCGGGCTACAAATTTGCACCGAGCCAAGTCATTGAGTTGCTGGTTGCGGACGCCGCCAGCCTGGCTGCGGCAGTTTCGCATGCTGCTGCTTTCAAGGCAGGCGGCCTGCCGACGCTGAAGTTTGCCCCCGCCGACCAAGCCGCGCTGGACGACCTGCTTGTCAGTGGCACGTTCGCGACTGATATCGCCGCGCTGCGCACGGCCGGCTTCGTTGTCGATTCGCTGCAGATCACGCCGGTCACCATCACCGACTCGCAAGTTCAGCCGCTGCTGGCAGCTAACCTGACTTTCGGCGACCCGGCCACCGCCGCGGTCACCTTCGACGCCGCCGACGCCCCTGGCGGCCTGCTGCAATCCACGTTGAAAGACCTGCAGAAGCTTGCCGTGGACAATGTCCTGGTGTCCAGCTTCAGTGGCCAGTACCAGATCGAGCTGGACCTCGGCACCACCGGCACGCTTAGCGCCGCCGGCCTGCCGGTGTTTGCACCGATCCTGCATGTCGCCCTGAACATCACCGACCTGCAACTTGACGAAATCACCGGCACCCCCGGACTTGCCAGTGCACTCGCGCAAAATGGCGTCGATTGGCTGCAGTCCGACGGCGATGTCCTGATCCAGATGGCCGATGCCGTCGAGCTGTTGGGCACGGATCAAGTGTCCTACGCGGATGACCTGTACGTCATTGGCGACAACGTCAGTTTCGACCTCGTCGACAGCGACCTGCCGGATGTCGTCACCCACGCGCAAGCCCTGGCCCAGATCGGTGTCGACGACATCGATGTCCGCGACAACACGCTGACGCTGTCCGACAGCGACGCATCCAGCCTCGTCAGCGCCGGCCTGCACTTCTCGGCCGATGACACTGGCATTGTGGTTGACTCGGCTGCAACGACCCTGTCCACCAGCCTGAAAGATTTGCAGAAGCTCGGTGTCGACCAGGTTTCGCTGAACGGCGGCGACATCGGCAACATGCATGTCCAGTTGGGTGAAGGCACGCTCAGCGGCACCTTGCCCACGTTCGGCAACACCTTGACCGTCGACCTTGGCTTCAGCGATTTGCAGCTGCAGGAAGTGGTCGACAACGGCGCGGCACTGAAGGCGGCTGGCGTCGATTTCCTGGTCAACGACGACCACAGCTTCAACATGACCCTGGCGCAGGCCAATACCCTGCTCGGCAACGACGGTGTTTTTGATGCGGCAACCGACCTTGGTTTCGGTGCCTCTGAAAATATCATTATGGGGTTCAATGGAGCCCTGCCAGGCGCAGTGAACACGGTGGCGAGCGAAGCCGCTGCCCTCGCGGACCTCGGCGTCGATCACCTGCACTCTTCCACCGGCGCGGTTACGCTGTCCGATGCACAGGCAGGTGCCATCATCGGCGAGGGCCTGAACTTCGTTGTTAATGACGAAGTCACCGTGCAGGCAGAAGCCACGCACATGACGACCAGCCTGAAAGACCTGCAAAAGCTCGGCGTCGACACAGTGCTAGCGCCTGATGCCGCAAGCGTACTGAAGGTCGGACTTGGTGCCGGACTCTTCGGTGCCGGCGCCTTGCCGGTGTTCGGCGATACCGATGGCGATGGAACCTTGTCCGGACTTGAAGACAGCGCGCTCGACGTCACACTCAACGTGATGGATCCGGCTTCGCTTGCAGGCCGGGCCGATTCCTTTGCAGACGCTGGCATCGACCACATCCAGGTCAATGGCGGCCAGGCCACGCTTGACGTCGCGCAACTCGAGCAGTGGATGAGCAGCACCGTCGACTTTACCGATGGCACTGACCTGACCCTGACCGTAACCGAGGCCGACATTGGCCTGTTGGCCGACAACGCAGCGCAGGTACACGACTACGGCGTCAACACGCTCGACGTCGCCGGTGTCAACGCCAGCCTCACCTTGGGTGCCGGCGATGCTGCCGCACTGGTTCAGGCCGGCCTGGAGTTCGAAGCCACCGACACCGTCACGGTAGATGTGACCGGCGCGGAAGGTACGCACCTGTCCACCAGCCTTAAAGACTTGCAGAAACTGGGCGTCGATCACGTCAGCCTGAGTGGTGGCGCAGATGCTGCCGGTACCCTGACTGTCGAGCTCGGCGACTCCACCGTATTTGGCGGCGCGCTGACGAGCTTCGATCAGGGCGACCACATCACGCTGAGCATCTCCGGTGCGGATGGCGATGGCATGGTTGCGCACGTCGCCGAACTGACTGCCGCCGGCATCGATACGATCTTTGTCAACGACGAAACCAACGTCAACGTCGGCATGGCCGATGCACAGGCCATCCTTGGCGGCGACCTGAGCTATGACCTTGGCGACCTGCAGATCAGCGCCGACAATAACGTCTCGCTGGAAATTGGCGGCGATGTCGACCTTGACAGCGTGCTGCAAGGTCTCACAGGCGTCCAGGGACTCGGCGTCGACCATATCGAAGCTGGTGGTTCTGCTGTCTCGATCAGCGATCAGGACGCCAACGATCTGGTTCACGCAGGTCTGGACTTCTCACAGTCCAGCAGTGACGTCACGCTCGCCGTCGACGCAACCCAGGGCGAAGCGACTCACCTGTCGACCACCCTGAAAGACTTGCAGAAACTCGGTGTCGATCACGTCTCACTGGCAGGCGCAGCTGATTTGGCGGTCGACCTCGGTCATGGCGATTTGGGCGTGGGCGGATTGCCGACTTTCGACGCCGGCCTGAACGTCACGCTGAATGCAGATGCCTCGCAGATGAGTGAGCTGCTGGGCATGGCAAATGCCGGCGCCCTGAATGCATCCAACATCGACAGCATCCAGTTGCATGGCAGTGCCGCCGATTTCCTCGGCCTCGATGCGGGCGATCTCGCAACTGCCGGCGTGGATGGATTCACCCTCGACGTAACTGCGAATGACCTGGCAGCCCTGAACGTTGGCAGCCTGCCGACGGTTGGCGATGTCACGGTCGACAAGATCGACGTGGCCGGCTTCAACGGCAGCGCCCACATCGATATGGATACCGCACAGGCACTGGTTGACGCAGGCATCTCCTTCGAAGGTCTCGATCACATCAGCCTGGATGTCGCCGCAGGTGCGGCTGGTACCCAGCTGGCGACCAACTTCGACGACCTGAACAAGCTGGGCGTTGACCATGTGAATTACAAGGTCGACGAGTTCGCACCAGCGATCGATGCGAACGACCTGCCAATGTTCGACCAGCGCCTCGATGTAACGCTTGATGCACCGCTGCCTGGAACGATGGACGCTGCATTCGGTAATGCGCTGCTGGCCCACGGCATCGATCAGGTGGCCATCAATGAGGACGTCGCAGCCTTGTTTGACGAAGGCGGCGGCAACGGCCTGGGCGACCTGCTGGCGGCGCTTGGCAGCTTCACGGGCACTGGCATCGACCTCGAACTGCAACTGCAGGGCGGGGCAACGCCGGCAGACGCCAACCTGGATGCCGAACTGTTCGGCGCCCTTAGCGGTTTCGCAGCCCCGGGCAACTACGGCGACCTGATCAACGCACTGACCAACTCGGGCGTTTCCGACCTGGTGGTCGAGACAGGTTCGGTGCAGGTTACCGACGGACTGCTCAATGCACTGTCCGACGCAGGCATGCTGCAAGCCCTGCCGGCCACGAACATGGTGCTGGATGCCACTGCCTCCGGCGACCGCCTGTTCACCTCGCTCAGGGAGCTGGCCGATCTCGACGTCGACCATGTCAACGCCAGCGCAAGCGGCAACCTGTACATCGACCTGGGCGAGCTGGGCGACGGCAATGCGCTGGCCGAGGTCAAGGAGCTGCTCACGCACCTCGACGCGGACATGTTCACCGGCGCCACCACGCCGACCCTGGTCATGGACAGCAAGATGGCCGAAGCCCTGTCCGACTCGGGCGTGTTCGATGCCGACCTGCTGGCAGGCCTGGAACACATCGGTATCAAGGAAATCGGCGTGTTGGTCGGTCACAACGAGCACACGAGTATTGTTGCCCAGACGGTGCTGCCGGTCGAAGTCAAGCTCATCGGCCAGGATGCAGATCCGATGTTGTTCGACGACCTGCACCATCCGAAGCAATAACTGGACAAATAGAGGGAGAGGCGACAAGATCTGTCACCCGTTCAGACGCACAACGCACACAAGAAGCGCGCGGTCCTGGCAGGTATTTTTCAGCCAAAGAGGAAGCCATCTTGAGCGAAGCAGCAAACACAGCAGCAACGGAAACAACAGCAGCGTCCGCAGCAAAAACCGCAACCCCGGCGCAGACCGCGCCGGCTGTGGACAACTCGAAGCCACCAATAGCGCGCCTGCTGCATCAATGCCGGCGCGCTTTTGCTTTTGCCTTTCTGTTAACCCTGCTGATCGACATCATGTCGATCACGCCGATCTTGTACATGATGAACACGTTCGACCGTGTCATCTCCACCCGCAGCGGCGTCACCCTGGTGTCGCTGACCTTGCTGGTGGTCGGCATGTACGTCTTCTGGTCCTCGCTGGAATGGATACGCAGCCGCCTCATGGTGCGATTGTCCTTGCGCATAGACTGGGATCTGGCGGCAGAAGTGTTCGACGCTTCGTTCCGCCGCTATGTGGGCCGCAAGAACGTCAACGTGCACCAGTTGCTGGGCGACCTGCTTACCATGCGCCAGTTCCTGACTGGACAGCCGGTGCTCTCGATCATGGATGCGCCGTTCGCTATCGTGTTCATCATCATCGGCGCCATGTTCCACCCCTACTTGGCGGTGTTCGTGATCATTGCATCGGTATTGATGCTGCTGACCAGCTACGCGACGCAAAAAGTTACCAGCCCCATCCTGAAGGCATCCAACGACGCCAACGCCGAAGCGACGCGGGTCGCAGCCAACAGCCTGCGCAGCGCCGAGACCACGCTGGCACTGGGCATGATGGGCGCAGTGCGAAACCGCTGGTACGACCAGCACCGCAAGTTTCTTGAGCTACAGGTCAATGCCAGTGAAGCTTCGGGCATGACCGGTGGCTTTTCCGGCTTCCTGACCAAGGCGCTGCCTTCGCTGCAAATGGCCTTGGGCGCCTGGCTCGCCATCGAAAACCTGATCACCGGCGGCATGGTCATTGCCGCCACCATGCTGATTTCCAAAGCCGTCTCCCCGATCCAGAAGCTGATCGCTAACTGGAAAGAGATCATCTCCGCCCGCCAGAGCTACGACCGGCTCAACAAGCTGCTGGAGGAAGACGTCAAGATCGCCACCCGAATGCAACTGCCGGCACCAGTCGGCAAGCTTGAGGTGACCCTGGCCACCGCCGTTCCGCCCGGCCACGACAAGGCAGTGGTATCGGACGTCAGCTTCACGGTACTGCCCGGCCAAGCTGTCGCCATCGTCGGCCCCAGCGCCGCCGGCAAGACCTCGCTGACCCGCATGCTGGTCGGCGTATGGAAGCCCGCCCGCGGCAACGTCCGCCTGGATGGCGTCGAGCTGTCCGAGTGGAATCATGACGAAGTGGGCCCGTTCATCGGCTACGTGCCGCAGGAAATCGAATTCTTTGAAGGCACGGTCGCCGAGAACATCGCCCGCCTTGGCGAGGTCAATCCCGACAAGGTGATCCAGGCCACCAAGCTGATCGGCATTCACGAAATGATCCTGGCCCTGCCCAATGGTTACGACACCATGCTGGGCGAGACCGGCTTCCAGCTTTCCGGCGGTCAGCGCCAGCGTGTGGCGATCGCTCGCGCCTTTTACGGCATGCCCAAATACATCGTCCTGGACGAGCCCAACGCCAACCTCGACGAAGTCGGCGAAAGCGTGCTGGCCAAGGCCATCGACACCATGAAGAAAGCCGGCTCCTCGATCATCATCACCACCCACCGTCCGCGGCTGGTGGGGGTGGTGGACAACCTCTTGGTGCTGCGCAATGGCCGCCAGGTTGGCTTTGGCCCGGCGCAGGACATGCTCAACGCGGTGCGCAACCTGCAAGTAGTCGCCGCACAGAAGAGCGCCGCTAGCACAGAGACACCGGCAGCCGCACCTGCGGCCGCAGCAGCCGCATCCGCCGCGGTGCCAGCACAAGCTGCCGCCGCCACAGCGACTCCACCCGCAGCAGCACCCAAGGGCGAGGCACAGGCATGAGCACCCCCGACAAAGATCCGCACGGCCCGATGGGCATGCTGAAGAAAATGGACGGCAAGGCCGACTCCTGGATCCGCAGCTGGAACCCGTACGATCCGTCCCAGCTGCAAGACCGCAAGTTGCAACCGGTCCAGGTCGAAGAATCGCAGATCCGCAAGAGCGCAGCGCGATGGTTTTTCATCGGCCTGATCATCTTCCTGGGGTGGGCATTCTGGGCACCGCTGGATGCCGGCGTCAACATCGGCGGCAACGTTGTCGTCTCGGGCTACCGCAAATCGGTTCAGCACCAATCGGGTGGGGTGGTGCAGGAGATCATGGTGCGCGAAGGCGACCTGGTGAAGCAAAACGATGTACTCATCAAGATCAACCCGCTCAACAGCGAAGCCAGCCTGACCAATGCCGAGCTACAGTACATCAACCTGCTGGTAACCGAATCGCGCCTGCGCGCCGAGCGCCTGAGCAGGCCCAAGGTCGAGTGGGTGAAAGAGCTCGACAAATGGGGCGACGATATTCGCGTGAAGGAAGCCAAGCAGCTGCAGCTTGAAATGCTCACATCGCGCCGCGCCGAGATGTCAAATCAGGTCTCCGGCCTGCACGCACAGATCGCCGGCATACAAACCGCGATTGAATCCCGCAAGGTACAGCTCGGCACGCTGACCGAAGAACTGAAGAGCAACCAGAAGCTATCCGAAGAAGGCTTCGTTCCCCGTTCCCAGGCCAACAACACCTTGCGCAGCAAGGTAGAACTGGAATCCACCCTGGCCAGCGCCTATGCCGAACTGGGCAAGACCCGCGCCCAGATCGCCGGGCTGCAGACCGCCTATCTGAAAGAGATAGACCGCGAGCTATCCGAAACGCAAAAGAACCGCGAAGCTTTCCAGACCCGTTTTGAAGCTGCCAAGTTCGACCGGGTGCAAACAGAAATCAAGGCGCCGGTCAGTGGAACGGTGGTGGGCCTGAAAGTATTCACGGTGGGTGGCGTCATTACACCGGGCCAGCTGCTGATGGAGATCTTGCCGGAGGGCGGAAGCCTGATGGTAGAAGCCCAGGTGCCGACTCACCTGATCGACAAGGTGCACGTGGGCCTGAGTGCGGACATGCGATTCACCGCATTCAACATGACCACGACCCCGGTCGTGCCCGGACGAGTGAAGCTGGTCGGCGCCGACAAGCTGCCGGCCAAGGAAGGCCAGCAAGGTGAGTACTACGTGGCGCACATCGAGACCACCGCTGAAGGTCTGGCAATGCTCGGCAAGCTCAAGGTCCAGGCCGGCATGCCGGTGGATGTAGTCGTGAAGCGAGGCGAGCGCAGCTTCGTCAGCTATCTGCTGAAGCCGCTGAGCGACAAGCTGTCGAAGGCATTCAAGGACTAGATCAGGGGCGTAAACCGACGCACGCCAGGAACCTCCCTCCCTCTCAAGGGGAGGGGTGTAGACGGGGAATTCGGGCGGCATGCCGCCCGCCGGCGGAACGGCACAGGCTTGCAAGCCTGTGCGCGTCCTGCAAGGAGGGTGGGGTTGGGGTCCACCACCCCAATTACGGCGACTCGTAGCCCCGGAGTCAAAAACACAAGCAAGCAAACCATTTAGTCACATCACCAAACTTTTTTTACATTTCTTTACCCGAAAGATTGACTACGCAACCAACACCCAACAGAATTGTTGCGTAAGCACAATAGCAAAAAAATAGCAGCAGGGAGTTCCCTCCGGATTGAACCATGACATGCCCCGGGCCTGTCATGTCAACGCAGCAAGCAGCATCGCAAGGACCGACCAAGGCAGCGCCGACTGCCCGCCTCCCGATGTCAGCAGCAGCAAAATCCTGGCTGACATTCTCTGCTGACCATCAGAGCGACCAAAGTCGCCACCTACAGCATTCCAACGACATCTGGATCGAAGGGCAATGAACAGGCCATGATCAGCGATTGCGTAGTCGCGACCGAAAGCCAGCACGGCACCAGCGCAACGCGCGCGGTGCCTGGCTTGGCCGTGCCTTCATCGCTGCCAATGTCCTCCCCAGACGTTCACCCATCAACGCATCTCACCCGAAATTAAAAACAGTGAAGAACCTGCTAACCGCCTGCGCGCTCGCCGTCTCCGCCGCCTTCGTCTCCACAAATGCCAGCGCGCTTGATCTGGTCGAAGCCTACCAGCGTGCCCGTACCTATGACCCGCAGTTCCAGGGGGCCGTCGCCGAACGCGACGCCGGCCAATTCGGTGCGTCCCAGGCAAAGTCGGCCTACTACCCCGAGGCGAGCTACTCGCGCAGCCAGTTGCAGACGCAAAGCACACCCGTTCAAACCATCACCATCACCCAACCGGTGCTGAGCATGGACCGCTACGCCACCTTGCGGCAGGCCGAGCCAAGGGCCAACTTCGCGAACGCCACCTTCCAGGCCCGCGAGCAGGAACTCTCCCAACGTGTACTGAAAGCCGTTACAGAACTGATTCGTGCCCGTGAAGCGGCAGTCCTGAACGAAGCCAAGATCAGCAATTTCGAACGCCAGTCCGCCCGCGCCAAGCGACTGTTTGAACTGGGCCAGGGCACCATCACCGACCTGCGCGACATCCAGGTCAAGTTCGAGCAGGCAAAGGCCAACCAGATCAACCTGCTGGTCGCCCGCAGCGCCGCGGAACGTGTGTTCACTTCGCTGACCGGCGTGGTGCCGGCGAAAACAGACTTCAATCTGCCGACCAATCATTTCCCGGTTCCGCTGCCGGCGCTCGATGAGTTCAAGACCCAGCTCGAACAGAACAATCCCCAACTCACCGCCAGCCGGCAGACCGAGCGCATCAGTGAACTGGAAGCGCAGCGGGTAAAGGGAAGCATGTATCCGACCGTGTCGATGGCGCATTCCCGTTCCAGTTACAGCGGCACCACCATCAACAACACCGGCTTTACGGTGTCCTTGCCACTGAACGCCGGAAATTACTACTCCAGCGGTTCGGCTTCCGCGAATGCGGTCAAGGCAAAGGAAGAGCGCCGCCTGGCTGAAGAAAAGGCCCGGGTCGAACTGGAGCGCCTGCATGGCCTGGTGGCCGCCGGTCAGGACGCCATCAAGATCAAGCGGTCCGCGATCGACTCCGCTGAACTGTCGGTAGAGGCAAACCAGAAAAGCTACGACGCCGGCGTGCGCAGCAACATCGACGTCGTCAACAGCATCCAGGTGCTGTTCGAGGTGAAGAACGACTATGTGCAGGCCATTACCCAGCAGGCCGAGAACTTCATGAGCTTGCTGATGCTGGCCGGCCGCGAGCCCGGACCGGCGCTGGGCGAGACCGACAAATTCATGCTGGGCAAACGCTAAAGGCAACCCGAATAAACCAGGCACCAGATGCTGGCACCGCGCTTGCATGCTGTAGCGGACCCGCGATCCATGGCGAATATGAAAACCTCCACCAAGCGCGCTGAACTGGCTAAAGCGACCCCGGAAACTCGTTCCGGTAGCCGTCTGCGCTCGCCCGCGCCCAAGGAAAAGGATCGCGCCGGTCCTGCACCGCAGATTCGCCTGTTCCAGTACTTCAACCTGCCGGAGCAAAGGCCGTTTCTCGACCCCGGTTTCGAAGCCCTGGACAACATCGGGCATGACGCTCCCCTGGCTGCGCTCGATGTCCTGACCCGCCAGGCGCAACGCGCCGAGCTGACACAGGCATCGCTCTGGGGTGCACTATCCTGGGATTTTGGCGAGACCACCGGGATGACCGCGCAGGAATTGCGCCAGCAGATAGCCGGCAACCCCGGCCATGACGCTTACTTCATCTATCCCCACCCGCAAATTGAAGCGCTGTATCAAAACGTCTGGCAGCACGGCGAGACCCTGCAGCCGCATTTTCTTGCCCTGAGCAAGGAATTTTTCAGGGCCGCGAAGCTGCCGGTGGACCTTCTGAAAACCCTGCAGCCCCCGCGTCTTTTCGGCACAACCGACTGCGTGCTGGCGACGCCTGCATTCTGGAACAGCTACCTCGCCTGGATCAGCATGGCGCTCAAGCTGGCAGAAAAGAACATGCCGCCCGCTGCCTTCGACATGCTTTATTCGTCCGCGCCAGATGAACAGACCGGGCGGGCGACCGCGCCGTGCATACGGCTCATCGTGGAGCGGCTTCTTTCAGTCTATTTGCACAGCGATGAAGGCCGCCAGTTCAAGGCCTGCAAGCTCGTTCCCGCCAACCCGCCAGCACCCCCCGATGTGCATTTGCGGCTGCTGGCCGACATGCGGCGCGTCGCTTGCCAGTCCAGGTCGACATGGCTGGCCTCGTGCTGGGCAAACTACCGCGACCTGTATTGCGCCGAGAGGTTCGGTGCAGCCTGGGCCAGCAAGCACCTGAAGCCCTTTGCCGCGAATGAAGTCATATTCCCGTCAAATGAAGCGGACATAATATCTACCGTTTCAACTTCCACTCCTACCGCCGCGATCATCGGACAGCCACAGTTGCCCGCTGCTGCATTCGGGGTACCCGCATGAAAGCAGCGATCAAGACCCCGATCGACCAGCTGAACGACCTGCTGGATCGAACAGCAGCTGAGCATGTTCGTGAGCGCTGGCGCGGCTATTTCGAGCCCGTGCCCGGCCTGTCCGAAGGTTTGCCGGTGCCGATCTTCGGCATCATGGTGTTGATATGGCAGTTGCGCGAAAAGGAGTTGAAGCAAAAATATCCGCTCGATGATGCAGGGAGCCGGCTCGATTTCATCGCATGGTGCCTGGTCCACGGCGGCCGCGAATACCAGTCGCTGCGCGAGGCAGATGCCTTCTGGGAAGCGCTGGGCAAGCCCGCCAGCTTTCCCGGTGGCCCGCTGCCGTCCGACGACCCCGGCCACGGCATCTCCTGGCTGATGGTGCTGCTGCTGCGCCAGCGCGGCGACCTGAGCATCGACCTGTCCACGGTGCAGGGCCGCAAGCAATTGCTGGCGTGGTACATCCTGCACGGCCAAAAGGAACTGCCGTTCGTCCAGCGGCCGTTCCAGCCATGGCAGACCGATTACCTGTTCGCCGAATCAGGCATGCCTGGCCTCAATCGCCTGCACCTGCTGATGTACCAGGCAATTCCCCATGTCCAGAAGTCATTTCCTTTGCCGGCCGCGCGCCAGCAATACCTGGGCTGGCTGCGGAACTACCTTTGCGTCGACACCAAGCTGGTAAAAAATCTCTGTGCACAGTGGGCCAGCATAGACAGCGCCACCGGCATCGACCGGCATTCCCTGCCCGATGTGGCCCAGGATCCGGCCGCCCGGGCGCCGGGCGTCAATGTCATCGGCTATATCCACGGCCAGTTGGGCATAGGCGAAGATGCGCGCATGGCCGCCAGGTCGCTGCTGTCCACCACCGTGCCGTTCACCCTGATCGACTTCCCGCCAGGGAAGGAAATTCCGCAGAACGATCGCAGCATGGCGGCGCATGTCACGCCGGACGGCGCTTATTCCACCAACCTGTTCTGCCTGACGGCGCTGGAGCAGGGCAGATGTTTTGCCGAGCGCGGGATCAAGCAGATCGAAGGCCGCTACAACATCGGTTACTGGCCGTGGGAGCTGCCGAAATTCCCCACCCAGTGGCGCCATCTCATTTCCCTGGTTGACGAGATCTGGGTGGCAAGCGAGCACATCCGCAAGGGACTCGATGGCGACAGCCTGGTACCGGTGCCAGTGCCAGTACGCGTGATGCCGATGGCCGTGGAAATGACCGAAGTCAGCCACAAGAACCGCAGCGACTTCGGCCTGCCGCCAAAAGCAAAGCTGTTCATTTTCGCGTTCGACCTGCAGTCCTCCGCGAAGCGAAAAAATCCGATTGCCTGCGTGACGGCATTCAGGAAAGCATTTCCGTTGAAAGGCAAGAAGGCGCTCGGCGCTGAGCAAGTTGGCCTGGTGGTCAAGGTGCATCCACTGGACCAGCACGACGCCGACTGGGAAATGCTCAAGCAACTCCAGGCAGAAGACCCACGCATCCACCTGATGGACCAGACACTATCCAAGGCCGATCTGATGGCCTTGTACAAGGCCTGTGACTGCTTCGTCTCCTTGCACAGGGCAGAGGGCTTTGGCCGCGGTATTGCTGAAGCCATGCTGCTGGGTAAACCGGTCATCACGACCGGGTTCTCCGGCAATCTGGAATTTACCAACGAGAACAACGCACTGCTGGTGAAGCACACGTTGATTCCGGTTGCCGCCGGCGACTATCTGCACGGCGAAGGGCAAGTCTGGGCAGATGCAGACGTCACTCATGCAGCGGCGCAGATGCTGCTGGTCGTGAACGAAACCAGATCCGTCGAGCAGCTTGCCGCCCGAGGCCATGAAACCGTCGCGACAAATCATGACGTCAAGCGTGTCGGCAAACAATACGAGGCCGTGCTGCGCAAGACAGGCGCATTTGCTGCGCCGTCGGCCACATCGGAAAAGTCAGCGCCCAGCCCGCGCAAGCCGTCGCGGCGGCGCGTCGCGCTGACCGACTGATCGCCATCGAACAACCAATCGACCATATTCAAGATTCAGTCCATGTCCACTCTCAAGACTAGCGCAAAGCCGAAGCCTGCTCCTGCTGTAAAGGCTGCCCAGTCCAGCAAAGCACCGTCAAGTAAACCCACGGCCACGGCCACGAAAGTTGCCCGTAAGGTGCCGGCGGCTCCTTCGGCCGTGACGAAAGCGGCAGCCAAGGCAACTGAAGCGAAGCCTGCCGCAAAGTCAGCGGCTAAGTCAGCGGCTAAGTCAGCGGCAAAAACCCCAGTACGCGAGCTGCCGCAGCAAGTTGCGCAAGATATCCTGGCCCAGTCGATTCCCAAGGCATTCCTGGCGCTGGCTGTGGACGCCGGAATTTTCCTGCTCGGCGCGCTGCCCGAACGCGCCTCGAAAATCACCGGCCTCGGATACTTCAAAGCGGACAGCGACACCCTGGAACTCTGCTGCGTACCTGCGAAAGGCGGCGTGCTGCAGGTCGACACTGCGCCGTTCACCAAGATTGGAAAGAACGAAAAAGATGAGCAGGAAGTTCCCCGCGAACAAAAATACCTGGCCTTCCTTCCCATTCCCGCCAAGCTGCTTGAGCAAGCCTCGTCCCTGCACTTTGGTGTAGTGCAGGAGGACGGACTGCTGACGCGATTCCCTATCGACGTCATCCGCCTGCAAGCGCTGGCAGGCCCGATGCGCGAAAGCGTGATGCGCGAGTACCGCCACCTCTTCGCCCCTGCAGTCAGCGCCATGCTTCCGCCGGAGCACCCGCTGAAGAAGGCTGGCGCCAGTCCCGCCGCGTTAGCAGCCACACCGGCAGCCGCCAAACCTTCAGCCGCCGCCCCTGCAACAGCAGCGCCCGCCAAAGCGGCCAAGCCCGCAGCCACCGCAGCCACCGCTGCCGCGCCCAGGCAGCAGGGCTTTTTTGACGAGGTTGTGGAAGGCCGCGCAGAGGGATGGGCCTTCGACCCTGCCAATCCCAAGCAACGCCTGATTGTCGAGATCATGGAAGGCAAGCGTGTGGTCGCGCGCGGAATCGCCGATCGCTTCCGCGACGACCTGCTCAACGCCGGGATAGGCGATGGCCGTTATTGCTACAAGCTGCCGGTTTCGTACGAACTGCGTGACGGCAAGCCCCACAAGCTGACCGCTCGCGTTGCGCGAACGGGGCAGGCACTGCAGGTCAAGGGCGGAGGCGACAGCCATTCGTTCGAACTTCCACCAGTCGACACCAGCGAGTTCGACCTGATTCCGTCCAACGTCGCCCTCCAGTTGGCAGTGGCGCTTGCAGGCGGTCTGAAGGATCCGGAGGTTCAGAAAGAACTGGTGCTGGCATTCGGGAACGCCAATCTTGCATTGGACATGCGCGAACTTACCGAAGCAGCCCGGGGCTTTCTCGACTTGCTGCCGAAGTTTGGCGAGCAGCCGCTGTTCTTTTGCAAGCTAGCGGAAACCTACCTGCTTGCTGGCCGCAACCAGGATGCAGTGCGCGCCTATCAGAAAGCCATAGAGTGCGGCGCCGACTTCGGGTGGAGCTGGCTGGGACTAGGCGGCGCGCAGCGCCTGCTGGAAGCGTGGCCTGAAGCAGAAGCAGCCTACCGCAAGAGCGCGGACCTGATGCCGCAACTGGCGCAGGCGAAGGCCCGGCTGGCAGACGTGCGCTCGCGGTCAAACAAGACGCAGGCACAGTCGCTGATGAAGGAAGGAAAGCCCGAGCAAGCAGTGGCCATGCTTAAAGCTTATCTGCTGCATAGCCCGGACGACGAAGATGGCTGGAACTTGCTGGAGCAGGCCCTTTGCGCGCCAGTGAAGAATGGCGCGGCCGATCCCCTGGAGGACAAGGAACTTCGAGCATTCGAGGCAGCACGCCAAATGCTGGACCTCGTGCTGGACGCCGCTGAAGCGATGACAGGAACCCGCAAATGAAGCGACTGCTGCAGTTGTTGCACACCGAAGGCACCGCCAGGTTCGATGCGATTGTCTTCGCCGGCGCCGGAGCAGGAACAGAACTGCCGGACTTGCGCAAGCTGGCGCCCGGCCGGATGCTGCTGATCGAACCCAATGCACAACTGGCCTCTGCACTTCGCCGCAAGCTCGATGGTGCTCGCGGTGAAGAGTTGCTGGAAGCGGCACTAGCGCCCCAGTCGGGCGAGGGCGCCATGAAGGTGTTCAACAACGCACGGGCAAACAGCTTGCTGCGCGGCCAAGGCCTGTTCACCGCATTCCCTAACCTGCGGCAGACAGCAGAGCTTGCGGTGGACACGAAATCGCTTGACGACGTCCTGCACGCGTTCCCGCTCGACAGCCAGGCGCAGAACCTGTTGATTCTGGATATCGCAGGATTGGAAGGCGAAATATTGTCGACCGCCGGTGGGCCGGTGCTCGAACAATTCAGCCATCTCGCCGTACTCACCTCCGAATTTTCCTTGTACGAATCCGGGGCAACGGAAGCCTCGGTCGCGGCACAGATGGCTACGCTAGGGTTTGCCCTGCAGGCGGCCGACCAGACTGTGCTTCCGCCGTACAAGGCAGTGCTGTACCAGCGCGATGACGTCCTGGTGACGCAGCGTCGCCAGCAGAGGCATATCGAGGAACAGCAAGGACAGATCGAAGCGCTGCAGCAGCAGCTTCGCGATGAGCAACAACAGAGCGCATCGCTGGCCAGCAGTCGCGAAGAGCTGGCAAGCAAGGTCGAGGCGCTTTCCAGCGACCGGGACAGCCAGGCAAAACTGGTATCCGAGCAGCAGGGCCGGGTAGACGAGTTACTCGCTGCCAGCGAGCGCCAGGCAAACCTGCTGCGGGAATACGAAGACACGAACGCAACCCTGAGTGCCAGATCCGACGAGCAAACCCGGCTCTTCAAGGAGTCACGGGCACGTCTGGAAGAGGAAGTGCATGCCCGTGCGGAGCAAGGCAAGGCGATGGCCGGGCTCAAGGACGAGTTGCAGTTGCTCACGCAGCAAGGTGAAGAACAAGCCGCGCTTGCCCAGCAGCGTCAGAAGCGGATCGACGAGTTGTCACTGGCCCATGATGGCAAAGCGGGACTGGCAAACGATCTGCAGAAGCAACTCGCCGAGTTGAATCAGAAGCTTACCGAGCAAGCGACTCAGCTTGCTGGCGATCAGCAGCGTTTGGCAGAAGCATTGAAAGCCGGCGATGCGCAAGCGAAGCAGGCGTCAGAGCTGAAGATCCAGGTTGACGCGTTGACGAAGGCGCGCGACGAGCAGACGAAGCTCGCCGCAGATCGCAAGGCCCAGATTGATACCTTGACCATAGCAGGCGAAGAGCAGGTCAAGCTTGTCGAAGTTCTGAAGACGCAGAGCACTGCCCTGACGGCAGCGCGCGACCAGCAGGCCAAACTGGCAGGCGAGTTGAAGACTCAGGTCGACGCCTTGACGAAGGCAAGGGACGAGCAGGCGAAGCTCGCCGCAGATCGCAAGGCCCAGACTGATACGTTGACCAAAGCAGGCGAAGAGCACGCCAAGCTTGTCGAAGATCTGAAGGCCCAGGGCACTACCCTGACGGCAGCGCGAGACCAGCAGGCCAAACTGGCAGGCGAGTTGAAGACTCAAGTCGACGCGTTGACGACGGCGCGGGACGAGCAGACAAAGCTGGCAGCGGATCGGAAAGCCCAGATTGATGCGTTGACCAAAGCCCGTGACGATCAGGCAAAAGTTGTCGAGGACCTGAAGACGCAGGGCACAGCCTTGACGGCAGCGCGTGACCAGCAAACCAAACTGGCCGCAGAACTGAAGGCCCAGGTCGACGCCCTGACGAAGACGCGCGACGAGCAGACGAAGCTGGCAGCGGATCGGAAAATTCAGATCGATGCGTTGACCAAAGCGCGTGACGACCAAACGAAAGTCGTTGAAGACCTGAAAACGCAGGGCACAGCCTTGGCGGCGGCACGGGACCAGCAAGCCAAATTGGCCGCAGAACTGAAGGCGCAGGTCGACACGCTGACGAAGGCGCGCGACGAGCAGACCAAGCTGGCAGCGGATCGGCAGGTTCAGATCGATGCGTTGACCAAAGCGCGTGACGAGCAGGTGAAAGTCGTCGACGACATGAAGACGCAGGCCACAGCCGTGACGGCGGCGCGGGACCAGCAAGCAAAACTGGCAGCGGATCTGAAGGTACAGGTCGACGCGCTGACAAAGACGCGCGACGAGCAGACCAAGCTGGCGACGGATCGGAAGATTCAGATCGATACATTGACCAAAGCGCGTGACGAGCAGGTGAAAGTCGTCGAAGAGCTGACGGCGCAGGGCACAGCCTTGACGGCGGCACGGGACCAGCAAGCCAAGCTGGCAGCAGACCTGAAGGTCCAGGTCGACGCGCTGACGAAGACGCGCGACGAGCAGACCAAGCTGGCAGCGGATCGAAAAGTTCAGATCGATGCGTTGACCAAAGCGCGTGACGATCAAACGAAAGTCGTTGAAGAGCTGACGGCGCAGGGCACAGCCTTGACGGCGGCACGGGACCAGCAAGCCAAGCTGGCAGCAGAACTGAAGGTCCAGGTCGACACGCTGACCAAGACGCGTGACGAGCAGACCAAGCTGGCGACGGATCGGAAGGTTCAGATAGATACATTGACCAAAGCGCGCGATGAGCAGGTGAAGGCCGTCGAAGAACTGAAGGCGCAGGGCGCAGCCTTGACGACAGCGCGCGACCAGCAAACCAAGCTGGCAGCAGAATTGAGGGCGCAGGTCGACACGCTGACCAACACGCTAGACGAACAGACCAAGCTGGCGCATGCGGGCCAATCGGAGCTCAGCCGGATCGCGGCCACTTTGGCAGAACGCGAGACCACGCTGAGTGACGTCAAGGCCACTAACGCCGACCTGCAGGCACGTCAGGCGATGCTGAACGACGAGTTGGTGCGGGCCGAAGCGCAGATCGAGCTGATCAAGGATCTGCTGCTGCGCGAACAGTCACTTTGATTCGCATATCGCCATGTTTAGAGAATTTTGCCAGGACCAAAAAATGAAGTACGAGTTGAAGAATTCGACGGTGTTTGAAAGGCGGACCCTGCCCAAACCCGCTCTCATGTGGCAACACGTCACCATAGGTTCCACGATTGTTGATTCGGCAGGGGCAGGGGAATGAGCAAGAAATCAAAAGCCAAGCTTGCTGCCGAGCGGAAAGCAAAGGCCGCAGCACAAGCTCCAGTGCTTGCATCAGCAACACCGCCCGCACCGGCAATTCAGGAACCCGTCACGACCACCGTACATGATGCGTATCTGTCCGCACAGCACGCGATGCCAACGTATCAAGGCCGGGTGGCCGTTACCGGATTGCCCGGACTTGCGCTGGATCGTCTGTGCGGCATGCTGCAAGCCATAACGGTAGATTCATTCGCGGAAGATCAATGGCGTGCTCCGGTTCTCACTCATGCTGCGGCGCTTTCCGAAATCGAGGCAGTCCTGAAAGAGCAGGAAGGCGTCCAAGTCCTGGCCATGTACGAATCCCCATGGGACGCAGTACTTGCCGTCAGCGAAGAACAACTTTCCGAGTACCTGGATGTATGGATGCGCTATCACTCCGGCCTGCTGCGCCTGCGCCAGGAGTCTGGCGGACGGCTGATCTTGGTGAGCGCGAGGCGGCTGGATGATTCGGCAGCTTTGCTCTTCGACGAAGTCCGTTCCATCTGTGGTCATGCGCCTGAATACGCAAGCGAACTGGATGGAGCCGATCACACGCCCGACGGCATGGCGGCATTGCGCGCAAAGAATTTTGAGTGGATCGCTCCCGAATACTGGGACGTCTACGAGGCGCTGGAATCCTGTTCCTGGCTTGGCAATGGCGAGCCCGAGTATCGGGACAATCTGTCCGTCATCGATTCCATCGACCTGGCGGAAGTAGCAGCCGATTGGCACCGTGCGCTTCATCTCCCCAGGCTGCTAGGGGAAAGGAATGCCCAGCTGATTGCGCAAGGCGAGATAACCGCGAATACAGAAGCTGAACTGCAAGAAGCCCGGACGCTGGCAGATGAAATCCGCCAGCAGGTTTCGCATCTGCAGTCGCAATATGACGATGCTCAGGAAGGGATTCGCCGCTTGACCGTCGAGGCGCATGCAAGCACCGAAAATCACGAGAACGAAACCAGGCATCTGCAGGAAAAGCTTGCTCGTCTGGATGAGGCCCTGCAGGACAGTATGCGGGAACGGGGTTTGCTGGAACAGTCTCTGGAGAAGCAGGCAAGCGCCGCGCAGCAGCGCGAAGTGGAGCTTCAGTCCTTGATGGTGACGCAATCCGAGGCGGCACAAAAGCGTGAACAAGAATTGCAGGAGTCATCGCGCAAGCAGACTGAATCCGCACAGGCGCGGGTGCAGGAACTGGAAGCTGCTTTGCATGCGCAATCCGAAGCCAGCCGGAAGATAGAGCGCGACCTGCAGGAAAGGTTGCGGGCTGCGGAAGAAGTGGCCAAGGAAAATGCTTCAGAAGCAGACCTGCTCTTGGCGCAGCTGCATCAGGTACAGGAAAGTCTTGAATCCACGTTCATTCAGGGACAGGAAGCCGCGAAGCAGGCGGGAGATGTCCGTGCCCGCCTTGAGCAGGAAAAGGCGGCGCTCACCGAGCAGGTGAAAAAGCTGCAGGGTGAGGTTACGAAAGCCGGAGATGCAAGCAAGGCACTTGCGGTGGAGAAAGCGGCGCTTGCTGAGCAAGTGAAAAAGCTGCAGGGCGACGCAACGAAAGCCGGAGAGGCAAGCAAGGCGCTTGCGGCCGAGAAAGCGGCGCTCACCGAGCAAGTCAAGAAACTGCAGACCGAGATTACGAAAGTCGAACAAGCAGCCAAGGCACTCGCCGCAGAAAAAGCCGCAGCTAGCGGACAGGTCGAAAAGCTGCAAGCCGAAATCGCCAGGTCGGCCGAAGCCGCAAAGGCACTGACGGCGGAGAAATCAGCACTGGCTGCGCAAGTCAGCAAGGTCCAGGGAGAGGTAGCGACTGCATTGCAGCAAGCCCGTGCGGCGGATACGGCGCTAAAGGCCAAAGTTGACGCTGCCATCGTTCAGGAACAGGGGCTCAAGGCGCAAATCGTTAAACTCGAATCACGCATAAAAGAAGCGGAATCGCAGGTAGCGCAAGTTTCCGACAAGCTGAAAGTCGCGACCGCGGACGCCGAGAAGCAGAGCGCGGCCCTGCAGGCTGAAAAAGCCAAACTGGCCGCCGAAGTCACCCGGCTGACGAACGAGTTGTCGAATGCGGCGGCGAAATCGAAAGCGATTGAAACGGAACTGCAGCAGCGCGCCAAGGCCGAGGCAGAGCAGGAGGCCAAGCTGCGCGAATCGATAGCCACTATCGAAACGCGGGCGAAGGAAGCAGAGAGCGAAGCTGATCTGCTGCTGCAGCAGTTGCACCAGGTTCAGGAAGAACTTGAGCATTATTTTGTAAGGGGCCAGGACGTCACTAAAGCCCTGGAAAACTCCACCGATAGCTTCAACCGCGCGCGACGGGTCGTCGCGCAGTTGATCAAAGTGCAGGCGGCCTGATGGCAGCGGGCAGAACGCGGCAGGGCGCAGCCGACGTTCCCCTGCTGTCGGTAGTCATGCCCTCTTTCAACCAGGCCTCGTTCATCGGTGCTGCTGTCGAAAGCGTACTGATGCAGTCGTTCGCCAATCTGGAACTGATCGTTGTAGACGGCGGTTCGACCGACGGCACCCTTCAGGTGCTGGAGCGGCTGGGGTCTGAATACGGCGGAAAGCTCCGGTGGTATTCGGAACGAGATGATGGGGCGGCCGATGCGATCAACAAGGCATTCAGCCTTGCGCGTGGCGAGTACATCGGTTGGCTCAATTCTGACGACCTGTATGCACGCGGGGCGGTAGAGCGGGCAATCGAGTATTTTGGCCAGCGCCCGGAAACCATGATGGTCTACGGCATTGGCGAACACATCGACGAGGGCGGGGCGAAGATGGGCGCGTATCCTGGTGAACCTCCACCCCTGCGCGCAGATATGCTGCGCAGTTCCTGTCCGATTTGCCAGCCTACTGTATTTTTCCGCCGCGAGATGCTCGATCAGGTGGGCCTGCTCGATCCCTCCCTGAGCCTGTCGTTTGACTATGACCTGTGGATACGTGTATTCAAGCGTTATCCCTATCAGGTTGGCTACATTAACGCTATCCAGGCTTATTCGCGCTTGCATGCAGCGTGCAAAACCATGCGGCAACGGCGAGAGGTGGCGCTGGAAAGCATGCGCGTGACTGCGCGCGGTTTGGGAAGCGCATCGCCACACTGGTTCTACTCCTGGCTGGAAGAGTATTTTCGCGATTTTCCGTACGGGGGACAGCCGGCCGACGCGCGCGCCGCCATGCTGGAGGCGGTCAATGAAGCGCGCGGATACCTTTCGGATTCCGATCGGGTCGACTTCGACGAGCGTATGAAGCACGACGCGCGCTTGCGAGTAATGCACGACGATGCCAGCATCGCGATCTATCCGGATGGATGGGCGGCCCCGGAGTGTGTGCTTCGCGTCCGGGCACGTAAGGATGGCTGGCGCAAGGTTCGCGTCCTGTGTCGGCACGCGGCGCCGAAAGGCGGAACGCTACGCATCCTGGTCAGCGGACCTAATGGCAAGCGTTTCGAAATCACGGTCAGCGAGCCCGGGGAGTTTTCGCTCGAACTCGACCTGCCCGCTGGCTATCGCAGTCCGGCCTACTGGTCCTTCATGATCAGGACGGAAGGGGCGTTCATTCCTGCTGAATCGGAGTCAAATTCCAGCGACAGGCGATCTCTCGCCTTTCTGGTACACGGCATCGAGCTCGAACAGTAGGGGCTCCCCGGCCGGCATGTGCCGGCTGCACACTCAGCGGAAGCCGCCTTCTTTCAACGCCTTCTGAATGACCTCCTCGTCACACATGACGTCGAACGTCGACTCGACAGGCGTGATGGGTTGGAGTGGGGACTCGTTGTCGAAAGCGGGAAGCACGGCGGGCAGAAAATGCTTCGAGAATATCCGCATGACGTGCTTTACGCCCTGCTCGGTGACTTCTCGCAAATCGTCCGCGTAGTAGCGTCCACCGGCTGCCGGCGAAGTGATGATCTCGTAGGAGGGGAAGTAGATGACGTTGCCCAGCATGCGCTCGGCTTCGTCTGCCGCCACTCGCAGGGCCGCCTTGCTGTAAGTCGTCGATACCAGCACGTGGCGCTTTTCATAAGTCGCAATCAGTGGCACCGGCGACACTGTCAGCAATATTTTCGCCTTCGGATTTACGTCAGCGATCCTGCTCGACAGCGCGAGCAGGTCGTCGCGCACTTCGCCAGCAGTGAAATTGACGAATTCGTGCCGGTCCGGTGAGAACGAGCCGCCCGCCACGCCTGGCGCGGTCGGATAGATCGCGCCATCAAGCTTCGACCGCCAGGCCTCTGTCAATCCCAGGGTGAACACGATCCAGTCGGCTTGGGTGAATACGTCACGGACGTGCTTCAGATGCACGACGCTGGCCTCGCGCACTTCGTCCGCCGTCCCGAACCCCTCGGGCTCGATCTGCGGACGGAACGCATCGACGTAGCGGTCGCCACGTGCCCATACTCCCTCCGCCGGTTCGAACCTTCCAAACGCCCTATCGAATAGCTGCACGGCTTGGCGCACCGTATAGACGTTGCCATACCGCGCCGAGAACACGCCATAGCCGAGCGCACGCGCGACATCCGGCTCCATGCCCTCGGGCGCCTTTTCGGTAACCAGATAATCAAGCCCCGCAGCCGAGATATGGCGCGAGATATGTTGAGCGAAGCAGCTCCCCATCGTCGCCACCTTATGGTGAGGCTCGATGCGGTCAGAGCGGACAGCGGGGTCGATATGACCGGGGGCTGGCGTAGTCATCGCCTGCGACCAGAAACAGAAGTCGTTCAGGCCGCGGTAAGGATTGGTCATCGCGCTGTCCTTGCTTGGGCACCCAGCACCGCGTCGAGCCGGCTTTCGTCGAAATAGGCGATGGCAATATCGGCGGGCTCGATGCCGACGGTGCGGTAGTTGTTGTACGCAAAATCGACGTAGTTTCGAACGCCCTCCATGCGCAGATGACCGCCCAGCTTCCACTGGTAGCTGCCGCCTTCCAGCGCCAGGCCGTCTGCAACTTCCGGGTATAGCGGCCAGATCACGTCGGTCAGGCCGTCGCTTATCTGGATGTCCTGTTCGTACACGTCCTTGCTGCAACCGATCTTGGTGGCGATGATCTTGCCCAGCTGCACCAATGCGTCGCTGCGGGGATGGTTGATCGAATACATGAAATTGCCGCGGCGCTTCATATGCAGGTAGAACTTGTCGAATTCTTCCCGCATGTCGAAGTTGGCGAAGACCTGGCGTAAATGCGCGACGCTCGGGCCCCATGCATCAAGGTAACCCAGGCTTTCATAGTTCGATCTGGTAAAGAGTCTTGCTGCGTCCTCGGGCGACAGTCCGTTCCTGTATGCCCACACCACGATCGCTGAGTTGTAGTGCGGCACCACAAGCTCGTTGGTCGAGATCCTGCGGGCGTAGCAAAGATCCGGATGAAATGCGGGGAATCCGAGCGGCGGTGCCTTGATCAGCCGGAAGCCAGGCTTCGCGTCGCGCAAACGGTATTTTTCAACGAGGCCAAATTGCCCGAGGGAGACCCACACATCCGCGGACTTCAACTGTTCGGCGAACTGGGCTTCTTCCCCATCGTTGGCGAATTGTGGCAACGGCAATGGCGTCACCACGTTGCCATGGAAAATCTCTGCAAGCGTGGCAGCAAGGCCTGCTGTCTGGCAGTTGCTCGAAATGACTAAATGGGGCATTTGCTTAAAAAAGCCGACTGTCGGCGTAATCGTTCATTATATTGGCGCAGCGGCAAGGGTGGTGCAAAGAGCAAGGCGAGCGCGGAAGTCACCCCCCGTTGCGGCAAGCAAATAAGTCACGAGGAAAACCAGCCATCACGCCCGGCCGTAGCGGTCCTCGAACCGGACGATGTCGTCCTCGCCAAGGTAGGCGCCAGTCTGAACCTCGATCAGCTCCAAGCTCACTTTACCCGGATTTTCCAGGAAATGTTGCGCACCAATAGGGATGAAAACAGACTCGTTTTCCGTAACGAGTTTTTCCGCATCGCCAATGCGGACCCTGGCAGTCCCGGAAACCACGACCCAGTGCTCGGCACGGTGGTGGTGCATCTGTAGCGATAGGCGCTCACCGGGTTTGACCGTGATGCGCTTGACCTTGAAGCGATGTCCCTCATCGATAGAATCAAATGAACCCCAAGGTCTGAAGACCTCACGATGCAGCGTTGCTTCGCTACGGCCCGAAGCCTTGAGGCGATCCACCAGCTTTTTCACATCCTGCGCCCGCTCTTTGTGCATCACCATGATTGCATCCGCCGTTTCGACCACAACCAGGTCTTCCACACCCAGCAGGCTTACCAGCCGAGTGCTGGAATGGACATAGCAATTGCGGGAGTTCTCCAATAGCACATCGCCTCGTCCGGCGTTGCCCTCGGCGTCGCGCTCAAGTACCTGCCACACTGCAGGCCAAGCACCAACATCGTTCCAGCCAGCGGCCAAGGGGACGACGACAGCGCGGTCTGTCTTTTCCATCACGGCATAGTCCACCGAGTCCGCAGGGCATGCTTCGAACGACGCTTTGTCCACCCGGCAAAAATCGAGGTCGTCCCGTGCAGCCCTGAATGCCGCATCGCAAGCCGCCACCATGGCAGGGGAATGACGCGCAAGCGCATCTAGATACACCGACCCCTTGAACAGGAACATGCCGCTGTTCCAGAAATAGCCACCCTCGGCGAGATAGCGTTCGGCTGTCGCAAGGTCCGGCTTTTCTACAAAGCGATCGACAACAAAACTGCCGTCGCCCCGATCATCCCCTGCCCTTATATAACCATACCCGGTTTCAGGGATAGTCGGAACGATGCCGAAGGTCACCAACTGTCCCGCGCTGGCCGCTGGGACAGCAGCTTGCACCGCTGCATGAAACGCCGGTGTATCCGAAAACACATGGTCGGACGGCAGCACCAGCAGCAAGGGGTCCTCACCCGACTGCTGAGCCTTGAGCGCGGCCAAGGCAATGGCCGGGGCGGTATTGCGTGCCGCCGGCTCCAACACGATGGCAGAGAGGGGCACGCCTGCTTCCCTGGCCTGTTCGGCAATCAGGAAGCGATGATCGTCATTGCAGACCACCAGTGGTGCAGCCGAGCCACGTAGTCCGGCGAGGCGAAGCAGCGTCAGTTGAAATAGCGAGCTGTCGTCTGTGAGTGGCAAGAACTGCTTGGGGTAGCCGGCACGCGACAACGGCCACAGCCGTGTGCCGGAACCACCAGAAAGGATGACGGGAGTAATCATGGGCAGGTTTTCTCGGATTCTCATGTTGTTTCAGGTTATCAGGTGAGCTACGTGCGCGGATCGCCTGCACTGCCAGTGTAGGTGGGTCCAGCGGGTGATATTTCTCAATGGAATTATTCGCGGATACGCGGTGCGGGCACCTCACAAATTGAATGGGCCGCATGGTAGACCCGGCAATCCTTTTGTATCTGGATGCAGTACCTCGAACAGGGCACCGGCCAAAGGCTGGCCCGCCAGGTCATTCGAATCAAGACCGACCCGTGCCGAAGACACAAAGAGCCTGTCCAACCCAGGTCCTGCAAAACAGACATTTGTGACCTGCGTGACTGGTAGCGCGATACGGCGCAGGAGGGCTCCATCGAGTGTGAAACGGCTGATGCAGCCCGCGCCCCAATGGGCCACCCATACGCATCCTTCGGCATCAAAACACATGCCGTCGGGATAGCCCTCTTCGGGCGTGAACACCTTCCACACGCGTTTGTCGGCAACGGTCCCTGCCTTTGCGTCAAGCGTGAAAGCATAGATGGTACGGCGGCCGCTGTCGGTATGCAGCAACAGCGCACCGTCCGGGCTGATTGCCGGGCCATTGGCGACCGTGTAGCCACTGTCCGCCAGCGTTACCTGCCCGGACCTGTCCAGCCGGTAAAGGCAACCGTCGCTGCGCGATTCGTCGTCGTTGTTCAGACTGCCCGCCCAGACCGCGCCAGTGGCGTCTGCCTTGGCGTCGTTCAAACGTAGCGCGGCCTGACCCACGAATAGCCGGTGCAGCCATTGCCATTGTTCCGGATCATCGCGTTGCGCAAGCGCAAAGCCTTGCTGCAGGCCGAATAGCAAGCGATCTCCACCGGCTTCGGGCAACACCCAGCCCACTCGCTCCGCCAGTTGCCAACTTTGCCAGGAAGAAGACTGCAAGTTCCAGCGCCACACTTGGCGGCCGTGGATATCGACTCCCCACAACTGGTGATGGCTAGCGTCCCAGTGCAGGCCCTCTCCCAGTTGGGCATCGAGTTTGAGGCAAAGCGAAATATGATCCATTGAAGTCATCGTGGGGGCATTGCAGCGTGGAGAACGGATATCCGACAGCTCGCTGGTCGTGGCCGGCATTCAAGGCATGTCTCCGGCGGACAACTTGTTCAAGGCGGCGGCGTATTGCCGGGTGTAGTTGTGCACACGTGTATCTTCGGCCATTCTGTCAAGAGACCACCAATCGTAACCACTGTGCTGGTTCATGTGTGGCTGCAAAGTCTTGCTGGGATCGAGAAAAATGCAGTATGCCAATACGACGTAATGAGTCGACGGCGAATTTCCCTCACTGCCAAAAACACTGTCCGGATAAAAATGCTCGTAGGGGCCAACAAAAGTTGCGTCTCTACGATTAAATTCGTGGCCCAGTTCATTCCGCGTAATACGATTGAACGCTACATCCAGGCTTTCACCTTTGCAGACGCGCCCTCCCGGCGCGAACCACTGGCCTTGTGCCGGTCGATTGTTGCGCAAACCGAGGAGTACACGTCGCGCTTCGTCAAGCACGAGAACATCAATCGATACCAGCGGCGCGGCGGATACCACCGCGCGAAAGGTGTCGTGGTCGAGCCACCCCGTGGTCACCTGCGCGCATCCTGCTCGTGTTGCACGAACCATGAGTAGGATTCACGCAAGCCGTCCTCGAGTGCGACCGACGCTTGCCAGCCAAGCGCTTTCAGGCGCGAGACATCCATCAGCTTGCGCGGCGTGCCGTCCGGCTTGCTGGCATCGAATACCAGACGACCCTCGAAGCCGGTGACCCGTGCGATGGTTTCGGCCAGTTCGCGGATGCTGCAGTCGACCCCGGCGCCGACGTTGATGTGGCTTAGCATGGGTTGCGTATTTGCTTGGTAAGTGGCCTCGTCTAGTTCCAGAACATGCACGCTGGCGGCAGCCATGTCGTCCACATGCAGGAACTCTCGCAGGGGCGTGCCGCTTCCCCATATGACTACTTCGTTTGCCTTCGTCAGCGTGGCCTCGTGGAAACGCCGCAGCAAGGCCGGGATGACGTGGGAGTTTTCAGGGTGGAAGTTGTCGCCGGGACCATAGAGGTTGGTCGGCATCACGCTGCGATAGTCGCGCCCGAACTGGCGGTTGTAGCTCTCGCACAGCTTGATGCCGGCGATCTTAGCAATCGCGTAGGGTTCGTTGGTGCTCTCCAGCGTCCCGGTCAGCAGCGCGTCTTCACGCATGGGTTGGGGCGCCAGGCGCGGATAGATGCAGGAAGACCCCAGGAACAGCAGATGCTGGACGCCCGACTCGTGTGCGCTGTTGATGACATTCGCCTCAATCATCAGGTTTTCGTAGATAAAGTCGGCTGGGTAGGTATTGTTGGCGTGGATACCGCCCACTTTCGCAGCGGCCAGCACCACGGCGCCGATCCGGCGCGAACGGAAGAACTGTTGCACCGCAGCTTGGGAGGTCAGGTCCAGTTCGCTGTGGCTGGCGGTGACGATATCGGCATAGCCCAGACCTTGCATGCGGCGCACGATGGCCGAGCCGACCATCCCGCGGTGGCCGGCGACAAAGATGGGTTGCTCCCTGAGTGCGGTATTCATCCGCCAGACTCCAAGGAAAGTGAAACTTCATGGCCGTTGGCCTTCAGGAATGCGGTACGCTGCGCGACCTTTAAATCTTCAGCCACCATTTCGGCACACATCTGCTGCGCGGTGATCTCTGGTATCCAGCCAAGCTTGCTCTTGGCCTTGCTAGGGTCGCCCAGCAACGTCTCAACCTCGGCCGGGCGGAAGTAGCGCGGGTCCACGGCCAAGATGCAATCGCCCACCTTGAGCGCCGGGGCTTTGTCGCCGTCTATGGCAGCCACATAGGCTTTTTCATCAACGCCATTGCCCTCGAAGCGCAGTGTCAGGCCCAGCTCTGCCGCGGACCACTGTATGAATTGGCGCACTGAATACTGAACGCCGGTGGCGATCACAAAGTCTTCAGGCTGCTCTTGTTGTAGCATCATCCACTGCATGCGCACATAGTCTTTGGCGTGACCCCAGTCACGCAAGGCGTCGATGTTGCCCATGTATAGGCACTTCTCAAGCCCTTGGGCGATGTTGGCCAGCCCGCGGGTTATCTTGCGCGTTACGAAGGTCTCGCCGCGGCGGGGGGACTCGTGGTTGAACAGGATGCCGTTGCAGGCATACATTCCATAGGCCTCACGGTAATTGACCGTGATCCAGTAGGCATAGAGCTTTGCCACAGCGTAGGGGCTGCGTGGATAAAAGGGGGTGGTCTCCCTCTGCGGAATTTCCTGAACCAGCCCGTAGAGTTCCGAGGTCGAAGCCTGATAGAAGCGTGTCCTCTTCTCTAGTCCAAGGAGGCGGATGGCCTCCAGCAAGCGCAGGGTACCCATTCCGTCAACATCTGCGGTGTATTCCGGGGACTCGAAGCTCACGGCCACGTGCGACTGAGCACCGAGATTGTAGACCTCGTCCGGCTGCACTTCCTGCAGGATTCGCGTGAGATTGGAACTGTCAGTCAGGTCGCCGTAGTGGAGCTTGAAGCGCTGGTGCGCCGTGTGCGGATCTTCATATATATGGTCAACCCGCTGAGTATTGAACATGGAGGCGCGGCGTTTGATGCCATGAACCTCATAGCCTTTCGCGAGAAGGAACTCGGCCAAATAGGAGCCATCTTGGCCTGTGACTCCGGTGATAAGTGCTTTTTTCATAGTAAATCAATCTACTGGATGGCCCGCAAAATCGAACCGGTTTAGCCGAAAAATCTATGCGTTAATTCCGGGGGAATAGCGTCTACTAATATCGTCTGTACGTCCGCTTGGGCACATTCAAGCGGCAGTCTACCCGACATCGAACGCAACTTGACTCAATAGTCAGTTAAAAAACGTATGTGTCCTGCACAACCTCCAGAAATAGAATCGTGGACCTAGGATAGGGCGCAAAAACATCCAATTTCAAAAAAGAAAAATTTTCGTCGCAAAATCTGAGAAAATTTAGTGAACGAAAGCTAGAAAGTTTATCTAAAGATTTTCAATCGAGAAAGATTTTACGCGTCTTCATCCACATACAAACTTAATAACTTCTCCTTGGTGACAGAGCGTCCAATACCAAGCTTTCTTGCGCACCTCAGAGCATTATCTAGATACATCTGAAGACCTCGCTGTTCATGGAGTTGTAGATACATCGTCATAGCCACTCTGACGTCTCCCTCGTTGAACCGACTATTGGCCTCGCGAATGTTAAATTGTGTGCCATTGATACTACTCCAGAGGCGCGAAAAGTTTTCATCATCTGGAGGAAGTTGCCGTGTTTTATCAGATCGATAGGTGTCACCACCCACTAAATGAAAATTTAATGTTTGTGACTCAGGCCCGAGTATTACTGACTCCACAAGCTTTGTCCACGTATTGGCACAAAGGTATTTTATCGCGCCAGAATAGAGCCGATTTCTCTCTCGATCTATATCACTCGCAATCAAGTTAATAGTTTCAGCTACCTCGTCTACGGATCCCCCGGAAACAATATGGCCAAAGTCGAAGTTCTCGCAGATGGATGCAAGCCAAGTGCCAGAAAATACTATGGGTACGGCGCCGAGCAACAGGCAGTCAACAAGTGCCCCGCTGGTTCGCACAGAGAAAACCTTCGAATCATAGGGGAGTACCACGGCATCGGATCTGCTATAAAAGCAAATAATTTCTTCATTGGAAAAATCTCCCCGAAGAACCTCTATATTCGATCGTAACGGAAGGTTAACCTCAGATTTTCGGTCCCTAACGATGAAATGGAAGTCACTCTCCCGAATTGACGCCGTTTCAAAAAACTTTGAAGTAAAGTCCAATCCTTTCCCAATCGTCATTAGGCCAGGAAGGAAAACAGAACGAAACTCGCCCGCCAGTCGAGTCGCACGCCACCGTTTGACCGACAGGATAGAGTTGCCGTCAGACATCAAGGGAGGGGGATTAACGATTGGCGCAAAACAAAGCCCTGTCGTCTCCAAGATGGATATCGAATGTAAGGAAGACATGGCGAAGAGTTCAACTTGCTTCGAAAACTTAATGCGGGACAAACTACTCTGCGGCTGGTAGGACGATGGAGCTATGAAATCCCAAAAAGAATTTATTATAAATTTATGTTTGATTAATTCACTATCAAGTTGATTCGCAAGCTTTCCGGCAAATTTTGAGCTACCCGTGTAAAAAAAAACTACGACTTTCTCGAATTCCTTGTTGCATTTTGATTGAAATAGTTCAATGCCGCGGTGGACGCTATCGAGGAACTGCTGGGCTATCTCGTTATCGGCAACCTTAACTGACCCGCGATATAGTGAGTAGAATCCTGAATCGTGTTCGAATATGGGTATAGACCAATCGAAATTTAACTCACAATCTTTGTGTGCAAGGCAAAGGTAGTTGATTCCCAAGCCATCGCAGACATCCTTCATCCGGCGCTCATAGTTTAAAAAATGCCCAAAATCAGTCTTTAAATCAGGGTTGGCTGATAAAAAAAGATATTTGTCTTTGTCGCCCGAAAAATCTACTGGTCGTGTATTTTCTGCATCAAAAAAGTCGAGATCAAGCATGAATCATCCCCATTATTTCGCGCACGTACTCTTGAGCAGCATTTTCCCAAGTCCGCATAAATCCAGCAGGAATTCTTGGGCGCCCCCCATTAATAGCTTTCATAATAACTTGATAAATATTTTCATGATCAAGTGGGTCGAAATAATATGCCGAGTCGGATGCCAATTCCTTGTAGACTGTGATATTTGAAATGATTGGCGTCACACCCAATCTAAGAGAGTTTAGAAGCGGGATTCCAAATCCTTCGTAAAGTGAGGCGGATATAAAAAACTCAGATGTAGATAAAATATCTTCGACCTCAATATCCGATATGCCAATATGAGAAGAAACTCTGCCAGGGAAATCAATCTCTAATGTCTTTATATCATTATCAATTGACTCTCCTCCAACAATAAAAAAAGTTGAGTTCGGAGCGTCTATCAATATTCGCGGGATATTTTTATATATCGCATCAAAATTCTTGTATCCGCCGCGGCCACCAATATGGACAATCTTATTGGTTACAATTTCGGCGTTCTGTTTATATCCAGAGTGGCCATGGTAAATTACAACGTTGCGAGTTCCTTTTAGGTGGGGGTACAGCTGCAAGCCCGTTCTAAACGTATTGCTTGATACAGATACTATGAGTTGTGCACTTTGAAAAGCTTCACGTTTTCTGCGTAATACCCCAGGGGTGCTAGCTTTCGATGCAAGAGATGGTAACTCCTCATGAGCATAATCGTGCGCAACGACGACATAATTTCTGCAACTTGGAAATATATTCTCGCCGTAATAGGTGTTTATTACCGCATCAGGTTTTTTTGGGATTGCAGATTTAATCAATCTTATCCTTCTTGTTCGGCTTTCCACGTTATTGAAATTATCGTTATCACTGGGGGGGATATCGCATTCAAATACGTTAATTTTCCGCGGATAATTTTCAAGAAGGCTTTTTAGATGGATATTCTTTTCGAAGCCTCTATAAGTCATCAGCCATATATCAAATGCATTTGAAAATATTTTGCTACAGAGTATCTGCGCCCATTGCTGACTAACGCCGCCATGGCTTTGGAGAGAAAATATTCGTCCATCAATCAGGATGGTTGGCTTCATCATCTGTTGGTGCTCGTCAATAGACATTCATAGAAGGTTGTGGTTGCACTCGAAATAGCTTTTCCATGTGCCCGAGCCAGCGAAATGCGTGCTTCTATTTGTCCTTCGACGAGTTCCGCATATCCGGGATAGTCTCTATTTTCAAAAAATGCGGGATGTGCGGCCCTGACATCAGGCATAAGGTCACCATACTGGTGGAGGTCGGAGTGTGCCCAAAAATACGCATCAGAAGGGGCGCGGCCAGTAAATCCGTGTAACTTTATCCGATCGCCGAGGTACATCGCGATAGGTAGCATGAACATATTAATTACACTTTCTCCTGGGCACACGGCAAATTGTTCGTCAAAGTCGTAGCCGGGTTCTCGTCTGCCAGCAGGCACTCCAAATACCAACCCGGAGAATTGAGGGACTCTGGACTGAAGAAACACTGCAAATTTGTCAAACGTGAAGAATGTGTACCCGTATTCCTTGATAGAAAAATATATGTCAGATAGCAAGCGAGCTGAATAACGATGGTAAGAAAAATGAAAATGTGCATCTGCAGCCACAATAATTCCTGGCTTCATGCCTGCCATCAATCTTCTATTTTTTACGATTGTGTTGCATACAATAGGAAAGGCATCGGAGTGATCTAAAGACGCGGCTTCCGCCAAGGAAGGGCCGGTTCCAAATAATGATACATTGGCGTCTTTTTTGATTCCAACTTTCAGGCTCCGAATTCGTTCATGTGACCGGTTTAATAATTCATTATCCGCACCACCTAGATGCCAATATGAAAAGGATACTGCGTTGAAGGCATCATTTTTGTCATGTCGAGGATTTCCTACGTAATAGTATTGCGTATTTGCATTCTCATTGGTCAGATTGGATCCAGTAACTGCTGAAGATCCCCGCATTTTTTTTACTGGTATCGGTAGATTATAATTCTCAATGGTGGCGGCGGTAAAAAGTATCAGGTCGTATGAATTGACGAGTTGATCGAAAATTTTTACATTTGGGATGAGTGTGACCTTGTCTGAATTGAATAACGCTGCAGCTGATACATAAGGGCACTCATCACGGTCGCTAGCTAATGCTGATTCAATTGTTAAGGGTACATCTATCTCGGAGAATATATGGCCAAAAAACCATGAGAAATAACCTTTAACTGCGCCGATTCCTCCATAATCGTTGACATTTACTGGTGGCCAAACCAGAGCTTTTAGCATAGAAACTTCCATTTTATAATAAATTTTGCTATTGTAAATTACAGGCCTGTGCAGATTATTTAATCGCCATAAGGTCATAGGCTAATTTGAACTTGTATTCATTGCGATTTGATTCGATCAAATCTGCCCCTCGCTCAGCATAGATAGATAATAGTTCTGACATATATAGGTCGTAGTCGGAGTATTTTCCGTATTTATAGTCGTTTGTGTGGAACTGAAGTCCTAGAACTTCTTTGACGCCTTCTGCGACTGACCATTTAATTTCTCCCAAATATTCCGGGTGATGTTTGATTGATATGGGGTCTAATCCTGAGAGCCGAAATAATTCGGCAAGGACGAAATCTAGCATTTTGTTGGTTGGATGGTTAAACGTCCAAAAAAGTTGATGCTCGTATCCATGTTTTTCAATAATCGGGGAAATTTTCAGGTCGCATATCGCTTCCCTTTCATTTATGGCGGCTAGTGACTTGTTCCAGTTTTCAGAAACTGAATTTCTAAGGAGTTCGGCTGACCTCATCAGGTCAGATATTTCATTCTGCGGCCGACCGATTGCAGCAGCGGCCATTACTGCGCTGTCATGGTAATCTCCGGGCAATACTGCATACCCGGGCGTCTTAGGCGTTACATGGTCACCAAGCTTATTTTTGGCGTACATCAGAAACGGGAAAAACCCGTCGAAGTGAATGTTGGGAATTGTAATAAAGTTCGCATTCGTTTTTTTTATTGATTTTAGGCTTTCGGTGCCTATGCCAAGGCCTCGATATGTGGGGGATATCGGCTGGCATAATATCAAGTCGCTGCCAGAAACCTCTTCATAAAGGCTTGGTATCTCGGTTGTGCTTAACATGTGAACTGGTTTTATTGGGGCGACATTGATATTTCCACTGGCGGCTCTAAATATTTTTTGAAGCGCTGCGGATTGACAGTTCCCGATGATTGCGACTTTCATATAAAATTCCCTCTAAGAAAGTTTTGGATTTTGTCGATTTTTCGGGGTTTTATCGCGCGAAATATCGTACCGTCTCGTTGTAAATAAAAGTGTCGTTTAGGCGGAGGCTTTGCCTGCAATTTTTTAACCAGATCGCTGGTGGTGGCCGTCGATAATCATTTTCTCTAAGCTAGATAGCTCGAGATCATCAATACATTCATCAAATTGGGTCAAATAGTCGCACGCCGATTCCCCCATCAAGCGAGATGCACGCGCCGTGCAGGAATTCACCCATGCCTTGGACCATTGCTAGTGCGCATGAGGCTACTTCCTGCGTCGAACCGATTCGGTTCAATGGGTGGCACGCCTCAAGTTCACGAAACAACATGGATTTGTCATCGAATCCCGCAATCAACATGTCCGTTGCGATGGCGGCTGGTTCGATCGCATTGATACGTACTCGGGGGCCCAGATCCACCGCCATCGAGCGTGTCATACCACTAAGCGCAGCCTTGCTTGTGGCGTAAGCCACAAAATTTTTCTTGGTCAACCTTGCGTGAATACTGCTGATATTGACTACGCTGCCTCTTGACCGCTCCAGCTCGGGCAATAGTCCCTGCGTCCACAAGAATGGTGCCAGCAAATTGACATCCAGCGTCTTGTGCCAATCGTCACGGGTCAGGCTGTCGGCACTACCCAGGATTTGAATCGCAGCGTTGTTTATGAGGGTGGTGAGTCCTTGCGGGCCTAGATGTGCCTTGATTTGATAGAACACATCTTGCGCATACGCCTCGTCGGACACGGTCCTAGCGAGGTCCACCTGCAGGTACAGACTGCACCGGAGACCGGCGGGCTGTTCCGCGATGTCGGTGGCAATGACGGAATATCCGGCTTGGGTAAATTCCCGCACGATAGCCTGACCGATGCCACCAGCAGCGCCGGTGACAACGGCATAGCGCGGGATGGCGGGCTCCATAATCACGCTACTTGCTTCCCCAGGAACTCCATCAGCTTGCCAATTGCGATATTGCTGGTGCGTTCTACAGCATCCGCGGTGTTGGACGCATTGTGCGAGCCAAGCACGCAGCGGGGGTGCTGGCGCAGGAATGATTCTGTTGGCACTGGCTCTATCTCGAACACGTCCAATGCTGCGGAATAGACCTGCCCGCTCTTCAGCGCGTTTTCCAGGGCCTTTTCGTCAATGATTGGGCCCCGACCAACATTGACCACGCGAACCCCGGACTTGGCCTTGGCCAGCACGTCGGCGTTCAGCATGTGGTGGCTGCTTGGCGTGAGCGCGCAATTGATGACAATGAAGTCCGCTTCGTGTATTCGCTGTGGCCAAGGGGACATTTCCACCGCAGCCAGGTCGGCACCCGGTTGTGCGTACGGATCGTATGCGATGATTTTCATGTCAGCAGCCAGCAGGCGCTTGGCGGTGTTCTTGCCGATATCGCCAAATCCCACCAGGGCCACTGTCTTGCCGGCCAGCGAGATGCCGCGTGGCTTGGGCCATTGCCCGGCACGCACGCCGCGGTCGATTTCGAAGGTCTCCCGCGCCAGCGCAATGACATAGCCGACAGCAATGTCGGCAACCTCGCCGCCGAACATGTTGGGCGTGTTGATGATCGGGATGCCCAGGTCCTTGCAAGCGGCAAAGTCGACGTTGTCGACGCCAATGCCCCATTTCACGGCGGCTTTCAGCTCGCCGGCCTTGCCCGCAGTGAACACTTCCCGCGTGGCTGGGTCGTCGCCGATGATCCAGCCATCGTGCAGGGGGACCAGTTGCTTGAGTTCGTCAACGCTCAGGGTCTGGACCACATTGGGCGTGGTGATTTCAACGCCATACTGCGCGAACAGCGGGCGAAAGCTGTCGATCATGCGCAGCATCGGGGGGCAGGTGACCAGCACTTTCATTTCGCAGCTTCCTTGTCTTTTTCTTGCAGGAACCGCGCGGCAACCACGGCAAAGTCCCAGTCGGCTGGGGTGTCGATGTCGATTGATTCGAAGTAAGGGCCTTCGTACATCATCGCTTGCTTGCCGATGCGCGCCTTGGTCTTGGCGAAGCTGTCGGCGGTGAAAATGTAGAGGTTGGAGTTCTCTTCGTACCAGGGCTCGAGGTTCTGGGTTGGGATGAGGTTGTCAGGGTCGTGATTCACCGGGCTGCAGTCTGCGCGGTAGAAGCGTGTCTGCACCTTGTCCACCGTGAACAGCGAGTCTGCCTTGCCCGTCGCCTGCGCTTCCTGGAAAGTGGCAAGCGCCTTGCGGATGGTGTCTGCGCTCATCAGCGGGTTGGTGGTGTGCGTCATCAGGTAGACGTCGGCGGGCATGTTGGACAAGTCGTCGGCCAGCACCAGGTTCATCGATACATGGTCGCCGCAAATTTCAGGCTTGCGATCGCGGATGACGATACGGTCGGTTTCCACCAAACCGTTATCGGCCAGGATCTGGCGGGCGTCGGTGTTGATGACGATCTGGTCGATTTCCTTCACTTCCAGCAGGGTGTCCAGAATCCAGCGGAATAGCGGCTTACCGCAGAAGTCGCGGAAGTTCTTGCCGCTGACGCGCACGCTGTTGGCCTTCATCGGCAGCAGGGCAATCACGCGGGGCTTGGTGTCACTCATTTGAAATACATCCTTGGAGATCAGTGGGGATAAAAATACTTGTCTTTTTCGGCGTGGGAAAGCTTGCGGTGCTGATGGTTGCCGCGGTAGCTGCCCAGGTACTGGTTATATCGATACAACACGATTTCCCAGGCTTTTTCTCGCCATCGCCCTTGCCTGCGGGCGTTGCCCCAGTCGCGCCAGATGCTGGTGAAAATGTAGCGCACCGTGTCGAATAGGGTTACATGGACCTGCGGCATGATTTTTTGCAATGCCAGCGCTTCACGCTCGAAGCGCCGACGTACGTGGGGCCAGGATTCGGCGTGGTAGTGAAAAACACAGGCTTCGGCCACATAGCCAATGCGCGCGCCAGTGCGGTGCAGTCGCTGCGCCAGTTCCATGTCTTCCAGGCCGGTGACCTCTTCGTCAAACTTGTGCTGGGCCCAAGCGCTTCGCGCCAGTGCGGAGTTGGCATTGTTGCAAAAAAAACCTTCTTGCGGCAACGAGGTCTGATCAGGGAAGTATTTGGCGAAGATTCGGTTTTCGCTGAAACGCGTATGGGTTCCGCCGATTTGCCTGCCGTAGGTGTAGTGGACCTTCTCCTGCGCAATTGGCTCGCATAGCGTCTGCAGCCATTGGGAGTCAGTCGGTACGCAGTGGCCACTGATCAGCACCAGGATGTCACCTTGTGCTGCCTCGCAGCCCCAGTTCAATGAACGGCCGAAGGAAAATTGGTCGCGGGTGATGTGCGTGATCGTGCAGCCGTACTGCTTGGCGATCTCCAGGGTGCCGTCTGTGGAGCCGGAATCAATGACGACGGTTTCTACGGTGAAACCATTCACTTGCTGCCGCTGTATCGCTTCCAGCAGTTCGCCCAAGTATCGTGATTCATTCAATGTACGTATTACTATGCTGACAATCATTTGGTAATTCTTCCTGACCCTGGGTTCTGCTTTCTTTTTGTCCTATCTTAAACCAATACCCTCGAAATTTGCAGATAATCAACCTTATCAAATATCTCACATGCGCCACCCAAGGTGGCATCTACAATGCTGCGTCCGCTGTCTTCGAAAACCTGCCGGGCGATGCGGTACGACTCTTCTGAACGAGCGAGGTCGGGGTTGTCCCAATCCTGGCCGTGGCCGAAATAGCCGGGGCTGAAGTGGTTGGGGTCGGGGCCGTCCATGCGTCGTGCCTCGTTGGGTTGGCCGGCGTATTCGTAGCGATGATCAAGCCCGATCAGGACTACCTGCGAAAAGCCCAGAAAATAGGCCACTTGTAGCGCGGCGTAGGTGACCGTCCAGCCCTCGTGCATTCCCTCCAAGGCAATATCCCGGCAAAAGCGCTGGCCTGGCATGCATGTGTTGACCAGGTAGGTCAGGGCGTCTTCCTTGATCTGGCCATCGGCACCCGCATCGCCGATGAACTTGACGCAATTCATTGCCTTGATTTCCGGGGCGGCCTGATGGATGACCTTGCGGTTCACCGCCACGTAGTAGCGGGGGTAGAAACGGAATTTCCTGAAACCGAGGTAGATTTTGTTGAGGCCGATGACGGTCTCATTCCGCAAAAAGCCAAGGTCCATCTGGTTTAGCGACGGGCCGTTGGCCACCACCACGCAGCGCTGGCCGCTGTGGCGGTTCTTCAGGAGAGCCAGTCTAGACATCGCTAGCCTTTTTTAGGGGCGGGGCGAGCAATGCGGCGCGGTTTCGTGCTTCGAGCAGCATGAAGTCGTGGCTGAGCAGGTACGGCATTGCCAGCGTGCCCTTTGCGGTCCATTTGCCTGCTTCAAGCCAGGTGTCGTCAAGACAGACCAGGCCATGGGGCGGCAGCTTCCTGACCATGGATTCGGCGCATTCCAGATGCATCCGGTGGCAGGCCTCATCATCAATCGGGCTGCCCAGGTATTTTTCGTAGCGGCTCTGGCGCAGCGCGCTGTGGCCGCCGTGGTCAAAGTCGTAGGCATCCAGGAATACAAAGTCAAACTCCCGGGTGGTTTCCCGCAAGTAGTCTTCGCCCTTCATCGTGACGGCTTCAAAGGGAAGGCCCAGCTTGGCAAACATGTCCGCCGCCATGCGGGTGTTGTGTGGATCCATGTCCACGGTGATGAAATGCATGTCATGCATGCGGCAAAAATCGGCAATCTTGAGGGTGGAGCCCTGACCGGGGACGCTTTCTCGGGTGGTGCCGATTTCGACCAGTACCAATTGACGGTCGGGTGCTGTGGTCGCTGCCGCTGTTACTGCCGCTGCCATACTTATATCGCTTAGATGCGTCTGCAGGTAAGCCAGCAACAGTTCGTGGCCGTGCTCGGACTTGGCATTGGCGATTGAACGGTTCTTCTCGTAAGCCGCTTGCAGCGCCGCTTTTTCTTCCGGGCTCAGTTCAAGCGCACTCGCTTGTCCCAGTGTGGCATTGACCGCAATATCGGCAGCCTCACCGGCTTGGCCCAGTGAGATGAATTTTTTCATCAGGGTCGAGCGCATGGATTCGTCTGCTTCCACCATGTGTTCGCGGGCCATCTCCAGAAAGTGGAGGGCAGTCAGCTTGTCCTTGCGGTCGATAAACTGATCTGAAAGCTCAAGGCAGAACCAGAAGTGTTCGGGCGGCGTGAGTTCATTGGACGCCAACAGGTCGTCAACGGCATTGTGTACGTCTTCAGCCAGCAGGCATTCCCGAGCCCGCTGCGACAGCCAAGCTGGTGCGGAACTGGTATGGGGTGCTGCGGAGGGGGCGGAAATAATGGCTGGCAAGGCGCCTTGCACCAAGCCAAGCAGCTCCAGTTGGTGCCTTGCGCGGGCTGGCGTCAGCAAACTGGCTGGGGAGGCAGGCGCCCCTGTTTCGATAGCAGCCGTGAAGTGCCGCAATGCGCGGTTCGCCTGGTTCCCGACTGCGGCCGCCCGACCTAATGTGTTGTGCACCCCTGCTATCAGGATCTGGCTGACCATCTTCTTGCTGCAGCCCCAATCAAGTGCCAGCCGGGTGAAATTGCGTGCATCGCTGGCGCTTCCCAGCGCCTGATGACCTGCGGCGGCCAGCAGCGCGAGCTTGGCACGGTCAGGATGGTGCTGCAATGTGCCACGGTCCAATTGCGTCAGACTGTCCCAGTCGCCAAACTGCCACTGGGTGCGGCTGCGATCGAGCAGATTTTCGTCGTAAGCGACGAGTTGGGATTGCTGTTCTCGCGAAGAATGCGTGCCAGTCCTGTCCGCATGTCGCATCACAGACTGGGTATGCGGATCGCTTGGGCCGGAGTCGATGTGTTCACGCTGTTCCGATGACGAACCGAACCATCTGCGAATTAGTAGTTGTAGCTTTGACAGCATTTTTGGCCAGAACAAAAGTGCGGAAGCACCAAATCCGGGTCTGCAAGTCTGGGTAGGCCAAGCAACCCGCTAGACCCGGGTCGATGAAATCCCGGAAGCTAGTATGATGCAGCATGTTGCTCTGGTTGCTCAAGTGTAAATATTGTAGCGGAGCAAAGTGAACGATTCGTGACTGAGGATCGGGTCGCTTGAAGAAACGGGGTCAGACTCGATTTAACCGGTCCAGATTCGCCTTTGCAGCGTTTATGATGCGTTGGTCCACATCAAGTTTGAGGTATATGGCGAGTCTGACCCCAATTTGCACAGACTTCATCCCCTCTCGGCGCCGCTTGCTGGCTGTCGCCCTTGGTGCGGCGCTCGCCGGCTGCGCGGGTGTACCCAGGCGTGAGCCCGGTGACCGCCTGGCTCAGTTCAGGGGTGCTAACCGTATTGGTTGGGGTGCAACGCGTGGCCAGCTCGACCAGATTGCCATTCTGGGTTGGCGCAATTATGTCGAGAAACAGTTGCAGACTTCGGCCAGCGCTCCGCTCTTTGCTGCTGCCCAGGTCCAGATTGACGAACTGCCCAACATCCGCCGACCTGCCCTCGATCTCGTAATGGAGTTCGATGAATTGCGCAGGAATCAGGATAGCTCCCCTATCGAGGCTGAAAGGATCGCTGCCCGGCAGGCCTACCAGAATCGAATGAACGCTGTGGCAGGGGAGGCGGCTCACCGCCGGCTGTTGCGGGTGCTTTACGCCGACTCGCAACTGCTCGAACACATCAGTGCCTTCTGGTTCAATCATTTCAACGTTCATCAGTTTAAGCACGACGTTCGTGTCCTCCTTGCCGACTATGAAGAACGCGCATTGAGGCCCCATGCGCTGGGCAGCTTCCGATCGATATTGGGCGCAGTGGCGCGGCATCCGGCCATGCTTCGCTACCTGGACAACGACCAGAACGCAAACAACAAGATCAACGAAAACTACGCCCGTGAATTGCTGGAGCTGCACACCTTGGGCGTCGACGGTGGCTATACCCAGCGCGATGTCCAGGAACTGGCCCGGGTGCTGACGGGTTTCGGCGTACGGATACAGCAAGAGCCGCCCAGGCTGCCTGCCAGGCTGGAGGGACAATACCTCCGCGACGGCTTGTTCGAGTTCAATCCGGCGCGGCATGACTACGGTGACAAACAACTGCTCGGACGCACGATCCGGGGCAGTGGGGCTGGCGAGTTGGACCAGGTTCTGGACCTGCTGGTGGCGGATCCGTCCACGGCCCGCTTCATCAGCCGCAAGCTGGCGGTGTACTTTCTGTCCGACGATCCGCCACCGGCTGTGGTCGACCGCATGGCCCGTGCTTTCCAGGCGACAGGTGGCGACATCAAGGCCACACTGAGACCGTTACTGCTTTCAAGCGAATTCGTTTCGTCAAAGCCGGCCAAATTCAAGGATCCGCAGCACTATCTGTTTTCTGCAATCCGGCTTGCGTTCGAAGGCCAGGTGCTGCAGAACAGCCAGCCTCTGACAGGCTGGCTGCGGCGCATGGGCCAGGGGCTTTACGACCGGCAGTCACCGGACGGTTACCCGAGTACGGCTTCTGCCTGGAACAGTGCCGGACAGCTGGCTGTGCGCTTCGAGATTGCGCGCCAGATCGGCGGCGGCGCAACGGCGATATTCCGGAGCCCGGTCGCAGGCGCCGCGAAACCGGCGCCGGTGAAGCCCGATGTGGCGCAAATCGGTCAGCGTCTTGCTCCGCACTTGAGCGCCCGGACGAAGGCTGCTCTTGCGCAAGCCGACACCCCGCAGCTATGGCTTACGCTGTTGCTGTCCAGTCCCGAGTTCATGGTCAGATGAGTCTGGAAGTTTGGAGAAATAGCCATCATGCATCGCCGTCGATTTTTACAAGCAGCAGCCGCCAGCCTGATTTTGCCCGGTGCGCGCCTGTTCGCCGCCGGCCCCGATCGTCCGCGATTTCTGCTGGTTTTCCTGCGCGGCGGCTATGACGCGGCGAGCCTGCTGGTGCCTGTTTCCAGCAGTTTTTATTACGAAGCGCGGCCGAAGATCGCCATCGCCAAACCGGATGCTGGCGGCGACAGCGGCGATTGTGCGCTGCCGGTCGACGCAAATTGGGGATTGCATCCTGCTTTCAAGGAAAGCCTGTATCCGCTGGTACAGGCGCGTCAGGCCGTATTCCTGCCATTCGCTGGCACCGCCGATCTGTCACGCAGCCATTTCGAGACGCAGGACAGCATCGAACTGGGCCAGTCCTTGTCGGGCTCGCGCGATTTCCAGTCGGGTTTCATGAATCGCCTTGCCGCCGAAATTGGTGCTTCAGAGTCGATTTCTTTCACCGATCAGTTGCCGCTGGTCTTTCGCGGTGCCGCCAAAATTGACAATGCCTCATTGCGCACCGACGCAAAGTTGCCGCTCGAGGGCAGGGCGCGCGAATTGCTCCAGTCCATGTACCGCGACACCCCGCTTGCGGCCAAGGTAGCGGAAGGTTTTGCGCTGCGCGAGGAATTGATGCGCGATCTCTCGCCCGACATATTGAAGGAAATGGATGCAGCCGGGCGCAACGCCATCAACACCAAGGGCTTCGAACGCGAGGCCCGCCGCATTGGCCGCCTGATGCGCGGCCGTTTCAGCCTGGGCTTTGTCGATGTCGGTGGCTGGGATACGCATACCGGTCAGGGTGCTGCCACCGGGGCACTGGCGAATCGCTTCGAGGAATTGGGCCGCGGACTGGCGGCAATCAGCAGCGAGCTGGGTCCGGACCTGTGGCGCAAGACCACGATCATGGTGATCAGCGAATTCGGCAGGACCTTCCGCGAAAACGGCAATCGCGGCACCGACCACGGCCATGGCAGTACCTATCTGTTGCTGGGAGGTGCGCTGGCATCCGGGCCGGTAGCAGGCGAACAGATCGCACTGACCCCCGGCAATCTCCACCAGAACCGCGACTACCCGGTGCTCAACGAATATCGCGCAATACTCGGCGGCTTGTGGCAACGACAGTTCGGCTTATCCAAGGTCGCACTTGCCCGTGTGTTCCCCGGCGCCCCAGCGACCGATCTCCGGCTGCTCTGAGGAATTGGAGGAATTGGGGTCAGGCTCGATTTAACCGTTCCAAGCCGGCCTCATAAACGTTTATGATGCTTTGGGCAACATAAATTCTGCCGTTTATATCGAGTCTGACCCCAATTTGTGACCCCACTGAAGGTAAAAATGCCGATTGATCAATCTCTGGTTGCTGAAGTTTATCGAGGTTTGCTTAAGCGAGAGCCCGAATCGCAGGCAGTAACGGAATCACATGCAAGATCATCTGATTCGGTGGAGAGCCTGATCAGAGTGATCGCCAACTCCGGAGAGTTCAGACGGAACGCCGGCTTGCATCACTATCTGAATGCCGTCAATGGACTCTTGGGCACTGCAACCGCTGATATCGAGGTGGATGCGGATGGTTTCCAAATGGATTTGCTGATACACAGGACAATCCAGGGCTGGATGTCCTTGGGTGAGGCCGATCCTTATTGGTCTGTGCTCACAGACGAAGCCTACAAACTCTCAAATCTGAACGAAGAGAAAAAGAAAGAGTTTTTCGCCACCGGAAAATATAGTGCGAGCTTGATCGAGAAATTTGAACAAAGAGCAAATTTCAATTTAAATCGAGATACTTGCCATGAGCTGGGTTGTGGCGTGGGAAGAATAACCTACTATCTCTCGAAGATGTTCAAGAAGGTAATTGCCTCGGATATTTCCGAAGGCAACTTGAGAGTCTGTGAAGAGTATCTTTCATCCCTGGGGGTGAATAATGTCGAATACGTGCTGATAAAATCGCTTTCAGATTACGAAAGACTTCCCGAGCATGATTTCATGTTCTCTCTGATTGTATTGCAGCACAACACCCCGCCAATTCAAAAATTCCTGATAGATAAATTAACCGCAAAGATAAAAATCGGCGGTGGATGCTTGTTCCAGACGCCAGCATCCTTGCCAGGATATCGCTTTAAAATCGACGACTATTTGAATAAAAGATCCAGCGACATGGAGATGCACGCAATACCCATGCATGAGGTTTTAAGCGTATTGCAGCGCAACAAATTGACTGTCAAAGAGGTGCTCGCCGATGGCTGGACCGGCCAACCCGGTTCGTACACGTATTTCGCTGTTAAAGAATTGGGGTCAGACTCGATTTGATCGGTTCAGATCCACCTCTGATGCGTTTATGATGCTTGGACCACATCTAGCCTGCCATTTATGTCAAGTCTGACCCAATTCACCTGCCTGCGAGCTGAAGGAGTGTAAGCGCGATTTACACCCCACCTTCCCCTCCTGAAATCCCCCGCCCAAAGTCGTGGCTCCAAAAACTCCAGGAGTCACGAATATGCAAGAGGATTCAAAGCGGACATTGTGGTCAGCGCGTCTACTGGAACAAGCCGATTCTGGCATGACGATCCGGTCATGGTGTGCGGAGTACTGCGTGAACCTGAAGCAAACCCCCTGCACGCTACTGTCGAGTCACTTTTCAGACGACGAGATAGCAATCATTAATGCACCGGTGAAGGTCTTCCCCGGCGCTAGAAAGACTGGTCGCAATACCCGTACCGGCTCGATGCAGATGAACCTTGCCCAATCCCCATCTGGAAGGTCAGCGATCAGTCTGCCTTCGTCCCGACCCGGATTCCAGATCATCCATTGATCGAACCCGATCGTTGACAGTGCAATCGAGCGCTCCCCCGTCCAAAGATTCAATGCTGGGGACTCATCGTACAAGCTCTCAAAAGCTCGATCGGAAAAACGTAAGTTGAGACCTTCTTCGCTCTTGCGGTCCACCTCATATCGGTCTGTAACCGAAAGACCACTCAGGCCTTCCACCCTCGCGTGTAGAAGATCCGGCACGTAGAAATAAGGATGCAAACCGCCTGTAAAAGAAAAGGCGTCCTCGCCGGTATTCGAAACGGAAAATTCGAATTCCAGTGAGTCGGAGCTGCCAGTCACAATTAAACTTAGATGGCAGGAGTGCGGCCACTTTGGAAATTGCTTGGGCGAGATATCTACCGAGTACTTCAACCGAACAGAAGCCGGGGTCACATGGCTTTCATCCAGAGTCCACCCCAGATTTCGTGTAAATCCATGCTTTTGCAGGGGCCCGCTCTCGGCAAATTGCGGGAAAACTATCGGGACGCCGCCTCGAACCGGACCCGGCACCACTGGCATCACAGGCGTGCAATAGAAAAGTTCACCATTGCCATCCCCAGCGAATTCAAGAACCTGCGCACCAATTGCGCTATGCCGCGTTTTCACCATGGTCAGATTGGAGGCAGTTGTTCTTTTAGGTTCAGGATTCTGGCCAGGCATGCATCGCACAAGTACTTAGCGCGCAGTTGGGAATCACCCTCCACATAGCAGCGCAGCTCAGGCGCATTTCCCGAGCGTCTGAGATGCACAATTTCGCCGGTAGAAAACGTCACACGCATCCCGTCCGTCTCGTCAAGGGAAGCGACCCTGCCCGCATCAGGAGCCAAAATATCGGCGGCCGAATCAATGTCTTTCGACAATTGTGCCAACAGCGCTACGCTCGCTTCCGAGGAGAAGCTCTGCAGTCGATCGCTATGGGTAAAGCGCTGCGGCAGATTCAAAGCTATTTCCGACACCTTGCACTGCCGTTGTTTGGCCATGCTCAGTAATGCAATTATCGGTAGCATTGCATCGCGCGTCGGAAGTGCACTCAGGTATTTCCCGTTAAGCCGAACATCGCTCCCAAGAAGGAAACCACCGTTGGCCTCGTAACCCACGACGACGTTGCCCGAACCCGCCCTGGACGCTGCGTCCATTGCCGAAATTACATAGGGAGAACCAATCCGGGTCCGCACAACCTGCTTAAACCAACCAGCCTTCTCGACAGCAGTATTGCTGCTTACTGGGGTAGCCACGACGTCAGCATTCAGGTACTTGGCGCACAATACCCCGACTACATCGCCGCGGAACCACTGTCCCTCCTCATCTCCAATAAGCGGACGGTCGGCATCACCGTCAGTAGAGACAATGGCATCGAAGGAGTTCTCAGTGGCCCACTGTGCTGCTTGTGCAACATCCTCAGCCCGTACAGCCTCGGTATCGATCGGTACGAATGTGTCCGTTCGCCCTAAGGACAGGACTTCGGCACCCAGCCTCTGGAGGACAATGCGCAGCAGATCTCGGGCGACACTGGAATGCTCGTATATGGCGATGCGCTTCCCCTCTAAAGCCCTACTTCCGAAGAACTGGACGTAGCGACTGATATACGCGTTGTGGGCCTCGCTGCTGGGTAAGGGTAACGGAGGCGCAGCAAATTCGGCCGGCACCTCCACGGAGGCCTGCAATATTGACTGTTCGTTTGCCTTGGTAATTTCACCGTCGGCACTGTAGAACTTGATGCCATTACGGTCAAAGGGGATGTGGCTGCCGGTCACTATAACTGCGGGGACGCCCGCTTCAATGGCATAGTGAGCCACCGCTGGCGTGGCCAGCGAGCCGACATACTCCACCTCGACACCCAAATCGCGGAAGGCAGCCGCACACGATGCAGCAATGCCTGGACTGCTTGGCCTTAGGTCGTGGCCAAGTACAACTCTGTTACCGGATCCAACTGCTTGCCAAAACGCGGCTGCGTATGCGTAAGATAAAAACGGCAGCATTGCAGCAACCAATCCGCGCGCGCCACTCGTGCCGAATTCAACCCCCGAACTTTTTACCAGTTCGGCCATTTGATATCTGTTCAAAGTGAAGCCTCTGTTGATTTCTGACTCAAAACGCTCCGGGTGCGGACCCACCCAACTGTCGCATATCTTCTTGGATGTTCCCTGAATTGGGGTCAGACTCGATTAACCCGTGGCCCTACATTCTCAGGTAATGCTTCAGCACCGGCTCGTACCGTTCAGCCAGCGCCTCGACAGTAAACTGCTCCCCGGTCGCTTTCGCGGCCTTCGAAAACCGGCTCCTCTTGCCTGAGCAGGCTTCTTCAAGCTTGCGCGCGGCGTCCTCGATCGACGGCTCTGCCCACCATGACGGGTCTGCGTTTGGATAATCATCGGGGCCCATGTCGCGCCGCTTCCATTCGACCAGCAGCGAGTTGGTCTCATTGACGAAATCCGCCGGTCCGGAAAAGTCGGTGGTAATCAGCGTCAGACCCTGTTGCATCGCCTCCACCAGGGTGCGTCCGAAGCCTTCGGCCCGATGCAGCGACAAGTAGCAGTTCGCCGACTTGTACAGCGCTGCCAGTTCGGCGCCATCCAGCGTTTCGGTAATGATCTTGATGCGCGGGTCGGTGGGCAGCCACGCCAGCTTTTCTTTCGGGGTGCTTTCCCAGCGGTTGAGCTTCAGGATCAGGTACACGTCCGTCCTTGCGCCGGCGAAATCCAGGAAGGCCTGCACAGCACCTTGCGGGTTCTTCCGGTTCACCGTCGAGTGCAGGTCGAACATGTAGAGCGATACAAAGGCTTTTGCTGGTATGCCCAACTCCTTCCTGAAATTTCTTTTTGCCGGCTTGGTTACCGGAACGGGCAGGGGGATGGCGAGCACCAGCTTCTTTACGGCGTCCGAAAATGCCTTCTGCACGAACCCGGTCGGGCACCAGATGTGGTCGACCAGCCCCAGCGCAGGAATGTGGCTGCGGGGGTAGTCCGGCAGCTCCCACAGGAAGTAGCCGACTTTCAGCTTCGGCTCGGAAAACAGCCGCGGATGGCTGGCCGCGATCCTTGCGCACTCCATCGGCGCCATGAAGAAGAAGCTGGTCGCATAGTCTTCCGTGGTCATGTTCTTCCAGTTCACCTTTACCTTGCCAGTGGCGTCGGTCGGTACGTCGGTGACGGAGAACGGCATGCCGAGGAAATCCAGCATCCCGGCGAAAGAACGCAGGTCTTCACCCAAGCCCAGCGGTGACGTGGCGTATCCGATCAGGTTGAATCCTTGCTTGCTCATTTGATTGCTGTATTTCGGTACATGCGCCCCGAGGGGGCCAAGTTGATTTCGCCCAGCCGCTTTTGCGACAGTGGATGATATGCTAACCGACTGGACGATAATCGCCGACCAGTTCGTCGCATACGAAAAATGATGACGACATCCGGTCGGCCAGCTAACCAACCAACAAAATGAGCAAAACCATCCTCGTAACAGGTGCCGCCGGCTACATCGGCTCCCACACCTGCATAGAACTACTGCAAGCCGGCTACAAGCTGATCGCGCTGGACAACCTGTGCAACAGCTCCCGCACCGCACTGGAGCGGGCGGAGGAAGTCGCCGGATCGCCCATTCACTTCGTCATGAGCGACGTGCGCGATCGGGCTGCGCTCGATGCCATCTTTGCCGATCATGACATAGACGCCGTGATCCATTTCGCCGGCCTGAAAGCGGTAGGCGAGTCGGTTGAAAAGCCGCTGATGTACTACGAGAACAATGTCGACGGCACCGTCACCCTGCTGCAGGCGATGGCAGCAGCGGGTATCCGGCGTATCGTGTTCAGTTCCTCGGCCACCGTCTACGGCGACCCCGACTCCGTGCCGATTCGCGAAACGGCGCGGCTGTCCACCACCAATCCCTACGGCAGTTCCAAGCTGATGGTCGAGCAGATCATCAACGACCTGGTGCGCTCCGATCCGCAATGGCAGGCAGGGATACTGCGCTATTTCAATCCGGTCGGCGCTCACGCCAGCGGCCGGCTGGGAGAAGACCCGCGCGGCATACCGAACAACCTGATGCCGTACATCGCGCAAGTGGCGGTTGGCCGCCGTGAGCGACTGGCGGTGTTCGGCAACGACTATCCGACACCGGACGGCACCGGTGTTCGTGACTACATCCATGTGGTTGACCTGGCCAAGGGCCACGTCGCCGCATTGAACCGCCTGTTCTCGCAGCCCGGCAGCTTCACCGTCAACCTGGGAACAGGCCGCGGCTACAGCGTGCTGGACGCAGTGCGCGCCTTTGAAGCGGCCAGCGGCCGCCCGATTCCGTATGTGGTCCAGGCGCGCAGGCCGGGGGATATCGCCGCTTGTTATTCATGTCCGGACCTTGCGCTGGAACTGCTGGGCTGGCGCGCCGAAAAGGACCTGACCGAGATGTGCCTGGATCACTGGCGGTGGCAGGAAAATAATCCGGAAGGGTATTGACCCTGATTCCCCAACCCATGCCCACAAGTTGAATTGGCAAAGACTGAGCAAGGCGCTTTTTCCAGATCCCCACTCATATTCGAAAAGCTTGCTTTTATGTCGGTGTTTGCATAAAAGCGGGGAATGGGCGCACTTGATCGATACCTTGATGAACAACTCTCCCGCGGCAGGGCTTACTTCAGTCGGGAAGATGCCATGCAGGCGCTCGGCTTGAGCCCTGCGGCCTTTTCTGCTGCGGCCACCCGGCTGGCCAAAAAGAGCCGGCTCGCCAGTCCCAGGAGAGGTTTCTTCCTGATTCTTCGGCCGGAGGATCGGACAGCAGGCGCACCTGATCCGGTGCGCTGGATTGACCCGCTGATGCAGTACCTCGTGATCGACTATCTTCTCTCTTCATAGACGTCCGCCAGGGTGGGCTTGCGCCCCAACGGAACAAACGCCAGCTCGTAGCCGAGACTGTGGGCAAGCCTTAACAGTCGACCGAGGGAAAAGTCGTTGCCTCGCCCTCGCTCGAAACGAGACAGTACTTCCTGTTGGAGCCCTGTCAAACCAGCGACTTCAGTTTGAGTCTTATGGGCTTGCCGGCGCAGCGCTTGGAACTGCTCGCCTACATCCACAGGTGTCTTCATGAAAATTTGCTCCACATGGGGTCTATGGAAAAAACGAGCGATGTTCAATAAAAATAATCGTTCACGGCCCGTGAACAAAGGAGGGTAGGGCGTCAGACTCGTGCATTCACGGATTTCAATCCACGGTTTCGTTCATCGCCGCCGTCACCAGGTCGCGATAGGCGATCCTGCGTGCGCAAACGTCAGTGGCCAGGCTTGTGTACAGGCCGTGCGGTGTGATCAGCATGTCGTCCTTCCCCTCTGCATTCGCGGCGTAGCTGGACCAGGCGTAGTCACGCGGGTGATTCACCATCCCTGCCCTCACAGGACTCAGTTCTATATAGCGCATGCACGCTAGCAGGTAGTTTTCGGTGTCGACAGCCGTCGCCCGATAGCGACCTTCCCATAGTGTTCCGGTATGGTCGTAGCGGAGATTGAAATACTGAACGTATCGCCTGCCCACGCTCTGCATTGTCTTCGGGACACTCTCCGGGCCACCTGGCGAGGCAAGCAAATGAATGTGGTTGCTCACGAGCGCGTATGCGTGGATCGCCAGCTTGTGACGAGATGCAGCGTCCAGCAAGGCACCTTTGAAATGTTTGTAATCCGCATCAGCCGAGAATATGGGCGTACGGTTGTTCCCCCGCAAAATTATATGCAGCGGCAAAGCGCGGGAAAAATGGCGGGGTAGTCGAGCCATGTTCAATGCCATCCTATATTACGAGTCTGATCGAGGCGCGACGGGAGCCCATATTGATATGGAGAGCCGAGATCCTTCCGCACATGAAGGCAGAAACTTTCCTGCAAGGGGGCCAGGAGGCACAGGACTATTAGTGATCAGGCTCGAAGGATCATGGTGACGTCCTGATAATCGAACAGATCACCAAGTAATGGCATAAATAGGGGTCAGACTCGATTAAGATTATTCAGATTCGCTGTGAAGTAATATTCATGCAGTTCTCTATATCAGGATCGCCATTTAAATCGAGTCTGACCCCATATTTTTCTACTGGGTAGCGACAATTACAGGCTTGGAGCCGAGGACAACGAAGACTTTTTGACCCTTTGTAAATTCTCCATCTGCCTGAACGATCGTTAGCAGACCTGCGACATCGCTCCGCACGATGGGTCGGATCGGGGAATTGGGGGCAGACTCGATTAGCATGCCATTCATAGCGAGTCTGACACCATATTTCTATGACCCCATATTTTTACACAATTCTTGTGCGTGAATTTTCACGAGCAATGTTTGCAGCTCGGCAATATTCTGATAGTTCTGGAAATTTCAATCGCAAGGGTTCAACATTCAGAAGTGGCTCAACCTGTTTCGTTATGTCCAATGCATTTCTGATGTTGGGGAGCCGAGGAAAACTTGAATCATCTTCGAGTTCCTCGGGAGACACCTCTATCAGATAATGAAATCGGGTAATGACTTCCTCGGGGTTTAGTAGAGAGTCATCATCCCTTGGTCCCCAGGTCGCTATTGCCTGCACACGCAGTGCCAGAGCGGGTAATCGGAGCCTAAGACATGCATCTTTTTTTACAAGATTGAGTTGATCTGCCATCCTTTCATATAATTCTACGGCTACCCGTATCCAACACAGTCCCTTCTCAAAAGGCTTTTCTCCGAGTTTTATATGCGCAGCGGCCTTGGTCGCAGCGGCCTCTGCCAAGCGCAGCCAATCGTATTTGGCTGGGAAATATTCATTAATAAATTCTAGGCAAGCATCCGGCCCATTATCAAGCAATGTTGGCTGCCACGAAATTGACTTTATCGAAATCATCAAAATCCCCAATAGAATTCTTGTGGAAGAGAGGGATCTACCTTTTTAAATGAAATTCCGGCATTTATAAAGGCATCAACACCAATTTGCAGACTACCATTCGAAGGCTTGAAGTGTCCGGATATTCTGTTAATATCGTGACCGTGTTTTATATTTCCAAAAATATCGACGGTTGCTTCTCCCGCTGTTAAAACGGGTTTTCCGCCGGATAACACTGAGTGCTTTAGTTGGTACGGACCAACATTTTTCGGGATGGCAACGAGGTCACCGTTCTCAAGTACAGCCCATTTTATAGCTCCTTGTTCAGCAATTGCGGCAAATGCAGGATCGGCAACCTTGATCGGAGCGATGCCCAGCGATTTGGCAAGCTCAAGGTCTTTCTGGAGATCCTCCGGCATAAGATTAGGAAAACTTTTTGCTGCGCTCGTCCTTGGTCCCGACTCCGCAACCGATAGGCGCAAACCCCAACTATCAAGGTAGGCCTCCGACCGTAGCATGAGCGACGGTCCAAGTTTGCCAACGCCATAAGCAAGTGCAGCCGGCGCTAACGGCAGCAGTCCGACTCCAGCATTGACCAGTTCAGCCTGGGTCGGGCTGAGGCCGGCCAACATACCTAACTGGGCAGTAGATGATGGAGTGTATTCACCCGACCACGTCTGGCGCAAGTTCGCCTGCAAATTGTCGATGCCGTGCGGAATCAGGACTGCGCTGCCGAATGGGCTCATTCCTGCAGTTGCCGCAATTTCCAATCCGGAAGCGACCGCCCCCACACTACCGGAGATCCGGCTATAGACTTGGGCCTTGAACAGTTCACTGGCGTTGCGCCCCAGTGAATCCAGGGTCGTGTCGTCGTTTGTAAACCCCGTCATCGGGTCGCTATATTCAAAGCTGTTTGGGTAGGCGGACTTCACCGGCATACCCCCGCCAGACATGTCATACAGCCGCAGTCGCGCCGCATTTGCAGTCGTAGGCGCGAGGTCCTCTCCATCCGCGATCGCCTGACTGATTCTCAAGGCATTGAACTGATCGGCAAGAGTCCTGGTTTCCAAGACACGAGGATCGGTAGTGGCATGCGGCATGTCGATCGGGATGTCGTCAGCAGACGACAAGCGCAAGCGGTCTCCCCCGCTTTGCGCTACCCCGACTCCCGGCCCCGCTACGCTGTTCTCCAGTAGCCATTGCGCCCGCTCCATGTTGGCAATATCACCGGCATTCGCCTGAGTTGCGCTGATAAACCGTGTGTTTTCACGGTCGAAATCCTGTGCTTGCTCTTTCTCGCCATACAGGACCGCAGCCTGCTGGCTCCCCCGACCCATCGCCCCCACAATCCCATTCCCCAACACATTCCCGAACGCATCCGCAGACACCGCAGCAAGCTCCATCCTCCCGCCCCGGACCATCACCTGCGCCGCGCTGCGAACCATTCCCGCTGCGATCCTTGCCGCGACGTTCGCAAACCCTGCTCCCGCCGACTTCAAGCCGCGTTCCAGCGATTCTGCAATCGTCTTGCCCACCGTCGCCCCTATCCCCGCGCCCACCGCCGCAGCCGCGACCGCTTGCCACGAGAATTGGTCCTGCAAGCCGACGACGATGGCGATTCCCTGCGTTGCCACGCTGGTCGCTACTGCATTGGTCATCAGTCCGGTCGCGCCACTTCCCGCCGGGCCAACGTACGCGCCAACGCCGCCGCCAATGGCACCCATCGCGACGGCATCCCACGAGAGCTTGTCCTGCATGCCGAGCGCAATGGCCACGCCTTGGCCGGCGATGCTGCCGACCGCTCCGCCGATTGCCCCTGCTGCGACCGTGCCGGCAAGCCCTCCCAGCACGCTGGACATGGTCGCCAGCACCGCACCGGCCGTGATGGAAGCAACGGCTATCGTCACCACTGCCACCAGGATCGAGCCCAGGCCGCCACAGCCGCCACCACTGCTTGCCTGCGGTGCCGGTGGCGGATCCGGCAGGGTCGGCGTGGTGTCGCCGATGATCGTGCCGGCGGCATAGGGTTTGAAGGTGCTGCTGTCGTTGTACAGGTTGGTGATCTTGTTGGGCACCGTCAGCCGGCGGCCGACGCCCAGGTCGGCGTCGGTGCGCAGGCCGTTGGCGTCAGCGATCAGGTACCACAGGCGGGCGTCGCCATAGGTGGCCTGGGCAATCGAGCGCAGTGTGTCGCCCTGGTTGACGACCCAGGTACCAGGTGTCGATGCGGGGTAGCGCTCGGAGACCGGGGTGTAATTGAAGTCGAAGTCCGCGCCCGATGCAGCGGTCGAGCCGCTGGGCTTGTCATTGACGTGGAAGTAGTACTGCGTGCTGCCGTTCTCGCTCTTGTTGAGGATGTGCCCGGCCTGGTCGGTGACGAAGCTGCGGTATTTGCTGCCGGCGAACTGGTCACTGACCGCGATCAGGTTGCCGTTGACGTCGTAGCTGCTGGTGGTGGTGCCGGGCTGGAACAGGGTGCTGCTGCCGTGGATGACCCTCTCCTTGTAGGTCTCGAACCTGGCATAGGCCTCCTGGCTGTAGAAGTTGGTGTACGGGGTGCCGGTGAAAACCGTGGTCTGCCAGCTCAGGAGGTTGCCGGTATTGTCATAGCCGGTGTATTGGGTGGCGCTCTGCCTGGTGCCTGCGCCGTTGAATGTCTGTTGCGAGCTAAGCCAGCTGTTGGCGTTGTAGTCGTTGACTGTGCGCCGGTAGCTGGTGCCGGCGACGCTGATCTGTTCCATGACCCGGCCGGCCCCGTCGTAGCTGCGGCTCGAGCCCACTGACTCGCTCCGCATCGACAAGGTCAGTCGATTGTTGCGATCGTAATAGTAGTTCTCGTTCCATCCCGCACCCGGAACGATGGAAAATGCGCTGCTCCGGTTGCCAGCGAGGTCGTATGACAGGATCACACCCTGCGCGTCATTGATCGTGATGTAGCCATTCGCCAGTACGCCCTGCGACAGCCTGATGCGGTTCATGCTGTCGTACCGGTACCAGTTTTCGACGCTGCGTTTGGCGCCGGCAGTGTCGTAGTAGCTGGCGCGATTGAAGCGGCGGTTGCCGTTGGCGTCATAGCCGTAGCTCAGCGCATAACGGTTGTCCTGCACGAAGGTGATGCGGCCCAGGCTGTCGAAGGCGATGCGGTTGTCCTGGTGGGTCACGCCGGCCTTGCGGAACCGTTCGCGGGTACGGTTGCCGGCGGCGTCGTATTCGTAGAAGGTTTCGGCGTTGAGGGCCTTGTCGACGGTGGACCTGGCCGCACCGTTCTCGTACCAGGTATAGGCCAGGTTCTGGCCGCGGGTGTTGGTCTGGCTGACCAGCAGGCCGGCCCTGTTGTAGCTATAGCTGGTGTTGGCGCCACCCAGGTCGAAATGGAGTCGTACCCGGCCAAAGTAGTCGTAGGTCCAGCTTGCGACGAAGCCGTTGGCGTCGCGTTCCCGGATCTTGTTGCCGCGGGTGTCGTACTGATATGTCGTTTCCTGCCCCATCGGCAGCCGGGTGCGCACCAGCTTGCCGCGCGTGTCGTACCAGTTGGTGATGGCCAGACGGTTACCGTATTCGCGGATGCGGTTGCCGGCTTCGTCGTAGTCGTAGTAGTCGGCGCCGATGGGCCGCCGTTCCGACTTCAGGCGGTCCATCCGGTCCCAGGTCCAGGACGTGATGTTTCCGTTGGCGTTCCTGGTGCTGGACTTTCGTCCCAGAACGTCATGGGTGTGGGTGACGATGCCGCCATCGGCGTGGTATTCGGCGATGACGTGGCCGGCGGCGTCCCGGGCGACGGTGTTGAGCTTGCCGTTGGCGTCCCTGGTGCCGAGCTCGCGGCCCAGTTTGTCGTAATACTTCCAGGACACGGGTGTGCTGCGCCTGGCGACGCCGTTTTCTCCCCAGATATCCACCTCGGGACTGGTCTGCTGCACCACCTTGTTCAGGTCGTTGTAGCGGTAGCGGGTGGTGGCGGCATATTCGGCATTGTCGGCAATTCCGGGATCGCCTGGATTGCCGGCATTGCTCACTTCAATGACATTGCCCCAGCGGTCCAGCGATTGCCTGATGACCGGTGTGTGGGTGACGACATCGTTGCCGGCGGCCGTGGTGACGCTCATCCAGCCGTAGGCGCCGTTGATGCCGAGTTGACCCGTGGCGTGCGCATAGGGGGTGAGGTCGGGCTGGCCGGTCACGCCATTGCGGTGGTAGTACAGGATCTCGTAGTCGTACACGCCGCCTTGGTTCAGGTTGGCGGTGTTGATGATGGTCTGCCGGCCCATGTCGGTCACGGTGGCCGGGAACCAGCTGGTGCTGCCGGCTGCGCGCAGCCGAACCTCCATCCTGCCGCCAGGCTCGGTGGGCGTGGCGACCATGAACTGTTTTTGCTGGGGGCCGGGGGCGCCGGTTTGATACACCTTCAGCCAGTTGCCGTTGACATCGCGCTTGTAGAGCGCGACCCAGTTGATGGATTCGATGCCGCCACCGGTGACCTGCGCGGGCCATTCAAGCGTGGTGCCGGTGTCGGTGGTCAGCGGCGAGATTTCCAGGCCGTAGCTCTTGCTGCTCAGGTAGCGAGTGCCATATTCGTCGTACCAGGCGGTGGTCGGATCGGTGTAGTTGATCTCGACATATACCGTGCCGTCACCCCATCCGCCGAGCGGGGTCCAGCTCAGGTTCACCTGGTTGGTGCCCCAGAAGAATTCGCCGCCTTCATCGGCATACCGGCTGCCGCTCGCCGCGACGGCATAGTCAAGCGCCGCTGCTTGATAGGCCGGCGGCGCTGCGGCTTCGATGCTGCGCTCGACGGTGAACGAGGGCAGCACCCGGCCGATCACGCGTTCGTTCAGGTCCACCAGCGTGTCGGTGCGCATCACATTGGCGGTCAGTGCTGCCACATCGCTGGCCTGGCGGTAGGCCCCCAGGTCCAGTTGCTGGCTGCGGATCTCGGCGGTGGCGGTGCCCTGCAGGTCGTACAGGTAGACGCGGTTGACGCCGTCCTCGCTGTTGGTGCGCCACAGCTGGCCGGCGTTGTTGTACTGGAAGTATTCCTGGTAGCTGTTGACGCCTTTCTGCGTGATTTCTCCGAATGCGTTCCAGGCCACCTGGTTGACGGCCAGGTCAACCGTGACACCGGATTGCGCCACCGGCCGCTCGGTTGTTGCGATCTGCCGGCCCAGCATGTCGTAGCGGAATACCCGGACCACGTTCTGAATACTGCCATCGGCGTCGGTGATCGCGTGCCATTCCTTGGCGACCTGGCCCATGGCGTTGTACGAGGTGTATTTCGACTTGCCTTCGGCATCGACCGCCCGAATCATGTGCCCGTGGGTGTCGTACAGCTTGAAGGAGACCTGGTCGTCGTTGCTGGCCAAAGGCGTTGTGTAGCCGACAGCGCTGACGCCGCTGCTGGCATTGGCGTGACGGGTCTGGCGGGTGACATTGCCAAAGGCGTCGTTGTCGAGGACGGTCATGCCCCACTGCTGGTCGCCGGCAGCGGTGGCATCAGCCGTGGCAACAGCGGTGGAAACCGCGGTGGAAGCAGTGGTGGAAGCACCGATGGCAGCAGCGTCGAAAGCAGAGTTGGAAGCAGGGGTGGCAACAGCGCGGATCCGGCCTAGTGCGTCGTACCAGGTCCAGCTGATGTCGCCATTGGCGTCTTTCAGTTGCACCAGGTTGCCGACGGCGTCATAGCCGTATTCGGTCGAGATGTCGCCGGAGATGCTGGTCACGCTGTTGCCGGTGCCGCTGGCGCTGGCGTATTCGACATGGACCCTGGTCTCGCGGATTTTCCGGTTCATCAGGTCGTAATCGAAACGCAGTTCCCGGTCATAGCCGATTGCGCTGTCGGGGTTCGACGCTGGTGTGGTGGTTACGGGCACGCCGTAACTGGTGGCGCTGATGCTTTCTGCGGCCAGTGCTTTGGCATGTTCGACCTGGCGGATGATATTGCCGCCGGCGTCGTGTTCCCAGGTGCTCAGGTAGCCCATCGGGTCGAGCTGCGCCGTCTTGTTGCCGCGCGCGTCGTGCCAGCTGCGCGTGTGAGCCCAGGTATCGGTGACGGGATTGCGCAGGATCGATTGCCTGGTGACCCGGCCGAAGGCGTCGTAATCGTTAATGGTGGTCTTGCCGGCGCTGAAATACTGGCTGCCAGCGGCGGCGCTGGAGTCATAGGCCGTGACCTGCGGTTCGATCACTGTGACGACCCGGCCCAGGCGGTCGTATCCGGTCTGGATGCTGCGGTCGCCATCGCTGGTGCCGAGCCGGGCCTGTACCTCGGCCAGGGTCCAGGGGTCGTCGAGCTGGCTGTGGATGATCATGCCGATCTGCCAGGCGTGCCGCGTCAGGCGGATCTGCTGGCCGAAGGCGTTGTAGTCATATGCGGTGACGTAGCGCCCGGCGTCGATTTCGTAGGTGACCCGGCCCAGCTGGTCGTACAGCTTGTAGCTGTAGCCGCCTGCCGCGTCGATGCTGACGATGGCATTGCCGAAGCGGTCGTAGCGCACGATGCTGGTCGGGCTGATGCGGACTTCGGTGCGCTTGACGACGCCATCCAGTCCATTGGTCGCCAGGTTGTCGGAACCGTAGACCCGGACTTCCGGATGGATGGTCTCTACCTGCCGCCCCAGCGCGTCGTATTCATGGCGTGTGGTGCGTGCTTCGGGCCGGCCCCAGGCTTCGGTGCGTGAAGTCAGGTTGCCGAGCGCATCGTAGTCCAGGCGGGTCTGCAGCGCGCTGCTTTCGGTGGTGGCGACCAGATTGTCGCTGACGCTGGTGACCGCCACTGCGGGACTGGTTTCGGTGACCAGGCGCCCGGCGGCATCATGCTCGTATTTCCACTCTGCGCCGTTCTTGTTGACGAAGGATTTCTTGTTGCCCAGCGCATCCCGGATCCAGGACTCCGTGTAGCCGGCGGCATCGGTGCTGGCGACGAGGCGTCCGGCGCTGTCGTAGCTGAAGGTGTTTACCTGGCTGGCGATTGTTGCATTCCCGGGCGCAAACTGCAGTGATGCGACGATGGCAGTGCCTTTGGCGCCGGCACTGAACTGGCCATGCGCTTCCTTGACGACAGCGCCGCTGGCGTTGTCGATGTAGCGCACCCGGTACTGGTATGGTCCCGGCGATGGCGCCGCCAGCACAACCTGGTGAAGCAGGCCGAAGCGTTCGACGGTGGCTGTGGTGAAGCTGGTCGAGCGAAGCGGGGCGTACTCGAACTGGACGCTGGTGTCCGGGGGTTGCTTGCCTGCATTCCAGGCGATGGTCGTCGAGGCCTCACCGGTCGCCTGCAGGCCAACTTCGTAGTTGAAGCCCGGCTGCGTGATCTCGGTACCATCTTTCTTGCGGATCCGGATCGAGATGGTATAGCTGCCCTCGGGCAGTTCGGTGCCGACCGACAGGTTGACGTGGCCGTTGTAGCCGGGTTCGTATCCCGGCCAGGTACGTGCTGTGCTGATCGCCTTGCCGGTGGATTTGTCGGCAACGACTGCATCGAGATACGCGATTGCGGCGACGTCAGCGGCGGCGATGTACCCGGATATCGATGAACCGGCTACCGCGGTGGAGGTAACTTTGGTGAACTTGAATGCCGCAGTGAAGGTTCCCATGGCGAGATTGAACGTACCTGCTGCTGACCTGAGAACCTGGCCAGTGCTGTCGGTGTAGCGGATTCGATATTCGTAGCTATAGATAGCTCCACTCAGGCCGACCTGCTGTTTTGTGGGTTTCAAGAAACCGCCAGTGATGCTTACCGGTGGTTCGGCGAAGCTCCCGGTGCTGCCCGCTGGACGATATTCGAAGCTGACCGTAGTGCCGGCAGGCGGCTTACCCGGCCAGGAGAGGTTCACGATGGGAACGGTTCCCGTCATGTAGGTCGAGATCGTCATGGCGACGTTCTCGGTCTGCGCAGTGACCACATCCGACCTGGCCGATCCGACCCACTGGAAAGGCTGGACCGGATTGCGCATGCCGGTCATGGCGGTGGACGGAACACTGTCCAGCCCCAGCGCGGCCTCGACATCGGCCACGACCATCGCCGGCGCGCGCCCAATGACGATTGTGATGGCGATGGGCCGGGCATGGCTGATCGTCCGGAGCACCCGGCCCAGTGCGTCGTACCGGGCTTCTTTCACATACCCCAGGCCATCGATCACGAATGCCGGACGGCCAGCGGCATCGCGCACGGTGCGCGTGACCTGGTCCCGGGCCGGGTCGGGCACCAGCGCCGCGGCAACGGCATCCATGCCGGGATTGCCGGCCAGGTCCACCAGATTGGCATAGGCGACTGCGCGCACGGCATTGCCCTGCGCATCATGGACATTCTGCTGTACGGCACCGGCGGCATCGATGACATACACCGCACGGTTGGCGGCATCGTAGACGGTGCGCGTGCTGCGGTCTTGCGTGGTACTGGCAACGGCCAGCACCGCAGCGGCAATGTCGTCCATGCCCGGATCCGCCGGCGGCTCATTTGGCAAACCCGCCGGCAAACCAGTCGCCAAATCAATCGCCAGATCAGTAGCCAAATCAGTCGCCAGATCAGTCTCCAAATCAATCGCCAGATCAGTCGCCAGATCAATCGGGCGGGCATAGGCAATGGTCTGGATCACATTGCCATTGGCATCGTGGATGTTCTGCGTGACATGGTTCAGGCTGTCGATCGCATAGACAGCACGACCATCGCGATCGAACACCGTGCGGGTCACGCGGTCATCGGGGCTGGTGACGATTTCGCTTGCGATATTTTCGACAATGCCGGTGCTGCTTGTGCTCTCCGCCAAGCCGCCCAGCGGCCTTGCGTAGTTGATGACCCTGATCACCCGGCCATTTGCGTCATGCACGTTCTGCGTGACGCCGCCCAGCGGGTCGATCGAATAGACGAGCTGCTTGCCGGCATCAAAAAAATAGCGGGTGACATGCCCATTGGCGTCGGTCTTGGCCACCAGATTGTCGTGCTGGTCGTAGGCGTAGCGGCTGCTCAGCGCCAGGCCGGCCGGGTCGATGGTTTCTTCGATGCGCCGGCCGAGCGTGTCGTAGAGGTATGCGGTAACCCTGGCCGTCGGTGTGCCGGCGCCTTCGGTGATGGTGAGCGTGTTGCCGAGCTGGTCGTAGGTCCAGCTGGTCCTGAGGTTCAGGCCGTCGGGGTCGACGGCTACCTGCACGACCTGGCCGTTGAGGTCGTGGCTGGTGCGCGTCTCGACACCGTTGGCGTCGGTCACGCTGATCGCCTGCCCCTTGGCGTCCCAGGCGTAGCGGGTGGCGATGTTCAGGCCTTCCGGATCCAGCCGGCGAACCAGGACCCGGTTGGCTGCGTCGTAGACATGGGTGGTGCGGACTCCGCCTGCATCGGTGCTGGCGATCAGCTGGCCGGCACGGTCGTAGTCGTTGCTGCGGGTGCGGCCGGCGCTGGTGGTGCTGCTGGCTGGCTCCGTGCTGCGCAGCAGATTGCCGTTGCGGTCGTAGGTGCTGCTGCTGGTGTTGCCGCGTCCGTCGGTCATGGAGATTACCTGCCCGTGGCGATTGGCACGGCTGGTGATGCTGATGCCTTCCGCAGTGGTCAAGGTGACGCTGCGGGCGATGGCGCTGTACGAGGTGGTGGTGACATTGCCCAGCGCATCGGTCTGCGTCAGCGTGCGGCTGAATGCATCATAGGTCGTGCTGCGTACCGCACCCAGGCTGTCGATGGTCTGCACCACGCGTCCCAGGCGGTCATGGGATGCAGCGCGCCGGTTGCCGCTGGCGTCCACCTCCAGCACTGTCCGGCCAAAGGCGTCGTGGACGGTGGTGCTGACCCGATCGAGACCGTTCGCATCCTCCCGGACCTGCACCAGCTGGCCGCGCTGGTCGTAGCGGTAATGGTCGTGGCGGAAGTGCGGGGCAAAACGCGGGACCAAACTTGGATCCAGACTCGGATCCAAGCTCGGATCCAAGCTCGGATCCAGACTCGGGACCAGGCTGGTGCCGGCAGCGACAGCCATGGTGGCGGGCATTGTGCGGCTGGCCAGTTCGCCGAATGCGTTGTACGCGTTGCTGCTGACGGCGCCGAGGGCATCGGTAGCCGATGCCAGCTGGCCACGCAGGGTGTAGGTGGACGAGTGCACGCTGTCGAGTGCGGTGTCGACAATCGCGTCGATGGCCGCCGTCAGCGCAGCATCGATCAGTCCGCCCGGAAGTGCATCGAGAGTCGCGGCGGCAATCCGGGTCCCGTAGCGGATCGTTTGGGTGGCCTGGTTCAAGGCATTGAACCGGACTTCGCTTACTTCGCCCAATGCGTTGATGGTGTGCGTCAGCTGACCGTCGGTGTTGTAGTAGAACAGCGTCCGGTTGCCGTTGGCGTCGGTGGTGCTGCTGCGGCGGCCGGCCCGATCGTAGGTGTGGGTCAGGCCCCAGTTGCTCCATATGGCGTCGACCTGGCCGGCAGTGGGCGCCGCCAGTGCGGATAGTCCTGCCAGTTGCGCGCTGCCCTCGGCGCTCAGTTCGCCGGTCAGGCGGCCCTGGCGGTCGTAGCGGGACTGCAGTGTGCGAACCTCGGCAGTGCCCCAGGCCTTGTCGGTCGCGATCAGCTTGCCGGCCTGGTCGTAGGTGTAGCGGGTGATCGTTCCCTGGTAGTCGGTCAGCGTTTCAAGCTGGTCGAGTGCCGTGAAGCTGCGGGTCGTCATCTGGTCCCGGGCGCTTGATGCAGGCCGCAGCGCCGCGATCGATGTCGATGCGGTGATGGACTGTGGCGCAATCAAGGCCTTGTTGGCGTAGCGGACCTGTCTTGTCTGGTTGCCGTTCAGGTCATGGAGCGATTCGCTCAGGTAGCCTTCGCCATCGAGCGTGGCCGTGACATTGCCGCGGCCGTCGTAAAGCATCCAGCCATGGATATCCTGGTCGCTGGCAGCGGGACGTAGTTCTGCCAGCGTGCCGCTGCTGCGCAGTGCTTCATCGGACTGGCGCGCGTAGGCGATGGTGTGGATCAAGCGGCCGGCGCCGTCGTATTCGCTTGCACTCAGATAGCCGGCGGCGTCCAGCGTGGCGGCTGGCTTGCCGTCGGCATCGAAGAAATATCGGGTGCGGCGGTCTTCGGGACTGGCGGCGGGCGAGACTGCCGGGTCGGCAGGCAAGGTGGCCGCCGTGATGTCCTTGACGGGCACGGCAGTGGCGAAACGCAGCGTGGAGATGACATTGCCGGCTGCATCGTATGACTGCTGGCTGACGAAGCCTTCTTCGTCGACGGTCTTGACCAGCCGGTTGGCCGCGTCATGAAAATTCCAGCTGCTGCGGTCATTGTCCGAGATGGCGGGGCGGATCGAAGCGAGCGCGACATTGGCGGGGTTGCCGCTTGCATCGAGCAAGCCAGCCAGCGCGGATGCCGCCAACGCAGTCGCATACGAGATGGTCCGCACCAGCAGGTTGCCGGCGTTGTAGAGGTACTCGGTCAGGCTGCCGTCGGCTTGGATGCTCGCCACCTTGCGGCCCGCTTCGTCGTACAGCAGGTAGCTCATCACGCCGGTCGGGTCCTGCGTGATGCGCAAGCGGCCGGCGGCGTCGTACTGGTAGCGGGTCGTGCCCGTTGCCTGGGCGCCGTCGGATTGCAGCAGGCTGGCCAGTTCGCCGGCGGCATTGAACACGGCGGTGCTGATCAGCCCGTTGGCCATCGTGGTGACGACACGCCGGCTGGCGCTGTCGTATTGCGTGAGCGTGACGCGGCCCAGGCTGTCAGTGCTGGCGCTCAGCCGGCCCAGGCCGTCGTACACGAAGCTTGTGAGGTAGTCGCCCGGGTTGCCGGTTGTGGCGACGCCCTTCGCTGCGGTGGTGGACAGCAACTGGCCGGCCTGGTCGTAGACGTAACTGGTCGTCGACTGCGCTCCGTCCCGGATGCCATTGCCGGCGGCATCGTTCCGGGCGAAGGTGGTGACCGATGACGCCTGCCCGCGGAAATCGTAGCTGGTGTCGGTGCGCAGGCTGCGCGTCTTGTCCACGCTGCTGCCGGCCACCCATGCGGCCAGTTGCGATTCGCTCAACGCTGTGCGGGCAAGGATCGCCCGCAAGGCATCGCGCATGTCGGAATCCACGCCGTAGCGCGCATCGGTGTAGAGGATGGTGCTCGTCCGTTGCCCGAGTCCGTTGTACCGGTACTCGGTCACGCGTCCTTCAGCGCTGACGGCAAAGCGCAGGTGGCCTCTGCTGTCCCAGGCGTAACGCGTGTTCGATTCGGGCACGCCGGTCGCGGCATTGGACAGCCTTTCGACCAGCAGGCGGTTGCGGGCATCGAACACGCGCGTGACGGTGGTGCCGGCGGCGTCCCGTTGCCTCACCAGGTTGCCGTTGGCGTCGTATTCGTAGCTGACGCTGTTGCCGCGCGCATCGGTCTGGCGGAGCAGGTCGCCGTTGGCGTTGTAGTCCCATGACAGCAGCTGGCGCTTGCCACCCACGGCCGGGCCCTGCAGGCTGATCAGGCGTCCGGCACTGTCGCTGGTGAAGATGGTCTGGCTGCCGGCGGCATCGGTGACGATGGTGCGCGAAGTTGCTGAGGGTGCTGAAGTTGCCGGAGTAGCCGAAGTAGTCGAAGAATCCGAAGTAGCCGAATTTTCCGATTCCCAGGCCAGGCTGGTCATCCGACCGAGCGCGTCGGTGATGTTTGTCACGCGCCAGCTGCCGTCCACCAGCGCATAGGTGAAGGCGACGTCGACGCCATCGGACTGGCTGATGCGCGCAACCCGGTTGCTATAGCTAATGCTGCCCCCATCGCTGCCGGCGGGGCGGTCATCGTATGCATAGCTTGTGACGAAGACATTGCCGTCGGCGATGCTGCCATCCTGCGGCGACAGGTCGGTGATCGCCTGCGTCAGGCGGCCATTGGCGTCGTAGGCATAGCGGGTGCGTATGAGTGTGGCGCCGGTGCTGGTGACGGTGCGGGTCTGGCCCAGCTGGTTGCCGTAATAGTCGAGATTGGTGCGCTCGCCGTTTGCGCTGAGCACGCTGGTCAGCAGCTTGCCGGTGTAGATGAAGCTGAGGCCGAAGCCATCGGCGTCGGCATGGCGGATCAGCTTGCCGGCCGATCCGGACCAATCATAGGTTTCGGTAGCCTGGGTGTCGCCGTCGGTCCAGGTCCATGTGCCGTTCGAAAAGCCCAGAGTGTCGTAGCTGCCGGCGCCATCGGTGCCGAGGTACATGCCGCGCGCCGCGTCCCATGCATAGGCCTGTTCGGCGCCGTCGCCATCGACGCGGCGGATGGTGCTGCCGGCGGTATTGACGATGCCGGCCAGTTGCCCGACGCTGCGATACAGTCCGATGCGCCAGTTGTCGGCATTGTCGTCGTCGAGCAAGCCCTGGCTGTTATAGGTGCGGACAATGCCGATGTCGGGTCCGCGGCCGAGCAGGACATCGTCCTGCCGCTGCAATACCAGATTGCCGGTACGGGCGTTGACGAAGCCCATCGTTCCTGCCTGCCCGAGCGCCGCGGCGCCAATCTGCTGACCTGGAATCGACAAGTAGCTGTTCCCCAGCCCCAACCCGCTGCCTGATACGACTGCCACCATACTGCCGCCCCCCGGAGATCGTCATGGTTGGGCCAGCAAGTGCAGAGAAATGGCAGAGCGTTCGAACATCGCCGTGCGTCACCTGGCAAACACCTGACTTCCAACATTTGGCCGATCCTGCACCATCAGCAAAGTGGAATAAACAAGTGTGAATGAGCGCTGCGCTTGAACCGCCGCTTCCGGCCGGCATCCGCCCGGAAGTGCAAAATAAATGGGGTCAGAGTCTGACCCCATTTATTACAGGTGAGCTGATTCAAGGGCTGACCATTACCCATATCCTGTGTTCTTTCCCGCCAACAGCCCTACAATCCTGCCTATGACTCCATCTTCCCCGCCCATTCCCGCCGATCTCGCGGCCGTGCTCCAGCAGGCCCAGGCCGCCCGTAACGCTTCCAACTGGACCGCCGCCATCGGGCTGTACCTGAAAGCGATGTCCGCCGCCCCGAAAAGCGCTGAGATCCAGCACAACCTTTCCCTGTGCCTGTACGGCATCGGCAACCACAAGGCGGCCATCATCGCGGCCGAAAACGCGCTGGCCCTGAAGCCGGCCCTGTGGCAGAGCAAGATCATCCTGGCCCGGTCGCGCAAGGCGCAGGGCGAGATGGAAACCGCAGACCAGGTCTTCAGCGAGGTATTGACGGCAGATCCCCTGAACGCTTCCGCGCTGCTCGGCCGTGCCGACCTGGCGATGAATGAATTCGGCGATCCGCTGGCCGCGGTGCGGCTGGTGCAGCCCTTGTGGAACGATCCGTCGCAGCGCAATGATGCCGAACTGACGACCCTGATGGCCTCGCTGTACGACCGCGACATCGGGTCGGTGGAGCTGACCCAGCAGGTGATGGATTTTTCCCGGCGCGCTTTGCGCATGCCTGATTTCTCGTTTCGTCCGCGCCCGTTGCGGCCGCTGCGTCCGGCCTCGGCGCGGCCCAGGGTGGCGCTGCTGTCGCCCTTGCTCTGCGTGTCGCCGGTGTACTTCCTGACCATCGCCGGCTTCCGGCATGTGGCAAAGGGCTGCGACATCGTGGTGTTCAATCGCGGGTCCAAGAAGGACTGGGCCACCGATGCCTTCCGCGAGATTGCGGCGGAATGGCTCGATGTGCAGCACCTGCCGGCACCACAACTGGCGCAGGCCATTCACGATGCCGACATCGAGGTGCTGTACGACCTGGGTGGGTGGATGGACCCGGTCGGGTTGCAAGCCTTGTCGGCCAAGCCGGCGCGGCAGCAGTTCAAATGGGTGGGCGGGCAGAGCATCACGACCGGCCTCACTACCTTCGACGGCTGGATCGGCGACGAAGCCCAGTCCCCGACCTACCTGCAGCCGCTGTACACCGAGCCGCTGATCAATATCGAAGGCGGCTACGCCACCTACACGCCGCCGCCCTACATGCCCGAGCCTGCCGCAGTGAAGAGCGATGTGCCGGTGATCTTTGCCAATCCGGCCAAGGTGTCGCGCGCTTTCCTGCAGATGCTGGCGGCGTTGCCGGGCAAGAAGTGCTTCGTGCACCGGCAGTACAAGTACGCGCGGGTTCGCGAGCGCATCGAGATGGTGCTCGATCCGCGGCAGGTGGAATATGTTCTCCCCGGCTCGCATCAGGAGGCACTGGAGGCGGTCAACCAGCACAAGGTCATGCTTGACACGTTTCCGTACAGCGGCGGCTTGACGGCGCGCGAGGCGAGGGCGCTTGGTGTGGGTGTGAAGACGCGGGTGGGGGAGTTGTTTTGCGAGCGGCATGGCGCTACGCTCTGATGCGCCGCACTGCATGCAGGGCGGACACAGGGATCAGGACATGGAACACAGGACTCGGGAATTGAAATGCCATTAACTACAGATGCGCCGGCCCGGCGCGGGATCATTCTTGCCGGCGGTTCGGGTACGCGCCTGCACCCGGTCACGGTGTCAGTGTCGAAGCAACTGCTGCCGGTGTATGACAAGCCGATGATCTATTACCCGCTCAGCACGCTGATGCTGGCGGGCATACGCGACATTTTGCTGATTTCCACGCCGCAGGACCTGCCGCGTTTCCAGCATCTGCTGCAAGACGGCAGCCAGTGGGGCATCAACTTGCAGTACGCGGAGCAGGCCTCGCCGGACGGGCTGGCACAGGCTTTCATCATCGGCCGCGATTTCCTCGGCAACCAGCCATCGTGCCTGATCCTGGGCGACAACATTTTCTACGGCCACGACTTTGACAGCCAGTTACGCGCGGCTTGCGCGCAGTCGCAAGGGGCGCGGGTTTTTGCGTATCACGTGCAAGACCCGGAGCGTTACGGCGTGGTGGAGTTCGATGCGAATCGGCGCGCGGTCAGCATCGAAGAAAAGCCGGCTGTCCCGAAATCGAATTACGCAGTCACGGGGCTGTATTTCTATGACCAGCAGGTGTGCGACATCGCGGCCTCGGTCCAGCCTTCGGCGCGCGGCGAACTGGAGATCACCGACGTCAATCGTGCCTACCTGGCGCAGGGCCAGCTCGACGTGCAGGTAATGGGCCGCGGCATGGCCTGGCTGGACACGGGCACGCACGAATCGCTGCTGGACGCTTCGCAGTACATTGCCACGATCGAAAAGCGGCAGGGGCTGAAGGTGGCGTGTCCGGAGGAGATTGCCTACCGCAAGGGCTACATCGACGCCGCGCAGGTCGCCCGGCTGGCCGAGCCGCTGAAGAAGAGCGGGTACGGGCAGTATCTGTTGAACATCCTGGATTCAAAGGTTTATTGAGATGCAGTTGATTGACACGGCGATACCCGACGTCAAGCTGATCGAGCCGACGGTGTATGGCGACCAGCGCGGGTTTTTTTACGAGAGCTTCAATGCTCGCACCTTTGCCGCGCTGACTGGCGTCTCGACGCCCTTCGTGCAGGACAACCATTCGCGCTCCATGCGCGGCGTGCTGCGCGGTTTGCATTATCAGATCCGGCAACCACAGGGCAAGCTGGTGCGCGTGGTGTCAGGCGAGATATTCGACGTCGCCGTCGACATCCGCCGCGGCTCGCCGACTTTTGGCAAATGGGTGGGGGACTACCTGTCAGAGCAGAACAAGCGCCAGATCTGGGTTCCCGCCGGCTTTGCCCATGGGTTTGTCGTGGTGTCCGAATTTGCAGAGGTGCTGTACAAGACGACCGATTATTGGGCACCCGAGCACGAGCGCAGCATTTTGTGGAACGACGCCACGATCGGGATCGAGTGGCCGGATGCCGGGGAACTGGTGTTGTCGGCCAAGGACCTGGCGGGGAAGGCGTTTGAGGAGGCGGAGGTGTTTACGGGGTCCGTATCTTGATTCTTGGCGTGGCCCGACGCACGCCACGAACGATCCCTTCGCTTGAACGCTGAGCATTACCTGCCCATAGCCGTGGGTGAGCGGTTTGGTGGTTTGGTGGCTTTCTGGCTTGCGGTTCGTTCGGCTGTGTTTGATGGTTGTGGTTGTGAAGCCGGGAGACACCCCGGCGGGTGTGTCCCTTTCTTTTCAAAAAGAAAGGAACCAAAGAAAACAGGGTCAAAACCCACTTGGCCAACGCTCGCCTCGATAGCCAACCAGACTCGGATGTCTGGGCTAATCCAGTGCGACGTTCGCGAGTGATGGTCCCTCGGCTGTGTGCCGCTTACCTAATCAGCCAACCCCATGAAGTGTCTTATACCGATGCCCGGCGCACCGTTGACTCTTAATGGTTTTCGAAGCTTCAAATATGCGACGGATCTGCTTCACGAAAGGCAGAGCGCCGCAGTTGCTCCCGGGGATACCCGCGCCCTTGGCAACCCCACCTCAAGCGCCAATTAACGGCTTCGAAAATAATTGGGAGTCAACGAGCGGTGGTGTGCGGTCGGCGGTATTGAAGCGGGTTGACTGATCCCGGTCAGAGGCGAACGTGTGGCAGGACTTCCCTCGCGATCGTCGCAATGGTTCGGCCCAGACGTCCGAGTCTGGTTGGCTATCGAGGCGGGCGCTGGCCAAGTGGGTTTTGACTCTGTTTTCTTTGGTTCCTTTCTTTTTAAAAAGAAAGGAACACACCCGCCGGGGTGTCTCCCGGCTTCACAACCACAACCATCAAACCCAGCCAAACGAACCGCAAGCCAAAGAGCCACCAAACCACTCACCCATGAATATGGGTAACGAAAGCCCTTGAAAGGCAGGGAGCATTAAAGTGACGCTACGGTCGACGCCGCAAATCGACGTACTACGCCTTCACTTCCACCTTCGCCGCCCCAGCAACCATCTCACCGATCACCGCTGCCTCGGCAAATCCGCCCTCGCGGAACAAGGCCAGCACACTGTCCACCGCCTCCGGCGCGCAGGACACCAGCAAGCCCCCCGATGTCTGCGGATCGGTCAACAGCATCTGCTGCACAGCCGAGACACCCACACCCAGCTGCACATCATGACCATAGCCGCCCCAGTTGCGGCCGGAGGCGCCGGTAACGAAACCTGCCTCCGCCAGTTGCTGCACGCCGGGCAGCAACGGAATGCGCGACATGTCCAGGCGCGCGGTCAGCCCCGCACCCCGCGCCAGTTCCAGCAGATGCCCGAGCAAGCCGAAGCCGGTGACATCGGTCAGGGCATGTACGCCGGCCATTTCCGACAGCAGGCGCCCCGGTTTGTTGAGCTTGGTCGTGGCCTCGATCATGGCGCGGTATCCGGCCTGGTCCAGCGCATTTTTCTTCAAGGCCGCCGACAGCACGCCCACGCCCAGGGGCTTGCCAAGGATCAGCTGGTCGCCGGCGCGGGCGTCGGCATTGCGCTTGACCCGGTCCGGGTGAACCAGGCCCAGCACCACCAGCCCATAGATCGGCTCGACTGAATCGATCGTGTGTCCGCCCGCGATCGGTATGCCGGCTTCGCCGCAGATCGATTCGCCGCCACGGATGATGCTTCCGATCACGTCCAGCGGCAGCTTGTCGATTGGCATGCCGACCAGCGCCAGCGCCATGATCGGCGTGCCACCCATCGCATAGACATCCGAGATCGCATTGGTCGCGGCAATGCGGCCGAAGTCGAACGGGTCGTCCACGATGGGCATGAAGAAATCGGTCGTAGCAATCAGCGCCTGCTCGTCGTTCAGGCGGTACACGGCGGCGTCATCGGCGGTTTCGATGCCGACCATCAGTTCCTTCGGTACCGGAAAGCCACTGGAACGCTTGAGAATTTCCGCCAGCACGCCGGGCGCGATCTTGCAGCCGCAGCCGCCGCCGTGCGAGAAAGAGGTGAGCTTGACGGGTTGTTCGGACGGGAGTTCGGTAGGTGCGTTCATGTTCATTCCTGATGCGGTAGCAGCACATTATCCAATAGTTCCAGCAGCGCCGCCTGCTCCCGCTCCGGGCTGAACAGGTCTGCCCGCTGGCTGCATTGCCGGCGCAACTGTTCGCGGTAAGGCGCTTCGTCCCGCACGCGCAGGATCAGCCTTGCCAGCGTGGCACTGTCGCCGACCGGAAAATAGCCGGCATAGTCGCTGCCCAGCATGCCGCGGTTGCCGTCGATGTCGCTGGCCAGCACCGGCACGCCGCTGGTCACTGCTTCGATGATCACATTCGCCCCGCCTTCCATCGCCGAGGTGATTACCATCAGGTCGCTGTCGGCCAGCAGCCGACGGGTGCGGGCATGGGGCAGACCGCCCAGCCATTCGTAGGACGGGCAGGCAGCGGCGGTGTCGGCAGCCTGTCGTGCCAGTCCGGCATCGAGTGCATGGCCGACGTGCAGCAAGCGGATGCCGGAGGACTTCAGTAGCAGCGCCGCCTGCATGTAGGTCTCCGGTCTTTTTTCGGCGCGCAGGTGGCCGATCATGATGACGGTGAAGGCCGGGTTGGCAGCAAGCGGGGATAGGGCCGCCGGCGCGCTGGCCGGCGTCAGGGACGGAGCAATGGATGGAGCAAACTGCGGAGCTGACTGGAAGATGACGCTGGTTTTTTTGCGCAGTGCCGGGGATAGCTGTTCGAGCCCGGCTTCCTGTAGCACCACCAGCCTGCTTGCCGCTTCCAGCGATTGACGGGCGTCAGCATCCGTGTGGATGTCGCGGTAGAGGTCGGTGCCGGTCAAGACAACGATCAGCGGCGCATCGGGCGATTGGCGCGCCCATGCTTGAATGGCAGGAGCCGATCTTCGCGCATGTAGTGCGATCATCAGATCTGCTTGTATTTTTCCATCCCATTCATCGGTCAGGCGCACGCGATAGCGATCGCGCAGGAAGCGTTGCCAGCGCGACGCAGTTTGCCAGTTGCCGTTGTTGGCTTTTGCCGATGCGGGACTGATAATGAATATAAGCGGCTTCGCCGTCACGGCTTCAGGATCTCTCGATGAATGCTTCATTTCGTACGGCCAGCCGCAGCGAACTGGCGGACGCGCTCACTGATGCGCGGGATTATACGCTCGCCCTGTTCGAGCGCTTTGCCGAGGCCGGACTGGACCTGCCGGCCCGCGTGCCCTTGCTGTCGACTGTCAATCCGCCGCTGTGGGAGCTCGGCCACCAGGCCTGGTTTGCCGAGTGGTACATCCTGCGTGAAGCCGAATCGAGCCAGCCGGGAACGGCGCGCGGACATTCGCTGCTGACCAAGGGCGACGACTGGTTCGATTCCAACCTGGTGCCACACAAGGAGCGCTGGTCGCTGGGCTTGCCGTCGCCCGGCGCGCTGAAGACATATTGCCGCGAAGTGCTGGACCGGGTCCTGGACAAATTGAGCCGGTCCGCCGAAAGCGCCGCGGCGCTGTATCCCTACCGCCTGGCGCTGGCCCATGAGGACATGCATGGCGAGGCGCTGGCCTACACCATGCAGACCCTGGGCGTTCCGGCGCTGCCGCATGGCAGCTGGAACACGACCCGCGCATGGGCGCAGGGCACGATCCGCTTCCCGGGCGGCACCTTCGAGCTTGGCAGCGCCCACAATGAATTCGTGTTCGACAACGAAAAATGGGCGCATCCGGTGCGGCTGGACAGTTACGAGATGGATGCGACGCTGGTGACCAACGCCCAGTATGCCGATTTCGTCGATGACAACGGCTACGAGAATCCCCATTACTGGACCCAGGCCGGACGCATCTGGCTGATGTCGCAGGAGCAGTCGGCGCCGCGTTACTGGCGGCGCGACAACAACAGCTGGCGCTGCGAGCGCTTCGGCCGTGACAGCATATTGCCGCAGCATGAGCCGGTGCGGCACGTCAACCTGTACGAAGCACAGGCTTACTGCACCTGGGCCGGCCGCCGCTTGCCGACCGAAGCGGAGTGGGAGAGTGCGGCATTGAGCCGACATCCGGCCTTGCGCTGGGGCGATCTGTGGGAATGGACTTGTTCGCGATTCCTGCCGTATGAGGGTTTCGAAGCGGATGCGTATCGTGAATATTCCCAGCCCTGGTTCGATTCGCACCAGGTGCTGCGGGGCGCGTCCTTTGTTACGCCGGGGCGCATGCGCTCGGTGAAATTCCGGAATTTCTATTTGCCGGAGAGGAATGATATTTTTGTAGGGTTCAGGACTTGCGGGATGGGGTGAGGGCGCTGTCCCAGGCACGTCACGAACGCCCCCCTTTCAAGGCTGAACCTTACCCATATCTCTGGTTAGTGGGTTTTTTGGATTTTGCGGCTTGTTGGCTTGCGGTTGGTGTGGCTGGGTGTGATGGTTGTGGTTGTGAAGCCGGGAGACACCCCGGCGGGTGTGTTCCTTTCTTTTGGAAAAAGAAAGGAACCAAAGAAAAGAAGGTCAAAACCCACTTGGCCAACGCCCGTTCCGATCGCCAACCAGACTCGGACGCTTGGGCCGAACCATTGCGACGTTCGCGAGGAAGGTCCTGCCACACGTTCGCTTCTGACCGGGATCAGTCAACCCGCTTCAATGCCGCCGACCGCACACCACCGCTCGTTGACTCCCAATTGTTTTCGAAGCCGCTAGTTGGCTCTTGAGGTCGGGTTTTCAGGGGGGGGGCGGGGCGAGCAATTCAGGCGATCTTCCCCAGAACTCTGCCTTTCTAGAAAAGATCCCCTCCGTCGCCTGTTTGAAGCTTCGAAAACCATTAAGAGTCAACGGTGCGCCGGGCATCGGTATAAGACACTTCATGGGGTTGGCTGATTAGGTAAGCGGCACACAGCCGAGGGATCATCGCTCGCGAAGGTCGCACTGGATTAGCCCAGACATCCGAGTCTGGTTGCCTATCGAAGCGTGCGTTGGCCAAGTGGGTGTTGAATTTGGTTTCTTTGGTGACTTTCTTTTCCAAAAGAAAGTTACACACCCGCCGGGGTGTCTCCCGGGCTTCACAACGACAAACAACAAACCCAGCCACACCAACCGTAAGCCAGAGACCCAAAAATCCACAAAACCACTCACCCACGGTTATGGGTAAGGCTCAGCCCTGAAAGGGAGAGGGCCAAAGGTCGCTCGGCCATCGACGTACTTGCTGCGGTCGGAGCAAATCGCCAGCCCAAAAAAAACGCATGGCAACCTGAGTCGCCATGCGTTTTTTAGTACTTGATCCAGCCGCATTGCGGCCGGAGTCAGTCAATCAGCAATCAACGATCGCCATATGACCGGCGTGCGCCGCCAGTATTGGCGCCGTCACGGTTGCCGCCGTAGCCGCTCTCGCGACGCGGTGCACCGCCTGCAGGCTTGCTGAAGCTGCGTTGGCCAGGCTTGGCGCGGCCGCGGCCATCGCCAGGCTTCCAGCCCGAACCGGTGCCCGGACGGGCAGGGGCTGCGCTGCGCTTCGGCTCCAGGCCGGCAATCACATCAACCGGAATCGATTGCTTGGTGAAGCGCTCGATGCGTTTGACGTTCATGTTTTCCTGGTGGTTGACCAGCGACACTGCAACGCCGTTACGACCGGCACGGCCGGTACGGCCAATGCGGTGGACATAGTCTTCCGGGAATTTAGGCAGGTCGTAGTTGATCACGTGGGTGATCGTCGGCACGTCGATGCCGCGGGCGGCAACGTCGGTCGCGACCAGCACTTTCACCTGGCCACGACGCATGCTGTCGAGGGTACGGTTACGCGCGCCCTGGTGCATGTCGCCATGCAACGCAGCAGCAGCAAAACCGGCGATGGTCAGGCGGTCGGCCAGCGTATCGGCATCGCGCTTGGTGGCGGTGAAAATCACGGCCTGGTCGATCGACTCGTCGCGCAGCAGGTGGTCGAGCATGCGGTTCTTGTGCGACAGGTCGTCGACGAAGTGAACCTTCTGCTGGATGTTTTCATGCCGTGCGGTGGCGCCGGTGATCTGGATCACTTGGGCGTTCTTGGTGATGCGCGCTGCAATCTTGCCGACCATGCCGTCCAGCGTGGCCGAGAACAGCATCGTCTGACGCGTTTCCGGCGTGGCGGCGACGATGCGCTCGATGTCTTCGACGAAGCCCATGTCCAGCATGCGGTCGGCTTCATCCAGAACCAGCACTTGCAGTTCGGAGAAATCGATCTTGCCCGATTCCATGTGGTCGATCAGGCGGCCTGGCGTGGCAACCAGGATTTCCGGATTGCGCGACAGCAGTTGCATCTGTTTCGGGTAAGGCATGCCGCCCAGGATGGCGACGGCACGGATGCTTCGCAGGTGCGAGCCGTATTTTTCGGTCGCGTTGGTCACTTGCAGTGCCAGTTCGCGGGTCGGCGTCAGTACCAGCACGCGCGGCTGGGCCGGGCGGAAGCGCGGACGCTCACCGCGGGCACGGGCTGCCTGCGCTGTCTGGTTCGCGGTCTTGCCAGCGTCGACCGGAACGGCGGAGGCCAGCAGGTGCAGCGACGGGATCATGAATGCGGCGGTCTTGCCCGAACCGGTTTGCGACGACACCATCAGGTCGCGTCCCTCGATTGCTGCCGGAATCGCTTGAGCCTGAACTGCGGTAGGGTCCTTGTAGCCGGATTCGTTGATTGCTTTAAGAATGGCCGGGTGGAGGCCGAGTGCTTCAAAAGTCATATTTACTTTCGTCAAAATCATTGCTCCGCGCTGCATGGGTAATGCAGAACGAAATGCGCTTGTGGCGCGAGGATAGCAACGCGAACCAACGAAACTGCGAAACAGCTATGAGAACTACAGAGAGCTCAGAGAGATTTCGGCACAATAAAGCTTTGCGCCGGGGCGGTGTCCGTCATAGGCGACACCAGGGGGCGGGAGGGCTTCGTATGGTTACTGCGAGGGTTTGCGATGCGGCGTTTAGTGCCCCATCAGGAGCACAGCCAGCGATTGTACGGGGTACGGTGGCGGATGTCCAGCCCCATCGTTCTAATATAAAGCGCCGGGAAGGGGGGAACGTTTGCAGGGTGGCTTCAGCTGCATCCGCCCTGCAAACTGCATGCCATTTCAACATGCCTTCGGACTTGCCGGAATGTGGACCATGCGGGCAACATGGTCCGCGATGTCCGGCCAATCAGGTCAGGCCAATCAGCTCAGGCCGCCTGGCCCGCCGAAAACATCACTCCGGCGCGTACATCACATTCGAAAAGCCGCCATCCACGTAGGTAATCTCGGACGTGATTCCAGCAGCCAGGTCCGACAGCATGAAGGCCGCCACATTGCCGACGTCTTCAATCGTCACGTTGCGGCGCAAGGGCGCGTTGGCCGCGACAATGCCGAGCAGCTTGCTGAAGTCCTTGATGCCGCTGGCAGCCAGGGTCTTGATCGGACCGGCCGAGATGCCGTTCACGCGCACCCCTCTCTTGCCCAGCGATTCCGCCAGGTAACGCACGCTGGCTTCCAGCGATGCCTTGGCCAGGCCCATGGTGTTGTAGTTCGGCGTGGCGCGGATGGCGCCGAGATAGGTCAGCGTCAGCAGCGATGAGCCAGGCTTGAGCAGCGGCAAGGCCGCCTTGGCCAAAGCCGGGAAACTGTAGGCGGAGATCTCGTGTGCGGTGCGGAATGCCTCGCGCGACAGGCCTTCCAGGAAATCGCCGGTAATTGCCTCGCGGGGCGCGAAACCGATCGAATGCAGCAGGCCGTCGAGCTGGCCCCAGGACTGGCCCAGGTCGCGGAACAGCGCTTCTATCTGCTCGTCGCTGCCGACGTCGCACGGGAAGATCAGTTCGCTGTCGAACTCCTTCGCGAAATCGACGATCCGGTCCTTGAAGCGGTCGCCGACATAGGTGAATGCCAGCTCGGCGCCTTCACGTTTGCAGGCCTGGGCGATGCCGTATGCGATGGAACGGTTGGACAGCAAGCCCGTGATCAGAATTTTTTTGCCTTGCAAGAACGCCATGGAGCGACTCCGGAATGTCAGGATGGGCAAGATTGTAGGGCTTCATGTGGGGCAGGGCAACCGCGGCGCCTTGCGCGGGCATCCCTTTATGTACAATAGACCACATCCTGTGGCGTGCGGGCCCACCTGCCGACGCCTGCCGGACGCAGCAGCCGATTCCTCCTGAGCCAACGCTTGCATGGTAAGACTCCTCTCGACATTGCTGTTCCTCGCTGGCTTGATGGCCGGCACCCACGCATGGGGCGCCCACGCATTCGCCCTCTACGGCGAGCCAAAATATCCGGCCGGTTTCAGGAATTTCGACTACGTCAATCCGGACGCGCCGCGCGGCGGGGAACTGTTCCTCGCCAATCCCGACCGCCGCACCAGCTTCGACAAGTTCAATCCGTTTTCGATGAAAGGGGTGGCGGCGGCCGGCTTGAGCAACCTGATGTTCGAGACCCTGGCCACCAGCTCTTCCGACGAAACCGCCACCATGTACGGCCTGCTGGCGCAAGACATGGTGCTGGCGCCGGACCGCATGTCCATGGTTTTCCGGCTCGATCCCAAGGCGCGCTTCAACAACGGCGATCCGGTGCTGGCCGAGGATGTGAAATATTCCTATGACACCCTGCTGGCCAAGGGCGCGCCGCAGTTCAAGTCGATCTTCGCCGACATCAAGCAGTGCGTGGTGCTGGATGCGCGCACCGTGCGCTTCGAGTTCAAGAGCCTCAATCGCGAGTTGCCGCTGATCGTCGGCGGGGTGCCGGTGTTTTCACGCAAGTGGGCCGCCGGCACACCCTTCGACAAGATACAGCTGGCGCCGCCGATCGCCAGCGGACCCTACCTGATAGACCGCTACGACGTCGGCCGCTCCATCGTGTACCGCCGCAATCCGGCTTACTGGGCCAATGAGGTACCGACCCGGCGCGGCATGTTCAACTTCGAGCGCATCGTCTATCGCTTCTACAAGGACGATGTGGCGCGGCTGGAAGCGTTCAAGGCCGGCGAATTCGACGTGGTGGTCGAATACAGCGCCAAGAACTGGGCGCGCGCCTACAACGGGCCGAAGTTCCGCAGCGGCGAAATCGTCAAGCGCGAACTCAAGCACTCCAACGGCGCCGGCATGCAGGGCTTCATGATGAACCTGCGGCGCCCGCAGTTCCGCGACCCGCGCGTGCGCCAGGCGCTGGGCCTTGCGCTGGACTATGAATGGATGAACCGCCAGCTTTTCTATAACCAGTACAAGCGCATCTATTCCTTCTTCAGCAACAGCGAGCTGGGCGCCACCGGCATGCCGGGTGCGGGCGAGCTCAAGCTGCTGGAACCGTTGCGTGCCGGGCTCGATCCCGCCGTGTTCGGCCCGGCGCCGGTACCGCCCGATACCGAGCCGCCGGCTTCGCTGCGCGCCAACCTGCTCAAGGCGCGCGAGCTGTTTCGCCAGGCCGGATGGGAATACCGTGATGGCGCGTTGCGCAATGCCAGCGGCGAGGTGTTCGGCTTCGAGATCCTGGACGACCAGTCGGCGCTGTCGCGCGTGATCAGCGTCTATGTGCGCAACCTGAAAAAGCTGGGCGTGCAGGTGACGCAGCGCACCGCCGACTACGCGCTGGTGCAAAAGCGCATGGAAGAATTCGACTACGACATGACCACCCAGCGGCTGCCCGACGTCACCAGCCCGGGCAATGAAATGTTCGATATCTTCGGTTCGCAAGCGGCGGACATCAAGGGATCGAACAATGTCTGGGGACTGAAAGATCCGGCGGTCGACAAGCTGGTGGCGGCCCTGGTTGCGGCGGAAACCCGCGAGCAGCTGGTCTCCGCGGCGCGCGCGCTGGACCGGGTGCTGCTGCATAAATACATCGCGGTGCCGCACTGGTTCTCGCCTACCCACCGGGTGGCCTATCGCAACCGTTTCGGCATTCCCGACAAAGCGCCGCTGTACTACCAGGCGGATCCCTACGTAATTTCGAACTGGTGGCAAGCCAAGCCGCGCTGATATGTCCGGCACGGACAGCAGGGACAGCGGCGGCGGCATGGACAAATACCGGATTGACCGCATACAGATGGAACCATGAATATCTGGGCTTATATCGCCAAGCGCGTGTTGCTGATGATCCCGACATTATTGGGCGTCATCGCGATCACCTTTGCCGTGATCCAGTTCGTGCCCGGCGGGCCGGTCGAACAGGCGCTGATGGAGCTGAAGCAGGGTGCCGTGACCGGCGGCGGTGAAGCCAGCGGCGGCGGTGCGTCGCAGTACCGCGGCCGCCAGGGCATAGACGCCGAGCGGGTCAAGGAAATCCAGGCGCTGTATGGGTTCGACAAGCCGCCGATGGCGCGTTTCTGGCAGATGCTGAAGGGCTTTGCCACCTTCGACCTCGGGCAGAGCTTCTACCATCACAAGGATGTGTGGGAACTGGTCAAATCCAAGTTGCCGGTCTCGATCTCGCTGGGCATGTGGGCGTTTTTCCTGACCTATTTCATTTCGGTCCCGCTCGGGATCAGCAAGGCGGTCCGCGAAGGAAGCCGCTTCGACGTCGCCACCAGCATCGCGGTGCTGATTGGCTACTCGATACCGGGCTTCGTGCTCGGCGTGCTGCTGCTGGTGCTGTTTGGTGGCGGCAGTTTCGTCCAGTGGTTTCCGCTGCGCGGCCTGACGTCCGACAACTGGGAAACACTGTCCTGGTCCGGCAAGATTGCCGACTATCTGTGGCACATCACGCTGCCGGTGGTGGCCTCGGTTGCCGGTTCCTTCGCCGTCATGACCATGCTGACCAAGAACACGTTCCTGGAAGAGATACGCAAACAGTACGTACTGACGGCGCGCGCCAAGGGCTTGTCGGAAAAAACCGTGTTGTACAAGCACGTGTTCCGCAATGCACTGATTCCGCTGGTGACCGGTTTCCCGGCGGCCTTCATCGGCGCCTTCTTCGCCGGCTCACTGCTGATCGAAACCCTGTTCTCGCTGGATGGCCTGGGCCTGCTGTCGTATGAGTCGGTGGTGCGGCGCGACTATCCGGTGGTGATGGGCACGCTCTACCTGTTCACGCTGATCGGGCTGGTGGTGAAACTGATCGGCGACCTTTGCTACGTGTGGGCCGATCCGCGCGTGCAGTTCGAAAGCCTGGCACGATGAGCACGCAAAGCACGCAAAGCACGCAGAACCCCATGAGCACGCCGAGCATGCAGGCCACGACGGCCGCGCCCTCGATCTCCCCCGGCCGCCGGGTCTGGCTGCGGTTTCGCCGTGACCGGCGCGGCTACTGGAGCCTGGTGATTTTCCTGATCCTGTTCGGGCTGAGCCTGATGGCGGAAGTGATCTCCAACGACCGCCCGCTGGTGGCGCGCTACAAGGGCGAACTGGTGTTTCCGATCGTGAAGGATTATTCCGAACGGGTGTTCGGCGGCGACTTCGACTCGCCGGCCGACTATCTCGATCCCTTCATCGAAAAGCAGTTCAGCGAACCGGGCAACTGGGCCATCTATCCCTTGAACCGCTATCGTTATGACACGCTGAATTATTTTGCCAGGTCGCCCAATCCGGCGCCGCCGACCGGGCAGAACTGGATCGGCACCGACGACCGCGGCCGCGACGTGTTCGCCCGGCTGCTGTACGGCTTTCGCATCTCGATCCTGTTCGGGCTGGCGCTGACTGCGACCGGCGTCATCCTCGGCTTGGTCACCGGCGCGATACAGGGTTATTTCGCCGGCCGCACCGACCTGCTGTTCCAGCGCTTCATGGAGATCTGGAGTTCAATGCCGGAGCTGTACCTGCTGATCATCTTCGCGTCGATTTTCGACCCCAGCATAGGCCTGCTGTTGCTGTTGCTATCCTTGTTCGGCTGGATGGGCCTGTCGGATTACGTGCGCGCCGATTTCCTGCGCAACCGCAACCTCGAATATGTGCAGGCGGCCCGCGCGCTGGGACTGTCGAACTGGCAGATCATCTGGCGCCATGTGCTGCCCAACAGCATGACGCCGGTCGTGACCTTCCTGCCGTTCCGGATGAGCGGCGCGATCCTGGCGCTGACCAGTCTCGATTTCCTTGGCCTGGGCGTGCCGCCGTCGACCCCCAGCCTGGGCGAGTTGCTGGCCCAGGGCAAGAACAACCTCGACGCCTGGTGGATCGCGCTGTCCACGTTTGCCGTGCTGACCGTCACGCTGCTGTTGCTGACCAATATCGGCGATGCGCTACGCAATGCGCTTGATGTCCGGAGGCGGACATGAGCCTGCTTGAGGTACGCAATCTGGTGGTCGGATTCGGTTCTTCCACGGTCGTCAACGATGTCAGTTTCACGATTGCGCCCGGCGAGAAATTCGCACTGGTTGGCGAATCCGGATCCGGCAAGACCGTGACTGCGCTATCGATCCTGCGCCTGAACCAGGACGCTGCGTATGGCGGACAGATCCTGTTCGACGGCGAAGACATCCTGCAAAAGCCGGTCCCGGCCCTGCGTACGCTGCGCGGCCGCGACATCGCCATGATTTTCCAGGAACCGATGACAGCGCTCAACCCGCTGTTCACCATCGGCAACCAGATTGCCGAAGTGCTGATGTTGCACGAAGGCCTGGGTGCCAAGGCAGCAGCGCGGCGCGCGGTCGAATTGCTGGACAAGACCGGCATACCGGAACCGGCGCGGCGCGCGCTTGCCTATCCGCACCAGTTGTCCGGCGGCCAGCGCCAGCGCGCCATGATTGCGATGGCGCTCGCCTGCCGGCCGCGGCTGCTGATCGCCGACGAGCCGACCACTGCGCTGGACGTGACGATACAAGTGCAGATACTGGAACTGCTGAACCAGCTGCAGCGTGAAGAAAACATGGCCGTGCTGATGATCACGCACGACCTCAACCTGGTCCGCCATTTCGCCGACCGCGTCGGCGTGATGGAAAAGGGCCTGCTGGTCGAGACCGCCAGCACCGCCGAACTGTTTGCCGCCCCGCGGGAAGCCTACACCCGCAAATTGCTGGCCAGTCATCCGGATCACTTGCTGGAGACGGCTCCTCAAGGCGACGAGTTGTTGTTGCAGGGCGAGCAGGTACGCTGCGTGTTCCAGATCAGCCAGGGCTGGTTCAAGAAGCGCGACTTCGTTGCCGTCGACAATGTGGACTTGCAGCTGCGTGCCGGCGAGACGCTGGGCATAGTCGGCGAGTCCGGTTCCGGCAAGTCGACGCTGGGGATGGCGATGCTGCGCCTGTCCGCCGCGAAGGTGGCTGGACGGATTGCGTTTGTGGGCCAGCCGATCAGCGAGATGGACAGCGCCCGCGTCAGGCCACTGCGCGCGCGCATGCAGGTCGTATTCCAGGACCCGTTCGCATCGCTGTCACCGCGCAGGACGATCGAACAGATAGTTGGCGAGGGACTGGCGCTGCATCATCCCGAGCTGTCGCGTGATGGGTTGCGGAATGCGGTTGGCGCGGCGCTGGAGGAAGTCGGATTGCAGCCGGAGATGATGTCACGCTATCCGCACGAATTCTCCGGCGGCCAGCGGCAGCGAATTTCGATTGCGCGGGCGCTGGTGCTGAAGCCGGCGCTGATCCTGCTGGACGAGCCGACGTCCTCGTTGGACGTGTCGGTGCAGTTGCAGGTGCTGCGGCTGCTGGCCGGCTTGCAGAAGAAATACGGCCTGGCTTATCTCTTCATCAGCCATGACCTGGCGGTGATCCGGGCGATGGCGCATCGGGTGATGGTGATGAAGGATGGGAGGGTAGTGGAGGCGGGCAGCACGGAATCGGTGCTGAGCGATCCACGGGAGGAGTATACGAGGAGCTTGTTGGCGGCGGCTACTTATGCGACGTTAAAGGGGGCGGGGTAGGAGGGGGCTTCCTCCTTTGGCGGCCCTTTGTTTGCTGGCGTTTGTGCTGTATTCGAACTGGCGTTGCTTGCGACGTAGCCGGTTTTCGCACCGGCGGGCGTGTCCCTTTCCTTGCGGGCTGGTGTGCTGTTTTCAAGCTATCGTTGATTGCGACCAAGCCGGGACTCGCCCCGGCGGGCGACGTCCTTTCTTTGGTCGCCAAAGAAAGGACGCAAAGAAAGGCGACCCGGATACGACGCCCCTTCGGGGTCCCCCCGAAATCCGACGGCCTGGCGGAGAAGCGTGCAAACTCGCTTCGCTCAGACAAGCACGCTTCTTTATCCGCCATCCCATCAGATTTCGGGGCGTCGTATACGGGAGGTAGGTCAAAACCGTATCGCTGCGGCCAACGCTGAAACACAGTGGCGCTGATCGATGATCGGCGATTTACCTGATGACCTGATGATCTGCTGATCTGCTGATCTGGTGATCGGTTGATCGGGTGATCTGGTGATCGGGCGAGTAATCCAAATATGGTTGATCATTGCGCCATCGTTCGATCGACCCGAACCACTGCACCCCTATCGCCAATTTGAAGCTTCGAAAACCATTAAGAGTCAACGGTGCGCTGGGCATCGGTATAAGACACTTCATGGGGTTGGCTGATTAGGTAAGCGGCACACAGCCGAGGGATCATCACTTGCGAACGTCGCACTGGATTAGCCCAGACATCCGCGTCTGGTTGCCTATCGAGGCGGGCGTTGGCCAAGTGGGTTTTGACTTTGGTTTCTTTGGTGACTTTCTTTTCCAAAAGAAAGTTACACACCCGCCGGGGTGTTTCCCGGCTTCACAACGACAAACAACAAACCCAGCCAAACCAACCGCAAGCTGAAGCGGCGAAAAGCACATCGCCGTAATGAAGCTGCTGGACCCCATCCCCCCTTGCAGGGCGCGTCTGCGCTTGCAAGCGCAGACCGTTCCGCAGGCGGGCAGCATGCTGCCCGAGACCCCTGCTACACCCCCAACCCTCCTCTTGAAAGGGAGGGAGCGTTCGTAGCATGCGCCGGTCTACCCTCGGTGCCACCCGGCATGCCAGCCCGGCATGCCAGCCCCTCCCCATCTATCACCAAATCCGAACAATGCACAAAAACTAGTTGTTTGTTTTCATCAAACCCCCCGCCTATGATCTTTCCAACACGGCGGCACCGGGCGGATTTGAATGCACGGTTGACGCCATCCCCCCCCTCAACCGACAACCGAAAACAGACAATGCCCGCCGAAACCCAAACCTGGTACGACATCGTCGTCAAGGTACTCAAGGCGAACCAGGTAAAACTGGTTGCCTATGTGCCCGACAACGTCCTGTCCCCGCTGATCAAGGCAATCCACGCCGACCCCTGGTTCACCGTCATCTGCCCGGCACGGGAAGAGGAAGCAGTCGGCATCGTGACCGGCGCCTGGATGGGTGGAATGCGTGGCATCACGCTGATGCAGACCAGCGGCTTTGCCACCTTGCCGAACGCGCTGGCCTCGCTGGCCGTGCCGTTCCAGATTCCGCTGCTGATGATGATTTCCGAGCGCGGCACATTGGGCGACCACCAGCTTGGACAGGCGATCGTCTGCCGCACCATGCGGCCAGTGCTGCAAACGCTCGGCATCGAACATTTCGCCATCGAGCGGCTGGATGACGTCGAGTTCGTGGTGAACAACATGATCCAGCAGGCGTTTTCGACGCAGGCGCCGGCAGCCATCATCCTGTCGCCGCTCCTGACCAAGAAAAACACCGCTTCGAAACAGGACTGACGCCATGGCAAACAATGACAAGCAGGCGACCCGCGACACCGCCCGTGTGATGAACCGCTCCGACCTGACCCGGCGTCTGGTCGCCAGGCTCAATGCGAACGAAGCCGTGATCGGCGGCATCGGCAACAACAACTTCGACCTGTGGGCCTCTGGCCAGCGCCCGGAAAACTTTTACATGCTGGGCAGCATGGGCCTGACCGCGCCGATCGCCATGGGCGTGGCGCTGGCACAGCCGCAGCGCCGCGTGTTCGCGCTGGAAGGCGATGGCTCGCTGCTGATGCAACTGGGCGCACTGGGCACCATCTCCGCAGCAAAGATGAAGAACCTGGCCGTGATCGTGTTCGACAACGGCATGTACCAGATTACCGGCAAGCAGCCGACGCTGACTTCCAGCACGGTCGACCTGGTGGCGGTGGCCAAGGGCGCCGGCCTGGCGCAAAGCGCATGGGCTGCCGATGAAGCCGATTTTGAAGCGCTGGTGGATCGCGCACTGGACGGCGACGGCCCGTGGCTGATCGCCGCTCGTATCGACGACCAGAAGCCGGCCGGCACCACCGATCGCGATCCTGCCCGCATTCGCCAGCGCTTCATGGCTGCGATGGGCGCGAAAGCCTGAGCCGTATCTGCCGACCAGGAGCCGACATGTCCAAGCTACTCATCAATGGCCACTGGGTCGATGGCGAATCGACCCAGCAGCTGACCGAGAAATACCAGGGCCGCGTTTATGGCCAGATGGCGGTGGCATCCGCCGCCCAGATCGACGAGGCGATCGGCGCTGCAGTGGCCGGCGTCAAGACCTCGACCCTGTCGCCGTATGAGCGCTATCGCATCTTGTCGCAGGCGGCGCGCATCGTCGAAAGCCGGATCGAGTTGCTGGTCGGGCTGATGCGCGACGAAGCCGGCTTTACCCGCGCCGATGGCGAGAACGAAGTGCGGCGATGCGTGCAGACGCTGGAATTGTCGGCCGAGGAAGCCAAGCGGCTCAATGGCGAGCTGGTGCCGATGGAAGCGGCGGCCGGCATGAAAAACCGGATGGGCTTCACCCTGCGCGTGCCGCGCGGCGTGATCTGCTGCATCACCCCGTTCAATTCGCCGCTCAATACGGTGGCGCACAAGGTGGCGCCGGCGCTGGCGGGCGGCAATGCCGTGGTGTTGAAACCATCCAACCTGACGCCCCTGACCGCGGTCGAATTGTGCAAGGCGCTGCTCGACGCCGGCCTGCCGCCGCAACTGCTGTCGCTGGTCAACGGGCCGGGCAGCCGCATTGGCAGCCAGTTGCTGGACGACCAGCGCATTGCCTATTACGCATTCACTGGCAGCACCAGGGTCGGGCGCGAGATCCAGCAGGCTGCCGGCCTGCGCGGCGTGCAGCTGGAACTGGGCAGCATCGCCAGCACCATCGTCTGTCATGACGCTGATATCGACATGGCGATTCCGAAGATCATCAACGCCGGTTTTCGCAAGGCCGGCCAGGTGTGTACGTCGGTGCAGCGGTTGTTCGTCGATCGCCGCATTGCCGATACCTTCATTCCGAAATTTGTCGCGGCGGCAAAGGCGACCAGGGCCGGCGACCCGGCCGATCCGGCGACCATCGTCGGGCCGATGATCAGCAGCCATCACGCACAGCGCGCCAGTGCCTGGGTGGCGGAAGCGGTCGAAGCCGGCGCCACGCTGCTGGCTGGCGGCGGCTGCGAAGGCAATGTGATGCAGCCGACCGTGCTGCACAAGGTCAACGACAGCATGCGGGTGTACTGCGAGGAAGTCTTCGCGCCAGTGCTGTCGATACTCGAATTCGACACGCTCGACGAAGTGGTTGAGCGCGCCAACGACAGTCCGTACGGCCTGGCCGCCGGCCTGTTCACCAGCAGCCTGCAAACCGCATTGCGCACTGCGCGCCGGCTGGAATTCGGCGGCGTGCATATCAATGAAGCGTCCAGCGCGCGGGTCGACATCATGCCCTTTGGCGGTGTCAAGGATAGCGGCTTCGGTCGTGAAGGCCCGGGTTACGCGATCCGCGAAATGACCGAGGAAAGACTGATCACCGTTGCCTATTGAGCCGGCCAGCAGTGTGCCGGCCTTGCCACGCTACCGATCCAACCTGAATCAAACCGAACCGACTGACTTGTGAAAAATCCTACTGCAGAATCCAATATCCTGCGTGTGGCCGTGGACATCGGCGGCACCTTCACCGACGGCGTCGCAACGCTGTCTCCCGCTGGCCGCATCTGGGTCGGCAAGACCCCGACCACCCCGTCCGATCCGGGCGAGGCGGTGTCGACTGTCATTCTCAACCTGCTGCAACAGGTATCGCATTCCATGGGTGAGGCAGCGCCGGCGCTGGCCGAGGTGGTGCACGGAACCACGCTGATCACCAACACGCTGATCGAGCGCAAGGGCTCGCGCACCGCACTGGTCACGACCAGCGGGCAGCGCGACATGCTCGACATCGGCCGCGAGTGGCGCTACGACATCTACGATCTGGAGATCGTGTTGCCGACGCCGCTGGTGACCCCGGAAGACCGGGTTGAAGTGGACGAGCGGCTCAATGCGCGCGGGGAGGTGCTGCAATCGCTGGGCGCCGCCGAACTGGCGCGCATGTCTGCCGATCTGAAGCAGATGGGCGTGGAGTCGGTCGCGGTGTCTTTGCTGCATTCCTATGTCAACGACGAGCACGAGCAGCAGATACGCGCAGAACTGGAGCGTGCATTGCCCGGCGTTGCGGTGTCGCTGTCGTCCGAACTGGCGCGCGAGATCAAGGAATTTGAACGCACCTCGACCACCGCCGCCAATGCCTATGTGAAGCCGATCGTCGCCGCCTATCTGCAGGAACTGGAGGCGCGCATCGGGAAGATCGGGGCCGACGTGCCGCTGCGGGTCATGGTTTCCAGCGGCGGCTTCACCTCAGCCAAGTCTGCCGCGCAGACGCCGATCCTGCTGCTGGAATCCGGTCCTGCGGCCGGCGTGCTGTCGGCGCTGAATACCGCGCGCCAGAACGATGTGCAGCATGTGCTGGCTTTCGACATGGGCGGCACCACCGCCAAGGCTTGCGTGGCCGTCGGCGGCACTGCGCCGGTGGCGCACTCCTTCGAATGCGCCCGCGTCGAGCGCTTCAAGCGCGGTTCCGGATTGCCTATCCTGATCCCCAGCATCGAGCTGATCGAGATCGGCGCCGGCGGCGGATCGATCGCTTTCTGCAACCGCCTGGGCCTGCTCAATGTCGGTCCCGAGTCGTCCGGTTCGGTCCCTGGTCCGGCCTGCTATGGCCGCGGCGGCGAGGATCCGACGGTGACCGATGCCGACCTGCTGCTGGGCTACCTGAACGCCGACAATTTCCTGGGCGGCGAAATGAAGCTCGATGTCGGCCTGGCGCAGAAAGCCATGGGCCGGCTGGCAGAGAAACTGGGCGTGTCGACCACCGATGCGGCCTGGGGCATCTACAACATGGTCAATGAAAACATGTCGAGCGCGGCCCGCATCCACATCGCCGAGAACGGCCATGATCCGCGCGACTTCTCGATGGTCGGCACCGGCGGCGCCGGGCCGGTCCATGCAGTGGAAGTGGCGCGCAAGCTGCGCATACCGCGGGTGCTGATTCCGATTGCGGCAGGCGCTGGTTCCTGCCTGGGCATGCTGGCTGCGCCGGCGCGCGTCGATCGCGCCTGGTCGAATCCGCAACTGCTGGCCGACACTGACTGGCCACAGGTCGCGGCTGCGCTGGAACAACTCAAGCGCGAGGCGCAGGACGAGCTCGACACCGCCGGAGCCAAGGATGTCATCTGGCAGATCGGCGCCGAGATGCGTTACTACGGCCAGGGCGCCGAAGTGCCGGTCTCGATTCCTTTCGAAGCCGTCACCGCGAAGACTGGCGCGGCCATCCTGCAATCGTTCGAAGAGCAATACGAAAAGCTGTACGGCCGCACCGTCCCGGGCGCCAGGCCGCAGGTCATGACCTGGCGCCTGACCGGCCGGGCCGAGAGTCGCGGCCATCACTTCGAATGGGGCGACGACCGCGTCAAGGCCAGCGCCGCGCTGCGCGGTTCGCGCAGCATCTACCTGCCGTTGAAGAAAGAATATGGCGAGGTCAATGTGTACGACCGCTATTCGGTACAGCCCGGCGAGGTCTTGCAGGGACCGCTGATCCTGGAAGAGCGCGAGTCCACCATCGTCGTTCCGGTAAAGTCCGAAGTGACGATCCTGCCCGACCTCACCGTCTCCGTCACGATCAAGGAATTCGATTAAATGAATACTGTTGCAGACAAGGTGAGCGGCGCGGCCCTGCCACCAACCACGACCCCGAACCCAAGCTCGCACTTCAACTCGATCGAGCTGGAGATTTTGTGGAAGCGCCTGATCAGCGTGGTCGACGAGGCCTCCGCCGCGTTCGTGCGCACCTGCTTCTCGACGCTGGTGCGCGACGGCAATGACTTTGCCATCGTGCTGACCGATGCCCAGGGACGCTCGCTGGCGCAGTCCACCATGAGCCTGCCCGGCTTCATCGGTTGCCTGCCGGCCACGGTGCGCCATTTCCTGGACAAGTATCCGGCGCCGACGATGAAAGAGGGCGACGTCTACATCACCAACGATCCGTGGAAGGGATCCGGCCATATCCATGACGTCACCACGGTGACGCCGATCTTCCGCGACGGCCGCCTGGTGGCCTTTGCTGCCGTGGTCTCGCACCTGCCCGACATCGGCGGCAAGCTGCGCAGCAACAGCAGCCGCGAGATCTACGAGGAAGGCTTGCAGATCCCGATGATGAAGCTGCTCGACGCCGGCCAGCCCAACACCGTGCTGATCGAGATGATCACGCAGAACATTCGCGTGCCTGACCAGGGCATGGGCGATATCTGGGCGCAGGTATCGGCTTGCCGCATGATGGGCGATCGGCTGCAGGGATTGCTCGATACCGTCGACCTGGAAAAACTGGGCGCGGAAGTGCGCGCCCGTTCCGAAAAGGCGATGCGCGAAGCGATCAGCCAGATCCCTGATGGCGTCTACACCTCGACCGTGCAGCATGACGGCTTCGAAGCGCCGATCATCATCCAGTGCGAGCTGACCGTGAGTGGCGATCGCATCGATATCGATTTCGCCGGCTCCAGCCAGCAACTGCCGCGCGCGGTCAATGTGGTGCCGATCTATACCTTCGCCTACACGGTGTACGGACTGAAGTCGCTGCTGTGCCCGGACGTGCCGAACAACGAAGGCAGTTTCCTGCCGATCACGACCGACGCGCCGCTCGGCTCGCTGTTCAATCCGACCTATCCGGCGGCTTCCGGCGGACGCAGTGCAATTGGCCATCTGCTGCCGGCAGCGGTGTTCAAGGCGCTCGCCGATGTATTGCCGAACAAGGTATGGGCATCCGGCTCACCCAACTCGTCGATGACCATGTCGGGCGAATACCGTGGCAAGCGTTATGCGGTGGTCAACTTCCTGAATGCAGGGCAGGGCGCGACCGCGCGTCGCGCCGGCTATTCCGCATTGTCCTTCCCAGGCAACCTGGGCAACACGCCGGTCGAGATGATGGAGAGCCTGGCACCGATTCGCGTGATCCGGCGACAGGTGCGTCGCGGCAGCGGCGGAATCGGATTGCACAAGGGCGGCAATGGGATTACGTTCGAGTTCGAATTGCTGGCGGATGTGAAGGAGGCTTCAGCGTCGTTCCTGATGACGCAATTGAAATCAGTGCCTGCGGGGCTGGCCGGCGGCGGCGCCGGACAACCGGGGCGGCTGACGATTAATGGCGAGGTAGTGGATCCGACCGAGCCGCGAATACTGAAGGGCGGCGATCGGGTGGTGATGGAAACAGCGGGTGGTGGTGCGTACGGACAGGGGTGAAAAGTTGAAAGGTAGGGAGCGATAAGGTCGATCGGGCGTTGTCCCGCTTGATCAGGCAGAAACAGATGCACCACAACGAACACCAAAACACCCATAACAGGGAACGAGAAAAGGCAAGCAACATGACCGATATGAAACGCATCGACCAGAACGCACGGCGTAGCCGTGCACTGGTCCACAACGGCCTGGTTTACCTCTCTGGACAGGTGCCTGACGACCGTAGCGGCGGTGTCGCCGAGCAGGCACGACAAGTGCTAAAGAAAATCGACGATCTCCTTGCTGAAGCTGGCACCACCCGCGCACGTCTTCTCAGCGCGCAGGTGTGGCTGAAAACGATGGATGATTTTGCTGGTTTCAACGAAGTGTGGGACGCCTGGGTCGTGCCTGGCGAAACACCGACTCGTTGCTGCGGCAAGGTGGAGCTCAACGATCCGAAGTGCCTGGTAGAGATTGTCGCAGTCGCAGCACTATAGAAGCCTGATAACGCCGTTCGTAGAAGCGGCATTTTTTTGGACCAACTAGAGAGGTATCCCATGTCTGCAGATTCAAAGGTTTTGGTAGCCGAATCATCATCGTCCAGGGGAGCCTGCGGGCTGCCTGCGGCAAAGCGGCGGCAGGTGCTGACGCTGGCCGGCATCACGGCGCTCACGCTCGCAGCCATGGCCATGCCTGGTGCTGCAATCGCGGATGAGTATCCGTCCAAGCCGATCAAGCTGGTCATTCCGTATGCAACCGGCGGTGTGTCGGATGCGATGGGCCGCATGACGGCGACCGCGCTGTCGAAGGCGCTGAACCAGACCGTGGTGGTTGAAAATCGCGGCGGCGCCGGCGGCACGCTGGGCGCTGGCGTGGTGGCGAAGTCTGCCCCCGATGGCTACACGCTGCTGTTGACCAGCCCGCCGATGGTGGCGGTGGCGCCGGCGCTGCTGCCAAGCCTGCAGTACGACACCTCGAAGGACTTCACGATGATCGGCACCATGGCGACCACGCCCAACGTGCTGGCAGTGAACAACGACATACCAGTCAAGAGCATCATCGAGCTGGTCGCGTACGCAAAGGGCCCAGGCAAGGGCAAGCTGAGCTATGCATCGGCCGGACCGGGTAGTGTCGGCCACCTGTCGGGCCACATCGTGCAGACCTCGACCGGCATCGAGATGCAACACGTTCCGTACAAGTCATCGGGACAGGCTTTCCCCGATGTGATCTCCGGCCGCGTTTCGATGGTGTTCGATTCGCTGCCGTCGACCATCGGCCATGTACGTTCCGGCAAGGTGCGGCCGCTGCTGGTCTTGTCGGATCGGCGCTCAAGCATCATGCCCGACGTGCCGACCGCAATGGAAAGCGGATTCCCGACGGCGACGATGAACTTCTGGGTCGGCATCGAAGGCCCGGCCAAGATGCCGAAGGCGATCGTCGACAAGCTGAACGCGGCGCTGAAAGTTGCCGTGGCCTCCAAGGAAATGCGCGACCAGATGGCATTCCTGGGCGCCGAGCCGTATCACTTGACGCCCGCGGAGTTCGAGGCATTGCGGCAGAAGGACGTGGTCAGTTACGCCAAGCTGGTCAAGGCCATGGGGCTGAAGACTGATTGAAGTTGACGGTCTGACGAGTTACGGTCCAGCCGTAACTCGTCGGCCGGTTCGCCAGGATCGAAGCAACGAAAACTTGCCAGAACCCCGCGCAATCAGCATTCCGATTATCCTGTCCGGACCGCTCATCACACCTATCCCACTAGAGACACAATGATCGAAAAATCAGGAAAAGGCGTCGGTGTACCGCTGCGCCGCAAAGAGGACAAGCGGCATTTGCGCGGACAGGGACAGTTCGTCTCCGACATCCGCATGCCCGGCATCCTTGACGTCGCCTTCGTGCGCAGCCAGGTCGCGCACGGCATCGTCAAGCGCATCGAGATCCCCGACGAATTCAAGGGCCGGGTATTCACTGCCGCCGATTTTCCCGGCGTCAAGCCGATCATCGCGGTGCCCAAGGTTGCGGGCTTCAAGTATTCCGAACATCCGGCGCTGGCCACCGATCGCGTGCGCTTTGCCGGCGAGCCGATTGCGATGGCCATCGGCCCCAGCCGCTCAGAGGCCGAGGACGTCGCCGATGCGGTCTTCGTCGACATCGAGGAATTGCCGGCGGTGGTGGACATGCTGGACGCTACCAAACCCGGCGCCACGGTCATGCGCGAGGAATGGGGCGACAACGTCTACGTCGAAAAGGGCAACGAGTACGGCGACCTTGAGTCTGCGCGCAAGAATGCAGCGGTCACCGTAACCCGTGAATACCGGATGAACCGGCAAAGCGCGGTGCCGATGGAAGGCCGCGCCATACTGGCCGTGTGGGATAACCGGCTGGAGGAATTGCTGGTCTATACCGGCAGCCAGTCGCCGCACCAGACCCGGGTGGGCATGGCGCAGGCACTCGGCATCGAAGAGCGCAAGCTGCACCTGATCACGCCCGACATGGGCGGCGGATTCGGCGCCAAGCGTGTGCTGTATCCGGAAGAACTGATGGTGGCGGCGCTGGCGCTGAAGCTGAAGAAGCCGGTGCGCTGGATCGACGACAAGCGCGAGCACTTGCTGACCGCGATCCATTGCCGCGAACATCATCACAAGGTAACGGCATACGCCGACAGCCGCGGCAAGATACTGGGGCTGGACGTGGAAATCTGGGTCGATGCCGGCGCCTATTCGCACTGGCCGAACGGACCATTCATGGAAACCGGCATGGCTGCGCGCAACATTCCCGGCCCCTACGACATTCCCAATTACCGCAGCAACAGCTATACGGTCGCCACCAACAAGTCGCCGATCGGCGCCTATCGCGGCGTGGCCCGTCCCGCGGCCTGCTTCACGATCGAGCGCACCATCGACGAAGTGGCGCACGCGGTGGGCCGCGAGCCCTGGGTGGTGCGTATGGAAAACATGGTGCAGCCGGCGGCAATGCCTTTCCGTAACGTCACCAACCTGTTGTACGACACCGGTGACTATCCCGAGTCGGTGCGGCGGGCAGCCAGCCTGATCAACTTCGAAGCGGTGCGCGCGCGCCAGAAAACGGCCGAGCCTGATGGCCGCCTGATCGGTGTCGGCTTCGCTTCCTTCACCGAGCAGACCGCGCATGGTTGCGGCGAATGGGTGTCGCGCGGCACGCCGGTGATACCAGGCTATGAGACCGCCACCGCGCGCATGATGACCGACGGCTCGCTGATGCTGATGGTCGGCATCGTGTCGCACGGCCAGGGCATGGAGACCTCGCTGGCGCAGATCGCGTACCAGGAGCTGGGCATCGACCCGATGAACGTGTCGGTGCGCCACGGCGACACCCAGGTGTCGGCATTCGGCATGGGGACCTTTGCCTCGCGCAGTATCGTGATGGCGGGCGGCGCGGTGGCCAAAGCTTGCCGCTTGCTGCGCGCAAAGATGACGGCAATCGCTGCCCACGTGCTGAAATGCGATGCCAGCGAGCTGCGTTTCGAGAATTGCGCGGTGCATGGCCCGCAGGGATCGATCGGTTTCGAGGAGATCGGACGGATCGCCCATCTGCGCCAGGAAATCCTGCCCAAGGGCATGGATCCGCTGCTGGACGTGACGGCCACCTACGAACCTGCGGTCGACACCGGCCTGTTCACCTATGCGACCCAGGCAGCGGTGGTTGCGGTCGACCCCGACACCGGCAAGGTCGAGATCCTCGACTACGCGGTAATCGAGGACTGCGGCACCGTGATCAATCCGCTGATCGTCGACGGCCAGATCATTGGCGGCATTGCGCAGGGCATCGGCAATGCGCTGTATGAAGAAATTCCCTACGACGAGAATGGCCAGCCGCTGGCCACCACCTTCGCCGATTACCTGCTGCCCGGTGCGCCGGAAATACCGGCGATCAAGATCGGTCACATGGTGACGCCGACACCGCATACCGAATACGGCATGAAGGGCATGGGTGAAGGCGGCGCGATATCGCCGCCGGCGGCGATCGCCAATGCGATCCGCGATGCGCTGCTGCAGATCGGCGGCGAGATCAATGAAACGCCGATGACGCCGCGCCGGGTGCGGGCGGCGGTTGAGCGCGCGCTGGCAAACAAGAATGACAAGGTGGCCGTATGAAAGCGGGAAAGCTGACTTATCACCACGCCGATTCGATCGACAGCGCGCTGGCGCTGAACAGGCGTTTCGAAGGGATGGGCAAGTTCATGGCTGGCGGCCAGTCGCTGATGCCGATGATGAACCTGCGCATGGCGTTCGCCGACCAGGTGATCGACATTTCGCGCATCGCTGCGCTACGTGAAGTAAAGGCCGTTGGCGACAAGCTGTTCATCGGCGCCGGCATCACCCATGCGATGATCGAAGACGGCAAGGTCGAGGATCCGGCACGCGGCTACCTGCGTCATGTGGCGGCCGGTATTGCCTATCGATCGATACGCAACCGCGGCACGGTGGGCGGCAGCCTGGCGCATGCCGACCCGGCTGCCGACTGGCCGACGGCGCTGCGGGCGCTGGATGCCGTGGCGGTGATCCGGGGTGCCGATGGCACGCGTGAAGTAACGCTGGCCGAGTTCCAGGTGAGCGTGATGGAAACCAGCCTGGCCGACGGCGAGTTGCTGCAGGGCGTGCTGCTGCCGCGGCTGTCGCCGGGAGCGCGCTGGGCTTACCAGAAGTTCTGCCACAAGGTTGGCGAGTTTGCGCATTCGATCGGTGCGGTGGTGTTCGATCCAGCGGCCGGCATTGTCAATGTCGTGCTCGGCGCGGTGGGCGGCAAGCCGGTGCGCCTGGCGAAGGTATCGGCGCGGCTGGCAGACGGGCTCGACGCCCAAGAGGTGGCGAGTTCCGGCTTCATGACGTTGCTGGAGCAGGACCTTGCGGCCAGTACCTCGCTCGACCCGGCGTCCTACGATTTCCAGGTACACAAGACCATTATCAAGCGGGCAGTCATGGAGACCCTGAAAAAATGACATCGATTTCAATCACGGTAAATGGCGAGCCGGTAGTCGCCGAGATAGACGACCGCATGACGCTGGCCGACTTCCTGCGCGACAAGCTGGACCTGACCGGTACCCATCTCGGCTGCGAGCATGGCGTGTGCGGGGCCTGCACGGTGCTGGTGGACGAGGAGCCGGTTCGCGCTTGCATCACGCTCGCGCTGTCCATGGCCGGGCGCTCGGTGCGCAGCATCGAGGATTTCAACGACGATCCGGCGATGGAAGTGATCCGCGAATGCTTTTCCGAAGCGCACGGACTGCAGTGCGGCTTTTGCACGCCGGGCATGGTGATCACGGTGCGTGATATCGTTCAGCGCGGCGCCTGCGTGGATGCGAAGCAGATCCGCACCGAGCTGTCCGGCAACCTGTGCCGCTGCACCGGTTATGCTGGCATCGTCAAGGCCACCGAGCTGTCGCGCGACAGGTTGAAGGCGAAGAGCGAATAAGCCTGCTGGCGGCCGCGGGAATCAACAATATAGAGAGAAAAAATGGACATAAATGGAGAGCGGCTGCTGCCGGTATCGCGCGCGATCGTGTGGGACAGCCTGTTTGACACCAAGATCCTGATGGCGTCGGTTCCTGGCTGCGAGTCAGTGGAAAAGGAAAGCGATACGCTGTATCGCGTCACCACTTTGCTGACCATCGGCCCGCTGAAGGCGAGATTCAAAGGCACGCTGACGATCGCCGACGCCCAGGCGCCGGACGCCTGTACCTTGCTGTTCGAAGGGCAGGGCGGTGCGGTCGGCATGGCCAAGGGTTCGGCCAAGGTTTTCCTGGAAGACGCCGAGGGTGGCACCAAGCTGAGCTACAAGGCCGATTCCCAGATCAGCGGCAAGCTGGCCCAGGTTGGCAGCCGTCTGATCGAAAGCGTGGCGAAGAAATTGTCGGGGGTGTTTTTTGACAAGTTTGAAGAGGCGGTGAAGGGGAAGCAAGGGTAGGGTAGAAATTCCGCGGGCCGCCGCACGCCACGAACGCTCCCCTCCTTTCAAGGCTGAGCATTACCCACATTTCGATGTGGAGACCGGCAACGGCCGATCGACTTTGTAGCTCCCTCCCTTTCAAGGGGAGGGCGGGGGTGGAGCAGGGGTTTCGGGCAGCATGCTGCCCGCCTGCGGAACGGTCTGCGCTTGCAAGCGCAGACGCGCCCTGCAAGGGGGGATGGGGTCCAGCAGCTTCATTACGGCGATGCGCTTTCGGCTTTTTGGCTTGCGGATTGTTCGGCTGGGTTTGATGGTTGTCGTTGTGAAGCCGGGAGACACCCCGGCGGGTGTGTCCCTTTCTTTTAAAAAAAGAAAGGAACCAAAGAAAACAAGGTCAAAACCCACTTGGCCAACGCCCGCTCCGATCGCCAACCAGACTCGGATGTCTGGGCCGAACCAATGCGACGTTCGCGAGGAAGGTCCTGCCACACGTTCGCCTCTGACCGGGATCAGTCAACCCGCTTCAATGCCGCCGACCGCACACGACTGCTCGTTGACTCCTAATTATTTTCGAAGCCGCTAATTGGTGCTTGAGGTCCGATTGTCAGCGGGAGTGGGGGCCTCAGGGGATTTTCCGCCTTTCTCTGCCGTTCTTGAACAGATCCCCTCCGTCGCTTGTTTGAAGCTTCGAAAAAATTTAAGAGTCAACGGTGCGCCGGGCATCGGTATAAGACACTTCATGGGGTTGGCTGATTAGGTAAGCGGCACACAGCCGAGGGATCATCTCTCGCGAAGGTTGCACTGGATTAGCCCAGACATCCGAGTCTGGTTGGCTATCGAAGCGGGCGTTGGCCAAGTGGGTTTTGACTTTGGTTTCTTTGGTGACTTTCTTTTCCAAAAGAAAGTTACACACCCGCCGGGGTGTCTCCCGGCTTCACACCGACAACCATCAAACCCATCCACACGACCCGCAAGCCAAAAAGCCAAAAAGCCAAAAAACCACGTCGATGGGCAACGACCCCTTGAAGGCGATGGCGCGCCCGTAGGGCTTATCATTACAATCCCACTGCACCCCATACCATTCGCCGCCGATGAGAAAAATCTCCCTGCGTCACCTGCGCTGCTTCCTGGCCGTCGCGGAGACCGGATCGTTTACCGTCGCCGCATCGCGCCTGTTCCAGACACAGTCTTCGCTGACCGCGACCATCCAGCAATTCGAGGAAGCAATCGGACTCAAGCTGTTTGAGCGCACCACCCGGCGCGTCGACCTCACCCCCGAAGCGATCCGTTTCCGCTCCGTCGCCGAAAAGCTGGTCAAGGATTTCGACAACGCGATCGGCGACCTGCACGCGATCGCCACCAGCCAGCGCGGCCATGTGCGCATCGCCGCTGCGCCGTCAATCGTGGTGCATGTGCTGACCCCGGCACTGCGCGCATTCCGCAATGCCTATCCGGATATCACGATCTCGGTGCAGGACGCCGGTTCGGCCCGCATCGAACGCGCCGTGCTGGATGGCGAAGTGGATTTCGGCATCGCCAGCCGCTTGAAGGATTATCCGGAACTGGACTACAAACCCATCCTGCGCGACCCGTTCGGCGTGATCATGCCGCCCGAACATCCGCTTGCGGCAGGTGACGGTCCGGTGCGCTGGGCCGAACTGTCCGGATACGAATACATCGCGCTGACCAACGACACCGGCATCGGCGCCTTCCTGGAAAACTATCCGGAACTGGGACTGTCCAGGAACGCCAACCCCTACGATCACGCCTCCAGCACAAACTCGCTGTATGCAATGCTGAAGCTGGGTGGCAAGATTTCGGTGCTGCCATCGCTTGCGGCGCAGGCCAGTCCGATGAACGAATTCCGCTTCAGGGAGCTGACCGATCCCCCGATCACGCGCGAGATCTGCCTGATCACCCGGCAGCTGCGCTCGTTTTCGCCGAACACGCAGCGCATCCTGGAAGTGCTGATGGCGACGATACGCGGGACCTCCTTCCTCAACGGCACGGAGGCGGTTGCAGCCGACTAGCGGCACGGGTGGGGCTGATGGCGGGGCGGATTGATCACGGTCAATTCGCTTCATGGCATCAGGGACAGCATGTGCACGGGACCATAAACTGAAGGTCCTCCCACATGGGGTGTTTGATTCCGATGCTCGCTTCGGCTGCAATGTGCAGTTTGCCGAATGCCGCCCAGGCTGAAGCGCAGCCGGCCGCGGCCGATTTCGGTTGAGCATATGCAGGCAGACAACCCAGCAAGCATGCCGCGTCGCGAACAGAGCCGCGCGCGCGCATGCACTCGCCGGCCGGTCAAGCTCGTGGCCGAATACCTGTCACGGCTGTGCGCGGCAACGGTGTTGGTGATCGGTGTGCTGGTCTTGTCCGGTTGGCTGTTGGATGTGCCGCGGCCACAGCACGTGTTTTCCGGCCTGGCTGCGATGAAGGCGAACACCGCAGCCTGTTTCATTCTTGCCGGCATCGCACTCTGGACTGGCTCCATCCTGGCTGCGGCGCACGGCCGCGCGCGCGCGTTCTTGCGCGTTCTGTCGCTGGCTTGCTCGACCGGCGTGCTGATGGTGGGCTTCCTGACCAGCGTCGAATACCTCGCCGGGATCGACTTTGGCATCGACCAGTTGATGGCGCAGGACAGGACCAGTCTTCCCGGCGACATTCCCGGCCGGATGGCGGCCAATACTGCGGTCAACTTCATTGCATCTGGCGCAGCCCTTCTGCTGCTCGCCCAGGCAAGGCGGGATTTCACCTGGCTCCTGCATGGATTCGTGCTGGTACCTTTCCTGATTGCCGGCACGGCGCTGCTCGGCTATATCTACAACGTCGAGGCTTTCTACCGGCTCCGGCTGGACTTCACGCCGATATCGGTTGATGCAGTGGTGGCCTTCCTGCTGCTCGGACTGGGAATAATGAACGCCAGGCCGCACTTTCCACTTCGCCGCACCTTCTGGAGCGACAGCGACGCCGGGGCCGCCGCCCGTTTGTTGCTTCCGGCCACCATCGGCATCCCGCTCCTGTCGGGCTGGCTGGCGCTGCGTGGCATGGAGCTGGATCTTTACAGTGCTACCGTCGGCATGGCGTTCGTCACCATGGCTAATATTGTCGCGTTGACCGCCCTGGTGCAGTGGAGTGCGATGAAGCTGTTACGAAGCGAGCAACGACGCCGGCTAGCGGAGAGCTCGCTGCAGGCCAGCGAGGAGCGCTATCGAACCGTGGTGGCCGCCCTGTTCGATGGCGTGGTGCTGATGAATGCGGATGGCACGATCAAGGCGTCCAATTCCAGCGCACAACGAATACTGGGACTGAGCATGGATGAACTGGCCGGGAAGACTTCGTACGATCCGCACTGGCAGGCGATTCATGAGGACGGGTCGCCGTTTCCCGGCGAACAGCATCCGGCCACGATGACACTGAAAACGGGGGAGTCGCTGAGCGGCGTCATCATGGGATTGCAGAAGCCCGGCGGGGTGATCTGCTGGATCTCGATCAATTCCCAGCCCCTGTACAAGCCCGGGCAGTCGCGGCCGCATGCCGTGGTGACTTCGTTCGCGGACATCACCGATCGCAAGCGAGCCGAGGACGCGCTGAAGGAGCTACAGGCCCGCTTGCGGGAGGAAGCGATTCGCGACCCGCTGACCGGACTGTTCAATCGCCGCTACCTGGAGGAGACGCTGTCGCGGGAATTGTCGCGCGCGGCACGCGAAGGACATCCGGTGAGCGTCCTGATGATGGATATCGACCACTTCAAGAAATTGAATGATACCTATGGTCACCAGGCCGGCGATGATGTCTTGCGGGCAATTGGCACCATGCTCTTGCAACATGCCCGTCGCAGCGACATCCCGTGCCGCTATGGCGGCGAGGAATTCCTGGTGGTGCTGCCGCACATGACCCGGGACGCCGCCCGTGAGCGCGCTGATCATGTGCGCGAGGACTTCGCACGCCAGGCCATCGATGCCCAGGGCCAGCAGGTGCGCTCGACCATCTGCATAGGCGTTGCCGCCTATCCGGCTGACGGCGAGACGGCGGAACAACTGATTGCGGCGGCGGACCGGGCGCTGTATTGCGCCAAGCACACCGGGCGCAACCGGGTATGCGTTGCAATCGACGGCGCGGAAAAGGCGGCAAGCGGGACTGCCTGAGACGGCTGTCCCGGTCCCTTGGCGGCTTGCGCGTTCGCCTGTTCTTTCGCGGTCACCCGGATCGGCAGGCGGGCGCAATCTGCTCAGATCACCTTCTTCTCCCGCAGTGCCGCGATCTCCGCTTCGGTCTTTCCAAGTACTCGGGCCAGCACTTTCTCCGAGTGTTCGCCCAGCAGCGGCGGTGCCTGTTCGTAGGTGACCGGCGTGCCCTTCAGCCGCAGCGGGCTGGCGATGGTGCCGACCGTACCGCCGTCCGCGCGCGGCAGGTCGACCCGCAGGCCGCGATGGCGGACTTGCTGGTCCTCGAACACTTGCTGGTAGTTGTTGATAGGGCCGCAGGGGACGCCGTGGGCTTCCAGCCGCGCGCTCCATTCCGCGCTGCTGCGGTTCTTCATGATCTGCTCCAGTTGCGGTATCAGCCGGTCGCGTCCGGTGATCCGGTCCTGCACGCGCCGCCACTGCGGATCTTCGCCCAGATCGCTGTGGCCGATGGCTTCGCAGTAGCGCTTCCACTGGGTGTCGTTGCCGACCGCCACCACCATTTGTCCGTCCAATGTGTCGAACACCTGATAGGGAACCATGGTCGCGTGGCTGTTGCCGTAGCGGTGCGGCACCTTGCCGGTGGCGAAGTAGCCGGTCACCTGGTTGCCGCCGATCGCCACGATGGAGTCGAGCAGGGCCATGTCAATGTACTGGCCGCGGCCGGTCACTGTGCGGTGGTTCAGGGCGCCAAGAATGGCAATCGTTGCGTACATGCCGGTGATGACGTCCGCAATCGCGATGCCGACCTTCTGTGGCCCGCCACCCGGGCGGCTGTCGGCTTCGCCGGTGATGCTCATCAGTCCGCCCATGGCCTGGAATACGATGTCGTAGCCGGGCTGGTCCGCCTTGGGGCCGTCCTGGCCATACCCGGTGATCGAGCAGTAAACCAGGCCAGGATTGATCTTCGACAGCGATGCGTAGTCGAGGCCGTAACGTGCCAGGTCGCCGACCTTGAAGTTCTCGATGAAGACGTCGCTCTGCTCCGCCAGTTCGCGCACCAACGCCTGGCCTGCGGCCGAGGAGATGTCGATCGTCAGCGACTCCTTGCCGCGGTTGGCGGCGGCATAGTAGGTCGAGTCGCGCGAGCTGGCGCCGTCGGCCGCCGCTATCCATGGCGGGCCCCAGGCGCGGGTGTCGTCACCGACGCCCGGCCGCTCCACCTTGATCACTTCGGCGCCCATGTCGGCCAGGTTTTGCGTACACCAGGGACCGGCGAGAATGCGGGACAGGTCCAGTACGCGGATGTGCGAGAGGGTTTTTTCAGTCATTGCTTCAAACCAGGTTCGGTATCTTGTGTTGTCTTGATGTTGTTCGCTGCTGCTGCTGTTTTTGCGGCCGCTGCTGCTGGGCTAAGGCTGGCGCAGCAGCTTGGCGCGTTCCACCAGCGAGCGCTCGGATACGTAAAACTCTTTCGCCCATTTTTCGTACTCCGTCGACGAGCGATACCATTCGGTCTGGCGCAGGTTGTCGAGCAGCTTTTTGTATTCGGGGTCGTCGATGGCAGCCTTGAATGCATCCTGCAGTTTCTTCACGACCTCGGGCGCCATGCCCTTCGGTCCTACCAGTCCATAGGGTGCAGGGTAGGCAAGGTCATGGCCGAGCATGCGCGCAGTGGGCACGCCAGGCAGCCATTGCGCAGGCTTCTCGTCGAAGGTGAGCAGAACCCGCAGCCTGCCGCCGCTGGCGTGCGGCGCGACGCTGCCGGCGGCATCGACCGTGGCCACCACATGGCCTCCGATCAGGGCGGTCGTGGCTTCGTTGCTGCTCTTGTAGCCGATGTGGTTGACGTCGACCTTGGCCATGCTGCCGAGGGCTTCGGTCAGCAGGTGCATGGTGGTGCCGGCGCCCGCGGTGCCGACGCTGAGCTTGCCGGGATTGGCGCGTCCCCACGCCAGCAATTCACTGGCTTGCTGGAATGGCGAATCGGCGCGCACGGTCATGACGAAGCTGTAGCCGCCCAGCCCGGCGATCCAGGTGAAGTCGCGCAACGGATCCCAGTCGACTTTCTGTATGTGCGGGTAGCGCAGCAGGCCCGCCGTGGCGGCGGCAATCGTGTAGCCGTCGGGTTTTTCCTGTTTGGCCATCGTGGACGGGCCCAGCGTCGCGCCGGCGCCCGGTTTGTTCTCGACGATGATCGGTTGGCCGAGCTGACGACCGGCCAGTTCAGCCAGCTTGCGAAAGGTGATGTCGGTCGGGCCGCCGGCACCGAAGCCGACCACCATGCGGATCGGGCGGTTCGGGTAGGCCTGGGCTGCGGCCGTGGCCGGAACCAGCGCGGCCAGCAGCCAGCACAGCCCGGCCATTGCCGCTTTGGCTCCGGGGAAATTCCTGATTTTCAGCGTTGTCATCGAATGTCTCCTGTTGTCCTGTTGTATTGGATATTGCGTTCGGGTCGATGTTGCTTTGCGGCTTGAGCGTCAGGCTGCGGGTGCGGTGCCGGCTGCCACGTTCGCCGGCACGTTCCATGAGTCGCGCTTGTTGAGGGTCTCGACATCGAAGCCTGCCAGTTGCTTGTAGCGGCGTTCGACTTCCAGTAATTCATTGGCCGCATCCGCATGGGCGGCCCGGCGTGCCAGTTCGCTGACCCTGGCCATCACGTCGCCGGCCTGGCGGCGGTTGGCAGTCTGCACGTTGCCGGTGGCGGGGCGGCGCTGTTGCTCGTACCACTGCAGGGCGTCGTCGATGCCGGGCCGGGTGCCGATTGCCCAGGCCAGCACGCGGGCGTCGATGATTGCCTGGGACGCGCCGTTCGATCCGAATGGATACATGGCGTGGGCAGCGTCGCCGAGCAGGGTGCAGTGGCCGTAGGTCCAGCGCGGCAGGGGATCGATGTCGGCCATCGGGTATTCCCATGCGATCGGCGCAGCGGCTACCAGGGCATGGACATCCAGCCATTCGAAGCGCCAGTCGCTGACAGTCTGCGCCAGCTTCGCCGGCGAGACTTCGAGGTTCCAGTTGCCTAATTCTGCGGCCGGCGCCTTGTCATCGCGCGGACGTACCAGCAGCCAGTTGAGCATGCCGTCGCCGATCGGGTAGACCACGATGCGCTGGTTCTCATCGCCGATGATGACCATCGAATGGCCGCTCAGGAAGGGGGCTGCCCGCGTGGTGCCGCGGTACATCACCCAGCCATTGCTTGCCAGCGGCGTCGGCTGGCCGGCCAGGTGGTCGCGCAGCGCCGAGCGGATGCCGTCTGCCGCGACCAGCAGATCGGCTTCGAACGACAGCCTGGTGCCGGCCTGGACGTCGGTTCCATGAAATTCGACCCGGCCGTCGGCGCGGGTGGTGGCAGTGGACAGGCGGATGCCGGTGCGAATCGCCCCTTGGCCCAGGCGCTCGCGGACGGCTTGCGCCAGCAGGTCCTGCAGCTTGCCGCGGTGGATCGAGTATTGCGGCCAGCGGTAGCCGGCTTCGGTGCCGCGCGACTCGGCCCAGATCAGCTTGCCGGCCGGATCGTAGTAGGCCAGCTCGGCAGTCCTTATACCGGCCCTCTCGAGTTGGTCGCCCAGTCCCAATTCGGCCAGCTCGCGCACTGCATGCGGTGGCAGGTTGAGACCGACGCCGACCTGCCGCAGTTGCGGCGCTGCTTCGAATACGGTGACGTTGCGCTGGCCGGCAGCATGCAGGCTGAGCGCTGCCGTCAGCCCGCCGATGCCGGCGCCTGAAATGGCGATATCCATCGTTTGTTTCCTGTCTGTCGGTCTGTCGGTATCGGTATTACAGGCTGCTGGCGGTGACCAGCAGCTTGTGTACGGAAATGTCCGGGAATGCTCAGTTGAGCGTGACGTTGGCAGCGGTGACCACCGCATTCCAGCGTGTCAGCTCGGAATCGACGAATTTGGCGAATTCCGGCTGGCTCATGGTTCCCGGCTCGGCACCCTGTTTCTGCAGCAGGGATTGCAGGCGCGGGGTATTGAGTGCTTCCAGTACGTCGGCCGACAGTTTGCGGGTCAGTTCGGGCGGCATCTTCGCGGGGGCGTACATGCCGAACCATGCGGTGGCTTCAAAGTCCTTCACGCCGGCTTCTTGCATGGTCGGGATTTCGGGTGCTGCCTTGGCGCGCTGCCTGGTCGTGACTGCCAGTGCTTTCAGGCGGCCGCTCTTGATGTGCTGGATCACGCCTGGCAGCGAGTCGAACATCATCGGAATCTGCCCGCCCAGCAAGTCATTCAATGCCGGCGCCGCACCCTTGTATGGCACATGCACGATGTCGAGCTTTGCGGTGTGCTTGAACAGTTCGCCAGCCAGGTGGTTGGCGCCGCCCAAACCGGCCGAGCCGAAGTTGATCTTGCCCGGCTGCTCCTTGACGCGCTGTATCAGTTCCTGCACGGTGTTGACGCCCAGCGACGGATGCACCACCAGCACGTTGGGCACCGCTGCCACCAGTGCGATCGGGGTGAAGTCGCGGCGGGTGTCGTACTTCAGCGATTTGAACAGGCTGGGGTTGATCACGTGATGAGTGGCAGTGACCATCAGCGTGTAGCCGTCTGGCGCGGAGCGCACCAGTTGTTCGGAACCGATCGCGCCGCTGGCGCCGGCGCGGTTGTCGACCACTACCGAGACACCCCATTTCTGGGTCAGTTCCTGTGACAGCTCGCGTGCCAGGATGTCGGTGGTTCCGCCGGGCGGGAAGGGGACGATGATCTTGACTGGCTGCGACGGGAATTTCTGCGCGAGAGCGCTACTGCAGGTGGCAATGGCCAGCAACAACGCTGCCATCAAACGGAACATGTTGCGCATGCTTGTCTCCTCGATTGACTGGTATCCATGGGGTGCCAGGCAGGCTGTCCGGGCCGTGCCGGACAGCCTGCCTGGTCGCGCCTCTGCGGGCGCTTTTCAGTGAATTACGTTGCTACCTGGCCGGCTTCTGGCCGGCGCATGATCTTAATGCGAATGCGGGAACTCGACCATCGCTTCGCCGACGCCGACGGTTTCGCCACGCTGGTTGAGCACCTTCACGTCGAGCGTCGCCCAGCGGCTTTTCTCGGTGACGCGAGTGGCTGTTACCACGCCTTGGGCGATGATGGTGTCGCCCGGCTTGACCGGTATTTTCCAGCGCGTCTCCAGCCGCCGGTGCACGCCGCCGACGGGATACAACCAGTCGGTCAACATCTTCGTGATCACGCCGAAGTTGTTCATGCCGTGCATGATGATGCCGCCGAAATTGGTCTTGCCGAAGCTGCCCTTCATGTACTCGTCGTCGAGGTGCAAGGGGTTGAAGTCAAGCGATGCTTCGCAGAATTCGCGGATCGATTCGCGTGTCGGGGTGAACGGCGTTCCCTCGATGGCGTAGCCGGCCTGCAGGGTGTCGAAAGTGGTTGTCATGGTTCCTCACATCGGGCGAATGGTCCAGCCGCGACCGGAGCAGATCACTTCGTCGTGCTGGTTGAAGAATACGTTGTCGTGGCAGACGAACAGGCGGTCGCGACGGATGAATTTGTCGAGCGCGCGCGCCTCCAGCCGGATCACGTCGCCGGGACGGGCAGGGACGTTGTAGCTCCAGGACTGGCCGGCATTCACCGTGCCGGGGCTGCGCATCCAGTCGTCTGCCGGCGTGCAGGAGAACATCAGCAGGATGTGGATCGAGGGCGGAGCGATCAGCCCCTTGTACGGCGAATTGCGGGCGTATTCCTCGTCAAAGTAAAGCGGATGCGTGTCGCCTACCACCCGGCACAACTTCTGGATGGCTTCCAGCGTCAGCGTGTAGGGCAGGGTTTTACGGGGTTGGCCGGGGATGATGTCGTCCCATACCTTGCGCCGTTTTTCGTCCTTCCAGAAATCAGTCTCGAAGTCTTGCTGCATTGTCTGCTGCATTATCTCCCCCAATAAACGGGATATGTTATAAAATGACCGCTGTGCGGACAGCGATAACCGCCAGACGTTCATTTTCGCCGTTTTGAGATTTATGTCAAGACGGTTTTTGGCTTTCTGGCATTTTGTCCAGAAGCCTGGCGCTTGATTGATCTGTGCCGGACACCTGAAAGGGAGGGGAATCAGATGGCTACACCCGATAGCGATGCGTTCGTGCGCTCGTTTGCGCGCGGATTGAAGGTCATCGAGGCAATGGGGCGCGGCGAGCGCAAGCAGACCATCGCCGGCATTGCCGAAGCATGCGATTTGCCGCGCACCGCCGTGCGCCGTTTCCTGTTGACCCTGATCGAGCTGGATTTCGTGCGCGGCGACGAGCGCTATTACTGGCTCACGCCCAAGGTGCTGCGGCTGGGCATGTCTTACCTGTACACGCTGCCTTTCTGGCGCACTGCGCAACTGGTGCTTGAAGAATTGTGTGCCAGTGTCGGCCAGTCCTGCGCGCTGTCGGTACTTGACGAGGAAGACATTGTCTATGTCGCCCGCGCGCACAGCCGGCGGATCCTGGCGATGAGTCCGGTGCTGGGAAGCCGCTTTCCTGCACATGCCGTCTCGATGGGCCGGATACTGCTGTCGGCGCTGGACGAAGAACAGCTCAACAATTACCTGGACCGGGCCAAACTGAGCAAGCTGACCAACTGGACCATCACCGACCGCGCGCAACTGGTTGCGCAAATTCGCGCCGCCGGGGAGCAGGGCTATGCGTGGGTAGACAGGGAACTGGATGAGTCGATCTGCGGGATTGCGGTGCCCATACGGGATCCGGAGACCGGCGTCGCGGCGGCAATCAACGTGAGCTTGCCGGCGGGGCCGTGGACAGAGGAAACGGCGCGCGACGAATTCCTGGTGCCGCTGCGCCAGGCCGCAGCGCGCATCCGCAGCGCCAGCATGTAGGGGAGGTGGCCGGATTCAGGCTGGTGCGGGCAGCGTGGTCCGCTCATGGCCTGCCCCCGGGGGCCATCGGGCCGCCCATGCGCGGGCCGGCGCCAAATCCGGCCGGCCCCTGAATGACAGGCGGCCCCATCACGGCTCCGCCTGGTCCGCCCAATCCGGGGCTGCCGAATCCGCCGAGCGCTGCGCCGGCGCCGATGGCGCTCCCGCTACCGAACCCGGAAACTGGATTATCCGGCTTCAAGCCATCGGCGGGCCTGGCCTTGTCCGGCGCGACGACCGATGGCGCGACATTGCTGGCGCGGCCGGCTCCAGTCGTACTCGTTGTCGTGGTTCCGGTGCTGGTGCTGGTTCCGGTGCCTTTGGTGTCGGTGATGATGACGGTACCGGTACTGGTAGTTCCCGTCCCGGTGCCCGCTCCGCCTGGCTTGTCGGTATCGTTCGTTGCCCCGCCCGGTCTGCCGGTACTGCTGGTTCCGCCACCCGTGATGCCGGTGCCGGTGGTCACTCCGCCTGGCTTGCCGGTATCGTTCGTGCCACCACCCGGCTTGCCTGCGCCGTTGGTTCCACCACCCGGCGTACCCCTGCCATTGGTGCCACCGCCTGGCTTGCCCGTGTCGTTGGTTCCACCGCCCGGCGTACCGGTGCCGGTGGTCCCGCCACCCGGCGTGCCTGTGCCATTGGTTCCGCCACCCGGCGTGCCTGTGCCGGTGGTCCCACCACCTGGCGTTCCTGTGCCGGTGGTCCCGCCACCCGGTGTGCCGGTGCCATTGGTTCCGCCACCCGGCGTACCGGTGCCGTTGGTTCCGCAAGGAGCGGCTCCCTCCACGCACCCTGGTGTACCTGTGCCGGTGGACCCACCACCTGGGGTGCCTGTACCGGTGGTTCCGCCACCCGGTGTGCCGGTGCCATTGGTTCCGCCACCCGGCGTACCGGTACCGTTGGTCCCGCCACCCGGTGTACCTGTGCCGTTGGTTCCGCCACCCGGCGTACCGGTACCACTTGGTCCGCAAGGAGCGGCTCCCTCCACGCACCCCGGCGTACCGCTACCGTTGGTGCCACCGCCCGGCGTACCGGTACCGTTGGTCCCGCCACTCGGTGTACCTGTGCCGTTGGTTCCGCCACCCGGCGTACCTGTGCCGTTGGTCCCGCCACCCGGTGTGCCGGTGCCATTGGTTCCGCCACCCGGCGTACCGGTGCCGTTGGTTCCGCAAGGAGCGGCTCCCTCCACGCACCCTGGTGTACCTGTGCCGGTGGATCCACCACCTGGGGTGCCTGTACCGGTGGTTCCGCCACCCGGTGTGCCGGTGCCATTGGTTCCGCCACCCGGCGTACCTGTGCCATTGGTGCCACCGCCCGGCGTACCGGTACCGTTGGTCCCGCCACCCGGTGTACCTGTGCCGTTGGTTCCGCCACCCGGCGTACCGGTACCACTTGGTCCGCAAGGAGCGGCTCCCTCCACGCACCCCGGCGTACCGCTACCGTTGGTGCCACCGCCCGGCGTACCGGTACCGTTGGTCCCGCCACTCGGTGTACCTGTGCCGTTGGTTCCGCCACCCGGCGTGCCTGTGCCGTTGGTCCCACCGCCCGGCGTACCTGTGCCGTTGGTCCCGCCACCCGGGGTACCGGTACCACTTGGTCCGCAAGGAGCGGCTCCCTCCACGCACCCCGGCGTACCTGTGCCGTTGGTTCCACCGCCCGGCGTACCGGTGCCGTTGGTCCCGCCACCAGGCGTGTCTGTACCCGGGGGCCTGCTGTCCGGTGCATCTGTACCTGGTGGATTGCCACCAGGCGTGTCCGTACCCGGTGGTTTGCTGTCTGGTGTATCCGTACCTGGTGGTCTGCCACCCGGCGAGTCCGTACCCGGTGGCTTGCTGCCTGGCGTATCCGTACCTGGCGGATTGCCACCCGGCGAGTCCGTACCTGGAGGCCGGCTACCAGGCGTGTCTGTGCCCGGTGGCCGTTTGCCCAGGATTTCTGTTTCAGGCTTGCCCGGCGCTGTCTCGACCATATGGCCGATTGATCCGTCGTCGTTGCGCCTCACCATGCCGGTGATGGTCCTGTCGTCGCCGACGCGTACTGATTGGGTCCGCTCGCCCGAGATCGTCAGGTCGTAGTCGCCTGGTGGCAGGCTGGTGAATCTGTAGATTCCGTCCTTGTCGGTGGCGCCCGTCAGTGGCGCACCGCCCGGATTTTTCTTGACGACGACCACCACCCCGGGGATAGGCTCATTGGCAGCCATCGCCAGTCCGCTGCTGAGCAGGAAGGCAAACGCGGCACTAAGGATGACTGACGCAAGGGTGCGCATCAGGCTTGTTCCTGCCGCGACGCCGGCATGCTCAGTTGAGTTGATGATTTGGCTGCTCCCGGGGTGCTATTTCGGACCCATGGCGTTGCCGGCGGCGCTACCGCTGCCAGCAACGCCGCCTGGATTGATGCCGAGTGGGGGAACCGGGCCGGTGAATTGCTGCGGCGTGAAGCCGCCGCCGAAGGTCTGGGTGGATGCTCCCGGTGTGCCGATCTGTGAACCGAAGCCGCCGGTGATGCTGCCGGGACTGCCGCTGCCGCCGCCGGGACCCATGCCGGAGCCGCTGCCGAAACCGATCGCCGGCGGGGCCGACTGCGCCGTGCTTCCTGGCTGCTGCGATTGGGTTTGTTGCGCCGAGGCGGACATGGCCACGCATAGCAGGGAGCATGCCAGTCCAGATAGTGTCCGTCGCACTGTCCGCCGCACTGTCCCGCTCATTGCTGCATTCATTTTCATTTCATTCACCTTGATTTCATTCACCTTCAATTACGCCTGGCGGGACGTGGGTCGCGCCGGCGGACGCCATGGCAATACGGGATCGGCAAACGATGCTCAATAGCTGAAGCTCAGACCGGCAGATACGATGTGGCTGGTGTACGCGGTGCCTGCGAAGTTGGAGTCATTGTCCTGGAACGCGTAGCCGAGGCTCAGGTACCAGTTTTTCGACACTTTCTCGGTGCCCTCCAGGAACCAGGTCTTCGACTTGGTATTGAATGGCGTGGTGCTCTTGAAGTCGCGGCTCGCGTGGCTGAATCCGAGGTTGATGAAGCGGTCCTTGTTGGGCAGGTATCCCAGGCTCACTGCATAGGTCGGGCCGGTGCTGCTGAAGGTGCTGAGGTTGGCACGGTTGTCTTCGTAGTCGGCCACGCCCTTGAGCCACACCGTCTGGGTCAGTTGCCTCTTGATTTCGGCTGTCGCGCCGTAGCCGCTGGAATCGCGGTCGTGCTGCCGGGTTTCACGCACGAAGGCGCGGCCTGTCAACTGGCCCGACCATTTTGGCGAAAACTGCCGGTAGAAGCCTGCGCTGCCCATCAGCGTGGAACTGTCGAGGTTGCTGAAATTGTTGTACCGGGAAACCAGGGCGCCGACCTGGCCGACGAAATAGTCGGTCTGCTCCCTGTTCAGCGGCGTGAAATACACCGCGGAGGCGCTTAGCGCCAGGAAGCTGTCGCTGCGCTGGTTGGCCTTGGTCGGCAAATCCGGCGAGCCGTTGACGTTGCTGTCGTGAGATAGCCGGGCGCCCGCATTCAGGGTCACTTCGGCATGGGAAGAGGCGGCCAGCACGGCAAGGGCCGTGGCGGCTGCGAGCTTCAGGTGGAAAGGGCCGTGCATGCAAACCTCACTGCTGTGGGTGCTGCCTTATGTTCGAACCCTGGATGCCAGCCTGGCTGGCGGGGTTCGGCCTGAAGTTCAGATTTTGTTGCTGCAGGCCATGTTAGAACACATTCCAGCTGCATTTGCAAATTTGCAACGTAGCATGGACCAAAATAATTGGGTGAATGGTGAATGCCGGCCAGCCCCGAGCGGGGAGGCGGGATCGACGAAGGGGGCGGCTGCGAGGTCCAGGCCATGCGTCGCCTTGAAGGCTGATCATTACCCGCATCCTGATTCCTGGCGTAGCCCGGCGCACGCATTCGTGGCGTGCGCCGTTCTGCGCTGTCAATCGAGACATGGGTAACGATCCGGCCACAAGTCCGGAACTGCTCCGGTTCAAAGAATCCTGAAAATCTCCCAGCGCGATGTGCCCGAAACCACGTAGGGCTCGAGTTCGTCGCTCCACTGTTGGTGAGCCGGGATGTTCGGGAGTTTTGCCCAGGCGCGTTCGATTTCCCCGAGGTCCGCAACCTCCCACTCATGCACGACGGTCGCTTCCAGCGCGCCGATCGAGCCGGTCAGGATGCGTCCCGGCCGGATGCCGAGTTGTGGTGCGATCCTGGTCTCCCATTCGCGCAGTTTTTCGATGACCTTCTGCTTCTGCCCGAAGTGGGCGTCGATCTGCCATCTGGCAAGCAGCATGATGTGGCTCCATGCGACGACCTGTGCCTGTGACCGGTCGCGCGCAGTTGGCAGGCCGCGCAGGCTTTGTCGGGGCCTGTCGCGCACAGGCAAACGCCCGGCGCACGCGAGCAAGGCGCCGCCGGGCAGGTATTCCGGGTCAGGTCTGGCTGCACTCCTTGGCGCAGGACAGGATGGATTCGCTGCTCTCTCCGGCGCGGTACATGGTGCAGCCTTTCAATCCGAGTTCGAACGCAACATTGAACAGATCGCGCACATCTTCGTAGCGGGATTGCGCGGGAAGGTTGATGGTCTTGGAGACTGCCTGGTCGACATGGGCCTGGCACGCCGCCTGCAACTTGAGCTGCTCGGCCGGCGCCACGTCGGCCGCTTGCACGAAAGCGGCCGGCAGCGGTTGTCCCGGATGCAGTTCGCGAAACAACTGCCACGCATGATCCTGCACTGGCACGCTCGTCACCTGGCCGTCGCGGGTGCTGATGCGGCGCTGTCCCTCGAACGCATACACCGGCTCGATGCCGCTCGAGACATTGTTGGCCAGCAGGCTGATGGATCCGGCGGGCGCGATTGCAGTCAGGTGGCTGTTGTGGATGCCATGCAGCCGTATCGATTCCTGCAGCGACTCGGGCAGCCTGCGCACGAATCCGCCAGCGAGATAGGAGTTTGCGCGAAAGGCCGGGAAGCGGCCGCGCTCGGCCACCATTTCCACCGAGCGTTCGTAGGCCGCAAGGCAGATGGTGCGCATCACGGCGTCGCCAACCTCAAGCGAGGGCGGCGAGCCATAGCGCACGCCCAGCATGGCCAGTGCATCGGCCAGGCCAGTGATGCCGAGGCCTATGCGACGCGAAGCCCGTGCGGCCTTCTTCTGCGCGGCCAGTGGAAACGACGAGCAGTCGTAGACGTTGTCCAGCATGCGCACCGCCACGCTGGCCATGTTCCTGATGCCATCCATGTCGAGCCGGGCCGAGGTGGTGAAGGGCTTCAGGACGAATTGCGTCAGGTTGATCGAGCCGAGATTGCAGGCGCCGTGCGGCGGTAGCGGCACTTCACCGCAGGGGTTGGTGGCGCTGACCGGTTCGCCGTAATACAGGTTGTCGTCCTGGGCGATACGGTCGATGAACAGCACCCCCGGATCGCCGCAATCGAATGCGGCACGGCACAGGCGTTCCCACAATTCGCGCGCAGGCAGGGTTTTGGTCACCATGCAGGGGGTGGGGCTGATCGAGCCTGACCATACCCGGTCCCAGATGGCGGCGCCGGCCGGCACCGGCCGGCCGCCGACCGGAAACATCAGCGACCACGGCCCATCGTCGGCCACTGCGCGCATGAACGCATCGGTGACCAGCACCGAGAGGTTGAAATGCCGCAGTGCTTTCTTGTCACGCCCGGCATCGATGAATGCTTCTATATCCGGATGATCGCAGCGCAGGGTCGCCATCATCGCGGCCCGGCGCGGGCCGCGGGTGGCCAGTGCGTTGCATGCTTCTTCCCACACGCGCAGGAAGCGCACAGGTCCGGTTGCCTGCTGCCCGTATTCGCCGACCGCGGCGCCTGCCGGCCGCAAGGTGGAAAAGTCGCAGCCGATGCCGCCACCGGCCTGCAGCGTCAGCATCGATTCGGCGAGAGTGGAAAAAATCCCGCCGATCGAGTCATGCATGGTGCCGGTGACGAAGCAGTTGAACAGGGTGAAGTCGTCGCCGGCGCCGGCGCCGGCCATGATGCGCCCGCCGGGCAGGAAGCGAAATCCGGCCAGCGCCTGCTCGAAAGACTGCAGCCATTGCTGCCGGTGATGTGCCTCGGGCGCGGACAGCGCCAACGCCACCCGCGAGCGGGTTTCAGCGAGGGTGTGCTCGCTTCGCCGGCCGGGCTGCTGCAGGCTGTATTTGGCGCGCCACACCTGCTCCGAGATGGGCTGGGTGAATTCAGTATCTGCCATACCTGCCTCCGGTTTCATGTCAGCGCAATACGGCTTAAATCTTCCCTGGGTCGATGCCGGCGCCGCGTTGATCCTGGCGGGCGGCGAGATGATGTTTTCCGACCAGGTGAACAGTGGTCGCCTGCGGGCCGTCATCGCCCAACTCTTCGTCGAAGCGCACTTCAGCACCGGGATGCAGAAGGTCGAAATCCCCTTCGGCCAGGCTGTTGCGGTGGAAGTAGATGCGCCGGTTGTCGGATGCATCAATCCATCCGAAATCTTTTTCCGGATGCAGCTCGGAGACGACGCCGTGCAGCGGGGTGTCGTGCAGCTTGACCTCGCCTTGCAGATGGCGCGCGTGGTCCTCCAGCATGCGCCGCATGGAGTCGAAGGTGTCGCGGATTGCGACATATACATCGGTATAGCCATGATGCTCGTCCGGCTCGCGCCCGGCGACCAGCTCTCGTCCCGGCACCCTGACGTCGATGCGAACGTGGAAATGATTGCCGGACTGGTGATGCCGGTGCAGCGACTCGACCGCGACCCTGCAGCTCATGATCTGGTGATGAAAATTGGCGAGCTTGTCTGCCCGTTCCTGGACCTTGGCCTCGACGGCGTCCGACCGTTCCATGCCCCGGAAGGTAATTTGTACTGGTGCGTCCATGATGTATTTCCTCGTTTGTTGACACGGTGCGCTGCGACTGCCAGCGACAACAGCGTGCTCGTGGAAGGAAAGTATCTGGCAGCGATTTCGCCGGTGCGAGACACAGATCAAATGGATCGTAAAAAACCTGGAATTGGGGCGATTTCATGCGCGCCTTGCATGCAGGAATCGACCGTGAAAATCGGGCGCCGGAAGTGGCACTTGTTGATCATGATCAGAGAATTCTGCGGCGATGGAGCTAGTCTGATTACAAGGCGGCCCGGGGATGGCGCAGCGCGACACCAAGTGTCAGGCACCTTGAGTGAATTACTCAATGGTCAAGCAGCGGACTTCCCAGTACGGGCCGCCCCTTTCCGCCCCTTTCACTTCCACAGCGGCAGCTCCTCGCCAGATCGTCTTGATCGTTCTGATGATGTCCGGCATCAAGCCTGATGCCGGCGAGGCTACGCATTGCATGGGCAGACCGGCACCACATGGTTGAAAAGAAGAAGCGTCAGGTAGCCGTTGTCGGACTGGGACCACTGGGCAGGGCATGCGCGAATGCGCTGGCTGCGCTGGCTACGCGCGACGACGAGCTGGTCCTGGCCGGCATGGTCCGTCGTGCCGAATCGCTGGGCCGACCCTTCGATGTTCCGAGAGACTACCCGGTGGTGGGCCATGTGCGCGACTTGCCTGCGGTCGATGTGGTGCTGCTGTGCGTCCCGCCCGAAGATGCGCCGGGCGTAGCCCGCGAGCTGTTGCAGGGACGCATTCCGGTGGTGGAGTGCGCAGGCCTGGAAGGTGGTGCGCTTGACCAGTACTATGCGGACCTGAACGACTTCGCGCTGGCGCACCGGGCCATAGCGATTGTCGGCGCTGGCTGGGATCCGGGTTTGTTGCCCATGTTCACCCGCGCATTCCGCATGCTGATCCCGCATGGCCATGACACCTTGCACCGGCATCCCGGGGTTGCGCTGCACCACAGCGCCGCCGTCGCGCACATCGACGGCATCGAGGGCGCGCTGACCGGCGAATACCACGGCCCGGGCGATGCCATGCAGCGCTACGTCTATGTGCAGATCAAGCCAGGCGCCGACTTCGACGAGGTGCGCAGCATGATCGAGGCGGACCCGTTATTCGCGGGCGAGAGCACGCAAGTGTTCCGCGTGGAAAACCTGGCAGAAATCGAGAACGAGGAAGGGCACGGCGTGGTGCTGGAACGGCTCTCGGCCGAGAGTGCCGGCATCCATTCCAGCCTGCAACTGGAAGCGCGATACCAGCTGGCCCCGTTCGCTGCGCAGGTGATGCTGGATGGCGCGCGCAGGATCTTCCTGATGAAGCCTGGCGCGCATCGTTATACGCTCAGTGGCTAGCTAAAACCGCCTCGGGAGAAATTACGTCATCGGGGCGCTTCAACGATCGTTTGAGCTGTTGAGCCGCCATCGCGTAGCCGCCATTTCCACCATCAACAAAATGGACGTGGTGCTGCATGCTCCGCACAAAGCAGGTCATCAATGCGTGGTCGCTGTAGTGTATGCCGTAATCAACATGGCCCGCGTCGTGCAGTGACTGGAGCATGGCCTCGATCCGCATGGCCTGGTCGTCACTGACGTCGATGACCGCCCTGAACACATCGTCGAGCTTCATGTGATCCGTGTTCTCGGCCAGCGAGGCAATGTATTTGCCGGCCGCACTGTCCGGCTTGTGCGCTTGCTTCCTGACGATGCCCGAAAAAAGTCCGGTCAGCAACCAGATGCCCGCGTACTTGAGCGCGCGCACCAGCGTTTCCGAATGCTTGTAGTTGATTTCAGTCTTGAGGTGGGCGGGCGGCCAGGTCAGGGGCAGGTTGCTGGTCTTCACCGGGTTGATGAAGGGCGACATTTCTTCCAGTGATGCCAGCAGGGTCCGCAGTTCCGCGAGTCCGGGATCCCTTGCCTTGACCAGCAGGGTCATGATGCGTCCATTAGCTGAAGGCACATCGTTCCAGCGGCATTCCAGGCCATCGACCGAGGCCTGTGGATCGAGCGTCGGCGCGACCTGGTACTTGTCCGGAAAAGTCTTGATCAGATCCTCGGCCAGGGACAGGCCGCCGCCGGCGAACAGCGCCAGCTCGAAACCTGCTGGCATCTTGCGCAAGGCCATCTTGACCTCGGCGCCATGCAGCCGCACGTCGCGCGCCGAAATGCAGCCCACCCGCAGGCGCAGTCCGCTGGTTGAAAGCGCCCTTGCACGCAGCGCCATCAGGGCGCTGCCCACCGCAGCTTCGCTGGCAGGAGGGGCCGCCACGATGGTGCCGTCGCCTCCGAATACAAAGGGTATCCGGTCGGACTGGCAGGCATTGGTTGCGGCAACGATGCAGGCGGCGCCAAGCGCATTGACTTCCTTGTAGCGCCCTTGCTCGATGGCCCGCGTCGAGTCTTCCACGTCCGCCACGAAAATCCGCCAGTCGTCGGGCAATGCAACAAAGCGCTCGGGCTCGACCCATTCGGCCAAGCTCTTCATGCGCGGAGCGCGGGCGTAGAAATCCGGGGCGGGAATCATGTGTTGGGTCTGGCTCTCTGATGATGAGTGTGGCAATGATGCCTTCAAGCTGGTGGGGCGGCGAGAATTTTCCAGCAGTCACGGTTGTTCGTCACGTTTGTTTTCGCCATGGCCTGCAGTCTTGAATACTGCTATCGTAGTTTCAATCAATATTCAACAGGAGCGTCGCGATGGATAGCAACGACACGAATACTGGCGGCAAGTGTCCGGTGATGCATGGCGGGGCCACATCGGCCGGCATCTCCAACATGGCGTGGTGGCCCAAGGCGCTCAATCTTGACATCCTGCACCAGCACGATACCAAGACCAATCCGATGGGAGAGGGCTTCAACTATCGGGAAGAGCTCAAGAAGCTTGACGTAGCGGCGCTCAAGAAAGACTTGCATGCCCTGATGACCGACAGTCAGGACTGGTGGCCGGCGGACTGGGGTCACTACGGCGGCCTGATGATCCGCATGGCGTGGCACTCTGCAGGCAGCTACCGCATCGCTGATGGCCGTGGCGGCGGCGGCAAGGGCAACCAGCGCTTCGCGCCGCTCAACTCCTGGCCCGACAACGTGAACCTGGACAAGGCGCGTCGTCTGCTCTGGCCGATCAAGAAAAAATACGGCAACAAGCTCAGCTGGGCTGACCTGATCGTCCTGGCTGGCACCATTGCCTATGAGTCGATGGGCCTGAAGACCTTCGGTTTTGCTTTTGGCCGCGAGGATATCTGGCATCCCGAGAAGGACACTTACTGGGGTTCCGAGAAAGAGTGGCTGGCTCCCAGTGGCGGCGCCAACAGTCGCTACTCGGGTGAGCGCGACCTGGAAAACCCGCTGGCCGCCGTGATGATGGGGCTGATCTACGTCAACCCTCAAGGCGTGGACGGCAAGCCTGATCCGCTCAAGACCGCACATGATGTGCGCGAGACCTTCGCGCGCATGGCCATGAACGACGAGGAAACCGTTGCCCTCACCGCCGGTGGCCACACGGTGGGCAAATGCCACGGCAATGGCGATGCCACGCTGCTGGGCCCGGAACCCGAGGCCGCCGAGGTCGACGAGCAGGGCCTGGGCTGGATCAACAAGACCAAGCGCGGCATTGGCCGCGATACCGTGACCAGCGGCCTCGAAGGCGCATGGACCACCCACCCCACCAAGTGGGACGGCGGTTACTTCGACATGCTGCTCACGCACGATTGGGCACTCAAAAAAAGCCCGGCAGGCGCCTGGCAATGGGAACCCGTCAACATCAAGGAAGAAGACAAGCCGGTCGATGTCGAGGATCCCTCGATCCGCCACAAGCCCATCATGACCGATGCCGACATGGCCATGAAGATGGATCCGGCCTATCGGGCAATTTCCGAGCGCTTCCACAAGGATCCTGCGTACTTATCGGAAGTCTTCGCACGTGCCTGGTTCAAGCTGACCCACCGCGACATGGGCCCGAAAGCGCGTTACCTCGGCCCGGATGTGCCGAAAGAAGACCTGATCTGGCAGGACCCGGTGCCCGCAGGCCGCACCGGCTATGACCTTGCCGCCGTGAAAGCAAAGATCGAAGCCAGCGGCCTGAGTGTCAGCGAAATGGTCGCCACCGCGTGGGACAGCGCTCGCACTTTCCGTGCTTCCGACAAGCGCGGTGGCGCCAACGGTGCGCGTATCCGCCTCGCCCCGCAAAAAGATTGGGAGGGCAACGAGCCTGCGCGCCTTTCCAAGGTACTCAAGGTGCTCGAAGGCATCGCGGCTGATACCGGTGCCAGCGTGGCCGATGTCATCGTGTTGGCCGGAAACCTGGGTGTCGAGCAGGCGGCCAGGGCCGCAGGCGTGACGATCACTGTCCCCTTCGCTGCGGGGCGGGGCGATGCCTCCCAAGACATGACGGATGTCGAGTCGTTCGACCCGCTGGAGCCGATCCATGACGGCTACCGCAATTGGCTCAAGAAAGACTATGGGGTCAGTGCAGAAGAGTTGATGCTCGATCGTACGCAACTCATGGGGCTGACTGCTCATGAGATGACTGCGCTGGTCGGCGGCATGCGGGTTCTTGGTACCAACCACGGCGGCAGCAAGCACGGCGTATTCACCGATCGCGAAGGCGTCCTGACGAACGACTTTTTTGTGAACCTGACAGACATGAGATACACGTGGAAGCCGGCGGGCAAAAACCTGTATGAAATCCGTGACCGCAAGACAGACGCGGTCAAGTGGACGGCGACCCGGATTGATCTCGTCTTCGGATCCAACTCCATCCTTCGCGCCTATGCCGAGGTCTACGCGCAGGACGACAACAAGGAGAAGTTCGTCCACGACTTCGTTGCCGCCTGGACGAAGGTCATGAACGCTGACCGCTTCGATATCGCATAGCGCAGGGCGTGTATCCCTGCGTTGCTGAGAGGGGCGGCGCAGGGATGCTTATTCGGTCCCGGGGAATTCGTACACGCAGAGAATGGGGCCCACTTTCACCGCACTCTGTGCAGCGAATACCTTGCGGATGCGGAGAATGATGCTCATAATCTCCGCATGAATAGCGGCGATTATAAATATATCTGGCAGGCCAATGGCTGGCCGGACTGGCGCTTTGATCTGGCGGCACTGGCAGGATCCATGGCCGAGGTCAGTCGTGCCCAGGGACTGTTGATGGGGCGGCTGGCCGACGTCGGCATGGCGCTTCGCGATCAGGCCAGCCTGGCCGCGCTGACCGACGATGTGGTCAAGACCAGTGAGATCGAGGGCGAACAGCTCAACGTCGCATCCGTACGGTCGTCCATTGCCCGCCGTCTGGGAGTGGACATCGGAGCGCTGGCACCGGTGGATCGCCACGTCGAAGGCATGGTTGATATGGTGCTCGATGCCGCATCCAACAGCCAGGCACCCGTTACCAGGGATCGCTTGTTCGGTTGGCACGCTGCGTTGTTCCCGACGGGCTACTCTGGCCTGGCCAGGATCAAGGTCGGTGCCTGGCGCGACGATGCCAGTGGTCCCATGCAAGTGGTGTCTGGCCCCATCGGCCGCCAGCGTGTGCATTTCGAGGCGCCGCCAGCACACCGGCTGGAGGCTGAGACAAGCCGATTCCTGGACTGGGTTAACGGTCCACCCACTGAGCCCCTGCTGATCAGGGCGGGACTTGGCCATCTGTGGTTCGTCACATTGCACCCATTCGACGACGGCAACGGGCGTATTGCCCGTGCCATCGGCGATCTGCTGCTGGCGCGCGCAGACGGCAGCCCGCAGCGCTTTTACAGCCTGTCGGCGCAGATCCACCGCGAGCGCAAGGCCTACTACGACATCCTGGAGCGGACACAGAAGCGGTCGATGGATGTCACCGATTGGCTGGCCTGGTTCCTGGATAGTCTGCACCGTGCCGTCGATCAGGCACAGCACACGCTCGACGCAGTGCTGCTCAAAACCAGGTTCTGGCAGCGTTGGGCGACCATGCCATTGAACGAGCGACAGGTGAAGCTGCTCGACAAATTGCTTGATGGCTTTGACGGCAAGCTCACCAGCAGCAAGTGGGCCGCCATCGCCAGATGTTCCCCGGATACGGCTCTGCGCGACATCAACGATCTGCTGGCGCGCGGCGTGTTGCGGAAAGCGGATGGCGGCGGACGCAGTACCAGCTACGAGTTGAACGATCTGCCGACGTAGTAGCGTCTTTCGAAATTGGCTTGGCTCGTGTGCGAAATGGCGCGTTCATGGACTCCTGGCAAGTCATTCGGAAGGGGATCAGGATGGAAGTCGCTCGATTCAATTTGCGCGAGCCTGCAATGAAGACAAAAGGCTGGAGGCGTACTCGGTCGGTTGCCATATGCGTAGCCGCGTAACGTCCGTCCAGTGTGTACGCCCTCATTCGTGGGGGGGGGGCTTGAGTCGGGACGGGTCGACGGCCACGGGCGAGTACGCCACCTTGGGGATCAGCTTGTCGGCCTTGGTCTTGTCCATCCGATTCGCCATTACATCACTCGGCGGTGGTCGCGAACGCTCGAAGCCACGGTTCGAGGTGAGCAATATCGAAAGTGCCGGATTCGAGCATCTGCATCGTCTCGGTGTAGATCTGCATCGGCGGACGCTGCAGACGCCAACCGTTGATGCGCAGAAACACATCGGCGGCAGCGAATGCGATGCGCTTGGTGCCATCCACGAACGGGTGGTTGATGGCCAAGCTCTCTGTTAGCGCAGCCGCTTCAGCCACGATGTCTTTGTAGTAACCGGTTTGGGGCCGAAATAGTGCTGCTTCCAGTGCGCCAGGATCACGCACTCCCGGGGCGCCGCCGTAACGCTGCATCAGCACGTTGTGCATCCCAAGCACATCGGCCACTGTCAGGTAGTCGCGCGCCACGATTTACTTCGCCAACTCATGGTAGAGCTTGTCGAACTCATCCAGGCTGGATGCAAACGAGGCGACCACATGACGGCGGGGACGCTCCTTCTGCTGACGATCGATGTAATCGCGCAAGGCTTCATCCAGGACAGCCTGGAACTGGCGACCTTGGGATTCCGCAATCTGGCGCAGCGCGGCCAGCACATCTGGCGCGGCTTGGGAGGAAAACTTTTCGCGGACGGAGGTGCTCATGGCAAACCTCATCATGATAGAACTTGATGTTTCAGCATAGAGCAAGATCGCACGATTCGCCACTCTCGCGAGACTGGGGTTGAGTGATACCTGCGGGCATTTTCTTGAGTTGGTGGAGGCGGCGGGAATCTCCCGGTCTTCGCGCTTGCAAGCGCGAAGCCGCTACGGCAGCGACGAGCATGCTCGTCGAAACCCTGCCTTCGCCCCGCGTCCCGCGGGTTCGAGCCAAACTGCAACCACCAATTAAAAAGCCACCTTGCGGTGGCTGTTTAATTGGTGGAGGCGGCGGGAATCGAACCCGCGTCCAAAGGTACTCTACAGACAGTTCTACATACTTAGCCTCGCCATTTGATTTAACCCCGGTCGCCGCGGACGGACACGCTGCGGTGAGGCGAGTGACCTATTTTTTAACACTGTCCCAAGCCACCCGGGTCAGTGCGATTCCCTGTGTATGACTCCGCTGCTGTTGCCAGCCCACCCCAGGGAAGAGGTGGTGCGGAGCTAGGCGGTTTTTAAGCGCCTAGGGGTATCACGCCGCTAGGGCGTGAGTTTCGTCGTTTGCAGTTGTCTGCTTCTGGATGTATTTACGAGGTAACCAGTCCTCGGTATGCCCTGCGCTGCTTTGCAACCCCTGTCGAAACCAGGTCGCCCCCATAAGCTGCTCGATTGTACCCCATATGGGATGCAGGCCCGGGGCTTCAAGGCCTCCCATGAAATTTACCGGATCAAGGTGTCACGTTCAGGCTGGTGGGCGCCTTGTACATTTCTTGTGTCACCAGGTCAATTCCGCATGGCAATGCTTCGATCCAGTCGAGGAAGCGGCCAACCATCTCCTTGCCCTTGTAGGGCGCGCCGTGCTGCGGAACGATCCATTCGGGGTCGAGTTTGCGCACCATCGATGCCCAGTATCGGCAAACCTTGTTGGACACCATGTAGCGGGAATGGAAACCACGAATGAAGGGCAGGTGCTGGTCGAAATCGGCGACCGGTGTGGTGCTCACCTTGCCAGGCATCATGGATGCGCCCATGTCGCCCGAAAACAGGATCCGGCTTACCGGGTCGTAGAACTGCAGGTTGCCTTCCGAATGCAGGAAGTGCGCTGGCAGGATCTGGAAGGTGGTGTCGCCAAACGGCAGCAGCGTGCCTTCATCGGGGATAGGGATGATCCGGCCCTCGGTCTTGCCCTGGGGGCAAAAGTGGGGGACGAAGCGAGACCAGATCGCGGAAATCAGCAGGCGGGTTTCAGAGCCCGAGATCCAGCGCGGCAAGGACGCAATGATGTCGGGGTCGGCATGGGACGCGAAGACGTATTTCAGTTGCTTGGGCGGGAAATACTTGTTCATCGTGATGAACAAGTCGTTGTAGGTCAGGACCCCGCCCGGATCGAGGAGGATGCCATTCCCGTCCTGGACGATCAGGAACTGGTTGGACTGGACTGATTCACCCTCGCCTTCGCTGACGAGGTCCGAGAACATCACGCAGATGTGCTTACCGTTGTTGAATAATTCGACTGACATCAGCGCATGCTCCAGAGAAAAATTGATGTTGGATATTTCGAAGAGAAAAAACGTTGATTCAGGTCAACTGCACCGCAAAATGGGGCAGATGCGACCAGTCCGGGTGGTGCGACTCAGACCCGTGCCGGGCTGGCGAGCAGGTCGAGGATCGCGAGCGGCGATTCGACGACGCAGTCGGCTTCCCATCCGTTCGGATCGTTGTCGCCACAGTATCCCCACGCGGCCGCAATGGCGAACATGCCGGCGGCTTTTGCTGCCTGCATGTCGCGCAGGTCGTCGCCGACATACCAGCAGTCAGACGCGCTGATTCCAATACGACGAGAGGCTTCGAACAGGGAGGCCGGGTGCGGCTTGAGGTGGGGCGTGGTGTCGCCGGCGATCACGCAGGAGGCGTCGCCGAGGCCAATCAGCGGTACCAGGAGATTCGTCAGGCGGGCCGCTTTGTTGGTGACTACGCCCCACTGTATGCTTCTTGCCTGCAATTGCATCAGAAGGGGGAGAACACCGTCGAACAGGGTGCTGCTTTCAGCGATCGCAGATTCATAGTTCGCAAGGAAGGCCACACGCAGCGCTTCGAATTCCTCATGGTCGGGCGCAATGCCGAAGGCGGCGCCGATCAGGCCGCGCGCACCGTGCGATGCGACCGGACGCAGCGCTTCATAGGGTGTGGGCGCCAGGCCGCGGTCGATGCGCAACTTGTTGACTGCGGCGGCCAGGTCGGGGGCGGTATCGGCCAGGGTGCCATCGAGATCGAACAGGATGGCGCGCGGGGCCGGCAGGGCGGTGATGTTCATTTGAATCGGCAGATGGGGGCTTGCTTCAGGCAGGGCGCTGGCAGGCCATCAGGTAGTTGACGTCGGTATCCTGGTTCAGCGAGTACATTTTTGTCAGCGGGTTGTAGGTCAGCCCCTTGACCGCGTCCAGGTCCAGTCCAGCATGGCGGGTATATCGTGCCAGTTCGGCCGGCTTGATGAATTTTGCATAGTCGTGGGTCCCCTTGGGCAGCATTTTCAGGACGTACTCGGCACCGATTACCGCGAAAAGATAGGACTTCGGGTTGCGGTTGATGGTCGAGAAGAATACGTGGCCACCCGGCCGGACCAATGTCGCGCAGGCATGGACGATGGCTTCGGGGTCGGGGACGTGTTCCAGCATTTCCATGCAGGTGACGACGTCGAAACCGGATGGCTCCCGCGCGGCCATGTCTTCGGCAGCGACCAGCTCGTACCGTACCTGCACGCCGGTTTCCAGGCTGTGCAAGTCAGCTACCTTCAGCGCTTTGTCGGAGAGATCGATGCCGGTGACTTCCGCACCTTTCCTGGCCATCGATTCAGCAAGGATTCCACCGCCGCAGCCGATATCAAGCACGCGCTTGCCCTTGAGCGGTGCGCGTGCGTTTATCCATTCGAGACGAAGCGGATTGATTTCGTGCAGCGGGCGGAATTCGGAGGTGGGATCCCACCATCGATGGGCGAGATCGCTGAATTTCTGCACTTCTGATGGGTCGACGTTCATGGGAGTAATGATAGCGGTAGCAGCGTGTGCTTGTCGCCTCCAGATTGCGTGGCGGTGCAATCAGGCAAGGAAATCGGCCATGTTACTGCAATGCGGCGACCAACCTTGGCCCGGCTTCGCGGGGGCGGGGCAGTCATAAAAAAACCCCGCCGAAGCGGGGTTTTTTTCCGACGGGTCGGAGATTACTTCTTGCTGCGGGTACCGACGACTTCGATTTCCACGCGGCGGTTTTTAGCGCGGCCAGCGGAGGTCTTGTTGTCAGCGACCGGTTGCTTCTCGCCCTTGCCTTCGGTGTAGACGCGGTTGGCTTCGATACCTTTCGATACCAGATAGGCCTTCACGGCTTCAGCGCGGCGGACAGACAGCTTCTGGTTGTACTTGTCGGTGCCAACGGAGTCGGTGTGGCCGACAGCGATGATCACTTCAAGGTTGATACCCTTCAGCTTGGAAGTCAGGTCGTCCAGCTTGGCTTTGCCGTCGGCCTTCAGGACTGCCTTGTCGAAGTCGAAGAAGGTGTCAGCAGCGAACGTGACTTTTTCGGAAGTCGGGGCAGGTGCTGGTGCTGGCTTCGGTGCTGGTGCGATCGCTGCGGGTGCAGGTTTCGCAGGTGCTGCCACAGGAGCGACGACTGCCGGCGCTGCGTATGGAGCATCGCAACCAGGCGTTGCGTCAGCCGGGGTCCAGTAGCCGGTACGTACGCACCAGCCGTGCTGGGATGCGACCGTAACGCCACGGAGGTCTTGTGCATAGCCGCTATGTGGGGCCTTTGCAGCAACGTCTTTCACGTTTGCTGTTTGGGCGGAAGCAGAAGCGGCAGCAACAACTGCGGTCGCAGCGAAGACGAGTTTTACTAACTTATTCATATTTCTCCTCTCGGGTGAGATCATCCGCAGCGCGAACTGCGCAACTAATCAAATTAAAGTTAAACGGTACAGATTGGCAACAATATACCATGCGGCTCAGATCAAATCATCAAATTATTACTTCTGTGAAATGAACCTGACTTAACATATTTTGCCATAACAGCAGCCTGTCGCTGGAACTCGTCCGTCGGGGCATTGCTGATTCCGCTTCGTTGTGGCTATCGTACAACAGGTCATTTTCATGGCCGCGCGCCGCCTCCGCGAGCATTTTGCGCGTAGTGCGCTGCTTGGCATTGTGCCAAAGCAAACTCGGGATCATTTTCCCGGTCCGCGAATTTCGATCACTACTCGCCGGTTCGGCGCCAGGCATTCGATCAGCTTCTTGCGCGGCAGCTTGTCGTCGCAAGCCTTGATGGACTGGGTCTTGCCTGCGCCGAGCATGTCGATCGGCGCGTTGATTCCCTTTGACTGTATATATGTAGCGACGGCTGCGGCCCGCTTTTCGGACAATTTCTGATTGGACTGGTGCGATCCGATACGGTCGCTGTGGCCGGTCACGATAAGCAAATCCACTTTTGAGCAGGCGGCGATCTTTCCGGGCAATTCGGCGTCGATGCGTTTTCTTGCGGCAGGTGTCAATACGGCCTTGTTGAACGCGAATGTTTCGTCGGCACCGAGCGTGATCGACGCGTCGCACCGTTTCGGGGCGGGTTTCGGTGCCGCAGCAACGACAGCGGGTGCTGCCGGGGCCGGTGCAGCAGCAGCGGGGGGCGGGGCGGTTATTTTGGCCACCGGCGCAGCAAGGGTGCCGTCACAGCCGATCACGCCATCGGCCGGTGTCCAGTAGCCATTGCGAACGCACAGTCCGTGTTGCGTGCGGACCACCATTCCGCGCGAATCCTGCGCGTAAGCACTACTGGGTGAGTCGGCTTTCACGTCGGTGCCGGTCTGGGCATGCGCCGCAAGCACCGTCATGCTCATCAGGATGCCGGCAGTCAGTTTGTCAAGCATGGTGCCCTCCTTGCAGTCATTGTTTGTCGAACAGGCAAGCCCTGTTGCCTGTGTTTTGATTAGAGCACAGCCAGCCGTCGGAGTCAGCCGGTTCGGCCCTCCGGCGGTCAAGCGAGCCGCTGGGGCGGGATGGCGGGTGGCCGCATGGTAAAATCCCTCGTTTTCCTTGTACCGCGGTGTATCGCTTCTGCGATCGCCATTCCGTCACTGAACTACCGGCCAGACATGGATCAATTCGCAAAAGAGACTATTCCGATTTCACTCGAAGAGGAGATGCGCAAGAGTTACCTCGACTACGCGATGAGCGTGATCGTGGGTCGGGCGCTTCCTGATGTCCGCGACGGATTGAAGCCGGTGCATCGCCGCGTGCTGTTTGCGATGCACGAAACCAACAACGTCTGGAACCGGCCGTATGTGAAGTGCGCGCGCGTGGTGGGCGAGGTGATGGGTAAATACCACCCGCACGGCGACCAGGCCATCTACGATACGCTGGTGCGCATGGCCCAGGATTTTTCACTGCGCTACACACTGGTCGACGGACAGGGTAATTTCGGTTCCATCGATGGTGACAGTGCGGCGGCAATGCGTTACACCGAGTGCCGGCTTGACAAGATCGCCAGCGACCTGCTGGCCGACATCGAGAAGGACACGGTCGATTTCGTCCCTAACTACGACGGCAAGGAGCGCGAGCCGTCGGTGCTGCCTACGCGCGTGCCGAACCTGCTGATCAACGGTTCCTCGGGCATCGCGGTCGGCATGGCGACCAATATCCCGCCGCACAACCTGGGGGAGGTCATTACCGGCGCGCTGCATGTGCTGGGCAACCCGCAGTGCACGGTGGACGAACTGATTGAACTGATCCCGGCGCCGGATTTCCCGACGGGGGGCATCATCTACGGCATTTCCGGCGTGCGCGACGGCTACCGCACCGGCCGCGGCCGCGTCGTGATGCGGGCAAAGACCCACTTCGAGGATACGCGCGAGAACCGTCCGGCGATCATCGTTGACGAGTTGCCCTACCAGGTCAACAAGAAGTCGCTGCTCGAACGGATTGCAGAACTGGTCCGCGACAAGAAGCTGGAAGGAATTTCCGACATTCGCGACGAGTCCGACAAGGACGGCATGCGGGTCGTGATCGAACTCAAGCGCGGCGAAGTGCCCGAGGTCGTCCTCAACAACCTGTACAAGCAGACTCAGTTGCAGGATACGTTCGGCATGAACATGGTGGCGCTGGTGGATGGCCAGCCCAAGCTGCTGAACCTCAAGCAGATGCTGGACAGCTTCCTGTCGCATCGTCGCGAGGTGATCACGCGGCGTACCGTGTTCGAATTGCGCAAGGCGCGCGAGCGCGGACACGTGCTCGAAGGCCTGGCCGTGGCGCTGGCCAATATCGACGATTTCATTGCCATCATCAAGGCCGCGCCGACGCCGCCGATTGCCAAATCCGAGCTGATGGCACGCGCGTGGGATTCGTCGATGGTGCGCGAGATGCTGGCGCGCACGGGTGCGGAACACGCCGGCGGCGTCAATGCCTTCCGCCCAGAAAGCCTGCCGCTGCATTATGGCCTGCAGGGCGACGGCATGTACAAGCTGTCGGACGACCAGGCCCAGGAAATCCTGCAGATGCGCCTGCAGCGCCTGACCGGCCTCGAACAGGACAAGATCGTCAACGAATACAAGGATGTGATGGCGCAGATCGCCGATCTGCTCGACATCCTGGCGCGCCCGGAGCGGGTCACCACCATCATTTCCGACGAACTGACGGCGGTGCGCAATGAATATGGCGATGCCAGCAAGGATCCGCGCCGCTCGCATATCGAGCTGAACGCGACCGATCTCGGCACCGAAGACCTGATCACGCCGCAGGACATGGTGGTGACGCTGTCGCACACCGGTTACATGAAATCGCAGCCGGTTTCGGAATATCGCGCCCAGAAGCGCGGCGGACGCGGCAAGCAGGCGATGGCGACCAAGGAAGACGACTGGATCGACCAGTTGTTCATCGCCAATACCCATGATTACATCCTGTGCTTCTCCAACCGCGGGCGGATGTACTGGCTCAAGGTATGGGAAGTGCCGCAGGGATCGCGTAATTCGCGCGGCCGGCCGATCGTCAACATGTTCCCGCTGCAGGAAGGGGAAAAGATTACCGTCGTGCTGCCGCTGTCCGGCGCGAACCGGGTTTTCCCGGAAGACCGCTATGTATTCATGTCGACCAGCCTGGGCACGGTCAAGAAGACGCCACTGTCCGATTTCAGCAATCCACGCAAAGCCGGCATCATCGCGGTCGACCTGGACGAAGGCGATTTCCTGATCGGCGCCGCACTGACCGATGGCACGCATGACGTGATGCTGTTCTCCGACTCCGGCAAGGCGGTGCGTTTCGATGAAAACGACGTGCGTCCGATGGGTCGTACCGCACGCGGCGTACGTGGCATGAACCTGGAAGAAGGACAGCAGGTGATTGCGCTGCTGGTCGCGGAGAACGAGCAGCAGTCGGTGCTGACCGCAACCGAGAACGGCTATGGCAAGCGCACGCCCATCACCGAGTACACCCGGCATGGACGTGGCACCAAGGGCATGATCGCGATCCAGACCAGCGAACGCAACGGCAAGGTCGTTGCTGCCACCCTGGTCGATCCGAGCGATGAGATCATGCTGATCACGACCGGCGGCGTGCTGATCCGCACCCGCGTGTCCGAGATCCGCGAAATGGGGCGTGCGACGCAGGGCGTGACGCTGATTGCCGTGGAAGATGGCACCCGCCTGTCCGGACTGCAGCGCATCCTGGAAAGCGACATTGAAGAAGAATCCGGCAACGACACCGACACAGGTACCGACACCGGTACCGACCAAGCGGTCTGAAAGCCATCCGGGGAGATATGAACGACGATCAACTGAAGCCGCTGCGCGAAAAAATTGACGCCCTCGACGCGCAACTGCTGGAACTGCTGAACGAGCGCGCGCGGGTCGCGCAGCAGGTAGGGCACATCAAGTCGCTTACCAATGCACCGGTGTTCCGCCCGGAGCGCGAGGCGCAGGTGCTGCGCAACGTGGCCGAGCGCAACCCGGGGCCGTTGTATGGCGCCGACGTGCAATCGATATTCCGGGAGGTGATGTCGGCCTGCCGGGCGCTGGAAAAGCGGGTTTCCGTCGCTTTCCTGGGCCCTGCCGGCACCTACAGCGAGCAGGCCGTGTTCCGCCAGTTCGGCCAGGCAGTAGAGGGCGTGCCCTGCGTTTCGATCGATGAAGTGTTTCGCGCGACCGAGGCAGGGACTGCGGATTTTGGCGTGGTGCCGGTCGAGAATTCCAACGAGGGTACGATCAACCGCACGCTGGACCTGTTGCTGCAGACCACGCTCACCATCAGCGGCGAGATTTCGCTGCCGGTGCATCACAACCTGATGACGCTCGGCGGTTCGATGGACGGCGTGCAGCGCATCTGCGCCCATTCGCAGGCGCTGGCGCAATGCCAGAATTACCTGAACCAGAACTATCCGCAGATCCAGCGCCAGTCAGTTGCTTCAAATGGCGAAGCGGCACGCCTGGCGTCGGAAGACCCGACCATTGCGGCAATCGCCGGCGAAAGCGCGGGCAGTCGCTACGGGCTGCAGGTGGTGCAGTCGCACATCCAGGACGATCCGCACAATACGACCCGTTTCGCGGTCATTGGCCGCCTGCGTCCGGCGCCCAGCGGCAACGACCATACCTCCGTGGTGCTGTCGGTTGCCAACAAGGCGGGAGCGGTCTACAACCTGCTCGCGCCGCTGGCGAAGCACGGCGTGTCGATGACCCGTTTCGAATCGCGCCCGGCCCGGCTCGGCACCTGGGAGTACTACTTCTACGTCGATCTCGAAGGTCATGCGGACGACGAGAAAATGCGCGGCGCGCTGGACGAACTGAAACAGAACGCCGCGTTCTTCAAGCTGCTCGGTTCCTATCCGCTGGGTGTGTAAGAAACGGAGCAGCGAAGCGTCAGACAAGTCAGACAAGTCAGATAAGTCAGATAAGTCAGATAAGTCAGATAAGTCACTCATCCAGCCCAGCCATTCAGCCCAGCCATATCCTTAAGTCACTTTCGATTGCCAGAGTCCATCATGTCCCACGTATTCGGTCCCGATTATGTCCGTGCCATTGCCCCCTACCAGGCTGGCAAACCCATCTCTGAAGTTGCGCGGGAATTCGGCCTGGACGAGTCCAGCATCGTCAAGCTGGCCTCCAACGAGAATCCGCTGGGCATGCCGGATTCGGCGCGCAAGGCAATGGCGCGCGCGATCGAAGACATCGGCCGCTATCCCGATGCCAACGGCTTCGAACTGAAACGCGTCGTCAGCGCCAAATACGGCGTGCCCGAAGACTGGGTCACGCTGGGTAACGGCAGCAACGACATTCTCGAAATCGCGGCGCACGCATTCGTGCAGCCGGGGCAGTCGGTTGTGTATTCCGAATATTCGTTCGCCGTCTACCCGCTCGCCACCCAGGCAGTCGGGGCGCGCGCGATCATGGTGCCTGCAAAGCAGTTCGGGCATGACCTTCCGGCGATGGCGGATGCAATTGCGCCGGATACCCGGCTGGTTTTCATTGCCAATCCGAACAATCCGACCGGCACCTTCCTGCCGGCAGCAGAGATAGAGGCATTCCTGAAGCGAGTGCCGCCGCATGTGGTGGTGGTGCTCGACGAAGCCTATAACGAATACCTGGCGCAGGAACTGCAGTACGATTCGATTGCATGGGTGCGCCAGTATCCGAACCTGCTGGTGTCTCGCACGCTGTCCAAGGCGTACGGACTGGCCGGCCTGCGCGTCGGCCTGGGCATTGCCCAGCCGGTGCTGACCGACCTGCTCAACCGCATCCGCCAGCCGTTCAACGTGAATTCGCTGGCACAGGCAGCAGCGGTAGCGGCCCTGACCGATGCCGAATTCCTGGCCCGCAGCGCGCGCGTCAACAGCGAGGGCTATGCCCAGCTGACCGAAGCGTTCCGTGCGATGGACATCGAATTCATCCCGTCTTATGGCAACTTCATCCTGTTCCGGGCCGGCGCCGACGACGACGCCGGTGCCCGTGTCAACCTGGCCTTGCTCAAGCAAGGTGTGATCGTGCGGCCGGTCGGAAGTTACGGCCTGCCGCAGTGGCTGCGGGTTTCGATCGGCCTGCCGGAAGAGAACGCCGCGTTCATCAATGCGCTGAAAAAAGCGCTGCAAAAAACCTGACTGAAGGCTTTCACCGTGCTCGACAAGATCGCAATCTTCGGGGTCGGCCTGATCGGCGGCTCGTTCGCGCTCGCGCTCAAACAGGCAGGCGCGGTGCGCCATGTGGTCGGCGTCGGCCGCAGCCGCGCATCGCTGGAGCGGGCGCTGGAACTGGGCATCATCGACGAGATCGCGACATCGGCTGCGCAGGCAGTGGCCGGAGCCGATCTCGTATTGCTGGCTGCGCCGGTGGCCCAGACTGAAAATATCCTGCGCCAGATCCAGCCGGCAATCGGACCTTCCACCGTGATCACTGACGCCGGCAGCACCAAGTCCGACGTGGTCGCGGCTGCGCGCCGCGCGCTGGGCGAAAAGGTCGCCCAATTCGTCCCGGGACACCCGATCGCCGGTCGCGAAATGAACGGTCCCGACGCTGCCTTGCCGCAGCTTTATGCGGGCAAGAAAGTCGTGATTGCGGCGCTGCCTGAAAACAGCGATCAACATGTGGAACGCGTCGCGGCCGCATGGCGACGTTGCGGTGCGACCATCTTCCGCCTGAGCGCCGAACGGCATGACCAGGTGTTCGCCGCCGTCAGCCACCTGCCGCATTTCCTCGCCTACGCGCTGGTGGATGACATTGCACGCAAACCGAACGCCGACCAGTTGTTCCAGTACGCTGCAAGCGGGTTTCGCGACTTCACGCGTATCGCCGGGTCCTCGCCCGAGATGTGGCGCGACATCACGCTGGCCAACCGCGATGCGATGCTGGACGAACTCGATGCCTACATTGTCCAGCTGCAGCGCATGCGCGCCATGCTCGATGCCGCCGACGGCCCAGGACTGGAGGCGGTGTATGCCAATGCCAGGCATGCGCGCGAAAACTGGATCGGCGCGATCGAGGCAGGCGACAAGACGCCGGCCAGCAAAGCCATTCAGGAAAACCAGCAATGAAACATTATCCGCACCATCTCGACCTGCTACCCGCAGTTCGTGCCTCGGGAACCGTGCGCCTGCCCGGTTCGAAAAGCATTTCCAACCGTATCCTGCTGCTGTCGGCGCTGGCGGAGGGAACGACCAGGATCCTCGACCTGCTGGCGTCCGACGACACCAGCGTGATGCTATTGGCGTTGCAAAAGCTGGGCCTGGACTGGAAGCAGGAAGGCGAAAGCCGCAATTACGTGGTGCAGGGCGCCAATTCCTCTTTTCCGGTACACCAGGCTGACCTGTTCCTCGGCAATGCCGGCACCGCGATCAGGCCGCTGACAGCCGCGCTGGCTGCGATCGGCGGCGACTACACGCTGCACGGTGTGGCGCGCATGCATGAACGACCGATCGGCGACCTGGTGGATGCCCTCAACGCAGTCGGCGCCCGGATCGACTATACCGGCCAGCCTGGCTATCCGCCCCTGCACATCCAGCGCGGACGGATCCGCGCTGAACGCATGCAGGTGCGGGGCAATGTCTCCAGCCAGTTCCTGACCGCATTGCTGATGGCGGCGCCCCTGATTGCGCGTGATGAAGACCTGACGATCGAAGTGATCGGCGAACTGATTTCCAAGCCCTACATCGAGATCACGCTCAACCTGATCCAGCGCTTCGGCGTCGAGGTCCGGCGCAATGGCTGGCAGTCGTTCACGGTCCCGGCCGGTCAACACTATGTTTCGCCGCGCGAGGTACAGGTCGAAGGCGACGCCTCGTCGGCATCCTACTTCCTTGCTGCCGGCGCGATTGCAGGCGGTCCGGTGCGGGTCGAGGGCGTCGGGCGCGACAGCATCCAGGGCGATGTCCGTTTCGTCGAGGCGCTGCAGCAGATGGGCGCCACCGTTGACAGCGGCGCCACCTGGATCGAAGCCCGCTCGAACGGCGTGCTCAAGGCGCTCGATGCGGACTGCAACCACATACCGGACGCCGCGATGACGCTGGCAGTCGCCGCCTTGTACGCGGACGGCCCCAGCATCCTGCGCAATATCGCCAGCTGGCGGGTCAAGGAAACCGACCGTCTCAATGCCATGGCGACCGAGTTGCGCAAGCTGGGCGCCGAAGTGGAGGAGGGCGCCGATTACCTGCGCATCGTCCCGCCGGAACAAATCCGGCCGGCTGCGATCGACACTTATGATGATCACCGGATGGCCATGTGTTTCTCGCTCGCCACGCTGGACGGCGCGGCGCGCAAGGGCGCAGCGATCCGGATCAATGATCCCAAGTGCGTCGCGAAAACCTTCCCCGACTATTTCCAGGCATTTGCCGGCATCGTGCAGCGCCGTCCGGCCGACCCGCAATAACGAGCAATAACGAGCAATGACGAGCAATAACGAGCAATAACGAACGAGAATCAACAATATCAAAACGGCCATGAATTCCAGTATTCCCGTCATTGCCATCGATGGTCCCACCGCCTCTGGCAAGGGCACGGTCGCCCAGCGCGTGGCCGACCATCTGGGCTATCACTATCTCGATTCGGGCGCCTTGTACCGCCTGACGGCGTTTTCCGCAATGCGCGGGGGCGTCGACCTGGCGCACGAAGCGGCCTTGGCCGAATTGGCTTCCAGCCTCAAGATCCGCTTCGTGAACGACCAGATACTGCTGGACGGGGAAGATGTCGCAAATGCAATCCGGGCAGAGGAAGTGGGTAACAGCGCCTCGAAAATCGCCGCGCTGCCGGCGGTGCGCCGGGCCCTGTTCGACCTTCAGGTCAGCTTTCGGACCTTACCCGGACTGGTTGCGGATGGCCGCGACATGGGGACCGTAATCTTCCCTGACGCCAGCCTCAAGGTGTTCCTGACTGCAAGTGTCGGAGCCCGCGCGCAGAGGCGCTATAAGCAATTGATTGACAAGGGTTTTTCTGCTAGCATGACCGACCTGCTGAAGGATTTGACCGAACGGGATGCGCGCGATTCAAACCGCGCCGTCGCGCCGCTCAAGCCAGCCGAAGGGGCGCATCTCCTGGACACTTCCGACATGACCGTAGACCAGGCTGTCGAACAAGTACTCGGGTGGTACGCCGCCGGGCGGGGAAGCTGATACCCGGCTTGCGCCGTTGTGCAGTTTTGTTGCCCCGGTTTCCGGGCTGCTTGTGTCCCTGCCCGTTGTTGTGCGTTGTTGCACGTTGTAGTGGTGCCCGTATCCGCATGTAGCGTCCACGGGTGTTTTTTAACCTCACCCAGCATCTTTCGCATTCCGCGCAAGACTGGCTAACCTCTCAAACCCTATGTCTACTGTTGCTTCTTCCTCCACGTCCGCACCTGGAATGGAAAGTTTTGCCGCCCTGTTCGAGGAATCGCTGACCCGCCAGGACATGCGTTCCGGTGAAGTGATCTCGGCTGAAGTCGTTCGCATCGACCACAATTTCGTGATCGTCAACGCCGGCCTGAAATCCGAAGCATTCATCCCCATCGAAGAATTCAAGAACGACATCGGTGAGCTCGACGTCAATATCGGCGACTACATCACCGTTGCGATCGAATCCCTCGAAAACGGTTTCGGCGACACCATCCTGTCGCGCGACAAGGCCAAACGCCTGGCGTCCTGGCTTGCGCTGGAAAAAGCGATGGAATCCGGCGAAATCGTCTCCGGCACCGTCAACGGCAAGGTCAAGGGCGGCCTGACCGTCATGACCAACGGCATCCGTGCCTTCCTGCCGGGTTCGCTGGTCGATACCCGTCCGGTCAAGGACACGACGCCGTACGAAGGCAAAACGCTGGACTTCAAGGTCATCAAGCTGGATCGCAAGCGCAACAACGTTGTGCTGTCGCGCCGCGCAGTGGTCGAAGAGTCGATGGGCGAAGAGCGCGCCAAGCTGATGGAAACCCTGAAAGAAGGCACCATCGTCACCGGTATCGTCAAGAACATCACCGACTACGGCGCATTCGTCGACCTCGGTGGCATCGATGGCCTGCTGCACATCACCGACCTGGCATGGCGTCGTGTGCGTCATCCGTCGGAAGTGCTGTCGGTTGGCCAGGAAATCACTGCCAAGGTCCTCAAGTACGATCAAGAGAAGAACCGCGTCTCGCTGGGCGTCAAGCAACTGGGTGACGATCCCTGGACCGGCCTGTCGCGTCGCTACCCGCCGAGCACCCGCCTGTTCGGCAAGGTCACCAACCTGACCGACTACGGCGCGTTCGTTGAAGTCGAGCAGGGCATCGAAGGCCTGGTGCACGTCTCCGAAATGGACTGGACCAACAAGAACGTCGCACCAAGCAAGGTTGTGCAGCTGGGCGACGAAGTCGAAGTCATGGTTCTGGAAATCGACGAAGAGCGTCGCCGTATCAGCCTCGGCATGAAACAGTGCAAGGCCAATCCGTGGGATGACTTCGCGATCACGCACAAGAAGGGCGACAAAGTCAGCGGCGCCATCAAGTCGATCACCGACTTCGGCGTGTTCATCGGCCTGCCGGGCAACATCGACGGCCTGGTTCACCTGTCCGACCTGTCGTGGACCGAGACCGGCGAAGAAGCCGTCCGCCGCTACAAGAAGGGCGACGAGCTGGAAGCCATCGTGCTGGCGATCGATGTCGAGCGCGAGCGTGTCTCGCTGGGCGTCAAGCAACTCGAAGGCGACCCGTTCAACAACTTCGCTGCAATGAACGACAAGGGCGCGCTGGTCAACGGCACGGTCAAGTCGGTCGAGCCGAAGGGCGCAGTGATCCAGTTGTCGGAGGAAGTCGAAGGCTATCTGCGTGCATCCGAAATCTCGCGCGACCGCGTTGAAGATGCCGGTACGCACCTGAAGGTTGGCGACACCGTCGAAACGATGGTCATCAACATCGACCGCAAGGCACGCAGCATCCAGTTGTCGATCAAGGCGAAGGACAATGCCGAGACTCAGGAAGCCATGCAGAAGATCTCGTCCGACTCCGCAGGTTCTGCCGGCACGACCAGCCTTGGCGCACTGCTGAAAGCCAAGCTGGATAACAAGGGCTGAGCCCCGGACCGGCAATGACCAAGTCGGAGTTGATTGCACGTCTGGCCGAGCATTATCCGCAACTGGTTGCAAAAGATGCGGATTTTGCCGTCAAGACGATACTCGATGCGATGACCGATGCGCTGTCCAGTGGCCAGCGCATTGAAATCCGCGGGTTTGGCAGCTTTGCGCTCAACAGTCGCCCGCCGCGCATCGGACGCAATCCGAAGTCCGGCGACAAGGTGATGGTGCCCGAGAAACGGGTGCCGCACTTCAAGCCGGGCAAGGAATTGCGCGAGCGCGTCGACGCGATGGTCGGGCAGCCAATCAAGGAAGACTGAAAAAGGCGGCGGCAACGCAGCCTGGTGAACGGCATCCCGCGGGATGCCGTTTTTTTTGGCGTACAATTTCGGCTGTGACAATTGCAGCCATTCTGGCGCCATGCAACAAGTGCATCGCACAATAACAATGACGCGCAGGAAACCGGGAACCGCTCAATGAAAATACTGTTCAGGATCGTTGGCGTGCTGCTGTTCGTGGTGTTTTTCGGCTTTGCACTGAAGAACACGCAGGAAGTGGCCCTGGGCTTTTTCCTCGACTACGAAATTCGCGGACCGCTGGTGCTGTTGCTGCTGGGTTTCTTTGCCGGCGGCGCCGTGCTCGGCGTGCTGGCAATGACCCCGACCGTGTTCCGCTATCGGCGCGAGCTCAACCGGCAAAAGCGCGTATCCGCGCTGACACAGCAGCAAGCCGAGGCGCAACAGGCGGCGCGCGCCAATCCGCCGCAGCCGGATAACATCGCCTGAACGGCGGCGACCAGAATCCTTGATCAAAAAAACAATTACAACGCATGGAATTTGAAACCTGGTGGCTGCTGGGGATACCGGCTTTTTTCGGGCTTGGATGGATCGCTGCGCGAGTCGACATCCGCCAACTCGTGTCCGAGTCGCGTACCTTGCCGCGCGGTTATTTCAAGGGCCTGAATTTCCTGCTCAACGAGCAGCCCGACAAGGCGATCGACGCCTTCATCGAGATCGTCACCCTCGATCCGGAAACCGCTGAACTGCATTTCGCCCTCGGCAACCTGTTTCGCCGTCGCGGCGAGACCGAGCGCGCCATCCGCGTCCACCAGAACCTGCTGGCGCGGCCGGACTTGCCGTCCGAGCACCAGGTGCAGGCCCGCTACGAGCTGGGACAGGACTACCTGAAGGCCGGCCTGCTGGACCGTGCGGAAGAAACCTTCAACCGCCTGGTCGATACGCAATACAGCGCCCAGGCCCGGCGCGCGTTGCTGGAAATCTACCAGCGCGAAAAAGACTGGTCGCGCGCCATCGAAGCAGCGCGCGCATTGCAGGAGTCGGGCGCCGGCACCCGGCAACGCGAGATTGCGCAGTTCTACTGCGAGCTGGCGCAGGACGAACTGGTGCGTACCAATCCGGACGGCGCGCTGGCCCAGCTCGAGCATGCGCTGGCGTCCGACCGCAAGAACGTGCGCGCAACGATGCTGATCGGCGACGCCATGCTGGCCAAGGGCGACATCGAGGCGGCGCTTGCCGCGTGGCGCCGGGTCGAGCAGCAGAGCGTGCCGCATGTCGCCCTGGTGGCGCAGCGCCTGATGGATGGCTACAAGGCCGTCGGCCGGCCGCAGGAGGGCGTCAACCTGCTCAAGTCCTACCTGGCCGAGGCTTCTTCGATTGACCTGCTGGAGGTCGTGCTGAAGGCCGTCACAGAGCTCGATGGCGTCGAATCCGGCTACACCCTGATCAGTGAAGAACTGCGCCGCACGCCAACCTTGCTGGCGCTCGACAAGTTCCTGTCTGCGCGCCTGATGTACGCGCAGCATGAAGTGCGGCAGGAACTGACGCTGGTTGGCAATCTGGTCCACAACTATGCGCAAAAGCTGGCGCGCTATCAGTGTTCGCATTGCGGCTTCAAGGCGCGCCAGTTCTACTGGCAATGCCCGGGCTGCAATCGCTGGGAAACCTATCCGCCGCGGCGGACGGAAGAAATGACCATCATGAGTTAGCGGGCCTGCCGGCCCGCAAGCAATCAAGCCAATGGAATCAATATGAGAATCACCATCATCGGCACCGGCTATGTTGGCCTGGTAACCGGCGCCTGCCTGGCGGAACTGGGCAATGACGTGTTCTGCCTGGACGTCGACCAGAAGAAAATCGACGTCCTCAACGCCGGCGGAATACCGATACACGAGCCGGGCCTGGCCGAGGTCGTCGCCCGCAACCGCGGCTACGGCAGGCTGAAATTCTCGACTGATATCGAAGCCGCCGTCCAGCATGGCGATGTCCAGTTCATCGCGGTCGGCACGCCGCCCGATGAAGATGGCTCGGCCGACCTCCAGTACGTGCTGGCAGCAGCGCGCAATATCGGCCGCCACATGCGCGACTTCAAGGTGGTGGTCGACAAATCGACGGTTCCGGTCGGCACCGCTGACAGGGTGCGCGCTGCGATCCGCGAGGAACTCGACAAGCGCGCCGAAAAGCTCGGATTCTCGGTGGTGTCCAATCCGGAATTCCTGAAGGAGGGGGCCGCGGTCGAAGACTTCATGCGCCCCGACCGCATCGTCATCGGTTGCGACGACGATGCCGAAGGCGAGCAGGCGCGGCGCGTGATGCGCAAGTTGTACGCGCCGTTCAACCGCAATCACGAGCGTACTTTCTGGATGGACGTGCGCTCCGCGGAATTCACCAAATACGCTGCCAACGCCATGCTGGCCACCCGTATCTCGTTCATGAACGAGATGGCCAATCTGGCCGACCGCGTCGGCGCCGATATCGAAGCAGTGCGGCAGGGCATCGGGTCGGATCCGCGTATCGGTTACAGCTTCCTGTATGCCGGTTGCGGATACGGCGGCTCGTGCTTCCCGAAGGACGTGCAGGCGCTGGAGCGCACCGCCCGCGAATACGACCAGGACCTGCTGATCCTGCGTGCGGTCGAGCAGGTCAACAACCACCAGAAATACATCCTGGGACGCAAGATCGTCGAACGTTTCGGCGAGGATCTTGCGGGCCGGCATTTTGCAGTCTGGGGGCTGGCATTCAAGCCCAATACCGACGACATGCGCGAGGCGCCGGCCCGGGTCCTGCTGCAGGAACTGGTTTCACGCGGCGCCACGGTTGCCGTGTATGACCCGGTCGCAATGGACGAGGCGAAACGGGTGCTGGCGCTGGATTTCGACGGCAAGCCGGATCTGTTGTCGCGCATCCGCTTCAGCGAAACACCCGATGACGCCGCGCAGGATGCCGATGCGCTGGTGATCGTGACCGAATGGAAGGCCTTCCGCAGTCCTGATTTCGAACGGCTCAAGCGGCAGCTGAAGGCGCCGGTGATTTTCGATGGACGCAACCTGTTCGAGCCGGAAGTGATGTCCGACAGCGGCATCGAATACCACGGTATCGGACGTTCGGCGGCAGTGCGCGCATGAACAGCTTCGACCCCGCCCGCGCGGCCGCTGCGCGCATCCTGGTAGTTGGCGACGTGATGCTGGACCGTTACTGGTTTGGCGAGGTCAGCCGCATCTCGCCGGAAGCGCCAGTGCCCGTGGTCAGGGTCCAGCGGCGCGAGGAACGGCTTGGTGGCGCCGCCAACGTCGCCCGCAATGCCGTCGCGCTTGGCGCGCAAACCGGACTGCTGGGCGTGATCGGGCAAGATGAGGCGGGCGACGCGGTTGAAGCGCTGGTGCAGCAAGCCGGCATCCGCTCCAGCCTGAACCGGGATGCGGCGATCTCGACCATCATCAAGCTGCGGGTGATCGGGCGGCAGCAGCAATTGCTGCGCATCGATTTCGAAGAAGCGCCGAGCGAAATCGCATTACGTGACAAGCTCACGCAGTTCAACGCCTTGCTGCCCGGCTTCGACATCATTGTCCTGTCCGATTATGCCAAGGGCAGCCTGGTCAATGTCGGCGAAATGATCGCTACGGCAAGGCGCGCAAACAAGTTGATCCTGGTCGACCCGAAGGGCGACGATTTCGCCCGCTATGCCGGGGCCTCGGTGCTGACGCCGAACAAGTCGGAATTGCGCCAGGTTGTCGGCAACTGGAAAAGCGAGGACGAACTGACGCAGCGCGCGCAGAAGCTGCGCGGCGAATTGCAGCTCGATGCGCTGTTGCTGACTCGCTCGGAGGAAGGCATGTCGCTGTACACCGCGGATTCTGTCGAACACTTCCCGGCGGTCACGCGCGAGGTCTACGACGTCTCCGGCGCCGGCGATACCGTGATCGCGACCCTGGCCACGATGCTGGGGGCCGGCATGTCGATTCGCGATGCAGTGGAGACCGCTAATCGAGCAGGCGGTATCGTGGTTGGCAAGCTCGGTACGGCCACTGTCGGCCTGGACGAACTTTTCCCGCCTGAGGCCTGAGGGCGTCAACCAAGTCGCCCTTCAGCCGTTGCTGGTTCACCGCGCTACCGCCGGTGGCGCATGCACAGCATCTGGAGGGTTCGATGATCAAACAATTGCTACAAATTACCGCGCTGGCGCTCTTGTTCGCCGGGCCGGCTTGCGCCCAGGTCGATGCGAATTTTGCGGACCAGGCGGCACTGGATGGTGTCAAAGGCATCGGTCCCACCATCTCGCACGCGATACTCGACGAACGCCGGCGGCGCGGCCTGTACAAGGATTGGGCCGACCTGGAGCAGCGGGTGAAAGGCATGGGCGAACGTCGCGCACTGGCCTTGTCCGAGGCGGGATTGACCGTGGACGGGAAGGGAAAGGCCGATCCGGCGCGCGTGCCGCGTTCTTCCGCCCGTTGAACTGGCTGTGAGGTGGTGGAAAGTGGCGCGCAAGCGGCAGGCAATCGCTTGGCAATTGCTTGGCAATCGGCATGCAATTGGCTGACGTCAGCGGGCAATGGTCCAATTCGCACGCCCCTGACGCCGACCGATTAAAATAGGCCTCCGTTACGCGCTTATGCCCGGGCCCGGCGCCCGCAAATCATCATGTCCAGCACACACTACAAGACCATCGAAGACACAGTCGGCAATACGCCACTGGTCCAGTTGCAGCGCATTCCCGGCGCCGATGCGGCTGCCCGCAACAACATCATCCTCGGCAAGATGGAGGGCAACAATCCTGCCGGATCGGTCAAGGACCGTCCTGCGCTGGCCATGGTGAAAGGCGCGGAGGAGCGCGGACTGATCAAGCCGGGCGACACCCTGATCGAAGCCACCAGTGGCAACACCGGCATCGCACTGGCAATGGCGGCGTCCATGCGCGGCTACAAGATGGTGCTGCTGATGCCGGAGAACCTGTCGCTGGAGCGGCGCCAGAGCATGGCGGCCTATGGCGCACAGATCATCCTGACCCCGAAGACTGGCGGCATGGAATATGCCCGCGATCTCGCCGAGCAGATGCAGAAGGATGGCAAGGGGATCATCCTCGACCAGTTTGCCAATCCGGACAATCCCCGTTCCCACTACGAGTCCACCGGTCCCGAGATCTGGCAGGACACTAATGGGGAGGTTACCCATTTCGTCAGCGCGATGGGCACCACCGGCACCATCATGGGCGTGTCGCATTATCTGAAAGAACAGAATCCGCAAATCTGCGTGGTCGGCGCCCAGCCAGATGAAGGCTCGCAGATCCCGGGCATCCGCAAATGGCCCGAAGCCTACCTGCCAAAGATTTTCGACCGCTCGCGGGTCGACCGGGTAGAGAACGTCAGCCAGGCCGCTGCCGAGCAGATGGCGCGGAGGATGGCGATCGAGGAAGGAATTTTCTGCGGGATTTCCGCGGCCGGCGCGCTTGAGGTTGCGCTACGTATCTCGGCCGAAACTGAAAATGCGACGATCGTTTTCATCGTCTGCGACCGTGGCGACCGTTATCTGTCAACGGGCATCTTCCCGGCTTGACCTGATCGACGCCGGTAACGCTGGAAATTGCAGGGCGGGCAGGGCAGGGATGCCGTACCCGCCCTGTTTTCATTCTTCCGAACCACTGTCCTTGTTCTTCGGCTTGAACTGCTTGTCGCTGATACGGAACTTGTCGCGGCGGTCGCCCATCAGCATGCGCAGGTCGCGGATGCTGAGGTCGCTCACTTCATGCATGCGAATCAGCAGGGAAGCGCCAACCGGCAGGCGACGGTGGCGGATCTTGCTGATCACCGGCGGCGCCACTTCGAGCGCACGCGACAGCGCCGCGTCATTTTTCAGGTGCAGGCGTTCAATCAAGGAATCGAGCAGATTGTTCGGGTCGTAGGCAACCTGGTCTGCAAGACGGTTGCTGGGAGGGGTATCTTGTTGTGTAGTCATCATGGTGGCAGTCCAATATACGAAATAGCTTGGATGGAATACGAGAGGCGCAACCAGCGAATTCAATTTCTGCGCTGGTGACACGCTTGTTCAGAGTTCGCTGTTGCTTTTTAATTATTATATTGTCAATTGGAAACAATATAAAGAACCATCTCGCATCGTGGGTGGTGTTGACGAAAAATTACGTCATCAATGCCCACTGAAACAATTTCCCAGATTTTACTGGTCGCCCTGACAAATGTATCGCATCGTTACGTTCTGTTAACTTTCACCAGAGAAAGTTTCATAAAGGCAATGATATCGCCGAAAAATATTCAGCGCTTGACGAAGCGCAACGCTTCAGCGCTCTGGTCGCGGCCCCCAGATGCGCGCGAATTCGTCCTGCGGCAGATCCCTTAGCACGCGCATGTTCCGCTGGTAGACCGAGGCAGGATCGGGCAGGGAGTCCACGGCGCGGCTGATGCTATCTTCCCGCAATAAATGCAGCATCGGGTAAGGAGAGCGGTTGGTGTAGTTGGCGCGATCCGCAGCCGGGCTGTCGGCAAACTGGTAATCGGGATGGAAGCTTGCCACTTGCAGCACGCCCTCGTAGCCCTCTGCCTCGATGATCATGTCGACGATGTCGAGGTAGTCGTTGTATTCGGCAAAGTCCTCCAGCACGAATGGATGGATCAGCAGGATCGTGTCGAGCTGTTCCGGATCAGCGGCAGCCAGGTCATGCAGGGCGGCGAGCAGTTCGGCTGTCAGGGCTTCGGGGTCGCGCGCCTGGCTGAGCGTGTAGCGGATCTGCCCTCGCGCCTGCACCGCTTTTGCAAACGGACACAGGTTCAGTCCGATGACTGCCTCTTCCACCCAGCGCCGGGTGTCGTCCATGAGCTTGTTCTCGTCGTTCATTGAAGTGCTTTCCGATGTCGGTGTATTGCCAGTGTTCCCGGCGCTGTATTGGTCGCGCCGGGTGCGGATTCTACCCCCTCACTGCGTCCGGCGGTCGGCCGGACAAGGCGCGACTGCGCCGGATGAGGGCGCTTCTCGTGTAAGATTTCCCCCGGACAACGACGAATCTGTCGTTGCCGATGCGCTGCACGCTGGAGGAGACACATGGCGGTAGCATATAAAAAAAATCAACCGGCTTCCTGATGTCTGACTACAAATCGCTGCGCCCCGTCCTGCCTATCCTGATTGGCGTCTCCATCGTGCTGAGCCTGGCCATGGGCCTGCGACAAAGTCTCGGGATTTTCCTGCAGCCAATTACTCGCGACGTCGGCATCTCGGTATCGCAATTCACGATCGCCATCGCGGTGCAGAACCTCACCTGGGGCGTGCTGCAGCCGTTTGCCGGTGCCTGGGCTTCGCGCGCGGGATTTCGCCTGACCCTGGTGGCCGGTTCGGTGCTGTACATCAGCGGCCTGGTCCTGCTGGCTACCGCGCAAGGACTGGTCGGCATCATCCTGGGTGCCGGCGTCGCCATCGGCGCGGCCATGGCCTGCACCGGCAGCGCAATCTCGCTTGCGGTCACCGCGCGCTCCACCCCACCGACTGTGCGCTTGGTGGTAATGGGTCTTGTGTCGGGCGCGGGTTCGCTCGGGGCTTTGCTGTCGGCACCGATCGGACAGGCACTGAACCAGGAATACGGATGGCGGGCCGGCGTGACCGCATTCGTCGTGATTGCGCTTGCGATGTTGCCCGCCGCCTGGATTGCGGGACGGGTCGACAAGATTCCGGTCCCGCCCACACCCGGCGGCACGGAACTGAGCGGCAAGGCAACGCTGAAATCCGCGCTGCGCAATTCGTCTTACCTGATATTGATGTCGGCGTATTTCGTTTGCGGCATGCAGCTGATTTTCGTTGCCACCCACCTGCCGTCCTACCTCGAAATCTGCGGCATGGATCCCATGCTCAGCGCCAAGGCGCTGGGCGTGATCGGCGGATTCAATGTGCTGGGCAGCTTGTTCTTCGGCTGGGCCGGCACCCGCTACAACAAGCTGATGCTGCTGGGCGGCATCTACATCATGCGATCGCTGACGCTGGCCTGGTACTTCATGTCCAGCCCGACACCGTTCAGTACGCTGCTTTTTGCCGCCATCATGGGCTTCCTGTGGCTGGGTGTGGTGCCCCTGATCGCGGGATGGATAGGCGAAACCTTCGGCGTGCGCTGGCAGGCGATGCTGGGCGGGGTGGCTTTCATGAGCCACCAGTTCGGCAGCTTCATCGGCGCCTTCGGTGGCGGGCTGATCTATGACCTGTCCGGCTCGTACAATGCGGCATGGCAGGGCGCTGTGGTGATCGGACTGGCCGCAGGCATCGTACAGGCGGTATTTGCCTGGAGCCGACCCAAGCCGCCGCCTGCGATGGCTGCGGCGTGATATTTTGCTGGATTCAGTCGGATGGTCTGGTCCGCAACTTACTTTCAGATGTTTTCCATGACTGGCAGGTCCGATAGAAAGCTGCGCCCATGGCGCGGCAATGAAATTTCCAACAGGCCGGGCCAGGCACTGCCCGCGGTTTTTCACGCCGTTTGCGCAATAGCCTTGTTGGCAGGCAGCATTGCCCATGCCGGTGAAGTTCAGGTGGCCGTGGCCGCCAATTTCACTGCACCCATGAAAAGAATCGCTGCGCAGTTTGAACAGGAAACCGGCCACAAGGTCGTGGCATCCTTTGGTGCTACCGGCGCGTTCTACGCCCAAATCAGGAATGGCGCGCCGTTCGAGGTCTTGCTTGCCGCGGACGACCAGATCCCCGCCAGGCTGGAGAAGGAGGGCTTCGGGGTGCCAGGCAGCAGGTTCACCTATGCCATCGGCAAGCTGGTGCTATGGAGCGCAAAGGGCGGCCTTGTCGACGACAAGGGTGAAGTGCTGAAACAGGGATCGTTTGCGCATCTGTCGATAGCCAATCCCAAGGTGGCGCCATACGGCGCGGCAGCGCTCGAAGCCTTGAAGAATCTTGGCTTGCTGAATGCGCTCGAACCGAAGTTCGTGCAGGGGGAAAATATCTCGCAGGCATTCCAGTTCGTATTGTCCGGCAATGCGACGCTCGGCTTTGTCGCGATGTCGCAGGTCTACGAGGATGGAAAGCTGAAATCCGGATCGGCCTGGATGGTGCCCGCCAGGCTGTACAGCCCGATCCGGCAGGACGCGATGATCTTGCAACGGGGCAAGGGCAATCCTGCCGCAGCGGCGTTGGTGACGCACCTGAAAAGCAACAAGGCAAAAGGCGTGATCATGTCGTACGGCTACGATTTTTGAAGGGGCCCCGGCAATGCTGAGTCCTGAAGACTGGGCGGCGATCTGGCTGACATTCAAACTGGCCACCGTCGTCACTGGGCTTTTGCTCCTGATCGGCACGCCAATAGCCTGGTGGCTGTCGCAGACGCGTTCCCGGCTGAAAGGCGTGATTGGCGCCGTGGTCGCCTTGCCGCTGGTATTGCCACCGACTGTGCTGGGTTTCTACCTGCTGGTGGCGATGGGGCCTGACAGTCCTGTCGGCCGCTTGACGGCGGCGCTCGGATTCCAGTTGCCCTTCAGTTTTTCCGGCCTGGTCGTGGCGTCGGTATTTTATTCATTGCCGTTTGTCGTGCAGCCGATTCAGAACGCATTCGAATCGATGGGACGCCGGCCGCTGGAAGTGGCGGCAACCCTGCGCGCCGGACCGTGGGATACATTCTTTTCAGTGGCATTGCCGCTGGCCCGGCCCGGGCTGTTCACTGCAAGCGTCCTTGGTTTTGCGCACACGGTAGGCGAATTCGGCATCGTGCTGATGATAGGCGGGAATATTCCGAACAAGACGCGCGTCGTATCGGTACAGATCTATGACCATGTCGAAGCGCTCGAATACGCGCAAGCGCACTGGCTGGCGGGCGGGATGCTGATCTTTTCCTTCCTGGTGTTGCTGTGCCTGTACACGCTCAATCCGTCGCGGCGGGTACTGTGAACGGGCAGCCGACCATGCGCGCGAATCTGCAGAAGAACCCGCAGCTGAACCTGCTGTTGAATCTGCAGCTGAACTACACCGGATTTTCCCTGGAAGTGGATCTGGATCTGCCCGGCCGTGGCGTCACTGCGGTGTTCGGTCATTCGGGATCGGGCAAGACGACCCTGTTGCGCGCGATTGCCGGCCTGGAACGTCCTGGCCAAGCTTACCTGGAGGTGAATGGCGAGGTATGGCAGGACGATTCCCGGGATATCTTCGTGCCGACTCACAAGCGTTCGCTCGGCTATGTTTTCCAGGAAGCGAGCCTGTTCCCGCATCTGTCGGTGCAAGGCAACCTGGACTATGCGGGCAAGCGCGCCGGCGCGGCGGATCAGGGAAAGGCAATGGCGCGGGCGGTGGATTTGCTGGGAATCGGGCATCTGCTGCAGCGTCGTACCCATAATTTGTCCGGCGGCGAGCGCCAGCGCATAGCGATTGCCCGGGCGCTGGTTGGCAGGCCCAGGATCTTGCTGCTGGACGAACCGCTGTCCTCGCTCGATATCAAGCGCAAGGAAGAGGTCCTGCCTTACCTGGAACGCATCCACCAGGAACTCGATATTCCCATGCTCTTTGTCAGCCACGCGCCCAACGAGGTGGCGCGGCTGGCGGACCATCTGGTGTTGCTCGATGCAGGCCGGGTGATCGCCAGCGGCCCGCTTGCAGAAACCATGGCGCGCCTGGATCTGCCCACCGCCCTGACCGATGATGCCGGGGTCGTGATCGAGGGCGTGATCGACGGCTTCGATGAAGAATACCAACTGGTACGCTTGCAGGTAGGCGGAAACCCGATGCAGGTCGCACACAAGGCGCTGCCGCCGGGGGCGCGGATGCGGCTGCGTATCCTGGCGCGCGATGTGAGCCTGGCGCTGGAGCGGCAGCGCGATACCTCGATCCTGAATCACTTGCCGGCGACGGTGATTGCGGAACGGCCGGCCAGCGAAGCTGCGCAAGTGTTGATCAGCCTCGATGTGGGTGGCGCCGTGCTGCTGGCCCGCATCACGCGCCGCTCGCGCGACCAGCTGGGCATTGTTCCCGGCAAGCAGGTCTGGGCGCAGGTGAAGTCGGTGGCGCTACTGCCTGCTGGCTGAATACGGGCCATCGCCCGGCGCAGTAATTTCTCAGCAGCGTGACAGGGGCAATCCCCCGGATTTCTTAGCGCAGGCTGGTCTGCGTGCTGCGCGCCACCCGCACCGACTTGCCCAGCTCGATCACCGACATCGCATAGAAAAAGCTGCGGTTGTACTGCGTGATCGCGAAAAAATTGTTGGTGCCGATCCAGTACTCGGTCGGCTCGCTGCCGTTTTGCAGATCCACCAGTCCGTAACGCAGGTCGGCCGGCACCGTGGTGGCCGGCAGCACGCCGCCGGCGGCAAGCTCGTCGATGCTGTTGCGCGCCTGCAGGCCCTGCTTCAGGAAGCCGGCCCAGCTGTCATTGTCCGACACCGTTGCCGGGAACACGGCCGGGTCGCCCTTGTTCCATCCGTGCTGCAACAGGAAATTGGCAACGCTGCCGATCGCATCCACCGGCGATGCGCGCAGGTTGATGTGCTGGTCACCGTCGAAGTCGACCGCGAAACGGCGGATGCTGCCCGGCATGAATTGCGGCCATCCGATCGCACCGGCATACGAGCCGAGCAGCGTGAACGGATCCAGCTTTTCTTCCCGCGCATACACCAGCGCGTTCTCCAGTTCGCCGCGAAAGTAATCCATGCGCGCAGCACGGTTGGGCGCCTCGGGATAGGCGAATGCCAGCGTGGCAAGGGCGTCCATCACCCGGAAGTTGCCGGTATTGCGGCCGTAGATGGTTTCCACGCCGATAATGCCGACGATGATCTCGGCCGGCACGCCATATTGCTCTTCGGCGCGCGCCAGCACGTCGGCATGGCGGTCCCAGAATTCGACACCCGCCTGTATCCGCAGCGGCTCGACGAAACGGGCGCGGTAGGCCTGCCAGTTCTTGGGCCTGCCGGGTGGAGCCGGCTTGATCAGCTGCACGGCCTTTTCGACGAAGCGCACTTTCGACAGGATGGCGCGCACTTCGTCGCGTTCGAAGCCATGGATTTCCGCCATCCTGTCGATGAACGGGCCGGCGTCCTTCCATTGTGCGAAATTGGCGAATTCGCCGACCTCTGCGGCGCTTGCATTCACTTTTTTCAGGACCGGCTGGCGGCGCTGGCGGCTGGCGGCGCTGCTGTCCTGGGCCGGCAGCGCGATCAGCACAGCCAATGGCAACAAGGCAAGGGATGGGCGAAGGCGGCGGATGCCGCGCAGGGCATCGATGATCAACGACATAGTGATAGCAGTTTCCTCAAGCGGGACAATTCCGGGGCAGCGGATGGCAGGGTAGCGCGATCCGGGTTGCGCGGGGCGGCGTAGCGCATTGTTTCATACAGTTCGAGAAATTCACTCCAGGCGCGCAGCTTTTCCGGGCTGGCGGCCTGTTGCTGGGCGAGCAAGCGCTGGCGCCAGCCGTGCGGTCCTTCGTGCAGGGCGCGAGCCTGGCCCTGGCGTGCCAATGCCTGGCAGAAACGCTCGTAGAGCGAGTCGAGCGGATCGCGGTGCCGGCGCCGGTTGTGCAGCATCAGCGGCAAACCGATCAATGCCGCGACCACGACCAATGCGGCGATCATCAATCCGGTCAGCGTGGTCCAGTCCGGATTTTCAAAGCCGAGCGCTTCCAGCAAGTCGCGCTGCCGGCCGGCGGAGTAATCCAGCACCAGCTGGTTCCACCGATTGTTCAGCGCATCCCAGTTCATCCGCATCCGCTGGATCGCCGTGGCCCAGGCGCTGCCCTCGACGTTGAAGCTGACCAGCCCACCCAGCAAAGTCTGCGGGACGGTGCTGCGCAAGCTGCTGTCAATGCGGGATGGCGCAACCGCGGCGGTCGGATCGACCCGTACCCAGCCGCGCTGCGCCAGCCATACCTCGGCCCATGCATGCGCATCGGACTGCCTGACTGTCATGAAATTGTCGAGCAGGTTCATCTCGCCGCCCTGGTAGCCGGTCACGACCCGGGCCGGAATGTCCATCGCGCGCATCAGCACCACGAAGGCGTTGGCATAGTGCTCGCAGAAGCCGGCGCGGGTGTTGAACAGGAATTCGTCGACCGTGTTCTGGCCGAGCAGGGGCGGCTCCAGCGTGTAGCGGAAATTCTGCTGGCGGAACATCGCCAGCACCTGTTTGACCAGCAGCCCGGGATCGCCCGCAGCGCCTGATGCCTTGTGCATTTCAGACGCCAGCTGGCGCGCGCGCGGGTTGTATCCCGCCGGCAGTTGCAGCCAGTCGCGCAGCGAAGCCGCAGTCTCGTTGCCCGGATACGAAAAATCCAGGTAGGAGGCGGCGTCGTAGCGTACACGCTGGTTGATCGGCGCGCGCGTGGTCAGCTGCATGTCCGGCTGCACCCGGATGATGTGGGTGCCGGCCTGTGGCACCGCGGCCGGCATCTCGAGCGCGAACAGGGATCGCTGGCCGCTCGGTTCCAGCGTCACCCGGTAGCGGGTTGCCGGGCTGGCCGAGCGCAGCTCGAGGGTGCCGCCCGGGCCGCGTCCGGCGGGCAGCGGCGTCCAGGTGCGGCCGTCGAAATGCCCGAGCACCGGTCCGCGCCAGTAGAGCCGGGGAGTGGGCGGGACGGCATCGGTGAAGCGCACGCGAAAGGCAATGTCGCTGGACAAGGCCAGCCTGGATATGTTGCCTGGCGCCATGCTGTTGCCGAGTCCGGAGGTGCCGCTGTTCGCCTGGCTCTGCAGGCCCCAGAAAGGCCCCTGGAAACGGGGGAACAGCAGGAACAGCACCACCATCAGCGGCACCGCCAGGCCGACGATGCTGCCTGCCAGCCGCAGCCGGTCACGCAGGGGCGGCGCGTGTTGTGCATACTGGAACGATATCTGCACTGTCAGCACCAGCACCACGGCAATACCCATCAACACCGAGGTGAGCATGCTTTGCGAGTAGAAAAAGTTCATCAGGATCAGGAAGAAACTGAGGAACACGACCACGAAGGCGTCGCGCCTGGCATGCATCTCCAGCAGCTTGAATGCGATCAGCAACACCAGCATGGCAACGCCGGTGTCGCGCCCGAGCATGGTCTTGTAAGTAAGCAGCACGCCGGTCATCACCAGCAGACACACCGGCAGCAGCAGCCAGCGCGGCGGCAGGCGCTCGCCGCGGAACGTGATCCAGCAGCGCCAGGCCAGCAATCCGGCCGATACCTGCGTGATCCAGCCCGGCAGATGCAAGCCGTGCGGCCCCATGATCAGTGCGCAAGTGACGATCAGCAGCAGCGAGTCCACCTTTTCGCGCGACAGGCCGACAGGCGCAGGCCGCCATGCAAACAAGCGCGTGCGTGCTTCACTCATGGCGTGCCGCCGTGGTATAGCGCAAGGGCGCGCAGGCACTCGTCGCGATGCGCCGCTCCCTGGGCTGCCGGCAGCACCATGCCACCCAGCATGAAGCGCCAGGCCAGTCCGCGCTGCTCGGCTTCCAGCACCCAGCGCGTCATGCGCGACAGCCGCTGTTCCAGCGGCAGGCCGGCAAGCATGTCTTCGGCTATGCACAGTTCAGCGCTGCTGCCACCTTCGAAATGCTTGCTCACCAGGGCGCCGGCGCCGTCGCCCATGCGGGCAATCTGGCGCCACGCCAGCCGGCTGGGCGAGTCGCCGGCCTGCCATGCGCGCACGCCGGCAAAATCATCGTGCCCGGCGCGGCCGCTGCCATCCTTGCCGCCCATTTCGCTGGGCGGCAGCGGCGGGCCGTCTTCCTCGGGCTTGGGGTACACCAGGGTGGCGAGCTCGGGTTGCCAGTAGCTCCATGCGCGCAGCAAGCCCAGTGGAAACTGCGTCTGCAGCCTGATGCGCGGGGCTTGCAGCCAGCCGCGCTGGCGGGCAGGCGCGGCCAGCCGCACGCTGCATTCACCGAACGCGGGCAGGTCGACCATGGTTTCGACTTCAGTCGCATCGTCACCGATGAAGCCGATGTCGATCGCGTAACGCGCATGGCGGCTGCGATTGGCCAATTGCAATTCGAACAGGGCTTCGCCGCCGGCAAACACCGGCGTGCTGCGGCCTGGTGACAGGTGCAGCCAGGCCAGGTTGCGGTAGGTCAGGTACATGCCAACCAGGGCGCAGCCTGTCACCAGGAAAGTGAGTGCAAAGCCCATGTTCAGGTTGTAGTTCACGGAACCGATGAACAGCCCCAGCAGCATCACCACGAAGGCCATTCCGGCGCGAGTGGGCAGGATGAAAACCCGGCGCCGGTGCAGCACCACTTCGCCGTGCTCGGCCGGCTTGAGCTGGAACAGCCAGGTGTCGATGGCGTGCCGGAACAACTGAGGCAGGGCCAGGGCGGGGCGCATGAATTTATACCCGGACTGACTTGAGCAGTTGCTGAACCAGTTCGCGGCTGGACGAGCCCAGTCCGGAGGCCGAACGCGCCGGCCGCAGCCGGTGGGCGGCAACCGGCACCAGCACTGCCTGTACGTCTTCCGGAATCACGTGGTTGCGGCCTTCCAGCGCCGCCCAGGCGCGCGCCGCCTGCACCAGCGCGATCGCAGCGCGCGGACTCAGCCCCTCGGCGAACAGCCCGCCCTGGCGCGAGGCTTGCACCAGCGACTGCACATAATCGATCAGCGCGTCCGAGGTGTGGACCTCGCGCAGCAGTGACTGTGCCGCCTGCAATTCCTCGGGCTGCATCACCGCCGACATCTGGCGCAGCAGGCTGCGCCGGTCCTCGCCGCGCAGCAACCCGCGTTCGGCCTCGCGGTCAGGGTAGCCCAGCGAAATGCACATCAGGAAACGGTCGAGCTGGGATTCGGGCAACGCGAAGGTGCCGATCTGGTGGGTCGGATTCTGGGTCGCGATCACAAAGAAGGGCTGCGGCAGGTCGCGCGTCACGGCATCGACCGAAACCTGCCCTTCTTCCATCGCCTCCAGCAAGGCGGACTGGGTCTTGGGCGTGGCCCGGTTGATTTCGTCGGCCAGCAGCACCTGGGTGAATACCGGGCCGGGGTGGAACGCAAAGCCGCCTTTTTCGCGGTCGAACACGGAAATGCCGATCACGTCCGCCGGCAGCAGGTCGCTGGTGAACTGGACCCGGTTGAAGCGCAGTCCGAGCGTAGTCGCCAGCGCATGCGCCAGGGTCGTCTTGCCCACGCCCGGCACGTCTTCGATCAGCAGGTGGCCGCCGGCCAGCAGGCACACCAGCGCCTGCCTGATCTGGAAGTCCTTGCCAACCACAATCTCGCCAACTTGCCGCGCGACGGCATGGACTTTTGAAAACATGAATGACCCTTGTTCCGTTCGAGAGGTATTTCCGTATATTGGCGGCAGCATGGACAAAGTCGGGCCAATGACATTGGCACGCTTTGTTTCGCGCTACACTAGGCGCAGCCCACCCAGATTTTATTAGAGAAAGCGTGCCCTCGGGCGGTCTTCCATGACTACAGCAATTTACACCCATCCCGATTGCCAGCGCCATGAAATGGGATCATGGCATCCCGAGTCCCCGGCCCGTTTGCAGGCAATCGAAGATCAGTTGATTGCCAGCCGCATCAGTTCCTTCCTTGATTATCGCCAGGCGCCGGAAGCGCCGGAGCAGGCGCTGGCGAGGGTGCACACAGATGCGGCAATCGCACTGATCCGTGACAACACCCCCAAGTCCGCCGGCAGCAACGGTGGCGACCATTTCGCCGCCGACGACGAGCGGCAGGCCGGTTATTACCCGATCGATGGCGACACGTCGCTCAACGCCTGGAGCTGGCGGGCGGCGCTACGGGCGGCGGGTGCGGCGGTGGCGGCGACCGATGCGGTGATCGCCGGCGAACTGGACAATGCGTTCTGCGCCATACGTCCGCCAGGTCACCATGCCCGGCCTTCGGAGCCGATGGGCTTTTGCCTGTTTAACAATGTTGCCATTGCAGCGCGCCACGCGCTCGAGGTGCATGGATTGCAACGGGTGGCGATCGCCGACTTCGATGTCCATCACGGCAACGGCACGGAAGAGGCTTTTATCGACGATCCGCGGGTGCTGATGGTGAGCTTTTTCCAGCATCCGTTTTACCCTTACACCGGCGCGCAGCCGCTGTCGCGCATCGTGCCCAATTCGGTCAACGTGCCGGTGCCGGCGCACAGCCGTGGCGATACGGTACGCCAGCTGATCGCCGAGCGCTGGTTGCCGGCGCTGGAAGCTCACCGGCCCGAGATGATTTTCATTTCCGCCGGCTTTGATGCCCATCGCGAGGACGACATTGGCCAGATGGGCCTGGTCGAGGCCGACTATGCATGGATCACGCAGCAACTGATGGCGGTGGCGGACCAGCACGGCCAGGGCCGCATCGTCAGCTGCCTCGAAGGCGGCTACAACCTTTCCGCCCTGGGCCGGAGTGTGGTGGCGCATGTGAAGGCGCTGGCCGGGCTGGACTGAGCGGCGCCCCATGGTTACGGGCAAGGCTGGCAGGGCAGGGAAGACAAGAATTTCGGAGACGGCATGAACCAATTCGACATCGGGCTGGAAAAGAATGCGGCCAATTACGCGCCGCTGTCGCCGCTGGGTTTCATGGAGCGCGCGGCGAGCGTGTATCCCGACCGGCTGGCGATCGTGCATGGCGCCCTGCGTGTCACCTGGCGGCAAGCTTACGAGCGCGCGCGGCGACTGGCCAGTGCGCTCTCCGGCAAGGGTGTGGGGCAGGGCGATACCGTTGCCGTGATGCTGCCCAATACCCCGCCCATGGTGGACGCGCATTTTGGCGTGCCGATGACAGGCGCGGTGCTCAATACGCTCAACACCCGCCTCGATGCCGAGTCGATTGCCTTCATGCTTGACCACGGGCAGGCCAGTCTCGTCATCGTCGACCGCGAATTTTCGGGCGTGATGCGGGACGCGCTGGCGCACCTGGGCCGCGAGATACCGGTGATCGACGTCGACGATGCTCTCTACGACGGCCTGGGCGAGCGCATCGGCAGCATCGAATACGAGGAATTCCTTGCCAGCGGCAGCCCCGATTTCTCCTGGTCGCCGCCGGCCGATGAATGGAATGCGATCGGCCTGAACTACACCTCCGGCACCACCGGCAACCCCAAAGGCGTGGTGGTGCATCACCGTGGCGCCTACCTGAACGCGGTGTCGAACGTCATGGTGTGGTCGCTGCCGCGCCATCCGGTTTACCTGTGGACCCTGCCGATGTTCCACTGCAACGGCTGGTGTTTCCCGTGGACTGTGGCGGCGCAGGCTGGCGTCAACGTCTGCCTGCGGCGCGTCGAGGCCGGTGCGATCTGGGACGCGATCCGCGAGCATGGCGTCACGCATTACTGCGGCGCGCCCATCGTGCATACGCTGATCCTGAACGCCCCTGCCGACATGCGGGCCGGCATCAGCCACAAAGTCAGCGCCATGGTGGCCGGCGCGGCGCCGCCGGCGTCAATGATCGAAGGCATGGAAGAACTGGGCTTCGACCTGACCCATGTGTACGGGCTGACCGAAGTCTATGGCCCAGCGGTGGTCTGCGACAAACAGGCCGAATGGGCGTCGCTCGACATCGGCGAACGCGCCCGCCTCAATGCGCGCCAGGGCGTGCGTTACAACCTGCAGGAAGCGGTAAGCGTGCTCGACCCGGCTACCATGCAGCCGGTGCCGGCTGACGGCGAGACCATGGGCGAGATCATGTTCCGCGGGAACATCACCATGAAGGGCTACCTGAAGAACGAAAAGGCCACGCAGGAAGCATTTGCCGGCGGCTGGTTCCATTCCGGCGACCTCGGCGTGATCCATCCGGACGGCTACATCAAGATCAAGGACCGCAGCAAGGACATCATTATTTCGGGCGGCGAGAATATTTCGAGCATCGAGGTAGAGGACGTGCTGTACCGGCATCCGGCCGTGATGGCCGCTGCCGTGGTCGCCATGCCGCACGAGCGCTGGGGCGAAACGCCTTGCGCCTTCATCGAACTCAAGCCCGGCGCCACGCTGACCGAGCAGGAATTGATGGCACACTGCAAACTGCACCTGGCAGGCTTCAAGGTGCCGCGCGCGATCCTGTTCGCCGATTTACCCAAGACATCGACCGGCAAGATACAGAAATTCGAACTCCGGCAAAAGGCCGGCTCGGTAAAGGCGATTGATGTCTGAACGCCATCTGACCGCAGCCTGACCGACGCCTGGCAGCGTGCCGTCCATGATCCGGCCGGCGCGCGGGCGCCGGTTTCCCGGTCCGCTCCAGTAGAATGTCCGCCCCAGCACAGAAAAACGCACAGAATGTCTATTCAATGGTTCCCCGGTCACATGAACGCCGCGCGCAGGAATGCCGCGGAGTCGATGGAAAAGGTCGACATGGTGATCGAGGTGGTTGACGCGCGCGTGCCGCAGGCCAGCACCAATCCGATGATCCATGAACTGCGCAACTTCCGCCAACGGCCGTGCCTCAAGATCCTGAACAAGGCCGACCTTGCCGATCCGGAGGCCACGCGCGCCTGGCTCGACTACTACAACGCGCAAAAGAACGTGCGGGCAGTCGCCTTGTCATGCAAGAAGCCGGCCGATGTGGCAAAGGTGCCCGCACTGGCGATCAAGACCGCGCCGCACCGCGGCACCAGCGAAAAGCCCTTGCGCGCGATGATCATGGGCATTCCCAACGTCGGCAAGTCGACGCTGATGAATGCGCTCCTGAAAAAACGCGTCGCCAAAGTGGGCGACGAACCGGCTGTGACGAAGACGCAGCAACGCCTCTATCTGGGCAACAACATGGTCCTGATCGATACCCCCGGGATGTTGTGGCCGAAGATCATGCATCCGACCGACGGACTGATGCTGGCAGCCAGCCATGCGGTCGGCGTCAATGCCGTGATCGAGGAGGAAGTAGCGGAATTCCTTGCGAAGTTGCTGCTTGATCGTTACGCGCCCTTGCTTGCCGCACGCTATGGTTTCGCCACCGAGGCAATGGATGGCTATGCGGTGCTGGAAGGCATTGCCAAACGCCGCGCCTTGAAACTGAAAGGCGGCGAGCCCGATGTCGGAAAGGCGGCGCATATCCTGTTGCAGGATTACCGCAGCGGCGCAATTGGCCGCATCTCGCTCGAGACGCCACAAAGCCGCGAACACTTGCTGGCCACTTACCAGCCGCCGCCCCGCCTGGGGGAGTCGCAGGAAGAGCAACCGGACGAGTGATCGAGTGATCTAGTGGTCGAGTATGTGCGGCGCCGCTGCCGGCGCCAGGTACAAGGGAGAACAGGATATGGACACCCGACAGCCAGCAGATGACCTGGTGCTGCGAAGCGACAGTCAAGGGGTGGTTACGCTGAAGCTGAACCGTGGCGAGCGCTTCAATCCACTCTCCTCGGAAATGATCGCTGCGCTCCAGCGCGAATTCGACCGGCTGATGTCGGACCAGTCGGCACGCGTCGTGGTGCTGGCGGCAGAAGGCCGCGCATTCAGTGCCGGCCACGACTTGCGCGAGATGCGTGCGAATCCCGACCAGGATTATTACCGCAAGCTGTTCGACCAGTGCAGCAAGATAATGCTGACCATGCAGAAGCTGCCGCAGCCGGTGATCGCGCGAGTGCATGGCATGGCTACGGCAGCGGGCTGCCAACTGGTCGCCACCTGCGACCTCGCGATTGCATCCGACGATGCGCGCTTCGCGGTATCGGGCGTCAACCTCGGCCTGTTCTGTTCCACGCCCGCGGTCGCCCTGTCGCGCAACGTGCATCGAAAGCAGGCAATGGAGATGTTGCTGACCGGCGATTTCATCGATGCCGAAACAGCGATGCGCTTCGGCCTCGTCAACCGCGTGGTGCCGTCGGCCTTGCTCGACGCCGAGATCGCAAGCCTCGCATCGGGCATCTGCGCCAAGCCCATGGTGTCGGTCAAAATGGGCAAGCAACTTTTCTATCGGCAACTCGAAATGGGTACGGCCGCCGCCTACCAGCTCGCCGCGCAGACCATGGCATGCAACATGATGGATGCGTCCGCGCTGGAGGGCGTGCAGGCGTTCCTGGAGAAGCGCACTCCGGATTGGCCTGGCCGCACATGAGTATTTTTTGGCAGAGCGTTCGTTTGCCGATTGAGTTGCCCTTAATCTTTCCATATAGAAATAGTCTTGTTTTATAGCCTTGTTTTATAGGCTTGGGTTATAGCCTTGCTTGATAACTGATCACATAGGTCGATTAGCAAATGCGCGACCGCCTGATTGTGCGGCGGTCGAAACATCGCGGAACCGTGCATTTCCTCTTCTCACCAAGGCAGCTTTGCCGTACCGAAAGAGGAATCACGATGGCCACCCCAGGTTCGCAATCCCCCCAGCAACTGCGTTTTCGCAATCTGTCCGCGCCCTCCACGCCGTCCATGCCGGCCTCGCCCTTGCAGGCCGCGCATGGCGATGCAAAGACGCCGGCCCAAGTTCCCCGGCTACGCCAGCGAAGCCCCCACGGCAGCCCGTACAGCGCACGGCCCATCGGCGCGGCAAGCCCACCGGTCCGTGCGCGCTCGCAGCGCATGCAAAACCTCAGTGCACGCGTGGCCGGCGACGACGACATTCCAGCAGCCGAGCTGGAGCAATTCATGCGGTTCGGGAAGTGGGCATGCAATGTGATCGAGTCCCAGCCGGGGCTGATGTCGCGCCTGGCTGCCGGCGAGGATCTCGACGCACCCGGCTGCTGCCTCAGCCTGCTGCAGGCCTGGGAACGGATTTTTGAACGCATTCCCGAGAACAGCGGGCTCAAGCTGCGGGTTGCCAACTATTTCCTGTGGTCAGCCAACAGCATCGGGCGGCTGACCAGCGCTTCCATGCAGCTGGCCGCACGCCAGGCCGGGGCCGCGAGCTACCTGAAGCTGGACGCCGTGGCGAGCGCCGTGCGTTGGTCGTCGAAGGGTTTCACCGTCGTCGCCCCCTTTCATGCGCTCTTCTATGCGGCAGGCATGTGGCGGGATGGTCTGCGCAGCCGCGAGATCGTCCGCAAAGCCCGCTCCCGGGCACTGAAAGAGTTTGACCGTGCGCTGCATCGAATGGCCAATCCGGGCAAGCACAGCCTCGCTGATGCCCGCGCGCGGGTGGCTTTCATCGCCGCTTGCGGCAAGCTGCCGGAGCTGTCGAAGCCGGCATGGCAGGACGCCTTTCGTGCCCATGCTTCGCTGCTGCGCGATTGCGTTTTCCTGCCGGTCAACCTGCTTGCTTCCGGGCTGGTGCAGTCCGGTGCAACCCAGGATTGGCCGGTCGAGGCGAGCAGTGCCGTGCAGCTGATCGCCGCCCTGCTACAGCTGGGCCAGGGCACCCTTGATGTGATGCAGGGTGCCCGTGCCGAGCTGCCGCGCTCGCTCGCGCTGCGCGACGCTGCCCGCGAGCGCTGCGTCTCGGCGGGACGGTATGCAATCCACCATGGCGAGGCGCTGCAGGCCGACCGTGCCCTGCGCGCCGTTGACATCGTATTCACCGCCCATGGCAATCGGGTGCAGGCAACACAGTCCGCCGAAGTGGCGGGTGCATGGCTGCGCATTGCCAAGGGCCTGTGCATGCTGGCGGCCGCGCTGGCATCGCTGTACACCCTGGCTGCCCAGTTGCGGGAAGGGCGGGTCCTGCCGGACCTGGTGGCCTTGGTCAGCCTGTCGATATATGCCGTCGCCAGCCTCTATTACACGGGTACGGGCTTGAAAGTGCGTGGCCGCGTCAACGCGGCGACCGACACGCGCAATCGCCAGCGGCTGGCACAGTTGCTGATCGCAACGCATACCCGTGACGAGCTGCTGGCTCTTGTGCCGGACGGGAGCAGCCAGCGCTTGCGGGTGCCGCGCGGAAAATTCAGCGCGTCCGCCGGCTTCAACTACCAGGAGTTTGAGTACGAGCCGGCCCGGAATGAATTCCTGGGCATGCATGTCATGGCCTTGCTGATCGACGACATGCTGGACAGTGGCTGGCGCGCATCCGCTCACGGCGAGCAGCGTCTGGCCTGGCTGCGCGACACCGGTCAGATGCGCGAAACCGACTTGCAAGACATGTTGTTGGTGGCGCAGTACAAGGCGCCCGCCTTTCGGCTGGATTACCTGAGGCAGTGCCTGGCGCCGGTGTTCGGTACCAGCTTCGAAGTGGAAGCGGACGGCATGGAGCGGGAGATCAAGCCCGGGGCCGTGGCCGACATTGCCATCCGCCTGTGCCGCATCCATCACATAAGCACTGGCGAGGTCGACACACCGGAACGCGCCTTGCTCGCCTGGAGTCGGATTGCACCCGAGCTGCACCGGACGATTCCGGTGGAGCAGTTCATTCACGCCGTGGGTAAAGTCGCGCGCGAGCATGCCGGGCGCGGTATCGCAACTGGCCCTGCCATCGAACTTCGTGTGCTGCGCAAGCTCGCCAAAGTGGCCAGCCGCGAGCGCAAGGTGCAGCTGGGCGCGATCAGCGACATGTGTGCAGCAGATGCCGCTGTGCTGGCAGCCGTGCTCCCCGGCCGGCAGGCTGCGGCGCTGGCCGCGTTTTGCGAGCTGGTGCGGCGCTATGCGGAAGCTGGCCTGCATGATCGTGCCGCACGCCTGGGCATATTGCAGGAACTGGCACAGGACGCGCTGGCACAGGCCATGATTGCGCGTCCCGCTATCCTCGCGTACCTGGAGTGTGGACACATATTGGGCGGCTTGCTGCAGCAGGTGGACCGGCACAATGACGAGCCGGGGGACGCCGCCGACGATGATGGCGAAGCTGCGCAGGGTGGCCAGCAGACGCAAGGTACAGGTGCGCCAGCAGCGCCGGGAGGCGACGTACCAGCGGACATACCCACCGACATACTGATCGACACACGCATCGACATGCCCGGCGCGACCGCAAACAATCGCAAGCGCTTGCAACGGGTGGCAACCCGGCTGCATCTGCAGGAACGTACCGAGCAATCCCGTGGCGGCGGCCGACGGCTGGCGCCGATCCAGGAGGGCGGCTACACGGTGCAGCAGGATTGAATCTGCGAGGCGCGAGGAGCGAGATGGCGCGGATGCGAAAGCGAATGGCGCCCGCAACCTTAGCGAGCTAGTTTGCTGGTCGATTTTTAGTTGATATCTGTTCGTTGGTGCAGATATCGGCTAGTCGGTCTTGCCGCATCTCACCTGATGCCATCCTCACTGTACACAGGGATGAAACCTGTGCAAGCGCAGCCGATTCCGAACGCGCTTGCGTCAACGCAAGCAGATCGACTTGCCGGGAACCGCACGCATGGTTCGCGCTACATAGGCCGTGCTTGGCTCGTCGCATGGGTTTGGCCCGAACCCGCAATTGCGAGGAATGCTCAATCCGTTCACATGCAGTGTTCGGCAATTGATGGCGTCTGTTCCATAACACCTGTTCATTTTGCGAATCCGCAATCTCGTGTCCGATGGTGGAACCGAAGGGCGATCTCCGACACTTATCGTCTGCTTCAACCAAGCAAGCATTCAGAAAAATGGAGACTGATATGAGATCGGGATTTCGCGAATTTACTTCCGTCCTTGCTGTAACGATTGATGCCAGATGCCCGCCCCACGCAAGGGCTGCACTCAACAACAACCAATGAGGAGATGAACATGGATGGTTCAAGCAATACGGTTTCAAGTTCAAGCAGCGATCCGTACGCGAATAGCATGTTTTCCAATCGCCTGGCCAGGAACATGAACCCTGAGGGCTCCTCATCCGGGCCGAAAGCGCCCATGGTGAAGAGGAGGGATGATTGGGAACATGCAGTCTCCATTCTTACTGCGGATCAAGTCAAAGGCTTCCGGGACAAGTTGAATTGGGTGGCCAGAGAGTGGGAGAAGGAAATCGCCAAGGCGGAGGAGCTGCTCGGCTCAGATGGCTTCAATAAGCTGCTGCAAGCATTGGACAAGGCGTCCTCTTCTGAGTATGCGAGTTTGCGGGAGAGCGCGGAAGACCTGAAGAAAATGCTGGCGTCCAGGCCGGTGCAAAAGGTATTGCACACCAAGGTCAAGCGGATGGAGACCTGGAACAACAGGAGTAGCGCCATCCTCGACGCCTTTCGATCCGACCAGACCAGTCATGACATGATGAATGGACGCAGGCAATCCATTATCTATTACAGCTGGGCGCTCACAAGTGCGGCGCGGGCCGCCACATTCATTGCCTCGATCTACACAAAGAGCGCGGCGCTGACAAATTTGACGATCACCTGCACTGTTGCAGTTCCGGTGCTCGCCGCATTCCACACCGCGACCATGATCAGGGATGTGTACCGTACTGAAGAGTCTTTCTATAAAGAGCGAGCCAAGGCGTACGAGAACATGGACCGGGCCATCCGCTTCATGAAAAACATGGAAGATCCCTCGCCGGCGGACTCCTGGGCCGTCCTGGCCTTCCTTGATGCATGCAAGAAAATTCCGGAACTGTCACCCACCGCGCGACTCGAGGCCGACAAGACTTACTACGCTGCCATGCGTGAAAAATCCTTCTTGCCAGTCAATCTGCTCGCATCTGCTACTGCGCAAATCCTGAACGCAATTGGCTCTCCGTCGATCGGTCAGACCGTCACCTTCGGCTTGTCCGGGCTGGCATATATCGGTCAAGCCTATTGCGACGGATTCCAGGGCAGCGCCGAAGCAGGAAAAGCACAGGAGATCAGGAAATTCGCTCAAAAATGGATAGAAAGGCAGGATGAGGAATTGATCAGCCAGTGGCGAACGAAGGATGATTGGAACACTGCTGTCTGCGAAGTCGTCACCCGGCACATGCTGCGGGTGCTGGGTCAGCAGGGCCTGGAGCTTGCTGGTGGCGTGGTACGCGAGGTGAAGGCCGGCGCCAACGTGGTCAGCGGAGTGGGTTCGATGCAGGTTGCCCTGATGCAGCAGCTAATGAGGCCGGCCAAGCCTGCGCCTGCAAATCTGGTCGGAACATTCATCTCTGTAGTCTCGACAGCGTACATGACTTTTACCGCCACCAAGATGTACAAGCGGGGTGATGAGGTCGTCAACAGCAAGCATCGGCGAGAGGACGCCAGGTTGACGGAGGCACTGTTGGGCACCGACGAGTTGATCGCCCTGATGTGCCAGGAGAATCTGACGGTCGGATTGCGGCTTGTCTCGGGCACCTATGACGAGCGAAGCGGGTTCCCTTATACACACAAGTACGTATCGCCCTACGAAAACGAGTACCTGGCACTGGGTCTGCTGGCACGCCAGGTATCGGAGGTCGTCAATCCGGACACGCCCGAGGGAAAAAGCGAGTCCGTCATCAATGACTTGCGGAAAGTCTGGGGCACGCCGGAAATTGAACTGGCTGCCATGCAGGCGGTTGCCAGGGGTATTCCGGACGAGCGCCGCCGGATCGACTTCATCAAATACCGGCTGTCGTCGCGGTTCAAGGCCGAATACCCATTGGCGACAGATCCGCAGCGCGGCAACGCTGGATCGGCGCCAGCGCAAGACCCGCGACGCGCGCCTGCCTTGCCGTCCGAAGTATTGGTTGATATCGCGATCAAGAAGTTGGCCACGCATGGAGGTTTGAAGAAAACGGTCAAGGTGCCGGCAGATCCGGCCCCCAAGGACCGCAGGGGTGCACTGAAGCATTTGAGTGAAAGTTACCTGAATCTGAAGGGGACTTTCTTCAATCGCTTCGATGAGGACGATTTCCTGATTGCCATGGATCAGGTGTGGGCCACCAGGACACCTTCAAGGGTGACAAGCGATGCCAAGACCGGGCTGTACCACGCTCGGCTCCTGGCCGATTACATCGTAGACCTGCGCGAGCAGCGTGGCATCGCCATCATGACGAATTTGCTCCATGTGGATGGGAAGCAGCTTAGAGTTGCCGCCAGCAAAAATGCGGCGGACGCCTTGCAGGAGCAAGTACGCATTTACTTGAATGCCGAGATACAGCTTGATCGCAAGGCCAAGGCCGGTGCGGCGACAAAGCTGTCGCACATGCCTCTGGTGCAGCGGCTGATCAGCGAGGCCAGGGATGGTGCTGAAACTTCCGATCAGGGCCTGCTTTCCGATCTTGAGTGCAGCAAAGAACTGAAGTACATACTGGCGGAGCTGGACATCGATACAAGCGGCGGCAATGTGGAAGATGACGACAGTATCGTTAGCGCGGCGGATTCGGACGATACAAGTTCGGACGACTCCGAATTTGATGACACTGATGATGGGGCTCGCGGCGGTGTAGGCGGGAAGAACTCGGATGTCGTGATCGATCTGAGCAAAGTGCTCGGCACTCCGGCGGATCACTCCGGAACTGCCAGCGACGGCAGCGATGACTCCCTTTTGGTCGAGGGCGCAGACTCGAGTAGCGATGACTCGATATCCAGCAACGAGAGTAATGGCAGCGCTGCCGGACGCAAGGCGGATACTGGTCCCATGAACGGCGATTCCTCAAGCACCCCGCCGCGAGTGACGAGGCGGCACCGGGCACGCCTTGTGCAAAAGCTGTTTGGGAAGGAGAAGGCGCGCAGGGGTGAATTGATGACCGCGCTGGACTTTGCATTGAAATCAAGCGCCCAATCCACGAATGGAGAGAACCCGCGCGATGCATTTTCGCAGTCGACTACGGTTTCAAAATCCGAATAGCGCCACATGCACGACATGTGCCAGGAAGACTGAAGCCGGCAACCCGTCCGCGTCGGGCACAAAAAAACCCGCTATCGCGAGATAGCGGGTTTTTTCATGATACGGCTGCGTGTTGCGGTAAGCGCCGCGCCGGTTGCCCGGCGCGACAGGCATTACATCATGCCTTCCATTCCGCCCATGCCGCCCATTCCACCCATGCCGCCCATGCCGCCACCAGCCGGCTTGTCTTCAACCAGCTCGGCCACCATGCAATCGGTGGTCAGCATCAGCGAAGCGATCGACGCTGCATTCTGCAGCGCGGAGCGGGTCACCTTGGCCGGATCCAGCACGCCCATTTCGACCATGTCGCCGTAGGTGCCGTTGGCAGCGTTGTAACCGTAGTTACCTTTGCCTTCCAGCACCTTGTTGACGACGACCGATGCTTCTTCGCCGGCGTTCTGGACGATCATGCGCAGCGGCTCTTCGATCGCGCGCAGCACGATGCGGATGCCAGCTTCCTGGTCTGCATTGTCGCCCTTGACCTTCAGGTTGGAGCGAGCGCGCAGCAGGGCCACGCCGCCGCCAGGAACGATGCCTTCTTCAACGGCTGCACGGGTAGCGTGCAGTGCGTCTTCGACACGTGCCTTCTTCTCTTTCATTTCGACTTCGGTGGCAGCGCCAACCTTGATCACTGCAACGCCGCCAGCCAGCTTGGCCACGCGCTCTTGCAGTTTTTCACGGTCGTAGTCGGACGTCGCTTCTTCGATCTGCACGCGGATCTGCTTGACGCGCGCTTCGATGTCGGCAGCCTGGCCGGCGCCGTCGATCAAGGTGGTGTTTTCCTTGCCGATTTCGATGCGTTTTGCCTGGCCGAGGTCGTTCAGGGTGATTTTCTCGAGCGACAGGCCGACTTCTTCAGCCACAACCTGGCCGCCGGTCAGGATTGCGATGTCTTCCAGCATGGCCTTGCGACGATCGCCAAAGCCAGGAGCCTTGACTGCGCAGGTCTTCAGGATGCCGCGGATGTTGTTGACCACCAGGGTTGCCAGCGCTTCGCCTTCGACGTCCTCGGCGATGATCAGCAGCGGACGGCCAGCCTTGGCGACTTGCTCCAGCACCGGCAGCAGGTCACGGATGTTCGCAATTTTCTTGTCGAACAGCAGGATGAACGGGTTTTCCAGGAGAGCGACTTGCTTTTCCGGGTTGTTGATGAAGTACGGCGACAGGTAGCCGCGGTCGAATTGCATGCCTTCGACGATGTCGAGTTCGTCGTTCAGCGACTTGCCGTCTTCAACCGTGATCACGCCTTCCTTGCCGACTTTTTCCATCGCTTCAGCGATGCGCTCGCCGATCGATGCGTCGCTGTTGGCCGAGATGGCGCCGACTTGTGCGATCTCTTTCGAGGTGGTGCAAGGACGGGCAACCGATTTCAGTTCTTCGACGATGGCGGCGACAGCCTTGTCGATACCGCGCTTCAGGTCCATCGGGTTCATGCCGGCTGCAACTGCCTTCATGCCTTCGCGCACGATGCCTTGTGCCAGCACGGTTGCGGTGGTGGTGCCGTCACCGGCGTTGTCAGCGGTCTTGGAAGCGACTTCCTTGACCATCTGCGCGCCCATGTTCATCAGCTTGTCCTTGAGCTCGATTTCCTTGGCGACGGTGACGCCGTCCTTGGTGATCGTCGGGGCGCCGAACGAGCGCTCGATAACAACATTGCGGCCTTTCGGGCCCAGTGTGACTTTGACTGCGTTGGCGAGGATGTTGACACCCTCGACCATCTTGGCGCGCGCTGCGTCGCCGAAAATAACTTCTTTAGCTGCCATATTTTTCTCCTGGATTCTCTGGATTCTGTATCGGGATTAGTCTTTTACGACGATGGCCATGATGTCTTCTTCACGCATCACGAGCAGTTCCTTGCCGTCGACCTTGACTGCCTGGCCGGAGTATTTACCGAAGAGGATGGTGTCGCCGACCTTGACGTCGAGCGGGCGCACTTTGCCGTCTTCCAGGATCTTGCCGTTACCGACGGCCAGGACTGTGCCCTGGTCGGGCTTTTCAGCTGCTTCGCCTGGGAGGACGATACCGGAAGCCGTGGTGGTTTCCTTTTCTTGACGCTCGACGATGACACGATCGTGCAAAGGACGAAGGCTCATACAAACTCCTTAAAAATCAGTTGGTTATATTTATTTGCGGCGACTATCTGCCGCACGGGCACGTCAGCGGGACGGCGTGAGCCATCCACGATCAAGCGGGAGGATAGCACTATTGTTAGCACTCTCTCCCAACGAGTGCTAAGTATAGGGATGCCCCCGTTGTTTATCAAGCTATTAGTCTTGCTGCAATGGTCCGGCGCCTTTCGCTTCGCGGCCGACCGCGAAGCGATGGCCGCTTCAGATGCGTTTCAGAACAGACTTCGCTAGAATGCTTGCCTAGTCAGTAATTGATCGGGCAGGAAAATGACGAAATCCCCCAAACTGTTTTCGACGGTCGGCTACCAGGTCCAGGAAAGTCCCGGCTATCTGCTCGGGCGTGCCCGCCTGAAGCTGGCGAAAACGCTCGATATCCAGATGGCGCCACTGGGCATCACGCATCAGCAGGGTGCGATCCTGATGTTGCTCTGGAACGGGCAATGCCAGACCGCGGCCGACCTGTCGCGCGAGATGTATATCGATTCGGCGTCGATGACCCGCACGTTGGACCGCCTGCAAAAGCGCGGGCTGGTCGAACGGCTTCCGAGCGAGCAGGACCGGCGGGTGGTCAAGCTGAGCCTGACCGAAGCGGGCAGCGCGCTGGCCGCCAACTTGCCGGCCAACTATGTAGAGGTGCTGAACCGCTATTTCGCCCGCTTCAGCAAGGAAGAAACGGAGACCCTGAAGCGGCTGCTGCGCAAGTTGCTGCAGGAGGAGGATCCCGCATGAAACAAGCAATGATCGCGATCGGGCCGATCAGGCAGCTTGCGCTAGCGGCCGCCGCGACCCTGGTGCTGTCCGCATGCGCCAGCCAGGATGGAATCAAGCCAGCGGCATCGGTGGCAAGCGTCGCGGACTACGCCAGCAGCGCGCTGCTGCCGGGCGGCAGTGGTGACTGGCCTGCGCTGGACTGGGCGCGCTCGATCGGCGGCAGCGAGTTGCAGGCCCTGGTTGATGAAGCGGTGCGCGACAACCCCGGCCTCAGGGCTGCGGCCGCGCGGGTGCAGGCGGCTGCAGCGCTGGCCGATTCTGCCCGCTCCGCACGCGCTCCGTCGATCGGCGCGGGCGCCTCGGCAACCTATCAGCGATATACGGAACATGGACTGGTGCCGCCGGCCCTGGCCGGCACTTACAAGACCGACAGCAAGGTGACGCTGGACTTCAGCTACGACTTCGATTTCTGGGGCCGGCACGCCGCTGCGCTGCGTGGCGCGCTGGCGCAGGGCAGGGTGGCACAGGCGGAGCAGCACAGCAGCCGCCTGATCCTGGCCAGTGCGATCGCCCGCAGTTGGCTGCAACTGGCGCGGCAACAGGCCCAGCTTGACCTGGGCAGCCGGCAACTGGCCGCGCGCGAGAAGCTGGAGCATCTGGTGCGCTTGCGCTATGCGGCCGGGCTTGATACGCGCAGCGACAGCGAACAGGCGCGCCAGCAGATTGCGGTGCTGCGCGCCGAGCAGGCGCAGTGGAGGGAAGCGATGGCGCTGACCCGCAACCAGCTCGCCGCCTTGCTGGGCCAGGGGCCGGACCGTGGGCTGCGCATTGCAGCGGGAGCGTTGCCGCAGGCCTCGGTGCTGGCCTTGCCCGACGCGCTGCCGGCGGGGCTGCTCGGACGCCGGCCCGAGGTGGTCGCGGCACGCTGGCGGGTTGAAGCGGCGCAGGGCGACATCGATGTCGCGCGCGCGCAGTTCTATCCCAACGTGAACCTGGCTGCATTCGCCGGGGTGTCGAGCCTGGGCTTGTCGCGCCTGTTCGATCCCGGCAGTCAGATCATCGGCATCGGACCGGCGATCCGCCTGCCGGTGTTTGAAGGGGGCGCATTGCGGGCCCAGTTGAAAGGGCGGGTCGCCGGCTACGACGCCGCAGTGGCTTCCTACAACCAGGCGTTGACCGAAGCATTGCGCGACGTTGCGGATCAGGTGCAGTCGATGCGCGGCGCCGCGGAACAGGCCGGCCAACTGCTGGTCGCCAGCGAAGCGGCACAGCAGGCGTGGCATCTGGCGCGCGAGCGCGAACAAAAGGGCACCGCCAACATGTTGCCGGTGCTGGCCGGCGAGCTGGCTTGGCTGGCGCAGCGCAAGGTGGAAGTCGAGCTGGTGGCGCGGCGTGCCGAGCTGCAGGTCGGCCTGATCAAGGCCTTGGGCGGCGGCTTCGATGCCCGCGCGCTGGCTGCTGATGATGGCGCTGCCGTTGCAAACTCTCCTTCTTCAAAGTCCGGATCATGAATCAAACTGAAACAAATCCCCCAGGCAACGCAGGCAACGCAGGCAACGCAGGCAACGCAGGCAGCGGTGGCAACGGTGGCAGCGCCGGCCGGTCCCGCACGCTATTCATGGCCACGCTGGTGCTGGTACTCGTCGGGCTCGCCTACGGTGCCTGGTGGGCGCTGGCGCTGCGTCACTTTGAAGAGACGGACGACGCCTATGTTGGCGGCAACATCGTGCAGGTGACGCCGCAGGTGGCCGGCACGGTGGTGGCCATTCATGCCGACGACACCGAGCTGGTACAGGCCGGCAAGCCTCTGGTAGAGCTGGATCGCAGCGACGCCGAGCTGGCCTTGCGGCAGGCGCAGGCGCAACTGGCGCAGACGGTGCGGGAAGTGCGCACGCTGTATGTGAACAACAATGCCCTGTCGGCCAATGTCGCCACCCGCGCGGCAGATGCCGCCCGTGCCCGCAGCGATCTCGACCGCCGCCAGCAACTGGCCGGCACCGGCGCGGTATCGACGGAAGACATCGCGCATGCAAAGAGCGTGCTGGAAGCGGCGGAGTCGGGCCTGGTGGCGGCCCGCGAGCAGCTGGCCTCGAATCGTGTGCTGACCGATCGCACTTCGGTGGAAAATCATCCGAACGTACTGCGCGCAGGCACGCAGTTGCACAACGCCTGGCTGGCCTGGACCCGTGCGATGGTGCCAGCGCCGGTGACCGGCACGGTCGCCAAGCGCTCGGTGCAGGTGGGGCAACGGGTGGCGCCCGGCGCGCCACTGATGGCGATCGTGCCGCTGGATGCGCTGTGGGTCGATGCCAACTTCAAGGAAGTACAGGCCACCCACATGCGGGTGGGCCAGCCGGTCACGCTGCGTGCCGACCTGTATGGCAGAGAGGTCACTTACCATGGCAAGGTGGTCGGGCTGGCGGCCGGCACCGGTTCCGCGTTTGCGCTGCTGCCGACGCAGAATGCCAGCGGCAACTGGATCAAGGTGGTCCAGCGCATTCCGGTGCGCGTCAGCCTCGATCCGCAGGAACTGGCGAAGCATCCGCTGCGCGTCGGCCTGTCGATGCACGCCAAGGTCGATATATCAGAGCAGAAGGGCGCACCGGTTGCGCTCGGCCAGGGTGGCTCGCAGCCGGCCCTGCGCACGCAGGTGTTCGACGCCGCCGGCAAGCAAGCTGACGCCATGGTGGCGCGCATCATTGCTGAAAACATTGGCGCGGCGGCGACCGACGGGCAGCGCAAATAATGAGTACACGGCCTGTGCAGCCGCTGCCGCCGCTGGATGGATCGCAGCGAGTGCTGGGCACCATCGCGCTGTCGATGGCGGTGTTCATGAACGTGCTCGACTCGTCGATTGCGAACGTGTCGATCCCTGCGATCTCCGGCGACATGGGCGTGTCGCCGCAACAGGGCACCTGGGTGATCACCTCGTTTGCCGTGGCCAATGCAATCTCGGTGCCGCTGACCGGCTGGCTGACGATGCGCATCGGCCAGGTGAAGCTGTTCGTCTGGTCGATCATGCTGTTCGTGCTGGCGTCCTTCCTGTGCGGCATTGCGCCCAGCATCGAGATGCTGATCGCGGCGCGCGTGCTGCAGGGGGCAGTGGCTGGTCCCATGATTCCACTGTCGCAGTCGCTGCTGCTGGCAAGTTATCCGCCGGCAAAGAGCGGCATGGCGCTGGCGTTCTGGGGCATGACCACGCTGGTGGCGCCGATCATGGGGCCCTTGCTGGGCGGCTGGATCTCGGACAACTACAGCTGGCCGTGGATCTTCTACATCAACCTGCCGATAGGCTTGCTCACGGCCTGGGCTTGCTGGCGGCTCTATCGCCATCGGGAATCGGTGGTGCGAAAACTGCCGATCGACAAGATCGGACTGGCGTTGCTGGTGTTGTGGGTCGGCAGCCTGCAACTGATGCTGGACAAGGGCAAGGAACTGGACTGGTTCAATTCCGGTGAAATCATCGCGCTGACCGCTGTCGCTGTCATCGCCTTCGTCTATTTCGTCGTGTGGGAACGAGGGGAGGCGCACCCGGTGGTCGACCTGTCGCTGTTCAGGGGGCGAAATTTCAGCGCCGGGGTGGTTGCCATTTCAGTGTCTTATGCGCTGTTCTTCGGGAGCCTGGTGGTCTTGCCGCTGTGGCTGCAGACCCAGGTAGGCTATACCGCGACCGACGCCGGCATGGTGATGGCGCCGGTCGGGATACTTGCCATCATCCTGTCCCCGGTGGTGGGGCGGCTGCTGCCGAAGATGGACGCGCGGCTGCTGGCCACCACCGCCTTCCTGGTGTTTGCGCTGGTGTTCTGGTTGCGCTCGAAATTCACGGCCGACGTCGACACCTTCACGCTGATGGTGCCGACCATCATCCAGGGCGCGGCAATGGCGATGTTCTTCATCCCGCTGACGTCCATCATCCTGTCCGGCCTGGGACCGGACAAGATGCCGGCCGCAGCCGGCCTCTCGAATTTCGTGCGCATCATGTTCGGCGGCATCGGCACCAGCATCACGGCGACCATGTGGGACAGCCGCAGCGCAGTGCACCATTCCCAGCTGGCGGAGACCACCGGGCCGCACAATCTCGCATTTACCGAGACAGTGCAATCGCTGGTGTCGGCGGGACTGACCGAGCCGGCCGCCTGGGCCGTGATCGAGCGCCGCATGAGCGTGCAGGCCAGTACGCTGGCCGCGACCGACCTGTTCTGGCTGTCGTCCGTGCTGTTCGTGGTCCTGATCGGGCTGATCTGGCTGACCAGGCCGGTGAAGGGCAAGGCAGCGGTCGATGGCGGCGGCGCGCATTGAACCCGGAGCCAGCGCGCTGGGTCTTTCAGCGTGAGTTTTTCTCTCGGCGAGGGTGAATTTATCTCTACCGGTCCCGCTGATCCGACGCTTATACTCGGTTGAACAAAGACCAAAAATCGCTCGATACGAAGCGGTAGCGGAGACACAGGCAGGATCGTGACGGCTCGCCCCAGGCGGGCAGTCCGGCCGGAAATGTCGTGGCAAGCGATCCGGCTGTTCCTGTCGCCCACCTGCCCCTGTTCCCCTTGCAGCTTCCAGAGCGCCCCCGACAAGAGTCCCGGCGCGGAGCCCGTTTGCGCACGAGACAAGGCAGAGGAAAAAAACATGAACAAGCAATCTGAATCGCGTTCACCGCTGACGCTGCGGAGCTGGCTCGAGCGTCTGGCGCAGACCGACCGCCTGGTGGTGGCGCAGCCGGGGATGGAACTCAAGCACCAGATTGCTGCCATCGGCAAGCGCATGGACACCAGCAAGGCCGTGCTGTTCCCGCAGCCGGGCGGGCATTCGATCCCGGTGGTCACCGGTTTCATGTCGCGGCGCGAATGGATTGCCGAGGCGATGGGCGTGGACAACAGCGAACTGTTGCAGGCCTACCGCCATGCAGCTGAAAATCCCCTTCCCTGGCAGGAAGTGCCGGCTGGCTCGGCGCCTTGCCAGGCAGTCGTGCACCGCGAAGTCGACATGCGCACGCTGCTCCCCATTCCGACCCACAGCGAGCATGACAGCGGGCCCTACATCACCGCCGGCCTGATCATCGCGCGCAACCCCGATACGGGCGTGCAGAACGTCTCGATCATCCGCATCCAGGTAAATTCGAAGGACCGGATGGCGGTGCTGATGCTGCCGCGCCATACCTGGGCCTTCTACCAGGCCTCGGTAAAGAAAGGCGAGCCGCTGCCGGTGGCTGTGGTGATCGGCGTCGATCCGCTGACCTTGCTGGCGTCGCAGGCGATTGTCCCGATCAATCATGACGAACTGGAGATCGCCGGTGCGCTGCACGGTACACCGTTGCGGGTGACCAAATGCCTGACCAGCGAGCTGCGGGTACCGGCCGATGCGGAAATCGTGATCGAGGGCCGGATCCTGATCGACGAACGCGAGATGGAGGGACCTTTCGGCGAGTTTCCCAAGTATTACAGCTCGGCCGAGAAGCGCGAGGTGATCCAGGTCGATGCCGTCACCCACCGGAAGGACCCGATCTACCACACGATCGTGCCGGCCGAGATGGAGCACCTGCTGATGGGCGCGATCCCGCGCGAGGCCACGCTGCTGGCACATCTGCAGCGCAGCTTCCCGGGCGTGCAGGATGTGCACCTGTCAGTCGGTGGCACTTGCCGCTATCACCTCTACGTCAAGCTGCGCAAGCAGCGCGAAGGCGAGCCGAAGAACGTGATACTCGGCGCCTTTGCCGGGCATTACGACGTCAAGCATGTGGTTGTGGTGGACGAGGACGTCGACGTGCATGATCCGAAGCAGGTCGAATGGGCGATCGCCACCCGCTTCCAGGCCGACCGCGACCTGGTTGTCATTTCCGGCGCCCAGGGATCCATACTGGATCCGTCCACCACCGTGGCATTCGCCGGCGAGGAAATTCCCCAGGAAATGCAGGGCATCAGCGCCAAGATGGGCCTGGATGCGACCCGGCCGGTAAGGTACGAGGGCCATGTCTTCACCAAGGTGCACGTACCCGGCGAAGACCGGGATCCGGCGCAGTACCTGCAGGGACCTGCCACTGCCGAGACGCGCAAATTGTTCGCCGAATGAGCGATCACGAATACATACTAAAAACTACCAGGAGACATTGATGACAACAACAGCACGTTCGGCTTCGTTTTTCAGATTGCGTCCGGCCTTGATGGCGGTTTCGCTTGCGGCTGCGCTGGGTGCGGCCATGCCAGGCGCGGCGGCTGCCTCCGAGCTGGTTGAAGTGCGGATCGGCACCAACGGCGTGGTCAGCGACGGGCCATTCTTCATTGCCAGCCGCAAGGGCTATTTTGCCGAGCAGGGGATCAAGGTGACCTTCGTCAAATTCGACGCGGGCCCCAAGATGATTGCCCCACTGGGCACCGGCCAGCTGGATGTTGCTGCTGGCGCGATTTCGGCCGGGCTGTTCAATGCCGCAGCGCGCGGAATCAACATCAAGGTCGTGGCCGACAAGGGCTCGACGCCGCCCGGCTATGACTACCTTCCTATCCTGGTGCGCAAGGCGCTGGTCGATTCCGGCAAGGTGAAAAGTTTCAAGGACCTGAAAGGCATGAAGGTGGCCGAGGCCGGCAAGGGCGGTTCGCAGGGTTCCAAGCTGAACGAGGCGCTCAAGAGCGAGGGCCTGTCGTACAAGGATGTGCAGCATGAGTTCATCAGCTATCCACAGCACGTGGCGGCACTCATGAACGGCGCAGTCGACGCTGCCATCACGACCGAACCCTCGGCGACGCAAGCGGTCGAACGCGGCGCGGCTGTGCGCATGTCGATGGACAAGATCTATCCTGACCAGGCCGTAGCAGCCTTGTTCTACGGCGGACAGTTCATTGCAAAATCGCCGGAGATTGCGAAGAAATTCATGATCGCCTACCTGAAGGGCACGAGGGTGTACAACGATGCGCTCAAGGACGGCAAGTTTGCCGGCCCTGCCGGCGAGGAAGTGATCCAGATTCTTGCGCAGGACAGCAATGTGAAGGATGTGGCGCTGTACAGGAAAATGACACCCAATGGAAATAATCCTGACGGCCGGGTGAACGAAGCCAGCATGAAGAAAGACCTGCAGTTCTACAAGGACCAGGGCTTCCTGGAAGGCGCGATCACGGTCGAGCAGGTGGTCGACCACAGCTTCGTCAATGCAGCATTGAAAGAGCTCGGACCATACAAACGCAAGTGACGAGGGGTTCGCGCGAACCGGCTGGCATGTGTTGCATGGCGTGATGTACAGCGGCGTCCTGCAGCAGGGCGCCGCGGAACGGCTGCGCAGGGCAAGCGCGGCAACAAGGAGATGATGATGGCAGAAATGGATCCAGTCGCCGGAACGGCGCCGGTATCGGACCTCGACCCGTTTTCGGACGACTACATACGCAGTCCCTATCCCTTCCACCAGCAATTGCGGGAGGCAGGGCCGGTAGTGTTCCTTGACAAGTACAAGGTGCATGCGGTCGGTCGTTATGCGGAGGTGCGGGGGATACTGGAAGACGCGGCGACCTTCTGCTCCGGCGCCGGGGTTGGCCTCGCCAACTTCCACAAGGATCCGCCGTGGCGTGCGCCGAGCATGGTGCTGGAAACCGATCCGCCCGACCATACACGTAATCGCGCCGTGATCAGCCGCGCGGTGTCGCCGGCGGCGTTGCGGGCGCTGCGCGCCGGCTTCGAAGCCGAGGCCAACAGGCTGGTCGACAGCCTGCTCGACCGCGACAGCTTCGACGCCGTCAAGGACATGGGCGAACCGTTTCCCCTGAGGGTGTTTGCCGATGCCATCGGCCTGATGGAAGATAGCCGGCAGCATTTGATCGCCTATGGCAACATGGTTTTCAACGGCATGGGGCCGCGCAACAAGCTGTATGACAATGCGATGGAAAATGCCGAAGAAGTCGCCGGCTGGGTGTGGAACGCCTGCCAGCGCAAGAACCTGTCGCCGGACGGGCTGGGCATTCGTATTTTCGATGCGGTGGATGCTGGCATCCTGACCGACGAAGAGGGGGCGCGGCTGGTTCGTTCCTTCCTGTCGGCCGGCGTCGATACCACCGCCAATGCGATCGCCAATGCGCTGTACTGCTTTGCCAGCAATCCGGATCAGTGGCAGGCGCTGCGCGCCAATCCCGATCTGTCACGAGCAGCCTTCGAGGAGATATTGCGCTTCGAGTCGCCGTTCCAGACTTTTTTCAGGACCACGACACGCGAGGTGGAGTTGGCGGGCGTCACCATCGGCGCCGACGAGAAGATCATGCTCTCGCTCGGATCCGCCAACCGCGATCCGCGCCAGTGGAGCGAGCCGGACCGTTTTGACATCAGCCGCAGCACTGCCGGCCATGTCGGTTTTGGCGCAGGCATTCACGGCTGCGTCGGTCAGATGATTGCCCGGCTCGAACTGGAAGTGGTGCTGCGCGCGCTGGCGACCCGAGTCGCGACCATCGAAATTACGGGCGAGCCGCGTCATCTGTTGCACAATACGCTGCGCGGATTCGAATACTTGCCGGTACGACTGGGCAGTTGATCCGCGCCGGCGGGTAGTCGGGGCAATGGGAGCAATCAACGTGCCGCGCTATGCCGCCGCTACATTGATTGCTTCTTTTTTTTAACGTTCCAGAGATTCAAAGCGCATTACGACATGGCAAAAATTACCTATATCCAGTCCGAGGGCCAGCAGCATGTGCTGGAAGTGGCGAGCGGAACCACGCTGATGGCCGCGGCCGTCGCCAACGGCGTGCCGGGCATCGTTGCCGAATGCGGCGGTTCCGCCATGTGCGCAACCTGCCATATCTATGTCGATTCCGAATGGGAGTCGAAGCTGCCGCCGATGAATGCGGTCGAGGACGAGATGCTCGACTCGGTGGCCGACGAGCGGCGCACCAGCAGCCGCTTGTCCTGCCAGGTGACGGTCACGCCTGAACTGGACGGACTGGTGGTGCATCTGCCCGGGATCCAGTCATGAGTGCGGGGACAGTCATCATTGCCGGCGCCGGACAGTCAGGCGCCCAGGCCGCAGTGTCCTTGCGGCAGGAAGGCTTCGAAGGGCGGATCGTCCTGATCGGGGACGAGCCGTCCCTGCCTTACCAGCGTCCGCCGCTGTCCAAGGCCTACCTGGCCGGGAAGGTGGAAGAGCCGGGTTTGCTGCTGCGCGCGGAAAAAGTGTACGCCGACCAGCGCGTCGAGTTGATGCTCGGCCAGCGCATCGAGGCGATCGACCGTGCCAATCACAGCATCCGCCTGGCTTCCGGCGCGACGATCGAATACAGCCATCTGGTGCTCGCGCTTGGCGCGCGCAATCGGCCCTTGCCGGTGGCCGGCGCCGAGCTCAAGGGGGTGTGCTATCTGCGCACGCTGGCCGAGGCGCGCAGCCTGCGCGAGCGGTTGGGCAGCATTTCCCGCGCGGTCGTGGTGGGCGGCGGATTCATCGGACTGGAGTTCGCGGCTGCTGCCCGCGCCCAGGGAATCGAGGTCACGGTGGTGGAAGCGGCTGCGCGGCCGATGTCGCGGGTCCTGAGCGAGCAGATGTCGGCTTACCTGAGCGCGAAGCACGAGGCCAATGGCGTGCGTATCGTCGTCAATCGCGCGGTCTGCCGCCTGCTCGGAGAGAACGGGCAACTGAGTGGCGTCGAACTCGACGACGGCACGGTGCTGGATGCGGACGTGGCCGTGATCGGTATCGGCGTCCTGCCGAACGTGGAACTGGCCGAGGCAGCGGGGCTGGCCGTGAACAATGGCATCGTGGTCGACGATCATCTGTTGACCAGCGACCCGGCGATATCGGCCATCGGCGATTGCGCGGCCTTCCCGAGCAGCTTCGCCGGTGGAATGATACGACTGGAGTCAGTGCAGAATGCCGTTGACCAGGGCCGCCTGGTGGCGGCGCGCCTGGGCGGCAAGCCTGCTCCCTATGCCAGCGTTCCCTGGTTCTGGAGCGAGCAATACGATGTTCGCCTGCAGATGGCCGGCATTACCTCGTCACACAACCAGGCCGTGGTGCGTGGATCGGCGCAAGAAAACGCCTGGTCCGTTTTCTGTTTCCGCGATGGCGTATTCCTTGGCGCCGAGTCGGTGAACCGCTCGCCCGACCACCTGGCGGTGCGCAAGCTGCTGGGCGCGGGCATTGCCATCACGCCCGAGCAGGCAGCCGATCCGGACTACGACCTGAAGCAGGCAGCTGCAGCAGCAGGGAAGTAGGAACGCTCAGCCTGCTGGCCGCAGCACCGACCACGCCAGATTTGCTGCGGCCAGGTCTTCGATCCCGGTACCGACTGACTTGAACAGCGTGATCTCGGCCGCTTCCCGGCGGCCGGGATGGCGCCCGTGCACCAGGTCCGCCATTTCGGCCAGCACCGCGCTGCGCTGCAGGCGCCCGTTCTCCATGGGCTGGCGCAAGTCTCCCGCTTCGGCCAGTGCGCCAGCAAAGGTGTCCACGAACAGCGACGCCGCAGCCATCAGGTCGTCATCCGCTTCGCGCATGTCAGGCTTGAATCCTCCCACCAGATCGACATGCGTGCCCGGGCTTATCCATTTGCGCTTCAGGAGTGGCGTCGTGCTGGTGGTGGCGGCGGTGATGATATCCGCGCTGGCGGCTGCCTCTGCCAGGTCGGTGGCGACGTCCAGTTCGATATTCGCGGGCAAGCCCTGTTCGCGGATGGCAGCGGCGGTGGCCCGTGCCCGCTCGCCATTGCGGCCCCATACCAGCACCCGTTCAATCGGGCGTTGGGCGCAATGCGCCGGGGCCATGTAGCGCGCCAGCGAACCGGTGCCCACGACCAGCAAGGTCCTGCTGTCGGGCCGTGACAACCAGCGCGAGGCGAGGGCGGACGCCGCGGCGGTACGGCGCAGCGTCAGTTCCTCCCCGTCCAGCAGCGCCTTCGGTTCTCCCGATGCCGTATCGAACAGCACGAAGATCGAGTGGACGGTCGACAGGCCGCGAGCCGGATTGCCCGGCGCCACCGTGACCAGCTTCACACCCATGTGTGCCTGCTCCTGCCAGACCGGCATCAGCAGCAGGACCGTTCCTTCCTTTTCATCTACCCGGTGCACATGCCGGGTGGGGGCAACTGCGCCCTGCAGGAACGCGTCGCGCAATGCATCGATCAGCGCGGGATAGGGCAGGGCGGTGCGCAATTGCGCGGCATTCAGGTAAGGGATCATCGGCGGCGTGGTCCAGGGTTCAAGGTTGAAGGGGCAAGGTTCAGGGTTCAGGGTTCAATTGTGTTCCGGGCAAGAAACCAGCATAGCGTAATTCAGCGCCAGCAGCCCGTCACAGGACCAGGCGGGCTGCTGCGGGAAAATGCGGGGCAGCCGGTCCCGGCCTGCTGAAGGCGCATCGCCGTGAAGCGGCTTCGGCGTGGGATAATTCCTGTCCGGAATACCCGCACTCTTGCGATCCAGTCATGACCATGCCTTCATTTCAACGGACTGTCGCGCTGCTGCTTGCTGCTGCGTGCCTGTTCGGCAATACCGCAGCGGCCCAGGCGCTGCCGGATGGGGTGGCGAAAGCCTTTGCCCGGGCCGGCATTCCGCGCCAGGCGGTCGGTGTTGTGGTGCAGGAGGTGTCGTCCCGGTCACCCAGGATCGAACAGAACGCGGACCTCGCTTTCAGTCCGGCGTCGCTGATGAAACTGGTGACGACCGATGCCGCGCTGGAGCTTCTGGGCCCGACCTTCAGCTGGCGCACGGAGGCTTATGCCACCGGCACGCAGTTGGCCGATGTGTTGCAGGGCGACCTGGTGATTCGCGGGGGCGGCGATCCCAAGCTGGTCATCGAAAATTTCTGGCTGTTCCTGCGCCAGGTGCGGGCGCGGGGAATACGGGAGATCCGCGGCAACCTGGTGCTGGACCGTAGTTACTTCCAGACCGAGCCGGCCGATCCGGCCGCCTTCGATGGCGATCCGCAAAGGCCGTACAACGCCTTGCCCGATGCCTTGCTGCTGAACTACAAGACGCTGTCATTCCGCTTCCTGCCGGACGAGGCTGCCGGCATGGTCAGGGTGGCAATGGAGCCGACGGTCGATGCCTACGCGGTAGCGGCGCCGCAACTGGCCGCGGGCGACTGCAACGAATGGCGGAAATCCTTGCAGCCGCGGCCGAGCGCGAGCGGTATGGGTTTCGATGGTCCCTATCCCGCTGGCTGCGGTGAGCGCAGCTGGAACATGCACGCATGGCAATTGACGCCCGACCAGTATTTCGGCGTCGTTTTCCGGCAGTTGTGGCGCGAACTGGGTGGTGTGTTCAGCGGCGAAGTGCGCGCTGGCAGCGTGCCGCCGGATGCGCGGCTGCTGGCCCAATGGCGTTCGCCGGCGCTGTCCGAGGTGGTGCGCGAGATCAACAAGTTCAGCAACAATGTGATGGCTCGTCAGTTGCTGCTGACAATCGGTGCTGAAGTATCTGGCCCGCCTGGAGATATCCAGCGCGGCACCGCAGCGGTGCGCACCTGGCTTGCCGGCAAAGGGATCGCCGCGCCTGAACTGGTGCTCGACAACGGTTCCGGACTCTCGCGCAACGCGCAGATTGCGCCCCGTACGCTTGCGCGCCTGCTGGTTTCCGCATTCCACTCGCAATCCATGTCGGAATTCATGTCGTCGATGCCGCTGGCCGGGCTGGACGGCACGATGCGCAACCGGCTTCTGAACTTGCCCGGGGTTGCACACATCAAGACCGGAAGCCTGAACGGAGTGCGCGGCATCGCGGGGTATGTGCTGGCGGCGTCGGGGCGGCGCTACGCGGTCGTGAGCATCGTCAATCACGTCAATGCGCCGGCGTCACATGCGGCGCATGATGCCTTGCTGCAGTGGATCATCGAGAAGGGGTGATTGTTGCCGATATCCGTGGTTTTGCGGATTTGTGGCTCTTTGGCTTGCGGGTGGTGTGGCTGGGTTTGATGGTTGTGGTTGTGAAGCCGGGAGACACCCCGGCGGGTGTGTAACTTTCTTTTGGAAAAGAAAGTCACCAAAGAAAACACCGTCAAAACCCACTTGGCCAACGCCCGCCTCGATAGGCAACCAGACTCGGACGCCTGGGCCGAACCATTGCGGCGTTCGCGAGGAAGGTCCTGCCACACGTTCGCCTCTGACCGGGATCAGCCAACCCGCTTCAATGCCGCCGACCGCACACCACTGCTCGTTGACTCCCAATTGTTTTCGAAGCCGCTAATTGGCTCTTGAGGTCCTATTGTCAGCGGCAGTGGGGATCGCGGGGGATTTTCTGCCGTTCCTTGCTGCTCCTTGTCTTTCGTCGAACAGCCCCATCGCTTGTTTGAAGCTTCGAAAAAAATTAAGAGTCAACGGTGCGCTGGGCATCGGTATAAGACACTTCATGGGGTTGGCTGATTAGGTAAGGGGCACACAGCCGAGGGATCATCACTCGCGAACGTCGCACTGGATTAGCCCAGACATCCGAGTCTGGTTGGCTATCGAGGCGTGCGTTGGCCAAGTGGGTTTTGACGGTGTTTTCTTTGGTTCCTTTCTTTTTAAAAAGAAAGGGACACACCCGCCGGGGTGTCTCCCGGCTTCACAACCACAACCATCAAACCCAGCCACACCACCCGCAAGCCAAAGAGCTGCAAAACCACAAAACCACAAAACCACAGATATGGGCAACGATCACCCGTTGAAAGGAATGAACGACTGTAGTGGTCGTCCATTACACACCGGCGCTCACAGCATCAGCGGCCGATTCGGCAATTCGTTCGGATTGTGATCCTCGGCCGGAAAGTCTGCGTGCAGCATCCCGTTGAGCTGGTCTATCGCTTCCACCACGCTCTCGTCATAGCGGCCGGCGGCGAAGCCGGCGGTGATGGTGCGGCACACCTGCTGCCATTGCGCCGCTTCCAGCAGCTTGTTGACGCCGCGATCGGCGACAATCTCGACCATCCGGTCTGCCAGGTTGATGTAGACCAGGATGCCGCAATTCTCTTCGGTATCCCAGATCCGGTATTCGGTAAATAACGCGCGTGCCCGATGGCGGGCGGTCCGGCCTTCGAGCAGGTCGCCGAAGCTCATGGCCGGTTCCACCATCAGCCGGATCTCGGCACGGTGCGCTTTCTCGCCGCGCGCAATCGCGGCCTGGATTGCCTTCATGCCTTCCGGCGGGAAAGCGCGGCGGCCAGCGGCGCTGGTGGTGGTCAGGTGTCGGAACAGTCGTTTCATATGGTCACCAGTTCCCCGAGGCACCGCCGCCGTCGAATCCGCCGCCACCGCCCGAAAATCCGCCGCCGCCCCCCGAAATTCCGCCGCCGCTGCCCCAGCCGCCGCGGCCGATATTGCCGTGTCCGTAACCCATGCCGCTACCGAGGATGATGCCGGCGGAGCGCCCCCAGCCGTCGGAACTGAAGTTGCGATGCCCGCGCCGCATGCGGCTGATCGTGATGAAGATAAAGAATGCGAACAGCAGGAAAGGCAGCCAGCCGCCCAGGTCTTCCTCCGCTGCCTTCTTTTGATTGGCGGGCAGTTGCTCCTTGTCCACCGTGGCAGCGATTGCCGCGACCCCGGCCGACAGGCCGCCGTAATAGTCGTTCTGCCGGAAATGCGGCGCGATCACGTCCTGCAATATGCGCTTGGACTGGGCATCAGTCAGCGAGCCCTGGACGCCGCGTCCGGCCTCGATGCGCAATCGTCGCAGCGCCGCTGGATTGTCCTTCGCGACGACCAGGATCACGCCGTCATCGATACCCTTGCGGCCCAGCTTCCATGCATCGGCAACACGGATGCTGTACTGCTCGATCGCTTCCGGCGCGGTGCTGTTGATGAGCAGCACGGCGATCTGGTTGCCGGTACGCTCTTCGTGTTCCTTCAGCACGCCCTCAAGCTTGCTGCGCTCGTCCGGCTTGAGCATGCCCGACAGGTCGGTGACGCGCGCCTGCAGCGGCGGCACGGCCACGAAATCCTGGGCCCAGGCCTGGCTGGCCAGGCACAACAGCAACAGCGCTAGCGCTAGCAAATGCCGGATGGCGTGCATGGGGGCGATGACGGTAGCGGTGATTGTCTTATTTCCCGAAGTTGACGGCCGGCGCATTGGAAATCGAGCGTTCGTTTTCGACTGCGAAATTAGGCTTCACCTTGTAGCTGAAAAGCATTGCCGTCAGGTTGGTCGGGAAGCTGCGCGTGAGCACGTTGTAGTCACGCACCGACGCGATATAGCGCTGGCGGGCGACGGTGATGCGGTTCTCGGTTCCTTCCAATTGCGACTGCAGGTCGCGGAAGCTGGCATCGGCTTTCAGTTGCGGATAGTTCTCTGCCACCACCATCAGCCGCGACAGTGCCTGCGTGAGCTGGCCCTGTGCCTGCTGGTAACGCTGGAACGCTGCGGGGTCGTTCAGCACCTCCGGTGTGACTTGCATGCTGGTGGCCGACGCCCGTGCCCGGGTCACGGCTTCCAGCGTTTCGCGCTCGTGCGATGCATAACCCTTGACCGTATTTACCAGATTGGGAATGAGGTCGGCCCGGCGCTGGTACTGGTTCACCACTTCGCTCCATGCCGCCGCCACGCTCTCGTCCTTGTTCTGGAAGTCGTTATAGCCGCAGCCGCTCAGCAATGCCGTCAGTGCGGCGATGCCCAGCCAGTTGATCCATTTCTTCATGTGGGTTCTCCGGAAAGGGTGCTTGTCCAAACGTCAAGTGGGGGCAAGTGCGCGTGGTTTCAACAGCACCGCGCTCATTGCCAGCAGAATCAGCAACATGGCGGCATAGTCCTGCCAGTGCGGCGTTTCGCCGAGCATCCAGGCGCCGCTGAACACGCCGAGCACCGGAATCATCATGATGGACAGGCTGGATGCGACTGGTGGCAGCAGGCGTGCCAGCCGGAACCATACGGTGTGTACCAGTCCGAAGATGATCAGGCCGTTGTACAGGATGGCGGCAGATTCGCGCCCGGTCGGTACGCGCCAGGCCGGGTGTTCGAGGATGGTCGCGCCGATCGTCAGCACGGCGGTCGTGATGGCCATCATCCAGAACGTCAGCGCCATGGTGGACATGTCGATCGGCGAGCGCTTCATGACTACTGTGCCGTAGCCCCAGGCTGCCGCCGCGAGCAGGATCAGGCCGCTGCCCAGCGGCTGTCCGGCGATGTTGCCGATCTCGCTGGTCAGCAGCAGCATTGCCGCCGTCATGGCGCAGGCGACGCCGAACCATGCCCGGCCGGGAATTGTTTCGCGGAAAAAAACCACGCCGGCGAGCACCGCCCACACCGGCATCGTGTAGGCGAGGATCGCCGCCCGTCCGGACGCCAGCATGCGTACGCCGAACACGATCACCGCATGCCAGACCAGCATGTTAGGTATGGTCAGCCGCACCACCGGTGCCAGTTGGTCGCGCCGCAGGGCCAGGGAAACGCCTTGCATGCGCGCGACCAGCCAGATGACCGCCAGGCCGATCAACATGCTGATGGTGCGAAACGTCAGCGGCGGGAAATCCTGGACGCCGATTTTCATGATCGGCCAATTGATGCCCCAGCAAACTGTCATCAATATGACCAGCAGCCAGTCTTTGGGAGAGAGCGTTGTCATGCCGGAACGATAGCATGGCGCAGTACGTACGGTACGCACGGTACGCACGGTACGCACGGTACGCACGGTACGCACGGTACGCACGGTACGCACGGTACAATACGTTCCCGCCTGCGGCACCGCCGGCTCTCCCAGAAAGCGACCACATCTTGAGCTTTACCGACAAATTGCAGGCGGCATGGAACAGCCAGGATTCCATGCTCTGCGTCGGACTTGATCCCGACGTTGCCAAGTTCCCGGCAGAACTGCGCGGCCGCGCCGATGCAGTGGCTGAATTCTGCATCCGGGTGATCGATGCCACCGCGCAATATGCCTGTTCATTCAAGCCGCAGATCGCCTATTTCGCGGCGCTCGGGGCAGAGGATCAGCTTGAGCAGGTGTGCCGTCATGCGCGCGAGCACTATCCACACTTGCCGCTGGTGCTGGACGCCAAGCGCGGCGACATCGGTGCCACCGCGGAACAATATGCACGCGAGGCGTTCGAGCGTTATGGCGCGGACGCGGTGACGGTCAATCCATACATGGGTCAGGACTCGATTGCGCCGTATCTTGAATGGCGCGACCGCGGCGTCATCGTGCTCTGCCGTACTTCCAATCCGGGCGGGTCCGACCTGCAATTCCTGACGGTGAACGGACAGCCGCTGTACCAGCACGTCGCACACCTGGTGGCGGACAAGTGGAATGTGAACGGCCAGTGCGGCCTGGTGGTCGGCGCGACTTTTCCCGCCGAGCTGGCCGAGGTCCGCAGGATAGTCGGCGACATGCCGCTGCTGGTGCCCGGCATCGGGGCGCAGGGCGGGGATGTGGATGCGACGGTGAAAGCAGGCAGGACCTCGTCGGGCAAGGGCATGATGATCAATTCATCGCGTGCGATCCTGTACGCAAAGCCCCAGGCTGGAGAGGATGCGTGGCAGGCAGCGGGCCGGGTCGCCATGGAAACGCGGGACGCGATTCGCGCAGCGGCCTGACCGGCGGACTGGCCCCGGGCCAGGACTCGGCTGCCGGGCAGCAGTTTTGCCCGGAAATCGCAGCGCAGGCGATCTACAGCATTACTCTTCCAGTTGACGCACCAGGCAGGCCAGCGCATGCGCCACCGCCTGCTCTCGTACCGCCTGGCGGTCGCCCTGGAATACTTTGCGCTCGGTACGGACCTTGTTGCCGACCATCCAGCCAAAACAGACGGTACCTACGGGTTTGCCCGGAACGGCGCCGCCGGGACCGGCGATGCCGGTGGTCGACACGGCCACTTGTGCATTGCTGTTGGCGACAGCGGCCTCTGCCATCGCCGCTGCGATCTCCTCGCTGACAGCGCCGTGCTGCGCAATCAGTGCCTCGGAAATATTGAGCAGATCGGTTTTCGATGCATTTGAATAGGTGACGAAGCCGCAATCGAACCATTCCGATGAGCCGGGGATTTCCGTGACAGCCTGGGCGACGCCGCCCCCGGTGCACGATTCCGCCGTCGCCATCAGCAGCTTCCTCTGTTTAAGCGCCTGTCCGACGCGGGCTGCAAGGTCGATGATGTTTTCCATGCTTGTCGTCTCCTCGGTTGTCTTGTTTTCGCCGGCCGTCCAAGCCGGGCTCCTGATGCCCGGCCCTTCCTTCAGTTCAGATTACACGCCAGAGCGCGAACAGCAACAGCGTATAGAAGGCGGCGACAATATCGTCCCACATTACGCCGAATCCACCTTTGATGTGGCGATCGAACCATGCGATCGGCGGCGGTTTGAGCATGTCGAAAACGCGGAACCAGATGAAGGCCCACAACTGGGTTTCCCCCGTTGCCGGGGCAATCAGCAGCAGCACCAGCCAGAAAGCGATGATCTCGTCCCACACCATGCTGCCGTGATCGCTGATGCCCATGTCGCGCCCGGTCTTGCCGCAGGCCCAGATGCCGAGCAGGAATCCGGCCGCGATCATGCCCCCCCATGTGGCAGCGTCGAAGACGCCGGGCCAGCGGCTGCTGAGGACGTTGAATGAGAGCCATGCCAGCAACGTGCCTGCAGTGCCGGGCATGACCCGCGACAGTCCGCTGCCGAAACCCTGTGCGATCAGGTGCGCCGGGTGCGCCAGCATGAAACGCGAGCCGGGCTTGGTGACGTGGGCTGTTTGTCCGCTTTCCAGAGTGGTCATGAAGTGAAATGATCGAAAGAATGCAAATCGAGTGTCAGCGGCCGGCCGCTCGCATCTTGCAGGCGCAGGCCGGGCGTGCTGTCCATGACGCCGATCCGGGTGACCGGCGTTGCAGCCGCACGTGCTGCGGCCTGCACCTCATTGCGTGCAGAGGCGGGGGCGGTGAAGCAGAGTTCATAGTCATCGCCGCCGGCCAGCGAAAATTTGCGTCGCCGGTCCGCCGGCTGGCGCTGTAATGCCGGCCCGGCAGGGACGGCGTCGACATCGACGGTGGCGCCGATACCGGATTGTTCCATGATGTGGCCGAGGTCACCGCACAATCCGTCCGAGACGTCGATTGCTGCATGGGCGATGCCGCGCAGCGCGATGCCGAGGGACACCCGGGGAGCGGGCCGCAGCAGGCGCGGTTCTGCCTGCTGCATGGACAGCTCGTCCAGCGTCAGTTCGTTGCGATGGCCGGCCAGTGCCAGGCGGGCGTCGCCAAGGGCGCCGGAAACCCATATATCGTCGCCGGCGCGGGCAGCGGAACGGCGCAGGGCCTGGGCCAGCGGAACCTCGCCGAAAACGGTGATGCAGATATTGAGCGGCCCCTGTGTCGTGTCGCCGCCGACCAGTGCGCATCCTGATTGGTCGGCCAGCGCGAACAATCCCCCCGAAAATGCGGCGAGCCAGGCTTCGTCAGCCGATGGCAGCGACAGCGCGAGCGTGAATGCGAGCGGCTTTGCTCCCATCGCGGCAAGATCTGAAAGGTTGACTGCCAGCGATTTGTGGCCGAGCGAAGCAACGTCCACATCAGGAAAAAAATGCCGGCCCTCCACCAGCATGTCGGTGGAGATCGCCAGTTGCATGCCGGGCGATGGCGCGAGCAGCGCGCAGTCATCGCCTATGCCAAGCGCGATGCGGCCGCCCGGCTGCAGCGGGCGGTTGAAGTAGCGGTCTATCAGTTCGAATTCGGACAACATTCCCGGATTGTACCGAATGTACCGAGGCAGCCGCCGTAGCTGCGGCGGTTGCTGCGCGCCAGGCTCGGCGGCAAATCTCGATCATTTCGAAATCCGGCCCTTCCGCCAAGATTGATCCGGCCCGGTTTACTTGAGTCCGAAGTGAGCAGGGAGGGTGAAGATTCGGTGAGATTTGATTAAATATTTAAATCGTTTATCTATGATTAATAGTTTAAATCTAATGTTGCGCAGTTGGACCTAGTAGAAACACGGTATTCCGGCCCGAGCGGTCTGCTAGAATCATTAGCTTTCCCAAAGTAACCGAAAGGCCCGCAGTGATGGATCCTTCGAAAGATCAGCAAGAACAGCTTCGCCAGCAACTGCGCCAATCGGCGCTTGAGTATCACGAGTTTCCGACACCCGGAAAAATCAGTGTCACGCCGACCAAGCAACTGTCCAACCAACGCGACCTGTCGCTGGCCTACACGCCCGGCGTCGCTGCCGCCTGCGAAGAGATCCAGGCCGACCCGGACACGGCATTCCGTTACACGGCGCGTGGCAATCTGGTGGCCGTCATCACCAACGGCACTGCGGTGCTCGGACTGGGGAATATCGGCGCGCTGGCTTCCAAGCCGGTGATGGAAGGCAAGGCGGTCCTGTTCAAGAAGTTCGCCGGGATCGATGTGTTCGACATCGAAATCAACGAATCCGACCCGGACAAGCTGTGCGACATCATTGCCAGCCTGGAGCCGACTTTCGGCGGCATCAACCTGGAAGACATCAAGGCGCCGGAGTGCTTCTACATCGAGCGCAAGCTGCGCGAACGAATGAAGATCCCGGTCTTCCATGACGACCAGCACGGCACCGCAATCATCGTGTCGGCGGCCCTGATCAACGGTATCAAGGTCGCGGGCAAGGACATAAAGAACTGCAAGATGGTGGTGAGCGGCGCTGGCGCTGCTGCCCTGGCTTGCCTGGACCTGATCGTCGACCTGGGATTTCCGGTCGAGAACATCTTTGTCACCGACCTGGCCGGCGTTGTGTACAAGGGCCGCAAGGAGTTGATGGATCCGGACAAGGAAAAATTTGCGCAGGACACTTCTGCCCGCAAGCTGGCAGAAGTGATGCCGGGCGCGGATATTTTCCTGGGACTGTCCGCTGGCGGCGTCCTGAAGCCCGAGATGGTGGCGGCAATGGCGGCCAGGCCGCTGATTCTCGCGCTTGCCAATCCGACCCCGGAAATCCATCCCTACGAAGTGCGCGAAGTGCGCGACGACGCCATCATCGCTACCGGCCGTTCGGATTATCCGAACCAGGTCAATAACGTGCTGTGCTTTCCGTACATCTTCCGTGGCGCGCTGGATTGCGGCGCAACGACGATCAACCGGGAGATGGAGATCGCATCGGTTTACGCGATCGCCGAGCTGGCACAGGCGGAACAGTCCGATGTCGTCGCCACCACGTATGGCATTGACAACCTGGCGTTCGGACCGGAATACCTGATTCCGAAACCGTTCGACCCGCGCCTGGCAAGCCGTATTGCGCCGGCGGTGGCCAAAGCTGCAGCCGAGTCGGGCGTCGCCGCCCGGCCGATCGCCGACATGCAAGCCTATGTCGACAAGCTGGAGCAGTTTACCTACCGCAGCGGCACGTTCATGAAGCCGATCTTCGACATCGCCAGGAAAGCTCGGGCGGGCCAGAAGCGCATCGTGTACGCGGAAGGTGAGGAAGAGCGTGTTTTGCGCGCGGTGCAGGTGGTGGTCGATGAAGGCCTGGCCAAGCCGATCCTGGTCGGCCGGCCGGCTGTGCTGGCGCAGCGCATCGAACGATTCGGCCTGCGGCTGCGTCCTGAAATCGACTTTGAAGTCATCAATCCCGAGTTCGATTCCCGTTATCGCGACTACTGGCAGACCTACCTCGACATGACCCGTCGCAAGGGCATCACCGAGCAGTACGCCAAGCTGGAAATGCGGCGCCGGCATACGCTGATCGGGTCGATGATGATCCACAAAGGCGATGCCGATGGCATGATCTGCGGCACCTACGGCACGGCCCGTCTGCATCTGGAGTATATCGACCAGGTGCTGGGCAAGCGGCCAGGCGCCAATGTCTTTGCCGCGATGAACGGCATCCTGCTCAAGGACCGCAATGTCGTGCTGGTGGATACCCATGTGAACGAAGATCCGAGCGCAGCAGAGATCGCGGAAATCACGGTCATGGCTGCCGAGGAAATGCGCCGCCTGGGCATGTTCCCGCGCGCGGCGCTGCTGTCGCACTCGAACTTCGGCAGCAGCGACAGTCGTTCTGCGGTCAAGATGCGCGAGGCGCTGGCGATCATTCGCAAGATGGACCCCACCCTGGAAGTGGACGGCGAAATGCACGGCGATACCGCGCTCAATGCCGAGCGCCTGAAATCGATGATGCCGGATTCGCCGCTGACGGGAGATTGCAACCTGCTGGTGATGCCAAACATCGAGTCCGCCAACATTGCCTACAACCTGCTGAAGGTCGGCGCGGGTGGCGGCGTGGCGATCGGACCGCTGCTGCTCGGTTGCGCCAAGCCGGTGCACATCCTGACGCCTTCGGCTACGGTGCGCCGGATCGTCAACCTGACCGCATTGTGCGTGGTTGACGCGGTTTCGGAACGCTGAAGTCCGCAGTGTTGAATTGAAGCCGTTTTCCTGCAAGGGAAAACGGCTTTTTTGTTGGCCGCACTGCGCCGGGGCTGATCAGGAAGAAGCCAGCTTCAGCCCGATGATGCCGGCCACGATCAGTCCGACGCTCAGCAGGCGTCCCGCACTGGCCGATTCGCCGAACAGCAGGATGCCGAGTGCGACGGTTCCAACAGCACCGACGCCAACCCACACCGCATAAGCGGTCCCGACCGGAAGCTCGCGCATGGCAATGCCGAGCAGGCCCAGGCTTACCGCCATCGCGGCCAGCGTCGCCACGCTGGGCCAGAAGCGGGTGAAACCTTCGGTGTATTTCAGGCCGATTGCCCAGCCGATCTCGAACAGGCCGGCGATGACCAACAGGATCCAGCTCATGTCTTGCTCGTCAGCGCACTGCGCAATGGTACGCGGCCGGTCTGGACCAGTGGCGACGCGCGGTCGCAATGCCCGGCCTGATCATCGAAGAAGATGTGGGGCTTGAAGGCAGCCAGCACCTGCGATTTCGCCACCCCGCCCATGAAGAAGGTTTCGTCGATGGTCACGTCCCATGCCCGCAGCGTGCGAATCACGCGCTCATGGGCCGGCGACGAGCGCGCGGTGACCAGTGCGGTGCGGATCGGTGGCCGTCCGCTGTCCGGCGTGCGGCAGTTTTGCTGGATATAGGACAGCGCCTTCAGCAACCGGGCGAACGGGCCTTCGGGCAAGGGCTTCATCGCATTCTCGCGTTCATGGTTCTCGAATGCCTCTATGCCCTGGGTCTGGTAAATGCGCTCCGATTCGTCCGAAAAGATCACTGCGTCACCGTCGAACGCAATCCTGATCTGGTCCAGTTCTTCGAGGGCATTTTCCGGCTTCTGGTAAAGCAGCGCGGCTGCTGTGCCGGAATCGATCGCCGCCTGCACATCGTCTTCGTGCAGGGACAGGAACAGGCTGACGTTGAAGGCTTGCAGGTAGGGCGCGATCGAAGCGCCTCCCGACAGCGCCGCCCGGGTGATATCGAGCCCGTAGTGGCTGACGGAATTGAAAATCCGCAGCGAAGTCTCGGACGAATTGCGCGACATGATGACCACTTCGGCGAAGCGCCGGTTGTGGGTCAGTTCGTTGAGCTTCAGGAGCGCTTTCACCAGCGAGAAGCCGGCGCCCAGCGGCAATACCTCGTTTTCGTGTTCGATCTGGTGGCGGCGGTACATGTCCAGGCCTTGACTGCGAAAAATATCTTCTTCAGCTTCGAGGTCGAACAGTGCTCGTGAGGAAATTCCCACCACGAGCAGGTTATCGAGCGATACGGGCATAGGTGGTCCGGCTTTGTGCGCAAGCAGCCATTATAGGGGGGGATAGTGGCGGGGGTGGAGAGTGGCCACGGTGGAGAGTGGCCACGGTGGAGAGTGGCCAAGGTGGAGAGTCGCCAGGGTGGACAGCGGCGGGGGTGGGCCGTGGCGGGTTGGACAGCAGTGGACGTGGCCGAGCACGGAAAATTTGGCGGCGGCCGTAAGGATCATTAACTTTTCAGAGGTGGGTCGGCCAAAACGTTGCACCGCACATCGCTCGCATCATCCGTATATCGGCTGGAGCTCCTCGACTACGCTGCATTGCACCACACTAATAAATGGTCAATTTGTCCGATCACCGGAACACCCGCGTGGGCCGAGTGACAAAGACCGCACTTCTAGCCATTGGCATGGCGTAATTGCGGAACAGGGGGCTTTATGGGAATGGCCATCAACGAGCAACACACGATCAGGAAAAACGAGCAGCGCCCGCACAATCAAATCGAAGCCGGCAATCAGCCAGTCAGGCCGAAATTTGCAGAGGCAAGCAAGGCTGTAGCGCCAGCATTCAAGCAAGCCATGGACTATCTGAAGCGGCGGGCGGAGAAAGGCAAGTTGAGTGTCAGCGGCCCGGATGACGCGCCGATCTATGAGGTCCTCTCGAAATCCCATGCACGCAAGGCCAGCAAGGCCGCAAGCAATTTGACACATGCAAGAACCACTGGTGCCAACCTGTCCGCGAATTCCGTGGCCTCTGCGACGAAGGTGGCAGCGGGACTGGCAAAGGCGGTGAAGAACATTCCTGGTGGCGCCCAAGCAGCCGAGCTGGGCTCGAAAGTTGACCTTGGCGCATCGGGATCTGGCGTTGCGTTGAATGGCGTCGCGCTTGCGGCCAGCACCATCAGGTTCAAGAACATACGCAAGAAAAAGAAGGCCGCGATCAAGGACATGACCGAGAGCCTTGAGAAGGCGCGCGTGCATGTGAACAATCCCGAGGCCGCCAATGCAGAAACTGCGAAGGCATACCGCAAGTTCACGGCCGCAGCGAAGCTGGTACTGCACAAGGACAAGGATGGCTGGATCCCGGGTACTTCGGACTTGGGCCTGGAGCAACATCAGGCAGCGTCCACCGTGGCCCGCTATGCAATCAGCACGAGCAGTAACATCGTGAGCGTGATCGGCGCTGGTGCAAGCACTGCCGCCGCAAGCCCGGTTGGCCCTTTCCTTGCTGCGGCAGTGGGCCCTTTCGAAGCGATAGGCGCGAAGGCAGCGCTGGAAAGCGGGCGCCGCAAGTCGCACACGCTGGGCGAGAAACTCGCCAAGCTCGAATCGTGGCGATACCAGCGCAAGAACGCGGACCTGGAGCTTCCCGTCAGTGGGATTTTCCAGGCCTGCGCGGGCGAGGTCCGCCGCCAGGAACGGCTTGCGAACTGGGTCAAGCGAGGCGCGAGGTTACAGTTCGCCAAGGCCAGCGGCAACATGGCTTTCGGCATTGCCGGTGGCGTCATGCTTTCGCTGGGGCTTGCTGCCGTGGTCGGCACCGCGGTGCTGACGGCCGGCATCGTGGTGGCAGCCGCCGCCGCGGCATTGAGCGCAGCTTACCTGGCCTATGTCGCCGTACGCACGGTGCGCAATGCCCGCTCGGAGCGGCATGGCAAGCGCAGCCAGATGCAGGCCCAGGCCTTGATTGCCACGCACAGCCGGGATCAACTGCGCAGCTTCATGCGCGAAACGGATATGAAATCGAGGAGGGCCATTGCGATCACGGTTGAACGGGGCGGCCTTTTCAATGCGGGCAGAAGGGCGGTCCGGGTCCCATTGGTCGACGCAGGCAGGAATGCCTATGTCGGGCTGCATCTGATGTCGCATGAGTTGAGCGACATGATCGGGCGCGGCGACCGCGCAGAATGGCTGAGGCTGGATGCGGCAATCTCATTTCTCGCCAAACCGGAAGATCCACAGCAATCTGACCGGCACATAAGCAAAGAAGCCGGCGCAGTCCTGCGCTTGTTGCAGGCATCAGGCATGTCGCCGTTCGAGATCCAGACTCTTTGCGACGCTGCCAGCGCGATGAAGGGCGACGACCGGATTCTCTATCTGAAGCGGGCAATTGCCGGCGCGATCGGCATACCATTCCGGGTCGACTCAAGTGGCAAGGAGAAGGCGTTGACACCCTCCGCTTACCTTGGGCGGGTGCAGGACCTGATTGCGACCCCGGGGTTCGCGGCGAACGCGTTATCCAGCGACAAGAGCAAAAACTTCACAGCCGCAAAGGCGTTGTTCGCCGGGCTCGATTACCACGCTTTCGCCAAGGCGATGGCCGACCCGGGCCTGCCGCCAGGAGGAGAGGTGGGCTCGGCCGCTCACCTTGCGCGCAAGCTGGTGCTGGTTGAAGCCGAGCGCAGGCGCAGTGTTGTGGATGATCACTTTGCGGAAAAACTTTACTGGCCGTCCAATTCCTGAAAGAGGTCACGGGCTACCGCAACAAGGCGAGGAGGCTGTCAGGCGCCTCGCGACGTCCCTGATGCCGCGGCTGGCTGACAGCCGATTCGGCGGTGACCAGATCTGATGCACTCAGGCGTCAGCTTGACCAGTAGCTGCCAGCAGGGCGTTGTTTCACGGAAGTGCCAGTGAAGTGCAAGGAGAGGGAAGTGCTTGATTTTGCAGGAGAAGCGAGCAAAAGAGGGGTAGTACGTTGCTCACCTTGGTGCCGGGAGCCGGAATCGAACCGGCACGCTGTCTCCAGCGCGGGATTTTGAGTCCCGTGCGTCTACCTATTCCGCCATCCCGGCAACGCAGGCAGGATTATCCGCGATTTGTCGCGCCGGGGCAACCACAGAGAGCTTGTCGCACGGAATCAGCAGGCATTGCGACGACCGCCGACGTTGCGAATCATCTACTCCCGTTCATGAACAAAACGGCGATCCGGGTCGTCCAATTCGCATGCAATGCTGTTTTCCAATCCCAGGACCGATCATGCATCGAGCGCCCATGCCCACACCTGACAACGAGCCGACCGAGGACGATGATCCGGTGCCCGAGCCAGGCAATCCGACACCCGACGATCAGCCGGTTCCGGATCACAATCCGAGCATGATCCTGGCAACAGGAGGCTGGTGATGCCAGGCCGCATTCTGCAAAGCGGAACGCATATCGCACGAACGGATACCGCGCCGCATCCGGGAGGGTGGTACGAGGCCCAGGTGTTCGTGCGCCTGACCCGCGAGCCCGAGGTGGCGGAAACCTATATTCCGGCCGGCATGTATCCGTCCGAGGAGGAAGCATTGCGGGCGGCAGAGGAACGGGCCGAGCGCGCGCTGCGCGAGCATGAATTCTGAGCACTCCGGGAGGCCGGCGTATGGCTGCAGTGACCTACACCAAGCGGGACTGGAAGGCGGAAGCGGATATACAGCGCCTGCCTGACGGCAAGTACCAGGGCGTGGTGCTGATCACGCAGCAGGGAGGCGGATCAGGCGATGCGCAACCGCAATTGGTCGACGCCGTGTCCGATACCCCCGGGGAAGCACTGGAGGAAGCCAAGGCACTGGCTCATCGGCTGCTGGCGAAGCTGTAGGATTGCGCGCTCAGCCGCGTTTTTCTTTATCTTCTTCCTCTACCTTCTTTTGCACCTGATACAGGTACCACAGCAGGCCGGCGCCGACTACCGCCAGGCTGACGCTGTTGCCAAGCCAGAACCCGGCGGGGCCGCGCAGCACTTCGGGCATGATGGCAAAGGGGTCCAGGCCCATCAGGTAGCCGCCCCCAAGTCCGACGCCCCACAGCGCCACCGCGTACATGATGGTCGGCACGATCGCGACCCGATATGCCCGCAAGACGAAAGCGGTCGTCACCTGTACTGCATCGAACAACTGGTAAAAGCTGATGAACACGAACAAGGGTAGTGCTGCGGCAAACACCCGTGCGTCCGGGGTGTAGGCATGGATGATCGGCTCGCGCAGCAGCCAGATCGCGATGCCGATCGTCGATGACAATGCGGCCGCGAGCATGATCCCGGCCCGGCCGATGCGCCGCGCATCCTGCAGTCGGCCGGCCCCGATGGACTGTGCCACCAGCGTGCCGGTGGCATTCGCGATCGACAGTGGCAACATGTAGAGCACCGTACTCAGGTTGGCCGTGATCTGGTGCCCGGCAACCGGTTCCGGACCAAGCCGGGCGATGAACAGCGCCATGAAGGTGAAGGCGGTCACCTCGATCAGGTAGCTCAGTCCCATCGGGATGCCGAGTTTGAGCAGGGTCCGCTGGGCCTTCCATCGCGGCCTGGTGAAGCCGGCGTCGAACAGCCTGAACTGCCGGTAATGCGGCGAGAACCGCAGCAGTGCAAAACCGGAGAGCGCCATCAGCCAGGCAATGACGGTGGTCGCCATCGCACATCCGGGACCGCCGAAAGCCGGCAAGCCCAGTCCGCCGAAAATGAACAGCGTATTCAGCGGCACTTTCAGGAACAGCCCGGCAATCTGCAGGAACATCACCATCTTGGGCCGTCCCACTGCTGTGTTCAGCGACGCATAGACCCGAAAGGCCATGGTTGCCGGCAAGGCGAAGGCCAGCACCTGCAGGTAGGTGGTGACTTTTTCCTGCAGTTCGCCGGAAGCGCGGGCAATCGACAGCAAAGGTTGCGGATTCAGCAGGAACAGGCCACCTGCCAGCGTCAGTGCCAGCGCCAGCCACAGGCCCTGCCTGGTTTCCTCGCCGATCTCGGCATGACGCTTTGCCCCATACAGCTGGCCGATGATGGGTGACAGCGCCTGCAGCACGCCATTCAGTCCGACGAAAATGCTGACGTAGACCGAGCCCCCGATCGCCAGCGCAGCCAGGTCCACCGACGAATAGCGCGATGTCATTGCGGTGTCGATCACGCCATTGAAGATCACTGCCAGTTGGCCGATCAGCAGTGGCCAGGCAAGCGTTCCGATGCGTCGGGCGTGCTGAGAAAAATGTTGGGACGAGGTCATGGCAACGACAGGTCGGGCGGGGGCGCGATACTGGGCTCCTGCCCGGTGTTATCGGGATCCGCGCTGGTAAAGACGGAAACGTTCGTCGCGATCGGATGGACGGCGTCCTTCCCACAATAGTTTCCATTCGCCTTCATGTTGCTGCAGCAGTTGCCGGCTGTTTCGCTTTGAAAGGCTGTCCTGCAGAAGCAGGTAGCGGCAGGATTCCTGCCCCGGACGCGAGAACGCGACCCGGCCGAAATAGGCGAACGAGGCGCGCTGCGCCGGGCCGACGTTGGAATCCACGCAGTATCCGCCCTTGGGCAACTTGCCCGCGATCTGCTGTGCAACACCGGCGTAGCTTTTGCCGTAATTCAGCCAGGGCAGCCACAGTGTCATCAGCAGCAGCCAGCACAGGATGACGCCACCGGAGGAGAGTACTACGGCACGCCACAATACCGTTGGCCGGCGCGAAATGCGCCAGTGCACCAGCAGGATCCAGGCGATCGTGGCAGCGCTGGCGATCAGGAGCGCAATCAGGTTGAATTCGGGCTGGAATCCGGGAGCAAGCTTGAACGCGTTCCTGGCGATCTGATGCGGCCAGCCGGTCTGCTTGGCAATCCATCCCACCCAGATGAAGATGGCGCAGGTGCTCAGGGTCATGACCGAGAACCAGTCGACGGCGTTGATCGCGCTGCGCTTCATCGTGGGCAGGCCGAATGCGGCCAGTATCGCCAGTGGCGGCAGCAGCGGCAGCAATATCGATTCGTCCGAATGCGGATTGACCAGCGCCAGCAGGATCACCGCCGCCAGCACTGCCAGCGGCAGCCGGATGTGCAAGGCACTTGCCTGGTGGCGCCAGGCATAGACCGCCCATAGTGCGAACGGCCAGGCTGGCCACGTGAACCAGATGCCGTACTTGAGCAGGTAAGCCAAGTTGTGGAAGCCCGGTGCGCCCAGTTGCCCGGCATTCCATTCCAGCCATTCCATTGTCAACGCGCCGCTCTCCGGGCTCCATGCCCGCAGCACGAAGAACCACGCTCCCATGATCAGCAGGGCCAGGGGGCAGGACATCAGCAGCAACCTGCGCAATACCGGCCGATCGGCTAGGGCGGCTGGTATCAGCAGCGCGGCAGCGATTGTGGCGGGAACGACAAAGCCACGGGTCAGCGCCAGCAGGGCGAGCGTTACGCCAAGGGTCGCGGCACCACGTTTCGAGCCGGAATCGAACAGCCGGATGGCGCCATACATGGCCACACAGACCAATGACACCTGCAGTGCTTCGGCGCTGGTTTCGTGGCTGCGCAGAAGCAGGCCCAGGCAGCCGAGGTAGATCAGCAGTGCGCCATCGGCCAGGGTGCGGCCGTAGTCTTTCGGTGCCGGCTGGCCACCGAAGGCCAGCTTCAGCGGCTGCGCCTCCGTGCGCCGGCCGAGCAGATAGGTGGCATACCAGACTGCCGTGGCGCCGATCAGGAAAAAAAGTATGGTCGAGATGCGCGCGGCCAGCGGGTCGCCCACCAGCCAGCCGAACAGCTTGATGAAGATGGCGCCCAGCCAGAACGCCAGCGGGCCTTCCTCGGGCATCGGCATGCCGGCAATGTTGGGCAGCAACCAGTCCTGAAGGCCGCCGTGCGCCATGGTCCACATGATGCCGAACCCGGCTGCGTCATCGGATTTCCACGGGTCGCGCCGGATCAGGCCGGGCAGGATGTACAGCAGGCACAGAGATATGATTCCCCAGCGCGGCAGCGCGAGCGTGGCGGAGGCGGGGAGTCGGACGGGCTTCATCTGCAGAAAGGCTGCCTTCTCGGCTTATTGTGATTGGTGCCTATTGTGCCGGAAAAGGCACAGGGACGCGTCTGAATCGGCATTGAATCGGCATTGAATCGGCATTGACGCGTGGCCCGGACGGCACCATGGTAGCGCCGGGCAACAAAAAAGGCAGCCTAAGCTGCCTTTCCCGGAATGCCACGATACTTAGACGTTCTTGTTGCCGCGTGTGCCCAGCTTGGCAAACTTCTGGCGGAATTTCTCGACGCGGCCGGCGGTGTCGACGATCTTCTGGTTGCCGGTGTAGAACGGGTGCGATTGCGACGACACCTCGATTTTCACCAGCGGGTAGGTCTTGCCTTCGTGTTCGATCGTTTCACGTGTTTGCACGGTGGAACGGGTGACGAATTTGAAATCGCATGACAGGTCGTGGAACACGACTTCGCGATAGTTCGGGTGAATGCCTTCTTTCATTTACTAGCCTCGGATGGTTGGGTAGCCAATCGCCACTTCGTCGGTCAACATTGCTTCCTGACCCGATTGACGTTCACTTGCCCGGTTGGGGAAAGGCGGGATTATACCGAAAATCGAGGTCTATTTCGAGGGGGTGTTGGTTTTTGCTTATGCGTTCACTGCTTGGGTAGCCGCAGCGGCGACTGCACGCACAACCGGATTGCGGCCCCCACGGTTCCGCTTGCAAGCGGAACCGATCCGGACGGCGCGGCGCATGCGCCGCGAATTACCGTCCTCAGCTGGCGCCGCGTCGCATCATGTCGAAGAACTCGGCGTTGGTCTTGGTCGCCTTGATCTTGTCGAGGATGAATTCCATCGCCTCGATCTCGTCCATGCTGTACAGCAGCTTGCGCAGGACCCAGATTTTTTGCAGCTGGTCGGGCTTGATCAGCAATTCCTCGCGGCGGGTGCCGGACTTGTTGAGGTTGATTGCCGGGTACACGCGCTTCTCGGCCAGGCGGCGCTCGAGATGCACTTCCATGTTGCCGGTGCCCTTGAATTCTTCATAGATCACGTCGTCCATCCGGCTGCCGGTTTCGATCAGGGCAGTGGCGATGATGGTGAGCGAGCCGCCTTCTTCGATGTTGCGGGCGGCGCCGAAGAAGCGCTTCGGCCGTTGCAGCGCATTGGCATCGACACCACCGGTCAGCACCTTGCCGGAGGCCGGGATCACGGTGTTGTAGGCGCGTGCCAGGCGGGTGATCGAGTCCAGCAGGATCACGACGTCGCGCTTCATTTCGACCAGCCGCTTGGCTTTTTCGAGCACCATTTCTGCAACCTGCACGTGGCGGGTCGCCGGTTCGTCGAAGGTCGATGCCACCACTTCGCCACGGACCGAACGCTGCATCTCGGTCACTTCCTCTGGGCGTTCGTCGATCAGCAGGACGATCAGCGTTACGTCGGGATGATTGGTCGTGATCGAGTGAGCGATATGTTGCAGCATCACCGATTTTCCGGACTTCGGCGACGCTACCAGCAATCCGCGCTGGCCTTTGCCGATCGGCGCAATCAGGTCGATGATGCGGCCGGTGATGTTTTCCTCGCCGCGCATCTCGCGTTCCAGGTGCAGCATCTTGCTGGGATGCAGCGGCGTCAGGTTTTCAAACAGTATCTTGTGCTTCGATGCCTCCGGCGATTCGCCGTTGACCTTGTCCACCTTGACCAGCGCGAAGTAGCGTTCGCCATCCTTCGGGGTGCGGACTTCACCTTCGATCGAGTCGCCGGTGTGCAGGTTGAAGCGGCGGATCTGCGACGGCGAGATATAGATGTCGTCAGTCGATGCCATGTAGCTGGCGTCTGGCGAGCGCAGGAAGCCGAAGCCATCCGGCAGCACCTCCAGGGCGCCATCGCCAAAAATCTGTTCGCCCGACTTGGCGCGTTTTTTCAGGATGGCGAACATCAGTTCCTGCTTGCGCAAGCGCGCGGCATTTTCTATGTCGAGGCCAATTGCCATCTCTAGCAGGGCAGAGACGTGCATTGCCTTCAGTTCGGATAAGTGCATGTGTTTGTGTCCCGGGACGGGAATGTTAGGTGGGGGAGGGGACTGCGGTGTGGTGGAGTCTTCGGAACGGCGGCACGGGCGTGCCGCCGCTTGCGTCTTTTCAGATGTTGCTGTCGATGAAGGCGGTAAGCTGGCCCTTGGCCATTGCGCCGACTTTCTGTGCTGCGACCTGGCCGTTCTTGAACAGGATCAGCGTCGGAATGCCGCGGATGCCGAACTTGGCTGGTATGGCCTGGTTGGCGTCGACGTCCATTTTTGCGATCTGGATCCGGCCGTCGTATTCCTTTGCGACTTCCTCGAGTATCGGCGCAATCATCTTGCACGGACCGCACCATTCGGCCCAGAAATCGACCAGCACGGGTTTGTCGGAATTCAGCACGTCGGAATCGAATGATGCGTCGCTGATGTGTTTGATATTTTCACTCATGGTTTCCTCAATTGAGGGGAATGGAGTCATGTACCGCAGGGGGGCTTTTGTTGTTTCCCGACGATAGCCGGTCGGGGCGGCAGATCACTCGACATCAAGCTGTTCAAGGGAAGGATCTGAACGGGGCTCAAGAGGTGGTACGACGGGGAATTGGAATGATCATAACCGATTTTTCAAAAATGTGTGGCGACTGATGTCAGGACGCTCACGATCGCAGGTTTGAGCGAACTGGCATAAAGAGCGCGATGGACCGGCTTGACAGGTGTCAAGGTATTTCCTGGCGGCTTCGATACTGTGGATCGATCTCCTCCCTTGACCTGGTGGCTGGTCGTGCACATCGTCGACATCACCATGTTCTATCCCGCCGAAAGCGGTGGTGTACGCACCTATCTGTCCGCCAAATCCAACTGGCTGTCGCAGCGGCGTGGCATCGAGCATACCGTGATCGCGCCGGGCGCGGGCAGCAGGACGGCGCGTGACGGGCATGGCCTGATCGCGGTGCCGGGAATCCGGATTCCCGGTCGCATGGGCGTCCGGATTCCGCTGTCCACGGCCCGTGCCGAGCGCGTCCTGACCACGCTGCGCCCGGACCTGATCGAAGTCGGCGACCCATACCAGTTTGCATGGACCGCATTGCGGGTAAAGCGCGCTCTCGGCGTCCCGGCGATCGCCTTTTACCACACCGATCTCCCGCGTGTGGTGCAGCAGCGATTCGGCGGCGCGGCATCTTTTGCTGCGATCGCCTACCTGCGCCGCCTGTACCGTGATTTCGATCTGGTGCTGGCGCCAAGCCGCGCTGCGGTACAACGGCTGCACAGCATCGGTATCGAACAGGTGCGGCATCAAGCGCTCGGCGTCGACACTGGCATATTCCATCCCATGCGTCGCAGCAGCACCTTGCGCGAGGAACTGGGCCTGCCGGACAACACCCGCCTGTTGGTTTATGCCGGGCGCTTCACCCGTGAAAAGAAATTGCCGCTGCTGGTTGACGCAGTCGAGCACCTGGGGCCGCCCTACCATTTGCTGATGATTGGCGGCAGCATGGGAAAGCGCCGTTCGTCCAGCGTCACCTGTCTCCCGTTCCAGACGAATCGCGAGCTGGCACGGCTGCTTGCCAGCTGCGACGCGCTGGTGCATCCGGGCGATGGCGAGACCTTTGGCCTGATCGTGCTGGAAGCCATGGCGAGCGGCATACCGGTGGTCGGCGTGCGCTCCGGCGGCGTGGCCGAACTGATCGACGACAGTTGCGGAGTCCTGGCTGATCCGAATCACACGGGCTCCCTGGCGCAGGGCATCCGGCGCCTGTACGCGCGCGACATGGCGGCCATGGGCCACGCAGCGCGCGCCAGGGTCAGCCGGCTTTACGACTGGCAGGTCATCATGCCGCAGTTCTTGCGCCAATATGCCAGGGTACTCAATGCCGCGGGCGGCGGCCTGATCGAGCGGGAGGCGAGCGATGGCTGGATCTGAACGCGCGCTGTGCGTGGCCATACACGACGTCGCACCGGCGACCTGGCCATTGTGCGAGAAGCTGATCGACGCGATCGGGCAGGTGGCGCCGATACCGCTCACATTGCTGGTAGTGCCGGCGTATCACCACCGCTGCCAAGGCGAGCATCACAATGCCTGCTTCGCTGCGCTGCGCCAGCAGATGGCACAGGGCAGCGAGCTTGCCCTGCACGGCTATACCCATCTGGACGAGGGGCGCAGGCCCGACTGCTCCTGGGCGTACTTCTGGCGGCAGATCTACACGCAAGGCGAGGGCGAATTCGCCGGGCTCGATGTCGGACAGGCCCGCGAGCGCCTGGGCTGGGGCCTGGAATGGTTCGCCCGGCAGGGCTGGCCGGTCGATGGCTTCGTTGCACCCGCGTGGCTCATGTCGGAGGGCAGCTGGCAAGCGCTGCAAGAATTTCCCTTCCGCTATACCACGAGCTTTTCGCGGATCTACCTGCTGCAGCAGCGACGTTCGTTGTTTGCGCCCAGCCTGGTCTACAGCGCCCGCAGCGGATGGGGCAGCGCCTTCTCACGTTCGGGTAATGACGCAGTCGCCAGGATCTTGCGCGACGCGCCGCTGCTGCGCCTGGGCCTGCATCCGCGTGACGCCAACCGCCCGTCGACCGTTCTTCATTGCCAGCGCTTGCTTGAAAAACTGTTGCAAAGGCGGCAAGCCATGACCAAGTCCGCGTTCGCATCGCGCTGGTCGGCCGCCCCGGATGATGAATATTTGTCCACAAAGTGGTGGGCGGCCGGCAAACCGGTGTGAATGTGTGTGGTTTGGCAATCTGGCAATTCACTTCGCCTCCTTATTCTGTTGACGGAAATTTGTTCGCCCCTCTATAGTGGCGGGATGATTTCCGAATTCCTCGCCCTCTCCGAGAAAGTCAGTCAATTAGCGGAACTGACCCATGCACTGCGCACGGAAAATGCCGAACTCCGCATGAAATGCGCTTCGCTGACCGGTGACAACGCTGACCTGGCTCGCCGGATGCAGGAGGCGCACCAGCGGGTTGCCCTGCTGCTCGACAAGATTCCTGCTGTGCCGAATCCGCAGCAGGAGGCCGCATGACCCAGATCGATGTTTCCATCATGGGGCAGGCGTACAAGCTGGCCTGCAAGGAAGGCGAGGAGCAGGCCCTGCTCGAAGCGGTCGCCTATCTCGACCAGAAGATGTGCGCGATCCGCGACGCTGGCAAGGTGCGCGGCAATGACCGCATTGCCGTCATTGCGGCCTTGGGCATCGCGGCAGAACTGCTCGCCACCAAGGCGGAAGATGGCCCCTTGTCGGGGGTATCGATCGCACAGATGAGGCAAGTGATTTCAGGGATGCACGAGCAGCTCGACCAGGCGCTCACGCCGCAGGAAAATCTGTTCTGAGCATTGGCGATTGCCGTGCCTGCTGCCGCGGTCTGCTACTTGCATTCACCTGCAAACGCAAGTCGCCGATTGCCCGATTGCATGCCTGTGCCGGCGCCTTAAAAAGTTCGCGGAATATTAAGCGAAAGAGATTGCGGAAGCGTTTGACATCGCGAATGAATCGGGTAGACTTTGAATCTCCTGCCGTGTTCGCCATTGCCATATATTCCTTGAACCTTTGTAGTGCATAGGTTGCGGAATAAAGTCGACGGGCGTGATCGTCGCTAGTCCGACGAACCCAAAGTTGATGTGACTGCGGCCGCCTTGAACCTTAAGGTTCAGGATGCCGGCAAAGCGGCACTGGCGGGAATTCATACCAAAGCGGTTGCATCCGATGCAGCCGCTTTTTTTTTTGCTGTCGCCATGCGCGCTTGCAGGGAGCTCGGGATGCAGTACTGGCTGATGAAATCGGAGCCGGATGAGGTCAGCATCGACGACGCGCTGGCCGCGCCGGCGAGCACGGTGGCGTGGACCGGGGTACGCAACTACCAGGCCCGTAATTTCATGCGGGACCGGATGAAGGTGGGGGATGGGGTGTTGTTCTATCACTCCAGTTGCGCCGAGCCGGGGATTGCCGGTATCGCTGAAGTGGTGAGCGGCGCTTACCCTGATCCGACCCAGTTCGATCCGGCCAGTCCGTATTACGATCCGAAGGCGAAGCAAGAAGAGCCGCGCTGGCTGCTGGTCGATGTGCGGGCGATGCGCAAGACGCGCTTGTTGAAGATTGCCGAGTTGCGCGCGCATCCGGCGCTGTCCGACATGGTGATCCTGCGCAAGGGGAACCGCTTGTCGATCACGCCGGTGACGCAAGGCGAGTGGGATGCGGTGCGGGAGTTGCTTGCTTGAGTTCTGCCTTTTTTGCATGGACCGGCGTCCGCCACGAACGCTCCCTCCCCTTGAAAGGGAGGGAGCTATAAAGTCGATCCGCCGTTGACGCCGCTGCTACGGCTGAATGAAATTCACGCTCACTCCCCGAGCATCACCGCTTACGCGTACCGGTCCCGCAATACATTCTTCTGCACCTTGCCCATCGTGTTACGCGGCAGTTCGGGGACGAAATGCACCCGCTTCGGCACCTTGAAATTGGCGATGCGCGCTTTCAGGGACTGGATCACGTCCGATTCGGATAGCGTTGCACCCGGCTTCAGCACCACCACCGCATTCACCGCCTCGCCGAAATCCGGGTGCGGCACGCCGATCACCGCAGATTCTGCAACGCCGTCCATCTCGTCGATCACCGATTCGATCTCTTTGGGATAGACGTTGTAGCCACCGGAGATGATCAGATCCTTGCTGCGTCCGACGATGGAAAGGTAGCCGTCGTGGTCGAAGCGCCCGACATCGCCGGTCTTGAAATAGCCATCGGCAGTGAATTCCTCGGCGGTCTTTTCCGGCATGCGCCAGTAGCCCGGGAAGATGTTCGGGCCTTTGACCTGGATGTCGCCGATATCGCCAACTGCGCAATTCTCGCCCCCGGCGTTCACCACCCGCACTGAAACACCTGGAAGAGGCACGCCGACGGTCCCGCCGCGGCGTTCGCCGTCATACGGGTTGGAGGTCAGCATCACTGTCTCGCTCATGCCGTAACGCTCCAGTATCGTCATGTCGGTACGGGACTGGAAATCGGTGAAGGTTTCCGTCAGCAGCGGCGCCGAGCCGGAGATGAACAGGCGCATGTTGCGGCAGGCTTCACGTCCGAATCGCGGATCCGCCAGCAGCCGCACATAGTAAGTCGGCACCCCCATGAATACCGTCGAGCGGCCGAGGTACTCCATGACCTGCGCGGAATCGAAGCGCGGCAGGAAAATCATCTTGCTGCCGCTGTAGAGCGCGCCATGCGATGCCACGAACAGGCCATGTACATGGAACAGCGGTAGCGCGTGCAGCAGCACATCGTCCTGCTGCCAATGCCAGAAGCGGTGCAGTACCTCGGCATTGGATGCCAGGTTGCGGTGGGTCAGCATCGCGCCCTTGCTACGGCCGGTGGTGCCGGAGGTGTAGAGGATGGCGGCAAGGTCGTCGCCGGCCCGCTGCACCGTCTGGAACTGGTCCGGATGGTGGGCGGCGCGCTCTAGCAGCGAGCCGCTGTTGCGGCCGTTGTGCAGTTCATCCAGCGTGAACACATGTCTGGTGCCCGACTTGAACGCGCTTTGCGCGACCCAGCCGAAATTCGCCGGCGAGCAGACCACTACAGCCGGTTCGGCGTCACCGAGGAAGTAATCGATCTCGGACTGTCGGTAGGCGGTATTGAGCGGCAGGTACACCAGTCCGGCGCGTATCGTCGCCAGGTACAGCATCAGCGCTTCCGGCGATTTCTCCACCTGCACGGCAACGCGCTCGCCCGGTTCCAGTCCGAGGCTGGCCAGCAGGTTGGCAATCCTCGCGCTGGCGCGCTCCAGGTCGTCCCACGAGTAGTAGTGGCCGTCATGGGTTTCGATACAGCAGGCGCTGCGGTCGGCGGGGAAGCGGGATGCAAACAGTGCGTAGAGATTAGCGTTCAGGTTGTCGTTCATTTTGTGTTGTTGGCTGTCATTTGCCGGTGAATACAGGCTTGGTCTTGGCGAGGAAAGTTCGTATGCCTTCCTTGTGGTCGTCGGATTCGAAATAGGCAAAGGCGGCGCGCAGTTCGGTATCGGTCAATGGTGCGGCCACCGGTGACAGGCGGCGCACCTGCTGCTTGTTCATACGCGCAGCGAGCGGCGCGCCCTGCGCAATGCGCTGGGCGCTGCGCCACGCTTCATCGGGCACATCTTCCACAATGCGGTTGAGAAGGCCCTTCTGCATCGCTTCGGCCGCGCCGAAGACCCGGCCCTCGAGCAGGATTTCCAGCGTGACAGCACGGCCCACGAGTTGCAGCAGGCCGACCATCTCGCCGGGCGCCAGCGGAAAGCCGAGGCGGTTGATCGGAATGCCGAAGCGGGATGCGCTGTGGGCAATTCGCAAATCGCACACGCTTGCCAGTTCCATGCCACCACCGACACAGACACCTTCGATTGCAGCAATGGTCGGATGCGGACAATGCAGGACCGCGTGCAGCGCATTGGCGATCGTGACGGTGTGATATTGGATACCCTGTTCGGTGGTGAAGCGCACATCGGGGAATTCTTCGATGTCAGCGCCCGCAGCGAAGTTGCCGCCTTCTCCGCGCAGGATGATGCAACGCAGATCATCGTCAGCCGACAGCTCTGAAAAAATGCGCGCCAGCCCCTGCCAGGCCTTGACGTCCAGCGCGTTCAGCTTGCCCGGATTGGACAGCGTGACGGTGGCGATGCGTTCCCGGGCTTCTACCTGTATCGTTGACATTTTTGCACTCGAAAAAAATAGCAGCCGGCACTGGCCGGCTGCTGATTGAGCCGCTACTACGCGCTTCAGTCGAGCTTGATTTTTGCCGCTTTGACCACGGTAGCCCAACGTGCAATTTCCGAGGTGACCATGGTGCCGAACTGGCCGCGCACCACGTTTGGCACTTCCGACCCGTTGCTGGTCCACGAAGTCTTGAGTTCGGGCGAGGCCAGCGCTTTCTGCACCTCGGCCGCCATTTTATCGACGATTTCCGGCGGCACGCCTTTCGGGCCCCACAATCCATACCAGGTCGATACCTCGTAGCCCGGCACGCCTGCTTCGGCCGTGGTCGGCACGTCGGGGAATGCCTGCGAGCGGCGTGGCGCCGCAACTGCCAGCGCCTTGATGCGGCCGCCCTTGATATGGCCGGCCGATGATCCGAGGCCGTCGAACATCACGTCCACCTGGCCCGCGATCAGGTCCTGCAAGGCAGGGCCGGCGCCGCGATAGGGGATATGTGTGATGAAGGTCTTGGTCTGGATCTTGAACAGTTCGCCGGCCAGGTGATGCGATGTGCCATTGCCGGCCGATGCGTAATTGAGCTTGCCCGGATTCTTTCGGGCGTAATCCAGGAATCCCTTCAGGTCATTCACCGGCACCCGCTGCGGATTGACCACGATTACCTGCGGCGGGGTCGCCAGCAGTGCGACGGGCACGAAATCCTTCTCGATGTCGTACTCCAGCTTCGGATAGATCGAGGGTGCGATGGCGTGGTGCGCAGCACCGACGAACCAGGTGTAGCCGTCGGGGGCGGACTTGGCCGCAATGGCTGCACCGATGGTGCCGCCGGCGCCGCCACGGTTATCGATGATGACTTGCCGGCCGAGTTGCTTCGTCAGTTGCGCTGCCAGCGGACGCGCGAAGGCGTCGGTTCCGCCACCTGCCGGGAAGGGTACGACCAGGGTGACGGCCCGGTTCGGCCAGGACTGGGCATGGCCATGCGCAGCAATTAGCAGTCCTGCGCTCAGCAGGAGCAGTTTTTTTAGCTTCATGTGTGTCTCCATATTATGTTGTCCGGACATCGGAATCCGGGCCTCCCTGCATGCGTCAGCTTGCGGGAGGTTTTCTGTAGGCCGTCAATAATAAAACAATTCCCAGGACGATCATCGGAACCGAAAGCATCTGGCCCGCTGAAATCACCAGCGGGCCGAGTGTGACTTCATAGTCCGGCGTGCGGAAGTATTCGGTGAAAAAGCGCGCCACGCCGTAGCCTGCCGCGAACACGCCGGACACCGCCATTGTCGGGCGCGGCTTGCGCGCGAACAGCCACACGACGACGAACAGCAGCACGCCATCGACCAGCGCCTGGTAGAGCGGCGACGGATGGCGTGGGAACTGGTCCACGTTGGGCCAGATCATGGCCCATGGCAGCGAAGCGTCTGCCAACCGGCCCGGCAGTTCGGCGTTGATGAAGTTGCCGAGCCGGCCGGCTGCATAGCCAAGCGGCACCAGCGGGGCGATGAAATCCATCACGTCCATCAGGCGCCGTCCGTTCTTGCGCGCCCATAGCAGCATGGCGGCCATGACGCCCAGGAAGCCGCCATGGAAGGACATGCCTCCTTTCCATACGGCGAGGATTTCCGCCGGGTGCGACAGGTAGTACATCGGATGGTAAAACAGGACTTCGCCCAGCCTGCCGCCGATGACGACGCCGAGCACGCCATAGAACAGCATGTCGTCCAGGTCTTCCTTCTTCCAGCCCGCCGCGGCGATATGCGGCTGCTTCATCCTGATGCGTCCGAGCACGAGGAACAGCACGAAGGCGAGCAGGTACATCAGGCCATACCAGCGTACGGCTAGCGGTCCGATCGAAAACGCGATCGGATCAGGCATCGGATGGATCAGCATTCAGTACTTCCTTTTCAGCAGTTTAAGGAATGCCTGCAGTACAGGCGAGGGATTGTCGCGCCGCCAGGCGAAGCCGGTTTCGATCATCGGCGCCGGCTCGCGCAGGGCGCGGTAGGTCACACCGGGCCGCTTCAGGTTCGACACCGATTGTGGCACAAGCGCTATCCCCATTCCTGCCGACACCAGCGCGACAATGGTTTGCATCTGGATCGCTTCCTGCCCGATGTGCGGCGTGATGCCGGCCTGGCGGAAGCAGGACAGGATTGCGTCATGAAAGGATGGCGCGATGCGGCGCGGGAACACCAGCAGCGGCTGGCCGGCGAGCGCGGCCAGGGAAACCGGTCCGCGCGCCGGGAGTGCCTTCAGCCCATCCGGTGCCGCCACCACCAGCGGTTCAGACAGCACCGGCTGGTAGTCGAGCTGGTCGGCAAGCTTGTCGGGCAGCGGCGGGATCAACAAGCCGAGATCGATGCGCCCGGCCGCCAGGTCTTCCCACTGCACGTCGCTGGTAGCCTCGCGCAGTTCGATCTGGACCTGCGGGTGGCTTTGACCGAAGCGGCGCAGGAATTGCGGCAGCACGCTGTAGTCCGCAATCGACACGAAGGCGACCGTAAGCCGGCCCGATTCGCCGGCGGCTGCCCGCCGCGCCATATCCGGAAGCGCCTCGGCCTGCTGCAGCAGGCGGCGCGATTCGGGGAGCAGGGCGAGGCCGGCGGCAGTCAGGCTGACGCTGCGGCTGGTACGCAGGAACAGCGGCGTGCCGAGATCCGTCTCCAGCGCGCGGATCGATTGCGACAGTGGGGGCTGGGTCATGTGCAGGCGCGCCGCCGCCCGGCCGAAATGCATTTCTTCGGCCACGGCAATGAAATGGCGCAACTGGCGCAGCTCGATCGGCATATCGGAGGGGGGATTGATTCGTGGAATATATTGATCAAGCGTGAATGATATATTTGACAGCGTGGCATGCGCAAGGCAATGTAGCGGTCTTCGCCGGACTGCCCGGCACTGACAACACGCATTCCATCGGAGGCAACATGGCAAACAACCCTCGCTCGAAGCACATCACGCAGGGCGTGGCGCGCAGCCCCAACCGCTCAATGTATTACGCATTGGGCTACGAGAAAGCGGATTTCGACAAGCCGATGGTTGGCATTGCCAACGGGCATTCGACGGTTACCCCCTGCAACTCCGGACTGCAGAAGCTGGCCGACATCGCCATCCAGGCGACCAAGGAAGCCGGCGCCAATCCCCAGGTATTCGGCACGCCGACCATCTCCGACGGCATGTCGATGGGAACCGAAGGCATGAAGTTCTCGCTGATCTCGCGCGAGGTGATTGCCGACTGCATCGAAACCGTGGTGAACGGCCAGTGGCTGGATGGCTGCCTGGTGATCGGCGGCTGCGACAAGAACATGCCGGGCGGCATGATCGCGATGGCGCGCACCAACGTTCCCAGCATTTATGTCTATGGCGGCACCATCAAGCCGGGCCGCTGGAAGGGTCATGACCTGACCATCGTGTCCTCGTTCGAGGCGGTTGGCGAATTCACCGCCGGCCGCATGTCGCAGGAAGATTTTGAAGGGATCGAGCGCAACGCCTGCCCGAGTTCCGGTTCCTGCGGCGGCATGTACACCGCCAACACCATGTCGTCCTCATTCGAGGCGCTTGGCATGGCGTTGCTGTACTCGTCGACCATGGCCAACCCGGATGACGAGAAAGTCGGTTCGGCTGCCGAATCCGCGCGGGTGCTGGTCGAAGCGATCAAGAAAGACCTGAAGCCGCGCGATATCATCACCCGCAAGTCGATCGAAAATGCCGTGGCGCTGATCATGGCAACCGGCGGATCAACCAATGCCGTGCTGCACTACCTGGCGATTGCGCATGCAGCCGAGGTGGAATGGACGCTCGACGACTTCGAGCGCGTCCGTCTGCGCGTTCCGGTGATCTGCAACCTCAAGCCCTCGGGCCAGTACGTCGCCACCGACCTGCATCGTGCCGGCGGCATACCGCAGGTAATGAAGCTCCTGCTCAATGCCGGCCTCATGCATGGCGACTGCATCACCATCACCGGCCGCACGCTGGCCGAGGAACTGGCCGACATTCCCGACCTGCCGCGCGCGGACCAGGACGTGATCCGCACCATCGACAAGGCACTGTACGCGCAGGGCCACCTGGCAATCCTCAAGGGCAATCTGGCGCCCGAGGGTTGCGTGGCCAAGATCACCGGCCTCAAGAATCCGGTGATAACCGGTCCGGCGCGGGTGTTCGAGGACGAGTACACCGCAATGGACGCGATCCTGGCCGACAAGATCAACCCGGGCGATGTGCTGGTCCTGCGTTACCTCGGCCCCAAGGGCGGACCCGGCATGCCGGAAATGCTGGCGCCGACGTCGGCACTGATCGGCAAGGGCCTGGGCGAGTCAGTTGGCCTGATCACCGATGGCCGGTTCTCCGGCGGCACCTGGGGCATGGTGGTAGGACACGTCGCGCCCGAGGCATTTGCGGGCGGCACGATTGCGCTGGTCAAGGAAGGCGACTCAGTCACGATCGATGCGCACCAGCAGCTGATCCAGCTGAATGTGGCGGACGAGGAGATCGCTCGCCGCCGTGCCGAATGGAAAGCGCCGGCGCTGCGTTACACCCGCGGGGTGCTTGCCAAATATGCAGCACTGGCATCGCCTGCGAGCAAGGGTGCGACGACGGGTTAAGGACGAAGCAAGGACGAAGCAAGGACGGGGTTTCGGGAGGCGCTGTCTCGCGCCTTCCGCGGACCGACTTGCAGGCCGGTCCGCGGACGAGGTCCAGGCTGCATTCGCGATGCACTGGCTCGCGAATGCAGCCTGGAATGGGCCTACTTGAACGTATTCTTGATCCGTTCGCGCCGGATCTTGTCCGCTTCGTCGTGTGCCTTCTTCTTGTCCAGCCCCAGGAATTTCTCGCCGAACTCGAACCAGATGAAGGTCACGACGAACAGGCCGGCTATCCACCACCAGGACAGGCCTGCGACCGGTTCGACCTCCAGGTAGCGCAGCACGGCCAGCAGGACAATGATGATGATCAACGGCATGAATTTTCTCCTCTGAAGCGGAGGATATTGTCATCGACTGTAACGGTCAACCGCCGTATTTCCCGGGCGTGGTAAGTTAAAGACTGCAGGATTGCCGGCAAGTCGGTTTCCGGCAAAAAAGGTTAGAATGCGGAATCTGTTTAATCTGGAGGCAGTAATGAAACAAGTGTTGGTTGCCCTGGTTGCGCTCGGCGCGCTGGTCTCGAACGTGGCGATGGCAAACGCCGATCTGGCAAAACAAAAGAACTGCATGGCCTGCCATGCAGTTGCCAATAAAGTCGTTGGCCCCGGGTTCAAGGACGTGGCGGCAAAATACGCCGGCCAGAAGGATGCAGAAGCCAAGCTGGTGGACAAGGTCCTCAAGGGCGGCAGCGGCGCATGGGGCGCAGTCCCGATGCCAGCCAATCCGCAAGTCAGCAATGCCGAGGCGCATACGCTGGTGAAGTGGATCCTGGCTCAGAAGTAATCTCCGGTCCAGTCCCGGAACAAAAAAAAGCGCCCTGTCGGGCGCTTTTTTGTTGATGGTGCGCCCGTTGCCGGGCGCACCGTCGCCAGCCCTAGCGGACTACCGCGATCTTCTCTTTCTTGCCACCCTTGTAAGTGAACAGGGTAAGGGTGCCGTTCCTGATGTCACCCTTGTCATCGAACTCGATGTTGCCGGTCACCCCCTCATGCTTGATCTTTGCCAGTTCGGGCAGATACTTTGCGGGCTCGGCCGAACCGGCCTTTTGCATCGCTGCCGCCATTGTCATCACCGCGTCGTAGACATAGGGGGCGTAAAGCTGCACCTCCATGTTGAAGCGCTTCTTGTAACGTTCGACGAAGGCTTGCATGTCCTTCTCCTTGGCGCCGGTCACGCCGCCGGCTTCGGCGCATATCACCTGGTTGTCGGACAAGCCGTCGCCGGCCAGCTTGGACAATTCGGCGGTGCAGATGCCGTCACCACCCATGAACTTGGCATTGATGCCCAGCTGTTTCATCTGGCGCAGCATCGGGCCGCCGACATTGTCCATGCCGCCGAAGAATACGACTTCCGGCTTTTTCGACTTGATCGCGGTCAGGATGGCGCTGAAGTCAGTCGCCTTGTCGTTCGTGTATTGCTGCACTACCTGCAAGCCGCCGGATTTTGCCTTTGCTCCCTTGATGAACTCGGCGGCCACGCCCTGGCCATAGGCGGTCCGGTCGTCGATCACGGCGACCTGCTTGGCCTTGAGGGTGTCGATCGCATAGCGGCCCAGCGTGCTGCCGAGTTGGCTGTCGTTGGCGACCACCCGGAATGCAGTCTTGAAGCCCTGCTGCGTGTATTTGGGATTGGTGGCCGAGGGTGAAATCTGCGGAATGCCGGCGGCATGGTAGATGCTGGAGGCGGGAATGGTGGTGCCGGAGTTCAGATGGCCGATCACACCATTTACCTTGGCGTCAACCAGCTTCTGCGCCACTGCCGTGCCCTGTTTGGGATCGGCGGCGTCGTCTTCCATCAACAACTGGAACTTCACCTTCTTGCCGCCGAGGGTGATGCCCTTCGCATTCAGGTCTTCCATGGCAAGGATGGCGCCGTTGGCGTTGTCGCGGCCATAGTGCGCCTGTCCGCCGGACATCGGCGCCACATGGCCGAGCTTGACTACCAGTTCCTGCGCCAGGGTGGGGTTGGTCGAGGCCATTGCTACGACGCCTGCGCTTGCCAGCAGAATTGCTTTTGACCGCATTGGATTCCTCCGAGGATTGAAAAAACGGCAGCATGCTGCAACACTGCATGCGTGCCTTCTGATGGCAAACATTACCTTAGAACAAAAGACCTGCAAAGGCCTAGCCGATTTTCTGTCCCAGCGCCCATTCATGTCCAGACTCCATATCCTCGACAAGGTCGACCGCAAGCTGCTGAACCTGCTGCAGAAGAATAACCAGATGCCCACCCGGGACCTGGCCGAGCGGGTGCATGTATCGCAGCCGACCTGCCTGCGCCGGGTGCGGGCGCTGCACGAGGCGGGCGTCATCAGCGCAGATGTCGCGATGGTCGATCCGTTTGAACTGGGCTACGGAATGATGGCCTTCCTCGAAGTGTCGCTGGCAAACCAGTCGGACGAGGAAATGCAGGCATTCGAGGCGCGCATGGGGCGCGAGGCCGAGGTGCTGCAGTGTTATTTCGTATCGGGCGACTACGACTATTTCCTGGTGGTGCATGTGCGCGACATGGACGCGTATTACCAGTTTGTCCGGCGGGTGATCTCGGGGCCGGGGAATGTGCGGAACTTCCAGTCGCGCTTCCCTATGAAACGGGCGAAGTTTACGACCAGGATTGCCTTTGACGAGAAAGAGTCCGAGGTGGGGGTGCGGGCGCGCCGCTAGAGACCAGCAGAATAATCAGACATGCAGGCGGTCCGGGCCTGCACGTCGGTACGCCGTATTACGCCCGCAACGGCTGGCCCGCCATCACCCCGGACCGCCCGCTGGCCGTCATTCCCGTAAACGCGAAATCCAGCTCCGGCACCCGTCCCGACACGATGTCGGCGATCGCGCGGCCCGAGCCGCAGCCCATGGTCCATCCCAATGTGCCGTGGCCGGCGTTCAGGAACAGGTTAGAGATCTTTGTGCGGCCGATGTAGGGAACATTGGATGGCGTCAGCGGACGCAGGCCGGTCCAGTAGACCGGGTGATCATAGTCGCATGCACCCGGGAACAGTTCGCGCGTACGCCGGGTGATCGCTTCGCAGCGTACCTGGTTCAGTTCACGCGTGTAGCCGTTCAGCTCGCAGGTGCCGGCCACCCGCAGCCTGTCGCCCAGGCGCGACAGCACCAGCTTGTAGCCGTCGTCGGTCAGCGACACGACTGGCGCCGCGTCCGGATCGAGCACCTGGTAGGTGGCTGAATATCCCTTGCCGGGATAGATCAGCAGGTCGATGCCCAGCGGCTTGACCAGCGGCGTCGAGAAGCTGCCCATCGCCACCACATAGGCATCGGCGCGCAGCACCCGGTGCCGGCCGTGGCCGTCGATCACTTCGACGCCGGTGATGCGGGATGCGGCGCCGCTGCCCTCCGTCAGCAGCCGGGTGACCGTGGTACTGGTCTCGATCGTGACGCCGGCTTGCTGCGCCCGTTGCGCCAGCCCGGTGGTGAACTTGTAGACGTCACCGGATTCGTCGGTTGCCGTGTAGTCGCCGCCGACTATCCGGTCGGCAATCGGCCGCAGTGCGGGCTCGATCTGCAGGACCCGTGCGGCATCGACGGTTTCGCGCGGACAGCCGAGCTCGCGCATCAGGCGGGCGGCAGGCTGGGCATGCTCGAATTCTTCCTGGTTGGTGTAGAAATGCAGGATGCCGCGTGTCAGTTGATCGTATTGGATGCCGGTTTCCGCACGGACATCCTGCAAAGTCTGGCGACTGTATTCGGCGATTGCCACGATCTGCCGGATGTTGTGGTCGGTGCGCGATTGCGTGCATTCGCGCAGGAAGTTCAGGCCCCATTTCCATTGCAGCCATTCGGGTCGGAAGCGGAACAGCAGCGGCGCGTCTTCCTTGCCCAGCCATTTCAGGATCTTGGCCGGAGCCCCCGGATTCGCCCATGGCTCTGCGTGCGAAACCGATATCTGCCCGCCATTGGCGAAACTGGTTTCCTGCGCCAGTCCCGGCTGGCGGTCGACCACCGTGACCTGATGACCTGCCTTGTTCAGGAACCATGCGGAAGCGGTGCCGATGATGCCGCCGCCCAGTACGATTACGTGCATTTCCGTTTCTCCAATGTGCCGGCCCTCGCGGCGCGGCGCTGCCGGTCTTGTCGGGCGGCCTTTGCATTGTCGCGGGCTATCGTATCGCCGCGAACCCGGGCCCGACCTGAGTGGCACCCCAGAAAACATTCTAAAAATATATTGATTTCGAAAGTAATCAATATGGAGTCATTGATTTCCATTTTCGGCAGGTGGATCTTCCGCCGCGTTCAAAAAACAAAGGAAACCGCTAAAAAATTTAGTTTTGCGTCGAACGCAGACGGGCAATTTCCTGGGACACCGCGCGCACGATCATTTCCTCCAGCGATTGGTGCAGGCCGCTGCGAATGTCAGTGGCCAGCGTGCTGACCGCTCCTTGCAGCACATCGGCCAGGCTGTCGCGCACCCGGTGCTCGAGTGTGGTATCCACCCTTGCCAGCAACTGCCGCAGGATGCGCTCGCGCAGTGCCCGCTCCAGCCGCGCCCAGTCGGCGCTTCCCATCGAGGCGATCGCCCGGGCTTCCAGTTCCTCGATGCTGGCGGGTGCCGTCGCCGGCACTTGCACTTCCAACGGCGCCGATGCCTCTGCCGCGGCGCCAGGGGCGCCGGCACCGGCGACCTGGGCCGTTGGCTCCTGCGCCGCTTCGATGACTTCGGTCAGTACCGGTATGCCGGCATCACGTGACGGGCTGCTCATTTGCGCTCCGGCTGTAGTGTTTGAGGGGATAGCCGCGCTGGCGGTAATAGGCGTAGCGCTCGCGCCCGAGTGCTACCTCGTTCTGGTCGGTCGACACCACTTCGATCAGTCGTTCGAACCGGGCGAAATTCGCGGGTGAGACCGTGGCGAGATTGACCAGCAGCCGGTGGTGGGGCAGCGCCGCCTCGTCGCTGGCCGTCAGCACTACCGGTGTGCTGGCGGCCAGCGGATCTTCCGCGCGCACGTGCGGCAGGAAATCCTGTTCGGAGAATGTCCACATTACCTGGTCCAGCTTGCCGAGCTCGCCGTCGTCACCGCAAAACACCACGACCTGCCAGCCGTCGTTGAGCGCCTTGCGAATCAGCCGGCAGGTGTAGAGCAGCTTGTCCGGCACATTGGTATGGAAATCTATCTGGGTCATGGTGGCGCTTGGGTTGGGCGTGCCCGGTTCCGTGCTGTTGGCCGTGCTTTTGACCATGTTTAAAAGCGGAATCCGGAAGCTGCGTCCGGTTGCGGTGCCGGGGATGCCGGAGGCGCAGCTGCCTTGGCCGGCTGTTGCGCTTGCTCCGCTTGCTGTTGTTGCGGCGGCACCAGTGGCGCCGGCTCCGGATTGCGCCAGCCGGCCGGCAACCTCGACTCGGCCGGATATCCGGCTGCCGTCAGAAGCTGGTTCCAGGCAGTTGGCTCGTAACCCTGCTGGCGCTGGCGGCCCACGGCCAGCACTGGCAACTGGCTGTTGCCACCGGCAATGGCGCGCAATGCCGCGATGTCCTCGTTGCTGGTAATGGTTTTTTCGGTGACCGGCACGCCGCGCGACGCCAGCAGGCTGCGCCCTGCATCGCAGGGAGCACAGTTCTTCATGGTGTACAGGGTAACCGGATGTGCGGCGGCTACCTGTTGCAACGCGTAGGGCAGGGCCACGTCCCCGCGTGCTTCGCCGGCCCGTGGCCGGGTCTCGACATTCCTGGCATCGCGCGGTGGCGGCGTGTCGCTGTAGTTGATCTTGCCATCCGGCCCGACCCACTTGTACAGCTGCGCACTGACCGTCCCCGGGACAGCGAGGACCAGCAAGGCAAGGGCGATGGTTCTCATCGGCGCGTCAGAGCGTCATGCCGTTGTGCCGCAGCAGCGCGTCGATGGTGGGCTCGCGGCCGCGGAAAGCCTTGAAGCTTTCCATCGCCGAACGCGAGCCTCCTACCGCCAATATCTCGGTATGGAACTTCATTCCGGTATGTGCCAGCAATTCGGCGTCATCTGCCGCTTCCTCGAATGCGGCATAGGCGTCGGCGGATAGTACCTCGGCCCATTTGTAGCTGTAGTAGCCAGCAGCATAACCGCCCGAGAAAATATGGCTGAACGAGTTCTGGAAGCGATTGAATGCCGGCGGCACCAGCACGGCGAATTTGTGCCGCACCTCGGCCAGTACGTCGGCTGCGCTGCGGCCGCTGTCGGGATCGAAATCGAAATGCAGGTGCATGTCGAACAGCGAGAACTCGACCTGGCGCAGCATCTGCAGCCCCGACTGGAAGTTCCTGGCGGCGACCATCTTGTCGTACAGCGCACGCGGCAGCGCTTCACCGGTTTTGACATGCGCGGTCATCCCTTGCAGGACATCCCACTCCCAGCAAAAATTCTCCATGAACTGGGATGGCAGTTCCACCGCGTCCCATTCGACGCCGGAAATGCCGGAAACCCCGAGTTCATCGACCAGCGTCAACATGTGATGCAGGCCGTGGCCGAACTCGTGGAACAGCGTGGTGACCTCGTCGTGGGTGAACAGCGCATCGCGACGTTTGCCGTCGACCACCGCAGGCTCGGTGAAATTGCAGGTCAGGTAGGCGACCGGCGTCTGCACCAGGTTGCCGGCAACACGGCGCCCGCGGGCGTCGTCCATCCAGGCCCCGCCGCGCTTGCCGTTGCGCGCATACAGGTCAAGGTAGAACTGGCCGACCAGCTGGCCATTTTTCTCGATCCGGAAGAAGCGGACGTCGTCATGCCAGACGGGAGCCTGGTCGCTGCGGATCTCGACCGAAAACAGCTTCTGCACCATGCCGAACAGCCCGGCAACGACTTTGGATTCCGGGAAATACTGCTTCACTTCCTGATCGGAGAAGGCATAGCGTTTTTCGCGCAGCTTCTCGGAGGCATAGGTGATGTCCCAGGCTTCCAGCCCGTCCATCCCCAGTTCGCTCTTTGCGAAGGTCCTCAACTCGGCCAGGTCGTTTTCCGCGAAAGGGCGGGCGCGGCGCGCCAGGTCTTCCAGGAAGTCGACCACCTGCTGCGGCGTCTCCGCCATCTTTGACACCAGGGAAACTTCAGCGAAATTCCGGTATCCCAGCAGCGTCGCTTCCTCCCGCCGCAGGCGCAGCAGGTCGGCGATGATCCGGGTGTTGTCCCATTCCGGCTTCTCGCCGAGTTCGGACGCCTTGGTCGCATTGCCGCGATAGACGGCTTCGCGTAGCGCGCGGTCATCGGCGTATTGCAGGACCGGGAAATAGGACGGGAAGTGCAGGCTGAACTTGTAGCCGGCCTTGCCTTCCTTTTCAGCCAGCGCCTTGGCCGCGTCGACCGCATCCTCGGGAAGTCCCGACAAACGCGCTGCATCCTCGATCAGCAGTTCCCATGAATTGGTCGCATCCAGCACGTTTTCGGAGAAACGGTTGGAGAGGGTGGCCTGCTCCTCCTGGATTTCCGCGAACCGTATTTTCTGGTCCGGCGCAAGGTCGGCGCCGCCGAGCTTGAAGTCGCGTACCGCGTTGTCGATGATGCGGCGGCGCGCGGGGGACAGGCTGGCGAACGACGGCGCCTGCTGCAGCTGTTTGTATTTGGCGAACAGCGCTTCGTTCTGGCCCAGCGCGGTCCAGAACTCGGTGACCAGCGGCTGGTTCTCGTTATAGGCTGCGCGCAATTCGGGTGTGTTGACCACCGCGTTCAGGTGACCGACCACGCCCCAGGCGCGGCCCAGTTTTTCAGTGACGCTCTCCAGCGGTTCGACGAAGGAGTCCCAGTCCGGCGCCCCGGTCGACGCTTCCAGGCGGGCGATCATGTCCCGCCCGTCCTGCAGCAGGATCTGGATGGCCGGTGTTACATGCTCCGGACGGATCGCGTCGAAGCGCGGATGATCGGAAAAGTCGAGCAGGGGATTGTTCATCAAAGTGTTCTTTCGGCAGCTTCCAGGGTATTGACGAGCAGCATGGTGATGGTCATCGGCCCCACGCCTCCGGGGACGGGCGTGATGTAGCCGGCCACTTCCGATGCCGGACCATAATCGACGTCGCCGCACAACTTGCCGTTGTCGTCACGGTTCATGCCGACGTCGATGACGACGGCGCCCGGTTTGATCATGTCCGCCGTGACGATGTTCCGCTTGCCGGTAGCAACCACGAGAATGTCCGCCTGGCGGGTGTGATGGCCGAGGTCGCGCGTCTTCGAATTGCAGATGGTGATGGTCGCGCCCGCTTGCAAGAGCAGCATGGCTTGCGGCTTGCCAACAATATTCGACGCGCCGACGATCACCGCATGGGCGCCGCGCACCGGATAGTCGATCGACTCCAGCATTTTCATCACGCCATACGGCGTGCAGGGACGGAACAGCGGCTGGCCGGTCATGAGCAGTCCGGCATTGCTGATATGGAAGCCGTCGACGTCTTTCTCGGCCGCGATGGCCTCGATTACCTTGTGCGAGTCGATATGCGCCGGCAGCGGCAACTGCACCAGGATGCCATGGATTTTCGGGTCCGCATTGAGGGCGGCGATGCGTTGCAGCAGGTCCGCCTCGCTCATGTCGGCCGGATATTTTTCCAGTACCGAATGGATGCCGTTGTCTTCGCACGCCTTGACCTTGTTGCGCACGTATACCTGCGAAGCCGGATTTTCGCCGACAAGAATAACGGCGAGTCCCGGCTGTCTGCCTTTGGCGGTGAGGGCCGCCGCCCTGCGCGCGACGTCGGCGCGGAGTTGTTGTGATAGCAGGTTTCCGTTGATGATTTGTGCAGGCATGAAGTGAGGGATGGTTGGCTGGACGAGAACCGGAATTATAAGGGCTGTAGTGCGGGCTGCAGTGCGGTCTGGACTGAATACCGGAATGCGCGGCGATTGTGGCGAAGCGCGGTGCGGTCACCGGCACCTCATCTCTTTTGATTCCGCATTATGAAATCAAATATCGCATTTTGAAAAATGGAAGGCTGCTGCTAGAATCCGGTCAGTTAGCGCGACAACAAGTCGCATTTTGGATGAGAATGCCTGCAGCAGGTGTCCCGCTGTGACAGGCCCCGAGAAGGAGACAAGCATGTCCGCCCAGATAGACCAGATCCTGGCCCAGGCCGCCAACGATCCCGACGCAGTCGAAACCCAGGAATGGCTCGACGCCCTTGAAGCGGTGATCGCAAACGAGGGCCCCGAACGGGCCCACTACCTGATGGAGCGCATGGTTGACCTGGCACGCCGCCGCGGCGCCCAGATCCCGTTCTCCAGCAATACCGCCTACGTCAATACCATCCCTGCCCAACTTGGCGCACACTGCCCCGGCAATCTCGAATACGAAGAACGCCTGCGCTCGTGGATGCGCTGGAACGCGATGGCGATGGTGGTCAAGGCAAATCGTGTCGATGGCGATCTTGGCGGCCATATTTCCAGTTTTGCTTCGCTGGCAAACATGCTGGGGATCGGCTTCAACCATTTCTGGCACGCGCCGACCGAAGACCACGGCGGCGACCTGCTCTACATACAGGGCCATTCATCGCCTGGCGTCTATGCGCGGGCCTTCCTCGAAGGCCGCATCAGCGAAGACCAGATGTCGAATTTCCGCCGCGAGGTCGATGGCCACGGCCTGTCGTCCTATCCGCATCCGAAATTGATGCCCGATTTCTGGCAGTTTCCTACGGTCTCGATGGGTTTGGGTCCGATCATGGCGATCTACCAGGCGCGCTTCCTGCGCTACCTGCACGCGCGTGACATTGCCAATACCGAGCGCCGCAAGGTCTGGGTGTTCTGCGGCGACGGCGAGATGGACGAGCCGGAATCGATGGGCGCGATCGGCATGGCTGCGCGCGAGAATCTCGACAACCTGGTCATGGTCGTGAACTGCAACCTGCAGCGGCTCGACGGCCCGGTGCGCGGCAACGGCAAGATCATCCAGGAACTGGAAGCCGATTTCCGCGGCGCCGGCTGGAACGTGATCAAGGTGATCTGGGGCGCTCCCTGGGACGAGCTGCTGGCGCGCGATCACGACGGCATCCTGCAGCGCGTGATGATGGAAACCGTCGATGGCGAGTACCAGAACTACAAGGCCAAGGACGGCGCCTTCGTGCGCAAGCATTTCTTCGGCAAGCATCCCAAGTTGCTTGAAATGGTCGCCAACATGTCGGACGACGATATCTGGCGCTTGACGCGCGGCGGTCATGATCCGCACAAGATCTACGCTGCGTACAAGCAGGCCTTTGAGCACAAGGGGCAGCCGACCGTGATCCTGTTGAAGACCGTCAAGGGCTTTGGCATGGGCAAGTCGGGCGAGGCGCGCAATACCGCCCACCAGACCAAGAAGCTCGACGACGATGCGATCCGCGAAATGCGCGACCGTTTCGGCATCCCGATCCCGGACGACAAGCTGCACGAGGTGCCGTTCTTCAAGCCGTCGGACGACGCGCCCGAGATCCAGTACCTGCACGAGCGTCGCCGTGCGCTGGGCGGTTACCTGCCGCAGCGCCGCGTGAAGGCTGACGAGACACTGCCGGTACCCGGCCTCGATGCATTCAAGGCGGTGCTGGAGCCGACCGCGGAAGGCCGCGAAATCTCTACCACCCAGGCTTACGTGCGCATGATTTCACTGCTGCTGCGCGACGAGGGCCTGGGCAAGCGGGTGGTGCCTATCCTGGTCGACGAAGCGCGTACCTTCGGCATGGAAGGCCTGTTCCGCCAGATCGGCATCTACAGTCCGCGTGGCCAGTTGTACGAGCCGGTCGACAAGGACCAGGTCAGCTATTACCGCGAGGACAAGGCCGGGCAGATCCTGCAGGAAGGCATCAATGAAGCGGGCGCGATGAGCACCTGGATCGCGGCGTCGACCTCGTATTCGTCGAACAACCGCGTCATGATCCCGTTCTTCACCTTCTACTCGATGTTCGGCCTGCAGCGGGTGGGCGACCTGGCGTGGGCAGCCGGCGACATGCGCGCCCGCGGCTTCCTGATGGGCGGCACTGCAGGACGCACGACGCTCAACGGTGAAGGCTTGCAGCACGAAGACGGCCACAGCCACGTGCTGGCATCGACCATACCGAACTGCATGCCCTACGACCCGACCTTCGCACATGAAGTGGCGGTGATCGTGCATGACGGGCTCAAGCGCATGATCGAGCAGCAGGAGGACGTGTTCTACTACATCACCGTGATGAACGAGAACTATGCGCATCCTGGCCTCAAGCCGGGCCAGGAGGAGGGCATACTGAAGGGCCTGTACCTGCTGAATCCGGCCGAGGGCAAGTCGAAACTGCGGGTGCAGCTGATGGGCTCGGGCACGATCCTGCGCGAAGTCATCGCCGGTGCTGACCTGCTGCGCGACGACTGGGGTGTCGCTGCCGACATCTGGTCTGCTCCTTCCTTCACGCTGCTGGCGCGCGAGGGCCAGGACGCTGAACGGTGGAACATGATGCATCCGACCGAGAAGCCGCGCTTGTCCTATGTGGCGCAATGCCTGGAGCCGAGCAAGGGGCCGATCGTGGTTGCTACCGACTACATGCGCACCTTCGCCGAACAGATCCGCGCCTTCATTCCGAAAGGACGGGCCTACAAGGTCCTGGGCACCGACGGTTTTGGCCGCTCCGACACCCGCGCAAAACTGCGCGAGTTCTTCGAGGTCAACCGCTACTATGTGACGGTCGCTGCACTCAAGTCGCTGGCAGACGAGGGTGCGATCGACGCGAAAGTGGTCCAGCAGGCGATTGCGAAGTATGGCCTGGACGCAGACAAGCCGAATCCGGTCACCCAATAACAGTTACGCAGTAACTCACACCAACAAGATTGCTGCCGTGCGCAGGGCGGGCGCAAGTGCGCCCTGCCTGCCGCGGGATTAGAACGGAGCGACAACCATGAGTTTGCTGGAAGTGAAAGTACCGGATATCGGCGACTTCAAGGAAGTGGAAGTCATTGAATTACTGGTCAAGGTGGGCGATACCATCAAGGTCGACCAGTCGCTGGTCACGGTGGAGTCCGACAAGGCCAGCATGGAGATCCCGTCCACGCAGGCGGGCGTCATCAGGGAATTGAAGATCAAGCTGGGTGACAAGGTTACCGAAGGCTCGCTGCTGGCGATCGTCGAAGCGCAAGGCGCAGGCGAAGCCCCGGTCCCGGCCCCGGCAGCAGCAGCGGCGGCTGCGCCTGCACCTGTAGCCGCCCCCGCTGCTGCTCCGGCTCCTGCCGCGCCGATGCCGGCAGCCATGACAGCGCCGGCCAAAATGGCTGTTGCTGCTGCCGCTCCCGTGCCCGGAGCCACGCCGCATGCTTCGCCTTCGGTGCGCAAATTCGCCCGTGAACTGGGCGTCGACCTTTCCCTGTTGCGGGGAACCGGCCCGAAACAACGCATTACGCAGCAAGACGTGCAGGCCTACGTCAAGGACGCGCTCAGTGCCGCAGCGGGCGCCGGGCCAGCTTCTGCCAAGGGCGGTGGCGCCGGGCTGGACCTGTTGCCATGGCCTTCGCTGGATTTCAGCAAGTTCGGTGCAACCGAACTGCAGCCGCTGTCGCGCATCAAGAAGCTCAGCGGCGCCAACCTGCACCGCAACTGGGTGATGATTCCCCATGTGACGCAGTACGACGAGGCTGATGTCACCGAGCTGGAAGAATTCCGCAAGTCGACTAATACCGCGCTGGCGAAATCCGGTGTCAAGCTCACCATGCTGGCGTTTGTCATCAAGGCTTGCGTCGCCGCGCTCAAGAAGTACCCGAGCTTCAACGCATCGCTCGATGGCGCCGGCGAGAACCTGATCCTCAAGCAGTACTACAACATCGGCTTTGCCGCCGACACGCCGCAGGGCCTGGTGGTTCCGGTCCTGAAGGACGCCGACAAGAAAGGCGTGTTGCAGATCGCGCAGGAGATGGGCGATCTGTCCGCCCAGGCGCGCGAGGGCAAGCTCAAGCCGGCCGACATGCAGGGCGCGAGCTTCACCATCTCGTCGCTGGGCGGCATTGGCGGCACCAAGTTCACGCCGCTGATCAACGCGCCGGAAGTGGCGATCCTTGGCTTGTCGCGCACTGACATGAAGCCGGTCTGGGATGGCAAGCAGTTCGTGCCGCGCCTGATCCTGCCCCTGTCGCTGTCCTATGATCACCGCGTAATCGATGGCGCGATGGGCGCGCGTTTCACGGTGTACCTGGCCGAAGTGCTGGGCGACATGCGCAAGACCTTGCTATAGATCAAAGGGAAAGGGCCGCAAAAGAGCGCCGCACTGGTGGGAGAATTCAACTTTTCCCGGCCGCCATCCATGCGATGACCGGCTGGCACGCGGCCCGACCATTCCTGATGGAGAAGTAACCAATGACTACCTGCGTCGTCGTCAAGAAAGGCAACGAGATCGCGATCGCGTCCGACTCGCTGGTCACGTTCGGCGATACCCGTCTTTCCAATGCATACGAAGCAAACGAGAAAATTTTCAAGGTCGGCGACTCGTACATCACGCTGGCCGGCACAGCAGCGCACTTCCCGGTGATGCGCAAGCTGCTGCTCGAGATGGGCGACGAATGCAAGCTGCACAGTCGGGAAGAAGTGTTCGACACCTATTCCCGCGTGCATGCGATCCTGAAGGAGAAGTACTTCCTGAACCCCAAGGAAGACGAGGACGATCCTTACGAATCGTCGCAGATCACTTCGCTGATAGCCAATCCGTACGGCATATTCGGGGTGTATTCGTATCGCGAGGTATTCAGTTTCGAGCGCTTCTGGGGTATCGGCAGCGGCCGCAATTTTGCGCTGGGCGCAATGCACGCGGTGTACGGGCAAGCCGCCAGCGCACGTGACATTGCGGAGATCGGCGTACAGGCGGGAGCGGAATTCGACAAGAGTTCGTCGGGACCTTTCCGCATTTTCAGCATCTGGGCGAAATAAACCGCGCAAACGGAGCAAACAGCTATGAGCAGTATCGAAGTCAGGGTTCCCGACATTGGCGACTTCAAGGAAGTCGAGATCATCGAATTGCTGGTCAAGCCGGGCGACCGGGTGGCGGTCGACCAGTCGCTGGTGACGGTGGAGTCCGACAAAGCCAGCATGGAGATTCCTTCGCCGCAGGCCGGTGTCATCAAGGAACTGAAGGTCAGGATTGGCGACAAGATCGCGGAAGGCTCGCTGCTGCTGACGCTGGAAGCTGCCGAAGCCGTCGCGGCTGGCAGCGCAGCTGCGCCGGCTCCGTCGCCAGCGAGCGCCGCTTCTCCTGCACCTTCTCCTGCACCCTCTGCGGCAGCGCCTCACGCTCCTGCCGCAGCGCCAGTGGCGGCCAGTTTTTCTGGCAAGGCCGACATCGAATGCGACACCCTGGTGTTGGGCGCCGGGCCTGGCGGCTATACCGCGGCTTTCCGCGCGGCCGACCTCGGGCAGAAGGTGGTGCTGGTGGAACGCCATGCCGCGCTCGGCGGCGTCTGCCTGAATGTCGGCTGCATTCCGTCCAAGGCGCTGCTGCATGCAGCCAAAGTGATCACGGAAGCCGAAGAAATGTCCCACTTCGGCATCAAGATGGCAAAGCCCGAGATCGATATCGACGCGCTGCGCGGCTGGAAGGAAAGCGTCGTGAAGAAGCTGACCGGCGGCCTGTCCGGCCTCGCCCGCGCCCGCAAGGTGACGGTAGTGCAGGGGCGCGGCAGCTTCAGCTCGCCCAATACGCTGGTGGTCGAGACTGCCGAGGGCAGCAAGACCATCGCCTTCAGGAATGCCATCATCGCCGCCGGATCCTCGGTGGCGCGCATTCCCGGCTTCCCGTATGAGGACCCGCGCCTGATCGACTCTACCGGCGCGCTTGAACTGCGGGCGCTGCCGAAGAAGATGCTGGTGATCGGCGGCGGCATCATCGGGCTGGAAATGGCTTGTGTGTATGACGCACTCGGCGCCCAGGTCACGGTGGTCGAGTTCGCCGACGGGCTGATTCCCGCAGCCGACCGCGACATTGTCAAGCCGCTGCAAAAGCGCATCGAGAAACGCTATGCCGGCATCTGGCTGAAGACCAAGGTCACCAGGCTGGAGGCGAAGCCGGAAGGCCTGCTTGCCACCTTCGAGGGCGAAAATGCGCCGAAGGACCCGCAGCTGTACGACATGGTGCTGCTGGCCGTGGGGCGGCGCCCGAACGGACGCGAGGTCGCAGCCGAGAAGGCCGGTGTGGTGGTCAACGAACGCGGATTCATCCCGGTCGACCGGCAGCAGCGGACCAACGTGCCGCACATTTTCGCCATCGGCGACATCTGTGGCGACCCGATGCTGGCGCACAAGGCGACCAACGAGGCCAAGGTGGCGGCCGAGGTGATTGCCGGCCACAAGGTGGAATTCGACGCGCTGACGATTCCGTCGGTTGCCTATACCGATCCGGAAGTGGCGTGGATGGGATTGACCGAGACCGAGGCCAAGGCCAAGGGCATACCGTACGAGAAGGCAGCATTCCCGTGGGGCGCTTCCGGCCGCGCCCTGGCAATGGGGCGCGAAGACGGCCTGACCAAGCTGCTGTGGGATCCGCAGACCAAGCGCATCATCGGCGCCGGCATCGTCGGCGTGAATGCCGGCGAACTGCTCGCGGAAACGGTGCTGGCGATGGAAATGGGCGCGGACCTTGAAGACCTGGCACTGACGGTGCATGCGCATCCGACGCTGTCGGAGACGCCGATGTTCGCAGCCGAAATGGGGCTGGGCAGTATTACCGACCTGTACCTGCCCAAAAAATAGGCAGCAGCATGCCAATCCGAGCGCCGGCTTCCAGCCGGCGTTTTTTTTTGCGAATTTACGGCGGCGGGTTCACTGCGGCGCGCCGAGCGAGTCCGGACTGCTTGATGGAACTAAATCGATCAATTTGTTACCTAGCGATCGATTGGGCGAAAGTCGAACGCATTTGACAAGCTGGGACGAAGTGAACGTCAAAACGGGGAGCTGGGAATGAACAGGATAGCCAAGTCGGTCTTGAAGGCGACGTGGAAGGGGCCGGATGCCGGAGCCCCTGCCAAAAAGCCTGCCAGGCAGCCCGGGAAAGGGGTGGAAAACGGGGCAAGAAAACTGGCGCAAGCTGCCGTTGGCCTTGGCGGCATTGCCTCCGTGAAAGGCGGCAACAAGACGACGACGGCGCCGCTCAAATCCCCGCTTGCGACTGGCATGCCGTCTTTCGAGAAGCTGTCCGCTTCCGTCAAATCTGATTTGACCGTCTGTCTGAACCGGGGTCGCAGCCGCTCGATCGTGGGCATCGAGACCCCTTACGCCAGCGGCGCGAAAGATGGCTTGGCCGATGCCGCCGAGCAGGTGCGCGAGTTGCTCGGGCAACCGAACGGCGCCGCCACCGGGGCCGGGAGATTGCAGATATTGTTGTCGCTGGATCCCGCCGACAAGTCGCCCGAGGCGAAACTGGTGGCCTTGTGCTGGTACAACCTGCGTAGCAGCGAGTTGCCGGACGAAGCCTTGACCAGTCGTTCCACGATGAAGTCCGCCTCGGATGCCATTCCATTTCGCGATGCGCTTGACGATCTGGTGGACAACTACCTGATCACCAACCGCAACGTCGTGTACGCCCTCGCCGACATGAAGGAAACCAGCTGAGGCGGCAAGCGTCGCGCCTTGCCGTCGACGGCCGCTGATCAGTCGTCCGACCGCGGGCTGTCGATCCAGTATCCCAGGCGCTTCATCCACTGCGCCATTTCCCGTTCATCCAGCGATCCGCTTTCATGCAGCGCCTGGACTTCAGGCCGGAGGTCAGCCAGCCGGTGCTGGTTCAGCTTGAACTTGCCTTCGACCTTTTCGACGCGAATTTCAAACGCGACGATCGCGTCCAGCATGACGTCGAGCAGTTCGGGCCGCATGCGTTCGAACTGCGCCTGGTACGAGACTTCATGATGGGCGATCAGCCGTTCCAGCGTTGCCAGCTTGCGCTGGCGGTCATGCACGGTGTGCGCCTTGCCGGTCGCCTGCACGGTCACATAGTTCCAGGTCGGCACCCGCTCGCTGCTCTTGTACTGCGTCGGCGAGATGTAGGCGTGCGGGCCGTGGAAGATGGCCAGCGCGGTCGCGCCGCGCTCGAATGCCTGCCACTGTGGATTGGCGCGCGCCATGTGGCCTTCGATGCGAAAACCGTCGTCCTCGCGCCGGGCCAGCAGCGGCAGCGGCGTCGCCAACGGCACGCCGTCCTCCGCCGTCACCAGTGTGGCAAAGGTATGCCTGCGCATCACATCGAGCAGCAGCGCCGGATCGTCCTGCGCGAAATGCGATGGCAGGTACATGGAACTCAGTCCAGGCTGGAGATGACGCCCGACAGCATGTCGGCCATCTGGTCGATTTCGTCGAAGCTCACGTTCAGGGCCGGCATGAAACGCAGCAGGTCAGGGCGTGGCGAATTCAGCAGCAGGCCGACCGGCTCGAGCTGCCGGGCACGTTCGACGATCTGCGGGCCGATGTCGCGTCCGAGCTTGAGCGCGCGCAGCAGGCCTTCGCCGCGCTCGCCTTCCAGTCCGTGCTTTGCCGTCAGCCGCAGCGAGGTTTCCGCCAGGTGGCGTCCGGCGTCCTTCACATGCTGCAGGAAGCCTGGCGCCAGCAGCGTTTCCAGTACCGCAGCGCCGACCGCAGTCATCAGCGGATTGCCATTGTAGGTGCCGCCCTGGTCGCCCGGCTCGAAAACGGCGAAGCGTTCCCTGCACAGCATGGCCGACAGCGGCACGCCGGCACCGATGCCCTTGCCCAAGGTCATGATGTCCGGCCCGATGCCCGACAGCTGGTAGGCAAACAGTTCACCGGTGCGTCCCATGCCGGTCTGCACTTCGTCCACGATCAGCAGCAGGTCGCGTTGCTCGGTGAATTCGCGCAAGCTGCGCATGAATTCATTGGTGGCGGGGATCACGCCGCCTTCGCCCTGCACCGGTTCCAGCATGACTGCGACGGTGCGGTCCGTCACCAGCCTTTCGACGCTGGCCAGGTCGTTCAGCTCGGCCTTGAGGAAGCCGGGCACCTGCGGCGCGAAGATCGTGTCCCAGCCCGGTTTGCCCGAGGCCGACATGGTCGCCAGCGTGCGGCCGTGGAAGCTGTGGTCGAAGGTGATGATTTCGTAGCGGGCTTCGCCCTTCTTGTTCGGGTTCTTCTGGCCCCATTTGCGCGCCAGCTTGATCGCCCCTTCGTTGGCCTCGGCGCCGCTGTTGGCGAAGAACACCCGGTCGAAGCAGGAATTGGCGGTCAGCATCGATGCCAGCCGGATCGACGGCTCGTTATAGAACGCGGGCGAGGGATTGATGATTTTCTTTGCCTGCGCCTCCAGCGCATCCAGCATGCATTGCGGAGAGTGGCCGAGGCAGTTGACCGCCCAGCCCTGCAGGTAGTCGAGATAGCGCTTGCCGCGATGGTCGGTCATCCACATGCCGCGGCCTTCGGTGAAAACCAGCTCCGGCCGGTTGGTGATCGATAGCAGCGAGTCGATGTCGTACTGACTGAATTCCATGGCGGGTCCTCGGGGAAACAAAGCAAAAGCGGTGGTAAAAAAAAAGCCACAGGAGAGGCCTGTGGCTTGTTGAGCAGCAAGAGCTTACATGCAAGGCATCCGGGGTTACAAGGGCCGGGCGCAACGTCGCAGAAAGGTGACTGTCGTTTTCATGGGATGAATAGTAAGGGTTTTTTGGGCAGTGCGTCAAAAAGTTGTGATGGTTTTGACCTGGCTGCGTGTTTACCCGGCGGCCAGATCGGCTTCGGAAGTGAACGCATCGGCGTAAAACTCTTCTTCCGGCAGTTTGCACAGCGCGCAGAATTCCCGCCGCGCCGCGTCCACCATCACCGGCGCGCCGCAGGCATAGACCTGGTGCCCGGACAAATCCGGCAGGTCCTGCATCACGGCCTGGTGGACGAAGCCGGTGCGTCCGCTCCAGCCATCCCCGGGCAAGGCGTCCGAGATCACCGGCACATATTGAAAGCCCGGCACGGTCCGCGCCCATTCCTCGCACAGCGTATTCATGTACAGGTCCTGCGGGCGGCGGCCACCCCAGTACAGCACCATCGGCCGCTTCAGGTCCTTGGCGATGGCATCTTCCACAATTGCCTTGATTGGCGCAAATCCGGTGCCGGACGCCAGCAATACCATCGGCTTGGTGGATTCGTCGCGCAGGAAGAAGCTGCCGAGCGGGCCTTCGAAACGCAGGATGTCACGTTCCTTCATGGTATTGAAGACCTGGTCGGTGAACAGGCCGCCGAACATGTGGCGGATGTGTAGTGTCAGCGTCGGCTCCTTGTGCGGCGCATTGGCCATGCTGTAGCTGCGCCGCTTGCCGTCTTTGAGCAGGAATTCGATGTACTGGCCGGCCCGGTACCGGAAGGGTTCGGTGGCAGGCAGTTGCAGGTGCAGCACGATGACATCGTCGGCGACCCGCTCGATGCGGGACACCCGGGTCGGCAGCTTCTTGACCGGATAATCACCCAGACCGACCACTTCGCGCGCTTCGATCGTGAGGTCGGAGTGCGGCGTGGCGCAGCAGAAAAGCGCATAGCCCTGCTGTTCCTCCGCGACTGGCAGGGCTTTTTCCTGATGGGCGCCGTGCGTGATTTCGCCGGCCAGCACCCGGCCTTTGCAACTGCCGCATGCGCCGCTCTTGCAGCCATAAGGCAAGCCGATGCCGGCGCGGATCGCGGCAGCGAGCAGGTTCTCGCCTTCTTCGCATGAAAACTGGTGCCCCGAAGGCTGAACCGTAACCTGGAAAGTCATACAATCCCGATGATGAAAATGAAAGTGGAGAAATTGGAAAATTCGTTGGAATACCCGTTGGAATACCCGTCGGGAGCCCGGTTCGGAGCGCCGCGTGTCCTGATCGTGGGCTGCGGCGATGTCGGCATGCGCCTGCTGCCTTTGCTGCGCGATCGCTTTCGGGTGTTCGCCGTGACCAGCCAGCCCGCACGCCGCGCCGAATTGCGGGTGGCCGGCGCCATTCCCATCGTCGCCGACCTCGACCGGCCAGCCAGCCTGGCCCGGCTGGGCAGGCTGGCGTCGTTCATCGTGCATCTGGCGCCGCCGCAGTCCAGCGGCGCCATCGATCGGCGCACGCGCCACCTGAGCGCCATTTTACCCGAGGGGGCGACCGTGGTTTATGTCAGCACCACGGGCGTCTACGGCGATTGCGGCGGGGCATTTTTTGACGAGACGCGGCCGGTGCGGCCGCGCAACGAGCGCGCCAGGCGCAGGGTCGACGCCGAGCAAACCTTGCGGCAATGGGCGCGCCGCAGCCACTCGCGGCTTGCGATCCTGAGGGTGCCCGGCATTTATGCGGAGGATCGGCTGCCGCTGGAGCGGCTGGCCAAGGGCATGCCGGCGCTGCTGCCTGCCGAGGATGTCCATACCAGTCATATCCATGCGGACGACCTGGCGCGCATCATTGCCGCAGCGATGTTCCGGCTGGCGCCGGGACGCATCTATCATGCGGTCGATGACACCGATCTGCGGATGGGGGAATATTTCGACCTGGTGGCGGATGCATTCAGGCTGCCGCGGCCGCCGCGCCTGTCGCGCGCAGCCCTGCAGCAGCAAGTCTCGCCGATGATGCTGTCGTTCATGTCGGAGTCGCGTCGTCTGGCCAATGACCGGATCAAGACCGAGCTGGGCGTGCGCTTGCGCTATCCGGACGTGCAGGGCTTCCTCAGATTCTTCAACTCAGCGCGGACGTCACCTTCAGCACTTCCTCGATCGTCGTGACGCCCTCGGCAATCTTGGCGGCGCCGGCGATGCGCAGCGGTTTCATGCCGTCGGCCATGCTTTGCCGGCGCAGCCGATGGATGTCGGCATTTTCGCGGATCTCGCCGGAAAACTTCTGGGTCACGGTCAGCAGTTCGTACAGACCGGTGCGGCCGCGGTAACCGGTCTGCCGGCATTCCGGGCAGCCGACCGCCCGGTACACCGCGGCTGGCGCTTGCATCGGCCATTCCTGTACCAGGCTTTCCCACAGCGTCACCGGGAATTCGTCGTCGACCGCCTTGCAATGCGTGCACAGCGTGCGCACCAGCCGTTGCGCCATCACGCCGGTCAGGGTCGCCTCCAGCAGATAGTGCGGCACGCCGAGTTCCAGCAGGCGCATCACTGCTGAAGGCGCGTCGTTGGTGTGCAGGGTCGACAGCACGAGATGACCGGTCAGGGCTGCCTGGATCGCCATTTCAGCGGTTTGCAGGTCGCGGATCTCGCCGATCATGATGATGTCCGGATCCTGCCGCATCAGCGCCCGCACGCCATCCGCAAACGACAGGTCGATGCCGTGCTGGACCTGCATCTGGTTGAACGAGGCCTCCACCATTTCGATCGGGTCCTCGACCGTGCAGACATTCACCTGGGGTGTCGCCAGCGCCTTGAGCGTGGTGTAAAGCGTGGTGGTCTTGCCCGATCCGGTCGGCCCGGTGACCAGCACGATGCCGTGCGGGCGGCTGGTCAGCGCATCCCAGCGGGCAGCATCGTCAGGCGGGAAGCCGAGCTCCGGCAGTGTCTTGACCACTACTTCGGGATCGAAGATACGCATCACCAGCTTCTCGCCGAATGCAGTGGGGAGGGTGGATAGCCGTAATTCGACTTCCTGGCCGGCATTGGTGCGGGTCTTGATCCGGCCGTCCTGCGGCCGCCGCTTCTCGATCACGTCCATGCGGCCGAGCAGCTTGATGCGCGCGGTCATCGCGATCATCACCACGGCCGGCACCTGGTAGACCTGGTGCAGCACGCCGTCGATACGGAAGCGCACCGCGCAGAAGTCGCGCTTTGGTTCCAGGTGGATGTCGGATGCGCGTTGCTCGAACGCGTATTGCCACAACCAGTCGACGATGTTGATGATGTGCTGGTCGTTGGCGTCAACCTGCTTGTTGCTGCGGCCCAGTTCTACCAGTTGCTCGAAATTGTTGCGCAGCGCGAGGTCCTGGCCGCTGGCGCGGTTGGCGTCCCGGATCGATTTTGCCAATGAAAAAAACTGGCTGATGTACTGCGCTATGTCGACCGGATTGGCGATCACCAGCCGCACTTGCCGGCGCGAGATCCTGGCGATTTCATCCACCCACTCCAGGTCCAGCGGCTCGGCTGTCGCGATGGTCAGTTCAGTCGCGGTCAGTTCCACCGGCAGGATATTGAATCGTGCTGCGTAGGTGGCGGACATGACGTCGGCCACGCGAGTGAAATCAATCTTCAGCGGATCGATGCGAAAAAAAGGCAGTTGCATCCTGGCAGCCAGCCACTCGGTCAGCCACTCGAGAGTCATCGGCTGGTGCGGCGGCTCGGCTGCGCGGATCTTGCACTGCGCCACCGCCGTCAGCGGATGCATGGTGGTCGGACCGTTGCGCAGCAGGCCCTGCGCCTGGTTATACAGCGCCCTGGCACCGGCCTTGTCGATCAGCTTGTCGGTCAGCAGCCAGGAAAAGACATGCTGCAGGTCGAGTGTCTTGCGGGCGGCCTTGGTCATGGCGGGTTCCGGTGAGGGCGTGGCGTGGCAGCGGTCAGTCAGCAGAGCCGTGATCCAGCGCCGACTTGATGCCATTTACCCAACTGCGTGCTGGCAGCCGGGTAGCTTCCTTGATGTTCGCGGCTTCTTCATACAGCAGCGAGAAATCCAGCACCGGCAGCGTATTGAAGCAGAGCGCGACCACATTGCCGTCATGTACCTCGGGCAGGGTGATCACCGTATTGAAGGCATAGCGCATCGCCTTGATGTTGCGCTTGAAGCTGGGATGATCGCCGAACAGGTTGACGGTTGCCACACCGCCCGGCGAAAGCGCGGCAGCGCAATCGGAATAGAACTCGGGCGTATCCAGCACCGGGCCGCGGGCAGTGGCGTCGTACAGGTCGATTTGCAGCACATCGATCTGCCCGGGTGTGGCAGCGGCCTGCTGCATGTAGTCGAGCGCATCCATTTCCAGCACCGTCAGCAGGTCGTCATTGGGCGGCAGCTTGAACATTTCCTCGCAGATGCGGATGACTGAAGGGTTGAGTTCCACTGCAGTCACGCGCGCTTCGGGGAATTGCTGGTGACAGAACTTGGTCAGGGCGCCGGTACCCAGTCCCAGTTGCACGATGTGGCGTGGCGAATCGATGAACAGCATCCACGCCATCATCTGCTGGGCGTATTCCAGTTCGATCCAGTTCGGCTTGCGAATGCGCATCGCACCCTGCACCCACTCGGTGCCGAAATGGAGGTAGCGCACACCATCCATCTCGGACAGGGTGACCGGCGCATATTTCGGCTTGCGGCGCCCGGGGGGTGCCCCTGCCTCGGCTTTTCTGGCGGATGGGCGATGGGCTTGTTCGTTTTCTATGGATTTTCGTTTGATCAGCATGACTTGAGGCGGGCGCTGGCCGGATAATGCGGCGGGAGGGGAGGCCGCATTATCCGGCCAGCGCCTGCCACGACGCAAGTTTCTGCTCGAATCCCAGCGCGGCGTGTGCGGGGGAGGAAGAAGGCAGCACCAGCGTCTCGAATCCGGCGGCCTCGAAATCTTTCGCATGGCGGCCCGCTGTCTTGCCATTGAAGCAAACGCGGCGCAGCGCCGGGCAGAGTTGCCGGAGCCGGGTGAAATCGTTGGCGCGCGGATCGCGGATCGCCGTGTCGAGGCTGCCGTTGCGGTTGCAGGCTGCGATCACGTCCCACAGGCCGATACGGTGCGCGAGCAGGCGAACAAGGCGTTGCGGATAGGGAAGCGCGGCCAGGTCCTCGCCGATTGCCGCCCCGAGCAGGCGCCAGAATTGATTGCGTGGATGGGCATAGTACTGTCCGGCTGCCAATGACGCGGCGCCGGGAAAGCTGCCGAGGATCAGCACCCGGACGTTCCGGTCAAGTACGGGAGGAAGACCGGTCAGCAGTTCGGCGTCGTGTGCTTGCATGCTTCGATTATAGTGGTCGGCGAGAATCCATCACCCGGGGACAGGAGGTTGACATGGCGGACAGGATTGACAAGGTGGTGCTCATCACCGGTGGCAGCCGGGGCATAGGTGCGGCAACGGCCTTGCTTGCTGCGCAAAACGGATATCGGGTCTGCATCAGCTACCGCAGCGCGCGCAGCGCCGCCGAGGCGGTGGCTGAGGAAATCCGGCGTGGCGGCGGGCAGGCACTGGCGCTGCCCTGCGACGTCGCCGACGAGAACGATATCGTCGCCCTGTTCGAAGCGGTCGACCGTGAATTCGGCCGGCTCGATGCGCTGGTCAACAATGCCGGCATGCTGGAAATGCAATCGCGGGTGGAGCACATGCAGGCGGCGCGCCTGCAGCGCGTCTTTTCTACGAACGTGATCGGCAGTTTCATTTGCGCGCGCGAGGCAATACGGCGGATGTCGACGCGCAATGGCGGTCAGGGCGGCGCGATCGTCAACCTGTCCTCGGTTGCGGCTCGTCTTGGCGCCCCCGGCGAATATATCGATTACGCCGCTTCCAAAGGGGCGATCGACACTTTTACCCTGGGCCTGGCCAAGGAAGTGGCGGGGGAGGGCATCCGTGTGAATGCAGTGCGGCCGGGTGTGATTCATACCGGGATTCACGCCAGCGGCGGCGAACCGGACCGGGTCGAGCGCGTAAGCCAAAGTGTGCCGATGTTGCGCGGCGGGCAACCGGAGGAAGTGGCACAGGCAATACTGTGGTTGTTGTCGGAGCAGGCATCGTATGTTGCCGGGGCAATCATCGATGTCACCGGTGGCCGGTGATCAGTGATACTGGAAAAAATCCAGCGGTACGAGCTCGTCATGAGGAGAAAACCTGCCACATGTCGCGGTCCCATTATCCCTGCGTGCCGGAATCAACAGGCGTAAAAAAACCGGCCCGAAGGCCGGTTTTCTTTCCAGGCGAGCTGGATTACTTCGATGCTGCAGGAGCAGCAGCTGCAGGTGCCGAAGCAGCCGGAGCCGAAGCGGCCGGTGCCGAAGCAGCAGGAGCGGCTGCAGGAGCAGCAGCAGCGTCAGCCGGAGCCGAAGCAGCAGGAGCTGCAGGAGCAGCAGCAGGTGCCGAAGCGGCAGGAGCAGCAGCAGGAGCAGCAGGAGCAGCTGCTTCTTCTTTCTTGCCGCAAGCGGCCAGGGCAACAGCCAGCAGGGAAGCGATCAACAATGTCTTTTTCATGTTTATTCCTCAGAAATAAATCAAATAATATGTAACGATGAATAATTACCGGTAATTATCGCTCGATTGGTTTGAATCCCCCTGACACGCAAGCATCATGGGGAAACACTCCAGCCGAAGATTATATCTGAAAATTTTATTGCGAACGCACAATAGACTTGTTCCTGTTGCGGTAGCGTGTAAATAATTGTGTGTTGTTTTGACACAGATCCAATGATCGGGCGGGAAAAGTCCTATGCCAGCAACAGCCAGCCGTCCTCGTACCATGTGCAGAGCGCTTCGCTGACGTCCGGCGAAGCCTGTCCGGCTTGCTCGCCTGACAGCATGCGCTGGTCTGCCAGCAGGCGCAGGACTGCCCGGTCCTCGGGGCCGGTATCAAAGGATTCGCCATTGATGAAAACCCGGCTCCCGGCGTACAGCATGCGCGAGCGGGGCGACAGGCGCACGCCGCGCCGCCGGGCCGCATCGGCGAACTTCGCCGGGCTCAGCGGGCGAGCCGGCGATTCGAAGAACACCTGGGGCTTGGGCGAGGACAGGTATTCGCCAAGGAACAGGCTGATGTCGTCTCGATCGAAACGGATGCGCTGCAGCTCGCGGCTTACCTGCTCCACCATCTGAGCCGGGAGTTCTGCCGGGCGTTTGGCCGGTTGCAGGTCAGGGTCGGCGTAGCGCCCGGGCAGTTCGACGGTGTCAGACATGAATTGCAGGAAGCTTTCCGCCAGCTCCTGCCAGGCCGGCGCCCGGAAACCGATCGAATACGTCATGCACTCGCCCACCGCGATGCCGTCATGCGCGTAATGCGGCGGCAGGTACAGCATGTCGCCCGGCTCCAGCACGTATTCCTCTTCAGGCTCGAAGTTTTGCAGTACCTTCAGGGGCAAGCCTTTTACCAGGGTCAGGTCGCGCTGACGGCCTATGCTCCAGCGGCGCTGGCCATGCGCCTGCAGCAGGAATACGTCGTAGGAATCGAAATGCGGGCCGACCCCGCCGCCGTCCGTCGCATAGCTGATCATCAGGTCGTCAAGGCGGGCGTCTGGCAGGAATCGGAACTGGCCCAGCAGGGCGTCGGCGCGGTCGTCATGCAGGTTCACGCCCTGCACCAGCGTGGTCCAGTTGCGGCGGGTGGTCGGCGGCAGCTCGGGCAAGGGCCCGGCTGTGAGCTTCCATTTCCCGGCAAAATGGGTGATCAGCCGAGACTCGACATCGTCCCGCTGCGCCAGTGCGAATAGCTCGTCGCGCGACAAAGGCGCCGTGAATCCGGGGATTGCCTGCCGGATCAGGAGCGGTTTTTTGTGCCAGTATTCTTTCAGGAAGCTGGCAGGCGTCAGTCCGCCGAGCAGGGTCAGTTTTTTCATCAGCGCATTATATAGTTCACGGCGAGTTCCACGGCGAGATCCACGGCGAGATCTACTGAGATGCGCAGGACCCGCAAGCCAGGGATGCAAGGACGCTGATGCGCCGCCAGGGCAGGGCATGCGGGCGGCGATTCATGGCGGGGACGGATGTCCCGGCCAGACCGGGACGTCGGGTCTGCCGCTGGGTCTACCGCTGGGTCTACCGGTATAATTCGCCGCACATTTCACACACAAGGACGCATCATGACGATTGCCCAAGACACCGTAGTCACACTGAATTACAAACTCTCCGACGCCCAGGGCAATCTGATCGAAGAAAGCCGCGAGCCCATGGTCTACCTGCATGGTGGATACGGCAATACACTGCCCAAGCTGGAAGAAGCACTGGCCGGCAAGAATGTCGGCGACAAGCTCGACGTCCAGGTCGAGCCTGAAGACGCATTCGGTGAATATGATTCGGAGCTGGTGCGCATCGAAGCACGCAATCGCCTGCCAGATCCGCTCGAAGTCGGCATGCAGTTCGAAGGTGCGCCGGACGCGGACGATGAAGAGTCGGTCATCTTCACCGTGACCGACATTGCGGACGACAAGGTCGTGTTGGATGGCAACCATCCGCTGGCCGGCATGGCCCTGCGTTTTTCGCTGGAAGTCGTTGCGGTGCGCCCGGCATCGGACGAAGAAAAGACCCACGGCCATGCCCATGGTCCGCACGGTCATCATCACCATGGCGATGACGAAGACGACGCGGGCGACCAGTTCCGCACGGTACCGATCCAGTAAGGATCCGGCTCGCCACCTGTCAGCTGCCTTTGGCGATGCTGAAGGTAGCTGTCCGGGCATCGAACATGACCCGGATCCAGCCCGGGCCGACCATCAGTTCACCCAGGTTGCCGCGCCAGACCATGCCGGTCGCGGCGCCGGCTTCCCGGGGCTGGTGCACCAGCAGCACGCGGCCCGGGAACTGCGCTGTCAGTTCGCGCAACTGGCGCCGGAATTCCTGATAGCCGTCGCGTCCGCCAGCGGCCGGCCTGGCGCCCCGCAAGGGCGCCGTCATTCGCGGGTCGCCATCGAAAAACAAGACCAGCGCGCGCTTTCTGTCCCGGCTTGCCGTCTGCGCCAGGCGTTTTAGCCAAACCCGGTTGGCAATCGTCCTGTCTTCGAACTCGCTGTTGCGGCCGGCCTCTGCCTTGTAATGATTGTTATCCCCCGGCACGTTCACAGTGCCGAACAGTATCCCGCCGGCTTCCCACCGCATGTTTTCGGAAAATCTGCGGAATTGCGCGCTCGCGGACTGGCGTGCGACCGGTAATCTGGCTCCGCCGATGCTGGTTGGCCCGGTGAAAAATATCTCCCTCACATGCTCCAGACGGTTCATGGCAGCCGACCCGCCGTCTTCGCGCCTGCACTCCGCCCAGTCGCTCGCCGACAGTGACACGATGATGTCGCTGCGCGCCTCAGCCAGCATTTCGCGCCGCTCGGAATACAGGCGATCCGAGCACGGCTCGGACGCGGATTTCAGGCCGGTCAGTACGACGAATGCCAGCCGTTGGCGATCAGTCTCGGCCAGTGCCTGGCGCAAGGGATCTTCGCTCGGTCCGATGCGGTCCGGCTGGCCGATCACGCCAAAGCTGAAGCGGCGCTGCTGCGCCTGCGCATCCGGCACCAGCGCAAGCAGCAGGCACAGAAGGGGCAGGACAAGGGCGGCCGGCAACCGGACGGTTGGCCATGCCAGCATTGGTGCCAGTGGCAGTTTCATTCAGTGCGTTGTTTTCGTTGTTACTCGTTGCTACTTGTTGTTATTCGTTGCTACGCGCTGCTATTCGTTGTTGGCCAGCTGTTTGAGCTGGTACAGCGCGTCCAGTGCTTCGCGCGGAGACAGGCTGTCGGGGTCGATTTTGGCCAGGGCATCAGCCAGGGCATCACCCAGCGCATCGGCCAGCGGATTCGTCTGCGCCACCGTCATCGTAGCGTCAGGCTCAAGCTCCGTGTTTGACGCATCTGTAACAGATGCAAACAAGTCGAACTGGGTGGCGGAGCCGACCGATTGCGCTTCCAGCTGTGCCAGGTGGCGGCGCGCGGCGCGGATCACCGCAGCGGGAACGCCCGCCAGCTGGGCCACCTGCAGGCCATAGCTTTGCGAAGCCGGCCCCGCCTGCACCGCATGCAGGAACACGATGCTGTCCTTGTGCTCGATCGCCGACAGGTGGACGTTTGCTGACGCCGGCCAGGATTGCGGCAACTGCGTCAGTTCGAAATAGTGTGTTGCGAACAGCGTGAAGCTTTTGGTGGTTTCGATCAGGTGGCGGGCGATGGCCCAAGCCAGCGCCAGGCCGTCGAAGGTGGAGGTGCCGCGTCCGACCTCATCCATCAGCACCAGCGAACGTTCGGTGGCGCCGTTCAGGATTGCCGCCGACTCGGTCATTTCGACCATGAAGGTCGAACGGCCACCCGCCAAGTCGTCGGCGGCGCCGATGCGGGTGAAGATGCGGTCCACCGGCCCGATGGTCGCGCTGCCGGCCGGCACGAAGCTGCCGACCCAGGCGAGCAGGGTGATCAGGGCCACCTGCCGCATGAAAGTCGATTTGCCGCCCATGTTGGGACCGGTGATCAGCAACAGCCGGCGCTCCGGATTCAATTGACAGTCATTGGCGATGAAACGCTCGATGGTTTTTTCCACCACTGGATGCCGTCCCTGTTCGATCACGATGCAGGGCTCGTCCACCAGGTTCGGCGCGCACCAGTCGTTCGCCAGCGCATGCACGGCCAGCGCATTGAGCGTATCGAGTTGCGCCACGCCCTGTGCGATTTCCTGCAGGCGCGGGATATGCGGCGCCAGTTGCTGCAGCAGTTCCTCGTACAGCATCTTCTCGCGCGACAGTGCCCGTTCCTGCGCTGACAGTGCCTTGTCTTCGAAGGCCTTCAGTTCCGGCGTGATGTAACGCTCGGCATTCTTCAGCGTCTGGCGGCGGCGGTAGTCGTCCGGGACCTTGTCGGTCTGGCCGTGCGTCACCTCGATGTAGAAGCCGTGAACCTTGTTGTACTCCACCCGCAGGTTGCTGATGCCGGTACGGGCGCGCTCCCGTGTTTCCAGGTCGAGCAGGAACTGTCCGGCGTTCTGGGACAAGCCGCGCAATTCGTCCAGCTCGGCATCATGGCCGGGCGCGATCACGCCGCCATCGCGCACCATCGCCGCCGGTTCCGCTGCAATCGCGCGCCTCAGCAAATCCAGGCATTCGGACGGGGTCATGATGGCCTGCGCCAGTTGCGACAACAGTCCGTCCGGCATGCCGTTGGCCGCACGCAGCGCCAGTGAGCGCAAGGGTTCAAGCTGGCCCAGACCATCGCGCAGTCCCGACAGGTCGCGCGGGCGCGCGGAAAGCAGCGCAATGCGGGTGGTAATGCGTTCGATGTCCGGCACCTGCGACAAGCTTGCATTCATGTCGCCGCACAGGTCGCTGCCCATCAGTGCATTGATCGCGGCATGGCGCGCGCGCGCGATCGAACGATTGGTCGGCGCGTGGTGCAACCAGTGACGCAGCAGGCGCGAGCCCATCGCGGAGCGGCAGTGGTCGAGCAGCGCGAACAGCGTGGTATCGGGCGAATTCGTATCTTGCGGCCGCAGGCTGTCGGTGAGCTCGAGGTTGCGCCGGGTGGCGGCATCCATGCCGATGAATTCGTTCTCCGACTCCACCGTCAGCGAGCGCACATGCTGCAGGCCACGGCCCTGGGTCGATTCGGCATAGCGCAGCAGGGCACCGGCCGCACCCAGTGCGGCAGTGAGATTGTCCGCGCCAAAGCCGGCGAGCGAGGCGACCGCCAGCTGTGCTTTCAATGCCCGCTCGCCAGCCGGCAGGTCGAAATGCCAGTCGGGGACCGGCGTCACCCGCGCTGCCGGAAGCGGCATCTCGAGTGCCTCGCTGGCCAGCACCTCGGCCGGTGCAATCCGCTCCAGCTCCTGGCGCAGGCGCGCAGCGACGGATTTCTCCTCCCCGCCAAACTCCATCGTACGCAGCCGCCCGGCCGCCATCGACAGCCATGCCAGGCCGACTGTCAGCTGGCGGCGCTGGCTGGTAATGCAGACCGCCAGCAGCGGGCGGTCTGATTTTTCCGGCAGAAGGTCGCTGTCTGTCAGCGTGCCCGGCGTGACCACCCGGACCACCTTGCGATCCACCGGCCCCTTGCTGGTCGCGGGATCGCCGATCTGTTCGCAGATCGCCACCGATTCACCCAGCTTGACCAGCCGGGCCAGGTACTGGTCAGCCGAGTGGAAAGGCACGCCCGCCATCTTGATCGGCGAGCCATTGCTGGCGCCGCGCTGGGTCAGGGTAATGCCGAGCAGGCGGGATGCTTTTTCCGCGTCCTGGTGGAACAGCTCGTAGAAATCGCCCATGCGGTAGAACAGCAGGGTGTCGGGGTGGTCGGCTTTGATGCGTAAATACTGCTGCATCATCGGAGTCTGTTTTTCGAGGTCGCCCGAAATTTTCATGTTTGTCATTAGCTCAATTCTTGGACTTGGCACCCGTTCGGCTGGATTGCAGCGAACGAGGGCGGCCGGTGATCAGTCCTGTGGCCGCTCATTCCGGTAGCCGCCCGCGAGCCCGTATCAATGGCGAGGATGTGGTGCTTTCGCTAATGAGGGGCAGCATCGGCCAGATGAGCATCCGGTCCCGCGCTGTCTTCAATGCAGGGCCCGCCGGCGGCAAAGGGGTGATTGTATTCCAGGCGTGCGCAGGGAAGGAGGCATCATTGGCGATGAATGGCGAAACGTCAGGCACCGTTCCGGCTGCGGATCTGGAAGGGCCTTGCACCAGCCAATGTCCACAGGCGGTCGTCCCCGGCCCGATTTTCTGGTACGGTATGTCCGACTCGACACCCTGGTTCTCCTTGAAACCCGAACTCCCACCCGGCGAAGACGCCCATGGCGACCGCCAGTTCGCCACCACCCTGCAGCGCGGCCTGCAGGTGCTGGCGTGCTTCAGCGCTGCCGCCCCGATCCTGACCAACAAGGAAATCGCCGAGCGGACCGGCTTGCCGCGACCGACCGTGTCGCGCCTGACCTATACGCTGACGCTGCTGGGCTACCTGCAGCACCATCCGCATATCGGCAAGTACGGCAAATACGAACTGGGCAATGCGGTGTTGTCGCTTGCTCACCCATTGCTGGCCAATATCGCCGTGCGGCAGGTGGCGCGGCTGCCGATGAAGGAACTGGCGGACCATGCGCACGGGTGGGTCTCGCTCGGAATACGGGAGCGGCTCAACATGGTCTATATCGAGACCGCTCGTTCGACTCGTTCCCGAAGTGTGCGGCCCGACATCGGCCAGACTTTTCCTATCGTCGTTTCCGCCATGGGCCGCGCGCACCTGGCGGCGCTGCCGGTCCGGGAGCGTGAAGAGCTGATCAATCAATTGCAGGTCAAGACGCCGGATCTGTGGGCAACGTACGCGGACCGGGTCGAGCAGGGCTTGCAGGACTATATCGAGCGTGGTTTCTGCGTGGGGCGGGGCGACTACGATCCGAACACGCACACGGTGGCGGTGCCGCTGCGGCGTCCGGGCACCAACCAGGTTATGGTGTTCAATTGCGCAGTGCGCGTCGACGACCTTGCGCCGGGGGCTCTTGATAATGACCTTGGGCCGCGGCTGGCGCAGATGGTGCGGGCGATCGAGAGTGCGCTGGATATGGAGTGAGGCGGAGTGAGGCGGAGTAAGGCGGAGTAAGGTGGCGTGAGGCGACTTCGCGGGAATGCCGGCGCGCCCGCGGATTGCAGGCGCACCGGGTCAGATACAGCCCCTCAACCGCGCGCCGCGCCGCTCTTCAGCAAAGCCTCGATCCGCTCCTCGTCCAGCCCGGCCTCCCGCAATATCTCCCTCGTGTGCTCGCCCAGTTGCGGCGCGTGCAAGCGGTATTCCGGCTTGGATTCCGACCATTCCGATGGCACGGCGGTGGTACGGATCCGTCCCTCGGTCGGATGGTCGTGCTCGGTGAAGTAGCCGATCTCCGCCAGGTGCGGATCGGCCAGGATGTCTTCCAGGTCGTTGACCCGCTGGGCCGGGATGTCGGCCTGCTCGAAATCCTGCAGCCACTCGGCCGTGGAACGCTTGCGCAATTCTTCGGCGACCATGCTGTTGACCGCGCCGTAGTGCTGGCTGCGCGAGGCGGCGCTGGTGAAGCGCGGGTCTTCGTCCATCATCGCGGGTTTGCCGATCAGGGCGAAGAAGGCACGCCAGTGCTTGTCCGTGTAGATCAGCGTGCAGATGTAGCCGTCGCTGGTGGCAAACGGCCGGCGCTCGTGCAAGAGGATGCGGGAATAGCCGGGTTCGTCCACGCGCGGCTCGAAGGCTGCGCCGCCCAGGTGCTCGCCCATCACTATCGCCAGCATGTGCTCGAACATCGGGATGTCGATGCGCTGGCCCTTGCCGGATTTTTCGCGGAAGTAGAGTGCGGCGCTGACTGCGCTGGCCACCTGCTGGCCGACCGCGCGGTCCACCAGGTTGATCGGCGCGTAGTGCGGTTGCTCCGCGCCCTGGCGCATGAACAGCGCGGGCAGGCCGATCGCGCCCTGGATCAGGTCTTCATAGGCCGGCTTGGCGGCGTACTGGCCGCGCTGGCTGTAGCCGAACGCGCCGACATAGATGATGCGGGGATTCACTTCCCGCACTTCCTCGTACGACAAGCCCAGCCGCGCCATGGAGTTCGGGCGCGAGTTGTACAGCAGCACGTCGGCGCCGGCCACCAGCGCCAGCAAGGCCGCGCGCGCTTCCTCGCGCTTGAGGTCAAGCGCAATCGAGCGCTTGTTGCGGTTGACGTTCATGAACATGTGGCCCATGCCGCGATTCCGGAACGGCCACAACTGGCGGGTGACATCGCCTTGCGGCGACTCGATCTTGATCACGTCGGCGCCCATGTCGCCCAGCATCTGGGCAGCGAAAGGGCCCATCAGCACGGTCGACAGGTCGAGCACGCGCACGCCTGAAAGCGGACCACTCATGCGATACCCAGCACCCCGGCCAGCGTCTCCGGCGTCAGCTGGGCGCCGGAGTAGAACTTGCCGTCAACTTCCAGCACCGGCGACGAGCGGATGCCCAGGTCTTCGATTTTCTCAGCGGCGTCCTCGTCCATCATCAGGTCGCGCGCCACGAAGGCGACGCCGTTGGTGCGCAGGTATTGCTTGAGCCGCTCGCAGGGAGCGCACAGCGGCGTCGAATAAACAGTGATTTCAGTGGGCATGGTCATACCTTTCCTTCGGCCTTCAGTTGCTTGTACAGCTCCTTCTTGCGCAGCCAGTCCTGTTCCACTTCGCCGGTCTTCCACGGCTGTTCCGGCGTGAAGACCAGGTCTTTCCATGCTTCTCCATGGCTCCAGCGGAAGGGCGTCTGCACCGTGGTGCGCGGCAGGAAGGCCGTTTCCAGCAGCTTGAAGCCGATTTCAAGTATCTCGCGTTGCTGGGCGGGATTGTGCGGTTCGCCGCAGGGATTGCCGAGCGGGAAATCGGTATGGACCACGCGTGGCACGCCGACGTATTCGACGATGTCGCGGGCGGCAGCCAGCACCACCGTCGGTATGCCATTGGCTTCCAGATGGCGTGCCACCAGGCTGATGGTCTGGTGGCAGACCGGGCAGACCGGCACCAGCACGGCGATATCGGCGCCGTCTTCGCGGCAGCGTTCCAGCACCGCCGGCGCGTCCCGTTCGCGGGTGCGGCGCTGGCTGTAGGCGTTGAACACGCCATGGAAACGGGCCGTCAGGCTGCCGATGCGGCCGGCCGCAACCGCTTCATGCAGGCGCGTGGTCGGGTAGAACGCATCCACGTCTTCCAGTGTCGTGGCGGCCTGGTCAAAGCTGTGCGATGGGCTGTACAGCTGGGACGCAGGCGTGTCGGATGGCAATGTGTAGGCGCCGCCGACGATGCCCATCTGGTTTTCGTCTTCGACCGACTCGACGCCATGGATCGAAATCTCGCTGGTGGAAATCAGCGCCACACGGCATTGCGCAAGCGGCTTGGTCAGCGGCGTGAATGGCACTTCGTCGTAGTGCGCCCATTGGTAGGGCTTGTCATACCCTTGTGACAGGTAGTATTCGCGCGTCTTCTCGATATAGCGTACGGGTCCGGCCATGTGAGGATCTCCTTCTGAGGTTGAGCCCATGATCGGCAGGCGGTGCCGGGGTGTCAAGGAATCGGCACAAAGCGTTCGCATTTCAAAATGCACTGCACAAAATGCATGCCAACCTTACTGCGGCGCAGCAATTCGTCGGACGTTTCGCAATGCGAACGGTAATGCTGCTGGCGCTTGTCGGACGTTGTCCGCGGCCCGTGCATGCACGATACTCGTTTGCATGATCCTTCTCTCCGTCCCTGAACTGCGCGAGTGGCTTGAATCAGGGCAGGAACATGCCCTGTTCGATGTGCGCGAAGCCGGTGAAGCCCACCGTGGCCACATCTTTGGCGCGAGCTTCCTGCCGCGCCGCCAGATCGAATTCCGTATCGCGGCGCTGGTGCCGGACCGCGGCACTGCCATTTGCCTGGTCGACGGCGGTGGCGCCGACCGACGGGCCCGGTACGCAGCCGGAACGCTGGAGCGGCTCGGCTATCGCCAGGTCAGCGTGCTCGACGGCGGCACAGAGGCCTGGGCCGCCAGCGGCCAGATACTCGTAGCCGGCAGCAATGTGCCGAGCAAGTTGTTCGGCGAGGAAGTCCAGGAAGGACAGCATGTGCCGCATATCGATGTGGCCACCCTCAAACAGTGGCAGGACGAGGGGCGCGATCACCTGGTATGCGACATCCGTTCTCCCGAGGAGTACCGCAGTTCGCGTATTCCTGGCGCGCGCGGCGCCTTTGGCACCGAACTCGCGCGGCTGGCCCCGAGCCTGCGCGGCGAAGGGCGGCCAATCGTGGTCCACTGTTCGGGCCGCACCCGCAGCATCGTTGCCTGCCAGACCCTGCGCCTGCTGGGGGTGCCGGACGTCCATGCACTGGAAAACGGCACCATGGGATGGCGGTTGGCCGGTTACCCGCTGGAGCGCGGGCAGGGCGCCGGCGTGCTGACGCCAGATCCCGCCTTCGCCGCCCAATCTGAAGCCGATGTGCTGGCGCTGGCGCTGCAGGCCGGCGCGCAACGCCTGTCCTGCGAGCAGTTCGAGGCATGGAGACAGGAGCGCGCAGACGGTCGTGCCAATGTCTATCTGGTCGACGTGCGCCAGGTGCCGGAATTTGTGGATGGGCATGTTCCCGGCTCGATCGCGGTGCCTGGTGGCCTGGCCATACAGCGCGCCGATGAATTCGTGCCGGTTCGCGCCGGGCGCGTGGTGTTCATCGACAACGATGAAACGCGTTCCGCGCTGGCTGCCTACTGGTACCGGCAAATGGGATTTGCACAGGTCTACCTGTTACAGGGCGGGCTGCGGGCATGGCAGGCGGCCGGCGGCATGACGGAAACCGGTCGTGGCCGGGAGCAGCCGCTCGGATGGGACGAAGCCGTCGAGCTGGCGCGCACGATTGCGCCGGGACAGTTGGCGCAGCACATGGCGTCCATGCAGGTCGTCAATGTCGATACCAGTGCCGAAGCCGCCAAGACCCATTTGCCGGGAACCGACTGGATTCGCTACGGCGATCTGGAAGAACGGGTGGCAGCGATGTCCGACGCGCAGCGCGCGCGCCTGGTCCTGACCTGCCGCGACGGCACCCTGTCGACGATGGCCGCAGCCAACCTGGCGCGTGCAGGATGGCCCGGCGTGCCGGTCCTGGCCGGCGGAGTCGCTGCATGGCGATCGGCCGGTTTTGAGCTCGAGCAGGGCGCAATTGGCGGCCTGGCCGGCGCGACTGACCTGGTGGTGCAACCGTACGATGCCGGCCTGGAAGAGATGCAGCGCTACTTGGCGTGGGAGCAGCAGTTGATACAGCAGATCCGCCAGCAGTCGTCGGCATCAGAACGATAAAGTCGCAACGATAAAGTCGCAACGATAAAGTCGCAACGATAAAGTCGCAACGATAAAGTCGCAGGACAACAATTTGCCGCAACACGAGCAGCGGCAGCCAGCTACGGAGAATAAACATGAACATGCCGGTATCCGCCAACGACATCGTCGCCGAAAGAATGCGCTTGGCGCGCGAGATGCTGGCGCGCGTGCGCAAGCTGGCCGACGGCGGCGTCGACCGCGACCGGCTGAAGCAGATCACCGTCGAAATGCAGGGACTGGCCGCGCGCCGCGACCTGTTCCCGGTCGAGGAATTTCCACCGATCGAGGGTGGCAATGCCAGCATGTACCGGCTGTCCGAAGATCCTGATCACCGCTTCGCCCTGTATGTCGTGGCGCCGGCGCCGGGAGGCTTCACACCGCCGCACGATCACGACACCTGGGCAGTCATCGTCGGCATGCACGGGCGTGAACATAACAAGCTGTACCGGCGCCTGGATGACGGCAGCGAACCTGGCGTGGCGCGCATCGAGCAGAGCGGCGAACTCGACGTGGTCGCCGGCGTTGCCACCGCGCTGATGCCGGACGACATCCATTCCATCCATCTTGGGGATGACGGTCCGCACGCCAACCTGCACCTGTATGGAATGAGCGTCGAACACTGCCTGCAGCGCAAGATGTACAGTCGCAGCAAGAACAGCTACAAGGTCTTTCCAGCTGCCACTGGCGTGCAGAAAGCCCGCGGCGCAGACTGAAGAAAATACAAGAAGCAAAACACGAAGTACAAAGCATGCTGCATAAAATATAAAACATGAAACGAGGAGACATCATGAAACGGACGCTTTGCACGATTGCCGCGCTGTTGGCCGCCACGCTTGCGGCGGCACTGTCGCCAGCTGCCCACGCGCAGTCCTATCCGGCCAGGCAGGTGAAGATCATCGTGCCGTTCCCGCCGGGCGGCAGCACCGACATCATGGCGCGGGTGATCGCCAGCCGCCTGCAGACATCGCTCGGGCAGCCTTTCGTGGTGGAAAACCGCAGCGGCGCTGGCGGCGTGATCGGCACCGAAGCGACTGCCAAGTCCGCGCCTGACGGCTACACCCTGCTGCTGGCGTCGTCAGCGCCATTGGCGGTCGGCCTCAAGCTCTATCCCAAGCTGCCCTATGACGTGCAGCGCGACCTGACCCCGGTTTCCATGGTCGGCGAGGTCGGCATGGTGCTGGCGACCGGCGCCAACTCGAAGACGCCGACAGTCAAGGACATGGTGGCGTATGCCAAGGCCAATCCCGGCAAGCTCAGCTTCGGCCTCAATGCACTGGGTTCGCAAAGCCATCTGCTGACGGCGTTGTTCCAGTTGCGTACCGGCACCTCGATCAACATGATTCCCTACAAGGGTTCGGCCCCGGCCGTGGTGGACCTGATCGGCGGCACCATCGATGCTGACTTCGAGAACGTGCCGGCCGTGCTGCAGCACATCAAGTCCGGCAAGCTGCGTGCAGTCGCTTCGCTCTCTGCCAAACGCAGCGAAGTCCTGCCCGATACCCCGACCTTTGCCGAACTGGGCATGCCCGAATTCGTGGCGGCGCCGTGGTTTGCGATCGTCGCTCCGGCTGGCACCCCTGCCGACATCATCAGCAAGCTCAATGGCGAGATCAACAAGATCCTGGCTTCTGCCGAGGTGAAGGAAGTGTTCGCCAAGCAGGGTGCGACGCCGGTCATTTCCTCGCCTGCGGAGACCGGTGCTTTCTTCAAGCAAGAGATCGACAAGTGGGCCAAGGTGGTGGCCGAGACCGGCGCCAAGCTTCAATAACGACATGACCACGTCCGGGTCCAGGCCGCTCTTCACGTCCACCCACTGGGGCCTGTACGAGGTCGAGCGTGCGGCGGGTGCAGTCACCGGCTTGCGTCCTCATGCCGGCGATCCCGACCCGTCGCCAATTGCGCGCTCCATGCCGGCGGCCCTGACCGGGCCGACCCGCGTGCGTCGGCCGGCGGTGCGGCGCAGCGTGCTGGAAGGCGGGCCGGGCAGTGCGCCAGAGCGGCGCGGCATCGATCCCTTCGTCGAAGTGGAGTGGGATGAAGCGCTGGACCTGGTTGCCGGCGAGATCGATCGCGTCCGCCAGCATCACGGCAATGCCTCGATTTTCGCCGGTTCGTATGGTTGGTCGAGCGCGGGGCGCTTTCATCATGCGCAGAGCCAGGTGCACCGCTTCATGAATTGCGCGGGGGGGTACACCGGCCATGTCGGCAGTTACAGCCTCGGCGCCGCCCGCACCCTGATGCCCCATATCGTCATGGGCATGGACGACATCATCGCGCAGATGACGGCGTGGCCAGTACTGGAGCAACACTGCAGCCTGTTCATCGCATTCGGCGGGGTGCCGGCGAAGAATGCGCAGGTCGGCACCGGTGGCGCTTCCCGCCACTGGCTGCGCGGCGGCCTGCAACGGCTGGCCGCAGCCGGCTGCCGCATCGTCAATATCAGCCCTGCGCGCGGCGATCTCGACGGCGCGCAGACCGAGTGGCTGCCGATCCGCCCCAACACCGATGTCGCGTTGATGCTGGGCCTGGCGCATGAACTGATGGCGCGCGGGCTGCACGATCCCGGCTTCCTGCGCAGCCATTGCACCGGATTCGATGAATTCGCGCGCTACCTGTCAGGCGCGAGCGACGGCCAGCCCAAGGACGCGCGCTGGGCGGCCGGCATTACCGGCATTGATGCGCAAACCATCGCGCAACTCGCTCGCGACATGGCTGCGCAGCGGACCATGATCAACGCCAGCTGGTCGCTGCAGCGCGCCGATCACGGCGAACAGCCGTACTGGATGCTGGTGACCCTGGCGGCCATGCTGGGCCAGGCCGGCTTGCCCGGCGGCGGCTTCGGGCTGGGCTATGGCGCGATCAACAATGCCGGCGCCCATGCGGCCGCATTTTCCGGGCCGACCCTGCCGCAGGGCAGCAATGCGGTGAAGACGTCGATACCGGTGGCGCGCATTGCCGACATGCTGCTCAACCCCGGCGGCCGGCTCGAATTCGACGGCGGCGTGATGCACTATCCGGACATCCGGCTGGTCTACTGGGCGGGCGGCAATCCCTTCCATCATCACCAGGACCTGAATCGGCTGTTACGGGCCTGGCGTCGGCCGGACACGATCATCGTCAACGAGCAGTTCTGGACCGCCACCGCCAAGCTGGCCGACGTGGTGCTGCCTGCCACCACCAGCCTGGAACGCGACGACATCGGCAGTGCCACGCGCGACCCGTGCATGGTCGCGATGAAACGCGCAATCGACCCCGTGGGGCAGGCGCGGGACGACTACGCCATCTTCACTGCATTGAGCAGGCGGCTGGGGACGGAAGCCGCCTACACCGAGGGCCGCGACACCATGGGCTGGCTGCGGCATTTGTATGAACTGTCGCGCGAGAAGGGTCGCAGCTTCGGGATCGACCTGCCCGGCTTCGATCAGTTCTGGGAAGAGGGCCTGGTCGAGATGCCATTACCGGCGCGGCCTGCGGTGTTCCTGGCAGATTTTCGGGCCGATCCGGTGGCGCATCCGCTGCCCACGCCGAGCGGACGCATCGAGATCGGTTCGCAAACGATCGCCGGCTTTGGATACGAGGAGTGTCCGGGCCATCCGGTCTGGCGGGAGCCGGCCGAATGGACAGGCAATGCGCCGCACGACGGCCACTGGCTGCATCTGATTTCCAACCAGCCATCGACCAAATTGCACAGCCAGTATGACCACGGCATCGTCAGTCTGGAAAACAAGATCGGCGGGCGCGAGCCGATCCTGCTGCATCCCGACGACGCGGCAGCGCGCGGGATTGCTGCCGGCGACATCGTGCGGGTCCACAATGCGCGCGGCGCCTGCCTGGCCGGCGCGCGCCTGGAAGCGGGACTGTTGCGCGGCGTTGCCATCATGGCGACCGGGGCCTGGTACGACCCGCTCGATCCCGACGAGCCCGGTACGCTGGACAAGCACGGCAATCCCAACGTCCTGACGCGCGACGCCGGCACCTCGCGGCTGACGCAGGGTTGCAGCGCCCATACTGCATTGGTCGAAGTGGAGAAGCATGCCGGCGCGGTGCCGGAAGTGACGGCGTTCGATGCGCCCGCGTTTGTGGAGCCTTCATTGGTGGCGCGGGCGCCTGGTGCTCTGCCGTAACCCGGCGTCTCGTTGACCCAGCCGCAACGGCCGTCCTTCAAGCCGAAGCGGACGGCGCATCATGCGCAAGCCCGCCGCACTGGCACGAGCGACGCCCCGGAATCCGCTGCACCAGTCGCTGCAACTGCGCCAGCCCGAACAACCATTCGTCCAGTCCCGACTCGGCGTTGATATGACCCAGCGCGCCAGCATTGATGAAATCGCTGCCCCATTGGTCGCCCCAGAAAGCAGCGCGTTCCATCCTCATCCACGGGTCATCCTCGCTGGCGACAAGGGCCGAGGGAAACCGCAATCGCCCCTGGAGCGAAGCCTCGTTAACGCCCAGCTTCACCGGATCGGCCGGGGCCACCAGCAAGGCGCCATACAGGTTAGGGGCGTGGGCCAGCGAACGATGGACTGTCGCCAGGCAGCCAAAGCTATGGGCAATGATCACAGCCGGCCGCGCCGAGCGGCGCAGGGCATGGCCGATCTGCTCCGACCATGATTCCAGATCCGGGACGTCCCAATTGCGCTGCTCGACACGCTCGAACGCGGGATAAAATTCCTGCCAGCGCGACTGCCAGTGGCCGGGGCCGCTGTCATTCAATCCAGGAACGATCAGGACGCGGAAATCGGCAATGCGCGCCAGCATGGCTCAGGCCGCATCCGCTCGGGATGCGGTGCCGCCGGGATTCGCCAGGCTGCGCGCCGATGTCGCTGCATGCTCGTGGCCTGAACGGCGGTCGAGCGCAGCCTTGGGCAGGTCCCATGCGTGGCCCTGGGCCAGGATCGGCCGGCCGTCAGCCGGCATGCCGGCCAGCACATCCACGACCGTCTCGCTCTCGACCCGCTTGAACAGCAGTTCGACGCCGAGCGTCCGGCATTTGCGCAAGAGCGCCTCGACGCCGTCCCGATCGGTGATCTCCCGTCCGTCGAGCTTGATGGCATCAGGCCGCACCCGGCCCAGCAACTGCAAGCCATCCGCCGCATTGGCCACGTTGACGGCCACCCTGAAGCGGTTGCGGCGGTAGTTGTCGGCCACATAGTCGAGCAGCCAGCCCTGGTTCGGCATCGACTGCGGCAATTGCAGCACGATCTTTTCCGCAGGCAGGCCCAGGTTGTCGAGGACGCGCCGGAACACCATGCCATGGTTGCTGCCCACCGCGGCCAGCAGGCGGTCATGCACGCTCAGGTACAGGTCGGATCCGGCCGCTTCCGCTTGCCGATGGAAATTGAGCACATGCAGCATCCGGCACAGCCGGTCCAGTTCGACTGACTCGTCATCGCTGGCGGCCTGCTCCAGCAGCTTCCATACCGACAAGCCGCCATCGGTCTTCGAGTAGCTGCGGATGAAAGCTTCATAAGCGACGATGCTCGTGGAGTCGATTTCCCGCACCGGCTGGAACACGCTGGTCAGCGTGCAGTTGAAATACTGTCCCCGCGCACTGCCATCCTGGCCCAGCCAGATGCGTTGGCCAGGCGCAGCCGAGCGCGGCAGCCGGTCAAGGTAGTCATTGATTGTGGGGGACGGCATGTATCCATTTCCTTTCCGGGAACGCGATGCCCGAAGGCCGGCTCATCGGCGCCGCATGACGCAACGCCGCACCAAGCCTTGCTCATGGTAGGGCGGGCATGGCCGATCACAAACGAATCTTTGCGGCTATGGATAATCGGGTTTCTGATATGGTCGGACTCAAGAGTCTTGATCGATGACAAACATGCCGGCGGCTGGCTTATTCCTTCTCCCGCGGCGAAGCCGATGCCCGTCCATGGCGCCGCTTGTACCAGTGCGGACGCTCCGCCGGCAGCGGCGCGGTCGGCGTTGGCACCCTCTGCATTTCCAGTTCCTTGAACAGTTCGACCAGAAAGTCGATGAACACCCGTACCCGCGGGGTACGGCGCTGGCTGGCGCGGTAGATCAGGTTGATCGGTGGTGCATGCTTGGTCTCCCAGTCCAGCAATGCCGGCACCAGACGGCCGCTGCGCAAGTGACTGGCGATCGTCAGGTCGGAGAAGCGCGCGACGCCGGCGCCGGCGATCGCGGCATCGAGCAGCACATCGCGGTGATCGCTGATCAGCCAGCCGCTGACCGTGACCGCCTCCTTGCGACCCTCGCGCTCGTATTCCCAGAAATCGAGGATGGTGTCTTCCTGGTCGCGAAACAGCAGGCAGGTGTGGCCTTCAAGGTCTTTCGGCCGCTGCGGTACACCGTGCGCTGCCCAGTAGGACGGCGAGGCGCAGATCAGGGAACGCGTCTGCGCAATCCGCCGGTGCACCATTCCCGCATGAGACTGCCAGCCGTACAAAAGCAATATGTCGGCTTCCTGCGCTTCCGGCGCGCTCGCCAGGTCGACGGTCCGGATATCGATCTGGATGTCGGGATAGCGTGCATGAAAAGCAGCCATGGCCGGCAGCACGCAATGCTGCGATAGCGAGGGCGGTACGCCCAGCACCAGCGTCCCTTGCGCGCGCACTGCCGCGCCAGTCAGCGATTCATCAGCCGCCCGCAGTTGCTGCAGCACCGGCTTGCAGGCCTCGAGGTAGCCGGCGCCGTCCGGCGTCAGCGCGATGCCCTGGGTCGCGCGATGGAACAGTTGCACCCCGAGGCTGGTTTCCAATGCCGTGATCAGCCGCGCCACCGCCGGCGTGCTGACATCGAGCCGCCTGGCCGCCGCCGAAAAGCTGCCGTCCTTTGCCGCCGCCACGAAATATTCCAGTGCTCGCAACTTGTCCATCGCTTCGCTCGCTTAAACAAAATGTTAACACTCATATTACCAATGTGAGTATTCCGTTGCCAAATGTCGGGTGCTACATTGGATTCGGATAATGCAGCCAATCAAGGGGCCGGCAGCGGGGGCCGGCAGCGTCAAATCAATCCCGGCAAGCGGGATGTCACGAAAGGAACAGGATGATCACGCTAGGCAGTGATATCGGCGGCACGTTCACCGATTTCGTCGAAGTGGATGAGACAAGCGGTCGGGTGGAAGTCTACAAATGCCTGACCACGCCGGACGACCCCTCGCGGGCAATCGACGAGGGCGTGCGCAAGCTCGCCGAACGCCAGGGCCGGACGGCGGCGGCGCTGGACGTGATGGTGCATGGCACCACGCTGGTGATCAACGCAGTCATCGAGCGCAAGGGCGCCAGGACCGGCTTGCTGACCACCCGCGGTTTCCGCGATGTGCTGGAGATCGGACGGGAAAAGCGCTTCGATGCCTACGACCTGCAGATCGCTTTCCCCGAGCCGCTGGTGCCACGCTACAGGCGGCTGGAAGTCGACGAACGGATGCATGCCACAGGCGCCGTGCTGACGCCGCTGGATGAGGATAGCGTCAGGACGGCGGTGCGCAAGCTGCTGGAGCAGGGCTGCGAGTCGTTCGCTGTGTGCTTGCTGCATTCTTACCGCAACCCGGCCCACGAGCGCCGGGTGGGCGAGATCATTGAAGAGATGTCGCCCGGCACGCCGGTCACGCTGTCGTCCGACGTGCTTCCCGAAATCAAGGAATACGAGCGCACCACGACGACCACCATCAATGCCTATGCCAAGCCGATCACCTCGCGTTACCTGCGCCGGCTGGAGCAGCGCGTGCTGGAGCAGGGCTTCAAGGGCGAGCTGCTGATGATGCAGTCGAGCGGCGGCATCAACTCGGTTGCGTTTGCGCGCGACTTCCCGGTGCAGATCATCGAATCCGGCCCGGCCGCCGGCACGCTCGGCGCCGCGCATTTCGCCCGCCTGGCAAAGCTGGACAAGGTCCTGGCCTTCGACATGGGCGGCACCACCGCCAAGCTGGCGCTGGTGGAAGATGGCCGTGCGATCCGCACCAATGATTTCGAGGTGGCCCACGTTCACCGCTTCAAGCGCGGCAGCGGCATTCCGGTTCGAGTTTCGGTGGTCGACCTGATCGAGATCGGCGCTGGCGGCGGCAGTATCGCCAAACGCACGCCGGTCGGCACGCTGCAGGTGGGACCGGAAAGTTCGTCAGCGGTGCCGGGACCTGCTTGTTATGGACAGGGCGGAACCGAACCTACCGTGTCCGACGCCGACCTGGTGCTGGGCTACCTGGATGGCGACAGCTTCCTTGGCGGGCGCATGAAGCTCGATCGTGCCGCAGCTGAGGCCGCGATCAAGCGGGTACTGGCCGATCCGCTCGGCATACCGGTTGACCAGGCTGCGTTCGGCATTCACGCCATCGTCAACGAAAACATGGCGTCCGCGGCCAAGGCCTATGTCAGCGAGAAAGGTGAGAATCCGCGTTCCTGCGCGCTGGTCGGATTCGGCGGCGCCGGCCCGGTCCATTCCTGCGACCTGGCCGCGCGGCTCGGCATCGACACCGTGCTGATTCCACCGCGCGCGGGGGTGGCGGCAGCATTCGGCATGATCGTGGCGCCGGTTGCGTACGACGCCGTGCGCTCGCACCGGGTGCTATTCAAGCAGCTTACGGCGGAAGTATTGAGCGGCTTGCAGCGCGAGATGGCGGCCGAATGCGAAATGCGCTTGCCAAAGACGGTCGATTCGGCCGCTGTAGCGCTGGAATACAGCGTCGACATGCGCTATCTGGGCCAGGGCTATGACGTCAACGTGATCTTCACGCCAGGCCGCACGCATGATGAAACGCTGGCTGCAATCCGCGGCGGTTTCGAACGCGCCTACCTGAAGCTGTATGGCCGTGTCTATCCGGACCTGCAACTGGAACTGATGACCTTCCGCCTGTCGGCCAGTTCGCAGCGCCGGGTGGCCCCGGTCGAAGGTGCGCGTTCCACCGCGCGCAGCGACGGCAGGACCGGCACCCGCCGCGCATACTGTCCGCGCCTGCGCACCTGGATGGATTTCGCGGTACACCGGCGCGACCGCATCGCCGTCGGCCTGCAGTTGCCGGGACCGGCAATCATCGAGGAAGACGAGTCCACCACGGTGGTGCCCAGCGGCGCCACGCTTCATATCGACGAACACGGCAGCCTGATCGTGAAGCTGGCGCGCGCAGCGTCGGCCAGCGCACAGGTTCAGTAGCGGAACATGGACACGGACAAGGACAAGGACATTCAGATGAATACCTCAAGCACTATCGATCCGATCACGCTGGAAATGTTGTGGCGGCGGCTTGTTTCCATCGTCGGCGAACTGGGATCCACCTTGCGCAGGACTTCATTTTCCACAGTGGTGCGTGATATTGGCGACTATGGCTGCGCGGTGTTCGACGCCGATGCACGCTTGCTGGCGCAGACGCCGGACAGCACGCCGGGATTGTGCGGACCGCTGGGCGCCATGCTGCGCAACATGCTGGTGGCGCATCCACCAGCGACGCTGGAGGATGGCGATATCCTGATCGGCAACGATCCGTGGGCAGGAAGCGGGCATCACAACGACGTCAGCATCATGCTGCCGATCTTCCACCAGGGACGGCGCATCGGTTACGTGATGACCTGCTGCCACCATGTGGATATAGGCGGGCGCCGCGCCACCACCGAGAGTCGCGACAACTACGAGGAAGGACTGCGCATCCCGATGCTGAAGTACTACCGCAAGGGAGAGATCAATCGCGATGTGCTGTCCTTCATCGAGAGCAATGTGCGTTCGCATCAGACCGTGGTCGGAGATATCGGCGCACAGGTCGCGGCCTGCCATGTCGGCGCCGAGCGCATGCGTGAAATGTGCGCCGAGATGGAATGGCCCGACGTGCAGGGACTGGCAGATGAGATCGTGCGCCGCAGCGAAGAGGTCACGCGCGCCGAAATCCGCAAGCTGCCCAACGGCACCTATACCCATGAAGCCAAGGTCGACATCGTCGGCGGCGAAACGCTGGTCATCCGCACAGCGGTGATCATCAGCGACGACGAAATCGTGGTCGACTTCAGCGGCAGCTCGCCGCAGGTGAAGCCGGCCATCAACTGCACGCTGACCTACACCGCCGCCTATACCGTTTTCGGGGTGATCTGCCTGCTCAACCTGCCGGTGGCGGTAAACGAAGGAACGCTGCGCCCGATCCGGGTGGTGGCGGAAGAGGGCAGCGTGCTGAACTGCACCTTCCCGGCGCCGGTTTTCGGGCGCACTGCAATCGGCAACTTCCTGCCCGACCTGGTCTACCAGGCGATCGCACCGGCAGCGCCGGAGCGCGTCTGCGCCGGCGCCGGCGCCACGCCGATGTGGGGCCAGTACATGTTCGGCAAGAGGAAGGATGGCGCCGACTTCGCGCCCTTCAACGTTTCGAGCGGCGGCCTTGGGGCACGCGCCGCTCAGGACGGCGTGTCCTGCCTGGCTTTTCCCTACAACGTCGGCAACACGCCGGCCGAAGTGATTGAAAGCGAAGTGCCGATGATCGTCGAGGAACGCTCGCTCTGGCAGGACTCCGCCGGGCCGGGTCGTTTCCGCGGCGGGTTCGGCCAGAAGTATGTGCTGCGCATGCTGGAAGGCGACCTCGGCCCGGTGGGCGAAGTGCTGGCCAGCTTTCGCGGCGGCCGCTTCATCTATCCGCCTGCGGGCGTGCTTGGCGGCGGCGATTCGCCCAACGGTTTCCTCAGCATTCGCGGCACCAGCGATGACGCCGGGCGGCATGTGATCGTGCGCGCCGGCGACCGCATCGTCAGCCATATTCCGGGCGGCGGCGGTTACGGCAATCCGCAGGAACGCGAGCGCGGCATGGTGGAGAAGGATTTGCGCAACGAATTGATTTCACCGGAGCATGCGCGCAAGTATTATGGGTACTCCGACGCATAGCCTCGCCGGAGCGTCGAATTTATTGGAACTGTTCAAACAGGGAGAAGCGATGAATTTCCGTAGAAGAGGGACTGTCCTGGCTGCGCTTGCTGCATTGATGGGTCTGGCCGGGCCGGCCGCCATGGCGCAGGAGACCTACCCATCCAAGCCGATCAAGCTGATTGTGCCGTGGACGCCGGCCGGCACCGTGGATATCGTCGCGCGCCAACTGGCCGAACGCATGAGCGCCAAGCTCGGCGTGCCGGTGGTGGTGGAAAACAAGGCGGGCGCAACCGGCCAGATTGGCTCGCAACTGGTGATCAATTCGCCGGCGGATGGCTACACCCTGCTGGTGATGTCGACCACGGTGCACACCGTTTCTCCCAATTTCTCGAAATCTTTCCCGTTCAATCCGATCGACGATTTCACCCCGATCTCGCAGATCGTGACCTTTCCGTATGCGATGGTGGTGGCGGCCGACAGTCCCTACAAGACGGTAGCTGACCTGGCCGCTGCGGCAAAGAAGGATCCGGGCAAGATCGCATACGGTTCGTTCGGCATTGGCAGTGCGCCGTTCCTGATGAGCGAACTGTTTGCGATGCAGACCGGCACCAAGCTGCTGCATGTGCCCTACAAGGGCGCGTCCCAGGCCATCACCGACCTTGGTGGAGGGCAGATCCAGTTCTTCATCGATTCGCTGCCTTCGCCGCTCGGCCTGATTCGTGGCGGCAAACTGCGCGCATTGAGCGTGACCACCGCAAAACGCTCGGCTACGCTGCCCGACGTGCCGACCATGGGCGAGACCGTGCCGGGCTTTGATGCCACTGCATGGCTGGGAATCGCCGCACCGGCCAAGACGCCGCGTCCCGTGGTGCAGAAGATCCATGCCGTGCTGACAGAAATCGCCGCCCAGCCCGACTACGCCGCGCGCCTGCGCGACATTGGCCTGGAGCCGGTTGCCAGCCCCTCGCCGGAGCAGTTCCGGGGATTCCTGGTGCAGCAGAAGCAGTACTGGGGCGACTTCATCCGCAAGGCCAACCTGCCGATGGTGAATTAGCAGCGACTGTCTGCCCTGGCGTTGCCTGTGGGCGGCACCAGGGCCGGCATTGAGTCGCGTTCCATTCGCAGCTTCCGCCGGCATTCCCCCTATCTCTCGCTTAATCTTCAATTCAAGGGCCTCACGTGCAACGCTATCAGATCTACATCGACGGCAAATGGAGCGATCCATCCTCCGGTTCCTGGTTCGAGACCACCGAACCCTATTCCGGAAAAGCCTGGGCCGAGATCCCGCGCGCGACCGAAGCAGATGCCGACGCTGCGGTGCGGGCCGCGCATCGCGCATTCCTCTCAGAAGCCTGGAGCGGCCTGACGGCAACCGCGCGTGGCGCGCTGCTGCGGCGGCTGGCCGGCCTGATCGAACGCGACGCCGAGCGGCTGGGCGCGATCGAGCAGCGCGACAACGGCAAGCTGATCGCCGAAGTGGCGCCGCAGGTGCGCGGCATTGCGCAATGGTTCTACTATTACGCGGGCCTGGCGGACAAGGTCGGCGGCAGCGTGGTGCCCATGCCCCGCAACGACGTATTCAACTACACGAAGTACGAGCCGCTGGGCGTGGTGGTGGCAATCACGCCGTGGAATTCGCCGATGGCGCTGACCGCCTGGAAAATGGCGCCGGCGCTGGCGGCCGGCAATACCATTGTGATCAAGCCTTCCGAATTTACCTCGGCCTCGCTGCTGGAACTGGCAGCGCTGTGCGAGGAGGCCGGATTTCCGCCGGGCGTGGTGAATGTCGTCACCGGCTATGGCGCCGAAGTCGGGGATCCGCTGGTACGTCATCCGCTGGTCGCCAAGATTGCCTTCACCGGCGGTGAAGCCGGCGGGCGCATGGTCAACCAGATCGCGGCCGCTGATTTCAAGAAGGTCACGCTCGAACTGGGTGGGAAATCGCCCAATATCGTCTTTGCCGATGCCAACATGGACGAGGCAGTCAAGGGCGCGGTGGCCGGCGTCTTCGCCGCCTCCGGCCAGACCTGCCTGGCTGGCTCGCGGCTGTTGCTGCAGGCTTCCATACACGACGAATTCGTCGAAAAGCTGGTGGCGCTGGCGAAGTCCGCACGCATCGGCGATCCGTCGCAAATGGACACCCAGATCGGGCCGATCGCGACCCGTCCGCAATGGGAAAAAATACTGGCCATGATCGCCATGGCCAAGGAGGACGGCGCCCACTGCGCGCTCGGCGGCCATGCGCTGCAAGGGGAGGGCTATGGGCAGGGCCAGTTCATTGCGCCCACCATTTTTACCGGCGTCACCAATGACATGCGCATCGCCCAGCAGGAGGTGTTCGGTCCGGTGCTGTCGGTGCTGAAATTTGAAGACGAAGATGAGGCGATCCGCATCGCCAACGATGTGCAGTACGGCCTGGCTGCGGGCGTGTGGACGCAGGACCTGCATCGCGCCTTCTACTGCGTGGACCGGATCCGTGCCGGCACGATATGGGTCAACAACTACCGCGCCACCAGTTTCGCGACCCCGTTCGGTGGCTACAAGAAGAGCGGCATCGGCCGCGAAGGCGGGATGGAAGCAATCAAGGAATACCTGCAGGTGAAAAGCGTGTGGATCACCACCCGGCCCAATCGCGCCAATCCCTTTATCGGCGGCTGATCGTTCGCCGTCCCCGGCTGCCGGCTACGCCATCACAATCCGGTTGCGGCCACTGTTCTTGGCCTGGTAGAGCGCGGCGTCTGCCCGCGCCAGGCTGGCGGCGGCATCGCCAATGAGCGGGGCGACACCGGCACTGAGCGTGATCTGGATAGTGCGGCCATCACCCGAGTCGATACGGCTTTGCTCCAGCGCAAGGCGCAGCCGGTCTGCGATCGCAACGCCATTGTCCGCACTGGTATCGGGCAGCAAGACTGCGAATTCTTCGCCTCCCACCCGTCCGGCGATATCTTGCGTGCGCAAGGCGGTGCCGCCCAAAATCTGGGCCAGGTGCACCAGCACCTTGTCGCCCGCGGCGTGCCCATAGGTGTCGTTGACGCGCTTGAAGTGGTCAAGGTCCAGCATGATCACCATGCCCCCCGGACCGCCCTGCTCGATGAGCGCGAGCTCCGCTTCCAGCCTGACCATGAATGCGCGCCGGTTAGCCAGACCGGTCAGCACGTCGGTGGTGGCCAGATGCTCCAGTGTCTGTTCGCGCCGACGCCGCTCGGTAATGTCGTGGACGATCCACAGGCGCCCGACGTCACCGTCGCCGTGGCCGTCGCCAGTCTGGAGTGGAATGAAATTGACCTTGAAAGTGCGACCATCAGCCAGGGACAATTCGCGATCCAGCACGGTGTTACCGGCCGCCAGTTCCTGGACATCTGGCCAACGCTCGAGAACGGCCCCGGACATCTTGCTGCGCAATGAGCTTGGAGTCATGCCAGCCAGGGCGGCCGGCGTCTCCCGGAAGCCGAACAGGTCGCACATCGCCTGGTTAATCACCACCAGCTTGCCAGACGGTTCCTGCACCAGGACGCCGCCGGGGAAATGGCGGATCACCTCCAGCAGGTGTGCACGTGCGGCGGTCAGCGCCTCTTCCGCCCTGCGGCGCTCGGTGGTGTCCACCATGGTCCAGATCAGGTCGCTTGCAGGCTGCTCGATGTCGAGGCAGCTAAGGCGCATGGAGAACCAGCGCAGAGCCCCGCCTGCGATGCGCAGTTGGCATTCAAGCCTGAACTCTCCAGCCAATCGCCGTTCTGCATGTAGCTGCTCGAAGTCGGCCAGGGATTGGTCGTCGCGGAAGATCAGGCGCATGTTGCGGCCAGTGAGCGGAAGTCCGTCCTCGGAGAAGGTGTCCACCGCCCGCTGATTGGCCAGATTGATAGTTCTGTCGGACGTCGTCACGAACAAGGCCGCGGCAGCATTGTCGAGCAGGGCGCGCCGCAGTTGCGCCTCGGCCATGCGTTGACTGATGTCGGTCTGGGTCCCAATCACCAGCATCCCGGGGTTGCTTGCAGAGTGAGTGGCCTGTCCGCGGATCTCCACCCAGAGCCACTCATTCCCGGCCGTTCGCAGACGGAGCTCGGCGTTGAAGGGTCTGCCCTGCGTTATCTGATGCTGGACCCTGGGCATCACACTGGCGCTGTCCTTGGGATGGATCAGGCGGCTCCAGTCCTGGAACGTGACGCTGCCAGCCTGTGCCGGATGGCCGAGCATTTCGCTGCACCGCGCATCCAGCTTGATGGTCCCGGTGGAGGTATCCCACTCCCACAGTCCATCACGCACCGCTGCGGAGGTGAGGCGCAGGCGCTCTTCGCTTTGGCGCAGTGCTTCATGCGCCGCATGTTCGGTCGTGATGTCATGGATGTAGCCATGCCACAGCGTGCTGCCGTCGCTCTCACGTTCCGGCTTGGCACGGCCCGAGAGCCAACGGATCTCGCCGCTGGCGCGGATGAAGCGGTACTCGCAGCTCCACATGGTGAGCATGCGCGCAGATTCCATGATGCTGATTCGCACCGGCTCCAGGTCTTCGGGATGGATGCGCTCGAAGACAGGTGCTGCGTCCTGCATTGCGGCTTCGGGCGTCATGTCGTAAATATCCATGATGCCCGGGCTGGCGTAGGGAAAGCTGCTGGTGCCGCCGGCATCCAGGCGGTACTGGTACAAGGTGCCCGGCACTTGCGCCATCAGCTTGGTCAGGCGCTCCTGTAATTCGACACGCGCAGCCTCGCTTTCGCGCCGTCCAGAGACGTCGGCCAATATGCCGAATGCCCGGCGGGCGCGCCCATCGGCGTCGCGAAGAGTGACTTTCCCGCGCCCGCTGACCCAGCACCAATGCCCGTCACGGTGGCACATGCGTTGCTCGAAATCCAGCTTGTCAGTCGCGCCATCAAGGACCCGGTCCAGCGCGGCTTGCAGGCCAGGCAAGTCGTCCGGATGCATCAAGTTCCGCATGCCTTCGAGGCTCGGTTCCAGTTCGCCAGGCGCAAGACCGAGAATGTCGGTCAGGCGACGGTCGACACTGATGTAGTTGTTGCTCAGGTCCCAATCCCAGGTGCCTAATTCCCCGCCTTCCAGGGCAAGCTGGTAGCGCTGCTTGTTTTCCTGCAGCAGGTCCTGCTCCCGGCGCACGCGCGAGAACAGCAGGGCAATCCATAGCGCCGCCGCCAGAAGGATGGCTGTAGCCAGGCCGTTTCGTAGCCGGCTGTCATGAATGGCATTACGGGTGCTGGCCAGAGCGCGGTCGCGGCCGAATCCGACGCTGACGATGAGCGGATATTTTTTCAGGCGGCTCCAGGCGTAATAGCGCTCCACGCCATCAACTGGTGCGAACACCTGATATTCACCCTGCAAGGATTGCGGATTGGCGATGAATTCACGCTCCGGCGGAACCGATTGTCCCAGCACGCTTCCTTGAAGGTGCGAGCTGGCCAGGTAGCCGCCGTCATTGAGGACCAGCAAGGCCACGTCGCTGCTGCCGGTGAACACTTCACGGAAGTGGCTGGAAATGTAATCGGGTGAAACGGACAGCACCACGACACCGGCAAAGCGGCCCTCGCGCTGGATGGGATGGGAAAATTGAATGGCCCATTTCCCCGAAACGCGACCCAGCACCGGATGACTGATGAACAGCCTTTCCTGGTTGGTCTCTGCATGAACCAGGAAATGCTCCCGATCGGCAATCGATACCGTGGGCTGACCGGAGCGCAGCTTGTCGTCGAGGTTGGAGTAGGTGATGTCCCCCGCAGCGTCGGCCACGGAAATCTGCATGATGCTGCCGCTGGGAAAGGTATTGAGAGCTGTGTTTACTGCATGCGGGAAGTAATGCTCGCGGTCGACCGCGTACTTGGTCGCCAGGCTATGCGAGAGGTACTCCAGGCCAGACACAAGGGTGCTGACCTGGGTGGCCATGCTGGCCGCCATCTGGGTCGCGCGCTGCCGGGTCTGGCTTTCGGCGTATTTCAGTTGATTCGATTGATCACCTAACAGCTGTATCCAGTAAAAGACGCAGAGCAGTACCACCAGCAGAAGACCGATCAGGGGGCGAGACATGCGCCCGCGGGCATGGGCGACCACTCTGGATATTGTTTTCACCATGCTTTCATCTGCTTGCCAGGTGAAGCCGCTCGTACGCTATCCGCATGTTCGCATGCTGGACATTTCTGGAAGAAATCTCGAAGCGCTTCACGAAGCGTTACCAGTAGCAGTAGACAAGGCACTCACCATTTTTAATTCTAAAACGTCAATTTTCCTCTGCGAAACAGATTGAGGCAAGGGTTCAGGCCGTCCAATCGCAGTCAACTTCGCTTTATCTGAAAGCTTTGTCCGAACATGAACGCCACTCTGTTAGTCTTGTCCGGCATTTTGCGGGCTTGGCAGATGGTTCCAGGCACCGATTCAGGCACTACATAAGGGATACAGGGCGTGATTAAATTATTAGCATCATTGATGGCCGCAGGTTTCCTTCTCGCGGGTTGCGTATTGGTTCCGGTCGAGGTTGCCGAGCCAGGTCCTGGCCCCGGGTTCTGCCCGCCGGGACAGGCCAAGAAAGGCAATTGCACGCCTGGTCAGGGTCGTGGATTCTGTCCACCAGGACAAGCCAAAAAAGGTAATTGCTAGCCCAGGCGGCCGGGCTCCGCCCCGGCCTGCGTGTGCTGGCAGCGCACAGGATCACTGTCATTCGTATTCCCCTCATCCCCGCTGACGACATCGAATTCACCGCAATTCGCGCCCAGGGTGCGGGCGGTCAGAACGTCAACAAGGTGTCGAGCGCCATCCACTTGCGCTTCGACATCCGCGCATCATCGCTGCCGGACATCCTGAAAGAGCGACTGCTTGCATTGAACGACCAGCGCATCACCAAGGACGGCGTGGTGATCATCAAGGCGCAGGCGCACCGCAGCCAGGAAATGAACAAGCAGGAGGCGGTTGATCGCTTGCAGGAACTGGTGGCGAGCATCGCGGTCCTGCCGCGCATGCGCCGGGCAACCAAGCCAACCCGCAGTTCCCAAAGAAAGCGCCTGGAAGGGAAGAACATCCGGGGCCAGATCAAGTCGATGCGCGGAAAAGTTTCGGACTGAGGATTTGGTGAGGATTTGGGTTCACACACGACGTTCCCGGCCGACCCAGTACTTCTCGCGGATATCCTTTTTCAGGACCTTGCCGACCTGGCTGCGGGGTAACTGCTCCCATACCTCGATCGACTTGGGTGCCTTCATGCTGCCCAGCCGGATGCGGCAGAATTCCAGCGCCTCTTCCGCATCCCACTGCGTGCCGGGCTTGAGTTCGACGATGGCCTTGACGGCTTCGCCCCAGATGGCATCGGGCACGCCGACCACGGCGCAGTCGTTGACCGACGGATGGGCCCAGAGCACCTGTTCCACTTCGCCGGGGGAGATGTTGAAGCCGCCCGAGACGATCAGGTCTTTCATGCGGTCCACGATGTAGTAGTAGCCCTGGTCGTCCTGATAGCCGATGTCGCCGGTGTGCAGCCAGCCGTGCCTGAGGGTTTCTGCGGTCTTTTCGGGATCGCGGAAGTAGCCTTTCATGACCAGGTCACCCTGCACCACGATCTCGCCGCGCTCGCCGGCGCCCAGCAGGCGGCCCTGCGGATCCATCACGGCGACGCGGACGAAGGGCGAACTGCGCCCGCAACTCGCGAGCCGGTGCGCAAGACCCGGGTCATCGACAATGCGTCCATGGTCCTGCGCGGTCATGACGGTGCAGACAAATGGCGCCTCGGCCTGGCCGTAGCACTGGACCATGACCGGGCCGAACACATCGAGCGCCTCGCGCAGCCTGTCCACTGACATGGGCGCGGCCGAGTACACGAAATAGCGCAGCGAGCTGTAGTCGTGCCGGCGGATGTCAGCATGCGCGAGCAGCTTGTAGATCACGGTAGGCGGCAGGAACAGCTGCGTCACCGCATACCGCTCAATGGCCGACAGGATGGCGCCGGGCTCGGCGGTCGGCAGGATCACACTGGCGCCGCCATAGCCCATGGTGGCAAATGTCACCGCACCGGCGGCGTGGGTTAGCGGCGCTACCACCAGATGCACCGGCGTGTCCTGCACCGGCATGGCCGCGTACCAGTTGGCAAACATGGTGGCGTAATTGCGATGCGTGACCATCACGCCCTTGGGCAGTCCGGTCGTGCCGCCGGTGCCGCGGATCGCGACCACATCGCCCGCCTGGGCATTGCTGCGGCAAGGAGCCGGGTCCTGGCTGGCGGCCCAGCTCTCGAGATCCGGAATGCCATCGATTGCCCGGTCGATGCAGACAATGCCCTTGAGCCCGGGCATGGCCTGGCGCAGCAGCGGCAACTGTGGCGCGAACTGGCTATGGATGAAGAGGAATTCGCAGTCGCCGCGCGACAGGATGTTGACATTCTCCTCGGCTGAATTTCGCGCGTTGACCGGCAGCCAGACGCCAGACGAGCGCACGATGCCCAGCACCGCGACAAAGGTCAGTAGGTGGTTGCCGCTGAGCAGGCCGACCTGGCTGTCCGGCCCTACGCCTGCCGCATGCAGGCCGTTTGCGATGCGGTACGACAGAACCTGGACCTCGCCATAGCTCAGGGTGCGCCCATCCGGTTCAATCAGGCATGGGGCATGCCCGCCGTAGCCCACGCCACGGTCGAAAAAATCAATCAGTTGCATGCGCCTTGCTCCGGCCAGGGTTCACGCCGGCGAATGCCAGGCCGGAAATCGGTATCGATCGAATCATGGTGTGAATCATGGGGTCTCTGTCATCGCGCCGGTCGGCGCATGGGGATTGTCGGGTGGACATCCGGATTGTGCAAGCCGATCGAAATCTGTTCAAGTGTGGCATCGTTTTCACATCCTTTGATTTGCATATATTCCGTTGTCCTGACTTTTCATATGCCTTCCTGATACAGGATTTGCTACGCTCTCGCCCATGATGGCACTTTACAAACAGCAGGCATCACCCGGGGCAAGGGGTTGGGGATTGGTCCTGGTCCTCCTTGTGCTGGCCACCTTGGCAGGTTTGCTGCTGGAGCGTTACGTCTCTATCACGAGCCAGGCAATGATTTATGTGCTGGCCGTGGTGATTGCAGCCTACAAACTGGGCTGGCTCGAATCGGTCGCATGCGCTCTGGGTGCGGTCACGGCGTTGAACTTCTTTTTTGTGCCGCCCCGGCGGACTTTCGAGATTGAAAGCCGGGAGCATTTCATCGCGCTGGGGGTCATGCTGGTGGTGGCACTCGTCATCAGCCGCCTGGCCAGCGGCCTGCGACGGGAAACTGACATGGCTCGCCTGAATGAGCGCCGGGCGCACCAGCTGCAGACGCTGGCCACCGACTTGGCGGGAGCCGCAACGCCACAGGATGTCTTGTCGCTGGGACGCTCTGCGCTACAGGCTGCTTTCGAGGGACCTTGTGTTCTGGTCCTGGCTTCACCGACTGGCACCCTGGCGCAGGACGATGAACTGGCTTCCGATATACGCGACGGCTTGAATTGCTGCTTGCGGGAGCAGGCAGTGCTCGGACCCGGAACCGGGCGCTGGCCCGGCCTGCAAGCCTGGTATGTGCCGCTGGCAGAGCAGGGCATGTCCTTGGGTGCAGCCTGTATATCCCCGGCGCCGGCTGGAGATATCGCGGGCCGCGCGCACGCTCAGGCACTCTGCGCGCTCCTGGCCCAAAGCCTGAGGCGTTTGCAGCTGGTCGGCTCCATGCGGGCCGCTCAAAGCGAAGCGCAGCGGCAGCAGTTGCAAAGCACCCTGCTCGCGGCGATCTCCCATGACCTGCGCACGCCGCTGGCGGCAATGGTGGCTGCCGCCACCTCGCTTCAGACGCAGCGTGACAGGCTGGGTGCTGCAGATCAGGACCGGCTGTTGGAGACCATCGTCAGCGAGGCTGCCTATCTGGATGCCATGACCGACAACACACTGCAGCTGGTGCGTCTGGCCGGATCGAGTGCCGCGGTTCAGCGCAACTGGGAGTCAGTGGAGGAAATTGTCGGTGCCGTCCTGGGACGACTGCGGCGGCATGACCCTGCGCGCCGCATCCGATCCAGTGTGCCGCCGAACTTGCCACTCATTAAGGCCGACTCGGTTCTGCTGACCCAGTTGCTCGGTAACCTGGTCGGCAATGCGCTGCAGTACAGCGACGGTGATGTCGAACTCACGGTGCAGATTCGGCCGAAGGGCATCGAGGTCTGCGTTCACGACCGTGGTCCTGGCATCCCCGAGCTTGAACGAGAGGCGATTTTCCAGCCGTATGTGCGCGGCGATCATGCCGGGCGACGCGGCACCGGGCTGGGCCTGGCTGTGTGCCGCGCGATTGCCCAAGCGCACCACGCCGAGCTGCATCTGAGCCCGAGGGTCGGGGGGGGCAGCAGCTTTTGCCTGGTTCTGCCGCTCGACGTCCAGCCATCGGCGGCCGTGCCGGCAAAGGGGCCGGCGCCATGAGCCTGCGTGTGCTGGTGGTGGAGGACGACAGCGAGATCCGTGCCCTGCTCCATACTGCGCTGACGGTGGAGGGCTTCAAGGTGCAGAGTGCGGTCTCGCTCAGGGAGGCCGCCGCCTTGTTGCAGCATCGGCCGCCGGATGTCGTAGTACTGGACCTCGGGCTGCCCGACGGCGATGGCCTGCAATTGGTGCGCGATGTGCGCCTGCATTCCAGTGTGCCCATCGTTGTGGTATCGGCCCGGCATCAGGAGGCGCAGAAGATCGCACTGCTCGACGCCGGAGCCGACGACTACCTGACCAAACCGTTCAGCGTGGGAGAGTTGCTCGCGCGCATCCGTGTAGCGCTGAGGCATCGGGGCACGACGCTGGCCGCCGCGGTTACGGTGCATGAGCTGGGCGAGCTGAAAATCGATCTGGAAAAGCATGTGGTGACGCGCTACGGCGAGCCGGTACATCTCACGCCGACCGAATTCAGGCTGCTGGCGCGTCTTGTTCGCAGCGCCGGCCGCGTGGTGACGCACCGCCAGTTGCTGACCGACGTTTGGGGGCCGGAGTACACCGAGCACACACACTACCTGCGACTGTACATGGCCCAGTTGCGGGCCAAGATAGAGCACGTCCCAGCAGAGCCACGGCATTTGCTGACCGAAACCGGCGTCGGCTACAGGCTGGCAACCGATTGATCCGGCAGGCCGATTTTTCCTTATGCGTTCCTGATGTCTGCGCGGCGACAGTACGCCCATTCGCTTTGAAGGGATCAATGAATGGATATGAATCAATTGCCACATCGCCGGGAAGGCCTGGCTGCCCTGACGCTGGGTGCCCTGGGGGTTGTGTATGGGGACATCGGCACCAGCCCGCTCTACACCATGAAGGAAGTCTTCAGTCCTGCCACCGGCATTCCAGTCGATGCGGCACACCTGGTTGGCGCAGTCTCGACGATTTTCTGGGGGCTGATGCTGGTGGTGACGCTGAAGTACGTGCTCCTGATTTTGCGCGCAGACAACCGCGGCGAAGGAGGCATCATGGCGCTCACCGCCTTGGCCGCACATGCCGCCGGCAAGACGCAGCAGCGCCGTGTGGCCCTGCTGCTGACTGGCGTCATGGGGGCCGCCTTGTTTTATGGCGACAGCGTCATCACGCCGGCTATTTCGGTGCTCAGCGCGGTAGAAGGGCTGGAAGTGGTCACGCCGCTTCTCAAGCCCTATGTGTTGCCCATTTCGGTGGCTGTACTGGTGGCCCTGTTTTCGGTTCAGCGTTATGGAACAGGTCTGGTCGGCAAGATGTTCGGCCCGGTGATCTGCCTGTGGTTCGGCGTGCTGGCATGGACCGGCGTATCGGAAATCATGCGCGAACCGGCCATCCTGGCGGCGCTCAATCCGCTGCAGGCGCTGGCCTTCCTGCGCGCGCAGGGCTGGCATATGTTTGTCGCGCTGGGCGCCATCGTGCTGGCCTTGACGGGTGCCGAGGCGCTGTACGCCGACATGGGGCATTTCGGCAAGCGGCCGATTCAGTTGGCCTGGACTGGAATGGTCCTGCCGGCGCTGGCGCTCAACTACATGGGGCAGGGCGCGCTGCTGATGCGCGACCCCTCGGCACTGGAGAACCCTTTTTACCGCATGTTCCCCGAGACCTGGCTGCTACCGGCAGTGTTGCTGGCCACAGTGGCTACCGTCATTGCCTCGCAGGCTGTGATTTCCGGCGCCTATTCCATGACGAAGCAAGCTGTTCAGCTTGGCCTGCTGCCTCGCTTGCAGGTGCGCTACACCTCGGCCCGCGAGGCGGGGCAAATCTACATGCCTCAGATTAACTGGCTGCTGCTGGTGGCTGTGCTGCTGGCCGTGGTCGGCTTTGGCAGTTCCTCGGCACTTGCCTCGGCTTATGGCATTGCAGTGACGGTGACCATGCTCATTACAACCGCGCTGACCTTCTTCGTCATTCGTCATGCCTGGGGCTATCCTCTGCCGCTGGCGCTCGCGGCTACTGGTGCATTCCTGGTGCTCGATGCCATGCTGGTGGTTTCGTGTGCGCTGAAATTTCTCGATGGCGGCTGGTTCCCGCTGGTCACGGGGGCGTTTATTTTCATCGTCATGGCCACTTGGCGACGTGGGCGCGAGTTGCTGCTGGAGAACATCCGCCAGGGCGATCCGGAGCTGTTGCCATTTGTGCGCGCCTTGTCGGCCGATACCATTCCCCGAGCTTCGCGCACCGCGGTCTATGCCGTGGCCAATCCGGACACCGTGCCACAGGCGCTGATGCACAACCTCAAGCATAACCAGGTTCTGCATGAGCGCAATCTGATTCTCACCGTGGTATTCCACGATGTACCGTGGATTCCGTCCGAGCAGCGGGTTCAGGTCACTCCGCTAGTGCCGGGCTTCTGGCGAGTGCAGGTGAACTACGGGTTCATCAACCAGCCTGACATTCCACAGGCATTGGCGTTGTGCCAGGCGCAGGGGCTGACGATCAACCTGTTCGAGACGTCCTACTTCCTGAGCCGGGAGATCGTGGTGCCCACCAAGGGGGCCGGCATGGCGAAATGGCGCGAGGCCTTGTTCTCCATCATGTCGCGCAATGCAGGCAACGTTGCATACTTTTTCCGACTGCCCGATAACTGCGTGATCGAGCTTGGAACACGCGTCCAGATCTGATCCGATCAGAGCAAGCCCACCATGGATGAGGGGGCAGGTCTCAACTTTGTACTCAATCGAACGTTTGGGCAGTAGAGGTCAAGACCTGACCCCACTCCCGGACGACTGTGCAGTAAATGTCAAGACCTGACCCGGCCCTTTCGGGCTACAGCGCAGCAATCGTGTCCCGCAGTCGCGCCACCAGATCGGGAACCAGGCTGAGCCGCCCGGCCTCCTCGTCGATCACGCGTTCAAATGCAGCCTTCTTCAAGGCGCGAAAATCGATCGCTTGCCGGGTGCTCGCTGGCACCGTGCTGGCCAGAATGTCGAACAGCCGATCGATGGCATGCAGGCGCCCCCACAGGAAGTCGTTTTCCCGCGTGACGCGGCTGAGAAATCCGCCGAAGCCGGCAAAGGTTCCGCCTAATAGCATCCTGGTCGCGTCTGGTGCAGACAGGCTGAGGGCATCGTCCGGACTTATCCGGTCGATCAGGATTTCCTCTATTGTTCCGCCTTCGGGTGACAGGGCGCTCACCGCAGGCCGAAGTATGATGTCCCAGTAAAAATAGCCCAGGTAGGCGGAGAGAATCGCGCCGCGGGAACCTGGATCGAGACTGGTCACCAGCGAAGATGAAAGCACCGCGTCCGCATCGTCGTTCCTGCGCGTCATGTCGCATTCGAAGGCAAGCCGATTCACTACATTGGTGATGGCGGCATCATTCGTGCGGAAAAACTGGTCGACATCAATCTCGCCCGAATCCGCCGGGAACAGCTTCCGGCACATGACATGCGCCTGATTGCTCAGGAAATTGGCGTCCTCGTAAATCGCCAATTCATCGATGAGTTTGTGAATCTGTATCTTCAGGAGATCGAGATCCCCGGATTTCGTGGAATACGGCTCCGCTGACGCAGCACTGCCATAGAACTCATTGATCTCGTGAAGTATGAAATTCAAACGCCTCTTCTTGTAGATCACCCCGAAGTCGATGACCATCTTCGAGAACGTGGGCATCTCGGCGTATTCATGAACGATCTCCGGCATACGGTAGGAATCGGACAGCAGTATGCCGTGGTGTGCGGCCCAGCATTCGACGACCGCCTGGATCCTGCGTGCTTCTGCCGAATCGCTGGAGAAGCGGCAGGCGCGGCGAATCAGGTCGACCAGGTAATCCAGCGCTTCCAGCACCAGGGATCGCATGTACGAGTCGTAGACAATCGTTGTTCCGGCCAGCAGGTTGGTGGATGTCAGGCGCCAGTGCCGCACATCATTGACGGTGAACGTGCCCATGATCCGCCCGCCGGTCGCGTCCGCGATCATTTTTTCAACCTGGGGCCTGGCGAAATAAATGGTCTCCTTCAGGCGTCGGACCTGCTTGTTGTATCGGCTGACCTCTGCGAGTTCGTTAAAGGTCGGGTCGATCCGTGGCAAGTCGGAGAGCGCCCCTCTCAGGGTCGCGAAAAATCCCGGCACGCTGCTGCTGGGAGCCGGCTTGTCGATCCTGGAATGGGGGTCGATATAGATCAGGCGGCGATCCACTTCGCGGAAAGCGCTATGCGAGCGGATTGCCTCCAGTGTTGCCATGATCGGCTTGTTGTCGAGGATGCTGCCATCGACCAGCACGGCATCTTCCGGCTTCTTTCCCTGCTCGATATAGTTGCTGAAATTGCGGGCAAGGAAACGTGAGCGCGCGGGCCATGGCTGGTGGCGGGACGCCAGCAGATCATCCATTTCGCGTAGTTGCGCCGGCGGGAATGCGCCCGGATAGGAAGCAGATGCGCGCGCTGCGAAAGCAAGCGACGGCAGGCTTTCGAAATCAAAGTCGCTCTGCAAATGCCCGGCCTTGTCATGCTCCAGGTGAAAGCGGAAAACATGACGATGCTCGCGCTCCCGGACCACTGGCGGATCGTGAATGAATATCGAGCGATCGAAGCCGCGGAAATCGGTTACCGTGAGAAGCAGGTCGAGCCTGGTGCCGGTCGGCATCAGTGATTCGCTCCAGTCGTTCGGCTTTTCCATTGCTGCCAGGCCATCAAGTATGAGGCTGGCGAAGCGAGGGCCATCGAGGGGCGGCTTGAACCAGCGCGAACGGAGGAATACCGAAACCCGTTCCTGCATTTCGGCATCGATTTTTCCGCTGATCAGGCCTTCACGCTGGAGCCGTGCAAGCATGGGCCGCACGAAGGGCCAGAAAATCCATTTGTTCCAAAGCCGGGCCCGGGCCTCGGGCGCCAGCAACTTGAGCATGTCAGCTTCTGCCAGCCACATGTCGGTGAGCGGCGCAAGGCTGAGGTCGTGAGCCAGGGCCCGGCCCAGTGCGACACCGTTCATGCCGCCCGCCGACGCGCCGGCAATCACGTCGACGATGACGCGCAGCGATAGATCCTGACCGACTTTTTCCAGACACTGGAGATAGACATCGCCAGTCGATCGCTCCGGTTCGTCCGGATAGCGGTTGTGAAATGAAGGTGCCTCGCCCGGCTCCTCCTGCCTATCCCTTTGATTGAGCTTTGATGCCCGCACCAGGTTCAGGATTTCACGGTTGATGCCATGTTGGTAGACAGCGAGCGAGACGCCGCCGAAGAACACCACCGCCAGCCGCAATTCCTTTTCTTTCATGGCCAGCCTCCTTTTGGTACGCCAGGAGCCAAAAACCATTCTATCCGGACAGCGCTGCAAGGCTTGCGGGCCTTGTTGACCTGCATCAAGCGGCAGTGCGAGACCCGGCGACACCCTGACGCCGCTGAAAGCAGGGCGGGCTGGCACTGCGGGAAAAGGCCTTCAAGGACATGTCCGGAATCGCTGCAGATTTACTTGCACTGAAGATCATTTCACCGGAAGCGGCTGGCTGGCCGGCACCGGGACTGCAGTAACGCTGTTTTTCGGGCTGCCATCGATGATCCGGTCCGAATACACTAGGTAGACCAGCGTATTGCGCTTCCTGTCGGCCATGCGCACCACCCGCACATGCTTGAAAAGAAACGAGGACCGTTCCGAAAACACTTCTTCCTCGCGCGGAAAAGTCCCGTTGAAAACGATCGGCCCCACCTGGCGGCAAGCGACGGAAGCATCGGACGTATCCTCGGCAATCCCGAGTGTGCCCTTGATGCCACCGGTCTTGGCATGCGACAGGTAGCACGACACGCCATTCACCTTGGGATCGTCAAACACGTCGACGACGATCTTGTTGTTTGCACCCAAAAACCGGAAGGTGGTCGAGACGTCGCCGACGGTCTCTGCCTGCGCGCTCAATGCGGCGATAGCCAGGGTGGCGAACGTGATTATTTTTCTCATGGGAATTCCTCAGGCGTGTATCGGAGATTGCTGCTCAGTCTAGCGGTTTCACAGTTGACTGGCGGCTCACTGAAATGCTCGTCAATGAGCGCGAGCGATGAACATCAGCCGGCTTGTCAAACAAGGGAATGCTGCCGGGACCACTGGATGACAGTCGCCAGGCACTGCTGTAACTGATCGGGTTGGCCCAGGTAGTAGTGGGTGGCACCCTCGATCCGCACCAATTCCTTGTCAGCTGTGGCAAGTGCCTGGAACACCTGCCGGTTATGTGTCGCCGGAACAGCATCGTCTGCGCCGTTCTCGATCTGCAAGACCGGTGTCAGTCTTACCCGCGCCGCATTGGGCGCAGCCTTGATATTGGAGTGGTCGTAAGACCACTGCGACAGCCAGCTCCGCAAGGTCGTGAAACGTGCAAGTCCGACCGGGCCCGAGTTGACCACCCGCGGATCGCCCAGATAGCACCAGTTCGGGCGGCGGCCGTTAGGGTCAATCGACGGGTCCAGCCACCTGACATCGCACATCGTGCGGTGAACAATAAAGCAGCGTTCCGATTCAGATCCGCCATTCTTCAAACGATCGAGCATCGCTATCGCCCAGTCGCTGATGCGCCGGTTCCGGGCGAGTTGCGCCTGGCGGAAGCGGGCAATGAAATTGGCGCTGTACGGCGGCTGGTTTGGACAGGCGGGATCGTAGATGTCGAGCTCCGGATCGCGGCGATCGGGATCGATCTCGTCCAGCACGGAGGGATCCATCCACTCAGTCAGCGTTTCCGGCCGGCTCAAGTGTGCCGCGACGAAGATCAGTCCATCTGCGGGTATCAGGCCAGCCTGCGTCAAGTCGTAGGGATCCCCGGCAGGCGTGTGGGTGATCGTGGGCGATTCGGCCTGCGCCTGGTAAAACAAGGACAGTGCGCCTCCCCCTGACCAGCCCACCAGGATCACCTTTTCGTAGCCAAGATCTTCGCGTGCATGACGGATGTAAGCGCCAAGGTCGAAGGCCACCTTCTCCATGATGAGTGCGGAGTCGTTCTTCGCGTAGCGACTGGCGGCGCACAGCACATGCATGCCGGCTTCGGCCAGGGCGATGGGCATCGGCATCAGCTGCAGGGTAGAGGCCGGATGCATGAACACATACACCACGCTGGAGTCCACATTGCGCGGAACCAGGCGCTGTCCTTCGAGGAAGGTATAGCCCTGGCTGCCTGCGAACCCATAGGACTCCACCATTCCGGCAGGTTCCTGGAATTTGATGATCACTGGAACACGGTCGAAACCATGCGGCTGCACAGCTTGATTCATGCGACGAGCTTCCTGGTGTTATGCGTTGATGTGCTTGCTCACTGGTGACCGATAGGGGCCGCTGCCGGCTGCTTCGCGCCCGGCAGCGGCCCATCACAGCCTGGCAGGCGTTATTGAGCCTTGATGTTGTTGTCCTTGATGACCTTGCCCCAGCGGACAGATTCATTCTTGATGAAAGACGCGAACTCCGCCGGGCTGGCGCTTGGCTGTGCAGTCGCGCCGATTTTCGTCAGATGTTCGATCACCTCGGGGCTTCTCAAGCCTTTGGTCAGGGCCGCATGCAGTTTCTGGATGATCGCATCCGGGACGCCGGCAGGAGCGCCAATGCCGAACCATGGTTGCACCACAAGCTCGGGATAACCAGCCTCGATCACAGTGGGGACATCCGGCAATTGAGGTGAACGCTTTGGCGTGAACACGACCAGTGCCTTGACTCTGCCGGCCTTGAGCTGAGGCAGGGCGACAGTCAGCGAGCTCTGGAAGTCCAGTTGCGTGGTGCCGCCAATCAAATCCTGGACTTGCTGTGTCGCGCCTTTGTACGGTACATGAAGCAGCGATATGCCTGCCTGGGTCTTCAGAAGTTCAGCGGCCAGGTGTGGAATGGTGGCCACGCCGGGCGTCCCGAAGGCGTATTTGCGCGGGTTCTCTTTCGCGCTCTTAACCAGATCCGCAAGACTGTTGAAAGGCGTGTCCTTGTTCGCCAGCAGAACCGGCGTCATCGCCGCAAAATTGGTAATGGGTGCAAGATCCTTGGCGGGGTCGAATGGAATCTCGCCCAGGTGCGGAGCAATGCTGACTGTGATCAGTTCCATGCCGATGGTGTAGCCGTCAGGTGCGGACTTGGCGAGCACGTCATGTCCGGTAACACCGTTGCCGCCAGGACGATTGTCAACAACGACCGGCTGTTTGAATTCGTCACGCAAGATATTGGCAGCTTGCCGGGCAATGTAATCGACAGGGCCGCCAGGCGGAAAGGGGACGATTAATTTGATTGGCTTGCTTGGCCAGGTTTGGGCCTGGGCTTGAGCCACAATTGGCAAGGCGGTAGTGCAAAACAGTAAAGCCGCAAGAATTTTTTTCATTTATGTATAGCCTCCTGAGGTTTGAAATTGTTGGCACGAATAGCAGGCTGCATCGTCCTGAACTAGCCGACTTGATCATAAAACGTTTCGCTATTAATTTGCTGCGTGCTTTGCGAAAATATGCAGATCCATCATCCGGGAGTAATGAATTGAAATTGTGCCGATTTAATGATGATCGCCTGGGTCTGGTCGATGGCAATACCGTGCGTGACGTGACTGCAGCGCTCGATGTATTGCCCGCATGCAGATATCCATTTCCCCGGCACGACCTGATGATTGCCAACCTGGACCAGGTATGCAAAAGGGCTGCCGAACTTGCCCTCACGGCGCCGGCCTTTGCGCTGGATGGCGTCACATTGCTCAGCCCCGTTGCCAACCCCGGCAAGGTCCTTGCCGCGCCGGTGAACTATCAGAAGCATCTTGACGAAGCGCGTTCGCAAGTTGAAATCCACAACAACATGGCCAGCCATATTGCGGAAATCCAGCGCGTCGGCCTGTTTCTCAAAGCGACCAGTTCAATCGTCGGTCCAGGCGCAGGGGTCCGGATTGCCCACCCTGATCGCCGCAATGACCACGAAGCCGAACTGGTGGCCATCATCGGAAAAACCGTGCGCAATGCGACCCATGCCGATGCCTTGCAGTATGTAGCGGCGTATTGCATCGGCCTCGACATGACCACGCGCGGTCCGGAGGAACGCAGCCTGCGCAAGTCCATCGATAGTTACACTGTGCTCGGCCCATGGCTGGTGACGGCTGACGAAATCCGCGACCCTTATGCGCTCGGTTTCACGCTTTCGGTCAATGGCGAAGTGCGCCAGAGCGCCAATACGCGCGACCTGATCCTTGATATTGCCGATCTGATCGTATTCGCATCTTCTTTCTACACGCTGGAGCCGGGTGACATTCTGTTTACCGGCACGCCGGAGGGCGTGGGGCCGGTAGTGCCGGGGGATACCATCTTTACGGAATTTGATGGTATCGGGTCGATGAGTGTCGGGGTTCGGCTGGCGAATGCCTGACCGGGTATTGAAATAACAGCTCAGGTCTTGACTTGTACTTTGCCAAGCGCTTGGGCAGGAAAAATCATCGCTTGGCCCCTCTCCGTGACCCGACCCGCATCGGGTTGCAGATCGCCAGTCCGCAACCCTTTACTTCGGTCCTCCGCTCGAGCTCGAGCTTGGCGCGCCGGTTCTATTTGCCCGTTTGAACAAACTGGATGCATTGGCCCTGGTTCCTGAAGCCAAACTTGATCCAGCCTTGGTTCATGCAATCTTGCTTGGTTTTAGGTGTCGGTGGCAGGGGCAGGGGAGTAATGGCGATGCCAAGCGGCGCAGCGCCTACAGGAACGGTGGCCACTATCGCGTTGCTGGCAGTGTCAATGACCGAGACGGTGTTGCTGGCATTGTTCCCGACATAGGCCTTTGTGCCGTCAGGCGTAACAGCGATTTCCACTGACATGTTGCCCAGTCCGGTGATCGTGTTTATTACGCTGTTGCTCGCCGTATCAACCACCGATACCGTATTGTCGCCGCTATTTGCCACATACGCGCGACTGCCGTCAGGACTCAGGGCGACACCGTTCACGCCATTGCCCACGCCGAGCGAAGCAATGACGGTGTTGGTCGCCGTGTCGATTGTTGAAAGAAGGCCCTGAGCGCCGCCATCGCACGATCCGGTGCAGGTGGTTACATAGGCGCGTGCGCTATCGGGACTGATGACGACATGGCCGGGGCAAAGCCCCGGCACCGTAATGACAGCGGTGACGATGTTGGTGCTGGTGTCGATCACGGCCACTGTGTTGTTCAGGTTGTAGTTCAGTTGGTGGCAATTCGGTACATAGACGCGTGTGCCGTCCGGCGTTGCGGCGGGCCAGTTTGGAAATGAACCGTTGACCGGATCAAGGTTGGTAACCGTGGCCACAACCATGTTCGTGCCGGTATCGACCACCGACACACTGTTGCCACGGTAGTTGGTGACGTAGGCGCGTGTGCCGTTCGGTGTAATGGCAATCCCAAGCGGATTCCCACCCAGGCCAGTCACCGTCGCCACGATGCTGTTGGTACTTGCGTCGATGACGGACATGCTGGAGCTGAGATAATTCGTCGCATACACATATTTGCCATCGGGCCTGACAGCTACGCCGAAGGGTGCACTGACGCCAATCGTGGTGGTGACGGTATTGGTGCTGGTGTCGATCACTGAAACACTATTTCCGTCATTGTTTGCAACGTAGGCAAACGGCGCTGCCCAGGCTGCGGATCCGACAAAGGAAAGGACACAAAGCAGGGCGGCCAGAAAATTCGCCAATGTTCCCGTCATTCGACTTCTGTTCATGTTGAACTCCTCATGGTGCAGGCATTGCCCGCGTAAGATGGATTTGCTCGTCTTGTGTAGCCATCGGCAAGGGATACTCAGATGGGTGACGCTTGAGGTTCTGCCAAGTGCATCGCGATGGAGTCTACGCACCGCTCCCGCCCAAGCGCTTGACGTGAATCAGGATGGGCGTGGTCGAATATTCTGCGTGACGGATCTGTTCGATCGCCGTTCGAACAGCGATCGAACAGTGCAAATCCGGACATGTTCGTGGACAGAAAAGTCGCGCATTTGAGGCGCAATTATTGATTTTGTTATTGAGACTTGAAATGCGAGTTAAAGAGAATTCAGAAGATATCGGTCGCTGCGGCTGTGGTCGTCGCGATTACTGCGATGGTAGCCACGGGCTGACAGAAGCACAGTGGCAGCAGGTCGTGGCCAAGGAGCGGGAAGCCGCTCAGGAAGTTGCAAAAAGTACCGGCCAGGAATGAGGTGAGAGCGCTTTGTGTGAGCCATCTGTCAGGTCAGGCCGCCGCAACCTGGACCAGGCAGTGCCGAGCGGCGTCCTGTATCGAACCAAGGCCGTGGTGACCTCAAGCCATGCACGATCATGGCGCATGAACAAGTGCCGGCGCTGTCGATCTACTGACCGCCCCGGGCCTCCGCAAGCGCAATGGTCAGGTGCTGGACCTTCTTTTTCAGTTGGTCCCGTTCTTCCGTGAGCTCGGTAACAAGCAGCGTCAACCGGTGGACTGCGAGCTGCTCGGGCGTGGCATCGTCTGGCGGTGGAACCGGCTCAGGCTTGGGCGGCAGCTTGGCCTCGCGCACCTGCCGTGCCACTTGGCGCAGCTCCTTTCTTCCCCCGGCAACAGCCTCCTTCTGCTTTTCGCCGGGCAGGGAAGAGATGGCAGCAGCGGCATTGATGGAAACGACGCCAGCCTTTACTGCATCGACCAGCTCGGGCGCAGCTGACTTCCGGATTTTTTCGATTTGGCCCAGCGTCGCACTGCTCACGCGGGCTGCGCGAGCAATGACCTCGCGGCTGGCGAATGATGGTTCTTGCGCCGGCTGCCCGGCGGCCTCCGCTGCGCCGGGTACTGCAGAGGATTGTCGGGCCTGTGCCTGCCCGGCGCGTGCGGCCAGGATTTCTTTCTTGCGCAGTGCGAGCACCCCACGCTGAAAATCCGACACGCTGCGTCGGCCAAGGTGATTGTCGATCATCCACAAGTGCACATCGGCGACGGACTCGAACGTTTCGTTTTGCACGGTATTGAATGGAATCCCGTGCTTCTGGCAGATGCCGTAGCGGTTGTGTCCATCCACCAGAAGATCGCCCCATAGCACCAGCGCATCGCGGCAGCCTTCAGCGAGCAGGCTGCGTTCAAGAGCAGCGTACTCGTCGTTGGTCAATGGATCGATATAGGCGCGCAGGTCCTCGTTGATGATGATGGTCATGGATCAGGGAAAGTAAGACAGCAAGGTGCCAGTTTACACACTGGCGCGGGGTCACGCTGCATGATCATCCTGACGTGGACTGGATCGTTGCAGATTTGTAGGATCGTTGCAGATTTTCAGATTTTTTAGATATGTGGTCAGTCCCGACCAATCCCGAACCAGTCTGTCTTGAGCCGCATCCGATGTCGAGCCGGGCCCCGGATCAAGAAAATATGGAGATATACAACTTTTCCACTTGCTCCCTGGCCCAGGGCGTTTTTCGCAGGAACTTCAAGCTGGATTTCACTGAAGGATCATTCTTGAAGCAGTTGATATTGATCTTTTGAGCGAGCCCATCCCAGCCATGATGCTCCACCAGCTTCACGACAATCTGCTCCAGGCTAAGGCCGTGCAAGGGATTATTTGCTTGTTCGCCATTCATGGCTGAATCACATCCTTTTTCATGGAAATATGGGGTCCGGTTTTGACGTGCACTATACCGAACGTTTGTGCTGTAAGAATCAAGACCTGACCCCATCCCCGCGCTGCCGCTTCGACACCATCACCGCATGCTCCACAAACGCCTGCACCAGCAGGCCGTTATCCTCCGACGCCGTAACCGCCGCAATGCCGATCCGGAATCCCCGCGGCGTATCCGTCAGGCTCAGGAACTTCACCCCACGGGTCTGGTAGCGCCGCGCCACGCCGGCCACCAGCGCCACGCCGACTCCGCTTTCGACCAGGCTCAGGATCGTCGGCACCTGTATCGCTTCTTGCACCACCCGCGGTGAAAACCCCGACTGGTGGCAGCGCATCATTGCCACTGCATGCAGGTTGGCGACCCGGGCGGGTTCGTACATGATGAATCCTTCCTCTGCCGCTGCCGACAGCGCGATGCTGCTCTTCTCCGCCAGCTTGCTGTCCGCGGGCACCGCCAGCACGAACTCGTCATCGTCGAGTGGGGCAAGCCGGAAGCGGTGGTTTTCCAGCAGCGGGTAGCGCACCAGCCCGACGTCCAGTTGGCGGGACAGCACGCCATCAAGGGCGTCGCGGGTGGTGGCTTCGATCAGTTCGAGGTCGATCTTCGGGTAGCGCTGGCGAAACGACGGAATCAGGGTGGGCAGCAATTCGTAGGTCGCGGTGGCAATGAAGCCGACCCGCAGCACGCCGCCTTCGCCGTGCAGCGAGGCCGATACCATTTGGCGGCACTGGTCGGCATGGAACAGTGCCTGCCGGGCATTCTGCAGCATGGCTTCGCCGGCCGCCGTCAGCGCCACCCCCTTCGATGTGCGCGAAAACAGCGCTCCCCCCATTTCCTCTTCCAGCTTGCGGATCGATACCGACAGCGGCGGCTGCGCCATGTGCAGTTGCTCGGCCGCACGGTGATAGTTTCCGGTTTCGGCAAGGGTGATGAATTGCTGTAGTTGGCGAAGATTCATGTGCTTGGAAGGTTTTTGCCCGATACCGAAAGAGTATCGGAAAGCGATTTTTTAATATTAGACTGGTTTGGCGCCCGGCACTACACTCGTCTGCGAAATAGAATTGGAGAGAGGTATGACAACACTGCCGCTGGCGGGCATACGCGTAGTTGATTTGAGCTCGGTATTGATGGGGCCTTACGCCAGTCAGTGGCTGGCTGATTTCGGGGCCGAGGTGATCAAGGTCGAATCCCCGGAGGGAGACTCGACCCGCACTACCGGACCTGCGCGCGAGACGGGCATGTCGGCCGTCTTCTTCGGTCTCAACCGCAGCAAGAAAAGCGTGGTGATCGACCTGAAGTCGCCCGATGGCCAGCAGGCGCTGCAGCAACTGATCGGCACTGCAGATGTGTTCATGCACAACATGCGCCCGCAGAAGCTGGGCAAGGTCGGTCTCGGCCCCGCCACCCTGCGCGCAAGATTCCCGCGGCTGGTTTATGCCGGCCTGCATGGTTTCTCGGAGGATGGTCCGTATGGCGGCAAGCCCGCCTATGACGACATCATCCAGGGCCTGTCCGGCTGTGCCGACCTGATGGCCCGGCAGTCGGGCACGATGCGCTATTTCCCCATGACGATCGCCGACAAGACCAGCGGACTGGTTGCGGCGATGGCGATCCTTGCTGCGCTGATGAAGCGGCATGCGAGCGGGCAGGGCTGCCAGGTCGAGATTCCGATGTTCGAGACCATGGCGGCATTCAACCTGGTAGAACATTTTTACGGCGGGCATTTCGATCCGCCGCTGTCGGAGCCGGGCTATCCGCGCGTGCTGGCCGAGTGGCGACGCCCGTACCGCACCGCAGACGGCCATGTCTGCATCATGCCGTACACCGACGCCCATTGGCGGCGCTTCTTTGAAGCAGCCGGCCAGCCCGGCCATGCCGCCGACCCGCGCTTCTCCAGCATGTCTGCCCGCACCGTGAATATCGGCGAGCTGTATCGCATCACGGGTGAAATCGTCGCGCAACAGGACAGCGCATACTGGCTGGAACTTTGCGAACGGATCGAGGTGCCGGCTTCCCGCGTCAACCTGCTGCAGGACCTGCCGAATGATCCGCACCTGAAGGCGACCGGCTTCTTCGAGCGGCTCGAGGACCAGAGCATGGGCACGCTGGTGTTCCCGGGGGTTCCGGTCCGCTTCGACGGCGAGCGCCCGCCGGTCGGCCCGGCGCCGCGCCATGGCGCGGACACCGTGAGCGTGCTGCGCGAAGCAGGCCTGGACGAGGCGCAGATCGCTTCCTTGCTTGCCAGGGGAATCGTCGTTTCACCAAATGCAAAGAAGGGGAGCACGCAATGAGCGCAACAACAGCAACAACCACAGCAGCACCAGTTCGGCTGGGGCAGGGTTTCTACTGGCAGGACATCGAAGTCGGGCAGCAGTTCGAAACGTTCAGCCGCACCATCACTGAAACCGACCTCGTCAATTTCATCTCCTGCACCGGCATGCTGGAAGCAATTTTCATTGAAGATGGCTACGAGGGCGCTGCCATGCCAGGGCGTCCGGTTCCCGGCGCGCTGACTTACACGCTGATCGAAGGTTTCATCCTGCAAACCATGATCCAGGGCACCGGGCTGGCGATGCTGGAACTGTTCCAGAAAATCCTGAAGCCGGTCGTGGTTGGCGATACCATCCACGCACGGATTACGGTCACGGGCCTGCGGCCGACATCGAAGAACAACCGCGCGATCGTGGATTCGGAAATCCGCGTGTTCAACCAGCGCGGCGAGGAAGTGATGCTGTACACCGCAAAGCGTCTGCTGGCCGGACGCAATGCATGATCCGGGCTTCAGGCCGATACGACGAAGCACCCACAATAACGACAGGAGACATCAAATGAAGCAGGTTTACCCGCAACAATTCCAGGCACGCAGCATGCTCAAGGCCTTGTCCGCAGTGCTGTTTGTTGCCGCCAGCGCGCTGGTCCCCGCACATTCGGCATTTGCGCAGGCCGGTTATCCGGACAAGCCGATCAAGCTGGTGCTGGCGTTCCCACCCGGCGGTCCGACCGATCTGGTTGCGCGCGTGCTGGCGCAAAAAGTCGGGGAGCAGATGGGGCAGGCGGTCGTGGTGGAGAACAAGCCCGGCGCCAACGGCAATATCGCTGCCGCGCTGGTCGCCAAGGCACCGGCAGACGGCTATACGGTGTTCTATAACACGTCGGCGATCGCACTCAGCCCGGCCTTGTACAAGAACCTGGGATATGACGCGAAGACCGACTTCGCGCCGGTCGCACTGACCGCGGTCATTCCACTGGTGCTGGCGGTCCATCCTTCGGTTCCAGCCAATACCCTGGGTGAATTTTTCCAGTACCTGAAGACCAACGGCGACAAGGTCAGCTATGGCTCCGCCGGCAACGGTAACGTGACTCATCTGGGGGCCTTCATGCTGCTCAAGAGCCAAGGCCTGAATATCCAGCACGTGCCGTACAAGGGCAGCGCGCCGGCGCTGCTGGATGTGGTCGCGGGCCAGACCCAGTTCGTGACCGATACCGTCAATTCCGCACTGCCTTTCATCAAGGACAAGCGCCTGAAGGCACTGGCAGTCACCAGCTTGCAGCGGGCGTCGGTCCTGCCTGATGTGCCGACCGTGAACGAGGCCGCAGTCAAGGGCTTTGAAGTCGGCGCCTGGCAGGGAGTGGTGGTGCCCGCGCGCACCTCGCCGGAAATCGTGAAGCGGCTGAATGCAGAGATCATGAAGGCGCTCGGCTCGGCCGACGTCAAGGCCAAGCTGGCAGCGCAGGGTGCGGTTCCGCTCGGCTCCACGCCGGAGGCTTACGGGAAGTACCTGAAATCGGAAATCGACCGCTGGCAGAAGGTGGTGCAGGAAGCTGGCGTCACGGTGCAATGAGCGATTCGAACAGGACAACGGAGTCAAACATGAGCACAAACATGAAAGCGAAAATGAACAAGCGAAAAATTTTGCTGTCCGGCCTGATGCTGCCGGTTCTGGCCGCACTCGGCCTGCCCGCCCAGGCGCAGCCGGCGGGCGAGTTCCCGAACAAGCCGATCAAGTTCGTTGTGCCATTTCCGCCAGGCAGCGGCACCGACACCTCGGCCCGCTATTTTGCGAAGAAGCTCAGCGAACTGGTGGGGCAGCCAGTGGTGGTGGAGAACAAGGCCGGCGCCAACGGCTTCATCGCCGTCAGGGCGGTCCTGGGAAGCCCGGCGGACGGTTATACGGTTTTTGTCGGCAGCAATTCGACGCTGGCGGTGAACGTCGCCTTGTTCAAGTCGCTGCCTTACGATCCGGTCGCCGACTTTGCGCCGTTGACGATGATGATGCGCTCGCCGGCGCTGCTGATCGTGCCCGGCACGGCCAAGCATGGCAACTTGGGTGAACTGATCGATTCAGCCCGCACGCAACCCGGCAAGCTGAATTACGGCGCTGGTTCGGCCGGCTATCAGCTGATGGCGGAATTGTTCAACGACGCTGCGAAAGTGCAGATCCAGGGCGTGCCGTTCAAGGGCGCAAGCGAGGCGGTGACCGCGGTTGCATCCGGTACGGTCGATATGGCTTTCGCCGAAATGACGAGTGCGCAGGAACTGGTCAAGGGCGGCAAGCTGCGCGCGCTGGCGGTGGCTTCCGAGCGCCGGGTGCCGGCATTGTCCGGGGTGCCGACCGCGGCCGAAGCCGGCCTGCCAGGCTTCACCGCCTACACCTGGGTGGGTGCCATGGTGTCCGCCAAGACCCCGAAGGCCGAAACCGAAAAGCTGGCAGCACTGCTGACCCGCATCGAGCGCATGCCGGAGACCAAACAGTTCTATGAGCGCATCGGTGCCGAGGTGATGAATGGCGGCCCCGAGGAAATGCGGAATTTCCAGAACGCCGAGATCGCGCTGTGGAAGCGCATCGCCGTCAAGGCAAAGGTAGAGCAACAGTAAGAATGAAGATAGAGCAACCGGACCGACAAGGAAGCGCTGGATGACTGCATTGAACACACTGACACCGTCGGCGATACCGGCGGAAGACGAAGCGCTGCGCGAGCCGGTGCGCCGCTTCCTGGCCGAGGCAACGGCCAGGATACCGGCGCACATACGGGCGCGCACCTGGTCCGGTTACGATCCGGAATTCAGCCGCGAACTGGGACGGCGCGGCTGGCTGGGCATCACGCTGCCCAAGGAATACGGCGGCGGCGGACGCAGTCCGTATGCGCGCTATGTGATGGTCGAGGAATTCCTCAATTTCGGTGCGCCGGTCGGCTCGCACTGGATCGCGGACCGGCAGAGCGCGCCGCTGATCCTCAAGTACGGCACCGAAGCGCAGCGGCAAAAATATATTCCGCGCGTGTGCCGGGGCGAGGCCTTCTTTTGCATTGGCATGAGCGAGCCCGGTTCCGGATCGGACCTGGCCAGTGTGCGCACGCGCGCAGTGCCATCCGGCGACGGCTGGATTCTGAACGGCCAGAAGATCTGGACCACCAACGCCGCTCACTGCCATTACATGATTGCCTTGGTGCGAACCTCGGGCGAGGCGCAGGACCGGCACAAGGGACTGTCGCAGGTGATCGTCGACCTGTCGCTGCCCGGCGTGACGGTACGTCCGATCCGCGACCTGTCGGGTGACAGCCATTTCTGCGAAGTGTTTTTCGAGGATGTGAAGCTGGATGCCGACGCCTTGATCGGTGCAGAAGGGCAGGGCTGGGAGCAGGTGACGGCGGAGCTTGCTTTCGAGCGCAGCGGCCCGGAGCGCATCTACTCCAGCATGGTCCTGTTCGACGAATGGCTGGCATGGCTGCGCACGCCGGCCGGCCGCCGTCCGGAATCGCTGCGGCTGGCGGGAAAATTGATCAGCCATCTCGCTCCCTTGCGGGCAATGTCGATCGCCGTCACCGAAAAGCTGGTGCGTGGCGAAAGCCCGATCGTCGAGGCGGCGCTGGTCAAGGACCTGGGCACCGGCGTCGAGCAACTGATTCCGGCCGCAATTGCGGATGACGTGTTTTCGCGCGAGGGACAGGACGTTCCGCTGGAGCTGCTGAACACGCTCAACTACATCACGCAGGCTGCGCCATCGTTCTCGCTGCGCGGCGGCACGCGCGACATCTTGCGCGGCATGATTGCGCGCGGACTGGGGCTGCGGTGAGCCCGGAAACAAACCCATCACAAGTACAGGACGAATCGATGGACACACTTTTTACCGATGGCCTGCGGGCGCTTCTGGACGGCATCTGCGGCCCGGAGGTCGTGCGCGACCTTGAAGCCCGGCAGGACGCGGCTCAATTGTGGAAGCAGATCGAGGAATCGGGATTCGCTGATGTGCTGGTCAGCGAGGAGAAGGGCGGAGCCGGGCTGTCGCTGGCGCAGGCCTATCCCTTGTTCGAGATGTGCGGCGCAATGGCGGTGCCGGTGCCGCTGGCCGAGACCATGCTGGCCCGTGGCCAGCTGTCGCAGGCGGGCATGGCCACCGGGCACGGCAGCATCACTTTTGCCAGCGGACGGCGGCAGGCGGATGGAAGCATCGTCTGCGATCAGGTCAGCCACGGCCAGCTGGCCGACCAGGTGCTGGTCTCGGTGCAGGGCGAGTGCCGGCTGCTGAATGCCGCCGATGCCCGCAAGTCGCCGTTGCCATTTCCTCTTGACGCAGTACTGTCCTGGCATGACGACACCTGGCGGCAGGCGCAGCTGGTGCCGGGCCTGGGCGACATCCGGGTGCTGCACGCCTGCGTTGCCGCGGCCCTGATTGCCGGCGCGCTTGACACCGTGTTCAGGCGCACCCTGCAATATGCCAACGACCGCCAGCAGTTCGGCCGGCCGATCGGCAAGTTCCAGGCGATCCAGCACCAGATCGGCGTGATGTCGGAGGCCAGCTTTGCCGCTGGCATGGCGGCGCGCAATGGCTGTGAGGGCGCGGGCATCATGCCTGACCCGCTGCGGGTTGCAGTGGCCAAGGCGCGTACCAGCGAGGCAGCGGTCGAAGTGGCAGCGCTGTCGCACTCGATCCATGGCGCGATCGGATTCACTGCGGAGTTCGATCTGCAGCTGTACACGCGACGACTCCATCTGTGGCGGCAGGCCGCGGGGTCTGAGTCCTGGTGGCACGACGTGCTTGGCGCGGAACTGGTCGACCGCCGGCAAGGCATGGCGCTTGACCTGCTGCGGGACTTGAGCGAGATCGCCTGAGTGCCCTGATCCGGTTCGGACGCCACGAAATTCAACAGATACAAGACAAGGAAGCGACAAGGAAACATGATGCAGACATTTCTGAAGACCGAGCGCGAGGGCGCTGTCCTGGTGGTCACGATGGACCAGCCGGAAACCCGCAACGCGCTGACCGGCAACACCGCTGTCGAGGAGTTCCTGGAGATGGTGAAGATGGTGGAACGCGACAGGACCATCAAGGCGATCATCCTGACCGCCACCGGTTCCGTGTTCTGCTCCGGCGGCAACGTCAAGCACATGGCGCGCTACTACACCGAGGACCTGACGATGGAGTCGGTCGTCGATGAATACCGGCACGGAATTCAACTGCTGCCGAAGGCGCTGCACAAGCTGGATGTGCCGATCATCTGTGCCGTCAATGGTCCGGCAATCGGCGCCGGACTGGACCTGACCTGCATGTGCGACATCCGGATCGCTTCGGAAAACGCAACGTTCGCGGAAAGCTTCGTCAAGGTCGGGATCGTCCCGGGCGATGGCGGCGCCTGGCTGTTGCCGCGCGTGGTCGGCATTTCGAAAGCGTCGGAAATGACCTTCACCGGCGACTTGCTGAGCGCGCAGGAAGCATTGGCCTGCGGACTGGTGTCGCGCGTCGTGCCGCATGACAAACTGATGGAAGAGGCGCGCAGCATGGCCGCCCGCATCGTCCGCAATTCAGGACCGGCGCTGCGCATGGCCAAGCGCCTGCTGCGCGAAGGCGAATCGAGCAGTCTTGATTCGCTGCTCGAACTGTCGGCATCTTATCAAGCGATTGCACATACGACGAAGGAACATCACGATGTCGTGCGCGCCTTCGTGGAGAAGCGCAAGGACTGAGGCAGGTCCTGGCATCCTGCGCGCCGCGGACGATGTTTCATCGTTCCGGCCGCAGCACAATGAACGAGACGATCGCCACCAGCGAAAGCAAGGCTGCTACGCCGAACGCATAGCTTGGCATGACTGCCCACAACGCGCCCGCAGCCAGCGAGGCCGGCAGGTAAAGCACCCCGGTGACGAAGCTGTAGGCCCCCATCGCGGTCGCGCGCTGCGCCACTTCGATATCGGCGATGAATGCCTTGCTTTGCGATTCCTCGATCGCATAGAAGAAGCCATAGATCGCAAATACGGCAATGATTTCCCACGTGCTGCTGGCGAACACCATCCACAGGTTGATCAGCCCGTACAGGGCATAACCGAGCAATACGATGTGCTTGCGTCCGATCCGGTCGCCGAGCTTGCCGACCCCGGGCGCCACCAGCACGCAAGTGATGTTGAACAGGGCGTACAGCAGCACAATCTCGGTGACACTGAAGCCGACGTTGTGCGCCCGCAGCAACAGGAATCCGAGGCTGAAATAGGCCAGCGAAAAAATGGCGGCCGGAATCAGGAAGCGCTTGAAACGGGGACTCAAAAGCGCCCAGCTCGCTGTGATGCTCTGGCGCTGGCGGGGAGCGGCCGGCTGGTCCTTCACCAGTCCCAGCACGATCACGCTGAGTACGGCCGGAACGAAAGCCACCACGAACAATATCCGGTAAGTCGACGGCGACTCGCCCAGCCAGGACAGCAGTCCGTATGCCGCCAGCGGTCCCAGCACCGCGCCTGCCTTGTCGAGCGCCTTGTGGACGCCGAAAGAAAAGCCGCGGTTTTCCCGGGACGCAATGGACGACAGCCAGGCATCGCGCGGCGGGCCGCGGAATCCCTTGCCCAGCCGTTCGATCACGCGGAACACCGCCATCCCGGCGATCGAACTCGACACCAGCAGGATGGTTTTGGCCAGCGTGGAGAAAGCGTAGCCGGCGATGGTGAATATCTTGCGCTTGCCGCTGCGGTCGGACAGCCAGCCGGCCAGGTAATTCAGTGCGGACGACGAGAAATCCGCCATACCCTCGATCAGTCCCAGCAATGCGCTGGATGCGCCGGCGACGGTGGTGAAGAACACCGCGAATACGGAGAAGATCATTTCCGAACTGAGGTCGGTCAGGAAGCTGACCAAGCCGAGCTTCAGGATGTCCGGATGCAATTTTGCTGGCTTGCTGCCGGGCGCTGACGCGATGGTCTTGTCCGTGCTGCCGCTGGTGTCCATTTGCTGGTCAGCTCCATGACTGATGTTCCCTGCGAACCCGCCGCAGGCGTGGACGATTGTATTCGATGATCTTGCTGCGGACAGCACAGACTGCTGGAGACAATGTACTGTCCGCCTTCCGCGGTGTGCCATCCCCGCAAATTTGTTCCATCTCAAACGCCTCGTCGCTGCCGGCGCGAAGATCAGTCCTTCTTTCATGGAGGACGACATGGACCGTTCAACCGAGCAATTCATTCTCGACATCATGGACGCCGCGCCGGACCTGACGCTGGCCACGGTGCGGCCCGACGGTTATCCGCAAGCGACCACGGTGAGCTATGCGCATGACGGGCTCGACATTTATGTCGGCATCGGCAAGCACAGCCAGAAAGCCGACAACCTGCACGCTTGCGACAAGGTGTCGGTCACCATCAGCCCCGGCTATACCGACTGGAACCACATCAAGGGTGTCTCGCTGGGTGGCAAGGCCAGCTTCGTCAGCGATCCGAAGGAAGCCGCCCATGCGGCCGACTGCATGATGAAGCGCTTCCCGCAAGTGAGCGACTGGGCCGGCACCATGAGCGAGGAGATGGAGTTCATCCGCATCAGGCCGGAAGTCATCTCCGTGCTGGATTATGAGAAGGGCTTCGGCCATACCGAGTTGGTGCGGCCGTGAGCCGGCATTCGCGTCTCGTGGCCGCTGATCGACCTCTGCGTTAGCGCAAACCCGCTGACCAGGCGGCTCTTACTTGTTAGCCCTCTGCGGCAGATACTGCATGCAAGCTGCCGGTCCGGCAGCCGGATGTGGATTGTCCATTTCCTTAAAGGAGGTAGTGATGGCTGAAGTAATCGAGAGTAAGGGATTGCTGGTGAGGAAGCCCTTGAGCGCCCCCGATGAAGTGCGGGCTTTCGCAGGCGGCATGGGCAGCCTGAAGGTATTCAACCTGGGCAAGGCCATGATCGGCCGTGGCGAATTCAAGCCGGGCTGGCGCTGGAGCACGCACGTCAAGCCGCTGGTGCAGACGCATTCCTGCGAGGTGCCGCATACCGGCTACGTCATTTCCGGCAGCATGGTGGTGCACATGGACAGCGGCGAGGAATGCCAGTACTCCGAGGGTGATTTCTTCTACATGACACCGGGGCATGATGCTTGGGTGGTCGGCGACGAGCCGTGCATCCTGCTCGATTTCACCGGCGCCGATCATTACGCAAAACCGCATTGACCCGACGGCCAACGCGCCGCGTTTGCCATTGTGCTGCAAGAAAAGGAGGACGGCATGAGCAGCGAGGAAAACAAGCAACTGGTGCTGCAGGGCTACCGGCTATTCCAGCAGCAGGACATCGAGGGCCTGATGGCCCTTTATGACGACACCATCGAATGGATCGGTTTCGATAACCCGAATGTGCCGTTTGCAGGCAGTTATTACGGCAAGGACGAGGTGCAGCAATTTTTCCGCGATCTCGGCCGTTCGATGACGCCGGTCCGCTTCGAGCCGCGCGAACTGATTGCGGAAGGTGACAAGGTGGTGGCGCTGGGGCATGCAGTCTGGAAGCTCAATACCGGCGGCCAAGAGCTTGAAACAGATTGGGTGCATGTGTTCACACTGCGCGATGGCAAGGTCTGCCGCTTCCAGCGTCTCGATGACGGCGTGCAGGCAGACCAGGCATTCCGCTCGACTGCGGCCATGAGCGCTGGCATGGCGCAGGGCGCGCAGGAAAGCCGGCCGAGCTGAGCACAGGCGCCGGGGCAGTCGGATCCGGGCCGTGCAGGGTCGCCCGGCCCGGCGGTTTCGCCTTGTTGCTTCCCCCACTTCTTCTTTACATACGCCGTTTTGCTTTGCATACTCCTGCTGACACAAAAAAAGGTAATCCCGGCTGCATGCCGGGTCGACCTTCATAAAACATCAAAAGGAGACTTTATGCAGTTCAGCAAGACAGTGAGCGCGGCGCTTGCCGCATTGGCCCTGATCAGCGCCGGCCCGGTACTTGCCCAAGCTTGGCCTACTGCCAAGCCGATCACGTTCATCAACCCGTTTCCGCCGGGCGGCGCAGTCGACGGCTTCGGCCGGCCGGTTGCGCAGATGCTGTCGACGCAACTCGGCACGCCGGTGGTGGTCGACAACCGCGGCGGCGCTGGCGGCACGGTCGGCGCGGCTCTTGCGGCCCGGATGGCACCGGACGGCTATACCTGGCTGTTGGGTGCGGTGCACCATGCGATCGCGCCCAGCATTTATCCGAAATTGACCTATGACCTCGAAAAGGATTTCGAGCCGGTGGCGCTGCTCAGCGACGTCGCGCATGTGATCGTGGTCAACCCGAGGAAGGTGCCGGAGACGGATCTCAAGTCGCTGCTGGAGCGGCTGAAAAAATCGCCGGGGAAGGTGGATTATGCGTCCACCGGCACCGGCACTTCGCAGCATCTGGCCGGCGAATTGTTCAAGCTGCGGACGGGGGTGAAAATTACCCATGTTCCCTATCGCGGCACCGGTCCGGCGCTGCAGGACCTGGTGGCCGGTCACGTCGACATGATGTTCGACACGCTGGCCGGCTCGTCCGCATTCATCAAGTCCGGCCAGCTCCGTCCGCTGGCCGTGACGACCACCCAGCGCGTCGCCGGATTTGACGCGGTGCCGACCGCTGCCGAAGCGGGCGTGCCGGATTACGTGGTGTCGAGCTGGTACGCCATGTGGGCCATCAAGGGCACGCCGAAGCCGATCATTGACCGCATGATCGCGGAAGTCAGCAAGGTACTCGCGCATCCCGACACGCAGGCAAAGTGGGCCGGGATGGGGGCAACCACCCGCAAGCTGACTGGCGCGGAATTCGGTGCCTTCGTCCACAGCGAGACGGTACGCTGGGCGGACGTGGTGAAGAAGGCAAATATCAAGATGGAGTGACGCGCAAGGACCAGGATGCAGGCTAAGGCTAGTGGGGGAAATCTACCGGAGCGCATCCCGCGCCATTTTCCTCAGCCTGTTGAAGGTTTCAGTCGTGCCGTGGCGGGCAACCAGGTCTGGCATGTCGATGAAATTGGCGGCGCCCAGCGACAGCGCGGCGCTGCGTATCCCCTGCCTGATGCCGTCGGTCTGGTTGCCCGTTTCACCCATCACCGGGATGAAGGGGATGTCCCGGGTTGCCGGATCGGCCTTCGCTTCGCCCAAAAGCTCGAACATGCGGCCTTCGTCGAAATGCACGCCGCAAATGATCAGGCCGATGTCCTGTGAGCGCAGCGCCTGCAGGGCTTCGCTGCTGGTATAGCAGATAAGCAGCTCGAATTCGCTGCCGAGGGCCGCGAGCACGAGGTCGCGGTCCTGCGGCCGGATGGCGACAAGCAGCTTGCGCCGGGCTGTCATGGGCATATCCCTTCCCCAGAAGGTCAACCCAAAGTGTATGACGGCTGCGGGGCGCAGCATTGCTTTTAGTCACGAATTGGTGCGGTGCCGGCTTGCACCCACGGCGTCATGTCAATCGCTGGCGCGGTCCTTGTTGTTCACGCGCGGCGCCCGCGCCGGCGCCCCGGATCAATACGTCTTGTACGGCAGGAACTTCCCGCTCAGGACCACCTGCACGCGGTCTCCCTTGGGGTCTGTTTCGCGCTGGATGTCCATCGAGAAGTCGATCGCGCTCATGATGCCGTCGCCGAATTCTTCATGGATCAATTCCTTGATCGTGGTGCCGTACACGCTGACGATTTCATACCAGCGATAAATCAGCGGATCGGTCGGCACTGCGGTTTCCAGCGATCCCTTGTACGGGACCACCTGCAGCCAGGCAGTTTCCTCCTCGCTCAGTCCGAACAGCTCCTGCGCCAGGATGGCCTGGTCTTCGTCGAGTGTCATCTGGCCGAGCAGGGCGGCGGTCGTCCATTCCTTGCTCTGTCCGATCCTGGCGGCGATGTCGGACCAGCGCATTTTCTTCGCGACCTTGGCGGCGAGGATTTTCTGGGTGACAGTCTTGCGGTCCATGGGTTTTCCTTTCAATTGAATTCGAGTCAGGGGGGCGGGGTTTTGATAATGCGAAAGTTGCGGGTGACCGGAATCGGCGTGCCGGTGGCTTCGCCGCTGGTTTCGCGGCTGGCTTCGCCATCTTCCAGGCCGGTGGCGGCCAGACCCGGAGTGACGGTCACGGGTGCCTGGCCGGTGCTGCCTGCAGCCTGTATCTGGTGCGAGCGGTTCACCAGGAAATCGATCAGGTGGTTGCGGATCAGGTAGAACTGCGGGTCGTGATGCATGGTCGCGCGGGTGCGCTTGCGCGACATGGTGTTCACCACGATCTCGGCGATGCGCGCCTGCGGGCCGTTCGACATCAGCAGGATCTTGTCAGCCAGCAGGATTGCTTCGTCGACGTCGTGGGTGATCATGAAGACCGTCTGCTCGGTATCCGCGCAGATCCTCAGCAGTTCGTCCTGGATCACGCCTCGGGTCAGGGCGTCGAGCGCGCCGAAGGGCTCGTCCATCAGCAGCATTTTGGGTTCGATCGAAAACGCGCGGGCGATGCCTACGCGTTGCTTCATGCCGCCGGATAGTTCGGAAGGCTTCTTGTCGGCGGCGTCGCCCAGGCCGACCATCCTGATGAAGCGCAGCGCATGTGCTTCGATCTTCGCCCGGATCCAGTGCGGATAACGTGAGCGGACGGCGAACGTGACGTTAGCCAGTACTGACATCCAGGGCATCAGCGCATGGCTCTGGAACACCACGCCGCGGTCGAGGCTGGGCCCGCTGACTTCGCGCTTGTCCATGAAAACCAGCCCTTGGCTCGGCGATTCCAGGCCGGCCAGCACGTTCAGGATGGTCGTCTTGCCGCAGCCGGAATGACCGATGATGCAGACGAACTCACCGCGGCGGATGCCGAAGGACACATTCTCGAATACAGGCGGAGCGCCCGCCAGGTAGCGCTTGCCCAGCCCTTCCACGCGCAGGAAATCATGATCCATATCCGCTCCTCAATCGACGTAGGTGACCAGCTTCTGCAGCCGGGCGAAGAACAGGTCGAGCAGCATGCCTGTCAGTCCGATCACCACGATCGCGAACAACACGCTGGACAGAGACAGGTTGTTCCATTCGTTCCAGACGAAGTAGCCGATGCCGGTGCCGCCAACCAGCATTTCGGCGGCGACGATCACCAGCCACGCGATGCCCATCGAAATGCGCATGCCGGTCAGGATGGTGGGCGCCGCTGCAGGCAGGATGACCTGGAACGCACGGCGGATCGGCTTGACCTCCAGGGTCATGGCGACGTTCAGCCAGTCGCGCCGCACGGACGCGACGCCGAATGCGGTGTTGATCAGCATCGGCCACACCGAACAGATGAAAATCACGAAAATGCCCGAGACCGATGAGTCCTTTATGGTGTACAAGGCGAGCGGCATCCACGCCAGCGGGGAGATCGGCTTGAGGATCTGGATGAAGGGGTCGAGCGCCTTTTGCATCAGCGGCGACATGCCGAGCAGGAATCCGGCCGGGATCGCCACCAGGGCCGCCAGCAGGAATCCCAGGCCGACCCGTGCCAGCGAATGGCCGAGCTGGATGCCGATGCCCTTGTCGTTGGGCCCGTTGTCATGGAATGGGTGAGCCATTTCGCGGACGATGGTTTCCTTCATCTGCATCAGTGACGGGAATCCATTGTTCTTTGCCGCGTTGCCGCTGCTCTTGCCCATCAACCTGGCGTACTCGTCCTGGGCATCGGCGGCCTTGCCGGCCTTGGGCGCCGTTGCCAGGTGCCAGGCCAACAGCACCACCGCCAGGATCAGCAGTGACAACAGGCCCGCCTTCATGCTCAGGCTGGCGCTTTTCATGCGCCTCCCCGCCGTAGAGCGAAGCTGTTGACGTAAGCTTCGGGCCTGGACGGGTCGAATTCACGGCCCATCACCTTGTATTTGCGGTATGCGCCTTCCGGCGGCTTCTGGTCCAGTTCCTTCATGTGCTTCTTTGCGTCCGTGAGAAGGAACACTTTCTCGGTCAGGGCCTTGTAGTCGACATCGCCCTTGATATAGCCCCAGCGCTTCATCTGGGTCAGTATCCACACGCCCATCGAATGCCAGGGAACCGGATCGAAGTCGGCTCGCGATGGAACGTTGCGCACATTCCCCAAGCCGTCGGCGAACTTGCCGGTCAATACTTGTTCGATCACGGTTTCCGGCTGGTTCAGGTAGGCTGCCGGCGAGATTACCTTCGCTACCAGCGCACGGTTGCCGGGTTCGCGCGCCATCGCGGCAGCGGTCAGCACGGCGCGGAACAGCGCGGCAAAGGTGTTCGGATTCTGCCTGATGAATTCATCGGAAGTGCCGAAGGCGCAGCACGGATGGCCGTTCCAGATCTCGTTCGACAGGATGTGGATGAATCCGACTTCGTCATACACGGCGCGCTGGTTGAATGGATCGGGTCCGAGGAATCCATCGATGTTCCCGGCGCGCAGGTTGGCCACCATCTCCGGTGGCGGCGTCACGCGCAATTGAACATCCCGGTCCGGGTCGAGGCCATGCTCGGCCAGGTAGTAACGCAACAGGAAGTTGTGCATCGAGTACTCGAACGGAATCGCGAACTTGAAGCCTTTCCACTGTTTGGGGTCGCGCTTGTCCTTGTGCTTTACGTGCAGCGTGATGGCCTGGCCGTTGATGTTCTGGATGGTCGCCACGCGCATCGGCGTCATGTTCGAACCCAGTCCCATCGACATCGCCAGCGGCATCGGCGACAGCAGGTGGGAGGCGTCGTGCTCCTTGTTGATCATCTTGTCGCGGATCAGGGCCCAGCCGGCGGTCTTGTTCAGGCTGACGTTCAGCCCTTGTTTTTTGTAGAAGCCGAGCGGGTCGGCCATGATCAGCGGCGCTGCGCAGGTGATGGCAATGAAGCCGATCTTCAGGTCCTTCTTTTCCAGCGGGCCGGTTTTTTCCTGGGCCATTGCTTGCATTGCACCGAAAGGAAGCACGCTGGCAATCGCGGCGCGCGCCGTATTGGTGCCTACTGCGCGCAGGAAGCGGCGCCTGGTGTCATCCGAGGGGAACATCGCGCGCAGTACGGACTCTTCCACCACGTCGTTCGTCAGCAGTTCGACATTGCTGGCACGCGCCGCAAGCTGCCTCGCTTCCTGTGCCGCATGCTCGGATTCATTGGCATGGCGGCCGCAGGAACATCCACTGCTGGCACGGTCGGGATCATAGCTGTGATAGATTGACATGGGGCGGCTCCCTGGGTTGGTGTTGCCCCAGCACATGCAATCTACGGGCCAGCCGGCCGGAGATTGGGTTCGCGCCGTACGGTATCATCGCAAAAACACAGGAGCATCGATGATTATCGTCACAGGTGGAGCCGGATTCATCGGCTCCAATTTCGTGCTCGACTGGCTGGCTGGCGGCGACGAGCCGGTGGTCAACGTCGACAAACTCACTTACGCCGGCAACCTTGGCAACCTGGCCTCGCTGGAAGGCGATGCGCGCCATCTGTTCGTGCATGCCGACATCTGCGACAACGCTGAAATGGCGGCGCTGCTGGCACGCCACCAGCCGCGTGCCATCGTCCACTTCGCGGCCGAAAGCCACGTCGACCGCTCGATCCATGGCCCGGCGGAATTCATTCGTACCAATGTGAACGGCACCTTCAGCTTGCTGGAAGCGGCGCGGCATTACTGGTCGGCCCTGGGCGCGCAGGAAAAGACTGCATTCCGCTTCCTGCATGTGTCGACCGACGAAGTGTATGGTTCACTGGGTCCGACCGATCCGCCCTTTACCGAAACCACTGCCTATGCCCCGAACAGCCCGTATTCGGCCTCCAAGGCGGGCTCCGATCACCTGGTGCGTGCCTACCACCATACCTATGGCATGCCGACGCTGACCACCAATTGCTCGAACAACTACGGTCCGTATCATTTTCCGGAAAAGCTGATTCCGCTGATCATTACCAACGCGCTATCAGGCAAGGATTTGCCGATCTATGGCGACGGCCAGCAGGTGCGCGACTGGCTCTATGTCGGCGACCACTGCGCCGCGATCAGGCGCGTGCTGGAAGCAGGGCGCACCGGCGAGGTCTACAACATCGGTGGCTGGAATGAAAAGGCCAACCTGGATGTGGTGCATACGCTGTGCGAACTGCTGGACACGCTGTCGCCGCGTGCCGATGGAAAGAGCTATCGGGAGCAGATCACCTATGTGACCGACCGTCCTGGTCATGACCGTCGCTATGCGATCGATGCCCGCAAGATCGAGCGCGAGCTCGGGTGGAAGCCGGCCGAGACATTCGAGACCGGGCTGCGCAAGACGGTGCAGTGGTACTTGTCGCACCAGGAGTGGGTGGCTAACGTGCAGTCGGGCGCTTACCTGAAGTGGGTGGAGACCAATTACGGGCAACGTGCAGGGGCAGGGGCGAGCGCATGAGCTACAGCAAATTGCCGGGCTTTCCGTTTCGCGCACCATGAAAATCCTCGTCACTGGTTCTACTGGCCAGGTCGGCCATGAACTTCAACACACGCTGCAAGGCCTGGGCGAGGTCGTTGCCGTCGACCGCCGCCGCATGGACCTGTCGAACCTGCAGCAGGTGCGCGACGTCATCCGCGAAGTCCGTCCCGGCCTGATCGTGAATGCGGCTGCTTACACCGCCGTCGACCAGGCCGAAAGCGAACGCGAGCTGGCGATGCAACTCAACGCCCACGCGCCGGCAACGATGGCGGAGGAGGCAAAACGCCTTGGCGCCATCCTGATCCATTTTTCCACCGACTACGTCTTCGACGGCAGCAAGGACGGCCGCTATGACGAGCAGGATCCGACCAGCCCGGTCAACGTCTATGGCGAGTCGAAGCGGGAAGGGGAGCTGGCGATCCAGGCCGCCGGCATACCGGCGCTGATCTTCCGCACCCAGTGGGTGTACGGCCTGTACGGCAAGAACTTCCTGCTCACCATGTTGCGGCTGGCGGCGCAGCGCGACGAACTGCGGGTCGTCAACGACCAGATCGGTGCGCCGACCTGGGCCCGCACCCTGGCAGAGGTGACTGCTGAAGTGGTCGCGCAGGGCCGCGGCCAGGACCTGTCGTGGTGGATGGAGCGCGCCGGTCTCTACCATGTGACGGCGCAGGGAGAGACCAGCTGGTGCGGCTTCGCCCGGCGTATCGTCGAACTGTCACAGTTGCCCAGGAAGCCTGGCGTGGTCGGCATTCCCGGCAGCGACTATCCGACGCCGGCGAAGCGGCCGGCGAATTCGCGCCTGTCCTGCGAAAAATTCATGCGCACTTTCTGCCCGTTGCCGCAGTGGGACGCGGCGCTGGAGCGCTGCATGCGGGAACAGCCGCCGGCGGTCTGAACCGTGCCGATTCCAGGGTCAGCTACTTCGGATTCGCCGTGCCCTGGAAACTTCGGCAACGCGCATTTGAAATTGCGCTACATTGCCGCTTCAACTCCCGCATGTTCCCGGACCTTGATGGATTGCAGACAACCGACACCGCCAATGCCCGGTAAAAGACGCGCCGTCGTCCTTGCCCTTGCTGCCGCGTTTTGCGGCGTGCTGCCGGCCAGTGTGGCCTGCGCGGCCGAGGCAGCCCCGGAGGCGGCACTGGAAGCGGTACAGGTGGAATCCAGCATCGATCGTCCGATCGGCATTGCAGAGTCCGCCAACCAGGGCACGGTAAGCGCGCGCCAGCTGGAAAACCGCCCGCGTCCGCGCACCGGCGAGCTGCTGGAGGCTGTGCCGGGCGTGATCGTCACCCAGCATTCCAGTGACGGCAAGGCCAACCAGTATTTCGCGCGCGGCTTCAACCTCGACCACGGCACGGACTTCCGCACCAGCGTGCTCGGCATGCCGGTGAACATGCCCACGCATGCGCATGGGCAGGGCTATTCCGACCTGAACTTCCTGATTCCCGAACTGATCGACACGATCCAGTACAAGAAGGGAACCTATTACGCGGAGGAGGGCGATTTTTCCGCTGCCGGCGCGGCCGCCTTCGACTATGTCCGCAAGCTCGAGCGCGGATTGGCCAGCATTGAACTCGGCAGCAACCGCTACCGGCGTGCGGTGCTGGCCAACTCGACTGGCGCCGGAGCGGGAACGCTGTTGTATGCAGTGGAAGCAGTCGGTCATGACGGACCGTGGGAGGTGCCGGAGAAATACCACCGGTTCAACGGCGTGCTGAGCTGGAATGTGCGCGCCGGCGTTGACGAACTGCGGGTGGCGGCGATGGCGCTGCAGTCGAGCTGGCGCGCAACCGACCAGGTACCGCGCCGCGCGCTCGCTGCCGGCATCGTCGGCCGCTACGGCAGCCTGGATCCGAGCGATGGCGGCGACACCGCGCGCAGCAGCCTGTCGGCCGACTGGACCCGCAGGTATGCGGATGGTGCAATGCGCGCCAACGCTTACCTGGTGCGCTCGCGGCTGAACCTGTTTTCCAACTTCACCTTCTTCAAGGACGACGCGGTCAACGGCGACCAGTTCAACCAGGCCGAAAAGCGCGTGCTGGGTGGCATCAATATCGACCGCGCGTGGCAGCACAAGTTGGGGCGTTTCCAGTCCGAGACGACACTGGGCCTGCAACTGCGGCAGGATCGCCTGTCGCCGGTCGGCTTGTACACCAGTGTCCGGGGGCAGCGCCTGGCGACCACGCGCGAGGATAATGTCGTCGAATCCTCCGCCGGCCTGTTTGCCTCGAACACGACGCGCTGGACGCCATGGTTCCGGACCGTGGCCGGGTTGCGCAATGATCGTTACCGGTTCCGGGTGGACAGCAACAAGCCGGCCGACAGCGGCACGGTCGATGCCTCGATCACCAGCCCGAAGTTCTCCGCCATCTTCACGCCCGCCGAGCGGGTCGAGTTGTACCTGAACTGGGGGCGCGGCTTCCACAGCAACGATGCGCGCGGCGTGACCAGCGCGGTCAATCCCTCCACGCCGCTGGTGCAGGCTGCTGGCAGGGAAGTCGGCTTGCGGCTGGACGGACTGCTGCGCGGATTGCAGACCACGATGTCCTTGTGGGAGCTGGACCTGGCTTCCGAACTGGTCTTTGTCGGCGACGCTGGCACCACCCAGGCCGGCCGGCCCAGCAAGCGGCGCGGTGTCGAACTCGGGAACGTCTACAAGATTGCACAGGGATGGACGGCCGACCTCGATCTTGCGTGGTCGCGTGCCCGATTCACCGACAGCGACCCCGCCGGCCCGTTCATTCCGGGCGCGGTGGCGCGCACTGCCTCATTCGGCATCACGGCAGAGCTTGGCCGCTGGAGCGGCGGCCTGCGCTTGCGTCATGTGGGCGGCCGCGCGCTGGTCGAGGACAACAGCGTGCGGTCGCCATCGTCAACGTTGCTTAATGGCAAGATAGGTTATGCTGCAGGAAAGAACGTCAAGCTGACCCTGGAAGTGCTCAACCTGCTGAACCGGCAGGTCAGCGATATCGACTATTACTATGAGTCGCAATTGCGCACCGAACCGCTGGCGGTGGCCGATATCCACACGCATCCCGGCGAGTCGCGGGCGGTGCGCGCGGGTCTGGTCGTGCGCTTTTAAGCGTCAATGGTTTCCCCGTCCAATACAGAAGCCGGATAAGCCGGCATTTTCCAGTTCAAGCCATCCAGCAGCACCATTTATCCAGTCCTCGATTGCCCGGATATTGAAATTTTGATGTAGGTCAAAACAGTCCGGATCCAGTGCCTTTTCCGGAATTGTTTCCTGTCGGAAATAATTTTCGTCTCCTATAATATTTCCATGAGGAAAGAATTCCACAAGGAAATACGAGATCTCCAGCGTCGCTGGCGACAGTTTTTTGAACATGATCCGGTCGAGGCTGACCATATGAATTCCAGGATGGATTTGATGGAACTTAGAATGTTGAGGGCGGGCAAGCAGGCGTGGATTCATTTCCTCGCTGCCGTCATGGTTGCGCTTGCGGTGGAGAATGCCGAAGCAATCTTGTCGCCCGACCCGCGGCCGGACCGGATCGGCTGCGAGCTGTCAAAGCCCGGGGTTCGAGTCAGCTTTGATGTCTCGACCAAGCCGGCGCAGTACAGTGTTGCCGCAGCGACGCTGCGCGGCATGACCCAAGGACATTCCGCGATTGCGATGGGCGAAATACTTGGCCTGACCGATGCGCGCTTCAAGGCAACGGTGCGGGTCAATACCGTGTTTTCGGAGCTCCCTAATGGGAAATTATGCGTTTCGCCAAGCTACGAGGCCAAGCTGGACTTCGAGCAGATGTCGGTCTACCTTGCCAGCGAGTTGTCGCGGGACAAGTGTGCTCAGGAGCATGTGCTGAATCACGAAATGATGCATGTCCTGTTTTACCGGCAGGCGTTGCAGCAGGCCAGCCAGGCACTGGAAAAGGACCTGATTCTCAACAGCACCAACTTCGTCGTTGACGACGAAACTTCGCTGCCGCAGATCCAGGCGCGCCTGTCCGAAGTCGTGGGTAACCACGCCCAGAGCCTGTTCAAGCGCTTTGACGTCTGGCATGCAACGATCGACACGCCCCATGAATATGAGCGGGCGCTGCATGTGTGCAATGGCGTGATTCCCCGCCTGTTGGGCCGCACCGGCACCGCGGCTGCGCCGGCCTTGCATGTGCCGCAGTGGCGCGCAGGACAGCAGGCTCCGCAGGCAAGGCCGGCGTCACGCGGATAGGGAGCGGATAGGGAGCGGATAGGGCGGGCGATCAGGGACGCGAGGGCTGCGGCGCCGGCTCGCCGCAGCGGTCCTGATTGCCACTTCAGATCCGGCGCACCTGGTCCCAGTCGGTCTCGCCTTCGAATATCTTTTCGATTCCGTGCTGCCGCATCGAATGCATGCCGGCTTGCATCACCGCCGTGCGTATGGTTTCCAGATCCCTGCGGGCGCCAATCAGCTTCTTGATGTCGGGGTCGACCGTCATCAGTTCATACAGTCCGACGCGGCCCTTGTAGCCGCTGCCTGCACATTCGGTGCAACCCGCGGCGCGATAGAGCCGGATCGATCCGTCCTGCCCGGTGTAGCGCGCGCGGAACAGGTCCGCCGCGGCTTCCTTGTCGATGCCACCGTCGCGTGCGTATTCGGACGCCAGCCGTTCCATGTCTTCATCGCTTGCGGTGACCGGAATGCGACAAGTTCCACATAGCCGGCGCACCAGGCGCTGGCCGAGGATGTACACCAGCGCGTCGGCCAGGTTGTACGAGTCCACGCCGAGGTCGAGCAGGCGTGCGATGCTTTCGACGGCGCTGCCGGTGTGCATGGTCGAAAAGACCATGTGGCCCGTGAGCGATGCTTCCAGCACCGTGTCGGCGGTTTCCGAATCCCGGGTCTCGCCTACCATGATGACGTCCGGATCGGCGCGCAACAGGCTGCGTAGCACCGAAGCAAAGTCCCAGTCGGCACGTGTTTGAACCTGTACCTGGCGCAAGCCTTCCTGCACGATTTCGACCGGGTCTTCCACCGTCCAGATCTTGGTATGGCTGTTGTTCAAGTGGCCGAGGATTGCATGCAGGGTCGTGGTCTTGCCCGATCCGGTGGGGCCGCACGACAGGCACAGACCGTGGTCCCGTTCCGACAGCGATTTCAGGGTGGCCAGTGAGCTTGACGGCACGCCGAGCTGGTCCAGGTTGCGTGGCTGCGGGTGGGTCAGGATACGCATCACCACATCCTCCAGCCCATCGGTGGTCGGTATCGTGACCACCCGCAGTTCGACATTGACCGGCCCGAACTGGCTGAAGCCGATCTTGCCGTCCTGCGAATGGCGGCGCTCGGAGATATCCAGCTTGCTCATGATCTTGATGCGCGACACCAGTGCGCGCCGGAAGCGCGAAGGAATCTCGGCGTAGGGCACCATCGTCCCGTCCTTGCGAAACCGGACGCGGGTCGGGCGCGAGCCGGACATCGCTTCGATATGAATGTCGGAGGCGCCTTGCTCGTAGGCGTCGAGGATGATCTTGCTGGCCAGCCGTACCACCGCGTTGTCCGACTCGGACATGCCAGGTTCGGCGGCGTCTTCCAGTTCCGGTTCGCCGGGCAAGTGCATTTCCTGCACCAGATCCGCCACGCTCTCGCGCTTGCCATGCAGGCGATAAAACTGGTTGATCCGTTCCTCGATTTCGCCGTAGGCCGCCATCACCGGCTCGATGCGCAGATGGGTGGCAAATGCCAGCTGGTTCAGGGTATCGCTGGCCAGCGGATCGTCCATTGCCACCAGCAGACGATTACCTTTCCGATAGAGCGGCAACGCATTCAGCCGGCGGGCGAGAGACTCGGGTACGACCCGCGCCAATTCCGGGTCGAAGCGGAAGCGCGACAAGTCCACGTTGGGAATCCCCAGCTTTTGGGTCAGCATCCGGCGTACCGTCTGGCGGTCCACCGCACCCATCTGGATCAGGATTTCGCCGAGTTGCAGCCGGCGGTCCCGTGCCTGCCTGGTCAGCGCTTCATCCAGTTGCTGCTGGCTGATCAATCCTTCCTTCGTCAGCACTTCGCCCAGCATCCGCGGCGGGCTGTTCTTGTTGCGAATCAGCGCAGCCTCGATATCTTCGCCGGTAATCGCCTTGTGGTCGGCCAGGTATTCGCCCAGCTTGCGGCTGCGTAGCGCCTGCTGCCGGGCCAGGCCTTCTTCCAGAACGGACGGTGAAACCAGATTGTCGTCGACCAGCGACTTGCCCAGCCGGTCGCCGATCTGGTAACTCGCGATGGCGCTGCCGGGGATGAACCAGCGTATCCGCTTTTTTCCATAACTGGGGAGGTAAAGGAAGATGCCGGAGGTTTCGACGACGTAACCGGTTGTGTTTGATTCCAGTACCTCGCCGTCCTTGAATTTGACGACGCAGCGCTGGGTGTCGTTCTCCGGCAGCGCATGTCCGGAATCTGTCCCGGCCATCTCCAGGTGTTCGCGTTGCAGGATCACCGGGTCAGTCAGCCGCAGCGTCTTGAATTGGGAGGCTCCCAGGGACAGTGCTGGCCGGTCATTGTCGGGCTGGAACCCCAGCAAGCAGGCCTTTGCATCGAAATGCGTCACACGGCCGCTCAGTCGTTCGTTATCCTTTAGCACCACTACGGCCCGGCCCGTTTCTTCGACGGGCCCGCCAGCCAACTCGTAATGCGGGGGGGCAGGCCAATTCAACATCTCTTCTCCTTGATTTTGCAGGCGCAATTCCAGTCGGTCGGAACCGCCCTCGCATCGGCTCGTGACGGCTCAGCCAAAAAACCAGTAGCAAGCACCGATCGACGCCACCACGCCGGCCAGATCTGCAATCAGCGCACATGCCACAGCATGCCTGGCCCGCTGGATTCCCACCGCCCCGAAATACACCGCCAGCACATAGAACGTGGTCTCGGTGCTGCCTTGCACGGTCGCTGCCACCAGCGCCGGAAAGCTGTCGACGCCATGCGTTTTCATGGTCTCGATCAGCATTGCCCGTGCCGCACTGCCGGAGAACGGCTTGACCATGGCGGTGGGCAGCGCGTCGACGAAGCGGCTGTCCCAACCGCCGGCTTCGACCAGCAGCCGCACCGCATTCAGCGCGTAATCCAGCGCACCGGAGGCGCGCAGTACGCCAACCGCGCACAGCATCGCAACCAGGTAAGGCAGCAGATTCTTGGCGACATCGAAGCCTTCGCGCGCGCCTTCGACGAAACTTTCATAGACCGGCACCCGGCGCAGTGCGCCGCATAGCAGGAACAACAGGATCAGGGCGAACAGCACCAGGTTCCCCAGCAGCGACGACAGCGCCGCCAGCACCGCTGCCGACAGCCCGGCCAGCACGGCAATGATGGCGCCGAGCAGCAGCGCAGATCCGCAGAGCCAGGCCAGCACCACCGGGTCGCGCAGCTTCAGCCGCTGCGCGAACGCAACCGCCAGGAAGCCGGCCAGGGTGGAAGCAAAGGTCGCCAGCAGGATGGGCAGGAACACCAGCGTCGGATTTGGCGCGCCCTGCTGCATGCGATACATGAAAATCGACACCGGCAACAGCGTCAGCGATGACGCATTCAACACCAGGAACAGGATTTGCGCGTTGGTCGCCACCTTCGGGTCGGTGTTCAGTTCCTGCAGCGAGCGCATTGCTTTCAGGCCGATCGGCGTGGCAGCGTTGTCGAGCCCGAGCGCGTTGGCGGTGAAGTTCAGCGTGATGAAGCCGAGGGCAGGGTGGCCGCGCGGGACCTCCGGCATCAGTCGCGCGAACAATGGCGACAGCAGCCGTGCCAGCAGGTCGACCAGTCCGGCTTTTTCGGCGATCCGCAGGAAACCCAGCCACATCGTCAGTGTGCCGAACAGCAGGATCATCACCTCGACCGACAGCCGTGCCATGCCGAACAGGCTGTCGACGATGGCAGCGAATACCGCGGCATCGCCACCCGCCAGCCAGCGCGTCAGGGCGCTGATCGCGGCGACTGCAAAAAATCCTAGCCAGAGGCCGTTCAGCATGCGCGTTTCGTCTTTCTGATTTGCAACAGGGTGGCAGCGATGATGATGGGAAAGGGGGAGGGCGTCAATGCGGCGGGGAGGCCTACATCAGCGCCATTCTTGTCTCTGGCATGCAACGGCATCATCGCCATTCAAAAAGAAAAGATGTAAAATTCACAACTTATCTGCGATTGGCAGTGCTGCCGGCTTTTTGAATTATGATGTGGCGCTTCGCATGTATCGCGCTCCACCATTATCACGATCCACTATTACCGCGCTCCTCCATTCTTTTCGCGCCATGCCCTCCCTCCACCTGTTCTGCCGCGTGATCGACAACTTCGGCGATATCGGCGTGTGCTGGCGGCTGGCGCGGCAAGTCGCAAACGAACATCAATTCGAGGTCACGCTGTGGGTCGATGACCTGCCCAGCTTCAAGCGGCTATGCCGCGCGGTCGATCCGGCGCTTGACCTGCAGCAGATCGAAGCGGTCTGTGTGCGGCGCTGGTCCGATCCATTCCCCGACATTCCGCCACAGCAAATTCCTGACATCGTCATCGAAGGCTTCGGCTGCCGCCTGCCAGAGGAATATCTGCACGCGATGGCTGCACGGCCGGTCAAGCCGGCATGGATCAACCTGGAATACCTGAGTGCCGAGGCCTGGGTCGACAGCTGTCATGGCCTGCCGTCGCCCCATCCGGGCTTGCCGCTCACGAAGCATTTCTATTTCCCGGGTTTTACCGCGCAGGCCGGCGGCTTGCTGCGGGAGCATGGCCTTGAGCAGCGGCGAGCCGCGTTCGACGCCGACCCGACAGAGGCAGACGCCTTCCTGTCGCAGATCGGGGTGTCGCGGGCAGGGCATGAGCGAATCCTGACGCTGTTCTGCTATCCGCAAGCGCCAGTGGCGGATCTGTTTTCACTTCTGCAGGGCGAGCGATCTTCCACGCTATGCCTGGTTGCAGAGGGCGTGGCCAGCGATGCCGTGCGCGCTTTCCTCGGCACGTCGGCCGTGGCCGGCATGCGGGTGACCAAGGGGGGCTTGACGGTGCAGGTCGTGCCTTTCCTCGAACAGCCCGATTACGACCTGCTGCTGTGGTGCGCAGACCTGAATTTCGTGCGCGGCGAGGATTCTTTCGTGCGCGGGCAGTGGGCCGAGCGTCCTTTGCTGTGGCACATCTACCCGCAAGAGGAAGGCGCACATCTGGTCAAGCTGGATGCATTCCTGGAGCGCTATTGCAGCGGCTTGCCGGAAAACCTTGGCACCGCCCTGGCAAACGTGATGCGGGGATGGAACGGCGCCGGCATCGCGGCCGACGACTGGCGGCAGATCTGGTCGCCGGCGGCAGCCGCCAGCCTGCGGCAACACGCGCGGAGCTGGGCCGGGCAGTTGCGCGTGCACGGCGACCTGGCGTCTAACCTGCTTCGATTCGCGAAAGAAAGCTGTTAAAATACAGGGCTTTACTGAACGGGCACCCCTTCGGTGCTTTCCCTATACCGTCGGCAACGTATCGACGGATTTCCACTTTATCCATACCAGTTATGAAAACCGCACAAGAAATCCGCGTGGGCAACGTCATCATGGTTTCGGGCGCACCGATGGTCATTACCAGGACCGAATTCGTCAAGTCCGGCCGTAACGCCTCCGTCGTCAAGATGAAAATGAAGAGCCTGCTGACCGCCCAAGGTCAGGAGAACGCATATCGCAGCGACGACAAGTTCGAAGTCGTCCAGCTCGATCGCAAGGAAGCGAGCTTCTCCTACTTTGCCGATCCGCTGTACGTGTTCATGGACGCCGACTACAACCAGTACGAGGTTGAAGGCGAAAACATGGGCGACGCCATTAACTACCTGCAAGACGGCATGCAGTGCGAAGTCGTGTTTTATAACGAAAAAGCCATCTCGGTCGAACTGCCGACCACCGTCGTGCGCGAAGTGACCTACACCGAGCCGGCCGTCAAGGGCGACACGTCGGGCAAGGTACTCAAGCCTGCGACCATCGCCACCGGTTTCAAGGTTTCCGTTCCGCTGTTCGTGGAGCAGGGTGACAAGATCGAGATCGACACCCGCACCGGCGAGTACAAGTCGCGCAGCAAGTAAGCAGGAAACTGAGCAGGAAACTGAGCAGAAATACTGAGCAGGAATACTGAGCAGAAATACTGAGCAGGAATACTGAGCAGGCAGCTGAGCGCAGCAACCAGGCGCATCGGAAGCACAGGTCGGGTCAAGGACGGGATTTCGCGAGGCATGCCTCGCCCCGTCCGGACCGGACCAGCTTGCAAGCCGTCCCATGTTGACCAGGCGGCAGTCCGGTATTGCTCCAGATTCTCCCGGAAGTACCCTCCCAGCAGTACCCTCCCGGCAGCATCCCAGCCAGCCGTTCAATACTTCGCTTCTCCCTCGGTGAACGATGGGCAGCCATTCGTGCCCCACTGGTTCGAGCACGTCTGCCATTTACACCATTCGCGACCGAACAGGCTGGCAAGCTTTTCGCAGCGCGCCAACTCCCTGCGCACCATTGCATGTGACTTGCCTTCAGCGTTTGCGGTGCTGACGGGCTTGATGCTTGCGCCCGGGGCGGACGGTGGCGGCGGGCCGCGACGGGTGCGGTCGCGCGAACTTTCCGAAAAGGCCTGGCTCTTCAGCCGATCAATCTCTTCACCACGCAATACTGCGGTGGCGGGCGGCCGGATTCGCCTTGCGGCACGCTCCGCCTGCGCCAGCTGGCTGCCGCGGCCGTCATGGCGTGATTCCCGTTTTTTCTTGTCTTTCCGGATTTTCTGATCCAGCGCACTGGTTCCACCGGCTCTACTGCCAGGCTCGGCATTGCGTCCGGCATTGGCATCCACGGCTGCTTGTGCCGGGAGCGGGGGCTGTTCGCCAGCTATCCGATCGTCTGCGCCGGCCTCACCCGACGAAACCCGACCGGCATGCGGCGCGCTGATGGCGACTGCGGCCGGCACCACTGTCATCGCCACGCTAGCTGTGGCCGCAGCCACAGGTGGAATTTCGCCGGCAGTGCCCGGCCTCTGAACCAGCGAAGCACGTTCAATGGTGTCCAGTGCCGAAAGCCACCATGCGGATGCCAGGCCAATCGCCAGCCCGGCCATCAGCGAGAGGGCGATCGGCCCGGCACGCAGCCACGGCGCGGGCTCCCTTGGGTGCCGCGAACGAGGAGTGGCGACAGGGCGCTGGCGGCGTGACGTTTTGACCGTCGGCAGCACCTCCGGCCGTACTTGGCGGGCAGCGCGGGGAGCCGGGGCTGGCTGCACGCGCGGCAGGCCGCGCAGCGGACGGGGCGCTGCGGCCGTATCGGTTGGTATCGGCCGCGCGGGCAGCGCATCGGAGGGCAATACCGGTCCATTCCTGATGCGTACCAACTGGCGGGGACAGGCAGCGAATCGCGGCGCCCGGAAGGCGCTGGCGTCGATTCGCTGCCCAGGACGATCGGACATGCCGTATTCCCTGCTGCGATGGAGTCGCTTTCAAGGATACGGGCAAAGTGCCGTGCAGATGCTGGCCCGGCGCCGGCAACCCGACCTGTTTTTGATCGGGGTCGGATTCAGGCCCGGTAAAGTTGCCGGGCGTCTTCGCGGCGGCTAGCCGGCAGCCACGCGCAGCACCAGCTTGCCGAAATTCTTGCCTTCAAACAGCATCAGCAGCGCCGCCGGAAACTGGTCCAGTCCTTCGACGATGTCTTCGCGCGTCTTGAAGCTGCCTTCCTGTATCCACTTTCCGATGATCTGCACCGCCTCCTGGTAACGCTCGGCAAAATCGAATACCACCATGCCTTCCATGCGGGCACGGTTTACCAGCAGCGACAGGTAGTTGGACGGACCCTTCACCGGCGTCGTATTGTTGTACTGGGAAATCGCGCCGCAAATCACGATCCGCGCCTTGAAATTGATGCGGGTGAGCACCGTGTCCAGTATCTCGCCGCCGACGTTATCGAAATAAACGTCGACGCCGTTCGGGCAATGTTGTTTCAATCCATCGCGCAGCGAGGTGTTCTTGTAGTCGATGCAGCCGTCGAAACCGAGTTCATTGACGACGAAATCGCATTTGTCGCGCCCGCCGGCAATGCCGATGGCGCGGCATCCCAGATGGCGCGCGACCTGGCCAACCGTCTGCCCCACGGCACCGGCCGCACCCGAAACCAGGACGGTTTCACCGGCTTTCGGCCGCCCGATCTCGGTCAGGCCGAAATAGCCGGTCATGCCCGGCATGCCGAGCGCGTTCAGCCATACCGGCAGCGGCGCCAGTTGCGGGTCGATACGCGCGACGCCGGCAAGCTTGTCATCGGCACGGCCGGTCCAGTATTCCTGTACGCCGGTCAGCGCCGAGACGTAATCGCCTTCTGCAAAGTGCGGCGAACGGGATGCGATCACGCGGCCCACGCCGCCGGCGCGCATCACCTCGCCCAAGCCCACCGGTGGGATGTAGGACTTGCCTTCGTTCATCCAGCCGCGCATGGCCGGGTCGAGCGAAAGGTAGAGCACCTTGACCAGGATTTCGCCATCGGCAGGCTCGCGGACTGGCTCTTCGGTCCGCGACCAGTCGCCAGGCTTGGGCAGTCCGATCGGGCGGGCAGCAAGGCGTACCTGATGGTTGATTGCGGCTAGCGTGTTCATTCATTTCTCCTTGTGGGGCATTGTTGCGGGCCTTCTTGGGGCGCAGCAAATCAATATAGCAGAGCAGTTCGTGCGCGCCGGTGGCGCGCGACAAAGCGGATACAGATGTAAAACATTTTCAGAAATAAAGATTTCCCTGTGGAACTTCCCTAAGGTTGACCCGTCTCACCCTTCAAGCCCGCGCATATTGCCGGCTAGACACCGATTTTTCAGCCAAGGAGATGTCATGCTTCGTTCCGAAACGCTGTTTGGAAAGCGCGAACCCAATCCCAGCGCCAATACCAGCAATCCACCGCTTTCCGCCACCACGCCGCCGTCGGGTGGCGCGGGCGTGAAATCCACGCTCAGCTCGGCCGCCGGATCGTCGCTTTCCTCCCCGTCCGCTGCAAAGGACGCGGCGGCAAATACAGCAAGCACCAATGCAATGGGTAGCAAGCTGATCGTCGGTCCGAACATCAAGCTCAAGGGTGTTGAAATCACCGATTGCGACACGCTGGTGGTCGAAGGCTGCGTCGAAGCAACGATGGACTCGCGCGTGATGCAGATCGCCGAAATTGGCGCCTTCAAGGGTTCGGCCGAAATCGACATCGCGGAAATTCGCGGGGCATTCGATGGCGACCTGGTTGTGCGTGAGAAGCTTGTGATCTACGCCACCGGCAAGGTGTCGGGCAAGATCCGCTATGGCAAGCTGGTGATAGAAGAGGGTGGCCAGATTATGGGCGACGTGCAGGTGAACGGCGCCGCAGTTACCGCCCCGCGCGCGCTGAACGCAGCGTAAGCAGCGTAAGACTTCCGGGTCATGTCAGCTCGTGTCCGGCGCCCAGCGCGGGCACGAGTTGATGCATGACATGCGACAATGCGGGTTCATCAGTAGCCACACTTTTGACCCGCCATGACGCATCCCCAATACATCCTGACCCTGTCCTGTCTCGACCAGCGCGGCATCGTCCACCGCGTATCCGGCCTGCTGGCCGACAGCGGCTGCAACATCATCGACTCTGCGCAGTTTGGCGACGCCCAGTCGCGGCTGTTTTTCATGCGCGTGCATTTTTCCGCCGAGGAAGGGGCAACGTCCGAAGCCGTATTGCGCGAACGCTTCACCGAGCTGGGTACCGGATTGCAGATGAGTTGGGAATTGCATGACGCCTTCAAGAAGCCGCGGATGATGATCCTGGTTTCCAGGATCGGACACTGTCTGAACGATTTGTTGTTCCGTCACAAGAGCGGCCTGCTTCCGGTCGAGATACCCGCCATTGTTTCCAATCATCCGGATTTTTACCAGCTGGCGGCCAGCTACAACATTCCTTTCCATCACCTGCCGCTGGCGGCCGGCGCCTCCGCCGATGCCAAGCGCAACCAGGAACAGCGCATCCTCGAGATCGCCCACGACAGTCAGGTCGACCTGGTCGTGTTGGCGCGCTACATGCAGATCCTCTCGCCCGGGATGTGCGACGCGCTGAAGGGACGGGCGATCAACATCCATCATTCCTTCCTTCCCAGTTTCAAGGGGGCCAAGCCCTATTACCAGGCGCATGAGCGTGGTGTGAAGCTGATCGGCGCCACCGCCCATTTCGTAACCGGCGACCTCGACGAGGGGCCGATCATCGAGCAGGGCGTGGAACGCGTCGATCATTCGATGGGACCGGAGACGCTGACCGCAATCGGCCGCGATGTGGAGTGCGTGGTGCTGGCGCGCGCGGTGAAGTGGTTCGTCGAGCACCGGATCCTGCTGAACGGGTACAAGACGGTTATTTTCAATTAGGCAGGTCGGGACGGCGGAGCGTTCTGCAGTCGTTCCCGATATCCTGTGTTCATAGCGTAGACCGACGCACGCCACGAACGCTCCCTCCCCATCTCCCCCGCGCCCCCGCCGGCGTCGCATTTCCCCCACCCCTGTTTCCACACGGCCGCGCGCTTGCGTTTTCTCAGAGCCGGGCAGGGACGTTTGTCTATATTCATTTTTTGACAATATCAAACTGCTTCGCATGGCACCAGCGGCCCTGAATCCCGCCTGGATCCGCTAGCCGCCGCTCCCCGGATTTTTCTCGCTTGACCCGCAGTTGATGCGCCCCCTTCAAGCTCACGGAGTGGCATGACCAATCTCAACACATGCCATGCGGCCACAAGTAGAGTTTCAGGCAGTGGCAAGAAAGACAAACAGGCGCTGGCCATGTGGCAATGGCGTGCAGGACATTCTCGAAGCAGAGAGCAGTCGAACGACAACCGGGTGACATCATGAACCAAGACGGAAAGAAACGACTCCTGGCATGGAGTGTGGCACTGCTGACGCCGCTGGTGGCAGCTTGCGTCAGCTCGCCGGGTATGCCGAAGTTCAGCGGATCGAGCCAGAGCAGTTCGGCCAGCGCCGACGCCGGGACTGGCGCGGCCGGTGAGGCAGGCGTTCCAACGCTGATCAAGCAGATCACGCCGTCGCTGGTGAAAACCGAGAAAGTCCGGCGTGACCAGCAGCGGGTGCAGGACCTGAGCTCGCTGCTTGGCAAGCCCGGCGCCTACTCGATCGAGCCGGGTGACATACTTTCCATCGTCGTATGGGATCACCCCGAGCTGAACGTCGGGGTGGCGCCGGTACCCGCGGGCGCTGGCGCCGACCAGGCACCGGGCGCGACGCCGGTTGCCGGCTTCATCGTCGATCACGAGGGCTCGATCCAGTTTCCCTATGCGGGGCAGATCAAGGTCAGCGGCATGACGCAGGACCAGGCCCGCACCCTGCTCGCACAGAAGCTCTCGAAGTACATCCGGAACCCGAACGTGACGCTGCGCGTGCAGTCCTATCGGAGCAAGCGCGTCTATGTCGATGGAGAAGTCAAGGCGCCGGGCCTGCAAGCCATCAACGACATTCCGATGACCCTGATGGAGGCCATCAACCGTTCCGGCGGTTTCCTGCCGGCCGCCGACCAGAGCCAGGTGCACCTGACACGCGGCGGCGAGACCTTCCGCATCAACCTGCCGCAACTGGTGCAAAGAGGGATCAATCCGAACAGCATCATGCTGGCGAATGGCGATGTGGTGCGGGTCGTGTCGCGCGATTCCAGCAAGGTCTTCATTTCCGGCGAGGTAGTGATGCCACGGGCGCTACCGATGATCAACGGCCGGCTGACGCTGAACGAAGCCTTGGGCGAGTCGGGCGGGATTAATCCGCTGTCGGGCGACGCGAAGCAGATCTATGTGGTGCGCAAGTCGGCTACCGAGCCCGTGGTCTACCAGTTGAACGCCGAGGAGAACGGCGCGCTGGCGCTGGCCGAGAGTTTCGAGCTTGAACCCAAGGACGTGGTCTACGTCGCGGCCACCGCCCTCACCAACTGGCATCGCACCATCAGCCAGATCCTGCCTGGCGCCTTGTCAGCGGCCGTCGGCGCGGCCAAACCGGTCAACGGGTATTGACGTGATTCGCAACGTCCTGTTCGTCTGCATCGGCAATATTTGCCGCAGCCCGATTGCCGAGGGCTACTTTGCCAAGGCGCTGCCCGGCCGCATGGTGTGCTCGGCCGGCCTGCATGCGCTGGTTGGCGAAGCTGCCGATCCGCTGGCGATCGAATTGATGCAGGAGCGGGGCATCGACATCACCGGGCACCGGGCCCGGCAACTGGCCAGCTGGATGGCGCGCGAAGCGGATTTGATCGTGACGATGGACAGCGAGCAGAAGCGATATATCGAGCGCACCTGGCCCGCAGCACGCGGCAAGGTCAGGCGCCTGTGCGAAGCGTCAGGCGTGGATGTCCCCGATCCGTACCGGCAGGGGCGGGACGCCTTTCAACAGGTGCGCATCCTGATCGAGGATGGCATGGATGAACTGCTCGCTTGGATGGCGGCAAGCGACGCGGGCACGATCCCCGTGCCGGCCGGCCCGACGCGTGGCTTGCAGGCCAGCCTGCAGCCGAGCTTGCAGCTGCCGCCGTAACCAGCACCGGTTGTTCCCGCAGCAAGAACAGGATCCGAAGAGCCGCGCATCTTCACCATTTCGCAAGGCATGAAAAAATCATGATGAATCATCCAATCGTTCCACACGCAGCACCTGTCTACCTGCAGGCGCCGGTCCAGCAGCCCATCCTGGCCGATGACAGCGAGGCCGAGCTGTCCAGCTATCTGAACGTGCTGTACGACAATCGCTGGCTGATTGCCACCATCACGCTGGTGGTCGGACTGCTGGGCACGGCCTATGCCTTCATCGCGCGTCCGGTTTACGAAGCGAACATGCTGATTCACGTCGAGGAGCAGAGCCAGCGCGAGGCCAAGAACATTCTCGGCGAGATGGGCTCGCTGTTCGACGTCAAGCAGGCCGCGACTGCCGAGATGGAGCTGGTGAAATCGAGACTGGTGGTGTCGCGCGCCATCGACAATCTCAAGCTGTACCTGGAGGCCGGTCCGAGATATTTCCCCGGAATCGGCAAATGGATCGCCTCGCGCAACAACCAGGCGCTCACTCCGCCCGCGCTGGCGCGTCTTGGCGGTTACGCCTGGGGCGGGGAGAAAATCGATGTCGCCGCGTTCAATGTGCCGGACGCCTTGCTGAATCGCCAGTTCGTGCTGACCGCCGCCGGTGGCGGCAAGTTCAGCGTCAGCGAGAAGGACAGCGGCATCAGCTTCACCAGCGTGGCTGGACAGCCCGCTACGGTCAACACTACCAGCGGCCCGATCGAAATCCATGTCGCATCGCTCGAAGCCAATCCTGGCGCCGAATTCATGCTGCGCCGCAGTTCGCGGCTGGCATCGATCGAGTCGGTGCAGAACAGCATGACGGTTGCCGAGCAGGGCAAGCAGTCCGGCGTGATTGACGTCAAGCTCAAGGGGGACGATCCGCAATGGGTGCATGGCGTGCTGGCTGCGATCACCAATGAATATGTGCGCCAGAACAGCACCCGCAAGACCGAGGAGGCAGACAAGTCGCTGGCCTATATCAACAAGCAGATGCCCGAGCTGAAGGCGCAGCTGGAACAGGCCGAGTCGCGTTACAACGCGTTCCGCAACCAGCACGGCACCGTCGACCTGGGCGAAGAGGCCAGGCTGTCGCTGCAACAGGCGGCGGCGGCAAAGGGCAAGCGGATCGACCTCGACCAGAAGCGCACCGAGCTGCTGGCAAAGTACACCCGCGAGCATCCGGTGGTGCAGGGCGTCGAGTCCCAGATACGCGAGATCAACGGTGAAATTCGCGGAATCAATGACTTCATCAAGAAGCTGCCGGCAATGGAGCAGGAGGCAGTCCGGCTGCAGCGCGATGTCAAGGTCAACACCGAGTTGTACACCGCCCTGCTCAACACCGCCCAGCAACTCAAGCTGATCACGGTCGGCAAGATGAGCAACGTGCGTCTGGTGGACCCGCCGATGATGCCGGAAAAACCGGTCTCGCCCAACCGTCCGAAAGTGATCGCCATTGCCTTGTTCCTGGGCTTGTTCCTGGGCGTGGTCGTCGCATTCATCAAGAAGGCTTTGCATGCCGGCATTGACGACCCGATCGAAATCGAAAAGATGCTGGGCGTGCCGGTGTATGCCAGCATCCCGCACAGCAAGATGCAGCAGGAATTGTTCGACCAGGTCAGCCGCAAATCACCCAAATTGCCGCTGCTGGCGAAGATCTCGTCCATGGATGTCGCGGTCGAGGCCTTGCGCAACTTTCGCACTGCCTTGCAGTTCTCCATGTCGCATTCGAAGAACAATATCGTGCTGATGACCGGTCCGACGGCGGGTATTGGCAAGTCATTTGTCTCGGCCAACATGGCAGCAGTGATGGCATCAACCGGAAAACGGGTGCTGTTGATCGATGCTGACTTCCGCAACGGCCACCTGCATCGCTATTTCGACTTGGGCCGGCAGGACGGGCTGGCCGATGCCATCAGTGGCGGCCGCCGCATCGAGCAGGTGATCCATCGTGAAGTGATCGACAATGTTGACTTCATCGCCACTGGCGCGTTGCCGTCCAATCCATCCGAACTGCTGATGCGGCCCAGCACCGGCACGCTGCTGGAGTCGCTCTCCGCAATGTATGACGTGGTGCTGATCGACTGCACGCCGATCCTGGCCGTGTCGGATACCCTGATCGTCGGCCAGCATGCCGGCGCCATCTATATCCTGACTCGCGCCGGCATCACGACGGCAGGCGAGATTGCGGAATCGCTGAAGCGCCTGTCGCAGGCCGGGCTGTCAGCCAAGGGTGTGCTGTTCAACGACCTGAACGTGCGTCCGGGCCGCTACGGCTACGGCTACAAGTACGGCAAATATCGCCAGGTACAGTACTCGTTCGGATCGCAGCAGCCACTGATCGAAGCATCGCCGGACGTGCGATGAACCCGATCCGCTGATTCGGCCCGCGGCCCCGGCAATGCCGGGGCTTTTTCTTGGGTGCTGGCTGCCTGCGGAGTGTGTTCCTCGTAGTGTGAACCTTGTAGTGGTCTCCTCGTAGTGAGCTCATCGTGGTGAGCTCATCGTATTGTTCTCCTTTATCGCCCGGCTCAAGGTTTTCATTGTGCGTCCTCAAGCGGGAGCGCGGATAGGAAACCAATAATGAAAGCACAGGAGAGCAGAGAGGAAGGAATGAACACCAGGGGTTGGGAGCAGCAATTCGTCACGGCGGAGGCAGGATCGGACCGAATCGGCTGGCGTGCGGGAAATGACCAGATGACGGGAATCTGCCACGAAAACCTGGTTCCCGAATTTGTCGAAGACGAGATTGCCACGCTCTATGGCAGCCTGTATTCATCGCTCCCTCTGCTGCGCGCCTACGATTCCTTGCACGATCCGGTGAGCACCTTCGTGTTGTACCGGAATGAGGAGGTCGATGCAATTTTCCTGTTCCGGATCCATTCGAGCGTACTGAGCGTACTCAACGAAGGAATGCAACTCAACCATGAGCAGGCCGGGCTGTTCGGCAACTACGTATTCAGCCGCTATCCCACGGTCAGCGTGATCCGGTTCAGCAGCGTCGACCTGCGGCCCGGCGGCAGTCTTCCATTTCCTCATCAGTCGTTCCAGAGCCTGGAAAACCTCGTGCTTGCTCTGCCTGAAAGCGTGCAGGCGTATCACGACAGCCTGAGCAAGAATACCCGCCGCAACCTCAAGCGTTATGGCGAACGGCTGGTGCGTGACTTCCCGTCCTTCACCTGGGAAGTGGTCGAAGGCAGTGAGGTCGACGACGAGGATGTGCGCGCAATCATCCGCCTGAATATCGTTCGCATGGCGAGCAAGAACAAGATCTCGGCTTACGACGCCACCGAGACCGAGCGGATGGTCGCGCTGGTGCGCCAGTGCGGACTGGTTGGCATTGCACGAATAGACGGCCGCGTCTGTGCCGGCACACTGAGTTTCCGCACCGGTAGCAACTACGCGCTATCCGTGCTTGCCCACGATCCTGCCTACAACGATTATTCGCCGGGAATCCTGTGTGCCTACAAAGCCATTGGCGAGTGCATCGCGCGCGGCGCCCGCGAGTTTCACTTCCTGTGGGGCCGCTACGACTACAAATTCCTGCTGCTGGCAGTGGAGCGTCCGTTGGTGAAACTGTCGATCTATCGCTCGTGGATACAGATGCTGATGCACGTCGATCTGTTTCTCGGCGCCGAGGTCGAAGCGGGGCGCAGGCGCGGGATCGAGTGGCTGCATGCGCTGGGCAAGCAGGATACGCAGCGGGCAAGACTGGGCTTGCGCATCCTTGCCGCAATGCGTGCCGCCAGGCGTGCGACCTGGCATTGAGCGTGCCGGTTCGAATTGGTGCGTTCTGTTGCGTGGGAACAGTGAATGCACAGCATGGGCGGCCTATATTGGAATTCCGATGCCGGCATGTCCGGCGGTGAATGACCCACGGTGAATCAGGGGAGAAAAGCAGCAATGTTCATCGACACGCGGCGCGTTGAGAGTGGCACACATGTGAAGGCTGCCGTCTGCATCATCGGCGGTGGCATCGCCGGCATCACGCTGGCACGGGAACTGGAGCGGGAAGGCGTGGACACGATCCTGCTCGAAAGCGGCGGGTTCGAGCCCGACGACCAGACCCGCGACCTGTATCGCGGCGATGACGTCGGCATTCCCTACACCTTTGCCGACGGTTGCCGCGGCAGGTTCTTCGGTGGCAGCAGCAATTGCTGGGGCGGCTGGTGCCGGCCGCTCGATCCCTGGGATTTCGAGAAGCGAGCCTGGATACCTGACAGCGGGTGGCCATTCGGACTCGACACCCTGATGCCCTACTATAAACGCACGCATGAGCTGCTCAAGCTCGGCCCCTCCAACTTCGAGCCAGCATGGTGGGAAAAGGCGATCAACCGGCAGGATGTGCGCCGTTTCCCGTTTGTGACCGGCAAGGTGCGGGATACGATCTCGCAATTCAGTCCGCCGGCGCGCTTTGGCAAGCTGTACCGCGAGGATCTGCGGCGCGCGCGCAATGTCACCGTCTACCTCTACGCCAACGCAGTCAATATCGCCACCGATGCGGGCGGGAAGCAGGTCACGCAAATCGACGTGGCAACCCTGACCGGACGAAAGATCGCGGTGTCGGCCCAGCTGTATGTGCTGGCGACTGGGGGCATTGAAAATGCGCGCCTGCTGCTGGCCTCCAGCCAGGTGCAGAAAGACGGCCTCGGAAACGACAACGACTTGGTCGGCCGCTATTTCATGGACCACCCCCGCCTGCAATCCGGATATGTGTATTTCAGCCGCGAGTGGTCGCGCAACAAGCTGTATGACATCAAGTATCACTACATGAACAGTGCAGTGTCGGCAGGCGGCACCCATATTGCTTCGCAGCTCGCGCTCAAGGAAGACGTGCTGCGCCAGGAGGGGCTGCTCAATGCCCGGGTGTGGTTCGCATCGATCTTCCCCGGCGAGGGCAGTGCCGGCGCCCAGGCCTTGTTCCGCTGCAAGCAGGCACTGCTGGCCAAGGAACAAGCCGGCTGGCGGCTGCGGGATGACCTGATGACGATGGCCGCGCACCCGGTCGATACCTTCGGCTACGGCTTCACTCGTCTGTTCCAGCCGCGTTACCTGATTCGCGGCGTGCGCTTCCAGATCATTGTCGAGCCGGCACCCTGCCGTGACAGCCGCGTGACGCTTTCGCCCACCCGCACCGACAGCCTGGGGATGCGCCGCGTTTGCGTTGACTGGCGGCTGGCAGACCAGGTGCGCCGGACTTTCGACCGCACGCTGGCGCTGGTAAGCGATGAACTTCGGCGCAGCGGTGTGGCATCGGTCGAACTGGATCCACCGATCGAGGGTGGTACCTGGCCTTCCAGCTTCGAGAAGGAGGGCACCTGGCATCACATGGGAACGACCCGCATGCACGAGTCACCGAAGTCCGGTGTGGTCGATGCCAACTGCAAGGTGCACGGGGTCAGCAATCTCTACATCGCCGGCAGCTCGGTGTTCCCGACCGCAGGCGCAAACTTTCCTACCATTACGATCGCCGCGCTGACGCTGCGCTTGAGCGAGCACCTGGCCATGCAACTGAAGCAACGCAGTGGATCATCGCAGGAACGGGCTGGATTGGACGCGGAAGGAAACGGAATGCTGGCCGCAGCCAGGACAGTGTTCGGTGCGCCGGCGCTCCGTCGCGGCGCGCTCCGCTGAACGCATGATGTGTGATCAGTAACTGAAGTTCTCTGCTTGCCGGCCATCGCCGGGGCAGCAAAAAGAAGCGGGACGGGCAAACAGCCCGGCCCGCTTTTTTTACGCCATCCATCTGCCCAAAAGGCGTGTTTGCATTCCTGTCATTTGTTGACATGCATGCCAGCCATCCAGGCTACGAAAAACGAAAAATCATTTTTCCTCATGGAACTATTTCGCTGAGGCAATGCTCATAAGCATGACCTTTGCAAAGGTTGACCAATATCAACACAGCGAAATCGGAAGAGGAACCAGATGTTCAATCAACACTACAAGCGGCCGACTTTGAGAGCCGTATCATCGGCCACCTTGGCAATGATGTTTCTGGCTTCGTGCGGTGGCGGCAGCAGCGGCACCGATGCAACGACTGACGCTGCGGCCACGACGCTGGCCAGCAATGCCATCAGCGAGTCGAAAAAGGCATCGAAACAAGTCGTAGTCGCATCACCGACGACGGACACGACGACAACGACGACGACCACGCCAACGACGACGGACACGACGACAACGACGACGACCACGCCAACGACGACGACCACGCCAACAACGACGACCGCGCCAACGACGACGGACACGACGACAACGACGACCGCGCCAACGACGACCACCACGACCTCGCCAACGACGACCACCACGACCTCGCCGACAACATCAACAACGGCGCCGGCTACCACTGCCCTGGCTCCGTACGGCCAAACGGCAACCGCCTACACGCTGACATTCTCCGATGAATTCGAGAATGGATTCAATGGCGGCGTGTGGAACGACCACATCTGGTATGAAGGTTCAAATGCCACCAAGAACTACACCGTGGAAAATGGCGCATTGAAAATCTGGCCGCAACGCGATGCCAGTGGCCAGTTTTTCAACCGTACCATCGATACGGACGGCAAGTATTACCAGACCTATGGCTATTTCGAGATCGAAGCCAAGCTCCCGATCGGCAAGGGCACCTGGCCGGCCTTCTGGCTGTTCAACCACATTGGCGATCGACGTCCTGAAATCGACATCATGGAAGCGTATGCAGGCGGCGGCCCGAACAGCGGCTGGTCCGATGCCAACTTGCACCCGACGGCTTACGCACCGACGATCTGGCTGGATGCATCGCGCCTTGGCGGCACCAAGACCATACAGACACCGGACCTGTCAGCCGCCTTCCACAAGTACGCGCTGAAGTGGGAGCCGAACAAGATGACCTTCTATTTCGATGGCAAGGAAGTGTATTCGGCCAACGTGTCGATGGGCGATCCGATGTACATCATGCTTGACCTCTGGTACGGCAGCGCCAGCGGGCAACCGGACAACACCACGCCGACCGGCAAGACGAATTCGTATGAAGTGAATTACGTGCGAGCCTGGAAGTTCAAATAATCAACACCCCGGGTGGCGAGGCCGCCACCCGACCCTCCGGAGCGGCGCGTGAGCGCCGCTTTTTTTTCGTGCACGGCACGGCTCCGGCACACGCGCAGCGATGGCTTGCCCCAAGCGACAACATTGTTGGCGGACCGCCATCCCTGGTGCTGCCCCATGCTGCCATCAGGCGTTGCAAACCCGCGACATCTTTGCAGAAATTGCTTGCCGATTTCCTCTGATTCTGGCGTGGCGAGGAAAAAAATCAGAATTTTTTTCCATGCGATTTTGCCAATGCCGGCGGCGCAATACTGATTCCGGCAAGCATTTCCGTAAGTCACTGATCGGTAAGGGAAAAGGTGGATGTGCATTGCCTGGTGCACATCGCTTTCGCCATTTTCGTCCTGCAAACACTGTTGATTTTCTGGCCAATCCCTTTCCCCGGATCCTTCTTCCCGGCCGGAACTAATACTTCGAGGCAAGCCTCAGAGCAGGACCTTTACATGATTTGAGCCTGCTCAATTCGCCAACGAAGAAAGAGAGAATCCATGACGAATGCATCCATCACCCTGCGTACCCTCCGTGTTGCCACTGCAGCTGCCGTAGCCTCCGCTTTCCTCGCTGCCTGTGGCGGCGGCGGGGCGGGCGACACCTCGTCGACCCTGGCCGACAGCTCTGGCTACGTGGCCGGCGCCGGCAGCGCGATGCCAAGCAGCAGCACCAGCGCCGCTGGTCCCGCGGGTCAGAATGCGGCAAGCTACTCGCTGACGTTTTCCGAAGAATTCGACAGCGGCCTGAACGCCGGCGTGTGGAACGACAAGATCTGGTACGAGAGCGCACCGGGCACCAAGAACTATACGGTTGAAGATGGCCGCCTGAAGATCTGGCCGGAGCGCGATGCCAGCGGCAACTTCTTCAATCGCACCATCGACACCGATGGCAAGTATTACCAGACCTATGGCTACTTCGAGATCGAAGCCAAGCTGCCAGTCGGCAAAGGCACCTGGCCCGCATTCTGGCTGTTCAACCATATCGACAATCGCCGTCCTGAAATCGACATCATGGAAGCGTATGCAGGTGGTGGCCCGAACAGCGGCTGGTCCGACGCCAATCTGCATCCGACCGCCTATGGCGCGACCATCTGGCTGGACCAGAGCGTGAACGGCGGCTTCAAGATGATCCAGACGCCGGACCTGTCCGCCGGCTTCCACAAGTACGGCCTGAAGTGGGAAGCCAACAAGCAGACCTTCTACTTCGACGGTCAGGAAGTGTTCTCGCAGAACGTGACGATGGGCGATCCGATGTACCTGATGCTGGACCTGTGGTACGGCAGCGCGAGCGGCCAGCCGGATGGCACCACGCCGACCGGCAAGGGCAATTCGTATGAGGTCAATTACGTGCGTGCCTGGCAGTTCAAATAAAGCTGGGGCGTAACAGGTAGGACAGGTAGGGGAGGGGAAGGCCGGTGCTGTATTGCCGGCCTTCTTTTATTCATGGTCACGGATTCATTCTCCCGATCGTCGCGCCTCCTGCCCACTTCCTTTGTCGCTCTCGTCCGATCTCCATATTCCCCTCTTGCTTCGAACGCGCATCCTGTCCCATCCGTGAGCGCCATGCCGACCAGCTCACCATGCCGGTCCCCTGCAGTTCGGCGAAATTCGCGCTCGGACCGACGTAGACGTTGTCCTCGAATTCGGCGAACTGCGCATTGGTTCGTCCGCCGCGTCCGCTCCACAGGCGGAAGGTGGCCTCCTTCTTGCCAGTGATGAACAGGTTGCGCACGACTCGGTTACGTAGCACGTGGTCATTGCCGGTTTCATTGAAAAGAATGTGTTCGAAGCCGGAATCGGCGATCACGTTATCGGAGATCACATTATTGAAGCCGTTGTGAATCTCGATGCCGCCGGGATTGTTGACCAGCATGTTGCGCGAAACGGTCACGCCGTTGGCGCTGTCATCGAGATACACCGCATAGGCGTAACGGCCAGCCAGGTTGCGCACTGTATTGCCTTCGATGCGCACTTCCAGCGGCTGCCGGTCCGGGGCGAAAGTGTAGATGCCGCCGCAATCCGACAGCACCAGGCAGGCGCCATCCACCAGGTTGTTGCTGACCGTCGCATTGCGGTGCACCCGGATGCCGATATAGGACGAGTTCAGCACCTTGTTGTTGAACACCCTGGTGCCAGACGCCTGTTCGAACGCGATGCCTCCTTTCGAGCGCTTGGGCATGCCGACCATGCCGGTGTTTTCGATGGTGGAATTGATCACGGCGACGTCGGTGATGCCGTAATACCCAAGGATGCCATTGCGCACCGAATTCACGATGCGTGCTCCATCCACCAGCAGCCCTCGGCCGCCGGCAAAAATGCCGTCCTGCGCACTGTTGGCAATCTCGACATTGCGCACATGGAGGTTGCCCGAATCACCGGCGCTGATGCCGGTCATGGCCGTATGCACCCGCACGTTTTCGATCGTGATATTGCGGGATTGATCGGCATCGATGCCATTCGCTTTCGGGCCGGCCCAGATCCGGCCTTCGGGCGACTGCCCGTCCGGTGGCCACACGAACAACCAGCCATCGTGGTATGCCCACTCGCCCGGCGAGTCCAGCATCCACAGCTTCCCTTCCACATAGAATTCGGTTTCAGGCTTGGGGTCGAAGGCATCGCCCACTTTGGGGCCGAGCACGATGGCGCCGTTATCGTACTCGCGTATTGCCCGGGTCTCTATCATCCACTCCTCCGGACGATAGACCAGGGTCGCACCCGCCAGGTCATCGTTCGGCATGCTGGCCTGCACCCGCATTGGCCCGCTGCTGGTCCCCTTGGCCCACGGCTTGTTCGGGTAATGCGCGAGCGCAAGCGGCTTGTCATTCCACGTGACCTGCGCCGGCAGGAAAGCGATCGGCGCCACCCAGATGCTGCCGCGCTGGCGCGTCCAGCCGCGCACCTGCTGCGCCGGCGTGATGCTGGCCTTGCCGCAGTTGCCCTCGGTGCGGACGGTCACATTGGAACGCTGGTTCAGGTTCAGCGTGCCGAAATAGTGGCGCCCGCAATGCAGGGTGACCGTGCTGTTGTTGGCAACGGACTGCGGCAGGGGATGCATCTGGATCGCGGCGGTCTTGCGCGCAGCCGGTTCAGGCTGGGCAATGACAGAGGACACCGCCAGTGACAGGGCCAGCATGGCAAGAATATTCTTCATCGGAATTTCCACCCCAATCAAAAATTTGAAGCCCCAATCAAAAATTTGAAGCCCCAATCACAAATTTGAAGCCCCAATCACAAATTTGTAGCTTCGAAAAAAATTAGGAGTCAACGAGCGGTGGTGTACGGTCGGCGGCATTGAAGCGGGTTGGCTGATCCCGGTCAGAGGCGAACGTGTGGCAGTACCTGCCTCGCGAACGCCGCACTGGTTCGGCCCAGGCGTGCGCGTCTGGTTGGCGATCGGACCGGGCGTTAGCCAAATGGGTTTTGACCTGGTTTTCTTTGGTTCCTTTCTTTTGGCAAAAGAAAGGAACACACCCGCCGGGGTGTCTCCCGGCTTCACCGCGACAGACAACAAACCCAGCAGCAACAATCGCAAGCCACAGGTCTGAAAACAGGCGGCTTCCAACGTGGCGGCGACGTTGCGCTGACCCCATCCCCACCCTCCCCTTGAAAGGGAGGGAGCATTCGTGGCGTGCGCGGTCTGCACGGTCAATCAATTCCCCGCCCTGACCACCGCCCCATCTCTCCTCACCAGCAACTGCCACCCGATCCCCAACAAGAACAAGGTATTCGTCACCATATACCGCCTGAACAAGCGCCGCGGATCCGACATCAGGCGGAACAGCCATTCCAGCCCGTTCCGCTGCGCCCACAAAGGCGCTCGCCGCACCGTCCCGGCGTGGTAGTCGAATGCCGCCCCGACCCCGATCATCACCGCATCGATCCGGCCACGGTGCCGAGCCATCCATTCTTCCTGCTTCGGGCAACCCAGCCCGACAAACACTACTTGCGCACCGGAGTGCCTGATCAGCGCGATCTCCTGTTCCTGTTCCTGCTCGCTCAATGGCCTGAACGGTGGCGCATGCATGCCGACCAGCCGCAATTGCGGAAACGCCTTGAGCGCCGCTTTCGCCAGGCGCTCCAGCGTCTGGTCGGTGGCGCCGAGAAAGAATACGGCCTGCTGCCGTTGCTCGGCGAGCGCCAGGTAGCGCCACATCAGGTCGGGGCCGTTGACCCTTTCCTGGCCGGCGCATCCCAGCCTGCGCAATGCCCATGCCACAGGGGCGCCGTCGGGCGTGCACATGTCGGCCTCTTCGATGATGCGCCGGTAGCGGCTGTCGCGCGTTGTGGTGACGACCGAATGCACGTTGCAGATGCACACATAGCGCGATTGCCTGCCATCGCTCCATCCGGCGATGCGGTTGAGCGCATCGTCCCAGCTCAGCGCATCGATCGGCGCTGCCAGCACCAGCCTGCGCTCACGCTGCATCGCGCGTCTCCAGTGCTACCTCGATCGCTTCCTGGTAGATATCCATCATGATCTTGTAGTTCTGGCCGGGTGTGTAGAGGTGTTCATATTCAGCGCGTGCCGCCTGTCCCATCCGATGCATCTGCGCCGGATGGCTCTCGGCCCAGCGCAGGCGCTCGGCAAGGGCGAACGGGTCGCCGGGATCGACCAGCAAGCCGGTCTCGCCGTCGCGGATCAGCTCACCCAGGCTGCCATGGCGGCTGGCGATGACCGGCGTGCCGTTGGCGAAAGCCTCGATCGCCACCATGCCGAAGGTCTCGTAACAGGTACTGGGTACCACCACATACAGCGACCGGCTCATCAGGCCGGCGATCTCCTGCATGTCGCGGTAGCCGAGATAGTCGTCGCCAAACACCTCCAGCACCTTGTCCTCGAGCGGTCCTTTGCCGGCCACCAGGATGCGCATGCTGCGCGGTAGCCGGGCCACGGCCCGGATCAGGACATCGATTCCCTTTTCGGGCGACAGCCGGCCGACATACAGGCCGCCATGGCGCGCCTGCCATTGTGGCTTCCCGGGCGATACGACGAAGTTCGGCTTTACCCGCATGCGATCCGCGGGCAGGCCGCCCTTGATGAACTTGGCGCGGCAGAAGTCGTTCAGCGCGATGTAGCGTGTGACCTTGTCGCGGAAGGTGCCGAGCGTGTCGTGTGCAATCAGCATCCCCGACAGCAAGGCCGACTGGGTGGTGGAAGATCGGTAGCACTTGCGCGTCACGGCACGCCACGGAATTTTTCCGATGCAGTCCTCGCACACTTTGCCCTCGCGCAGGAACATGGCTTGCGGACATAGCATGCGGAAGTTATGGAGCGTCTGTACCACGGCGATCTTGTGGCGTGCCGCGATCCAGTACAGCGAGGGCGAGATCAGCGGGAAGGTGTTGTGCACATGAATCACGTCCGGCCGCTCCCGCACGCATAGTTGCTCCATCTCGGACGCGGTGCGGCGCGACCAGATGGCCGAGGCTGCGGCGCCTGGATGGTCCACCAACTCGGCATTGTGGCGGCGATAGGTATCGACCTGATGGCCGCGCCCGCGTAGCAACTGGATCTCGGCATCGACGACGACGTCCTCGCCGCCGCGTTGCTGATAGGCATTGTGTGCAATCAGGATCTTCATGTCGCATGGCCGGCTTGCAGGCTCGACTCGCTCCGGGATGTGGGGTGAGTCGATTGGACATCGGGAAACAGTTGCCCGTCATGACGACCGTCAAGCGGAGGTAGTTGGCCCGGCTTGCGAATGGGCGGCGATTGGGCTGCGCTTGGGGCTGCACAACAGAACGCCATTTCTGCGCACCGGCCGGGTTGTGCATGCCGCTCGGCTTGTGCGGCCACAACACGGTGCGGCGAGCGCGGGGTGAACATTGTCCGTGCCTGCTCCGATCGGGGAGCAGGCATGCCTGAACGGGAGATCGCAGTGAAGATGATGGACGCGCAACTGGAGCAGGATCGCGGGGCGCATGGCCTGCGCGAGCGCATGGCGCAACGGCAGCGGAGCCGGCTGTTTACGGCTTTCCATGAATTTCACAAAGCGGGCGGCGGCGGCAGCGTGCTGAATGTCGGCGCGCGTGGGCTGGGCCGAAGCGAATCGATGGTGATAAACCTGGACCCCGGCGAGGTCGTGGTCTCCAGCGCGCTCGAGATTCATCCGGACGCATCCGGCCGCAACCGATATGCCCGCGACGACGGTCGCCATTTGCTGTATGGCGACGGCGAGTTCGACTGGGTCTGCTGCGATGGCGTGCTGGAGCACGCTGGCAGCTTCATGCAGCAGTTCAAGCTGCTCAAGGACATGAACCGGGTGGCACGCAAGGGATTGTTCGTCACCGCTGCGAACCGTGGCTACCCGCTCGACCTGGAGACCGGCTTGCCCTTGCTGCACTGGCTGCCGGCGCCGCTGTGGCATCGATTGAGCGGACAGCAGCGGGGGCATGGACGGCACCTCCTGACATCGGCCGCCTTGCTCAGGATGGCGAGCCTGTTGCCGGGCAAGCGCAGCAGCGATGTCGGGCATGTGCGGCTGGGTGGGCCCAAGGCGCATTTCTTCTTGATGATACGCAAACAGGGCTAGGGTGTGCGCTCCAATCCGTGGTCCATCCCGCGCCTCAATAGCGCAATGCCGCCAGCTGTCCGTTATCCACCCGCTGTTCTTTCGGCAGCCGTCCCGCGACACGCGCCAGGAAAGCATCCATCTGGTCCCATGCGTCGAGCTGGTCGATGTCCCGTGAGTGTCCCCACAAGTGGAACACGCCGCCCGATTCGCAGGCGTAGTCGAACATCGCATTGATCCGGTCAATCCAGTTGTCATGCCGGAGTGCCAGCCGCAGGATTTCGGTACGCTGGTTCCAGTGGCCGGCACGGGCGAAGTTGCGCAGGTAGACGCTGCGCGAATGCGGGTAGAACTGGCAGGTGGTCGGCATTTCGTACGGATTGTTCCCTGTATCCAGGCACAGGTTCATGGTGGTGCGGGCATAGCGGAAACCGGCCGAGCGCACCAGTTCGGTGTCGCGCCATCCGTATTTGCCGCCGGGATAGCAAAATCCGGCGACAGCTCGGCCTAGCATCTCTTCCAGCCGGTGCTTGCCTTCGATGATCTGGTAGCTGGAGTCCTCGATGTTGATTGACTTCAGGAAGCAATGGTCCAGGGTGTGCGAGCCGATCTCGAACGCTTGCCCCAGTTCGCGGATCTGGCCGGCGGAAAGCACCGCAAAGCCTTCGCGGTTGCGGACCGGAATGTAGAAGGTGGCCGCAATGCCGTGCCGCTGCAGCAGATCGGCGATCCGCATGTCGCCGGGATCGCCATCATCGATTGAACAGGTGAAGAGGGTGTTCATCAGGCCGGGCTTCAATGCGCGATGCACGCGGTCATCGGGAGGTGCTGCTCCACGCACGGTGTTCAGCCTGTGCGTCGCCGCGGCAGAATATCTGCCGCTCGGCTTCAAGGTCCCGGCGTTTCTCCCCCGGGCGGTCGTCCGGGTGTTTCCGTCCGCGCGACTTGGCCATGAAGCATGCATCCACGACGCCAGCCGCGGCATGGTCGAAGGTGTAGTGGCTCACCAGGTCGAGGCTGCGGCGGGAAAATGAATGCCACATCGATTCATCGCTCAGCAAGTGCACCGCGCGTTCGGCCCACTGCCCGGCGTCGAGGTCGCAGACGAAGCCATTCTCGCCGTCGCGTACCAGTTCCTCGATCACGCCAGCGTGCGGGGACACGATGACCGGCAAGCCGGCGGCGCAAGCTTCATTGACGACCACGCCCCATACGTCGGCCAGGGTCGGGAACAGGAAAATGGACGCCGACTGATACAGCTGCGGCAGCTCGCCCTGTGCCGCGAAACCATGGAACTCGGTGTCGACCAGGCCGCTGAGTCCGGCGGCGGCCTCCCTGACCTGGTCCTCCAGGCTGCCCGATCCTGCGAACAGGATGCGCACGACGCGGCCGATGCGGCGCGCGGTCTCGGCAGCGACGTCGAGTGCGAACAATGGGCTCTTGCCGGGTTCGATGCGGCTGCAGAAGATGAAGTCGAATGTCTTGGGCGGCAAATCCGGCGGCGGCAGGAAGGCGTCATTGTTTGCGCAAAGCGGCGACAGGAAGCACCGTTCCGGCGCTACGCCGTAGCTGGTGTAGAGCCGCGTACCGCCAAGACTGGCAGACAGGAATGCGGCCGAGCGCCTGAATATGAAACGGCGCACCATCCGGTGCACGCCGGACAGGGCGCGCTCGGAGATGTCGGTGCCATCGGTCATCGGCACATGCGGGATGTTCTTGAAATTCGCATACAGGAAGCCGTACAGGTGGGTCGGATTGAAACCATCGGTCACGATCACGTCCGCATCGAAGGCTTTCAGGGCCGGGAACACTTCGATGTTGTGGTGGATGTAGCGGTCCCCGGCGGCGATGAAATGCTCGGGCAGGAAGGTGTGCGAAAACTCCAGCGGCGGAAGGTCCCAGTGCCGGTTCGGCTCGCGGCGGGAGCAAAAGATGACGTGCAGGTTCACGCCGGGCGTGCGGGCAATCCGGTTGTACATCGGCACGCGATAGGGCGGCGGCGTGTTGGCGACAACTGCGAGGTTTAGCATGGGCGTTCTCTGATTTTTTGAAATCGGATGGTCCGGGCGGGCCGACTGCCGCTGCCTGTAGCCAGCGAGTCCTTGTTGCGTTCGGCCTGATTGCCTCGTGGGATTTTTTTCAGTTTATTCAAAGCCCCGGCATCCGGCTTTGCGTGGCGACATGGCCGCCGGAATTTCTTGACGGGCCTTGCGCCGCGTCATTGATGCCGGCGGCGCCATCCGCGCCAGCCGTCCAGGCGTCCCAGCATGACCGCCACGCCATGGGTGAAATCGGCGCCCAGTGAGCCTTTCATGACCGGCCGCAGCACCGGTGACAGCAGGCCGCGCGCAATCACCCAGGCCGAGAGACCATGCTTCGCATACAGCGCGCCGGTGCCGCGCGCGCGGCTGCGCGCGTCCAGCCGGGCTTGCCGTGTCGCCGCCACCTGGCCGGGCACGAATGCATGGTGAACCTCGCCGGCCGCTTCATACACCACCCGCGCGTTCTCGCGCAGCGCACGCATCACCAGGTCGGTTTCCTCGCCGGCGCCGAACCACTGCCCGACTCCCAGCCGCGCATCGAAGCCGCCGATCTGCTCGAACATGCGGCGCCGGATGAACAGCGTGATCGAGGCGACCGGCACGTCGCGAAATGCCGCCGAGCGCGACCATGACAGCGCCGGTGCCGCCACTGGCGGCTCGCCTTGTTCAACCCAGCGGATGATCACGCCATCGGGCCGGTCGGCACCATTTGCACGCGCATGCAGCACCCGCAGCAGGTCGCTTCCATACCAGCAGTCATCGTCCGGGAATCCTAGCCATTCCCCGCGCGCGTGTTCGACACCGACATTGCGCGCAGCGGCCAGGTTGGGCGGGTAATGGCGGATATGGCGCACGTCGATGCCGCACGCCCGCGCATGGGCGACCGGCAGTTCCAGCCGCTGGTCCTGGTTCTGGTCGATCACGATTACTTCGATCCCGGAGAAGTCCTGCGTTGCGAGGGAGTCGAAGAATCGAATCAGTTCGGCGCTGCGGCCGACGGTGGCCAGTATCAGGGAAATCCCGGGCATCCTGTCCTCTCGCATTGTGTTTGCCTGCATGTCATTCCTGCCTGTCATTCCCATGAGTCATTTTCCGAGCGCTGCCTGCATGCGATGGCGGCGCACCAGGTGGCGCAACCGGTGCATCAGCCGCTCCAGCGGCCCCAGTGGCCCACTGCCGGCATGAGACAGGCGCACCCGGAAATCTTCTTCCATCGCCGCCAGCCTGTTGCTGGTGGACAGGCTGCCTGCATGTTCACGAAAAGCGGCAAGCGGGAGATCCATCTGGACCGGCTCCGCCAACTGCGACAAGCGGAGCCACAGGTCGTAATCCATTGCGTACTTCAGTGCTTCGTCGAATCCGCCGGCCTGCTGCAACAGGTCCCGCCGCACGAAGGTGGCGGGATGCGAAATGAAATTCCCGCGCAGCAGGCGGCGCGGGCTGAAGCGAGGCGCGACCCAGTCCTCGGGAACCAGCCTGCCATCGATGTCGCGCATGGTTCGTCCGAACAGCCACTTGCGCCCGCTTTCCTCCAGTTGCGCTGCAACCGTGCTCAGCACATCGGGTGACAGGTAGTAGTCGTCGGAGTGCAGATGTGCGATCACGTCGCCGCTCGCGGCTTCGATACCAGCATTCATCGCGCGGCTGATGCCGCCTGTTACGCCGGTCAGCAGGCGGAAGGGACGGGGCAGGGCGCGGATCTGCTCCAGCGTTCCATCGGTCGACCCGCCATCGACATAGATGATTTCGACATGCGGGTAATCCTGCATCAGTACCGAGTCAATTGAGGCGGGCAGCCATGCGGCACTGTTCCAGGTACAGGTGACGATGGAGAACGAAAGTGCCATGCGTCAGCTCCCTCGCTGGCGTCTTGCCACCGGAACTGCTACCGGACCTGCCATCGGACTTGCCGGCGCTGTGGCGAGTGGCGTTGCCAGCGGACCGGGCGGCCGCTGATACAGCCTCAGCAATTCCCCCAGCATCTTGTCAACGCCGCCGGCTGCGTTGACCGGACGCGGATAGTCGGGATGCGGGACGAAGCCGAGCAACCCGTCCACCAGGCCGCGCATGTGCTGGAAAAGCCGTAGTTGGCCGGGTGCACAGGCATAACGTGCCAGTTCCGGGGTACCGCCGCGGGCGAGGGCGAAGGTGGTCTTGCCCAGCGTCAGCGCTTCCAGCACCGTGGTCGCGCATGGTTCCTCCCACACCGAGGGCACGATCACGGCGTCGGCGGCGGCGGCCATGGCAAGTGTCTGCTGCTGGTCGCACCAGCCGGCAAAGACTATCCCCGGGCTCGCAAATTTCTCGCGCAGTCGTGCTTCGTCGTGGCCGTCGCCGGCAATGGTCAGCCGGAAGTGACCTGGCATGCGCGGCGCCAGTTCCAGCAGCATTTCCTCGACACCCTTGGCCGGGTAGAGCTTGGCGGCCACGAAAAGCGTCACCGTGCTGGCTGCGCTCTTGCTTACCTTCGTGCTTTCCTTCGTGTTTCCGCTGCCGCTGCTGCTGCGGGCGCGCAGCACGCGTTCCTCGTCGATGAAATTGTGGAGCGTGACGCCCCAGGCTTCGTCCCCCATTACGCGGGCGAAGTTGTGCCGCAGCATGTCGGACACGAATATTGTCTTGTGACGGCGAAACGCAGCGGCCACTTCGCGCCGGAAAATGCTGACGGCAAGCGAGGACAGGAGCCGCTGTGCCCCGTTCGGCCGTGCTGCCTTGCAGGAGGCGCAGGCGCCGGGATCGGTCCGGGTACACACGGCCTTGCTTGCAAAGCGTGTGTTGACCAGGCATTCGCTGCCCTGGTCGTGGCGGGTCTGGACGAAATTCACATCTGCCGGAATATGGAGGGCGACATTTGGCACATGGCCGTGGTAGTGGATCACGTCGTAGTCGCCGGCGCGGCGCATGATGATGCGGGCGAAACGGCGGGCAATGTAGCTGCGGCGCGGGGGCATGAATACGCCCAGGCGGACCTCCTTCCAGCCGGCGATGTGGCCGTCCAGTTCGCCGAAGAAGCGTCCGCCGAACCTGGCTTCGTCGCCGGCCACTTCGACCGGGTGTTCGCGCGCTCCCATGAAGTCGACCTGGTGTCCGGCCCGCACCAGGGCCCGTGCCAGTGTCAGCGCATGCTTGGCCAGGCCGCCCATGTTGGGGTAGGGGACATCCTCGCTGACAATCAGTATGCGCATGGGGATGCTCACGAGACCAGTCGGCGTGCCACTGTCATCAGGGCCGCGCGCTCGTCGATGTTGGCGATGAAAACGATATAGGCGGCGCCCAGCGAGCTGACGCCGATCACGAGTGCGGCCACGGTGCCGGCAATGCCCGGCGGCAGCAACAGGGTCACGGGATAGACAGCGCCGAATACCAGCAAGCCGATCATCACGCTGCGGCCCCAGCCCTCGTGCATCGAATCCGAGAACGAGAATGGCACGGTGCGGCCATGCACGAACAACAGGAAGGCGATGCCGAGTGCCAGGGTGGCGATCAGGTGTCCGATGGTGGCGCCGACGATGCCCGAAAGCAGGCAGCCAATATAGACCAGCGACACCCCGATCAGCGCGCGCGCCAGCGCAAAGCGGCCGGTAATGCGCGGATGGCCAAGCGCGTCGTTGACCAGCGACGGGATGTTGGTCAGCGAATCGATCAGCAGCGCGATCGTCATCAGGACCAGCACCGGATAGCCGGCGCTGACGAACTCCTCGCCGACCCAGCGCCGCAGGAATTCTTCGCCGGCCAGCACGATCATCCCAAGCGCGACCAGGTTGATATAGGTGACGTGGCGCATGGCGCCGAAGTAGATGAATCGCAGCTCATCCATCTTGTCGGTGGCGGCCAGCGCCGAGGCGCGTGGATAGATCACGCTCGACAGACGGTAGGTCAGGCCAAGGATGCGGCTGGCCAGCGTAGCCGGGACCGTATAGAACGCCAGCGCGACCGGGCCCAGCAGCGAGCCGATGATCAGCTTGTCGCCATGCTGGTGCAGCGTCGATGCCAGCTTGCTCAGGTAAGCGTAGGCACTGAAGGAAGTCAGGCCGCGGCGCACTTCCGGTCCCGGCCAACAGGGAGCGAGGTCAAGCTTGAATGCGCGCAGCAGCCAGATCAGGTAGCTGACGTTCAGCAATGAAACGACAATCCGGATTGCAATCACGCCCGCAATGCCGCCGCCGGCCAGCGCTGCCGCTACCGAGGCGACGTTGACGGTGACGCCGAAGAAGGCTTCGCTCTGCGCCGAGCGGTCGTAGCGCTGCAGCGCCTGCGGAACGGTCAGCAGGTAGTTCTGTATTTGCGTGACGGCGAAGCCCAGCGCGCCGATCTGCAGCGCCAGCACCGTATCTGCATGCAGTTGCGGCGAGACGGTGAAGAATCGGTCCAGCAGCCAGGCCGATGACAGGAATATCGCCAGCCCACCCAGCAGGCCGAGGGCGCCATAAAACAGGGCGCCGAACCAGAATGTTTCGGCAAAGCGTCGGCGCTGGTTGGCCGCATGCGACTCGGCAAGGAATTTGATGGCGCCGGCGGACAGGTTGACATCCAGCACGCCGAAATAGCCGATCACGGAGCCGATCAGGGTGACGATGCCGAAGCCTTCCACCCCCAGCGTCCTGATCAGCAAGGGGACCGTCGCCAGTGCGGCGATCGCAGGAAGCGCCGAACCGGACAGGTTCCAGAGGGAGTTACGCCATAGCATAGGAACGCACCCGGTATGGTTCGACGCCGGCCGCGACAAATGGCATGGCCAGCGTCAGTCCGATCAGCAGCATGGTACGGAATTCGATCAGTGGAGTGCCGACCAGCAGGGTTGGAATCCAGAACAGGAAGCCGGCAAAGCCGGCATCCGCCAACAGCCTGGAATTTCCGCTCAGGCGATTTCGGCTGCGCAGGTAGCAGGACGCAAACGCGCCCAGCATGGCGAGGAACAAGGCCAGTCCGGCGACGCCGGTCTTCAGCACGATGTGGCCGAAGCCGCTATGCACGAAGTCGAGCTTGCCGAAGTGATAGTCCAGTATTGCCCGGTCACCTTCATATGTGCCCCAGGAGCCGAGCCCGAACAGCCAGTTGTTGCCCATGCTTTGCGCTGCCGCATACAACTCGTACCATCGGCTCTGGTTGATTCCCTTGTCGGGCGCGACGTCATACAACAGGGAAGCCAGCATGCCGCCCTTGTCCCCGGTATTGAATTGGAGCCGGTGCTCGAAGAAAATCGCCATCGCCACTGACAATGCCGCCAGCCCCAGTGCCGACACCAGCAGGCGGCGGCGCCATGGCAGGCGCAGGAACAGCAGACCGAACATCAGCGCCAGGCCGATCAGCGATGAGCGGCGGAAGGAAAGGGCGACGGCGGCGATTTCGAGCGCCAGCAGCCCGTACAACGCCATGCGCTTGAACAGCGACAGCCGCACGCCGGGAGATGTCAGCAGCCAGGCGATGCAGAAAGCGGCCAACGCAGCCACGAAATTGTCGGCAATGTCGAAGTAGAAGATCTTGATGTCCAGGCTCTCGAAGTTTTTATAGGGGTTGGCGGTGTCTCCGCCGAACAGCACATAGCGCCCCAGTCCGAACACGGCGCGGATCGCGGCCAGCCCCAGGAACAGCAACAGCAGCTTGCGCTTGTCGGCCTCGGTGTTGAACGCCATGGTCACCATGGCCACGAACACCAGCATGTAGATCAGGTTGATGATGCCGTTGTTGTGAAGGATGTCGAGGATGTCGATGCCCGACATCAAGCCCAGTCCGACATGTGCCAGCATCATGAAGCCGAAGGCGGCGAAATATCGACCGAGCGGAACTGCCAGCGTGGGGTTGTGCGGATTGGCCAGCTTGCGCACGGCCGCCGCCACGCCGGCGACGATCAGCAACAACGCCAGCAGCGGAAAAGTAAACAGGCCGGTGCCGCGGTCGTAGATGGTGTTTTCGACTTCGATCTGGCCCCAGGTCGAGGACGAGAAAATGAACAGCACCACGATGAAGGCGGTCACCACCAGCCGCGGCGTCCTGAGGCAGAAGCCGAAGGCGATCGGCACCACCAGCAGGGCAGCAAGAAATACGCCCAGGGTTTCCATCGGGCTTAGCATTGTTGCGTTCATCGTCTGTCCGTGGTCCGTGATCCGTTCATGCCGCCGCCGGTTGCCGCTCGGTGGGCGGGTGGCTGCGTTGGTCCTGTTGCTCCTGTTGGACCTTGCACTGCAGGAAGTCGAGGTAGGTCGAATGCAGCCCTGCGGGCAGGCTGATGCTGGCCTTCCATCCAAGCGAATGCAGCAGGCCGGAGTCGAGCAGTTTGCGCGGTGTGCCATCCGGCTTGCTGCTGTCGCAGACGATCTCGCCGCAATAGCCGACCGACTGCGCCACCAGTTCCGCTGCTTGACGGATCGTCACTTCCTCGCCGCTGCCGACGTTGATGTGTGACAGCATCGGACTGGTACGCGCGCGCCAGGTATCGCGCGGCAACTCCATCACGAAAATGCTGGCCGCCGCCATGTCGTCCACATGCAGGAATTCGCGCCGCGGCGTGCCGCTGCCCCAGATCGTCACCTGCGGCGCATTGTTTTCCTTTGCCTCATGGAAGCGGCGGATCAGCGCCGGCAGCACGTGACTGTTGATCGGGTGGTAGTTGTCTCCCGGTCCGTACAGGTTGGTCGGCATGACACTGCGGAAGTCGGTGCCGTACTGGCGGTTGTAGCTTTCGCACAGCTTGATCCCGGCGATCTTTGCGATTGCATAGGGCTCGTTGGTCGCTTCCAGCGGGCCGGTCAGCAGCGCGTCTTCGCGCATCGGCTGCGCCGCATCGCGCGGATAGATGCAGGAGGACCCGAGCAACAGCAAGCGGGCAACGCCTGACTGCCAGGCGGCATGCACGACGTTGGCCTCGATCATCAGGTTCTGGTAGATGAATTCAGCAGGGAAACTGTCGTTGGCATGGATGCCGCCGACCTTCGCTGCCGCCAGGTAGACCTGGTCGATCGCTTCGGTGGCAAAGAATTCCGCGACCTGGCGCTGGCAGGCGAGGTCGAGTTCGGCATGGGTGCGGGTGACGATGCTGCAATCGCCGCGGGCGGCGAGCGCGCGCAGGATTGCCGCCCCGACCATTCCGCGATGTCCGGCGACGAATATCCGCGGCTGCCGGCCGCCAGCGTCATTCCTGGTGTGCATAGGCCGCGAAACCGTTTTCTTTCACCAGGACATATCTGCGCGCAGCGTCGAGGTCGCTGCGGACCATCTCGGCCACCAGGTCTTCAAAGCGGGTGGCAGGCTTCCAGCCGAGTTTCGAATGCGCCTTGCCAGCGTCGCCGAGCAGCGTCTCCACTTCGGTCGGCCGGAAATAGCGCGGGTCGACCCGCACCACAGTCTGTCCGGCCTGGACGCCGCCGTGCGTGCCCGCTTCGATCACAAAGCCTTCCTCTGCCACGCCGGTGCCACGCCAGCCGATTCTCATGCCCAGTTCGCTGGCGGCGGCGTTGACGAAATCGCGCACGCTGAACTGCATGCCGGTGGCGATCACGAAATCCTCGGGCTGTTCCTGCTGCAACATCAGCCACTGCATTTCCACATAGTCGCGCGCATGGCCCCAGTCGCGGCGCGAATCCATGTTGCCGAGGTAGAGGCAATCCTGGCGGCCGAGCGCGATGCGTGCCAGGGCGCGGGTGATCTTGCGGGTGACGAAGGTTTCACCGCGGCGCGGCGATTCATGATTGAACAGGATGCCGTTGCAGGCATACATGCCGTAGGCCTCGCGGTAGTTGACCGTGATCCAGTAGGCATAGAGCTTGGCGACCGCGTACGGGCTGCGCGGATAAAAGGGCGTGGTCTCCCGTTGCGGTATTTCCTGCACCAGTCCGTACAGTTCGGAGGTGGAAGCCTGGTAGAAACGCGTCTTCTTTTCCAGCCCGAGGATACGGATCGCTTCCAGCAAGCGCAAGGGACCGATCGCGTCCGAGTTCGCGGTGTATTCCGGTTCTTCGAAGGACACGGCGACGTGGCTTTGCGCGGCCAGGTTGTAGATCTCGTCCGGCTGCACGTGCTGGATGATGCGTATCAGCGATGAGCTGTCCGTCATGTCCCCATGATGCAGCACAAAGCGGCGCTGTTCTTCATGTGGATCCTGGTACAGGTGATCGATCCTGCCGGTATTGATCAGGGAGCTGCGCCGTTTGATTCCATGAACCGTATAGCCCTTGGACAGCAGCAGCTCAGACAGATAGGCGCCGTCCTGTCCAGTCACCCCTGTTATCAGTGCGACTTTGCCGTTCGACGGCGGCCAGACCAGGGCATCGGGAGCGTGCGGTTCTCTGTTCATGTTGTCCTTGCTGTAGTGAACGGTTCAAGTTCCTGGCGCACCGGGCAAGGGCTTTCGCCGGGCGTTCGGGTCGTTCCTATTCTGTAATCTGGGGCGTGGGCCGGTTTGACCTCGGTCATCTGGCGCGAGCGGAGCGGCGGGGGGTGTTGCGGGAATCTGGCTGGGGTTTGCGTTTGGGTAAGGTTTTGGACAGGACAGTGATGCAGTGAGGCAGGGCGCCCACCTCCCGCCGTGACGATCGACCGGGTGATGGTTTCCATCGAAACGGTCAGTCATGCGACCGTAGTGATTCCGCTCAGCCCGGGGGGGATTCCGCCAGGCCCGCCAACGAAGGCTTCACCCAGAACTTCTTCAAGGCCATCCGCCCGCATTCGCCGTGCGCCAGCCGGTCACTATCCGTCAGCACCAATCCGGCCTTGTCGACCTTGCCCGCAGCCAGCGCTTGCAGCAAGGGCGCAAACCATTGCTGCTCCGCCTGCTGCATCGCGCCGATCCAGTCGCCCCAGTCGCCGGCAAGCGCGGACGAAGTCATCGTGTCGACCACCGCCAGGGAGCGGCCTCCTTTGGCAATCAGCTCAGGCAGGCTTGCCATGGCTGAAGGCGGCGAGACCGGAAGGAATGCATCCAGCAACGAGATCGCATGATCGTAGGTCGGCGCTGCCGGTGCGCTTGCCGGCCCGGCATCCCAGCACCACAAGGCATTCACCGGGCGCCGTCCGCTCATTTCGCGGAGGTGGTTGAGCGCCAGCGAGTGCCATGTCATCTGCACTTCATTGTGCAGCTTCCGCCACGCCCGCTCGCCAGTGCCGCGCGGCATCCAGATGTCGATGTTGTGGCCGGCGGCCGAATCCGGGGATGAGGTCTCGAGTGCATCCCAGTCATCGGCCCGCATGAACCACAGTCCTGCACTGCCATACAACAACTCCCTTCCTGCCTCCTCGAACAGCGGCTGCGCGGCTTCGAACAATGCGCGCGCTTCCATCTCATCAAGCCGCACCTGGCGCAGGTCGGTCAACACAAGATGGTCGCGGGCAATGTGCAGGCTGGCCGGATGCAGGACGAACCATTTGCCTGCGGCCGGCGCCAGCCCAAGTGCGGCCATTGCCGTTGCGGCCAGGCCGCTTCGCGCCAGCTCGGGATCGGCATGTTGCATCAGCCATTCCTGGTGGGGCAACAGGCGGGAATAAGGATCCGCCCGGCGCCAGTTGAGCGATCCGCGCGCCAGCAGGGTCGCCAGCGCGGGCATCTTGAGCTGGTGCAGCAGGTCGCGGGCAAGTTCGGGCGGGGGCAGGGCGAAGGGCAGGACGAGGTCGATCGTGGTCATGCCGGCATTGTAGACATTGTCGAGTGCACGAGTACTGAAACGGTCGGTAAAAGCGCCAATCGACCGGTATTCGCCCCACTGACGTGGACTGAAACTTGATTAGCGAAATGTTAGTGGGAACGGCGGGACGTTGCTGCCTTTTCGTTACTAAGCCCGCGCTTCGCTTGGCCCGGTCATTCGGAGTTTGCGTGGCATCCCCCTTCTTTCGAATCTCAATTCATAGCCAATCAGGACAGACTCATGCTTTGCAGGAAACTTGCATTAATAATAATAATTTCATTCGCCGCTGCTCTCGCTGGCTGCGGTGGCGGCAGCGACTCCCCGGTGAAGGAGGAGACGCCAGCCGCACAGGCCGGCGGCCTGCCGGGCTGGCTGGCGGGTGAGTTGAAGAAGGCCGATGCCCTCTTGCCCGCCCTCGCCAGGGCCGCCGCATCGGTGCCGGAGAGGGGCTTGTTGCACGGATCGTCGGGAGCGGTCGACCAGTTTCAAAAATACCTGGGCAAATGGACCACCGGTTGCCTGCCTTACAGCTTGACGTTGAACGGGGCGGGCACGATCCGCATGTTTGAACTGAGCTCGATCAAACCTGGCGGCATCCTGATCGGCGCCAGCCGTTACTTCGAGTACCGCGATGCCGCATGCAAGGAAGCCATTGGCCTGAATACCTATGACCTTGCCGCAGTCTATTCGAAGACCGTGGCCGGAACCGACTTGAACGCGCCGCTGACCGGTGAGGCCGACATCTTCTCCGTCGTGGTGACGCATGCTGGCAAGACGGATCCGGCCAGCCCCTTCGCTGTCGGCCTTTACAGCGATGAACAGTATCTGCGGCTGGGCGACGGCGACACCTGGTTCAAGGGGGGAAATCTCGGATTCCGCCGGATCGCCGAATGAATCGATAGTCGCCCGCTCCTTGTTGCCTGAAAACCAATTGGCGAACTGCTTTCATTACTGCACCACAAGCATGTGTGGCAAACTCGCCTCTTTATAAATGTCCGCAACGGCCTGCCCTCTTGGGAAGCGCGGTTGCGACACCCAGGTCAGGAGCCGGTTTGTCGTTGATCAAGAACATGCCTTTCGAATGGCTGGTCGGCCTGCGCTACACGCGCGCGGGCCGGCGCAGCGGCCGAAACAGCTTCATTTCCTTCATTTCCCTGATTTCCATGGCCGGCATTGCGCTGGGCGTGGCGGCGTTGATCGTCGTGCTGTCGGTGATGAACGGATTCCAGAAAGAGGTGCGCGATCGCATGCTGTCGGTGCTGTCGCACATCGAAGTGTCCGATGCGTCGGGCGGCATGCCGAACTGGAACGAGGTCGCGCGCGAGGCTTTCCAGCACAAGGAGGTGCGCGGCGCAGCGCCCTATGTCTCGGCGCAGGCCATGATCACCCGCAATGACACCGTGCGCGGTGTCTACATCCGCGGCGTGCTGCCGGAACAGGAGCCAAAGGTTTCGGATGTCGCTTCGCAGGTGCGGCGAGGCAGCTTCAATGACTTGCGCGCGGGCGAATTCAATATCGTGCTCGGCAGCGAGATCGCCAGGGGTTTGCGGGTTGCCCTGGGCGACAAGATCACGATCATCGCGCCGCAAGGCCAGGTGACGCCGGCCGGCGTGATTCCGCGGCTGAAGCAGTTCAACGTGGTCGGCATTTTCGAGGCCGGGCATTTCGAGTACGACTCGACGCTGGCCTTCATCCATCTGCAGGATGCCGAGCGCATGTTCAAGCTGGACGCCCCCACCGGATTGCGGCTGAAGATCGAGGACATGCAGCGCGCGCCGCAGGTGGCGCGCGACCTGACACGCATCCTGAGCGGCAATACCTACATCAGCGACTGGTCGCAGCAGAATCGCACCTGGTTCGCCGCCGTGCAGACCGAAAAACGGATGATGTTCATCATCCTGACGCTGATCATCGCAGTGGCTGCGTTCAACCTGGTGTCGACGCTGGTGATGACCGTCACCGACAAGCAGGCTGATATCGCGATCCTGCGCACGCTCGGCGCTTCGCCGGGGTCGATCATGAAAATCTTCATGGTGCAGGGCGCGCTGGTCGGCCTGTTCGGCACCGGCATCGGTGTCGGGCTGGGCGTGCTGATTGCGTCCAATGTGGATGTGATCGTCCCTTTCATCGAGGGCCTGTTCGGCGTCCAGTTCCTGCCGCGCGACATCTACCTGATCAGCGCGTTGCCGTCCGACCTGCGCTGGAACGACGTGGCAACCATCGGCGGCGTGGCCGTCGTGCTGGCCTTCCTTGCCACCCTGTATCCCAGCTGGTCCGCGGCACGCGTGAAACCGGCGGAAGCATTGCGCTACGAATGATGACGACCGATCAAGCCATACTTTCCTGCCGCGGGCTGGGCAAGACTTTCAGCGAGGGCAAGCATGCCGTGCCGGTGTTCCGCGGCGTCGACTTCGCGATCCACGCCGGCGAGCGGGTAGCGATCGTCGGCGCCTCAGGTTCCGGCAAGTCGACCTTGCTGCACCTGCTGGGCGGGCTCGATACGCCGACCGAGGGCAGCGTGATGCTCAAGGGCCAGGACTTCGGCACGCTGGACGAGTCGACCCGCGGCCGCCTGCGCAATGTCGCGCTCGGATTCGTCTATCAGTTCCATCACCTGCTGCCGGAATTCAGTGCGCTGGACAATGTGGCGATGCCCTTGCTGATACGGCGCCAGTCGCGCGCCCAGGCAAGGGAAAGCGCGGCGGCGATCCTGGCCCGCGTGGGCCTGGCCAATCGCGTCACGCACGTGCCCGGCGAGCTGTCCGGAGGCGAGCGCCAGCGCGTGGCGCTGGCTCGCGCGCTGGTCACCCAGCCTGCTTGCGTGCTGGCTGATGAACCGACCGGAAACCTTGACCGCCACACCGCGCAGACCACCTTCGACCTGATGCTGGAGCTGTCCCGCACCCTGGGCACCGCCTTCATCATCGTGACCCACGACACTGAACTGGCGCGCCAGTGCGATCGCGTGTTGCACCTGTCCGAGCTCGGCTTGTTGCCGATCGAGTGAGCTGATGTGGGTCGACACGCACTGTCATCTCGATGCCGCCGAGTTTGGCGGCGAGTCGCTTGCAGTGGCGCGTCGCGCAGAGCTGGGCGGGGTCACCCGCATCGTGATCCCCGCGGTCAATCCTGGTAACTTCGCGACAGTGGCGCAGATGTCGAGCCAGCTGTCCACCTGCCGCTATGCGCTTGGCATCCACCCGATCTTCGTGCCGGATGCCGTGCCGGAAGACCTCGACCTGCTGCGGCAGACGGTGCGGGCCTCCCTGTCCGACCCGCGGCTGGTGGCCATCGGCGAGATCGGCCTGGATTTTTTCATGCCCGCGCTGGTAGAGCCCGCCATGCGCGAGAAGCAGGAATATTTCTACGGCGAACAATTGAAGCTGGCGCGCGATGTCGGGCTGCCGGTGTTGCTGCATGTGCGCTGTTCGCAGGACATCGTCCTTAAATTCCTGCGCCGCATCGAAGTGTGCGGCGGCATCGCGCATGCCTTCAATGGCAGCTTCCAGCAGGCCCGCAGCTACCTCGATCTCGGGATGAAGCTGGGCTTTGGCGGCGCCATGACTTTTACCCGAGCCTTGCAGATCCGGCGGCTGGCTGCGCAGCTTCCGCTGTCGGCCATCGTTCTCGAGACCGACGCGCCGGACATGTCGCCGTCGTGGCTGCATCCCGCCCCCAATTCGCCGGAAGAACTGCCGCGCATTGGCGCCGCACTGGCTGAACTGCGCGGCATGGCGGTGCCAGAGGTGGCGCTGCAAACCACAGCCAATGCCCACGCGGTGCTGGTGCGCCTGTCCACTGGAGAGTGAATAATGCGCGCCGCTGTTGCCGGCCTGGTCGCTGGTACCTGCTGGCTGCAGACCCGGGCCACGCTGCCTGACATGAGCACTGCACTGGCGCTGCTGCTTGGCGGCGCCGGCCTGTTGTGGATTGCGCGGCGGACCGGGCCGCCGGGCCCGCTGGCGCCGCTGATTCTGCCAGCGTTGCTTTGCATGGTAGTGGCCGGCGCCTCGCTCGGTGTCGGCTCGGCTGCGCTGCAGGCACACCAGCGGCTGGCTTCCGAACTGCCGCTCGCTCTCGAAGGCGGCGACCTGGATGTGGTCGGCGTCGTTGACAGCCTGCCACAGCGGTTCGAACGCGGCGTGCGCTTCAACTTCCGGGTCGAGCAGGGTCCGGCCGGGGCCGAAATTCCCTCGCGGCTGGCGCTGTCCTGGTATGCGATGGATGAGGATGCGGCTGCGTTGCAGGCGGTCGCGCCGGGCGAGCGCTGGCAGTTGCGGGTGCGCCTGCGGCGGCCGCACGGCAATGCCAATCCCTACGGATTCGATTACGAAGCCTGGCTGCTGGAACAGGGTGTCAGGGCCACCGGCTATGTGCGGCCGCCCGGGCCGGACTTTGCCAACCGCCGGCTGGCCGCATTCGTTCCGGGCTTTTCCAGTGTTGTCGAGCGCTGCCGCGCGCTGCTGCGGGAGCGGATGCGGGCGGCGCTGGAGGGCAAGCCCTATGCCGGCATCATCATCGCACTGGTGATCGGGGATCAGCGCGACATTACCGCCGCCGACTGGAAGATGTTCAACGCGACCGGTGTCGGGCACCTGATCTCGATCTCCGGCCTGCACATCACGATGATCGCCGGCCTGTTCGCCGGCGCCGTACTGTTCCTGTGGCGGCGTTCTTTCTTCACGCGCGCGCAATTGCCGCTGGTGCTGCCGGCGCAAAAGGCCGGCGCGCTGGCCGGTGCCTTGTGCGCGCTGCTGTATGTGCTGCTGTCGGGCTTTGGCGTGCCTGCTCAGCGCACCTTGTACATGCTGGTGGTGGTCGCGCTCGCGCTCTGGTTCGGCCGCGCAACCCGGGTCTCGCATGTGCTGTGCCTGGCGCTGGCGGTGGTGCTGCTGCTGGATCCGTGGGCGGTGCTGTGGCCGGGCTTCTGGCTGTCGTTCGGCGCGGTCGCGGTCATTCTCTATGCCGGCGCCGGCGAGGCGCGCAGCCTGCACCCGGGCAAGGGCTGGCGCGACACCTGGCGCGATACCTTGTGCGCTGCGGTGCGCACGCAATATGCGGTCAGCATCGGGCTGGTGCCATTGACCCTGTTGTTGTTCAGCCAGGTGTCGCTGGTCAGTCCGCTTGCCAATGCGATCGCGATTCCGGTCATCAGTTTCATCGTCACGCCGCTGGCACTGGCGGGCAGCGTGTTGCCGCAACCGGTGGCTGGCCTGGTGCTGCTGTCAGCGCACCAGGTCGTGGCCTGGCTGGCGCTTTTCCTGCAATGGCTGAGTGAATTGCCAGCGGCGGTCTGGACGGCGCCGGAGCCAGAGTGGTGGATGTTCGCGCTGGCGTTGGCGGGCATGCTGTGGATGCTCGCCCCGCGCGGCTGGCCCGCGCGCAGCGCCGGACTATTGCTATGGCTGCCCTTGCTGCTCAACCGGCCGGCCGCGCCTGCCGATGGCATGACGATGACCGCGTTCGACGTCGGGCAGGGCACTGCAGTGCTGATCGAAACGCCGAACCACCGCTTGCTGTACGACACCGGACCTTTTTACACGCCGGAGGCCGATGGCGGCAACCGCGTGATCCTGCCTTACCTGCGCTCGCGCGGCATCGGCTATCTGGACACGGTAGTGGTCTCGCACAACGATAACGATCATTCGGGCGGCGCGGCGTCCATCTTCGCGCAGATGCGGGTCGGACGCGTGCTGTCGTCGCTGGAGCCGGGAAGTCCGATCCTGAAAGCGGCGCCGCGCCACGAGCGCTGCCGGGCAGGTCAGCACTGGTGGTGGGACGGTGTGCGTTTCGAGATGCTGCATCCGGATGACGGCGAATACACCCGCAGCAAGAAGCCGAACGCGCGCAGTTGCACGCTGAAGGTAAGCCATGGCGTCCATTCGGTCATGCTGCCGGGCGACATCGAAGCGGCCCAGGAAGCGCGGCTGATGGCCGAGGCACCGCGCAAGCTGCGTTCGACTGTGCTGCTGGCGCCGCATCATGGCAGCGGGACGTCGTCGACGGCAGGCTTCCTGGAAGCGGTGCAGCCGGAACTGGCGATTTTCCAGGTCGGGTACCGCAACCGGTACCGGCATCCGAAGGCGGAAGTTTATGAGCGCTATGAAACGATGAAGATCCGGCGGCTGCGCACCGACCAGGCCGGCGCGATCAGGGTCGAGGTGGGTGGCGATGGCGACCGCATGGCGGTGTCGGCATGGCGGGATGAACGTTCGCGCTATTGGCACGGACGGTAGAGGGAGGGAGCCGGCGAAGGAACTGGCGTAGAAACCGGCCTGGAAACCGGCGTAGGAACCAGCTTCAGTCCGCGGCGGCTTCCTGCAACTTTTCGCGCAGGTTGTATTCCTGTTGCCATTGCTGGCGCTCGCGGGTGCTGCCGGCTTCGCGCTGCAATTCGGCGGGAGTTTTTTCGGCTTGCGCCGCAAGCAGGCGGTTCGCCTGCCTTGCATCCGGAAGAATGGTGCCGAAGAAGGCGACCGTATCTCCCCTTTGCAGCAGCAGGGTGGGGAAATTGTCGACATCGAAATCGCCGACCACGTCGGCCTGGTCCTCTATGTCGACCCACAGGAAGCGCTTGTCAGGATGTTCTGCCGCAAGTGCTTCGAATGCAGGGCGGAACTCGCGGCACACGTCGCACCAGGCTGCGCACAGGCAGGCAACGATCCAGACGTCGCCGGACAGCGCGGCGCGGATCTGGTCCCGGTTGTCGAGTTGGAGGGTCATGCAAGTCATGCGCCTATTCTACCGATACGATTGTGCTCGCGCCATCGTCACCTTGAGGGCGTGGCGAGCAGGTAGAATACGGGCATGACGACAGTTCTCGCGATAGAAACCTCCAGCGAAGTCGCCTCCGTCGCCTTGCTCCGCAATGACCAGATCATCACGCGGGAAGTAAGCGGAATACAGACACACTCGCAAACCGTCCTGCCCATGGTCCGGACCCTGCTGGCCGAAGCCGGAATTGCCTTGCGCGACTGCGACGCAATTGCTTTCGGCTGCGGCCCGGGCTCCTTCACGGGCGTACGCACTGCCTGCGGCATTGTCCAGGGACTGGCCTACGGCGCCGGGCTCCCCGTGGTGCCGGTCGTGACACTCCTGGCAATGGCGCAGGCTTGCCGGAATGCTACCGGCGCTGCCGATGTGCTTGCGGTGCTGGACGCGCGCATGGGCGAAGTCTATTGGGCACAGTACCAGTTCGGGCCGGCATCGCGGGAATGGCAGGAAATTTCGCCGCCCACGCTGTCGCGCCCGGCAGACATCGTGGTGCACGGCAATCCGGTTGCGACCGGGAACGGGCTGGCGCAATATGCCGACTTGCTGCCGCTGGCGCTGCATCCGTTTGCCGGCCAGGCCTCGCTGCCGCATGCTGTGGCGGTGGCGGAACTGGGCCGTATCGCTTGCGATCGCGGCCAGGTTCTTGCAGCCATCGACGCCCAGCCGCTCTATCTGCGCAACAAGGTTGCCTTGACGACGGCCGAGCGGCAGGCCAGAACCGGCACATGAGCAGCATTCTTTCCGGACGTGGGGATTCCCTGCGCGATCTGCAAATGCTGCGCATGACGCCGACCGACCTGCAGGAAGTGCTGGACATCGAATATGCGGCGTACCCGTTTCCATGGAGCCACGGAAATTTCCTCGATTCAATCAAGAGCGGATACGAGACCTGGGTCTTGCGGGCGCCAGCGCCGGCCCGGCAACTGCTTGGCTATTTCATGTTGATGCACATGGTTGATGAATCACACCTGCTCAATATCACCGTACATCCCGGGCACCAGGGCCGCGGACTCGGCCGCGTGATGCTGGACCATGCGGTCGCGCTGGCACGCACAGCCGGCATGAAGAGCATGCTGCTGGAAGTGCGGCCGTCCAATACCCGCGCGCTGGAGATATATCTCCGCTACGGTTTTTCCCGTGTCGGCGTCCGGCGCAATTATTATCCTGCGCCGGACAAGCGGCGCGAGGATGCCATCGTGATGAGGTTGCCGCTGTGACATTCGAGGACAGGCGCAGGAAAATGCTGGCGGAGATGGGCGTTGGGCCGGTCTGGACCGCGCGCCACGCATCAGCCCCCGGCGTGGATGCCAGGGTCGACCAGCTTGCCGGGGGCGAGGTGGACAGCATTGCCGGTCCTGCCCATGCGGCAGTGGCCACAGCCGAAGTTGCTGCCGGGTCTGTTGCCGGGTTTGCTGCCGAAGTGGCAACGGATTACGCTACGGTCGCGGTGAGCCGTCAGGCGTCCCCCGCCGGACTGGACTGGGCCGCGTTGCAGCAGGCCGTGGCAGGCTGCACGGCCTGCGGGCTTTGCAGTACCCGCAAGAACACGGTATTTGGCGTTGGCGATCGCAAGGCCAGCTGGTTGTTCGTCGGCGAGGGACCCGGCCGGCAGGAGGACCTGCAGGGCGAGCCATTCGTCGGGCCGGCGGGCCAGTTGCTCGACAACATGCTCAAGGCGCTGGGCCTGCAACGCGGGGGCAATGCTTATATTGCCAATATCGTGAAATGCCGGCCTGCTGCTGCCGACGGTCGCGACCGTCCTCCTTCCGAAGAAGAGATTGCCGCTTGCCTGCCTTTCCTCGAACGGCAGGTCGAACTGCTGCAGCCGACGGTCATCGTCGCGCTCGGCAAGGTGGCTGCGGTCAGCCTGCTCGGGCTGCCGGCCGATACGCCGGTAGGGTCGCTGCGCGGCACGCTACACAGTTATCGCGACCGCCCGCTGGTCGTGACCTACCACCCGGCCTACCTGTTGCGCCAGCCCGCCGACAAGGCGAAGGCATGGCGTGACCTGTGCATGGCACTGACGGCGCATGCAGCGGCTGGCTGACGACCGGCACGCCGGCTTCCAGCGCAATTTTCACAGCCGCTGGTCGCATCTGCGCGATCCGCATGTGCGCACACTTGCGTGGCTGCTGGATTCGCCGGACATGCTCGATCCTGCAGCGCCGCAATGGCAGGGCAGGATAGCCAGCTTCGGCCTGGATGCGGCGCTGCAGGCAGCACCCTGGCTGCGCCAGCTGGACCAGGATCCGGAGCCGCTTCACCGCTGGCTTTCCGTGAACCGATTCACCCGCCTCGGACGCTATGCCGAACAGCTGCTGACCTGGTATTTCCGCGAGCAGGGCAGCCTGGTCGCACATAACCTGCAGGTGCGATCGGGCGGCACCACCATCGGCGAATTCGATTTCCTGCTGCGTGAAGGTGGCCGGCTGGTGCACTGGGAGCTGGCGACCAAGGTATATCTGCTGCAGGCATCGCGCACCGACTCGGCGGGCCTGCAGGCGGACTATTTCGTCGGCCCCAACCTGGCCGATACCCTGGGCGCCAAGATGTCGAAAATAATCCACCGCCAGCTCGGGCTGTCGGCGCATCCTGCCGCGCGTGCGGTACTGACGGAGCCGGTGCAATCGGTGGCGGCGCTGATCAAGGGCTGGCTGTTCTATCCAGCGGGAGCGAGCATGCCGCCACAGTCACTGGGCTTGTCGGCCGATCATTGCCGCGGTTTCTGGTGCCCGCTGGGTGAACTGGACAAACTGGAATCGGGGGCAGGGGAGCGCTACCTGCCGCTCGAGCGCTTGCAGTGGATGACTCCCGTGGCCGCAGCATGGGAAGACACGACAGGCCTGCCGCAATTGCAGGCTGCGCTGCATGAGCGTTTCGTGCACCACTCGATGCCGGTGATGATCGCGCGGATGGAAGCGCAAGGCGACAACTGGATCGAAGTCGAACGCGGATTCGCGGTGCCGGATGACTGGGCCAGCCGGGCCGGCAGGAGGATGGGGGCGACGTTGTCGCCACTGGCTTGAGTGCCGCGTCTGGGCGCTGACTGAGCCCTGACTGAGCGCTGACCGAGTGATCAATCAGCAATCAATGATGGTGCTTGTGCTCGCCGATCAGATGCATCGAGTCGCGTTCGCGCTGGTTGGCCGCATGGCGGCGCATCACCAGGTACATCGTGCCGGAGACGAACAGGCCGAACATGATGATCACGATATTGATGTCGAGGTTGACCTTGACCATGAATGCGTACAACACCAGCATGGTCAGGACGGAAAGATTTTCATTGAAGTTCTGGACGGCGATCGAATGTCCGGCGCTCATCAGTACATGCCCGCGATGCTGCAGCAGGGCGTTCATCGGCACCACGAAATAGCCTGACAGCGCACCGATCAGGATCAGAAGCGGGTAAGCGGCGTACTTGCTGCTGACCATGGTCATCGCGATAACCACCAGGCCCATTGCGACCCCGAGCGGCATTACCGACAACGATTTCTTCAGCGGAACGAAGCGGGCCGCGGCCACTGCGCCGACTGCTACGCCGACGGCGACCACGCCCTGCAGGATGGCGGCCTGGTCGAGCGGCATGTTGAGCGATTTCTCGGCCCATTTCAGCACGATGAACTGCAGTGTCGCGCCGGCACCCCAGAACAGGGTGGTGACGGCCAGCGAAATCTGGCCCAGGCGGTCTTTCCAGAGCGTCGAGAAGCAGGTTGCGAAATCGGCAATCAGCCGGATCGGATTGCGCTCCTGGTGCGCGTAGCGTGCGCCGGTGTCCGGAATCTTCAGGTTGAATATGGCGGCGACGAAATAGGCGATCATGATGACCGTCAGCGCAGCTTCGACCGCGGTGTCGACGCCGGTGGTGACCAGCGGCATGTCAAACGACAGCAGTACGTCGGATATATGCTTGTTGACCAGCGCGCCGCCCATTACCGTGCCGAGAATGATGGAGGCGACGGTCAGTCCTTCGATCCAGCCGTTGGCTGCGACCAGTTTTTCGGGTGGCAGCAATTCAGTCAGGATCCCGTACTTTGCCGGCGAATACGCGGCCGCGCCGAATCCGACCACGGCATAGGCCAATAGCGGATGCACGCTCATGAACATCATTATGCAGCCGCCGATCTTGATCAGGTTCGTGATGAACATGACGCGGCCCTTGGGCAGCGCATCGGCGAAGGCGCCAACATAGGCAGCCAGCAGCACGTACGATAGTACGAAGAAAAGCTTCAGCAGCGGTGTCATCCATGCCGGCGCTTGCATTGTAGTCAGCAAGGCAATCGCAGCAATCAGGAGTGCATTGTCGGCAAGCGAAGAAAAAAACTGCGCCGCCATGATCGTGTAAAAGCCGCGATTCATTCGCATTTCTAGTGTCCCGAAGTCCCCGGAGCTTTATACCATGAATAATGTGGGCGGCAGCGGTTTTCCCTCTTGGCCGCGGGTCGCTCCGGTAGAATGCATGTCTGATCTCACCGCTGTATTTTTCCCGCGATTGTTGCCATGCCAAGACCTCTCGTTGCCACTGTCGACCTGCACGCCATGCGATCCAACCTGGCCCTGGCGCGAGCGCGAGCGCCGGGCTTGCGGACCTGGGCGGTGGTCAAGGCGAACGCCTATGGCCACGGGCTGGTCAACGCAGTCCGGGCGTTTGCCGGCTCGGACGGCCTGGCGCTGATCGAATTCGATGGGGCGGTGCAGTTGCGCGAACTGGGATGGCAGCGTCCGCTGTTGCTGCTCGAAGGCGCGTTCGATGCTGACGATGTCGAACTCGCGGCACGACATGACCTGACCCTGGTCGTGCACTGCGATGAGCAGGTCCGGATGATCGAAACGGCAAGGCTGGCGCGCCCGATCGACCTGCAGCTGAAAATGAACACCGGGATGAACCGGCTGGGATTCCGGCCGGCTGCGGTTCGTGCGGCTTTCGACCGCTTGCGGGCGAGTCCCAATACGGGCGCAATTTCCTTCATCACGCACTATGCAAATGCCGAGCTGTACGAGCATCCGACCCCGATGCCGCCACAGACCCAGGCAGAACGCTTTCGCGCGGCAGTCGCCGATCTTCCCGGCGAAGCCAGTATTGCCAATTCGGCAGCGGGATTGCTGCACGACCCGGTGCCGGGAGACTGGATCCGGCCCGGCATCATCTTGTATGGCGGATCGCCGGGCGAGGGCAGCGGCGAGAGATTCGGACTGCTGCCGGCCATGACCCTGGCTTCGCGCATCATTGGCGTGCAGGAGATCGCAGCCGGGGAATCGGTTGGTTATGGCAGCCGCTTCACCGCCCGGCGGCCGATGCGCATCGGCGTGGTGGCCTGCGGTTACGCCGATGGCTACCCGCGCAGCGCGCCGGACGGCACGCCGGTATTGGTGGACGGCACCAGGGTCGCGCTCGCAGGGCGCGTCTCGATGGACATGATTACGGTCGACCTGAGCGCGGCCCCTGCGGCTGGCGTTGGCAGCGAAGTGGTGCTGTGGGGGCGCGGGCTGTCGATTGACGAAGTGGCCCAGGCCTCGGGCACCATCGGTTATGAATTGATGTGCGCGCTGGCGCCACGGGTGCGCATGCAGGTACAGGAGCAGGTGCAGTAGTTTTTCACCAGCCTGTCTAATGTCGGACAGGGCGGGTCGGACAGGGCGGACCAGTATCAGGACGTAATTCATGGCGAAAGCAAAAACGCAGTACACGTGTTCCGAATGTGGCGGCGTGAGCAGCAAATGGGCCGGGCAGTGTCCGGCCTGCGGACAATGGAACAGCTTGCTTGAAACGGCGGTCGAAACCGGAGTCAACCGGTTTTCCGGTGCGCGCACGGGACTTGCCCAAGCCTCGCCGGTGGTGTCGCTGGGCGACATAGCCGCCACGGACGTGCCGCGTTTCCCGACCGGCATCGAGGAGTTCGACCGCGTACTGGGTGGCGGGCTGGTGGCCGGCGGTGTGGTCCTGATCGGCGGCGACCCGGGAATAGGCAAATCGACGCTGCTGCTGCAGGCGCTGGCCAACCTCTCGCGCGACAAGCGGGTTCTTTATGTCAGCGGCGAAGAATCCGGGGCCCAGATTGCATTGCGTGCCCACCGGCTCGCCATCGATGCCCGCGAGCTCAAGTTGCAGGCAGAGATCCAGCTCGAAAAAATCCTGGCGACTCTGGCCGAGCACAAGCCCGAGGTCGCCGTCATCGATTCGATCCAGACCGTCTATTCCGACGCGCTGACTTCCGCGCCCGGTTCCGTGGCGCAGGTGCGGGAATGCGCGGCGCAACTGACCCGGGTGGCCAAGCAGACCGGCATCACCATCATCATGGTGGGACACGTGACCAAGGAAGGCGCGCTGGCCGGCCCGCGCGTGCTGGAGCACATTGTCGACACCGTGTTGTATTTCGAGGGAGACACGCATTCCAGCTTCCGGCTGGTGCGGGCTTTCAAGAATCGCTTCGGCGCGGTCAATGAGCTGGGCGTGTTCGCGATGACCGAAAAGGGCTTGCGTGGCGTCTCCAATCCATCCGCGCTGTTCCTGTCCCAGCACGACAACCAGGTGGCCGGTTCCTGCGTGATGGTGACGCAGGAAGGCACGCGGCCCTTGCTGGTGGAGATTCAGGCCCTGGTCGATGCCTCCCATGTGCCGTCGGCGCGCAGGCTGTCGGTGGGACTGGAGCAGAACCGCCTGGCGATGCTGCTGGCCGTGCTGCACCGGCATGCCGGCATTGCCGCGTTCGACCAGGATGTGTTCATCAACGCCGTCGGCGGCGTCAAGATCACCGAGCCGGCGGCCGACCTCGCCGTGCTGCTCGCGATTCACTCATCGATGCGCAACAAGCCGTTGCCGCGCGGGTTGGTTGTGTTCGGTGAAGTCGGACTGGCCGGTGAAATCAGGCCGGCGCCGCGCGGCCAGGAGCGGCTGCGGGAAGCCGCCAAGCTGGGTTTTTCGATCGCGTTGATACCCAAGGCAAATGCGCCCAAGCAGAAAATTGAAGGCTTGACGGTGGTGGCGGTCGATCGTATCGATCAGGCCCTGACCCGGGTGCGCGAACTCGATTGATGCAGACCGGCGGCGGCGCTGACTCCGCTGCGCACGGCCGACTCGATGGTGGCCGGATAGGGGCTGGCAGTGTAATCGCCGGCCAGCCACAAGCCGTGTTCGCCGGTGTCGTTGGCCGGTCGCTGCAGCGCCGGCGTGCAGGAGAAGGTCGCGCGTTTTTCGGCAATCACCTGAGTCCAGAGCGGACTGGCCAGCGCCGGGTCGCCGATCGCACGGACGAGTTGCGCGGCGACCGCTGACGCCAGTGCCTGCTTGTCTTCCAGGGCCGCCTCGTTCGACACGCTGATCACCACGGCCAACAGGCCGGCGGCTTGCGGATCCAGTTGGCCGCGGTCGAACACGAACTGTCCCCAGTCGCGCGTTGCGGGATTGTCCACCAGGGCCAGGAACGGACGCGGCAGTCTGGTGCCAGCCGCATATTGCAGGTAGCAGGTGGTGATCGGTTCGTATGAAAACCCGGGAACCAGCCCCGGCGCAGCCGCTTCCAGCAAGTCTTTCGCCTGCCATGGCGGCGTTGCGACGACGATCGCGTCGAACGATTCGGGCGCCTGTCCCACGACATCGAGGGTCCAGCCCTGCTGCGCACGGGCCAGGGCCTGCACGCGCGCGCCCAGGCGCACGTCGCCCTGCTGGCGCCGCAGGTAGTCGGCCGCACGGTCGGGAAACAGCGCGCCGAGGTCCACTTTTGGCAGCAGCATGTCAGACGCGTTGCGCCGCGATCCCAGGCTGTCCTTCAGCACGTTCAGGAAAACCTGGGCTGAGGCCCGTTCCGGCGGCGTATTCAGTGCGGCGATGCACAGCGGTCGCCACAGCAGATTGATCACGGTTGCCGTCTGGTCGTAGCGCTCCAGCAATTCGCTGACGCTGCAATCGTCGTACAGCATCCAGCCTGACCAGCGCGCCGTCGACTGGAAGCGCGCGATAGCCAGCTTGTCCTGCCGCGTCAGCCCGCTGGCGCGCAGCAGTGCGACCAGCAGGTGCAGCGGCGCAGGAAGGCGGGGCGCGATGAATTGAATGCCAGCGGGGATGCCAGCGCGGCTTTCGCCGAAATTTTCGGCTCGGCCGCCAGGATTCATACTCGGATAGGGCATCTGCAGCGGCAGGCGCAGCAGCGCAGCGGCTGGATCGATACCCACCATGGCCATCAGCCGCAGCGTCTCGGAATAGGCGCCAAGCAAGATGTGCTGGCCATTGTCGAGTACGCGACCCTTTGCCCCCTTTTCACCCTTTTCCCCGGTTGTCTCAACCCGCCTGGCCCGGCCGCCCAGCGAGCGCGCTGCCTCCAGCAAGCTCACCCGGTGGCCAAACCGCGCGAGTTCGCACGCGGCTGCGCACCCAGCCCAGCCGCCGCCAATGACGGCGACCCGCAGCGCGCCTGCTGCGGCCATCAGCCGCGTACCCAGGTCTTCCACGCCAGCCACAGCTTGCGTATCGGCGTCAGCGATATCCGCTGCTGCAGCACCTGGAAACGGTCGTGCTCAATTTCGTCGAGCAGGGTCTGGTAGATCGCAGCCATGATCAGCCCCGGGCGCTGGCTGCGGCGGTCTTCCGGCGCCAGCAAGGCGAACGCTTCCCGGTAGGCTTCGCGCGCGCGGTCGGCCTGGAACTGCATCAGGCGGACGAAGTTGTCGTTGTATCGTGCATTGAGCAGATCGGCTGCCGTCACCTGGAATTGCTGCAACTCGTTGACGGGAAGGTAGATCCGTCCCTTGCGCGCATCTTCGCCGACGTCGCGGATGATGTTCGTCAGCTGGAAAGCCAGCCCCAGCTTTTCTGCATATTGCAGGGTGGCGGGATTGCTGGCGCCGAAAATACTGGCCGACAGGATGCCGACCACGCCGGCTGCATGCCAGCAGTATTTTTGCAGCCCCGGATAATCAAGGTAGCGGGTCTGGGTCAGGTCCATTTCCATGCCGTCGATGATGGCCTGCAGGTGGCGGCCTTCAAGCGCATAGCGTGCCATGTGCGGCTGCAGCGCCAGCGTCACCGGATGGGTCGGCGCGCCCGCCAGCATGGCGCTGATCTCCTTGCGCCACCACGCCAGCTTGGTGGCTGCCACCCCCGAATCGCTGGTCTCGTCCACGGCATCGTCCACCTCGCGGCAGAACGCATACAAGGCGGTGATGGCGCGCCGCCGCTCCTGTGGCAGGAACAGGAAACTATAGTAAAAGCTGGAACCGCTTTTTGCGGCTTTCTCCTGGCAGTATTCGTCGGGTGACATTGTTCGGGCTGGAATGGTTGGAGCGGAAGCAGCGAAGTCGCTATGCTAGCCGACAAAGGGCAGGGGATCGACCCGCAGTTTTGCAATGAGCGGCAAGATTACATGCTTACATGCGAAATGCGCGGAAAAGCAGCACCGCCCAGTCGGTCTTGCCGAGCTTCGGACGCTGCCTGAAGACGTCGAAGCCGGCCGCTTCGATCTGCTCCAGGATGCGCAAGCCGCCTTGCACCACCAGCCGCAGTTCCCAGCCGATGCGCCCGGGAAGCCGCTTTGCGAGCGGGGCGCCGGCCAGCATCAACGCCCGGCTGCGCTCGACCTCGAATCTCATCAGCGCACGCCAGCGCTGGTCGACCTCGCCGTCTGCCATCTGCTGCTGCGTGACGCCGAAGCGCTGCAGGTCTTCCTGGGGCAGGTAGATCCGTTGCTTGCGCAGGTCGATGGCGACGTCCTGCAGGAAATTGATCAGTTGCAGGGCGCTGCAGATGGCGTCCGACTGCCGCAGGCTTTCGTCGTCCTGTTGCCCGTACAAGGCCAGCATCAGGCGTCCGACCGGATTTGCCGAGCGGCGGCAATAATCGAGCACGGTGTCATGATCGGGGTATCTTGTCGTGACGACATCTTGCTCGAAGGCGGATAGCAGGTCGCGCAGGGGTTGCAGCGCAAGAGAATGCTCAATCACCGCATTTTGCAGCGCAGCGAACATCGGCGACCCCGGCGGCATGCCCTGTTGAATGCGATCCAGTCCTTCCCGGTAGCGCGCCAGTCCCGCGAGCCGCTCGGCCGGGCTGGCATCCCCTTCGTCCGCCACGTCGTCAGCGCTGCGCGCAAAGTTGTAAATCGCTTCGACCGCAGGTCGCAAGCGCGACGGCAGCAAGACTGACGCCACCGGGAAATTCTCGTAGTGTTCTACTGACATGAAATTTGCTGGAAGTGCATGGATTGCGGCAAATACTTTGCGCTTATAATTAATAACCCCTCGGTCATTAAACCAATTTATCTCGCAGTGCAGCACGGCAGTGGTGTCGTGAATTGCAACTGCGAGTTGTAGCCGCGAGTTGTAGTCGAAACCGCAGCCGAAGTTGCAGCCGGATAGTAAAGGAAAAACAACGTGGACCAGACAAGATTCCGACGCGCGTTTGCCGCAGTAGCGCTCGCAGCCATGACGGCAGCGCTGCTTGGTGCTTGCGGCAAGCCGGCCGAAAAGGTGGAAGACGTGCGCCCGGTCCGGGCCATCGTTCTGGAACCGGAGAAGGTCAGCGTGATTGCCGAGTTTCCCGGTGAAGTACGGGCCAGGGTCGAATCCCGGCTGGGCTTTCGCGTTCCCGGCAAGATCACGGCCCGCAGTGTCGATGTCGGCGCCACGGTGAAACGCGGACAGCTGCTGATGCAACTTGATCCGCAAGACCTGAAACTGGCGCAGGAGCAGGCCAACGCCTCGCTGCGCGCCGCCGAGAGCAACCTGGCGCTGGCAAGGTCGGAGTTCACGCGCTATCAGGACCTGCGCCAGAAGAATTTCGTCAGCGCCGCGGTACTGGAAGCGAAAGAGACTTCGTTCAAGGCGGCCCAGGCGAACCATGAGCAGGCAGTGGCTGCCGCCCGCAATCAGTCCAACCAGGCCGGCTATGCCAGCCTGGTCGCCGATGTGGATGGCGTCGTGACGGCGGTCGATGCAGAAGTCGGGCAGGTGGTGGCGGCCGGCACGCCGGTGCTGAGGGTGGCCAGGCACGGCGAGAAGGAAGTCGTGATCGGCATACCGGAAGACAAGGTGGGTGCGCTGCGCAGCGTCGCCGACCTGCGGGTCACCTTCTGGGCAGAGCGCGAGCGCCAGGTGCATGGCAAGCTGCGCGAGCTGTCGCCGATTGCCGATCCCGGAACGCGGACGTACACGGCCAGGGTCAGCATTCCCGACGCGCCGGAGGAGGTGCGGCTCGGCATGACCGCTACCGTCGCTTTCGTTGCCGCCAACCCGCAGCCGGTGCTGAAGCTGCCGCTCACCGCCCTCCTCAACGAGAAGGGCAAGACCTCCGTCTGGGTAGTGGAAAACGGCGCGGTCAGGTTGGTGCCGGTACAGCTGGCGACCGTCTCGGGCAATGAGGTTGTGCTCGCTGGCGGCGTTGCCGCCGGGCAGACCGTGGTGACTGCCGGCGTCAACCTGCTCAAGCCAGGCCAGAAGGTCAGGTTGCTGGGTGCCGATCCCGGTGCGGATCCTGGTGTGGCTGCGAGTGCCGCCGCAAGCCAGAAGGCGCCAGCCAGCGTCGGCCAGAAGCCCGCCGCCGCCGGGGCCGGGAAATGAAGGGCGGGTTCAACCTGTCGCGCTGGGCGCTCGAGCACATACCGCTGACGCGCTACCTGATCGTGGTGCTGCTGCTGGGCGGCATCATGGGTTACGCGCAGCTCGGCCAGGACGAAGATCCGCCATTCACTTTCCGGGCGATGGTGGTGCGCGCCAACTGGCCGGGCGCAACCGCGCTGCAGATGGCGGAGCAGGTCACCGACAAGCTGGAAAAGAAGCTGCAGGAAACGCCTTACATCGACAAGATCCGCAGCTATTCCAAGCCGGGCGAGACGCTCATCATCCTGCAGTTGCGCGAGTCGACGCCGCCGAAAGAAACCACCGGCTCCTGGTATCAGGTCCGCAAGAAAATCGGCGACATGCGCGGCACGCTGCCGGCTGGCGTGATCGGCCCGTTTTTCAATGATGAATTCGGCGATACCTACGGCTCGATTTTCGCAATTTCGGGCGACGGATTTTCCTATGCAGAGGTCAAGGATTACGCCGATTTCGTGCGGCAGCAGTTGCTCAAGGTGCCGCTGGTTTCCAAGGTCGAACTGTACGGCGTGCAGGACGAGAAGGTGTACATCGAGTTTTCGCACAAGAAGTTTTCCCAGCTCGGCGTGCCGCTGGAGTCCATCGTGGCACAGCTCAATGCGCGCAACGCGGTGGAGTCCACCGGCGTGCTGGTCACGCCGACTGACAATCTGCAAGTGCGCGTCACCGGCGCGCTGCTGACGCCCAAGGACCTGGAGAACCTGGAGTTGCGCGCCAATGGCGTGCCGTTCCGCCTGGGCGACTTTGCCACCGTGCGGCGCGAATACCGCGACCCGCCGCAGGACAAGATGCGTTTCAACGGCCGCGAGGTGATCGGCCTGGGCGTGTCGATGGAGAAGGGGGGCGACATCATCCGCCTGGGCGACGCGCTGCAGAAGACCGCATCCGATGTGCGCGCCAAGCTTCCGGTCGGCATCGAGTTGCAGCAGGTGACCGACCAGCCTCGCGCGGTCAAGTCCTCGGTCAATGAATTCCTGAAGGTGCTGGCGGAAGCGGTATTGATCGTACTGGCGGTCAGCTTCGTTGCGCTCGGGTTGCACACGCGTCCGCTGCGTATCGACATGCGGCCCGGGCTGGTGGTGGGGCTGACCATACCGCTGGTTCTGGCGGTGACCTTCCTGTTCATGCGGGTGTTCAGCATCGACCTGCACAAGATTTCACTGGGCGCGCTGATCATTGCGCTGGGACTGCTGGTGGACGACGCCATCATCGCGGTCGAGATGATGGTGCGCAAGATGGAAGAGGGACTGTCGCGGCTGGAAGCGGCGACCTTCGCCTATACCTCGACGGCAATGCCCATGCTGACCGGCACGCTGATCACCGCCGCCGGATTCCTGCCGATCGGACTGGCGAAATCAGCCGCTGGCGAGTACACATTCTCGATGTTTTCAGTGAACGCGCTGGCCCTGCTGATTTCCTGGTTCGCGGCGGTTCTGTTTACGCCCTACATTGGCTACTTGCTGCTGAAGGTGAAGCCGCGCGCCGGCGCCGACGGCCATCATGAACTGTTCGATACGCCGTTCTACTCTCGTTTCCGGCGGCTCGTGAACTGGTGCGTTGAATGGCGCAAGACCACCATCGTACTGACGCTGGCCGTGTTCGGACTGGGTGTGTTCGGATTCCGCTTTATCGAGCAGCAATTCTTTCCGGATTCGGTACGGCCGGAACTGATGGTGGAATTGTGGCTGCCGGAAGGCAGTTCGTTCGAGGCTACCGAGCGGCAGGCGAAGAAGTTCGAGGGCTGGCTGGCCAAGCAGAAGGGCGTCGAAAGCGTGACCAGCTATGTCGGCACCGGAAGCCCCCGTTTCTACCTGCCGCTGGACCAGATTTTCCCGCAGACCAACGTCTCGCAAATCGTGGTGCTGCCGGTTGACCTGGCGGCGCGCGAGGACTTGCGGCTGAAGATCACTGCGCTGTTCAAGGCCGATTTTCCGGAAGTCCGCGGCCGCGTGAAGCTGTTGCCGAACGGGCCGCCGGTTCCATATCCGGTGCAGTTCCGGGTGACCGGAAACGAGGTGCCGAAGGTTCGTGCCATCGCCGACCAGGTCAAGGAAATCATGCGGGCCAACCCGAATGCCGTCGGCGTCAACGATAACTGGAACGAGTCCGTGAAGGTGCTGCGGCTGGACCTCGACCAGGACCGCCTGCGGGCGCTGGGCATCAGTTCGCAGACCGTGATGCGGGCTGCCAACACCATCCTCACCGGCACCACAGTCGGCCAGTTCCGTGAGAAGGACAAGCTGATCGACATCGTGATGCGGCAGCCGGTCGAGGAACGCAAGACGATAGAGATGCTCAACGGCGTAAACATTCCCACCGCCAGCGGCAAGCCGGTCACCATGTCGCAGCTGGCGCGGGCGCATTTCACCTGGGAGCCGGGCGTGGTCTGGCGCGAGGGACGGGAATGGGCGATCACGGTCCAGGCCGACGTGGTGGACGGCATACAGGGGCCGACCGTGTCTTCGCAACTCGATCCGCAACTGGCGAAGTTGCGCAGTGCGCTGCCGGCCGGGTACCACATCGAACTGGCCGGCGCCGCAGCCGACAGCGGCAAGGCGCAGGAATCGATCGCTGCCAATGTGCCGCTGGTGATATTCATCATCTTCACGTTGCTGATGCTGCAATTGCACAGCTTTTCGCGTGCCGTGCTGGTGTTCTTGACCGGGCCCCTTGGCATCGCCGGCGCGGCATTGGGCCTGCTGGTGCTGCAACGTCCGTTCGGGTTTGTCGCCCAGTTGGGCGTGATTGCGCTGTTCGGCATGATCATTCGCAATTCGGTGATCCTGGTCGACCAGATCGAGCAGGACATCGCCGCCGGCGCCGATCCATGGAGTGCCATCGTCGAATCGGCGGTGCGACGCTTCCGCCCCATCATCCTGACCGCCGCCGCCGCGGTGCTGGCCATGATCCCCTTGTCGCGTTCCGTATTCTGGGGGCCGATGGCGGTGGCGATCATGGGTGGGCTGATTGTTGCCACCGGCCTGACCTTGTTGTTCTTGCCGGCGCTGTACGCGGCCTGGTTCCGGGTTCGGCGGCCACCCCCCCTTGCCTGATGTAGAGATGACAAAGGGGCAAAAACCACGGCTTCGGCGGAAAAAATCCAGTAAAATGCCGGGTTGAAGTCGAACAGCCTTTACAAAGGCACAGCAGGGCGACCGGTATTCACTTCATGGTCGCCCTTTGCTTTTGCATCGGCGGGCCCTGCCCGGACCCAAGGGACGGACGCAGGGAGCCGACGCAAAAGCGCGGTGGAAATATACGGCCGCGAGGATGGCGAAATTGGTAGACGCACCAGGTTTAGGTCCTGACGCCAGCAATGGTGTGGGGGTTCGAGTCCCCCTCCTCGCACCACGGAATGACTAATAATTTTTGGACGAACAACATGGCAACTGCTGTCGAAACCCTGGAAAAACTCGAGCGCCGCATGACGATCAGCCTGCCGCTGGCAGAAGTGCGCGCCGAAGTTGAAAAGCAACTGAAGATTCGTGCAAAAACCGCTCGTGCGCCTGGTTTCCGCACCGGCAAGCTGCCGATGAAAATGGTTGAGCAACAATTCGGTTACCAGGTCGAGACCTCGGTCCTGAACGACAAGGTTGGCCGCGCGTTCAGCGACGCCGCCACCGAGCACAACCTGAAGGTTGCCGGCGTTCCGAAGATCGAGCCGAAAGAAAATGCCGAAGCGACCGACTTCGTTGCATTCGACGCCACCTTCGAGGTTTATCCTGAAGTCAAGGTCGGCGACCTGTCGACCGCAGAAGTCGAGAAATCGACCTCCGACGTGTCCGAGGCCGAAGTCGACAAGACGATCGACATCCTGCGCAAGCAGCGCGTGCACTATCACGTCAAGGGCGAACAGGGCGCGCACGGCGACGGCGGCTCCGACCTGACGGCGAAGGAAACCGACCGCGTGACCGTCGATTTCGTCGGCAAGATCGACGGCGTTGAATTCGCGGGCGGCAAGGCGGAAGACTATGCTTTCGTGCTGGGCGAGGGACGCATGCTGCCCGAGTTCGAAGCGGCGACCGTCGGCCTGAAAGTCGGCGAATCAAAGACCTTCCCGCTGAGTTTCCCCGAGGACTATCACGGCAAGGACGTGGCCGGCAAAACCGCCGAATTCACGATCACGCTGAAGAAGCTCGAGTGGGCGCACATGCCTGAACTGGACGCAGAATTCGCCAAGTCGCTTGGCATTGAAGACGGCGACATCGGCAAGATGCGTGCGGACATCCGCGCGAACATCGAGCGCGAAGTCCGCAATCGCCTGAAGGCCAAGAACAAGGACAGCGTGATGGACGCGCTGATCAAGGTTTCCGAGCTCGACGTGCCGAAAGCGCTGGTCGAGGACGACATCGACCGCCTGATGGAAATGGCACGCCAAGACATGACGCAGCGTGGCATGAATGTCAAGGACATGCCGATCCCGCGCGAGCTGTTCACTTCCCAGGCCGAGCGTCGCGTGCGTCTCGGACTGATCCTGGCCGAAGTGGTCAAGGAAAATAATCTGCAGGCAACACCCGAGCAAGTCAAAGCGCAGGTCGAAGATTTTGCGCAAAGTTACGAAGATCCGAAAGAAGTGTTGAAATTCTACTTTGGCGATCGTCGTCGGCTGGCGGAAGTGGAAGCCCTTGTTTTGGAAGAAAACGTCGTCAACTACGTTCTTGGCAAGGCAAAGGTCACTGACAAGCAAGTCGCCTTCGATGAATTGATGGGCAATAACCAGCAGCAGGGCTGATCGCTCTGCGGTCTTCTCTAGGAAAAGCACATGACAACCAGCATGATCCGCAACGGCGCAATCGATACCCAGATGCTCGGCATGGTGCCGATGGTCATCGAACAGAGCGGCCGCGGCGAGCGGGCGTACGACATTTATTCGCGGCTGTTGAAGGAGCGGGTGATCTTCCTGGTCGGTCCGGTCAATGACCATGCGGCCAACCTGATCGTCGCCCAGTTGCTTTTCCTGGAGAGCGAAAATCCTGACAAGGACATTTCGCTGTACATCAACTCCCCGGGTGGCTCGGTGTCGGCCGGCATGGCGATCTACGACACCATGCAATTCATCAAGCCGGACGTGTCGACGCTGTGCACCGGACTGGCGGCCTCGATGGGCGCCTTCCTGCTGGCGGCTGGTGCCAAGGGCAAGCGCTTCTCCTTGCCGAATTCGCGCATCATGATTCACCAGCCGCTGGGCGGCGCCCAGGGGCAGGCTGCCGATATCGAGATTCAGGCACGGGAAATCCTGTACCTGCGTGAACGGCTCAACATGATCCTGGCCGAAAAAACCGGCCGTACGGTCGAGCAGATTTCGCGCGACACCGACCGCGACAATTTCATGTCGGCCGAGCAGGCGCAGGAATACGGCATGATCGACAAGGTGCTGACCAACCGGGCCTGAAGAATATCATTCAGTCTCAAGTGACAGGCGCGCCCGGCCGAATTCGTCCCGGGCGCTTCGTCTTTCTGCTTGCAAGTTTCTCATCGTGCCGGCATCCGCAACTTTTTGAGCGGTGTCGTGACGAATGCGGAATTCGCAGGTAAGATCAAACTACCATTTTTCCCCGATCCCCCAATGTCTGAAAAAAAGTCCTCCAGCGGCGAAAAACTGCTTTATTGCTCCTTCTGCGGCAAGAGCCAGCATGAGGTCAAGAAGCTGATCGCAGGACCGTCGGTGTTCATCTGCGACGAGTGCATCGACCTGTGCAACGACATTATCCGGGACGAAGCTTCCAGCGTGGAGGCAGTGACCGGCCCGAAGTCGGACCTGCCCACGCCCCAGGAAATATTCGAACTGCTGGGCCAGTACGTGATCGGCCAGGAGACCGCCAAGCGCATCCTGTCGGTCGCCGTGTACAACCACTACAAGCGCCTCAAGCACCTCGGCAAGAAAGATGAAGTCGAGCTGGCCAAGAGCAACATCCTGCTGATCGGCCCGACCGGTTCCGGCAAGACGCTGCTGGCCCAGACGCTGGCCCGCATGCTGAACGTGCCATTCGTGATCGCCGATGCGACCACGTTGACCGAAGCCGGCTATGTCGGCGAGGACGTCGAGAACATCATCCAGAAGTTGTTGCAGAACTGTAATTACGAGGTCGAGAAGGCCCAGAAGGGCATCGTCTATATCGACGAGATCGACAAGATTTCCCGCAAGTCGGACAACCCGTCCATCACCCGCGACGTCTCGGGCGAAGGCGTGCAGCAGGCACTGCTCAAGCTGATCGAAGGAACCATGGCATCGGTTCCACCGCAGGGTGGCCGCAAGCATCCGAACCAGGATTTCGTCCAGATCGACACGACCAACATCATGTTCATCTGCGGCGGCGCATTCGACGGCTTGGCCAAGGTGATTTCCAACCGTTCGGAAAAGAGCGGCATCGGCTTCTCAGCCAGCGTCAAGACCCAGAGCGAGCGCACTGCCAGCGAGAAGCTGATGGAAGTCGAGCCGGAAGACCTGATCAAGTTCGGCCTGATCCCCGAACTGGTTGGCCGCCTGCCGGTGATCGCGACCTTGTCCGAACTGCACGAGGAAGCACTGATCCAGATCCTGCTCGAGCCGAAGAATGCGCTGATCAAGCAATATTCCAAGCTACTGCAAATGGAAGGCGCCGAGCTTGAAGTGCGGCCGGCGGCCATGCATGCGATCGCCCACAAGGCGCTGGCACGCAAGACCGGTGCGCGTGGCCTGCGTTCGATCCTTGAAAATGCGCTGCTGGATGTGATGTTCGAGATTCCCAGCCTGCAAAACGTTGCCAAGGTCGTCATCGACGAAAACACGATTACCAATGGCGCCAAGCCATTGCTGATCTACCACGAGCAGCAGAAGGTTTCGGGCGCGAAGTAATCGCCGTGAGGCGAGACCTTCGCCCGGCAGGCTTGTTGTAGAGGCGGAAAATCACCTGCAGAACGGAGGGTCAAAGCGGCTTTTGACCCTCTTTTTTTGAACAAACGCAGTACAATCAGAATCAATCTTCATTCACACAGCGGCTTCGATCGTCAAGCCACCCGGGGTAAATAAATACTTCGTGTGTGGCTTTTTTCTTTTCGATCGTATGTGAGAATGTTGATGCAGGGCTTGAGTTTTAGCCCGTCGCGCCAACATCAACGACAGTACTCCTGATAAGGCTCGCCATGACGACTACTACAACACTTCCCGCTCACACCCAACTGCCGTTATTGCCGCTGCGCGACGTTGTCGTGTTTCCGCACATGGTAATTCCGCTGTTCGTTGGCCGTCCGAAGTCAATCAAGGCGCTGGAAGCTGCGATGGGTCAAGGAAAGAGCATCATGCTCGCAGCCCAGAAAGCCGCAGCCAAGGATGAGCCGTCTGCCGAAGATATCTACGACATCGGCTGCGTCGCCAACATCTTGCAGATGCTCAAGCTGCCGGATGGCACCGTGAAGGTGCTGGTCGAAGGCGCGCAACGAGCACGCATCCATTCCATTACTGAAGGCGAAACCCACTTCATCTCCGAAGTGACTCCGATCGAATCCGAGCCGGGCGACGAAGCCGAAGTCGAAGCCATGCGGCGTGCGATCGTGCAGCAATTCGACCAGTACGTGAAACTCAACAAGAAGATTCCGCCGGAGATACTGACTTCGCTGGCCGGGATCGATGACGCCGGCCGCCTGGCCGACACCATTGCCGCGCACCTGCCGCTCAAGCTGGAACAAAAGCAGGTCATCCTGGAAATTTTCAATGTGGCCAAACGCCACGAGCACCTGCTGGGCCAGCTCGAGGCCGAGCTCGACATCCTGCAGGTTGAAAAGCGCATCCGCGGCCGCGTCAAGCGCCAGATGGAGAAGTCGCAGCGCGAGTACTACCTGAACGAACAGGTCAAGGCGATCCAGAAGGAACTGGGCGAGGGCGAAGAGGGTGCAGACCTCGAGGAACTCGAAAAGCGCATCGTTTCCGCCAAGATGCCGAAAGAGGCGCGCGAGAAGGCCCAGTCCGAGTTGAAAAAGCTCAAGCTGATGTCGCCGATGTCGGCCGAAGCCACCGTCGTGCGCAACTTCATCGACACTCTGGTCGCGCTGCCGTGGAAAAAGAAATCCAAGGTCAATAACGACCTGTCCAATGCCGAAAAAGTGCTCGATGACGATCACTACGGCCTTGAGAAGGTAAAAGAACGCATCCTCGAATACCTTGCCGTGCAACAGCGGGTAGACAAGCTGAAAGCGCCGATCCTGTGCTTCGTCGGCCCCCCGGGCGTCGGCAAGACCTCGCTCGGCCAGTCGATCGCACGTGCCACCAACCGCAAGTTCGTGCGCATGGCGCTGGGCGGCGTGCGCGATGAAGCCGAGATCCGCGGCCACCGTCGCACCTACATCGGCTCGATGCCGGGCAAGATCCTGCAGAGCCTGTCCAAGGTCGGTGTGCGCAATCCGCTGTTCCTGCTCGACGAGATCGACAAGCTCGGCATGGATTTCCGTGGCGATCCGTCGTCGGCCCTGCTCGAAGTGCTGGATCCGGAGCAGAACCACACGTTCTCGGACCACTACGTCGAGGTCGACTTCGACCTGTCGGATGTGATGTTCGTGGCGACTTCGAACTCGCTCAATATTCCGGCCGCGTTGCTTGACCGGATGGAAGTGATCCGCCTGTCGGGTTATACCGAAGACGAAAAGACCAGTATTGCGCAGCGCTACCTGCTGCCGAAGCAGATCAAGAACAATGGCCTGAAGGAAGACGAGATCAGCGTCTCCGAAAGCGCCATCCGCGACATGGTCCGCTACTACACGCGGGAAGCAGGGGTGCGTTCGCTGGAACGCGAAATCTCGAAGATCTGCCGCAAGGTGGTCAAGATGCTGCTGCTGAAAAAGCAGGAGCGCAAGGTCGCGGTCACGCCGAAGAACCTCGACAAATTCCTGGGCGTGCGCCGTTTCGACTTTGGCGTGGCCGAGAAGGACAACCAGATCGGGCAAGTGGTTGGCCTGGCCTGGACCGAGGTCGGCGGCGAACTGCTGACGATCGAGGCGGTCACCATGCCCGGCAAGGGCGGCGTGATCCGTACCGGTACGCTGGGCGACGTGATGAAGGAATCAATCGAAGCAGCCCGCACGGTTGTTCGCAGCCGCGCCAGGAAGCTGGGCATCAAGAGCGATCTGTTCGAGAAGAGCGACATCCACATCCACGTGCCGGAAGGAGCCACGCCCAAGGACGGTCCGTCCGCGGGTATCGCCATGACGACGGCGCTGGTATCGGTGTTCACCGGCATCCCGGTCAAGGCCTCGGTGGCGATGACTGGCGAGATCACGCTGCGCGGTGAAGTGCTGCCGATCGGCGGGTTGAAAGAGAAACTGCTGGCGGCACATCGCGGCGGCATCAAGACCGTGCTGATTCCCGAGCAGAACGTGAAGGATCTCGCAGAGATTCCCGACAACGTGAAGAACAAGCTCGAAATCGTCCCGGTGCGCTGGATCGACAAGGTGCTGGAGATCGCGCTGGAGCGTCAGCCAGTGCCACTGTCGGAGGAAGAGGTGGTTGCAGCGGAGGCGGTCGCCAAGCCTGCCGAACCAGCAGCCGCAAGCAGTCTCGTCAAGCACTGACCGTTTGGTCTTTTGCTGAAGTAATCAAAAGCGCCCCTCGGGGCGCTTTTTTTCTGGTGTGCCCGGCCCGGGCATGAACCCCGGGCGGGTATTTCCTCGTCACATCCTCGGCGCCCCGGATTTCAGGCGATGAATTTCCTGATCACATCCTTCCTTGCTTGACACGCAAGGAGGCAGGCTTGTCTAATGCATGTGCACGGTCGTGCACTTTTTTTCCCGGGATCGATCCCGCCCACGATAAACCAAAAAAAACAGGAGGAGACGCAGTGAACAAATCGGATCTGATCGACCACATCGCGCAGCATGCGGATATTTCCAAGGCCGCCGCGACGCGCTCGCTGGACGCCCTGATGGATGCAGTGACTACGACACTGCAGAAGGACGGATCGGTGACCCTGGTCGGTTTCGGAACATTCTCGACCAGCCAGCGTGAAGCCCGGACTGGCCGCAATCCGCGCACGGGCGAATCGATCACGATCGAGCCTGCGAAAGTGCCGAAATTTAAGCCTGGCAAAGCATTGAAAGATGCTATAAACTAGCGGTCTTTCGGCAAGGTGACACAAGCCGAAAGCTTGGCTGGCTAAGTGTATATGGCGATGCTTCGGTGGTGACACCGGCGCTTGCAAATGCAGGGTGCTTAGCTCAGTTGGTAGAGCGGCGCCCTTACAAGGCGTAGGTCGGCGGTTCGACCCCGTCAGCACCCACCAACAGTCAGGCAACAGCAGCAAATCAGGAGTGGTAGTTCAGCTGGTTAGAATACCGGCCTGTCACGCCGGGGGTCGCGGGTTCGAGTCCCGTCCACTCCGCCAATAATCGAGAAAAGGCGAACATTGTGTTCGCCTTTTTTCTTATGTACTTTATGTTCCTGCGCCGGGTCTTCTCCGGCGCTCCTGGCATGCGAGCGTTAGATCATGTTTGACTTCATCCGTACCCACCAGCGGCTGATGCAGTTCGTGCTGCTGCTGATCATCTTCCCGTCGTTTGCATTCTTCGGTCTCGAGGGCTATTCGCGCTTCAGCGATAGCTCCAATGCGGTGGCTACCGTTGCCGGACAGCCAATCACCAAGGAACAGGTCGACGAGGCGCATCGCCAGCAGATTGAACGGCTGCGGCAGATGTTCGGCGGCCAGCTCGACCCTCGCATGTTCGACACGCCTGCAGCGCGGCAGTCGGTCCTCGAAGGATTGGTCGCGCAGCGCGCGCTGACGGCAGAGGCGGCACGCAGCAAGCTCGCCGTGCCGGACCAGGTGTTGCAACAGAACATCCTCGCGATACCCGACCTGGTCGGCGCCGATGGCAAGTTCGATGGCGAACGATACAAGGCACTGCTTGCCGCCCAGGGCATGACGCCGGCGATGTACGAAGGGCGGCTGCGCCAGGACATGACGCTGCAGCAGCTCAATGGCTCGATCCAGGATACCGCGATCGCTCCGAAGTCCCTCACCATCTGGCTGGCCGAACTCAACGAGCAGGAGCGCGAAGTGCAGGAACTGCGCTTCAAGGCGGCCGACTTCGCATCGAAGGTCAAGGTGACCGATGAAATGCTGAAGGAGTTCTATGACAAGAATCCCGCTGCATTTGAAATTCCCGAACAGGTCAAGGCCGAATACGTGGTGCTGAGCCTGGCTGCGGCCGTGGCGCAGATCAATGTCAGCGACGCCGACATCAAGGCTTACTACGACCAGAACCAGAAGCGCTATTCGACGCAAGAGCAGCGTCGTGCCAGCCATATCCTGATTCCGGCCGGCCAGTCGGCCTCGGCTGCCGACCGTGCAGCTGCGAAAGCCAAGGCAGAAAAGCTGCTCGAACAATTGCGCAAGAGCCCGGCTGAATTCGCCAAGCTGGCCAAGGCAAATTCGCAGGATCCGGGATCGGCCGAAAAGGGCGGAGACCTCGGTTTCTTCGGACCAGGCATGATGGTCAAGCCGTTCGAAGAGGCTGCGTTCAAGCTGAAAAAAGGCGAGATCAGCAATCTGGTGGAGTCGGAGTTCGGCTACCACATCATCCAGGTTACCGATGTGAAGCCGGGTGGCGCCAAGGCGCTGGACGAGGTAAAAGTCGAGATCGCCGGCGAGATCAAGAAGCAGCTTGCAGCGAAAAAATTCACGGAAATGGCGGAAGTGTTTTCCAACACCGTGTACGAACAGGCTGACAGCCTGAAGCCGGTCGCCGACAAGCTCGGACTGAAGATCGAAACCGCAGCCGGCCTGACCCGTGCCGGAAACCCGGCTGCTGCCCAGGCGCCGACCAGCAATCCGAAATTCCTGAATTCGCTGTTCAGCGATGACGCCGTGCGCAACAAACGCAATACGGAAGCCGTCGAAGTGGCACCGAGCACGCTGATCGCCGGACGGGTTGTCGAACACAAGCCGGCAAGCAAGAAGCCGTTCGACGAAGTGAAGGCAGCGATCACGGAGCAGGTGACGCGGCGTGAAGCGCAGGTGCTGGCCCGCAAGGCTGGCGAAGAGAAGCTGGCGGCATTGCGCGCCAAGCCGGATACGGCGGGTTTTGGCGAGGCCAGGACCGTGTCGCGGGCCAAGGCTGCCGACCTGCGTGGCGAGGCTGCGGCTGCGGTCATGAAAGCGGATGTGAGCAAGCTGCCCGCTTTCGTGGGCACCGAGCTGGCGGGCGAGGGTTTCGGCGTGTACCGCATCAACAAGGTGGCACAGCCGGCCAAGCCGGACGAGGCCCGTCGCAAGTCGCAGGTACAGCAGATCGTCAATGCGCTGGCGCAGGAAGAAATGACGGCCTACGTCGACGTGCTGAAGAAGAAGGCCAAGGTGAAGATCAATGCGCCGGTCGCGCCGCCGGCCAGTACGGAGCAGGCACCGAAATAGGTGGTGCAGCAAGAGCGGGGCAGCAGACCGTGACAAAAAAGCCGCTCGCGAGCGGCTTTTTTGTTTTCCGGCGCTGGACGCATCAGTCGACGCACCAGTCGATCGCAGCACTTAAAATGAGGTCCTGACCAAATTGAACCATTCTCCCCATATGCCGGAACACATCTCCCCGCAAGTTGCCATTATCGGTGCCGGTCCGGCCGGCTTGATGGCTGCCGAGGTGCTGGCTGGTGCGGGGGTGCAGGTCGACGTTTATGACGCCATGCCATCGTCCGGCCGCAAGTTCTTGCTGGCTGGTATCGGCGGCTTGAATATCACCCATGACGAAGCATGGGAGACCTTCCGAACCCGCTATGGCGATGGCCAGCCGCAGTTGCAGGCAGTGCTGGAGCGCTTTCCTCCGGCCGCCTTGCGCTCCTGGGTGCAGGGGCTGGGAATCGATACCTTTGTAGGCAGCTCGGGCCGGGTTTTTCCCGCCGGGATGAAAGCCGCGCCGCTGCTGAGGGCGTGGCTGCATCGCCTGCGCAGTGCTGGCGTGCGCCTGCACATGCGCCATCGGTGGCTGGGTTGGGATGCCGATGGGGCATTGCGGCTGCTCAATCCGGAAGGGGAGATTGTGATAAGGCCACAGGCGACGGTGCTGGCGCTGGGCGGCGCCAGCTGGCCGAAGCTGGGATCTGACGGCGCCTGGGTGCCATTGTTGCAGGCCCGGGGCATCGAGATCGCGCCACTGCGCAGCGCCAATTGCGGTTTCGACGTGGCGTGGAGTGCGCATCTGCGCAACAATTTTGCCGGCACCCCGCTCAAGTCGGTGGCATTGACCTTCACCGACGCGCAAGGCCGCACCGAGCAGCGCCAAGGCGAGATGGTGATCGGCGAACATGGCGTTGAAGGCAGCCTGGTCTATGCGTTTTCGCGGCGCCTGCGCGAGTATCTTGAGCAGCATGGCAGTGCCACATTCACGCTCGACCTCGCGCCCGGACGCGACGCCGCGCGGGTGTTCGCCGATGTCGCTCATCCGCGCGGCTCGCGCTCGCTGTCCAGCCATTTGCGCAGCCGCCTCGGCATTTCCCCGGTCAAGGTGGCCTTGCTGCACGAGGTGCTGGGCAAGGAGCAATTTGCCGATGCCGCCACGCTGGCGGCAACCATCAAGAATCTGCCGATTACGGTGCGCGCAACCCGCCCTGTCGCTGAAGCGATCAGCACTGCCGGCGGCGTACGCTGGGGCGGCCTGGATCAGAACCTGATGCTGACGGCCCTGCCAGGCGTTTTTGTCGCGGGCGAGATGCTGGACTGGGAGGCGCCGACCGGCGGGTATCTGCTTACAGCCTGCTTTGCCACCGGCTTGTGCGCGGGGCAGGGGGCACGTGAATGGCTGAAGCGTTGAATCGTTGATGTGTTGAATCGTTGACGAGCCAGGCAATCACTTGCCGGCCGCCACCGCCCGCGCAGCCTCTGCAAAGGCAGCATCCGTCACCGCATTCACCTCTACCTGCTCGGCTGACGGAAACAGCGTGAAATTGCGATCGATCGAGCGCAGGTAAGCCGGATCGTAGTGCCGCTCCAGCAACTCCGCCACCAGCGGACGCATCTCGCCATCACGCGCCATCTGCTGCCAGCGCGAGATGGTTTCCTTGCCGTGCAGCTGCACCAGACAATCGAGCTGGCGATTCAGGGCTTCCGGTGCGGCGACGAAGTGAGCATATTCGTCCATCAGCAATTCCACCCGGTTGGGGCGGGACAATTGCAGGGACACGCAAGGCGAGGCCCGCATGCGTTCCATCAGGGCGTCCGGCACCCGCAGGTTGCCGACTTTCTTGCTCTCCGATTCCACGAACACGAGGCGTGCCGGGTCGAAGTGGCGCAGTGCGTGCCAGAGCCGGCTGTCGAACATCTTTTGCGAGGGCTGTGGCTCGGCCGGAAGGTTGCCGAGCACCGAGCCGCGATGCGCGGCCAGTTGCTCCAGGTCCAGCACCTGCTCGCCCTGTGCCGCCAGCGTGCGCAGCAAGCGGCTCTTGCCGCTGCCGGTGGTGCCGCAGATGACCTTGAAGCTCAGCCCCAGCGGCAGTTGCTGCAGGTCCGCATTGACCTGGCGCCGGTATTCCTTGTAGCCGCCGTCGAGCTGCCTTGCGGGCCAGCCTATTCGCGCCAGCACGTGTGCCAGCGCGCCGCTGCGGTTGCCGCCGCGCCAGCAATATACCAGCGGCTTCCAGTTGCGCGGCTTGTCGAGGAAATTGCCCTCGATGTGGCGCGCAATGTTGCGCGAGACCAGGGCCGCGCCGCGTTTCTTTGCGTCGAAAGGACTGAGCTGCTTGTACATGGTGCCGATTTCGGCGCGTTCGGCGTCGTCCAGCACCGGGCAATTGATGGCGCCGGGAATATGGTCTTCGGCGAATTCCGACGGGCTGCGTACATCGATGATGGCATCGAAGTTGTCGAGCACGGGCAGCGCTTCGTCCATGCGGATCAGGGCGGGATACTTCATGCAGCCTTTAACTTTAACGTAGCAGGGGTTTCAGGTGGGGCCATACATTGTCGAGCATGATGGCCTGCGCTTGCGCGGTCGGATGGATGCGGTCGGGCTGGAACATCTGCGCATCGTCCTTCAGGCCCTCGAACAGGAATGGCACCAGGGCAAGCTTGTTTTCCTTCGCCAGCTTCGGATAGAGCCCGGCGAAGCGACGCGTGTAATCGGCGCCGTAGTTGGGCGGAATCTGCATGCCGACCAGCAGCACGGCAGCCTTCGCTTTCTTCGCCAGCGCGATCATCGCGCGCAAGTTGGCTTCGGTCGATTCCATCGTCAGCCCGCGCAATCCATCATTGCCGCCGAGTTCCAGGATCAGGATCTGCGGACGATGTTTTTGCAGCAAGGCACCCAGCCGCGACCGGCCGCCGCTGGTGGTTTCGCCACTGATGCTGGCATTGACGACGGTGGCATTGATCTTGTTCGCGGCCAGGCGCTTTTCCAGCAGCGCGACCCAGCCGGCGCCGCGCGCCAGTCCGTACTCCGCCGACACGCTGTCGCCCAGCACAAGCACCGTTTTTGATGCAGAATGCGCGACGGAACCCTGCATCAGCAGGCCCGCCATCAACAGCAGGCTGACCAGCGCGCAACGCCATTCCATCGCAATTACCCTGAACCGCATGCCAAATCCTCTCCCGAATTCCCCTGCGATCGAAGCGGTCAATCTCACCAAACGCGTCGCCGACGCAACCGGCGAATTGACCATACTGGACGGGGTGGATTTTACCTTGGAGCCAGGGTCCACGCTCGCCATCGTCGGCGCTTCCGGCTCCGGCAAGTCGACCTTGCTCGGCCTGCTGGCCGGACTTGATACGCCCTCCGAGGGTACCGTGAAAATACACGGGGTCGATATTTTTGCGCTGGACGAGGACGGACGCGCAGCCCTGCGCATGAGCCAGTTGGGATTCGTGTTCCAGTCTTTCCAGTTGCTGCCGCACCTGACCGCGCTGGAAAATGTCATGTTGCCGCTCGAACTCAAGGGCCAGGGGCGTGCCCGCCAGCTTGCCCAGGGGATGCTCGAACGCGTCGGCCTGGGCTCGCGGCTGGCGCATTATCCAAAATACCTGTCGGGCGGGGAGCAGCAGCGCGTGGCGCTGGCACGCGCCTTCGTCGGCGAGCCGCCCCTGCTGCTGGCCGACGAGCCGACCGGAAGCCTGGACGCCGCCACCGGCGAGGCAGTCATCAAGCTGATGTTCGAACTGAACCGGGAACGCGGCTCGACCCTGGTGCTGGTAACCCATGATCCTGCGATCGCGGCCATGTGCCAGCGCACGATCACGATCACGGCGGGCCGGCTCAGCTAGGCACGCCGGCCCTGCGCCCGACCATTTCATTGATCAGGGTCCGGACCACCGGAATCAGTTCGGAGGCGGTCAGGCCGATCGGACCGGTGCCTTGTTGCACCAGCCTGTCCGCGGCAGCGCCGTGCAGCCATACTGCGCCCAGCGCTGCCTCCCATGCCGGCCAGCCCTGCGCCAGCAGCGCGCCGCCGATCCCGGCCAGCACGTCGCCGCTGCCGGCAGTGGCGAGCGCCGGATTGCCGGTGGTGTTGATCGCGATCTCGCCATCGGGGCGCGCAATGACCGTGCCCGAGCCCTTCAGCACCACCACCGCGTTGAAGGTGGCGGCCAGTTCCCGTGCCGCTGCCGGTCGGTCGACCTGCACGCTGGCGGTGGCGCAGCGCAGCAGCCGCGCGGCTTCCAGCGGGTGGGGGGTCAGCAAGGTCGGCGCGCGGCGGGTCCGGATGCGTTCGCGCAGGCCGTCTTCCACTGCAATCAGATTCAGCGCATCCGCATCGGCCAGCAATGGCGTGCTGGCGCCGAGCGCCCGTGCCAGTTGATCCAGCGCCTCGCGCGATTCGCCCATGCCCGGCCCTGCCACCACCACGCCATGGCTGAAATCGAGCGTCTGCGCGTCGCGGCACATCAGTTCCGGCTGGCCGCTGTCGGCCAGCAGGCCGGGCTCGATGAAGCCGATGAACACCCGTCCCGCACCGCAGTGAACGGCGGCCCGGGCGCCGAGCACCGGCGCGCCAGTCATGCCGTGGGCGCCGCCGAGGACAATGACATCGCCGAAACTGCCCTTGTGGCTGTCATGCCGGCGCGGGTTCAGGAATTGCGCGAACGAGGCGACTGCATTGCATCGTGCCCGCGGCGAAGGAAACAGCGAAGGTGCTATATCGAGACTGGCGAGCGTGACCGGCCCGGCGTGGTCGCGCGCAGCGCCGGTGTGCAGGCCGGGCTTGTCGCCGATGAATGTGATGGTATGGCTGGCACGCACCGCTACGCCATCCGTGCCAACGACGGTGCCGGTGTCGGCATCGAGTCCGCTGGGAATGTCTAGCGCCAGCACCGGACATTCCAGTCGGTTGATGGATTCGACCGCATCGCGCATGGCGCCTGTGATGGGGCGGGCCAGGCCGATGCCGAACATGCCGTCGAGCGCCAGGTTCCATGACTGGCTGAACAGTCCGGCGGCCGCGGTAGCGGGGTGGAACGGAACGCCATGGTTGCAGGCACGCTGGTACGCCGCCGCGGCATCGCCCTGCAGCGCGGCCGGCTCGGCAAGCAGCAGCACATGGACGTCTTGCCCGGCGTCGCACAGTCGGCTTGCTGCCTCGATCGCATCGCCGCCGTTGTTGCCCGGCCCTGCCACGGCGAGGATGCGGGCCTCGGGCACTTTTGCAAGTTCAATCGCCAGCGCGGCGGCTGCCATGCCCGCGCGCTGCATCAGGGCATGCGGTGGCAGCGAGGACATTGCGGCGTGCTCGATGGCGCGCAGTTCGGTGACGGAGTAGAGGGCTTGGGCGGGGTTCATGACGGACGATTGTATGTCGGTCTTGTCATGGTGTCATGCGGTGGTGGATTGTGGCGTTAACCGGGCAGGTCACCGGCGGATGCCACGAACGCTCCCGTCGTTTCAGGATTGGTTCTCACTCACATTCGTAGGTGTTTTGTGGCTTTTTGGCTTGCGGGTCGTTTGGCTGGGTTTGATGGTTGTCGGTGTGAAGCCGGGAGACACCCCGGCGGGTGTGTCCCTTTCTTTTTAAAAAGAAAGGAACCAAAGAAAACACCGTCAAAACCCACTTGGCCAACGCCCGCTCCGAACGCCAACCAGACGCGGATGTCTGGGCTAATCCAGTGCGACGTTCGCGAGAGATGATCCCTCGGCTGTGTGCCGCTTACCTAATCAGCCAACCCCATGAAGTGTCTTATACCGATGCCCAGCGCACCGTTGACTCTTAATGTTTTTCGAAGCTTCAAACAAGCGACGGATGGGATCTGTTCAGGAACAGCAGAGAGCAGCAGAGAACAGCAGAAAATCCCCTGCGATCCCCACTCCCGCTGACAATCGGACCTCAAGCGCCAATTAGCGGCTTCGAAAACAATTGGGAGTCAACGAGCGGTGGTGTGCGGTCGGCGGCATTGAAGCGGGTTGGCTGATCCCGGTCAGAGGCGAACGAGTGGCAGGACCTTCCTCGCGAACGCCGCAATGGTTCGGCCCAGGCGTCCGCGTCTGGTTGGCGTTCGAGGCGAGCGTTGGCCAAGTGGGTTTTGACTTTGGTTTCTTTGGTGACTTTCTTTTCCAAAAGAAAGTTACACACCCGCCGGGGTGTCTCCCGGCTTCACACCGACAACCATCAAACCCAGCCAAACGAACCGCAAGCCAAAGAGCCGCAAAATCACAAAATCACAAAATCGCAAAATCACCAATCCACTCACTCACGAATCCGGGCAGGATCCGGGCAATTAACAGCCCATGAAAGCGAGCAAACGACCGTAGTGGGTCGAGCCGCATCACCCGCCCGGAACCATCCCGAAAATATGATCCGCAATCGCCAGCGACGCCGTGAGCCCCGGCGACTCCATCCCGTACAAGCCCATGTAATGCGCATTGCCATGCGACGTGAACAGGAAATCGGCGGCCTCCGCGTCCGGCGGGCTGATCTTCGGCCGCACGCCCGAATACGCCGGCTGCAATGAGGCGTCGGCAAGCCCGGGCCAGTAGCTGCGGATAGCGTGGTAGAACTTGTCGGCGCGTTTCGGATCGACGCGGTAGTCGATGCCTTGGCTGACGTCGGAGAGCCACTCCACGTCGGGGCCGAAGCGGGCCTGGCCGCCAAGGTCGATCGTCAGGTGCACGCCGAGGCCGCCCGGCTCCGGTACCGGATAGATCAGGCGCGAGAACGGTGGCCGGCCCGACAGCGAGTAGTAATTGCCCTTGGCGAAATACGCCGTCGGCATGTCATGCTGCGAAAGCCCGGCAATGCTTTGCCCCAGGTGCACCGACCACAGTCCGGCCGCATTGACCAGCAGCCCGGTCTCTATTTCGATCTCGCTGCCGTCGCCCGAGCGCACCTGCAGCACGATGCCGTCGTCGCTGCATTGCCCGCCGGTCACCCTGCTGTCAAAGGCAAAAAGTGCGCCGGCGTTCTCGGCGTCTCCCTGCAGCGCCAGCATGTAGCCGTGACTGTCGATGATGCCGGTGTTGGGCGAATGCAAGGCGGCCACGCAGGACAGCGCCGGCTCCATTGCGCGAGCGGCATCGGCGCTGATCATTTCCACTTCATGACAATCGTTGGCATGGGCCTGCGCCTGGATCGCGCGCAGCTTGGGCAACTGGGCCTCGCTGGTGGCGACAATCAGCTTGCCGCAGCGTCGGTAGCCGACGCCGCGCGCGTCGCAATACTCGTACAGCGCATCACGGCCGGGCACGCACAAGCGCGCCTTCAGGCTGCCGGTCGGGTAGTAGAGGCCGGCATGAATCACTTCGCTGTTGCGCGAACTGGTCTCCATGCCGATGCCCGGATTGGTTTCCAGCACCAGCACCTCGCGGCCGGCCAGCGCCAGCCGCCGTGCAATCGCCAGCCCAACCACCCCTGCGCCGACTACCACGCATTCCACTCTGTCCATAACGCTCCAACGCAAGTGCGGGAATTCCGCGAATTTCGCTAATTTTGATAACGAGCGTTATTGTAATTCGCGGCGTGCGCAGGAGGTGCGTAAGGATTCGATTTGGCAGGACCGATGGGAAGAAGGGGGCCGCGGCCGCTTACTTCTTGATGTTCCGTCCGACCGCGCCGCCGACCACGGCGCCGCCGACCGTACCCAAGGTGCTGCCATCGGTCAACACTGCACCGCCTACCGCGCCAACGCCGGCGCCAATCGCGGTGTTCCTGTCCTTCTCCGACATGCCGGCACAGCCCATCATGCCGGAGAGTGCTGCGATCGCCAGCGTGAGCGACGCAATTCCTCGTATCGTTTTCATGATTTGCCCTCTGTGTACTGGTTGTCATCCGGATTCATTGGAAGCTTTTCCGCTGCCAAAGTTTCAGCGCCTGCTGCCGGGGACTTGCCGAAACGCCATGCGGCGGGCCTTCACTACCGGTTTGGAATCATCCTGCTTCATGCGAGAATGTTCCCCTCGAAAACACATGGACGATGTGCCGGCGGAGCTGGGCATCGGGCATCGGATATCAAACAGGGGCACATGCAAGGCTGGCAATTACGGATATTCCGCAACGGCACGTTCATCTGCTTCGTCGCCCGGTTTGGGCGGCTTGACTGCAGCGGGCAAGCATGAGGCGCACCTCGTTCGCCTTGCCGCCCTGGCTGGTATGGGCGATCGCCCTGGTGTTTGTCGTCGCCGGCCTGGGCAATTTCGCCATCCTCGATAACAACGAGGGCCTGTACGCCGAGATCCCGCGCGAAATGCTGGCTGCCGGCAATTGGCGGGCCTGGATCATTCCGCACCTGAACGGCTTGCCCTACATGGAAAAGCCGCCGCTGCTTTATTGGCTGACGGCATTGTCGTTTTCAGTGTTCGGCGAGTCCGAGTGGTCGGCGCGTTTGGTTCCGGCAATGTCGTCGCTGGCATGCGTGGCGATGCTGATCCGCTTCGGCCGCCGCATCGGGCATGAGGCCGAAGGCCGGCTGGCGGCGCTGATGTTCGTGACCGGCATCGGGGTGCTGGCGATGTCGCGGGTACTGATGTTCGACATGCTGCTGACCGCATTCCTGACGGCCGCGCTGCTCAATACCTGGCTGTTCCTGCGCGAGGACAGGGCCGGCGCCCTGCGCTGGGCTTATGCAGCGCTGGCCTGCGCGGTGCTGACCAAGGGACTGGTGGCGCTGGTGCTGTATTCGCTCGTGATCTTGGGCACGCTGCTGGCAGGCAGTGGCCGTCCGTTCTGGACATCCGTGCGCAAGTTGCTGGATCCGCTGGCACTGCTGATCTTCCTTGCGCTGGTGGTGCCTTGGCATATCGCGGCCAATATCGTCGAACCGGTATTTGCCTGGTTCTACTTTTACAACGAGCATGTGTTGCGCTTCCTCGGCCAGCGCCAGCCGCACGACTACTACGGCGGACCCTGGTGGTATTACCTGCCGCGCATGGCGATCTACCTGTTCCCTTGGTCCTTCCTGCTGCTGCTCCGGTTGGCGCCTTCGGTGCGCCAGGCGGCAGAGCCCGGCCTGCGCCGCTTCATGCTGATGGCGTGGTTGCTGCCGCTCCTGTTCTTTTCCGTTTCCACCGCCAAGGCCAACTATTACCTGGTGGCGGTGATGCCGTTCGCGGCATTCCATCTTGCGTTGATGTTTTGTCAGCGTGACTGGGAGAACAGCCGCTGGCGGGTGGCGCCGGCGCTAGCCATTGCCCTCGCGTGCGGCTTGCTGGCAGTGGTGGCGCTGATGCGCGAAATGCCGCCGCGGGTTGCCATCCTCGGACTGGACGAGCGCGGTTTCCTGATCCTGCTGTTTGCCGGAGCCGCCTTGTTGTCGGCGCTGCTGGCGCTGCTGGCGTGGAGGCGGGCTGCATGGGGCATGCCGGCAATGTTGCTGTTGTCGGTCTGGTTTGCCGGCGGCCTGGGATTTGCGCTGACGTCAATGGAGGCGTTCGTGTCCACCCGGGGCCTGGCGACCTGGCTACAGCATCAGCAGCCGGATCGGCAGGTGTATCTGTTCCGTGATTTCGAAAAGAAGTCCTCGCTCGCGTACTACCTGCGGCAGCCGGTGCATGTGATCGATACAGTCAGCGCCGACCTGCACTGGGGCAACCGGCTGCGCGCCAATGATGTCATGGTGACGCGGGAGCAGTTCCTGCAAGTTGCGGCGCTGAAGCAGGTCGTGGTGGTGGTCGCCGACGAACATCGTCCGTCGTTCGAGTCGTGGAGTGCGGCGCGCGAGATGGCGGCGGTCAGGCGCAGCGGGAATGTGACCGTTTATGTGAACCGGCCGGTTCGTAGCCCGAAGGAAGATTTGTAGCGCGCGGCGGGCAGGGCTGCCTGCCCTGGCTGGTTCAGGTTTTTCGCCCTTGCGCCAGCTTCGCAGTATGCTGCGCCAGCAGGTCGTATAGCGCACCCAGTTCCGGCCGGAAAGCCGAGAGTGCCTGGCTTTGCCTCTGCACGGTCCCGAAATCCCCGCGTGCAACCGGCCCCGACAGCGCCGCCTCCGGCCCTGCCCGGAAAATGTTTTCCAGGGTATTCGTCATCAGCGGCTGGATCATCTGCAAGGCTTGTGCGCGAGGCACGCCGGCCCCTTCATATGCCTGCAGCGTCGCATCCACCAGCGTCACCAGGTAGTTGGAAGCGAACACGGCGGCGGCGTGATACAGCGTCTTGTGTTGCTGGTCGACTGGTGCCAGCCTGGCGCCGATCGCTTCGAAGGCGGGACCCAGCACGTTCAGCGCTTGCGCATCTCCTTCCACACCGCACCAGGTGCCGGCGAAGGAATGAATTACTTGCAGCGGTTGCGCAAAGCTGCGGATCGGATGAATGCTGGCGACTTTGGCGCCGGCAGTTGCAGCAGGCGCCAGCTCGGCCGAACTCAGGGCACCGCTGCAATGGAACACCAGTTGCCCTGCATGGATCGCCCCGTTGCGCGCCAGCCCGGCGCAAACCGGACCCAGCTGGCCGTCGGCGGTGGCGATCAGGAAAATATCGGCATCGGCCAGGCCATCCAGTCCTGCCACCGGCCGTCCGGCGCCGATGAAGGCGGCCGCTTGTTGTGCGCTGGCCATGCTGCGGGTCGCCACATCGCCGATGCGGAACACGCCCTGTTCATGCCACAGCCGTCCGAGCGTGCTGCCCAGATGGCCGGCGCCGATGATGGAGAGTGTCTTGCGCTCGCCGGGAGACATGGCGTCAGGCCAATTGTTCCAGCGCTTCCTGCTGTTGCAGCCAGTCGCTTTCCAGCTGCCCCAGTTCGCGCACGCAGTAGGCCTGCTCGGTCAGCAGGTTCTTCAGTTCTTCCTTGCGCTCGGCATCATAGATTTGCGGGTCGGCCAGCTTGGCGTCAATGCCTGCTTTGCGCGCTTGCTGCTGCGCCATTTTTTCTTCCAGTCGCTTGATGCGCGATTCGATCGGTTTGCGCAGGCCGGACATGCGTTGCCGCTGCTCGGCCTCCAGCCGCTTCTGTTCGCGCCGCTCCGGTCCGGCGACTGTTGCCGGCGCGGGCGCAACCACAGCAGCAGCCGCAGTCGCAGCCGATACTGCTGCCGGCATGCTGGCTGCCGGCAGGGGCGCCGCGCCGCCGGGCGACAGCCGGGTCTTGAACAGCCAGTCGCGGTAGTCGTCAAGGTCGCCGTCGAAAGGCTGCAAGCGCCCATCGGCAACGATCAGGAATTCATCCGTGGTCGCGCGCAGCAGGTGGCGGTCATGCGAGACCAGCACCAGCGTGCCTTCGAACTGCGCCAGCGCCTCGGTCAGGGCTTCGCGGGTTTCCAGGTCCAGATGGTTGGTCGGCTCGTCCAGCAGCAACAGGTTGGGCTTCTGCCAGACGATCAGCGCCAGCGCCAGCCTGGCTTTTTCGCCGCCGGAGAAGGGCTCGATCGGGCTGCTGGCCATGTTGCCGTTGAAGTTGAAGCTGCCGAGAAAGTTGCGCAATTCCTGCTCGCGCACATTGGGAGCAATCCGGGCCAGGTGCCACAGCGGCGATTCGTCATGCCGCAGCATGTCGACCTGATGCTGGTGGAAGTAGCCGATCACCAGGCCCTTGCCGAAACGCGCGGTGCCCGACAGCGGCGCCAGTTCGCCCGCGATGGTCTTGATCAGCGTTGACTTACCCGCGCCGTTCACGCCCAGCAGGCCGATGCGCTGGCCGTTCTGCAATGCGAAGTTGATGCCGGTCACCACCCGCTTTTGCTCGCCATTGTCGAGTTGGTAGCCGGTATCGACGTCTTCCATGACCAGCAGCGGATTGGGCGCGCTGCTCGGCACGCGGAATTCGAACGAGAACTCGGCGGCGGCGCGCAGCGGCGCCAGTTCTTCCATCCGAGCCAGCGCCTTCATCCGGCTCTGTGCCTGGCGTGCCTTGGTGGCCTGGGCACGGAAGCGGTTGATGTAGGACTCCAGGTGCTCGCGGTGCCGGGCCTGCTTCTCGATTGCAGCCTGCGCCAGCACCATCTGCGCGGCGCGCTGGCGTTCGAACGAGGAGTAATTGCCGCTGTAGCGTTTGAGCTTGCGATCGTCGATATGCACGATGACATTGAGCACGCCATCGAGGAAATCGCGGTCATGCGAAATGATCAGCAGCGTGCCTTCATAGCGCTTCAACCAGTCTTCCAGCCACAGGATGGCGTCCAGGTCCAGATGGTTGGTCGGCTCGTCCAGCAGCAACAGGTCGGACGGACACATCAGTGCCTGTGCCAGGTTCAGGCGCATGCGCCAGCCGCCGGAGAAGCTGGACACCGGCTGTTCCATTTGGGCTGAACTGAAACCCAGGCCGGTCAGCAGTTGTTCGCCGCGCGAGCGCACCGTATAGAGCCCGGCATCGGCCAGCAGGCCATGCAGTTCGCCGACCCGGTTGCCGTGTTCGGCCTCGTCGGTGATGTGGTCGGCATCGGCCAGTTGCTGTTCCAGCGCGCGCAGGCGGGTGTCGCCGTCGATCGCGTACTCAATTGCCGGGCGCGCCAGCGCGGGCGTCTCCTGGGCTACGTGCGCGACCTGCCAGCGTTGCGGGAAGTCGATGCTGCCCTGGTCGGGATGGAGTTCGCCGCGCAGCAGCGCGAACAGGCTGGACTTGCCGGCGCCATTGGGACCAATCAGGCCGATGTGATCGCCCGGGTTGAGCGTCAGGTCGACGTTGTCGAAAAGGGGCTTCAAACCCCGCATCAGGCTGAGTTGTTGCAGTCGGATCATCGCTAATTCTTCAGCGCAATTGGTCGGCGGTGAGCAGGAATACCGCGTCGTCGCCGGCGCTGGTGGACAGCCAGGTCAGCTCCAGGTCGGGGAAGGCCGCTTCTGCATGTTCACGCTCGTTGCCGATCTCGACGACCAGCACGCCCTTGTCGGTGAGGCGCTCGCGGGCGCCGGCGACAATCTTGCGCACCAGGTCCATGCCGTCGTCGCCGCCGGCCAGCGCCATGCGCGGCTCATGCAGGTATTCCGGCGGCAGCTTCTTCATCGAAGCCTCGTTGACATAGGGAGGATTGGTGACGATCAGGTCGTATTTGCGCGCCGGCAGGGCGGTGTACAGGTCGGATTGCCATAACTGCACGCGCTCCTGCAGGTGGTATTGGCTGACGTTGCGCCTGGCGACTTCCAGCGCGTCGGCCGACAGGTCGACAGCGTCGAGATGCGCGTTCGGGAAAGCTTCGGCCAGCATGATCGCCAGGCAACCCGATCCGGTGCACAGTTCGAGTACATTGGACACTGCGTCAGGATCGTCTATCCACGGCTGGAACAGTTCGGGAATCAGTTCGGCAATGAACGAGCGCGGGACGATCACGCGCTCGTCGACATAGAAGCTGTAATGCCCGAGGAAGGCTTCGTTGGTGATGTAGGCGGCCGGCATCCGCTGGGTGGTGCGGCGCTCGATGACGTTGATCAGCGACTCGATTTCGTCCGGCAACAGCCGTGCATCGAGGAAAGGATCGAGCTGGTCGAGCGGCAAGCGCAGCGTGTGCAGCATCAGGTAGGCGGCTTCATCCAGGGCATTGGCACTGCCATGCCCGAAGGAAAGTCCGGCGCGGTTGAAGCGGGTAACGGCATAGCGCAGGCAGTCGCGCAGGGTCTGGAAGGGAGTGGTCATGGTAGGCAGGCCCGCCATCGAGCGGCAGGCGGAAATCGTTCTTCAAGGCCGAAGGATACGCGAATGAGGGCCATTGCGCGAAGCGTGTTGCGATTATCCCGGGCCGGCGGCCGGGCCCGGGATGCACGGCCAGTACGATCTGACTGCGCGAGTTGACACTGCGAGCTTGTTGATCTTGCTAATTTTTTTGAAGCAGCAGGTTTTCCAGCATGCGCCGATAGATATTCTTCAGTGGCTCGATCTCGGCCACCGGAATGTTCTCGTCAACCTTGTGGATGCTGGCATTGGTCGGCCCGAACTCGATCACCTGAGGGCAGATGCGGGCGATGAAACGGCCGTCGGAGGTGCCGCCGCTGGTCGACAATTCAGTCTCCACGCCGGTCTCGGCGCGGATGGCCGCCGACAGGGCATTGCTCAGTTCGCCATGCGCCGTCAGGAACGGTAATCCGCCCACCGTCCAGTCCAGTTTGTATTCGAGGCCGTGCTGGTCAAGGATGGCGTGCACCCGGCGCTGCAGGCCTTCGACCGTGCTGGCGGTTGAAAAGCGGAAATTGAAGTCAATCACGACTTCGCCCGGAATCACGTTGGATGCGCCGGTGCCGCCGTGGATGTTCGACATCTGCCAGGAGGTCGGCAGGTAATAGCCATTGCCCTCGTCCCATTTCTCGGCTGCCAGTTGCGTCAGCGCCGGCACGGCGAGATGGATCGGGTTCCTGGCCAGGTGCGGATAGGCGATGTGGCCTTGTATGCCCTTTACCACCAGCCGGCCGGACATGGTGCCGCGCCGGCCGTTCTTGATCGTGTCGCCCAGCACCTTGACCGAGGTCGGCTCGCCGACGATGCAGAAGTCGAGCTTCTCGCCGCGTGCCTGCAGCTTGTCGCAGACGATGACAGTGCCGTCGATCGCCGGACCTTCTTCGTCGCTGGTGACGAGGAAGGCGATCGAACCTTTGTGGTCCGGATGCGCGGCGATGAATTCTTCGCAGGCCACCACCATCGCCGCCAGCGAGGTTTTCATGTCGGCGGCACCGCGGCCATAGAGACGGCCATCGCGTTGCGAGGGCTGGAATGGCGGCGTGGTCCACTGCTCCAGCGGACCGGTTGGCACCACGTCGGTGTGGCCGGCGAATACCACGCAGGGCTGGGCCGTGCCGCGCCGCGCCCACAGGTTGGTAACCGCGCCCGACAGTATCGATTCGCAGGAAAAGCCCAGCGGAGCGAGAAGCTCTGCGATGCGCTGCTGGCAGCCCTTGTCTTCCGGTGTGACGGAGTTCAGGGCGATCAGTTCTTCAGTCAGTGCCAGTGTCCTGCTCATGCTTTGCCTTCAAAAATTTTCTGGTAGAGGTCGGCAGAAAAACCGACCACGGTTTGTTTTTCGCTCACCAGCACCGGCCGCTTGATGATCGACGGCGCCTCCAGCATCAGTGCGGTGGCGCTTTGCGGGTCCTGTATGGCGGCCTTGCGGTCATCGGGCAGGCCGCGCCATGTCGTGCCTTTGCGGTTGACCAGGGTTTCCCAATCGACCCGCTGCAGCCACTCCCGCACCGTATCCGCGTTCAGCCCGGCCTTTTTGAAGTCGTGGAACTGATAGGGGATGGCGTTCTGGTCCAGCCAGGTGCGCGCCTTTTTCACGGTGTCGCAGTTCGGAATGCCGTACAGGGTCAGGGACATGGATCGGATGCTCGGGTGCTAGACGTTCAGCGTGAATTCGGTGAAAGTTGCCACTTCTTCCTTTGGCGGCGGGGCTTCCTGCTCTTTTTTCGCCTCTGCCTCCTGGTTGTTCAGCATCCAGTAGAGGTTGGTGGCGGAGTCCGCATTGGCCAGCGCCTCGTCCTGGGTGACCACACCGTCGCGGATCAATTGCAGCAGCGCCTGCTCGAAAGTCTGCGAGCCGGGCGACAGGCTTTTTTCCATCGCTTCCTTGACCTGGCCCAGTTCGCCCTGTTCGATCAGTTCGGCGATATGGCGCGTGTTCAGCAGCACCTCGAAGGCAGCACGGCGGCCGCCATCGATCGCGCGCACCAGACGTTGGGAAACGATGGCCTTGAGCGTGGCCGCCAGGTCGGGCAGCAGCGACTGGCGGGTATCGAGCGGGAAAAAATTGATGATCCGGTTCAGCGCCTGGTAGCTGTTGTTGGCATGCAGCGTGGCGACCACCAGATGGCCCGACTGCGCATAGGCGAGGGCTGCGCTCATCGTGTCCTTGTCGCGGATCTCGCCGATCAGGATGCAGTCCGGCGCCTGGCGCAGCGCATTCTTCAGCGCGATCTGCAAACTTGCGGCATCGGTGCCGATCTCGCGCTGGTTGATGAGCGACTTCTTGTTCACGAACAGGAATTCGATCGGGTCTTCCAGCGTCAGGATGTGGCCCGCTTTCTGGGCATTGCGATGATCCAGCATGGCGGCAATGGTGGTCGACTTGCCGGAGCCGGTCGAGCCCACCACCAGCAGCAGGCCGCGCTTTTCCATGACCAGTTCGCCCAGCACCGGGGGCACATGCAAGTCTTCCAGGCGCGGCACCACGCTCGGGATATATCGGAACACGGCAGACGGCGTGTTGCGCTGGGTGAAGGCGGACAAGCGGAAGCTGCCCAGCCCTTCGACCGGAATGCCCATGTTGAGCTCGTTGTTGCGCTCGAGCTCCTTGAGCCGTTCTTCGGACACCACTTCAGCCAGCAGGGAAAGGATGGCCTGCTTGTCCAGCTTCTGCTGGTTCACAGGGATCATGTTGCCGTTGATCTTGACCTGCACCGGCGAATTGACGGACATGAAGAGGTCGGATGCCCCCTTGTCCTTCATCAGTTGAAACAGTCGTTCCATTGCCATGCTCGTCTCCCGTGGGCTGATTTGATGCCGGCGTGTTGCGTCAGTCGCGCAGCAATTCGTTGATGCCGACCTTGGCACGTGTCTTGGCGTCGACGCGCTTGACGATGACAGCGCAATACAGGCTGTACTTGCCGTCGGCTGACGGCAAGTTGCCCGACACCACGACCGAACCGGACGGAACCCGGCCGTAGCTGACTTCACCGGTGGCGCGGTCATAGATCTTGGTCGACTGGCCGATGTACACGCCCATCGAGATCACGGAATTTTCTTCGACGATCACGCCTTCGACGATTTCCGAACGGGCACCGATGAAGCAGTTGTCCTCGATGATGGTCGGGTTGGCCTGCATTGGCTCCAGCACGCCGCCGATGCCGACGCCGCCGGACAGGTGGACGTTCTTGCCGATCTGGGCACAGGAACCGACGGTGGCCCAGGTGTCGACCATGGTGCCTTCGTCGACGTAAGCGCCGATGTTCACGTAGGACGGCATCAGCACCACGTTCCTGGCGATGAAGCAGCCGCGACGGGCGACTGCCGGCGGCACCACGCGGTAGCCGCCGCGGGCGAAGTCGTCAGCGGTGAAATTGGCGAACTTGGTCGGCACCTTGTCATAGAACTGCATATGGTCGCCGGACGGCATGGCGATGTTGTCTTCAAGGCGGAACGACAGCAGCACTGCTTTCTTGATCCACTGGTTGACGCTCCAGCCGGCGTCGCCTTTCTGTGCCACGCGGATCGTACCGCTGTCCAGTTCGGCCAGGACATGCGCCACGGCTTCACGAACTTCGGCAGGCGCCGATTTCGGCGACATGGATGTGCGGTCTTCCCATGCCTGGTCGATGATTTGCTGGAGTTGTGCGGTCATATTCTTGGTCTGTTTGATAAGTGAATCGGGAGGAGAAAAAATCAGTGCATCAGTGCATGTCAGGACTGCAAGGACTTACGCATGCTTGCGCGCGAAGTCCACGATGCGCCGCGCCGCTTCCAGGCATTCGTCGACCTCTGCAACCAGCGCCATGCGCACGCGGCCCGTGCCGGGATTGCTGCCATGCGCATCGCGCGCCAGGTAGCTGCCGGGGAGCACCGTCACATTATATTCAGCGTACAGGCGGGCGGCGAATTCAGTGTCGCTCATGCCGCCGACACTGTCTACGCGAGCCCACAAATAGAAGCCGGCATCCGGCAAGGCTACATCGAGCACTTCCTGCATCAGCGGCGTCACCTGGCTGAATTTGGCAAGATACTTGGCGCGGTTTTCGCGCACGTGTTCCTCGTCGTTCCAGGCGGCCACCGAGGCTGCTTGCACCGGCGGGCTCATGGCGCCGCCGTGGTAGGTGCGATACAGCAGGAATTTCTTCAGGATGGCGGCGTCGCCGGCGACGAAGCCGGAACGCATGCCGGGCACGTTGGAGCGTTTCGACAGGCTGCTGAACGTGACCAGCCGCGGATAGCCGGTGCGTCCCAGCCGGTTGGCGGCTTCCAGGCTGCCCAGCGGCGCTTCCGGTTTGAAGTAGATCTCGGAATAGCATTCGTCGGCCGCGATCACGAACCCGTAGCGATCCGACAACTCGAACAGTTCGCGCCAGTCGTCCAGGGTCAGCACGGCGCCGGTCGGATTGCCTGGCGAGCAGACGTACAGAAGTTGTACTTTTTCCCACACGGCGGCCGGAACGCTGCCGAAATCGGGCGCGAAATTACGCGCGGGGTCGGAATTGACGAAGTACGGCGTGGCGCCTGACAGATAAGCCGCGCCCTCGTAGATCTGGTAGAACGGGTTCGGGCAGACCACGATCGCCTCGCGGCGGTTGTCGATGATGGTCTGGGCGAACGCAAACAGCGCCTCGCGCGAACCGTTCACCGGCAGCACCTGGGTTGCCGGATCCAGAGGCGGCAGGCCGTAGCGGCGTTCCAGCCAGCCGGCAATCGCGGCGCGCAGCGCTTCCGAACCCACGGTGCTTGGATAGGATGCCAGTCCCTGCAGGTTGTCAGCCAGCGCCTGGCGGATGAAAGCCGGGGTCGGATGCTTGGGTTCGCCTATGCCGAGGCTGATCGGGGAAAACCCCGCTGCCGGCTGGAGCGGCGCAAACAACTGGCGCAGCTTTTCGAACGGGTAAGGTTGCAGCTTGTCGAGCAGGGCATTCACGGCGGCGGCCAACAGGAAATGAAGGCCGTATTATAGCCGTGCCCTCGTGCGCCGATGCTGGTTCGTGCCGTGCGCGATGCAAAGGGCGCGGCGCACCGGCTCCGAAGAAGGCCCGCTCGCGCCAGCCTGGCTGCAGCATCAGGCAAACGCAGGCTCGGCTGCCGCACTCGATGGCCATCGACTGTGGCTTGCCATGCCGGGCGGTTTTCCCGGTCGCCAGCGGCCGGAAGGGCACAACCCCGATGGTATGATTGCGCGTCAAAGTTCAACCAGGACAGAACACCCGTGCGACTTACATCCATCAAGCTTTCCGGATTCAAATCGTTTGTCGATCCGACCAATTTCCAGGTGCCCGGCCAACTCGTCGGCGTGGTCGGACCGAACGGCTGTGGCAAATCCAACATCATCGACGCGGTGCGCTGGGTGCTGGGCGAGTCCAAGGCGTCGGAGCTGCGCGGCGAGTCGATGCAGGACGTTATTTTCAATGGCTCGACCAACCGCAAGCCGGCCGGGCGCGCTTCCGTGGAACTGGTGTTCGACAACAGCGATGGCAAGGCCGCCGGTCAGTGGAGCCAGTACGCCGAAATCGCGGTCAAGCGCACGCTGACCCGTGACGGCACCTCGACTTATTACATCAACAACCAGTCCGTGCGTCGGCGGGACATCCAGGACATTTTCCTTGGCACCGGCCTCGGGCCGCGCGCCTACGCGATCATCGGGCAGGGCATGATTTCCCGCATCATCGAGGCGCGCCCTGAAGAGCTGCGCATCTTCCTCGAAGAGGCGGCCGGCGTCTCCAAATACAAGGAACGCCGCCGGGAGACCGAAAACCGCCTGCATGACACGCGCGAGAACCTGCAACGGGTGGAAGACATCCTGCGGGAACTGAATGCCAACCTGGAGAAGCTGCAGGGCCAGGCCGCCGTAGCCCAGCGTTTCCATGAACTGCAGGGCGACCAGGAGGAGAAACAGAAGCTGCTGTGGCTGCTGCGCAAGAACGAAGCCAAAGCCGAGCAGGACAAACACTTCCGCGAAATCGAAAAGGCGCAGGTCGACCTGGAAGAGCAGACCGCAAAGCTGCGCCACGTCGAAACCGAACTTGAGCACATGCGGCAGTCGCATTACGCCGCCGGCGACCGCTTGCACCAGGCCCAGGGCCACCTGTACCAGACCAATGCCGAGATCGGTAGCCTGGAAGCGCAGATCAAATTCGTGATCGAGTCTCGCAGCCGCCTGCAGTCGCAGCTTAACTCGCTGACGGCGCAGCGCGACCAGTGGCAGCGCCAGGGCCGGCAGCACCAGGATGACCTGGCTGAAGCTGAGTTGCACCTGGAAGAGCATGCGATGCTGGTCGAAGAAACGCAGCAATCGGCGCAGCAGCAACAGGAGCAGCTGCCGGCGCTGGAGCAGGCATGGCGCGAAGCGCAGTTGAAGACCACCGAGTCGCGCAGCCGCATCATGCAGGTCCAGCAGCAGATCGAGCTGGAGTCAACGCACCAGCGCAATGCATCGAACATCCTGGCCAATCTCGCGGTCCGGCGCGAGCGCCTGTCGCAGGAGCAGGGTGGACTGCAGGCCCCTGACACCGCCCATCTCTCCAACCTGCGCATGCAGATGGAGGAAAAGCAGGTATCGCTGGAAGAAGCGACGATGCAGCTGGAGGAGGCGCAGGAACGGCAGCCGGCACTGGAACAAGAGCGCCGCCAGGCGCAGGAGCAGGTCAATGCCGAAACCGCCGCCAATGCGCAGCTGGAAGCGCGGCTGACGGCGCTCAAGCAGCTGCAGGAGAGCGTGCAGTCGCAGGGCAAGGTGCAGCCGTGGCTGAAAAAGCACGAGCTCGACGGCCTGCCGCGCTTGTGGCAGAAGCTGCACATCGAACAGGGATGGGAAACCGCGCTGGAAGCCGTGCTGCGCGAGCGCACCTCGGCGCTGGAAATGTCCAACCTGGATTGGGCAAAGGCGTTTTTCAACGACGCGCCGCCGGCCAAGCTGGCCTTGTATTCCCCGAACCCCGGCGCCGCCGCCGTTGCAGCCGCAGAAGCGCCGGCCGGCCTCAAGCCGCTGCTCAACTTGTTGCAGCTGAACGATCCCGGCCTGCGGGTGCTGATGCAGGACTGGCTGCACAACGTGTTCGTGGCGGATGACGCGGCATCTGCCTTCCTGGACCGCGTGAAGCTGCCGGCCGGCGCCAGTTTCGTGACCCGCCAGGGCCACGTCGTCGCCCGTTCCAGCGTGCGTTTCCATGCGCCCGATTCGGAGCAGGAAGGCATGCTGGCGCGGCAGCAGGAAATCGAGAACATCACGCGGCAGTTGCGGGCACAGCAGATGCTGGCCGACGAAGCCCGCACGCGCTCGGTGCGTGCAGAAGCAGCGTTGTCGCACGGCGTCCAGCGCCTGCAGGAAATGCGCCAGCGGGCCGCCACCCTGACCCAGGCCGCGCATGCGCTGCAGATCGAGGTGATGCGCCAGACGGAAGTGCAGGAGCGCTTCAACCAGCGCAGCACCCAGATTGCCTCCGACCTTGCCGAGATCGCGGCGCAGGAAGCCGAGCAGCAGCAGGCCAGAGCCGAGTCGGAAGCGCGCTTCGAACAGCTTGACATGGACCTGGCCGAAATCCAGGAACTGCACGAGCAGGGACAAACCGATTACCTGTCACGCGAGCAGCAATTGAACGGCGCGCGCGAGCGTTTGCGCGAACTCGAACGGCGCGCCCAGGAAGCCGGGTTTGCCGAGAAGGCGCACCGTAGCCGGATCGAGGAACTCAAGCGCAGCATTGCCACCGCACAGGAGCAGGCGGCGCAGTTGTTTGCCAGCATGGAGCAGGGCCATCTGGAACTGGAGAACCTGGATGACCAGGCGGCGCAGGCCGGCCTGCAGAGCCTGCTGGACAAGCGCACCGACCAGGAGCGCGCGCTGGCCGATGCGCGTCATGAGCTGGACCAGCTGGCACAGAAGCTGCGTCACCACGAAGAGTCGCGCATGCAGTCCGAGCGCAGCCTGCAGCCGATGCGCGACCGCATCACCGAGCTGCAACTCAAGGAGCAGGCAGCGCGCCTGAACCAGGAGCAGTACGCGCAGCAACTGGCCGAAGCGCAGGCAGACGAAGCAGCGCTGGCTGAAAAACTGACCGGCGACATGCGGGCGCCGTGGCTGCAGGGCGAAGTGACGCGCCTGAACAATGCGATTGCCGCGCTGGGGCCGGTCAACCTGGCCGCCCTGGACGAATTGCAGACGGCGTCTGAGCGCAAGAATTTCCTCGACGCGCAGAATGCCGACCTGACCGAAGCAATGACCACGCTGGAAGATGCCATCCACAAGATCGACAAGGAAACCCGCGACCTGCTGCAGGACACCTTCGACCAGGTGAACAAGCATTTCGGCGAACTGTTCCCGATCCTGTTCGGCGGCGGCAACGCGCGCCTGACCATGACTGGCGAAGAGATACTGGATTCAGGCGTGCAGGTGATGGCCCAGCCGCCGGGCAAGAAAAACGCCACGATTCACCTGCTGTCCGGTGGCGAAAAGGCCCTGACCGCGACGGCGCTGGTGTTCTCCATGTTCCAGCTCAATCCGGCGCCATTCTGCCTGCTGGACGAGGTGGATGCGCCGCTGGACGACGCCAATACCGAGCGCTTCTGCAACATGGTCAAGCGCATGTCCACGCAGACCCAGTTCCTGTTCATTTCGCATAACAAGATTGCGATGGAGATGGCGCAGCAGTTGATCGGCGTGACCATGCAGGAGCAGGGTGTGTCGCGGATCGTGGCGGTGGATATGGAGTCGGCGGCGCATTTTGTCGGGGAGCCGGAGGTGGCCTGATGGCGGGCCACGCCGTTCAGGTGATGAATTGCTGCGGGTGTTCGCGCCCTTTCCAGGGCTGGTCATTGACCGGATCCGTGGATGAGTGGTTTTTCGGGTTTGCGGCTTTTGGCTTGCGGTTCGTTTGGCTGGGCTTGATGGTTGTGGTTGTGAAGCCGGGAGACACCCCGGCGGGTGTGTAACTTTCTTTTGGAAAAGAAAGTCACCAAAGAAAGCAGAGTCAAAACCCACTTGGCCAACGCCCGCCTCGATAGCCAACCAGACGCGGACGCCTGGGCCGAACCAGTGCGGCGTTCGCGAGGAATGTCCGGCCACACGTTCGCCTCTGACCGGGATCAGCCAACCCGCTTCAATGCCGCCGACCGCACACCACCGCTCGTTGACTCCCAATTGTTTTCGAAGCCACTAATTGGCGCTTGAGGTCAGGTTTCCAGGGGGGGGCGAGCAATTCAGGGGGATTTTCTGCAGGACTTTGCCTATCTTGAACAGATTCCCTCCGTCGCCTGTTTGAAGCTTCGAAAACCATTAAGAGTCAACGGTGCGCTGGGCATCGGTATAAGACACTTCATGGGTTTGGCTGATTAGGTAAGCGGCACACAGCCGAGGGATCATCACTCGCGAACGTCGCACTGGATTAGCCCAGACATCCGCGTCTGGTTGCCGTTCGGACCCGGCGTTGGCCAAGTGGGTTTTGACCTGCTTTTCTTTGGTTCCTTTCTTTTTTTAAAAGAAAGGAACACACCCGCCGGGGTGTCTCCCGGCTTCACAACCACAACCATCAAACCCAGCCAACCGAACCGCAAGCCAAAGAGCCGCAAGCCAAAGAGCCGCAAGCCAAAGAGCCGCAAAACCACGGGTACGGGCAAGGACTACCCTAAATCAAATCCGCTCCGACCGCGCCATCGCAGCCCGCCTCTGATAGTAGGCCACATTCTGCTGCGCCTCCCGAACCCGCTTCTGTTCGACATCTGCGCAGATCAGGAAGTGGTCTTCCGCGCGCCGCAGCCACCAGCGCCGGACCTGCCGCAGCATGGGGCTCAGCGATAGCATTGTCAGTTCCTGCAGTTTGTATTCCTTGAGCTGGGACACGGCTACCTCCGCTATGCAGTGTGGGGTAGATTCATCTTAGTTGCCGGACCCCGGATTGTATTGATTACAGTCAACTGTCGTTGCGACCGGTTTCCATGCCGGAAAGCCGGGTTTTTCACTCTGAAAAGCGGCGCTTCCCGGCTTGACAAGTTTGCAGCGCAACACTTACCCTAGCCCGATTACACGCCCCCGCGCGCGCAAGAGCGTAGCCAGACCAGATGAGATTCCGCGCATACCTCGTTCCCCCTGTGCAGAACATTGCGGCCGTACCCCATTCCCACGTGACGCCATGCCGCCTTTCCGGCCGCGTCACTACCCGCGAGACCAAAGCAGCATGACCGAACTCCAACTCAGTCTGATCGCCATCGGCAGCTCGATCGTCATTGGCGTCATCTCCTATAACAAGTGGCAGGAATACAAGGCAAGGAAAAGCGTCGAGCGCGCTTTTTCGTCCGCGCCTGAAGACGTGCTGATGCGCGATACCGCGCCGGCTTCCGGCCAGCGCCGCGAGCCGCAGCTTGACGATGCCGCTCCGCAAGAAGGATCGGACGAGCATCCGGCCGTAGCCGAGGGCGAGGCGCCCGTGGACGTGGCCGGCAATGCCGCACCAGACCGTGCGCGCCAGCCGCAAAAAGCGCTGCCCGTCGATGAACTGATCGACTGCGAAATCGCGATCGAACTTGAAGGCCCGGTCCGGGGCGAGAAAGTGCTGCCCGCGCTGCAGGGACTGGGCCATGTGGGCAGCAAGGCGGTGCACTACATCGGGCAAGCGGAGGATGGCCAATGGGAGCCGGTTGCCACCGGCGGCGTCTACACCACGTTGCGTGCCGGCGTGCAGATGGCCAACCGCTCCGGCAGCCTGAACGAGATCGAGTTCTCGGAAATCGTGACCCGGTTGCGGCAGGTTGCGGACGAGATCGGCGGCGAGCCGTTCGCGCCGGACATGACCGATGTGATGGCCACGGCACGCAACCTGCATCAGTTCGTGGCGGACCACGACGCCCAACTCGGCGTCAACGTGCAGTCGCGCGGCGCGCCGTGGTCGATCGGTACTTTGCTGGCAGCGCTTGAGCGCCATGGATTCGACCTGCGGCCCGACGGCCGGCTGGTGATGCAGGATGGCGACAGCGGCGTACTGTTTTCGCTGTCCACCAACGTGACGCTGGCCGAGGAGAGCACCACCCGGCTGACGTTGCTGCTTGACGTCCCGCGGGTTGCGCCCGACCGCGATGGTTTCGGCGCGATGGTCGCCTGTGCGCGCATGCTTGCCGGCCGCCTTGACGGCGTGGTGGTTGACGACGCCGGGCAGCCGCTCGCGGATGCAGCGCTGGCCGAGATCGCCGGCCAGGTTGCCGGCTTTTACGCCGAGATGGAAGCCGCCGACATTCCAGCCGGCTCGGTACGCGCGCTGCGCTTGTTCAGCTAACACTGGCGGCGCAACATGAGCGAGCCAGACCTGTTTTCCCTGGTGCAGGCTGAACCGGGTTCGGCTGCGCCGGCCAAACGCGCGGCCTGGCTGCGGGCCGAACTGAACCGCCACAACCACGCCTATTACGTACTCGACCAGCCCACCATACCGGACGCCGAGTACGATGCGCTGTTCCGCGAATTGCAGGTGCTGGAACAGGACCATCCGGAGCTGGCATCGGCCGATTCGCCCACCCGGCGCGTCGGCGCACCGCCTCTGCCGCAGTTCGAGACGGTCACCCATGCGGTGCCCATGCTGTCGATCAACAACGGGTTTTCCGACGAAGACATCATTGCATTCGACCGGCGCGTGCGCGACGGACTGAAAACCACGGACGAAGTGGAATATGCGGCCGAGTTGAAGTTCGACGGCCTGGCGATCAACCTGCGTTACGAGGATGGACTGCTGGTGCGCGCCGCAACCCGCGGTGACGGTGCGACTGGCGAGGACGTCACGACCAACATCCGTACCGTGCGCAGCATTCCGCTGCGCTTGCTGACCGACAATCCGCCACGGGTAATCGACGTGCGCGGCGAAGTGCTGATGTTCAAGGCCGACTTTGCGCGGCTGAACGCGCGCCAGCGCGAAGCAGGGCAGCGCGAATTCGTCAATCCGCGCAATGCAGCGGCAGGCAGCCTGCGCCAGCTCGATTCGCGCATCACGTCGCAGCGAAGCTTGCGCTTTTTTGCCTATGGCATAGGCTTCCTGGAAGGGGCGGAAATGCCGCCCACGCATGCAGCATTGCTGGACTGGTATGCGCAGCTGGGCGTGCCGGTTTGCAGCGAACGGGCTGTGCTCACGGGAGCGCAGGGTTTGCTGGCGTTCTACCGCGACATCGGACAGCGCCGTCCGGGCCTGCCCTACGACATCGACGGCGTTGTGTACAAGGTGAACCGGCTGGAGGAGCAGCAGAAGCTCGGCTTCGTGTCGCGTGCGCCGCGCTTCGCGCTGGCGCACAAATTCCCGGCCGAGGAAGCAACTACCGTGGTGCAGGACATCGTCGTGCAGGTCGGTCGCACCGGCGCCATTACGCCAGTGGCACGCCTGGCGCCGGTATTCGTCGGCGGGGTGACGGTCACCAATGCCACGCTGCACAACGAAGACGAGGTGCGGCGCAAGGATATCCGGATCGGCGACACCGTGATAGTGCGGCGCGCGGGCGACGTGATTCCGGAAGTCGTGGCGCATGTGCCGGAGCGGCGACCGGCAGATGCACGCGAGTTCCAGATGCCCGTAAATTGCCCGGTGTGCGGTTCTCCCATCGTCCGCCTGGAAGATGAAGCGGTCGCACGCTGTTCAGGTGGATGGATAAAGTGCGGCGCGCAGCGCAAGGGCGGCCTGTTGCATTTCGTGTCGCGCCGGGCAATGGATGTGGAAGGACTGGGTGACCAGCTGGTCGAACAACTGGTGGACAAACACGTCATCACGACGGCGGCCGACCTGTACAAGCTGGGGCTGTCGGCGCTGGTCGAGCTGGAACGGATGGCGCAAAAATCTGCGCAGAACGTGCTCGACGCGCTGGAAAAATCAAAATCGACCACCCTGGCGCGTTTCATCTACGCCCTTGGCATCCGCCATGTCGGCGAATCGACGGCCAAGGAACTGGCGCGTCATTTCGGCCGGCTGGACGAAGTGATCCAGGCCAGCGAGGAGCGGCTGCTGGAAGTTGCCGACATCGGCCCGGTGGTGGCGCGTTCGGTGCGCAGCTTTTTTGCCGATCCGCTCAACATCGAACTGGTCGAGCAATTGCGTGCCGCTGGTGTGCACTGGCCGGAAGGCGAGTCCCACGCCGCCGTCCCCAAGCCCTTGCAGGGCAAGGTATTCGTGCTGACGGGCACCTTGCCAACGCTGACGCGGGATGAAGCCGCAGCACTGATCGAAGCGGCCGGCGGCAAGGTGTCCGGATCGGTATCGAAAAAGACAAGTTATGTCGTTGCCGGCGAAGAAGCCGGCAGCAAGCTCGCCAAGGCACAGGAACTGGGTGTCACCGTACTGGACGAGGATGGCTTGAATCAACTTCTAGGGGAAGAATAATGAAGAAAATTCGCAAGGCAGTGTTTCCGGTTGCCGGCCTCGGTAGCCGCTTTCTGCCGGCAACCAAGGCGCAGCCCAAGGAAATGCTGCCCATCGTCGACAAGCCGCTGATCCAGTATGCGGTGGAAGAAGCTGTCGCAGCCGGCATTACCGAGATGGTATTCATCACCGGCCGCAACAAGCGCGCGATCGAAGATCATTTCGATAAGGCCTATGAGCTGGAGGCCACCCTCGAAGCGGCCGGAAAGGAAGCGCTGCTGGATCTGGTCCGGCATGTGATCCCCAAGCATGTCTCCTGTATTTTCATCCGGCAGGCGGAGCCTCTGGGTCTAGGACACGCGGTCTTGTGTGCCAGGCCGGTGGTCGGCGACGAGCCTTTCGCCGTGTTGTTGGCAGATGACTTCATGGACGTGCCGGAGGGCACCCCGCCGGTAATGGCGCAGATGACCGCGCTGTATGAGTATGAACAGGCAAATATCCTTGCGGTGCAGGATGTTCCGCGAGCGCAGACACGCCAGTACGGCATTGTCTCGTCCACGCCTTACAAGACCAATATCGAGCAGGTCAACGCCATCGTCGAGAAGCCGGATCCGGAGCACGCGCCATCGACGCTGGCCGTGGTCGGGCGCTATGTGCTGCAGAGCCGCATCTTCAACCATCTGGAAAACCTCGGCCACGGCGCCGGCGGCGAGATCCAGCTGACCGACGGCATTGCGGCCTTGATGAAGGAGCAGCGCTTGCTGGCCTACCGCTACCAGGGCACGCGTTACGACTGCGGTTCCAAGCTCGGCTACCTGAAGGCAACGCTGGCGATGGGTCTCAAGCACCCGGAGACGGGCGCTGCCTTCGCCGAGTACCTGAAGGAAATGCAGCTTTGAGCGTGCGCGAAATCCTGCGCATGGGCGACGCCCGCCTGCTGCGGCAGGCCGAGCCCGTGACGGCATTCGGCACGCCGGAACTGGATGCGCTGATTGCAGACATGTTCGAGACCATGCACGCTGCCGAAGGGGCCGGCCTGGCCGCGCCCCAGATCGGCGTCAACCTGCAATTGGTGATCTTTGGTTTCCGGCAGAACACGCGTTATCCGGATGCGCCCGAGGTGCCGGAAACGGTGTTGATCAATCCGGTGATCACGCCGCTCGACGCGCATATGGAAGAGGGCTGGGAAGGGTGTTTGTCGGTGCCCGGATTGCGTGGCATGGTGCCGCGCTTTACCCGCCTGCGTTACCGCGGGTACGACCAGGCCGGGAATGTGATTGACCGCGAGGCCGAGGGCTTCCATGCGCGGGTGGTGCAGCATGAATGCGACCACCTGGATGGGGTGCTGTATCCGATGCGGATACGGGATTTCACCAAGTTCGGATATACGGATATCCTGTTTCCGGGGCTTGATGCAGTCGACGATTAGGGGGCAGTAGAAAAATTCGCCTGGAATGCTCCCTCCCTTTCAAGGCTGAGCCTTACCCCTATCCGTGGGTGAGTGGTTTTGCGGCTTTTTGGCTTGCGGGTGGTGTGGCTGGGTTTGGTGTTTGTGGTTGTGAAGCCGGGAGACACCCCGGCTGGTGTGTTCCTTTCTTTTAGAAAAAGAAAGGAACCAAAGAAAAAACGTCAAAACCCACTTGGCCAACGCCTGCCTCGATAGCCAACCAGACTCGGACGCCTGGGCCGAACCATTGCGGCGTTCGCGAGGGAGGTCCTGCCACACGTTCGCCGCTGACCGGGATCAGTCAACCCGCTTCAATGCCGCCGACCGCACACCACCGCTCGTTGACTCCCAATGTCTTTCGAAGCCGCTAATTGGCTCGTGAGGTTGGGTTGCCAAGGGCGCGGGTATCCCCGGGAGCAACTGCGGTGCTCTGCCTTTCGTGGAACAGACCCGTCGCTTGTTTGAAGCTTCGAAAAAAATTAAGAGTCAACGGTGCGCCGGGCATCGGTATAAGACACTTCGCCGGGTTGGCTGACTAGGTAAGCCGCACAAAGCCGAGGGACCATCTCTCGCGAACGTCGCACTGGATTAGCCCAGACATCCGAGTCTGGTTGGCTATCGAAGCGGGCGTTGGCCAAGTGGGTTTTGACCTTCTTTTCTTTGGTTCCTTTCTTTTTTCAAAAGAAAGGAACACACCCGCCGGGGTGTCTCCCGGCTTCACAACCACAAACACCAAACCCAGCCACTCCAACCGCAAGCCAGAGAGCCACAAATCCACAAAACCGCTCAACCACGGTTATGGGTAATGCTCAGCCTTGAAAGGGAGGGAGCGATGAAGTCGATCAGCCCTGACCCTCTTGCTGCGGCGGAAAAACATTGACGATCAATGCAAATGCGTCGGTGCTTCCGCCACATTTTCCGGCATCTCCGCATGCACCAGCTCCGCATCCTGGTCGGCAAACAACGGCGAACCGCAGTCGTCGCAGAACTCCATCGGAAAAATCTCCGCGTGATGCTTGATGTCGGCGATGCCGTTTTCGCGCAGCAGGGTGATGATCTGCTGGATCGGCGTCTGCTCCTCGCTGATCACCGGCTTGCCGGAGATCAGGTCGCGCGCCATCAGGCTGTCCAGCGGCTCTTCCTCGCCGCTCTCTTCTCCGTACAGCGGCCAGACTATGCCGTAGACCAGCTCGCCATCCTGCTTCAAGGAAAAGCCGATGCGGTATTCGTCGATCCGGCCACCGGACTCTGCGCTGCTGAATCCGGCAATGATCGCCGACAGTGCGGTCGCTTCAATCGACAGCAGCTGCGTCAGGTAATGCACGGCGGCGTGAACGGAGATCGGGCGGATGCGTTTGTCACCCTCGCGGCAGGCGACGAAGTAGGCTTCTGGCAGCAGCAGTTCGACGGCGCAGCCTGGCATCAGGCGTTCGATGTTGGGGATGGTCTGGCTTTGCCACTGCTGATAGGCATTCGCCCGGGCTGCGGCCAGGTCGGTGCCCGCCGGCTCGGGGGCTTGCCAGCGGAAGAAGGGACCCTGCGGCGCGGTAACCACTGCGGCCAGCAGATAGCGGGTGTCGGCCAGGAACGGCGCCGTCTGCTGCGGATTTGCTGCCAGCCGGACCGGCTTGCCGTCCACCGCTGCGACAGCCATCTTTTGCAGCAGCGAGTAGGTTTCCGCATGAGTGCGCGGAAGCTGGTCTATGGAATACAGGGCCGGCGCCAGCGCCAGCCGGGTATCGGCGGCCAGCAGGTGGGCGTACATGTGCGCCGACAGGGTGTTGAGCATGTCCGCCGGTACTGGGCCGGAGGGAATGTTATAGCGGGTCCAGGCGAGGACAGGCACGGCAACCAGCAGCGCCTCCCAGGTTTTGCCATCGTGTTCGAGCGTGCAACTCTCGCTGGCCGATTCGGCCGAATCCATCAGGGCGTCATAGGCAGCTGGATCATGCTGGAACAGATGGTCCAGCGCGCTATCGATGGTTTGCTGATGGCCGGTGACCATCTGCTTGTGCAACACGGCGTCGAGTTGGCGCTCCCAGAGTCGTTCCTCGATGCGGCTGCCGGCGGCCAGCGTTGCTTGTGCAAGCTGGATCAGCCGCTGGCTTTCGCCCGAGGGCTTGTGGGATCTTGCTTTACCGGGACGGCGCATGGTCAGTGGGGCGGGGAATTATTGTTCGAAGCGTATTGTAGTGCCGCCTGCGGGGCTTGTCCCGTTACCAAATAAAAAAGCCGCGCACTGCACACTGCATGCGCGGCTGCAACTTTTGACACGTGCCAGCCAGCGGACTTACCTGGTGGCAGCAGCGGGTGCGGCGGTTGGTGCTGGGGCAGGTGCTGGGGCAGGTGCAGGTGCTGCGGTCGGAGCAGGAGCCGAATCGGGCGCGGAAGATGTCGGCACGCCGTGCCCCGCTTCACCCTGCATGTCAATTTTGTCGCCGCCCTTCATGATCAGAAACAGCGCCAGGAGGGAAAAGACGATGAACCCCACTGCAATCTTCCACATAGAATCTCCACAGAAACAAGCGCGGCGAAGTTGATCGCCAGCATCAAAAAAAAACGCCGCGGAAAGCGGCGTCGATCCTGCTGCAGCATAGCGCCGCATGCTTACGGCTTGCTTGCGGTCGCGCACGCACGGCGTGCGCGACCGCAATTACTGCTTACGCCGCGCGTGCAGCGTCGGGCGCGTCGGCCAACAACTGGCGCAGCACGAACGGCAGGATGCCGCCGTGACGGTAGTAGTCGACTTCGATCGGCGTGTCGATGCGCAACAGTACCTGGACTTCCCGGGTGCTGCCGTCGGCACGGTGGATCACGAGCGTCGCACGTTGCTGCGGCGTGATCTCGTTTTCGAGGCCTTTCAGGTCGTAGGTCTCGTTGCCGGTGATGCCAAGGCTGTCCACGCTGTCGTCGCCGATGAATTGCAGCGGCAGCACGCCCATGCCAACCAGGTTGGAACGGTGGATCCGTTCGAACGAACGGGCAAACACTGCCTTCACGCCCAGCAGCTGGGTGCCCTTGGCAGCCCAGTCGCGCGACGAGCCGGTGCCGTATTCTTCGCCAGCGAAGATCATGGTCGGCACGCCGCTGTCGATGTACTTCATGGCGGCGTCGTAGATCGACATTTCCGTACCTTCCGGCTGGTACAGGGTGATGCCGCCTTCGACGCGGGAACCGTCCGGCTTGGCCGGGACCATCAGGTTCTTGATGCGGACGTTGGCAAACGTGCCGCGCATCATCACCTCATGGTTGCCGCGGCGCGAGCCGTACGAGTTGAAGTCGGCCTTCAGCACGCCGTTTGCCTTCAGCCAGACGCCGGCCGGGCTCGATTCCTTGATGGAACCGGCAGGGGAGATGTGGTCGGTGGTGATCGAGTCGCCGAACACGCCGAGCGCGCGCGCACCGCTGATGCCGGTCGCTGCCGCGGCCGGCTGCATGGAAAAGTCCTGGAAGAAAGGAGGCTCCGCAATGTAGGTCGATTTCGGCCAGTTGTAGACTTCGCCGGTAGCCACGCCCTTGATCCCCTGCCACAGCTTGCCCGGGTTGTCCTTCACCTCGGCATAATTTTCCTTGAACACTTTGGCGTTCATCGCGAAGCGCATCAGCTTGTTGATTTCCTTGGTGGTCGGCCAGATGTCGCCCAGGAAGATGTCGCGTCCGCCTTTACCCTTGCCGACCGGCTCGGTCATCAGGTCTTTCAGCATGGTTCCGGCGATCGCATAGGCGACCACCAGCGGTGGCGAGGCCAGGAAGTTGGCACGCAGGTTCGGATGGATGCGCGCTTCGAAATTGCGGTTGCCCGACAGCACGGCGGCCGCAACGACGTCGTTCTTGACGATCGCTTCGTTGAGTTCGCTGGTCAGGTCACCGGCGTTGCCGATGCAGGTGGAGCAGCCGTAGGAAGTGACCGCAAAGCCCAGCTTTTCCAGGTAGGGCAGCAGGCCTGCTGCTTCCAGGTACTTGGTGACGACGCGCGATCCGGGCGCCAGCGAGGTCTTGATGTGCGGCGAGACCTTGAGGCCGGCTTCGACCGCTTTCTTGGCCAGCAGCCCGGCTGCCAGCAGCACGCTCGGGTTGGAGGTGTTGGTGCACGAGGTGATCGAAGCGATCAGCACGTCGCCGTTCCTGAGCTTGACGCCGTCGGTGGTCTCGTACACGGCAGGCAGGTCTTCCGCCTTCTTGTTGAAGCCGTTTTCAGAGGCCGGGCTGGAGAACAGCGTGGCGAAGTTGGACTTCACATTGCCGATCTCGATGCGGTCTTGCGGACGCTTCGGGCCAGCCAGCGACGGCGCCACGGTGCCGAGGTCGAGGCTGACCACGCTGCTGTAGTCGATCTCGCCTTCTTTCGGAACGCCGAACATTTTCTGCGCGCGGAAATAATTTTCGAACGCGTCGATCTCGGACTTGCTGCGGCCGGTGCCGCGGAAATAGTCGATGGTCGATGCGTCGATCGGGAAAAAGCCCATGGTCGCGCCGTATTCAGGCGCCATGTTGCCGATGGTCGCGCGGTCGGTCGGCGACAGGAACTCCGTGCCTTCGCCGAAGAATTCGACGAACTTGCCGACGACTTTTTCCTTGCGCAGCATTTCGGTGATGGTCAGCACCAGGTCGGTTGCCGTCACGCCTTCACGCAGGCGTCCGGTCAGGTTCACGCCAACCACGTCCGGGGTCAGGAAATACACCGGCTGGCCCAGCATGCCGGCTTCTGCCTCGATGCCGCCCACACCCCATGCCACGACGCCGACGCCGTTGATCATGGTGGTGTGCGAGTCGGTACCGACCAGCGAGTCGAAGTAATAGACGTCATCCTTCTTGTGGACGCCGCGTGCGAGGTACTCAAGGTTGACCTGGTGCACGATGCCGAAGCCGGGAGGCACGACGCCGAAGGTGTCAAATGCCTGCATGCCCCACTTCATGAACTGGTAGCGCTCGTTGTTGCGCTGGAATTCCAGCTTCATGTTCAGGTCGAGCGCCTTCTTCGTGCCGTAGTGGTCGATCTGCACCGAGTGGTCGACCACCAGGTCGACCGGCACCAGCGGTTCGATATTTTTCGGATTCTTGCCCGCGGCGGCGGCCACGCCACGCATGGCGGCCAGGTCGGCCAGCAGGGGCACGCCGGTAAAGTCCTGCAGCACGACGCGTGCGACAACGAACGGAATCTCGTCAGTGCGCGGCGCGTTCGGCGCCCAGTTTGCCAGCTGGCGCACGTGCTCTTCGGTCACTTTCTTGCCGTCGCAGTTGCGCAGCACCGACTCCAGCACGATACGGATCGAGACCGGCAGCCGGGAGATATCGACGCCCAGCGTTTTTCCCAGGGCCGGGAGCGAGTAGAACTTTCCTTTGCGGGAACTGCTGACCTTGAAGTCCTTCAGCGTTTTCAGGATGTTGCGAGACATGACCTCTCCTTGGTTTGCATATCAATACGGTTGTGAATTTTGTGATCTTGTTCTGCTCATGGCCCGGCAATGCCAAGGTGTCGACGACGCTTATTTTTTCGCTTCCGTGATCAGCAGTTGCGGCTGCGCCGGTTCCTGCGGGCCTGACTGGGCTACCACCTGGGCCTGGCTGCGGCATTCATTCGCCAGCTGCTGGCCGCGCTTCGAATCGAGCAGCATGCCCTTGGCCGGAATGCCGATCCATACCAGGCCATGCTTGCGGCTTTCGAAGCGGTTTGCGCCGGTGGTCGTTTCCACCCGATGCATGCGCAGCAGATGCTTTTTCCAGCGCATGCCGATGTGGCTGTTGTCGTCGGCGTTCTCGTAGAGCGTGACTTTGTCGCCATGGGCGCACTGCAGATCGGTCACGCTCGATTTGGCGACGTCCAGGTCCTTGTCATCTTCCAGGGCCGGGCCCTGTTCCTTGTTGTCGGCTTTGTTCGACTTGACCGTCTTTTTCTGCGCCTTTGCCTGCGGCTTGGCCGGGGGCGAGGATTGCGCCATCGCGACCGGAGTGAATGCGGCGAATGCGGCGCCCAGCATCAGGGCATTGAGGACTGATTTCATGGCGATTGTCTCCTTGTAGGTTCGCCGGGGAAAGCCAGCCTGGGTGCGGCGGTCGCAGCCGTCGTCTTCGTGCAGGCAGGGGGAAGGGGCGACTGCGAGCCGGGGCAATTGCACCGTTGTCGTCGAAGCTCTTGTTGCAGGGCGCGCGCAACACTGTTGCATGCGTGGTGCCGGTTCGTAAGCCGGACTGCCCTGGAAGAAGAACTTGAACATGCGCATTGAGTTGGGCTACTGCTGTTCGATGGAATGCCGTCGGGCACAGGTGATGGATCGGCTCGGGACAGGTTTGGTGCGAAGCTGCCGGCGCACGCGCCGGCAGCATTACTCTACTACGCTACTGCTGTCAGCCGACCAGATGCTTGACGCCGTCGCGCTCTTCCTGCAACTCTTTCAGCGTCAGGTTGATGCGCTCTTGCGAAAAAGCGTCGATTTCCAGTCCTTGCACGATCTTGTATTCGCCGTTCTCGGTCGTGACCGGGTAGCCGAACATGGTGCCTTCAGGAATGCCGTAGGAACCGTCCGACGGGATGCCCATCGTGGTCCACTTGCCGTTGGTGCCCAGCACCCAGTCGCGAACGTGGTCGATCGCCGCATTCGCTGCCGATGCCGCCGACGACAGTCCGCGTGCTTCGATGATCGCTGCGCCACGCTTGCCGACGGTCGGCAGGAACACGTCCTTGTTCCAGACCTGGTCGTTGATCAGGTCCTTGACCGATTGGCCGTCAGCGGTCGCAAAACGGTAGTCGGCGTACATGGTCGGCGAGTGGTTGCCCCAGACGCACAGCTTTTCGATTGCGGAGACGGGCTTGCCGATCTTGGCCGCGACCTGCGACAGTGCGCGGTTGTGGTCCAGGCGCAGCATGGCGGTGAAATTCTTCGATGGCAGGCTCGGCGCCGATTTCATCGCGATGTAGGCATTGGTATTGGCCGGATTGCCGACCACCAGCACCTTGATATTACGCGAGGCGACGGCGTCCAGCGCGCGGCCCTGCACCGTGAAGATCTGTGCGTTGGCTTCCAGCAGGTCCTTGCGTTCCATTCCGGGGCCGCGCGGACGGGCGCCGACCAGCAGGGCAACGTCGGCATCCTTGAATGCGGTCATCGGGTCGCTGTGCGCGCTCATCCCGGCCAGCAGAGGGAAGGCGCAGTCGTCGATTTCCATCATGACGCCCTTCAGTGCCTTCTGCGCCTTTTCGTCCGGGATCTCCAGCAACTGCAGGATGACCGGTTGGTCCCGGCCGAGCATGTCGCCGTTGGCGATGCGGAACAGCAGGGAGTAACCGATCTGTCCGGCGGCGCCGGTGACGGCCACGCGCATTGGGGCTTTAGCCATGTTGAATCTCCAAAGTGGTGTGGAAAATAATAAGCGATGCGTGAGGTGCTATGTCTGGTGCTATGTGGGGTGCTGACGAAATCGGGCTGCGATGCTGGCGATGCTTGTTCGCGGGAACGAACTTATTCGCGGGAACGAATAATGATACCGGTGAAAACATGTCGCGTCAGCCTGAATGCGTGGTGAAGTGGGCGCCACGGCCTGCCGGCCATTGCGCCGGAGGCGGCGGGGAAAAGTTGCCGCGAGTGTAGGCCGGCGAGGGCACTCTGTCAACGCTTATCTTATGTCTTATATAAGACATATTACCCCCACTTTTTTCTGGACGGCAAACGGCCTTTTATGGTCAAATGCCAATCATGAGTGTCGCCCCTTCGCATCTGACGAATTCCCCTGTTTTGGCTGCTGGCACCGGACATTCCTCCTCTGGCAGTTCGCCGACTTTCAGCCCCTTGTACCAGCAGATCAAGGCCCTGATCACCAGGAGCCTGCAGTCGGGCGAGTGGAAGCCTGGCGAGCTGATTCCGAGCGAAGTTGAACTGGCTGCCCGTTACAAGGTCAGCCAGGGCACCGTGCGCAAGGCGATCGACGAGCTTTCGGCCGAGAACCTGGTGGTGCGCCGGCAGGGCAAGGGCACCTTCGTCGCTACCCACCATGAGGCCCGGGCCCAGTTCCGCTTCCTGCGCCTGATGCCGGATACCGGCGAGCCCCATCCGGCGGAAAATCGCGTCATCGAGGTCAAACGGCTGCGGGCGCCGGCGGAAGTGGCGCGCCTGCTTGACCTGCGTGCCGGCGACTCCGTCATTTTCATCAAGCGGGTCCAGTCTTTCGACGGCGTGCCGATCATACTTGACGAGCTGTGGCTGCCCGGACTCCTGTTCAAGGGCCTGACCACCGAGCGGCTGGTTGAATACAAGGGCCCGATGTACGGACTGTTCGAGACCGAGTTCGGCACCCGCATGATCCGGGCCACCGAGCGCATCCGCGCGGTCGCGGCCGACGAGGCTGTCGCCGGCCTGCTTGGCGTAGCATCCGGTACGCCGCTGCTCTCGGTCGAGCGGGTGTCCTACACTTATGGAGACAAACCGGTCGAAGTGCGGCGCGGGTTGTACCATACGGAGAATCACCACTATCAAAACGAGCTCGGCTAGCAGTATAGTCGGGCGCAGCTTTGTGCCGGATCATCAAGAAGTATTGGTGCGGTGCATGAAAATAGGCGAAAATTGCAAAGTTTCGATTTCGAGGGGCAAGCATGTCAGAAGCAGTAAAAAAAGAAAGGCCACAGTTCCGGAACATCCATATCACGCAGATCGTGCGATACCGGATGCCGCTGGCCGCAATCGTCTCGATCCTGCATCGCGTCAGCGGCGCACTGATCTTCCTTCTTCTTCCATTCATCCTGTTCCTGCTCGACAAGAGCCTGACCTCTGAAATCTCCTTCGATTATTTCAAGGGCTTCCTGTCGCTCTGGTTCGTCAAGCTGGTGGTGCTGGCCTTGTCCTGGGGCTACCTGCATCATTTCTGCGCCGGCATTCGCCATCTGCTGCTCGACGTCCATGTTGCCGGCACCAAGGAAGGCGCCCGCAAGACTGCGGTGGCCACGCTCGGCGTCAGCCTTTTCCTGACCGCGCTGGTCGCACTGAAACTGTTTGGAGCATTCTGAAGATGGCGCATACACCTGACAATATCGGACCGCGTCGACTCGTCGTCGGCGCGCATTACGGCACCGCCGACTGGCTGGCGCAACGCCTGACCGCCATCGTGATGGCCGCTTACACGCTGGTACTGCTGGTCTCGTTCCTGTTCGCCGGCGACATCGGCTACGAGTCGTGGGCCGGCATGTTTGCCCGTCAATGGTTCAAGCTGTTCAGTTTCGTAGCGCTGCTCTCGTTGTTCTATCACGCCTGGGTCGGCATGCGTAATGTCTGGATGGATTACGTCAAACCGGTCGTCCTGCGCCTGATCCTGCAATTGGCCACCATCGCGTGGCTGGTTGGATGTGCCGCATGGGCGGCTCAGATTCTCTGGAAAGTCTAATCGTGGCAGCAATCAAATCCTCTCTCCCCGTGCGTCGTTTCGACGCAGTCATCGTCGGCGCCGGCGGTTCCGGCATGCGCGCTTCCCTGCAACTGGCGGAAGCCGGCCTGAATGTCGCCGTGCTGTCCAAGGTGTTCCCGACCCGTTCCCATACCGTTGCCGCCCAGGGCGGCATCGGCGCCTCGCTCGGTAACATGACCGAGGACAGCTGGTACTGGCACATGTTCGACACCGTCAAGGGTGGCGACTATCTCGGTGACCAGGACGCGGTGGAATTCATGTGCCGCGAGGCCCCGAAGGTCGTCTATGAGCTGGAACACTTCGGCATGCCGTTCGACCGTAATCCGGACGGCACCATTTACCAGCGTCCGTTCGGTGGCCACACGGCCAACTTCGGCGAGAAGCCCGTGCAGCGCGCTTGCGCCGCGGCCGACCGCACCGGCCACGCGATGCTGCACACGCTGTACCAGCGCAACGTCCGCGCTCGCACCCATTTCTTCGTCGAGTGGATGGCGATCGACCTGATCCGCGATGCCGACGGCGACGTGCTGGGCGTGGTTGCGCTCGAGATGGAAACCGGTGATGTCATGATCCTGGAAGCGAAGACCACGATCTTCGCAACCGGTGGTGCCGGCCGCATCTGGGCTGCATCGACCAATGCCTTCATCAATACCGGCGACGGCATGGGCATGGCGGCACGCGCCGGGCTGCCGCTGGAAGACATGGAATTCTGGCAGTTCCACCCGACCGGCGTAGCCGGCGCCGGCGTGCTGATCACCGAAGGCGTGCGCGGCGAAGGCGGCATCCTGATCAACAGCAATGGCGAGCGCTTCATGGAGCGTTACGCGCCGACGCTGAAGGACCTGGCGCCGCGTGACTTCGTGTCGCGTTCGATGGACCAGGAGATCAAGGAAGGCCGCGGTTGCGGTCCGAACAAGGACCACGTGCTGCTCGACCTGCGCCACATCGGCGCCGACACGATCAAGAAGCGCCTGCCGTCGATCCTCGAAATCGGCCACAAGTTCGCCAACGTCGACGCCACCCGCGAGCCGATTCCGGTCGTGCCCACCATCCACTACCAGATGGGCGGCATTCCCACCAATATCTACGGCCAGGTGGTCGCGCCCAAGAACGGCAATCCGAACGAGATCGTCAACGGCATGTATGCCATCGGCGAATGCGCTTGCGTCTCGGTGCACGGTGCCAACCGTCTCGGCACCAACTCGCTGCTCGACCTGCTGGTATTCGGCCGTGCTGCCGGCAACCATGTGGTGGCCAGCAACCTCAAGGCACGCAGCCACAAGCCGCTGCCGGCTGATGCTGCCGACCTAGCGCTGTCGCGCCTGGACCGGCTCGAAACCAGCACCGGTTCCGAGCGTGTGCAGGATGTCGCCAACGGCATTCGCCAGTCCATGCAGCATTACTGCGGCGTGTTCCGCACGCAGGAACTGCTCGACGGCGGCGTCAAGGCCATCATGGAAATGGACGAGCGCCGCAAGCACGTCTCATTCAAGGACAAGTCCAAGGTATTCAATACCGCCCGCGTGGAAGCGCTCGAGCTTGACAACCTGATCGAAGTGGCCAAGGCGACCATCGTCTCCGCCGCTGCGCGCAAGGAGTCCCGCGGCGCGCATGCGCACCGCGATTTCGAGGCGCGCGACGACGAGAACTGGATGAAGCACTCGCTGTTCTATTCCGAAGGCAACCGCCTGGACTACAAGCCTGTGATCACCAAGCCGCTGTCGGTCGAGACCTTCAAGCCTAAAGCACGCACCTTCTAAGAGATTTGAATATGGCACGCACGCTGAAATTCCAGATTTACCGCTACGATCCGGACAAGGACGCCAAGCCCTACATGCAGGACCTCACGGTCACCCTGCAGGACACCGACAAGATGCTGCTCGACGCGCTGATGCGCATCAAGTCCGACGTCGACGACTCGCTGGCGCTGCGCCGCTCGTGCCGCGAAGGCGTGTGCGGGTCGGACGCGATGAATATCAATGGCAAGAACGGCCTGGCCTGCACGACCAACCTGAACGAGCTCTCGGAGCCGATCGTGCTGCGTCCCTTGCCCGGCTTGCCTGTCATTCGCGACCTGATCGTCGACATGACGAACTTCTTCAAGCAATACCACTCGATCAAGCCGTTCCTGGTCAATGAGTCGATTCCTCCCGAGAAAGAGCGGCTGCAAACGCCGGCTGCACGGGAAGAGCTCGACGGGCTGTACGAATGCATCCTGTGCGCGTGCTGCTCGACCTCGTGCCCGTCTTTCTGGTGGAATCCGGACAAGTTCGTCGGCCCGGCTGGCCTGCTGCAAGCGTATCGCTTCATCGCCGACGACCGCGACCAGGCGACAGGCGAGCGCCTGGACAACCTGGAAGATCCGTACCGGCTGTTCCGCTGCCACTCGATCATGAATTGCGTCGACGTTTGCCCCAAAGGGCTGAACCCGAACCAGGCAATCGGCAAGATCAAGGAATTGCTGGTTCGTCGCGCTGTTTAATTGTTATCTGGCGGAGCCTCGGGTTCCGCTGTTTCCCGGTTCCAGATCATGTCGCAGACCCACCAATCAGATCCCGCACGACGCGCCCGCCTGCGCTGGCGCAGCCGCAGGGGATTGCTGGAGAACGACCTGATCCTGACGCGATTCCTGGATGCGCACGAGTCAGCACTGACAGACGAGGAAGTTGACGCTTTCACCCGCCTGATGGAGTTGTCCGACAATGATCTGATGGGCCTGCTGCTGGCCAGTCAGGAACCCGAAGGCGAGCTTGACTTGCCGCAGGTGCGCAGCTTGCTGGTGCGGCTGCGCTCGGCATGAGCAGTTCCGGGTCGTCGTCGTGAACCGATAGAGTTTTGTTGTACTGCCGCTTACTACAAGAAATAAGGAACATCCATGAACAAATCTGACGCCAAAGCCACGCTGTCGTTCGCCGACGGCTCGCCATCGGTGGAGTTTCCCGTCTACAAAGGGACGATTGGTCCCGATGTCGTGGATATCCGCAAACTGTACGGCGCTACCAGCAAATTCACCTACGATCCGGGTTTCATGTCGACCGCATCGTGCAATTCGTCGATCACCTACATTGACGGCGACAAGGGCGAATTGCTGTATCGCGGCTATCCGATCGAGCAGCTGGCGGTGAACTGCGACTTCCTCGAAACCTGCTACCTGCTGCTGAACGGCGAGCTGCCGAACCAGGGCCAGAAAGACCAGTTCGTCGGCACCGTCACCAATCACACGATGGTGCACGAGCAGATGCAATTCTTCTTCCGCGGTTTCCGTCGTGACGCGCACCCGATGTCGGTGTTGGTCGGCACGGTCGGCGCACTGGCCTCGTTCTACCATGACTCGCTCGACATCAACGATCCGCACCATCGCGAAGTGTCGGCGATTCGCCTGATCGCAAAGATGCCGACGCTGGTGGCGATGGCATACAAGTATTCGGTCGGCCAGCCCTTCGTGTACCCGCAGAACGACCTGTCCTACAGCGCGAACTTCATGCGCATGATGTTCTCCACGCCGTGCTCGCCGTACAAGGTGAACGACGTGCTGGTGCGCGCGCTCGACCGCATCCTGATCCTGCACGCGGATCATGAGCAAAACGCGTCGACCTCGACCGTTCGGCTGGCCGGTTCTTCCGGCGCCAACCCGTTCGCCTGTATCGCTGCCGGCATCGCCTGCTTGTGGGGCCCGGCACACGGCGGCGCCAACGAAGCGGCGCTGAACATGCTGCGCGAGATCGGTTCGGTCGACAAGATCGGCGAATTCGTCAAGCAGGTCAAAGACAAGAATTCGGGCGTCAAGCTGATGGGCTTTGGCCATCGCGTGTACAAGAACTACGATCCGCGCGCCAAGCTGATGCGCGAAACCTGCCACGAAGTGCTGGCTGAACTGGGCCTGGAAAACGACCCGCTGTTCAAGCTGGCGATGGCGCTGGAAAAGGTTGCGCTGGAAGACGAATACTTCGTCAGCCGCAAGCTGTATCCGAACGTCGACTTCTACTCCGGCATCGTGCAGTCGGCACTGGGTATCCCGGTCTCACTGTTTACCGGCATCTTCGCGATGGCGCGCACCGTCGGCTGGATCGCGCAGTGGAACGAGATGATTTCCGATCCCGAGCAAAAGATCGGCCGTCCGCGCCAGTTGTATGTGGGCCCGACCCAGCGCGACGTTCCTGCCATGAAGCTGCGTGCTTGAGTTGCGTCCTGTCCGGATCTGATCCGGCATGAAAAAAGCGGGCTTCGGCCCGCTTTTTTTACGTCAGGGCAGGACGGACGTGGTCGCTGCGACAAAAAGCCCGGGAGCCGTCAACTTGCTTGCTGCTCCTGTGTTATGCTTTCCGCCTATTAAAACGTGCCCGCTACACCCAATACCACAGCCCTTCCCCACAACTTGATATGCAATCCGCCAACCGGTCAGGCCGTGTCGCGGAAGGTTCATGAACCCGCTAACTTCGCGAAGCGCGAAGAAAGGTGAGCAAAGATGATGCAGAACTACTTCTCCAATTCCTATCTGTTTGGAGGCAATGCACCGTACGTTGAAGAACTGTACGAGGCTTACCTCAACAATCCAGGTTCCGTTCCCGACAACTGGCGCGCCTATTTTGACGCGATGCAGCATGTCCCCGCTGTCGATGGCAGCAGCCGTCCCGATGTCGCCCATGCGCCGGTCGTGGCTTCCTTCGCAGAGCGCGCCAAGCAAGGCCCGATCCGCACCGTCTCCGCATCCGCCGATGCCGAGATGGGCCGCAAGCGCGTCGCCGTCACCCAGTTGATCGGTGCTTACCGTTTTCTCGGCAACCGCTGGGCCAACCTCGATCCGCTGCAGCGCCAGGAACGTCCGTCGATCCCGGAACTCGATCCGGCTTTCTACGGCTTCACCGATGCTGACATGGACATCGTGTTCAATATCAGCAATACCTACTTCGGCACCGAAACCGCGACCCTGCGCGACCTGTTGAACGCGCTGCGCGACACGTACTGCCGCACAATCGGCACCGAGTTCATGTATGTCACCGATCCGACGCAAAAACGGTGGCTGCAGGAGCGCCTGGAATCGACCCGCGCCACCCCGGATTTCAGCCCGGAAAAGAAGCGTCACATCCTCGAGCGGTTGACCGCAGCCGAAGGCCTGGAGCGCTATCTTCATACCAAATACGTCGGCCAGAAGCGTTTTTCGCTCGAAGGCGGCGAAAGCTTCATCGCCTCGCTCGACGAGACGATCCAGCGCGCCGGCGCCCATGGCGTGCAGGAGATCGTGATCGGCATGGCCCATCGCGGCCGACTGAACGTGCTGGTCAACACCCTCGGCAAGATGCCGCAGGAACTGTTTGCCGAATTCGAAGGCCATCACGCCGATGACCTGCCGGCCGGCGACGTCAAATACCACCAGGGCTTCTCGTCGGACATCACCAGTCCGGGCGGACCGGTCCACCTGTCGCTGGCGTTCAATCCTTCGCACCTCGAAATCGTCAACCCGGTGGTCGAGGGTTCGGTCAAGGCGCGCATGGATCGCCGCGGCGACAAGGATGGCTCGCAGGTTTTGCCGGTGCTGGTGCATGGCGACGCCGCATTCGCAGGGCAGGGCGTCGTGATGGAAACGCTGAACCTGGCGCAGACCCGCGGCTACGGCACGGGCGGCACGGTCCATATCGTGATCAACAACCAGATCGGCTTCACCACCTCCGATCCGCGCGATGCCCGTTCGACGCTGTATTGCTCGGACGTGGTCAAGATGATCGAGGCGCCGGTGCTGCACGTGAACGGCGACGATCCCGAGGCGGTCGTGCTGGCGTCACAGATTGCGCTCGACTACCGTCTTGAATTCAAGAAAGACATCGTGGTCGACATCGTCTGCTTCCGCAAGCTCGGCCACAACGAGCAGGATACGCCGGCGCTGACGCAGCCGCTGATGTACAAGAAAATCGCCAAGCATCCCGGTACTCGCAAGCTGTATGCCGACAAGCTGGCGGTGCAGGGCACGATCGCCGAGGGCGATGGCGACGCAATGGCCAGGGCCTACCGCGATGCGATGGATGCGGGCCGCCACACGGTCGACCCGGTCATCTCGAACTTCAAGGGCAAGTTTGCAGTTGACTGGATGCCCTTCCTCAACCGCAAGTGGACTGATGCCGCCGACACTGCCGTGCCGGTTGCGGAGCTGAAGCGGCTGGCCGCGCGCATCACCAGCGTGCCGGAAGCGTTCAAGCCGCATCCGCTGGTGGAGAAGGTGCTGGCTGACCGCGCAGCGATGGGCCGCGGAGAAATGAATCTCGACTGGGGCATGGGCGAGCATCTCGGCCTGGCATCCCTGCTGTCGTCCGGCTATGCAATCCGCCTGACCGGCCAGGATGCAGGCCGCGGCACTTTCGTGCACCGCCACGCCGTGCTGCACGACCAGAAGCGCGAACGCTGGGACCAGGGCAGCTACATCCCGCTGGAAAACGTCTCGGAACAGCAGGCGCCGTTCACCGTGATCGACTCGGTGCTGTCGGAAGAGGCCGTGCTCGGCTTCGAATACGGCTATTCCAGCGCAGAGCCCAACACGCTGACGATCTGGGAAGCGCAGTTCGGCGACTTCGCCAACGGCGCCCAGGTCGTGATCGACCAGTTCATCAGCTCCGGCGAAGTGAAGTGGGGCCGGGCATCCGGCCTGGTCATGATGCTGCCGCACGGCTATGAAGGCCAGGGTCCGGAACACTCATCGGCCCGCATCGAACGTTTCTTGCAGCTGTGTGCCGACAACAACATGCAGGTGATCCAGCCGACCACGGCTGCGCAGATATTCCACTTGCTGCGCCGCCAGATGATCCGTCCGTTCCGCAAGCCGCTGGTGATTTTCACGCCCAAGTCGCTGCTGCGCAACAAGGATGCCGGCTCAGCGCTGTCAGATCTGGCCAAAGGCAGCTTCCAGACCGTCATCGGCGAGGTCGATGAAAAGATCGATCCGAAGAAGGTCAAGCGCGTGATTGCCTGCTCCGGCAAGGTGTATTACGACCTGGTTGCCGCCCGCAAGGACCGTGGCGCCACCGATGCAGCGATCATCCGCATCGAGCAGTTGTATCCGTTCCCGCACAAGGCGTTTGCTGCCGAGCTGAAGAAGTTCCCGAACTTCAATGAACTGGTCTGGGCGCAGGACGAGCCGCAGAACCAGGGAGCGTGGTTCCAGATCCAGCACAACATCTTCGAAAGCCTGGACGAAGGTCACAAGCTGGCCTATGCAGGCCGTCCGGCCAGCGCCTCGCCGGCAGTCGGCTACTACGACAAGCACTACGCACAGCAGAAAGCCCTGCTCGATGCTGCATTCTCGAAGCTCAAGGGCTTCGTCCTGACGAAATAATCCACGGCGGCGCGCCGGAAGCCGGCGCGCCGCACGAACAACCCGAAACGGAGAGTTACATGGCAATTCTTGATGTGAAAGTACCCCAGCTGTCGGAATCAGTCGCCGAAGCGACCTTGCTGCAATGGCATAAAAAGGTTGGCTCCGCGGTCGCCCGCGACGAAAACCTGATCGACATCGAAACCGACAAGGTGGTGCTGGAACTGCCGGCGCCCAACGCCGGAGTCATTACCGAAATCCTGAAGGCTGACGGCAGCACGGTCGTGGCCGGTGAAATCATTGCGCGTATCGATACGGAAGCCCAGGCGGGCGCAGTCGCTCCTGCTGCTGCCGCTGCTCCAGTAGCTTCCGCAGCCCCGGCTCCCGTATCGGCCGCTGCCGCAGTTGCACCTGCCGCCGCTGCTATTGCGATGCCGGCCGCAGCCAAGATGCTGTCCGAGAACAGCATGTCGGCCAGCCAGGTAGCCGGTACCGGCCGCGATGGCCGTGTTACGAAGGGCGACGTGATTGGCGCAGTCCAGGCCAAGGCAGCACCCGCCGCTGCACCGGCGGCACCTGCTGCGCGCCCGGCCCTGGCTGCCGTGGTCGCGCCCTCGTTCGACCTCGGCGAGCGTGCCGAGCAACGGGTGCCGATGAGCCGCCTGCGCGCGCGTATTGCCGAACGCCTGCTGCAGTCGCAAGCGACCAACGCGATCCTGACCACGTTCAACGAAGTGAACATGAAGCCGGTCATGGATCTGCGCAACAAGTACAAGGACAAGTTCGAGAAGGAACACGGCGTCAAGCTCGGTTTCATGTCCTTCTTCGTCAAGGCAGCCGTTGCTGCGCTGAAGAAGTATCCGCTGATCAATGCATCGATCGACGGCAATGACATCGTCTACCACGGCTACTTCGACATCGGCATCGCCGTCGGATCGCCGCGTGGCCTGGTGGTGCCTATCCTGCGCAACTGCGACCAGCTGTCGATTGCAGAGATCGAAAAGAAGATCGGCGAGTTCGGCGTCAAGGCCCGCGACGGCAAGCTGACGCTGGAAGAGCTGACCGGCGGCACATTCTCGATCTCCAACGGCGGCGTGTTCGGCTCGATGCTGTCGACCCCGATCATCAATCCGCCGCAGTCGGCAATTCTCGGCGTGCATGCCACCAAGGATCGCCCGGTTGTCGAAGACGGCCAGATCGTGATTCGTCCGATGAACTACCTGGCCCTGTCCTACGACCACCGCATCATCGACGGCCGCGAAGCAGTGCTCGGCCTGGTGGCGATGAAGGAAGCGCTGGAAGATCCGGCGCGCTTGCTGCTGGACTTGTAAGCAGGCAGCCGCAGCGAAGTGCGGCGCCAACGGGCGAGGGCGGCATGGCTGCCCGTTCCCGTTGGCGCAACTCGTCATCGCTGCCTTCCGTTCGGAATCGAAAAAGGAACACAACATGTCGAAAAATTTTGATGTCGTCGTCATCGGCGGCGGCCCTGGTGGCTATATCGCCGCCATTCGCGCGGCCCAGCTCGGCCTTTCCACCGCTTGCATCGACGACTGGAAAAACGAAAAGGGCGGTCCTGCGCCCGGCGGCACCTGCACCAATGTCGGTTGCATTCCCTCCAAGGCATTGCTGCAGTCGTCCGAGAACTATGAACATGCCGGCCACGCCTTTGCCGACCACGGCATCGAGGTCAAGGGACTGTCGCTGAATGTCGGCAAGATGGTTGCCCGCAAGGACGCAGTGGTCAAGCAGAACAACGACGGCATCCTGTACCTGTTCAAGAAGAACAAGGTCAGCTTCTTCCACGGCCACGGCTCGTTCGCCAAGGCCGATGGCGGCGGCTATGAAATCAAGGTCAGCGGCGCGGCCGAGGAAATCCTGGTGGCCAAGCATGTGATCATCGCCACCGGATCCAGTCCGCGGGTCCTGCCCGGTGCGGAATTCGATGAAAAGTCCATCCTGTCCAACATCGGCGCACTGGCGATCGACGCCGTGCCGGCCCGCCTGGGCGTGATCGGCGCCGGCGTGATCGGCCTGGAAATGGGCAGCGTCTGGCGCCGCCTGGGTTCGCAGGTGACGGTGCTGGAAGCGCTGCCTGCATTCCTCGGCGCTGTCGACGAGCAGGTCGCGAAAGAGGCGCACAAGCTGTTCACCAAGCAGGGCCTGGCGATCCATCTCGGCGTCAAGATCGGTGCCATCGTCAACAATGGCAAGGAAGTCAGCGTCGAATACACCGATGACAAGGGCGTTGCCCAGAAGGCAGTGTTCGACAAGCTGATCGTGTCGATCGGCCGGGTGCCGAATACCAACGGCCTGAACGGCGATGCGGTCGGCTTGAAGCTCGACGAGCGCGGCTTCGTGGCTGTAGATGGCGACTGCCGCGCCAGCCTGCCCAACGTGTGGGCGGTCGGCGATGTCGTGCGCGGTCCGATGCTGGCCCACAAGGCGGAAGAAGAGGGCGTCGCGGTTGCCGAGCGTATTGCGGGACAGCACGGGCATGTGAACTTCAACACAATTCCCTGGGTCATATATACGTCGCCGGAAATTGCTTGGGTGGGGCGGACCGAGCAGCAGCTCAAGGCCGATGGCGTGGCGTACAAGGCGGGTTCTTTCCCGTTCCTGGCCAATGGCCGCGCGCGCGCCTTGGGCGATACTTCCGGCTTCGTGAAATTCCTGGCTGATGCGACCACCGACGAAATTCTTGGCGTTCACATCATTGGCCCGATGGCGTCCGAGCTGATTTCCGAGGCGGTCGTCGCGATGGAATTCCGTGCTTCGTCGGAAGACATCGCCCGTATCTGCCACGCTCATCCGTCGCTGTCGGAAGCAACCAAGGAAGCGGCGCTCGCGGTGGACAAGCGGGCGCTCAACTTCTGATTCCATTTCTGATTACGGCCTTTCAACGTACTACCCGGGAGAGCCCGATGCGCCGTGCCGCAGCCCTGCTGACTGTGCTGATGCTGTCGGCCTGCGTGTCGGATCCTGCGACCCGGGCCGACAGCGGCAATGTCGAGATCCAGGTCGCAAGTGGCGGCCAGCCAGTGCCAGGCGCGCGCTGCGTTGTCGCCACGTCCAGCGGCCGCTGGGATGTGACGCCGCCGGCAGTGGTGCCGGTGGGTGTCGCCGCCGGCGACCTGCGGGTCAGTTGCAGCAAGCCGGGATACCGCAGTTCCGAAGTGCTGTACCGGCCCTCGCCTTATGGCGTTGCCGGCAATCCGAATGTCGGCGTCGGCATCGGTGGCGGCAGCGGCAATGTCGGGGTCGGCGTCGGCTTCAATTTCCCGATCGGGGGCGGCAGGTCGGTGGGTGGGTATCCGGCCCGCATCGTGGTTGAAATGAATCCTCAGTAATCCGGGCAGGCGCGCTCGCGGGAAGGCGGGCGCGCCTTGCATGGCTGCCGGTAGCAAGAATCGATCAGCAAGAATTGGTCAGAATATATTGCCGGCACGGCGAAGATCAAAGAGCGGCTGCCAGCCGCCACAGGGACCAGCTTGGAAAAGAAACTCGACGTCAGGCAGTACTACGCGCATGCATTGCAGACCCGTGGCTATAGTAGCGATCCGGCGCAGGAGCGCGCAGTCGAGCGATTGCAGCGTGCCTATGAGGAATGGGTTGCGTACAAGTCGCAGCGCGCCGGCAGGCTGCGCCGGCTGATCAACCGGCCGGAAGTGCCGCGCGGCGTCTACCTGTGGGGCGGGGTAGGGCGCGGCAAGTCCTTCCTGATGGATAGTTTTTACCTGGTCGTTCCCGTCGTGCGCAAGACGCGGCTGCACTTCCACGAGTTCATGCGGGCCGTGCATCGCGAACTCGACGAGCTCAAGGGCGTGGCCGATCCGCTGGACGAAGTCGCGCGCAGGATTGCCCGCAAATACCGCCTGATCTGCTTCGACGAATTCCATGTGTCCGACATCGCCGATGCGATGATTCTCTACAACCTGTTCAAGGCATTGTTCGATAACGGGGTGAGCTTCGTGTTGACGTCGAACTATGCACCGGACCATCTGTATCCGGACGGATTGCACCGCGATCGGATGCTGCCGGCAATTGCACTGCTGAACCAGCGGCTGGACGTGCTGAATGTCGACGCCGGGATCGATTATCGCAAGCGCACGCTGGAACAAGTGACTGCGTACCACACGCCGCTCGGAAAGGCGGCGAATTCGGCATTGCGGGACGCATTTACCGCGTTGGCCGATACCGCCGAGGAAGATCCGCGTGTTCGTATCGAATCGAGGGAAATTCGCTGCCTGCGTCGCGCCGGCGGCGTGATCTGGTTCGATTTTGCGACATTGTGCGGCGGACCCAGGTCGCAGAACGATTACCTGGAGATCGCCAGCCGCTTTCACACTGTGATCCTGTCGGACACGCCGCAGATGTCGGCGGCGATGTCGTCGGAAGCGCGTCGCTTTACCTGGCTGATCGACGTACTATACGATCACAAGGTGAAACTGCTGATGTCGGCGGCGGTGCCGCCCGACGAGTTGTACACGGAAGGGATGCTGGCGAATGAATTTCATCGCACAGTATCCCGCATCATTGAAATGCAATCACGCGAGTACATGGACAGCGAGCGCCGGGAAGTGGCGCAGTCCATCTCGTAGAACGCCAGGAAGGGCAATCGTTTGCTGTCGTCACCAGATACAGGTATTCGCGCAAGCTTTCGATCGATTGCGCTGGTCGTCATCCTGCTGGCGGGCGTGTCATCGTCGACGCAGGCCCAGCAAAATGATGCAGCGCCCGCCGCCGTGCCTGCGTTCAGTTCTGCTGAAGACGCGGACCGTGCCATCGACCGGGTCACCGCGGAAACGGCGCGCGTGGAGCAGGCCTACGTGGCCGAGCAGCGCGCATGCTATGCGAAGTTCCTGACCACCCGTTGCCTGGACGCGGCCAAGGACCGCCGCCGCGCCGCGCTGGCTGAACTGCGTGCCACCGACGTTGCGGCCAAGGCCTGGCTCAGGAAGGATAAGGCCGATCGTCGTGACGAGGCGCTGTCCCAGCGGCGCATCGACGACGAGCGCGACGTCCGCGAGCGCGAGCAGGAAGTGAAGGCACGCGAGGCGGCACAGGAACGCAAGAGGCTGTCGAGCGAAGAGCGGCAGCAGGAAGCCGCGCGAGTGCAGTCCCAGGCACCGGCTCCTGACACGCGCGCACTGAAACAGGAACAGCGCCTGCAGCAGCGTAACGAACAGGCGGCCCGGGACCAGGCGCAGCGCGAGAAGAATGTCGGCGACTATGATCGCAAGGTGAAGGCTGCGCAGGAGCGCCAGCGCGAGGTGGCCGAACGCCAGGCGCGCAAGGAAGCCGAGCAGGCGGGGAAGGCGGCGCCGCGGAAGTAGGGCAGTGGGGTCAACATGACGCCATTACGGGGATGGCGTTCGATCGCGTCGCCGCGGACGGTCCAACGAGCGTAAAAACTATTCAGGCAAGCTCAAACCGCGCGCCGCATCTTCTCCGCCGAGTAAGCCTTTTTGGGCACCTCCACCTGGACCAGCTTGATCACGGCCAGGGTGCAATTGTCGGCTATCGTTCCGTGCGAGCGCTCGCGGGTCTTGCGCACCAGTATTTCCGACGCTTCCCGCGCTGAATTCATGGATATGACCGGGCCCAGTTCGCGGTCTTCGAAATAGGCCCACACGCCGTCGCTGCACAGCAGGAAGCTGTCGCCGGGCTTCAGACCCGCGTGCCGGTTTATCGTGACCTCGAGATTGGCGGTGGTCGGGCCGAGTACATTGGAAAGCAGGTTGGACAAGCGGTGGTTGCGCGCCTGCTCTTTCGTTAGTTTGCCTTCCCTGACCATCCGTTCGACAAACGAATGATCGACAGTGCGCTCAGTGCAATTCGGACCATCGAAACGGTACAGCCGCGAGTCGCCGACGTGGGCCCAGATGGCCTCGCCTTCCGGGGTCAGTACCAGCACGACCATGGTGCTGTGCGGCTGTTTTTCGGAAGAGATACCAGACAGGTTGATGATGGTGTGGGCATCGCGCGCGATCGACTCCAGCATCGCCTCGACCTTGTCGGTTACCGGAGAAAAATGCTCGAACGCCTGGCGCGCGCTGTGGATGACCTGCTCGGCCGCAATCGAACCACCGGTCAAGCCGCCCATGCCATCGGCCAGTACGCCCATCATGTAGCCGGGCGCCTTCGGGGCAGCGAACAAGCCGACGCGGTCCTGCTGCTCCTTGCGGTCGCCGATGTGTTGTCCGGTTGCTGCTTCGATCTTGTACTGGCTCATAAGTGATGCGTGGATTAAACTTCGGGCTGTTCCTGGCCTGCGCTCGAATTATTACATGCGTGTAATGCTGCCTGCCGGCCGGGAACGTTTTGGCGCCACCATCGCGTCGCGATGCATGACCTGTTCGACAAGAGTGTTGGTTTTTTGCTTCAATCGCAGGGCAGGCTGTTAAAAAAGAGACATGACCCATTCTTCGTCTACTCCAGACGCCGTTCGCCGCCGCATCGTGGAACTCGAGGTCGAACACCGCGACCTCGACCTGGCAATCCATACCCTGATCGATTCCCAGACGCATGAAGAATTGCAGATCCGTCGGATGAAGAAGCGCAAGCTGCAGCTGAAGGATCACATTACCTTGTTGAAGATGCAGTTGATACCGGACATACCTGCTTGAGCGATGAAACCGTCACCGGCCGCGACGATTCCGCGGCCGGACAGCATGACACCGAACTGGAGCGCCTGTTCGGTGACCATGGGCCGCTGGCAACTGCGGTCCCTGGTTATCGCAGCCGCGCTGCGCAGACCGAAATGGCCAAGGCGATCGCCGATGCCATCGCCGGCGCCTCAACCCTGATTGCAGAAGCAGGAACCGGCACCGGCAAGACCTTCGCCTATCTCGTTCCTGCACTGCTGTGGGGTGGCAAGACCATCATATCGACCGGCACCAAGAACCTGCAGGACCAGCTTTTCCTGCGCGATATTCCCACCGTGCGCAAAGCGCTGACCGTGCCGGTGTCGGTTGCGCTGCTCAAGGGGCGCGCCAATTACGTTTGCCATTTCCATTTGGAACGCACGTTGCAGAACGGGCGCATGACCTCGCGCGAGGATGTCGGCTACCTGCGCGAGATATCGCGTTTCGTAAAGACCACCGGTAGCGGCGACAAGGCCGAGCTGGCCCGGGTGCCGGAAGGGGCGCCGATCTGGAACCTGGTGACCTCGACCCGCGAGAATTGCCTCGGTTCGGAATGCCAGTACTACCAGGACTGCTTCGTGATGAAGGCGCGCAAGGAGGCGCAGCAGGCAGATGTGGTGGTGGTCAACCACCATCTCTTCTTCGCCGACGTGGCGCTCAAGGACACCGGCGTGGCCGAGCTGCTGCCGTCCGCCAACACCGTAATCTTCGATGAAGCACACCAGCTGCCGGATACTGCGACGCTGTTCTTTGGCGAGACGGTCTCGACCTCGCACATACTCGAACTGTGCCGCGACGTGCTGGCCGAGGGGCTCACCCACGCGCGCGACGGCGCCGACTGGCCGAAGGTGGTGTCGCCGGTCGAGCGTGCCGCGCGCGACTTGCGGCTGACTTTCCCCCAGGACTCGGTGCGGCTCGCGGCGCATCAGGTTGCACCGTCCAGTCCTTTCTTTCCGGCGCTGGAAAAGCTGAAGGAAGAACTGGACGCGATGATCGCGACGCTGGCAACGCAGGCCGAGCGTGCCGAGACCATCGAACAGTGCCGGGTGCGTGCCGTCGACATTGCCGGCAAGCTCGCCAACTGGAATCCGGCGCCCGGCGCCGAGCCCCAGGACAACCAGAAAGTGCAGTGGCTGGAGGCGTATGCATCGTCGCTGCAGTTGCACCAGACGCCCTTGTCGGTTGCGCCGATATTCAGCAAGCAGCGCGAAGGCGTGCCGCGGGCCTGGATCTTCACGTCGGCCACGCTGGCGGTGAAAAACGATTTCCAGCATTACGCCTCGCAGATGGGTTTGTGGAACGAGCCGGCCCGCAGCTGGCCCAGTCCGTTCGACTATGCCCAACAGGCGCTGCTGTACGTGCCCAAGAATTTGCCTCCCCCGAATTCGCCGCAGTACACGGACGAAGTGGTCGATGCTGCGCTGCCGGTCATCATGGCAGCGGGCGGCCGCAGTTTCCTGCTCTGCACGACACTGCGCGCAGTCAGCAAGGCTGCCGAGCGGCTGCGCGCCGAATTCGAGAAGCGCAAGCTGACTTACCCCTTGCTGGTGCAGGGCGAGGCCGGGCGCACCGAGTTGCTGGACCGGTTCCGGGCCGCCGGCAATGCGGTGCTGATTGGCAGCCAGAGTTTCTGGGAGGGCGTTGACGTCAGGGGTGAGGCGCTGTCGGCAGTCATCATTGACAAGCTGCCGTTCGCGCCGCCCGACGACCCGGTGCTGGCGGCACGCATTGCGGCGATGGAGAGCCGCGGCCTGAACGGCTTCATGCACCACCAGTTGCCCGAGGCGATCATTACGCTCAAGCAGGGCGCCGGCCGGCTGATCCGGGATTACAGCGACAGGGGCGTGCTGATGATTTGCGATCCGCGCCTGATCTCCAAGCCATACGGGCGCCGCATCTGGCAAAGCCTGCCACCGTTTCGCAGGACCAGGGAGCTAGCGGCCGTGGCCGAGTTCTTCGCCTCGCCAGCGGGGCTTGAGGCCCCGCCGGACACCAGCAACGCCAGCACCCCGGAAGCTGGCGCGGACGAAGCTAGCGTGGCTGAATGACGACCTTGCCGGTGACCTTGCGGGCCGCCATGTCGTTGAGCGCGCGAGCGGTGTCGGCCAGTCCGTAGCGGGCCGAGATGTGCGGGCGGATCTTGCCCTCGCCCAGCCAACCGAGCAACTGCTGCATCGCCCGGAAGTTGGCCTGCGGTTCGCGCTTGGCGAAGTCGCCCCAGAACACGCCAACCAGCGATGCCCCTTTCAGCAGTGTCAGGTTGAGCGGCAGTTTCGGAATTTCGCCATTGGCAAACCCGACTACCAGATAGCGGCCGCGCCAAGCGATGGAACGGAACGCCGGTTCGGCGTAGCTGCCGCCGACCGGATCGTAAATCACGTCCGGACCGCGACCATCGGTTGCCGCCTTGATCGCTTCGCGCAGATCCTGCGTGCTGTAATTGATGGTCGCATCCGCACCGTGCTGCCGGCACACCTCCAGCTTTTCGTCAGTAGAGGCAGCGGCAATGACGCGCGCGCCGATTGCCTTGCCGATCTCGATCGCGGCCAGGCCGACGCCGCCGGCCGCGCCCAGTACCAGCATGGTCTCGCCCGCCTTGAGTTGGGCACGGTCGATCACCGCATGATGCGATGTGCCGTAGGTGAGCGTAATGGCGGCGGCGATATCGAAATCCATCCCGGGCGGCATCGGCATCACCACATTGACCGGGGCGCACACCTGTTGCGCAAACGCACCTTGCCCGACAAAGGCAATTACACGGTCACCGGCCTTGTACTGGCTGACGCCTTCGCCCACCGCCCGCACCACGCCAGCCAGTTCGCTGCCGGGGGTGAAAGGAAGTGCCGGCTTGACCTGGTATTTGTTCTGGATGATCAGGACGTCCGGGAAATTCACGCCGGCCGCGTGGATCTCGATCGCCACTTGTCCCGGACCTGGTAGCGGATCAGGCAGGTCTTCCACAACCAGGCTGTCAGGCGGTCCCCATTGCTTGCATACGACGGCTTTCACGTTCTTCCCCTCTATTTGATTTGTTATTGACTTGATTTCGGCTTGTGTGCGACATGTTTTCGACTTGTGTTGCGCGGCTGCCCGGTAAAAGCGAACGACCGTTTTGATCGGCAGATTATGCCGGAATTCTCGCGGACGATAAGGGAACCGGACTTCGCATCGGTTAGAATCTTTGCCATGAAAATCCTGATCAGCAACGACGACGGCTACCGTGCGCCGGGCATCGAAGCGTTGGCAAACGCACTGGCACCCATTGCAGACATCACGGTGGTGGCACCCGAGAGCAATCGCTCCGGATCGTCCAATTCGCTGACGCTCGATCGGCCGTTGCGGGTATACCGCTCTCCGGGCGGGATCTACTCGGTCAATGGAACGCCTTCCGATTGCGTGCATGTGGCGCTGACCGGACTGCTGGCCGAGCGGCCCGATCTGGTGGTGTCGGGCATCAACCAAGGCCAGAACATGGGGGACGACACGCTTTATTCGGGAACCGTGGCCGCGGCGACCGAGGGATTCCTGTTCGGAATACCGGCGATTGCCTTTTCGCAGGCGGCGCATGGATGGGCCAACCTCGATGCTGCCGCCCGCATTGCCCGCGAAGTGGTCGAGCGCCGCCTGGATGCCATCGGCCAGCCCTACCTGTTGAACGTGAACATCCCCAGCCTTCCTTATGACGAGATCCTGGGATGGAAGGCGACCCGGCTTGGCAAACGGCATCAGTCGGAGCCAGTGATTCGCAGCGCCGATCCGCATGGCAACGAGATTTTCTGGATTGGACCGGCGGGGCGTGCCAAGGACGACGGCGAAGGCACCGATTTTCGGGCAATCAGCGAGGGCTATGTCTCGCTGACTCCATTGCAGATTGACCTTACCCATGGCGCCAAGCTGGACCAACTGCGCGACTTGCTGGCATGAACAAGCCCGGAAAACGATTTCCGCTGTCGCTGGCGGAACTTGACGATCGCGGGTCCCGTTCCGCACACACGGACGAAAATCGCACGCGCACACCGCAAACGGCGACGCGCAATGCAGCCGGCAACCACGGACAGGGCAGCGCCGCACGCGCGCCTCGCGAGAGCTTGGCCCCGGCAGTAACCCCGGCGCCGGAAGCCCGGCGTACGAACCCCGTGCCGGAAACCCGGCGCACGAGCCTGGTGTCGGAAACCAGGCGCACAAGCAATATGGCGGCGGTGGCTGCGCTCCCGCAGGAGCGTCAATCGCCGATGGTCTCGGATGCCGTCCGGCGTGCCATGGTGGAGCGGGTTGCCCAGCAGGGCGTGCGCGACCAGAAGGTGCTGGCAGCGCTGGAAGCCGTGCCGCGTCACCTGTTCATTGAGCCCGCGCTGGCCAGCCAGGCTTACATCGACGCCTCCTTGCCGATCGGCCATCACCAGACGATTTCCCAGCCGTATATCGTCGCCCGCATGATTGAAGTCATGCGCGACAACGCCAACGGTGGCAAGCTCGACCGCGTCCTGGAAATCGGCACCGGCTGTGGCTACCAGGCAGCCGTGCTGTCGCTGGTCGCGACCGAAGTCTATTCGATCGAGCGGATCCGTCCGCTGCATGAACTTGCCAAGACCAACCTGCGTCCGCTACGGATTGCCAACATCCGCTTGCAATATGGAGATGGTATGCTTGGCCTGCCGCAAGTTGCGCCGTTTGACGGCATCATCCTCGCTGCTGCCGGGATGGAAGTGCCGGCGCAACTGCTGGAGCAGCTGAGCATAGGCGGAAGACTCGTGGCGCCAGTTGGCGGGCGCCACCAGGTGTTGCAGCTGATCGAGCGAAAAAGCAGGTTTGACTGGTCCACGGCGACGTTGGAGGATTGTCATTTCGTGCCGCTTCGCCCAGGTACTGCCTGAATGCGCGACTGGCGCCCACGATACAAATCAGCAATGAGAAACATACCATCCCGGATACTGGTGGCGGTCGGACTGTTGTCCCTGATCGCCGCTTGCACAACAACAAGGACCTCGGCCCCGATCGTCGATCGGGCGCCGGGCCAATCCCGTTCCACCGATGCATCGAAGCAGCGGCCGCCGGCACAGGCGGCCGCTGGCGCTGCGCAGGTCCAGCTGGCGCAGCGCGGCTATTACACCGTCAGGCGCGGCGATACGCTGCTGCGCATCGCGCAGGAGTTCAGCCAGAATTGGCGCGACCTGGTGACGTGGAACAACCTCAACAGTGCGAACGACATCAAGGTCGACCAGGTGCTGCGGGTGTTGCCGCCGGAGGTGGCTCCCGTGAACGGTGCGCAGACCGGCAGCGTGGCCGTGAACCAGGGTGTGGAAGTCAGGCCGCTCGGTTCCAGCCCGGGTGCCGCTGCGCCCGCCAAGACCGGTCCGCGTGGCGACAAGCGCCCGTATTCGGATGCCGCGCTTGCCGAGATGCAGAAATCGGAGGCTTCTCCTGCAACTGCTGCGGTGAAACCCGAGGCAGCCAAGCCGGCCGAGCCGGCCGCCGCCAACGAGGACGCGCTCGACCTGATATGGCCGACCGAGGGAAGGGTGCTTGCCGCCTTTGACGCGACCAGGAAAGGCATCGATATCGCAGGCAAGCTCGGGCAACCGGTGCTGGCCGCTGGCGGTGGCGCGGTACTGTATGCCGGCAGCATGCGCGGCTACGGCAACCTCGTCATCGTCAAGCACACGAGCAACTTCCTTTCTGCCTATGCGCACAATAAAACCATCCTGGTAAAGGAAGGTCAAATAGTGAGCAAGGGCCAGAAGATTGCTGAAATGGGCAACTCGGACACTGATTCGGTGAAACTGCACTTCGAGATCCGGCAGCAAGGCAAACCAGTGGATCCGACAAAATTCTTGCCGAATCGCTAAATGAACCGATCAGCCGACGACGATACAGACGACGAGCCCGGCCCCGAGGGATTGCCTGAACTCGAGTCCGCTGGCGACGACGAGGAAGGGCTGGAGCCCGCCGAGGTCGCGGCAGTCGTGGACGGCATCGACGAACTCAAGCGCGTGCTGGCGGCAGAGTTGTCGACTGACACCACCCAACACTACCTGAACCAGATCGGCCTGCGCCCCTTGTTGAGCGTACCGGAAGAAGTGCATTTTGCGACGCTGGCCAAGAGCGGTGATTTCCCGGCCAGGCAGAAGATGATCGAGCACAACCTGCGCCTGGTGGTGTCGATCGCGAAGCACTACATCAATCGCGGCGTGGTGCTGCTGGACCTGATCGAGGAAGGCAATCTCGGGCTGATGCGCGCAATCGACAAGTTCGAGCCGGAGCGGGGATTCCGCTTCTCCACCTATGCGACATGGTGGATCCGGCAGAGCATCGAGCGCGCAATCATGAACCAGGCTCGCACCGTCCGGCTTCCGGTCCACATGGTGCGTGAACTGAACCAGATCCTGCGTGCCAAATACCACCTCGAAGCACAGCATCACAACGGCAAGGACGCTACTGCAGAAGACATCGCCCACCTGGTCGATCGGCCGGTCGAGGATGTGCAGGACATACTTGCCCTCTCCGAGCATGCCACTTCGCTGGATGCCCCGCTTGACAACGATCCGCAAGCCAGCCTGGTCGACCTGCTGCCTGGCAGCGGTGACGACAATCCGGACACGCGCGCCGAGCAGCATGAAGTCAACGTGCTGGTGCGCGACTGGCTGCAGAAAATGCCGGACAAGCAGCGCATCGTCATTGCGCGTCGGTTCGGCCTGGACAATGACGACCCGGCTACGCTGGAAGAACTTGCCGCCGAAATGGGCGTGACGCGGGAGCGGGTGCGGCAGATACAACAAGAAGCGCTGATCAAGCTCAAGCGGGCCCTGACTGCGCGTGGCGTGAACAAGGACGCACTGCTTTGATTCCCATCCTCGTTTTCGATATCGAGACCATTCCCGATGTTGCCGGACTGCGCGTGCTGAATGGCATTTCTCCCGAGACTGCCGACGCCGATGTCGCCGCCATGGCCTTTGCCGCGCGGCGCGAGAAGACCGGATCCGATTTCCTTCAGCATCACCTGCACAAGGTGGCCGCCATTTCCTGCGTATTCCGCGATGACGACGGCTTTCGCGTACGTTCGCTCGGCACGCTGGAGGATGGCGAGGCGCGGCTGGTGCAGGACTTCTACCGGGTGATCGACAAGTACACGCCGCAACTGGTGTCGTGGAATGGTGGCGGGTTCGACCTGCCGGTGCTGCACTACCGCGCACTGATACATGGCATCAGCGCGTCCCGTTACTGGGAGACCGGCGACGAGGACCGCGACTTCAAGTGGAACAACTACCTGAGCCGTTATCACAGCCGCCATACGGACCTGATGGACGTGCTGGCCCTCTACACCGGACGCGCCAATGCGCCGCTGGACGACCTGGCGAAGCTGTGCGGCTTCCCCGGCAAGCAGGGGGTGGACGGCTCGCAGGTCTGGAGTTATTTCCAGGAGGGGCGGCTGGTCGATATCCGCAACTACTGTGAAACCGACGTCGTCAACACATACCTGGTGCATTGCCGCTTTCGGCTGATGCGCGGGGAGTTGACGCCCGCCGCCTATCAGGAAGAGATGGCCCTGGTTCGCGAGGCGCTGTCCAGGCTGGACTCGCCGCACTGGAAAATCTATCTGGACGCCTGGCCGCAGCAATAAACCACCGGCTGGCATTTTTTCATCACTCTTTTTTCAGCCAGGCCTTCAAGGGCCGGCAGCTTGGCGATGCCTGATCCACTAATAGAAATTGAATCACTGGACATGGAGGCCCGTGGGGTCGGTCACATGCGCAACGAGGACGGCACGCCCGGCAAAGTCGTGTTCGTCGAGGGCGCGTTGCCCGGCGAAACCGTGTCCTATGCCTCCTATCGCCGCAAATCCAAATGGGAAGCCGCCAAGATGACGGCGCTGCACCGCGAGTCGGCGCTGCGGGTGAAGCCGAAATGTCCCTACTTCGGCGTGTGCGGCGGCTGCGCGATGCAGCATATCGAACCATCCGCGCAAGTTGCCGCCAAGCAGCGCGTGCTGGAGGACAACCTCGCGCATATCGGCCGCATCCGCCCGGAAATGGTGTTGCGGCCGGTGCAGGGGCCGACCTGGGAATACCGTTATCGCGCGCGGCTGTCGATCCGCAGGGTCGCAAAGAAGGGCGGCATCCTGGTCGGCTTCCATGAGAAGGGAAAGGGCTTCATCACCGACATGCTGTCCTGCGAGGTCTTGCCGCGCAATGTGTCGGCCATGCTGCCGGCCTTGCGGACGCTGATCGGCTCGCTGGCGGAGCCGGACACATTCCCGCAGCTGGAACTGGCGGTCGGCGAGTACGAAGGCCGGCGCACCACAGTGTTCGTACTACGCAACATGGCCCCGCTGGCGACCGGGGACGAGGATAAGCTGAGGGCATTTGCCGACCGCCACCAGGTCGAATGGTGGCTGCAGCCGGCTGGCCCGGACACCGCCTATCCGTTTTACCCGGCGGTGTCGACGCTGCGTTACACATTGCCGGAATTCGGCATCGAAATGCCGTTCAAACCGACTGATTTCACGCAGGTCAACCACCAGATCAACCGCGTTCTGGTTTCGAGTGCGCTGCGCATGCTGGACCCGCAGCCCGGCGAGCGCATTGCCGACCTGTTCTGCGGGCTCGGCAATTTCACCCTTCCGCTGGCGACCAGGGCGCGCGAAGTGGTCGGCATCGAGGGCAGTGCGACGCTGACCCGGCGCGCCGGCGAGAACGCGATTCACAACGGGCTGGCGGACCGGACCGTATTCCAGACCCGCAACCTGTTCGAGTTGCAGGCGCAGGATCTGGTCGATCTCGGCAGATTCGACCGCTTCCTGATCGATCCGCCCCGCGACGGCGCCGTAGCGGTCTGCGAGGCGCTCGCCGCATTGAAGGACTCTCATCCGGAATTGCGTCCACGGCGCATCGTCTACGTGTCCTGCAGTCCGTCCACACTGGCGCGTGACGCCGGCACGCTGGTGGAAAAGGCTGGCTATGTCTTGCGCAAGGCTGGCGTGGTCAACATGTTCCCGCACACGGCGCACGTGGAGTCGATCGCGATGTTCGATCTGGTCGACTGAGAGCGGCAAGGCGAAAAAAAGCCGGCCCGCAGGCCGGCTTTTTTATTGGTTCCGGGAGTTAATCCCGCTCGCCGCCCATGATGCCGAGCAAGGACAGCAGGTTCACGAAGATGTTGTACAGGTCGAGGTAGATCGCCAGTGTGGCCGAGATGTAGTTGGTCTCGCCGCCATTGAGCACCTGCTGCACGTCGTACAGGATGTAAGCCGAGAAAATTGCGATCGCGATTACCGAAATCGTCATCTGCAAGGCGGGCAGTTGCAGGAAGATGTTGGCAACAGCAGCCAGCAAGATGATCAGCACGCCGGCGAACAGCCATTTGCCCATGCCGCTGAAGTCGCGCTTGGAGACGGTCGCTACGGTCGCCATGATCGCGAAGATCGAGGCAGTGCCGCCGAACGCCGTCATGACCAGCGAGCCGCCGTTGTTGTAGCCAAGCACGTGTCCGATCAGCCGGGAAAGCATCAGGCCCATGAAGAACGTGAAGCCGAGCAGGACGGCTACGCCCAAGCCGGAATGCTTGGTTTTTTCAATTGCGTAGAAGAAACCGAACGCAATTGCCATGAAAATCATGAATCCGATGAACGGACTTCCCGCAAAAAACGAAAATTTGGCCTGTACACCGATCCACGCTCCCAGTACGGTGGGAATCATGGAAAGGGCCAATAGCCAATAGGTATTGCGCAGTACCCGGTGGCGAGCAAGCAGCGATTCGCCGCTTGCGCTGTATGTATGTTGCAGGTTCTGCTCCATGTTGAAACTCTCCTCGATCAGGGGGAAGACGTTGCCAAGAATAACACGACACCGTGGTAGCGCAAGGGGCTTGGGAATAGCTTGTTGCGCCTTTGCGTGTCTTGGATATGGGGTGTTTCGTGCTAAAATCAAAGGTTCCTTGAAATTTCAAGACATCGCCCTAAACCTTTATTTTTATTGGAGTTTTTACAGATGGCCATCGAACGTACCCTGTCAATTATCAAGCCCGATGCAGTCGCAAAAAACGTGATCGGACAGATCTATTCCCGTTTTGAGGGCGCCGGCTTGAAAATCATCGCCGCTCGCATGACCCAGTTGTCGCGCGCCGAAGCAGAAGGCTTCTATGCAGTGCACCGCGAGCGCCCCTTCTTCAAGGACCTGGTTGACTTCATGATTTCCGGCCCGGTGATGGTGCAAGTGCTGGAAGGCGAGGGCGCTGTCCTCAAGAATCGCGACCTGATGGGCGCGACCGATCCGAAGAAGGCTGACAAGGGCACGATCCGCGCCGATTTCGCCGACTCGATCGACGCCAACGCCGTTCACGGTTCCGATGCAGCTGAAACCGCAGCAGTGGAAATCGCCTATTTCTTCCCGGCCCTGAACGTTTATTCCCGCTGATCCTCGCTGATAACAAAGCTGATTACCCAAAACTGATGACCGACGCCCTGACCAATTTGCTGGACCTGGATCCCGCCCAACTTGTCGCTTTCTGCGGCGAGATGGGGGAGAAGCCGTTTCGCGCGAAGCAGTTGCAGCGTTGGATCCATCAGTATGGCGCCAGCGACTTTGCCGAAATGACGGACCTGGCCAAGTCGCTGCGCGAAAAGCTGGCCACGCGCGCCGTGGTGCGGCCGCTGCAGGTGCTGAGCGACCACACGTCGAGCGACGGCACCCGCAAGTGGTTGGTGGATGTCGGCAACGGCAACGCTGTCGAAACCGTGTTCATTCCTGAAGAGACGCGCGGCACGCTGTGCATCTCTACTCAGGCGGGGTGCGCCGTGAACTGCCGCTTCTGCTCTACCGGCAAGCAGGGATTCAGCCGCAACCTGACAAGCGGCGAGATCATCGGCCAGTTGTGGATGGCTGAATTCGCACTGCGAAAAAGCAAGGGCGTGGCTCCAGGACCCAAGGGCGAACGCCAGATCACCAACGTGGTCATGATGGGAATGGGCGAGCCGTTGCTGAACTACGAGCCGACCGTCAAGGCGCTGAAGATCATGCTGGACGATAATGCGTACGGACTGTCGCGCCGGCGCGTGACTTTGTCGACCAGCGGCGTGGTGCCAATGATCGACAAGCTCGGGCTGGACTGCCCGGTTGCGTTGGCGGTGTCGCTGCACGCGTCCAACGATGCCCTGCGCGATTCGCTGATCCCGCTCAACCGCAAATATCCGCTGGCGGACCTGATGGCGGCCTGCCGCCGCTATCTGGAATTCGCGCCGCGTGACTTCATTACTTTTGAATACTGCATGCTGGACGGGGTCAACGACAGTGACCGGCATGCGCGCGAACTGATCGCCTTGGTGCAGTCCCGCCAGAATCCGGTGCCGTGCAAATTCAACCTGATTCCATTCAATCCTTTCCCGGAATCCGGTCTTACCCGTTCTCCCGATCACCGCATCAGGGCTTTCGCCAAGGTGCTGATGGACGCCGGCATCGTCACCACGGTGCGCAAGACGCGCGGCGACGACATCGATGCCGCCTGCGGCCAGTTGGCCGGAGAGGTCCAGGATCGCACCCGCGTTCAGGAGCGCATGCAGAAAATGTCCACATACCAGCAGAAGTACGGCGAGGATTTCGGTCGCATCGTGGAGATCCGGTCGTGATCGCAGCGCGGTTTTACCGCAGCTTGTCAGCCACTGTGCTGGCCGCGCTCCTGCTGGCGCTGCTGGGTGGCTGCGCGACCGATGCTGCGCCGAAAAATGACTTGCCTACCACGTCCGACCAGACCGAGATCCAGCGCCGTGCCCAGATCAGGTTGCAACTGGCCATCGGCTACCTCGAGCAGGGGCAGATGACGACCGCGCTGGACGAAGTCAAGCAGGCGCTCCAGATCGACCCGGCCCTGGCCGACGCCTACAGCGTGCGCGCATTGATTTACATGGAAATGGCGGAAAACCGGCTGGCTGAGGAGAATTTTCAGCAGGCCATGAAACTTGCGCCCGACAATCCCGACCTGGCCAACAACTACGGCTGGTTCCTGTGCCAGACCGGCCGCGCCGACAAGTCGATCCCCTATTTCGAAAAGGCGCTGTCCAACCGGCAGTATTCGTCGCCCTCCAGGGCATTGAATAATGCCGGCATGTGCAGCCTGCGCATGAAGAACATGGCCGAGGCCGAGAAATACCTCGCCCGTGCGTTCCAGTTCGAGCCCGGCAATCCGGACATCAACCTCAGCCTGGCCAAGCTCTACCTGGCCCGCGGCGACCAGCCGCGCGCGCAGTTTTACTCACGCAGGGTGCTTTCGGCGGAGCGGCTGACTGCCGATGTGCTGTGGACGGCGATCAGGGTCGAGCATCGCGGCGGGGACAAGATGGCCGAAGCGGGCTTGGCCAACCAGTTGCGCCGTCGTTTCCCGAATTCGCCGGAATACGCGGCCTACCTACGCGGAGCCTTCGATGAGTGATCCCTCGATGGATAGCAAGGATGAAGTGGCGGCAGCCGAGGAGGCACCGCAGCATCCTCCTGTAATACAGATGCAGCCGGGTGCCCGCCTGGCGGCTCGCCGGCAGGAACTTGGCTGGACGGTTGAGCATGTCGCATCCCGCCTGAACCTGGCGCCGCGCCAGATCGAGGCGATCGAGGCCGGCAATTACGCGGCACTGCCCGGCATGGCGAGCACCCGCGGCTTTATCCGGGCCTACGCCAAGCTGCTCGCGATCGACCCCGCACCGCTGGTATCGGCGTTTGCTGTCGACACCGCACCCCTGGAAGAATCGGCTCCGCTGCGCCGGCCTTTGCCGGCCGCGCCATTTTCGCCCGTGCGGCTGGCGCCGATGAACCGGAACGGCCCATCCCGTACGCTGATCGGGCTGGCGGTCCTGCTGCTGGTGCTGGTTGCCGCTTTTTCTGCCTGGCAGGCAGGCTGGCTGGATACGGTAGCCGATGGTGTAAGCGCTCGTCCGGAGGGCCCGGCCGGCACTGCGGCGACGAGCGGGTCAACAAGTCCTGCGCCGGCTGCTGCTGTGGCGACTCCTGCGGCTCCTGCGGCTCCTGCGGCTCCTGTGGCTCCTGCGGATATTGTGACGTCGCCGCTGCCCCAGGTCGCTCCTGTTGTGCCGGTGGCGCCGGCACCCGCTGCCACGCAGCCGGTGCTGTCCGCGCCGGAGAAGACTGTTGTTGCCGACACTGGCGCGATGAGCGACCAGCGTGCGTTGGTGGTGAAGGCCAGGCAGGATTGCTGGATGGAGGTTCGCAAGTCCGATAAAACCGTGCTGTTCTCCAGGATGATCCGGGCTGGAACAACAGAGCGCGTGGACTTGAGCGGCCCCTTGATTGTCGTGCTGGGCAACGCCAGTGGTGTCGAAGCGATCCTGCGCGGCCAGGCGCTCGATCTGCGCTCGGGCGCGAAGAATAACGTTGCCCGCCTTGAGCTGAAGTGAAGCCGCGACCCTGACAATGCTGTCGTACTACTGCGAACAATTAGAAGATCGGCCAGTTGTTTGCGCGCACAAGCCTTTGGTTGCTGCGCTCCACTGAACCCGGAGAAAACATGTCGATCTCGCCTGAAACCCAACTTTCTGATTCCATGCCATCTGGTCCCGCAGCTTCCGGTCCCTCTGCTCGTCACATGACCCGTCGTGCCGTGATTCGTTACGGCAGCCGCGAGGTCGCGGTCGGCGCCGGCGCGCCGGTGGTGGTGCAGTCGATGACCAATACCGATACGGCCGATGCGATCGGAACCGCGATCCAGGTCAAGGAACTGGCGCGAGCCGGATCGGAACTGGTCCGTATCACGGTCAATACGCCGGAAGCGGCGGCCGCCGTACCGTCGATTCGCGAGCAGCTCGACCGCATGGGCGTCGATGTGCCGCTGGTCGGCGACTTCCACTACAACGGTCATACGCTGCTGAAGGATTTTCCGGAGTGCGCGCAGGCGCTGTCGAAGTACCGGATCAATCCGGGTAATGTCGGCAAGGGCGCCAAACGTGACACGCAGTTCGCCCAGATGATCGAAGCTGCCTGCCGTCATGACAAGCCGGTTCGCATTGGCGTGAACTGGGGCAGCCTGGACCAGGAACTGCTGGCGCGCATCATGGACGAGAATTCGGCCAGGGCGCAGCCATGGTCCTCGCAAGCGGTGATGTATGAAGCACTGGTCACGTCCGCGGTTGAAAATGCGCGGCGGGCAGAGGAGCTCGGCCTGGCGGCCGACCGCATCATCCTGTCCTGCAAGGTATCGGGGGTGCAGGACCTGATTGCGGTCTATCGCGAACTGGCGCGCCGCTGCGACTATCCCTTGCACCTCGGGCTGACCGAAGCGGGAATGGGCAGCAAGGGCATAGTGGCTTCCACCGCAGCGATGGGCGTGCTGTTGCAGGAGGGCATAGGCGACACGATCCGTGTCTCGCTGACGCCGGAACCGGGCGGCGACCGCACCCGGGAAGTGATCGTTGCGCAGGAAATCCTGCAGACCATGGGCTTGCGGAAATTTTCACCGATGGTGATCGCCTGCCCGGGATGCGGACGCACGACGTCGACCGTGTTCCAGGAACTGGCCGACAGCATCCAGACCTATCTGCGCGAGCAGATGCCCGTCTGGAAACTGGCGTATCCGGGCGTGGAGGAAATGAACGTGGCAGTGATGGGCTGCATCGTGAATGGTCCGGGCGAATCGAAACATGCCAACATCGGCATCAGCCTTCCCGGCACCGGCGAAGCGCCGGCTGCGCCGGTTTTCGTGGACGGACAGAAAGCGGTGACGCTGCGCGGCGCCAGCATCGCCCAGGAATTCCAGGACATCGTGCTGAATTACGTGAAGACCCGCTACGGCAGTTAGCCGGCTTCTTTCAATCAATGCAATGGCGCGCTGTGCCGCGCCTTTTCGAACATCGACATGTCAGACAACAAGAAACCGGAAAAATTAGTTGGTATCCGCGGGATGAACGACATCCTGCCGGCAGACGCGCCGCTTTGGGAGTTGTTCGAGAATACGGTGGAGTCGGTCCTGAAAAGTTACGGATTCCAGCAGATCCGCACGCCTATCGTGGAACCTACCGCCCTGTTTTCCCGCGGCCTGGGCGCCGTCACCGACATCGTCGAGAAGGAAATGTATTCCTTCGTTGACTCAATGAATGGCGACCTCCTGACCTTGCGCCCGGAAAGCACCGCCGGCGTGGTGCGCGCGGCGCTGGAGCACAACCTGACCTATGACGGCCCCAAGCGCCTGTGGTACGCCGGGCCGATGTTCCGCCATGAGCGGCCGCAGCGCGGCCGCTACCGCCAGTTCCATCAGGTTGGCGCGGAAGCGATCGGGTTCAGCGGCCCGGATGTCGATGCGGAACTGATCCTGATGTGCCAGCGCCTGTGGGACGATCTCGGCCTGTCCGGTATCCGGCTCGAACTGAACTCGATTGGCAACGCCGACGAGCGCCACCGCCATCGTGCCGACCTGGTCGCCTATTTCGAGCAGAACCGGGAGTTGCTCGACGCCGATGCGACGCGCCGACTCCATTCCAATCCGCTGCGCATCCTCGATACCAAGAACCCTGCCATGCAGGACATGGTCAACGCAGCGCCGAAGCTGGTTGACTACCTGGACGCCGACTCGCTGGCGCATTTCGAAGGCGTGCAGCGCATCCTGCGGCACAACAATATCCCTTTCACCATCAATCCGCGGCTGGTGCGGGGCATGGACTATTACAACCGCACCGTGTTCGAGTGGGTCACCGACCAGCTCGGTTCCCAGGGAACCGTATGCGGCGGCGGCCGCTACGACCCGCTGGTCGAAATGTTCGGCGGCAAGCCGACCCCGGCTTGCGGTTTCGCCATGGGCGTCGAGCGCCTGCTGGAGCTGATGAAGGGGGCAGGGGAGCAGCCCGCCGCCAGCCAGTGCGACGTTTACCTTGTCCATCAGGGCGAAGCGGCACAGATGCAATCCTTTGTGCTGGCAGAGCGTTTGCGCGATGCCGGGCTGGATGTTGTGCTACATTGCGCATCGGCTGGCGGCAGCGGCAGTTTCAAAGCGCAGATGAAGCGGGCTGATGCGAGCGGAGCCGGCTTCGCCGTCATCATCGGCGAGGATGAAGTCGCTGGCGACACGGCCACCGTCAAGATCCTGCGCGGCGAGTCTGCTGAAAACCGGCAGGCGACGGTTCCTTTTTCCAAAGTTGCGGAGTATCTGGTCGATCAGATCGTCGGTGACGACGATCATGGCCATGATCATGGCCACGACCACGGCTCGCACGTTCATTACAAACCCTGAGGGCCCGGAACATGGCATACGATCACGAAGAACAAGAACAACTGGCCACGATGAAAGCGTGGTGGAAACAGTATGGCAATCTGGTCACTTGGGCGCTGATCGTGGCGCTTGCCGCCTACGCCGGCTGGACTGGCTGGTCGGCATGGGAGCGCAACCAGTCGGCGCAGGCGTCCCTGCTCTACGACGAACTGCAGAAAGCGTCAGCAGCCAAGGACAATGCCAAGGTGCAGCGTGTGGCGGCCGACATCCAGGACAAGTTTTCCCGCACGGCCTACGCCCAGATGGGCGCGCTGGTGGCGGCACGCAATGCCTATGATGCCAACGACATGGCCGGCGCCAGGTCCAGGCTGCAATGGGTTGCCGACAAGGGCCGCGATGACGAATTCCGCGTGATTGCCCGCATCCGCCTGGCCGGCTTGCTGGCCGATGAGAAAAAGTTTGACGATGCATTGAAACTGCTCGCCGCCGATGCGCCGGCGCAGTTTGCCAGCGCACTCGCGGACCGCCGGGGCGACGTGCTGGTGGCGCAGCAAAAAATCGAGGATGCCCGCGCTGCTTACCGCACCGCGCTGGAAAAATCCGATCCGAAAAATCCTGCCCGCCAGCTGATCCAGATCAAGCTGGATGCCCTGGGCGGCAGCAGTGACAGCGCCGGCAAGGCCGGCTGATAGCCGGAAAAGAACAAAAAGGGGAAAGAATGCAGGGCAAGCTCAAGGTTCCAGCAGGACTGCTGATGGCGGGCGTGGCAATCGTGCTCGCCGGTTGTTCGACGATGTCGTCGCTGAATCCGTTCGCCAGCAAGCCGGCGCCGCGCAATCCGCCGGCGCCCCTGGCCCAGTTCGAGCAGACCATGGCGGTGCGCACCCTGTGGTCGGCTTCGATCGGCGCTGCCGGCGATTCCGCGCTCAAACCCGCCGCTGGCGCCGGTTCAGTCTATGCCGCTGCCGCTGACGGCACAGTTGCCCGCTACGACGCGGCGAGCGGAGGCGCAGTATGGCGTATCTCCGCAGGCACCCGGCTGACGGCCGGCGTTGGCACTGATGGCGAGACCATCGCAGTCGGCTCGCGCGACGGATCCCTGCTTGCCTATGACAATACCGGCAAGCTGCGCTGGAAAGCGCAACTGAGCAGCGAAATCCTGAGCGCCCCCGCAGTAGGCGAGGGCGTGGTTGTCGTGCGCAGCCTGGACAACCGGATCTCGGCCTACGAAATCGCCAGCGGCAAGCGCCGCTGGACCTTGCAACGCACTGCGCCGCCGCTGACGCTGCGGGCAGCCCCAGGCATCGTGATCGCCTCAGGTACTGCCTTCGTGGCACTGCCAGGTGGCCGCCTGCTGGCGCTGGCCCTGTCGAACGGCGGGCCGCGCTGGGAAGGAAGCATCGGCGAGCCGCGCGGCGCCACCGAACTTGAGCGCATCGCCGACGTTTCCGGCGCTCCGGTGGTGAGCGGGCGCGAAGTCTGTGCGGTTGCCTACCAGGGGCGCGTGGGCTGCCTTGATGTGGCCAACGGCAATGGCCGCTGGAACCGGCCCTTGTCGAGCACGGTCGGACTGGCTGTCGACGAGCGCTTCGTGTTCGGCGTTGATGACAAGAGCGTCGTCAATGCCTACACCCGCGATTCTGGCGGCAGCGTATGGCGCAACAACAAATTGCAGAACCGCGACCTCACCGCGCCGGTATCCATCGGGCGCGCGGTCGCAGTCGGTGACATGGAAGGCTACGTCCATTTCCTTTCCCGCGAGGAGGGTGCTTTCCTCGCCCGTATCACCAGCGACGGCAGTCCGGTCGCCGGCATGATCCTGGTAGGGGATAACCTCGTCGTCCAAACCCGGGGCGGTGCGTTGCTTGCGCTGTCCACAAAATAGCTAGAAGCAACTTAAATGAAGCCGGTAATTGCCATCGTTGGCCGACCAAACGTCGGCAAATCCACGCTGTTCAATCGGCTCACCCGTTCGCGCGACGCATTGGTTGCGGATATGCCCGGACTCACCCGGGATCGACACTACGGCGAAGGCCGGATCGGCGAACGGCCGTTCCTGGTCATTGATACCGGCGGCTTCGAGCCGGTTGCCAAGGAAGGCATCCTGCACGAGATGGCCAAGCAGACGCGGCAGGCTGTCGCCGAAGCAGACGTCGTCATGTTCATCGTCGATGGCCGCCAGGGCTTGACCCCGCATGACAAGACCATCACCGATTTCCTGCGCAAGTCCGGTCGTGAGGTGATGCTGGTCGTTAACAAGTCCGAGGGCATGCGCTACACCGCTGTCACGGCGGAGTTTTACGAGTTGGGCCTTGGTGATCCTTACGTGATTTCCGCGGCGCATGGCGACGGCGTGATGGACCTGGTCGACGTGGCACTCGACCAGGTGGAAGCAGCGCACGCGGGCGCCACCGAAGAACCAGAGGCGCAGGCCGAACGCGGCGTGCGCATCGCCATCGTCGGCCGGCCCAACGTCGGCAAGTCGACCCTGGTCAATGCCCTGCTCGGCGAGGAGCGCGTGATTGCGTTCGACATGCCCGGCACCACCCGCGATTCAATCGAAATTCCTTTCGAGCGCGATGGCCGGCACTATACGCTGATCGACACCGCCGGCATACGCAAGCGCGGGAAGGTGTTCGAGGCGATCGAAAAGTTTTCGGTTGTGAAGACCCTGCAGTCGATCTCCGAAGCCAATGTCGTGGTCCTGCTGCTCGATGCGCAGCAGGATATTTCGGAGCAGGATGCGCATATCGGCGGATTCATCCTCGAGAGCGGCCGGGCGCTGGTGGTCGGCGTCAACAAATGGGATGGACTGACCAGTTCCCGTCGCGACGAGATCAAGAACGACATCGACCGCAAGCTCGGCTTCCTGACCTTTGCGAAGTTCCACTACATCTCGGCACAGAAAGGCACGGGCATCGGACTGTTGCTGAAGTCGGTCGATGCTGCGTACAAGGCGGCGATGACCAAGATACCGACGCCCAAGCTGACGCGTGCGCTGGCGGAAGCAGTCGAGCATCAGCAGCCGCGCCGCAAGGGCTCGATCCGGCCCAAGATGCGCTACGCGCACCAGGGCGGCCAGAACCCGCCGATCATCGTCATCCACGGCAATTCGCTCGACAGCATCGATGACAATTACAAGCGATTCCTGGAAAAGCATTTCCGCGATACGTTCGCGCTGGCCGGCACACCGCTGCGCATAGAATTCCGTTCGGGGAAAAATCCGTTCAGCCGCGAAGAGCGGTAGCAATACTTGCGATACTTGCGCTTTCTTTGGCAAGAACGATGAAAATCGTTTACAGTCGTTTGGCAATCATGCGGCGCAGCACTTGAAATGCCGCCGGTTGCCGCCACCTCCTATCACAACAACACAATGGAGTTTCCATGAGTAATAAAGGGCAATTGTTACAAGACCCGTTCCTGAATGCCTTGCGCAAGGAACACATTCCGGTCTCCATCTACCTCGTCAACGGCATCAAATTGCAGGGTCATGTCGAATCCTTCGACCAGTATGTCGTGCTGCTGCGTAATACCGTCACCCAGATGGTCTACAAGCATGCAATTTCGACGGTGGTGCCGGCCCGTGCCGTGAATCTCAGTCAGGAAGCGGACACCGAGTAGGACCGTCCGCGCAAAATTTGACAACGAGTAACACCATGCGTGCAGCCCTGGTCGGAGTCGACTTCGGCAAGGGCGACTTCGCGGCCAGCCTCGAAGAACTGTCGCTGCTGTCCCGGACTGCCGGTGCGGAGCCCATCACTACCGTGACGGGGCGCCGTGGCAGTCCGGACGCAGCGCTTTTCGTCGGATCCGGCAAGGCCGAGGAGATCGCGCAGGCGGTCGCTGACCTCGATCTCGAGATCGTCATCTTCGATCATGCGCTCAGTCCGGCGCAGCAGCGCAATCTCGAACGCTTGCTGAAGGTCAGGGTAGTCGACCGCACCAGCCTCATCCTGGATATTTTCGCGCAGCGCGCGCAAAGCCACGAAGGCAAGGTGCAAGTCGAACTGGCCCAGCTGCAGCACCTTGCCACCCGGCTGGTGCGGGGCTGGACTCACCTTGAACGACAGAAGGGCGGTATCGGCCTGCGCGGCCCCGGCGAGACGCAGTTGGAAACTGACCGCCGCCTGCTTGGCGAACGGGTCAAGTCCCTGCGCGCCAAGCTGGGCAAGCTGCACAAGCAGCGGGTCACGCAACGTCGTGCCCGCAGCCGCAACAGCTCGTTTTCAGTATCGCTCGTCGGTTATACCAACGCGGGTAAATCCACACTGTTCAACAACCTGACCAAAGCCGGCGTGTATGCGGCCGATCAGTTGTTTGCGACACTCGACACGACTTCGCGCAGGGTCTACATGGGCGAAGTCGGCAATGTCGTGGTATCCGATACGGTGGGATTCATCCGCGACCTGCCGCACCAGCTGGTCGCGGCTTTTCGCGCTACCCTCGAAGAAACGATCCATGCGGATCTGCTGCTGCACGTGGTCGATGCGGCCAGCCCGGCCCGGCTGGAGCAGATCGGGCAGGTCAACGAGGTGCTGAAGGAAATCGGTGCAGACCACATCCCGCAGATACTGGTCTATAACAAGATCGACCTGGCCGGTCTCGAACCGGCTTTGGAGCGTGACGAATATGATAAAATCCGGCGGGTTTTCATTAGCGCCCAGACCGGTTCCGGCGTTGATTTGCTGAGGCAGGCCGTTGCCGAATATGCCGCGACGGCGCAGGGCGAACACTCCATCGAGCAGGAACAGGAGCACGATCGCCCCGAGGCGAGGCACTGATTCGATTGGCTTTCAAAACCCAAATAACTTCAAGCGGATCGCAAACAGAATGCTCGTTTCCCTGATCAAAAAATTTGGACTGAAATTCTCGCTGAACGATCCGCGATGGGGACGAGGTTCCCAGGACGACGACAAGCAGAATCAGAACCAGGGCGGCCGGCGGCCGCAAGACGGCCCGCCTGACCTGGACCAACTCTGGCGCGACTTCAACCAGCGCCTGAATCGCCTGTTTGGCAACAAGGGCGGCGGCAGTGGCGACGGCGGCGGCAACGGCGGCTTCAAGGCCGAGATGCGCGGTGCCGGCATTGGCGCGGGCGTACTCGCTGTCATCGTGCTGTTCCTGTGGCTGGTGAGCGGATTCTTCATTGTCCAGGAAGGCCAGACCGGCGTGGTCATGACCTTTGGCCGCTACAGCCACATGACGCCGGCCGGTTTCAACTGGCGTTGGCCTTATCCGGTCCAGGCCCACGAAATCGTCAACGTATCGCAGGTACGGACTGTGGAAGTTGGTTATCGCACCAACGTGCGTAACAAGCAGGCGAAAGAATCGCTGATGCTTACCGACGATGAAAACATCATCGATATCCAGTTCGCCGTGCAGTACAAGCTCAAGAACGCGTCCGACTGGGTGTTCAACAATCGCGACCAGGAAGAGATGATCAAGCAGGTTGCCGAGACCTCGATCCGCGAAATCGTTGGCAAGAGCAAGATGGATTTCGTCCTGTACGAAGGCCGCGAGAAAGTCGCATTCGAGACCAGCCAGCTGATGCAGCAGATCGTCGATCGTTACCGGTCCGGCGTGCAGATCACCAATGTGACCATGCAGGGAGTACAGCCGCCCGAACAGGTACAGGCTGCATTTGACGATGCGGTGCGTGCCGGGCAGGATCGCGAGCGCCAGAAAAATGAAGGACAGGCCTACGCCAACGACGTGATTCCGAAAGCGCGCGGCGCAGCGTCCCGCCTGCAGCAGGAATCTGAAGCCTACCGCTCCCGCGTGGTAGCCACTGCCCAAGGCGATGCAAACCGCTTCAAGCACGTTCTGGTTGAATACCAGAAAGCGCCGGCGGTTACCCGCGACCGCCTTTACCTCGAAACCATGCAGCAGATATTTTCCAATACCGCCAAGGTCATGGTTGATGCGCGCAGCGGCAGCAATCTGCTCTATTTGCCGCTGGACAAGCTGATTGCCCAGACTGCGGCCGATAGCGCGTCGGGCAAGCCTGCAGCCGCGGCTGGCCAGGCAGCGGCTGGCCAGGCAGCGCCTGTACCTGCGCCGGAGGCGCCGGCAGAGGCAACCCGTCCGGCGACTTCCCGCAGCCGTGATGCACGTGACCGGGAGGCACGCTGATGAACCGTATTTTCTCCTATGCGATTGCGGGCCTGATCCTGCTGTCGATCGCTTTCTCCACCCTGTTCGTCGTCGACCAGCGCCGTTATGCGATCGTGTTCGCGCTGGGTGAAGTCAAGCAGGTGATCAGCGAACCGGGGCTGCACTTCAAGTTGCCGCCGCCGTTCCAGAACGTCATCTTCCTCGACAAGCGCATCCTTACGCTCGATTCGCCGGAAGCGGACCGGTTCATCACGGCCGAAAAGAAGAACATCCTGGTGGATGCCTTCGTCAAATACCAGATCATTGATCCGCGCCTTTTCTTCATCAGCTTCGGCGGTGACGAACGCCGTGCCCACGACCGCATGGCGCAGACGGTCAAGGCCGCGCTGAACGAGGAAATCACCAAGCGCACAGTGCGCGAGGTAATCTCCGGCGAACGCGGCAAGGTCATGGATGCGATTCGCGTGAAGGTGGCTGAAGAAGCGAAGCAGATCGGTGTCGGCATCGTCGACGTGCGCCTCAAGCGGGTTGACTATGTGGAGCAGATCAACGCCTCCGTCTACGACCGCATGAAGGCGGAGCGTACCCGTGTTGCCAATGAGTTACGCTCGACAGGCTCGGCAGAATCGGAGAAAATCCGCGCTGACGCCGACCGCCAGCGCACCGTCATCCTGGCCGAAGCCTATCGCGATGCGGAGAACGTGCGCGGCGAAGGTGACGCCAAGGCAACCCAGATCTACAGCCAGGCTTTCGGCCAGAGTCCGGAGTTTTACCGGTTCTACCGTAGTCTGGAAGCGTATCGTGCCAGCTTCAAGAGTCGCAGCGACGTGATGGTGCTTGATCCGAGTTCGGAATTTTTCAGGTACTTCAAGGCGCCGGGCGTATCTTCGGCCGGGCCTGCCAAGTCACCGGCACCGCCCGCCAAGAAGTAGCGGCTCGTGTCGGAAGCCTGGGTAGTTGCAATCGGCCTGGTGCTGGTCCTGGAAGGGATCGGGCCGTTTGTATTTCCCGCGCGTTGGCGGCAAGTCTTTGAATACATCGCCAGGCTCTCTGACGGCCAACTGCGTTTCTTTGGCCTCCTGTCCCTGCTCCTGGGCCTTGCTGTCCTTGGCATTTCCCTAATTTAGCCTGATTTTTTCTGAAGTCCTGTCATGCCCAACTGGCTCCTTCCCGAGAACATTGCCGATGTCTTGCCGTCTGAAGCGCGCAAGATAGAGGAACTGCGCCGGGCGATCCTGGATCGCTTCCGCTCCTATGGCTATGAGCTCGTCATGCCGCCCATGCTCGAGTACCTCGAGTCCCTGCTGCCCGTCGCCGGGCACGGCATGGACCTGCGCATGTTCAAGCTGGTGGACCAGCTGTCCGGCCGGACCATGGGCGTTCGCGCCGACATGACGGTGCAAGTCGCGCGCATCGATGCCCACTTGCTCAATCGTCCCTCGGTAACCCGGCTGTGCTATGCCGGCAGCGTGCTCCATACCCGGCCGTCGGGCTTGCACGCCACCCGCGAACCCTTCCAGATCGGAGCCGAGATCTACGGCCATGCCGGGCTGGAAGCCGATGCCGAGATACAGGAACTGGCCCTTGCCGCGCTGGATCTCGCCGGATTTTCGCGCGTGCGCCTGGACCTTTGTCACGTCGGTATTTTCCGCGCGCTGACAGCAATGGATGCTGTCGCAACCAGGCTCAAGGACGAGATCGGCGCCTTGCTGCGCGCCAAGGATGTGCCGGGACTGCAGGTGGTCACGCAGGATTGCCAGCCGCCGGTGCGCCGCGCGCTGCTGGCATTGCCGACACTGTACGGCGACAGCAAGGTGATCGAGCGTGCCCGCGAAGTGCTGCCGGACGACCCGTCGATCCGGCGCGCGCTCGACGAATTGCAGTCGCTGGCCGATCTGGCCGATCCCTCTTCGGTCACGGTCGACCTGGCCGACCTGAGCGGTTATGAATACGAGAGCGGCGCGATGTTTTCGGTCTACGTTCCCGGCCTGCCGAACGCGGTGGCGCGCGGCGGGCGCTACGACCAGGTCGGGGAGGCATTTGGCCGTGCACGGCCGGCAACCGGATTTTCGATGGACCTGCGCGAACTCGCGCGGCTGATGCCGATGGCCGAGCCCAAGGCGGCGGTGCGCGCGCCGTGGGGCAGGGACGACGGGTTACGCAATATGATTGCAGGCCTGCGGGCTGCGGGCGAGGTCGTGATACAAAGCCTGCCCGGGCATGAAAACGATCAGGACGAGTTCGAGTGCGATCGCGCAATCGTGCTTGAAAATGGAAAATTGATACTCAAAAAGTTGGAAAAATGATGTCGAACAAGAGCATGGCAACAAACGTGGTGGTGGTCGGAACCCAATGGGGCGACGAGGGCAAGGGCAAGGTCGTCGATTGGCTGACCGACCATGCGCAGGGCGTGGTGCGCTTCCAGGGCGGCCATAACGCCGGCCATACGCTGGTGATCGGCGGGCAGAAGACGGCATTGCAGTTGATCCCGTCCGGGATCATGCGTGCGGGCGTGGCCTGCTACATTGGCAATGGCGTGGTGCTGTCCGTGCCGGACGTGCTGCGCGAAATCGACAAGCTGCAGGCAGTCGGCGTGGAAGTGATGTCGCGCCTGAAGATTTCGGACGCCTGCCCGCTCATTCTTCCGTATCACACTGCGCTCGACGCAGCCCGTGAAACAGCGCGCGGCGCATCGAAGATCGGCACTACCGGCAAGGGCATCGGCCCGGCTTACGAAGACAAGGTGGCGCGCCGCGCAATCCGCGTTGCCGACCTGCTCATTGCCAAGCGGTTTTCCGAGAAGTTGCTGGAAAACCTGGATTACCATAATTTCGTGCTCACCCAGTACCTGAAAGCCGACCCTGTCGACTACCAGAAGACGCTGGATGAAGCGCTGGCCTATGCTGAACGCATCCGTCCGATGGTGACCGATGTGTCGAGCGCGCTCTATGCAGTGCACCAGGCCGGCGGCAGCATCCTGTTCGAGGGCGCGCAGGGCAGCCTGCTGGACGTCGATCATGGCACCTATCCGTACGTCACCTCCAGCAACTGCGTGGCCGGCAATGCGGCCGCTGGCGCCGGCGTCGGTCCTGGCATGCTGCACTATGTGCTGGGCATTACCAAGGCTTACACCACGCGCGTTGGCTCCGGTCCGTTCCCGTCGGAACTGCCGACCGACCAGGGCGTTGGCAAGCACCTGGCGAGCGTCGGCCATGAATTCGGCACGGTCACCGGGCGTGCGCGCCGCTGCGGCTGGTTCGACGCGGCCCTGCTGAAGCGCTCGGTCCAGATCAACGGCGTGACCGGCGTCTGCCTGACCAAGCTCGACGTGCTGGACGGGCTGCCGACGCTGAAAATCTGCACCGGCTACAAGGTGGATGGCCGCGATGTGGACATCTTCCCGAGCGGCGCTGAGGAAGCAGCGCTCTGCGAGCCGGTATATGAAGAGATGCCCGGCTGGAGCGAGACAACCGTTGGCGCCAGGTCGATGGACGCGCTGCCGCCTGCGGCAATCGCCTACATCAAGCGCATCGAGGAGTTGATCAAGGTGCCGATTGACATGGTCTCCACCGGCCCCGACCGCGAAGAGACGATCGTGCTGCGCCATCCGTTCAAATAATTCGCGACGTGCCGGCATCGGACGACAAGCACCTGTGGGTGAACTGGGACGAGTACCACCGCGAAATTGAAGCGCTGGCTCTTCTGGTTCACAAATCCGGCTGGAAATTCGACCAGATCCTGTGCCTGGCACGCGGCGGCCTCCGGCCCGGCGACGTATTCTCGCGGCTGTTTCAAGTCCCCTTGGCGATTCTTTCCACCAGTTCGTACCGGGCAGAGGCGGGGACGGTGCAGGGCGAGATCGAGGTCAGCACCCATGTCAGCACCACGGCGGGGCCCTTGAAGGGGCGGATATTGCTGATCGACGATCTGGCGGATTCAGGGGTGACCCTGAAGGCGGTGCACAGGCAATTGCAGTCATCATTCCCGGAAGTGACCGAGGTGAAGACGGCAGTGATCTGGTGCAAGGCTTGCTCGTCGTTTACACCGGATTACTACCTCCGCTACCTGGATACGAGTCCCTGGATTCATCAACCGTTCGAAGAGTATGACGGCATGACGATCGAGGGACTGAAGAGGAAATGGGGCGAGTGAGCTGACAAGGCCCGCTTTTGCTGGAATGGCCCGCTGCTGCGGGCTTTTTTTCGGCGGTAATCCTGGCAATTCAATTGACGCGCTTCAGGCGTTGACCGTAGATGCCCCAGACGCAATCAACCCCATCTACCGTCCCGAATAGTGCCCAGCCGTTGCCAATCTTCCTGGCCGTCACTTCGATGCCAAGTTCGGCTGCCAGCCGTTGAGCCCACTGTGTTGCCGAACCCTGTCCTTTGAATAGCTCGTTCCCGTTGACGATTACCGTTCCGTCAAACACCGGGAGCGCAAATACTGTTGTCACTGATTTTTCCTTCAAGCAGGTTTAGGTCGCGCCGGAATAATTGGCCGCGAATGTTGCGACCTTCGGGATGTCCGGTTGGTCGTCGCAGCCATCATTCTACTGGTGGATAGCTTGAATGGACCAAATGCTGCCAAGCCGGTGATCAGCAATGTGCTCAGCTTGCGAGGGAGAGGACAGGGCAGAAAGGCCAGCCCTGTCCCTCTTTTGTACTTCAGCCCCTCAATGCGATTTCCCCGGGGGGGGGCGTGGCGACGGAATCCCGGCTGTGTCGTACGCTACTTGCCACCTTGTTTGATAGTCGCCTTCAGACCGTCGAGTTGCTCCCTGACTTTGCCGTTGAAAAGCAGCCCCGCCTTTCCCTGCTTGGGAACGCCTTCCATTTCGAGAATATCCGCGACGATCTGATAGCTGACGCCGCCATTGTGATCGCCGCCGTCCGCAGCGATATTCTGCGCTCCGTAAAAAACTGCTGGCGCAGGCAGCCCGGGAGCGAGCGTAGACGGGAGCAACTGGATCGGCACGAGGTAGGTGTTCGCGATTTCAGCTGCTACTTGCAGATTACCGTTGCAGCGCTGACCGGGCGGATCCTTCGCGATGAAGGTCAGGACTTTACGCCCCTCCCGGTCGAGAGCACCAGGAACGGCTAATGACATTTTTTCGGCGGCGACAGCCGTCGATGCCAGCAACACAGAAACTGCCAGGGCTGCCAGCCGGGGCCGCAAAGTTTTTTTCATGTTGTCTCCTTGTATCGCATATTTCTCGCGTGCACCTTATTTGGCGGTAGCGCGCCGATAGGCATCCATGCCTCCTCGCGCCTGCCACTCAGCGAATCCACCATGCAGGATCCGCACGTTTTCAAATCCCGCCATGCGCAGCGCCATGGCGACCTGGCCGGAGAATGAGCCGGTGTTGCAATACACAAGGATCGTCTTGTCCTTGGGCAGCCGATTCCGCTCGGCAAACACCTTGCGCCATTCAATATTCACTGCGCCGGGGATGTGCTCCTTCGAAAACTGGCCCGCGTCACGCACATCCAGGGCGTAAATTTTCTTCCAGTCGGCCTCGGGTATTTGCTGGGCCGCAATGGTCCCGCTGTTGTAATCGATGAAGTCGAAATAGGACTCCAGCGACTCGACAGCAGCCTTGTCGAGGGCCGCGTGCGCGGCCAAGGGCGAACACAGGGCAAGTGCCGCCACCACGGCGAAGCTTCTCAGGCGATTGGATGCGTACTTTGGTATTGCCATTTTTTGTCTCTCGTTTGTTGTGTTGGATAAATCAGGGCGCCGGGTTGAGGCGCGGGTGGGTCTCTTCACCGAAGTGGAACAAGGCGAGGCCGGACAGGATCATCGAGCCAGCCACGAACCAGAATGCATACTCGATGTCGCCACCCAGGGCCGCAGCGGCGCCCAGGCCGAGTGCGCCAATCCCATACCCCAGGTCGCGCCAGAAGCGATAGATCCCGATCGCCGAGGCCCTCCAGTCCGGATGGGCAATATCGGCCACTGCCGCGCTCAGATTGGGATAGAGCATCGCCATCCCAAGGCCGGTGACCGCGGCGGAGATGCTCCACCAGAGCGAGCCGGCACCAAGGGGAAACGCGGCCACGCCGAGGCCGCAAATCAACATGCCTGCCACGTTAAAGTAGTGGCGGCCGAACCAATCGGACATCCGGCCCGTGAAAAACTGGGAGACGCCCCAGGTAAACCCATATACGCCGACGACCCATCCGATCGCTGGCAAGCTGAGGCCTTGCTTGTGGAGGTACACCGGCCAGAAGGCCCATACCAGCGCATCGACGAATTTCTCCACCAGGCCGGCCTGGCACAGGGCTGCCATGCGCCGGTCCCGCCACGTCATCAGCGCAAACATCTCGCCGGTCGAGGGTTCGGCGCGTGTGACGCTGGCATAGCGCGGCTTGAAGGAAGCGATGCTTTGTATTGCAGCGTGCGCCTTGATCTCGGCTCTCGCCCACGGGAGCGTCTCGACCACTGCGACCAAAGCCAGCAAGGTGGCCAGGCCAATCACCGCGATTCCGAACCACAGCAAACCTGCTCGCGGCCCCCACAGCGAAGCGGCGTATCCGGTCAGGATGCCGGCGAGCGCAACGCCCAGGTAGCCCGAGAATTCGTTCAGGCCGATGACGAATCCCCGCTGGTCGGCGCGCGTGATGTCCAGTTTCGAGGTCTGCGTCATCGACCAGGTCAGCCCCTGGTTGACGCCCAGGAGAATGGTCGCGAACACGATCCAGCCCCACGAGGGCGCAAAATAGACCAATGGCGGGATCGGCAGTGCGGCCACCCAGCCCAGCAGCAGGACATGTCGACGTCCCATGCGCTCGGCCATGCGCCCCGCCAGGAAATTCATCGCGCCCTTCACAAATCCAAAGGCAACGACAAAAGCCGCGAGCAGCATGAATGAGCCGCGCGGCACGCCGAACTCTGTTTCCGCCAGGGCCGGCACGACATTGCGCATCATGCCGATCGTCATGCCGACCAGCAGCACCTGAAGCAGTTGATGCAGGACCTGCGACAGGTTGGCGCGGATGCCGAATATCCTGGAACTGGATTCAGGCATGCTCATGCCCGGACCGGGGAGGGCAAGGGGAGGAAAACAAGATCTGCTCCCGACTCAAAAAACCAGCACTTTGTCGGCCCACGCGGTCCATTGCGCCAGCTCATCCAGGGTGCTTCGGTGCGCGCCGGCCAGTAGCGACGTCTCCTGTATGCCGCGCGCATCCATGCAGGTGCCGCAAACGCCAATTTCGGCGCCGTGCCGGACTGCGCCGCCCAGCATCAACTCAAGGTTGTAGAAGCCGGCCGGGACCTTTTGGCCAGAGTGGGCGGCACTGGCAGCATCGCCGATCAGGAATATGCGTACCTGATCCTCCGCTAGCCTGGACAAGGCTCCTGCGAGCCGGGCGCCGTTGTAGGTTCGTTCGCTGCCGTAGGGCGCGTCGTTGAAGATCAGCAGGGTTTTCATGATGCGCTATGCCTCGATCGGGAATCCGTTTGCCCGCCACTCCGCGACGCCATCCTGAAGGTGCTGCGCCCGGTATCCCTTCTTGCGCAGCAGTTCGACCGCGTCCCGTGCCATCAGGCAAAACGGACCGCGGCAATAGGCGACGACAGGCGTGTCTTTCGAGATCTCTTTCAGCCGCCGCCCGAGCTCGGCGACCGGAAGCGAGCGAGCGAATGGCAAATGGGCCGCTGCGAATTCTTCTTGGGGCCGGACATCGAGTATCACCACTTCGCCGGTGCGCGCCCTGGCCAGGATCATTTCCCGATCCAGCTCCTCAAGTTGCTCCGGCTGCTCGACCAGGCCCTTCAGGGCCAGTTGCAGTTCGACCAGACGCTCCTCTGCCTGGGAGCGCAAGGCTACCCACAGATCGGCGACGCCGTCGCTGGCAAGCCGGTACAGGATGTATTTGCCATCACGTCGCGTCTCGACCAGGCGCGCCTCGCGCAAGGCCTTCAGATGCGCGCTTGCAAGCTTGACGCTGATCGCGGCCTGCTCGGCCAGCAACTCGACCGCCTTTTCTCCCTGGCACAGGAGTTCCAGCAGTTCCAGGCGCTTGGGGCTTGCCAGCGCCTTTCCAACGCGCGCCACTTGCTGGTAGAGGTGATCTTTGATTTGTCTCATTCGCTCATTCTAACGAAGTTTGGAATGAAGTCAATTCCGGCCCCGCCGGCCGCGTCTTGCACCGTCTCCGACATATCCCGACGAGCTCGGAAAGCATCGGCTCCAGTCCTGCACTCAGTGGAGCTGGGCCATGTCGAGGGGGGGGGCTGTCCTTTGGCATCCTCATCGGCCAACTTATGCAATTGATTTCATATTGGAATACTTGCCACTGCTGCGTACCATATCGGACGCACCGGACGCACCGGACGCACCGGACGCGCCGGACCCGGACCGGACCGGACCGAACCGAACCGAACATAAGAACATGGCCCCCGACGTTCGAATTGACCGCGCCCGCAAGTAGCGCATCTCAGAATTCAGGCCGCCACCCATTTTCCATTTGCATGCACATCCTTGACGCCATTCGCGATGCCTTCACGCTGCTCTTCTCGGGCGATCCGGCGCTCTGGCTGATCATCTGGATTTCGCTCAAGACGACAGCGGTCGGCCTGCTGCTGGCGGGGCCGCCGGCCATCCTCGCGGGCTATCTTGTGGCCACGCACAACTTCACCGGACGGCGGCTTGTCATCTGGCTGGCGCAAGTGTCGCTGTCGATGCCCACGGTGCTGATCGGCCTGCTGCTATACCTGATGCTGTCGCGCCAGGGGCCTCTCGGTGGGCTGGAGTGGCTCTTCTCCCAGGCGGGTGTGATTGCCGGCCAGGCGCTGCTCGGGTTTCCGGTGCTGCTGGCTTTCACGCTGGCGGCGGTGCAGGCTTCCGACCCGCGCCTGGCAGAGACGGCGATCACGCTTGGCGCCTCCCGCGCCAGGGTCATGTGGACTGTTCTGTACGAGGCGCGATTTGGCGTGATGGCGGCAGTGACGACCGGCTTCGGCCGTATCATTTCCGAGGTGGGATGCGCCATGATGGTGGGCGGGAACATCGAGGGGGAAACCCGCACCATCACCACGGCCATCGCGCTTGAAACCAGCAAGGGCGAATTCGCCCAGGGAATCGCGTTGGGTATCGTACTGGTGACCATCGCCTTGTTCGTCAACGCTGCGCTGATGTTGCTGCAGGGTGATGCGCGGGCGGTGAGTGCAACCGCCTGATACAGGAGCGTGCAGCTCGACTCCGGTCCGGCCGCACAAGTTGGCTACTTCAAGCTGGCTACTTCGAGCTGACTACTGATCGAGAGATTTGAACAGGCACGCCGCGCTGTCCGGGCACATGGCGGTGAATTCGGCTGTCGCCTGGATTGGTGCCGGCGCTGCCGCGCGCTCCATGCGCTGGTACCCATGATGCTCGAAGAATGATGTGGCCGAGGTTGTCAGCAGATAAAGGTGCTGGATGCCGATCTCCGCGGCGTGCGTTTCTATCGCTTCCAGCAAGCGGCTCCCGAAACCTTCTTCCCGGTGGTTCGTGTCGACCGCAAGCGAGCGCAGCAGGCCATCCTGCCCGAACGGCTCCAGGCCAACCGACCCCACGATCCGCTGACCCTGTGCCAGCACGATGAAATGATTGAGTTTTGCCTGATCGAGGTCGTCAGCCGGCAGCCCGCTGTTGGTGAGCAGCGTCTTCAGGGAGGGCAGGTCTTCCGGCCGGGGAGTGCGAATGGTGAACATGGTGGCGGCGCTTTCATGGTGAGCGGCCCGGCAATGGCGCGGGCCGGGGGCATGCGGTAAGGAGTTCTTTATTATGCGGCCGGGGAGGGCGGCAGGTGCATTCGCATTGGGGCGGCCTCGTAGCACCGGTTTCGTCGATCAACGTCCACGGTTCGGCTTGCAAGCCGAACCGGCTCGGACGGCGCGAGGCATGCCTGGCGAAACCCTGTCCTCGAACCACGGAGGCACTGGTTGCGAAGCGCGCAGGCGCTTCGCTCGTGATCCCCAAATGAAAAAAGCCGGTCGATTTCTCGACCGGCTTCTTGCATTTTGGTGCCCACGGAGGGACTCGAACCCCCACACCTTGCGGCACATGGACCTGAACCATGCGCGTCTACCAATTCCGCCACGTGGGCTAACGAAGAAGATGATTATAGCTGAAAACTGACGCACGTCAATTCCCTTGATCGAATATTTCACAAAAAAAGATCAATACCTCTGTTTGCACAGTCGGCAAAACTGGGAACTGTCCGCTACACTGTCGAAGTATTAATCCCCCTCATCACCAAAGCGCACTCTTGAGTCAATTTCCCTATTCCATTCCCAGCAGAGAAGAAATCCTCGGCGTTCTCCGCAAGTCCGGCGAGCCGCAGGATATCGCCGCGATCGCTGGCGCGCTCAAGGTCGGCACCGACCATCTGGACGGGCTGTCCCGGCGCCTGAATGCGATGGAGCGCGACGGGCAGATCAAGCCGGATCGTACCGGCCTGTATCAACTGGCCAATACGAGCAGCTTCGTCGAAGGTCGCGTCAGCAGCCATCGCGATGGCTATGGCTTCCTGATTCCGGACGATGGTACCGAAGACCTTTTCCTGTCGGAAAAGGAAATGCAGAAGGTGCTGCACGGGGACCGGGTGCAGGCGCGCATCACGGGTACCGACCGGCGCGGACGGCCGGAAGGCAGCATCGTTGAAGTGATCGAGCGGGCCAATACTCATGTGATCGGGCGCCTGGTCAACGAGAACGGCGTGTGGCTGGTGGCGCCCGAGGACAAGCGCCTGGGCCAGGATATCCTGGTGCAGGGATCGCCCGGCAAGGCCAAGGCGGGGCAGGTGGTCAGCATCGAAATGATCGAGCAACCCACGCGCTACAGCCAGGCCGTCGGCAAGGTGGTGGAGGTGCTGGGCGAGTTTGACGATCCCGGCATGGAAATCGAAATTGCAGTGCGCAAGTACGGTGTGCCCCACGAGTTTTCCGATACCGCGAAAAAGCTGGCGACCAGGCTGCCGTCCGAAGTGCGACCGGCGGACCTCGACGAACGGGTCGACCTGCGCGACATTCCGCTGGTCACCATCGACGGCGAGGACGCGCGCGATTTCGACGATGCGGTGTATTGCGAGCCGGTCAAGATCGGCCGGACCACTGGCTTTCGCCTGATCGTCGCCATTGCCGACGTCAGCCATTACGTCAAGCCGGGCGATGGCATCGACACCGACGCGCTGCAACGCAGCACCTCGGTCTATTTCCCGCGCCGCGTGATTCCGATGCTGCCAGAGAAATTGTCGAACGGATTATGTTCACTGAATCCCGACGTCGACCGCCTGACCTTGGTGTGCGATGCCGTGATCACCAGCAAGGGCGTGATCAAGGCCTATCAGTTCTATCCTGCGGTGATCCATTCCGCCGCGCGCATGACCTATACCGAAGTCGCGGCCATTCTTGGCAATACCCGCGGGCCGGAAGCAGGACGGCGCCCGGGACTGGTGCCGCACCTGCAGAACCTGTACGACGTGTTCCAGGTGCTGCTGAAGGCGCGCCACGAGCGCGGTGCGATCGACTTCGAAACGACCGAAACCTATATCGTCTGCAATGCGGTCGGCAAGATCGAGCAGATATTGCCGCGCACCCGCAACGAGGCGCATCGTGTGATCGAGGAATGCATGCTGGCGGCGAACGTTTGCGCCGCCGACCTGCTGGAGCGCTTCGAGCATCCGGGCGTGTACCGCGTGCATGCGGCGCCGACCAAGGAAAAGCTCACGCAATTGCGTAACTTCCTGAAGCAGCAGGGGCTGCATCTGGGCGGCGGCGACGACCCCACCGCGACGCAATATGCGGAGCTGCTGAACAAGGTCAAGGACCGGCCGGATGCGGTGCTGCTGCAGACCATGCTGCTGCGTTCCATGCAGCAGGCAGTGTACAGCCCGGAAAATATCGGCCACTTCGGGCTTTCATACGAGGCCTATGCGCACTTCACCAGTCCCATACGCCGCTATCCCGACCTGCTGACACATCGCTCGATCAAGGCGATCCTGAAGGGCAAGCGCTACCAGCCGACCAACATCGACACCAGCGTGCTCAACACCACGCTCTCGAAGAGTGCCCGCAAGATGCAGGTAACGGACAAGGCGCGTGGCAAGAAGAAGATGGAAGGCGACCTTGCGATCTGGGAATCGCTGGGAATTCATTGCTCCGCCAACGAGCGTCGTGCCGACGAGGCGTCGCGCGATGTCGAGGCCTGGCTCAAGTGCTACTTCATCCGCGACAAGCTGGGCGAGGAATTCACCGGCACCATCTCCAGCGTCACCACCTTCGGCATATTCGTGCAGCTCGACCAGCTCTTCATCGAAGGCTTGGTCCATATCACTGAACTCGGCACCGATTACTTCCAGTACGACGAGGCGCGGCACGAACTGCGTGGCGAACGCAGTGGCATCCGTTACCAGATGACGGACCGGGTCAGGGTGCAGGTCAGCCGGGTCGACCTGGACGCCCGCCGGATCGATCTGCGCCTGGTCACCGAATCCGATGCGCGCGGACTGCCTAAGCCTGGACGCAGCGCCGAAGGCGGCGCAGGGCGCACCAAAAAACCACGAGCCGCGGAACCCAAGCCGGCCAGTGCTCCAAAAAAAGCTGGCAAGCCCAAACGCGGCAGCACATCTCCCAGTAACGACAAGTCGCATGCCCGCAACGGCGCGAGAAAGAAAAGATAACAGCGCATGAAAGGCAAGTTCATATTCGGTTTCCACGCAGTCACCGCAAGGCTGCGCCACGAAGCATCCACCGTCGAAGAGATCTATGTCGACGCCGCCCGTCATGACCGCCGCATGGGCGAACTGCTGCGGGCGGCCAAGGAAGCCAACGTGCGCGTCATCCAGGCCGACGAAACCAGGCTCTCCAATATGGTTGGCACGCGCCGCCACCAGGGTGTGGTTGCCAATGCAGCCGCGCTCGCGCTGGCGCGGACGCTGGACGAGTTGCTGGATGCGGTCGAGGGACCGCCCTTGTTGCTGATGCTCGACGGCATCACCGATCCGCACAACCTCGGCGCTTGCTTGCGTGTGGCGGACGGTGCGGGTGCGCACGCAGTGATTGCGCCCAAGGATCGTGCAGTCGGCCTGAATGCGACAGCGGCCAAGGTCGCCAGCGGCGCCGCGGAGAGCGTTCCCTACATCACCGTCACCAACTTCGCGCGCACCATGCGCGAGTTGCAGGAGCGCGACATCTGGATCACCGGCACCACGGAAGATGCAGAGAAGACCTTGTTCGAAGCAGACTTCAGCGGCGGGGTCGCGTTGGTGATGGGTTCCGAAGGCGAGGGCATGCGACGCCTGACCCGGGAGAACTGTGACCTGCTGGTCAGCGTGCCGATGTTCGGCGCGGTCGAGTCCCTCAATGTCTCGGTTGCGTCCGGCATCTGCCTGTACGAAGCCCGGCGCCAGCGCATCGTGCGCGGGATCTGATCCGGGCAATCCACGATCCCGGCTTCCTGCCGTTCAACGCGCTGCCAGCAAAGCCGCGTTGAACCGGCTACCATTACCACTTACGGCTTTTTGCCGACCTCCGCTCGTCACCCTATGTTCAGCCGCCTTCGTGAAGACATCGCCAGCATCAAGCAACGTGATCCTGCCGCGCGCAGTTCATGGGAGGTGCTGACCTGTTATCCGGGCTTGCATGCGATCGTCATGCATCGCTGGGCGGGCTGGTGCTGGGCGCGTGATTTGCGCTGGATGGGGCGGTTCATCTCCCACATCGGGCGCGTCCTCACCGGCATCGAAATCCATCCGGGCGCCACCATCGGCCGGCGCGTATTCATCGACCACGGCATGGGCGTCGTGATTGGCGAGACGGCCGAGGTCGGGGACGACTGCACCATTTACCAGGGCGTGACACTGGGCGGCACCTCGCTCAGCAAGGGCGCCAAGCGCCATCCGACGCTGGCACGCGGCGTCATCATCGGCGCCGGCGCCAAGGTGCTCGGCTCGTTCACGGTCGGCGAAGAAGCAAAAATCGGGTCGAATGCGGTGGTCGTGAAGGAAGTGCCGGCTGGCGCAACGGCGGTCGGCAATCCGGCGCGCATCATCCAGAAGGAGACGCAGTCACCGCGCGACGAGGCTGCTGCGCGAATGTTCTCGGCATACGGGCTAACGCCGCCCGGAGACGATCCGCTGTCCAAGGCCTTGCACGGCTTGATCGACAATGCGGCCACGCAGGAGCAACAGATCAGCCAGATCATTGCGGCCTTGAAGGCAGCAGGGATTGCGTGTCAATCGCCGGAGGCGACGGAAAAATTCAATCCGGACCAGTTGAATCGCCTGGTGGAATAGATGGGGGCAGTGACGATGGCGCAGTGACCGGGAGGTCTCCGCCATGCAGGTCGGTCCGGGCCGCCCGGACGGCGCAATGGGGTAGTGCCTGCCGAAACCCCGTCCTCGACCCTGCCTACAACTTCACCGCGGTATAAGCGCCAGCCTGGTCCAGTTCCAGCCATCCCCCGCGCGCCGTGCCATGATCCAGGTCCCAATCCGGCAATACATGCCTGACCAGTCCATTGGGATAAGCATGCAGTGCCGGCCGGTGCGTATGCCCGTGAATCATCACCTGTGCGCCGCTCTGCTGGAATAACTGCTGAACCGCCTGCTCATTGACGTCCATGATCTCGGGCGTCTTTTCGCGCTGCGCTTCACGGCTCTGGCGCCGCATGTTTTCAATGATCAACTTCCTCTGCGACAGCGGTTGTGCCAGGAATTGTGCCTGCCAGGCTGGCTGCCGGACTTGCGCGCGAAATGCGAGATAGGCATGGTCGTCAGTGCACAGCGCATCGCCGTGAGTGATCACGGTGGGCCGACCGGCTAGCGTCAGTGATGTGGGGTCATCGAGCCGGTGCAAGCCGGACTCGGTGGCAAATCGATCGCCGACCAGGAAATCGCGGTTGCCGGCAATCCAGGAAGTTTCGACGCCGGCGTCGCGCACCGCGCGCAGGGCCGTCACGATTCTTCGATTGAACTCGCTGTCCAGGTCGTCGTCGCCCGCCCAGTATTCGAAGATGTCGCCCAGCAGGTACAAAGCCTGCGCAGCCGGCGCGGTCTCTTCAAGAAAGCGAAGAAAGCGCGCGGTGGTGCGCGGCAGTGCGGCGTCGAGGTGCAGGTCCGAGACAAACAGCGCGAGCATGGAGGACGGCGTGTGCGCGCTGCTTGTCACCGGGTGCCCTTTAAATGATTTCAGCTTTTTCGATCACGATGTTTTCGGCAGGAACATCCGAAAACATGCCGCTGCGGCCGGTCTTGACCGACTTGATCTTGTCGACCACTTCGGTGCCTTCGCTGACCCGTGCGAACACGCAGTAACCCCAGCCGTCCTGGCCCGGGTAGTCGAGGAAACTGTTGTTTTTCACGTTGATGAAAAACTGCGCGGAGGCGGAGTGCGGATCGCTGGTGCGCGCCATGGCAACCGTGTAGGGCTCGTTCTTCAGGCCGTTGTTGGCTTCGTTCTCCACTGGATCGCGGGTCGGCTTCTGCTTCATGCCGGGTTCGAAGCCGCCGCCCTGGATCATGAAGCCATCGATGACGCGATGAAAGATGGTGCCGTCATAGTGCCCGTCACGGACATAGGCGAGGAAGTTTTCAACCGTCTTCGGGGCCTTGTCGGCGTTGAGTTCCAGCGTGATCTTGCCGTGATTGGTGTGGAGTACGACTGCCATGATGATGAGTCCTTATGAAAAATTATGTGTGTGCCGGGCCCGGGTTCTGCCGGGGCCCGGCCATGCTGCCTGCTGTTACTTGACGACCGAAGCGACGACCGAAGCGCTCTCTATCATGACCGGCGTGACCGGCACGTCACCCGGTCCGGTCTGCACTGCCTTGATCTTGTCCACGACGTCGGTTCCCTTGATGACCTTGCCGAATACCGTGTAGCCCCAGCCATCCCGGGCCGGGTAATTGAGGAAGTTATTGTTTTTTACGTTGATGAAGAACTGGGCGGTTGCCGAATGCGGCGCGGATGTACGTGCCATTGCGACCGTGTAAGTGTCATTCATCAGGCCGTTGCCGGCTTCATTCTGTATCGGGCCGCGCGTCGGCTTTTGCTGCATGTTGCGGTCGAAGCCGCCCCCCTGGATCATGAAGTTGCCGATTACGCGGTGGAACAGGGTGCCGTCGTAGTGTCCCGACTTCACATACTCCAGGAAGTTCTCGACGCTTTTGGGCGCGCGGTCCGGATACAGTTCGAGAACGATGTTACCCATGCTGGTCTTCAATTGCACCTGCGGCGCGTCGGCAGCCATGACGGCCGGCACTGCGGTTGCAGTGGTCAATGCAGCAAGGAACAGGATGATTTTTCGGCGCACATGCAACATGTTCTGGACCTCGGTGTGGGGCGGGAAAGATGGATTGGCAAGCAGGGGAGACGGGCTGTCGATGACTCCGCCAAACTCGATGGCGGGGCGGCGATTTCCTGATGCTATACTGCCGCGAATCCCGAATTTTATCAAAATAAGGACGTCAGCAGGTTGGCAGACCGGCACCTGGCGCGAGCGCGCGTTCAGAATGCATACCAGTCCGCGACGGCTTCCTGACTCCAGCAGCACAACCCCAATGAGTGTCCTGAAGATATACAACACGCTTGCGCGTGAAAAGCAGTCCTTTGCGCCGCTCGAACCGGGCAAGGTGCGCATGTACGTGTGCGGCATGACCGTATACGACTATTGCCACCTCGGACACGCGCGTGTGATGGTCGTGTTCGACATGGTTCAACGCTGGCTGCGCGCAAGCGGGCTGGACGTGACCTATGTGCGCAACATCACGGACATCGACGACAAGATCATCCGCCGCGCGGTCGAGAACGGCGAGACGCTGTCGCACCTGACCCAGCGCTTCATCGACGCCATGCACGAAGACGCCGATGCGCTGGGCGTGGCCCGTCCCGACCATGAGCCGCGCGCCACGGCCTACGTGCCGCAGATGCTGAGCCTGATCGGCCAGCTCGAACAGAACGGCCTTGCCTATCGGGCTGACGACGGCGACGTCAATTTTTCGGTGCGCGACTTTCCGGGCTACGGCAAGCTCTCCGGCAAATCGCTGGACGACCTGCGCGCCGGCGAGCGCGTCGATGTCAGCACCGGCAAGCGCGATCCGCTCGACTTCGTGTTGTGGAAAGCGGCCAAGCCCGCTGAGCCCGCCGAAGCGAAATGGGAATCGCGCTGGGGCACGGGCCGGCCGGGCTGGCATATCGAATGCTCGGCCATGGCGACCGACCTGCTCGGCCAGCACTTCGATATCCACGGCGGCGGTCAGGACCTGCAGTTTCCCCATCACGAGAACGAGATTGCGCAGTCGGAAGGTGCGCATCGCGGGCAGTTCGTCAACTTCTGGATGCACAACGGCTTCGTGCGGGTCGACAACGAGAAGATGTCGAAGTCGCTCAACAACTTCTTCACCATCCGTGAAGTGCTCAAGAGTTATGACGCCGAGGTGGTGCGTTTCTTCATCCTGCGCGCCCATTACCGTAGCCCGCTCAATTACTCCGACGCCCATCTCGACGACGCCAGGGGCGCGTTGACGCGGCTGTACACGGCACTGAAGGAAACCCGGCCCGATGCGCTCGAATTGGACCAGGGCGAGCCGCATGCAGTGCGCTTTGCCGATGCGATGAACGACGATTTCAATACGCCGATGGCGGTCTCGGTGCTGTTCGACCTGGCCAACGAAATCAATCGCACGCATGACGCAGCGCTGGCGCGGCAGCTCAGGAAGCTGGCAGCCATCCTTGGCCTGTTGCAGCGCGAGCCGCAGGCCTTCCTGCAATCCGGGACCGGCAGCGCACCATCCGGACCGTCCGATGAAGAGGTGGCGAAACTGATAGAACTCCGGGCCACGGCCAAGAAGGCAAAAGAATTCGCCAAAGCCGATGGCATTCGCGCCGATCTGCTGGCTGCCGGCATTGTCCTCGAGGACAAGCCGGGCGGCGTGACCGAATGGCGGAGGGCCTGAGTTCAATGCCACGTACGAACACCAATACCGCCGCCGCCGCCGTCACGGTCCCCGAATACTGGGAGCAGGCCAAGCAGGAGTTGATGAAGCGCGATCGCATCATGCGCAAGCTGATACCGAAGTTCGGCGACCTGCACCTGACCGGACGCGGCGATCCCTTCACCACGCTGGCCAGGTCGATCGTGGGCCAGCAAATCTCTGTCAAGGCAGCCGAGACCGTATGGCAAAGGCTGCTGGAAGAGTGCCCGCAATGCACGCCGGCACAAATCCTGAAGAGTGGCGACGTCAAGCTCGCGAGCTGCGGTTTGTCAAAACGTAAAGCTGAATATATCAGCGACCTGGCGCAACATTTCAAGGACAAGAAGGTCCATGTGGCGTCCTGGGAGGAAATGGGCGACGAGGACGTGATTGCCGAGTTGATCCAGATTCGCGGCATCGGGCGCTGGACAGCGGAGATGTTTCTGATATTTAATCTGCGGCGTCCCGATGTATTGCCGCTGGACGACGTCGGCTTGCTGCGCGGCATCAGCGTCAATTATTTTTCGGGCGAGCCGGTCTCGCGCAGCGATGCCCGTGAAGTTGCCGCCAACTGGGAGCCGTGGCGAACGGTCGCCACCTGGTACCTGTGGCGCAGTCTGGACCCGGTGCCGGTAGAATACTGATATCGGACGGCTTGGCCGCCCGATCCTCTCTTGTCCATGTACGGAGAAAGAATGAACAACAAGGTTTCCTTCCTCAATTTTGAACAGCCGATCGCCGAGCTGGATTCCAAGATCGAAGAATTGCGTTTTGTGCAGGACGACTCCGCGGTCGACATTTCCGAAGAAATCGACCGCCTGTCCAAAAAAAGCCTGCAGCTGACAAAAGACATCTACGCCAAGCTCACGCCCTGGCAGGTATCGCAGATTGCGCGCCATCCGCAGCGTCCGTACACGATGGACTACGTGAACGAGATCTTCACCGATTTCCACGAACTGCACGGCGACCGCAGCTATGCCGACGACCTGTCCATCGTCGGCGGCCTGGCCCGTTTCAACGGTCAGCCCTGCATGGTGATCGGCCATCAGAAGGGCCGCGACACCAAGGAGCGGGCGCTGCGCAATTTCGGCATGCCCAAGCCCGAAGGCTATCGCAAGGCAATGCGCCTGATGAAGGTGGCCGAGAAATTCGGCTTGCCGATATTTACCTTCGTCGACACCCCCGGCGCATTTCCAGGCATCGATGCCGAGGAGCGCGGCCAGTCCGAAGCGATCGGACATAACCTTTACGTGATGGCCGAACTCAAGGTGCCGCTGATTGCCACCATCATCGGTGAAGGCGGCTCCGGTGGCGCGCTGGCGATTGCCGTCGGCGACGCGGTGCTGATGCTGCAATACTCGACCTACGCCGTGATCTCGCCCGAAGGCTGCGCCTCCATCCTGTGGAAGACGGCCGACCGTGCCGCTGACGCCGCCGAGGCGCTCGGCCTGACCGCGCATCGCCTGAAGGCGATGGGCCTGATCGACAAGATCATTACCGAGCCGGTCGGCGGCGCCCATCGCGATCCAAAGCAGATGGCGGCAATGCTGAAGCGCGCGCTGGCCGACACCCTGCGCCAATTCCAGGGCGTCAAGACCAAGGATTTGCTGGCTGCGCGCCTGCAAAAGCTGATGAGCTATGGCAAGTTCAAGGAAATTTCGCAGCCTGAATAAGCTCGAATCCATCCCCGCCGCGTTCGAACGCGCGCTTGGAGTAATCCGGGCGCGCGTTTCTGTTTCCGCTTCTGGCTTTGCACCCGCTTCTGGCGCGGGTGGTGATGGCGATCGCAGCGAAGGCAGCGACCAAGCATTTGCGATCGGCGTCGGTTACAGCGGCGGACTCGATTCCTCGGTGTTGCTATTACTGGCCGCCGAATATGGCCGCCGTCACGGCGTGCGCGTGGAGGCCTTGCATATCCATCACGGGCTGAGCCCGCATGCGGACGAGTGGGCCGCGCATTGCCGCCGCACCTGCCAGCAGCTTGGTGTTGAACTGCACGTGTCGAAAGTCAGCGTCGCCGGCGCCGGGCAGGGCATCGAATCAGCGGCGCGCACGGCGCGCTACGCCGCGCTGGGGCAAGCCTGCGTTGCACGCCGCCTGCCGGTTCTGCTCACCGCCCATCATCAGGACGACCAGGCCGAAACCGTGCTGTTGCAACTGCTGCGCGGGGCCGGCGTTGCCGGCTTGTCGGGCATGGGGGAGGGTGAGCGCCGCCCCGATTTGTTCGGCGCCGATGTCCTGCTTGCCCGCCCTTTGCTCGGGCTCCGGCGGGCCGCACTTGAAGCGTTTGCCGCGCAGCGCGAACTCGAATGGGTGACGGATGAATCCAACCAGGACACGCGCTACCGGCGCAATGCCCTGCGCCATGCCGTGCTGCCGGCGATGGAACAGGCTTTTCGCGGTTGCGCGCCCCTGATTGCCCGCAGCGCCCGCCACATGCAATCGGCGCAAGGCTTGCTGGACGACCTGGCGCGCATTGACCTGGCCGGATGTTCGCAGGATGGTGGTGACACGCTGATGGTGGAGAAGCTGGCACGGCTTTCCGATGCCCGCGCCGATAATCTGCTGCGCTACTGGCTGGGACAGCACGCACTTCGCATGCCGAGCACCGCACAGCTGGAGCAGATTCGGCAACAGATGCTGCTGGCCGCGCCGGATCTTCACCCGCTGTTCCCGATCGGCCAGTTCGACCTGCGCCGCAACGCTGGCCGATTGCAGCTGTACCTGCGGGAAGGCGCCTGGGAGCCGCAGGAAGTCCGCATCAACTGGCGCGGCGAGGAAGTCATCGAACTGCCAGCGTGGCATGGCCGGCTGATCTTCGGCAGCTGCGACGGACCGGCCATTCCGGAGGCGGCATTGCGCCGGTCGGTCCTGAGCCTGCGTCCGCGCCAGGGGCATGAACGGCTGAAGCTGGCCGCAAACCGGCCGTCGCGCTCGATCAAGAACCTGTTCCAGGAAGCAGCCATTCCCGCTTGGCGCCGTCCGTCGCTGCCGCTGATTTATCTGGGAGACGAGTTGCTTGCGGTGGGCGGCATCGGCACCGATTGCCGGCTGCTGGCAACCGGACCGGGCATCACGCTCGCATGGCAAGCGGGCTGAACAGCATTCCCTCGGATGCCTCCGGCGGCTGGTGGATTTGCAGGGTGTCCCGCAACCACGTAAAATAATCGGTTTGTTCGCTGACCACATACCTCCAAAATGGCCTTGATAGTTCATAAATACGGCGGTACGTCGATGGGTTCCACGGAACGCATCAAGAACGTCGCCAAGCGCGTGGCAAAATGGCACGACGCCGGCCACCAGATGGTGGTGGTCCCCTCCGCCATGTCGGGTGAGACCAACCGCTTGCTGGGACTGGCAAAGGAAATCATGCCCCAGCCTGATCCGCGCGAGCTCGACATGCTGGCTTCCACTGGCGAGCAGGTGTCCGTCGCGCTGCTGGCGATGGCGCTGCAGTCGCTCGGCAAGCAAGCCGTGTCCTATGCCGGCTGGCAGGTGCCGATCAAGACCGATTCCGCCTTTACCAAGGCGCGCATCCAGTCGATCGACGACGAGCGCGTACGCCGTGACCTGGACGCTGGCAATGTCGTGATCATCACCGGTTTCCAGGGCATGGACCCCGAAGGCAACATCACCACGCTGGGCCGTGGCGGTTCCGACACCTCGGCCGTGGCAGTGGCCGCGGCGCTGAAAGCCAAGGAATGCCTGATTTACACCGACGTCGACGGTGTCTACACCACTGACCCGCGCGTCGTCACCGACGCCCGCCGGCTCAAGACCGTCACGTTCGAAGAGATGCTGGAAATGGCATCGCTTGGCTCCAAAGTGCTGCAGATCCGCTCCGTCGAATTTGCCGGCAACTACCGCATGCCGACCCGCGTGCTGTCGTCGCTGACCGATCCGCTGATGCCGCTCGATGAAGAAGCGCGGTCCGGCACCCTGATTTCGTTTGAGGAAGATACCAACATGGAACAAGCAACCATCACCGGCATCGCGTTCAGCCGCGACGAGGCCAAGATCACCGTGATCGGCGTGCCCGACCGTCCTGGCATTGCCTATCAGATCCTGGGCCCGGTTGCGGATGCCAACATCGAAGTCGACATGATCATCCAGAACCAGTCGACCGACGGCAAGACCGACTTCACCTTCACCGTGCCGCGTGGCGAGTACACCAAGGCCATGGACGTGCTGGAGCGCAGCGTGCGCGAGCACATCGGCGCCGCCCGCATTGTCGGCGACACCAAGGTATCGAAAGTATCGGTGGTCGGCGTCGGCATGCGCAGCCATGTCGGCATCGCATCGCAGATGTTCCGCACCCTGTCGGAAGAGAACGTCAACATCCAGATGATCTCCACATCCGAGATCAAGATCTCGGTGCTGATCGACGAAAAGTACATGGAACTGGCAGTGCGCGCGCTGCACAAGGCTTTCGGACTGGAATCAGCCTGATTAGTGTGTCCGGTTAAGCTTCTTTCATTGACCGGACCGCACTGACAAGCTATTATCCGAGTCCTTGCCTGGCCGCAGTTTCAGCCGGGCAGCATGTGGAGACGTGGCCGAGTGGTCGAAGGCACTTCCCTGCTAAGGAAGCATACGGGCTTAAACCTGTATCGAGGGTTCGACTCCCTCCGTCTCCGCCAGTACAAAGGTCTCTAACCTGCTCAGCAGGCTTAGAAGCCGCCCGAAGCCCCGCATCACGCGGGGCTTTTTTCTATGGGCTCCTGACTATGACCTGCGGCCGCTGTGACCTGCCCCGGGATTTTCGGACCACGAATAATTTGAGAAGATAGCTCCATGCCGAGCAAGTGTTTGCTGGCGAGACAGGACACGGCTTGAGCAACGAGGAGTTTGCGGCGCCGCGCCCTCGATACCGACGTGATCGCACGCGCCGCCGCGGGTCAGCCTCGTTCTTCGGGCTGGCGCAGCGCCGACAGACCATCCATCACCGAGGCGATCAGGTCGATGGGCATCGGGAAGATGATCGTGGAACTCTTCTCGCCGGCGATCGCGGTGAGTGTCTGCAGGTAACGCAACTGCATGGCCTGCGGTGCCTGGGCCAGTTTTTGCGCCGCCTCCAGCAGCTTGTCGGAGGCCTGTAGCTCACCCTCTGCGTGGATGATCTTGGCCCGCCGCTCGCGCTCGGCTTCGGCCTGCTTGGCGATCGCGCGCACCATGCTTTCATTCAGGTCGACATGCTTGATCTCGACATTCGAGACCTTGATACCCCAGGCATCGGTCTGTACATCGAGCACCTGCTGCAGATCCTGGTTGATCTTCTCGCGTTCGGCCAGCAGCTGGTCGAGCTCGTGCTTGCCGAGAATGGCGCGCAGGGTCGTCTGGGCCAGTTCCGATGTGGCGTGCATGTAGTTCTCGACCTGGATGATCGCGAGTTGCGGATCCACTACGCGGGCGTAGACTACCGCGTTGACCTTGACCGAGACGTTGTCGCGCGTGATCACGTCCTGCGCCGGCACATCCATCACCACAGTGCGCAGATCCACACGCACCATCTGCTGGATGCCGGGAATCAGGATCACCAGTCCCGGACCCTTGACCTTCCAGAACCGGCCGAGCTGGAACACCACTCCACGCTCGTACTCGCGCAGGATGCGTATCGACGCGCCTGCAAGAACGAGCAGCAGGATGGGAAGGAAGCCGTAACCGAATTCCCAGTACATGACGTTTCTCCTTGGTTGATTTCAGGGGCCTGATGTCCGGGATGCTTGTGTGGTTTGGGTTGCAGGGCAGGTCGCGCTCGCGTCCGGCTCTACCTGCAGTACGAGTCCGTCGCGACCGGTGACGCGCACACGCTGGCCAGCACACAGCGGCGTGGTCGATCTGACGCGCCAGCGTTCGCTATGCACCCTCATCCAAGCACCATCCGCCGATGTCTCGAGAATTTCACCAGTCGCCCCCAGCATTTGCTCGGATCCAGTGACCACTGGGCGCGTGCGTGCCTTGAGTGCGAGCCGGAACACCACCAGCACGAACAGCACGTTGACCACGGCTACCGTGGCGATCAATCCGATCGGTATGCCGAAGCCCGGCGTGTCGGTATCGATCAGCATGACCGAACCGATAACGAAGGCGATGATGCCGCCCACGCCCAAGGCGCCGAAGCTCGGCAGCAAGGCCTCGGCTACCAGCAGCACGAACCCGAGCAGGATCAACGCCACCCCGGCGTAGTTCACCGGAAGCATCTGCAGCGCGAACATGCCCAGCAGCAGCGAGATCGACCCCGCCACACCCGGTACGCCGAAGCCTGGCGTGGTCAGCTCAATGTAGATGCCGTAAATGCCGAGCAGCAGCAACAGGTAGGCCACTGTCGGGTCGGTGATCACGCTGAGCAGCCTGGTGCGCCAGTCGGGCTCGATGGTAACCGTCGTCGCTGTGCGGCTGTCGAGCGTGCGCATGACGCCCTCACTCATCTGCACGGTGCGGCCGTGGGCCTGCTGCAGCAATCCAGTCAGGTCGACCGCTACGAAGTCGATCACTCGCTGCGCTTGCGCCTCGGACGCGGACAGGCTGGCGCCCTCGCGCACAGCCTGATCGGCCCATTCGACGTTGCGGCCTCGCATCTGGGCCAGCGAGCGAAGGTAGGCGGCCGAGTCGTTGACGATCTTGCGGGTCATCGCGTCGGCACCCGCTTGCACCGCATCTGCACTGTCCTTCGGCTGGTTTGCCTTGTCGTCCTGAGCACGGGGCGGGGGCGGCTTGGCGGGCGCAGGCTGCGGTTGCGTGCCGGGCAGGCCGCCGAGCTGCACCGGCGTGGCGGCGCCAAGATTGGTGCCCGGCGCCATCGCGGCGACATGGCTCGCATAGACGATATAGGCTCCCGCACTGGCCGCGCGCGCGCCGCTGGGAGCCACCCAGGCCGCCACCGGCACGGCAGAGGTCAGGATGTCCTTGACGATCTGGCGGGTCGAGCTGTCCAGTCCGCCCGGCGTGTCGATCTGCAGCACGACCAGCGGTGCATTGTCACGCGCGGCCTTCTGCAGTCCACGAGCAATGTAGTCGGCCGTCGCTGGCCCGATCGGCCCGCTGACGCGCAGCAGCGGCACATGGGCTGCTGCTGCCACGAGCTGCTGCGCGACCGCGAACGCGGCCGCCGCTATGGCAAACAGCAGCAGTCCAAGCGTGAGCCAGTGACACAGGCTCGAGGGTCGCCTGGCCGGAATCGGAGTCATGGAACCGCCATCGTCGAAATCTCCAGTTGGTCATCGGACCGCCTGCCGACGATGCGAGCCAACGCTGACTATGCTCGGTCTTTCTCGTAAGGCACCCTTGAGCCGCGTCAACTTGAGAGTCAGTCCGGACATTACACTCGCGTCCTTCACGGGTCACGGCCCGCACGTGGCCGCCAAAATGGCCCGGCCAGTTACAGGATTGATCTCGCCCTCCGACATCGTGCGTACAGTCCTCGCCAACCCACCCACGCTAAGCAATCTCTCCTCCAGCAGCCTGAGAGAGGTGTTGTTCGCGAAGCCGGACAGGAGATCGGCGGTAATCAGGCATAAAGCCAGGAAGCCGATCCCGATTAGCAGGCTGGTGCGCCCCTCGACAAGCAGCAAGCGCAAGTTGCGCTCGGCCAGCGTCGACTTGTATTCGAAGTGGTTGTGGATGGCCGCGGCGAGTCGCCGCGACAGGGCTGCTGGCCGCGATGTACTCGGCCAGGTCTACGCTGAACTCGCGGACTCCTGCCTATGTGGCTTCCATGGCCGCACGCCTGATTTGCGAATCAATGCGAACACACTCCGGGTCGTGCGAAGTAGGCTGTCAAAGCGTAGCAAGGGTCAAGCAGGGTCGAAATTCGCGCTCACCTTAAACCCATGTCCTGCATCTGCAATTTATCTGATAGCATATATTTGGAACGGGTTTCGCTCAATGAAACTTTGGTGCGTGCCAACCCGCGTACCGGCGCGCAATGCGTCACGACGAGTTCCGCCGGCATTTTTTTATAAATAGAAAATACAGGAGATTCAATGCTTACTCTCATCAAGAACCTTGTCCGCCTTGGCCTGGCCGCCAGCCTGGTCGTGTGTGGCAGTGCACAGTCCCAGGAAGCTGGATATCCGAACAAGCCCATCAAGCTCATCGTCGGGTTGACCCCAGGTGCATCCTCAGATTTCGTCGCGCGCGAGATCGCCAAGGGTTTGGGTGAGAGACTCAAAGTGCCCGTGATCGTCGAGAACAGGCCTGGTGCGAACACGATCATCGCCAGTAACATGGTTGCAAAGTCGGCACCGGATGGATACACCTTCCTGATTTCAAGCAGCATGAATGCAACGAATCCCTGGGTGTACGAGAAACTGCCATACGACTACCGCAATGACCTGAAGAATATTGTCCTGCTTGGTGTGGCGCCGAATCTCATGGCGCTTTCGTCCAGGGTGCCGATCAACAATCTGAAAGATCTGATCGCCTTCTCGAAAAAGAATCCGGGTGGCTTCTCCTACGGATCAGCTGGTATTGGCTCGGTCCACCACCTGCTCATGGAGATCGTGGCCCAACGTTCGGGAATCGTCCTTAACCACATTCCGTACAAGGGCGGTTCAGTTGCAATTCAGGACGTCGTGGGAGGAAACCTCGATTCATACTTCGGTACCATCGCCTCGACACGCAACTTCATTCAGCGCGGCGATTTGAAGCCACTCTTCGTGACGACCAATGCGCGTTCAAAATACATGCCGCAGGTCGAGACGCTGACAGAAAACGGATTGCCAAATCTTGAATCTGGCTATTGGCTCGCCATTTCGGGTCCTGCTGGCCTGCCGGCATCCATCATCGAACGTATCAACCGCGAAGCAAACGAGGTACTGAAAACGCCAGCGGTCGTTGAGCGGCTTGAAAAGCAAGCGATTGATCCAAAAGGAGGATCAATCGCTGACATGGAAAAATTCTTCGAACGTGAGCTTGGATTCTGGAAGGAAGCCGCCGCAGCGGCGAAAATCAAACCGATGGCGCAATAAGCCGGGGGGCTTTTGCTGGCAGGGCGCGCAAATTTGCGTCGCTCTGCTTCCAGGAATTAAAGTCCTGAAACCAGTATTGGCGCTAAACCGGGAAGCATGTGAAGGAGATCCGCATTGAGTAACATCCCGAATCCCCTTGCGCGCTATGATCTCACGGACCTTCGCCTCTTCCTTGCGGTCGCAGACTCGGGGAACATGTCACGCGGAGGGGCCTTGTGCAACCTTGCCCCGTCCACAACCAGTTTGCGTATCTCGCACCTTGAAGAGGTGCTGGGTGTCACGCTTTTCAAGCGGGAGGCCCGGGGCGTGCAACTCACGCAGCCCGGCCATATCTTGCTGGAACACGCACGGCGTTGCCTTGCCCAACTTGAGCAACTCCATGCGGACCTGGCCCCCTTTCTGGGGGGCTTTCATGGCCAACTGGTTCTGATGGCAAACAGCAACGCGCTGGCGTCCTACCTTCCCTCGGACCTTGAGTCATTTTTAGTAGAGCATCCGGGCATACGCGTTGCCCTTGAAGAGCGATCCTCTGCCGAAATCGCCTCTGCAGTTGCCAGCGGCCGTGCTGACCTGGGAATTGGCGTGTGGGACGGGGAATACCCGGCACTGGAATTCAGCCCTTATCGAACAGACGAACTTGTCCTGATAACGCCACTTCGACATAAGCTGACAGAGCAGACATCAGTGAGATTCGCCGATTGCGTCAAAGAACCATTCGTTTGCCTGCAAACAGGAACGGCGATCCATACCTTCATGGCCAGGCAAGCCATTGAACTAGGCCATCGACTGGACGTTCGAGTTCAGGTTTCGAATTTCGCAACCATTGCGGCTCTCGTCTCTGCTGGTGTCGGGGTAGGCATCATTCCCCGCTCAATCTTCGAGTCAGCGGATAAAAAATGCACCGCCGTGAGACTGCATGAGAACTGGGCCGATCGACGACTCTCCATATGCGTCCGGCGCAGTCCGAACGCCTCCAAACCAGCGGACCTGCTACGAGCCCACCTGGTAAAGTGAGGCAAAGATCCCTGATCCTTCCCTCACTTTCATCAACTTCATCACTTGCCTCAATTTCGCCGCACAGGCTGATTACTTCTTGTCGACGCGGAATCGTTTGATTTTTTCTTCATCAAGCGTCACCCCCAAACCTGGCTTTTCAGGGGCATACATATATTTTCCTTTCCGGAGAATTGGCTCGGTCACGATATCTTCGGCCAGGATTTCGTTCACGCCGACAGCCAAGGGTCCCTCCAGGAGATCGCCAGGCCAGGAAGTCGCCAGATGCACAGCTGATGCTGTCGCGACACTTGCGCCTGGATGGTTACCCGGAAAGATTCGCATGCCCGCAGCAGAGCCTATTTCCCAAAGCTTCTTGCAGCTCCAGGCACCGCCGTTTTTAGCGATCTTGGTCTGGAATACACTAGCCGCGCGCATGGTAATCACCTTGATCAGATCAGTATCAGAAGATACGCATTCATCGGCCATGATCGGCACGTTATAGCGGCTAGCCAGTTCGGCCATGCCGGCGAGATCCCATGGCGGAAGCAATTGTTCAACTGCATCAAGCCCCAGATGTTGCACCCGGTTCATGAAACGCATGGCACCCGCCATATCCATGCCACTGTTGCCGTCAGCGCGGATGATGATGCGGTCACCCATGGCCTTGGCGAGAAACTCAACTGCTTTTGCGTCACGTTCAGGATCGTTGCCGACCTTGACTGTAAAACTGGAATAGCCCTCGGCGACACGTTGCTCGACCTCTGACAGCAAGGCAGTATTGTCAGGCATGATGCCAAGTGTGATGCCTGCCGCAACGGCGGTTTTCGCGCGGCCGCCCAGGATCTGGTAAGCAGGCACACCCAATATCTTGCCCTGCAGGTCCAGCATCGCATCAGCGACCGCAGCCATCGGATAATTCGTATTCCACACGGCTTCTTTGAGATCGGCAATGATGGCCTGGTGATCAAAAATGCTGCGACCGATCAGACGCGGCGAATAATGATCGACGATGATGGATTCAATGCTCTTGAATGTCTCGCGGCTTCCCTGACGCATCCATGCGTGCGTCTCTCCGATGCCGACCAGACCCGACTCCGTGTGAATTTTCAGAATCATCACATTGATACCCTGACGCGGTGCGCCAGCGGCGATTTTGAAATTGGTCTTGAACGGTAACCAGAGCGGGATCAGTTCGAGACTACGGATGATGCCGGCTTTGTATCGGTCCGACCCGGACCAGTCGCTCGAGGTCTCGCTACCGTGTGATTGATTTGTCGTCATGCTGTTCTCGATCAAGGTTTTCAGAAAATTGGTTTAAAGGCGTTAAGAAGAATCGGATCCGGGTTTGCGGACTGGCTCATGCCGGGCGTGCGAGCCTGGCCTGCAACTCGTCAACTGATGCTGTTCCCTGAAAGCCTAGAACCGATTTCTCGAGGCTTGCCACATCAAGATCAGGCGAGACCACACCAATCAAACCTGTGACCTTTGAACGTATTTCTTCCATTGACATGGGGTTGGCGGCTGTTCCTTTGCTGTTGAGTACACGGGCAACCCGGACCTCGCCAGACTTCAGCGTCAAACGTGTCTGGGTTCCGAAATACGCAGGATAAACTTGCTCAAACTCCGGGTCTTCACCCACCTCGACCTTGTCTGCCCATTTCAAGATCGCGGGATCGGCCAGGTTGGCCTCTTCAAATGCATCGAATCGGCTGGGACCAAAAGCCAGTGTGGCTCCGACGGTGTAAGGAAGGCTGTACTGCGCAGCCATTGGCGTGGCGGGTCGCATCACGACGTGCTGCTGCGGGAGCTTTGACGGCCCGCTCACATGGATGGACTCGACTTCGTCGATGGCCAGGCTGAAGTTGTTGGTGACTTCGCGCAAGCCATCAATCATTGAATGCAGCAGGCGACAGCAGGCGTAGGGTTTCAGACTGATTTCATGAATAGCCAGCGGCCCCTCGACCAGCAAGTCATCAAGGTCCGCCTTTTCAGCATACAGCGACAGAAAGCCGTAGCGCCCATCGAGGGCTCTGCGCGGCGCCTCAATTCCAGCTAACGAGAACTGCGCAGCGATCACGCCGTTGTGCGCAGCATAGCCAGCGTGCACTCGTTTGACTTCAGCACCAACTTCTTCCTGCGAAAACTGCATGGAGCCAGCCGTCAGCGACAGGGCATGACCCCAGGCACGCGCAATGCCATCAGCACCGAGCCCGTACAACTTGGCCGCAGCGGTTGCTGCACCGAATACACCAAACACAGGGGTAGGGTGATAGCCCGCCGCAATCACCCGGTTAGCACCTGCCGCCCGGCCCAGTCGGGCAATGGTTTCGTAGCCTGCTGCTACAGCCGCCAATACATCCTCAGCGGAGGAACCGAGTTCAGCAGCCACCGCAAGGGCAGCAGGAAATACCACAGATCCCGGGTGACTCATGGAGGCATCGTGCGTGTCGTCAAGCTCAAAGGAGTGCGCAGCTACGCCGTTGACAAGGGCGGCAACCTGAGGCGCCACCAAAAGATCGCTTGCAATGATGCGGGACTTTCCAGTGCCACTGAATCGTTGTGCCCAATCATGCAGCGATGCAACCCAGGATCGGTCTGCTCCACCATAGGAGACCCCGCAGAAGTCGAACAAGAGACGAGCCAGCTGCCCAGTGTCTGCTGAGCTCAGATTCGACGCAGAGAAGTTGGCCAGCTTTTTCGCAAGCATTGCGGAATAGTCGATATTTGTTGCATTAGACATAAGCTGATCCAGTGAAAGTCGATCTGAAACGATTTATTGAGATCAATGATTCGAAGGCGGTCTTCATCTGCGAGCCATATTTCCGAGGCCAATTCTCAAATCGGCTGGATGTTTTGTCGAACGAGTATTTTCAATACGAGCGTTTGCATTTGGCAATAGCTCATGCGCGTTACTCCATCCCCAATGCAACTCGCCTCCTCGACTGTGGAAGATACGTACCAGGAAAGCCCGAAACCGTCAGGCTCCAGCCAGACTCGGGTCCTAACCTGAGTCAGCAGCACGGCGCTCTTGCCGTTGCTGCTTTACGTTACGGACCACGGAGACAATCATGTCGGAATTGAAGAAGCAGGAAACAGCCGCAGGCACTAAAAAATGGGCAGTCATGGATAGCCAGCAGCGACTGCGCTATGTGTTTCGTGTGTTCGTGATGGTCATGACCATGGGCATGGCCTTCCCGAACGCGGTTGTCGAGTGAGTCAATGCCGGCATGATGGCTCAGCGCTGCCCGGTCTCGCTCGCCGCGAATGCATTCGCGGCGCGACCTGACTTCCGTTGCGGCCACCTGCGCCGGAAAGTGCAGGCTGGCCTTTGAATGGCTCGGGTATTGCCTCAACCGTCCATTCAAGTCTGCTGCCGTACCTGCCATGACTGCGAATGACAATGGCCATCACTATCACTATCACCAGGGATTGCACGCACTCCCACGATTTCCACGTATTCAATCTTGTTGAAGGAATGGGTGACAGCGACGACACTTCCGGCAATGCGGCCGAGCAAGGCCATCGCCATTGGTGAAAGCAGCGATACCTTCGCCAAAGTGTCACTCGCATCCTGCGGACACACGATGACAATGGAGTGGCTTTCTGCGGCTCCGATGGTGCGATATTCCACGGTTGAATACAGCGAGACATAGTCCTCGCGGCAGCTATTCTCCGGTAGCAGGATCGAGGAAGTGATCAGCTCGATCAGGCGCTCTGCATGATTGAATTTGACGTCGCGCAGACGCAGCATGTTTTCTGCGAGCCTGCTAAGGATTGATGCATCGCGTTGCGACAAAAGGCGCTCGATTTTCATGGCGAAAGATCCCCTTGGCCTATCGGATATATGTGGCCAATGAAAAAGACGTGGGTATCAGGCGATGACGCTGATACGTTTGTATTTCGGGTGGGAGTGGCTCGGGAGGCGGTGGGAATCGATGGTTCCCTCAGGCGCTCGCCGAGCCTAAGAGAGGCAGGCGAGGCTTCGGGTGGACAGTTGCGCGCAGCGGATATCCAGGGGTGAATATCCGTACGATCGGCATTGAATGCGATCAAGGCTGAACAGCGAACCCACAGGCGACGCTCCCTCGTTCAGGGACGAACAATTGCGATTCGAAAGAATGCAGGTCTTGTTCACGTTGGCGTCAGTATGGAGGTTTGCGGCTTTCGCTTGGCTTTCGCTTGAGTATAGCTACATTGCCCGATACGTCAACATGGTGGCCGATCAGATCATGGCGGCAAAGCCATGAATCTTCTGGGTTCGGCAGGAAGCGCGCCGCCTGCTTCACTCAATCATGAAGAAGGCCGTCAACAATGCGACTTTGCACGCGATCAGGAAACGGATCTTTGTCCGGATCCGATTCCCTCTCTCAACGATGTCCTTGGCGTGACGACGTTTACTTGAGTGCGCCAGAATACGTTTGGCCCAAGCACCAGCATCCCGCTGGGGCGAATAGCGATTGTTTGTCATGATGGATCATCCCAACGCCTCTCAGGCGAAGCAAACCAGACAGAAAGAGCCACATACGGCAAGCGCCGTAGTGCAGTGCTGAGAGTGAGCTTGCTCGGCGTTGACGGTTGAACCGGTTTTACCAGGCTCAACCGGCTCGCCGAGCCAAGGGGAGGCAGGCGATGGCCTGCTTTGTCTGTTGCCCTGCAGCGGTCGTGCCAAACGACTGCGGGGCAAAACATGGAAAGATCCTGGAAACCGGAAGCACGCGGCACAGCAATCCCCTGTTCACTGAAGAACATGAAAGGGCTTGTTGAGCGATGCGTAGTTTCATCGGGATCTGTTTGAATGAGTGCGCCTGATTATAGCGCCCCATCCAGCCACTTTGGGGGGGGCTCTCTGACGGGCCGTTGTCGTTGATACAGGCAAAGCGGCATTGCCATGGCAGTCCTCATGGCGTACCCCCTGAAGCGCTTCAGGGGGCTTCGAGGTCTCGAGCGGTAGCGCTCATTCGGACTCCAGGGCAATTTCAGTGGCGCCCATCCAGTAGCAGAGCAAGGGCGCCGGGATGCGCATGATCCGGGTGGGCGGGTGTTCGCCATGCGGCGCCGTCCGAGGCAGGCCCGTCATGACGCCGAAGTCATCGAGCGACTTGGTGACCACGTAGCCACGCGAGATGTGCTTCTGCTCGCACAGCTCGACCAGTCCCTTGAGCTCGCGGGCACCGGTGTGCTGGGCGCGATACTTCACTTCGAAAGGGATGACCTCGCCATTGACCTCGGCAACCAGGTCAACCTCGCGTTCCTTCTTGCCGCGCCAATAAGTGAAGCGCACGTTCTGCGCGTAGTAGCGGGCAAACAGGTGTTTGAATACGGCTGTTTCGGTGGCCACGCCGAGCGCGGTGGCATCATCCAGGATGGCCTTGCCTTTGAGCATCACCGCCGGCGCGATGGCGGCATCGGCGAGGTAGATCTTGAAACGCGCACGCAGCACGTCCTTGCCATAGCCAAATGGCGGCAAGCGGTAGATCAGGTGCGTGGCTTCGAGCAACTCGATGAAGCTCTGCGCTGTGGGCCGTTTGACTTCCAGGTTGGCGCATAGGTCGACCATGTCCAGCAGCCCACCATCGTGCATGCACAAGTACAAAAAGGTGTGCTCCAGGTCCAGAACGCGGCGCACGCCAAACAACGCAGTCATGTCGCGCTTGAGCACCTTGTCGATGATGTCTTCGCGCAGCAGCCGTTGCGCTTGGGTAATGCTGTCAACCTGCGCGGTCTGCGGGAAGCCACCACGCACCAGATATTCGTGAAAGTGGCCGACATATGCGCTGGCGGCTTCGCTCGTGCGATAGAAATCCGCCTGGGGCCAGTCGAACAGGTCGCGCAGGCTTCGCAGCTTGGGCAGAGGCGGCAGAGACAGGTTCTTGATCTGCAGGTATTCATAGAAGGAGAGCGTGGTCAGGCGGATGGTGTGCCAGCGGCCCACGCCGGATTCCTGACCTGCCTCCACCAACGGCATCGCCGACCCGGTGAAGGCGATGCGACGATCCTTGCGAAAATCGACCTGGTGCTTGACCCAGGTGCCCCAGTCGCGGATGAACTGGGCTTCGTCAAGGAACAGGTATTCGAGGCCTTCCGCCTTGGGCTCGCGCTCGCGCCACGCGTCGAGCACGGCATCGATGCCGGCCAGCTTCAGAATGGGGTGGTCAAAGGTGGCGTAGAGAATATTGGCTGCAGGCACGCCGGCGTTCAGCAGTGCCTCCATGGATTGCAGCATCAGCGTGGTCTTGCCAATCTGGCGGGCACCGGACAGCGATACCGCGCGAGGTGCCGGCGGTGCGGTCATCCATGCGTGAAGCTCCCGGAACGCCGCGCGCCGCCACTTCGGCAGGTCGGCAATGGCCTCACCTCGCCACCAGGGGTTGAACTGGGCGAGTACGGCGACAAGCTCTTCCTTGGATATCTTCATAAGTCTAATTCTAACTAAATGAATGTTTTTGTTAAAGTACAGATTAACAAAAGACGAAAAATAAGAGCTGTAGCGTCAATTTCGGGCAGTTCTCGCCACGACAGCGTGTGGACGGGGACTGCCTGTGTCCCGGACGATATGGGCTCCGCCTCGACAATCCCCTGATGTTTCCCGCGCCAGAATTAGCGCAGTGCCCTTGACCCGATGGCCATACCGAAGTTGTATGGGGGCCATTGGAATACGGTCTTTGACTTATGGTATGGCGGCACAGATACTTTCCCGCAGCCATATTCAAAACCATAAGGAGACACACATGGATCGACGGTCTTTTCTGCTTGCGGGCGCCAGCGCCATCGTCGCAGCACCAGCGTTTGCACAATCAGCGAATGACTGGCCTTCACGGCCGATTCGCATCGTCGTGCCCTTTGCCGCTGGCGGGCCTACCGACTTCATCGCCCGACTGCTGGCGACGCCGCTGAGCGCGGCGCTGGGCCAATCGGTCGTGATTGAAAACCGACCGGGCGCGAGTGGCAATATCGGTTCGCAAGCCGTGGCCGATGCTGCGCCGGATGGCTACACGCTGGTCCACAATACCGTCGGCATGCACGGCATTATTCCGCTGATGTATCCCTCACTGCGGCTGCAACCGCTGCGCGACCTGGTGCCGATCGCAACCACCGGCGCCATGGCGAACGTACTGGTCACACATCCGAGCAAACTGCAGGTGGGATCGGTGCGTGAGCTGGTCGAGAAAGGTCGTAGCCGTCCGGGTGCGCTGACCTTTGCAACCTTCGGTAATGGCACTTCCCCGCACGTGTACGCCATGCTGCTGCAAAAACTGGGCGGCTTTACCGGGCTGGCGATTCCGTATCGCGGCAGCGCACCGGCGATGACCGCAGCATTGGCCGGCGAAGTCGACTTCCTGTTCGATAATATTTCCACCTGTGCCGGACAGATCAAGGCGGGCACCTTGAAGGGCTTGGGCATCACCTCCACCGTTCGTTCAAGCCTGCTGCCGAACCTGCCGACCATGAAGGAAGCCGGCTTCCCCGGCTTCGACCTGAATTTCTGGTTCTCGCTCGAGGCGCCCGCCAAGACGCCTGCGCCGATTGTCGAGAAACTGCAGATGGCAATGGCCAAAGTGCTTGCCGATAAAAGCTATATCGAAGGCTTGCAGGCCCGTGGCGCCGAGCCGTTTGCAACCAAGCCCTCCGAGTTGATCTCGTTCGTGGCGTCGGAGACAGAGCGCTGGCAGAAGACAGCCACCAACATTGGCATCAAGGCGGACTGAGCGCATCGGCAACATGGCTCCACGCAAAGAATCAACCGCACCTTTTACGGAATAAAAAGATGGGACAAGTTACCTACGAAGTTCGCGATAACGTCGCCGAGATCATGCTCAACCAGGCCCCGGTCAATGCGCTTACCAAATCGATCATCACCGATGTGCTTGATGGCTTGAGCCGCGCTGCTGCCGACGACGAGGTCCGTGCTGTCATCCTTGGCAGCGCGGTACCCGGGGTGTTCTGTGCCGGCCTGAATCTGCAGAAAGTCATCGAAGGCACCGACGCCGAAGCTCGCGGCCTGCTGGAACTGCTTTATGTGCGCATGACAGATCTGCAGTTCGGGCTTGGCAAGCCGTCGATTGCAGCGGTCACTGGCGGCGCCCGGGCCGGTGGCATGACCATGGCGATTTCCTGCGACATGATCATCGCGGGCCGCTCATCGACATTCGGCTATCCTGAAATCGATGTCGGCATCATCCCGGCAATTCACTTCACGCATCTTCCGCGCATCATCGGCAAGCCGCGTGCATTCGACCTGCTCTTCACGGGCCGCTCTTTCGATGCCGACGAAGCGCAATCGCTGGGTCTGGTGTCACGGGTGGTCGACGACGACCAGGTGCTGGCAGAGGCACGAAAACTCGGCCAGGTGTTTGCAGCAAAGCCCGCCAGCATCATGCGCATGGGGCGCAATGCTTTCATGACGGCCAACGACAATGGCTACCGCCAAGGCGTGGCGGTTGCGGTAGAAAACCTGTGCAATGTCATGGCCACCGATGATGCGCGTGAAGGCTTCAAGGCCTACATGGGAAAAAGGCGGCCACGCTGGGCCGTGAAGCGCTCGAAATAAGCGCAGGCGAACCCGGGATTCACTGAATTCCCTGAATCCCGATTTCAGTCCTGCGCCAGCATTCGTCCTTCACGCTCGAAGCGGCTGTGCCACGACAGAGCCTCGTCGAGGATGTGCGGGGTTTGCATGCCGCCATGGCCATTGCGGGCTGCGCTTTCTGCGCGGGCCACGTAGTCGCGCAATGCCGGACGGTAGTCCGGGTGGGCGCAACGCTCGATCACCACCGTTGCGCGCTGGCGCGGTGCCAGGCCGCGCAGATCGGCCAGGCCCTGCTCGGTCACGAGTACCTGCACGTCGTGCTCGGTGTGGTCGACGTGGCTTGCCATGGGCACGATGCAGGAGATCCTGCCGTCCTTGGCCACCGACGGCGTCATGAATATCGACAAGTAGGCATTGCGCGCGAAGTCGCCGGAGCCGCCGATGCCGTTCATGATGCGGGTGCCCATCAGATGGGTGGAATTGACGTTGCCGTAGATGTCCGCTTCGATCATCCCGTTCATGGAGATGATGCCCAGGCGCCGCACCAGTTCGGGATGGTTGGATATTTCCTGCGGGCGCAGCACGATGCGCTGGCGGTAAAAGTCCAGGTTGTCGAGGAACTCCTTCATCCCCTCGACACTGAGCGACAGCGCAGTCGACGATGCCATGCTCAGCTTGCCCGACTTCAGCATCTCCAGCATGCCGTCCTGCAGCACCTCGGTGTAGCCGGTCAGGTTGTTGAACGGCCCCTGGTTCAGTCCCGAAAGCACGGCATTGGCGATATTGCCTACGCCGGACTGCAGCGGCAGCAGGTTGGCCGGCAGCCGGCCCTTCTTCACCTCGTGGCCCAGGAAATCCAGTATGTGCCCTGCGATGCGTTGCGAATTCTCGTCCGGTGGCGTGAAGGTCGTATTGCGGTCTGGCTGGCTGGTTTCCACCACTGCGACGACCTTGTCCAGGTCAACGTGCAGGTAGGGCGTGCCGATGCGGTCGCCGGGGCCGGTCATCGGGATTGGCTTGCGGTTGGGCGGCAGGTCCGTCCCGTAGTAGATGTCGTGCATGCCCTCCAGACCCAGCGGCTGCATCGAATTGACTTCGAGGATCACCTTGTCGGCCTGGTCCAGCCAGGTTTTGTTGTTGCCGACCGAGGAGGAGGGGATCAGCCTGCCATCTTCCAGGATGCCAGCCACTTCAACCACCGCCACGCTGAGCTTGCCCAGGAATCCGAACCACACGAACTGCGCCACATGGGAAAGATGGATGTCGATGTAGTCCATTTCCCCCTTGTTGATGCGATCGCGGCAGGTCGGGTCGGACTGGTAGGGCAGGCGCATTTCGATGCCGCCGACCTTTGCCAGTGCGCCATCCAGTTCGGGTGCGGTGGATGCGCCGGTCCACACGCCGATGCGGAAATGGCCACCGTCCTGGTTGGCCTTTTCGATCCGATGCGCCAGGGCCTGGGGAAGAGCCTTCGGGTGACCGGCGCCGGTGAAGCCGCTCATGCCGACATTGTCGCCGTGATGTATCAGTGCCGCCGCTGCATCGGCCGACATGATTTTTTGACGAAGTCCTGGATGGGCGATACGTGAGTTGTGAGTCATGCAATTATTCAGAGGGACGTAGTGCGGAATGCGTGGAAGGCGACGATGCATCCGGCATTGTCTCTTATTTGCGGGATCCGCTGAATACGGGAAAACCCGGCCCCCTGATCATTTGCCTTTCCGGCAAGCGCCTGCCCTTGGCCGTATGTGGGATGCCGCGCTTGAATTCCAGGCAGACTATCCCGGATCAGACATGGAGAAATGGAGAGCCACAGCGTCATGCAGTCATGGCGCCATGGCGTGGCTTGCCTAGCGCAGGTCTCCGGCCAGGCTTGCCAGCGTTTCGGGTTCGATTGCCAGGTGCGCCGGATAGTTGGTGTGGTCGCAGCCGAGCTTCACGCCCGCACCGGCCTTGACGGCTGCGCGCATGTCGGGGCTGAGTTCGAATCGCAGGAAATGCACGGCTGAGGTCTTTTCGTCATTTTCGCGGTCCAGGTCTTCGTCCGCTATGGCGTAGACGCGCGGGTACGCTTCCACCTCGACGAACATGCGGTCCTCGACCCCGATCAGGCGCGCCAGTTCGCGCTTGCGCTCGTTGACATCGGTGTATTCAATCAGCAGCGTGGCCTTCCAGTTCGACCCGTCCGGCACCAGCGGTGCATACGCTTCGATCTCGGCCTGTATGCCTTCTTCTTCGAAGATTTTCTCGATGCGCAGCATCTCCTGGATCTGGTAACGGATCGTCATCTCGCTTTCGAACTGCACGTTCAGATGCTCGCCCAGCCGGACGCTGCGCAACTTGCGGTGGGCGATGACGTCGGCCTTGTGGGCCTTGCGCCACTTGCTGTAGGCCTCCAGCGTCATCAGGTTTTCCGGGGTGATGTTGCCGGTGAATTGCATGAAATATGTCCTGTCGAGAAATTCGGGGGAAGCTCAATCGAGTCCGTATGCGGTCCGCACCAGGGTAAGAGGGTGGGCGAGGGTGGGCTCGCCCAGCTGGTTGACTTCAAAGCCTTGGGCGATATGGTGGCCGCCGAGCGGGCAGTCGGAACTGATGTAGTCGGGTTTGCTGCCGTCCTTCATGGTGGCCATGGCCTTGAATACGGGTTTGCCGATCTTCATGGCTTGCTGGTGATAGGCTTTCTTGACGCCGAAGGTGCCGGCGTGTCCCGAGCAACGCTCGATCGTGTTGATCGTGGTGTCCGGAATCATCTTCAGCATTTCTTCAGTCTTCTTGCCGATGTTCTGCACCCGGCCGTGGCAAGGGATGTGGTAGCTGACGTTGCCCAGCTTGCGCGGAAACTCGGTCTTGATCAGGCCGTCGCGCTTGCGCGCCATCAGGTACTCGAACGGGTCCCACATGGCTTCTTTCACCAGCTGGGTGTCGGCATCGTCCGGGAACATCAGCGGCAATTCCTGCTTGAACATCAGGGTGCAACTGGGCACCGCGCTCAGGATCGCGTAACCCTCCCGGGCGTACTTCACCAGCACCGGGATATTGGCCTCCTTGGAGGCCTGCACGGACTTCAGGTCGCCGAGTTCAAGCTTGGGCATGCCGCAGCACTTTTCCTTCTCGACCAGTTCGTAGGGAATTTCGTTGTGGTCCAGGATCTTGAGCAGGTCGTGGCCGATGCCGGGCTCGTTGTAGTTGACGAAGCAGGTGGCGAAGATTGCAACCTTGCCCGGCGTGCGCTCGCCGTTCCGGATTTCGGTTGCGCGGGCATCGGGCGCGCTGGAACGGAACTTCCGGGTCGCCATGCCGGGCAGCCAGGCGTCGCGGTCCACGCCCATTACCGTCTCCATCAGGCCGCGCGCGACTTTGGTATTGGTGATCGCGTTGACCACCTGTACCACCACCGGGATGCCGGCAAACGAACCATGCACGTCGGTCGATGCCAGCAGCTTTTCGGAAGTCTTGACCTCACCCTTGTTGAACTTGATCGCCTTGGCCCGCAGCATGGTGTGCGGGAAGTCCAGGTTCCACTCGTGCGGCGGGGTGTACGGACACTTGGTCATGTAGCACAGGTCGCACATGTAGCACTGGTCCACGACCTTCCAGTAGTCTTCTTTCTTGACCCCGTCGACTTCCATCGTCGGGCTTTCGTCGACCAGGTCGAACAGCGTGGGGAACGATCCGCACAGGCTCACGCAACGACGGCAACCATGACAGATGTCGAAGATGCGCTCCATCTCGTGGAGGCACTTTTCCTCGTCATTGAAGTCGGCGCTCAGCCAGTCCAGCGGATGGCGGGTGGGCGCTTCCAGGTTGCCTTCTCGTGCCATCGTGTCTCCTCTGTCCTTGTTCTTGTCACTGCCTTGCCGTGCCGGCTTGAAGATTGCCCGGCCATGGAATCATCAGCAAGGGGCGCTGGCACTTGCACTTGCCAACGCCCTATGCTGATTGCTCTGGCTACAGAGCAGCCGGATCAGTCCACCAGTTCGGCCAGCGCCTTGGCGTAGCGATTGGCGTGCGAGCGCTCGGCCTTGGCCAGGGTCTCGAACCAGTCGGCGATTTCGTCAAAGCCTTCCTCGCGAGCGGTCTTGGCCATGCCGGGGTACATGTCGGTGTACTCGTGCGTCTCGCCGGCGACGGCGGACGCCAGGTTATCGCGGGTGGCGCCGATAGGCATGCCGGTCGCCGGATCGCCCGATTGCTCCAGGAATTCCAGGTGGCCGTGGGCGTGGCCAGTCTCGCCCTCGGCGGTCGAACGGAACAGTGCAGCAACGTCGTTCTGGCCTTCGATGTCCGCCTTGTTCGCGAAATAAAGGTAGCGGCGATTAGCTTGTGATTCCCCTGCAAACGCTTCTTTCAGGCAGTTCTCGGTCCTGGAACCTTTGAGTTGAGCCATATTGGTCTCCGGTTGATGTTTGGGAATTGCCGCCGGGCCAGCGATTCGGATCGCCATCCTGACTGACTGTTGTACGTTATTCATGCCGGGCCCGATCGTCCAATTTATCTCCTCTATCGCGCTCATTGCTTATAGCTATGTGCCTCACAAGTTCGATTGGCCAAAGCTGGAAAGCTGGCAAGAAGCGGGTATCCCGGATGAGCATGCAAGTGTCGGCAAAATGAGAGAATGGCGCCACCGTTTATTGATGTTTCGCCATCTTCAATGAAATCAAAGGGAGGCCGTATGAGCAAGCCCGAACCCTGGATACGAGAATCCGGGACAGGACCTGGAATCGTTTGCCTGCATTCGAACGCCAGTCACTCCGGGCAATGGCGGGCACTGATGTCCCGGCTTTCCGACCGTTACCATGTCCTGGCGCCGGATTCATACGGATCGGGCCAGAGTCCCGAATGGCCTTCAGACACGATCATCACCCTGGCCGACGAAGTCGCGCTTCTGGAGCCGGTTCTCGGGAAAGCAGGCTCTCCCTTTATCCTGGTCGGTCATTCCTATGGCGCGGCGATCGCGCTGCGGGCTGCCCTGACTTACCCGGATAGGGTGCGTGCATTGGTGCTCTATGAGCCGACGCTGTTTTCGCTGATCGACGCCGAAGGGCGCTCTCCGAATGAGGCAGACGGCATCCGTGACACAGTCGCCTCAGCAGCAGCGGCGCTGGAAGCGGGCGACCGGGATCGCGCAGCGAAAGCCTTTATCGATTATTGGATGGGCGAGGGCAGTTGGGACAACACCCGCGCCGACAGGAAACCTGCGATCGCTGACTCGGTGCTCAATGTGCGCCGTTGGGCGCATGCACTGTTGACCGAGCCCACGCCACTGTCTGCATTCTGCAATCTGCGTGTTCCGGTGCTGTTGATGACTGGCGGGCGATCGACCCGGTCAGCTCACGGCGTTGCCAGGCGCTTGCTCACGGTGCTGCCGCTGGCAGAGCATCGCGAATTTCCGGAACTGGGCCACATGGCGCCGATCACGCATCCGGAACCGGTCAACCAGGCGATCGAAGAGTTTGTCTTGCGGATGTCCTGATCCGGTCATCGGGCTTGGCAGGGCAGTATGGCGGTATGGCGGTATGGAGGTATGGGTGGAACAGCCTGGTCCCTATGCCCCGGCATCCCACAGCGCAGCCATCCGCTCGCCTACCCGTCGCCCGTGGCTCAGCCCCACTTCATGCAGGGTCAGTTGCGGGCGCAGGCGGCGCGCCGCCGCCAGCGCAGCGCCGGCGTCGGCCAGGCGTCCTTGACGGTCCAGCGCCGCAGCCTGCAGCACGCGCGGCAGATGAAACCTGGGGTCGCGCCGGCTTGATGTGTTTGCCTCGGCCAGGGCTTCGTCGACACGGTCTGCCTTGAGCAGGAACAGTCCCAGTGCCCAGCCCCAGAAACCAAGCCGCCGGTCGCGTGGGCTGATCAGCATGCCGAAACGCATTTTTGCCATGCCTTGCTCGAATTTTCCCGTCATGGCCCATGCAGCACCCAGTGCCACATGGGCCTGGGCATTGCTGGGGTCAATTTCCAGCGCTTGTTCCAGTATTTCAACGCCCCGGTCTTTCTGACCAAGGTCGCACAGTGCACAACCGGCATAGCCCAGCACCTCGGAGCTGCCGTCATCCAGTTCAATTGCACGCTCGGCAGCGCCCAGCGCGTCGTTGACCAGGCCGGGAGAGTCAGGCACCAGTCCGATATTGCGGGCCAGCGCGGTCAGCAAGGCGTAGTGGGCATGCCCCAGGCCAAATCCCGGATCCAGGGCCAGGCTCTGCTCCAGCCGGGAGCGCGCCTCGGCCAATGCCTGCGCTCCCCACCCCTGCATGGCGATCGCACCGACAGCCTGATGGTAGTGGGACCATGCATCCAGGTTTTCCGGACGCTGGCGGCGTATGTGGGCAATTTCTGCGCGGGTCAGTTCGGGTTCAAGTTCGGAGATGATGCCGCGCGCGATGCTCTCCTGCAGATCGCCCGCGTGGTCATGGTCGCGGTCAAAGCGGCCGCTCCACAAGACCCGGCCGCTCGCTGCTTCGGTCAGCTGTGTCGAGACCCGCAGCACATCGCCCGTGGGGCGCACGCTGCCCTCGACCACGAAGCGAACGCCGAGCTGCCGGGCGACATCAGGCAGGCTGGCATGCTGTCCGCGAAAAGCAAATGAGGACGCATGGGAAATCAGGAAAAAGCCCGGCACCCGCGCCAGCAGCGCGATCACGTCTTCGGCCAGGCCCTTGGCCAGCAAGCTGACACGCGGGTCCTCGGACAGCACATTGAAAGGCAGCACGGCGATCATCGGCTTGTCCGGCACGGCCGCAGGGGATTGATGCCCATCGCTGTGCGCGGCGCGGCCGGCTTGGTCGACATGTACTGCGTCGATTGAAAAACGATAGCCCCGCCCGGAGACCGTGGTGATTGCCTTGGACCCCAACAATTTGCGCAGGGCGGATACCTGCACCGACAGGTTGTTTTCCTCGACCACCAGGCCAGGCCAGACGGTTTCAAGTACCTCGCTCTTCGAGACCGTCCGGTCGCGATTGGCCAGCAGGCACAGGAGCAGGTCGAAAGCCCGGGCGCCCAGGGTCGCCGGAACACCATCAACCAGTAACAGGCGCTCTGCCGGCCTGACTTCAAAGCGATCGAAGCGGTAGTGGTTTTGCAAGGACTTTCCTTGAAAGACGGGTTTCAGGAACCTTTAGCAAGCTTTAGCAAATTCTTCAGGATTTTAAAGGACGCAAAGGGTTCCCGAGGAACACAGTACAGACACCTGCCCCAGCCCGCATTGCTTTTTAGCACAGGGGCATTGGAGACCCGGAACGCCGCACCCCGCTCCCCGCAGGCAGCACCCATTAACCCGGAGGATTACCATGACATCCAGCGTCAACCAAGCCCAATCACCCTTGCGCATCCAGTACAAGGAGAGCCCGCGACTGGCCATGATCACTGACCATGCGCGTACTTGCGGAATCGACCCGTCAGACCCGTTCCACTCGCGGGTGGAACCGATGGATGGTTGCGGGGTTTTCGTGCCGATCGGTGTGCATCGTGCCCTTGGCGGCCTGCATGATGCGCCGACTCCCGGTGACCTGCTGTGCGCCGCGCTGGCGGCGTGCCAGGATTCGTCGATCAGGATGCTGGCCAACCTGATGGGGATCGAATTGATCTCCCTGGTGGTGACTGTCAAGGGGGATGTTGATGTGCGTGGGGCGCTTGCCATCCAGAAGGACGTGCCGGTGGGCTTCCAATCCATCACCTCCCATGTCGATCTCAAGGCCGGGGAGGGGACGCCGCCGGAACTGCTGGAGAAACTGCGCATGGGGGCGGAACGATGCTGCGTTGTGCTGCAAACGCTGCGCCTGCCGCCTCCTGTTCAAATCACGTTTCGAACCTGATACGTTTCGACTTTGATGCGTTTTTAAACTGACCCTCGCCGCAATTCCTCGCTCAACGGTCCTGGGCGATCCCGGCGCTTGCTTCAGGATCGCCCCGCTCGCGCAACAAGCGCAGCCCGTTTGCCACCACCAGCAAGCTGGTCCCCATGTCGGCAAACACTGCCATCCACATGGTGGCCTGGCCGGCAAGCGCCAGCACCAGGAACGCCAGCTTGATGCCAAGCGCCAGTGCGATGTTCTGCTTCAGCACGGTGCCGGTGGCGCGCGACAGGCGGATGAAAGTAGCGATCTTGCGCAGGTCGTCATCCATCAGCGCCACATCGGCGGTCTCGATGGCGGTGTCGGTGCCGGCCGCGGCCATTGCGAAGCCAATGTCGGCCCGGGCCAGCGCCGGGGCGTCGTTGATGCCATCGCCAACCATGCCGACCCGGCCATCCGGGTGTTCGGCCTGCAGCGTGCCGATTATCTCGAGCTTGTCTTCGGGCAGCAGCTTGCCCCTGGCCTGATCGATGCCGACCTGGCTGGCAATGACCTCGGCGGTGTGAATGTTGTCCCCGGACAGCATCACGGTCTTGACGCCGAGCGCGTGCAGCTCGGCAATCGCCTGGCGGCTGCTGTCGCGCACCGTGTCCGCGACCGCGAAGATGGCGAGCACGGCGCTCTGGTTGGCCAGCATGACGACACTCTTGCCCTGGTGTTCCAGCGGCAGCAGCCTGGACTCGATGTCGTCCGAACACAGGCCCAGCTCTTCAATCAGCCGATGGTTTCCCAGCCGATATGCGTGACCGTCAATGCTGCCGCGTACCCCGCGGCCGGGAAGGGCGGCGAAATCGTCGACCTCGCGCAGCACCATACCGGCGTCGCTGGCAACACGGGCGACTGCCATTGACACCGGGTGGTCCGAGCGGGCGGCGAGGCTGGCTGCCAGCAAGCGGATTTGCTGTGCGTCGACGACTTCGGCGCCAGCGAGTGCCACGAAGTCGGTTTGCACCGGCTTGCCGCGGGTGATGGTGCCGGTCTTGTCGAGTGCCAGTACTGCGAGCTTGCGGCCCTCTTCAAGGAATACCCCGCCTTTGACCAGGATGCCTTTGCGGGCGGCTGCGGCCAGGCCGCTGACGATGGTGACCGGCGTCGAGATCACCAGCGCGCACGGGCAGGCAATCACCAGCAGCACCAGTGCCTTGTAGACCCAGTCGAGCCCGGGCTGCCCCATGAACAGTGGCGGCACCACCGCCACCAGCAGCGCAAGCGCGAACACGGCCGGTGTGTAGATGCGGGCAAAACGATCAACAAAGCGCTGGGTCGGCGCGCGGCTGCCCTGCGCCGATTCAACCGCATGGATGATGCGCGCCAGCGTCGAATCACTGGCGGCGGCCGTCACCCGGTACTCGAGTGAACCGGACTGGTTGATGGTGCCTGCGAACAGGCTGTCGCCTTCGGCCTTGTCCACCGGCAAGCTCTCGCCTGTAATGGGAGCCTGGTTCACGCTGGAGCGGCCACTGGTGACGACACCATCCAGTGCAATCCGCTCGCCGGGCCGCAGGCGCACTACGGCCCCCAGCGGCACCGCGCTGGCCGGCATTGGCAGCCAGCCATCGGCCTGCTGGACGGTCGCGGTTTGCGGGGCCAGGTCCATCAGGCCGCGAATGGCGTTGCGGGCGCGGTCGAGCGCGCGCGCCTCGATTACCTCGGCCAGCACGAACAGGAACATCACCATGGCCGCTTCCGGCCAGCTGCCGATCAGTATCGCGCCGGTCACGGCAATCGACATCAGCGCGGTCATGTTCAGGTTGCCATTCCTGAGCGCGATCCAGCCCTTCTTGTAAGTCCCCAGGCCGCAGCTGCCGATCGAAAACAGGGCCAGCAGCATCACGCCCCAGTGATCGATGCCGTTGCTGCTGCCGCTACCACTACCGCCAAGCAAGTCGATCGCTTCCGCCAGCAGCGCCGTCACGCCAGCAAAGGCAAGCGGCCACCAATTGGTCTTGACGGCGCGGTCGGCCGGATCGGAATTTTCAATCGGCTGCGCCCGCATGCCGATCGAAGCGAGGGCCGCTTCGACGCCAGCCAGCGAATCCAGCCGATGGCTGACCGTCAGGATCCGCTGCACCAGGTTGAAGTCCAGTCCGGTGATGCCCTCGACCTTGCCGAGCTTGCCGCGGATCAGCGACTCCTCGGTCGGGCAGTCCATGTTCTCGATGCGGTACAAGGCCTTGCGCCCGCCTGCCGAAGATGGGGTGCCGGATGAAACCTGCTCTGCCGGTGCTGCGCACCCGCAGCCATTGCTGCTGCAATTGCTCATGCCTGTCCCTGACTTTTGCGCTTGATTGTGCGCTTGATTGTGCGCCTGACGCTATTGAACAACCTGTAGCCAGTACAGGGTCAAGCGCATAAAATAAAAATGCCCCGAGCACTCAAAGGAGTCACCGGCATGAAAATTGGCGAACTGGCAGACCTCACCGGCACCCAGGTCGAAACCATCCGCTATTACGAGCGCGAGGGCTTGCTGCCGGCACCGGCGCGCTCCGAAGGCAACTTCCGCATCTACGCCGACGAGCATGCGCAGCGGCTCTCGTTCATCCGTCATTGCCGCTCGCTGGACATGACGCTGGATGAGATCCGGCAATTGCTGCGATTCAAGGACTCGCCCGATGAAGACTGCGGCGACGTCAACCGGCTGCTGGACGCCCACATCGGCCATGTCGCCGACCGCATCCGCGAGCTGCGCGGGCTGGAAAAGCAGCTCAAGGCCCTGCGCCAGCGGTGCCACAGCGAACAGGACGCCGCGCACTGCGGCATCCTGAACGCGCTGTCGCGGCCAATGAATGAAGACCCGGGACAGGGTCCGGCGCAGGTGGGGCGGCATGTGGGTGGGGCGCGCTAGCCGGGCGGCCGGCCGCAAGACTGGTGGCCCTCGCCGGCATTCGGCATTCGGTATTTCTGCCGAAACCCGTCTACCCCTAGGGCATGAAATTCCCGCCGTTGACATCGATCACCGCGCCGGTCGAGTAACTGGCATCGGCCGAGACCAGGAAGGCGACCGTTCCCGCCACTTCCTCGGGCTTGCCCATCCTGCCGACGGGAATCAGTTCGGCGAGCCGGGCGTTGACTGCGGGATCCACTGCCGCTGTCATTTCCGACTCGACGCGGCCCGGTGCGACGCAATTGACCGTGATGCCGTAGCTCGCCACCTCCCCGGCCAGCGCACGCGCCAGGCCGGTCATGCCCGACTTGCTCGCCTGATAGTGCGCGCCTGGCACCGGTGTGCGCGTTCGCGCCGCCTGGCTGGTGATCATCACGATCCTGCCCCAGCCATTCGCCACCATCGGCGGCAGGCAGGCCTTGGTCATCATGAAGGTGCCGGTCATGTTCACCTCCAGCACGCGCCGCCATTCGTCGACCGGCATGTCGATGACCAGGCGCTTCTTGCCCTCATGCTTGGGCGAGATGCCGGCGTTGTTGACCAGGATTGCGACCTTGGGCCACCAGTCTCCCAGCGCCTCGGGCAGGGCGAGCAGCGCGGCTTCGTCGGTAATGTCGATCTCCAGGCTGCGTACCTCATGCCCGGACTGCTGCAGTGCGCTGGCCGCCTGCGCGACGCCAGGGTCGCGATCCAGCAGCACCGTCCTGTAACCGTCGTTCGCCAGCCGGCTGGCGATGGTCAGGCCGATTCCGCGCGCTGCGCCAGTTACCAGGGCCACCTTGTCGTTCGAATGCATGCTTGCTCCCATCAATGCCGGACCGGACGTCGCGGCGTGTGTGTTTTAATACCCGACCAGTAAAACATCAGGTCACTCGTCAATTACATGGAACTGCGCCATCTGCGATATTTCCTGACCGTCGCTGAAACACTGCATTTCGGTCAGGCCGCAAACCGGCTGGGCATTGCCCAACCGCCGCTGTCGCGGCAGATCCAGGACCTGGAGTCCGAAATCGGCACGCCGCTGTTCTATCGCAATCCGCGGGGCGTGGAGCTGACCGATGCCGGCGCCATTTTCGCGCAGCGGGCGATGCAGATACTGGCCGCATCCGACGACGCCATCACCGAGGCCCGTGATGTCGGTGCGGGCAGGGGCGGGCGCCTGGTGATCGGATTTGTCCATTCGCTGGCGTACTCGCTGCTGCCGCAAATACTGCCCGGATTCAGGGAGCGTCACCCCGGCATAGCGGTCTCGCTGCGGGAAATAACGGTCAACGAAAAAGAGCGCGCGATATTGAACGGGGATATCGACATCGGCATCTTCCGGCCGCCCCCCCGTCATCCTGATATCGCCAACGCGCAAGTCAATGAAGAAGGATTCGTGCTGGCCTTGCCAACCGGGCATCCGCTGGCGCGCAAGCGGCGTGTTCCGGTCAGTTCGCTGATTGGCGAAAACCTGATTCTCTTTCCGGCCTTGCGGGGCGATGTGGGACTGAGCGGGACGATCGCGTCTTTCCTGAAGCAGCATGGCGTGCCCTTGAAAAAGGGCGAGGAAGTCGGCACGATTCATGCGGCACTCGGCCTGGTGCTGGCAGGCGTGGGCATCACCATCGTCCCCGAAAGCACGACCATGGTCAGTGTCGCCGGCATCACGTTTCGCCCCTTCGTGGAAGCCACCACGCGGGTGGCGTCATGCGTCTGCTGGCGCGCACAGGATGAAAGCCGCCTGGTGCATGCCTTTCGCCAGTACGTGCACCAGGCATGCGTCGCCCTGGATGCCAGGGGCCGTCAGGACGGATCCGATCTCGCCTGACGGCCCCGTGCAGTTCAGGGTCCCTTGATGTTGGCGGCCTTGACCACCTTCGACCATTTGGCGATGTCGGATTTCACCAGTGCCGCGAACTCGGCGGGGGTGTTGCTGGTCGGTTCAGCGCCGAGGTCCAGCAGTTTCTTTGCGACTTCCGGCGAGCGCACTGCCTCGGCTACCTCGCGGTGAAGCATCTCAACGATATGCGCTGGTGTCTTGGCCGGGGCAAACAGGCCGAACCAGGTGACCACCTGGAAGTCGGGATAGCCCGACTCGCTGATGGTCGGCACGTTCGGTTCGCTGCTGACCCGCTTGGGGCTGGTGACCGCAAGCGCCCGCAGTGAACCATTCCTCGCATAGCCGATCGCCGAGGGCATGTTGTCGAGCATGACGTGCACGCCGTTGCCGCCGATCAGGTCGGTCAGTGCCGGACCGCTGCCTTTGTAGGGCACATGGACCATCTGCAAGCCGGCGGCGATGTTGAACAGCTCGGCCGTCATGTGCGGCGTATTACCCGTTCCCGACGATGCAAAGAACACCTGTCCCGGACGAGCCTTCGCCCATGCCACGAACTCCTGCACGTTTTTTGCCGGTACCTTGGGGTTGACGACCATCAGGTTAGGCAGCGTCGCAACCAGCGAAATCGGCTGGAAGTCGCGCACTGTATCGAACGGCATGTTCGGGTAGATGGAGGGGGTGACCGTCATGTTTCCCGCGGTTCCCATCTGCAGCGTATAACCGTCCGGCGCCGCCTTGGCGACCGCCTCCGCGCCGATGTTGCCGCCCGCTCCGGCGCGGTTTTCAACGATGACGGTTTGTCCCATAGTGGTCGTCAGGCGATTGGCGAGCACGCGCGCGATGATGTCTGTCGTGCCGCCCGGCGCATAGCCGACGATGATCTTGATCTGCTTGGTGGGATAAGCCTGCGCCAGGCAAACAGCCGGCAAGGCCATTGCCACCGCCATGGAAATAATGAGCCGGCGTGTGGCCGTTTTGATCGAATGCATTGTCAAGTCTCCTCTGGTTTTTTTATGGTAAAGCTTGGCTTGGTACTGGCTTGGTACTGGCTTGGTACAGGCTTGGTACAGGCTTAGTACTGGCTCTGACTGATGCTCGCTCCGCCGCAAACGAACAAGGTCTGGCCGGTGGTGAAACTGGCTCCGGCAGACAGGAAATAGCCGACAGCGCCGGCAATTTCTTCCGGCGTACCCATGCGGGCCATCGGTATTGCAGCAAGCATCGCCTGGGTGCGCGGCAGGTGTGGCGGATTGTTGTGCGCAAACATCTCCGTGGCGACCGGACCCGGGGCCACGCAGTTCACCGTGATCCCTTGTGCAGCCAGTTCCAGCGCCCATGAGCGGGTCAATCCGACCAAGCCAGCCTTGGCAGCAGAATACATGCTGCCGCCCATCCTGCCCAGCAAGGATCGGCTGGAGATGTTGACGATGCGGCCGAAACCGGCAGCCCGCATCGCGGGCAGCACCGCCTGGGTGGCATCGATGGTGACACCGAGGTTGAGGTTGAGCACCTCATCGTAGGCATCAGCCGTGATTTCCCCGAGCGGCTGCATGCGGTTGAAGCCGGCGTTGTTGACCAGCCTAAGCACCGGGTAGCTTGCCATGGCCTGCGCCAGCACTTGCTTGCGGGCGGCATGGTCAGCCAGGTCGGCCAGCAGCAGCGGTGCGGGAAAGCCGGGATCGGCGCGGCGGGCAATGCCGACCACGTTTTCTCCCTGCGCCAGCAATTTTTCGGTGATGGCCCGGCCGATGCCCTTGGTGGCACCGGTGACCAGGGTGAAACTTGTCGCCGGCATCATCGTGGCGCGGTGCCGGCGACCGTGGTGCGATGCATCTCGCGCCGCTTGCCCTGGTAGTCGTTGCAGGCGTAGTGCATGGCGCTGCGGTTATCCCAGAAAGCCAGCGAGCCTTTTTGCCAGCGGAAGCGGCAGGTGAACTCGGGACGGGACGTATGCTGGTAGAGCTGGTTCAGGATAGGCAGGCTTTCCTCACGGCTCATGCCTTCTATCGCCCAAGTGAAGGGGAAGTTCACATACAGGCACTTACGGCCGGTTTCTTCATGGGTGCGCACGATCGGGTGCAGGGCCAGGCGCTCGCTCGGCTGCGCGTCTGCCTTGAGTTTGCTGGAGCGTCCGGCATTCCTTTCGGCCACGCGCGAGGTCAGGTAGCGGTCAGAGTGGTAGGCGTTGCGGCCGTCGAGCATTTGCTTCATCGGCTCTGGCAGCGTGTCCCAGGCCAGGTACATGTTGGAGAACAGGGTGTCGCCGCCGAACTCCGGGACTTCGCGTGCATAAAGAAGCGAACCGAGAGGCGGGATTTCCATGTACGACATGTCCGAGTGCCAGGTATCGCCGATGTTGTATTTGTCGTTCGCTTCCTTGATGACCGGCATGATGTCGGGATAGCCCGGGACATGGTCATACACCGGATTGACGACGATGTCGCCGAACAGCTTGGTGAAGGAGCGGTGCTGTTCAGGCGTGATGTCCTGGTCGCGGAAAAATATGACGTTATAGTCAAGCAGGGCCTGCCGTATATTCCTGACGGTCCCTTCCGACAGCGGCTGCGAGATATCGGCGCCGAAAATTTCGGCTCCGCAGGATCCGGTCAGGGGTTTGATTTGAAGGCTTGCATCGGCTGGCATCGGGGGTCTCCTCTATATGGCTTTTGGCTGAGTGCGTCGGAGCATAGTCGAGCTGCTTGTTGCTCGTCCAATATCAAATTTGGCTGGCGCTGATACCTTGAAGGTATTCCCGGTTCGCCACGGCCTTTGATCTGCATCAATCTTGCGGAAAGATTGATGGGAAGAATGACAGGAAGAATCACATCCGGGGCCACCAGTTGGCGCGTCTGTGTGCACACACCACCGAGGGAGTTGCGATTGAAGCGAAACAGCGGCCTGACGATAGTGCAGTTGATGCTGATCCTGTTTGTGGCCGGCCTTGCCGGCAAGTTTCTCGTCGACTACATAATTGAAAAGCGATGTGCGGGTGAGTATTCGGCTTCAGCGACTTGCGCGAAATAGCCGGCGCATGCCACGAATGCTCCCTCCCCTTGAAAGGGAGGGAGCCATAAAGTCGATCGACCATTACCGCAAATCGAGAAGTGGGCAATGATCACCCTCTGTCCGGGTGAAACCACCCATAGCGATCCGGATTACTTCGGATAACCCACCGACTGCGCCAGCACGATATGCTGATACGGCTTGAGCCCGAGCGCCTTCGCCAGCGCTGGCTTGTCGATGTAGGCGCGCACCATCACCGCCAATCCCTCCGAGGCCCCGAACAGGTAGACGTTCTGGCTGATATGCCCGGCGTCGGCCGCCGAATAGAAAGCCTTGTCGGCCTCGCTGTCGCGGGTGAATTTTCGGTAGTCGGACACATACACCAGGCTCACTGGTGCGTCTTTCACAAACGGCTGCATGCCGGTCAGGCCGCGCAGATCGCCGGCCCGCACCAGCTCCAGCGCATTGCCCCTGGCGTCGTACAGATAGGCGCCATCGGGCAGGACGACATAGACGTCTATTTCCTGTACGTCGTGCGCTGAAGGTGCGGTGCGGCCTCCCGATGCGGGACGATTGACGCCGAATGCGGCCCATAGCAGGTTCGATAGAGTCTGTGGCGGCAATGGATCGCCTTTGAAATCGCGCGCGGTGCGGCGCTCCTTCAGTACCTGCATCAGCGGTTTGCCGCCTGTGGTCTGCGGCTCCGGCAGGCGTATCGATTTGGGTGCCGCCAGGGCACCCCCGGCGAGCGCAAGCGCGAGGGGCAGCATTAGCACCAGCGCCAGCAGGGCGGGGCGGCCTGGCAAGCTGCTGGCGGTTGGCGTCAACATGGCTCGGATCAGCGAATCACCAGCACCGGGAGCCTGGTACCGGCCAACACGCGCTGGGTCACGCTACCCAGCCAGATTTTGCCCAGTCCGCGGCGCCCGTGGGATGCAATGAAAATCGCATCGCAAGCGCGGCGGGTCGCGGTGTCAATGATTTCAGCGGAGGGGTCGACCGCCTGGGCCGTGATCGCTTCGCAGGCGACGCCAGCTTTCGCCGCGGCATCTGCCACCTGCTGCGCGCTGTTGCGGGCGGCCTGGAGCAGGGCCTCGTCATATTCCTCGGGATTGGGAAGGACGACTCCCTCGGCGAGGGCGATATAGGGAAAGGACTCGGCCACCGACAGGGTGATCAGCCTGGCGCCGGACTCGCGCGCAAATTCGATTGCGGTTTGCGCTGCCTTGAAAGCGAGCTCCGAGCCGTCGGTCGGTACGAGGATGGTCTTGAACATGGCACAGCCCTCCTTGGTTGCGATGCGCTGCGTGGCACTCGTGGCGCTCGCGGCGCTCGCGGCACCATTCCTGCATGCAAAGTTTATCGGGCGCAGGTCCTGGCAGGGACGCTGCGCGTTTGATCGGGGTCAAAAGGCACAAGGGCTGGCGCCGCATGCCATTGTCCGCGGGGCTCCTTCAAAGTGATGGAGCCCCCGCTGGATTGTGCGCCTGCCGCAATACTCAAGTGCAAATCTCAAGAGCAATACTCAAGGCTTCGGAATGCGAATACGGCTGATCATCAGGCTGCCGGACAATCCGAAAATCAGCGTCAGCGGATGCAGCGTAAACCCGCCGATGGACATGGCGCCAAACCACAAATTCTGGCCGATGGCGCCGCTATAGGCCGCAGCGGCAAGCAAGAAGACCAATACGATCGACGTCGGGATCGGCGTGCCCTCGAAGTGGGTTACTTTCCCTGACGCACCCGCCATGTCCTCGGCAGTCACGTTATAGCGAGCCAGTCGCGACACGCCGCAGGCCACGAAGTAGGCCAGCAGGATCCTGTCATACAGGCCATTCATGCCGCAAGCGTAGCCAATGATCGCAGGCGCCACGCCAAATGAAATCACGTCCGCCAGCGAGTCCAGTTCGCGGCCGAGTGCAGAGGACTTTTGCCGCCACCGGGCAATACGCCCGTCCAGCACATCGAACACCAGCGCCAGGAAGACCAGGAACGCGACCATGTAAACGTGGAAGACGTCGCCGCTGGTCAGGAAGGACATCGTGGAGAACAGGGCGCCTGTGCCGGACACCGCGTTGCCCAGCGTAAACCAGTCGGCCAGATGGAACTCCCGGATCATCGAGAAGCGTTTTGCCTTCGGGGTTTCAGTCATTTTTGCACCATGTTCGTTTTTGCCGGGATCAGGAATCGTGATATTAACTCGCTATCTTTGCCGATCACCACGCCGCCGTCTACCAAGGCTTGGGAAATCGTGGTGCTCAAACTGCCAATTATCCCCCTTGTCGGACAACTGCCGATGAATTCATCGTAGCTGGCAGTCCTCGGGACGCTAGCTCTCCTGCGAAAGGAGGGCCTGCCGAAACGCACTGATTGCCCTGGTCGCTGACAGCTCCTTCAGGCAGAAAAACATGATGGGAGACAAGCCGATCGGCCAGGTAATTTTGAGTGCCTGCACGATGTTCGCAGCGGCGAAGTGTTCCAGGGCAGCCGCGGGGGCGATTGTCAGAAGATCGGTTTTGCTCGCCAGATGGAAATTGGAGTAGAACGACAGCGACTCGACCACCGGCAAGGGCGGAACCAGTCCTTGTTGAATGAATGCGTGGTCGAAGGCCTCGCGTGACTGCGTTCCATGTGGAAGCAGGATCCAGGACTGATTTTGCAGTGTCGAAAGAGATACCCGCGCAAGCTCGCACAAGGGATGTGTCGGCGCGCCAACGATTTTCAGTGGCGCTTTCTGGATCTGGCTGATCTTGAGGCGCTTGGAATTTGCCGATTGAAGCACGCCCGTGCCAATGCGGCCGATTCCGCAGTCGAGGCTACCGTCAAGCACGCCGCGGACCACGCTATCCACCGTATTCTCGAAAAACTGGAAGGTGGTCCGGGGTCCATCGCGCCGCAGCTTGGCGACCGCGTCGGGGACCAGTTCCAGCATGGCGGTAGTCAGCACGCCGACTCGAAGATGGTGGGTTTCTGGCGCCATTGCCAGCCCCGATTCCAGTCCGTTCAGGACGTTCAGTGCCTGGCGCAGTTGCACATGCGTCGCCATGCCGATAGCGGTCAGGCGAGCGCCCCGCCTGTCCCGCTCAACCAGTTGCACACCCAGCACCGACTCCAGTTCCTGCAGCATGGCGGTGACGGCCGGTTGGGTGAGCGACAAAGCCTGCGCAGCCTTGCTGAGCGAGCCACCTTCGGCGATCAGGTTCAGCAAGGTCATGTGGCGGACCCGCAGCTGTGCAAGGCGGCTTGAAACAGGCAGTGTTTGCATAAGCCCTACTTATAACGAATTAGAAATTGATGAATTTACTATGATATCTGGCGCAACCTACCATTTGCAGCGTCAGTATGGCTTGTCGCCAGTGCTGGCGTGCCATGAAGCCGGTATTTTCGTACGCGGAAGCACCCGGAAAGATCGGCATTCTCACGACGATCGATTACAAGCGGAAGAAAAAATCACCATGAAATTGCATAAGCTGGCATCCCCATTGGGATCCGAGATACTGGACATCGACTTGTCCAGACCGATCGACGATGCGACTTTCAGGCAAATCGACGACGCGTTCAGCGAGCGCTCGGTGCTGGTGTTCAGGGATCAGGTAATGACGCCGGCGCAGCATGTCGAATTCAGCCGCCGCTTCGGCGGTCTCGAAATTCACGTCCTGAAACAGTACCTTCTTGCGGATTTTCCGGAGATTCTGCTGATTTCTAACGTTGTGGAAAACGGCAAGCCAGTTGGCATTGCCGACGCCGGCCAGCAATGGCACACGGATCTGTCCTACGTCGAAATTCCAAGCCGCTGCTCCATCCTTTATGCCAAGCAGATTCCGGAGCCGGGTCCCGACAAGACCTATGGGGATACTTGTTTCGTCAGCACCGCTGCTGCCTACGATGCCCTCGACCCGGAGATGCAGAAGTACCTGGGCACGCTCAAGGCGCGCCATTCCTATCTGAAGCGGCCGCATGTCAGGGCAAAGTTAAGCGAGGAACAGAAGAAGCAAGTCCCCGAGGTCATTCATCCTGTCATCAGGACGCATCCGGTCACCGGACGAAAGTGCATCTACGTGAATGAAAGCTTCACGACTGAAATAGTCGGACTCGGCAAGGAGGAGAGTGATGCCTTGATCCTGCAGCTTTGCGAACATTGCCAATCGGAGCAATTCATGTACCGTCACAAATGGCGGGTTGGCGATGTCCTGATGTGGGATAACTGCTCCACCCAGCATCTGGCTGTTGCAGACTATGGTCCGGAGCAAGCCCGGCTCATGAACCGGACAACGGTCAGGGGCACCGCCGTGTTCTGATGTGTGCTGGACGATGACGACAAAAGCTTCGTCGGGACGAGACGGGTGAGGGTAGATTTACATGGACTGGATGTTTACCCCGATCCCCAAAAAAATAATTAATGGAGACTTGGATGAAACGAACGATCTTGCAATTGGCGGCGATGGTGTTGTCCTGTGTCGCAGTCGCGCCTTTGGCTCACAGTGGGCCGTTTCCTGAAAAGCAGATCAAGTTGGTGGTCGGTTATGCGCCGGGCGGTTCGGCCGACATCGTCGCCCGCTTGCTGGCCAAGGAAATGACGACGTCGATGGGACAATCTGTCATCGTCGAAAACAAGCCAGGCGCGAACGCCCTGATTGCAACCAAAGAAGTGATGCGATCGGACCCTGATGGCTACACATTGCTGGTGACATCCTTGTCGCACGTCGTCAATCCCATCCTGAATCCGAAGAACGCGGACTATGATCCGATTGCCGGATTTTCCCCGGTCTCGCTGCTTGTCACGCTGCCCCTGGTTGCTGTGGCGGCCCATGATTCGCCATTTTCATCAATGAATGACCTGATCCAGAAAGCTCGCTCTGCGCCAGGCTCGGTCAGCTATGGATCGGCCGGAAATGGCGGGTCCGGCCATCTCGCGGGGGCCTTGTTCGCGCTCAATGCCGGAGTGGAAATGACCAATGTCCCATTCAAGGGCAATGCGCCAGCATTGACCGAAGTGATGGCGGGGAGAGTGTCGTTCACCTATTTTCCGATGGTCGGCATTGCCGAGCTGGTACAGGATAAACGCCTCAAGGTACTGGCTGTGGCGACCAAGGAGCGCATGGCTCGATTCCCGCAAGCGCCAACCATGGCCGAAGCAGGCTTTCCGGGTTTCGAAGATACGGCGATCTGGTTGGGCGTGATTGCGCCGCCGGGATTGCCGCCCGAAATTGCGAACCGCCTGTACCAGGAAACACGCAAGGCGCTGGCGCTGGCGAGTGTCAAAACGCGCCTGGAAGGCCTGGGTGCACTGTCGGTTGGAAGTTCGCCGCAGGAATTTTCGCGCTACCTGAAAACTGATTCAGAGCGTTGGGCCCGTGTGATCAAGGCATCGGGGATCAAGCCGAATTGACAGAAGAATTGGGGTCAGATAAAGGCCATGCAGGCCAAGCCAGGCTGCGGGAAAATCGAGTCTCGCCCCATTAGCCCAGGCCGGCGCACGCCACGAATGCTCCCTCCCTTTCAAGGGGAGGGAGCCATATAGCCGATTGGCCTTCGACGCTCTTGCTGCAACCCAAAACACTCAAGCCATCGAAGTCAAGGTCCTCCGGAACCGCGCCAGCGACAGCGCAAACAACACCGACCCGATCAGCAGCAAGGCCACGAACGACGTCCACACCACCTCCAGCCCCGCACCGCGATAGAGGATGGCCTGGCTCAATTCCGTGAAATGCGTGGTTGGCGCGAGGGACATCAGGCGCTGCACGAAGAAAGGCATGCTCTCGCGCGGGGTCATGCCGCCCGACAGCATCTGCAGGGGCATCAGCGTCAGCATCAGCAGCACGCCGAACTGCGGCATGCTGCGCGTCAGCGTCGCCATGAAAATTCCCATCGACGTGGTGGCGAACAGGTGCAGCGCGGCGCCGGCCAGGAACAGGGTGAGCGAGCCCTCGATCGGGACCTTCAGCACGCCCTGGATCACCACGCCGAGCGAGACAATCGCCGCCACCAGCACCACCAGCGCCATGGCCCAGACCTTCGCCAGCATGATCTCGGTGGGCGTGACTGGCATCACCAGCAAGTGCTCCACCGTTCCGTGCTCGCGCTCGCGTATCAGCGCGGCGCCGGTCAGGATGATCGACAGCATGGTCACATGGTTGATCAACTCCATCATGGAGCCGAACCAGGACGGCGTCAGAGCCGGGTTGAAGCGCATGCGGGTGGCCAGTTCGACCGGCAAGCTGGCAGTGCTGCGGTAACGCTGCACGAACTCGTTGACTTCGCCCAGTACGATTTGCTGGATGGCGCCGGTGCCGGAAAACGCCTGGCTCATGCGAGTGGCGTCGGTATTGAGTTGCAGTTTCGGCGCCCGGCCGGCTAGCACGTCGCGCTGGAAGTTGGGCGGAATGGCGAGCACGAAGGTGTACATCCCCGCGTCCAGTCCAGGGTCCACCTGCGGCTGGCTGATCATGAACGGACCGGTGAATTGCGGCGGGTAAAAGGCGGCAGCAATACGCGCCGACAGCGCCGAACCGTCCTCATCCACAATTGCAATCGGCGCCCGGTGCAGGGTCTCCGGCATCGCCGTGCCGGCGGTGTAGACCCCCACCGTGAAGGTATAGACGATCAACAGCAGCATCATCGGGTCGCGCCACAGGCTCCACAGTTCCTTGATCCCGAGGCGATAGATGTTGGCCAGGTGGTGCCGCATCTCAGCGCTCCTGTTTCCTGAGCAGCAAGATGGCGGCTCCCATCACCACCGGAATGGCCGCCAGCATGGGCCACAGCGCCGCTTGCAGATCGGCCAGGTGCAGGGCTTTGCTGAACACCCCGCGGCTGATGTTGAACATGTAGGTTGCCGGGTAGATCTCGCCGATCATGCGGCCGCTGCCTTCCAGCGATGACACCGGGTTGATCAGCCCCGCGAACTGCACGGCCGGGATGATGGTGCCGAGCATCGCAAAGAACATGGCGGCAATCTGGCTGCGGGTGACGGTCGAGGCCAGCAGGCCCATGCCGGTGGAGACGATGGTGAACAAGAAAGCCGCAATCAGCAGGGCGAAAAAGCTGCCCTTGATCGGGACCGCGAATATGGTCACGGCGGCCAGGCACATCAGCAGGAAGTTGAGCATGGCCAGCGCAATGTAAGGGATCTGCTTGCCGAGCAGGAATTCGCTGCGGGTGGTGGGGGTGACGTAAAAGTTGATGATCGAACCCAGCTCCTTTTCACGTACCACGGCCAGCGCGGTCAGCATGGCCGGCAGCATCAGCAGCAGCATGGGGATGACGGCGGGCACCATGGCCGGCAGGCTTTTCACGTCGGGGTTGTAGCGGTAGCGGGTTTCGATGCTGGCCGTGCCCGGCATTGTCATGCCGGTGCGCTCGCTGATTTGCTGCACCATCCATTGCTGATGCATGCCCTGCACATAGCCGTGGACGGTCTCCGCCCTCTGCGGCATGGCGCCGTCGACCCAGGCGCCGATCTGCACACTGTGGCCGCGTCCGACATCGCGTGCGAAGCCGGGCGGGATTTCCAGCACCAGCGACAGCTCCCCGCTGCGCATGCGCCGGTCCAGTTCGGCGTAATCGGCAACCGGCGGTCGTTCGCTGAAATAGCGCGAGCCGGCCAGGTTGAGCGTGTAGTTCCTGCTCAGCGTGGTCTGGTCGCGGTCCAGCACGCCATAGCGCAGGTCTTCGACATCCATGCTGATGCCATAGCCGATCACGAACATCAGCAGCAGCGAGCCGCCCAGGGCCAGCGCCGCGCGCATCGGGTCGCGTTTCAGCTCGAGTGCCTCGCGCCACATGTAGCTGTAGATCCGGCTCAGGCTGCGGCGCAGGCGCTGGCCCAGCCCCAGGCCGCCTTTTTGATGCGGCGCATCGGGGGCGGCCGGTGTGGCTGGCTCGGCTGCAGCGGCGTCGGCCTGGCTTGAGGGCGCTTCGCCGCCAGCTTCCACCAGGCAGTCGATGAATGCGTCCTCCAGCGTCGCAGCGTTGCGCCTGGCCACGATTGCGGCCGGCCGGTCGCTTTCCAGCACGCGCCCGGCATGCATCAGCGAGATGCGGTCGCAGCGCTCGGCCTCGTTCATGAAATGGGTGGAGATGAAAATCGTCACGCGGTCGCGCCGCGCCAGTTCGATCATCAGGCGCCAGAAATTGTCGCGCGCGATCGGATCGACGCCGGAAGTCGGCTCGTCAAGTATCAGCAACTCGGGCTTGTGCACCATGGCTACGGCCAGCGCCAGGCGCTGGCGGATTCCGAGCGGCAGCTTCTCGGGCAGGGAGTCCAGTTCGTCTTGCAGGCCAAAGCGCCCGGCCATCTCTGCCACGCGCGCCGGCACCTCGGCTTGGGGCACATTGAACAGGCGTGCGTGCAGCGTCAGGTTTTGCTGCACGGTCAGCTCGCCATATAGCGAGAAGGATTGCGACATGTAACCGACCCGGCGCCGGGTCGCCATGTAGTGCGGATCGACCTCGTGCGGGTCAACCTGCTGGCCGAACAGCCAGGCCTGGCCTTCGCTCGGCACCAGCAGGCCGGTCAGCATTTTCATCGTGGTCGATTTACCGCAGCCGTTGGAGCCCAGGAAACCGAAAATCTCGCCGCGCCGGATGCGGAAGCTGGCATGGTCGACCGCCACGAAATCACCGAAGCGCATGGTCAGGCCATCCGCTTCGATCGCGACGTCTTCGTGTTCGCCGGTGACCAGCGGCGGAATTTCCACCTTCCGGTGCCCGCGACGCTTTTCCTCGGGCAGCAGCGCAATGAATGCGGTTTCCAGCGTGGTGTGGCCGGTGCGCGCCAGCAGTTCGGCCGGCGTGCCGGTGGCCAGCACCCGGCCATCGTCCATCGCCACCAGCCAGTCGAAGCGCTGAGCCTCGTCCATGTAGGCGGTGGCCACGATCACGCTCATGCCGGGCCGGTTGGCGCGGATGCGCGCGATCAGGTCCCAGAACTGGGCCCGTGCCAGAGGATCGACGCCAGTGGTGGGCTCGTCCAGGATCAGCAGGTCGGGATCGTGGATCAGCGCGCAGCACAGGCCGAGCTTCTGCTTCATTCCACCTGACAGCTTGCCGACCGGCCGGTCCAGGAAGGGATGCAAACCGGTCTTGTGCGTAAGTTCGTCAATCCGGCGGCGGCGCTCGGCAGTGTCGTGTCCGAACAGGCGCGCAAAGAATTGCAGGTTTTCTTCCACCGACAGCGTTGGATACAGGTTCTTGCCCAGGCCCTGCGGCATGTAGGCGATGCGCGGGCAGACACGTTCGCGGTGGCGGCGGCTGGCAATATCGCCACCCAGCACGCGGATCTTTCCGGTCTGGAGCACTCGTGCACCGGCAATCAGCGACAGCAGGCTGGACTTGCCGACGCCGTCAGGACCGATCAGTCCGATCATGGCGCCGGCCGGCAAGTCGAGGCTGACGCTGTCGAGGGCGCGCGTCTTTCCATATGCCAGGCCGACATCGCGCAATTGCGCCACGCTTGTTGCATCAGATGCCATGCCGGCCGGGGAGGGGGCTGGGGTGGGGGCCGGGGCAGAAGCGGCCGTCTTCATCACTTCGACGTGCGGATCTGTAGCTGCGCCGGCCAATCGACGCGCGGGTCAATCCGCACATAGGCGACTCCCGGCAATCCGGTCTTGACCTGGCGGACGTGCTTGCGCAGCAATTCAGGATCGATCCGCGCCTTGATGCGAAACATCAGTTTTTGCCGTTCTTCGGTGGTCTCGACGGTCTTGGGCGTGAATTGCGCGACATCGGCGACGAACGATACCTTGGCCGGGATCACATAGTCGGGCAGGGCATCCAGCACCAGCCGCACGTCGGCGCCGAGCGCCACGCGTCCCGCAAGCTGGGTGGGCAGGAAGAAGGTCATGTAGACGTCGGTCAGGTCGATCAGGTTCAGCACCTTGCCGCCGCCAGACAGTACTTCGCCCGGCTGCACGATGCGGTATTGAACCCGGCCCTCGCGCGGCGATTTCAATTCGCTGTCGTCAATATCAGCGGCGATCCGCTCGACGGTTGCCTTGGCCGCAGCCACTGCACTGCGGGCCGCCACCACTTGTGATCTTGCGTTGCTGATTGCCGCACTGACCGCGGCAATCTGCGCCTTTCCCGCGCCGACCGCTGCACGCGCGGACTGCACGCGGGTGCGGTCGTCATCGAGACCCTGCAGCGTGACCATTCCCTTCGTTGCGAGTTGCTCGGTCCGGTCCAGGCGTTTTATTGCCGCATCCAGTTCGGCCTGCCGCTGCGCCAGCAGGGCCTGGGCCGCTTCTTTCTCCGCTACGGCCTGCGCAACACCGCTTTGCGCAGTCTCGATGCCGATTTTCATGCGCTCAAGTTGTGCCTGCGCTTCGCGCTTCTGTGCTTCGAGCACCTGGGTATCCATCCGCGCCAGCACCTGTCCCGGCTGGACGAAATCACCCTCGTTGACAAGGATCTCCTTGATCCGCCCCGAAGTCCGCGCGGCGACATCGATCTCGACGGCTTCCATGCGTCCATTTCCGCTGGCAAGGCCTGCCGGCAGGGTGTTCTTTGGCTGCAAGGCCTGCCATCCGGAGAACGCGGCGGCCGCGGCGATGGCGATCAAGCCTGCCCTGAGCAGGAATTTCTTGTTCATTGTTTTTGGGGAATTGTTCGAAAGGCCCTCCTGCATACTACACTTCAGCCCTGATTTTCAGTCTGCTCCATGTGGACTGATGTAACTTGATAGTCAAAAACACGATGAACATTGCGCGCACCACCAGTCCACTCTGTCTCCTGCTTGTTGCTGCCTGCCCGGCCATTGCGCTGTCGGCGCCGGCGGGCCTGGGCGATTGCGCCGCTATCGCCGCAAATGACCAACGTCTCGCATGCTTTGATCAACTGGCCGCGCCATACCGCAGCCAGGCCAGCCCGGATGCGGCCGCCGTCAAATCAGGCGATGGTGAACCGCCGTCGCAGGTCGGCTCATCGCATGCGCCCGCTTCGCTCGTTTCGACCGCACCGGTGCCGGCACGGCCGGTCATCAAGTCCGCCCTTGCCGAACATTGGGAACTGGGGCCGGAGCACAAGCGCGGGACGTTCCAGTTCCGGCCGCACCAGGCGAACTACCTGATCACGACATTTACCGATACCCCGAACGACGCACCGTACCAGCCGTTCAGGCGCTTCCTTTCCAGTTCACCCGGGTTTTCCCACAACGAGCTTTCCTACCAGATCGGCTTCAAGATGAAAGTCCTGGAGGAGCCGCTGCAAAGCAGCACCGACCTGTGGGTGTCCTATACCCAGAGGAGTTTCTGGCAAGCCCGCAACCGCGATGCCTCAAGCCCGTTCAGGGAAACCAACTATGAACCGGAGGTGATGGCGGTGACGCCGCTGAACTTCAGCTTCCTCGGTGTGCGTGCCCGTTTCATCAACCTCGGCTGGGTTCATCAATCCAACGGACAGGCATCCACCTTGTCACGCAGCTGGAACCGGGTCTATGCGCAGATGGGCCTGGAAAAAGGCAATTTCTCGCTGGTGGGCCGGGTATGGCGCCGGCTGGGCGAGCCGGTGGCCGAAGACGACAACCGGGACATCACCGATTACCTGGGACGCGGCGACCTGACCGGCACCTACCTGTGGCGCGGCCACGAGTTTTCGCTGATGACACGATACAACCCCCGCACCCGCAAGGGCGCAGCCCAGGGCGGGTGGGCCTTTCCTGTGGCCGGCAAGGTCAAAGGCTACGTCCAGCTGTTTTCCGGATACGGCCACAGCCTGATCGATTACAACCACAAGCAGAACACGCTCGGGCTGGGCTTCCTGGCCACTTACTGATGATGATGTCCTTGTCCTTCAGTCGCATGATTACTTACTGGTATCAGTGTAGTCAGTGGAAATCGGTTTGACTGCATCGGTTTGACTGCATCGGCTCGAATGAATGGCCGGATTGCGATCAGGCGAGGATGGCATTGTGCTCGCACGGGACGGCGTCCACGAAGCGTGTTCGCAAGTTGACGAAAATCAACGGCGGCTGGCCGTGGCCGCCCGCGCGCAGTGCGGCAAAGGTGCTATCGTTATTTCGTTGCCATGCCAGCAGCAATTCCATGGGAAAGTCTCCGGACCCTGCATGCCGATGCCGACCTCCAGCCCTGATATCGCCACGCCGGGCGCCGGCAGCACCGGGAGCGACGCGAGTGTCGCGAGTGTCGCAAGCATCGTGTTTTCGCTGCATGGCGTGACCAAGACCTACCAGATGGGCGAGGTGGAGGTGCACGCGCTGTCCGATGTCGACCTCGAGTTGCGGGCCGGCGAGTTCCTGGTCCTGCTCGGCGCCTCGGGCAGTGGCAAATCGACGCTGCTGAATATCCTCGGCGGACTGGACACGCCCACCGCCGGCACGCTGCATTATCTCGATCATGACCTGACGCACGCGGGCGACCTGGCGCTGACCCGGTTTCGCCGCGAGCATGTCGGTTTCGTGTTCCAGTTCTACAACCTGATTCCCAGCCTGACCGCGTTGGAGAACGTGCAACTGGTGACGGAGATCAGCGATGATCCGATGAGTGCGGTCGACGCGCTGAGCATGGTCGGCTTGCAGGACCGGCTGCATCATTTTCCGGCCCAGTTGTCGGGCGGCGAACAGCAGCGCGTCGCGATTGCCCGCGCGATCGCCAAGCGGCCCGACCTGCTGTTGTGCGACGAACCCACCGGCGCGCTCGATTTCCGCACCGGCAAGCTGGTGCTGCAGGTGCTGGAGCGGGTCAACCGCGAACTGGGCACGACCACCGCCATCATTACCCACAATGCAGCAATCGCCGGCATGGCGGACCGGGTGGTGTACCTGAGCAGCGGGCGCATTGTCCGTATCGAAAGCAATGCGCATCGCGTCTCTCCCGAGGAAATCGAGTGGTAGCGATATTCACGCTGAGTCCGCTTGACCGCAAGCTGGCGCGCGACCTGGTGCGCATGTGGGGCCAGGCGCTGGCGATTGCGATGGTGGCGCTGTGCGGCGTGGCAAGTTTCGTCACCATGCAGGGTTCGCACGAGGCGCTGTTGTCGGCGCAGGCCAGCTATTACGAGCAGTACCGGTTTGCCGAGGTGTTCGCCAGCTTCAAGCGCGCGCCCGAGAGCTTGCTCGAACGGGTGCGCCAATTGCCGGGCGTCAAGCAGGCCCAGGGCCGGGTGGTGTTCGACGCCTCGCTCGACGTGCCGGGACTGGACGAGCCGGCAAGCGGCCGGCTGGTGTCCCTGCCCAGGCGGGCTGGTGAAGGCTTGAACGGCGTCCATCTGCGCGCCGGGCGGCTGCCTGCCGGCGCGCTGGAGGTGGCGATCAGCGAGGCATTCGCCCAGGCCAACGCGCTGAAGCCGGGCGACAGCCTGTGGGCGATCATCAACGGCCGCAAGGAACAGCTGCGCATTGCCGGCATTGCGATCTCGCCGGAATACGTCAACGAGATGAAAGGCAGCGCCTTTCCGGACAACCGGCGTTTCGGCGTGCTGTGGATGGAACACGAATCGCTGGCCGGCGCGCTCGACATGCGCGATGGATTCAATGACCTGACGCTGACGCTTTCGCCGCATGCCAGCGAGAAGCGCGTCATCGAACAGGTGGATGTGCTGCTGGCACCCTACGGTTCGCTCGGTGCCTACGGACGGGCCGACCAGCTGTCGCATCGCTTTCTCGACAACGAGCTCGCGGAGAGCAAGGTCACCGCGACGGTGCTGCCCGCCATCTTCCTGGGTGTGGTCGCGTTCCTGATCCACAACGTGCTGTTGCGCATCACCAGCCTGCAGCGCGCCCAGATCGGCCTGCTCAAGAGCTTTGGCTACAGCCAGCTGTCGATCGGCATGCACTACGTGAAGTTTGCGCTGTTGACGGTCGGCCTGGGCGGACTGGCGGGAATTGCAGTCGGCGCCTGGATGGGCGAGCAGCTGGCGTACGTTTATGCCAGGTTCTTTCACTTTCCCGAATTCGATTTTTCGCTGTCCCTGCGCACGGTCAGCATCGCCGCGCTGATCGCGGTACTGGCGGCCGCCCTTGGCTGCGTGCTCGCCGTGGCCCGCGTTCTTTCACTGCCGCCGGCAGAGGCGATGCGGCCGTCGTCGCCGGCGCGTTTCCGGCCCGGTCCGCTGGAGCGGCTGGGCCTGCAGCGATTCCTTGCGCTGCCGGTGCGCATGGTATTGCGCAACCTGGAGCGCAGTCCGTTCAAAGCCGGGTTGTCGGTGCTGGGCCTGGCGCTGGCGGCATCCTTGATGGTGACCGGACAGTATGCGTTCGACGCGCTGGATGAAATCATCCGCATCCAGTTCCGGACTGCGCAGCGGGATGATGTCGCCGTCGATTTCAACGAGGTGCGAAGCGTGGCTGCGTTGCAGGCGCTGGCCTCCTTGCCCGGTGTGCTGCGGGTGGAAGGCTATCGATCCGCTGCGGTGCGCCTGCGTTCGCGGCACCATGAAAAAAAGACCGCCATCCTCGGGCTGGAAGGGGCGTCGGAGCTGCGCCGCGTGCTGGACGAGAACGAGCAGCCGGTTGCACTGCCTGCGCAAGGAATCGTGCTCAGCAAGATGCTGGCCGAACTGCTGCAGGTGCGGGCCGGCGGCATGCTGCAAGTGGAGTTCATGCAGGGTCGCCGGCAGACCGTACTGGTCCGGGTCGCCCTGGTCGTCGACGAACCGATTGGCGTGCTGAGTTACATGAACCGGAGCGCGCTGTCCGAGCTGCTGGGCGAATCCGACACGGTCTCGGGCGCGTACATGACGGTCGATGCGCAAGCCCGGGATGCGCTGTATCGCACCCTCAAGACAGTTCCGGCAATCGCTAGTGTCAGCCTGCGCGAAGCCACGCTGCAGAGTTTTCTGGCTACCGTCGCCGAAAATCTCAGGATCAACACGACGGTCATGGTGGTGTTCGCCTGCGTGATTGCGATCGGCGTGGTGTACAACTCGGCCCGCATTGCCTTGTCCGAGCACGCGCTGGAACTGGCGAGCCTGCGCATACTCGGCTTTACCCGGGCCGAGGTGGGGCGGATGCTGCTGGGAGAGCAGGCGTTGCTGGTTGCCCTGTCCTTGCCCTTGGGAGGAGCAATCGGTTATGGCCTGTCGGCCTTGCTGTCGCAGTTGCTGAGCCAGGAACTGTTCCGGATTCCGCTGGTGCTCAGTGTCCGCACCTTTGCGACCGCTGCTGCGACCGTGCTGCTCGCATCGGCCGCCTCCGGAATGCTGGTGTGGCGCAAGGTGCAGCAGCTGGACCTGATCGATGTACTGAAGAACCGGGAATAGGGAATAGGGAACAGGGAACAGGGAACAGGGAACAGGGAGGGGCAGGCTTGTGCAGCCGTTGTTGAAAAGGGGATAAATGGAAACCGGGAACGCCAGCAACAGCAACAGCAAGAGGGTCGCATCGATCCGCCGGCGGCGGTGGGCCGGGTGGGCGGTCGCGGCATTGGTGCTGGCCCTGCTGGGCTGGGTGTGGTTGCGGCCGGATCCGGTCGAGACCGAGATCGTGGATGTCAGTCGCGGTCCGATGCAGGTCACGGTCGACAACCTCGGACAGGTGCGCGCCATCGACCGCTACGCGATTACCGCTCCGGTCGGCGCCGAAGTGCAGCGCATCAGCCTGCGCGAAGGCGACCCGGTGCGCAAGGGTCAGCAGGTGGCGATGCTGGATCTGTTGCCGATGGATGAGCGGCAGCGGCAGGAAGCCGTGGCCCGATTGCAGTCGGCACAAGCGCGGGCACGCGAAGCGGCGCTGCAGATCCGGCGCGCGGAGGCGGAAGTGAAGCTGGCCGGCCAGGAACTGGCGCGTACCGAGCAATTGATCGCGTCCCGTTTCATCGCACCGCAGGCGGCGGACAAGGCCCGCACGGCCGACGCGACGGCGCGCGCCGAACTTGCCGCGGCCCGCTCGCGCGAGCAGGCCGCGTTGGCGGATGTGCGGGCTGCGCAGTCGGGATTGCTGGCAGCCGGTCCGGATTCAGGCTTGCAGCGGCGGGCGCTGCGGCTGGTGTCGCCGGTAGACGGCTTCGTGCTGCGCATACCAGAGCGCAGTGAGCGCTCCGTCGCTGCCGGTACGGTGCTGATGACGATTGGCGATCCGCAGCGTTTCGAGGTGGTGGTCGACGTGTTGTCGACCGATGCGGTCAAGATCCGGCCCGGCAATGTCATGCTGCTGGAAGGCTGGGGTGGCGGCAAGACCCTGCGCGCCCGGGTCAGGCTGGTCGAGCCTGTTGCCTTCACCAAGATCTCTGCGCTCGGCGTGGAGGAGCAGCGCGTCAACGTGATTGCCGATCCGGTCGATCCGCTGGGCCCGCTGGGCGACGGCTACCGGGTCGAGGCGCGGGTCGTGATCTGGTCTTCAGACGATACGCTGAAGGTGCCGGCCAGCAGCCTGTTTCGCGCTGGCGCGGAATGGCATGTGTTTGCGGTGCAGGAAGGGCGTGCCCGCGAGATCGAGGTCAAGGTCGGCCAGCGCAACCGCGATGAAGCCCAGGTCCTTTCCGGATTGGCCGCTGGCGCCGCGGTCGTGCGCTATCCCGGCAGCCAGATCGCGGATGGCAAGCGGGTGCAAGCGGCACGGCAGGACGCACGTCCGCGATGATCATTCCGGCTGTATTCCCGCTGCCCGCAATACCTGCGTATAGGCTTCCAGCTGCACTTTCACCACCCGGCCCAGTTCCTCGGGCGTCGATCCCTTGACCGGGATGCCTTGCCTGGCCAGTGCTGCAATCACGTCCGGACGGGCCAATGCGTGGTTGAATGCACTGTTGAGGCGGGCCACGACCTCGGGCGCCATTTTCGCCGGGCCGAACAGCGCATTCCACGAGGTGATCGAAAAGCCCTGCAAGCCTTGCTCGGCAACCGTCGGCACATCGGGGAACAAGGAGCTGCGCTGGGGCAGGGTCAGGGTGATCGCCCGGAATTTTCCGCTCTGGATATGCGGCATTGCGGTGGTCAGGTTGGAAAACATCAATTGCACGCGGTTGGCCAGCAGGTCGGTAATGGCCGCCGGCTCGCCCTTGTACGGGACATGCACCATGTCCAGACCGGCCAAAGACTTGATCTGCGCCATCGCCACGAATCCGGCGGTGTTGCCGGATGCATAGCTCAGCGCGCCGGGATTTTTCTTCGCATGGGCAATCAGCTCATTCAGGTTCCTGACCGGCAGTTCCGAATTCACCACCAGGAACAGCGTGTAGCGGCCGACATCGGTAATCGGCGTGAAATCCCTGAGCACGTCATAGGGAGGGACCTTTTTCATCGCTGGCACCACCGACAGCGGGCTGTTTGTGCCCAGCAGCAGGGTATAGCCGTCCGGCGCTGCGCGCGCGACCTCCATGGCGGCAATCGCGCCGTCCGCACCGGCCTTGTTGTCGACAATGATTTGCTGGCCCAGGGATTCACTCGCCGCTTTTGAAATGATGCGCGCAATTGCATCGGTGGCCGAACCGATCGGCAGCGGCGTTACCAGCCGGATTGGACGGCTCGGGAAAGTCTGGGCAAAAGCAGCGCTTGCACCCAAGGTGGCGAAAAGTGCAGCGAAGAGTGCGGCGAAAAGCGCGCAGGCAAGGCGCCTGGCAGTCGATAGCCTGGTAAGCGATTTCATGTTGTTTCCCTATTTGGCTTTTAATTGCAGGGTGGTTCCGGGTCCGGCCGCTACTTTGCCGGGCTTGCGCTTGCACTCACCACGCCCTGTTCCAGCAGCGCCGCGATCTGTTCACTGCCGTAGCCGATCGATCCGAGTATCTCGGCGGTGTGCTCGCCCAGCGCCGGCGCCGGGCGTCGGATCGAGGCCGGGGCATGTTTCATCCGTATCGGCGTCGCCAGCAGGCGGGTGCCGCCGGCGACAGGATGTTCGTGCGGCACCAGCAGGCCACGCGCGGCAACCTGTTCGCTTTCCGCCGCTTCCGCTACCGACAGCACCGGGCTGATGCAGACTTCCTTGTCCTTCAGCAGCGCGAACCATTCGTCGCGCGGGCGCGTGAGGAAGATGCGCTCTAGTTCTGCGCGGATCTGGTCCTGCACGGTGTCGTCTGCGTACTGCAGGTCCTGCCATTCAGGGTGGCCGAGCGCATTGCACAGGTTGCGGAAGAAGTGGCTTTCGATCGCCGAAATCGTGATGTAGCCACCGTCCGCAGTGCGGTAGATGTCCGACCATGGGTAGCGGCCGTTGTGGCGTTCTTCGCCGCGGCTGGGGGCCTTGCCGCTGCCGATGTAGCTCGACAGTGCCGTGACGGAAAGCGAGAAAGCGCTGTCGAACAGGGCGATGTCGATGTATTCGCCCAGGCCCTCGCGCTCCGCGCGGCGCAGCGCAACCAGGATCCCGATCGCCGCCATGTGGGCGGCGGCCAGGTCCGATACCTGCGGACCGCTCATGGCCGGCGCCTCGCCGCGCCGCCCCAGCAGGCCGAGCACGCCACTGACGGCAAGGTAATTCGGGTCATGGGCGACGACGTCGCGCAGCGGACTGTCCTGGCCAAAGCCGGACAGCGAGACGTAGACGATCTTCGGATTCACCTCGCGCACTGCGTCATAGCCGATGCCGAGCCGGTCCACCACGCCGGGCCTGAACTGCTCGAACACCACGTCCGCTTTCGCTGCCAGTTCCAGGAAAATCTTGCGGCCTTCGGGCGTCTTCAGGTTGATCGAGAGCCCGCGCTTGTTGCGGTTGATCATCATGTGCCGCGCCGAGACGCCGTTCTGGATCGGGACCACGCCACGGAAGTCATCTCCCTTTGCCGTGTCTTCAATCTTGATCACGTCGGCGCCAAAGTCGGCGAGGATCTGGGTTGCCACCGGGCCCGGCAGCTGCCGCGACAGGTCCAGCACGGTGATTCCCGCGAGGGGCAGGGCGCTCATTGAAAACTCCTTGTCATTGGCGCACTCGTGTTGGTGCTGCCGTTGGTACTCATGTCAGTACTGATGTCCGTGCTCATGTTCATGCCGGGTCGGCTTGCGCCACCGCGCGCGCCGCCAGCAGGCTGTCCATCTCCTCATCCGCGAAACCGAATTCGCGCAGGACATCGACCGTGTGCTGGCCCAGCACCGGCGCCGCCCGCCGGTATTGCGCCGGGGTGCCGTGGAAGTTGATCGGCAGCGCCAGCATTTCTACCGTACCGGCTGTCGGGTGCTCGACCTTGATCACCGTGTTGTTGTGGCGGATCTGCGGATCTTCGCGCAGGGCCTGCGCCAGGTCCTGCACCCGCGCTGCGGGCACGTTGTGGCGCGCCAGCAGGGCCAGCAACTCATCCGTGTTCCTGCGCGCGAATTCATCCTGCAATGCGTCGTCGACGAAGGCACGGTTCTGGCAGCGGGCTACATTGGTCTTGCTGCGCTCGTCGGTGGCAAGGTCCGGCCGCTCCAGCGCCTGGCATAGCGAAGACCAGAATTTTTCGGTGAAGGCGGCGAGGAAAAACAGGTCGCCCTCGGCGCCGCGGAAATTTCGGTACGGGCAAAAGCTGGGATGGCCGCTGCCCAAGCGTGGCGGCGCCTTCCCGGTGATGAAGGTTTCGCCATCGCGCGGCAGCGTGCCGAAGATCGTGGCGCCCAGCAGCGACAGGTCGAGCCGCTGCCCTTCGCCGGTGCGCTCCCGGTGCAGCAGTGCCGAGGTGACTGAAAATGCCAGCAGCGCGGCGGCGTTGAAATCGGGAACCGGCGTGCCCATCCGTACCGGGTCGCCGCCGGCATCGCCGGTCATTGCCATGACGCCGCTCAGCGCCTGGATGATCGGGTCATTGGCGGGCAGGTGGGCATACGGCCCATCCTGGCCAAAGGCCGAGATGCTGGCGAAGATGATGCGCGGGTTGACCGCCCGCACCGCGTCGTAGCCGATGCCCAGCCGGTCCATGGTGCCGGCACGGAAATTCTCGGTGATGACGTCGGCCTGCGCCGCCATGCGCAGGAAAGCGGCGCGGCCTTCGGGCTTCTTCAGGTCCAGCCGCACGCTGCGCTTGTTGCGGTTCTGGGACAGGAAGTTCGCGCTTTCGCGGCCGACATAGACAGTGCCCATGTTGCGCGAAAGCTCGCCGCCCTCGAGCTCCTCGATCTTGATGACGTCGGCGCCGATGTCGCCCAGCATCATGGTGCCGACCGGACCGGCCGTCATGACCGTCAGGTCCAGGATCCGGTAGCCGGAAAGCGGTTGTGGTGCTGTTACAGGCATTGGTAACTCCGGTTTTTTCTGTATCTTCTGTATCAATAACGATGCGTTGCGAAGGCGGGGCCATCGCTTGCGTGTCGCACGGTAAAGCTGTGGGCAAGCTGCGGATCGGTAGCGGGGTAATCCAGGCGGTAGTGGCCGCTGCGGCTTTCCCTGCGGTTAAGGCAGGCACGCAGCAGCAGTTCCGAGGTCAGCGCCATGTTGCGCAGGCTGAGCGTGTCCATCAGGGTATTGGCATCGGCTGCACCGGATTGCGCCAGTTGCCGCTGCACCCCGGTGACCACATCGAGCGCGGATTGCATGCCGGGGCCGGTTTTCTCGACCAGGCATTCGCTCTGCATGGCGTGGCGTATCTGCTGCATCATCGCCGCAGTGTCCGGGAGGTCCGAGCCGGGCTTGGCGCGGCCCAGCAGGGTGGCAATGTGGTCCAGCGTGCCGTTCAGCGTGGCTGGCGGGGCGCTCGCCCCGCGGGCCAGTGCGCGCACTGCTGCGGCGCTGCCGCTGCGGTGACCGAATACCTGGCCCTCGGCCAGCGAGTTGCCGCCGGGACGCTCCGGGCCGCGCACGCCGCCCGCCAGTTCGCCGATCACATACAGCCCGGGAATCGAGCTCTGCGCATCGGTGTCGATCATGCGTACGCCGCCATTCAGGCACTGGAATACCACGCCAACTTCCAGTTGCTGCAGGTGGAGGTCGATGTTGCGCTCGGCCAGCCAGCGCCTGGTGTTGGGCAGCACCCGCAGCAGGTCTTCCTGGCTGGAATAGGCGAAGGAAAAATAGACGCCGCCGTGCGGCGAGCCGCGGCCTTCGCTCACCTCATGTGCCATCGCGATATCGAGATAGCGCGAGACGTTGTTGCTGGTGAACGGGAATCCTTTTTCGTCGTACACCGATTTCATCGTGACGCCGGGCGGCAGGTAGGACGGCAGGAATTCCTCGCCGCGCGCATTCAGCATGCGCGGGTAGAGCCGGAAGGTCGAGCCGCTGAACAACTGCACGTAGGGATGGATCAGTGCCGGGCCGAGCTGATGGAATTCCAGGTTGACCAGCTCGGCGCCGTGGCGATAGCAGATTGCCTGGCCGTCGCCTGTCATTTCGGCGGAGGATGCCTGCAGCTCGAAGGCGCTGTGCGCGCCGCCGGTACCCAGTACGACTGAGGGCGCTTCGTAATGGACCAGGGTGCGACGCGCGGCGTCATAGCCCAGCACGCCGGCCACGCTGCCGTCGGCATCCCGTATCAGGTCGACCAGCGCGATGCCTTCATCGATATGCACGCCGCTGCGCACCAGTTCGTCAGACAGGGCTTCGACGAAGGCCTTGCCTGTTTTCCCCTTCACGCCGAGCGCCCGCGCATGGCTGCCGAAATCGCTCTGGATCAGCTTGTAGCCGCTGCTTTCCTGGTCGAAGGGCACCCCCAGCGCGACCAGGTCGCGGATGCGTTCCGGCGCATCGTCGGCCAGCACCCGCACCAGCGTTTCGTCGATGAAGCCGCGGCCGGCGCGCATGGTGTCGTCGAAATGCTTCTGGCGGCTGTCATTGGCGTCGCCGAAGCCGGCTGCACCCATGCTCATGATTTCACTGGCGCCCTGGACCGTGCTGCCGCCGGTCTTGAACGCCGCCTTGGTCAGCAGCCGCACGTCGGCGCCTTGCTGCCGCGCCGACAGGGCAGCCCTGCTGGCCGCGCCGCCGCCCCCGACCACCAGCACGTCGGCGCTGCGCTTCTCGATTCCGATACCGCCTGGGAGCGCCATGGTCAGCCCACCAGGTCGCGCGCGATGACGTTGCGCAGGATCTCGCCGGTGCCGCCCAGGATCTGGAATACCTTGGCTTCGCGGAAGTGGCGCTGCATGGAATATTCCATCGAGTAGCCGTTGGCGCCCATGATCTGCAGTCCTTCCATCGCCACCTTCATGTAGGTGTCGCCGGCAAAAAATTTCGCCTGGGCTGATTCGAAATTGCACTTCTGGCCGGAGGCCAGCAATGCCGCGCCGCGATACGAGAGCAGGCGCGCGCAGTCGATCTGGGTCTGCAATTCGACCAGTTTGTGGTTGATGGCCTGGAACGAAGAGATCGAACGCCCGAACTGCTTGCGCTCGCGCGCATACTCCAGCGCCTGGTCCAGCGCCGCCTGCGCAGCGCCGACCACGATGGCCGACAGAGCGATGCGCTCCTTGGCCAGCACGCCCATCAGCTGCACCCAGCCGCGGTGCAGGTCGCCCACCAGTTGCCTTGCCGGCACCCGGGCATTGACGAAATTCAGCTCGCACGAGCGCACCATGTGGCCGCCCAGCAGGTCGATAGGGCGCACTTCCAGGCCCGGCGTCGGGTTTGGCACCAGCAGCAGGCTGATGCCTTCGTGCTTGCCTTCGCCCTTTTCGGTGCGGCATGCCAGCAGGATGTGGTTGGCCTGGACCGAGCCGGTGATCCACATCTTGGTGCCGTTGACGATGAAGCTGTCGCCGTCGCGTTCGGCCGAGGTGCGCAGGCTGGCGGCATCGGAGCCGGCGCCGTTCTCGCTCAGCGCGAACGAGAAGAAGGTCTTGCCTTCTGCCAGCTTGGGCAACAACTCCTGCTTGATTTCCGGCGAAGCCAGTTGCACCAGGGCGCCGCCGACCATGTTCACGTTGATGTTCCAGTAACGGGCCAGCGTGCTGCTGTGATAGCCCATCACTTCCAGCATGCCGATCATGTCCATGTAGCCGCCGACGCCGCCATATTCTTCCGGCAAGGTGACGGCAAACCAGCCCTGCTGCGCCATCAGCTCGATCAATTCCCTCGGAAAGGTCTTGTTCTCGTCGTGTTCGCGCAGGTACTCCGGGGTGGCGTGCTGGCTCAGCGCACGATGCACGCTGTCACGGAACTCGAATTGTTCCGCGGTCAGGAAGTTTGCCAAGTCGCGCCGGCCCATCAGTTTTTCAAATTTTTCCATCAGGATTTTCCTCGCTTGTTCAGGCGGTGAGTTTCAGGTCGCGGACCTTGAGGTCCCGAGCATTCACATCGGCCGCAACCAGGCTGTACAGGCTGGCCAGGAAGCCTTGGCCATAGGGGTTGGCCGAGCTCAGGTAGCGCGGGTTGGGGCTGCCGACATTGACGATCAGCGGGCCGCTTTGCTGGTGGTGCAGGGTGCCGGTGCGCAGGTCGAAGTGGTGGCGCAGCACATATTCGAGCGCAGCCACGCCGGCTTCCTCGAAGCGCTTGTCGAGCAGGCCGAGCTGATAGCCTTTGACCAGGCCGTAGCCGATCATTACGGTGGCGCTGGTGTCGATCAGCGAGTAGCTGTCATCGACCGTCACGCGCCAGAACCCGTCCTCCTGGATGGCGACCAGGCTTTCACAGGTCTGCTTGAACATGGAAATGATTTTCGCTGACGGATTGTCGATCACCTCCAGCGTGTCGACCACGCCAGCCAGCCACCAGCCGTTGGCGCGGCCCCATGCGGTGCCGTCGATCCAGACGTCGATCTTGCAGTAGCTGTCTTCAACCGGCACCGCCGCATTGAGCACATGGCGGATCAGCCCGTTCGGCAGCGCAAGCAGGTCGTGGGTGCGCACCAGGTCGGAGATCGCCATGTCGTCGCGGCCCATGATGGCCAGCGATGGCGGCACCATGTAGGCGGTGTCGGCGAAGATCCAGCCGGGCGTGCTGGGCGCGGTCGAGAACACCGGCGTGCCGGCGACTTCGACCCGCTCGCGCAAGTAGATCGCCAGCGCTTCGCGCGCTTCGGCCTGGTGGCCCGCCAGGATCAGCGGACGGATGCGCGACATCGAGTCACTGATGTTCGGATGGGCCACGATGCGGCCGAGCGGATTTTTGCTGCGCGGTATGTTGCCAGTGCCGGCCAGCGTATGCGCGAGCTGCTCTTTCATCATGCCGGTGTGGCCGGACAGGTGCATGCCGTTGAGCATGGCGGCATGCTTGCCACCGGTGTCGATCGGCTCCTGCAAACCGCGCTCCAGCATTTTTCTTACGATGGTTTCAGCCATTTTCAAACGCTCCTGGAAATGTTCGATGAATCATTCGATGAATCTTGCCTGGGTGGCATCAGGCCGGTCTTGCCGGCAGCACGATGCCCATTGGTTCTGGTGCAAATAGACGGGGATCCATCAGGCGGCAATCGGCGGCGACCCGCACGGGAAACCCGACCTGGGGGCGGATCTGGGTGTCGATGTCGATGCCCGGCGCGACTTCCACCAGGAGCAGTCCGCCTTCATCCAGCGCGAACACGCAACGCTCGGTGATCACGCGCAGTCGGGTGCCGCGCGCGTAGGCGGTCGGGCCGTGCAGGTTGACTTGCTGCAGGCGCTCGACCAGCTTGCGATGCTTTCCTTCGCGCGCAATGCGCAGCAGCGGCTGGCCCTGGCCGTCGTGTTCGATTTCAATCGCCAGCAAGCCGCTGGTCAGCGTTCCGCACAGCAGGATTTTCTTTGTGCGGAAGGTGATGTCGACGAAGCCGCCGGGGCCGCGGATGGTGCCGTCGAAGCGCGCCACGTTGACGCTGCCCTCGGCATTGATCTCGGCAAAGCCGAGCAGGGTCGCGGCCAGTCCGCCGCCATGGTAAAAGTCCAGCAGGTCCGGACAGTCGATGATGGACTGCGGGTTGTAATGCGCGCCGAAGGCGCCGGTCTGGCCGGGCACGCCCATTGCGGGTATTCCGCCCAGCGCGCCGTGCTCGACGCTGAAGGTGATGCGATCGGCGAATCCTTCTTCCGTTGCGACGGAAGGCAGCTGCGACCCGATGCCAACTCCCAGGTTCACCACGTCGCCGTCAGCCAGCTCCATCGCTGCGCGGCGCACGATGATTTTCTGCTGGTCGAGCTTCATCGGTACTGGCGTCGGCGCGTTCTTCAGTTCGCCGGTGAACGCGGGATCGCGTCCCAGTTGGGTCTGGATGGCGGCTTCATCAACCACCACCGCGTCGACCAGGATGGCGGGTATTTCCACCATGCGCGGGTGCAGCGTGCCGCGCGGCACGACCTTCTTGACGACGACAATCACGCGCCCGCCGTTGTTGCGCGCGGCCATGGCCATGTGACGCACGCCGCCGGTGATCGGCTCGTCTTCCAGGCTGATATTGCCGTCTTCGTCGGCGACCGAGCCACGCACGATGGCGACATCGATCTTCATGCTGCGCACGAAAATGCAGTCGCTGCCGGCGACAGTGACGCGCTGCACCAGGTCGGTTTCGGGCGCTTCCCGGTTGACCCGGATCTCGCCGGCTTCCGGCGCGGCGGCCGGGTCGAAGAAGGTGCCGATGCCGGCTTCGGTCAGCAAGCCGGGCGAACGCGCCGCGCATTCGCGCATCCAGCGGTACATCACTCCCATCGGCAGCACATAGGTCTCGATGTCATTGTCGATCGAGGCTTTGACAAAGCGGGGGGTGTCGCGGGCGTTATAGGACGACGCGATCAGGCGCTTGACCATGCCCGGCGCCGCAAGGTGTTCGAAGCCGGTGGTGCCGCCACCCGGCGGCGACCAGCCGCTGCGGCAGGGCGATACCACCGTCAGCGCAGCCGGGCTGCCGGATTGGCTGAACTGCTGCTCCAGCGCTGTCAGCACGGCCTCGGTGGACAACAGCGAGACCACGCCCGAGATGACGACCACATCGCCCGACTGCACCAGTTGCGCGGCCTCGGCCGCTTTCATGATTCGCATGCCGGCCTCAGTCAACCCGGATGTTGGCGCGCTTGACGACATCGGCCCAGCGGGTGATTTCGCTGCGGATGAAGCCGTCGAAATCCTTCGGAGAGTTGGGTACGAACTCGGCCCCCAGTCCACTCAGGCGTTCCTTCATGTCCGGACTGGCCATGATCTTCGCAATTTCGGCGTTGAGCCGGGCCACGATCGGTGCCGGGGTTCCCTTCGGCGCCAGTAATCCGGCCCAGGCCACGGCGGAATAGCCGCTCACGCCGCTCTCTGCAACGGTCGGCAGGTCGGGGGTTGCCGTCGAGCGCTTTTCGGAGCTGACTGCAAGCGCGCGCAGGCGGCCCTGCTTGACCTGGGGCAGCGCGGTCACCATCGATGCGAACATCATATTGACCTGGCCGCCGAGCAGGGCGGCTTCGGCCGGGCCGCTACCCTTGTAGGGCACGTGCACCATGTCCAGCCCCGCCATGCTGGCAAACATTGCCGCCGCCAGGTGCTGGGACGAGCCGTTGCCGCCGGAGGCGTAGTTCATCACGCCGGGTTTGGACTTCGCCAGCGCCAGCAACTCCGCCACGCTGTTGACAGGAACCGAGGCGTGCACCACCAGCATGCTGGGCTGGGTCAGCAGCAGCATGACCGGTTCGAAATCGGCCAGCGTGTCGTACGGCAGCTTCTTGTACAGGCTGACGTTGCTGGCATGGCCGGGCGCCACGATCACCAGCGAGTAGCCGTCCGGCGCCGACTTGGCCAGGGCTTCGGAGCCGACGATGCCGTTGGCGCCGGCCTTGTTCTCGACCACGACCTGGGTGTTCAGCGCTGGTCCCAGGCGCTGGCCGATCAGGCGCGCCACGACGTCGGTGGTGCCGCCAGAGGCGAAGGGCACGATCACGCGGATCGGTTTGGCGGAGGGCCAGCCTTGCGCCATGGCCGGCAAGGAATTCAGGGCGAGCGCAGCCAATGCGCCGGCCACGAGGGTGCGGCGATCAAACAGTTTCATGTTGGATCCTCAGGAAGTAGGGGGGCGGCTGGCTTTGCCAGCCGAAGTTGCTGCTGTCAGTCGGCCCTGGCGCCGGATATCTCGACCAGTTTTTTCCAGTGCGGGATTTCCTTGGCGATGAACTCGCGGAACTGGGCCGGGGATCCGGGTGCAGGCTCGGAACCCTGGTCGGCCAGCAGCGACACGGTTTCCGGCTGTTGCAGGATCTTGTTGATCGCGACGTTGAGCTTGTTGATGATTTCGGGCGGAGTTTTGGATGGCACCAGGATGCCGTTCCACAGTGCGACTTCGTAACCGGGCAGCGCTTCATTGATGGCAGCGACGTCCGGCATGGTGGCGGAACGCTTCTTGGTCGTGATGCCGATCGCAGTCAGCCTGCCGCTCTTGATGTGCGGCAGCACGTCCACCAGCGGCGAGAACATGGCTTCGATCTGTCCGCCCAGCAGGTCCAGGATCGCCGGGCCGCTTCCCTTGTAAGGGACATGCAGCATCCTGGTGCCGCCCATGCTGTTGAACAGCGCGCCGGCGATATGCAGGGATGAGCCGTTGCCGGCCGAGCCATAGCGAACGTCATTTTTCGGGTCGCGGGCATAGGCCAGGAATTCGGCCAGGTTCTTGACCGGCACCTTGGCATTTACTACCAGCGCATTCGGGATGTAGGCGACCTGCGACACCGGCGCCAGATCACGCACGAAGTCGTACGGCAGCTTGCTGTACAGGCTGACGTTGGTGGCGTGGGTGCTGGTGGCCAGGAAGATGGTATGGCCGTCCGGCGCTGCCTTGGCGGCGTAGTCGGCGCCAAGGTTGCCACCGGCGCCGCCGCGGTTCTCGACGATCACCGTCTGGCCGATTTCGGCCTTGAGCTTGGCCGCCAGCATGCGGCCGGTCACATCGGTGCTGCCACCGGGGGCGAACGGAACCACCAGGGTGACCGGTTTGGACGGCCATGGCGCTTGCGCCGAGGCGCCCTGGGCCATGAAGAGGGAACTGACTATCAATGCACTGACGATTTTCATAACGGGCCGCATGCTTGTCTCCATTGTTATCTGTTGCGTTGGAAGTCGTTGTAGTTCTGCTTCTTGTGCTGGCATCTTAGCGACGGGACCTGCTGGCGACGATTGCCGATTTGGCCGCGGCTTATGCCTTCTTGTTATTGCTCCTCTTGCCGGCATCCATCTGTGGAGGTGGGGCCGCTAAATGGTGTCGTTTGGCCGGCCTCAGTTCACCGGCGTCAACAGCGGCTGGCCGGCGAAATGGCGGGTGGCGTTGTCAATGAAACGTTGTACCGATGCCTGGATTGCTTCCGGCGAAATGCCGCCGATATGCGGCGTCAGCGTGGCGTTCTCCATGCCCAGTAGCTGCGCCGGCGGTGTCGGCTCGCCCTCGTAGACATCGAGCGCGGCGGCGAACAGGCGCCCGCTTTCAAGGGCGTCGGCCACTGCCTGGGTGTCCACCAGCGTGCCGCGGGCGATATTGACCAGCACCCCCGATGGCCCGAGCGCAGTCAGCACTGCGGCATTGATGATGTGGTAAGTCTCCTTTCCTCCCGGCGCGGCGACCACCAGGAAGTCGGCCCACTCGGCCAGCGCCTGCACATTCTCGAAAAAGCGGTAGGACACGCCGGCTTTGGGCGAACGGTTGCAGTAGCCGATCTCCAGGTCGAAGGCTTCGCCGCGGCGGGCGATCTTGCGGCCGATTTCGCCCAGCCCGAGTATCCCCAGGCGCTTGCCAGAAAAATGCGGCGGACGCGGAATGTCGTCGCGCCAGATGCCGTCGCGAACCATCCGGTTCAGGGTTGGAATGCGGCGCACGGCGCCCAGCAGCAAGGCCATGGCATGGTCGGCGACGCAGGTGTCGTTGGTGCCGGCGGCATTGCACACGCGCACGCCGCGCGCAGTGGCGTGCGCGACCTGCACGTTTTCAAAGCCGACACCCAGCGTGCAGACGATTTCCAGCTTCGGCATGGCATCGATTTCCTGGGCCGTCAGGCCGTTTGTGCCATTGGTCAGGACGACCCTGATGTCGGCGCCGCGGGCCGCGATCTGGGCGGCGCCGTTGGAGCGGTCACGGCCCAGTCCTTCGTTGGGCGCATAGATCATGTCGAAGGATTCGGCGACCAGTTGCCGGTGTTCGGGGGTGATGTAGACGAGTACGAGTAGCAGAGGTTTCATGGAATCGCGGGAACAGGATTGACAGGAAATTCAGTTTGCATTTTGTGGCGGAGGCCATGTCCGGCGTCATCTCCGGCGTCATCTCCCGCGTGCGCTGTCGTGCGCATTGCGCGATGACGCCAGCACGCAGCCGGGATTAAGCAGGCCATTTGGATCGAGCGCATTCTTGATCGCGTTCATCAGGTTCATGGCAACCGGGCTCTTGTGCAGCATCAGCGCATCGCGCTTGACGATGCCGATGCCATGTTCGGCCGAGATCGATCCGCCATGTCCGGTCGCCGCTGCGTACACCATGGAAGTGATGCGACCCTCATGCAGCCGGATCCATGATGTGCTGTCGGCCTGTTCCGGCGCCAGGAAGTTGTAATGCAGGTTGCCGTCCCCGAGATGGCCGAAATTCACCAGCCTTATGCCGGGAAAGGCTTGCGCTATCGCCTGGTCGGTGGCATCGCAAAAAGCCGGTATGCGCGAGATTGGCAGCGCGATGTCATGGCGCACGTTCAGGCCTTCCTGTGCCTGCGCCAGCGTGATGGTCTCGCGCAGATGCCAGATATCGTGCGATTGCTGCAGGTTTTCAGCGACCACGGCATCGGTCGCCAAGCCGCTGTCGAGTGCGGTTTCCAGCAGCCGTTCAAGCACGCCGCGCGCATGGGACGCATTCTCGCTGTCGGAAAGCTCCAGCAGCACTGTCCATGGCGCGGCCGGCAGCGGCTGGCGCAGATCAGGAAAATGCCGACGCACCAGTTCCAGCGATAGCGTGTTCATTACCTCGAACGCAGTCAGGGCCGGGCCGGCAGTATCCTGCGCCTGGCGCAGCAGGGCGCTGGCCTGGGCCAGGCTGTCGCAGGATGCCAGCGCGGTCATCACCGCGGCCGGCCGCGGATAGAGCTTGAGGGTGGCGGCGGTGATCACGCCCAAGGTGCCTTCGCTGCCGATGAACAGGTCGCGCAAGTCATAGCCGGTGTTGTCCTTGCGCAGGCCGGACAGCCCGCTCCAGATCTCGCCGCTGGCGGTGACCACTTCCAGCCCCAGGCACAATTCGCGCGCATTGCCGTAACGCAGGACCTGGGTGCCGCCGGCATTGGTGGCAAGGTTGCCGCCTATGGTGCAGCTGCCTTCGGCTGCCAGGCTGAGCGGAAACAGCAACGCGGCCTGTTCGGCCGCCGCCTGCACGGCCTGCAGCACGCAGCCTGCTTCCACCGTCATGGTCAGGTTGGCCTGGTCGATCTCGCGCACCCGGTTCATGCGGCCCATGCTGAGCAGCACCTGGGTGCCGCTGGCATCGGGCACCGATCCGTTGACCAGTCCGGTGTTGCCTCCCTGCGGCACCAGTGGCACGCCATGCAGCGAACAGGCGCGCACCACGGCAGCCACTTCACGGGTAGAGCCCGGTCGTACCACTGCCAGCGCCCGGCCGCGATGGCGGCGACGCCAGTCCTGCTCGAAGGCGGACAGGTCGCCATCGACCAGGACGTGGGTGTTGCCGACGATCCCCCGCAGTGCGGCCAGGACCGGATGGTTGGCGCTGGCCGTTGTCATGGTCGACGCAACTCAGCGCTGGCCGTCGCCAACCGAGATTTCTTCCACCCGCAGCCCGCCGAGCCGTTCGTGGATACGCGGGCCGGTCGACATGGCCAGCGCGAACAGCAACTCGTTGGGACGTGGCGAATCGGCAATGCTCACTTCCATCGTGTTGAAATGGCTGCGGATGTAGCAGGCCACGATGTGATGCAAGGGCACGTGCAGCCGGCTGCCGGCGGCGCCGACGAACTTCGCGGCCGGGACGATCGACCTGGCATTGGTCAGGACGGCGCGCATGGCCCAGCCACCCGCTTCATGCCACATGGCGCCGTGCTCGAGTTCGCCATTGGTGCCGACGATGGCACCCTTGCCGTAGGTCTCGATCTTGTCGTTGCCGCCCAGGGCCGCGATCAGTTCCGGCACCAGTTCGTTGGCCAGCACCCGGCCATCTTTCACAAAGCTGGCCAGCTCTTCAGCGCTGGCAAAGCGGCCGGCGAAGGGGTTGTTGACCACGACAGCGATCACGCCCAGTTGCAGCGGTTTGGCCGCAACCGGTCCGCCTTCGTGATAGACGGTTTCGACATTGAGGACTTTCTTGCGGATCTGGATCTGGGACATGGCTTTCCTTTTTTGGTTTTGTGATGCGTTGCCAGTTGTTGGCTGGCGTTACGTTATTTTTGGATGGGTTATCCGGTTTTTTCAGGCAGCCGCGGCCGGGTCGGACGGTGCTGCCCCGAATTCGACGCCGGCCCATTCCTCGAAATGCCTGATGGTGGCGATGTTGTCCTTGGCGCCGTCGCCCTGCGTGATGGCGAAGGCGAGGAACTGCCGTGCTGCGGGTCCGATCTGCATCGGCACGCCCAGCTTTTCCGCTTCATCGATGCACATCTTGACGTCCTTGTGCAGCAGTTCGGTGGTGAAGCGCAGCGGGAAATTGCGGTGCAGGACGCACTGTGGAATCCGCTCCTGCGTCGAGAACGAGCGCCCGCTGGAAGCATTCAGGACGTCCAGCATGGTTTGCGGGTCGAGGCCGGCCTTGGCGCCGTACACCAGCGCTTCGCAACTGGCGACCATGCTCACCGCGTACAGCGTGTTGTTGATGATTTTCATGGTCTGGCCATTGCCGGGCGCGCTTCCCATGTAGAAGATGTTCTTGCCCAGCGTGCGCAGGATCGGTTCGACTTCCTTGAACACACTCTCGTCGCCGGACGGCATGATGGCCAGCGTGCCTTTTTCGGCAGCGACGGTGCCACCGCTGACCGGAGCGCCGAGGAAGCCGATGCCCTTGGCCGCAAGCGCGGCAGCAACTTCATTGGTGACGCTGGGTCCGGTGGTGGACAGGTCGACCACCATCCTCACAGCCTTGCCTTCAATGACGCCGCCAGGTCCGCACGCAACCTTGCTGACCGCTGCCGGCATCGGCAGGCACAGCAGCACCACGTCGCAGCGATTCGCCAGGTCGAGCGTGCTGGCTGCTGGTGCGGCGCCTTTCTCCTGCAGCCGCTTCATTGCCGCGTCGCTGGTGTCGAAGACAGACAGGTCATGGCCGGCGGCGAGCAGCCGTGTTCCGAAATGCACGCCGATGTTGCCCAGGCCGATGAGTCCGATTTTCATGCGCTAGCTCCCATGCGTGACGATGCCGGGCCCGATGCGCAGCGAATTCGTCTTTGGTGCAATCCTATGGGTACGAGGCCGGCTTGTCCTATTCCGTTTGTGGCGCAGGGTATAGCCTGGTGTTAAATCAGTTCGCGCAGGATTTCGATGAATTTGTCGGCATGGGTGCCGTGATGGTCGAACACGGTGCGGGCGATGCTGGGTTCGAGCGGGATCTCCTCGATCAGCGGCTTGACCTGCAAGCCGGGCCAGACTGCGCCCCTTGCAGTGTATTCGTCGACGATGGCGGCGCCAGCTCCGGCACGGGCCAGGGAGCAGGCGATTTCCGTCTGCAGCACCGTCACATGCGGGGTCAGGTGCAGCCCCGCGGCTTCGAAAGCGGATGCGACCATGCGCCCGAACTGGATGCTGGGGTGGTGCGTGATGAGCGGGAAATCGATCAGGTCGGCCAGGCTTACCTCGTCGCGCCCGATCAGCGCGTGGCCGGCTGGCAGCACGCACACCATGCGCCCCCTGGTCAGCGATTCGACCTTCAGGTGGGGATGGTCGAGCGGCAGAACGGACACGGCCAGGTCGACCTTGTTGCTGAGGACTTCGGCAGCCATGCCATGCAGCAGGGTGGTGTGATAGTTCACCCGAATGTGCGGGTAGCGTTCGACGAACAGTGAAATTGCGGCCGGCACCACCAGGTAGCTCAGGCAGGGACTGGACGAAATATCGAGCGTGCCGGACGGGCCGCGGGCAAGGTCGCTGGCGAAATCGCTGACCCGGACCGCGTGCTGGTAGAAGTCGTCGACTTCACGGAATAGCGCTTCGCCTTCCGGTGTCGGCACCAGTTTGCCTTTGGTGCGGTTGAAGAGCTGGTAGCCGAGGGACTGTTCGGTATGGGACACGATCCGGCTGACCGCCGGTTGGGAAATGAACAGCATCTTGGATGCGCTGTTGATAGAGCCGGTAAGCATGACGGCGCGGAATACTTCCATCTGGCGCAGCCGGAATTTCATTGTCTCTCCCGTGATCTGAATATTTTTTGTATGGCGAAGTGCCGTGGCAGGCATCCTGGTTGCAGGGTGCGTTGCGGTCGCCATTGTTTGTATCGGATGGTAATTCAAATTCGATGGGGAGCAGGGGGAATCTGGCGAGGGGGCGTGCCCGGCAGGCCCTCGCGTTCAAAGTCACTCACCCACGGCTGTGGGTAGTAATCGGCCTTGAAAAGGTGTCTTGAAAGTCAGTCTTGAACGGCAGGGAAGGGCCAATCGCACTGTGCGCTGCAGCACGGAATTCAGTCAAAACGGCGTCTTCAATCCCAGCCGCAAGCGCCGCCCGGCCCCCCATCCATCCGGAAACTCCTCGCTCTTCCGATCGAAAAGGTTGTCCACTGCGAGGAATGCCTGCGTGGAGCGCGTCTTCCAGCTCAGCATGACGCCGGTCTCGGCATAACCGCCCAGGCCGGCGGCGGCGCCGGCGCCGGCAGTGTCGTAGCGGCGGCCGAACCAGGTCAGGCTGGCATGCACATGCAGCGGCCCGTACAAGGGCATTGCGAATCCGCCCGTGGCTTGCTGGCGCGGTCGGAAGCGCAGGTCAAGCCCGCTGTCGGGATCGTAGGAGGCGATGCTGGCGGCGTGCAGGTAGGCTGTGGCGCCGCTGGGCCAGCGGCGCGACACGCTGGTTTCGACGCCGCGCATGTAGACCCGGGCGCGATTCACCAGGCTGGGCGGCGGTCCGCCATCAAAATCCATCATGTCTCGGTAATAAGCCTGGAACAGGGTCATCCTGGTCCGCCAGTGAGCGTGCTCGCCATTGGCAAAGAACAGTTCCGCCTGCTGGCTTTTCTCGGGGCCGGCCTCGGCGTTGCCACCGTATGGATGGCCCATCGCATAGAAGCCGGGCGAGCGACTCGCGCGCGACATCGACAATCCGGCCAGGGGACCGGATTCCTGCGGCCGGTAGACCACGCTGATGGCCGGCTTGCGCAGGGAGCCGAATTCCGCGCTCTGCTGCTGTTTCAGGCCCAGCCGTACGGTCCATGGCCCGAAGGACTTGTCCGCGCGGCCGGCAAGCAGGCTGCCGGGCCGGTTTTCGTTGTCGCCAAGCAGGGGCAGGCCGGCAATCGCGGGAGCGGAGGGATAAGGGGCGGGAGGCTGATCCTTGAGTTCGACCTGGAATTGCCAGCCAGCCGTGTTGCTCCATCCGAATGCCTGGCCCGGGGGAGGCTTGCCTGCGGCGGGCCAGGCCAGTCGCTGGGACTGGCGCAGCCAGGGCCGGAGCATGTCTTCGCGCAGGGTTTGCGGCTGCAGTGTGAAGGCATCTCCAGCGGCTGCTGCCAGTACCGGGGACGCGAGAAACAATGTTGCCAGAAACGCTGGCAAGCATGCAGGCAACCATGTTGGCAACCAGTGGACACCCGCATGCGGCAGGCCGGCAGGCAGCTTGCCGCCATCGGTTCGCACGCTGCAGTCAGGCCGCAGTTTCATGGCGTCCCCCTTTCTGCTGTGTTACTTCATGGCTTCATGTTGGCCTGAGGGGGTTTGCGTGGTTTGCGCAGGCGCAGATCCGTCGCCTGCCGGATGTCCGAATGGCAAGGATGGTGGTGGTGGGCGCCGCCAATTCTCGGCCGGCAAGGCCAAGGGGGGCTGCAGATGGTAGAATGCCCGGTTCTGCTCATCTGCCGTTTTCAAGGGTTTTCTCCGTGCTTTCCACCGCAAACATCACCATGCAGTTCGGCGCCAAGCCGCTGTTCGAAAACATTTCCGTCAAGTTTGGCGACGGCAACCGCTATGGCCTCATCGGCGCCAATGGTTGCGGCAAGTCGACTTTCATGAAAATCCTCGGCGGCGACCTCGAACCAAGTTCAGGCAACGTCTCGCTCGACACCAACGAACGGCTGGGCAAGTTGCGTCAGGACCAGTTCGCATTCGAGGACATGCGGGTGCTGGATGTGGTGATGATGGGCCACGTCGAGATGTGGGCCGCCATGACCGAGCGCGATGCGATCTACGCCGATCCGGAAGCCACCGACGACGACTACATGCGCGCGGCCGACCTGGAAGCGAAGTTTGCCGAATACGACGGCTACACCGCCGAAGCGCGCGCCGGCGAACTGCTGCTTGGTGTCGGCGTTCCGATGGAGCAGCACCAGGGGCCGATGAGCAACGTCGCGCCCGGCTGGAAGCTGCGGGTGCTGCTGGCCCAGGCGCTGTTCTCCAATCCGGACATCCTGCTGCTCGACGAGCCGACCAACAACCTCGACATCAACACGATCCGCTGGTTGGAAGATGTGCTGAACCAGCGCAACTCGACGATGATCATCATCTCCCATGACCGTCACTTCCTGAACCAGGTCTGCACGCACATGGCCGACATGGACTACGGCACGCTGAAGGTCTATCCGGGCAATTACGACGATTACATGCTGGCGTCGACGCAGGCGCGCGCGCAGCTGCTGTCGGCCAATACCAAGGCCAAGGAAAAGGTTGCCGAGCTGCAGGACTTCGTGCGGCGCTTTTCCGCCAACAAATCCAAGGCGCGGCAGGCCACGTCGCGCGCCAAGCAGATCGACAAGATCAAGATGGAGGATATCAAGCCGTCCAGCCGCGCCACTCCGTTCATCCGCTTCGAGATGGAGAAGAAGCTGCACCGGCTGGCAGTCGAGACGATCGGCATTTCCAAGGCCTATGACCGGCCCATCTTCAAGAACGTCAGCATGGCGGTCGAGGCTGGCGAGAGGATTGCCATCATCGGCGCCAACGGGGCCGGCAAGACGACGCTGCTGCGCTGCATCGGCGGCCCGGAAATCTGCGGCCTGGCGCCGGACAGCGGCATCGTGAAATGGGCGGAAAATGCCGATCCCGGCTACATGCCCCAGGATCCGACCGAAGAGTTCGCCGTTGACCGTGACCTGACCGACTGGATGGGGCAGTGGACGCGCGAAGGGGACGACGACCAGGCTGTGCGCTCCATCCTTGGCCGCCTGTTGTTTTCCGGCGACGAGGTCAAGAAATCGGTGCGCGTGCTCTCGGGTGGCGAGAAGGGCCGCATGATCTACGGCAAGCTGATGTTGGGCCGGCACAACGTCCTGCTGATGGACGAGCCGACCAACCACATGGACATGGAGTCGATCGAGGCCCTTAACATCGCGCTGGACAAATATGTCGGCACGCTGATCTTCGTCTCGCACGATCGTGAATTCGTCTCCTCGCTGGCGACCCGGATCATCGAGATCAAGGATGGCGAAGTGATCGATTTCCAGGGCGGCTACGAAGATTACCTGCGCAGCCAGGGCATCGAAGCCTGATCCTGCTGGTCCATTGTCTGACGGGAAACGACGGCAAGCCGGGGGGGCATCACGCAGATCCCCCCAGCTTGCTTGCCTTTGGTACTCAGGTAGTACTGATCGCGTCTTCAGGGGCTGGTTTCATGTTCAGCAGCGAGTCGATCCGGTCCCGCAAGCCGAGCGCCGTTTCCGTGTCGCGGCTTTTGAGCACCGCTTCCAGGAAGGGCGTTCGCAGTTCGCGAAAGTCGTCGATCGAGCCGCATTTCTCGACTTTGAGTTGCAAGGCGTAGCCGCGCAGGCCAAGCGTGGCCTTGATGGCTTCGCTGAAAAACTGGTAGATCGCTGCGTATTGGGTCTGACCCGGCTGGAGCAGGTCAGTCGCAACTGGCTGCGCAGGTGGGGCCAGGCCAGGGGAGGAAACAGGCGGCGCGCCAGCCTCCGTTTCCGCCACCGCCCCTTGATGCGAGGCGATGAACTCGCCAGCAAGCAATTCCTCGAGCACCTCTCCGGTTACGCCGATCGTTGCAAACTTCGCGAGCAGGGCCTCCCCGGTGGTCTTGCCATCCACCAGCAGCAGGATGCTGCGGATCCGGGACGGCAGTTGATAGCGGCGGGTCGCAATTTCTTCACGACCCTTTTCAGTCTTGTCAAAAACAAGTTGCATCATGGGCGCACGAATTCCTTTAACTGGTTGTGTGTTGTCTCCATACAGTCGCTCCATTCATTGTTCTTGGACATCGGGATTGCGACCGCCTGCTTGCGTGCCCAGTATCCACCCAATCTTTCCAAGCGTAAATATGAGCGACTGCTTTATCATGTCGGGTTCGCACAAATGGGCCTTTGCCACTTGAAAACGGTCCTCGCAGTATCATGTAGGCTGCGCAATGAGAAATATCGGCGCATTGCACCTTAATCACGACTTGTCGCTTTCACCATGCAAACGATTTCCCTGAAGTCTGTCGAGTTCGAACGGCCACAGATGCGCGGCGGCATCAGCTGCACAGCCTCTGCCTGGGCGCGCGTACCGGCACTGCCAACGCCAGCAGAACGGGTAGCCCTGAAGGATCGTATCCGCCGCCTGCTCAAGGAGCGCCATGCGGTCCTGGTCGCCCACTATTACGTCGACAGCGACCTGCAGGACCTGGCCGACGAAACCGGCGGCTGCGTATCCGACTCGCTCGAAATGGCGCGTTTCGGACGCGACCATCCTGCCCGGACCCTGGTAGTCGCCGGGGTGCGCTTCATGGGCGAGACTGCAAAAATATTGAGTCCCGACAAGACGGTGCTGATGCCGGACCTGGATGCGACCTGTTCGCTTGACCTCGGCTGTCCGGCCGACGAGTTCGCTGCTTTCTGCGACCAGCATCCCGACCGTACCGTCGTGGTGTACGCCAACACCAGCGCACAGGTGAAGGCCCGTGCCGACTGGGTGGTGACGTCGTCGATCGGCCTCGAAATCGTCGCGCACCTGCACGCGCAAGGCAAGAAGATCCTGTTTGCGCCGGACAAGCACTTGGGCAGCTACATCCAGAAGATGACCGGTGCCGACATGCTGATGTGGCAAGGTTCCTGCGTGGTCCATGACGAATTCAAGGGCGTGGAGCTGGAACTGCTGAAGCGCGAGCATCCGGACGCGCTGGTGCTGGTGCATCCGGAATCGCCGCCGTCCGTGGTGGCGCTGGCCGATGTGGTTGGCTCGACTTCGCAGATGATCAAGGCGACGCAATCGCCGCTGCATGACAAGTTCATTGTCGCCACTGACACCGGCATCCTGCACAAGATGCGTCTGGCAGCCCCCGGCAAGCAATTCATCGAAGCGCCGACCGCCGGCAACAGCGCGACTTGCAAAAGTTGCACGCATTGCCCCTGGATGGCGATGAACAGCCTGGAGAACCTGGCCCAGGTGCTGGAAAACGGCGACAACGAGATTTTTGTGGATCCTGAAATCGGCCGCCGCGCCTATGTCTCGATCGACCGCATGCTGGCGTTTGCCGAGAGCCTCAAGCAGAACACCCGGCCGGGTGCCGACCTGGCGAAGGAAGAAGCCTTGTTCGCCGGCATCGGTCCGGCATGAGCACCCTGAAAAATCCGCATACGCCATTCGATGTGGCGCTGGCGGCTGCGTTTGAACGGAACATCGCTGCGGCACTGGCCGAGGATGTCGGTTCCGGCGACCTGACGGGCTTGCTGGTGCCTGCTGACCAGCAAGTCGACGCTCGGGTGGTGGTGCGCGAGGAAGCGGTGCTGTGCGGCGCCCCGTGGTTCGAAGGCGTCATGACGCAGGTCGATCCGCGCATTGCAATTCAATGGCATTACGCCGAGGGCGACCTGATGGCGCCCGATACCCCGGTCTGTTCCATCCATGGTCCGGCACGCGCCTTGCTGACCGCCGAGCGCGGCGCGCTCAATTTCCTGCAGTTGCTATCGGGTGTTGCGACCGCGACGCGTCGTTACGTCGACCTGGTCCGCGGCACCCGGGCCGTCGTGCTCGATACCCGCAAGACCTTGCCCGGCCTGCGGCTGGCGCAGAAATATGCGGTGCGTGTCGGCGGTGGGGCCAATCAGCGGCTGGCACTGTATGACGGTATCCTGATCAAGGAAAACCATATTGCTGCAGCGGGCGGGATTGCCAGTGCGATGAAGGCTGCGCACGCGATCAAGGCCGGTGTTCCGGTGCAGATCGAAGTCGAGAACCTTGACGAGCTGCGCCAGGCACTGGCAGCCGGGGCGACCTCGGTCCTGCTGGACAATTTCACGCTGGCGCAGATGCGGGAAGCGGTAGCCATCAACGGCGGCCGTGCCCTGCTGGAAGCGTCGGGCGGCGTCAACGCACAGACTTTGCGCTCAATAGCAGAGACCGGCGTCGACCGCATCTCGGTTGGCAGCCTGACCAAGGATGTCAAGGCGACGGATTATTCGTTGCGGGTGCTGTAGGGCGCTTGCCTTGGCGCAGTGCTAATTGCGTAGTCCGCCGCAACGCCACGAATGCACCCTCCCCTTGAAAGGGACGGAGCGTAATTGGCACGCGTCGTTTCCCGCCCTCACTGCGGTATCGCAAGCTTTTGCGGCAGTAACGCGCGGGCGGGGAATTAAAAGCATCAAGCGTGCCTCTAACCGCCAGTTCAATATTCAGGGGTAGTCATGCCCGCCGACAGCAAGCCAGCCAAGCCCATACCGGAATCCCCGCCGCAAGTGAAGGAAGGGCAGGGCGCATCCGAAGGGTTTGCCGCCGACACGCTCAACCTTCTCAGCGAGCACAAGGGCAAGCTTGCGGTCGGTGCGGCGGCTGCGCTCGGCCTGATGATCCTTTACAACTGGCGCGAGAAATCTCTGGCAGAGGAAGATCCGGAAGCCTACGCCCGGCTCAAAAAGTTCACCGCGCCGTTCAAGCCGGCGGACGAGATCGAGCAGGAAGAATTCGAGCGCAAGATGCGCGAACAGGCCGGGACAGCGTCCCCCTGAACGACTTCATTTGACTGGCTTGGCGGGCGGCGTCACGCCGTCATGTCCCCGCCGCCGCGCTGGTTGCAGGTTTCTCCTGCTTATTCCTTGTCAGTCCGATGCTCTCGCTTCATTTCCTTGCGGTGAATGCGCTTTGGATGGCGTGGCTTCGTGCTTGAGGCGGCACCTGGAGTCGCCTGGCTTGCACCCGAAGTCGATGCCTGATGCCGCGCCTTGATTTCCTCGGCGCGTTTCTCGACATCCCGGACTTTTGCCGGATCGGTGCTTTCCGAAATTCCTTCCAGCGGAGCATTCTGCGCAAACGCAGAGGCGCCAAGCGCCAACATCGAGATCAGCAGCAATTTCTTCATGAATCCCTCCAGTTAAAATGAAAATGAGCAGGTTGGCTTGAGCGGGACGGGTAGCGGCGGGCCAGGCTCGGTCCGGCCATTGCGCTCGACAGATTTTTTATTGCGGAATCAGCACAAGCAGGATGAATGACAGTCCGGCCAGCATGCCGGCCAGCAGCAGCATCACGATCAGAGGAATTTTCATGGGTGTTCCTTGTCGGTTCGTCCTCATTTGAGGGAGCCATGGCGAAAGCGTTCCAATCGACGCGCTTTGATCGTGCGATGTGTCAGTTCTGGATGGCGAGCGCAGGTTTTTGCCCGATCAGCGCCCCTTGTTCTTGCTCCTTTATTCCGTTGTCAATTATCAAAACGACATTAATTCATATCGTGAAAATGGAATCGTTCGACAATCACTGACAACTCGGGGGAAGCGAATGGAGACTGAACGCAAATATGATCCGGACAACCTGCTGGCGTCGTTGATCGGGCAACTGAAATTGAAAAATGACGCAGCGTTGTCGCGGGCGCTCGAGGTGTCGCCACCGGTCATCAGCAAGATCCGTCATCGCCGGCTTCCGGTGACCGGATCACTGCTGATTCGAATGCATGAGGTCACCAAGCTCAGCATCGGCGAACTGCGTGGCCTGCTCGGCGATCGCCGCAACAAGTTCCGCATCAGTGACAAGCATTTCAAGCCGAAGTCAGCGGGGCAACTGCAGGCAAGCCAGTGATATGGATGCAAGCCGACACATCAAGTCATCGGACGCTGGCCAGGCTTGGCGGGCTCGCGCATCGCCGGGCAGGATGACAGGGCTGGCGTCGACGCTGTTTTCGGCCATGCTGCTGGGCCTTGTGCCGGGGCCTGCGGCCGCGGCCAGTCTTGGTGACATGTTAGGCGCCCTGACCGGGGGCAACGGTGATTATGGCCGGGGGCGCGACCTCAACGATGCCTTGCGCAGGCTGGCAGCGCAGATGAACCGCAGCATGCCGCAGGATATCGACAAGGAATTCCGGCTGGACCGGGTCACTGCCGAACCCGGCGCGCAACTGGTCTATCACTACACCTTGCGTGAAAGGCGGGCCGCAGACGTGCCTCCCGCGGTCTTGAACCAGCAGATGGCGCCAGTCGTGCGGCAAAGGCTTTGCCAGGACCCGCAGATGACCAGGCTTCTCGACAGCGGCGCCGGCGTGGCTTATTCGTATCGTGGCAGCGACGGCATCGAGATCGGCAAGCTCTCGTTCCGTCAGCAGGATTGCAGCAAGAAAGGTTGACCTGAGCTGATGCCGCCGTCCAGACGATGCGCCATGAGCGCCATGTCCGCGATGTCAGCTATCGTTCTCCCAACCAGGAAGCCACCATGGGTTTCAAATGCGTCAGTCGCTGCGAACGTCGCTGCAAGCGTGGTTGTCAACGTGGTTGTCAACGCGGTTGCCAACGCGGTTGCCAACATATCCTGCTTTCATGCCTGTGCGGCCTGCTGTTTGCGTGCACGGTGGAAGGCCCGGGCGTTCCCAGTTCCGGCTCCAGCAATGGCGGGGTGACCATGCGTGAGGTCGTCGGCGACTTTTGTCCGCCGGCACAGGCGATGAAGGGCAATTGCTGAAAGCCTTGTGCCGCACGCCTTGGCCGTACTAACCGACCTCGCGCCCCGTATTCTTGCTATTGATCGCGCGCAATTTTTCCCATTCATTGCGTGGCTATGATTGCTCCATACCCGTGCCGCATCGCGACACGGGCTGCGGGTTCAGCCAACCCGGTCAACGTGGAGAAAACATGTCACAGCGCCGCCGTTCCACCTTCGCCCGCATCCGGAATTACTACCGCATATTCCGCCTGCATTCGGGTCGCGTGCGCTCGCTGTACTTCGCGCTGAGCCTCGCCTTGTGAGGCCCTGGCTCCAGATCGCTTTTCAATCAAGCTCGTAGCGCTTTAGTTCCTCCAGCGAGTTGATGTTGCGGAACGCCGATTCGTCGGGGAATTCGACTTCGACGGTCGCCAGGCTGGCATACCAGGCATCGATCTTCCGGCCGCCGCCGTGCAGGTAGGCTTCCAGGTTCGGCAGCAGTGTCGTGCGAACCAGGCAGAACACCGGGTGCGGCTGGCGCTGCTCGCCGCTGCCGGTGACCGCTACCGCAATGTCGGCATGCTTTTCCTCCAGCGCATGGGCCAGTCGCTCCACCAGATCCAGCGGCAGGAAGGGCGAATCGCAGGGTGCCGTGACCAGGAATTCGGTTTCGCAATGGGACAGTCCGGTATGCAGCCCGGCAAGCGGGCCGGCAAAACCGCCGATCTGGTCCGGCCAGACTTCCACGCCGAACGCTTCGTAAGGACCCAGGTTCTGGTTGGCGTTGATCATCAAGGTGCCGACCTGCGGTTGCAGCCGCATCATCACGTGCAGCGCCATCGGTGCGCCACGGAATTGCTGCAAGCCCTTGTCGACTGTGCCCATGCGGGTGCCGCGTCCGCCGGCCAGGATCAGGCCGGTGATCTGATTGAGGTCCATTATTGGGTATATCTTTCGTGTGGTTGGTTCGCGCGAGCCAATATAACTGATTCAGCGCGCTGATTCGGCGGCGCGACAGTCATGGCTGCAATTGCAAGCACCTTGATGCTCTTTGGTTTAGACTGATCGCGCACTATATTGGAGACGCGATGAGTATTTCGGTTGAAGCAGTCCGGTCGGCATTGAGCCAGGTAATTGACCCTAACACCGGCAAGGATTTTGTCAGCGCCAAGGCGGCGAAAAACATCAAGGTCGAGGGCAACGATGTGTCGCTCGACGTCGAACTCGGTTATCCGGCCAAGAGCCAGCTCGACATGCTGCGCAAGATGGTGATCGCGGCGGTGCGCGCGATACCGGGGGCCGGCAATGTCAGCGTAAACATGCAGTCGAAGATCGTGGCCCATTCCGCGCAGCGCGGCGTCAAGCTGTTGTCCAACGTCAAGAACATCATTGCGGTGGCATCGGGCAAGGGCGGGGTCGGAAAGTCGACCACCGCGGTGAACCTGGCGCTGGCGCTATCGGCCGAGGGTGCCTCGGTCGGCTTGCTCGACGCCGACATCTATGGTCCGTCGCAGCCGATGATGATGGGCATCACCGGACGGCCCGAATCAGTTGACGGCAAGACCATGGAGCCGATGGAAAATCACGGCCTGCAGGTGTCGTCGATCGGCTTCATGATCGACCCCGACGAGCCGATGGTCTGGCGCGGACCGATCGTGACGCAGGCGCTGCAGCAACTGCTGGAGCAGACCAACTGGCGCGACCTCGATTACCTGATTGTCGACATGCCGCCCGGTACCGGCGACATCCAGTTGACGCTGGCGCAAAAAGTGCCGGTGACCGGCGCGGTCATCGTCACCACCCCGCAGGACATCGCCCTGCTCGACGCCCGCAAGGGACTGAAGATGTTCGAGAAGGTGGGCATTCCCATCCTCGGCGTGGTGGAAAACATGAGCGTCCACATCTGCTCCAACTGCGGCCACGCGGAACCGATCTTCGGCGCCGGCGGCGGCGAGAAGTTGTGCGCACAGTACGGCGTTGACTTCCTCGGTGCGCTGCCGCTGACGATGTCGATCCGCGAGCAGACCGATTCCGGCCGCCCGACCGTGGTTGCCGATCCGGATGGACAAGTCGCGCAGATCTACAAGGACATCGCCCGGCGGATCGCGGTCAAGGTCGCCGAAAAGGCGAAGGACATGTCGAGCAAGTTTCCCAGCATTGTTGTCAAGAACGACTAGAACTCGTCAAGAGTCAGGGACCGGATGGAAGAGACAGGGGCAGCACGCGCGACGCGTGCAATGGGTACGATGCGTACATTAAGGATTGCGGTCGTCATGCAGCGGCTGCCGCTGGATAACCGCTGGCAGCCATGGCAGTGGCGGCCGCTCGAGATAGTCGAGATGGACGCATCCTCGTTGCCGGACCAGGCCGCGCCGCGCTGCCTGCTGTCGTCCGACGCCGAGACGCGCTGGCTTTTCGGCGGCTTCGAGGTGGAATTGTTCCGCGACGAAGCCGAGGGCTATTTCCTGAATGTCGATTCGCCCCAGCCCTGCTGGTTCATCATGTGGCGGATGGAAGAGCACGATGGCGAAGCGGACGCGATCGCAGTCCCCAAAACGGTCACGCTTTCCTACAACGAGGCCGCGCGCCTGATGGATGGTGGCGAACGCGTCGAGATCCTGCCTGCGCCGCCGCACATCGTCGGCATGATGCAATCCTTCGTGGACGAATATTACCGGCCCGAGGCCAAGGGAAAACGCCGCAAGCCGTCCTTCGAAGGCGGGGCCGGCGTGGACGCGATGGCGCGGGCCGAGCAGGACATCAATCGTGGCGGCTGACGACTTTTTTTCCCGGTGGAGCCGGAAAAACGAGGAGGCGAGGCTGGCGCGGGAGCTGGACCAGGCGGCGGCTCAGCCTGCTGCACCTGCACCCGATCCGTACGAGGGCCGGCTTCCCACGCTGGAGGATGTGCAACAGGTTTCCATCGACGCCGATTTTTCGCCCTTTCTCAGAAAGGGCGTGGACGAGTCGGTGCAGCGCTCGGCGCTGAAGAAGCTGTTCACCGATCCGCATTTCAACATCATGGACGGACTCGACATCTATATAGATGACTATTCGAAAAGCGATCCGATTCCGCCGGAAATGATGGCCATGCTCCGGCATGCGAAGGATTTGTTCGATCCGCCAGGGCTGAGGGATGAGCGGGTGATGGACATGCTTGAAGCCGCGCCTGCAGCAGAGCCTGAACCAGCGCATGAAGCCGGGCCCGCCCTGGAAGCTGCGTCCGAACCCGCTTCTGTCGATGCCGGGTCCGAAACGACTGCCGGCGCCGGTCCGGATCAGCAACAAGCTGCTGCACCGGTCCCGATGGATGAGCCCGACCCCTTTGAAGACAGCGAGGAAGATCCGGAGCAGCAACGCATCGCCGCTGGCAGCCAGGATGTCGCTGATGATGAAACTGTTCCTGCTGCCCCTGCATCAGTGCAGCTCCCGCAGTCCCCGGCACCACGAGTCAACGAGAATCCAGAGAATCCGCCCAGATGAGCACTCAATACAAAGTCTGCAGTTGCAATCGAACCATGCCGCTGGACGCGGAAGCCGGCAAGGTGCTGGCCGCCGCACTGGGCGAGCCGTCACTGGCAGTGGCGACCGAGCTGTGCCGGCGTGAAGTCGGCAGCTACCTGGGCGCACTGGACGGCGTCGACAACGTGGTGGTCGCCTGCACCCAGGAGCGGGCCCTGTTTTCCGAACTGGCGCAGCAGAAGCAGACCGTGGCGCCCATCCGTTTCGTCAATATCCGCGAAACCGGCGGCTGGGGTGCCCAGGCGCGCGAGGCGCTGCCGAAGATGGCAGCCCTGCTGGCGGCGGCGGCCTTGCCCGATCCGGAGCCGGTGCCGACGGTTGCCTACGATTCCGGCGGGCAGGTACTGATCATCGGACCGGCTGCGCGGGTGCAGAAGTGGGCCGCGATGATTGGCGCGCAACTCGATGTCAGCATCCTGTTCACCGACACGCGCGCCCCGGCCGACATGTTGTCCGAACGCCGGTACCCGACTTTTTCGGGGGAACAGGTACGCGTAAGAGGCTGGCTGGGCGCGTTCGAAGTGGAGTGGACGCAGTCCAACCCGATCGATGCCGAGCTGTGCACCCGCTGCAATGCCTGCGTCGATGTCTGCCCCGAAAACGCCATCAACCTGCTGTACCAGGTCGACTTGTCCAAGTGCGGCTCGCACCGCGACTGCGTCAAGGCCTGTGGCGCCATTGGCGCCATCGATTTCGAACGCGAGGCCACGCAGCGCTCGGGCCAGTTCGACCTGATATTCGACCTGTCCGACGCGCCGCTGCTGAGCATGCACCAGCCGCCGCAGGGCTATTTCCGTCCCGGTGCCGACGACGCCAGGCAGGCTGCGGACGCGCTGAAATTGACGCAGATGGTCGGTGAATTCGAGAAGCCGAAGTTCTTCATCTACAAGGACAAGCTGTGCGCCCACGCCCGTAATGAAAAGCTGGGTTGCAATGCCTGCGTTGAAGTGTGTTCGGCCGAGGCGATTGCCGGGGCCGGCAACCATATCAAGGTCAATCCGAACCTGTGCGTCGGTTGCGGCGCCTGCACCACGGTTTGCCCGTCCGGTGCGCTGGGCTATGCCTATCCCAGGGTTCCCGACCTTGGCCAGCGGCTGCGGACCATGCTGCAAGCCTATGCGCGTGCCGGCGGCCGCCAGCCGGCGCTGCTGCTGCACAGCGACGATTCTGGCAGCGGTGATTCAGGCAGCGAACTGATCCAGCAACTCGGCCGCCTGGCCCGCGCCGGTGGCAAACTGCAGGGCGTACCGGCGCGCGTGCTACCGGTCGCGCTGCATCATGCCGCATCGACCGGGCTCGACGTGTGGCTGAGCGCGGTGGCGTGGGGCGCGCGCAATGTCGCGGTGCTGACCACGCCGCAGGATGCGCCGCAATATGTTGCCGCGCTGCGGAACCAGATGGCGCTGGCGCAGGCGACCTTGAATGGACTCGGTTACGAGGGCGAGCATTTCGTCCTGCTCGAAGCCGGCAGCGCAGCGGAACTCGATGCGGGCCTGGCACGCATCGCAGCCAGCGCGGCGAGTGCGGCAGCAACATTGCCGGCGCAGGCCGCCACCTTCAATGCCGGCGCCGAGAAGCGCACGACGCTGGAGTTCGCGCTCGACCACCTGTACAAGCATGCGCCGCAAGAGGTGGAATCGATTGCGCTTGCGGCCGGTGCTCCGTGGGGGGCGGTCGCTGTCGACACTGCCAAGTGCACGCTTTGCATGTCGTGCGTCGGCGCCTGTCCGTCGTCGGCGCTGATGGACAATCCCAACCTGCCGCAGCTGCGATTGGTCGAGAAGAATTGCGTGCAGTGCGGGCTGTGCGAGAAGACCTGTCCGGAAAATGCGATCAGCCTGATTCCCCGCCTTTCATTCAGGGAAGAAGCTCGCAACCCGATGGTGCTGAATGAGGCACAGCCCTATCACTGTATCCGCTGCAACACGCCGTTCGGCACGCTGCAGATGGTGGAAAACATGATAGGCAAGCTGTCGCTGCACAGCGCTTTCGCCGGCAATCTCGATCGCATCCGCATGTGCAGCGATTGCCGTGTGATTGACATGATGGAAAACAAAACCGAACTGCAGGTTACCGACCTGAAGCGCCATTAATAATAAGAAACGTGAATCAGAACCGCGAATCAGAACCGCGACCACGACCAGACAAGGGCAGGAACCCATGAGCCAGACCCAGATTCAGCCTCAAGCGCAGCCGCTGAAATTCGAAAAGCCGGACGAGGGCGAGGAAACCGCGCGCGCCGACCTGTACGGCCTGTTGGCGACGCTGCTCTACGCACCGCCGCCGCAGGCGCTACTGGATACCATCGGCTCCGCGCAGGCGCAGGGCGAGGGCGTATTGGAACGGGCCTGGGCCGAGCTGGTCGCGGCCTGCCGTGGCGCGCAGGCGGAGCCGGTGCGCGCAGAGTACGAGCAGCTTTTCGTCGGCGTCGGCAAGCCCGAGGTCATGCTGTATGGTTCTTATTACCTGAGTGGCTTCCTGATGGAAAAGCCGCTGGTCGAATTGCGTGACGACCTGGCCCGGTTGGGCCTGCAGCGCTCGGAAACCATGGTCGAGAGCGAAGACCACCTTGCCGCATTGTGCGAGGTGATGCGCTACCTGATCGCCTCGGACGATCCGGTGCACGCCAACCTGGCGACGCAGAAATCCTTTTTCGCCGCGCACATGCAGCCTTGGGTCGGCGAATGCTGCCGCGCGCTGGCCGCCCATCCCTCCACCTCGTTCTACAGGCCCGTGGCGGCGCTGGCCCAGGCATTCTTCGATGTGGAGATGCAAGCGTTTGACATGGCGTGACCCGGCGCACGATGAAAATAGGGGGATGTTGCGTTGCGCAATGAAAAAGATTCATGTTTAACATATGCAAAATCATTCCAGGGTGTGCATAATTGGAATGTTCATATGGCATTGTTTGTTTGATGTTGGAACCGATGTTTGCAATGGTTTGCTAAAACGATAATTTCCCGGAGATATCCATGGCAGAACAGAAAAAAATTGGCAGGAGGACCTTCTTCGCCGGTTTGGGTCTTGCAGCAGCCGCTGGCGTAGCCGTCAAGCTTGCCGGCAACCAGCAGCCTGCCGAAGCGACATCTCCCGCCGAACCCGCCGACAGCGACCGATACCGCTTGTCCGAGCACGTCAAGAAGTACTACCGCACCACCACCATCTGATTCCGAGGTGACATCATGCTGCTGACTCGCAAGGGCCAATCCGGCTCGCGTTCGCCTGCCCGTTTCTCGTCCAGCCTTGCCGACAGCCTGTCGCGCGCGCTGCCGACGATGGACCGCCGGTCTTTCCTGAAACGCTCCGGCATCGGCGTCGGCGCCGGTATCGCTGCTTCCCAGTTGGGCCTGATCCAGCGAGCGAAGGCGGCCGCTGGTGCGGATGGGGCGGGTGGCAAGATCGAGGTGCGCCGAACCGTCTGTACCCACTGCTCGGTGGGCTGCGCGGTCGATGCCATCGTGCAGAACGGCATATGGGTGCGGCAGGAGCCGGTGTTCGATTCGCCAATCAACCTTGGCGCCCACTGTGCCAAAGGCGCGGCGCTGCGCGAGCACGGCCACGGCGAGTACCGCCTCAAGTATCCGATGAAGCTGGTCAACGGCAAGTACCAGCGCATCAGCTGGGACGTTGCGCTCAACGAGATCTCTGCCAAGCTCCTGGACCTCAGGAAATCCAGCGGACCCGATTCGGTGTTCTGGATCGGCTCGTCCAAGCACAACAACGAGCAGGCGCAACTGATGCGCAAGTTCGTGTCCTTCTATGGCACCAACAACACCGACCACCAGGCCCGCATCTGCCACTCGACCACGGTCGCCGGCGTCGCCAATACCTGGGGCTACGGTGCGATGACCAACAGCTACAACGATATGCAGAATTCGAAGGCTGCAATGTATATCGGATCGAATGCTGCCGAGGCCCATCCGGTGTCGATGCTGCACATGCTGCATGCGAAGGAAAACGGCTGCAAGATGATCGTCGTCGACCCGCGCTACACGCGGACCGCGGCCAAGTCCGACCAGTACGTCCGCATCCGCTCCGGCACCGACGTCCCGTTCCTGTTCGGCGTGCTGTACCACATCTTCAAGAACGGCTGGGAAGACAAGAAATACATCAACGACCGCGTCTACGGCATGGAAAAAGTGCGGGAAGACGTGCTCGCCAAATGGACGCCGGACAAGGTCGAGGAAGCCTGCGGCGTGCCCGAAGCAGAAATGTTCAAGGTCGCCGAGACGCTGTCCATGAACCGGCCTTCAACCGTGGTCTGGTGCATGGGGCAGACCCAGCATACGATCGGCAATGCCATGGTCCGCGCTTCCTGCATCCTGCAGCTGGCGCTGGGCAATGTCGGCAAGTCGGGTGGCGGCACCAACATTTTCCGCGGTCACGACAATGTGCAGGGCGCAACCGACGTTGGCCCGAATCCCGATTCGCTGCCCGGCTATTACGGCCTGGCGACCGGCGCGTGGAAGCACTGGGCTTCGGTCTGGGGCGTCGACTATGAATGGATCAAGAAGCAGTACGCGTCGCAGGCGATGATGGAAAAATCCGGCACCACCGTGTCGCGCTGGATCGATGCCGTGCTGGAAAAGAACGAACTGATCGACCAGGACAGCAACGTCAAGGGGGTGGTGTTCTGGGGTCATGCGCCCAACTCGCAGACCCGTGGCCTGGAAATGAAAAAGGCGATGGACAAACTCGACCTGCTGGTCGTGATCGATCCTTATCCTTCGGCGACGGCGGCGATGGCGGCCATGAAGGTCGAAGGCCAGGAGCTCAACGCCAACCGTGCCGTCTACCTGCTGCCGGCAGCGACCCAGTTCGAGACCTCGGGCTCGGTGACGGCATCCAACCGCTCGCTCCAGTGGCGCGAGAAAGTGATCGAGCCGCTGTTCGAGTCCCGTACCGATCACATGATCATGTACCAGCTGGCCGAGAAGCTCGGCTTCGGCAAGGAACTGGTTGCCAAGCTCAAGCTGGTGCCGGGCAAGGGCGGCTTGATGGAGCCGGAACCGGAATCGATGCTGGAAGAAATCAACCGCGGTACCTGGACCATCGGCTACACCGGCCAGACGCCGACGCGCCTGAAGGCGCACATGCGCAACATGCACCTGTTCGACGTCAAGTCCTTGCGCTGCAAGGGCGGCAAGGACGCGGTCACCGGCTACGACATGACCGGCGACTATTTCGGCCTGCCGTGGCCCTGCTACGGCAATGCGGAGCTGAAGCACCCGGGCTCGCCCAACCTGTATGACACCAGCAAACACGTGATGGACGGCGGCGGCAACTTCCGCGCCAACTTCGGCGTGGAAAAGGACGGCGTCAACCTGCTGGCGGAGGACGGCTCGCATTCAGTCGGTTCCGACCTCACCACAGGCTACCCGGAATTCGACCATGTGCTGCTGAAGAAGCTCGGATGGTGGGACGACCTGAACGAGGCCGAGAAAAAAGCGGCTGAAGGCAAGAACTGGAAGACCGACTTGTCCGGTGGCATACAGCGGGTATGCCTGAAGGTGCACGGCGTGCACCCCTTCGGCAACGCCAAGGCGAGGGCAGTGGTATGGAACTTCCCGGACGCGATTCCACAGCATCGCGAGCCGCTCTATGGCACCCGGCCCGACCTGGTGGCCAAGTATCCGACGCATGACGACAAGAAGGCGTTCTGGCGCCTTCCCACCCTGTACAAGTCGCTGCAGCAGAAAAACGTCGAGAACAAGTTGTACGAAAAATTCCCGATCATCCTGACTTCCGGCCGTCTGGTCGAGTACGAAGGCGGTGGCGAGGAGACCCGTTCGAATCCCTGGCTGGCCGAACTGCAGCAGGACAACTTCGTCGAGATCAATCCCAAGGCGGCGTCCGACCGCGGCATCCGCAACGGCGAGTTCTGCATCGTGTCGACGCCGACCGGCGCCCGTATCAAGGTCAAGGCATTGGTCACACCTCGCGTCGGCGCGGACACTGCGTTCATTCCTTTCCACTTCTCCGGATGGTGGCAGGGCAAGGACATGAAAGAGTTCTACCCGGAAGGCGCAGCACCGGTGGTGCGCGGCGAGGCGGTCAACACCGCAACGACCTACGGCTACGACTCGGTGACCATGATGCAGGAAACCAAGACCACCATCTGTAACATCGAGAAGTTTGTCGCGTGACGCGTAACGCCAGGCACGAGGAGATAAGAAAATGGCACGAATGAAATTCATCTGCGATGCGGAGCGCTGCATCGAGTGCAATGGCTGCGTCACTGCTTGCAAGAACGAGAATGAAGTGCCCTGGGGCGTGAACCGTCGTCGTGTGGTGACAATGAACGACGGCGTCATCGGCCAGGAGAAATCGATCTCGGTCGCCTGCATGCATTGTTCCGATGCCCCCTGCATGGCGGTGTGCCCGGTCGACTGCTTCTACCGCACCGAAGATGGCGTGGTGCTGCACGACAAGGACATCTGTATCGGATGCGGCTACTGCTCCTACGCCTGCCCGTTCGGCGCGCCGCAGTTCCCGTCCGTCGGCACTTTCGGCCTGCGCGGCAAGATGGACAAGTGCACTTTCTGCGCCGGCGGCCCGGAAGAAAACGGATCGAAGGCGGAATTCGAAAAATACGGTCGCAACCGGCTGTCCGAAGGCAAGTTGCCGGCGTGCGCCGAAATGTGCTCGACCAAGGCCTTGCTCGGCGGCGATGGCGACATGGTGGCCGACATCTTCCGCACCCGCGTCCTGCGGCGCGGCAAGGGCAGCGAAGTGTGGGGCTGGGGCACGGCCTACGGCAAATCGCCTAACCCGAACGCCGTCGCACCGGCAGCTCCCGTCCAGGAGAAAAAATCATGATACGCACCATCTCTGTCATTGCGGCCCTGACGATGCTTGCTGGCTGCGGCGAAAAGCCCCAGACCGGCGTCAGCAGCTACAAACCTGACCAGAAGCCTTGGGCAGGCGCGGCTTCGCCGTACAACGCGGCCGGCTACAAGGGCGGCGACAAGGCGGCCTGGGATACGCAGATGCGCGCGCGGATCCAGACCCAGAACGAGCACAACCGGGTCAACTGAGGCAGGGGCCATCATGAAGACAATCATTGCCACGCTTGCCCTTGGCTTGTCGTTGCTGGTGTCCGCCGGCGCCGGCGCCCAGAACAGCGGCACCATCAAGCCGGCCCAGCCGGCGGCAGCACCAGCCGCAACCGCTGCCGCAGCCGCACCTGCAACGGCTGCCGCGGCCGCCAGCGCCGTGGTCGTCCCTTCTCCGGTGCCGGGGGTTGAATCAATCGACATCCTGAAGCAGGACCAGGCGCAGCGCAGCAAGGACCAGCCCGGCAACCTGGCGCCTACCTGGCGCATCGTGAAAGAGGGCACGCCCAACTACTCCAGCCTGCCGGCCCTCGAAAGTTCGGTGCTGATCCAGCCCAAGGCCCAGTTCCCGGGGCAGGCCCGCGCCACCACCGCGGGCGAGGCCTGGCGCCAATATCGCAATGGACCGCTGACCGTGTACGGAGGATGGCTGATCGTGCTGGTGCTGGTCGCCATCGCCGCAGTCTATTTCTCGCTCGGCCAGATCAAGCAAAAGGCGCCAGACACAGGTCGCCTGATCGAGCGCTTCACCTCGGTCGAACGGACTGCGCACTGGACCCTGGCGATCTCGTTCATGACCCTGGCGGCATCGGGCCTGGTCATGCTGTTCGGTAAATATGTTCTGTTGCCAGTATTCGGACATACGCTGTTCGGCTGGCTCGCTTACGCCTGCAAGAACATCCACAACTTCGTCGGGCCGGTGTTTTCGCTGGCGGTGATCGTGGCCTTCATCATTTTTGTGAAGGACAACCTGCCGGGCAAGGGGGACATCAAGTGGGTGCTGCGCGCTGGCGGCATGTTCGGCAAGCACGAGGTGCCGAGCGGTCGTTTCAATGCTGGCGAGAAGCTGTGGTTCTGGGGCGGCGTGGTGGTCCTTGGCGTGGTGCTTACTGCGTCCGGCTTCTTCCTGGACATGCTGGTGCCGGCAGTGGAATATACCCGCGGCAACATGCAGGTCGCCAATGTGATCCACCTGGCCGCCGCGGTCCTCATGTTCGCGGTCTCGATGGGTCACGTCTACATGGGCACGCTCGGCATGCAAGGCGCCTACAAGGCGATGCGGACCGGGTACGTCGACGATGCCTGGGCCAAGGAACATCACGAGCTCTGGTACGAAGACGTGGCGAATGGACGGGTACCGCGGGTGCGCACGGAAGAGGGTGCCGCCGCTGTCGCTGGCTCGCCCGCCAAGGCATCGTGATTCATTGAGGAGGCAAGAGATGAACAAAATCATAATGGGGCTGGCGACGCTGGCGGGCTTGGTGATCGCGGGCAGTGCGGCAGCAAAATTGCCGCCGCCGACGGACGAGGCCAAGGCCAAGGCTGCCGAGGCCAAGTACAAGGCCGGCTGGGCCGACAAGGTGTCGGCTTACCAGTTGTGCATGTCGCAGGACAAGGTGGCTGCGCGTTACCACAAGGCCAAGGGCACCAAGCCGGCAAGCGCGCCGGCTGCCGCATGCCAGAACCCCGGTCCCTATGTTGCCCAGGTAGTGGCAGCACCGGCCGCTACTGCAGCAGCACCGGCGGCCCCTGCTGCTGCAGCGCCGGCAGTCGCCGCTCCGGCTGCCAAGCCAGCCGCCGCCAAAAAATAGCGCTTTTCAGGGCGGCGGGTCTTTACCTGCCGCCCGCGTCTTCCCTGCCGAAACCACGTAGAATGGTTTTGCGCGTCTGACATTGCGCCTTGCAGCGCGTCTGGCAAGCATTTCGTTTTGATTTCCTTTTTTCCACCGATTCACCTGTGACAGGATAGCCCCACCATGCCGCGCCCCGTGCTGACCAACGCCATCGCCGAACTCACACGCGAAGTGGAAGTGATGGATGAACGCGGCCGCGTGTCGACCATCTTCATTCCGGCCGAGCGGCCGCTGACGGTCTATGTGGACAAACGTGAACTGGTGACGCTGATGACCCTGGGCGGCGCCCCGGAAGCCTTGACGCTCGGATATCTGCGCAACCAGCGCCTGGTGACGTCCATCGACGATATCGAGTCGGTCCAGGTCGACTGGAGCGTCGACGCGGTAGCGGTGAAAACCAGGACCGGCATTGCCAACGTCGAGGAACGCACTTCGAAGCGGGTGGTTACGACCGGCTGCGGACAGGGCTCGGTGTTCGGCGGCCTGATGGATGAAGTCGACAAGATCGTGCTGCCCGAGGATGCGCGCCTGAAGCAGTCGGTGCTGTACAAGATCGTTGACTCGATCCGCACCATGAAGTCGATCTACAAGCAGGCTGGATCGGTGCATGGCTGCGCGCTGTTTTCGGCCGCTGGCGAGGTGATTTATTTCGTCGAGGATGTCGGTCGCCACAATGCGGTCGATGCGATCGCCGGCAAGATGTGGCTGGATGACGTGCGCGGCGAAGACAAGGTGTTCTACACCACCGGCCGCCTGACCTCGGAAATGGTGATCAAGGGTGCGCAGATGGGGATTCCCTTCCTGCTGTCCCGCTCGGGCACCACACAGATGGGGCACATGGTCGCCGACAGGCTCGGCATGTCGCTGGTGGCGCGCTGCACCGGCACCCATTTCCTGCTCCTGACCGGCAAGGACAGGATCATCTTCGAGCCGCAGTTGCTGGATGGTTCGCTGCGTGTGGCCTGATTCGGCGGCAGCGGCAGCGGTACCCCCTCTCCGGCAGGATACAATGCCGCGTTTCACAATCGCGCGCGTTTCAAATCCAGGCGCTTCAAATCCACGCGTTTCGGGTCCGTGCCCTCCATCGTGCTCACTTCCATGTCCATCGACGTACCCATCCAGTCCATGACGCCGCTGCTCGAACTGCAGGGCCTGCGCAAGCTATATGGCGACCGTCTGCTGTTCGACATCGATCACCTGCGGGTGGGCACCGGGGTTGCGATCATCCTGACCGGTGCCAATGGCGCCGGCAAGAGTACCCTGCTGCGGGTGCTGGCCGGACTGGAGTCGGCCGAGCTGGACGAGGGACGTTTTTGCGGCACGCACTTCACGCTGTCGCCCTATCCGCGAGACCTGAGGACGCGTATCGTCTACATGCACCAGCATCCGGTCATGTTTTCGACCAGTGTCGAGCACAACATCGGCTACGGGCTGGCCGCCCGCGGCCTGGCGCGCGAGCAGATCCGCGAGCGGGTGGAAGATGCGATGGCATGGGCGGGCGTGGGCCATCTCCGTAACACGCCGCCGGGACGGCTTTCGGGCGGCGAGAAGCAGCGCGTCGCACTGGCTCGCGCAAAGGTGCTGGAGCCCAGGCTGCTGCTGCTGGATGAGCCGACGTCCAATCTCGACGGTCCCGCGCGCGAACAGGTGATTGCGCTGGTGCCTTCGCTCACTGCTACCGGAAGCAGCGTGATCATTGCCTGTCATGATCGTGACCTGATCGGCCTTCCTGACGTGCAGCGCGTCAAGCTGCGCGATGGTGGCTTGCTGGTACGCTGAGGCCGGTGCAGGCCGGTTCGTCATCAGTCCTGATCTTCCTCCTTGCGCTGTTCGCGGCTGTTTTTTTCCGGAGTACGCGACTTGCCGACGCTTTGCTTGCTGTCCCGCTTTTTCCAGCCCTTGATCTTTGGATTGGCCGGGGCGGCGCTCGCCTCGCGCGCCAACTTGTTGCCCTCCCGCTCGCGCAATCCATGATAGAGCGCGACCAACTCCTGATTCCTTGCGCGTTGTGCGGCGCTCATCTCACGGCCGTCTGAAACGACTCGCCCGTATGACGGTGCAGTCTGTGCCGGCGCCTTGTTTTCGGCCTGCTCGACCGCAGCACCCTGGTGCCGCTTGACCAGGGGCTGGGCCGGCGCGAGCTTGTCTTTGATGGGGTTCATGATTCAGTCCTTCCTGTACTGGATCGGCATTACGGATGAAGGTCGACGGCAGCGAGCGCGGCCGGTGGCGGAGAGCCATGTTGCATCTGCTCTGAAATCCGGGCGCTTCGCACGCGCGGGCCTATCCGGCTTGCCCACGCGCTCATCTGGTCGACGAAAGCGAGCAACCAGAGCCGGAACGCGACGGTGTCGAGCCGGGCCGGATCGGATTGCGAATCGAGCATGACGACACCCGTCTTGTAGTGCACACCAATACGGCCGCCGAATGGCAACTCTTGTTCGCTGATCGGATGCCACTCGATTTCAGGTGCTGATGCCGGGCGCCCCAGTTCGGGCTGCACGGAGCCGGCGCTGCCGAAAATGGAGACGGTTCCGCTCAAGGGGTCCGACTCGACGTTGATCACCCATTGGTGATCGAACACGAGAGTGAACACGCCGTGCGCATCGCGCCGGATGCGGCGCATGTCGTGGATATTGGCAAAATCGTCGAGGATGATTTTCAGTGCAGTGCTCATGGACGTTGACTGGCTGGCAGGACCGCAGAGGGGCGCGACCGACGCGCGGAATCGCGCTGAGTAACATCGAGCGAGGAATGGTTCGCGTTGGCGAGGGCATTTTTCGCTGCAGGCAGGAGGCCGACGGTCGGTCAGTCCTGCAGCCTTCGAAGGCTGATGCTTGCCTGCATCCTGGTTCGTGGCGTGCGCCGGTCCATGCTGTCAATCACGGTGTGGGTACTGACCAGCTCAAGCGAAGGACCTGCGGCTACGACCGCCCCTTGGCGGCGGCAATCCGTGCGCGCAGCGCAGCTGTTGCTGCCAGCAGGGTGAAGTCGCCGTCCTGGTTCCAGTGCCCGGGTTCGGAGCTCCACTGCCAGCGCGACGGAAAGTGATCGCCGAAGCACACGATCAGCCGTTCCCCGGGTGCCAGTGCACCGAGCTGCGCCGCCTGCGGGGCCTCTGCCAGCAAGCGTGCGGCGAAGCCGGACACGCCTTCGATCCTGGTGCGGGCACGCTGCTCATCGTCATAGGCGTTGTTCCACCGGCATTGAAGAAACAGCGCCAGCGGTCCATGCACCACATTGCAATACATGAACCACGAGTTGATGCCGTGGCCGGCGAAGCCGATCTCGGCATAGTCCCCGATACCGCTGCGCGCTTCCGCGACCCGGGAATCCAGGTCGTCCGGCCTGCTGGCCCCGGCACGCGTCGACCAGCTGTGCGGGCCGGTCTTCACCAGCGCTTGCGTCAATTCCTCCGGCAGGGGCGGTAGCGGAAGCTTCTCGGTTCGGAAAAGCTCCTGGAGTTCTTCGTTGGCAGTTACGTGGGACACGGTCACCTCGCTCGCGGCTGTTCATGGTAATGGCTGGCGCTGCATGGCAGCTGGCACCAGCCGGCTATCGTCAGTAAAGCTTCGGCCGTTGGCCATCGCGGGCGAACAGCGATGTGTGCGGATCCGACATGTCGGCGGCTTTCCAGCCATCGTCGTTCACCGAATCATCCACGATCTCGATCTCCCCGCCTTCCAGCCCTTGCACGATCGCGTCGTACCGGATCAGGAAGGCATCGACTTCCTCCTCGCTGGTGAGCAGGTCGAGCACGGTCTCCTCCAGAGCATCCCTCATTCCGTCCTCGCGCAGCTTGTCGGCCAGCATTTTTTCCATGAAGCGCACGGGCTGGGGCAGGTAATACGTCATGAATGACTCCTCACCTTGCAGATCCGGAGCACGCACCGCGCCGAAGCATTGATCTAGGTCGATGCGCCTTGCGCAGTAGCGGCCATCCGGCCGTTGCTCGATCATGATATTCCCTGGATGGCCATCAGTCTCGTTGATGAGCTCATCAAAAAATTCGATTCGGGCGTAGGCTTTTTTCAGCGATGCATCATTGTTCCTGAATGGTTCCAGATTGTCCGGCTGGCCGTCAGGGGTGACCGAACCGGTGAGGAGGATGTCAACACCCCCTTTATCATTTTTCTTGAACCGGATCGAGTGGACTCCCATGATTTTCGAGATGTCCCGATTGAGATTCGGGTCGTCGACAAGCATCTGCCTGCTGTCGTACAGCTGCTTGTAATGCGGTAAGTCCGGGCCAAGTGCAATATTGTAGTCAGCTTGCGCAACTGGTTTCCCCGGGACCACTTCCATCAGCAGCCCCAGGCGCTTGTCCACGATGCCCATGAAGGCGTTGCCGGTGACGCCATCGTCGCCCGCCAGCCCCAGCAGGCGGGCGACGGCCACGGCGGCAAGATTCCTGCGTTCGGGGCAGTAATTGTATTCCCCGTCACTGTCGCTATCCTCCAGATCCCGAATCCCGGTCAATGCGCCGCCAAGGCCGACCCGCGCATCCGATTTGCTTGGTTTGAAAGCAAATTTGCGTTCCTGGTTGGTTTCCGGATCCAGGATTTTCACGAGTTCGACCTGGTTGAAGCCGCCTTTGCCAAGTATCTTTTTTTTCTCGCCTGGCATCGAAATGGAATTGCCGACGAAACGAGGGAAGGTTTGGGGCAGGGGCTCGCTATTGGTGTGTGTTACATAGAGATCGGTCAGTTTTTTTTGATCCAGCAGGCACAGATTCACCGCGGCATTCGGTCCGGCGTGCGCCCACCATGTTGCCACTTTGGACGAATTTCCGAGGACACGCATTGCGCAGTAGTTTATTTTCACGGAGCGATCGCTGCCGGGATTCGGAATAAAGGTGGCCTCTTGAAAATATTTCGCCTTGTCTGAATTACGGTAATTGCATAATTTCGCCGCCTGGCGAGGCTTGAATCCGGCGGCGCGCAGGCTGCAATAGCCGAGGCGATCCGGGCTCGGATTTTCTTTGTCAAGATTGCCTATCTCCTCGCATGCGTACAGCCCGGCATCTTCCGCGAGCACACCGATGCCGCACAGCAGGCAGAACGCAAGGATCTGGTCATGATTGCCGTGCGGCATTCGGGACCGTGCCTGCTCGATGTGATTGGGCCTTGCTCCCCGTGCAATGAGTCGGTTTACGTTGAGTGGCTGCAGGCGGGCGGGTTTGCTGGTTTCGCCGGGGAGTGCCGCATCGACATTCCCGGGGGTGGTGCTGTGACTCGCCTGACCCTTCGAGCTATGGGTGCGCTGATCCTTGACGTTGGCGAGCGCGCTCTCGCTTTGCGCCCGATCCACGACATGGTCTCGGCTCTGGCGCATGCGGTTCCCGGGTGGGCTGGTCACGGGTGTGTCCGCCCGGGTGTGCCTGGTCCCCGGGTCTGCAGGTTCGGAATGGCTTCTCGTGACCTGAATTTTCGGGAAACTCATTGAAACCTCCTGCGCGACAGCGCGGATGGATTGCTTCGGGGCTATGCATGACGAATGGCGGCGACTTAGTAACCGATAGCCGCACTTTGTTCCTTCTTGTTAAGAATGGCAGTGCCTGGGTGGTTCGTTCGGGCCATCGCCGGCCTCGCGCCCGAGCGTGTTCTTACCCCAGTTCGGTTCAGGCGCTCGGGTATAATCGAGGTTTCCTTTCCAGACAGACGATTGCTTCACGCGGCCCTGCCGCTCGCTGTCGCATCCCTTCGATTTCGCCATGCTGATCCTGCCGGGCTCGAATGCCCTGTCTTCCTTCCGTACCCAACGTCTGTTAGCCAAGCTCCAGGACCTGGAGCCGTCGATTACCGGCGTGAGTGGCCGCTACCTGCATTTCATCGACGCGCGCGAAGCAGTCGGCGACCAGGGCCGCGCCCGGCTCGCCGCATTGCTGGAGTACGGCGAGCCCTTCGCCGGCCATGAGGAGGGCGAGCAATTCGTGGTGCTGCCGCGCTTCGGGACCATCTCGCCTTGGGCCAGCAAGGCCACCGACATTGCCCGTAATTGCGGCCTGTCGCAGGTACACCGGATCGAGCGCGGCGTGGTCTATTTCATCCAGCGCAAGGCGGGCCTGCTGGGCAAGCCCAATGCGCTGGAGCCACAGGCAGCCGAGGCAGTGGCCGGCTTGCTGCACGACCGCATGACCGAAGTCGTGGTGCGCGATGCGCAGCAGGCGGCTGGCCTGTTCCAGCCGCTGGAAGGGCGGCCGCTGGAATCGGTTGATGTGCTTGGCGGCGGCAAGCAGGCCTTGTTGACGGCCAACACCGAGCTTGGCCTGGCCATCTCGGATGACGAAATCGACTATCTGGTGGACGCATTCACCCGCGCCGGCCGCAATCCGACCGACGTCGAGCTGATGATGTTCGCCCAAGCCAACAGCGAGCATTGCCGGCACAAGATTTTCAACGCCGACTGGACCATCGATGGCGAAGCGCAGCAGCGCTCGCTGTTCTCGATGATTCGCAACACGCACGAGAAGCATCCGGCCGGCACCGTGGTCGCCTACAGCGACAATTCGTCGGTGATCGAGGGTGCGCAGGTGCCGCGTTTCCATGCGCGCGGGGCGCAGGAAGGGCACGTCTATCGCGAAAGCGAAGAACTGACCCATATCCTGATGAAGGTCGAGACCCACAACCACCCGACCGCGATCTCGCCGTTTGCCGGCGCTTCCACCGGTGCCGGCGGCGAAATCCGTGACGAAGGCGCGACCGGCCGCGGCGCGCGGCCGAAGGCGGGCCTGACCGGTTTCACCGTCTCCAACCTGATGATCACGCACTCGGTGCAGCCGTGGGAAAACGCGCGCGACGTGAACGAGCCGCCGGCGCAGCGCAAGGAGCACGCCCAGGGCGGCATCTACGGCAAGCCGGACCGGATCGCATCCGCGCTGCAAATCATGATCGACGGCCCGCTCGGCGGCGCCGCTTTCAACAATGAATTCGGCCGTCCCAACCTCACTGGTTATTTCCGCAGCTACGAACAGAACGTCGGCGGGCGCGTGTACGGCTATCACAAGCCGATCATGATCGCTGGCGGCCTGGGCAATATCTCCGCCGGCCACACCAAAAAGAACGACCTGCCGGTCGGCAGCCTGCTGATCCAGCTTGGCGGCCCCGGGATGCGCATCGGCATGGGCGGCAGCGCCGCTTCGTCGATGGCGACCGGCAGCAATACCGCCGACCTCGATTTCGACTCGGTCCAGCGCGGCAATCCAGAGATGGAGCGGCGCGCGCAGGAAGTGATCAACGCCTGCTGGGCAATGGGCGATGAAAATCCGATCCTGTCGATCCATGACGTCGGTGCCGGCGGCCTGTCGAACGCCTTCCCGGAAATCACCAATGACGCCAAACGCGGCGCCATCTTCGACCTGCGCAAGGTGCCGCTGGAAGAAAGCGGCCTGGCGCCGCGCGAGATCTGGAGCAATGAATCGCAGGAGCGCTATGTGCTGGCGATCGCGCCGGAAAGCCTGGAACTGTTCCGTGCTTTCTGCGAACGCGAGCGCAGCCCGTTCGCCGTGGTCGGTACCGCCACCGAAGAACGCCAGCTGAAAGTGATCGATCCAGAGCACGGCAATTCGCCGGTCGACATGCCGATGGATGTGCTGCTCGGCAAGCCGCCGAAGATGCACCGCGACGTGCGCCACGAAACACGGCAACTGACGCCGCTCGACCTGACCGGCATTGCGCTGGAAGATGCAGCCGAGCGCGTGCTGCGCCTGCCGACTGTCGCCGACAAGTCCTTCCTGATCACGATCGGCGACCGCACTGTGGGCGGCCATACTGTGCGCGACCAGATGGTCGGCCCGTGGCAGGTTCCGGTGGCCGACTGCGCCGTCACCACCATGGCACTGTCGGGATATGAGGGCGAAGCGATGGCGATGGGCGAGCGCACGCCGCTGGCGATCATCAATGCGCCGGCATCCGGCCGCATGGCGGTCGGCGAAGCCCTGACCAACATCGCTGCCGCGCCGATTGCCGATATCGGCGACATCAAGCTGTCCGCCAATTGGATGGCCGCCTGCGGCCAGCCGGGCCAGGACGCCGCACTGTATGACACCGTCAAGGCGGTCGGCATGGAGCTGTGCCCGGCGCTGGGCCTGTCGATCCCGGTCGGCAAGGATTCGCTGTCCATGCGCACCACCTGGAACGACGGCGAAGGCGACAAGTCGGTCACGGCACCGGTGTCGCTGATCGTCTCCGCCTTTGCGCCGGTGCCTGACGTCCGTTCCACATTGACGCCGCAGCTGCGCACCGACGCCGGCGAGACCTCGCTGATCCTGATCGACCTCGGACGCGGCAAGAACCGCTTGGGCGGATCGGTGCTGGCGCAAGTCATGCAGCAACTGGGCAACGAGGCGCCGGATATCGACCAGCCGCAGGACCTGAAAGCATTCTTCGCAGTCATCCAGCAACTCAACCAGGCTGGCAGTTTGCTGGCCTACCACGATCGTTCCGATGGCGGCCTGTTCGCCACCTTGTGCGAGATGGTGTTCGCCGGTCACTGCGGAGTGTCGGTCAACCTCGACATCCTGGCCATGGAAGGCGAGCACGCGGCGGATTGGGGCGACTCCAAGAACTGGGCCAGCCAGGTCGGCGAGCGCCGCAACGAGCTGACGCTGGGTGCCTTGTTCAACGAGGAACTGGGCGCCGTGATCCAGGTGCGCGCCGCCGCGAAATCGGAAGTCATGAACCAGCTTCGGGCCGCCGGCCTGGGTGCTTGCTCGCACATCATCGGCAAGACCAATGACCGTGACGTGGTCGAGTTCACCCGCGACGCCAAGGTGATTTTCAAGCGCCCGCGCGCCGATCTGCACCGCATCTGGAGCGAGACCAGCTGGCGCATTGCCCGGCTGCGCGACAATCCCGCCTGCGCCGACGCCGAATACGAGCGCTTGCTGGACGTTGCCGACCCCGGCATGACGCCGCACGTCACTTTCGACCAGCAGGAAGATATTGCCGCGCCTTACATTGCCACCGGCGCCCGTCCCCGGGTTGCCATCCTGCGCGAGCAGGGCGTCAACTCGCATGTGGAGACGGCGTATGTGATGCACAAATCTGGCTTTGAAGCGGTCGACGTGCACATGAGCGACCTGATTGCCGGGCGCGCCCGGCTGCAGGATTTCACCGGCCTGATCGCTGTCGGCGGCTTCTCCTACGGCGACGTGCTGGGTGCCGGCGAGGGCTGGGCCAAGACCATCCTGTTCAACGACAAGCTGGCGGAACAGTTTTCCGGCTTCTTCCAGCGTGGCGACACGTTCGGACTGGGCATCTGCAACGGTTGCCAGATGATGAGCAACCTGAAATCCATCATCCCCGGCGCCCAGGCCTGGCCCAAGTTCACGCGCAACAAGTCGGAACAGTTCGAAGCCCGTTTCGGCATGGTGGAAGTGGCCGATTCGCCTTCGATCTTCTTCGCCGGCATGGCCGGCACGCAGACCCCGATCGCGATCGCGCACGGCGAAGGCTTTGCCGATTTCTCGCAGACCGGCAACATGGGCGAAGCCCTGGTGGCGATGCGTTTCGTCGACAATCGCGGCCAGCCGACCGAGGCTTATCCGTTCAATCCGAACGGGTCGCCGCAGGGCATCACCTCCGTAACCACGGCCGATGGCCGTTACACGGTGCTGATGCCGCATGCCGAGCGTGTGTTCCGGTCGGTGCAGCAATCCTGGCATCCTGCCCAGTGGGGCGAAGATTCACCATGGATGCGGATGTTCCGCAACGCCCGCAAATGGGTCGGCTGATGGACCGCTTGAACTCCTGAGCCGGCTGCCGCCGATTCATATGCTTACCAACGTTCATGTCCTGCTGATCGGCGCGTTGCTGTGTCTGCTGATGATGCTGGTCATGCTGTCAATGTGGCGCAGCCGCATACCGGGCGTGAAGGAGTGGACCGGCGGCAACCTGCTGGGGCTTGCGGGATTCGTGCTGTATGCCTTCGGACGCGAACTGCCGCCGCTGATCGCGTATGAAGTGGCGAACGCCCTGTATGCGGCGGCGGGGGCAGCGGTGCTGGTCGGTTTTCGCCGATTCTTCGGACGGCCGGCGCATGTCCCGTGGGTCGTCGCCAGTGTCGCGGTGGTAACGGTGGCGGTGGCGATCTTTCATTACCAGTACGATTCATTCGTCGCGCGCACCAGCATCATTGCCCTGCACCAGTCAGTGATGGCGCTGCTGATCGGCCTGACGGTCAGGCGTTCGCGCGGTGCGCGGCGCTCGGTCTATCCCTACCTTTTCACCAAGTGCATGGCCGCACTCGTGATCAGCGGTCACATGGTGCGCATCGCGGTCCATGTGACCAATAGCGGCGAAATGACATCGCTGCTGCAACCCAGTCCGTGGAACCTGGTGTTCCTGTCGCTCGGCGCGCTGGTGCTGCCGGCACTGAGCTTCGGCGCGGTGCTACTGGTTCACGACACCATGCTGGCGAAGCTGGAAGACCTGGCAAATCACGACTTCCTGACCGGCGCCCTCACGCGCCGCGCGTTCTTCGAGTTGGCCGACCGGGAAATCCTGCGTTCGCGCCGTAGCGGTCGCAGCATGGCGCTGTTGCTGATCGACGTCGACCACTTCAAGCAGATCAACGACGCCCTTGGCCATGCCGAGGGCGACCAGGTGCTGGTCGACCTGGTCTTGCGGGCCGAATCGGTGGTCCGGAGCGGCATCGACCATTTCGCCCGGGTCGGCGGCGAAGAATTCGCCTTGCTGCTGCCCGAGACCGGCGGCGATGGGGCCGTGGGCGTCGCCGAGCGATTGCGCTTGCTGCTGCAAAAGTCCGATCCGGATTCGCACTCGGCCGGCTGCAGCGTCAGCATCGGCATTGCGGTTTCCCGCAAGGATGAGCCGCTGCGCGACATGATGCGGCGTGCCGACCTGGCCCTGTACCAGGCCAAGCAGCAAGGGCGCAACCGGGTGGTGCTGCAAGCTGCTTGAATGAGGCCGCGGCCGGTGCCGCTGCAAGCCTCTTTTTCCACTGATCTCCCGCGTGTTTCCACGCAAGCTGCGCAAAATCCTTCCTTCCTTCCTTCCTTCCTTCCTTCCTTCCTTCCTTCCTTCCTTCCTTCCTCCCCCGTCGTAGGCACTCCCTGAATTGGCCCCCTGTTGCCAAAATGCTATTTCCCGGCTGGATAGGGGCCCGTTCGGCTCACTTATTAACCGTTCGGTCATTTATAAGGGCAAAAATGCTAGCTGTCTGACTTGTAAGTAATGTTTCCAGATGTAATTTTGTGCTCTAATCGCACGTTGGAGTAATTGCGTTCTGACAACCTGACAGAGAAAGGGGAGTCTCATGACTACCTCGAAAAAGAATTCGCAAAATTCGCGCGCTGCACTGCAAGCCAGGAAAAAATCCTCGACGTCCGTCAAACTGGAAACGCTCGAACAGCGAACTTTGCTCTCCGGCGACATCTTGCTCGGCACGCCTCCCGATCAGGGTTTGTCCGGACCCTCCGGAACAGAAACATCTCCCTCCGCACCATTCACAGCATCGCAGTCCAGCGATTCCCTCGTTCCCTCCACCGCCGCGCAGACCCTGCAGCTGATTTCAGCATCCGGCACCTCGCAGTCGATTTCCGCCACCTACGCCACCAACCTCGAGGTCGACGCCGGCGAGCAACTGCTCGGTGCCGGTGTGCTCGCAAGCTCGCTGGTCAATGCAGGCACCGTTGCGCCCGGACATGAGGCTGGCCATATTGCCGCCGCCGGCTACGTGCAGGCCGCTGGTGGCGTGCTGCAGATCGAAATTGGCGGATCGGTGGCGGCCGCAGCCTCGACCGATTCCCCGGAAGGCTACGACCAGCTGGCAGTGTCCGGGTCGGCCACGCTCGATGGCACGCTTGAACTCAGCCTGGACAATGACTTCCGTCCGAGCGCCGGCCAGGTCTTCGACATCATTACCTGGGGCCAGCGCAGCGGCACCTTCGCAAATTACAAGGGGCTCTACACCGGACAGGGGATCTACCTGAAGCCGGTTTACCTTGCCGACCGGCTGCAACTGGTGGCGACCCAGCTTCCCGGCATCGCCGACCTGCAGGTTCCCGATACCGATTTCGCCAGCGCCCGGCTCGACCAGTTGTACACGCTGCTGGCGCAGCCCGACGGCCTGGGAACCGTATCGATGGATGCGTCGCTCGACCTGGCCGGTCTGCATCTGGCTGGCGGCTTCGACATTTCGGTCAGCCACGCGAGCGGCACGCCGACCCTGAGCTTCGGCCTGCGCGACGTCGGCGCGACCTGGTCGGCGGGCGACCTGTCGGGCCAGTTGACGCAAGTCAGCGGCAGCGTGGTGGTCAGCGGCAACCAGGTTTCGGTGTCGATTTCCGGCGTCGGCCAGGTGGCGGCCGGATCAGCTGCCGGCCTGTCGGGCAATTTCGCAATCGCCAATGACAGCGCTGACAGCGCCTCGGGAATGTTGCTGGTGTCGGCCAGCAACCTGTCGGCGCGCATCGGCGATCCGGCCAGCGGTCCGTCGATGTCCATGTCCGGCGGCTCGCTGGCAATGGCGCTCGGCCATGGCGGATATGCGATCCAGGCAGCCGGCGCCGGCGCTTTCCAGGGCCATGCAGGCAGCAGTTTCTCCGGCACGCTGGGGTTCCAGGCCAACACGCTGGGCCGTGCCATCGCCGTCTCGTTCGGGGCAAGCAACCAGTATTCGGTGAGCTTCGCCAGCGCGCTGCAGGTGAACCGCTTCGAGGCCATCGGCGCCGTGCTGGATGTTGCCGGACTGGGCCAACTGCGCGGCGATTTCGCCTTTGATTACCGGACTGGCGTGGTGGATGCCGCGCGCGAATCGCAATTGCTGGTCGGCGTGCGCAACCTGGCAGCGGAACTGCAGGCTGGCGAACTGGCCTTTAACGTCAGTTCCGGCCAGGCGGCGTTGATACTTGGCGCGCGCACACCAGTCGCCGGCGGCCTGGCGCAGTTTGGCTATGCCTTGCAGGCCAGGGTTGACGTCAGCATCGCGGTCGACTCGGCGCTGACGCTGAGCGGGCAGAACGTGACGATCAGGCTCAACAGCGGCAGTAGCGCGGTGTCGGCGAACGTGGCGACTACCGGTGATGCGATCGCGCTGGAACTGGCGGCCAACGCATTCCGGGTCGAAGGACGCTTCGCAGCCGCCATCAATGGCGTGTTGTCCTTCTCGGGCGACATGTCGGTCGAGGGAACACGGGCGATCCGTCACCTGTCCGACGGCCGCAGCGCCGACGTGCGCGAGATCGCGCTGTCGGGCGCCGGCGTCAAGGCGACGGTCACTGCCGGCGGCAGCGGACTCGACACCGGTATCTCGGGCGCCAGCTTTGCGCTGGTTTATGCGAAGGAAGTGAATGGCGCGCGCTCGTGGGTGAGCGCCAAGGCCGATGCCCGGTCGCTGGTGGTCGCCGGCAACGGGTTTGAGACGCTGGATACGGCGACCTTGTCGCTGAACCGCGCCGTGTCGGCTGCGGACGGAAGCACACTCGCATGGATGCAGTCGCGCCTGTTCACGCTCGGCAACGGCGCCACGCTGGCGCTGGACCAGTTGGTCGAGACCATCGATATCGCCGCCAACGGCGCGCTGCGGGTCGGGCAGGCAAGCCTGAAGGGCGCATTGCAGCTCACGCTCGCTCAGCAAAATGGCGCCCTGGGCTGGAACATCAGTGCCCAGGACGTACAGCTCATCCTTTCTGCCGGCCCGGCATTCGTGCAGTTGAGCAAGGGCTCGGGCACCATCCGCCTGAATGCCGACCGCAGCCGCAGCGGCGTCATTGCCGGCGAGCTTGCGCTCGGCGGCATCGACGCGCTGAGCGTGAGCGGCACGGCCCAGGCCAGCTTCGGCGCCAATGGCGAGTTCGCACTGACCGGTTCAGCGGCCATCAGCATGGGTGGCTTCGGTTCGCTGTCCGGCCAGGTTTCCGTCGCCCGGGTCGAACACTCGGGCGGTCCGCGCATCGTGATTGGCGCAGCGGACGTCCAGGGCCGGTTTGGCGATGCATCGAATGCCGTGTCGCTGTCCGGCGCCAGCATGGCACTGGTGCTGGGTCGCAATGCGATCGGACTCGGCGGCTATGCGCTGCAGGCGGCGGGGCAGGTGGCGATCACCGGTTTCGACGGCAAGGTCAGCCTGGCGTCCAGCGCGGTGGTCGAGGTCAACCGTCTGGGGAGCGCAGTCCAGCAAAGCATTGCACTGGCAGGCGGCAGCAGCCTGGCCCTCAGTTTCAGCACCGACACCGCGGTCCAGGCGATCCACGTGGCCAGCGGCACCGTCACCGTCGCCGGCCTCGGCACCCTGAGCGGCTCGCTGGCAATCCAGAGCGTGCAGTCCACGGTGGCCGGGCAGGCGGTCAACGAGTTGCGGATCGGCCTGGCAGGCGTGAGCGCCACGCTGGCCATGGGCGGCGCCACGGTCGGCTTGAGCAGCGGGCAGGGTGCAGTGCTGTTGCGCAACGATGCCAGCGGCGTCCATTACGCGGTGCAGGCCGAGGGGAATGCAAGCCTGCAGGGAATCAGCGGGGTCACGCTTGAGGCGAGCCAGGTGCAGGTGGCCTGGAACAAGATGGGCGTGGCGGTCCGGGAATCGATCGCCACCGGTAATGGCTGGTACGGTCTCGATCTGCTGCGTGACGAGGCCCGGGTACGCGGCCAGGCACGCGCGGAAATCGCCGGTGTGCTGGCGGTCGAAGGCGAAATTTTCATTGAATCGATCCAGGGCCAGCAACTCACGCTGAGCGATGCCAGCGTGGTGTCGGTCAACCAGCTGGTCATTGGCGGCGCCGGCATTTCTGCTGCGCTGACCGCCGGTGGCAGCGGGCTGTCGGCGTCGCTGACCGATCTCGACATCGCCGTCGTGCTGAATTCGGAAATCGGCGGCAGCGGCCGGCGTTGGATATCCAGCGAAGCGGTAATCGGTGGCGCGTCCATTGCCGGTTACCAGTTGGGCGACCTGCAGCAGGCCGGCATCCGGATCAACCGCGCGCTCGACGCAGCGGGCGCACTGGTGGATGCTGCCAATGCCGCGGTGGTCGACTGGTCCGCCGCCGCAAAAGGTGTCAGCCTGAGCGATGCCAAGGCGGTGGTGTTCGACCTTGCGGGCCCCCGATTTGTGGTCCCCGTCAATGGCGCGATCTCGATCGGCGAGGCCACGCTGGCGGGCGATTTCCAACTGGTGCTGATACAGAACCAGGACGGTAGCCGAAGCTGGGAGCTGGAAGTTGATGACGCATCGGTCGGCTTCGCTGCCGGCAGCGCCACCGTTGCCATCAATAATGTCACCGGTTCCTTGTTCTTCGGGGCCGATGGCGCGCGCTCCGGCCAGCTGAGCGGCACCGGCTCGATTACCGGCATCGACGGCATGAGCTTCGCCGGCACCCTGGCAACCCGGTTCGACAGCCTGGGCGGCTTGGAACTCGCAGGCGACCTGGCGGTTGGCGTGGATGGCTTCGGATCGCTGTCCGGACAGTTTTCGGTGGTGCGCCAGCCGGTGCAACTGGCAACGCCGGTTACCGGCATCAGCCTTGCCCAGAGCGGGTCGGGCGGCGCCAGTGTCGAGCAGGTCCAGGGCGGCACCGCGGTCAATACCGTATTGAACTTGCGTACCAGCGATGCCAGTGGGCGCTATGCGCGCGAAGGCGTCTACAGTTTCCAGCTGGACGGCCAGACCGTCACCGCCAACTCGCTCGATGGCCTGGCGTCCGGCGTCCGTCCGCTGTCTGACGCAGCGTTCGCCGCCGCGATTCGCGGCGCGTTGGAAAGCCTGACCGGAATCGGGGCCGGCAATGTGCTGGTCACCGGCACCCGGGCCGACGGCTTCCGGATTGAATTCATCGCGGCGCTGGCTGGCCGCCCGCTCGGCCTGGCGGCCAGCCAGGGCGGGCAGGGCCTGTGGATGATCCAGCCGGACGATCCGGCGGACAAGGCCGACTGGGGCGTAATCGAAGAGACCTCGGCGGTGCAACTGCCGGGCGATGAAGCGCAGGTGCTGTCGCTGGCCAGCAATGGCGCCGCCGGCCAGTCGTTCACCCTGGCCCTCGGCAGCCACGTCACCGCTGCCATTCCGGTGCTGTCCAGCAGTTCGGCGGTCAACGAACGGCAAGTGCTGACCCTGACAGCGCCGCCGTCCGCCTCCGGTCAGTTCTGGCTCAAGCTGGGCGACACGACGACAGGGAAAATCCGTTACTCGGCCGACCCCACCTATCACGCGGCGCAGATCCAGGCCCAGCTGGCGGCGATCGTCGGCGCCGATAATGTAAAAGTTACCTATACCCGAGGCTACACCGCCAACAACTCGATCGACTACCTGATCGATTTCAAGGGCGAGCTGGCCGGATTCGACCTGCCGACGCTGACAGGCGCGTCCAACAACACGGCAATCAAGCTGTCCCTGAATCCGCTGCGTGATGGCACGCCCGGATACGGCGTGCAAGACCAGGCCCTGCACATCCAGACCGCGCTCGAAAGCGTGCTGGGAACGGGCGCTGTTGCAGTTCACTACGACTCATCGTCCACCTTGCAGGATGCGCGTTACCGGATCGATTTCCAGCGCGGCCTTGGCGGTCAGGACTTGTCGACGCTGGTGGCTGCCACCGGATCGGCTGGCCTGACGCTTGCAACCGGGACGCTGCAGGATGGCAGCGCCGGATTTGGCGCGGTGCAGACCATCAATTTGTACGACGAAAACATAGCGGGCACGTTCACGCTCAGCCTGGATTTTGGCGGCACCACCTACACCAGCGCCGACATTGCCCTGAATGCCAGCGCAGCAGCAGTGCAGGCGGCGCTGCTGGCGGCCACCGATGGCGTCGGCGTTGCCGGGGCCACGCTGGGCAGCACAGGCGTGGAGGCAGCAGTTGAATTGTTGTCCGGCGCCGATGGCAGCCATGTCTGGCAAGTCAGCTTTGGCGGCGCAGCAACGGGCATCGACCTGGATGTGATGGAAGGCCGCATCACCAGCGCGCTGGCTGCTCCGGAAGCCGCGCTCGGCAGCGTGCAGACGGGATCGCACAGCAGCGAAACGCAGCAACTCACTTTGCAGGGCAGCGGATTGTTCCGCCTGTCGGCAGGCGATTCGACCACGCTGACCGGACTGCTGTCCGGCGAGCTGACGGCGGCACAACTGCAACTGGCGCTGGAGAGCCTGCCCGAGATCGGCGCCGGCAATGTGCAGGTGAGTAATGGCAATGGCGCAGGTTCCTTCAATCTCCAGTACCGCGGCGCCCTGGCCGGGCGCGATGTGCCGCTGCTGACCGTCAGCCCGGTGCAGACCGTCGCGCTCGACATGCCTGACGGCGCCGCGCCCGACACGGTCGCCGTGCGCTTTGCCGGCGCGACTGGTTGGAGTACAGAACTGACGGTGGCGGGCAAGACTCCCGCCCAGCTGAGCGCCGGCCTGGCGGCCCTGATCGCGTCCCTGCCTGATGTCGATGCAAGTTCTGTCGAAGTCAACCCGATTGCCGGCAGCAGCAACCGCTTCAACGTCAGCTTCAAGGGCGCGCTGGCAGGCGCCGTGATGGACGACATCGAGGTGCGCAGCACCCGCACGGTGGTTACCCAGAGCGAGCGCATCCTGCTGGGCGCATCCGGCGTCACCGGTTTCGTCGGCAGCGGCAGCGCCGGTGTTTCCCTCGAAGATGGCTCCCTGGGGCTGGTGCTGGCACGCAATGCGGCCGGTGAAACCTCCTATGCGCTGATCGCGTCCGGCAGCGCAGAGATGCAGGGATTCGGTGGCGGCGTCAGCCTGCAGGCCGACGCCAGCGTACGCATCAACACATTTGGCGAAGCGCTCAGCCTGTCGGTGAACACCGGCCTGAGCAGCGCGCCGGTATCGCTTGATTTTGCCGATGGCACGCAGGTCCGCGAACTGACGATATCCTCGGGTTCGATTGCGGTGGCAGGCCTCGGCACGCTGAGCGGCTCGCTGAAGATCCAGTCGACGGTGACCACCACGGCCGACACATCGGTGACCGATATCGTGATCGGCATCGACCAGATGAATGCAGCGCTGACGCTGGGTGGGGTCGGCGCCACGCTGACCAACGGCCGCGGCGCAGTCCTGCTGCGCAGCGAAGTGGGCGCAGCGGGCGTGAGCACCAGCCATGCTGTGCAGGCCGAAGGCGATGTCGCCCTGACCGGCGTATCGGGCCTGTCGCTGCAAGCCAATGCGATGCAGATCGCCTGGAACCGGATGGGCAGTGCGGTCAGCCAATCGGTGGAAACCGCGACCGGCAGCTATCAGGTCAATTTGCTGGCAGATGAAAGCCGGCTGCGCGGCGATGTGGTGGCCGATATTGCAGGCGTGCTGCATGTCGAGGGCGAACTGTTCCTGGAAAGCGTCAGCGGCGAAGTGACGCTGAGCGACGCCAGCACGGTGCAGGTCGAGCAGCTGATCCTGGGCGGCGCTGGCATCGACGCTGCAATCAGTATCGGTGGAAGCGGCGGCAGCGGACTGGGTGCCAGCCTGTCGGGTGTTGACCTGGCATTGGTGATCAGCAACGAACAAGGCGGAGCAGGGCGGCGCTGGGTCACCAGCAAGGCCAGCATCGAGGAAGCGACGCTTGCCGGCTACACGCTGTCCGACCTGCGCAGCCTGGCGCTGGACATCAACAGCGCGATCGACACCGCGACCAGCGCGCTGGATACCGCTGGTGCAGCGGTGATCGACTGGAGCCAGGACGCCCGCACCATCATGCTGGATGAAGCCAGCAGCGTGGTGCTGGATGCGCTGGGCGGACGTTTCGAGATTCCGGTGGATGGCGCGCTGACGCTGGGCGGCGCCACGCTGGAAGGCAATTTCAAGCTCGCACTGGAGCAGGACGAAACTGGCGCGCGCAGCTGGCGCGTGGATGCCAGCGATGTCGGCATCTCGCTGCAGGCGAATGGCGCCACCGTCGCCCTCAGCAATGGCGCAGGCAGCCTGCATATTGCCGCCGACGGCACCCGCAGCGGCTTCATCAGCGGCACCGGTTCGCTGACCGGGGTCAGCGGCCTCGCGCTGAGTGGCACCCTGGTTACTCGTTTCGATGCGGCTGGCGGGCTGGAACTCGCTGGCGCGATCGAAGTCGATGTCGCCGGTTTCAGTTCCTTGTCCGGCCAGTTCTCGGTAAGCAGCCACGCGGCGCCGGAAGTGCTGCCTGCGATCATCGTGCAGCGCGCGACCGCGGGCGCCAGCGGCGACGTCATTACCCGGGCCGAAGGCGGGATCAAGACCAATACCGCGATCCTGCTGCAGGCAGCATCGCAGGAGGGCAGCCGTTTCCGCGAAGGCATCTACCAGTTCAGCTACGGCGCGGCCCAGGTCAGCGTCAGCTCGCTGGATGAATCTGGCGCATTGATGAGCGATGCGGCCTTCGCCGCCAATCTCGGCGCTGGTCTGCAGGGCCTGACCGGCATCGGTGCCGGCAATGTCAGCGTTACCGGCAGCCGGCAGGACGGGTTCCGGATCGAATTCACAGGCTCGCTTTCCGGCCGTGCCGTGGTGCTGTCGGATGGCACTGCCGCCACCGCCAATGGCTTGCGCATGACGCCGCCGGCCGACCCGGCCGACAAGCTCGACTGGGGCGACATCACGCTGGAATCGCAGGCCAGCGCTGCGGCCGAGGAAGTCCAGTACCTGCTGCTGCAACCGGATGCCGGCATTTCGCTCAGCCGTAATCGCTTCACGCTGACAGTCGGCGGCGCCACCACCGGCACCATCCGTTATGTCACCGACCCCGGTTTCCAGGCCACGCTGATCCGCGAAGCGCTGCAAAGCCTGGCCGGCGTCGGCGCCGGCAATGTTCAAGTCAGCTTCGACCAGTCCTCGACCCTTGCGGCACAGGGCTATCGCGTCACTTTCCTGCATGCAGCAGCCAGGGCCGGCAATGTCGCAGCGATGACTGCCACCGGCTACAAGGCCGACATGTCGGGCGCGCTGAGCGCGTCGAACGAAGTGAAGTTCAGCGTGCAGACCGTCTCGGACGGCACGCCTGCCACCGGCGCGGTACAACTGGTCAATCTTTACGACGACCACCTGAGTGGCGGCTTTGAGCTCGCCTTCGACTATCTGGGCGAGAGCTATCGCACCGGGGAAATTGCGTTCAACGCCACGGCCGATGAAATGCGCGACGCCTTGCGCCAGGCGACATCCGGCGCGGGCAGCTTCGCTGCCGTCGGTGGCGATGCCGCGGTAGAACTGGCTGGCAGCAGCAACCCGCAATGGCGCGTGACATTTGGCGGTAGCGCGAGCGGCAGCGCAATTGGCGTGATGGTGGGCGAGATCACCACCGTGCAGCGCGCACCCGATGCGGCGCTGAGCCTGGCGCAGACCGGCGCCACCAGCTCCGAGGTACAGCGCCTGCAACCCGCTTCCGGCGGCGTGTTCGCGATCAGCTTCGGATCCGGCACGACCGCAGTCCTGGCGGCCGGCGCCAGCGCCGCGCAAGTGCAGGCCGCGCTCGAATCGCTGGCGGGCATCGGCAGTGGCAATGTCGCGGTCACCGCGCTTGCGGCTGCCGCCGGCGGCGGCTGGGATGTGGCGTTCCGCGGCAGCCTTGCCGCCACCAACGTCGCGGCCCTGAAAATCGCACCGGTACAGACGCTCGACTTGCGCCTGGCCGGCGGCGGGCTGGCGGATACCGTCAGGCTGCGCTTCAGTGGCGCCAGCGCCTGGGACCGGAACATCGAAATGACCGGGCTGAGTGCAGCACAGGCCAGTGCGGCCCTGCTGCAGGCAATCGAATCCCTGCCCGGCGTCGGCGCCGGCAACGTGCGGGTGGAGGCGGTCGCCGGGTCGCCGGGCATGTTCTGTATCGTGCCGCTGGCAACGTTTGCCGGCGGTAGCTTGCCGACCGTGGTTGCCGGACTTTCGCGCGCGGTCGAGCAGCCGCCTTCATGGCTGCTGATCGGCGCTGCCGATGTCAGCGCCGAGGTCGGCTCGGCCAGCGCCGGCGTCGCCATCACCGATGCCAAAGTCGGACTGGTGCTGTCGCGCGGCGCTGACGGCATCGCCGCTTATGCGCTGGTCGCATCGGGCACCGGCGCGCTGCAGGGCTTTGGTTCGGCAGTCAGCCTGCAAGCGGACGCCAGCATCCAGGTCAACACCCTCGGGCGCGCAGTCGACATCGCCGTGCCGACCGGCCTGACGACGCCGGCGCAGCAAGTCAGTTTCGCCGATGGCGTTTTGGTCCGGGAAGTCGTCATCACCGATGGCGAACTGGTGGTCGATGGTGTCGGCACGCTGTCCGGTAGCCTGGCGATCCGGTCGGAGCAACGGACTGCCGGCACCACCACCATTACCGACATCCGGATCGGCCTGGAAAACACCAGCGGCAGCCTGAGCATAGGCGGGCTGGCTGCCAGCCTGGGCGATGGCCGCGGCGCGCTGCTGCTGCGCCATGAAGAAACCGGCGGCGTGGTCACCACCCGCCGTGCCTTGCAGGCCGAAGGCGATGTCGCGTTCAGCGCCGGCAGCGCACTGACGCTGCAGGCCGAACGTCTTGAAATTGCCGTCAACGACTGGGGCAGCGATGTCAGCGAGAGCGTGGTCACGGCGACCGGGCTCTACAACCTCGACCTGGATGCAGGCGAAGCCCGGGTGCGCGGCCATATCGCCGCCAACGTGGCAGACATCCTGAGCGCCGAAGGCGAACTGTTCATTGAAAATGCCGGCACCTCGACGCTCACGTTGAGCGATGGCAGCAGCGTGCTGGTGAGCCAACTCGTGCTGGGCGGCGCCGATGCGATGGCGGCCCTGACCGCCGGCGGCGCCAACCTCGGCGTGGCCATCAGCGGCGTCGATTTTGCGGTTGTGATCAGCACTGAAGTGGGCGGCGCCCAGCGGCGCTGGGTCACCAGCACCGCGGAAATCGGTGGCATCATGATCGCGGGCTACCAGCTGCCGTCGCTGGAACTGGCCAAGCTGGAACTGAACCGGGCCCTGCCGTCCATCGGCGCGCTGGATGTGGATATCGCCGCGCCGGTTATCGACTGGAGCCTGGAACCGCTGTCGATCGATCTCGACGGCATCAGCATGGCGGTGTTCGACCTGGCGCTACCGCGGCTGGCGATGCCGGTCATCGGCAAGCTGGATATCGGTGGCGCCTTGCTGGACGGCGAATTTGAACTGGTGCTGGACCAGAGCGGCCTGATCCCGGTGTGGGAAATCAACGCCCAAAATGTCACGCTCGGTTTCGAGCTGGGCGGTACTGATTTCAGCATCGCCAATGCGGCCGGGCAGTTCCGGCTTGGCGCGGACCTTTCCCGCAGCGGATCGATCAGTGGCGAAGTCAAGCTGTCCGGCCTGGGCGGACTGGGACTGACCGGCACCATGGCGGCCATTTTCGACAGCAGCGGCAAGCTGCGCCTGGCTGGCACCGATGTCGAACTTGACATCGCCGGCCTGAGCACGCTGTCGGGCGATTTCAGCATTGAAAAATCCATCGTCGACGGCCAGGAACAAGTGCTGGTCGCGGCGGCCGATGTCTCTGCCTTCATCGGCATGGAGGGTGTCGCCGGCGCCGCGCTGACCGACGGCCGGGTGGCCATGGTCGCCATGAAGAAGGCGGACGGCAGCACCGGCTATGCGCTCAAGGGCAGTGGCAACGTCACGGTCAATACGCCGATCAACCTGTCGATGGCTGGCGTGGTGTTCGCCGAAGCCAATACGCTGGGCCATGCCATCCACCGCCAGGTCACGGTCGACGGCCAGGTGCTGGATCTCGATTTCACGCAGGGCATGGTGGCACCGCGCTTCAACCTTGGCGAACTCGACGCCATCCTTGACGGTGCGCTGGGCGATGCTTTCGGCAGCGTCAGCGACACACTGTCCGACCTCAAGCAATCGATCACGCCGGTGTTCGATGACGAGGGCACGCAAACCAACGACAACCTGCTGGCGCGGACCCTGCCGGTGCTGGACCGCTCGATCTCCGAGTTGCTGGCGATCGACAAGGTGTTGGGCATCGGTGACTACACCAGCCAGTACCTGTCGCCGGCGCAAGGCAGCAGCCTGCCGCTGCCAGTGTATGGTTTCACCGGGCACCCGACGCTGCGCGGCCTGCTGGCCTACCTCGAAGCCAACTGGCTGCCGACCTTGCCTGGCGTCGGCGCCGATGCGCTGACGCTGGCATTCGGCAGCTCCGGCCTGGAGCTGGTGTTCAACAACAAGCTGACTGCACAGCACCAGTTGGCCGTCAATTTTGGCGCCGATGCGGAGCAGTTCGGCCTGACGCTGGATGGCGACATCAAGGTCGACCTGACGGCCACCATGAATCTCGGATTCCGCGTAGCCATCGACTGGGCTACCGGCGCAGCCAGCTTCAAGCTGGATCAGATGGATTTCGACCTGAAGGCCGGTGTCGACGATATCGACGTATCGGCCTCGTTCGGTCCGCTGGAAGTCAGCCTGGGCGACCGTGCGCGGCAGACCGGCAGCCTGGCAGTCAACCTGGCTGGCCGTGTGGCCTACACCAATGGCAGCCTGGGCTACACCACCACGCAGGACAGCGTGACGGTGGTGCTGCCGGTGTATGCGGAGCTGGCCGGCCTGGACCTGTCGGCCGGCAATACGCCGCGCATCCTGATGTCGGGCAATCCGCTGTCCGGCACCGGACTGGCGATCACGACGCAAAATTTCGACAAGTTGCTGGATTTCAGCAACATGAGCGTCGTCGACATGATCCTGATGTTCCCGGATTTCCTCGAATCGCTCGATGCCATCCGCCAGAACGAGGCGCTGACGTCGGCAGTTCCGTTCGCCGAGAGCACGCTCGACCAGGTGTTCCAGTTCGCGGACGGCTTCAAGCAACAGGTCTACGACAAGATCGATTTTTACAAGCCGCGCATCGAATTGCTGACGGTGAATGCGGCCAGCGTGCTGACCATCAATGTCAACTCGACTTCGGGCGGCGTCACCACCACCAAGCCGGCCACGGTGTTGCGTTCCAGCTTCGGCGGCTTCAACCAGGCCTTGCATGCGGGCATGTCGGTGTCGCTGTATGCGCAAGTCGATGGCCGCGAAATACTGCGCGGCGTGTACGACATCAAGCGCGTCATCGACGGCAGCACGCTCGAACTTTCCGGGGCGCCGACTGCCGGCATGACCGGCCTGCGCGCCGTCGTTCACAAGCCGCTGCAACAGATCACCACGCTGCAAGAGTTCGTGCTTGCGGTCAATGCCTCCGGCGTGCTGCCGGCCGGCATGTCGATCACCTTCGATCCGATCCAGCGCAGCTTCGGCGTGCCGCTGGCGTTCCGTCAGGATTTCACGCCAGTCGACATGCCGCTGGCGCTCGACTTCGGCGTCGAGGGCTTGACGCTGTCGACTTCGGCGCGCGGCAGCATCACTGCCTTCGTCCAGGGCAGCCTGGGTTTCTTCGCAGACCTCGATGGCCGCACCCTGCTCGGCAACAGTGGCGCTCTCACCAGCGGCACCCGGCTGTTCTCTGACCAGAGCTTCATTTTCGATTCGACCATGGTCGGCTACGGGCTGGAAGTCGGCGGCCAGAAATACACGGTCACCGGCATGCAGGATGCGCACACCCTGGTGCTCGACCGTGCCGCCGGCGCCAGCAGCGCGGCCAATGCCTATACGCTGCGCCAGAACCAGTTCACGGTCGGCGTCGAGAACGTCGAACTGCAGGCCGGCCTGAGCCTGGACGCACGGGACCTCGAAGTCGCGGTGCAAATCGGCTTCCTGGGCGCCACCGCAGGCGGCGCGGGTACCGGCTCGGGCGTGCATGTGGGCGCCACCGCAACGATCAGCCTGGACCGCGATCCGGCTTCCGGCGATCCGCTCGACCGCCGCTTCACCTTGTCCGAAATCGGCGGCAGCGCGCTGCGCTTCTCGCTCGAAGGCGAAGCCAGCGCAACGCTGCGCGGCCTGCGCGTGGACGCCGGGCTGGGCGCGGATATTCCGCTGGCCCCGAGCATGGAGTTGTCGATCCACGCCCTGAATCCGTTCAATCCGGGCCAGGTGCGGGTCATCAACCAGAACCCGATGTACGGCGTCGATATCGAAGCGCTGGTGCTGTCCGGTTCGGTGACGCCGAATGACATCGTGATCGTGCTGCCCGACCTCGGCCGCGCCTTCGACTTCAAGAACCTGAGCTTGCAGGACATCGTCGGCGCCGCCCGCACCGGCCTGGAATTCCTGCGCGATTCGATTTCCAGCCAGCCGTTCTACTCGTTCGAGCTGCCGATCATCAATCGCTCGCTGGCAGAGATATTCCCCTTCGTCGACGGCTTCCTGGCCCAGGTCGATGCCGCCGCCGACGATCCGGCCGGCTCGATCCAGCAAGTGGAGGGACTGATCGAGGACGCGCTTGGCATAGACGACAACAACAGCCTGGCCGCTGCCGACCAGCAATTCTCGCTCAGCGTCAACGGCGACACGCTGGACCTGCACCTGAATCTCGGCAAGGCATTGACCGAACGCTTCGGTTTCAGCCTCGACCTGGCCCAGCTCAAGGCGCTGGCCGGAACCGGCGCCTTCCAGGGCATGGATTTCCTCGACCAACTGGTCGACACGGTCAGCCCGGGCGCCGCCGGCAACATCACGCTGTCAGCGCTGGCCAACCTGCAGATCGATGCCGGCATCCGCTTCAGCGGCCTCAGCCCGCAGGTTTTCCTGTACGACTACAACCCGACCCGCATCCAGTCGCTGGCAGTGCCGGCATTCGGCGCGGTCCTGTTCGCAGCCAACCGCAGCACGGTCAGCGACAGCAGCTATAACAGCATCCTCGGCGAGTTCCGTTCGCGCGTGGTCGCCGCCGGCGCCGGCGTGGAACGGATCCGCGCCACGGTCAACAGCGCGATCGACCTCGATATCGAAGCGACCAACCGCGACCTGGAATTCGGCGCCGACCAGTTGAATGGCCGCCGCCAGGCTGCCATCGTGGCCCTGGCCGACCGGCTCAGCCAGGACCTCGGGATCCAGGTCCAGCTGTTTGCCGGCGACCAGGTCCTGGCCACCGATCCGTCGACCGTCAGGACCTTCTCCGAAGTATCGATTTCCCGTGCGGTCGCGGTCAGTCCGGAGCAGGCGCGCGGAACCCGCGCCACCATCGGCCTGCGGGTGGCCGGGGAAGACCTCGAACTCGGCTTCGATGCCGGAGCGGTCAAGCTCGGCGTCGCCAACGGCTGGGCCGCAATCGACCGCGACGGCCGTGCCAGCACCAACGATTACGCTACCTTCACGGTCAAGATCGACCAGGCCGGCGGCAATGTCGCCGACGATGGCCGCTATTACTTTGACACCGAGAGCCTTTCCAGCAACGTCGGCTATGTGGTGGAAGGCGCGATCGGCATCGACCTGCCGCTGCGGCTGGAAGTCTCCGGCATCGATTTCAACCTGGGCAGCTTCGCGCTGACTTCCACCGCCGCCGGCATCGGCGGCGTGATGGACGCCATCAGCAGCGGTGCCAGCATCGGCCAGGTGTTCAATGTGTCGGTGCCGAACGTACAGGACAAGGTCGACGAATTCCTCAGCGAATTCTCGCTGCTGGGCATGCTCAATGACCCGTCGCGCATCATCGACGGCATCGATTCCGCGCTCGGCACGGTGCAGGATGTGCTGGGCGACAACCTGACCACCAGCATTCCCTTCATAGGCGACAAGCTGGGCGCGGCCGGAAACTTCGTACGCGACGTGCGGGTCGGCATACTGGATGACCTGCGCAAGAAATTGAGCGCGGAGGGCGGCGCGGTCGGCATCACGCGTTCGACCTTGTACAGCTTGCTGGGACCGGACAACGCTGGCCTGCTGCTCGACATTTCGGGCGACGGCCAGATCACGATCGACGACGTGCAGGCGGCCTGGTACAACAAGAACGGCGTCAAGCTCGCCGACTGGGTGCTGGGCGGCGACCTGCCGCCGGCGGCAGATGCGATCCAGTTCAACCTCAAGCTCGGCCAGAAGCTGCTCAATACGGGCGTGGACATTCCGCTCGACCTCGACCTGCCGGGCTTCGAACTCGACATCGACGGCGGCTTCTCGCTGGAGATCGACTGGGCCTTCGACTTCGGCTTCGGCATCAGCACTTCCGACGGCTTCTACCTGACCACCAACAGCGACGCCACCAAGCCGGAACTGCGGGTGACGGCGCAAGCCTACCTCGACGGTTCGCCGGACGACCCGGACACGGTGACGCCATTCAGCGCGACCGGCAAGCTGCTGTTCTTCCGCGCCACGGTCACCGACCAGGACAACGACACCAGCACCCCGCAATTCGATGCCAGCGGCATCGATGCCGTGCTGGGCATCGACATGTTCGGCGACAGCCGCGGCCGCCTGAGCGCCAACCAGATCATCTCGGCGCCGCTGTCGAAGAGCTTCGGCGTGGCATTCACCGCCAATTCGGACATCCACCTGCTGACCGTGCTCGACATGCCGGACGTCCAGGGTATGCCGAAACTGAAGGGCGAGCTGGACATCGACTGGGACTGGCGTCTCGGCCAGAAGCTCGGCGCGCCCAAAGTCAGCATCGAGAACCTGCGGGTGGATGTCGGCTCGCTGGTGAAGGATGTACTGCTGCCGATCACCGAGCAGATCGAAGGCGTGCTGGAGCCGATGCGTCCCTTCATCGAGATGATGACCAACCCGATCCCGGGCCTGGAATTCGTCAGCATGATAGGCATCGAGCCGACGCCGCTCGGCCTGTTGAACGGCTTCCTGAAAGCTCAGGGCAAGCCGCAGATCCCGGTCGCCTTCTTCAATGCGGCAAGGTTCATCCTGAACCTGCCGGACCAGGTGCGCAGCTGGGCCGACACCGGCGAGATCCTGCTGGGCACGATCTCCGGATTCGGCACTGACAACGTGCAGGCGCTGGCGGTCGACCCGATGGCGGTGATCGACGGCGCGGTAGCGCAATTCGCGCCCGGCCTGATCGACAAGATGAACGCGGTCATGGCGTCTTCAACCGGCGGCGGCAACGACGCCAGCCGCAGTGGCTTCAAGTTCCTTGAATACGTCAAGGACATCGGCAACTGGAAGAAGATCCTGACCGGCGGCGATGCCACGTTGTTTACCTATGAACTGCCGCTGCTGGGCGCCGGCTACTCGCAGAAATTCCTGCTAGGCGCGATTCCGCTGCCGCCGACGCCGTTCAGCTTCCGTTTCTATGCGACGGCGGCAGTCAGCGCCTTTGCCGATCTCGCGTTCGGCTACGACACCTTCGGCATCCGCAAGGCGATACAGACCTCCAATCCGCTCGACGCGATGGACGGTTTCTATGTGTCCGACTGGACCCTGCCAAAATTCGCCAACGGCAAGATCGTGCCGGGCACCGGCGGCCAGGAAAAGCCGGAATTCGCGGTCGATGCCAGCGTTGGCCTGACCGCAGCGCTGAACCTCGGCCTGATCGAAGGCGGGGTCAATGCCGCCATCGAATTCTTTGCCGACTTCGACCTGCAGGACATCGCCCGTTCCAAGCTGTTCAAGGATGCGGCCGGCTATGTGCAGAGCGTGGAATGGATTTCCGACGGCAAGATCCGCGGCTCTGAGATCGCCACCATGTATGAATATGAAGGGGGCGGCTTCGCCAACCTCTTCAACTTCGAGATGGGTGCCGATTTCGTGGCCTCCGTGTACGTCGACCTGGAGTTGCTGTTCACCACGGTCACGCTGTTCGACCAGGACATTTTCCGGATCAACCTGTTCAACCTGGAATACGACGCGCCCAAGGTGCAGCCGTACCTGGCGCAGCAGGTCGGCGACACGCTGTATGTCAACGCCGGCGACCGCGCCGCATTGCGCAAGTACTTCGATGTCAGCGACGGCAACGAGACCTTCATCCTGTCTGGCTCGGGCGGCACGGTCAATATCGAATTCGACAACTGGTACCAGACCTACACGGGCGTGCGCAAGGTGGTGGCCAACATGGGGGCCGGCAACGACACCTTTGACGCCTCGCGCCTGGCCGGGGCTGAACTCGACATCAGCGGCGGCGCTGGCGACGACAAGCTGATCGGCGGCACCGGCGGCGGCGTGCTGAAGGGCGATGCCGGAAAGGATCAGCTCTCGGTCGCTGCCAGTGTGACGCAGGGCATCCGGCTGGAAGGCGGCGATGGCGATGACCGCCTGACCGGCGGCGCCGGGCGCGACGTCCTGAAGGGCGGCGCCGGCCAGGACCGGCTCGATGGTGGCGCCGGCGACGATACGCTGTGGGGCGGCCTCGGCGTCGACAACCTGCGCGGCGGTGCCAACACCGACACCTATGTGTTCGAAGACAATTTCGGCAGCGACAGCCTGACCGACCGCGATGGTGAAACCCATATCGACTTGTCGCCGATGACCACCGCGGCCACCGCCTCGCTGGCCAAGCGCGGCGTGGGCGTGGTCAACCAGCAGGGCGACGAAGTGCGCCTGTCGGGTGGCAAGGTCGTCAGCATTACCCTGGGCCAGGCCAACGACACCTTCCTGGCCAGCGATTTCCCTGACTGGAAAGTCGACGTGCGCGATGCCGGCGGCTCCGACGACTATCGCATCACGATGGGACGCGCAGCGTCCTCACTGGCAACCGGCACCATCAGCATCAGCGATACCAGCGGCGGCTTCGACGAAATCATCCTCGAGCAGACGCGCTCGGGCGACGCCATCAGCCTGGATCACCAGCGGGTGACCAATGGCCGCGAGGTCGTCACTTACAATGATTCCGGCATCGAAAGGCTGACGCTCAAGGGCAAGGGCGCCAACTACGACGCCGCACATATTGCATCGCTGGGCGGCAATATCCGCTTTACGGCAGGCAACCTGGTCAATGATGTCGCGACCAGCTACATGGGCAGCACCGCGTTCCGCGGCCTCGGCGCCAATATCTACCAGCAGAGTGCGCTCGAAGCAGCCAGCGTGGTGATGGAGTCGGTCAAGACGCTCAACATCGCCTATGACGTGACGGCATTGTCGAACGGCCATGTCGACCTGCGCACCTACGGCAACAACGCCAACATCGAACTGAATGCCAACCTGTATTCGTCGGCCTCGGCAGTGCAGGGCGGCGATGGCGCGGGCTGGATGCGGATCCAGTCCGCCGATGGCGGCCTGCTCAATACCGGCAGCAAGAAAATCATCGGCGACAACGCCTATGTGCTGATCGAAGTGAAGAACGGCGTCGGCTCGCTGGCCAGGCCGCTGCTGACACGGATCGCCGAACTGACGGTGACCACCGGCACCCACGGCAGCGGCAATGTCGTGATGGTCGAGGACAACAGCCTGGTGTTGCGCGAAGAGCGCAGCCTGAGCAGCCCGGAAAACCCAGGCTATGTGATCGATGGCAGCCCCGCTTCGGACCAGTGGGAAGCGTCCCAGGCGTGGGACGACAGCGCGCCGGCGGCGTGGAAACAGATCATCAGCTCGACTCGCAGCGGGGTTGCGGTGCAGGTTGCACAGGGCGACCTCAACATCGACCTGGTCGGCACCAACTCGCTGCTGAGCCTGGTGAGCGGCACGCTGACGACGCTCAAGGCCGGCGCCGACATCACGCTGACCGCCGACGACATGAACTTCAGCAGCGGCACCAGCCAGCTGGTCGGCAGCGGCGACCTGACGCTGCAGGCGCACAGCAACGTCTGGAGTTACTACCTCGGCAGCGCCGCGGAAACCAATACCGGCCTCGACCTGGAAGAGGGCAGCGGCCTGCAACTGGCGCAGCCCGCGATGTACCTGTCCGGGCGCGACCTGGCGGCGCTGGCGGACGGCTTTGCCGGACTGTTCATGGGCCGCACCGCGGTCGGCAACAGCATGTGGCTGGGCGACATCAAGCATGCCGAGACGGTCAAGATGTACCCGGCCAATGCCCGCGCGGCCAACTCGCGCCAGTCGTCTTTCCGCGATACCGCAACGCTGAAGTCGGATGTAATGACGGTGGCTGGCGACGTGCAGAGTCCGGACAATACGCTGACCTTGCAGGCGCGCAAGCTGTGGGTGCAGAGCCAGAACGTGCATGACCAGCTCGGCCTGCCGGATTCCGGCGTGATGGCAAAAGACCTTTTGCTGCAGATCGGCGAGCAGGGCATCGTCACCGGCAAGCTGACCGGCAAGGACAGCCTGGGCATCACGGTCACCGGCACGCCGGGAAGCGATGCCTGGTATGCGCCGCTCTATGGCGCCAACAGCCTGCAGTTCGATGGCGGCAGCCTGACCACGGTGCTCAATGACGGCAGCGTGCTGAGCATCGACACCGCTGCCAGCATCGAGATTCGCGGCGAGATCAGTGTCGATGGCGACCATGCCCGTCTTGACCTGGATGCCGGCGGCGCGCTGCTGCTGGTCGAGGGCGCCGACGTGCGCGGCCTGGGCCAGTCGGTCACGCTGGACCTTTCCTCGAATGACGTGGTCGCCATCAATCCGGGCACCGCAGTACGCGCCGGCGTCGGTTTCCGCGACGGCGAGGACGGCCTCGAGGCTTACATCACCGGCAGCAACGGCGTGGTCAACCTGACTTCCGCCGGGGAAATGCTGCTGGGCGGCTCCATCTCCTCGTCCGGGTCGATGAACCTCGGTTCCGGCGCGCAGAAATACGACCACGCAGCCTATGGCAACCCGACCGATGCCGCCTACCTGCCGCGCTATGCGATCTTCAACAAGACCGCCTATTTCGAGCGCATCGCTGCCGTCAGCCCGGATCATTACCTGACCCAGCATGCCGGCGGCTACGGCATGCTGGTGACCGGCACCATCACCAGCCTCGGCGACGATGCCAGCCTGGTGCTGCGGTCGGAGCAGGACGTGATCCTGCGCGGCAACGTCAACGCGCTCGGCGCCGATTCGACACTGACGCTGCAATCGGATGAATGGCTGTACGTGGAAGGATTTATTACCGCCACTGCCGGCCTGAACCTGTATGGCGGCGTCGGCGTGGACGGCGCGGCGCTGGACGGCAGCAGCGCTCATGCCGACGCCCGCGGCACCAGCGTGTACGTCCACGCCACCAGCACGGTGCGCACCACCGATGCCGGCAGCGCGGTGACGGTGCGCGGCGCCGAGGATGTGGACATATTCGGCGCCATCGTCGCCGGTGGTGAGGTCGGCGAGAACGGCGTGTTGTTCAATGGCGAGGGATCGTCGGTCACGGTCAGCGCCGGGCAGCAAGCCTGGCTCGAATCGGGCCTGCTCGCCAGCGGCGATGTCACGATCAACGGCGGCGTTGCCGGAAGCGACGACAACGGCCTCGGGCTGTTCATTTCCAGCGCCGGTGGCATCACTGCCGCCGGCTTGGGCGCCAACGGCAGCGGCAGCACCCTGACCGCCACCAGCGCCAGCCGTCTGGAAATCATGGGCACGCTCAACAGCGGCGGCAAGTTGCAGCAGACCTTCACCGATGGCCAGATGACCGGGCAATCCATCAGCTGGTCCGGCCGCGATTCCGACATCGTGGTGCAGGCGGCGCAGCGCGCTTTCATTGGCGGCAATACCGTCAACCAGCTGGGCCTGCCGGTCCAGACCGGCGGCTACCTGAACGCCAGCCGCAGCATCACGGTCAACGGTGGCAGCGATGCCACCGGCACCGGCGTGCTGGTACATGCGGCTTCCGAACTGGTGGTCAGCGGCACCCGCAATGCAGATGGCAGCGTGCGTGCGGCCGGCGATATCACGCTGTATGGCGTGAGCGACGTCGAGATCCAGGGCTTGCTGCTGGCCGGCGGACGGGTCGAACAGATCCGCGAAAACGGCCTGTACGCCGGACGCAATATGATCCGCGACGATGTCGACTCCACCATCTCGGTCCGTGCCGATCGCCAGTTGAAGCTCGGCACCGACATCACCGCCGGCAAGCGGATTGACCTGGCCGGTGGCACCGACACCCGGGTTGCAACGCGTGGCGCCGACAACCAGCTGATCGATCCCGAGCAGCGGCATTTCGGCAAGGGCCTGGTGATACTGGGCTCGGCGCACATCACCACGACCCGCGACAACAGCCAGATCAACCTGAGCGCGGCCAGCAGTGTCAACCTGATTGCCAGTGCGAACTTCGCCTCCGGCGAGTACGCGGTTGATGCCGCCGGCGCTGGCTCGGTGGTCACCATCAGTTCCAGCGGCGCGCCGAATGCCAAGGTGTATATCGCCGGCAAGGTACGCGCCGAGCATGCGATCCAGCTCAGCAGCGGCGTCTCTCTCGACGGCCGCGATATCGAACTCGATGTCACCGGCCAGCTGGAAACCATCAACGGCTCGATCGGCTTCAATGCCGGCGTTCACGGCATGATAGCCGGCGACATCTTCGCCCGCGGCAACGGCAGCGACGTGGTCATCACCTCCGGCCGCACGCTGACCATCGAAGGCCAGATCGAAGCCAATGACCGCGTGTTCCTGCATGGTGGGGACGGCACTGAAATCACCGGCCAGGACAGCCTCTACCTGTCCAGCACCGCCCGGCTCGAAACCGATGGCGGCGCCGGCAGCATCAGCTTGTCGGGCACCAATGACGTCATTGTCGCCGGTGCAGTGGGTGGCGTGTTCGAGGCCGGCACGGCCAGAGAGATTGCCATCAATTCTGACCTGGGCACGGTCGTGCTGGACCGTACCACCGGCCGCATCGTCACCTCGGGACAACTCGACATCACCGGCCGCGACCTGCAGATCGACGGCCCGATCAGCAGCTCCTGGGTGGCTGGCGCAGATGCTGGCAGCGCCCCTGAAATCCGCATGACGGCGGACCGTAACGCGGTCCTGCACGGCAACCTGACGGCCAGCGGCGACCTCTCGATCACGGCCGGCGGCACGGTCGAGATTTTCGATGCGCTATGGGATACCGCCACCTTGAAGATCGACGCCGGCTCGATCGTGTTCGGCACGCCGGTCAGCGGTCTCCCCGACAGCCAGCTTGGCGCCATCATCCAGGCCGGCAGCCGGCTGGAACTGGATGCCAGCAATTACATCGGCGTCAACGCCGCCGTGCTGCTGATGACCGGCGAGGCCGGTTCCAGCATCGACATCGATGCTGCCAGGGTACAGCTTGCCGGCACCATCCATGCCGGCGCGCAGCGGGTGGACGGTTCGGCGGTGGCGACTGCCGACCAGGCAACGGTTGTGATCAACGCTGACGAGTTGCTGCAACTTGGCGCCCGGGTGGGCATGCCGGGCGTGGTCGTCAACAGCGGCGGCACCGTCAGGGCCACCGGAACGATCAGCCTGAACGGCGGCATCGGCGCTGGCAGCGGCGGCCTCGGGCTGCTGGTGGACAGCAACAGCAGCATCCGCACGCTGACTGCGGACGGCACCGCCAGCGGCGCGATCACGATCGGCGGCCTGAAAGACGTACGCATCGACGGTTTCGTCGATGCGCGGCAGGCGGGTGGCACGATCGCCGCCAGCGCCGGCCGCCAGTTGATTGTCGACGGCATTGTCGAAGCCGATCGCTGGGTCACCCTGGACGGTGGATTGAGCGACGCCAGCGGCATTTCGGTGATGACCAGCGCACTGGTCTACCAGATGCGCAGCGGCTATTTCGTCGACGCCGACGACCGGCTGATGGATCAGTTCGGCTACCTGGTGAACGAAGGCGGCAAGTACATCAACGAGGCTGGCGAGGAAATCGGCGCCAGCGACGTGCCGGTGATGGGCGGCGATCCGATCCGCCGCTCCGGCGCCACCATCGATACCGGCGACGCCGGGACGATCGCGGTCAGCGGCAGCGGCACGCTGCGGCTGGACGGCATGTTCGGACGGCCTTATGTGGATGGCCTGCAGATCAAGGCGCGTCCGGCCAGCATCACCATCGCCGGCAGCACGTTGGGCGAGGTCTACCTGTCGGGCGACTTCAGCGCCAGCGAGCGCATCGACGTCACCGGCCACAACATCAGCGCGCTCAACGGCGCGCTGCTGAAAACGCGTGGCGATGCCGGCGTGATCGAGATCATCGCCAGCGGCAACATACTGGCCGATGGCGCCACCGACTGGAATCTGGAAGTCCAGATCGTGGCGCAGGAGCTGGTCCATTTGCGCGGCAGCACGCTGCACATCTCCGGCACCATCGTCTCGCAGCACCGCTTGCTGTTGAATGCGGCAGTGGACGTGTCGCTGTACGGCAAGCTGCAATCGGATGACGCTGTCGACGTGCGGGCCGGCCTGTCGCAGTCCGTTTCCGACACCGCAGCGCGCGGCGAAGTGCTGCGTGCCAGCCTTGGCCATGGCAGCTTCCGTATCGGCGGCACCGGCGCGATCGAAGCCGACGGCAGCGTCACGCTGCTGGCAGGCGACGACGTCGTGCTGGACGCCGAAGCTTTCCGTGCCGAGGACACCAGGAGCGTTTCCAGGCCGATCATCACCACCGAAACGGTTTACGTGCCGGTGCTGAAGGGCTACACCTCCGAGGTGGACCAGGTGATTCCGGTTGACGTGGTCAAGTGGGTCGAGACCGAGGATATCCTGCCGGACGGCTTCGACAGCATCAAGACCGGCGTCAGCTACAACACGATGAACGTGACGCTGACCCAGGACGGTTACTGGAATGGCAGCACCAAGACCAAGCGGGAATTCTTCATCGAGGGTGTGGACTACCGCAACAGCGCGTCATCGATCGGCACCGGCCTGGTGATCTCGTGGCCGGCCGGCAGCGCGCCAGGAACCGATGCGAAGGGCCGGCCGCTTGGATTCAGCGCCTTGAGCGATCCGCAGCGCGAAACAGTGCTGAGCCAGCTGGGGTACAAGAAGTTGTACACCTTCGCCGCCGACCAGCTGAAGATACACCGCGTGATCCGTGGCAACCCGACGGTAGCCGACTGGGCGCCGAGCTGGGCCCAGGCTGGAAAGCCGACCCATATCGTCAACATGCCGGTCTCGGGCTGGGAAGACAAGTGGATCAGCATGCCGGTCGGTGCGGAAGAAGATGTGCTGCGTGTGGTCAGCCAGGGCAATCCGACCAGCTTCAACGAGAACGTCGGCACCTACCGTGATACCGGCGTGGCCCGTTATGTGCAGGACCGTTCTGCCTACCAGTCGTATTACACGAACGGCGACTGGACCTGGGACTTCGACAATTCGCCGGCACGCTGGGATATCAATTACCTCAATAACGGCACCAGGCAGTTTGAAATTACCGATGGACGCAGCGGCGGCGCGATGGCCCGCCTGGCTTACACGCCCGACTGGGCCACCAACGGCAACGATGCGGCCGGCTACGACCTGCACAGCAGGTATACCTGGGCTCCGTCCGGGTACTACGACGAGACCGCCGGACTCAACTGGACCGGCAACTGGATGTCGAACTATCGCCCGGAGGTGGGATACAACTGGCGCGATAACTGGGTTTCCGCCGGCTACTTCAGCCCCTACGCAAATACCTCAGCGCAGATGTATCTGTATGAAGAGACTGACTGGGGATATATACATGGCCCGTTCGAGGCCGGCAATTACAGTTATGTCGGCGACGGCCTGAATGACGACGTCGAGGCCGCCTGGATGTCGGGCCGCATGCAGGTCACGTTCTACGAACATTCCGGCTATCGCGGATACAGCGAGACCTACACCAACTGGAACTGGGGCGCTGGCTCCTTCCAGTGGTGGGACGGCTTTGTGTACTGGAATGCCAGCTCGATGGTGGTCAGCGAATGGCAGGACACCAGCTACTGGGCCGGAAAATACGCTGGCGAAAGTTTCTACGACTACGATTTCAACTGGGTCGGCAAGGATCACACGATCACCGACAAGCGCAATGCGCTGCAGTACCAGTGGGTCAGCAACACGACCGACATCTTCGACAACGTGCCCAAATTCCGTACTGAATTCGGGCTGACGAAGGTGGTCGAGACTTCCTGGGTCACCTTGTACAAGGACGTGCCCATCATCGAAGATGTGGCGACCACGCGTTCGATCCGCATTTACGACGACAGCGAGCTGGCATACGGCCAGTTTGCCGGCGATGCCATCAATGCCGCCCGTGTCAGCGTCGATGCAGGCCGCGACATCCAGATCGCGGGCATCATCAAAGCCACCGGCCTGGGCGATCAGTCCGGCCTGGTGCTGAATGCGGTGCGCGACCTGTCGATCAGCGGCAAGTTGCCGAGCGGCGTCGCCAATGCGATCGCGGCCGCGTCCGAGTTGCGCGCGGCTGGCTCCATCCAGGCAACGGCCGGTGGCAGCGTGAGCATCAGCGGCAATTCGATCCTGACCGCCGGCATCGATGTGGCGCCGGCCAACCTGGCTGCCGCCAGTGGCGCCGACATCAGCCTGACGGCTGGCGCCGGCATGAGCCTGCAGGGGGAGTTGCGGGCTGCCGACGCCGTCAGCCTGGGCGCGGTCGGCAATATTGCGCTGAATTCCATCGTCTCCGCGGGAAGCACGCTGGCGGTCACAGCCGGCGCTTCTGGGTCCACTTCTGGTTCCGCTTCCATCACCGGCGACGTCCAGACCGACCTCTCGGCCCAGGGCATCACGCTGACCGCCGGCAGCGCCGGCGGCAACGTCAGCCTGTCCGGCAGCCGTGTGGCAGCTGCGCAAGGCCTGGCTGTGCAAGCGGTGCGCGGCGCGATCTACAGCAGCAACAATTCGCTGTCCGCGGCAGATATGACGCTGTCGGCAATGGGCAGCATCACCGGTGACGCCGCCAACAGCCGCGCGCTCGAACTCGAAGCAGGTACGCTGACGGCGCGCAGCACCAGTGCAGGCGTCATTCGCCTGAGCGCATGGGGCGATCTCGACGCCACCGAACTCTCTGCCGCCAACGGCAGCGTGAGCGTATCCGCACAGGGCATGCTGACCGCGCGCTCGGTGAGCGCAGGCAGTGCTGCTGCGCGCAGCAATGTCAACCTCGGCAGCGGCGTAGCCAGCGCACTCGTGATCGATCAGATCGCCGGCGATGCCGTCACGCTGAGCGCCGGCACCACCGTCACCCAGCTGGATGGTTCGCTGGTGTCCGGATCCGGCCTGTTGCTGACCACCGGCGAGGGTGTGACGCTGAGCAACCTGGCGGTCAGTACGCTGAATGCGAGCGTGCAGCGGCGCGGCGACCTCAATCTTGCCACCACGACTAACGGCCTGTTGAGCGTCACCGGGCTCAAGACCTATGACGGCGCGATCACGCTGACTACGCCGGGCAGCATGGCGATCAGCAATGTCGACTCGGGCCGCAGCGGCAGCCGTACCGTCGCACCGGCCGCGGGCGCCGCTTTCGAACTGTCGGCACAGCCGACCGATATCAGCCTGACAGCCGGCGGCAGCATCACCGGTTCGGGCAGCAACACCCATATTGTCACCCGCGCCCCGGTCCTCACTTCTTCGGACGGCAGCCAGTTTGTCGCCGGTGGCGCCTTGTCCTTGCATGCGCAGGGCAGCATTGCGTTGACAGTGTCGGTCGCGGAATTGCGCGATGTCGACAGCGCCACCGGCAATATCGCCATCACGGATGCGATCACGCCGACAGGTGCCCAGGCTTGGCAATCTACCCAGCGCACCCGCCTGCAGATTTCCGATGTCACAGCGCTGGCCGGCGATGTCACTATCGCTTCCGACGCCGCGCTGGATGTGTTCAAGGCCAGTGCTGCCGGCACCGGCAGCACGCTAAGCCTGCGCTCCACCGCCAGCGATGTAGAGATCCGTTCGCTGGCTGACGGCGGCAGCGTCACCACCGGCGCCAACCTGGTGCTGGATGCGCACGGCAGCCTGAACATCCATGCTTCGCAGTGGCTGGATGCGCCGCAGAGCATTGAATTCCATACTGGCAATGCCTTCACGCTGCCGACCACGCAACTGGTCGGCGCCACGGCAGTCGCCCGGTCGTACACTGCATCGCAACTGACGGTGACGTCGGACGACACCATCAGGGTCAGCTCGGCGCTGAAGATCAATGCCGCCAACGCGAGTGACGACCGGCTGTCGCTGCATTCGCATCGCGACATCCTGATCGACGCTCCGCTCAGCCGCGCATCCGGTGCCGCGATTGTGGATGTCGACTTGTATGCCGACGGCAGCAATGTGCGGATCTATGCAGCGCGCGATCCCCTGACCGGCCTGCGCGTGATCACCGGCGCCAGCGGCAGGGAATACCTGGAAGCTGCGGTTCCGGCAAACGCCACCACTGGCGCCCCGTACACAGCCCAGGGCAAGTACTACCGCGACACGGTGGGCGGCAAGTTTGTGCAGGATGCGATTGAATTCGTGACCGGCGCCAACAATGCAGTGACAGCGGTCGCGGTCAAGCTGCTGTCCAGTACTGCCGACGGCAGCGGCACCCTGTACCGCATCGTCGATGCGCAGGCTGCGGGCCACAGCGTCGGCACCGCGCTCGATGCGGCTACCCGCCAGCGGGTACAGGTGATCACCCGCTCGCTGGTCGAGGTCACGGCGCAGGCAGAGGCCGAGGCTACGCTGGACGTGAAACTGGTCAACGATACCTCGGCGTTGATCCGGCTGAACCTCGGCACTGTCGCCTACAACCGGATCGACATCGACGCCGCGGGCACAGCCGGCAATGTCGACATCCAGGCCGGCCAGGCGCTGGACATGGATCGCATCACGGTCGCCGCGACCGGAACGGCCAGCCTGTCCACCACCGCCGGCGCGATATCCAGCCAGGCCGAGGTGCTCAAGGCGAAACACCTGACGGTGAACACAGCGTCGACCATTGACCTGCGCACCGACGTCCAGAGCGCCAGCCTGAACTCGAGCCTGAACTCAAGCCTGCCTGGGACCGGCAACGGCAGCGGCATGGCGCTGTCCAACAGCGGCGACCTGAAACTCACGGCCCGCCTCGCCAGCGGCAGCATGGACATCTCCGCCGACGGCACGCTGACGGTGGACGACGCTCGTTTCACCAGCGACGTCGAAGGTAACCAGATGATGTTCGTCGGCGGCAACGGCGGCATCTACATCGACCGCATCGACGCACTGTCGAAGGGCGACATCACCTTGCGCACCGCCGGCTACGTCAAGGAGGTCGTGTCCGACGATGTTTCGGACCTGAACATCGACATCGATGTGACCGGGCGGGATTTCACTGCCAACGCCTTGAACCAGGCCGGCCAGCTTGGCAGCACCAACCTCGAATTCAACCTGTCGGGCGATGCCAGCATCGGCGCCCAGGAATGGCTGATCATCAATGGCCATAACGGCAACCTCGAAATCTCGGGCTATTACCTGAAGGGCGTCGTGGTGAGCGGCGTGACCGGCACCGTGACCCTGAACAATGTGTTCGCGGGCCAGGGCATCAGTGTCGCCGGCAGCAACGTGGTGGTATCCGGCAGCAACAGCAGCGCCAGCGGCGCCATCACCATAAGCGGCGGCTCGGTGACGATGGAAGCCGGCTCCGTGCTGTCAGCCAGCAAGGGCTACGCGGTCAGCCTGGCCGGCATGGCCGGCGGCATTGCCATGAACGGCGACAGTACGATCCGCACCACCGGTGCGATCACGCTGTCGACCACGGCTGGCGGCAACATCAGGCTTGACACACTGGCCGGCGGAAGTGGCACCGTCAGCGTCAGCGCCAGCGGCGCCCTGAGCGCCAATGCCAGCGAGACGGCCAATATTTCCACCAGCAGCGGCACGGTTACGCTGTCCGGCGCCAGCATCGGCAGCACGGCCAATGCGGTGACGGTGTCGGCCCCGGTCATCGGCAGCCTGACCGCCAGCAGTGGCGGCATTTACGTCGACCTGCAACGCCAGGATGGGCAGACGCTTACCCTCGGCCGGGTCGACGCCAGCAGCAACGGCGATGTCGACCTGACGCTGAATGCCGGCGACCTCAGCACCTCGGCCATGATCGACGGCCGTTCGGTGTCGCTGATCGTCGGCGGCAACCTGAACATGCAGGCAGCCAGCGAACTGGTGGCTACCGGCGCTGCCAGCGGCAGCCAGGACGGGATTGTCATCATCGCCGCTGGCAACATCGACCTGCCGAAGGCCAGCAGCCAGGCTGGCAATGTCAGCCTGACCTCCAGCGGCAACCTGGCCCTTGGCCGCGTAACGACCACCAGCGGCGCCGTGACCTTGACGGTGAGCGGAGGGGTCGCCGATGCGAACAACAGCAGCGGCAGCGGAGTGACCGAGCAGGAAAACATTTCGACCATCAGTGGTGCGGTATCGATCGCCGCAGGCAGCATCGGCAGCGCGGCAAACGACCTCGACATCTCGGCGCCGTCGGTGCCACTGTTGAGCGCGCGCACCGGCGACATCAATGCCAACCTGCGGCGCGCCAGCGGCCAGACGGTCACAGTCGGCGTCCTCTCGGCCATGGCCGGCAGCGCCCGCCTGGATGTGGACGGCGGCGCGCTGCAACTCAATACCGCCAGCACGCGCGATGACCTGACGCTGGCCGTGATCGGCAGTGGCAGTGTCAGCGGCAGCGCAGCAGGCCTTGGCGTCGGCAACCTGACGGTTGGCGGCGGCCTATCCTTGGTCTCGGCCGGCGGTGCCATCGTCCAGATCGCGGGCAGCACGATCCTGGCCAACAACCTGCAGAAGACGGCGGTGATCAGTGCCGGCAATGCCGGCGCCACCACCTACGCCGTTACGCTGGACGGGGCGGGCAACGACTTCTCCAGCGTGAAGCTGACTGGCTCGAATGTCACGCTGAACGATGTGAACGGCATCGACCTGGCCGCATCGACCATCACCGGCAACCTGGTCCTGACGGCCGGCGGCCCGGTCACCGACAGCGGCGTGCTGACGGTTTCCGGCACCTCGCGCCTGGCCACCACCGGCGACGAGTCCGCCATCACGCTGGACAGCAACAACAACTTCGGTGGCGCGCTCAGCATGGCCACGCTGGCCGACGTCATCCTCAATGACATCAACGGCGTCGAATTCGGCGCCACCAGCATCGGCGGCAACCTGGCGCTGACTGCGGCTGGCAACGTCACCGACACCGGCAATGTGACGGTCGCCGGGGCCACCATCTTCACCGTCGGCGCGGGCAACGACCTGACGCTGGACAACGCCAATAACTTCGGCGCCGGGGTGGCCATCGGCAGTGCCCGCAATGTCAGGATCAACGATGTCAGCAGCATCAACATTGCCGCCGCTACCATCAGCGGCAGTCTTGACCTGACGACCACCGGCCGCATCACGCAGAGCGGTGCAATCACCGTGGCCGGCACCACCACGCTGCAGGCGACCGCCTATGTGGATCCGGACCCGGCATCGATCCTTAACCAGGACAACAACATCAGCCTGGCACGGGATAACGATTTCACCGGGGCGGTGCGCATCGTGTCGGGCGGGGTTGTCACCCTGAACGACATCAACAACCTCGACCTTGGCGCCAGCACTGTCAGCGGCACTCTCAGCGTCACCGCGCAGGGCACGCTGACCGACAGCGGCGCGATCCTTGTCAGCGGCGCCACCAGCCTCACGGTTGGCGCCGGCAAGGACATCACGCTCGACCAGGCCAACAACTTCGGCGCCGCGGTCGGCGTGGTGAGCGCGCGCGATGTGGTGTTGAACGATATCGACGCGATCACTTTTGCCAACCTGACGGCCAGCGGCAACGTAACCGTCAGCGCCGGCGGCAATATCGGGCAACTGGCGGATACCCGCATCGTGGCCAGTACGGCCGACAAGTCGCTCACGTTGACTGCGCAAAGCGGTACCGGCCTGGCGACGGTGCGGCATGCCATCACGCTGGCCAACGTGGACAATGATTTCACGGCGGTCAATGTGCTCAGCGCCGGCAACACCCGCCTGGTCGATGTCAATGGCGTCACGATCTCGGGCACGGTTTCCGGCGACCTGGACACCCGGGCTGGCGCAACCATCTTCGGCAACTTGTCGGCTACGGGCACCGTCGATGTGCTGGCAGCCGGCAGCATCACCCAGTCGGCAAGCACCCGCATGCTGCTGACCGGCAGCAACCGTCCGGCACAACTGACGGCGCAATCCGGCAGCGGCGCGGGCATGACCCGCTACAACATTGCACTGGATGCGGCGGACAATGATTTCCGCGCCGTGGCCGTGACTGGCGCCGCCATCTCCTTGCGCGATGCCAATGCGCTGGAACTGGCCAGCCTGGATGGCACCGCTGCGGCGACCGTGCGGGCTGGATTGCGGCTTGATGTGACCGGGTTCGTCAAAGCACAATCGGCCAGCTTCAGCGCCGCGGAAAACCTGCAGATGGCCGAGACCGGCCTGATCCAGGTATTCGGCACCGGCGCAGTGCCGACCGGTGGCGTCACGCTGAGCGCCCTTGGTGCGGTCGTGTTGTCACGCATCGAAAGCGCGAGCGGCACGGTCGCGATTACGGCGGGCAGCGCCATCACCGATGGGTTGGCTGCCACGGTGAACGGCACCGAAGCATTCAATATCGTCGGCACCGGTACTCTCAGCATGTCGGCCGCAAGCATCGGCGGCACTGGCGATGCCGATATCGATGTCAGCATGCAGGCCATCGATTCGATCACAGCCAGCAGCGGCAGCGCCACCGTCTCGGCTCATGCTGCGACCGGATTCGACACGATGACACTGCGCCAGGCCAGCGTGCTGAATGGCGTGCTGGCACTGGACCTCGTCAGCGGCAACCTGTTGTTGACACAGTCGATACAAGCGCATGCCGCAGCAATCAGCGTGCGCAGCGGCAACCTGCGGATGCAGGATGGCTCGACCATTGCCGCCGCGCGTGACCTCAGCCTGCAGGCCTCGGCTGACATCGTGCTGTCTTCGGTTACTACCGCAGACGGCACGCTCGATATCGATGCCGGTCGCCACCTGCTGGATGGCACGGCCGGCGAGCAGTCGAACATCACCGCAACCGGCGCTGCTGCACAGGTGCGGCTCAGCGCGCTGGGCGCCGGTGGCGCCAGTGCCGGGCAGGATGTGGACGTCTCGGTCCGCCTGCTGGACCATATCGACGGCGGGCTGGATGGCGTGTACCTGGAAACCGGGCGCACGCTGGCGGTCAACACCATGGACCTGGACGGCGCGCTGCGTGTCGTGTCGCAGGCGGGTGACCTGAATCTGGTCGGGGCGCAGTCCGCGGCAAGCGTCGACATTGACGTCAGGGCTGGCGCGCTCGCAATGCGCGATGGGGTAAGCCTGTCGGTTGGCGGCGATGCCTCGATCCAGGCCAGCGGCGACGTCACGCTCAGCCGCCTTGGAGTCGACAACGGTGATCTGTCGCTGTCGTCATCGGCCGGCGCGATCGTTGACGGCACGTTCGCCGACAGCGACGCGTTCCCGAACATCGCGCTAACCGGCAGCGGCAGCATCATGCTGTTGTCGGCGGTCCGGATTGGCAACAATTCGGTCGATGGCGAGCTGGACATCAGTGCCGCGCGTATCGTCGAGGCCAGCACCATGGCCGGCGACATGAACCTCGAATTGCTGGGCACGACAGAGGTCGGCCAGATCGATGCCGCCGGCGCCTTGCGGGCCCACGTGTCCGCCGGCGACCTTTTGCTGCAGTCGGCCATTTATGCTGCTACCGTTGCGCTGGACGTCGATCTTGGCAATCTGCAGCTCGCTCCAGCAGCGCACATGTCAGCTGACGGCGCCATGATGATTTCCGCGGACCTCGGCTCCATGCTGATGGGCGAGCTGGCACAGGTGACCGCGGCCTCGCTGGACCTGACGGTAGCCACTGGCAACCTGAGCATGGCCGACAGCGCTTCGATGATCATCAGCGGCGCCTTGAACGGCTTCGTGCAGGGCAACCTGAGCCTGTCGAGCGATGCAGTGATGCGTACCATAGGCGGCGACCTGACGATGGCGGTGAATGTCGGCAACGTCACGGCTTCGGATTCGGCCGAGATGACATCCGACCAGAACCTGACGCTGAGCGTGAACACCGGCGACGTCAGCTTCGGCACCGATGCGCTGATGTCAGCGGCAAAGCAACTGACCCTGTCGGTTGGCACTGGCGACGTCAGCTTCGCGGACCGCGCCCGTATGGCCTCCGGCGGTGAAGCCGTGGTGACGATCGGTACCGGCAACCTGAGCTTCGCGACCGAAGCCAGCATGACGGCCGGGGCCGGCATGACGGTGAGGCTGGGCACGGGCAACACCAGCTTCTCGACGGATGCCGTGATGGCAGCGGTCCAGGACCTGACGTTCGAAGTCGGCAGCGGCAACGTCAGCTTCGCGGACCGCGCCCGTATGGCCTCCGGCGGTGAAGCCGTGGTGACGATCGGTACCGGCAACCTGAGCTTCGCGACCGAAGCCAGCATGACGGCAGGGGCCGGCATGACGGTGAGGCTGGGCACGGGTAACACCAGCTTCTCGACGGATGCCGTGATGGCAGCGGCACAGCAACTGACCTTCGAAGTCGGCACCGGCAACGTCAGCTTCGCGGACCGCGCATCGATGACGGCCGGCGAGGGCATGCTGTTCACGGTGGATGCCGGCGACATCAGCTTCTCGACCCAGGCCGTCTTGACTGCGGCACAGGACATGACGCTGACTGCCGGCGACGGCAATGTCAGCTTCGGTTCCCTGGCGTCGGTGACGGCAGCTTCGCTGGACCTTACGGTAGCCACGGGCAACCTGAGCATGGCCGACAATGCCTCGATGCTCATCAGCGGCGCCTTGAATGGCTTTGTGCAGGGCAACCTGAACCTGTCGAGCGGTGCGGTGATGCGCACCGAAGGCGGCGACCTGACGATGGCGGTGAATGTCGGCAACGTCACGGCCTCCGATTCGGCCGAGATGACCTCGGACCAGGACCTGACGCTGACGGTGAATGCCGGCGACGTCAGCTTCGGCACCGATGCGCTGATGTCAGCGGCACAGCAACTGACCCTGTCGGTTGGCACTGGCGACGTCAGCTTCGCGGACCGCGCCCGTATGGCCTCCGGCGGTGAAGCCGTGGTGACGATCGGTACCGGCAACCTGAGCTTCGCGACCGAAGCCAGCATGACGGCCGGGGCCGGCATGACGGTGAGGCTGGGCACGGGCAACACCAGCTTCTCGACGGATGCCGTGATGGCAGCGGTCCAGGACCTGACGTTCGAAGTCGGCAGCGGCAACGTCAGCTTCGAGGACCGCGCCCGTATGGCTTCCGGCGGCAACGCGCTGGTCACGGTGGATGCTGGCGACATCAGCTTCTCGACCCAGGCCGTCTTGACTGCTGCACAGGACATGACGCTGACTGCCGGCGACGGCAATGTCAGCTTCGGTTCCCTGGCGTCGGTGACGGCAGCCTCGCTGGACCTGACGGTTGCTACTGGCAACCTGAGCATGGCCGACAGCGCTTCGATGTTCATCAGCGGCGCCTTGAATGGCTTCGTGCAGGGCAACCTGAACCTGTCGAGCGGTGCGGTGATGCGCACCGAAGGCGGCGACCTGACGATGGCCGTGAATGTCGGCAACGTCACGGCCTCCGATTCGGCCGAGATGACATCCGACCAGAACTTGACACTGAGCGTGAACACCGGCGACGTCAGCTTCGGCACCGATGCCCTGCTGTCGGCAGCACAGCAACTGACCCTGTCGGTTGGCACTGGCGACGTCAGCTTCGCGGACCGCGCCCGGATGGCTTCCGGCGGTGACACGCTGGTCACGATCGGTACCGGCAACCTGAGCTTCGCGACCGAAGCCAGCATGACGGCAGGGGCCGGCATGACGGTGACGGTTGGCACGGGCGACACCAGCTTCTCGACGGATGCCGTGATGGCAGCGGCACAGCAACTGAGCTTCGCAGTCGGCACCGGCAAGGCATGCTGTTCACGGTGGATGCCGGCGACATCAGCTTCTCGACGCAGGCAGTACTGGCTGCGGCTGAAGACATGACGCTGACGGCCGGCGACGGCGATGTCAGCTTCGGTTCCCTGGCGTCGGTGACGGCGGCTTCGCTGGACCTGACGGTTGCCACGGGCAACCTGAGCATGGCCGACAGTGCTTCGATGATCATCAGCGGCACCTTGAACGGCTTCGTTCAGGGCAACCTGAGCCTGTCGAACGATGCGGTGATGCGCACCGAAGGCGGCGACCTGACGATGGCGGTGAATGTCGGCAGCGTCACGGCTTCCGATTCGGCCGAGATGACGTCGGACCAGAACCTGACGCTGGCAGTGAACAACGGCAACGTGAGCTTCGGTACCGATGCGCTGATGTCGGCCGCACAGCAACTGACCCTGTCGGTTGGCACTGGCGACGTCAGCTTCGCGGACCGCGCCCGTATGGCCTCCGGCGGTGAAACCG
>NZ_VTTH01000004.1 GCF_008831265.1 Lacisediminimonas profundi
TGTGAAGCCGGGAGACACCCCGGCAGGTGTGTAACTTTCTTTTGGAAAAGAAAGTCACCAAAGAAACCAAAGTCAAAACCCACTTGGCCAACGCCCGCTTCGATCGCCAACCAGACTCGGATGTCTGGGCTAATCCAGTGCGGCGTTCGCGAGCGATGATCCCTCGGCTGTGTGCCGCTTACCTAATCAGCCAACCCCATGAAGTGTCTTATACCGATGCCCAGCGCACCGTTGACTCTTTATGGTTTTCGAAGCTTCAAACAAGCGACGGGGCTGTTCAAAGAAGGGCAAGGAAAGGCAAATGGCAGCAGAAAATTCCACGGATGCCGCGCCCCGCTGGCAACCCGACCTCGAGTGCCAATTAGCGGCTTCGAAAAACATTGAGAGTCAACGAGCGGTGGTGTGCGGTCGGCGGCATTGAAGCGGGTTGGCTGATCCCGGTCAGAGGCGAACGTGTGGCAGGACCTTCCTCGCGAACGTCGCACTGGTTCGGCCCAGACATGCGAGTCTGGTTGCCTATCGAAGCGGGCGTTGGCCAAGTGGGTGTTGAATTTGGTTTCTTTGGTGACTTTCTTTTCCAAAAGAAAGTTACACACCCGCCGGGGTGTCTCCCGGCTTCACAACCACAAACAACAAACCCAGCCACACGAACCGCAAGCCAAAGAGCCGCAACACCGCTCACCCACCGTTATAAGAAACGATCGACCATTGACCCTCTTCTGTCCGGCACAAAAAAAGATCCACGAGGCTATATCTGGTGGCGCTGCAAGTGATGATCAGGTCCGGGCCCCGACGGGGAGCCATCAACGCCGCCCCTGCTACGATATCGCTAACGATAGGGCAGAGTCAGTGATCCTTGCCCAGCCAAAGCAAGCCTGCAAACTGCGCAATTAGTTTCCAAAAAGAAATATTATAGCCCGACCAGATTGGCAGGAATCTGGCGCCGCCAGCCATTCTCCCTGGTAGCAACGCGATTCCCCGAATACCGCGCGCCCAACAAAAAACCCCGACCGCATTTGCGAATCGGGGTTTTCCCAGGCCCTTCCCTACCCTGCGAAATTCCGCCGCTCAGCTTGCCGCACGCCGCTTCCACCACGCCGCAAACTCGCCCACAATCCCGCGACGGAAAGCCAGAACGCAGATGATGAAGATCAGGCCGATCACCATCGTCACCGATTCGCCGATCGCATTGAACCATTCAATGTTGGTCGCCTTCGCCAAGAACGCGCCGACGTCGCCCAGCTTGTTTTCCAGGGCAATGACCACCACGGCGCCAACGATCGGCCCCACCAGCGTTCCCATGCCTCCAACCAGCGTCATCAGCACTACCAGCCCGCTCATGGTCCAGTGCACGTCTGTCAGCGTCTCGAAGCCCAACACCAGCGTCTTGGTGGCTCCTGCAAGGCCTGAGAGGGCCGCAGACAGCACGAACGCCAGCAGCTTGTACCTGTCGACGTCGTAACCAAGCGAGATGGCACGCGGCTCGTTCTCCTTGATCGCCTTGAGCACCTGCCCGAACGGGGAATGGATGGTCCGGACGATCAGTGCGAAGCCGACAACCGCTATGAACAACACGAAGTAATAGAGCGTCAGGTCGCTGGAGAGGTCAATGAAGCCCAGCAGCTTGCCGCGCGGAATGCCCTGCATGCCGTCTTCGCCGCCGGTAGCCTTGACCTCCAGGCAAACGAAAAACAGCATCTGCGCCAGCGCCAGCGTGATCATCGTGAAGTAGATCCCCTGGCGCCGAATGGCCAGCAAGCCCATGCCCAAGCCGATCACCGCCGCCGCAGCGGTGCCGATCAGCAGTCCCAGTTCGGTCGGCAAGCCCCAGGTCTTGATCGCGTAACCGGCAAAGTAACCGGCGCCCCCGAAGAATGCCGCATGACCGAATGACAACAGCCCGGTATAGCCGATCAGCAGGTTGAACGCGCAAGCGAACAGCGCGAAGCACAGCAGCTTCATCAGGAACACCGGATAGAAGAAGAACGGCAGTGCAGCCGCCGCCAGCAGCGAGATTACGTAAATCACATTCCTGTTCATCTGCCGCTCCGCCTATTTCTCTTTGCCGAACAAACCTGCAGGACGAACCAGCAGGACGATTGCCATGATGATGAACACCACCGTGGCCGACAGCTCCGGATAGAACACCCGGGTGAAGCCTTCCACGATGCCCAGCATCAGGCCGGTCACGATCGATCCCATGATGGAACCCATGCCACCGATCACGACTACGGCGAACACGGTGATGATCAGGTTCGAACCCATCAGCGGCGACACCTGGATCACCGGCGCCGCCAGCACGCCGGCAAATGCCGCCAGCGCGACACCAAAGCCATAGGTGAGCGTGACCATCAAGGGGACGTTGATGCCGAAAGCCTCGACCAGTTTCGGGTTCTCGGTACCTGCGCGCAGGTAGGCGCCAAGCTTGGTTTTCTCGATCACGAACCAGGTCGCCAGGCACACAGCGATCGATGCGAACACGATCCAGGCGCGATAGTTCGGCAGGATCATGAAGCCGAGATTGGTCGCACCCGCAAGCTGTTCGGGTACCGAGTACGGCTGGCCTGAAACGCCGTAGACGGAACGGAACACACCTTCAAGCAGCAAGGTGATGCCGAATGTCAGCAACAGGCCATACAGGTGATCCAGCTTGTACAGCCAGCGCAGCATGGTGCGCTCGACGATGATGCCGAACAGGCCAACCACCAGTGGCGCAAGAATCAGCATGACCCAGTAGTTGATGTTGAAATAGGTCAGCCCCATCCAGGCAAGGAAAGCCCCCATCATGTAGAGGGCACCGTGGGAGAAGTTGATCACATTGAGCAAGCCGAAGATCACCGCCAGCCCCAGCGACAGCATCGCGTAGAACGAGCCGTTCACCAGGCCCAGCAGCAGCTGGCTCATCATCGCCTGCAGCGGAACGCCAAATATTTCCATGTCGCGCTATATAAAAAATCGTCCGGCGGACCGGACGGGTGGATCAGATTGAATTACGGCGCGCCCGGGGGCGCGCCGCCACTGCCTTGCTTATTTCCAGGCCGCGCACTTGCTATCGGACTTGGTGGTGAAAGCCTGTTCGCCCGGAATGGTCTGCACCACTTTCAGGTAGTCCCACGGATACTTGGAATCCTTGGGCGACTTCACCTGCATCAGGTACATGTCGTGCACCATGCGGCCATCGGCGCGTACATAGGCATTCTTGGCGTACATGTCGTTGACCTTCGACGACTTCATCTTGGCCATGACCTTGTCGGCATCGTCGGTGCCGGCATCCTTGACGGCCTTCAGGTAGAAGCTGGCGGCCGAGTAGTCGGCTGCCTGCAGGCTGGACGGCTCCTTCTTCATTTTTTCGAAGAAGCGCTTGGACCATTTACGGGTATCTTCGTTGGCATCCCAGTACCAGCTGTCGGTCAGGTACATGCCTTCGGTCAGCTTCAGACCCAGGGAATGAATGTCGTTGATGAACATCAGCAGCCCGGCGAGCTTCATCGTCTTCGTGATGCCGAATTCGTTGGCTGCCTTGATGCTGTTGATGGTGTCGCCACCGGCATTCGCCAAGCCAAGGATCTGGGCCTTGGAGGCCTGTGCCTGCAGCAGGAAGGACGAGAAGTCGGAAGCGGACAGCGGATGGCGTACCGTGCCGACCACTGTGCCGCCGTTGGCTTTCACGACGGATCCCGTATCCGCTTCCAGCGAATGCCCGAATGCGTAGTCGGCTGTCAGGAAATACCAGCTCTTCCCGCCCTGCTTCACTACCGCGCCGCCGGTACCCTTGGCCAGCGCCACCGTGTCATAGGCATAGTGGACGGTGTAAGGTGAGCATTCCTCGTTGGTCAGGCGGGCAGATGCCGCGCCGACGGCAATGAATGGCTTTTTCTTCTCCGCTGCAACCTTGGCCATCGCCAGGTTGGTGCCCGAGTTGGTGCCACCGATCAGCATGTCCACGCCTTCGCGGTCAAACCATTCACGGGCCTTGCTGGCTGCGATGTCGGCCTTGTTCTGGTGATCAGCATAGACCAACTCGATCTTCTTGCCATTGACTTTGCCGCCCGCATCAGCGATCGCCATGCGGACCGCTTCGACGCCGCCCGGGCCGTCAATATCAGCGTACAGGCCCGACATGTCGGTAATGATGCCGATCTTGATGACATCCCCCGATACCTGAGCTGAAGCCGGTGCGCCGAATCCGAATACTGCGGCGCCGGTCATTGCCAGCGCGAGTGCTTTCAATTTCATTTCCATCTCCTTTGTTGTTTTGGATCTTTATGCGATCCGGTCAAACGCCCAGCAGTTCATTCAGAACGGACATCTTTGCCTGCAATTCGGATGAAGCAAAGCTCTCGACAATCTGTCCATGCTCCACCACGAAAAACTTGTCGGCCAGCGGTGCTGCAAACCGGAAATTCTGTTCCACCATCACGATCGTGTATCCCTTCGCCTTGAGCGAAAGGATCATGCGGGCCAAGGCCTGCACGATCACGGGAGCCAGGCCTTCGGAGATTTCGTCCAGCAACAGCAGGCGGGCGCCGGTGCGCAGGATCCGCGCCACCGCCAGCATCTGCTGTTCGCCGCCAGACAGCCGGGTTCCCTGGCTGGATCTGCGCTCGGCGAGGTTCGGGAACATCTCGTAGATCTCTGCGATCGACATTCCCTTGTCGGTTTTCGACACGTGCGGCGGCAGCATCAGGTTTTCTTCGGCAGACAGCGATGAAAAGATGCCGCGCTCTTCCGGGCAATAACCAACGCCGAGATGCGCAATCCGGTGCGTCGGCATGTCAATCGCCTCTACGCCATTGATCTTGATCGATCCCTTGCGGGTGCCGGTCAGTCCCATGATGGCCCGCAGGGTGGTGGTCCGTCCGGCGCCATTTCGGCCGAGCAGCGTGACCACTTCACCCTTGTTCACCGAAAAGTTGACATCGTGCAGGATGTGGGACTCGCCGTACCAGGCGTGCAGGTTCGATATTTCCAGCGCTTTTTCCATCGTCTTCTCTTCATGCCGGGCCGGACTATCCGCTTCCCGTATACCGTCCATCAGTGCGCACCCTCGAGTTCGCCGGACGTGGTTCCCATATACGCTTCCATCACCTGCGCATTGCCTGATACCTCCTGGTAGGAGCCCTCGGCCAGTACCGCGCCGCGCTGCAGGACCGTGATCTTGTCGCAGATGCCGGCGACGACATTCATGTTGTGCTCGACCATCAGGATGGTGCGGCCCGCAGACACTTTCTTGATCAGCTCGGTGACGCGGTGCACATCCTCGTGGCCCATGCCCTGCGTCGGCTCGTCGAGCAGCATCAGCTCCGGCTCCATCGCCAGCGTGGTGGCAATCTCGAGCGCGCGCTTGCGGCCGTAGGGAAGGTCGACGGTCGTGGTATCGGCAAATCCGGCCAGATCCACTTCGCCCAGCAGTTCCATCGCACGGTCGTTGAGCTGGTTCAGGGTGCGCTCGCTCCGCCAGAAATGGAAGGACGTACCGAGCCCGCGCTGCAGGCCTACGCGTACATTCTCCATCACCGTCAGATGAGGAAACACCGCCGAAATCTGGAACGACCGGATGATCCCCTGGCGCGCGATCTGTGCCGGCGCAGCAGCCGTGATATCGCGGCCATTGAACAGGATGATCCCGGTAGTGGGCACCAGGAATTTGGTAAGAAGGTTGAAGCAAGTGGTCTTGCCGGCGCCGTTTGGCCCGATCAAGGCGTGGATGTGACCACGCTGCACCTGCAGGTTTACGTCATTCACCGCGGTGAAACCCTTGAACACCTTGGTGAGATTGCGCGTTTCAAGAATGACGTCAGCCATCTTGTCTCCAGTTGCTTATAGCTTGTTTTTTTACTTGGTCTCGCATCGTACACAGCGCCAATCTGGCATGGCAATACGGTGTAACTACCGTAGCTACCGAATGTTAACCATTGCTATGTGTCAATTCGCCTATTGCGCATCATACATGCGCTTCAGCTCGTTCCAAGAATATCAAAAGCGAAAAGCAATGCTGGAGTTCAGGGCCTGCGGCTTCTACGTATCTGCGCTGCCACTTTTTCCGCAATCATGATGGTCGGCGAATTGCAGTTGCCCGACGTAATGAAGGGCATCACGGAAGCGTCGACCACACGCAAGCCGGACACACCCCTGACCCGCAACTCGCTGTCAACGACTGCCTGCGTATCATCCGCGCGCCCCATCCTGCAGGTGCCCACAGGATGAAAGATGGTGGTGCCGATATCGCCAGCGGCCTTGGCCAGTTCCTCATCGGTCTGGATCTGCGGACCGGGCTTGAACTCTTCCGGCGCATATTTCTGCAAGGCCGGTGCAGCAGCGATGCGGCGCGTGAGCCTGAGCGAGTCGGCGGCCACCTTCCGGTCTTCTTCCGTGCTCAGGTAATTTGGCGTGATCCTGGGCGCGTCGAACGGGTTGCTGCTGGCAATGCGCACGTGTCCGCGCGCGGTCGGCCGCAGGTTGCACACGCTCGCGGTAAACGCCGGGAAATCATGCAATGGCTCGCCGAACCGCTCCAGCGACAGCGGCTGCACGTGATACTGGATGTTCGGGGTCGGCTGGGAGGGGTCGGAGCGTGTAAAGGCGCCCAGCTGGGAAGGCGCCATCGCCATCGGACCGCTGCGCTTGATTGCATATTCCAGCCCGATCCGCATCTTGCCGTGCCAGCTGTTGGCCAGCATGTTGAGCGTCTTCACGCCGCGCACCTTGAACGCCATCCGGATCTGTAAATGATCCTGCAGGTTCTCGCCGACGCCGGGCGCATCGACCACTGGCTCGATACCGTTTTTCTGGAGCAAGGATGCCGGGCCTATCCCCGACAACTGCAGGATCTGCGGTGAGCCGATTGCACCCGCGCACAACAGCGTCTCGTGCGCCGCCTCGGCAAACCATTCCTGTCCGTTGCCGGTGAATTCCACGCCGACGCAACGTTGCCCTTCAGCTGAGGCTGCAAATCGTAGCTTCTTGACGTGGCATCCGGTCATGATTTCGAGATTGCCGCGCCGGATCGACGTGCGCAGAAAAGCCTTGGCGGTATTCCAGCGTATCCCCTTCTTCTGGTTCACCTCGAAATAGCCGCAACCTTCGTTGTCACCGCGATTGAAATCGTCGGTCGGTGGAATGCCGACCTCACCGGCTGCCTGGCGGAAAGCGTCGAGGATGTCCCAGCGCAAGCGCTGGCGCTCGACTCTCCATTCCCCGCCGGCGCCATGAAATTCATTGTCGCCGCCGTGGTGATCCTCGGTCTGCCTGAATAGCGGCAGCACATTTTCCCAGCGCCAGCTCGGGTCGCCGGTCAGTTCTGCCCAGCGGTCGTAATCCGGCTGCTGGCCACGCATGTAGATCATGCCGTTGATGGACGAACATCCACCCAGCACCTTGCCGCGCGGGTAGATCAGGCTGCGTCCATTGAGGCCGGGATCCGGTTCGGTCCGGTACATCCAGTCGGTGCGTGGATTGTCGATGCAGTACAGGTAGCCAACCGGAATATGAATCCACGCATAGTCGTCCTTGCGTCCCGCCTCGATCAACAGCACCGATGCATTGCGTTCCTGCGACAGGCGATTGGCCAGCAAGCATCCGGCCGTGCCGGCACCAACGATGATGTAGTCGTACTTCCCGGCGTTTTCCACGGACCCGCCCTTATTTCGCAACCGGCATTGTGAACTCGGCGCCTTTATCTATCGTTTCAGGCCAACGCTGCATGATTGACTTGTAGCGGGTATAGAAGCGGATCCCTTCTTCGCCATAGATGTGCATGTCGCCAAACAACGAACGCTTCCACCCGCCGAAGGAATGCCAAGCCATCGGCACCGGAATCGGCACGTTCACGCCGACCATGCCGACTTCGATACGGCGCGAAAACTCCCGGGCAGTATTGCCATCCGAAGTGAACAGCGACACGCCATTGCCAAATTCATGGGCATTGATCAGATTGATCGCAGTGCCGAGGTCGGGAACGCGCACCACGCACAGCACCGGCCCGAATATCTCTTCCTGGTAAATCTTCATTTCCGGCGTCACATGGTCGAACAGCGTGCCACCAAGGTAGAAACCGCCCTCGTGTCCAGCCACCCGCAAGCCGCGCCCATCGACCAGAAGCCTGGCGCCGGCGCGCTCGCCTTCTTCGATGTAGCCCTCGATCTTTGCTTTGTGCACGGCCGTGACCACCGGACCCATCTCCGCTTCATTGTCCATGCCATTGCGCACCTTCAGCGCTTTTACCCGCGGTATCAGCGCTTCGACCAGCTTGTCGGCCACATTGCCCACCGCAACCGCAACTGAAATCGACATGCAACGCTCGCCGGCCGAACCATAGGCGGCACCAATCAAGGCATCGACCGCTTGCTCAAGGTTGGCATCCGGCATTACAACCAGGTGATTTTTTGCGCCTCCCAGTGCCTGCACCCGCAACGGATAAGCACCCTTGCGGCGTGTGCCTTCGGTATAGATGTATTCGGCAATCGGTGTCGATCCGACGAAGGAGACGGCTTTCACGTCCGGATGGTGGAGCAAGGTATCAACTGCCAGCTTGTCTCCCTGCACGACATTGAATACGCCATCGGGCAAGCCAGCTTTCTTGAACAGCTCGGCCATCATGATCGACGGCGAGGGGTCGCGCTCGGAAGGCTTCAGAATGAAGGTGTTGCCAGTGGCAATGGCAACCGGAGCCATCCACAACGGCACCATCACCGGGAAATTGAAAGGTGTGATGCCGGCCGTGACACCCAGCGGCTGGCGTAATTGCCAGTTATCGATGCCACCACCGATATTGTCGGTGAACTGTGTCTTCAGCAACTGCGGCACACCGCAGGCAAATTCGACGATCTCCAGGCCACGCACTACTTCGCCCTTGGCATCGGAAAAGACCTTTCCGTGCTCGCGTGTGATCGCCGCCGCCAGGCTGTCGTGGTTTTGCTCCAGCAATTCCTTGAATTTACTGACGATGCGGGCGCGCTTGAGCGGCGCTGTATCGGCCCATGCCGGTGCGGCAGCCTTTGCCGAAGCGACCGCTGCATTCACGTCCTCGACGCTGGCCAGCCCGACCTGCGCACTGACTTCGCCGGTGGCGGGATTGAAAACATCCTGCTGGCGCCCGCTGGTCGAGGGAACGATGCGTCCCTGGATGAAGTGGTCGATACGTCCGGTCGTCGCGCTCATAAGCTTTCCTTTGGTCAGATAGGGATTTTCTCGAAGCTTATCGCTATAACGCTCCAATAATCCAATGAGTTATCATCAAGCTTGATATAAGTAACGCTTATGGAGATACGTGTGGACTTTACCCAGTTGCGTGCCTTTATCACGGTCGCCCAGGAAGGCAACCTGACGCGGGCTGCAGAAAAACTCCATCTGACCCAACCCGCGGTCAGCCTGCAGATCAAGTCCTTGCAGCGGTCGCTCGACCTGCAGCTATTTACCCGCACGCCGTCCGGCATGGCGCTTTCCACTGATGGCGCACGGCTGTTACCACTGGCAGAAAGAGTGCTGGCAAGCATCGCCGACTTGCGACAAGCAGCCGCAGCCATGCATTCCACGGTGACTGGCAATCTTGCGATCGGCACCATACTCGACCCAGAATTCACGCGACTCGGTGCGGTCCTGAAACTGCTGGTCGAATCATTTCCCCAACTATCGACTGAGTTGTTGCACGGCATGTCCGGCTGGGTCCTGCAGCAAATCCGGGCCGGCCGGCTCGACGTTGGTTATTACCTTGGTGTGCCAGGCAAGGAATTCCACTGCCAGACCCTGACTTCGTTCACGTACAACGTAGTCGCGCCCCGCGGCTGGCGGTCGCGGGTCATCGGTCGCGACTGGCCCGAACTGGCTCGCCTGCCATGGGTGTGGACGCCGCCCGAATCCGCGCACAACCGGATGCTCAGCAAGGTGTTTTCCCAATACAAGGCGACGCCGAACAAGGTCGCGCTGGTGGACCAGGAACCGTCAATGCTGGACCTGGTGAAATCAGGCGTCGGTTTATGCCTGGTCCGGGAGTCGACCGCGCTGAAAGAGGCACATCTGCATGGACTGGTGATCGCCGATCAGGTCAGTTTATTGACAGAATTAACATTTATCTGCCTTGCGCGCCGCAAGAACGAACCGGCAATCGCCGCCATTTTTTCGCTTCTGAAAACGGTCTGGGGTAACTGAGGGACCCTTTACCCCTGTGCACAAGCCTTGGGATAGCCTGCATCCAGACTGTGTACAACGCAGGGAAAACATCTGTCGTCCAATTTTGTTCCCGAACTCTCCTTCTTGATTACAGTACTTTCAAGACCGGTTATCTGCACTGCAAGTCCTTGAATTTCTGGCGGTATACTGACTTATCCACAGAAATGCAAGGCCGTTAACCTTATTACTATTCTTATATAAAGCTTTTTAGTACAAAGCACCCTTTCACTCACCATCAAGCAGCAACATGCAAAAAAAGCAACGTCGCATCGGCATCATCAGCGCGCTTCAACAGGAACAGGCAGGTGTGGTTCAGCACCTGGAGCAAGCGGTCACAGCATCCCGTGGCATGCGGGACTATGTCGCTGGCAATTTATGGGGCCAGGAAGTCGTGTGCGTTCTGTCGCGATTGGGAAAGGTGGCCGCCGCGGCCACTACAGCGACCCTGATCGAACGTTTCAATGTCACCGAGATCCTGTTCACCGGCGTGGCTGGCGGCGCTGGCGACGAAGTCCGGATCGGTGACCTCGTCATTGCCGAACATCTGATCCAGCACGACATGGACAGCCGGCCACTGTTTCCGCGCTTCGAGATCCCGCTGACCAGTCTTGATCGTTTTGCAACCGACCAGGAATTGACGGAAAGGCTGGATCGCGCCTGTACGAGTTTCCTTGAAAAGGACCTGGCTTCTGCGCTCACCGAAGACGATCGGGCGACGTTCCGTTTGCATGCGCCACGGGTTCACCGCGGCCTGATCGCCAGCGGCGACGAATTCATCCACCACCCCGAACGCCTTGGCCAGCTGCGCACGCTGTTGCCTGATTTGCTTGCTGTCGAAATGGAGGGCGCCGCAGTTGCGCAGGTCTGTTTCGAATTCGGCATCCCGTTTTCTGTCGTCAGGACAATTTCCGATGACGCCAATGCCGATTCAGCGGTCGACTTCCTGCGTTTCATCGACAAAGTGGCATCGCAATATGCCTTCCATCTGATTCGCCGTTTTTGCGAAGGCTAAAAAAATAAAAAAGGCCGGTTTGGGTTAACTGTATTAATGATTGAGATTAGTAGTGATAGATAAGGGAAGCAGCTTTCTGTGGACAAGCCCATATTCCTGTATGAAATCAAGCTCATGGAGAACGCATAAGGGCTGGCAGAACCCTTGTATCCGGCACCGGTGAAATCTGGACAAGAAATTCCCGCCCGTTTCTATTCTTCTTATCCTCAAACTATCCCTTGTTTTTCCACTGGTTTATCCACAAGCTGAAGCCTGGATGGTTCACGTTCTTTCTCTAAATTCTGTTAATCTCCAGCATCAGTTCCCGATCTGCTCCCATGCTCCCCAAGAACACCAACAAAGAAATCCAGCACGACTTGTGTGAAGTCGCCCCCGCCTGGCGCCTCGTGCTTTGCTGAACATGGCTGCTCCCGGGAACCGCTCCCTGTCCGCGCTCATCTGCGCGCTGGGGATTGCCCAAGTGATTTCCTGGGGCAGTTTTTATTATTCGATAGCAGTGCTGGGCGAAAGCATGCAGCGGGACCTGGGTATTTCATCCTCCGTCCTGTTCGGCGCATTCACTTTCAGCTTGCTGATGTCCGGGCTTGCAGCACCGACAGTCGGGCGCTTGATCGATGAGCGTGGCGGACGGCGGATACTGAGCGCAGGCTCGATCATTGGTTGCCTTGCATTACTGTTGCTGGCCAGTGCGCAAGGGCCGGTTACGCTGCTGATCGGTTCGGCTGCTTCGGGTATCGCCATGTCGGTCTGCCTGTACGAGGCCGTTTTCATCACCCTCAACCAGGTTACCGGCGCGCGTTATCGGACTTCGGTGACGGCAGTGACACTGTTTGGCGGATTTGCGAGCACGGCTTTCTGGCCGCTTTCGCAGCTGTTGCTGGAGCTGGTCGGCTGGAGATGGACTTTACTGATCTACGCTGGCCTGCAATTCGCAGTGTGCTTGCCGCTGCATGCGCTGGTGCTGCCTGCGCACCAGCAGGCACCGGCACCGGCGGCCGGCGCCATCGAGGGCGCGAGTGATGTTGTTCCCGCCCGCGGCAGCCGCTACAACTATCTCGCGATTGCCTTTGCGATAGGTTCGTTCGTGTTGTCAGCGCTGTCTGTGCATATCATCGCTCTGTTCAGGCAAGCGGGTCTGAGTGCCGGCGAAGCAGTTCTGGTTGCGACCCTGATCGGGCCAATGCAGGTGCTGGTGCGTGTGCTCGAGTTCGTATTGGCGCGCAATGTCGGTCCGGTTGGAATCGGTGCGGCATCTTTCCTGCTGATGGTAATGGCGACAGTCGCGCTCTACTTTGTCGACGGCTATTCGGCGCTGGCCTTCATTGCCGCCGGCCTGTACGGATTCAGCAACGGCATCATGACGATCATCCGCGGCACAGTGCCAGCCGTATTGTTCGGACGCGAGGGCTATGGCGTCCTGCTGGGACGCCTTGCAAGACCGGCTTTCGCCGCCCGGGCGCTGGCGCCGTTCGGATTCTCGGCGATCCTTACCCTGGGCCTGATGCATGGCGACGCAATCCTGCTTCTCACTGCCTGCAGCCTGGTGGCAGGACTAGCCTACTTTCGAGCGGCGCTGGTGCGGACCACAAAGCCGGCCTAGGAATCCGGACGGCCGAATTCAATTTCGGCCGCCATTACCCCGCTCTTCATTTCCATCATCTGCCGCCTTAGCCACTGGTGTGCCGGATTGCGGGTATCCCGTTCATGCCATAGCATATCCACATGTACGGAAGGCAGTTCGAGCGGCAGTTCTTTCGCAACCAGGTCCCCGATCATGCCAGTGGCGGCAATCAGGTGGCGCGGCAGCACGGTGATCAGGTCGGAATGGGCGACTATCCGGCCTGCGGTGAAAAACTGGTTGACGGTCAGGACGATTTTTCTTTCGAGGCCGATTTGCGCCAGAAGGTCGTCGATTACTGCATACGCCCTCCCCGAGAAACTGACCAGTAGGTGTTTTGCCTTGCAGTAGGAATCCAGTGTCAGTTCGCCGCGCGCCAAGGGATGATCTTTGCGCATCACGCACAGGTAGTGACCGGAATACACACGTTCGTGACGGATGGTGTTGTCGGCTCCACTGGCCAGTTGCGCAACCACGCCGGGGAAAAATCCTATCGCCAGGTCTATTTCGCCGCGTACCAGCATCGGACGTGGTTCACGGGTGGTCAGTGGTGTCATCCTGATTTTTATCCCTGCGCCCTGTTGTTCGATTGCCCTGACCAGGCCAGGCAGGCCGAGCGCTGCGGTCGCGTCCGCCATCGCCAGTCGAAAAGTGGCATGGGCGCTACGAATGTCGAAAACATTCGGTTCGACAGCGTCCTCCAGGGCGGACAAGGCCTTCCTCACTGTCGGCCACAAGGTTTCTGCATGTGGCGTCGGCTTCACTCCATGAGCTGTACGAATCAACAGGTCGTCTCCCAGCGCATCCCGAAGGCGCCGCAGCGCGTTTGATACGGCTGGCTGTGTCATGGCCAGCCGTTCGGCCGCCCGTGTCAGGTTCTGCTCGATCATGATCGCGTCAAAAACCCGAAGGAGGTTGAGGTCCAGCGTCAGGAAACTCATGGCAGGCAACTATCTCTGGATGATATTCATGGGCGGCATAGCTGATATGACGCCTGTCAATTGGATTTATATCTTATCCCTTCATATACTGCGATGCAACATGGAATGAACGGAGGAAGAAATGGGTTTTCTGACATTGGGTTTTCCCTTTGAGGCAATGTTGCCGATGACAAACAGCATGATCGGTTCTGCTGCAACTGCGGTACGGCCTCTGATCGGGTTTGGCATATTCGCCACGTTGCTCGTGCTGTTCCGGCCCTTGCTGACCGGACTGGTCCGTGCTGGCCTGCTGCTGCTTGCGCCCCGCAAAACCTTGGAAGAGCGTCGCTCGCGTGCACGGATGGATGACATGATCGCTATCAATCGATTTGCGCGCAGCGTGGAAAACCAGCATCCGGGGCTGGCATCGGAACTGCGCGCCATGGCTATGCGTGACTAAGAAAGCCGAATTTTCCGGTTAGGAAAAGTACTTATTTATTAATAGTCATACTGGTTATTTTGGCAACGTATATATTGACGTTGCGTCAGATGTTTTCACGGATGTCTCCTCCTCCCCTAACGGGAAGGTTAAGGTCCCAGCTGGTAATACCCAGCGGGGCCATTTTTTTGTCCCCGCCAATCCTCAATCTGGTCTAGCTTCCGGCAACCCGGAGCTTGCTTTCAAGGTCGGCTTGCTTGGCCTTGCGCAGGCTGAAGTTCCATGCGATGGCAAACAGGCCGATGGCAAAGCCGGCGATGACCGGACCCGTTCCAAGCCCGGCGATGAGCCAGGCGGCGAGCGCCACGCCCAGGGATTGACCCAGGAAGAAGCAGGATGCGAAGCTGCTCACCGCAGCGCCCCGGCGCTCAGCCGCCATTTGGGTCGCATTGATCTGCAGGGTGTTATGAAACATGTAGAAGCCCAGTCCGGCGACGAAGCAGCCAGGCACGGCCCAGATCCATGACGGTGCCAGCCCGATCGACAGCAGCGCGGCGCAAACCAGTCCACCACCCCAGCGTATCAGTCCAATTTCTCCGAGTCGGCGCACCAGGCTTGCCGAGAACATAGCGAACAATATCCCGCCCAGGCCAAACAGCATGACCAGCGCGCCCGCCGTGGTCAGCGACACACCGAAGTTCTGGTGCAGGTGTGAGGTAATGAAAGCAAACGCCCCATACAGGAACATCCCTTCCAGGAACACCGTCGCCAGCACGACTTTTACCCAGCGCTTGCCGAGTACCTCGCCGAATTCCGACACCATCCGCGCGATCACCCGGCCTTCGCTTTTCCGGACGACGCGCGCATGATCCGGCAGCCGACGGTCAAGCGAAAACAGGATTGCGCTGATCACCGCGAACAGGCCGGCAATCCCGACGAAAGGCGGGCGCCATCCGAAATGGTCGGCAGCCAATCCGCCCAGAAGTACTCCGCACGACACGCCCAGGATCTGGCCGATCAGGAAGCGCGCCAGAACCGGTTGCCGTTGCTCGTACGGTATGACATCGCCGATCCAGGCCATCGACAGCGGAATCACGGCAGCTGCGGTCGCGCCTGCCAGCAGCCGCGCGGCGATCAGCAAGGGAAATGTCGGCGCCATCGCGCACAACAGCGCGGTAACGACGCCGGCCGCGCATGCCATCGCAATCACCAGGTATTTCCCGAAACGGTCCCCAAGTGGACCGAACAGAAGCTGCGCGAGACCGTAGGCAATCGAGAACGAGGTGATGGTGTACGACGCTGTGCCAAGGGAGAGCTGGAAGTCGGAAGCGAGGCGGGGCAACAACGAGTCGGTCAGCCGCATTGAACTGCCGCTGGCAAAGGCCGCCAGCGAAAGGCAGATGATCGCAGTGCGAATGGTGCGTGCCGAATCAGGATCGGCGGGTGGCTTGGGCGGGGCGGAGCTCATGAACGATGCTTGCTGGAATAACCATCATTCTAGCGCTTTGCCGCACTCGCCATCGGACGGCGGGCGGCGGTCACAAAGGAGCATCACCCTTCGAGCAGCAAGCGGGCCGTCTGCGTAGCGATCAGGGGACTCAATGCCACACCCATCCCGTTGCATCCGAATCCCGCTACCACGCGCTGCCCCGAGCGCTCCACCAGAGGCTGCTTGTTCGCCGTAAATCCCATGATGCCAGCCCAGCGGGAGGCGATGCGATACGGCCGCCCCGGCAGGATAGTGTCTGCCAGCATCCGCTCCAGCGCATCCTGTACCTTCGCCGACACTGCCATTTCCGTAGTGGCCTCGGCCGTGAAATCCAGATTGCGCCCGCCACCCAGCAACACCCGCTCGCCGACGTTGCGGAAATAGTAGTAACCCTGTTCGATGTGGAAGCAACCACGAAACGGCAGTCCGGGCAGCGGATCAGTCACGAGCACCTGCCCTCGTCCCGGCACGACAGGCAAGGATGGCAAGAGAGAGGGTATCAGCGCATTGGTGCATACAGCGACCCGCTGCGCGCGCATGCAAGTGCCGCCAGCCAGCCAGACGTCCACCCCGCTGGCGCCCTCCTCAAGGCCTACCACCTCTGCCCCGTTGATGATCTCGATATCGTTTTGCACAGCTGTCCGCCGCAGGGCCTGCATAGCCTTTCCGGAGTGCAGCTGCCCCTCCAGCGGATTGCTGACCATGGCCAGCACATCAGGTCCGAATCCAGCTGTTGCGAAAGCGGATTCGTTCAGCGCAAAAACCGCTTTGCCAACCAGTGGGTGCAGCAAGCGGTTGGCTTCATCGAGCCGTTCCAATGCCGGTTGTTCGGCAGCGCGTATCAGTTCATGGCCGCCCATGCTTTCGTATTCCATGGCCTCATCGCCGATCAGCTTCCGAAGCAGGGAAATGCCGCGCCAGCGTTGATCGATCAGGTCCAGCGCGGCTGACGCGCCGATTGAATCAATATCGGCCAGGATTTCAGTCAGGCTGCCGAAGCACGCGAAACCAGCGTTGCGGGTGGAGGCGCCAGCCGGCAGCATGCCGCGCTCTAGCACGAGTATCCGTTGTCCCGGCAGGTGCGTGCGCAATGAGAGCGCAGTCTGCAGTCCAACCAGGCCTGCGCCGACGACGATGCAGTGCGCGCTCGCCATCGCGTCCTGTTCCCAATAACTGAATTGCATGCCTGGACTCGAAGATGGGTTCATAGCGTACGCGCACTTTCGAAGCAATGCCGGACGCCGCTGACCGGATCAATGAAGGACAGCGACCGCGCCAGCAGTTTCAATGGCTTCTCGTAGTTTTCCGCACCGACCGGATGCACCACCGGGTACAGCAAGTCGTTCAGGATTGGCATGTCCAGCCCGAGCATGTGCAGCCGCAACTGGTGCGTCTTTCCGGTCGAGGGGCGCAAGCGATAGCGCCAGCAGGACAATCCTTTTTCGAGAACCTCGATTTCCGTATGTGAATTAGGCTCGCCGCCGGATTCCTTCATCATGAAAAAGCGTTCGCCGGGGATGATCCGGCTGCGGCGGGTCAGCGGGAACGACAGGTCCGGCCGACCCGGTGCGAGCGCCTCATACACCTTGTCGACAGTGCGTTCCCGAAACAGCGCCTGATAGCGGCCCCGCGTCTCGGGATTGAGCGAAAACGCGACCACACCGGCGGTTTCACGGTCGAGCCGGTGGATCGGAACCAAGGCATCGCAGCCGGTCTTCAGTTTCAGGCGGACCAGCAAGGTTTCGTGCAGAAAGCGGCCGGATGGCGTAACGGGAAGAAAATGCGGCTTGTCTGCGACCAGCAGATGCTCGTCCTGATACAGGATGAATTCGTCGAAAGGAATCGGCGGCTCGTGCGCGATCTCGCGGTAATAGAAGACCTGCATGCCGGCGCAATAACCGGCATCAGGAAGCAGCATCGACCCGCGGGCATCGCGCACATCGCCGGCTTGCATGCGCCGCTGCCATTGACTGGCATCTACCGCCGGAAAACGCTCCGTCAGGAAATTCAGCAAGTCAGGCCAGGGACCCTGCGGCAACCAGATATAGCTTGGCGCGACCCCCTCCCTGACAGGCAGCGGCACAGGGATCGCTGTCATGCTGCCGGGCCCCGATCATCCAGCATCGTCAATAGATCACCACCGAGCGGATCGATTCGCCGCGATGCATCAGGTCGAATCCTTCGTTGATGCGCTCCAGTGGCATCGTGTGGGTAATCAGGTCGTCGATGTTGAGCTTGCCCTCCATGTACCAGTCGACGATCTTCGGTACGTCGGTGCGTCCGCGTGCGCCGCCGAACGCGCTGCCCTTCCATTCCCGCCCGGTCACCAGCTGGAACGGCCGGGTGGAAATTTCCTGGCCGGAAGCGGCCACCCCGATGATCACGGACTGGCCCCACCCCTTGTGGCAGCACTCAAGCGCCTGGCGCATCGTGGTGGTGTTGCCGATGCATTCAAAGCTGTAGTCTGCGCCGCCATCGGTCAGCTGGATGATGTCATCCACCACGTCCTTCGACTTGCGCGGATTGACGAAGTGGGTCATGCCGAATTTACGCGCCATCTGTTCCCGCGCGGGATTGATGTCGACCCCGATGATCTTGTCAGCGCCGACCATGCGCGCCGCCTGGATCACGTTCAATCCGATTCCGCCCAGTCCGAACACCACGACATTGGCGCCGGCCTCGACCTTGGCCGTGAAGATCACCGCGCCCACGCCGGTAGTGACGCCGCAGCCGATATAGCAGACCTTGTCGAACGGCGCGTCAGGGCGGATTTTTGCCACCGCGATTTCAGGCACCACGATGTAATTGGAAAACGTCGACGTGCCCATGTAATGGAACAGCGGCCGGCCATCCAGCGAGAACCGGCTGCTGCCGTCCGGCATCAGGCCGCGCCCCTGGGTGGAGCGGATCGCCTGGCACAGATTGGTCTTGCGGGACAGGCAGAATTTGCACTCGCGGCATTCCGGCGTGTACAGCGGAATCACGTGATCGTCCTTCTTCAGGGATTTCACGCCTGGCCCGACGTCCACCACGATTCCCGCGCCTTCATGGCCAAGTATTGCCGGGAAGATGCCCTCCGGATCGGCGCCGGATAGCGTGTACTGGTCGGTGTGGCAGATGCCGGTGGCCTTTATCTCGATCAGGACCTCGCCGGCGCGCGGGCCTTCCAGGTCGACTTCGGCTATCGACAGCGGTGCACCCGCTTTCCAGGCAATTGCCGCTCTTGTTTTCATCGGGCTTTCCTATTTTTGAGGGTTGGCTCGTGAAGCAGCTTACAGCCGCCGCTTCTTCCATTTGTAATCGGATCCCGTTTCCGCGACACCGGGCAAGCCGACCGAGTCGGGGTGCTCGCTGCACATCGTGATGAAGGAGACGGGGTCGCCCTGGCGCTGGCGCATTCGCAAGGCTTCCATGAAGTTTAACGCCTGTTTCATGTCCCCGGTTGCGAAGCCCTGCGAGCGCGGGCCGGCAAGCTCGCCCTTGCCCTCTGTCCAGTAGACCACATACATGCCAATTTCCTCCTTCTGTTCGATGGCGCAAGGCGATGATTGTTTCCCGTCAGGCCGTAAAAAAAAAAAGCGGCGGGTCACCCCGCCGCTTTTGTCGCCATCAAGCCGAACTCTAGTTACCGTACAGGTAGGTCGGCAGCCACAAGGTCATTCCCGGCCAGATATACATCAGCACCATGCAGAGGATGACGATCAGCATGTACGGCATCATGCCGGCGAAGATCTGGTTGATCGTCACGTGCTTCGGCGCGACTCCCTTCAGGTAGAAGGCCGACATTGCCACCGGCGGGGACAGGAATGCCGCCTGCAGGTTGACGAACACCAGCGTGCCCCAGAGTATCGGGTCGATCTCGAAGTGCTTCAGCAGCGGCAGGAAGATCGGCACGAAGATCACGAGAATCTCGGTCCACTCCAGCGGCCAGCCCAGCACGAAAATGATCGCCTGCGACAGCAGCATGAACTGCAGCGGCGACAGGTTCAGTGCCAGCACCCACTTTTCCACCAGCGCCTGCCCGCCGAGGATTGCAAACACCGCGGAAAAGATCGCCGAGCCGACGAACAGCCAGCACACCATTGCCGTCGTCTTCGCAGTCAGGAAGGTCGCTTGCTTCATCTTGGCGAAGCTGAAGGTGCGCGCTTGCCATGCAAGAAGGAACGCGCCCGCCGCACCGATCGCCGCTGACTCGGTTGCTGTCGTGATACCGAACAGGATCACCGCCAGCACCAGGATGGTAAGAATTCCGAGCGGAAGCGTGGACGAGATCAGCAGCTTGAGCAACTGGAACAGCTCGCCTTCCATGATCCAGTAGTAGTACAACACCAGCAATAGCGTCGCTGCGACGGCGACTGCGAACCAGGTGTAGAACGCCGGTGCAGGCCCTGCTTCCGCCGGGGTGGCGCTCTGCTGCGTCTCGGCGCCTCCGCCCATCTCTTGCGGCGCCTGCGCTGCTCCGGATGGGGTTTCGGCTTTCGGCTCCTCGACGGATCCCAGTTCTGCAGGCTTGTCGCTGCCAGGCGGCTCAGCCAGGTCGGACGAGCCGAGCTCGGCGGGCTGCTCCTGGGCGAGCGCAGCGGCGTTGCCCTGTTCCTGCGGCGCGGCTGCCTTCGCAGTGACGGTCGCCACGGGTGCTGGCTGGTCAGGCGCCGGATGGATCACCACGTACCACCATACGCCCCACAGGGTAACGCCGGCCATCATCAGCGGCACCAGCGCGGACCCGAGGTTTTTCAACAGCATGCCGTAGGTGACCTTGACGCCACCCGCGTCGATGGCGAGGGCGCGCGCCGGCGAGACCGCCGCCGCGAGCAGCGCGGGAAGGACCTTGCGCGAGTAGCGGCTTTGCAGTTCGGCAGTCCAGGGCTCGACTGGTATCCGGGTCTGCTCCTCGGGCAGCTTTGGCGCAATCTTCGGATTGATCATGGCCCAGCCGATGATGTACACCAGGTACAGGAAAGCCAGGAAAAAGCCAGGGAACATCGCAGCCGCATACAGCTTGACCACCGATTGGCCGGCCACCGCAGCGTAGACAATGATCATTACCGAAGGCGGGATCAGGATGCCCAGCGTGCCGCCGGCAGTGATCACTCCAGCAGCAAGACGGGTGTCATAACCGGCCTTGAGCATCGGGTTGAACGCGATCACGCCCATCAGCACGACGACCGCGCCGACCAAGCCGCTGGCAATGCCCCAGAAGGTGCAGACGATCAGCGATGCCACGGCAAGCGATGCAGGAACCCGCCGGAAGGCCAGCTGGAAGCTGTAGAACATCTTGTCGACCAACGCGCCACGCTCCATCACGTAGCCCATCAGTACGAACAGCGGAATCGAGATCAGCGTGTCATTGGTCATCGCACCATAGGCGCGCTGGACCATCAGGTCGAAGATCCTGTTGTCGATCCAGTGTTGCGACGGATCGTAGAAAGCGTAAAAGCCGAATGCAGTGCCGAGACCCATCAAGGTAAAGGCGGTAGGGAATCCCATCAGGATCACCACCACGATCAGGGCCAGCATGGTGAGGCCGAGTGCCGGATCGCTCATAGTTTCGCTCCGTCACCCATGCCGCGCTGCTTGGCGGCTTCCTCGATCTGGTGTGCGCCTTCGATCGCCAGCTTGCGATCTTCGTCGCTGACAAACTCGCTGTTTGCGAGCTGCTGCTCAATCACATCAATCTCCTCTGCGTCTTTCAGGCGTTCGGGCCACTCGCCTGTCTTCAGGCAAACGACACAGCGAACGATCTCGGCCACTCCCTGCAGCATCATCAATGCGCCGGCGATGGGAATGACAGTCTTGAAGTGGTACACCGGTGGGCCGTTGGCCGTGGTGTTCGAGTGTTCGAGGATTCGCCAGGAATCCCCCGCATACTGGTAGCCGGCGTAGACGAGCGCCAGGATACCGGGTATGAAAAATACGAAGTACAGGATCAGGTCCAGCGCGGCCTGGGTACGCGGCTTCATGTTGCTATAGAGGAAGTCGCCGCGCACGTGACCGTTTTGCGCCAGCGTGTAGGCGCCGCACAGCATGAAGAAAGTGCCGTAGACGATATTGCTGAGGTCGAAGATCCATGCGGTCGGGGCGTTCAGCATGTAGCGCTTGAACACTTCCACGCAGATCACCAGCATCAGCAGCACGATCAGCCAGGAAATCGCCTTGCCGACCCAGGTGCTGACCTTGTCCACTTTGAACAGGAAAGACTGAACAGTCATTGTAAAACCTTGAGGAAACCTATAAACGCTAAAAAACAGGCACCATCCGGGAAGCCCCGATGGTGCCTGCAGGCTGGGTCAGTACACTATGCTTCAGGCTTTCTTCGCAGGAGCCTTCGTCTTGCCGAAGTAGTGGTTGTACGCCATGCGCCGGTTGGCGTTGGTGTCCATGTCCCAAGCGACGGCGCGTTCAGCGAACTTGCGTTGCGAGGCGAGGATCTCCTTGAAGACAGGGCTTTCGGCAGATTTCTTCTCCACGACCTGGTCATAGACATCCAACTGCTTCTGCAGCACCGAGTCAGGCGTCTTGTAGAACTTCACACCTTGCTTGGTGCGCATCTCGATGTAGTCCTTGGAGTAACGGTCCACTGCTTTCCAGGACATGTCGGCAGACGCCGCCTCGGCAGCGTTTTCGATGATTGCCTTCATCTTCGCCGGCAGCGCATCGAATTTGGTCTTGTTGAACATGATCTCGAACTGTTCCGCGTTCTGGTGGAAGCTTTGCAGCATGCACACCTTCGATACGTCCGGAAATCCAAGCATGCGGTCGGAACTGGCATTGTTGAATTCAGCCGCATCCAGCAGGCCGCGGTCCATTGCCGAGACGATCTCGCCGCCAGGAAGCGCATTCACTGCTGCGCCCATGCCCTGGAACACGTCAATGGAAATGCCCACCGTGCGGAACTTGACGCCCTTCAGATCCTCGGCCTTGGTGATCGGCTTCTTGAACCAGCCCAGCGGCTGGCTCGGCATCGGGCCGTACAGGAAGGACTGCACGTTTGCGCCGATCGACTGGTAAACCTTCTGCAGCAGCTCCTTGCCGCCGCCGTATTTGTGCCAGGCCAGCAGCATGTTGGCATCCATGCCGTATCCGGGGCCTGATCCCCACAGGGCGATCGCGTTGCTCTTGCCGTAGTGGTAAGCGAGCACACCGTGGCCGCCGTCCAGCGTGCCCTTCGACACGGCTTCGAGCAGGCCAAAGGCCGGTACGACAGCGCCGGCAGGCAGCACCTCGATCTTCAGCTCGCCGCCGGTCATGTCATTGACCTTCTTGGAGAAGTCCACTGCGTACTCGTGGAAAATGTCCTTGCTCGGCCAGGTGCTCTGGAAGCGCATCGTTGTGACCGACTGCGCGGTCGAAATCATCGGGAAGCTGAGTGCGGCCGCGGTTGCTGTACCAGCTGCAGCGCCACCAATGAAATTGCGGCGCGATGCCGTCGGCTTTACATCCTTTTTCATTTTTACGTCTCCTGAGTATTTTGATTCGAACGCTCTGATCGTCCGTTAACTTCATCCATTTCGCGTCAAGAAAAGGATGAGTCTGGCAAGAATTATCCCAAAGCTTCCAATAGTCAATAGCAGGGAATCGATTTGGGGCAGACTCAAAAAGCTTTCATCAATGCTGTAAGAACACTGTAAGAATCCAAGGCATGCAAACGTCTTCCGTGATTGATTGGCGGCGATGGGTGATCATGGCCGGGTGCTGGGCGCAGCGCGTCCCTGCGCGCCGGACGGGCAAAAAAAACGCGGCCCGAAGGCCGCGTTTTCAAGAAGACAAAGCGGGATCAGGCTGCGATCTGTTTCTCCAGTTGCTGGCGAGTCGCTTCCAGCTCGGTCGGCAGCTTGTGGTGCAGCTTTTCGAACAGCTCGGTGTGCAGCTTCACTTCTGCTTTCCACTCCTGCTTGTCGATCGTCGTGATCCGGTCGTATGCCTGCTGGCTGAACTGCAGGCCGTCCCAAGTCAGGTCCTTGTACTGTGGCGTGATGCCAAATGGATTATTGGCGCCGTCCGCGTGTCCTTCAACGCGCTCCACGATCCACTTCAGCACGCGCATGTTGTCGCCGAAGCCCGGCCAGATGAATTTGCCGTTGTCGTCGGTGCGGAACCAGTTGACGCAATAGAAGCGTGGAAGCGTTGCGCCGCTGGCCTGCAGCTTGGCGCCCAGGTCTACCCAATGCTGGAAATATTCGCTCATGTTGTAGCCGGCGAACGGCAGCATGGCGAACGGATCGCGCCGCACCACGCCCTGCGCACCGGTGGCTGCAGCGGTGGTTTCGGAACCCATGGTCGCAGCCATGTAGACGCCTTCCACCCAGTTGCGGGCTTCGGTCACCAGCGGCACGGTGGTCGAGCGGCGGCCGCCGACGATGAAGGCCGAGATCGGCACGCCGTCCGCATCGTCCCAGGACGGATCGAGCACGGGGTTCTGGGTGGCGGCAACCGTGAAGCGAGAATTCGGATGGGCAGCCTTGCGCCCGGTTTCCTTCGCGATCTGCGGCGTCCAGTCCTTGCCCTGCCAGTCGATCAGGTGCGCCGGGGGTTGCTCGGTCATGCCTTCCCACCAGATGTCGCCATCGTCGGTCAGCGCAACGTTGGTGAACACCGCGTTCTCCCGCATGGAGGCCATGCAGTTGATGTTGGTATGTTCATTTGTGCCCGGAGCGACACCGAAATAGCCAGCTTCCGGATTGATCGCATACAGGCGGCCGTCTTTGCCCGGCTTGATCCAGGCAATGTCCTCGCCGACGGTCGTGACTTTCCAGCCCTTGAATGTCGCGGGCGGAACCAGCATCGCGAAGTTGGTCTTGCCGCAGGCGGAAGGGAAGGCTGCAGCGACGTAGTGCTTCTTGCCTTCAGGCGATTCGACGCCGAGGATCAGCATGTGCTCGGCCAGCCAGCCCTGGTCGCGGCCCATGTTGGACGCGATGCGCAGTGCGAAGCATTTCTTGCCGAGCAGCGCATTGCCGCCATAGCCGGAACCGAAGGACCAGATCTCGCGGGACTCCGGGAAGTGGACGATGTACTTGTCCGGGTTGCAAGGCCACGGCACGTCCTTCTGTCCGGCCGCCAGCGGTGCACCGACGGTATGCACGCAGGGCACGAAATAGCCGTCTGCGCCGAGCACGTCGTGCACGGCACGGCCCATGCGGGTCATCACGCGCATGCTGATGGCGACATAGGGGGAGTCGGTCAGTTCCACGCCGATGTGCGCGATCGGCGAGCCGAGCGGACCCATCGAGAACGGGATCACGTACATGGTGCGGCCGCGCATCGAGCCGTCGAACAGCTTGTTCAGCGTGCCGCGCATTTCGGCGGGTGCTACCCAGTTGTTGGTGGGGCCGGCGTCTTCCTGCTTTTCCGAGCACATGAAGGTACGGTCTTCCACCCGGGCGACGTCGCTCGGATCGGACAATGCGAGATAGCTGTTCGGCCGCTTGGCGGGATTGAGCCGCTTCATGGTACCGGCGTCGACCAGTTCCTGGCACAGCCGGTCGTACTCTTCCTGGGAGCCGTCGCACCAAACCACATTATCCGGCTTGGTGAGCGTCGCGATTTCCGCAACCCAGCTCACCAGCTTCTGGTTCTTGACGTAGGACGGGGCGTTGATGGTTGCAACACCACCGGACATGGGTTGATTCATAAAGCTTCTCCTGTACCTTTAAGATAAATTTGGTGCCGCTCATGCGCGTCCAGATGCGTGCATCGCTTGGGTAGCGCGTGCAACAGGCCGGCGACGGTGATGGGTTATCTGCGGTGCCGGCACCTGGCATGTTGCCGGTGCTCTGATGATGAAGAGTCGGGCGATTCTACACCCCGCCAATCCGGGGCCTCAATGCCGGAGGTCAAAAACTGTAGTAAAAAGTAGCTGATAAAAATAGTATGGCTTGCTGCAGTGCAGCGAAAGTTTGCGTGAACTACGCATGAATTACGCAGATTTCCTTGCATGCATTGCTTCGTCCCCCACCGATTCACCTGCTGGTTCGCCGCATTCACCCTCACCTTTTTTGCTCATGAAAATCGCCATACTCGACGACTACCAGGATGTCGTCCGCCATCTCGACTGCATGCGCCTGCTGGACGGCCATGAAGTCAAGGTATTCACCAGTAGCGCCCGTGGTGCCGGCCACCTTGCGATTCGCCTGGCCGAATTCGACGCGCTGGTGCTGATCCGCGAACGCACCAGCTTTCCCAGGGCGGTCCTCGACAAGCTGCCGAAACTGAAGGTGATTTCACAGACGGGCAAGGCGGGCGCACACATCGATGTCGCAGCCGCAACCGAACGCGGGATCCGGATACTGGAAGGGACAGGCGATCCGACCGCACCGGCTGAACTCACCTGGGCACTGGTAATGGCAGCGTCGCGCCGCGTGCCGCAATATGCGGCCAACCTGCGCCACGGATTGTGGCAACAGGTCTCGGACCAGCCGCAATTCAATACGCTCGGCGTCGCCCTGAAGAACCGTACGCTGGGCGTCTGGGGATATGGCAAGATCGGTCGGATGGTGGCGGGCTACGGCCGCGCGTTCGGCATGAAAGTGCTGGTCTGGGGCCGCGAGCAAAGTCTTGAACAGGCCGCGCGCGATGGTTTCGAGACCGTGCCCGACAAGAATGGATTGTTCGAGCAGTCCGACGTGCTGAGCGTGCATTTGCGGCTGACACCCGAAACCCGGGGCATCGTCACCGCCACCGACCTCGCCCGCATGAAACCGACCGCATTGTTCGTCAATACCAGCCGCGCCGAGCTGGTCGAACCCGATGCACTGCTGCAGGCGTTGCGGGCGCGGCGTCCGGGGTATGCGGCGGTCGACGTGTACGAGAGCGAACCGCTCGCGCCCGACTCGCCCCTGCTGAAGATGGACAACGTGGTCGCGACGCCGCACCTGGGCTATGTCGAAAAGGACGGCTACGAAATTTACTTTGGCTCCGCCTTCCGCAACCTGGTCGATTTTTTCAATGGCACACCGAAGAATGTCCTGAACCCATAAGGCGCCGCCGTCCGCAAGGCAGGCCGGGAGTCAGTGGTCGGCGTCGGTCGAAAGGTCAAATGAACGAGTGGTCCGCACCACGACGACATCGCGTCGCCCGCCCTGCGCCCATAAGCCGGCCCAGCCGGGCGGCCATGGCAGTGCCGGCCCCTTGTATGCCGGCACGCCGTGCCGCACCGCTATGATGGGCAGCGATGCGGGAATGGGGCCGTCGCGATGGTCCCATCCGAGCGAGTAGGCGTAATCCGGCAGCAGCGCATCGCACACGGTTTCGAACCATGCTGAATGATCTTCGTCGCGTCCGAGCGCATGGGCCAGGCCATGCGGATCGAACCGGGCCAGTGCCGACGCCAGTTCCTGCGGCGAAGCGCCGGGCTGGTCGCCCCAGCCCATGATCGGATTCAGGTTGTACTCGGCGCCGGAGCCGTACCAGCCTTCGCGCCATGCACGTTGCATCCAGTTGCGGGGGCCGGTGAAAAGATGCCAGCGCCAGTGCAGGCCGGATGGCTTGGGCCAGCTGTACAGATAGAGCCGCTGGTATCCGGCCCGGTGCAGTTCGCGCACCATTGCCATCAGCCTGGCATGCGGCATGCGGTCGGGCCGCGCACGACGGAAAAGAATGGGTTCGCCGTCGGCGTGCTGTACCTGGTCGGAGGACAGGTTCAGGTCCAGGGTCCGGCCCTCGTTTCCGAAGCGCGCAGAAATCCACCCGGTCATCAGGTTAACCGACGTGATCACACCATAGCCGCGATAGCGGTGGTAGATGACAGTACCGGGTGCGACAGGCTTCATCAGGCGATTCCATTGACAGAGACTTTAGTGTAGCGAACATTGCGTGCATTGCGGCCAAGCTCCCGTCAAAAATCCGGAGCGTCGCAATTGGCAAAATGCGGCAATTGCATTGGAGTACGCGCTCCCGCATTAATTCCCCTGTTTTTTCCCTGTTTTTTCTCCCGTCTTTTTCGCCTTGCGAAATAGCTCACGGGCCTGCGCTCTTTCCGATTCACATGCGCACCGAGTCTGCAAGCGCCTACAATTGCGTTCACCGGTTTCTTTTTTTCGCTTTGTTTTTTGCTTGTTTAATCCTTGTTGATCGCGATGACCCTGCTCGTTCTGGCCGCTGGCGGCACCTTTGACAAACGCTATGATGAAATCAGCGGAGCGCTGGGCTTCGGCGATAGCCACCTGCCGCAGATCTTGCAGCGCTGCCGCATCACCGTGCCGGTGCGGCTGGAGGCGCTCAGGCTGATGGATTCGCTCGACATGGGCGATGAAGACCGCCAGTGCATCGCACAGGCCTGCGCGCGCGCAGCAGAGGATGCGGTGGTGATTGTCCACGGAACCGACACCATGCAGCTGACTGCGCAGGTTCTGGCCGGGCAGCCGATGAACAAGACCGTGGTCCTGACCGGTGCCATGATTCCCTATGATGTCGAGGGCTCGGACGCCCTGTTCAATCTCGGCTATGCGGTGGCCGCCGCCGGGCACCTTCCGCATGGCGTGTATGTCGCCATGAACGGACAGGCATTCGCCTGGAATGAAGTCGTCAAGAACCGGGCTGCCGGTCGATTCGAACGGCGCTAGCAGCGGCTCCCACCACTATTTCTCAGCTTGTCCTGTCCACGGCGCCGGCTGCGGCGCCGCTCGGGCGCCGCGATTCCAGCAGACGATAGAGCGGCCCGACCGTCAGCACCAGGATGCACAAGCGCATCACATGAAATGCCGTCACTACCGGCACGCCCAGTTGCAGCGTCTTGGCCGTCAGGCTCATTTCCGCGATGCCGCCGGGCGCGGTAGCGAGGATGGCCGTCGCAGCCGGAATCGGGCCGGCCCATGAAACCAACATTCCGAATCCTGCCGCAACCAGGATCGCGACCAGGCTGCAAAGGGTCACGCTGAGCAGGAAACGCGGTGCGGTGCGGATGAACGCAGGGCTGAACCGGGTGCCAAGCGCAATCCCGATGAACAGTTGTCCGAGCGAGATCATCCACGACGGCATGGCCGAGAGGTTGATGCCGCAACCAGTCAACAACATCGTCACCAGTAACGGACCGATGAACCATACATTGGGCCAGCGAAAACGGGCCAGCAACAGCGCGCCGGCGCAGGTGAGCAGCACCAGCGCGAGCAGGCCGGGCGCATCCACCAAACTCACGCCCGCCACATAGGGATCGCTGCCGTGTACCCCGGCAAACTTGAACGCGAAGGGTATGGTGGCGACCACCAGCAGGATGCGCAGGCTATGGGCCGCCGCCACCTTTTCCCCCGCTGCGCCTTCGCGCTCGCCCTGTAGCGCCATCTCCGACGCCCCGCCTATAGCCATGGAAAAAAACGCCGTGGGGCGATCGATGTCGCACATGCGTTGCAGCAGGACCGCGGACAAGAGCGTCAGGATCATCGCGAACAAGGCACCGGCAGCGATGTAGCCGGCGCAGGACGCCACCACCAGCAATACCGCTGGCGTGAAATACAGGCCGAGCGCGGTGCCGATCGCCCATTGTCCCGCGCATTGCGCAGGGTATGGACATGACAACTCCCAGCCGGCCATCCGGGCTGCGGCGGTGGCGAACAGCGGACCGATCATCCACGGCAGTGGCGTGTTGAGGCTGGTGCAGAGGAACGCAGCAGCCAGGCCTAGCGACAGCGAGAAAAGGAAGCCGCGCAAGGGGCCGTAAGAAAAATGCATGGCGCGAATTTTACGCGAACGGACGTGCGCCGAGCGCTGTGTATGACGAATTGCAGGTTTCCCGCAGTTGTCGTTTGTGCTACGTCGGTTCGGCTGGTCACCGGACAAATACGCTGAACGAAAGGATGCCCACCGGATCCAAACGGGGTGAATTCACACCAATCGACAGCGCAAGGAAGCTCATGACCAGGAAGCCCGTTCCGCCCTTTGCGGGCATCATTCTTTCGTTGCTGGCTGCGGCGGTGCTTGCAGCGTGCGGCGGTGGCAACGGTGAGTCGGGCGCCCCGGTCGCCTCTGCCCCGTCCAGCACGCCGCTGAATCTGGACTTCGAGCCGAACGCGCCGACAGCGGTCAACAATACGGCAACGGACGGTTTCAACTGGTTCAACTACCGTCGCCAGCAGGTCGGTCTCGGCGCCCTGGCGCGCAGTGTTCCGCTTGACCGTGCGGCGCAGGCGCACTCGGACTACCAGAAGCTCAACAACGTCATCTCCCACGAAGAAACGCCTGGTGCCCCGGGCTATACCGGCGCCGAGCTGGGAGAGCGGATTGCCGCTGCCGGCTACACGTTTACCTCCGGGCGTTACGCCTATGGAGAAGTGATTTCTGCGACCGGCAGCGTGTCAGGCTTTGCCGCGGCGGAGGACCTGATCACGGCCATCTATCACCGTTTCGTGATCTTCGAGCCGACTTTTTTTCAGGCCGGATCGGGATCGGCCACCGTTCAGGGTGGCTACACGTACTTCACCACCAACTTCACGGCGGACGGCCTGGGCAACGGACTGGGTCCCGCCGGATTCGTCACCTATCCCCGCCCGTCCCAGCAAAACACGCCGACCAACTTCCTGAGCGACCGCGAAATACCCGATCCGGTGCCGGACCGCAACGAGGTCGGCTTTCCGATCAGCATCCACGCTGACATTACTTCCACAGTGAAGGTGAGCAGCTTCACCGTGCGCCCCCAGTCCGGCGGGATACTGGCGGCAAAACTGCTCAGCAGGGATACCGATGTCGAAACGCCATCCTCGGCGGCGGCCTTGGTGCCGCTGGATCCGCTGACGCCGAAGACCGTGTACGAGGTGCAGTTCAGCGGCACCATCAACGACACCCCGGTGACGCGGAACTGGAGCTTCACGACCCGATAAGGAGCCTGTCGCAAGTGGCTGCGCAGATTTACGCCAGGTGACGGCCCCCGGGTTCTCAGTGCTCGCTGCTTGTTCCGGGCGCTCGTGCCAGTTCGCCATTGGGCTTGCGCACGTAGGGACGGTCATGGCCTGACAGGTAGAGGGCAACGGTCGTCACCCATTGATGGGTAGGCGCCGGCTGGGCATGCGTGCTGGGCACCAGGCCCAGCATGGTCAGGCCTACCACCCAGCGTTGCAGGTGCAGTCCTGGCTGTCCTTCCGATTGGCGAATGAAGGCAATTGCCACCAGCGTGCCCAGCCCGATTCCGGTGACGACTTCGGAAGCGGAGTGGACGTGCAGCACCAGCCTCGACAGCCCGATCATCAGCGCTGCGGCGAAGCCGAGCAGCACGCCGCAAACGCGTACCGATGGTCGAGCATGTTGCAGCAGCAGGTAGGCAATCACCGGCAACACGGCGCATGCCCGCATGGCGTGCCCGCTGATCCCGGTGAAATCCAGGCCCGGAATGCCGATGCCCCAGCCGATGAATGCAATCTTGGTTGCAAGCACCATCGTCAGCGCACCGCCAAACAGCAAGCACCACGACAGGGCCATGCGCCATGCGCCGGCCGAGATCAGCCAAATAACGATCGCCGCCGCAGCCGGCATCGTGATGATGCTGTCGCCGATAAAGGTAATGGATTGCCAGGAAATCATGAGGGAAAATTTTGGCTTGGTGCAAGGGACGCTGCACTTCAGCGCTTGCCACTATTACAGCCTACTTCCCCTGGCGCCTGGTTGAGATTTTGCAAAGCGGCCGGGACGCTTTGCCTCGGGTTTGCGCCAGCGGGCGTTGTTGACAACCTTGTCTGAAAACATATTGCCGGCCAATATGTTTTCCAGCCTGCCGCCAGCTCCCGGCGGCCTCAGCCCACCGCCGGCTGCAATGCAGGAGCGGCGATTACCATTGCTTCAAATGCATCGGGCGGGACCGCTGGCGAGAACAGATAGCCCTGCCCGAAGTCACAGCCAGCCGCCGCCAGCAGGGCGCGCTGTTGCTCGGTCTCGATCCCTTCGGCAACCACCTGCATGCCAAGCTTGTGGGCCATCACGATGATTGCTTCGGAAATGGCGCGGTGGCCGGCATTGCTTGCCATGTCCGTCACGAAGGATTTGTCGATCTTCAGGTAATCGGCATGGTATCGGTTCAGATACGCCATCGACGAATATCCGGTGCCGAAGTCGTCAATCGCCACTTGCACGCCTGCGCTCTTGAGTTCCAGCAGCCGCGATTTGACACCGCTGGCTTCGTCAAGCAAAACCCCTTCGGTGATTTCTATCGACAGGCAGCCAGGATCGAGCGACTGTGCCGAGAGGAAGTCGATCCAGTCGGCAGTCCTGGTCTGCTGATTCAGTTCCAGCGGCGACTTGTTGACGCCGATCTGGAACGGGAAGCCGAGCAGCGTGCTCCAGCGCTTGGCCCACCGTACGGCCTCGAAGAACACCCAGTCGCCAATCTTGCCAATCAGGCCGGCCTCCTCCGCCGCCGGAATGAATTCGGCCGGACTGACATAGCCGCGTTGGGGATGGCGCCAGCGCAACAGCGACTCGGCCTTGCGTACTTCGCCGGTCGCCAGGTCGATGATGGGCTGGAAGTACAGCTCGAATTGTCCGGTCGCCAGTGCGTTGCGCAGATCGGCCGCCAGTCGCAGCTTGGTCAGAGCCTGATCCTGCATGCGGCTCTGGAAATAGCGGAATCCTGCGCGTCCTTCATTCTTGACCACGTACATCGCCTGGTCTGCCTTTTGCAGAAGCGCCTCGCCGTCGCGGGCGTCGTCGGGACACATGGCAATGCCGATACTTGCCGACAGGAACAGGGTTTCCGATTCCAGCTCGAAAGGCTGGGCCAGCGTTGCCAGTATGGCCTGCGCCACCCGGTCCAGCACCTTCGGGTCCGCGACCTCGGACAGGATGACGGTGAACTCGTCGCCGCCGACCCTGGCAACCGTGTCGGTCTCGCGCACCGACGCCGCGATGCGGTGGGCTACCGCGGTGAGCAGTTGGTCTCCATGCCGATGGCCAAGGGCATCGTTGATGTCCTTGAAGTGGTCGAGGTCGATCATGAAGAGCGCCACCATGGCTCCAGAGCGTGCTGACTTCCTGATTTCCAGCGCCAGGCGGTCGGCGAAGAGTTGCCGGTTGGGCAGCCCGGTCAGCGTGTCGTAATTCGCCTGCTGCCAGATCAGTTCGCGTGACTGTTTTTTCTCGGTGATGTCGGAAAACATCGCCATGTACTGCGCATCTCCGGCGGGGTCGCGAATTTGCCGGACGGTGAGCCACTCTGCGTATTCATGGCCGTCAGCGCGCCGGTTCCATATCTCGCCCTGCCAGATGCCGCGGCTCTGGATGCTGCCCCACATCTGCTTGTAGAAGCTGGCGTCCTGTCTTCCGGAACTCAGCAAGCGCGGATTCTTGCCCAGCACTTCGCTTGCCTTGTAGCCAGTGAGGCGGGTGAATGCGGGGTTGATCGCAAGGATGTTGTTGTCGGCATCGCTGATCATCATCGCTTCGGCGCTGTTCTCATACACCAGCCGCGACAACTGCAGTCGTTGTTCCTGTTCGATTTCCCCAGTAATGTCGGTGTGCGTGATGACCGTCTTGCCGATTCCGCCGCCGGCGACGCGCGCATCGAGCCGGATCCAGCATTCGCGCTGGGCGCACAGGTAGCGGTACTGCGCGGAGAAGTTGTCCTGTTGTCCGTCGAGTACCCTCCTGATTCCATCCCGTATCGCCCTGGCTTCGTACAGCCCGTCACGCGCTGCGTCGTCGCAGAGGTCCAGATAGTTGAGGTCCAGGGCGACTCGGTGCAGCAACGATTGCTGGTCATGCGGGCTGCGCAACCAGGCGTTGTTGAGAAGAATGATCTTCCCGGCACTGTCGAGGATGCACAAGCGGATGTCCAAGGCGTCCAGAGCCAGGCGCAATACCCGATTAGCCTCCTGCAAGACATGTTCTCCGCTGCTGGCTCCGGCGGGAGCCGAGGGCAGGTTGGCGACGAAGGGTTCTGATGCCGGCACTGCCAGCATTCGGCGCACAGCCTTGAGCCAGGCGGTCATGGCGAACCCGCCGCCGGGCGCCGACTGGTGTGCGGCCGATGTCGAAATGCTGTCGCTGCGTTGCTCGTGACTTGCGCACCGGCGACTGAGGAGTTAGACGAGAAATTCATTTGAAACGGGAGCCTCTTGGTCGATGACTGGCCTTGTGCCAAGAGAAGCGAAGGTTCATATTGCAGAGTGGCAACATTCTCCTTCCTTACAGCCCTCGCCATCTTTGATCTGAATCAACTAATTCCGGAGTGCCGCAGTCTTTCCGCGGGCAGTAGCGGATTGCAGGAAGGCAAAAAAAAAGCCCGCCGGTGGGCGGGCTCTGCAACTTCAGCAAGGGTTTCCGGCGGGTCGGCCAGTCCCCTCGATCTGATTACAGGCGTGCTGCAAGCGAGCGGATCTGCTCCATCTGGGTGGTGGAGACCGGCCCCTGTTCACCGACAATGTGTGCCATTTCCAGCGACTGGGACAGCAGGGCCCACAGAGAGGAACCGGCGGATTTTGCCGGACGTGAAGCCACGGTACGTGAACTGGCGAAGCCGGGAGTGCGTAGAGCGGTAGCGGTCATGATGTTTCCCTGAAAAGTTGAAAGATGGTGAATATCTGTTGTAGTGAATATAGGGAATGTGACCGCAGACTGCCAATTTAGTCTGGCAATACCAGTTATAAGCCAGGAGAAGATACGTGCCTGCCAGTAACGCCAGCGGGCATATCGCCGTCGCGCTGTAAGTGGAACCCACACTATCGGCTGCTCGCTTCGTGAACCAAACTGTAATTTCCTGAAAGGGAATGGAAGTGACCAGCTTCAAGCCCGCCTGCAAGCGGGCTTTTTTTTGGCAAGAGCCAGTTCACGTCGCCAACTAAGGCCACTCGCTGTGTTGTCGGAATCGCGAACTATTGCTCCAAGTCAAACCTGACGCTCCTAAGACTTTTCCTACACGGCAAGCACCTTTACTATCCTCTCAACCAACCACCCTGGAGCGCGTAATGATGAAGGTAGAAAGCCTGCTGGTCAGTTTAGATACAAACACAAGTGGCTTGCAGGATGTCGTACAGATGGAAGAACTGCTGCGGGGTACAGACGACCTGACCCGCTCGGTAATTGAAGCCGGACTGAGGCTGCTGCGTACCGAAGGACTGGAGCCGGCAGCCGATTTTGTCTCTGCCAACATGAGCGCGATGCGCATGGAGAGCCGGGCCCGGTTGAATGCAAGAATTGGTTCGACCGTATTGAGCACGGTGGACCAGGGCGGTGAAGAGTTGGCGCTGGCCGACTGATCGCTTGATCGTGCGTTGCGCAAAAGCCCGGCCTGAGCGGCCGGGCTTTTTTTTCGGCGATCGATCCGGTAATCCAGCCTTACATCCCGAGATACGCGGCACGCACCGCCTCGCTGGAGAGCAGTTCTTCTCCAGTTCCGCTGAGCGTGACCGTTCCGGTTTCCAGCACGTAGCCGCGATCGGCAATCGCCAATGCGGCAAAGGCGTTCTGTTCAACCAGCAGGATAGTGATGCCCTGTTCCTTCAGAGCGGCGATGACGTTGAAGACTTCCTTTACCAGCAAGGGCGCAAGCCCCATCGATGGTTCGTCGAGCAGCAGCAGTTTCGGCCGTCCCATCAGCGCCCGGCCGATGGATAACATCTGCTGCTGGCCGCCCGAGAGTGTGCCCGCCGGCAGCTGGCGCTTCTCTTTCAGCACCGGGAACATCGCATACACTTTTTCCAGATCGCCTGCGACCTGTTGCCTGGGTTGCGTATAGGCGCCGAGCCGAAGGTTGTCCTCGATCGACAGTGGGCCGAACACTTGCCGCCCTTCCGGGCTTTGGCAGATGCCAAGCCGCACCCGCTGATCCGGCCGTAGTCGGCTGATGTCCTGGCCGTCAAATTCAATCCGCCCTGCGGTCGCCGGCTGCGCTCCCGACAGGGTGCGCAGGAGTGTCGTCTTGCCGGCGCCATTGGCGCCGACCAAGGCGACGATCTCGCCGCGCCTGACATCGAGATCGACGCCCTTTAGCGCCGTAATGCGGCCGTAGGCGCTGGCCAGGCCCTGTACCCGAAGCAGGACATCCTTCTTGTCCGACAAGATTCCCGAGGGGGTGTTCAGTCCTTTGTTGATGATGAGCTCGCTTGCTTTCATGTGTTTCTAGTCCCTGATCCCTTATCCCTGGCTTCAGGCCTGGACGCCGAGATAGGCGGCAATCACGCCCGGGTGGTGGCGCACTTCCTCGCGCGTACCTTCGGTGAGCTTGCTTCCGTAATCCATGACCAGGATACGGTCCGACAGGTTCATCACCATCTTCATGTCGTGCTCGACCAGCACGACCGTCACGCCGGAATCGGCGATCTTTCGCACCAGCGCATCGACTTCGAGGGTTTCCTTGGGATTCAGGCCGGCAGCCGGTTCATCCAGGAACAGCAGGCGCGGTTTGAGCGCCAAGGCGCGCGCGATTTCCAGCCGTTTCAGGGCGCCATAGGGCATCGAGTCGGCACGCGCAGTGATGAAGGCGTCCAGGTGGACGAAGCGCATCAGCTGCTCCGCCTCGTGCCTCAGCTCGCGGTCGCGGCGGGCCAGCGCCGGCAAGCGCAGCGCCGCCGTCAACGGATTGCGGTCCAGCCGCAGGTGGGCGCCGACCATCACGTTCTCGATGGCGTCCATGTTCATGCAGATCTGCAGGTTCTGGAAGGTGCGGGCAACGCCAAGGGCTGCCAGTTCATTGGGTTGCTTGCCGCCGACCGGCGCCCCATCCAGGCGGATCTCGCCGGAGGTCGGCGTGTAGACGCCGGTGATCAGGTTGAACAGCGTGGTCTTGCCGGCGCCGTTGGGGCCGATCACGGAATAGACGATGCCGGCGTCGATGTCGAACGAGACATCCTTCACTGCCTCGACGCCGCCGAAGCGCTTGTGCAACGAGGATACGCTGAGCAGTGCCATCAGTTTTTCCTCCCGAAACGGGCGGCCAGGGTAGGCACCAGGCCGCGTGGCAGGAAAATCATGCACAGGATGAGGATGGCGCCGAACACGATGGTCTCCCAGCCCTCGAAAGTGGCCAGCGCCTGTGGCAGCGCGGTCAGCAGCAAGGCGCCGATCAGGGACCCGTACACCGAGGCCATGCCGCCTACCACGACCATGGTCACCAGTTCGATCGAGTGGCCGAAGTCGGCCAGGTTGGGCGAGACGAAACCGACATAGTGGGCGGTCACGCTCCCCATCAGGCTGGCAAACGCGGCCGACATGACAAAAATCACCACCTTGTAGCGGTTGACGTTGACGCCGGCCACCTGCGAGGCGACTTCCGATCCATGCAAGGCACGCATGGCGCGGCCGAAGGGCGAGTCGATCAGGTTGAGCGAGGCCCACACGCTGAACACCAGGATGGCGGCGACAATCCAGTACCAGTGACGGTCTCCGGCGATCTCCAGTCCAAACAGCGCAAAGGCTGGCACCGGCATGCCGTCGGGGCCGCCGGTGAACTTCGCTTCGTTGCGCAGCACCATGTTGATCAGCATGCCCAAGCCAAGTGTCGCCATTGCCAGGTAATGGCCCTTGAGGCGGAAGATCGGCCGGGCGACCACGGCCGCCAGCAGCGCCGCCATCAGCACCCCGGCCAGCATGGCGGGAAGCGGATGCCAGCCGAAATGGGTCGGCAGGATCGCGCTGGCAAAAGCGCCGATGCCGATGAAGCCGGCGTGTCCCATGCTGATCTGGCCGGCAAAACCGATCAGCAGGTTGAGGCCGAGCACGATTACCGCATTGATGCCGATACGGATCGCCAGGTCGAGATAGAAGCTGTTGGGCAGCACGAAGGGCAGCACCGCAATGATCGCGATGAGCAGCAACAGGCCGGAGTAGCGCTTGATGTTCATGCTCACACCCGATCCGTGACGCGGGCGCCGAACAGGCCGCGCGGCATGAAGAAAAGTATCAACAGGATCAGCACGAAGGCAATCGCGTCCTTGTAGGAAGAGGACAGGTAGCCGGCGCCGAACGCTTCAAGCACCCCGAGTACCAGACCGCCGACCACCGCGCCCAAGCCATTTCCCAGCCCGCCGAGAACTGCTGCGACGAAGCCTTTGAGGCCGAGCATGATGCCGACGTCGAACGAGGTCAGCGTGATCGGCGTGATCAGGATCCCGCCCAGCGCTCCAATGCCCGCCGACATGGCGAAGCTCATGAACAGCACCCAGCTGGTGTTGATTCCCACCAGTTCGGCGGCAAGCCGGTTGACCGAAGTGGCAAGCATTGCCTTGCCGGCGAGCGTGCGGTTGAAGAAGAACCACAGCCCGGCCACAACCAGCGCGGATACGCCCAGTACCCACAAGCTTTGCGGCATCAGCGTGGCGCCGAACACCTGGATCGGCGCATCGCCCGAAAAAGCCGGAAGGCTGTGCGAGCCCTTTCCCAGCCAGACCTGTATACCGCCGCGAATCACCAGCGAAGCACCGATGGTGACGATGATCAGGGTGACCGGCTCGGCCCCCTTGATCGGATCGATTGTCAGCTTTTCCATCAGCAGGCCGACCAGCGCGGGAATCACGACCGCCAGCAGCAGCGCCGCCGGTAGCGGCAGGCCGGCTTGCGCGAAGTACACCGCAAGCATGCCGCCCAGCATGATGAACTCGCCCTGGGCGAAATTGATCACATTGCTCGCGTTGTAAATGATGGTGAAACCGAGCGCGGCCAATGCATAGGTCGCGCCGACGGTCAGGCCGGAAAACAGGTACTGCAGGAACTGGGCAAGCATCGTTCGGTCGATCTCAGGGAATTGAAGGTCGGACAATCATGCACGCGCCGGACCGCTTCATGTGGTCCGGCGCGTGCATGAGAAGCACGAGTGCGCGGGTACTTATTTCGCTTCGGTCCAGACGCCTTTGCGCGCTTCGAGCATGCGCAGTGACCACATGTCGAGCCCCATGTGATCGGTTGCGCTCATGTTGACCTCGCCGCCGGTGCCAATGAACTTCCTGGTCCCTTCGATCTGGTCGCGCACCTTGGCCTTGTCGGTCGTGCCGGCACGCTTGATCGCTTCAATCACGATGAAGAAATTGTCGTAGGCCTGGCCGCCGAACATGGACACGCTTTCCTTCCAGCGCTCGGTATAGGCCTTCGAATAGGCGCTCACCACCGCCTTTTGCGGATCGCTGGCCGGCAGCGAGGCGCCGATCATCAGCGCCGGCGCCAGCGCGCGCACGCCTTCGGATGCCGGACCCGCCAGCTTGAGGAATTCATCCGAGCCTACGCCATGCGCGTGGTACACCGGCAGGTTGATGCCGAGCTGTTTGATGTTCTTGGTCACGATTGCCGGACCCTGGCCGAAGCCGAACACGAAGATCGCCTGTACGCCCGGCGTGTTGCGGATCTTGGTCAGCTGCGGGCTCATGTCGGTGTCCTTGGGACCGTAGGTCTCGTTTGCAGCCAGCGTGATGCCGTATTTGGCCACAACCGATTCGGTCTGCGTTTTGCCCGACTGTCCGAAGCCTGCGGTGTCGGACAGCAGTGCAATACGGGTCAGGCCGCGCTTCTTGAGGTCTGCCAGCACGCGTTCGGCGGCAATGCGGTCAGTGGTCGATGCCTTGAACACCCACTTCTTGACCGGCTCGACCACAACCACTGCGCCGGCCAGGGACATGAAGGGAATACCCGCCTTCTCGACCAGGGGGGCCATCGACATGGTCGAACCGGTGGTCGATCCGCCGACGATGAAATCGACCTTGTCGTCGTCAATCAGGCGTTTGACGAAGGAATTTGCCTTGTTGGCATCGGTGCCGTCGTCGTAGTGCACCAGTTGCAGTGGACGACCGAGAACGCCGCCCTTCTTGTTGAGCTCTTCCACATACATCTGAAGCGTCTTCAGTTCAGGGTCGCCGAGGAAGGCGGCCGGACCGGTCACGGACAGCACCGAGCCGACCTTGATCGGATCGGCGGCCAGGCCAGAACTGGCAACACCAATGGTCAGCGCGACGCCGACTAACGCTTTCTTCAGCAAACCTTGCATGTGCATACTCCCTGATTGAATGTCTCTTTGATTTTCGCTTCGAACGCAAGGCCATTGCCGAGCAAAAGCCGTGCCCTGTTCATGCCATGTCGCCGCGGTGACGGTGTCGTGACAACGGTATGACGAATTTAGGGATGCGCTCGGGACATGTCTGTATAAGCTTATACAAAATCGGCCCTCCTCCATTAATTTAGGCGTTGCGACCTCCGCAGTTGACGACTGATCGCATCCGGTATCAATCGATACAGACATCCCGCCCCGGGGTGCCCTAGAGTTGACGCAAATCCGGAACATCAATCTTGGAGGCGTCATGTCAACCCCGCAACAACGATTTCGCACCCTCATGGGGCGCTTCGTCACGGGCGTCACGGTGATCGCGGCGCAGGCCGAAGACGGTGTGGCGGCAATGACTGCCAATGCGGTTACTGCGGTGAGCCTGGACCCGCTGTTGCTGCTGGTGTGCGTGCGCAACGAGAGCCGGATGCTGCCGCTGTTGCTCGGGCAAGGCGGGTTTTCCGTCAACGTGCTGGCGGCCGGACAGGACAGCATTTCCCGCTACTACGGCGGCCGGCCGCAATGCGAGTGTCCAGCGACCTGGATGCCGAGCCAGTCCGGGGCGCCGACGCTGGCCGGCGCAAATGCATCCTTCATCTGCCGGATCGAATCGTCACACCGCGTCGGCGATCACACCGTGGTCTATGGCGCGGTAGTTGAAATGGTGGCCGCCGACCCGGTTGCCCCCGCCCTGGTCTACGCCGCTGGCAAATACAGCGACCTGCCATTGGCCGCCTGAGCCCGCACTGGACAGCACACCTTTACCCTGAACCCGATCGACGACTTGAAACGAAGACAGCAAGGAATCAATGAACCAAGCATCCGCCCCGGTCATCCCCAGCGCCGATGACCTCATCGCCTCCGCCCGTGAGCTCATTCCGCTTCTGAAAGAGCTGGGCTCGCGCCACGACACCGACAAGCGCATTTCCGACGAGGTCGCGCGTCGCTTGCGCGAGGCAGGTTTCTTCCGTATTTGCCAGTCGGTAGAAAATGGCGGCTACGGCATGCGTCCATCGGTACTATGGCGCGTGACTCGCGAGATTGCCCGCGGCGACAGCGCCACCGCCTGGATACTCAGCCTGGCGGGCCTGCACCCGTGGCTGGCCGGTATGTTTCCCGCACGTGCGCAAGATGACGTGTTTGCCGGTGGCCGCGATGCGGTCGTGATCGCACTGACCGGGAATGTCGGGCGCGGTGTTGAAGCCACGCTCGAAGGCGACCACTACTGCCTGAACGGCAAGTGGACCTACGCCTCGGGCATCGATGTCGCCGACTGGGCCGCGACGCTGGTCGACGTGCCGACCGCAGACGGCGCGCGCGAACTGCGGCTGCTGCTGGTGCCGAAATCCAGTTTCAGGATCGACCATGACAGCTGGAACGTGTTCGGGATGCAAGGCACCGGCAGCAAGGATGTCTACCTGACGAATGAGCGCGTGCCGGCATATCGCAGCCTGAATTGGCTGGACTTGCAGCGCGGCGTGGTGCCGGGCGCCGAGCGCAACCAGGGGCCCATGTACCGGATTCCCCATACCAGCCTGTTCGTGATGTCGGTTTCTGCCGCGATCGTGGCGGTGGCGTCGGGCATGCTCGACATCTACGTCGACACCATGCGCAAGCGGATCCCGGCCGGACTCAATGCGCCGCAGACCGAAGACCGCTTCTCGCTCGCCGAACTGGGCAAGGCCGCCAGCCGCATCGACATGGCATTCAACTTGCTCATGCATGATGTCGACGAGATGTGGGACCAGGCCGAGGCCCGCCGCGGCTTCACGATCGAGCAACGCACGCTGTATCGCACCAACGGCACCACCATTTGCGATACCGCACTGGAAGCCGCCGGTGACCTGGTCCGCAATCTTGGCGGCAGCCTGCTGCCGCGCGGGCCGGTCGAGCGTTACTTTCGCGACTTGCACAGCATGGCATCGCACTTCCTGATGCAGGCCAATCCAGCAGCCGAGTTGCTCGGTCGGGCCTTGCTCGGCCAGCCACTGCCGCCGAATGCCCGCGTCTAGCTTTTTCTTATATCCTTAACCCGTCCACCCCAAGCAAGCAACATTACAAGGAATCAAAACATGAGCCGTATCGAGCGCCTGCGTCTGCCCGAAGATGACCCCACTTTCGGTGGCAACAAGGTCTTTGACCTGTTCAAGTACTCGCCTGCCGTCAAGGCCAACGGCCTGGTATTCATCGCCGGGCAGGTAGGCATCCTTCCGGATGGCACCATCCCCGACAGCGCAGAGGAGCAGATCCGTGCCGCATTTACCCGTCTCGGCGCGATTCTCAAGCATGAAGGCCTGGGTTTCGAAGACCTGGTGGAACTGGTTTCCTACCACGTCGGCGTCGGCGAGCAGCTGACCACGTTCCGCGAGGTCAAGGATGAGTTCATCACCAGCGACTTCCCGGCTTGGACCATCCTCGGCGTGCCATCGCTTGCACGTCCCAACATGGTCATCGAAATCAAGGCTGTCGCCGCGGCCAGGTAGACCGGCCTCATCTCTCATCTGCCATGGCCCACGACGCTCTGCCGAAATCCCGTTCCACCGAGACCTGGCGTCTCGACGACAGCGTCGTCGGGCCATTGATCCGGGCCGCGCACCTTGGGGTACGCGGCTCCTATCGCAAAGGCGAATTCCTGTATCACCAGGGGCAGCCCGACACGCATTTCTATTTCATGCTGAATGGCCGGGTCCGGATCTCCGTGTTCCAGGAGGACGGCTCGGAGTTCGTGCTGGAGGTGATGGGGCAATGGGCAGTGTGCGGCGAAGGCGCCGCATTTGACGGCAGCCCGCGTTTTTCATCTGCAGTGGCGCTGGAAAACACCGAAGTGCTCGCCTTTGACGCAACCGACATGACGGAAGCTTTTCGCGAGTATCCCGAACTCGCGGTGGCGCTGCTGCGCATCACTGCGATGAAACAACGGGTGCTTGGCATCCGTGCCCAGTGCCTGGCCTCGCCCAAGCCGGAGAAGCGGATCGCGGAGCTTCTCAGCCGCTTGGCCGACCTCTACGGCATCAGCAATGGCGGCGCCACGGTGATCGGCGTCTCGCTGACCCATGAGCAGATCGCGGCCATGACAGGAACCTCCCGCGTCACGGTGACCCGTACCCTCAAGCGATTGCGTGATGACGCCATCATCGAGATGAAGGGCAAGCAGTTGCACATACTTGCCCCGGCGCGCCTCATGCATGAAATCTGAACGACCCGAACCCATGGGCGCCATGATCCACCAGCAATCCTTCGCTGCCCTGCGGCGGCAATATGAACGCGGCGAATTGTCGCCGGTGGAGGTGGCCGCCTCGGCGCTGGCGCATGCCGAGCGCATTGCCGGGCCGACCAACGCTTTCGCGCTGCTTGATGCCGAGCGCGCGATGGCCGCAGCCAGGCTCGCCGAACAGCGCTGGCATGAAGGCCGTGCGCTGGGCGCGCTCGATGGCATGCCGTTTACGGTCAAGGAGTTTGCGGCAGTCGGGGGATGGCCGACGCGGCGCGGCTCGCTGGTGACACCTGCCGATCCGGCATTGAAGAGCACGGTGTTCGTTGCGAGACTGGAAGCTGCCGGCGCCGTCCTGCTCGGCAAGACACGGGCGCCGGAATTCAACTGGAAGGGCGTGACCGATAGTCCCGGCTACGGCATTACCCGTAACCCCTGGAACCTCGCCCTTACGCCGGGCGGCAGCAGTGGCGGCTGTGCTGCGGCCGTCGCCGCCGGTGTGGTGCGCGTCTCCTTCGGCAGTGATGCCGGCGGTTCGGTGCGCATTCCGGCGGCATTTACTGGCATCCTTGGACTCAAGCCCACCTTCGGCCTGATCCCGCTGGTGCCGCTTCCCAGCCATTTTTCCGCAACTGCCCATGTCGGCCCGCTCGCCGTGGATAGTGGGGACATGATGGAAGCGATGGATATCGTCGCCGGCCCGACCGCGGCGGACTGGACCTCCGGCGGCGAGAGCACCGAAGCGCGGGCTGAATCGATGCGGCCCATCGAGAGCTTGCGTGTCGGCATTCTCGATGCATCATCCTGGCGCGACGAGTCGATTCCTGCGGTCGGCTCGGCGATGGACGCAGTAATGGCGGCCATGAGTTCCAGCGGCATGCAGCAGCGTGAAATGGCCTTCGACATCCATGGCGCTTCCGATGTCGGACGTCGTCTCTACCAGATCGCCTGCGCGCAAACCGTTCGCGGCATCGATCCCGGCCTTCACCCGCAACTTGACCCGGGATTGGTCGACTGCGCCAGGGCCGCCAGCCAGATTGACCTGCAGGATTATTTCAGTTTGATGCAACAGCGCGATGCCCATGCAGCAGCACTGGCGACGCTGTTCGAGACGGTTGATGTATTGATGTTACCGACCTTGCCGATCACTGCCTTTGGGGCCGGCCGGAATGTGCCTGAGGGATGGGGCGATCCGGACTGGTTCTCATGGAATCCATATACGCCGGCCTTCAACGCACTGCATGCGCCTGCGCTGACTTATCCGGTCTGGACTGCGGGAGCGGAGTTGCCGGTCGGCATCCAGTTGGTTACCCGGAAATACCATGACCGCAGGCTCATGCGCATTGCCGCATGGCTGCAGGAGCGGTTTCCGGTGCGGATGTCGCCGTTGGCCGGATAAGATCAACCGGGTACGATTTACTAGCGCGCGATCGGCGCTGCATCTGCGGAGAGACATGCGCAGACAGCCCCGGCGATCACAAGCAGCATTGCAACGCGTTCCCGCATTGGCGTTTCCTCGTTCAGGATGCGACGGGAGACGAAGTAGCTGAACACGACTTCAACCATTCCAAGCAATCGCACGTCCGCCGCGGGCCTGAGCACATAGCCAAAGAACCAGCACAAGGATGCGAATGCCCCAGCGGAGCCGGTGGCCAACGCCAGTTGGCGAGAGGCGAAGACCGCCCGCAATGCAGCAGGCGAACGAACTGCCATCCAGCCCCCCATGGTGACGGACTGCACCAGTTGAGCGAGCAAGACGCTCCAGCATGCGGTAGCCAGGGGAGATACGCCTGAATCAAGCAACTCAAGCCCTGCAATCCGGTAGCCGACAGCGGCGATTGCATAACAAGCCCCTGTCCCCAAGCCGAAAGCGGCCGTGATGGCCGCAGATTGTCGTGCCTGCAGGCCTGCCATCGTCGTCGCTTTGGCGCGCGCTGACAGTAACAGCACGCCCAGCAGCGCCAGCATGATGCCGATTGCGCTCAAGCGCCCTGGCATCTCGCTCAGGAATAGCGTCGAAAACACTGCGATTTGCAGGATTTCTGTCTTCGAGTAGGTTACGGCGACGACGAAATTTCCGCGCATCATGCCTGCAGTAAGGAGAGCACTTCCCCCGGCGTGACCAAGCGCCGCCACCAGCAACCAGGCGGCGTATTTCAGGCTGAAAACATTTGCTGTCGTGACTGCCGCAGATCCGAACTGGATGGCAATGACTGCAGCAAGTGCAAACGGCATGCCGTACAGGAAACGCGCCAGTGAGGCGCCGACAGGCCCGGCCTGGTCGGCCAGTGAGCGCTGTGCGGTGTTGCGTATGGTCTGCATCAATGCCGCAAGCAGCACCACCGGAATCCAGAGCCATGTGGGTAGTTCGTTCATCCGGTCCTGATTACATCCCCGCAAGAAATCTTGAGCGAGGCCGATCGAGCGGCATTTCGGCAAGCGCTGCGATCAGTCCTCATCCGCGCTCGGGCTTCAGCCGCGATTGACGCGAAATTTCCGGAAATCCGGCTTGCGCTTCTCGATGAAGGCGGTGACGCCTTCCATGTTTTCGGTGTTGCCGTAGATCGATGCAAGGAGCTCGGCGGTCGGGAAGTAAGAGCTGTAGAACTCCTGGTCCGATCCGGCATTGAGTGCAAGCTTGGCGATGCGCACGCTCTGCGGACTCTTGTCCAATATGTCCTGGCACAGCGCGGCCACCGTGGCATCCAGGTCTTCAGCTTTGACCACCTCGTTGATCAGGCCCATGTCCAATGCCTGTTGCGCTGTGTACTGGCGGCAGGTGAAGAGCATTTCGCGCGCCTTGCGTTCACCCACGTAGCGGGCGAGCAACTGGCATGCTCCCCAGATCGGGACACTGCCTACGCGCGGGCCAGTTTGTCCGAATTTCGCGTCCTCGCTGGCAATCGTCATGTCGCAGAAGATATTGATTTCATTGCCGCTGCCGACGCAGAAACCGCGGACCTTCGCGATGATGGGCTTGTCCATCATGCGCATTACCGATGACAGGGCAAACAGCCGGCGCATATGGCGACGGCCGACCTCCGGAACGCGGACTTGCTGATCCTTGATGTCGCCGCCGGAACAGAAAGCCTTGTCGCCGGCTCCGGTCAGGACAACCACGCCGACCGTCGAATCGTCGGCGGCCATTTGCATCGCCTTGGTGAGTTCGTCGTAGGTGCGCGGCCGCACGGCGTTCCGCACTTCCGGGCGGTTGATGACGATGGTTGCGATGCCGTCTTCGGCGCTATAGAGGATGTCTTGAAATGTCATATGTCTCTCCTGGTGCCGCAAGTCCCGGCTTCCGGGACGATTGGTTTCATTTGATGGATCAGGTTCCGATTAATGGAATCTGGAAGTGTAGTGTTTTCGGGCCAGGAATGTCCAGCGCAGATATGCATTCGCGGTATCCGGCCCCGCCCTGCATCTAGCCTTCTCTATCCTGGGCTCTCCATGCAATCGCCTTGCGCGCCGGAGGACCTATCAGGGTTCCGACCACGGCCGGCGTTCTTGAAAGCCGCATGGGGGATCCGAATATTTCCCAGCGCCGGCCTTCCGTGTCCTGGCGTTGCATGACCAGTTGGCGCGCCGTCGTTTGCGGGTGCGAGAATACTTCCGCGATGCTGAGGGGTTTCGTCTTGTTGTCCTCGGCGCTCGGGGAGCCGTTCCAGACGCTTTGCGTGATCCATGCGCCCACGTCCTGCATCGAGATGTCGATGGAACAGCCACGGCCAGTGCGTTCGCGCAAGGCGAGTGCCGCAATGATTGCGGTCAGGCCAATTTCGCCGCCGCCGATGTCGGCAGTGGAAATGCCCGTCTTAAGGGGCATGCCGTTGAAGCGGGTAGCATCCATCATTCCCGACATCGCCTGCACGACGGTATCGACCGCGGGGCGTCCCTTGTAGACGGAGTGGATGCCGAATCCGGAGATCGCGCAATAGATGAGCCTCGGGTTCAGCGCATCGAGCCGCTGCTGATCGAAACCCAGGCGGGCGAGTGCGCCCGGCTTCATGTTCTCGACCAGCACGTCGGCGTCGGCAAGGAGGGTCGCGAGTTGCTGTGCGCCTTCGGGACTGCCAAGGTCCAGTGCGAGACTGCGTTTTTCGCCATTGCTGAGCACGAAGAAATGGCTGACGCCGTCCTGCGCGGGCGGCCATGCGCGCGCGCTTTCGCCTTCAAGAGGCTCAACTTTGATGACGTCGGCACCGAAGCTGGCGAGATGCTTGGCAGCTAGCGGCGCAGTCGTCAGCTGGCCTATTTCGACGACCCGCAAACCTGCAAAAGGTGCAGGTAGCGCAGCCTGCTGCCGAACACTGGCTGCTCGAGTGGCTGCCGATGTCGTGGTAATGTCCAATTCACTTCGGGCACTGTCGGGCTGCGGAATCTTTATCTCTGAAGGGGCTTCCCCATCAAACCTGATCAGGGCGTTCGGCACCCGCGCCAGTTTGCCTTGATCGGCAGCTGCCACCCGTGCGATCGTGGCCCGGAACACGAGGTTGGGCTCGTCGTGGAGCGAGTCCAGTGGCACGATGCTGCCGCAAGGTACGCCCTGCCCGTTCAACATGTCCATGACTGCCGCCAGCTTGAGGCCTTTGGTCCATGCAGTGACACAGGCATCGACCTCGGCTCTGTGCTCGACCCGCGACCTCAATGACTCGTAGCGGCTGTTGCGCGCCAGATCGGGAGAGATCAATCCGGAAATCTTGCGCCACTGGATGTCGTTCGTTGAGCAGATCAGGACCCAACCGTCCGCTGTGGGATATGCATTCCACGGCACGGCCATGCCATGTCCGTTGCCCAGGCGACGCGGCGCGACGCCGGCGCAGTGGGCTGGCAAGAATGTGGTGAGCGCATTCACGCCCACATCGAAAAGTGCGATTTCAATGTGCTGGCCGACCTTGTCTCGTCTCAGCACGTGCAGGGCTATACCGACAGCCGCAGCGGCATACATGCCAGCCTGCATTTCGATCACCGGCGCGCCCACTGCAACGGCAGGCCCATGCTCCGGCCCGGTCGTTTCCATGACGCCGGTCAGTGCCTGCACCTCCGCCTCTTCGGCATATCTACCGGCGAGGGGACCACTCGTGCCGAAGGCCGTGATGTCACATATGACAGGCCGGGCAGCAATCGCGTCACGCAATCGATTGCAAAGTGCTTCATCGGCGTCCGAGCTCAGCAGCACGACATCGCTGGCTTCAATTGAGCGGAGAAGCGCATCTTCGTCGGCAGGATTCCCTGCCTCGAACAGCAGGCTTTGCTTGCCGGCCACTGCGGTCACCCTGTCAACCCACTTCCCGGCTCGCCGCAGCGCATCCCCACGGCCACGACTTTCGACGACGCAGACCAAAGCCCCCAGGTCGGCAAGCAATCGCCCGCAGGCGCCTGTGGCTATGCGAGAGCCCAGCTCGACAACACGCACGCCTGCGTATGGCAATTCAGACACATTGACCTCCTCACGGACAAGATTTTATATTCCATTGCATAGAATCGGTTTCATTGAGTAGAATACCAGACATTAACTTGGTGCAGAAAATGGATCCACAACTTTTCGGGCCGCTTCACTATGTGTCCGGCCTCGCATTCAGGGTGACCGGTGCCGGACCGATGCTCTTGTTGATACACGGGGGCTCGGGGTCCAGGACGCACTGGACGCGCAACGTGGACGCGCTTGCCAGTCGCTTCCGCGTCGTCACCATGGATCTTCCAGGATTTGGAGAGTCTGCCACGCCTGCAGCCGACATGACGCTGGACAGTTACCTGGATTGGGTTGCCGATGCGATCCAGCGCTTCACGAATGGCGAGCCCTTTGACATGGCGGGATTCAGTTTTGGTGGCGCCGTCACGGGCGCGGTCAGCGCCCTGCTCGCCCAGCGCGGTTGCCCCCCGGCCAGGCTGTCACTGGTCAGTCCGGCTGGCTTCGGCAAGCCTGAGGGACGCACGATCAAACTCGAGAAGGCTGACAGGGGGCCCTGCCAGGATGAACAGCAGCGCCGCGAGGTTACGGCGCGTAACCTGGGGCGGTGGATGCTGGCGCGGGAGCCGCTGCCTGAAGATGAGGCGGTCGACATCCATTTGCACAACATCGCCCATACCCGCTTCGACAGCCGGCGAGTCAGCCATCGCGAGACATTGCTTGCCGACTTGCAGGAATCAGGATCGAGCCTGCAATTCCTGCTTGGGGCGGCTGACCCGTTGATCTGGCCTTCCCCCCAGGAGCGCAAGGCAGTCATCAATGCGGCTTTTCCGAGCGCCCGCGTACAGATTGTGGACGGCGCCGGACACTGGTTGCAGTACGAGGCGAGCGCCACCATCAATCACGCTTTACTGAACTTTCATTCACAGGAGCACTGAATGCCATACGAAACAATCCAGACGCGCACTGAAGGCGCCGCGTTCATCATCCAGCTGAACCGCCCTGAAAAGCGCAACGCCATCAGCGAGCAGCTGATGGACGAAGTCATGCAGGCTTGCGATGAGGCGGCTGCGCGCAAGGATGTTGCTGCCGTCGTCATTACCGGCAACGACAGTTACTTCTCCGCCGGCGCCGACCTGAACGAGGCATTCCAGGTCAGTTCCGCGCAGGAAGGCCGCCGCTATTTCAGCCACTGGCACAAACTGAACGACGCACTCGAGCAATGCACCAAACCGGTCATCGCAGCCATAGAGGGTTTCTGCATGACCGGAGGCCTGGAACTGGCGTTGGCCGCCGATCTGCGCGTTGCCGGCGAAGGCGCCACATTTGCCATCACCAGTTCGCGCATCGGCACTGTCGCGGGTGCCGGCGGCACCCAGCGCCTGCCACGCGTCGTTGGTATTCCGAACGCATTGGAGATGCTTTTTGCGGCAGAGCCGATTGACTGCAAGGAAGCCTTGCGCATCGGCCTGATCAACCGCCTCACGCCCACCGGTTCCGCGGTCGCTGAAGCGGTGCGCATGGCCAATCACTATGCCACCCGCGCGCCGCTGTCATTGGCCTTTGTGAAGCGCGCCGTGCACCGCGGCATGCAGATGGACCTGACATCGGCGATCGAGTTCGAAACGATGCTCGTCACGACCGTCTACGGCACGTCGGACAAGAAGGAAGGTATCTCCGCTTTCCTTGAAAAGCGCCAGGCGAAATTCACGGGCGAATGACCTGCCATTGCGTCCAGCACTAGCCGCTGGGCGCTTGGCGGCAACCGACAACAATCAGAGCGATATGGCTCCACTGATGATATGACTTCACTGACACGTGCAATCTTCCGCCCCCGCAGCATTGCCCTGATCGGCGCTTCGGCGGATCCGACGAAGCACTCCGCATTGCCGCAAAAATTCCTGGCGCAACACGGGTATCCAGGCGAGCTGTTTCCAATCAATCCTCGGCGAGCGGAAGTGCAAGGGCTGCGAGCTTATCCTGCCGTGGTCGATGTTCCCGTGCAGGTGGATCATGCGTTCATCATGCTGCCGACTGAATTCGTACTGGCGGCCGTGCAGGACTGCGTGAAGGCTGGCGTCGGTTGCATCACGATCATGTCCAACGGTTTTGGCGAAGCTGGAGCCGAAGGCGAAGCGCGGCAGGCGGAACTGATGCAGATCCTTGCCGGCTCGAACAGCCGCCTTCTGGGGCCCAATGCCCTGGGCGTGGTTGACCTGCACGCAAATGTTGCCTTGTCGGCCAACGAGGTGCTGGCCTTGCCAGACCTTCCCAAGGGCGACATAGGATTGATTTCCCAGAGCGGAAGCATGATGGGGGCGATCCTGTCCCGCGGCGCAGCGCGCGGCATCGGCTTCTCCAAGCTGGTATCGGTCGGCAACGAAGCCGACATTTCGGTGGCGGAGCTGGTGCAGATGATGGTGGATGATTCCGAGACGGCCGTTATCCAGCTATTCGTCGAGACCATCCGTAACCACGAAGAGCTGCGCCGCGTCGCAATGAACGCGCATCGCGCCAGCAAGCCGATACTTGCCTATCGCCTGGGACGGTCGGCCGTCGGGCAGCAGCTCGCCGTGTCGCATACCGGCGCACTTGCCGGAAGCGGGCGGGCAACGGAGGCCTTCCTGAAGGACATCGGCGTTGCAGAGATCCGCAATTTCGACGCCTTCCTTGATGCGCCCGCATTGTTCCGCCGTTCACGCCCGACGGGTTCTCGCATTGGCGCCATGTCGACAACCGGTGGCGGCGGCGCGCTCATCGTCGACAACCTGGGCGAGCGCGATATCGTCGTCACTTCCCCTCCGGCGGCCGTACGCGAACGTCTCGCGGCACGTGGAATTACTATTGGTGACGCGCCACTGGTTGATCTGACATTGGCAGGAACGAACGCCGTGACCTATGGCGCCGTGCTGGAAGAGTTCCTGGCATCCGAGGAAGTCGATGCGGTCGTTGCCGTAGTCGGTTCGTCCTCGCAATTCCGCCCGGAGCGGGCGGTTGCGCCCATTGTTGCAAGCACCTCCACAAAGCCGGTTGCCGTCTTCCTCACACCCAACGCCCTGCGCTCCCAGGAGCTGCTGCGCGCGGCCGGCATCCCGGTGTTTACGCAACCCGAAGCATGTGCCGACGCGCTCAGGGCCTGGACCGAGTGGCGTGCGCCGCGGGTTCTGGCGCAGGTACGTCGTGACGACGTCATTGCGCTGTTGCAGCAGCATCGCCCCAGCGATCGCTCCGGCATCACGCTCAATGCAACCCAGTCACAAGCCATCTTCAAGGGCCTCGGGATCGAACAGGCGCATGAATGGCTGTTAGGTCCGCAGCCTGATTCATGGCTGCCGGATGATGTTGCTTCCATTCGTTATCCCTGTGTGTTGAAAATCGCTTCTGCCGACGTGCCACACAAGACCGAGGTCGGTGGCGTGCGGCTGGGCATTGGCAGTGCCAGTGAGCTCAGGGCGGCGGCGGGCGAGATGCTGGTGAAGGTGAAAACAGCGTTGCCGAATGCGCGCATCGAGGGCTTCCAGGTACAGGAGACAATTGTCGGACTTGCAGAAGTCCTGGTCGGGGTATCCCGCGATCCTGCCGCAGGGCCAATGATTTCCGTTGGCATGGGCGGGGTGCTTGCCGAGCTTTACCAGGACGTGAGCCTGCGTCCTGCGCCAGTGACGCAAGACGAAGCGCATGCCATGATTTCCGAGGTCAAGGCGTTCAAGCAATTGACTGGCTATCGGAACCTTCCGAAGGGAGATATCAATGCACTGGCAAAAGCGATTTCCCTGGTGTCCACGTTAATGTGCGTCGATGGGCCGAATGTGGCGGAAGCAGAGATCAATCCGCTGGTGGTTCTCCGTGACGGGCAAGGTGTCCGCGCCCTTGATGGCCTGGTCATCCTCGAAGGCGGGCAGTGAAGGACGCAATGCCAACTGATATACTCGGCCGACTACAAGTAGCCCCGGCCGGGCAACTACCATGCTGCGTTGGTTGATCCGGGCCACTTTGAAAAAACAAACTCTTCAGGCTTCCTGTGCGCGCTGCTGACCGAATCCTATCCGTTCTTGATGCCTTTGACCCAGGCAGACCGAAACTCACGATGCAGGAGATCAGCGAGCGCATCGAGCTGTCCAAGGCGACCACGTTCCGGCTGGTTAACAGTCTGGTAGATGCCGGGTACCTGGTCCGCCTCGAAGACCAGCGTTACTGCCTTTCGATGAAGCTGGTGAAGCTGGCCGGCATCGTCGCCAGCGGTCTGAGCGTGCGCGATATCGCGCACCCCAAGATGGTCGAGATTGCCGCGCAGACCGGCGAGACCATCAGCCTCAACACGGCGGTGGGTAGCGATCGGGTGTGCGTCGATGTGGTGGAGTCGAGTTCGCGGATGATGCACATCGTCACTCTTGGCGAACACGCCCCCTTGCTTTACGGGGCGACGGGCAAGGTGCTGCTGGCACACCTGCCTGATGAAATCCAGGCATCCATCGTCAAGTCGCTGCCACGCAGCGCCAGCACGACGCAACTGGAATTGAAGTCCGAGCTGAAAGAAATCCGTGCCAGTGGCTACGCGCTCACCTTGAGTGAACGCGTGCAAGGCTCGCTGGCAATTTCGGTTGCGATCTACGACATCAACGACCGCGGCCAGTTCGCGCTTACGATCACAGGTCCCGAAAGCCGCATGAAGGGACATAAGGACGAATACCTCGCGCTGATGTTGCAGGCCCAGCGGGATATCTCGTCAAAAATGGGATCCGGCCGTTTTTCGGTCGTCCAGGCTAAGTAGCGCCAAGTTGCTCCAGGTAGCGCTACCCCTGGCTGCGTAGCGCTACCTGCTTCTGCTTACAGAGCCGCCAGCTGAAGCTCCCTGACGTTCGTCACCGTATCAATGGCCCACAGGTCCGACAGCAACTTGTCGCAGCGCTGATCTCCAATCACAGGCCCGACCAGCTCCCTGAACTTGTCCTCAACCTGTGCGTCGCTCAACGGTGCTTCCGGGTCACCTAGCCGATAGGGGGCGAAGAACGCGAGCTGTTCGCCATTCTTCAGCGTGATCTGAACGTGCGCTGCTCGCTGGCCCGGAAAACCCGCCGTCAGTTCTGCATCTTCCAACAGCTCGATATCCTGCATCAGGGAGCGGATCTGCGGGTCGGACATACGCTCGGCATCGAAGGCGTTCAAGCGCACCGAGCCATACTTGGCGGCATGCGCAACGACGTAAGGGATGCTGAACTTGCCCTCGAAGGCGGAGCGCGGATTCCTGATGCCCGCCACTTCGACGGCTGCGCGGTAAGTGCGGATCGCAATGCGCGCAATGTCGTCGATCTTGAACCCGTGCCTGGTTCGCAAGGCGAGCAGCGCATCGATCGCGGCAAAAGTGTGGCCGCAGCAGCCGTGGTTCTTCAGGGTGATGGCGTCGATATTGAACCGTTCCCCCAACCCATCCGTGGCTCGGGACCAGGTCGGATTGCCGCCCAAGGCGGCGCCAAAACCAACTTCACCTTCCAGGATGTCCAGCACGCCGGTCAGGCCGTTGGCCGCGCCAAAGGCAGACGTGACGCCGACCCAGGCTGCGTGCCCTGGATGCAGGGCCTTGGTCATCGCATCGGACCTGAAAGCCTGCTGCAGCCCTGATGCAAATGTTGCCGAGGTCGCCAATGCGTGCGCGGAGACCGGTGCGGCGTCCGGTGCAATCAAGCTGGCAGCGGCGGCGGCCGCACCGAAGCAACCGACCGTGCCGGTCGTATGGAAGTGCTTGTAGTGCGCTGGCTGAACGGCAGCCCCGATACGGGTCGAAATTTCGTAGCCGATCGTTATCGCCTCCAGCAATCGGGTGCCGGATGACTGCAGGTGCTCGGCTACTGCCAGCGCAGCGGAAATGGTCGGGCAACCCGGATGGTAGGCGGCGTCACGGAAAATATCGTCGAACTCGATCGCATGCGAGGCGCTGCCGTTGATCCATGCCGCCGTCCCTGGCAGCGCAGTCGTCGCCGCGCCTGGCAGGCTGGAGTGACCCAGGCCCAGTTCGTACGAGTGCGCACGCCGGAGCGTCGTGGCAGGTTCCACCAGCGCACCTGGCAATAGCGATGCCATCCAGTCGATCAGTACGCGTTTGGCCGCGTGCTTGATCTCCGGTTTGAGTCCCGCCCTGGATTGGGCGACGGCGTATTCCGAAAGGGTGTCTAGGATCAAATCTTGCTCCTGAAAGGCGTTTGGCGGACCTTGGAAATCAATGTCCGCCACGCGTTCGTCAAAGTGCGCTTTCCCCGGTGATTTCGCGGCCGGCGATCAGCGTAAGAATTTCATAGGTTCCGTCGGGGATCGTGAACATCTTGATGTCGCGCGTTTCGCGCTCGATCCCTGTTTCTGTCGCCAGGCCCATCCCGCCACACAGGCGCATCGCAATGCTCGCCGCTTTCTCTGCAACGCTGACGCCCTGGCGTTTGGCCATCGCCGACTGCGCTTGCGTGGCGGATCCCTGGTCGGCCGCATGCAGCGCGCTCAGGCAGAGCAGCCGTGCAGACTGGATCGACGCATCAATATCCACCAGCGCCTCTTGAACCAGCTGCTTGCGTGCCAGCGGCGCGCCGAACTGGACCCGTCCCTTGACATGTTCCAGGGCGATGTCACGCGCTCTTCTGGCGGCGGTGAGCGCCAGCAATCCGAATAGCGGGCGATTGATCAGCCACGCCTGGGTCAAGGTCTTCATGGTGCTGTTGTCGTTCCCGAGCGCATTGGCGCGGGGCACGGGCACCTGGCTGAAGTTGAGTTCGCTCAGGTGGCCCTGGCGCAGGCCGACACAAGGAATTTCGGCCGCAACATAGGGCGATACGCTGCGTTCGACCATGACGCGCAGCAGCTCGCCGCTCTCATCCGACTTGCCGGTGACCAGCGCGATGTCCGCGATGGTGCCGTTCGTGATCCACTGCTTGGTGCCCGAGATCAGCATCTGCTGCGGGTCGTCCGATGCGGTGAACTTGAGCTTGATGCTGCGCGGATCGGAGCCGGTGGTCGGCTCGGTGGACGCGGTACAGGCGATACGTGTTCCGGCGATCAGTGACTCGAAAATTTCCGGGAAGGTTTGCGCGGCGCCACTGGCGTAAAGCCGCGAGGCGGTGCCTTCGTGCGCGATCAGCGCGACAGCGATTACCGGTGGAAGTTGTTCGAACACGAGGGCGTAGTCCAGCGCACCAAGGCCGCTGCCTCCTCCCTCCACCGGTACGCGAGCACCGGTGAGTCCGAATTCTGCCAGTGCACCCAGGATCTTGAGCATCGCGCTCTTGGGTAGCGGCTGGTCGGCTGGATGTTCCGCCAACCATGGCATAAGGCGCCCTTGCGACAGGCGGATGGCTGCATCTTGCAGCTGTTGCTGCTCGGAGGTGAGATTGAAGTCCATGATTTGTTCAGAGCATCGTGAATCCGCCGTTGACACTGATTACCTGACCGGTAATCCACTTGGCATTTTCGCTGAGGAGAAAAGCGACCAGCGGCGCAATGTCCGAAGGCTCGCCGATGCGTCGCAGCGGGTACATCTTTTCGACGGTTCGTACCCGGCGCTGGTACTTTTCCTCGCCCATTTTCTCGCGCAGTGCTGCTTCGCGCTTCATTCGCATCGGGGTATTGGTTGCGCCTGGAGAAACGATATTTGCGGTGATGCCGTCAGGGCCGACCTCCTGGGCAATCGACTTGATCAGGGCAGTGACTCCTGCCTTGGCCGCGGCGTAATAGGAAAGCCGCGCCTGGCCGACCCGCGCCGAATCGGACGAGAAGCATACGATGCGTCCGAATTTTTGCGCGCGCATGACCGGCAGGATCGAATGCAGGCAATGCATGGGACCCATCAGGCAGACTTCCAGCATGCGGGTCCAGTCCTGTGCCGACGATTCCATGAAAGTCTTGTCATCAAGGATGGCAGCGCTGTTCACGAAATAGTCGATACGGCCAAATTGAGCGACTGCCTTGTCCACCATTTCCTGGACCGACGCCGGCTTGGCCAAATCGGTCTGGACAAAAATGGTCGGCGTGACCTTCCCAAGTTCAGCCGCTGCTTCTTCACCGGCTGCGATATTGATATCGGCCAGGACCAGCCGGACGCCTGCTTGGGCAAGCTCGTTGGCCACCTCGCGGCCGATGCCCTGCACGCCACCGGTTACGACCGCCACATTCCCCTGCATTTTAAGATCCATCAGTTTCCCCGTTCCTTGGGGTGGTGCCTGTTGTCAGCCACCCACCCGATTCAAATAACGCAACTTCACGCGGCTCAAGCTTGTTTTGGTGCTCGTTGAGAGAAGCTGCGGCCGAAAACGCCCTCGGCGATCCGGTTCTTCAGCATTTCAATGGAGCCGCCGGCGATCATCCAGCCGCGGATACGCCGTACACAGTACTCGACCAACGCCTCCTGGCTGAAACCCATTCCGCCCATCACCTGCAGCGCTTCATTGGCGACGAACCACCCCGCCTCGTTGCACGCCAGTTTGGCCATGGCCGTGCTCTGGGCCGAAGGGAGCTGATGCTCTCCTTCAAGAGCCGCCTTGTATAGCATCAGCTGCGCCTGTTCCAGCCGCATCCACATATCTGCGAACTTCCATTGCAAGCCCTGGAATTCGCAGAGCGCGCGCCCGAACTGCTTGCGATTCATGGCGTGTTCGCGCGCAACGTTGTACGCGTAGCGGCCGAGCGCGAGCGAGCGGGACGCATTTCCCAGACGTTCGACGTTAAAGCCGGAAATCTGCTTTTTGAATCCGCCAGGGCCGAGCAGCAAATTTTCGGCGGGGACACGGGCATTTTCGAAATATAGCTGACTCCATTGCTCGCCGTTCATGAAGCTGGCGGGGTTTCCGACCGTGAAGCCGGGCGCACCCCGCTCGACCAGGATGGAACCGATGTTGTCCAGTCCGGGGCCGAAGCGTACGTAAATCAGGAACAGCGAAGCTTCCGGACTGTGCGTCGAGAAAATCTTGCTGCCGTTGATGACATAGCTGTCTCCATCCAGCTGGGCCGTGGTCCGGAGTTCGGTCACGGCCGATCCGGCGTCCGGCTCGGTCATGCCAAGTGAAATGAGCTTTCGGCCACCCAGCAGATCAGGCAGGAAGCGCTCCTTTTGTTCCTTCGTCGCATATTCCACGAAGGTCCGAATCGGGCCGAAGTTGCCCGCCTGCACGATGTCCGCGCTTTTCGGACAAGCCAGCGCGACCTGCTGAATCGCAAGGACCGCATGCATCAGCGTTCCGCCCTGCCCTCCGTCGCTCTCGGGAAATGCAATTCCCAGCAGGCCTTGCTCCGCCAGCAGCTTGGCCGTCTCCCAGGGATAGTGGGGTGAATGTGCGCGTTCCAGCGCACCTGCTGCGAGTTTCTCGTTGGCGAACCGGCTGACGGAATCCGCAAACGCACGATGTTCTTCGCTAAGTTCAAAGTCCATGAGTTGTCTTTTTCTCTGAGCCGGAATATTTTTCCGGTAATTTCAAACAATGAAACGAGTTCCAATCAGTAAGCAGAATACACGACAAATCGCGCGCATGAAAGTGGGATGTGCTGAAAATTGCGCGGCGCCCGGGACAGTCTTGTTTGCGTTCCTTAAAGAGGATGATATCCTATCTACCGAAACTGGTTTTGCTGGGTGAAACTTTATCCAGGCCGCCGCCATTGACCATGAGGCGTCAGCTTCAGGACACCAGCGGACAACTGACCGGATTATTAACGGAGACAAAATGAAATCCACCATCAGACATTTCCTGCGCGCAAGCGTGTTTGCAACCATTGTCCTTGCGGGCGCAGTGCAGGCCCAGGATGCTTACCCGAACCGGCCGATCAAGATCATTGTCGGACTTGCACCAGGGGCCTCAACCGACTTTATCGCCCGTGAGATGAGCAGGAGCCTGAGCGAGCGGCTCAAGGTGCCCGTCGTAGTTGAGAACAAGCCGGGAGCGAACACGATCATTGCCAGCAATCAGGTCGCCAAGGCGGCTCCCGATGGCTATACGCTGCTGCTCTCCAACAGCATGAACGCCACGAATCCCTGGGTTTACGACAAGTTGCCGTACGACTACCGCAAGGACTTGAAAAACATCGTTCTGATCGGCGTATCGCCTAACCTGATGACGGCCTCGCCGAAGCTGGGGATCAATAACTTGCAGGAGTTGATTGCGTTCGCAAAGAAGAAGCCTAACGAGTTCTCCTACGGAACGGCCGGTGTTGGTTCCATTCACCATCTGTTGATGGCCATCATCGCGCAGCGTGCCAACATCCAGTTGAACCACATTCCATACAAGGGTGCGATGGGCGCCGTGCAGGACGTCCTGGGTGGCAACCTGTCCGGATATTTCGGCACCATTACTTCGCAGCGCGATTTTGTGAAACGGGGCGACCTGAAGCCCCTCTTCGTCACCACCGCGACACGTTCCAAATACATGCCCGAGGTGCCAACGCTGGCTGAGAACAACTTGCAGGGCCTGGAAACCGGATACTGGCTCGGACTCTCGGGACCGGCCGGGCTCCCCCCTGCAGTGGTCAACCTGCTGAACAAGGAAGTCAACGAGATCCTGAAGATGCCTGCGGTGATCGAACGGCTCGAGAAGCAGACGATCAGCGCCGCAGGTGGCTCGCCCGCCGATATGGACAAATATTTCGAAAACGAACTGCGCTTCTGGAAAGAAGCCGCTTCTGCCGCGAAAATCGTCCCGACCGCTGTAAATTGATGGTGACTTGTGGCCTTGTTCGCCAAGCGGCAAGGCCGTGAAAGGATCCGCCCCCGGAATTCCGGCGGCGGGTCCGTTTATTTTCCGATACAGAACCTGCTGAATATCACTCCCAGCAGGTCGTCGGATGTGAACTCGCCGGTGATGCTGTTGAGCCGCTCCTGCGCCAGCCGCAGTTCCTCCGCGAACAGGTCCAGTGCCTCGTCATTGCGGGCGGCCAGTTCGGCTGCGACCTCGAGGTGCTCGCGCGCCGCCTTCAGTGCAATCAGGTGTCGCTCGCGCGCCAGGTAGACCGACTCTGCGGTCTGCTGCCAGCCTGCGATGCGCAACAGTTCCGTGCGCAACAGGTCGAGGCCGACCTTGTCGGTTGCCGAAAGATAGATATGGGTTGAATCGGACAGCCGGTCAATGGCTGGCCGATGACCCGACAGGTCAATCTTGTTCCACAGCCGGATGACCGGTGCGCCGCCCGGCAGCTTGTCCACGATCGCTTCATCGCCGCGCGTCGGTCCGCGGGTGGCGTCCAGCATGTGCAGGATCACGTCAGCGTTCTCCACTGCCTGCCAGGTCCGCTCGATGCCGATCCGCTCCACCTCGTCAGTCGCTTCCGATGGCTCGCGGATGCCAGCCGTGTCGATGATATTGACCGGCACCCCGTTGATCTGGATGGTCTGGGTGACCTTGTCGCGGGTGGTTCCGGCGATGGGGGTGACGATGGCGATGTCGGCGCCGGCAAGGGCATTCAGCAGTGACGACTTGCCGACATTGGGTTGGCCGGCCAGCACCACATTGATCCCCTCCCGCAGCAATGCACCCTGCGCCGCCTGATCGAACACCGCCGTCAGGTCGGCGCGTATCTGTTGCAGTTGGCCGCGCGCGTTGGACTTCTCGAGGAAATCGATCTCCTCTTCCGGAAAATCCAGTGTCGCTTCGACCAGCATGCGCAGCTGGATCACGCGCTCGACCAGTCCGTGGATCTTTTCCGAGAACGCGCCTGACAGCGACTGCGATGCCGACTTGGCAGCCGCTTCGGTCGACGCTTCTATCAGGTCGGCAACCGCCTCGGCCTGCGCCAGGTCCATCTTTCCGTTCAGGAAAGCGCGGTGGGTGAATTCGCCAGGCTCGGCCAGCCGCAAGCCCAGCTCCTTGCCGGCTTCCAGGCAGCGCTGCAGCAGCATCTGCAACACGACCGTGCCGCCGTGGCCCTGCAGTTCCAGCACGTCTTCGCCGGTATAGGAGTGCGGCGCCTTGAAATAGATGGCGATACCGCGGTCGATCAGCGTGCCGTCGGCCTGCACGAAATCCAGATAAGTGGCATGGCGTGGTTGCAAGCTGGCGCCGGGCGCCAGGCGGCAGACCGCGGGTATCAGTGCGCCCAGGTTCTTGCCGGAGACACGTACTACGCCGATACCGCCGCGGCCTTGCGCGGTGGCGATGGCGGCAATGGGGAGGGAATCATGAAGCATGGCGATATTTTAGAGTGGAATCCCGTGCCTTTGCTTGAGCCCAACTGGAGCGCAGGAAAAAAGCACGGTGAAACAGCAGAATGAAAAAGGCCCGCGCGGCAAATGCGGCGCGGGCCTATCACTGAACTGGTGTTATCAGGCGGCGTTGGCGCGCTCGATGTTCTTCGTGATCACCCACTGCTGTGCAATCGACAGCAGGTTATTGACCACCCAGTACAGGACCAGTCCCGACGGGAAGAAGAAGAACATGACCGAGAACACGATCGGCATGAACAGCATTACCTTGGCCTGCACCGGATCGGGCGGCGTCGGGTTGAGCTTGGTCTGCACGAACATCGACACGGCCATGATCACCGGCAGGATGTAGAACGGGTCCGGCGCTGCCAGGTCATGGATCCAGCCCAGCCACGGCGCGTTGCGCATTTCCACGCTGGCCAGCAGCACCCAGTACAGCGAGATGAACACCGGGATCTGGATGACGATCGGCAGGCAGCCGCCGAGCGGATTGATCTTCTCGGTCTTGTACAGCTCCATCATTGCCTGGTTCATCTTCTGCGCGTCGCCCTTGTGGCGCTCGCGGATCTCGGTCATGCGCGGCGTGACCGTTTTCATCTTGGCCATGCTGCGATAGCTGGCTGCCGACAGCGGGAAGAAGGCCAGCTTGATCAGGATCGTCAGCGCGACGATGGTCCAGCCCCAGTTGGCCAGGTATTTGTGGATCTGCACCATCAGCCAGAAGATCGGCTTGGCGATGATGGTCAGCCAGCCATAGTCCTTGACCAGTTCGAGGCCGGGCGCAATTTTCTCCAGGCGGTCGGTTTCCTGAGGACCCGAATACAGCTTCGAATCGACCGAGGCGGTGGCGCCAGGAGCGACCGTGCCGATCGGCATGATGGTGCCGACCGAATACAGGTTGTTGTCGACTTTCTTGGCGAAAATCTCGCGCTTCATCTTTTCGGGCGGCACGAAAGCCGACACGAAGTAATGCTGGATCATCGCAATCCAGCCGTCGTCGGCCTTGTTTGCATGGTCAGCCTTGCCCTTTTCGATCTTCTCGAAGTCAAGCTTTTCGAACTTGCTGGCGTCCGTATAGACTGCCGGGCCAGTGAAGGTGCTGTAGAAATGCGACTCGCCTTCGAGCTTGCCGCCGTCACGCACCAGTTGCAGGTAGAGCGACGGGGAAACCGGCGCACCACCCACGTTCTGCACGTCGTGCCGCACGCCGACCACGTAATCATTGCGCTTGAAGGTGTAGGTCTTGATCAGCTTGACGCCGCCTTCCTCCGCTTCCAGCACCAGCTGGAGTTGGTCGGACGAGCCCATTTCGCGCGAACCAGGACGTACTGCGAACGGCGTGCGGTGGTTGGGGTAGGCGCCGCCGATCAGGCCGGTCTGGCCAAGATACGTGCGGGTGGGGCTGGAGTCGAACAGCACCACGTTCTTGGTCGGATCGTTGCTGTCCTTGTGCTTGAGCAGTTCAAGCCGGCGGATCTCGCCGCCGACGCTGTCGATCTGGACCTTCATCAGGTCGGTCGTGACCGTCACCTTTTCGGCGACCACGGGCGCGGCCGCCGGCGTTGCCGCGGCTGCAGCTGCAGCGTTCGAAGGAACCTGTGCGGCCGGCGTGACGCTAGCTGCCTGCGGCACATCGGATTTCTTCGCGGGAGGTGCTGACTTGTCGGCGGCCTGCTGTGTGGCCGTCACCGGGAAGAACAGCGACGGCTTGCCGTTGTAGCGCATCCAGTTGTCCCACAGGATCAACAGCGACATCGAGAAGACGACCCAGAGGACAGTACGTTGGATATCCATGGTGTTTGGTTTCAGTTCTGTTTAGTGTGAGGCTGGCGCCGAGTCTGGCGAGCGAGACGCGGGTGCGGAAGGTTCCGGCACAGGATCATACCCGCCCTCGTGCCACGGGTGGCATTTGCACAGGCGGCGTCCGGAAAGGGCGAACCCCTTCATTGCGCCGTGGCGACGGATCGCCTCGGAAGCAAAGTCGGAACAGCTGGGATGGAATCGGCAGTTGCGGCCAAGATACGGGCTGATGGCGAGTTTGTACAGCCGCAACAGGATCAGTAGCAATCTGCTCATCGGCTTGTTCCTTCGGCGGCAAGTTGTGATGCCAAAAGAGTCATGATCTGTTCGCGCAAACGCTTTTTCAGCACGGCGGACGAGGCGGGCCCCGCCTTGGTATTGATTGCCGAAGACAGCCGGATGATGCAGTCGAGCGGCGGCAAGTCGCTCTGGCGAAAAACCTCGCGCGCGACCCGCTTGATCATGTTGCGGGTGGCCGCACGCTGTGCCAGCCGTTTGGCAGCAACCACGCCAAGACGTGCCTGTGCCAGGCCGTTTTGCCTGGCATACAGCGTGAAATTGCTGGTCCTGAACACGGGACGCAAACGAAAAGCGGATGAAAACTCATCCGCTTTTAGGATACGTTGTGCCCGGGTGTAACGAGCCTGTTGATTGACTGTCACGCCGGCAGGGGCAGCAGGCGAAGCGTCGGGCTTATACAGCCAGGCGCTTGCGGCCTTTTGCGCGGCGGGCATTGATCACGGCGCGGCCGCCACGGGTTGCCATGCGTGCGCGGAAGCCATGGGTACGCTTGCGGCGGACGACGGAAGGTTGGTATGTGCGTTTCATTATCGTTCTCGCTAGTCAGCTGAATTCGGAAAAGGTCTTACGGGATAGGGGTCTGGCACCCGCTTCATGCAAGGCGCCTCTCCGGCTGGCCGCGACAGCAGCCAGCCGGAGAGGCAGGACATGCGGCAACGACGGACAGCGAACCCGAGATTAGACCTCAGTTTCTGCTTCTGTGTCAATCACTTGGCAATCTGACGGGCTTTGGCGGGCGGCAAAATTTGGCTGCTGCCTGTGGATAACTTGGCCTGCCCGGGGTAGAATAGCGGCACACAGCAAGACCTCCTGCCTGTATAAAAATGCACATTAAAAAGGCAGGCTGCAGCACCCCCCGCTCACATCGAATCGAATTAATGGAAGATTTTTGGCAGACATGTTCCGCGCAGCTGGAACAGGAGCTGACGCCTCAGCAGTTCAGCGCCTGGATCAAGCCGCTCGTGCCCCTCGACTACGAGGAGGGACGCCTGCGCATTGCGGCGCCGAACCGGTTCAAGCTTGATTGGGTCAAGACCCAGTTTGCCAATCGCATCACGGCACTGGCAGCCCAGTACTGGGAGTCGCAGATCGACGTGCAGTTCGTGCTCGACCCGCGCGGCAATGCCCGCAAGGCGCCGGTGAACGGCGCGCCGGTTGCCGTCAATGGGATGGCCATCCCTGCCGGGCCGTCGGCCGAAGCCATGCCGGCGGCGGCATCGCGTCACCATGATTCAGTGGAAGAGAATCCGCGCCGCGAGCAAAGCCGCATCAATGCGGCGCTGACCTTCGACAGTTTCGTGACCGGCAAGGCCAACCAGCTGGCGCGCGCAGCCGCAATCCAGGTTGCCAATAATCCGGGCAGTTCGTATAACCCGCTGTTTTTATATGGCGGCGTCGGCCTCGGAAAAACCCACTTGATCCACGCGATCGGCAATCAGGTGCTGGCGGACAATCCGAATGTGCGCATCCGTTACATTCATGCCGAGCAGTATGTGCGCGACGTCGTGACCGCTTACCAGCGCAAGGGTTTTGACGATTTCAAGCGCTATTACCATTCGCTGGACCTGCTGTTGATCGACGATATCCAGTTCTTTGGCGGCAAGAGCCGCACGCAGGAAGAATTTTTCTATGCGTTCGAGGCACTGATTGCTGCAAAGAAGCAGATCATCATTACCAGCGACACCTATCCGAAGGAAATCACCGGCATGGATGACCGGCTGATTTCGCGCTTCGACTCCGGCCTGACGGTGGCGGTTGAGCCCCCCGAGCTGGAGATGCGGGTCGCGATCCTGCTCAAGAAAGCCCAGCAGGAAGGCGTGAACTTTTCCGACGACGTCGCATTTTTCGTCGCCAAGCACCTGCGCTCCAATGTGCGCGAGCTGGAAGGCGCGCTGCGCAAGATCCTGGCCTACTCGCGCTTCCACGGCAAGGACATCACCATCGATGTCGTCAAGGAAGCGCTGAAAGACCTGCTGTCGGTGCAGAACCGGCAGATTTCGGTGGAAAACATCCAGAAGACGGTGGCCGACTTTTTCAACATCAAGGTCGCCGACATGTATTCAAAGAAGCGGCCTGCGAATATCGCCAGGCCGCGGCAGATTGCGATGTACCTCGCCAAGGAACTCACGCAGAAGAGCCTGCCGGAAATTGGCGAGTTGTTTGGCGGACGCGATCACACCACGGTTCTGCACGCAGTACGCAAGATCGCGGCCGATCGCGGCAAGAATCCGGAGTGCAATCATGAATTGCATGTGCTGGAACAGACGTTGAAGGGATGAAGCGGAGGGCCCGGAATGGTGATTTCGGGCCGGTATCCGGAAGCGACAACCAGTAGTGACGCCGCGGCAGGGCGTCGGCAGAACATGTCATAACCTCATAACAAGGAATAAGCATGCAATTGGTCAAAACCCACAGAGACACGCTTCTGAGGCCACTGCAGATCGTGAGCGGTATTGTCGAGCGTCGGCACACCTTGCCGATTCTGGCCAATATCCTCATCCGCAAGGAAGGCGAGCAGGTTTCTTTCCTGTCCACCGACATCGAAGTGCAGATCACGACGAAGGCAAATATCGGCAGCGGCGGCGACGTTGCCGCCACCACGGTCGCGGCCCGCAAGCTGCTCGACATCCTGCGCGCCCTGCCCGATAGCAACGATGTCGCGCTGACGCTGTCCAACAAGCGCATGACGGTCCAGTCCGGCAAGTCGCGCTTCGCGCTGCAGACCCTGGCCGCCGACGACTTCCCCACGGTTGCCGAAGCGGGCACCTACAACGCCACCGTCAAGCTGCCGCAGAAGACGCTCAAGCACCTGTTCAACATGGTGTATTTCTCGATGGCGCAACAGGACATCCGCTACTACCTGAACGGCCTGCTGCTGGTCGTTACCGGCAACCATGTGATCGGCGTGGCCACCGATGGCCATCGGCTGGCTTTCTGCCAGGTCGCGGTCGAGCAGGAATTGCCGCGCCAGGAAGTGATCATCCCGCGCAAGACGATCATCGAGTTGCAGCGCCTGCTGGACGACAGCGATGACGAGGTGCAGATTGATATCGCCACCAACCAGGTCAAATTGACCTTCGGCGACATCGAACTGATCTCCAAGCTGGTCGAGGGCAAGTTCCCCGATTACACGCGGGTGGTTCCAAAGGGCTACAAGAACAGCTTCACGATCCGTCGCGACGAACTGCTGCATGCGCTGCAGAGGACCGCGATCATGACCTCCGACAAGTTCAAGGGCGTGCGCTGCCTGATCGCGCCCGGCAGCCTCAAGATCAGTTCCACCAACGCCGACCAGGAAGAAGCGGTCGAGGAACTGGAAATCGATTACGGCGGCGACAGCATCGATATCGGCTTCAATGTCACTTATCTGCTCGATGTCCTGAACAACCTGAAGACCGACAACGTGACCGTCGCGCTTGGCGACGCCAATTCGTCGGCCCTGATCACCGTGCCCGAGAACGAGGACTTCAAGTATGTCGTGATGCCGATGCGCATCTGACGCTCATGCCCTCTCCCCCGGGAGAGGGCTGAGGTGAGGGGGCGGGCCACCCTGGTGGCGCCGTTCTGCGAAGCCCCCTCACCTCAGCCCTGTTCGGCCGGCTGTTGCAGTGAATAACCCCTTCCCCGGCGTAAGCGGGTCATTGCAGGAAAGTACGCCGCCTGTTTTTTGAAAGTAGCCATGTCAGCGATTCCAGTGGAAAACAACCCGCAAAACCAGTACGGCGCTTCTTCCATTCAGATCCTTGAAGGTCTGGAAGCAGTGCGCAAGCGTCCCGGCATGTACATCGGCGATACGTCCGATGGCACCGGCCTGCACCATCTCGTGTTCGAGGTGCTCGATAACTCGATCGACGAATCGCTGGCGGGGCACTGTACCGAGATTCACGTCACCATCCATGCCGACAATTCGATTTCCGTGACCGACAACGGCCGCGGCATCCCGACCGGCATCAAGTGGGACGACAAGCACGAGCCCAAGCGCAGCGCAGCCGAGATCGTGATGACCGAGCTGCATGCCGGCGGCAAGTTCGACCAGAATTCCTACAAGGTCTCCGGCGGCCTGCATGGCGTTGGCGTGTCCTGCGTGAACGGACTCTCCAAGTTGCTGCGCCTGACCATTCGCCGCGACGGCAAGCAGTACGCGATGGACTTCGTACGCGGTGTTCCGCAAAACCGTCAGGTCGAAACGATCGACGGCGTGCAGGTTTCGCCGATCAAGGTTGTCGGCGACACCGACAAGCGCGGCACCGAAGTGCATTTCTGGGCCGACGAGGAAATTTTCACGAACGTCGAATTCCATTACGAAATCCTGGCAAAGCGCATACGCGAACTGTCATTCCTGAATAACGGCGTGCACATCCGGCTGACCGACCAGCGCACCGGCAAGGAAGAAGAATTCGCGTTCGAAGGCGGAACCCGCGGCTTTGTCGAATACATCAACAAGGCCAAGAACTCGCTGCACCCGAACATTTTCCAGGCCACCGGCGAGCGCATGTCGGACCAGAACACCAACATCAGCGTTGACGTCTCGATGCAATGGAACGACGCCTACAACGAGCAGGTGCTGTGCTTCACCAATAACATCCCGCAGCGCGACGGCGGCACTCACCTGACCGGCCTGCGCGCGGCGATGACCCGCGTCATCAACAAATACATCGACGAGAACGACTTCGCCAAGAAAGCCAAGGTCGAGGTGGCCGGTGACGACATGCGCGAAGGCCTGACCTGCGTGCTGTCGGTCAAGGTGCCCGAGCCCAAGTTCAGCTCGCAGACCAAGGACAAGCTGGTGTCGTCCGAAGTGCGCGGTCCGGTCGAAGAGATCGTCGCCAAGACCCTGACCGACTACCTGGCCGAACGCCCGAACGACGCCAAGATCATCTGCGGCAAGATCGTCGAGGCCGCCCGCGCCCGCGAGGCAGCGCGCAAGGCGCGCGAACTGACCCGCCGCAAGGGCGTGATGGACGGGCTGGGCCTGTCCTCCAAGCTGGCCGACTGCCAGGAACGCGACCCCGCGAAATGCGAGTTGTACATCGTCGAGGGCGACTCCGCAGGTGGCTCCGCCAAGCAGGGCCGCGACCGCAAGTTCCAGGCTATCCTGCCGCTGCGCGGAAAGGTGCTGAACGTCGAGAAAGCGCGCTTTGAAAAAATGCTGTCCTCCGAGCAGATCACGACGTTGATCGCGACCCTTGGCACCAGCATCGGCCCTGATGAATTCAACATCGACAAGCTGCGCTACCACCGCATCATCATCATGACCGATGCCGACGTCGACGGCGCCCACATTCGCACCCTGTTGCTGACCCTGCTGTACCGGCAGATGCCCTTGCTGGTCGAGCGCGGTCATGTGTACATCGCACAGCCGCCGCTGTACAAGGTCAAGCATGGCCGCGACGAGCGCTACCTGAAGGACGACGTCGAGGAAGCCAGCTACATGATGCAGATTGCGCTGCAGGACGCGCAACTGGTGCCGCAGGAAAATGCAGACCCGATCACCGGCGAAGCGCTGGGCGAACTGGTCCGCCAGTTCAATACCGCCAACGCCATCATCATGCGCTTGACGCGCGCGATCGACAGCGCCGCGCTGTCGGCAATCATGACGGGCGTTACCCTCGACCTGGACTCGCGCGAGCAGGCGCAGGTTTCGGCCGATGCACTGGCTGCCGCGATCAATGATCCGAGTGTCAGGGTCACAGTCAGGGCCGGCGACGAACTGTCCGACAAATCCGCACTGCGCATCGAGCGCACGCTGCACGGCAACGTCAAGGTCAGCGTGATCGACGCCGACTTCACCCACGGTCCGGACTATGCGGTGCTGTCAGGTGCTGCCGCCACCTTCAGGGGCCTGATCGGTCGTGGCGCGCTGGTCCGGCGCGGCACGGGCGAAAAGGTCAAGGAAGTGGCGATTCGCGATTTCCAGCAAGCGATGAACTGGCTGCGCGACGAAGCCGAACGCGGCGTAAGCAAGCAGCGCTACAAGGGACTGGGCGAGATGAACCCCGGCCAGCTGTGGGAAACCACGATGGATCCGACGGTGCGGCGCCTGCTGAAGGTGCAGATCGACGATGCGATTGCCGCCGACCAGATGTTCAGCACCCTGATGGGCGATGATGTCGAACCGCGACGGGCGTTCATTGAACTGAATGCGCTGCAGGCGGGGAATATCGACGTTTGATCCCCGTCGCAGGGCATCCCATAAGCTGAAACATAAAACCCCATAAGTTTCTCAACTTATGGGGTTTTTACTTTACGGCCACACCGATCGCGTCACGGTGCAATACGCCCGACCCGCTTGTGGCGAGCCGGACCGCATCAGGCTTACTTCTTTTCTGCAGCCTCGACCTTGTCGCGGCCAGCATCTACGGTCTTGTCTTGCGCCTTGACCGACTGCTTGTCCTTGTACACGGCTTGCGAATCTTTCGATTGCGCTGACATCTTGCCGGCCTTCTTGTTGGCTTTCAGTTTCTTCTTGTTGGCTTTCAGAGTTTTCTTTGACTGCTTCAATGCTGCTTTGTCGGACGTCATCTGCGGGCCGGGTTCGCCGGCCGCGATATTTTGCTTCATGCCCTTGACGTTGCGTTTGTCCAGTCGCACCTGCTTCTCGTCTTTGGATTCTGCTGCCGCCAGGCCTGACTTGGTGTCTGCCTTCAGCGTTTTCTTGTCTGCGTCGAGCTTCTGCTTGGCCGCGCTCAATGCGGTTTCGTCAGACTTCAGTTGTGCTTTGTCGTTGGCGAGCGTGGCCGGTGCTTGGGCGAAAGCTGCGCCTGTAAAGGTAACGAGCAGCAGGCTGGAAAGGATAGTGCGCATTGGTTTCATTTGATGCCTTGGTGGGGTTCAGGTGACTACACAACGGAGTGTGGCCTACGGGCAAGCTCCGGTATGTGCGGCAACGTACGTGGCATGCGACCACGAATTGAAACCGGGGATATCCAAATTCACCCTGCACGTGGCAGGCAATGTTGCAAGCTTCGGCGCATGCGAAAGCCAGGCTGACCGGGTTTTGCCAGTCAGGCCTGCCGGGTTGGCACCATATTGAAATCGTGGATGTACTGCGGCAACTGACGCGCGTGCTGGACGATGGGATTTACCTGACGCCGACTTTACTCAGGTTCTCCCGCCGCCCAATGGCACGCCAGTTTTCTAGATTACCGCGTCCAGAGCCTTGGCGAAGTTTGCGACGGTGCGCTCGATGTTGTGCAGCTTGTCCAGGCCAAACAAGCCGACGCGGAAGGTCTTGAAGTCAGCCCGTTCATCGCATTGCAGTGGCACGCCCGCTGCGGTCTGCAGACCCGCCTCCGCAAATTTCTTTGAGGACTGTATGCCGTCATCGTTGGTGTAGCTCACCACCACGCCGGGCGCTTGAAAACCTTCTGCGGCTACGCTCCTGAATCCTTTTGCGACCAGCAGGGCCCGCACCCTGTCACCGAGTTCCTGTTGCTCGGCACGGACTTTGTCGAAGCCGTATGCGGCGGTCTCTGCCATGACGTCGCGCAGGACGGTCAGCGAATCCGTAGGCATGGTGGTGTGGTAGGCGAAGCCGCCCTGCTCGTACGACTCCATCATCTGCAACCACTTGCGCAAATCGCATGCGAAGCTGGTGCTCTGGGTCGAGTCGATTTTGTCTCGTGCGAGTGAACTCAACATCACCAGGGCGCAGCCCGCCGGGGAACTCCAGCCCTTTTGCGGCGCGCTGACCAGGACGTCGACGCCAATGGCTTGCATGTCGACCCATATGGTCCCCGAGGCGATGCAATCCAGCACGAACAGGCCGCCCACCGCATGCACGGCGTCGGCGACTTTGCGCATGTAGTCATCGGGCAGCATGATCCCGGAAGCGGTTTCCACGTGCGGTGCAAAGACCACCGCCGGTTTGGTTTCCTTGATCGCGGCCACCACTTCGTCGACAGGAGGCGGCGCAAAGGCTGCCTGCGGGGAATCTTCCAAGGGGCGCGCCTTCAGTACCGTGGTACCGGAAGGAATGCTGCCCATGTCAAGGATCTGGCTCCAGCGGTAGCTGAACCATCCATTGCGGATGACCAGGCAATGCTGCTTGGTCGCGAACTGCCGCGCCACCGCTTCCATGCCGAAGGTGCCGCTACCGGGAACGACAATGGCCGACTGAGCCTTGTAGACCTGTTTCAAGGTCTTGGAAATGTCCCTCATTACGCCCTGAAAGCGTTGCGACATATGGTTTATCGCACGATCGGTGTAGACGACGGAGTATTCGAGAAGACCGTCGGGATCGACCTTGGGTAGTAGACCTGGCACGTTTGCTCCAGCAAAAATGAATCGAATTCGGCCTGGCCAGGGTTTGCCTGGCCAGGCCACAAAAGGCAAGAAATGCCGCTAGACTTTTACTGCTCGGGCCACCGGAAGCGGCCCGTCACTGGCACTGGCTCAAGTCGACGCGTCAGGCGCTGGCTTCTCGCCCAAGGCGATGTCGACCACCATCTCGTGCGCCAGGGTGCCAAGCTGCTGCCGCAGGTCATCCACGGACAACTTGGCAGGAACCAGCAAGTGCGCGCCGATCTTGAACGTCTGCTTGCCGGACACGCCGCTGCGAACGATCTCGGTGTGAATGTTCTCGATGCTGATACCGCGTTCGGCCAATATCTTGGTCAGGCTGCTGACGATCCCGACCCGATCGTCACCGACCAGTTCGAGCTCGACGCTCTTCATCGAGTCGGATACCTTGGCGCCGTCGCTCTTGGCAACGACCACCTGGAGTCCACTGGATTCCAGTCCGCGCAGCGCATTTGCCAGCGCGTCCGCGTTCTCGCGCGGCACCTCGAAGTGAACCATGCCGGCAAATTCCCCGGCAATCCTGGTCATGCGGCTCGCCGCCCAGTTGGCGCCGTAACGCTGCGCACGGTCGGCCAGCGAGCTGACGATGCCGTGACGGTCGGCGCCCACGATCGAGACGACCAGCGAGGTAGTGGTCGACGTGACTTCCTCCGTCAGCACCACCGACCTGCGGATCATCTGGGCCTTGGTGGCGAAACGCGGGTCTTGCGGGAAAGCGGGAAGCGCGCCGTGCAATCTGGCGTGATGGGCTACCTTGCTCAAGAGGGTCAGGCCCATCGGCGCCAGCGCCCGCTCCCACAACTCGCGCGCGGTTTCACCCTTTGCGACAAAGCACCAGTCCTGAGCGGCGATGGCGCCCGCATCCCAGCCGTCGGCCAGGTGATAGATCGAGCCGCCAGCGATCGGATCGCCCTCCAGAATCGTCCATTCGACCGCAGCAATGCCGCGATGCCGGGGCAACAGCGACGGGTGATAGCCGATGCCGCCCAGACGCGAGCGCGCGAGCGCCTCGTCGCTCACTCGTGCATGCGTGTGCGCAGCGATGATGAGATCGGTACCCTCTGCAATCGCCTCTCCCGGTACAAACTTGGGGTTTTCCAGCACATGCAGCGGCACGCCGGCCGCCCGCGCGGCCTTGGCCAGCCGATCATCTTCAGCGGGAGCAACGACGCTCGTAAATTCGATCCCTTCTTCCTTGCGTAAGGCCTCGAACACCGAGGCGCCGAAGAAACGGGATCCTACCAATGCACATTTCATTTTTTCCATTCCTTCATTCATCCATGCACAAGCGGTGCGAGGAAGCCCTGTCCGGCGGCACCGACAGCCGGTGCTCACGTCCGTGGCACGATCCGTTTGTGCTGCTCTGCGCTACAGCGCATGCGAGCCTCGATGCGATTCAGCGCAAATTACTTTTTGCCGGCGGGCGGCTGGCACTTCAAGGTTGCCCTGCCGGAACATGCGGCGGGCTTCGGGGCCGCCAAGATTCGCTTTGATTTTTCCGTGATTTCGCATCACGATGCGCGAAAGGATACCAGAACGTACAAGGCAAAGCTCGCTCGACCGTCCTCATGAACCACGAACAGTACTGAAGCTCCCCACCATCAAAGGAATCCATGCGAACGCCCCACCCGCCCATCCCATTGGCTGACTACCAGCGCATTTTTCGTGTGTTGAAGAGCGTCTTTGATGGGGCCGCGGACAATACCGCCTCTAATACATTACGCGCCAGCATTTTCTTCAGCATTGCCGGCGCATCCCTGATCGAAAGTTTTTACAAGAAACGCTGCCAACCCGTGGCGGGCCCTGCCTATTACAAGGTCGACGATGCAGATGAGACCGTCCTGTCTTTTGCCGATCATGATGAAATCCATGGCGATGCCGGTGACGAGCACGGTTTTCATTGCTGGATTTTCTGCGAGGGCCACATCATCGACTTCATGGCGCCCTTGTTCCGGGAAGCCCTGCAAGCGAGAGGCCTTCCCGGACAGTGTTCGCGAAAAATGTTTCAGAAGCCGCTCAGTGCAATGGCCGACTCGCCGTACCTGCTCAAAAAGCCAGGCGACTCCTACCTGATACCGGACCTCGACCTGACAAAGCAGTGCATACAGGATTTCCATGCCCGCCCTGACGCCAGGGACTTGTTGAGCGTGTGCGCGCAGTGGTACCAGAAGCCGCCAAAGAGAATTCCGAATCGCGTGCGCATGAGCAGAGGCGATGCGGAGATTGATTTACAGCTCAGTGGCTTGACGCTCACTGGCGCCTGGTAAGGCCGGACTACCTGTTCTTTGACCCCGTCCCCCATTGCCCGGTAGCGGGCCTTTGTCAACGATGGCTGGCGGCAGTGCACAAAATTGTTACATCAGTCTGTCAAATTCCTTACAAAAGCCCTTATTTATAGCGATTACGAGAATAATCATTGCAAAATTGCACTATGTTGTAGCGCATTATGGTTTGGTGCCCTGATTTGGGATGGCGAGTGTGCGAAAATTAAGGGTTATCAAAATTTTCGCCCTCCAGGGATTCCAACATGAAATACGCCTCCGTTCACCAGTTCCTGCAACATGTCGCCGACCGCAATCCCGGCCAGCCCGAATTCCTGCAAGCCGTCACCGAGGTGATGGAAAGCCTGTGGCCCTTCATTGAAAAGAATCCCAGATATGCGGAGCAAGGCCTGCTGGATCGCCTGGTCGAGCCCGAGCGCGTGGTGATGTTCCGCGTTTCGTGGACCGACGACCATGGCCAGGTGCAAGTGAACCGTGGCTATCGTATCCAGCACAGCATGGCGATCGGTCCGTACAAGGGCGGCTTGCGCTTCCACCCGTCGGTCACCCTGTCGGTGCTGAAATTCCTCGCCTTCGAGCAGACCTTCAAGAATGCGCTGACCACGCTGCCGATGGGCGGCGCCAAGGGCGGCTCCGACTTCGACCCGAAGGGCAAGAGCCCGGCCGAAGTGATGCGTTTCTGCCAGGCCTTCGTGAGCGAACTGTTCCGCCACGTCGGCGGCGACACCGACGTTCCGGCGGGTGACATCGGCGTCGGCGGCCGCGAAGTCGGCTACATGGCCGGCATGTTCAAGAAGCTGACCAACCGCGCCGACTGCGTATTTACGGGCAAGGGCATGAGTTTCGGCGGTTCCCTGATCCGCCCGGAAGCGACCGGCTACGGCACGGTCTATTTCGCGGACGAAATGCTGAAGACCCGCGGCCGCTCGTTTGAAGGCCTGCGCGTGGGCGTTTCCGGTTCCGGCAACGTGGCGCAGTATTCGGTGGAAAAGGCCATGGCGCTGGGCGCCAAGGTGGTTACGGTATCCGACTCCAGCGGCACCATCATCGACGAAGAGGGATTCACTCCTGAAAAGCTGGCGATCCTGATGGAGGTGAAGAACCACCTCTACGGCCGCGTGAGCGACTATGCCCAGCGCACCGGCGTGCGCTTCGAAGCGGGTGTGCGCCCGTGGCACGTGCCGATGGACGTGGCCCTGCCCTGCGCCACTCAGAACGAACTGAACGCCGACGATGCCGCCACCCTGATGCGTAACGGGGTGCTGTGCGTGGCCGAAGGCGCCAACATGCCGACCACGATCGAAGCCGCCAAGATGTTCGAAGCCGCCGGCGTGTTGTACGCGCCGGGCAAGGCCAGCAACGCCGGCGGTGTCGCGACCTCGGGCCTGGAAATGAGCCAGAATGCAGTTCGCATGTCCTGGCCGCGCGAGGAAGTGGATGCACGCCTGTTCCAGATCATGAAAGGCATTCATGCCGCCTGCCTGCAATACGGGCGACGTGCCGATGGCAGCGTGAGTTATGTCGACGGCGCCAACATCGCCGGCTTCGTGAAAGTGGCCGACGCCATGTTGGCCCAGGGTGTAATCTAGTCACCCGAGGCTTCTGCGCACCCATCCGCATGCAGGCGGGTGGCGTGCGCGAGGCTTGACTGGCCTGCATACCGATCCAATGATGTCCTTCCCCTGTATTGAAGTCGTGTGCAGCCGCAGGTTCTGCGAACTGCACTGGTGCCCATGCTGCGCCTGAGCCTGGGCCGGCTGTTGCTGCTGGCGCGGGAAGAATTGCGCCACCTGACGACGATCCAGGCCAGCGACCGGGTATGGCAAATGCCGTTCGCGGCTGCGCTTGCCTCCGGCCTGCCGCTGCTGGTCGGCGCCTGGTTCGATCGGATGGATTACGGACTGGTCGCTTCGCTTGGCGGACTGGTTTTCCTGTATTTGCCGAACACTCCGCTGTACCACCGTATGGTATCGGTGATGGCCTGCGCGTTCGGCATGGCCGGCTGTTATGCGCTGGGGGTGATCAGTCATTTCTTTCCGCCGGCGATGATGCCGGTGCTGGTCTTCACGACCATCCTGGTTACCATGGTTTGCCGCTTTTACGGTTTCGGGCCGCCGGGCAGCCTGTTCTTTGTCATGGCAGCGTCGATCGGCGCCTATTCGCCGGTGACTTTGATGGAGCTGCCCGTGATGGTCGGCCTGCTCACCTTGGGGTGCCTGCTGGCTTGCCTGGTCGGGTTTTTCTACAGTCTCCTTGTATTGCGGATGCGGCCGCCCGCGTCAGTCCCGCCTTTGCCGACGCCGACTTTCGATTTTGTTGTCTTCGACTCGGTCGTGATCGGCGTGTTCGTCGGCATCTCGCTGGCGCTGGCACAGTCGTTGCAGCTGGAGAAGGCCTATTGGGTTCCGGTGAGTTGCCTGGCCGTGATCCAGGGCGCATCCCTGCGCGCGGTGTGGAACAAGCAGTTGCATCGGGTAATCGGAACCGGCATCGGCCTGCTGCTCGCGTGGGGATTGCTGCTGCTGCCGCTGGACAAATGGACCATCTCGCTGGCCATGATGGCAATGACCTTCGTGGTCGAATCGACGGTGGTGCGCCATTACGCATTCGCCGCCATTTTCATTACCCCCCTGACGATCCTGCTGGCCGAGGCAGCCACGCTGGGACACAGTTCAGCGACGGTACTGATCCAAGCCCGGTTGTTCGATACCCTGCTGGGCTGCCTGGTGGGCCTGGTCGGGGGAATCTGCCTGCATAGCCCGCGCTTTCGCGAGGTGGCAGGCCGCGTGGTGCGCTCACTCGTTCCGTCACGCCTGTCATAGCGGCATGGCGTCATGGCAGGATGGCGGCGGACCGTCGCCTGCGGCACTTGGCGAAGCTCGGTTAAACTGAGGTCCGCCCAAAATATAAAAGAACAAGCTCATGTCAAGCACACGCACTGCCCCAGATCTGAAGACCGTCCTGTTCGCGACCGGCATGGTGCTGACGCTTTCCATGGGCGTTCGGCATGGCTTCGGATTCTGGCTGCAACCGATCTCGCAGTCGCATGGCTGGAGCCGTGAAACCTATTCGCTGGCACTGGCCCTGCAAAATCTGGGCTGGGGCTTGTTCGGCCCATTTGCCGGCATGGCGGCGGATCGCTTTGGCACGGCGAAAGTGGTAGTGGCGGGCGTGGGCTTGTACGTGGCCGGCCTGCTGTCCATGGCGCTGGTCACTGACCCTGTGTGGTTCGTGATCAGTGCAGGCACGCTGATCGGTGCAGCCATGGCCTGCGTCGGATTTGGCGCCGTGAGCGGCATCATCGGCCGCGTTGCGCCCGAGAGCCGCCGCTCGTGGGCATTCGGGATTTCCTCGGCCGCCGGCTCTTTCGGCCAGTTCGCCTTGATGCCGGTCGAGCAATACCTGATATCGGCTGCCGGCTGGCAGAACGCGTTCTACATCCTGGCTTTGGGTCTTGTCTTGCTGATGCTGCCGATGGCGCTGCTGCTGCGCGAGCCGCCGGTGCAGAAGGCGACCGGGCCGCAGCAGAGCATCTCTGCCGCCATCCGCGAAGCGTTTGCCTATCGGCCCTTCCAGTTGCTGGTCGCCGGCTATTTCGTGTGCGGCTTCCAGGTCGTGTTCATTGCCGTTCACCTGCCTGCGTACCTGCGGGACAAGGGCATGACGGATCCGAGCCTGGCGGTAATGGCGCTGGCGCTGATCGGCCTGTTCAACATCTTCGGCTCCTTCTATTTCGGCAAGCTCGGCGGCACCATGCCCAAGCGCTACCTGCTGTCCTCGATCTACATTTCGCGTTCGGTGGTGATTGCGCTGTTCCTGCTGGCGCCGCTGACATCCTGGTCGGTTTATGTATTCTCGGCCGCGATGGGGATATTGTGGCTGTCGACGGTACCGCTGACGAACGGCGTGATCGCCGGCATCTTTGGCGTCAAGTATCTTTCCATGCTGTCGGGCTTCGTGTTCTTTTCGCACCAGCTCGGCAGCTTCCTTGGTGTCTGGCTCGGCGGTTACCTGTTCGACAAGCAGGGCAGCTACAACACGGTATGGATGATCACGATCCTGCTTGGCGCGTTCGCCGCGCTGATCAACCTGCCGATCAACGAGAAACCGATCGCGCGCCTGGCTCCGGCGGGCGCTTGAGGACATGACGATGAGCAGTGCGATCTGGCGATGGGCAGGGCTGGCGGTGTTGGCTGCCGTGCTGGCGCTGACGTTTGCAGCCTATTTGCGGCCGGATTTCGTGGTCGACCTGGCGAACCGCATTGTGATGTGTTTCTGAGCGGTTCGCCGAGTCAATCGGATACCGGTCACGCGCCGGCGATTTCCCGCAACATGCCTGCCAGCACCAGTGGCGCGGACACCATCGCATCGTGCCCGGCCGCAATCTCGCGCCATCCCCATCCTTGCTGCGACTTCACCCACGCGCGGCTGCTTGCGCAAGGGCCGTACCACGGGTCGGTTGCGGCGATATAGGTGCACGGCACGCCGTTGCCGATCGGATTGCGCAGTGCCAGCGGCTCGGCGTAGGCCTTCAGCGGATGCGGCGTCAGTCGCCGCTGCAGCCATGCCGCGTGTACCGGGTCGCTGATGCCGAATTTGTCCGGGGCGGGTATCGCCATGCGCAAGCCGTCGGGGTCGATGGTGCGGCTGCGTTCCTGCCTGACTTCAGGCGGTAGCATGTCGAGAGCAGAAAGGCCGTCCTGCACGATCAGTGCGTCAAGATAGACCAAATGGCGCAGCCGTTCGGGCATGCGGTCCGCTACGCCGCTTATCACCGGGCCGCCGAAGCTGTGGCCCACCAGCACGACATCCTGCAGTTCCTCGTTTTCGATGACAGCGCAGGCGTCCTGGACGAAGGTCGAAAGGCCGACCTCAGCATTGAGCAGATGGGCGCGTTCGCCCAATCCGGTCATGGTTGGCGTGAACACCGTATGTCCCGCGTCGCGCAGCGGCTTCGCGACGTCGCGCCAGCACCAGCCGCCGTGCCAGGCGCCGTGTATCAGTACAAAGTTCATCGGGTATCTCCTCTTGTTTTCCGATCAGGCGCCCAGGTGGCGCGCTTGCCTTTGTGGCGCTGCTGCCTGTGGCTTGGGCGGGGCCCTGCCGGCCTGGCCGGCATGGTCATGCCCCAGGCAGATGCGCACATTCTCTTCCGTCATTCCCTGCCCGACCAGCCAGCGCGTGACCAGTCCTGCCAGGCGGTCAAGCGCGATACGGTGCGTGGCGTCGGTCACCTGATAGAGCCAGTCCGACAAAGCCATGAAATTAGCGAACGGCGCATTGCGCAGGATCAGCGGCAGCGTGCGCGCAAAGCGGCCTGAATTTGCCACCAGGTCCCAGTAGCGCCCGAACCGGACCAGCCGCTGCATCGTGATGAAGTCGAGCTTGCTGGTGGCCAGTATCTGATAAGGGGGGTGTGGATCGAACACCATGCCCCAGGCTTCGGTGTGGCGAATGATGGGCGTGCCGCGCAGTCGCTTCAGGATGCCGAACTGGATCTCGTGCGGATCGAGCGCGTACAGTTTGTCGAATCCGGCAGCGAAGCTCTCCATGTCTTCGCCCGGCAGGCCGGCGATCAGGTCGACATGAAGATGCGCGTTCGAATGCTGGCGCAACCAGCGGATGTTGTCGGCCGCCTTCTGGTTGTCCTGGCGCCGGCTGATCAGCGACTGTACTTCCGGGTTGAAGGTCTGGATGCCGATCTCGAACTGCAGGGTACCGGGCGGAAAGCGGCGGATGCCGTCCTTCAGCGCGTCGGGCAGGTGATCGGGCACTACTTCGAAGTGGGCATAGACCGGATCGTCCGGATGCGCCTCCAGCTTGTCGAGGAAGAACTGCATGATGCGCAGGCTGGACTTGATGTTGAGGTTGAAGGTCCGGTCCACGAACTTGAAGAGGCGGGCGCCGCGCGCATGCAGCTTCTCCAGTTCAAGCAGGAAGCCATCCAGTCCGAAAGGCCACGCTGTCTTGTCCAGCGAAGACAGGCAGAACTCGCATTTGAACGGGCAGCCGCGCGACGCTTCGACATAGAGCGTCCGGTGGGCGATATCTTCCGCGCTGTAGAGATCGTAGGGAAGGCGGACCTGGTCCAGCGGCGGCTGCACGCCGGCGTGGATTTTCATCAAGGGCTTGGGCCCGGAAAGTATTGCCCGGCATAATTGCGGGAAGCTGACGTCGCCCCATCCGGTGATCAGGTAATCCGCCATGCGGACGATTTCCTGCAGTTCCGGCTCGTACGACACTTCGGGACCGCCCAGCACCACGACCACCTCCGGCGCCACGCGCTTCAGCAGCGCGACGATGTGCGTTGTCTCCTCGATATTCCAGATGTAGACGCCGAACCCGATGATGCGCGGCCGGTGCGCCAGCAGTTTCTCCACCACGTCGGCGCTACGGGTGCCGATCACGAATTCCTGCAGGCGGGTCTGGTTCGACAGCTCTCCCATGTTCGCCAGCAGATAGCGCAAGCCGAGCGAGGCATGCGCATAGCGGGCGTTGAGGGTGGTCAGCAAGATGCTCATGGAGGGCGGCGGCGGGGGAAACCGCTATTCTAGCGGTCTGCTGCTGTACGGGCCGGGCAATGGCATCCCGATTATTTTGGTGCGGCGCACAAAAACGGCTTGACATCCGGAGGGTTGACCCTAAAATACGAATTGTTGCAGCGCACAATAAGGTGCGCTTCCCCTATTCCCGGGTCGCACCCGACCCATCTTCAGGAGAATCACCATGTTCGCAGAACAATTTTCCGGCGCCGCAAAAGCCAACTTCGAATCCCAGCTCGCAGCCGTCAATGCCTTCCAGGCCAAGGCCTTCGAAAGCGTTTCCCAATTGATTGACCTGAACCTGCGCGCTGCCCGCGCAACGCTTGAGGAATCGACCGCCACCACCCAGCAACTGCTGGCCGCCAAGGACCCGCGCGAGTTGCTCGCGTTGATCGCTGCGCAAAGCCAGCCTGCAGCAGCCAAGGCCGTCGCCTATTCGCGCAATGTCGCAGGCATTGCCGCAGCGGCCCAGGCGGAACTGTCAAAGGCAGCCGAGGAACAGGCCGCCGCCCGTGCCCGCGATGCCGCCGGCCTGGTTGACCAGCTGACGAAAAACGCGCCTCCCGGCATGGAGCAGGCAGTCGCACTGGTGAAGACCGCGATCACCAACGCCAGCGCCGGCTACGAGCAACTCAACAAGCTCACCAAGCAGGCGAATGAGACGTTTGAAGAAAACTTCGGCAAGGTGTTCGCACAATACGCCGGTGCTGCCAGCGAGAAGACTGCTGCCCGCGGCCGCAAGTAAGCGCCACGGGTCGTAATGAAAAAGCCGCCCTCGGGCGGCTTTTTCCATTTTGCAGCGTATGCGGCCGAGGTGGCGGCGTCAGGCGTGGTGTTCCAGCATGGATAGTGCCAGCGCTTCCGCCACGCGAATGCCATCCACCGCGGCGGACATGATCCCGCCCGCATAGCCTGCGCCTTCTCCTGCTGGATACAGGCCACGCACGTTCATGCTTTCCAGCTTGTCGTTGCGGCGGATGCGCACCGGCGAGGAGGTGCGGGTCTCGACGCCAGTCAGGACGGCGTCGTGCATTGCAAAGCCGGGAATCTGGCGCTCGAAGGCCGGCAAGGCCTCGCGAATCGCGCCAATGACGAAATCCGGCAATGCCGTCGCCAGGTCGCCGAACAGCACGCCGGGCTTGTATGACGGCGCCACATCGCCGACCCGCTTCGACGCCCGCCCGGCGATGAAATCCCCGACCAGTTGTCCCGGGGCGCTGTAGTCCCCGCCACCGAGTTCGAACGCACGCGATTCCCATTGGCGCTGGTATTCGATGCCGGCCAACGGGCCGCCGGGATAGTCCTCCGGCGAAATGCCGACCACGATCCCGCTGTTTGCGTTGCGTTCATTGCGCGAGTATTGGCTCATGCCGTTCGTGACCACCCTGCCCGGTTCCGAGGTGGCAGCCACCACTGTGCCGCCCGGGCACATGCAGAAGCTGTAGACCGAGCGGCCGTTGCCGGCATGATGGACCAGCTTGTAGTCGGCGGCGCCCAGCAGCGGATGACCGGCATGCGTGCCGAAGCGGGCGCGGTCGATCAGCGATTGCGGGTGCTCGATCCGGAAACCGAGCGAGAAAGGCTTGGCTTCGATGTAGACGCCGCGCGCATGCAGCATGTGAAAGGTATCGCGGGCGCTGTGGCCGATCGCCAGCACTACATGGTCTGCCGGGATCACCTCGCCGCTGCTCAGTGTGACCGCGCGCATGCGGCCGTCGGCAATCTCGACGTCGTCGACGCGTGAGCCGAAACGGAATTCGCCGCCAAGCTCCTCGATCGAGGCCCGCATCAGTTCCACCATTTTCACCAGGCGGAAGGTACCGATGTGCGGCTTGCTGACATACAGGATTTCCGGCGGCGCGGCCGCTTTCACGAACTCGTCCAGCACCTTGCGGCCGTAATGGCGCGGATCCTTGATCTGGCTGTACAGCTTGCCGTCCGAGAAGGTGCCGGCGCCGCCCTCGCCGAACTGCACGTTCGATTCCGGATGCAGTTCGCCGCGGCGCCAGAGGTCCCAGGTATCCTTGGTGCGTTCGCGAACCGCCTTGCCGCGTTCCAGGATGATAGGCCGAAAGCCCATTTGCGCCAGGATCAGGCCGGCAAAGAGTCCGCATGGGCCGGTTCCGATCACGACCGGCCGTGACTTCAGTCCGGCGGGTGCGCGAGCGACGAATTTGTATTCGGTATCCGGCTTGGGGCCGATATTCGGGCGGCCTTGCAGTCGGCTGGACGCTTCGGCTTCGTTCCGGACTTCCACGTCGAGCGTGTACACCAGCAAGATGTTGGACTTCTTGCGGGCATCGTACCCGCGGCGGGCGATCGTGAAGCCGAGAATGTCTTCGCGCGCAATTCCCAGTCGGGTGGCGATGGCTTCACCGAGGGCGGCTTCGGGATGATCCAGTGGCAGCGATATTTCCGTTAATCTCAGCATGGCCAGCGGCGCGGTGTCGAATCAGTGGGCCGCCATTTTACCCGCTATACCAGCGATAGCGGCCATACTGGCTTGCAGGGGGTGCGTCAGGACAGGGGGGAGTGCATGAAATCGTACGACACAGAGCCGCGCAGGGCGATCCGGCGCCGTTTGCTGCTTGCGGGATCGGCCGGCATCGCCGGCTGGAGCACATTTGCGGCGCAGGCGCAGGGACTTGCCGCAGGCCAGGAACTTGCGCAGGGACTGCGCCGCGGCTTTGGCGACATCAGGATAGGCGGCCGGGAGGCCGGCGCGGGGCAGCCGCTTGTGCCAGGAGAGTCGATCACGACCGGGCCGGGAGCGCATGCCGTGTTGGTGCTCGGCGCCGACGCCTTCTTGCTGCGCGAGCGTAGTGCGCTGCGCCTCGAAGAAGCAGGCGGGAGGCGCATCCTGCGCTATCTGTCGGGCAAAGTATTGAGCGTGTTCGGAACAGGAAACAAGCAGCTGATCACGCCAACGGCGTCGATCGGCATCCGCGGCACCGCCTGCTACATCGAGGCCAGCACCGAACGGACCTATTTCTGTCTCTGCTACGGATCAGCGGAAATCAGGCCGCATGCCAATCCTGATGCAGTCTCCCGGCTTGAGACCACGCATCATGAGCGGCCGGTGACCATCGCCGCCAATGCCTCGGTGATGAAGGCCGCGGAGCTCATCAACCACAGCGATGACGAACTGATCCTGCTCGAAGCCGCAGTGGGGCGCCGCCCTCCGTTCTACGGGAAAGCCAAACAGGGACAGGGACAGGGACATTATTGACCCGCGGGCCGGATGCCGGGTGCCAGGTTCATGCCGCGGTTTCAGCTCGCCCGCATTACTGCCAGATGCGGCAGGGAAAGGACCGATTCGAGTTCGTTGCCGTCGGCATCCTTTTCGGCCACCAGATGCACCCAGGCAAGCACTTCATCGACACTGGCCAAGCCGCTCAGCAGCGCCGTCCGCGCCGTCCGGTAGACAAGCACTTCCTCTTTCCTGCTTGCGTTCATCGGCGTGGCCGAATGTTCGAGTTCATGCAGGCGGCCTTCGACGTCAAGGAGATCATCGGCCAGCACCTCGCGCAGCGCGTTGATCCCGGAGACGGCATCGTCGGTATCCGTTACGCTAAGGATTCCCATGGTTTGGCGCGATTGGATTGGTCACCCTTGCTTGACCTCCGCGGCGAAAAAACAATCGGCACACATCCAGCGCGCTTGAGGTCCGTCAAATCCGCTATCAGGCGTCGTTGTCGGGACGTGCCGGCTCGCGCACCTCGAGGATTTCGTGCTCGATTGCATCCTTGTAGATTGCCGCATCGCGCGTGACCAGGTGCAGCAGCAATTGCGGCGCCTTCTTCTTCACGATTCGCGGCAGCAGCAGGCCCAGCGCCACCAGCGGCAATCCGGCCAGCGGATAACCGGAAATGGCGAGCGCCACGCCGATCCCGAGCACAGGCAGGGAGATCAGCTTGATCAGTAGTCGTGCCGCCACATATTTTTGCGCCAGCTCGGGGTTGATTACTACGCGGTAGCGTCCGTGCGGCAAGCCTCTGTTGAAATCGGCCCAGGACACGTCAGCAGTGACAAAAACAGGATCAGGATGGCCCATGGCTATCAACCGGTGTGGAAAGCCACGGATGCTAAATCCTTTCCTTCACGGTCACAAGTGCTGATGCAGTATCCGGAGCGAACCTGGCTACCCGCCGCAAGGCCACCGCAGCAGTCCCGGACTAATGGCGAGTGATGTTTTTCGCTGTCCTGAACTGGTCACGCAAGGCTTTTACCTGGTCATGATTGCGCATGGCGCCTTTGTATTGTCTTTCCACCATGCTGCGCAGCGTGGGTGGCAAATCATCCCTGAGGGCATTGCGATAGCTATTTACGGCAACATCTTCGCCGCGCTCGCATTCGCCCAGGATTTCCTCGTCGTCCATGCCGATCAGGGCGGCCTTGATATCGGTCCAGCGCCGGTGCAGTGTTTCGGAAAGGGTGCCCGCAGTCTCCGGATCTCCCCCCAGCGCGACCACCTGCTCCTGCAACTCTCGCGCCGCATTGGCACAGGTCTCTGCGCGGCCCACGAACAGCGTCTTCAGCTGCGGGTCGCTGATGTCCGCCGCGCATACCCGAAATCCTTCCTCACCGTCCTTGCAGGTCTGGATCAGGTGGTTCAGCGTGGCGATGATGTCGTCATTGTCCATTCGTGCTCCAGGGGAAGAAAGCCGCAGAAACCAGGTTCGCGAGAAACGCCCGTGTGCGCGCAGGCGGACTGCCGGATGGAATCAGATCCCGGTCAGGCCGACTGGTTGATCGTGCAGGCGGCCTTGACCGGCTGCTTCGGCAACTCTGCCGGATGCACTGTCATCGCGGCGACGAGGAAGCCGGCGCTGATGATGCTCAACAGGACAAAGCCCGAGCGTTGGTTGAGTTGCCTGAGTTTCGCGTTCATGCGTGTCTCCTCTCGCAGCCTTCGGAGGAAAGCTGTCCTTGAACGGAAGGGGCACGCAAGCGTTGTGCCAGAAATGCGCCGGGCACCGCCAGTGAAGACACGCGCGAATGCATCAAGATTTGCGGCACAAACTACAGTACCCGGAAAAATTTACAGAAACGCGGTCAAGCAGCCTTTCCGTGCTTCTCCAGTTTGCATTCCCGCGTCGCGTTCACAGCACCTTGATCGTCAACGGTTTCGAGAATCACGTCGAAACCCCACAGACGCGCGGCATGCCTGAGGACTTCGTCGGTCTGCGCATTGAGCGGGCGGCGCTGGAATTCGGAATGACGCAGGGTCAGCGACCTGTCGCCATGGGTATCTACCGACCACACCTGGATGTTTGGTTCCCGGCTGTGCAAGTTGTACTGCGAGGACAGTTGCTGCCGGATGTAGCGATAGCCGTTGTCGTCATGGATCGCCGATACGGACAGCTTCTCTTGCTGGTCGTCATCGAGCACGGCAAAGAAGTGAAAGTCGCGGATCAGCCTGGGTGACAGGAACTGTGCGATGAAGCTCTCGTCCTTGAAATTGCGCATGGCAAAGTCGAGCGTCGTCTTCCAGTCGCTGCCGGCGATATCGGGAAACCAGCGCCGGTCCTCGTCGGTGGGCGACTCGCAGATGCGCCGGATGTCCCGCATCATGGCAAACCCGAGGGCATAAGGGTTGATGCCACTGTAGTGACTGCTGTTGATCGGCGGCTGGTACACGACATTGGTGTGGCTCTGCAGGAATTCGAGCATGAAGCCGTCGCCGACCACGCCTTCATCGTAGAGCTGGTGCAGGATCGTGTAATGCCAGAAAGTCGCCCATCCTTCGTTCATCACCTGCGTCTGGCGCTGCGGATAAAAGTACTGCGAGATCTTGCGCACGATGCGCACAATCTCGCGCTCCCACGGTTCCAGCAGCGGGGCTGACTTTTCTATGAAGTACAGCAGGTTTTCCTGCGGTTCCGCCGGAAACCGGCGTGGGCCCGAGGGCGCGGCGCTCGCCTGTTCGCGGCGCGGAATCGTGCGCCACAGGTCGTTGACCTGGCTTTGCAGGTATTGCTCGCGGTCGCGCTGCCGCTCGTTTTCTTCCTGCATCGAAATGCGGTTGGGACGCTTGTAGCGGTCCACGCCGTAGTTTTGCAGCGCGTGGCAGGAATCAAGCAGTTGCTCCACGGCGTCCACCCCATGCCGCCGTTCGCATTCCGCAATGTAGTTCTTCGCAAACAGCATGTAGTCAACGATCGCCTCGGCATCGGTCCAGGTGCGGAACAGGTAGTTGCCTTTGAAGAAGGAGTTGTGACCATAGGCAGCGTGCGCGATCACCAGCGCCTGCATCATCAGGCTGTTTTCTTCCATCAGGTAAGCAATGCAGGGGTTGGAGTTGATGACGATTTCATACGCCAGGCCCATCTGCCCGCGGCGGTAACTTTTTTCGGTCTGCAGGAAGTGCTTGCCGAATGACCAGTGGTTGTAAGACACCGGCAGGCCAATCGAGGCGTAGGCGTCCATCATCTGCTCCGCAGTGATGATCTCCAGTTGGTTCGGATAGGTGTCGAGGCCAAAGCCAGCTGCCACACGCCGGATCTCCTCGTGCGCGAGTTCGATCAGCTCAAATGTCCATTCCGACTGCTCCGGCAGTCGGCGCTCGATGGCAGGTGCATCCATTAGCTTGATCATTTTGTCTGCTTCTTGAACAGTTCGCGGAATACCGGAAAGATGTCTGCCGGCGACTCGATTTTCTGCATCGCAAAGTGGGGGTGCGCGTCGGCCACGGCGAGATACTCGTACCAGAGGTTTTGCGGCTCGCCCTCGGTAATCTCGACGTATGCGTAATACTGGACCATCGGCATGATGGTATCGGTCAGCAGCTGGCGGCAACTGACCGAATCCTTGTCCCAGTTGTCGCCATCGGACGCCTGCGCTACATAGACGTTCCAGTCGCTGCTGCTGTAGCGCTCGGTGAGTACCTTGTCCAGCATGTGCAGGGCGGATGACACCACGGTGCCACCCGATTCGCGCGAATTGAAGAAGTCGTGCTCGTCGACTTCGGTGGCAGTGGTGTGGTGACGAATGAATACCAGTTCGATCCTTTCATAAACCTTGTTCAGGAACAGGTAGAGCAGGATGAAAAATCGCTTGGCGATATCCTTTTTTTGCTGGTCCATCGATCCCGACACGTCCATCAGGCAGAACATCACGCACTGGCTGGATGGCTTCGGAACCTTGATGCGGTTGCTGTAGCGCAGGTCGAAAGGGTCGATGAAAGGAATCGCACCGATGCGGATTTTCAGCGCTTCCACCCTGCGCCTGGCCTTTGCCAGCCCGAGGTCGTCGTCGGCCACGATCAGCTGCAGCTGCTCCAGTTCCTGTTCTGCCTCGCGCAGCTCTGCCGCCGGTCCCGAGGTGACGGCGATCCGGCGCGCCAGCGCTCCGCGCAGCGAGCGCAGCACGTGGATGTTGGCGGGCGTTCCCGATACCGTGTATCCGGCGCGCTGGGGACGAAATTCCACCGTCGATGCCAGCTGCTTCTTTACCATGTTCGGCAGTTCGAGGTCTTCGAAGAAGTAGCTCATGAACTCTTCCCTCGATAATTCGAACACGAAGTCGTCCTCGCTGACTTCCTCGCTGTTGCCGGCATTGCCCTTGCCGTGGCCGCCCCCACCAGGGGGACGGGCGATCTTGTCGCCCTTGATGAACTCCTTGTTGCCGGGGTTGACCGTTTCCCACACGCCGCCGCGCGAGTGGCCGAAGCCGGGTTCATTCAGGTCCTTCGCCGGTATCGATATTTTCTCGCCCCCTGCGATCTCGCGGATGGAGCGGCCCTTGACGGCCCGCTCCACTGCCTGCTTCACCTGCTCCTTGTATCGCCGCAGGAAGCGCTCACGGTTGACTGCAGATTTGTTCTTGCTCTGCAGGCGCCGGTCGATCAAGTAAGTCAATATCATCTCCCGTTACTGCCATGCGTTCGGCCCGCCAAATCCCGGCGACGGTGCCATGCACGCCGGGGGAATGCAGTCCCGCCCTGCCATGCGGCAGGGTGTCAGGCCCGCTTCGATCAGGATGACTTTCGCACCCGCAGGTACCATTCACACAGCAGGCGTACCTGCTTTGCGGTATAGCCTTTTTCCACCATCCGCGACACGAACTCCTTGTGCTTGTTGGCTTCTTCGGCGCTCGCCTTGGCGTTGAACGAGATCACGGGCAGCAGCTCTTCGGTGTTCGAGAACATTTTCTTCTCGATCACGCTGCGGAATTTCTCATAGCTGGTCCAGGCCGGGTTCTTGCCGTTGTTCTGGGCGCGCATGCGCAGAACGAAGTTGACAATCTCGTTGCGGAAATCTTTCGGATTGGAGATGCCAGCCGGCTTCTCGATCTTTTCCAGTTCGTTGTTGAGCGCTTCGCGGTTGAAGCTTTCGCCGGTATCCGGGTCGCGGAATTCCTGGTCCTGGATCCAGAAATCGGCAAAGCTCACATAACGGTCGAAGATGTTCTGGCCGTATTCCGAGTAACTCTCCAGATAGGCGGTCTGGATTTCCTTGCCGATGAACTCGACATAGCGCTGCGCCAGGTATTCCTTGATGTAGGCGAGGTAGCGCTGTTCAGTCTCCGGCGGGAACTGTTCGCGGCCGACCTGCTGCTCCAGCACGTACAGCAGATGGACCGGGTTGGCAGCCACCTCGGCGCTGTCGAAATTGAATACACGGGACAGGATCTTGAAGGCGAAGCGGGTAGACAGGCCATTCATGCCTTCATCGACGCCGCCATAGTCGGCGTATTCGGTCCTGGACTTCGCCCTGGGGTCGGTGTCCTTCAGGTTTTCGCCGTCATATACCTGCATCTTGCTGTAGATACTGGAGTTTTCAGGCTCTTTCAGGCGCGACAATATCGAGAACTGCGCCATCATCTTCAGTGTGCCGGGTGCGCACGGCGAACTGGCCAGCGACGAATGCCGCAGCAGCTTGTCGTAGATCCGGATCTCGTCGGACACGCGCAGGCAGTAGGGCACCTTCACGATATAGATCCGGTCCAGGAATGCTTCGTTGTTCTTGTTGTTGCGAAAGGTCTTCCACTCCGACTCGTTGGAATGGGCGAGGATCACGCCGTCGAACGGGATGGCGCCGAAACCTTCGGTGCCCTTGTAGTTTCCTTCCTGGGTCGCCGTCAGCAGCGGGTGCAGCACCTTGATCGGCGCCTTGAACATTTCGACGAACTCGAGCAGGCCCTGGTTGGCCAGGCACAGGCCGCCGGAATAACTGTAGGCATCCGGATCGTCCTGCGAAAAGCTCTCCAGCTTGCGGATGTCGACCTTGCCGACCAGCGACGAGATGTCCTGGTTGTTTTCGTCGCCTGGCTCGGTCTTGGCAACCGCGACCTGCCGCAGCACGGACGGGTAACGCCTGACGACCCGGAACTTGTTGATGTCGCCGTTGAATTCATGCAGCCGCTTCACAGCCCACGGACTGGGAATGCCGCGCAGGTAGCGGCTGGCGATGCCGAAATCCTCTTCCAGGATGGTGCCGTCTTCGTTCGGGTCGAACAGGCCAAGCGGAGACTCGTTGACCGGAGATCCCTTGATTGCATAGAACGGAATTTCTTCCATCAGGGATTTGAGCTTTTCTGCGATTGACGACTTGCCGCCACCGACCGGTCCGAGCAAGTACAGGATCTGCTTGCGCTCTTCGAGTCCCTGCGCCGCGTGGCGGAAGTAGGACACGACTTGTTCGATGACTTCCTCGGTGCCGTAGAACTCGCGGAACGCCGGATAGATCCTGATGACCTTGTTGGCAAATATGCGTGACAACCTGGGATCGTGGCGGGTGTCGAGCAACTCGGGTTCGCCGATGGCGGCGAGCATGCGCTCGGCGGCGCTTGCGTAGGCCATCCGGTCGCGCTTGCAGAGTTCCAGGTAGTCCTGCAAGGACATTTCCTCCTCGCGGGTTTTTTCGTAACGGGATGCGTAGTTGTCGAAAATTTTCATAAGGGCCTGATCCTTTGAAATCTTTCCAGACAGGACTGCTGGAATCAGTCGCGCCGCGAGGAGGTCGCGAATTAATAATACGCCGAAGAAATTGTGCCGCCAGTGAAAGTTGTCGGCGCAAAACACTTTTATACCGAGTGCTTGCGAAGCAACAAGTTCACAGTAGAATTGCTGTTTCGTTTCCTTCATTTTCATCGCAACAGCGCGGTGCATGCGATGCTCGCCGGCGGCACGTTTTCACGGATTTTCTGCACCGTTTTGTCGCGCGAGTTTCCTTTCCCCTTACTACCTGAAAATTACCAGCTCATGAGCAGTTCCGAAGCGAAGCAAGTGCCTGGCAACGACCTGATCGTCGTGCGGCATTCAAAGGTCCATGGCAACGGCGTATTCGCTGCCCGCAAGATACCGGCCGGCACCCGGATCATCGAATACGGGGGGGCGCGCATCACCCAGCGCGAGGCCGACCGGCGTTCCGGCAAGGATCCGGAGAATCCCTTCCACACTTTCTTCTTCAGTCTCGAAAGCGGCAAGCTGATCGACGGCGGCGACCAGGGCAATGACGCTCGCTGGATCAATCACAGTTGCGAGCCGAACTGCGAGGCACAAGAGGAACACGGCCACGTCTACATCCATGCATTGCGCGATCTGCGGCGGGGTGAGGAGCTGAACTACGACTACGGCCTGATCGTAGAGGAACGCCACACGCCCGCGGTGAAGCGGGCCTACGAATGCCGTTGCGGCTCCCCCGACTGCCGGCATACGATGCTGGCGCCAAAGCGTCCGCGCCGCAAAGCGTGAAGCGGGTCCCGGTATTCACAAAAGCTATATCTGGTATGGCGAATCGAAATTGGATCGACAGTGGCAGTCTCCCTATACTCGCACCTGTCTCCTCTATGTCTCCTCCTTTGATATAGATTCAGCCCGCTCTCTGAGCGGGCTTTTTTTTTGTGCGCCCGGCATGGGTGAACTCCCGACGGGCAGTTACTGCCGCAAGCTGACGCCTGGTTGGGCTTGCCCGGCCCGGGTTTGGGGGGCACACTGCGGGCAAGATAAACCCCATCAAGAAGGACCACATGGCCGGTCAGCCTGAAGTCACCAATCTCGCGCTTTTCTGCGACTTCGAAAACATTGCACTCGGCGTGCGCGACGCCAACTACCCGCATTTCGACATCCTCCGCGTGCTGGAGCGACTGTTGCTCAAGGGCAGCATCGTGGTCAAGAAAGCCTACTGCGACTGGGATCGTTTCAAGGAATTCAAGAAGACGATGCACGAGGCATCGTTCGAACTGATCGAGATCCCACACCTGCGCCAGTCCGGCAAGAATTCTGCCGACATCCGGATGGTGGTCGACGCACTCGACCTCTGCTACACCAAGTCCCACGTCGACGCCTTCGTCATCATCAGCGGCGACTCCGATTTTTCCCCGCTGGTGTCCAAGCTGCGCGAGAACAACAAATATGTGATCGGCATTGGCGTGCGTAGTTCGACCTCAGACCTGCTGGCAGCCAACTGCGACGAGTTCATTTTCTACGACGACCTGGTGGTCCAGGCGCAGAAGCGCAAGCGCAAGGCACCCGAGAAGAAAGCGCCGCGCGCAGCGGCCGCAGCCGACGCAAAGGCCGCACCTTCCTCCAGGCGCGAAGAGGAAAAGCCCCATGAGGGACTGGCCCAGGAAGGCCTGGATCTGATGATGGAGACGATTGAGGCGCTGCTGGAAGAGCGCGGCGAGGAAGAGAAGCTGTGGGGCTCCATGGTCAAGCAGACCATGAAACGGCGCAAGCCGGGGTTCACCGAATCCGCCTATGGCTACCGTTCATTCCGGCAGATGCTGGAAGACGCGCAGAAGCACAACCTGCTGCAGATCCAGCGCGACGAAAAGTCCGGACAGTACATGGTGCGCCTGCCTTCCAACGACGAGTAGTAGTCGCTTACTCTCGCGCCAAGGCCAGGAATTCTGTTCGCATTCCCAGGTTCGGCTGCAGTTCACCGAGCATGGCCGAGGTCACGGTCTCTTCCCCGGGGGTGCGTATTCCCCGGCTTTCCATGCACATGTGCCGGCATCGCACGACCACGCCAACCGCCTTGGGACGCAGATGGAACATCATGGCGTTCGCGATCTGGCTCGTGAGGCGCTCCTGCACCTGCAGGCGTTTGGCGAAGCAGTCGACCAGGCGGGTGAGCTTGGACAAGCCGACGATACGCCCGTCCGGCACATAGCCGACGGTCGCGGTTCCAAAGAACGGTGCCAGGTGGTGCTCGCAATGGCTGTAGACCGGAATGCCGCGCACCACGATCAGTTCGTTATATTCTTCGGCGCCATCCTCGAAGGTCTTGAGTATTTCCGCCGGATCCTGCTGGTAGCCCGAAGTCCAGTGCGCCCATGCCCGGCCCAGCCTTGCGGGCGTGTCCGACAGGCCGGGGCGATCCGGATTTTCACCCAGGCTGGAAATGAATCGCCTCCAGTCTTCGCTCGAAAAACTATCTCCTGCCATTTTATTTCCTTAATGCAAATATTGATGTCGCCTGTGCAATGCGGCAACATAGCTTACCGCAAGCGTCGGAGACGGGTGCGCGCCAGGAAGGGGGTGTAAAGAGATGAGACGGCTTGCCGCCATGTTGATGATTGCCGTGTGTGCCGCGCCGGCGTTGGCGGAGGCCGGCGACACTCTTGATACCGGCACCGGGAACCGAAGGGAGATCCTGAGGGATGCCAGCATCCATATCCGGGAAAAATTGCCGGATCCGGGGGCCTTGTTCTCCCGGGCTCGCGCGCTTGCCGAGCAGAACAAGGTCAACGAAGCGATCGAGATCTATACCGCATTGACGCGGACCCATCCGGAATTGGCGGAGCCATACAATAATCTCGGCGTCCTCCTTTTGTGGTTCGGCCAGTACGAGAGGGCCGAGTCCACCTTCAGCGAGGCGCTTCGCATCCAGCCAGGCTATGTCGAGGCGCAGGAAAACCTGGGCGATGCGCACGTGCGCATGGCCATGCGTGCCTATGACCGGGCGGCCCGCCTGGATCCCGATGATCCGGGTGCGCGCGAGAAAAGCAAACGCCTGCGTCCCATCATTCAGGGCAAGGGCGGCGTCATCAGCGTCAGTCTGTCGGAACCTCGGTCACGGTAGCTGGGACAAAAGGCGCCAAAGGCACGAAAGGGACAAAACGTATTCGATGCTTCAATCGGTTCAAGTGAGGGTCGTCAGGCTCATGGAACCGATTGTCGCCCGATGTTACATAGCCCCGCATCTCAAGATCAGATGCCTTCCGCCATACCAGGATCAGAAGGAGTGTCCCTCATGTCGAATAAATTGAATGGCCTTTCGTCCGGCTTGTCATCGCTTCAGTCCCGCCCTGCGTCCAGCGCCAGGCCTGCCACCGCAACTTCGGTTCCGCCGCTCCCGGTCGCCGGCAAGCCCAATCGATCGGGCATCGGCAATGTGCAGATCCGCAGCGATATCGACCGCCGCAAAGAGGATCGCGAGGTGGATGGGCTGCAAAATGTCACCGAACTTTCGGTCGGGTCGACCAATTCACTGGTCCAGGTGCTGGCGGAAGCGCTGTCGAAGAACGTGGCCTTGCAGGCAGGCATTTCGCCGGATGATGCCGCCATTCGCTCATCATTTTTTGCAATGCGGCGTCATGTTGTTCAAATGATGCTTCCCCAGCGCGGAAAGGGGGCGGATCTCGACCAAGTAAAGAAATTTTGCCAGTTGTGGGCGGCGACTGATCCCGTAGTTCGCGCCAAGTTTGAGTTCGGCGATGCATTTGAACGCATTGCCCTGAGCGTCATCCGCGACTACAAGCAGGACGGCAGCGATGCTGGTGGGCAGGTGCAGTTGGTCGTTGTATCTCGCGCGCCCACCGCGCCGATCTGACCACGACACTTCGGTCAGGGCCTGCCCTTGCTTATGTTCGGTTATGGAACTTATTGTTCGCTGATGTTACATAGGTCGCGGTGATCCACATGGGGTTCGTGTTTCGCGCGACCTCATGTCCGGCTTGCCTTCCACTCGAACCACCGCGCAGAGGAAGACCATGTCCATCAGTCTCGAACTGGCCCAGATGATCGTTCAGGAACTGGGGCCGCAAACCACGGAAATCGATGCGGTGCTGCAGCAGGATGAAAGCAACTGGGTGCTGATGCTGGAAGACGAATCAGCCATCACCATCGAGTGGGCCAGCAACCCTTCGCGGCTGGTGTTGAGCGCCAATCTGGGACGTCCCGGCGAGGGCTCGCAGTTGCCTGTCTATGAGACGCTTCTGTCCTACAACCTGTTGTGGCAGGACACTGGCGGGGTTCGCATGGCAATCGACGGTCCGCAGGGCGAAGTGATGTTGATTTATGACCTGTTCGATGACCACCTCACGGTTGCCGATCTCCAGACTGTCGTGCTGAATCTCGCCAGCATCGCCGGTATTTGGCGCGATTACGTGAAAAAGGACAACAGCACTGCTTCGCTGCCACCCATCGGCAGCGAAAGCGTCCACTTGCGTGCGTGATTCGACCGGATGCTTGAATGACCATTAATGGCCCAAGAAATTCGGGAAGCACCCCGTTCGCTTCCGGCGTTGATTTTCCTGGCGGGCCGGCCGCGGCGGACAAGCAGCAGGCAAGCGGGAGCCCGGCGGTTGGCGCGCGCATCGGGACCAGCACGGACCCGCTTCCATCGCCGCCTTCGCAGGATCTCAACAGTGGGTCGGCACGAACCGAGCCGGTGCTGAGGCAGGGGGTGGTCGGGCTCAATTTTGGCTTGCGCCGTCTCGAGGACTTCTTGTCCGAACTCGAGCAGGCCCAGCAAGCCCAGCAGCCAACTGGGCAGCCAAGCGGCGAATAGGCGGCACAGGCCCGCCGGCGTGCGGAAGGGCGGCTTTCAGATTTCCTTCGAAAAGAATCCGCGGTCGATTGCAGTCAGGATCGCGTCGATGGCGGGATGCTTGATCTTGCGTTCGTTGGAGATTGCGTAAAACTGCTCCTTGACACGTGTCATCTCCCCGACTGGTACGCCGCTGAATTGTTCCAGGACATCTTTTGCAAGGGCCGAAGGCGCAGGAAAAAGGCCCAGCCCGCTTCGCCCAAAAGTATTCAGCAGGGCGTTGTCATCGAATTCACCAACGATATCCGGCCGGACCTCATTTGCCTCGAACCATTGGTCGATACGGGCACGGACCGCATTGTTCCGGGTGGGCAGCAGGATCGGCGCTCCCGTCAGGCTTGCAGGGAAGCTGGCGCGAAACTTTTGTGCCAGCTCACTGACGCCGAACAGGCTGATTTCACTTTCCCCGAGAAGATGACTGAATACGCGCAGCGTGGTGCCGTGTGGAACCGGGCGATCAGTCAGGACGACATCGAGTTTATGCACCGAGAGGTCGCCGAGCAGCGACTCGAATTTGTCCTCGTAACAGACCAGTTTGACCTTTTCCGGCAGGCTGAGCGCGGCTTCAAGCAGGCGCGCCGATATCAGCTTGGGGAGTGAATCCGAAATGCCGACTGTCAGGCGTACGGTGTGCTCGATTTCCGAATCGGCGAGTGCGTCGACCAGTTGCCCTCCGAGCAGGAAGATCTGGTCGGCGATGCCCAGCGCCACGCGGCCGGCTTCAGTCAGCACCAGCCTTCGGCCTTGCGGTGCCAACAGGGCTTTGCCAAGCGATTGCTCGAGCATGGTCAACTGGGCGCTGATTGTTTGCACTGCCACATCAAGCCGCTCGGCGGCACGCGTGACACTGCCCTCCTTTGCCACCACCCAGAAGTAATACAAGTGTCGGTAATTCAGGCCCGTGCCTTTTGCCATGCTTCGTTTTTTCCGAATTAAAACTCCCATTATCTTCACTTTTACAAAAAATGGAAGATCGTTAAGATGGGCCGTTGTCGTGATCGGGCGAACAACTTTGGGGTATCGTCGGGAACGAATGCCGTAGTTTCATCTCTTCATATGGAAGGACTATCCGATGCAATCCACGGCCGAGTTCGCCGGTATCATCGACCGGGCGCGCAGTGCGGGTGCCCTCTTCTGCCGTGCGCGGGCGGGGGTCAATCATGCTTGAATTACTTGCTGATCCGCAAATCTGGATCGCCTTCTTTACCCTGACCGCGCTGGAACTGGTGCTGGGAATCGACAACATAATCTTCCTGACCATCCTGGTCGACAAATTGCCGCCGGAGCGCCGGGAATTGGCACGCAAGGTAGGTCTGTTCTTCGCAATGTTTACCAGGATCGCGCTGCTGCTGGTGCTGGCCTGGATAGTGGGACTCACCGCTCCCTTGTTCACAGTGCTGAGCCAGGAAATCTCGGGGCGCGACTTGGTGCTGATCTTTGGCGGACTATTCCTGCTATGGAAAAGCGTGGGTGAAATCCACGAAATCACCGTAGGCGCGTCGCATGAGGTAACGGTCAAGGATGCGGTGCAAGTGAGTTTTGCCGTTGTCATCATGCAGGTGATGCTCATCGACATCGTGTTTTCCCTGGATTCGATCATCACCGCCGTCGGCATGGTGGACGAGGTGGCGGTGATGGTTGCAGCAGTGATCGCCTCGGTCTCGCTGATGATGGTGTTTGCCGGCGCCATTGGCCGCTTCGTGTCGGCGCACCCGACGATCAAGATGCTGGCACTCGCTTTCCTGGTGGCAATCGGCGTGATGCTGATAGCGGAAGGCTTCGATCACCATGTGCCCAAGGGATATGTGTATTCGGCAATGGCCTTTTCGCTTGTGGTGGAAATGTTGAACATCCGGATGAGGAAGAGCACCGCGCCGGTGAACCTGGTTTCACACGCAGTGCATGTGGAGGAAGCAAAATCTCGGCATAGTGCCACCCGCAACGATCGTTGAGTGTGGCGTCTTCGTGTAGTACGGAAGCCGATTCCGGTTTCCGGATTTTTACAGGAGAAAACATGAGGCTGGATATTTACCGACGTCCCGAGCAAGGGGGCCGCTATTCTTACCTTGCGGTTCCCGCAACAAGATATATTCCGGAGGAAGCGAATGCGATCGACTGGGAAGCGGCGCAACTCGGCGTCGACTTCGCGGAGAGCGACGACGCGCTGATGCAGTTCCTGATCGAAAAGCCCACCGAGCAGATCAGCTCGAAAGGGTATGCCATTACCAGCGTGCGCTGGCTTGGTGTTCCGGGCCATGCCAGCAGTCCCGCTTTTCACTCCAGTCCGTGATCTGATCCGGCGCGGGCGCATGATTTGCGCCCGCCTGATTTCCCCGTCGACTTCTCCTCAGACCAGCCCCTGGTCCGCCAGCTCCCGCTTCGCATAGGCGTAGAAGACAGGCGCTGCCACCACTCCCGGCAAGCCGAAGATCGCTTCCATCACCAACATTGCTGTCAATAATTCCCAGGCATGGGCATCGACGCGCGAGCCCATGATCTTCGCATTGAGAAAGTATTCGAGCTTGTGGATGACGACCAGGTAGGTTAGCGCCACGACTGCAATGGTCAGCGACTGGGACAATGCGATCACGACGATCACGGCGTTGGAAACAAGATTGCCGACCACGGGCAACAGGCCGACGATGAACGTGACGGCGATCATGGTCTTGCGCAGAGGCAGGTGAATGCCAGCCAGCGGCAGCGCAACCAGCAGGAACAGTGCGGTGAAAATTGCGTTCAGCGCCGCGATCCTGACCTGCGCAAACGCTATGCTCTTGAAAACCGTGCAAAGTGTCGCGACCCGCGCCCCCAGCGCCCTGGACAAGGGTGCGACATGGACCGTGTGCGCGGCGTCATAGGTGGCCGCCATGGCGCCGATGATCATGCCGACGAGCATGTGCACCGCTGTCCTGCCGGCCTCCTCGCCGAATGTCCGTGCGTCCTGGGCATGGCTTCGCATCAGTTCCGTCAGTTGCTGCTGCAGTTCCGTGACACCGTAGGGCAGCGAGCGGCGCAACCACTCCGGCATTTCATTGCGCGAGGCATCGATGATGTCGGCCATTTTCTGTAACAGGACCGGCACGCTTCCCGCTTCGCTGCGGAAAAACGACACCAGCCCCCAGCCTGCTGCGCTCAGGGCCAGCACGACGAGGCCGGCAAGGAATCCTGCGGCGATCATCTTTGCGTTGCGGCTGCTCGCCCTGCGGCCCAGCGCCGGCGCCATCATGTGGACCAGCGCATTGACCAGCAGGCCCGCGAACAGGGCCGCCAGCAGGCCCAGGCGCAAAGTCAGTACGAGGGCGACGGAGGCGAGCAGCCAGGATGCTATTTCCGGAACGGATGCTTGGATTCTGGTTTGCATGGTGGATAGTGGAAGCGTGGCACCGGGCCGTGACTTGCGTTTGCACAAGCAATTCAACAAAAGCCGGGCACTGGTCAGTGCGGAAGCTTCATCCTGCCCGGCGCTGCCTGTTCCCGGATCTTCAAATTCCAATAGTACCTTGCAGCGCGAGCTTTTCCCGGGGGGGGCGGGCTGGCCAGGTGGCGGACTGGCGGTCAATGCCGTATGCCGCAATGCAAGTCATCGGTTTTCGGCAGATCATCGACCGGTTCCTGCTCGCTCGGGATCGACTGTAGATCGACTGCAAATCGCGAACACTGCCCAGAATGAACGATGTTCTCCGCAATCTGATGGAAGCCATCGCCCATGTGCTCCTGCCGTGGCTGGCGCTGGTAGAACGCGTCCCCTTGATCGCAATCGGCGTGGAGGTGCTGCTCGTGTGGGCGGGAGTGTACCTTCTGCATCGGATAGGCACGCGGGTGCTGACGCGCATGTCGGCCCCGTTTCCATTTTCCAGGAGGATCGTTGCCTACAGCAACGGAGCCGGCCGCATGGTGGTGTTCCTGTTGTTGCTTCAGGTGGTATTGCGAAACAACCTGAATGCGCTGGCGACCATGCCGTTGCTGCTGCATGTTTCCGCCTTGTTGCTGATCACGGCGATTACCTGGCTGGCTGTTCGCGTCGTGCGCGCGGTCGCGGACACCATCGTCGAACGCAATCCCGCGACCGATCCCGACAACCTGGAAGCGCGGCGAGTGCAAACCCAGACCAAGGTGCTGTCGCGCTCGGTAATGGTGATGATCGTCCTGATCGGGTCCGGCATGGCCTTGTCGACCCTGCCGATGATGCGTCAGCTTGGCACCAGCCTGCTGGCCTCGGCTGGTGTGGCGGGCCTGGTGATTGGTTTTGCCGCCAAGCCGGTTCTGAGCAACCTGCTGGCCGGCATGCAACTGGCCATCACCCAACCGATCAGACTCGATGACGTGGTCATCGTCCAGAATGAATGGGGCTGGATAGAAGAAATCACGGGGACTTACGTCGTGGTTCGCATCTGGGATCAGCGCCGCATGATCGTGCCCTTGCAGTGGTTTATCGAGAATCCGTTCCAGAACTGGACGAGATCGAGTTCGGAACTCCTCGGGACCGTCGAATTCTGGGCCGATTTTTCGCTTCCCGTGGATGACATCCGGGCGGCCGCGCTTCGTTTCTGCGAGGCAGCGCCCGAATGGGATCGGCGCTTGTGCCTGGTACAGGTCATCGATGCCAACGACAAGGCAATGCGCCTGCGGGTGCTGGTCAGTGCGGTTGACGCCGGCCGTTGCTGGGATCTGCGCTGCCGCATCCGCGAACAGCTGCTCGGCTATATCAGTGAACGCTACCCGCATGCGTTGCCGCGCCTGCTCATGACGTCTTCCCAGGCGCCAGCGGGATCGGGGGATCGGGGGATAGGGGGATAGGGGGATAGGGGGATAGGGGGCGTACGGCCCTCTTGCAGCGGCCTCAGAACAGGCCTGGCGGAGAGTCGGTTGCAGGCGGGATCGTTGGCGTGGCCGCGACCGGTTCGATCAGGCCGGGCCCGTCGTTGCCCGCCCGGTTCACCTGCGTGCTGACTGGATACCATGTGAAGTCCTCGGCTGGACGGCTCATGACCCGGGCCATTTGTTCGGCCTGTTCCGCCCCAAGTTCCGGATCGAGCCACAAGGCAGCATCGGCGGCGGAAAACACGACCGGGCGGCGATCATGGACGTCCACCATTCCGGCGTCGGCCGCTTCCGTGACGATGGCAAAGCCGCAGCCATTGTCCGGATCCCGGTCCGGTCGCAGTCCGGCAATCGCGGCCAGGAACATGGGCCTGTCGTTTGCAAGCCGGATATACCACGGCATTTTTTGCCCCGGCTTGCCGGTCCATTCATACCAGCCGTCGGCGGGAACAATGACCCTTCCTTCGCGCCACAAGGGCGCGAAAAAGCGGCCGGTCGCGGCTTTCTCGATGCGCGCGTTGATGGCCGGCGGCATCCCCTTCGACACCGCCCAGCGTGGGCGATACCCCCAATGCAGGCGGTCGACATGGCAAGCACCGTCGGGCAGGCGGTGCAGCAGCAGCGGCGTGGTGCCAGGCGGGATGTTGTAAGCAGGTTGGCCAGCGAGTTCGAGACCGTCCGCGCTATCCCAGCCGATCTCGGCGATGTATTCCGCGGGAGTCCTGCGTTGCGTGATTCGTCCGCACATCGGGTCTTGAAAAAATTTGGAGGCAGCAGCCAGCCTAACCTGCCTGCCGGGCAGATTCAAGCGGGTGCCGGTGGAGATTCACACACTGTCCGGCGGCGCGCCGATGCCGGCAAAAACGGTGCGGTTCAGTAACGCTGGTCAATGTCGGCCAGAAGATCGGCCACGACGACCAGCATGCCCGCGACGATGGCGGCGACGGCGAGTATCAAGACCGTGATTGCGACGGAAGTCATATCCGGATTCCCCCTTGATGCTCGCGCCGTTGCTTGAGGATTCATTATCGGCACTGCGACGGGGAACGAAATTGCGAGACCTCAACTCCGATAAAGACACTGGGCATGTTGGCAAGCGTGTCCAGGACTCCCCGGGGAGCAGACCTGGGGGAAACGACGGTGGTGCGAAACCAGTTGCTCTGCCACTTGTTGCACATCAAAGAAGTGCATGGTTGGAGGAAATTATGGCCACGCCATCGTGTCCCTAGGTCAGCACAAGAAATAATTCCGAAACCACATCGAAAGCGAGATGCCATGTCGTCCGAAACCCTGACTAGCCAAGAGTCCTACAATCCAAATCGCCTGCTCGACATCTTGATCGAACGCCTGCATCTGAAGAACGATGCAGCCTTGTCGCGGGCGCTGGAAGTGGCCCCGCCGGTAATCAGCAAGATCAGGCATCGTCGCCTGCCGGTGGGTGCATCGATGCTGATCCGCATGCATGAAGTGAGTTCGCTGTCGGTGCGCGAGTTGCGCGACCTGATGGGGGACCGGCGCACCAAGTACCGGCTGTCCGATGCCCAGGGCAAGCCAAAGCCGGCCATGGACGCTGGCGGGCAGCCGCAGCCTCAGGGGCAAGCCCCGCAGCAGCCGCCTCCGCTCCACACCACGCATTCCCCGCACTCACGTTGAGTGTTGCACCAGGGGGATCGGGGCCGCGCTGCGAGGGCAGGCGGCCCTCCGGGATTGGGAAGGAGCCGGTAAAAACGGCCAGACGGTCCGGAATGCCGGAGCTAGTTTGCCAGCCTTCCCGACTGGAAATCTTCCACCGCCTGGATCAGTTCTTCTTTCGTGTTCATCACGAACGGGCCGTATTGCGCGATCGGCTCGTTGAGCGGCTTGCCGGCAATCACCAGCACCTTGGCCGCTTCATCCAAGGCAGTAAACTCGACGCCGCTTGCCTGCATGTCGTTGGTATTGTTGGTATCGTTGGCCAGTATCGCCATCTGCCGGCTTTGGACCGTCGTGCCCTTGACCGACACAGCGCCCCGATAGACATAAACAAAAGCATTGTGGCCTTCGGGCAGGGGCTGGCGAAAGCGCTTGCCGGCCGGCACCGTCACGTCGAGATAGATCGGTTCCGTGATGTCACGCCGGACCGCGCCCTCCACGCCATGGCTGGCGCCGGCGATGACAATGCCTTCCACGCCATCGGCCGTTGTGAAGCGCGGCAACTGGCCGGCAGGAATGTCGCGGTACCAAGGGGCGCGCATCTTGTCTTTCGCCGCCAGGTTCAGCCACAGCTGGAAGCCCTCCATGCGGCCGTCTTCCTGCTCCGGCAGCTCGGAGTGGATCACCCCACGACCTGCCGTCATCCATTGCACGCTGCCGTTTTCCAGCAGTCCTTCGTTGCCGGCGCTGTCGCGGTGGCGCATGCGTCCGGCGATCATGTAGGTGACGGTCTCGAAGCCGCGGTGCGGATGGTCCGGAAAGCCGCCGATGTAATCCTCCCGCTGGTCGGTGCCGAAGGCGTCAAGCATCAGGAAAGGATCCAGCCGCCGCTGCAGTGGCTGGGTCAATACGCGGGTCAGCTTGACGCCGGCCCCGTCGGAGGTGGCCACGCCGTTCACCAGACGCTCGACGCCTCGCGATACAAATGCGCTGTCCAATTGTGTTGACTCTTGCATGATGCTTTCCTTTCCTGTGCCCGCCGCGGGCATCCTGCGCGCGGCGGGGAACTGTTCAAATACGGCTCAGGCAGTGACCAGGTCGATCTGCTCGTGGGCCGATGTGATGGCTGACTGCTCGGCTTCCGCACCCATTGCCAGGCCTTCCGCGTACACGAACCGGACATCCGTCATGCCGAGGAAGGCGAATACCGTTTTCAGGTAGGGAACCTGGGAATCCGCTGGCGTGTTGCGGTAGACGCCGCCGCGAGTCAGCACGACATAGACCGTCTTGCCCTTGAGCAGGCCTTCGGGACCATTCGCCGTGTACTGGAATGTTACCTTCGCCCGCGAGATTGCATCGATCCAGTTTTTCAGTTGGGTCGACACGCCGAAGTTGTACATCGGCACGCCAAGAACGACCACGTCGGCCGACTGGATCTCGCCGATCAGGGCGTCGTCCTGTGCAACCCGCCGGGCTTGCTCCGGGGTGCGGGCATCGACTGGCGTAAACAGGGCGCCAAGCGCCTGCTCGTCAAGCGCCGGGTGCGGATTCTGGGCCAGGTCGCGAAGGGTGACTTTCGCGCCAGGATTTTGCTCGACCAGGCGTTCGGTCAGCACGCCGGCCAAGCGGGTAGATTGCGAGCCATCGGTGCGTGCGCTGGAATTGACTTGAAGGATGTTCATTTTTTGCTCCGGTTCGGTTTCAGTACAGCCAGTGTAGATGTACCGAAATCAATCCGGAAGACGGTAAAATGGATAACATTGTCCCACTGGTGAGACAATGAGCCGAGGGCTGGAACATGAAGCTTGAACCCAATGATCTGCTTTTGTTTGCGCATGTCGCCGAGACAGGCAGCTTCAGCCGCGCTGCCCAGAGGCTGGGCGTGCCGAAATCGACCGTCTCGCGGCGGCTGGCCATGCTCGAGACCCATCTGGGCGAGCGCCTGCTGTTGCGCACCACCCGCAAGCTGACCCTGACTGACTTTGGCCTGGGCGTACTCGAGCATGCACGCGGCGTGCAGAATGAAGTGGAGGCGGCGCAGTCGCTGGCGCAGCACCGGCAGGTCGAGCCGAGCGGGCGCCTGCGCGTCTCGATGCCCGCTGACCTGGCCAGCACCGTGCTGGCCCGCATGCTGGCAGACTTCATCACCCGCTACCCGGCCATCAGCCTTGAACTGGACCTGTCGCCACGCCGGGTCGACCTGATCGGCGAAAATTTCGACTGCGCCTTGCGGATGGGTCCCCTGCCCGACGATGCGACCCTGGCCGCCCGGCGTGTCGCCGCGTTTTCAGCAGGGTTGTATGCGGCCCCGGCCTACCTGGCGCGCGCCGGCGAGCCAGCCGAGCCGGAGGCGCTGATGGGGCACGGCGCGTTGAGGCTGCTGCGCCGGACCGGCGAGGCCGAGCATTGGGTGTTGAACCGGGGCGAGCAGGTCTGGGAGGGCGCTCCTCCGGCCCGCGCCGCCATCAATTCTCCGGACTTGCTGATCAGGCTGGCACGACTTGGCGGCGGCATTGCGGCAGCCTTGGACCACTATGCCGAACCCTATGTGGAGAGCGGAGAGCTGGTTCCGGTCCTGCCTGGATGGAGCCTTCCCAACGTCACTGCCTGGGCCGTTTTCCCCGGACGGAGGCTGATGCCGGCGCGCACCCGCGTATTCATCGACGCGGTGCAGGCGCAGTTCGACAGTCCGCAGTGCCGCGCAGTTGAGGATCGCATTGCCCGGCTGCGCGGCTTTGGCGGCCCGAATCAGGCGCTGCCCACCCCCTGACAAGCCGACCCGGACTGCTCTGTTCAGGAATCAGCTTTCCTGCCCGGCAGTCCGTGTGTTCCGCGAGCGTGGTTTGGTCCGCGGCGGCTGCAGCAGGCGCGGATCCAGCCTGGTCAGCTGTTCCAGCAATGGTGCGCCCTCGGCCAGCAGGAATTCACGGAATGCCTGCGCGACTGGCGGCAGGCGTTTGTTGCGGCGATGGACCAGGTACCAGTTGTGCATGACCGGCAACTCCTGCACATCCAGCACCACCAGGCTCTTCGCCTGCAGTTCCAGTCCTATCGTATGCGCGGACAGGAAGCTGATGCCCATCCCCGCCATCACGGCTTGCTTGATGGTCTCCGTGCTCTTGATTTCCATCGCGATGTTCATTCCGGGAAGATGTTGTGCCAACCCCTCTTCCATCGACTTCCGGGTGTCGGATCCCTTTTCGCGGATGATCCAGGGCGCATCCGTCAGGGCGGCGATGGGGATATTTTTTTCCCGTGCCAGCGGATGGCCTGGCGCCGCGACCACCACATAAGGGTGCGGCGCGAACGATTCATTGACCGTGTCCATGTCAGTGGGCGGCCGCACCATGATGGCGAGGTCAGTCATGTTGTCGGCCAGCTGGCGCAGGAGTTCCTCGCGGTTGTGGACCGAGAGGTTGAGTATGACGCCCTGATGCCGGCCAGCGAAATTGACCAGCAGCCGCGGCAGGAAGTAGTCGCCGGCGCTGATCACCGCGACATTCAGCCGTCCGCCCGTGACACCCTTGAACTGGGTCATCGCCTCCTCCGCCGCCTGAAAGTGCGCGATGATCGCGCGACTGTGATGCAGCAATTCGGTGCCGGCGGGCGTCAGGTAGATCTTCTTGCCCAGCTGCTCGAACAGGGGCATGCCGACATGTCCTTCAAGTGTCTTGACCTGGGTCGAGATTGCGGGCTGGGTCAGGTGCAGCTCTTCAGCTGCGCGCGAGAAGCTGGAGTGGCGGGCCACCGTCTCGAATACTTTCAATTGCCGCAAAGTGGCATTTCTCATCGTGATGCTTGCCTGCCTGTGGGCGGCTAATCCATAATAAAAACAGAATGATTATGCCTAAAACATTCAGCTATTGCTAATCGTTATTTCTGCCGGCGATGGCGTCCGTGCAAGCAAAGGACGCCGGCGCCGGTGTCGGCCAGTCCCCGATGCGGCAACCGGTCACATCAGGGCGAAAGTTGATCTCCCTGCTATGGAAAGAATGGCTACGGGAGGCAAATTTTTTGGCCTTGTGATTTTTCCCGTCGGGATACTCGCATACAATTGACCACCTCAAATGAGTACCCGAATTTATGAAAACTTGACTTCGGTCAATCGGGATTGTTCGGGATTTGTCGCAGTATTCTCGTGCGCGCTGTTTCTGGTGACCGGATTGGCTGGAGTGTTCCTCCGCTTTGTCCGCAGAACCGGTCCTTCGCCATAAATCAAGCGGTCCCAGGGCCGCTCCAATGGAGCTTCAGACATGATGGAAATGATGTACAGCTCGGTATTCTGGGTAGCACTGGCCCAGATCATCGGCATCAACATAATTCTCTCCGGCGACAACGCCGTGGTGATCGCCCTCGCTGCACGGTCGCTTCCGGCCGAGCAGCAAAAGAAAGCCGTGATCTACGGCAGCGTGGCGGCGATCGTCATGCGGATCATCCTCACGGTGGTTGCAGTCAGCCTGCTGAGCCTGCCCTACCTGAAGCTGGTCGGCAGCATATTGCTGTTGTGGATCGGCGTGCAGCTGCTGCTGCCAGAAGACGACGGCGAAGGTCACGGCCCGAGCGCCAGCAACCTCGGCGCGGCTATCCGCACGATCCTGATCGCCGATCTCGTGATGAGCCTCGACAATGTGCTTGGCGTGGCAGCGGCTGCAAAGGGCAACATCGTACTTCTGATCGTTGGCCTGGCAATCAGCATCCCGTTGATCATTTTCGGCAGCACCGTCATCCTCAAGCTGATGGATCGTTTCCCGGTCATCATCACGGTCGGCGCCGCCCTGCTCGGTTATGTCGCCGGTGAAATGCTGGTTGGCGATCCGGTCCTCGCTGCATGGTTCAAGACGCAGCCGCTCTTGCACGACGTGATACCGTATGTCGGTGCCGCACTCGTGGTCCTCATCGGAAAATGGATGAGCCGCGGTCGGCCCAAGGCACACGGTGTCGAAATCGAGAGCGAAGTCCGCTGATCACCGCGGACCAGATCGCATAGAACCAAACAGATACAGAAACAGACAGGCGAAGGAGCTTTAATGATCAAGCTGATGATTCCCGTGGACGGCTCGGAAGGTTCGTCGCGAGCAGTGCGATATGCCATCAATACCGCCGGACTTTACAAGGATCCGGTCGAGCTGCACGTGCTGAACGTGCAGCACCCGATTGTCTCCGGCAATGTGCGCCATTTCATTTCGCACGAAGAGCTGGACCGCTATTACCGCGAGAACGCCGATGCGGCAATGAAGCCGGCAATCGAGTTGCTTCAAAAGGCCGGCCTGCACTACACCACCCACACGGCGCTCGGCGACCCGGCGGAAACAGTGGTGCAGATGGCAAGGGAAAAGGGCTGCGCCCAGATCGTGATGACCCCGCGCGGATTAGGAAACATGGCAGGCATGCTGCTTGGTTCCGTAACCTCCAAGGTCATCCACCTGTCGACCGTGCCGGTGTTGCTGGTCAAGGAATGAAGCTGGTTCAGCATTGAATAATTCGACCCTCGGCTAAAGAGGGCTGGGACTGCCGCAAATGGCAATCCCGCAAAGAGGTGATTCGGCAGGTCGGGATGTAATCGCGACATCAGTACCCCCTCTCAAAAAGAGGGGGGCTGGCCGCACAAGATCAGTCGCCGGACAGCATGTGGGCGGCAGGTGTGAAATCTATATCAATAATCAGGAGACATTCATGCGTAAAGCATCGATTTCGTTGGTGGCAGGTGGTCTCAAGCGTGCAGTCACGGCAGGCTTCATCGCTGCTGCCTTTGCTGCAGTTGCCCCGTCCGCATTTGCGGCATGGGAGCCGACCAAGCCGGTCGAGTTCGTGATCCCCGCAGGCACAGGCGGCGGCGCTGACCAGATGGCGCGCTTTATCCAGGGCATCATCGTCAAGCACAACATGATGAAGCAGCCACTGATCGTGGTGAACAAGTCCGGTGGCGCCGGCGCCGAGGGCTTCCTCGACGTCAAGAACCACAAGGGCGAGCCGCACAAGATCATCATCACCCTTTCCAACCTGTTCACGACACCGCTCGCAACTGGCGTGCCGTTCAACTGGAAGGACATGACCCCGGTTTCGATGATGGCGCTGGACCAGTTCGTGCTGTGGGTGAACGCAGAGTCGCCACACAAGACTGCCAAGGAATACATCGCCGCAGTCAAGGCAGCCGGCCCAAGCAAAATGAAAATGGGCGGCACCGGATCGAAGCAGGAAGACCAGATCCTGACGGTTGGCGTCGAAAAGGCCACCGGCACAAAATTCATCTACATCCCGTTCAAAGGGGGCGGTGAAGTTGCGGTCCAACTGGTGGGCAAGCACATCGATTCCTCGGTCAACAACCCGATCGAAGCCGTCGCCCAATGGCGCGCCGGCAAGCTGCGTGCACTGTGCGTCTTTGACGATGAGCGCATGCCGTACAAGACCAAGGTCACCGCTACCCAATCCTGGAACGACATCCCGACCTGCAAGGAATCGGGTGTGCCCACCGACTACGTGATGTTGCGCGGCATTTTCATGGCGCCAGGCGTCACCAAGGATCAGACGGATTACTACGTCAACGTCCTGAAGAAAGTCCGCGAGACCCCCGAGTGGAAAGAGTTCATGGAGAAGGGTGCCTTCAACCAGACCTCGATGACTGGCCCGGACTTCGTCAAATGGCTGGAAAAGGCTGAGCAGCAGCACAAGACGCTGATGCAGGAAGCCGGCTTCATCGCCAAGTAATATCTCAAGCGGCAGGAGGACAGGAGGACGCACGCAGTGTGCCCTCCTGTCTGATCAGTCGCCTTCAATAGTCCACAGCAGGAGTTTTTCCACATGGATCACCATACGGATGCCGGCGCACCGCGTTCCGGCGTGCCCACCTACATCGTCGAGGCTGTTGTCGCCGTCCTCGTATTGATTCTCGGCCTGACGGTCATCTACGGCAGCCGCAAGCTCGGCTCTGGCTGGACCAGCGATGGTCCGGGGGCTGGCTACTTCCCCTTCTATATCGGCCTGATCATCTGTATCTCCGGCGCGGGGATCCTGTGGCAGTCGGTGTTCGGCAAAGAGCGCAATACCGAAATTTTCGTCGACAGCGAGCAGCTCAAACGCGTGCTGTCAGTGCTGATTCCGGCAGCGGTCTACGTCGGTGCAATCCAGGTTCTCGGCCTTTATGTCGCGTCCGCGATCTACATCGCATTGTTCATGATCATTCTGGGCAAGTACTCGCCGCTCAAGAGCGTAATCCTGGGCATCGTCATCAATGGATTTTTCTTCGCGCTGTTCGAAATCTGGTTCAAGGTCCCGCTGTTCAAGGGCATGATTAACTTGCTCAGCTTTACTGGGTATTGAGCCGGTTGCTAACCGACTCTGAAAACGAGGTGTTGGAATGGAAGAATTAAACGCCCTCTTCTCGGGCTTCGCAACGGTCCTGTCGCCCATGAATGCATTGCTCATGGTGATCGGCATCGTGCTAGGTGTTCTCATCGGCGTGCTGCCGGGACTTGGTGGCGCCAACGGCGTCGCTATCCTGTTGCCGCTGACTTTCTCGATGTCGCCAACGTCGGCGATCATCATGTTGTCGTGTATTTACTGGGGTGCGCTGTTCGGCGGTGCCATTACCTCGATCCTGTTCAACATACCGGGTGAGCCATGGTCGGTGGCGACCACCTTCGACGGCTATCCGATGGCGCAGCAGGGCCGCGCCGGCGAGGCACTGGCAACCGCCTTTACCTCGTCCTTCGTCGGCGCGCTGGCGGCGGTCATCATGATCACCTTCATGGCGCCGCTGGTGGCGAAGTTCGCACTGAAGTTCGGACCTCCGGAGTTCTTCGCGGTGTACCTGCTGACCTTCTGCAGCTTCGTCGGCATGGGCAAGGGTTCGCCGTTCAAGATCCTGGCGTCAATGGCGATCGGCTTCGGCCTTGCCGCAGTCGGCATGGATACCGTCACCGGACAGTTGCGCCTGACTTTCGGCCTGCCTGACCTGATGCGCGGTTTCGACTTCCTGATCGCGGTGATCGGCTTGTTCGGTATCGGTGAAATCCTGCAGTCGATGGAAGAAGGCCTGGCATTTTCCGGCAAGAGCGCGAAGATCAATCCCAAGGTCGTGTTCGAAACCTGGAAGAAGCTGCCCAGCTACTGGGCGACCTCGGTGCGCAGTTCGCTGGTCGGCATCTGGATGGGCATCACCCCGGGTGGCGCGACGCCTGCATCCTTCATGAGCTACGGCCTGGCCAAGCGCTTCTCCAAGAACGGCGCGCGCTTCGGCTCCGGCGAAATGGAAGGCGTGGTCGCGCCTGAAACCGCAGCCCACGCTGCCGGTACCAGCGCGCTGCTGCCAATGCTGGCACTGGGTATCCCGGGTTCGCCGACCGCCGCAGTCCTGCTGGGTGGCCTGCTGATCTGGGGCTTGCAGCCAGGTCCGCTGCTGTTCGTCGAACAGAAGGACTTCGTCTGGGGCCTGATCGCCAGCATGTATCTCGGTAACCTGGTCGGATTGATCGTGGTGCTGACGACCGTGCCGCTGTTTGCATCGATCCTGCGCATTCCGTTCTCGATCATCGCACCTGTGATCATTGTGATTTGCGCGATTGGCGCCTACACCGTGCATAACGCGATGCTCGACATCTGGTTCATGCTGCTGTTTGGCTTGATCGGCTACATCTTCAAGAAGCTTGATTACCCGCTTGCGCCGTTGGTGCTGGCACTGGTACTGGGCGACAAGGCAGAAGACTCGTTCCGTCAGGCCATGCTGGTATCGCAGGGCGAGTTGTCGATCATGTGGTCCAACGCGCTGGTCGGTTCGATCACTACGCTGGCACTCCTGATGTTGTTCTGGCCGCTGATCTCCCGTGCGATCGCCCTGGTTCGCCCTCCGAAGGTGGATGAACTGGCAGCGCAGCGTCCGGTGGATTGATGCGGTAACCGTTGCAGATGCACGCAGTCCGGCTTGGCCGGCTGCATCAGGCGGCGCCTTCGGGCGCCGCTTTTTTTTTGCGCAATCGGCGATGCTTTTGCGTTGCAGCAAACCGTCCTTTTCGGGTTTTCATTTCTTAATCCGGAATGCAATTTCTCATGGTGACTATTTGTCCCCTTTCTCTACTTTTTGCATTGCAGCAAAGCGGCCCCTTGTGCAGAATCGGATTTTTCAATCGGGGTCAGGGACATCACGGCGACGCGGTGCCTTGAACAACAGCAGGGGACGTAAAAGTGAAAATAGCAATAGTGGGAGCGGGGGGCATTGGCGGATACGTTGGCGCAAAGCTGGCGCTGGCCGGGGAGGACGTGACTTTCATCGTGCGCGGCGCCAACCTGGAGACGATCAGCAAGAACGGCATCAAGCTGATCACGCAGGATGGCCAGGAGCGCATCGCAACCAATGTCCGGGCCACCAATAATTACAAGGAGGCGGGCCCGCAGGATCTGGTGATCCTGGCGCTGAAGGCGCATCAACTGGAAGCCGTGGCCAATGATGTGCCCGATCTGTTCGGCCCGGAGACCGTGGTGATCCCGATGCAGAACGGTATTCCCTACTGGTACTTCCACCAGCATGGCGGCGAGCTGGCCGGCCGCCGTGTCGAGTCGGTGGATCCGACCGGACTGATCTCGGCGAAAATTCCCGCAGAGCGCGTTCTCGGTTGCGTGGTCTACCCTGCTTCCGAGCTGGTCGCGCCGGGCGTCGTCATGCATATCGAGGGTGAGCGTTTTCCGCTGGGCGAGCTGGACGGGTCGAGCAGCGAGCGAGTCAACCGGGTCGCGCAGTGCTTCACCAATGCCGGCTTCAAGTCCCCGGTGCTGGACAACATTCGTGCCGAAATCTGGCTCAAGCTGTGGGGCAACCTCACTTTCAATCCCATCAGCGCGCTGGCGCATTCGACGCTGGTGGACATTTGCCAGTTTCCGCTGTCGCGCGAGCTGGCAGCCAACATGATGACCGAGGCGCAGGCCATCGCCAACAAGCTGGGCATCGAGTTCCGGGTGTCGCTGGAAAAGCGGATCGCTGGCGCCGAGAAAGTGGGCAAGCACAAGACCTCGATGCTGCAGGACGTGGAAGCGGGGCGTGCGCCGGAAATCGACGCGCTGGCGGGATCAGTGATCGAGCTGGGCAGGCTTACGGGTACGCCTACACCGCATATCGATACCGTCTATGCGCTGGTGAAACTGTTGGGAAGGGAAATGGAAGAAAAGGCAGGACATGTACGGCTGATGCCGAACATCGATTGAGGAGTGTCGGGGCTGCCCGCGCTCAGCCCGGGCTTGGTCCAAGGCTGCCCGTGTGCTGCCCGCGACCTCGCACATGCCGGCGGCCGGCGGCATGTGCCCTCAGATCTTGCCCTGGTGTTTCAACCTGCTGAGCGTTTCCGCTGAGAGGTTCAGGTAGGTTGCCAGTTCTTTCTTGGGAATTCGCTCGAACAGGTCGGGATGCTTGCGCAGGAAGCGATGTACCCGTCCCGGCGCGTCCAGCAAGTGCAGCGTGATCGTATGGGCCATGATTTCGCTCATCAGGTGCATGACCTCGTATTCGAAGGTCTGCTTGACGTCCGGGTAGCGTTCCATGAACGCGATCCATTGCATCAGCGGCAGCTTGGCCACGCGCGAGCGGGTGACCGACACGATGCTGTAGGGAGTAGGCGTCTTCAGGCGCCATGCCGCATAGCTGGTCTCAATGTCCCTTGCTTCGGCAAAGCGCAGGATCATTTCCTTGGCCTGGGAATTCGTCACTACCCGCTTCAGCAGGCCATCGAGAACGAAGTACTGCTCCATCTCGTGCACGCCCTGGTGCAACAGGAAATCTCCCTTGTTGCAATCGACAATGACGAGCAGGGGTTCCAGCTCGGCCCACTCCTGCTCGGTCATTCCCTTGAGCACGAGATTCTGGCGCAGTTGCACGCGAATGATGTTGCGTTCCGGATGGTCGGCTACAGACGACATTTGACCTCGTTTTCTTGCATTTCAGACAGTGGCCACATGATCCGGTACAAATTGACCGCGGTCAATGAGAACAACGGCAGCCTCTCTCTATGATATTGGCAACCTGCAGCGGGTGCCTTGACCGGGCACCACCAGGTAAATCGGGAATAACTTGAAAATTGACCGCGGTCAATGGTAAACCCCGATCGCAATTCCTATCATACCGCGACGGTGCAGGTCCACCCTGTGCAGATGATGAGCGAGACGCCGTCGTATTGCTCACCCCTTATCGAATAAAGAGATATGTGATCATGACAACCGAGACACAAGAACGAGAGCTCACCGACGGGTTCCATCTCATCATCGACGCCATGAAGGCGAACGATATCGACACCATCTACGGCCTGGTTGGCATTCCGATTACCGACCTCGCCAGGTTGGCGCAGGCAGAGGGAATGCGCTGGATCGGTTTCCGTCATGAAGCCAATGCGGTCAACGCCGCAGCCATCGCCGGCTACCTGACCAAGAAGCCGGGCATTGCGATGACCGTGTCGGCTCCTGGCTTCCTGAACGGCCTGGTCGCCTTGGCCAATGCTACCGTCAACTGCTTCCCGATGATCATGATCAGCGGCTCCTCCGAGCGCGAGATCGTCGACCTGCAGCAGGGTGACTACGAAGAGCTCGACCAGCTCAATGCCGCCAAGCCGTATGTCAAGGCAGCCTATCGTATCAATCACGTCGAGGACATCGGCATCGGCATGGCACGTGCCATCCGCGCAGCCGTGTCAGGCCGCCCGGGCGGTGTCTACCTCGACCTGCCAGCCAAGCTGATGGGCCAGGCCATGGACGCCATCAAAGGGCAGAAGTCGATCGTGCGCGTGGTCGACGCTGCGCCGGATCAGCCTCCTTCGCCCGAGTCGGTGAAGCGCGCGCTGGAAGTGCTCAAGTCCGCCAAGCGTCCGGTGATCATGCTGGGCAAGGGCGCTGCCTACGCCCAGGTCGACGCCGAAATTCGCGAACTGGTCGAGAAGACCGGCATCCCTTACCTGTCGATGTCGATGGCCAAGGGCCTGTTGCCCGACAATCATCCGCAATCGGCACAGGCCGCCCGTTCCTACGCGCTGGCCAAGTCCGACACCGTGCTGTTGATCGGCGCCCGCCTGAACTGGCTGCTGTCGCATGGCAAGGGCCCGACCTGGGGTGGTACGGACCACAAGGACTGGGCTGAAAAGAAATTCATCCAGATCGACATCTCCGCGCAGGAAATGGACAGCAACGTGCCGATCGACGCGCCGCTGGTTGGCGACATTGGCTCCTGCGTCAAGGCCCTGCTGGCCGGCCTGGGCGATTTCCAGAAGCCTGCAGCCGAGTGGACCGGCGCCATTGTCGAAAAGCGCGAAGCAAATATCGCCAAGATGGCCAAGACGCTGGACGCCAATCCGTCGCCGATGAACTTCCATAGCGCCCTGCGCGCCATGCGCGACGTGCTCAAGACCCGTCCGGATGTCTATCTGGTCAACGAAGGCGCCAACACGCTCGACTATGCGCGCAGCATCATCGACATGTACCAGCCGCGCAAGCGCCTCGACTCAGGCACCTGGGGCGTGATGGGTATCGGCATGGGCTACGCCATCGGTGCTGCCGTCACCAGCGGCTTGCCAGTGGTGGCCCTCGAGGGCGACTCCGCGTTCGGATTCTCGGGCATGGAAGTCGAAACCATTTGCCGTTACAACCTGCCGGTCACCGTGGTGATTTTCAACAACAACGGTGTCTACCGCGGTTGCGACGTCAACCCGACCGGCGGTGCCGACGTGGCTCCGACGGTGTTCGTGAAGGGTTCGCGTTACGACATGCTGATGACCGCATTCGGCGGCGTTGGCGTGACCGTCACCACGCCGGATGAGCTGGCAAAGGCGCTGGCTGAAGGCATCGCCTCCGGCAAGCCGACCCTGATCAATGCAGTGATCGACGAGAAAGCCGGAACCGAAAGCGGCCGCATCAGTCACTTGAATCCTACAAGCGCAGCAACCAAAAAATAAGCTAACCGACGAAAAGGAGCTATCCACCATGAACAAACCTCTCCAAGGTATTCGCATCATCGACTTCACGCACGTGCAAGCCGGTCCCGCATGTACCCAGATGCTGGCCTGGTTCGGCGCAGACGTGATCAAGGTCGAGCGTCCCGGTTCCGGCGACGTCACCCGCAGCCAGTTGCGTGACATCCCCGATGTCGATGCGCTGTACTTCACCATGCTCAACAGCAACAAGAAGTCGTTGACGCTGGACACCAAGACCCAGGCCGGCAAGGAAATCCTGGAAAAGATGATCAAGACCTCCGACGTGATGGTCGAGAACTTCGGCCCCGGCGCGCTGGACCGCATGGGCTTCACCTGGGAGCGTATCCAGGAATTGAATCCGAAGATGATCCTGGCTTCGGTCAAGGGCTTCTCCGACGGCCACCACTACGAAGACCTGAAGGTCTATGAAAACGTGGCCCAGTGCGCCGGCGGCGCCGCTTCGACCACCGGCTGGTGGAAAGGCGAGCACTCCGAGCCGACGATCTCGGCTGCTGCGCTGGGTGATTCCAACACCGGCATGCACCTCGCAATCGGCATCCTGACCGCCTACATCGGCCGTCAGCAGACCGGCCGTGGCCAGAAAGTGGCCGTGTCCATGCAAGACGCCGTGCTGAACCTGTGCCGCGTCAAGATGCGCGACCAGCAGCGCCTGGACCGCCTGGGCTACCTGGAAGAGTATCCACAGTACCCGCACGAGGCCTTCGGTGATGTCGTTCCCCGCGGCGGTAATGCCGGCGGCGGCGGCCAGCCGGGCTGGATCCTGAAGTGCAAGGGCTGGGAAACCGATCCGAACGCGTATATCTACTTCACGGTCCAGGGCCACGCCTGGGCGCCGATCTGCGACGCACTCGGCAAACCGGAATGGAAAACCGACCCGAACTACACGACGCCGAAAGCACGTCAGCCGCACATCATGGACATCTTCGCCACGATCGAAGACTTCATCAAGGACAAGACCAAGTACGAAGCGGTCGACATCTTCCGCAAGTACGACATCCCTTGCGCACCGGTGCTGTCGATGAAGGAACTGCTGAACGACGAATCGCTGCGCAAGAGCGGCTCGATCGTTGAAGTTCCCCACAAGGAGCGCGGCAGCTATTTCACCGTTGGCAGCCCGATCAAGTTCTCGGACCTGAAGCCGGAAGTCACCGGATCGCCGCTGCTGGGCGAGAACACCGACGAGGTTCTGGAAAGCCTGGGCTACAGCCAGGACCAGATCAAGGCATTGCACGCCGACAAGGTGGTCTGATCACGGCAGCTTGATGGTCAGGACTCGGTAACAGGCAAGGACGGCGTTCAATTTGGGCGCCGTCTTTGCATGGAGCCCCTCTCCAATTTTTTCCAAGGGAACTGCGCTATGCAATCTTCGATCGACTACAGGCAACTGGTGGAAGCAGTCGGGGACGGGATCATGGCGTCTGACGCCAGCGGTCTGATCACGCTCTGGAACCCGGGCTGCGAGCGGATATTCGGGTTTACCGAGGCCGACGCGCTGGGCAAGTCCATGGACATGATCATTCCCCAGCCGCAGCAGCAACGCCACTGGGATGGTTATCACAAGACCATGGCGACCGGCATCACACGCTACGGCCATGATTTGTTGCGGGTTCCTGCGGTGCACAAGGATGGCCGCCGGCTGTCGATCGCATTCACCGTAGCGCTGCTGCATGGCGCGGATGGCAAGGTTGCCTCGATCGTGGCGGTGATTCGTGACGAGTCCGCACGTTTTGCTGAAGACCGCAACCTGCGCAAGCGGGTGGCCGAACTGGAAGCACAGGTGGCAGTACAAGGAAAGCCGGACTGAATCCGGTTTGGCCGGCGCGGCCGGCACGGTGGGTTAACATAGGGGTTGATCTTCAACTTCCTGGCAGGATATTTCATGAGCAAAGCATTAGACGGCGTCAAGATCCTTGATTTCACCCATGTCCAGTCGGGTCCGACCTGCACCCAGCTGCTCGCATGGTTCGGCGCCGATGTGATCAAGGTCGAGCGTGCTGGGGAGGGCGATGCCACGCGTGGGCAGCTACGCGACATTCCCGGCGTGGACAGCCTTTATTTCACGATGCTCAATCACAACAAGCGTTCCATCACGCTTGACACCAAGAAACCGCGCGGCCGCGAAGTACTGGACACGCTGATCAAGGAATGCGACGTACTGGTCGAAAATTTCGCGCCCGGCGCGCTCGACCGCATGGGCATCACCTGGGAGCACATCCAGAAAATCAACCCGCGCATGATCCTGGCATCGGTCAAGGGTTTCGGCCCCGGCCCGTACGAAGACTGCAAGGTCTACGAAAACGTTGCGCAGTGCGCCGGCGGATCGGCATCGACCACCGGTTTTGACGATGGCCCGCCAATGGTGACCGGCGCCCAGATCGGCGACAGCGGAACCGGCCTGCACCTGGCGACGGGCATCATCGCCGCGCTTTACCAGCGGACCATGACCGGACGCGGCCAGAAGGTGCTGGCACCGATGCAGGATGCCGTACTCAACCTGTGCCGTGTCAAGCTGCGCGACCAGCAGCGGCTGGAACGCACCCATACGCTGCATGAATATCCGCAATATCCGGATGGCAAGTTCGGCGATTCAGTGCCGCGCGCAGGCAACTCTTCCGGCGGCGGACAGCCTGGCTCCATCCTGAAATGCAAGGGATGGGAAACCGATCCCAATGCCTATATCTATTTCATCACGCAGGCCGCGGTATGGCCGGCGGTGTGCAAGGTGATCGGCGAAGAAGACTGGATCGAGGACGAGGCATACAAGACGCCGCAGGCGCGCCTGCTGCACCTGAAGCCTATTTTCGATCGCATCGAAAAATGGACCATGACCAAGACCAAGTACGAGGCCATGGATATCCTTAACAAATACGACATCCCCTGCGGACCAATCCTTTCAATGAAAGAGATTGCCGAGGAGCCGGCCCTGCGTGCCACCGGCACCATTGTCGAAGTGGACCATCCCACGCGCGGCAAATACCTCACCGTGGGCAATCCGATCAAGCTCTCCGACAGCCCTACCGACGTGACGCGCTCGCCCTTGCTGGGCGAGCACACGGAAGAGGTGCTGACGCAGTTGGGGTACAGCGCGGACGACATCGCTCAAATGCGACAAGAACGCGTGATCTGAACCAGGACAAACAAGCAAATTTCCATGAATCACATGATCATTCCGATCGCGGTGCAGGGTTCGACCAAGCAGCGCAAGCGCGAAGCGCCAAAGGGCCGCCGCGTCGCCCCTGAAGCACTGGCTGAAGTTCAGGCATTGCTGGGTGATGCCTCGCGCAGCGCCGACATGCTGATCGAGCATCTTCACAAGATACAGGATCGCTACAACTGCCTGTCGTCGGCCCATCTGGCGGCGCTGGCGCAGGAAATGCGCCTGTCGCAGACCGCGGTGTACGAGGTCGCGACTTTCTATCACCACTTCGACGTGGTGAAGGAAGGCGACAACCAGCCGGAAGCGCTGACCGTGCGGGTGTGCGACGGATTGTCGTGCGAGATGAATGGCGCGAAGGACTTGCTGGCCAGGTTGCCGGCGATCCTTGGCAAGGAAGTGCGTGTCATCCCCGCCCCCTGCGTCGGCCGTTGCGAGCAGGCGCCGGTGGCGGTGGTGCACCAGAATCCAGTGCCCAACGCGACTGTTGAGCAAGTTGCGGCCAAGGTGGCGGCCAAGGAAGTGAAGCACGTGCCGCAGCCGTACCGTGACTATGACGCCTATGTGGCCGAAGGCGGCTACCAGCTGGCCGACGACTGCATCAACGGTCGCCGCGACGTCGAGGCCGTGATCAAGGTGATGGAAGATTCCGGCCTGCGCGGCCTGGGCGGCGCGGGCTTCCCGGCCGGCCGCAAGTGGCGCATCGTGCGTGCCGAAAAAGGACCGCGCCTGATGGCGGTGAATATCGACGAAGGCGAGCCGGGCACATTCAAGGACCGCTACTACCTCGAACGAGATCCGCACCGCTTCCTGGAAGGCATGCTGATCGCTGCATGGGCAGTCGGCATCGAAGCGATCTACATCTATTTGCGTGACGAGTACCACGGTTGCCGTGCGGTGCTGGAAACCGAACTGGCCCGGCTGGCGCAACATCCGCTGCTGGCGCGCGCAGATGCGCCGAAGATCCAGTTGCGCCGCGGCGCCGGTGCCTACATCTGCGGTGAAGAATCGGCCATGATCGAGTCGATCGAAGGCAAACGTGGCATGCCGCGCCTGCGCCCGCCCTATGTGGCGCAGGTCGGGCTGTTCGGCCGGCCGACGCTGGAACACAACTTCGAAACCCTGTACTGGGTGCGCGAACTCCTGGAAAAAGGCGGCGAGTGGTTCAGCTCGCACGGACGCAATGGCCGCAAGGGTTTGCGCTCGTTCTCGGTATCCGGACGGGTCAAGAACCCGGGCGTGAAACTGGCACCGGCCGGTATCACGATCCAGGAACTGATCGATGAATACTGCGGCGGCATGCTCGATGGCCAGACCTTCTATGGCTACCTGCCTGGCGGCGCATCGGGCGGAATCCTGCCGGCCAGCATGAACGACATACCGCTCGACTTCGACACGCTGCAGCCCTACGGATGCTTCATCGGATCGGCGGCCGTGATGGTGCTGTCGGACCAGGATACTGCGGTCGATGCGGCACGCAACATGATGAACTTTTTCGAGCATGAATCCTGCGGCCAATGCACGCCGTGCCGGGTCGGCACCGCCAAGGCATCGGCCCTGATCAACCAGCCGAAATGGGACCTGGAGTTGCTGGCGGACCTGTCGTTCGTGATGCGCGATGCTTCGATCTGCGGCCTGGGCCAGGCTGCACCGAATCCGGTCGACTGCGTCGTCAAATACTTCCCGCAGGAACTTGCCTGAGCTTTGCCTTTCACGGGCAGTGAGACAAACATGAACGCGATTACCCGAAATGAGATGGCCCAGATCGACGTCCCGTCCGTCAGCTTCGAGCTGAACGGCCGCGAAGTCACGGGCCGCGCCAACGAGACCATCATCGAGGTCGCCCGGCGCGAAGGCGTGGAGATTCCGCACCTTTGCTACAAGGAAGGACTGGAAGCGGTCGGCAACTGCCGCGCCTGCATGGTCGAGATCAATGGCGAACGCGTGCTGGCGCCGTCCTGCTGCCGCCACCCCAGCCAGGGCATGAAGGTCACGACCGACAGCGAGCGCGCGGTGAGGGCCCAGAAACTGGTGCTGGAACTCCTGCAGTCCGACATGCCGGAGACTGCCTATACCCGCGAAAACGAAGTCGACCAGTGGTCGCAGAAGCTGGCGGTCGGCAAGCCGCGTTTCGAAGCGCGCCAACGCGTGCAACAGGACTTGTCGCATCCGGCCATCGCGGTCAACCTCGACGCTTGCATCCAGTGCACCCGCTGCCTGCGCGCCTGCCGCGACGAGCAGATGAACGATGTGATCGGCCTCGCCTTCCGTGGTGCTGGCGAGAAGATCGTGTTCGACATGGACGACCCGATGGGCGCCTCCACCTGCGTCGCCTGCGGCGAATGCGTGCAGGCTTGCCCGACCGGTGCCCTGATGCCGGCGCGCGATGTCGCGCTGCAGGTGCCGGACAAGAAAGTGGAATCGGTCTGCCCGTTCTGCGGCGTCGGCTGCCAGATGACTTACAACGTCAAGGACAACAAGATTCTTTACGTTGAAGGACGCGATGGTCCGGCCAACCGCGGCCGCCTGTGCGTCAAGGGCCGCTACGGCTTTGACTACGCGCACCATCCGCACCGCCTGACCAAGCCGCTGATTCGCCGCAAGGACGCGCCCAAGTCCGGCGACTTCGAGATGACCCCTGAAAACGTGTTCGACGTGTTCCGCGAAGCGAGCTGGGAAGAGGCGCTGGAATTCGCCGGCGGCAAGCTGCGCGACATCCGCGACACCGCAGGCCCCCAGGCGCTGGCCGGCTTCGGCTCGGCCAAGGGCAGCAATGAAGAAGCCTATCTGTTCCAGAAGCTGGTGCGGACTGGTTTCCGCAGCAACAACGTCGACCACTGCACCCGCTTGTGCCATGCGTCGTCCGTGGTCGCCCTGCTGGAAGGCATAGGCTCGGGCGCGGTCTCGAACCCGGTGATGGACGTGATGAAGGCCGATGTGGTCGTCATCATCGGCGCCAACCCGACCGTGAACCATCCGGTTGCTGCCACCTGGATCAAGAACGCGGTTGCCAACGGCACCAAGCTGATCGTGATGGATCCACGCCGGTCCGAGTTGGCCCGCCAGGCGCATCGCTTCCTGCAATTCAAGCCCGACACCGACGTCGCGCTGCTGAACGCGATGATGCACGTGATCGTCAACGAAGGCCTGGTCAACGAAGAGTTCATCGCCGCGCGCACCATCGGCTATGACGACCTGAAGGCAAATGTCGCCGATTACTCGCCCGAGAAGATGGCGCCCATCTGCGGCATCGACGCCGACACCATCCGTTACGTTGCGCGCTTGTATGCGACGTCCAAAGGTTCGATGATCCTGTGGGGCATGGGTGTGTCGCAGCACGTGCACGGCACCGACAATGCCCGCTGCCTGATCGCGTTGTCGCTGATGACCGGCCAGATCGGTCGTCCCGGCACCGGCTTGCATCCGTTGCGCGGCCAGAACAACGTCCAGGGCGCGTCCGATGCCGGCCTGATCCCGATGAGCTTCCCGGATTACCAGCGCGTCGACAATGTCGAAGTGCGCGCCTTCTTCGAGAAATTCTGGAACACCAAGCTGGACGACAAGGTCGGCCTGACGGTGGTGGAAGTGATGAAGGCGATCGATGCCGGCACGGTCAAGGGCATGTACATCATGGGCGAGAACCCGGCCATGTCCGACCCCGACGCCAACCATGCTCGCCATGCGCTGGCATCGCTCGATCACCTGGTCGTGCAGGACATCTTCCTGACCGAAACCGCGTACCTGGCCGACGTCGTGCTGCCGGCCTCCGCATTCGCCGAGAAGGATGGCACTTTCACCAATACCGACCGCCTGGTCCAGATGGGCCGCAAGGCCATCGATCCGCCGGGCGATGCCCGTCAGGATTTGTGGATTCTGCAGGAAATCGGCAAGAAGCTCGGCTTGCCGTGGGACTACAAGCATGTGTCGGAAGTGTTCGACGAAATGCGGCGCGCCATGCCAAGCATAGGCGGCATCACCTGGGAGCGCATGGAGCAGGATGGCGCCGTTACCTATCCCTGCATGAAGGAAGGCGATCCGGGCGAACCAGTGGTCTTCGTGGAGAGTTTCCCGCGTCCGGATGGCCGCGCGAAGTTCGTGCCGGCCGACGTGATCCCTGCAGCCGAGCGTCCCGATACTGAGTTCCCATGGGTGCTGATTACCGGCCGCCAGCTGGAACACTGGCACACCGGCAGCATGACCCGCCGGGCGCTGGTGCTCGACGCGCTGGAGCCTGATCCGACTGCGCTGATCAATCCGCTGGACATGGACGGAATGGGCATCAAGCCGGGTGATGTGGTAACGCTTGAATCGCGCCGCGGCAAGGTCACGCTGTATGCACGGGCCGAGGAAGGCACGCCGCGCGGCGCGGTCTTTGTCCCGTTTGCCTACTACGAGGCAGCGATCAACCGGCTGACCAACGATGCGCTGGATCCGTTCGCGAAAATACCGGAGTTCAAGTATTGCGCGGTCAAGGTGGTGGCAGGTGGAGAGCCGCCGGTGCAGACCACCTACGGCGGTGGACAGATACTGGAACGCACGATCAAGAGGGAACTGGCGTCGTAAGAACGCCAGGGGATGGAGACAGGAAAGGCCGCCTTCGGGCGGCCTTTTCACATTCCGGAGCGCCGTGGCTTCACATCAGCGCGCACTTGTCCTGGTCTTTCTTGCCAGCCGGGTCGGGCACTTCAGGAAATGCTGCCATCCCGGGCGCGCCTCGCTTGATCTTCCTTCCAGCCAGCCAGCACACCAGGCGCTCAACCGGATCGATGTCCGGGTGCTTGGTCAAGCGCCTGAATTCCTCGGAATAGAGGAATCGGTATTCCTTCGACGCGATCCGCTCGCCGATTTTTTTCATCAGTGCGTCGCCTCCCGCACTTGTCATGAGCCGCAACTGGCACAGCCATGCCACCAGGATCAGTGGCCATGGCGCATCTTGCGCTTGTGGATTCGCTTCTCCGTCCAGCCGACCCGGCGGCGCGACATGCGGGTGCTGCTGCAATTGTTCGTGCAGTCCATTGTCCAGCACGTCTTGCAGCCAGTCGGTGGCATCTTTGCCGAATACCATCACGCTGGTGCGGAAAGTCGACCACAGTATATGTGCCGGCTGCGGGTGCTCAGCCCGGTCGAACAGGCTCTTGTCGGCGATCGCCTGCTTCACCGGTTCCAGAACATTGATCCAGTGGGTACTTGCCCGTCCGACTCGCAGACCCATCATGCGGTGCGCCAGCCTGACCTGGTCGTTCAGCGACAATCCTGGCAACTGCTGGACCAGCACGTCACGCATGTCATAGGAATGCAGGCACTGACGGAACAATTCCAGGGTAGCCATCATCAGCGCCAGCCGCTCGGCGTACGGTTGCCCGGTGGACTTGCGCAGGGCTGACCAGACCCGGTGGTCAAGCTGGCAATCCAGGTTGGCCAGGCCTCCAGGCGCGCCGGGTGCCAGGCGCGCAGCCTCGCAGAGTCGGTCGGCGAGCCATTTTTCGCCCAGGCCATCCAGGACTGCCGCCGGCGCATCCTCGCGATCAGTTCGCCATGGCGCATTCCGTGGCGGCGCCAGGAAATGCAGCGTGGCCACCAGCATGCTGCTCTTGCCGGGATCGACACTGGACAATAGCCGCAATGTATCGCGCGCAGCGGCGCGCAGCATGAAGGAGCGGTGCGCAGGATCGTCGGCATTGCGGAATGCGGCCCGCCAGGCCTTGCGCCCCTCGCGCATCCTGAGTTGGTGAGGGCTGAGGGCGAGCAAGACTGGTTGGGAACAGCGACGAAACTGCTTGCTGGCGCAGGAGAGCGCCAGCACATCGACCAGGTTGCGCGAGCGGCTCACCACTCGGACCAGTTTGCTGGCGATATCGTCCGGTATCTCCGGTGCCGGTAACGGCTTGGCGGCAAGACCGGCATGCGGGGTGGAAGAATTGGTGTGCGACGCTGGATGGGGATTCATGATCTGAGGCAAGATTGTGAGGCCGGCTCTGTACCCCAGCCCGGATCATGGTTCCCGCTGGCGCAGGATGGAACCGGGATTGTGTTCGCGGATTGTTGATGAAATCGATTTCCCGCAATCGAACTATCGCCGGCGAAATTTCTCCAAGTTCATATTTGCCAACAGGAGTACGCTATGCCAGAACAGCAATCGCCGAAGAATGATCAGCCGATCAAGGAAGAGTCTGCAGTCACGCACACCAAGCCCGGCGACGGGATCCCGCACGTCGGCCGGATACTCGATGGCAGTGAATACCTGGACGTGGTCGAGGAACAGAAATATGCGGACAGTCCGCCCTCGCCTGAAGAGCGTGCCAGACAGCACGAGAAAATATGATGTGGACCTGGAAGCTTGGCGATAAGAATTCGCCGTCGTCGGCCGTCCGCTTGGCCCTTGAGCGCAAATGAAACCATCGGCGACGCATGAAACTGCCTGATCGAAAAGCCATCGCTGGCGCCGCCGGCCTCGCCAGCTTGCTGTGGGTAGGCGTGACGGCTACCGTCGCAGCGCGGCAGACCAGCCTGATCTTCAATCCGGTGCGGGACCGTGAAGTCGATCATCCGCAAAGCGATGGCCACCGCACCCGCCATCTGGTGCTGCGCACCAGCGATGGCGAACGTCTTTGCGGCTGGCTGATGACGCCGCATGCGCCTGGCCCGCATCCGGGCGTGCTGTATTTCGGTGGCCGTTCGGAAGAAGTCAGCTGGGTCGCGCGCGATGCCGGGCGCATGTTCCCCGGCATGACCGTGCTGGCCATGAACTACCGGGGTTATGGACGCTCCAGCGGCGTGCCCGGCGAGCGCCCGATCATGGAGGACGCCGCCATGCTGTGCGAATGGCTGGCCGCGCATCACAGGGTGGACCCGCAACAACTGGCCGTGGTGGGACGCAGTCTTGGCTCAGGGGTGGCGGTGCAGGTCGCTGCACAGCGCCCGCTGTCGTCGCTGGTACTGATCACCCCTTATGACTCGGTGGTATCGTTGGCGCGGCGGCGCTTCCGAACCCTGCCGGTGCACTGGCTGTTGCGACACCGCTTCGAGTCGGTCAAGTTTGCCGCAGGTCTGCAGACTCGCACGCTGGTGTTACGGGCGCAGGAGGACAATGTCGTGCCGGCCGCGCACACCGATGCCTTCGTCGCCAGCCTGCCATCCCCGCCGCACGAAGCGATGATCGCCGGCTCGGACCACAGCAGCATTCCCTACCTTGAAGCAACCCAGCATGCGGTTGCCGGCTTTCTGCATGCCGGCTTCCGGAATGCCACAGTCCCGAATCCTGCAGCGCCGACGCGCTGCTGATCCTGTCGATATTTTCGGGACCGGTGGTAAATTGATGCGCTGGATCCACTTCGCCTTGCGTCCCCATGCCCAAAGCAGCCAAATACCTCGTCATCGGCCTCTCGGCCCTGCTGGTAATCGTCGCCGGTGGCGCCGCCTTCATCGCTGCTACCTTCAACCCGAACGACTACAAACCGCAAATCATCGCGCTGGTGAAGGAAAAGAAGCAGCGCACGCTCAGCATTCCGGGCGAGATCAAGCTGAGCTTCTTCCCGAAAATTGGCGCCGACCTTGGCCGGGTCAGCATTTCCGAACACAAGGGTAGCGCTGAATTCGCCAGCGTCGAAAAGGCGAAGGTGTCGCTGGCGCTGCTGCCGCTGCTGTCGAAGCAGCTGATTGTCGACCGTATCGAGATCCAGGGGCTGAATGCGAACATCCGTCGGGACAAGACCGGCGCGACCAATTTTGACGACCTGCTGTCAAAGGAAGAAACCAGCAATCAGCAGCTTCGCTTCGACATCGACAGCATCGATATCGGAAACGCCCGCATTGCGCTGGATGACCAGATGGCCGGGCGCAAGCTCGCGCTTACGGGGCTCCAATTGCAGACCGGGCGCATAGCCAATGCGGTGCCAGGCAAGGCCAGCGTCGCAGCGCGCATCAAGAGCAGCGATCCGGCGCTGGATGCGGCCGTGAGCCTCAAGACCAACTTCACCTTCGACCTCGACCGCAAGCGCTATGCAGTGAACAAGCTCGATGGCGAGCTGAAGGGATCGGCGCTTGGGGTGTCCGAGCTGCTACTGAAGATCGCTGGCGATGCCGACCTGCGCCCGGATGACAAGCGTTTCGACATCAGCGGACTGAAGCTGTCGGCGAGCGGCAAGCAAGCCGGCCAGCCGGTCGAAGTGACGCTGGATGCACCCAGGCTTTTGATCGGCGATAACAAGGTCAGCGGCGGCAAGGTCTCTGGTGAAGCGAAAATGTCGCCGGGCGGGCGCAACATCAGCGTCAGTTTCTCGCTGCCCACTTTCGAAGGCACGCCGCAAGCCTTCCGGCTCCCGAGCGTAACGCTTCAGGCCACCGTCAAGGACGCCATCACCGACGCCAAAGCCAGCATGGAAGGCAGCTTGGCCGGCGATCTGGACCAGTTGCAGTTCTCGTCACCGAAAATGAATGTCACGCTGTCCGGCAAGCAGGGAACGACGATCATGGGCGGGACGGTGTCGAGCGCGCTCAAGGCCAACCTGAAAACCGGCCTGATCGACCTGTCCGGCATTGCCGCCAGCATGACACTCCCCAACCCCGGCGGCGGAAGCATGACGCTGGCTGCCAGTGGCCGTGCGGGTGCCGACCTCAACAAGCAGAGCGCCAACGCCAGCCTGCAAGGCAAGCTGGATGAAAGCAGCTTTGATGCGAAGATCGGCCTGGCGAAATTTTCGCCGGCGACCTGGGCCTTCGACATCGACATCGACAAGCTGGATGCGGACCGCTATAGCACCAAGTCGCCCGAGGGCAGTGCCGCACCGGCAGGCACGCCGGCTGCATCTCAGCCATCGCAGCCATCTCAGCCCGCGCAGCCGATCGACCTTTCCGCACTGCGCGAGCTGCAGGCAAGCGGCAGCCTGCGGGTCGGTAGCCTGAAGGTCCGGAACCTGCGGCTGGCCAAGCTCAGGCTCGACCTGCGCGCCGCCGGCGGCAAGCTGGATGTCAATCCGATCAATGCCAGCCTGTATGGCGGCACGATGGCCGGCTCAGCCTCCGCTGTGGCCGCTGCGACACCGAAATTCTCAGTGCGCCAGACCCTGTCCGGTATCAATCTCGGCCCCTTGCTGAAGGACGCGATCGGCAAGGATCCAATCGAGGGGCGCGGCAACGTCATGCTGGATGTGAGCACGGAAGGCGGACTGGCGGCCCAGTTGAAGAAGAACCTGAACGGCACGGCCCGGCTTGAGCTTCGCGACGGCTCGGTCAAAGGCTTCAATATCGCGCAGGCGATCCGCACCGCCAAGAGCGGGATTGGGGTCCTGAGCGGGAATGCCCCGACGCAGGCCGGCACCGGTTCCGCTTCCGGGCAGACGGATTTCAGCGAACTGTCGGGCAGTTTCCGCATTGCCCGCGGCGTTGCCCATAACGACGACCTGCGGGCGAAGTCACCGCTGTTGCGGGCGGATGGATCGGGCGACATCGATATAGGCGAAGACCGCCTCGACTACCTGGTCAAGGCTACCGTCGTGTCCACCTTGCAGGGCCAGGCTGGTCCGGAGTTGCAGGCGTTGAAAGGCTTGACGGTGCCGGTACGGCTGTCGGGGCCGTTCACCGCGATCGGCTACAGGGTCGACTTCAGCGGCCTTGCGACCGAGCTGGTGAAAAAGCAGCTGGACAGCCGCAAGGACGACATCAGGGGCAAGGTCGAGGAGCAGCTGAAGGGGCAGTTGAAGGGACTGTTCGGGCGGTGAGTGGTTGGGACGTTTTGTGGTTTTTAGCTCTTTGGCTTGCAGTTCGTGCGGCTGGGTTTGATGGTTGTCGGTGTGAAGCCGGGAGACACCCCGGCAGGTGTGTAACTTTCTTTTGGAAAAGAAAGTCACCAAAGAAACCAAAGTCAAAACCCACTTGGCCAACGCCCGCTTCGATCGCCAACCAGACTCGGATGTCTGGGCTAATCCAGTGCGGCGTTCGCGAGCGATGATCCCTCGGCTGTGTGCCGCTTACCTAATCAGCCAACCCCATGAAGTGTCTTATACCGATGCCCAGCGCACCGTTGACTCTTTATGGTTTTCGAAGCTTCAAACAAGCGACGGAGGGGATCTGTTCACGAAAGGCAGAGAGCGGCAAAAAATCGCTTGCGACATCCGCGCCCCCTGACAACCCGCCCTCAAGAGCCAATTAGCGGCTTCGAAAACCATTAAGAGTCAACGAGCGGTGGTGTGCGGTCGGCGGCATTGAAGTGGGTTGGCTGATCCCGGTCAGAGGCGAACGTGTGGCAGTACCTTCCTCGCGAACGCCGCACTGGATTAGCCCAGACATCCGAGTCTGGTTGGCGATCGAAGCGGGCGTTGGCCAAGTGGGTTTTGACGTTTTTTCTTTGGTTCCTTTCTTTTTCAAAAAGAAAGGAACACACCCGCCGGGGTGTCTCCCGGCTTCACAACCACAACCATCAAACCCAGCCAAACGAACCGCAAGCCAAATAGAGGCAAAACAACTAAACCACCCACCGATATAACTAATGACCAGCCTTTCAGGGAAGGGAGCGTTCGTGGCGTTCGCCCGGCTACGCTAGTTGAACCAGAGCCGAACTATCCCTGCAGAAATCGGGCAATCGGCTCGATCTGCCCCGGCACATTCAGGCATGGCGCATGGCCGCAGCCCGGTACCGTCAGCAGCGTCGCCTTCGGCCCGCGCTGCGTCATCTCCTGTGCTGTTTCCGGCGCCAGCAAATCCGAATTTTCCCCGCGCAGCAGCAGCACCGGCATGTCGAGACTGTCGAACTCCGCCTCAAGCACGTAGTCATCCGGATAGTTGAAGAACTGCTTCACCATGTTCGGGTCGTAATGCGTGGTGATCTTGCCGTCCGGCAGCCGCCGCACCGATGTCTCGGCCATCCGCCGCCACTGCGCATCGCTTTGCCATCCGTAGGGCGTGTAGACAGTGCGCAGGTACTGCTCCAGCTCGGTCACCGTGTCGAACTGCGGCGGGCTGCCGGCGTAGGATTTGATGCGGTCCACGGCGCTTTGCGCGATCCGGCTGCCGATGTCATTGAGCACCAGATGCGAGATGCGCCCACGCAGCGTCGTCGCCGCCGCCTTGATGCCGATGGCGCCGCCCATCGACGTGCCGATCCAGCGCACTTGCTGCAGCCCGAGCTGGTCCAGCAGCGAGCGCGCCAGCCCTGCATAGAAGTCCAGGCAGTATTCCGCGTCCGGGCGCGCACTCCATTGCGAAAATCCGCGGCCGATGGTGTCGGGGCAGATGATGCGGTAACGGTCGGCAAGAGTGGCGGCAATGTCGTCAAAGTCACGCCCGGTTCGCGCCAGGCCGTGCCACATGACCAGCGGCGGCGCATCGGCCGCGCCCCATTGGACGAAATGGATTTCGCGATCGAGACAACGGAGGTAGTGCGAGCTTGGCTGCATCATTTCGCTCCTTGCGTACGTCCGCGCAGCTTGCCTACCATGCCGGTCGGGAAGAAATACACCGACAGCACGAACAGCACGCCCAGCCACAGCAGCCAGCGGTCCGGCGACAGCAGCGCCGACAGCCACGCAATGCCTTGGGTGGCGCTGGCGCCGATCGCCATCAGGTCCTGCAGGTAACTCTGCGCAAGGGTAAAGATGGTGGTGCCGATCACCGCGCCGTACATCGTACCCATGCCGCCGATCACGACGATCAGCAGGATGTCGATCATGATCTCGAAAGACAACGAGGCGTCCGGCCCGTTGTACCGCAACCAGATGGCGAGCAGTGCGCCGGCCAGCGTGGCAAACAGTGCTGCCAGTACATTCGACAAGGTGCGGAAGACCACGGTCCGGTAGCCGATCGCCTCGGCGCGGAAGTCATTCTCGCGAATCGCCTGCAGTACCCGGCCGAACGGCGAGTTGACGATGCGCAGCATGGCCAGGAACAGCACGACCGCCGCGAAAAAGACGATGTAATAGGTGATGAACCGGCCGTCCAGCGATGCGTTCAGGATTGGTTCCTCGGCCAGCTGGAATGCGGGCGACAACACTTCCGGCAGCTTGAAATTCAGGCCGTCTTCGCCGCCGGTAAAGTCCGACAGCTGCGAAGCGAGTGTCTGGAATGCAGACGCGACCGCCAGCGTGATCATGGCGTAAAAGATCGCCCTCACCCGCAGCGAGAACAGCCCGATCACCAGCGACAGCAGCATCGATACCAGCAGCGCGCAGACGATGCCGATTCCCAGCGCTGACCAGCTTGCCCCCAGCCTGGTGCTGGCAATCGCCACGCCGTAAGCGCCGATGCCGAAGAACATCGTGTGCGCGAACGAGACGATGCCCGTATAGCCGAGCAACAGGTCGTAACTGGCCACCAGCACAATGAATATCAGGATCTTGGCCGCTACGTTGAGCGCCTTGGAACCGGGGAAAATGAAGGGCGCGAAAGCCAGGCAGAAGACGATGACGATCAGCATCGCCGACAGCCAGCGATTTCGTGGCAGGTCGTGGGAGAGCAGGCGGGCAATCATGGCTTGGTCATCGCTTCATCACCGGTTCGCTACCGGATAAAGACCTTGCGGGCGCCACAGCAGGATGGCAGCCATCAGCAGGATGTTGGAAAACAGCGCCACCTTCGGCGCCAGAAAGCCGGTGTAATTTGCCAGCAGCCCGACCAGCATTGCGCCGAGGAAGCAGCCGCCGGTCGAGCCCAGCCCGCCGATGATGATGACGATGAAGATCAGCACGTTCACGCGCGCACCCATCTGCGGCACCACGCCCTGCTGGTACAGGCCCCACATCACGCCGCCCAGCCCGGCCAGCGCCGAGCCGGCGACGAATACGCCGACGAACAGCCGGCGGATCCGATAGCCGAGGCTCTCGACCATTTCGCGGTCCTGCACGCCGGCGCGGATCAGCAGGCCCAGCTTGGTCCGGTTCAGCACCAGCAGCATGGCCACGAAAACCACCAGCCCGACCAGCACCGCAAGCAGGCGGAATTTTTCGATGGCTGCGTCGCCGAGCAGGATGGCGCCGCGCAGGGTGGTGGGCAATTCGAGCGCGATCAACTGCGGTCCCCAGATCATCTTGATCAGCTCCTCGCCGACCACCATGCCGCCCATCGTGATCAGGATCTGCATCAGGTGCTGGCCATACACGCGCCGCACCAGCACCCGCTCGAAAACATATCCGAGCAGGCCGGCGCCGGCCATGGCGACCACCGCGGCGATCGCTATCGCGGCGAGGTTCAGGCCGAGATGGTCTGCGGTGGTCCAGCCGCTCATCAGGCCGAGCACCGACACCGCGATGAAGGCGCCCAGCGCGATGAACACGCCATGGCCGAAATTGAGCACGTCCATCAGGCCGAAGATCAGCGTCAGGCCGGAGGCGATGATGAAGATGATCATGCCCATCGCCAGTCCGGCCGCGGTCAGCGTGATCCAGGTCGGCAGCGAGCCGACGAAAGGCAACGCCAGCAAGCCCAGTGCCGGCACCAGCAGCAGCGGCAGCCAGTCGATGGCAATGGCCGGGCCGGCTGCGGAAGCGGCCGGGGTGGTGGAATCTGTTGCGGGAAGCGCGCTCATATGGTCCTCACTGGTGGGCGCCAAGCGACAGCCCTAGCAGCCGGCCTTGCAGCGCCTGGTCTTCAGCCAGCTCCGCCATCGGGCCGGCATGCACGATCTTGCCGTCATCCATCACCGCTACCCGGTCGCCGAGCTGGCGCGCGAAGTTGAAGTTCTGTTCCACCAGCAGGATGGTGGTCTCGGTCTGCTTCAGCTCGCGGAATGCGGAAATCATGTTGGCGATGATGGCGGGAGCCAGTCCCTTGCTGGGTTCGTCGATCAGGATCAGCTTGCGCGGTTCGACGATGGCGCGCGATACCGCCAGCATCTGCTTCTGCCCGCCGGACAGCTTGCCGGCCGGATACGCCCAGAATTTTTTCATTGCCGGGAATAACTTGAAGATCCAATCGAGCCGGGCGGCATCGATGTCTTCCGCACGGCGCGCGCCGCGTGCGGCCAGCAGCATGTTTTCGCGTACCGTCAGGTCGGCGAAGATGCCCATGTTTTCCGGCACGTAGGCGATGTCACGCTGCGCGATCTCCGGTGTCGGCTTGCCGCGCAACTCCTCGCCGTCGAAGCGGATGCTGCCCTGCGACGCCTGCCACAAGCCCATGATGGTGCGCAGCGTGGTGGTCTTGCCGGCGCCATTGCGGCCCAGCAGCATGGTCAGCTGGCCGCGCGGCACCTCGAGTTCGACCCCGTGCAGGATATGGTAGGCGCCGATGTGGGTGTGCACGCCGGCCAGTTTCAGCAATGGCTCGCTCATGCCGCCTCCTCCACCGGCGCCAGTCCGAGATAGGCCTGTTGCACCAGCGGCGAGGCGATCACCGCTTCCGGCTCGCCATCGGCCATCAGCGCGCCGTTGTGCAGCACGATGATGCGGTCGGCCAGTTCCCGTACCACGTCCATCTTGTGCTCCACCAGCAGTATGGTCTTGTCGCGCTGCTGCTTGAGCATGCGGATCAGGTCGAGGATCACCGGCACTTCATCCACGCTCATGCCGGCGGTCGGCTCGTCGAACATGTAGACCGCGGGTTCGAGCGCCATCAGCATGCCGACTTCCAGCTTGCGCTGGTCGCCGTGCGGCAGGGATGCAGCGGTCGCATCGCGGCGGGCTTCCAGGGCCACCGCTTCCAGTACCTGGTCGGCGCGCGACACCAGGTCCTTGTGGTGGCTCCACACATGCAGCAGGTCGAGTCCGAGCCGCTGCCGCGATTGCAGGGCCAGGCGTATGTTCTCCATCACGCTCAGGTGCGGGAACAGGCTGGTGAGCTGGAATGCCCGTCCGATCCCGGCGTGGGTGCGGGCCGACGGGGACAGGCCGGATATGTCTCGGCCATCCAGCAACACCTGCCCGGCGCTGGCTTTGAGCTGGCCGGAAATCAGGTTGAAGTAGGTGGTCTTGCCGGCGCCGTTGGGGCCGACAATCGCGGTCAGCGTCCCCGGCTGGAACGCGCAGGACACCGCGTTGACCGCAACGTGGCCGCCGAAGCGTATCGTCAGGTCGCGGGTTTCGAGTGAGGGTGTGGACATCTGTGGCGTCCTTGCTGGCGGGCAGCGATTCGGGTGCAAAGGGCGGCCACCGGGCTCACCCTTTGCATCCCACGGCATTGACGCCGCGCTGCCTGGTCTTGATGTCGATCAGCGCTTGTTGCGGATCGGGATGGTCATCTCTTCCGGCTTGATCTCGCGCACCAGTTCAGGCACGCCCCACGGGAAAGCAGGATCGACCTTGATCTTGAAGTGATACATCGACTGCATGGCCTGGTGGTCTTCCTTGCGGAAGGTCATCTTGCCTTTTGGCGTGTCGAAGCTCATGCCTTCCATCGCCGCGATCAGCTTCTCGGTATTGGTGTTGCCAGCAGTCTTCTTGAGTGCTTCGACCAGCGCCATGCCTGCTGCCATGCCGCCCGCGGTAAAGAAGTCAGGCGGATTCTTGAAGCGCTTGTAGTGCTCGGTCACCAGCCAGTTGTTGGCGGGATTCTTCGGAATGGCGAAGTAGTAGTAGGCCGCGCCTTCCATGCCCGGGAAATTCTTGTATGCAGTCATGGCCGGCAAGATGTTGCCGCCGGTGGCGATCTCGATGCCGTAACGCTTCGGATCGAGGTCGGCGATCTTGAACGGATTGCCGCCGGCCCAGATGATGAAAATGATCTTGCGGCCCGGCTTGCCTTTCAGCGAGTCGAACAGGCGTTGCGCGCCGGCGGTGAAGTCAGTGGTGTTGCCGGGCAGGTATTCTTCATGCACCAGCTTTGCCTTCTTCAGCGCTTCCTTGAAGGCTTTCACGCCGTCGCGGCCGAAGGCGGTGTCCTGCGCCATGGTGGCAATCGTCACGCCGGCCTTGTCGAGCGCCACCGCATTGGCGATCGCGTCCTGGGAAGAGTTGCGGCCGGTGCGGAAGATGTAGCGGTTCCATTTGTCGCCGGTGATTGCGTCTGCAACTGCGGGTTCGACCAGCAGGATCTTCTTGTATTCCTCCGCCACCGGCAGCATTGCCAGCGCCGCGCCGGAACTGGTCGGTCCTACCGCGATGTCCGCCTTGTCATCCGCGAAGGCTGCAGCCAGCTGTGCCTTGGCCACGTCCGGCTTGCCTTGGTTGTCCTTCTCGATCACCACCAGCTTGTTGCCGTTGACCTGCATGGTGCCGCCGGTCGCGTACTCGAGTCCCAGCATCAGGCCGGTCTGGGTTTGCTTGGCATACGCTTCCAGCGCACCAGTCTTGTCGTAGACGTGGGCGATCTTGATGTCCTTGGCTTGGAGAGAGGCGGCGCAGCACAGCAAGGCGGCCGCGGCAAACAGGCGGTTTTTCATTGGTCTCTTCCTTTTTATTGGGATGGCGTCGGGATTTCCCCTTGGCGAGATTACTCCAAAGCCTTGCACTTTGGTATGTAGTAGAAATACCAATTCGCGGGAGCCTTCGAGGCTCGGGCAACGATGTCCGAAAACGGCTAGACGGTGCCCGGGGGCGCAGCGTATAACAAGCGGCATGGACGACCACCCGCAGATGCCAGGCCGCGACAGTTGTTACCGCGCATTGTCGGCGCGCGATGCCCGTTTCGACGGTGTGTTCTTCACCGGCGTGAAATCGACGGGCATCTACTGCCGGCCGGTTTGCGCAGCCCGCACACCTCGCCTGCCGGGCTGCGAGTTTTTCAGTACCGCCGCAGCGGCGGAAAAGTCCGGGTTCCGTCCCTGTTTGCGCTGCCGGCCTGAGCTGGCGCCGTATCCGCTTGCGCAGAACCTCGCGCTGGCGGTGTGGCAGCGCATCGCCGGGGGCGCGTTGAATGAAGGCAGCCTGGAGCAATTGGCCGGGCAGGTCGGGCTGTCGTCACGCCAGCTGCGTCGGGTGGTGCTGCAGCACTTTGGCGTGACGCCGGTCGAACTGGCGCAGACCCAGAGGCTGCTGTTCGCCAAGAAGCTGCTGCAGGAAACGCAGCTGCCGATGGCTGACATCGCCTATGCCGCAGGATTTGGCAGCGTGCGCCGCTTCAATGCCCTGTTCTCCCAGCGCTACCGGGTGGCACCGGGCGCCTTGCGGCGCCACGCAGGCCGGGATGATGCGGACGATGACACCATCACGCTCCGGCTGGCATACCGGCCACCATTGCCCTGGACCCGATTGCTGGCCTATCTGGCGCCACGGGCACTGCCGGGTGTGGAGTCGATCGAGTCCGGCGCTGGCGGCCCAGCCTGGTTGCGCTCGGTGCGCATCGGCGACGCCTGCGGCTGGATACGGGCGAGCCATGACGATGCCCGCTCGCAGCTGCGGCTGCAGCTATCGCCCTCGCTGCTGCCGGTGATGCAATCGCTGATCAACCGGGTGCGGGAGTTGTTCGACCTGGATGCGAATCCCGCTCGCGTGGCGTCTCATCTGGTGCTGGATCCCTTGCTCGCGCCTATCGTGCAGGCGGCACCCGGCTTGCGTGTGCCGGGTGCGTTCGATTGTTTCGAGCTGGCGGTGCGAGCGGTGCTGGGCCAGCAGGTAAGCGTGCCGGGTGCGACCACGCTTGCCGGTCGCCTGGTCCAGCGTTTCGGCGATCCTGCTGCGACGCCTTGCCCAGGCATTTCCCATCACTTTCCTCGCCCGCAAGTGCTGGCCGCGCTGCCGGCCGACGCGATCGCTGCGATCGGATTGCCCGGACAGCGCGCCGCCACCCTGGTCGAACTGGCGCGCTTCAGTCTCGAGGGCGGACTCGAACCGAGGCCTGGAACCGCCCTGCCGGAGCTGGTCCGCAGCCTGAGGACCGTGGCCGGCATTGGAGAATGGACAGCGCAGTACATTGCGCTACGCGGGCTGCGCCAGCCCGATGCGTTTCCGGCCGGCGATCTCGGCTTGCAGAAGGCGCTGGCCAGGCGCATCAGTGAAGTCCAGGGAACTACCGGGCCGGCACGGCTGGACGAGAGGGCGCTGCTGCAATGTGCGGCCGGGTGGTCGCCGTGGCGCGGCTATGCGGCGATCGCGCTCTGGCAGTGGAAATCGGAGACGGAGATGGAAAAGGAGAAGTCCACATGAACGCATGGATGAGGCATGACAGCCCCTTGGGCGACTTGCTGGTGGTAGCGAGCGAACGGGGAATCTGTGGCCTGTATTTCGAGCAGCATAAATATTTCACGGGCGTGCAGGGCAAGGAAAATCCGGAATATCCGCTACTGAGATCCGCAGCAGTGCAACTGGACGAGTATTTCGGACGTGCGCGTACACGGTTCGAGCTGCCGCTGGATCTTCGTGGAACGCCGTTCCAGTTGCAGGTGTGGGAGGGTTTGCAGCAGATTCCCTTCGGTGCCGTCAGCACCTATGGGGAGCAGGCGCGGCAGGCGGGACGAAGCCGCGCGGTGCGGGCGGTCGGGGCGGCCATCGGACGCAACCCGGTCTGCATCATCGTGCCCTGTCACCGGGTGCTGAGCGCTACCGGTGCATTGGCCGGTTATGCCGGCGGCCTCGAGCGCAAGCGTTATCTGCTTGCGCTCGAGCAGCGGGCGTAGGTCGGATCCAGCGTCAGGCGGCTTTTTTCGCGACGGCCTTGCGTGGGGCCGCGGTCTTCTTGGCTGCGGCTTTCTTTGCCGGCGCTTTCTTCGCTACGGTTTTCTTCGCCGCTGCCTTGCGTGCCGGTGCTGTGACGCTTGACGCATCCCCGGTCTCCGCTTCTTCCGTCGCCGCTGCTTTTGCCTTCTTCGCGGCAGCGCCCGGCTTGGCCTTGCGTTCTTCGAATTCGAAGCTCACCTTGCCATCCGTGCCGCGTACCAGGAAGGCCTTGAACGGCCGGCGCGTGCGCTGCGAGACGAAGCCCGGCAGCAGGTCGGTCTTGCCGTCGTTGAGCAGCTTGACCATTTGCTCCGGCAGGATTTCCTGCTGCAGGATGATACGGCCGCTGCGGAAGTCGCAGCCTTTCGGCCTCAGCACCGAGCGTTCGCAGACATAGGACAGGCCCATCTCGTAGACGCCGCTGCCGCATTTCGGGCAGGGGCCGAGCACGGTCTGGCCGGTGAAGTCGACTGGCTCGCCGCCCTCGCCTTCGGCGTCGTTCTGGCCAAAGTCGAATTCCAGCTTGAAGTTGTTCAGGTCTTCGTCACGCACGATGCGCAGTATCGCGGCGAACGGCCGGCCCATCTTCGAACGGAAACCCTGCAGCGGGCCGATGGTGCGGTTCTTCAGCAGTTCTTCCACTTCCGCCACTTCAAACTGACGGCTGCCTGGAGTCTTGCTCATCGAGAAAGTGCAGTTGGTGCAGGCGAAGCGGCGGTAATTCTCTTTCACCACGCCGCTGCAGTTCGGGCACGGCGTCTGCAAGGTCGCGTAGTCGCCAGGTATGGTGTCGTTGTCGTATTCCTTGGCACGCTTGACGATCACCTGCGTCATCTGCGCGATCTCGCGCATGAATTCGTCGCGGCTGATCTGGCCACGCTCCATCTGCGACAGCTTGTATTCCCACTCGCCGGTCAGTTCCGGCGCGGTCAGTTCGGACACGCCGAGTCCGCGCAGCAAGGTCATCAGCTGGAATGCCTTGGCGGTCGGCATCAGCTCGCGGCCTTCGCGCAGCAGATATTTCTCGGACAGCAGTCCTTCAATGATGGCGGCGCGGGTGGCAGGCGTGCCCAGCCCCTTGCCCGCCATTGCATCGCGCAGGTCTTCGTCCTCGAACAGCTTGCCGGCGCCTTCCATGGCGGACAGCAGCGTCGCTTCCGTATAGCGTGCCGGCGGCTTGGTGACCAGGCCGTTCGCGTTCACGCTTTCGGTTCGCACCTTCTCTGCAGGGGCGACCGGCACCAGCATGCCGCTGGTTTCGCCGTCTTCGTTCGAGGCCATGGCCTCGCGGCCGTACACTGCCATCCAGCCGGCATTGGTCATGACCTTGCCTTCGGTCTTGAAGCGATGCCCTGAAACCTCGGTGTAGCGGGTGGTGACCTGGAACTCGGCGGAGGGGAAGAAGATCGCCATGAATCGGCGCACCACCAGGTCGTACAACTTCTGCTCCGGCTCGGACAGGTTCTTCGGGGCCTGCGTGGTCGGAATGATGGCGAAGTGATCGCTGATCTTGCTGTTGTCGAAGATGCGCTTGTTCGGCTTGACCCAGTTCTTGTTGAGGATCTGCGAAGCGAAGGGCTGGTAGTTATTGCTTTCCGACAGCACGCTGAGAGTCTCTTTCACCGAACCGAGATAGTCTTCCGGCAAGTGCCGCGAATCGGTACGTGGATAGGTCAGCACCTTGTGCCTCTCATACAGCGACTGTGCCAGCCCCAGCGTGTTCTTGGCCGAGAAGCCGAAGCGGGCATTTGCCTCGCGCTGCAGGCTGGTCAGGTCGAACAGCGGCGGCGCCGCGGACGTGGTTGGCTTTGATTCCTCGGTGACGGCTCCCGTCTTGCCGCGGCAGGCGGCAACGATGGACTCGGCGGCAGCCTTGCTCCACAGGCGCTCGGCGCGCTTCTCCGGATCGGTCTCGTCTTTCTTGTATTGGGGGTCGAGCCAGCGCCCTTCGTAAATGCCGGCTGCGCAGATGAATTCGGCACGCACTTCCCAATAGTCGCGCGAGACGAACTGCTTGATCTTTTCTTCGCGCTCGACAACGATCGACAGCGTCGGCGTCTGCACCCGGCCGACCGTGGTCAGGTAGAAGCCGCCTTCCTTCGAGTTGAAGGCGGTCATTGCACGGGTGCCATTGATGCCGATCAGCCAGTCTGCTTCGCTGCGGCAACGCGCCGCGTCCGCCAGGGGCATCATCTCTTCGTCGGCGCGCAAATGCTTGAACGCTTCGCGGATCGAGCCCTGTGTCATGGACTGAAGCCACAGTCGCTTGATCGGCTGCTTTGCCTTGGCGTATTGCGCGATCAGGCGGAAGATCAGTTCGCCTTCGCGCCCGGCGTCGCAGGCATTGATCAGCATGCTCACGTCCTTGCGCTTGATCAGCCGGTTCAGCACCTTCAGGCGCGATTCGGTCTTGGCGATCGGATTCAGGTCGAAATGCGGCGGAATCACCGGCAAATGGGCGAACGACCATTTGCCGCGTTTCACATCGTATTCTTCGGGGACGGCGATCTCGACCAGATGGCCGACGGCCGACGACAGCACATATTCGTCGGATTCGAAGTACTCATCATGCTTGGTGAAGCCGCCAATAGCCTTCGCGATATCGTTCGCGACCGAAGGCTTCTCGGCGATGATGAGGGTTTTGGTCATGTTCAGGTCTCGGTTGCCGCGGGACGCGGCGGGAGTGTGTGAGTGTATATGCCGCAGCGAAATGCCGCGGTTTATCAGGGGAAACGTCAAGAACCTGCGCGGGCAGATCGCCGTCGGGCGACGGAATTGCGGCCAATGATAAGCGCGATATCGCGCCGGCTGCAAGTTTGCTTATATTGGTTGCCTGCAGAAATTCCCGGCACGACAGGATTTTTCCGGGCTGCGGTCGCAGCCGGATGGCGGAATTTTTCAGTGTGCAGGGACGGGCGCGGTCAGTGCAGTTGGCGGGGGCTGCTGTCGTCGTCGTCGGCAAACAGTTCGTCGAAAATCAGGCCGTCGGGCTCCTTGCCCTGGCTCCATAGAACCATCAGCACGATCACTTTCAGCTTGTCCAGCGAGATCTGGGCTTCGCTCGCGGCCAGCGCGCGCTCGACCACGATTTCACGCTGCACGGAATTGATCAGCTTGGCCGACTCAAGGAACTGGATGAACCCGATGGCGGCCGAGCCGAGCGCATCGACTTCACGGTCAACGTAAATGCGGAAGCCGAACGACTCGTGTTCGCTGGGGCGTCCCGACAGCGCGTTGGTCGTTTCGGTAAGATCGGTCAGCCAGCCCAGAGCCCTGGAGATCTCGTCCTGCTCGAAACCGACGGCCGACAATTTCTTGATCAGCGCATCGGCCTCGGGACAGGCATCCGGCCGGTAGTACGTTTCGTAGAGGTAGACGAGGACATCAAACATGGAGCCTACTGTAACGGTTCGTCGATGTCGGCACAAGCGAAGAAAAGGCAAAACCAGCGAGAAAAGTGACGAAATCAGGACTATTTCGGGCGATTATGGTCAATCCGTTCTCGTTTTCGTGTACGGCTGATCAATCCTGCGGCGCGCTTGCTTCGCTTTCGTCAACTCTGCTGCCTGATCGGATTTTCGGCTACCCGAGGCGCTGGTAGCGAGCTCCCGGCAGTGCCTCGACCGCACCCTGCATTTCCAGCGCGAGCAGATGCGCGGCCACGGTGGCGGCGTCGAGACTGGCCCGTTCTGCCAGTGTGTTGATTTCCACCGGGTCGTGGCCCATGACATCGAGCAGCTGTTGCAGGTCCGGCGCAAGCGGCACCGATCGGGTGGCATTCCGCGCAACTGGCGTAGCCGGTTTGCGCGCTGCCGGCCATCCCAGCGAGGGGCCCAGTTCTTCCAGAAGATCCTCGGCCGATTCGACCAGCTTGGCACCTTGCTTGATCAGCTGGTGGCAGCCTTTCGCCAGCGGTGAATGGATGGAGCCGGGAACGGCAAACACGTCGCGACCCTGGTCGGCCGCCAGCTTTGCCGTGATCAGCGATCCTGAGTGTGCTGCCGCTTCCACCACCAGCACCGCACGGGAAAGCCCGCTGATGATGCGGTTGCGGCGCGGGAAGTTGGCTGGTATCGCCGGCGTCGCCAGCGGGTACTCGGACAGGATCAGTCCTTTTGCTGCAATCCGGTGGGCAAGCGCCCGGTTGCGGGCGGGATAGACGATATCGGCGCCAGTCCCGATCACGGCGATGGTCGAGCCGGCACCGTCCCCCGTGGCAGCGAGTGCGCCCAGGTGTGCTGCGGTATCGATGCCGTGCGCCAGTCCCGACACGACGGTCACGCCGGATTCGCTCAGCACCTGGGCGAAATTCAATGCGTCTTCGGTACCTTGCACTGTTGCGTTGCGGCTGCCGACTACCGCCACGGCGGTCCGGGCGAGCAGGGAGAGGTCGCCTTTTGCATACAGCAGCACGGGCGGGTCGGCGGTGTCGAGCAGGGCACTGGGGTAAGCCGGGTCGGCCAGCGTGAGGATGTGGTTTCCGGCTTGCCCGGCCCACTCGACGGCAAGTTCGATCGCGGCCTTGAGTTCGTCAGTGATCGGCGCCAGCAGCGAACGGGCGGACCGTTCCGGCACTACCCGGGACAGGGATGAATAGCTGGACGAAAGTATATTTTCCGGCAGCCCGAAATGCGCAAGGAGCTGGCGCGCGGTGATCGCGCCTATCCCCTCGGCATGCAGCAGCCGCAACCAGTGTGAGAGTTCTTCTGCGCCCGGCGACAATGCTGGCTCGGCTTATTCTGGCGAACGGACCAGGTCGTTGATGCGCACGGCATCGGTCACCTGCATCACCAGGCCATAAGACAGCTTTTCAAAGACGCGGAACACGAACAGCGTGCCGTAGTTGGAATCAGGCAGCTTGACCGGCAACTGCTCTGCTCCCGCCTGCGGATCCTTGATCATGCGGCCCAACCGGTACAGGTGCAGGACCGTGCCCGGATCGATCCCGTCCTGCTTGCCGCGGTTGATCACCACCACGTTATTGCGTCCTGCCTGGGTGAGTCCGCCGTACACGGATACGATGCGGGCGTCGACCGCGGCGGCCGGCGCATGTGGCGCATAGTTCATGGCAATTCGTTGCGGAACCGGTAACAGGCGGGCGCCGGCACTGATTTCCTCGCGCGAGGAGGTGACAACGAAGCGGTGCGCTTCATTTTCGGCGCGGGCCTGGCGATCCAGCTTGACCACGCCGAGATAGGCCGATTCATAGCCGAGTATGGCGTTGGTGACCGGGTCTTTAAGCGGACGCGCAGGACGGAAGGCCTGGAAGTTGTTCTCGCCTTTCAGGTCGCCCCGGACGAATAGTTTGTCGCCAAGTCCTGCATTGATACGCCCTTCCTCGGTCGCCAGCACATGCGGGGCATTATCGAAATCGCCCGGCTCGACGATCAGCGGTTGCGTCAGGAAAGGTTCGATCGCGCCGGAAGGAATGGTGGCGATCGCTTCCCGGCCGAGGGCTTCAATGCGGGTCTGCGGCGACAGTTTGATTTCCGGCAGCGCACCGGCGGCACTGCCGGATTCGCCAATACGCAGGCGTCCGGCAGCACGGTCGAACACCACCACCTGTCCCGGATAGATCCAGTGGGGATCGCGGATCTGTTCACGATTCATGCCCCAGACCTGCGGCCAGCACCACGCATTGGCGAGGAAACGGCTGGATATGTCCCACAGCGTATCGCCCTTCACTACCCGGTGTTGGCTTGGCGCATCTGTGCGAAAAGCGCATTGCGTGGACTGCGTGGAAGACGATGCCGCCCTGTCCGCGGCGCTGGCCGGGATAGCGCAAAGGCCGGCGGCAAGCGTCAGCGCAGGAATGGCACGAAGGGCTGTGCTAAACTTTTTCATTAGTGGTCCGGTGGCTGGCACAGCAAAATTTCTTGCCAAAGTGAATCAAATTCTGCCGATAAACTCTTGAAGTCGCAAGACAAACCACCATTTGAAGCACTATCCCTGTTGCGCAAAAGTCGTATGCCCTTGTTAAATATTCTGCGTTTTCCTGACCCGCGATTGCACAAGATTGCCAAGCCGGTAACTGTGTTCGATCAGCGTTTGAAGACACTTGTCGCCAACATGGCCGAGACCATGTACGAGGCGCCCGGGGTCGGCCTTGCCGCGACCCAGGTCGACGTGCATGAGCGCCTGATCGTCATCGACACGTCGGAGACGCATGATGCGCTGCAGGTTTTCATCAATCCGGAAATAGTCTGGTCCAGTGAAGAACGGCATGTGTATGAAGAAGGCTGCCTTTCGGTGCCTGGCGTGTACGACGGTGTCGAGCGCCCGTCCCGGGTCAAGGTCAGGGCCCTTGACATCGAAGGCCGGCCGTTCGAGGTCGATGCGGAGGGATTGCTTGCCGTGTGCATCCAGCATGAGATGGATCACCTGATGGGCAAGGTGTTCGTTGAGTATTTGTCACCTTTGAAGCGCAACCGGATCAAGCAGAGGATGCTGAAGGAAGAGCGCGAAGAGCGGCGGCACGCACAAAAGACGGCAGCGGCACGCTGAACGGTCAGGCGGCCGTCCCGCAATGGTTTTGCGGGTGTGCGTGAGTGCACGTATTGAGCGCACGTATTGAGCGCACATATCGGGCGCACATATTAAAATCCCGGCATGAAAGTCATCTTCGCTGGTACCCCCGAGTTTGCCGCTGTCGCGCTAAGTGCGTTGCATGACGCCGGCTTTGAAATTCCCCTGGTCCTGACCCAGCCCGACCGCCCCGGAGGTCGCGGCATGCAATTGCAGGCATCTGCCGTCAAGCAATATGCGCTCGCGCACGGCATGCCCGTGGCGCAGCCGGTCTCCCTCAAGCTCGATGGAAAGTATCCGGACATCGCACGCGAGGCCCACGCCCTGCTGCACGCAACCCCGCACGACGTGATGGTGGTCGCCGCCTATGGCCTGATCCTGCCGACTACGGTCCTGTCCATCCCGCCCTTGGGCTGCCTGAACATCCATGCGTCCTTGCTGCCACGCTGGCGCGGGGCCGCGCCCATTCATCGTGCGATCGAGGCCGGCGACGAGCACACGGGCATCACCATCATGCAGATGGAGGAAGGGCTGGATACGGGGCCGATGCTGGCGGTGCGCAGCATGCCGATTGCGGACGACGACACCACCGGCAGCCTGCACGACAAGCTCGCGCAAGTCGGCGGCGAGATGATTGTCTCGGTGCTGCAGCAACTGCAGTCGGGACCGCTGGCGGCAACGCCGCAACCGCAAGAGGGGATGAATTACGCCGCCAAGATCAGCAAGGATGAAGCAGCACTGGATTTTGCGGCCGATGCCGTGGTGTTGTCCCGCAAGATCCGCGCGTTCAACCCTTTCCCTGGCGCGTCGGGCCAAGTCGATGGCGTGACCCTGAAAATCTGGAAGGCGGTTCCCTTGCCCGGTCCGGCGGATGGTGCCAGGGAGCCGGGAATGGTGATTTCAGCCGATGCCGATGGCGTCGTCGTTGCCTGCGGCAGCGGTGCATTGCGCCTGCTTGAATTGCAGAAGCCGGGCGGCAAGCGCTTGCCGGTGCAGGATTTCCTGAAGGGTTTCGCCCTGTCCGGCAAGCGCTTTACCTTGCACCGATAAAGTCCGCGCGCGCGCGGGCGAATTCCGTGAACGTCCGATGGCCCGCGGCATCCTATCGAAGGACGCCCGCAGCAGCGGGCCTCGTTTGCAGCAAAGGACAGCCCAGCCATGAAGCCCCGCATCCTGATGTGCGCGCCGGATCACTTCGATGTGGTCTACGTCATCAATCCCTGGATGGAAGGGAACGTCGCCCATTGCGATCCCGCGCTCGCCATGCGGCAATGGCAGGCATTGTCACGCGCCATCGGCCGGGTGGCGACGGTGGAATCGATCCTTGGCACGGAGGGCGTGCCGGATATGGTTTTCACGGCAAACGCCGGGCTCGTGATTGGAGAGAAAGCCATCCTCTCCCATTTTCGTCACATCGAGCGCCAGGCCGAGGAGCCGCTTTTTGCGAGCTGGTTTGCTGCCCACGGGATGCAGGTGCTGCGCCTTCCGGACGACATTTACTTCGAGGGCGCAGGCGATGCGCTGTTCGATCGCCGGGAGCCCTTGCTATGGCTGGGCTGGGGCCACAGGTCCAATCTCGGCAGCGCACCGTTTCTCGCCATGTGGCTGGATGTCGTGGTGCAGCCGCTCAGGCTGGTCGACCCGCGTTTCTATCATCTGGACACCTGCTTCTGTCCACTCGATGGCGGGCGCCTGCTGTATTACCCGGATGCGTTCGATGCCGAGTCGCAGCGCCGGATCGCGGCACGGGTTCCGGCGGAATTTCGCATTGCGGTCAGCACCGATGATGCCAAGGCGTTTGCCTGCAATGCCGTCAATGTCGGCAGTCACCTGTTCATGAACCGGGCATCGGCCGCTCTGGTGCAGGCGCTGGAAGCCGCAGGTTATCAGGTTCACCAGACGCCATTGTCCGAATTCATGAAAGCGGGCGGTGCGGCGAAGTGCCTGACGCTCAGGCTGGACGAGCGGGTCGCGCGCTCCCGCAGCCATCCTCGCCTGATCTCGGACTGATCCGAAGTGCCGTATAATTGTGCTCGCGCCGATTTGATTTGAACAAGTCAAACCCAGCTTGCGGGCGCAAGGGAGATCTTCCGATTTCCCGAATAAATACTGCTAAAGCGGACCTTGAAAGAACCCGGCTCCGCAACAGCAGCCGGGTTTTTGCATTTCCAGAACGGATAAAGCCACATGAAACGCGACGCCATCTCTCCTGTTGAAGCAGTCCTGCGCGACCTGCTGTCCCGCCGCATCCTGATACTCGACGGTGCGATGGGGACAATGATCCAGCAATACAAGCTCACCGAAGAGGATTACCGCGGCGCGCGTTTTGCCGATTATTCGGTGCCGGGCAAGCAGTTGTTCCTGAAGGGGAACAATGAGATGCTGACCCTGACCCGTCCCGACGTCATCAGCGCGATTCACGAAGAATACCTGGCAGCCGGCGCCGACCTGGTCGAGACCAATACCTTCGGCGCCACCTCGGTGGCACAGGACGACTACCACCTGGCTCACCTCGCCTATGAGATGAACGTGGAGGCGGCAAGACTGGCGCGGGCAGCGTGCGACAAGTACTCGACGCCCGACAAGCCGCGCTTCGTGGCCGGCGCCCTTGGCCCGACGCCCAAGACAGCGTCGATCTCGCCGGACGTCAACGACCCTGCCGCGCGCAACGTCACCTTCGACCAGCTTGCCACCGCCTACCTGGAACAGACGCGCGGCCTGGTGGATGGCGGCGCCGATGTGTTGCTGGTCGAGACCATTTTCGACACGCTCAATTGCAAGGCGGCGCTGTTCGCGCTGGAAACTTATTTCGAAGAGACCGGCACCCGCTTGCCGGTCATGATTTCGGGCACGGTGACCGACGCCTCCGGCCGCATCCTGTCGGGCCAGACCGTGCCTGCCTTCTGGAATTCGGTGCGTCATGCGCGGCCGCTGACGGTGGGCCTGAACTGCGCGCTCGGTGCGGCGCTGATGCGGCCCTACGCCGAAGAATTGTCGAACATCGCCGACACCTTCGTCTGCATCTATCCGAACGCCGGACTGCCCAATCCGATGTCCGATACCGGCTTCGACGAAACACCGGACGTGACCTCGTCCCTGCTGAAAGATTTTGCTGAAAGCGGCTTCGTCAACATTGCCGGCGGTTGCTGCGGCACCACGCCGGCGCACATCAAGGCAATTGCGCAGACCGTGGGCGGCATTGCGCCGCGCAAGCTACCGGATGTGCCGTGCGCATTGCGTCTGTCCGGGCTGGAACCGTTTACCGTGGACGAAAGCTCGCTGTTCGTGAACGTCGGCGAGCGCACCAACGTGACCGGGTCGAAAGCCTTCGCCCGCATGATCCTGAACGAGCAGTACGACGAGGCGCTGTCGGTGGCCCGCCAGCAGGTCGAGAACGGCGCCCAGATCATCGACGTCAACATGGACGAGGCGATGCTGGATTCGGTCGCGGCGATGACGCGCTTCATGAACCTGATTGCGTCCGAGCCTGACATTGCGCGCGTTCCGGTCATGATCGACTCGTCCAAATGGTCGGTGATCGAGGCCGGCCTCAAGTGCGTGCAGGGAAAGTCGGTCGTCAACTCGATTTCGATGAAGGAAGGCGAGGAAGAATTCCTGCGCCAGGCTTCGCTGTGCCGCCGTTATGGCGCTGCGGTGATCGTGATGGCATTTGACGAAAAGGGCCAGGCCGACACCTTCGCGCGCAAGACCGAGATCTGCGAACGCGCCTACCGGCTGCTGGTCGACCGCGTCGGCTTCCCGCCGGAAGACATCATCTTCGATCCGAACATCTTTGCGATCGCGACCGGCATCGAGGAGCATAACAACTACGCGGTGGATTTCATCAATGCCACCCGCTGGATACGCGAGAACCTGCCCTATGCGAAGGTCAGCGGCGGCGTGTCCAACGTCAGTTTCTCGTTCCGTGGCAACGATCCGGCGCGCGAAGCGATTCACACCGTATTCCTTTATCACGCGATCAAGGCGGGCATGACGATGGGTATCGTCAATGCCGGCATGGTGGGCGTGTACGACGACCTCGATCCCGAGCTGCGCGAGCGGGTCGAGGACGTGGTGCTGAACCGCCGGGAAGATGCGACCGAACGGATGATCGAGATTGCTTCGAGCCTGAAGGCCGGCGGCAAGAAGGAAGAGCAGAACCTGGAATGGCGCAACGCGCCGGTCGAGAAGCGGCTGGCCCATGCGCTGGTGCACGGCATCACCCAGTGGATCACCGAAGACACCGAAGAGATGCGGCTCAAGACGAAGGATGCGGGCGGGCGCCCGATCAACGTCATTGAAGGGCCGCTGATGGACGGCATGAACATCGTCGGCGATCTGTTCGGCCAGGGCAAGATGTTCCTGCCGCAGGTAGTGAAATCGGCGCGCGTGATGAAGCAGGCGGTGGCTCACCTGATTCCCTACATCGAAGAAGAGAAGCAGGCCGAGGAGAAACGTACCGGCATCGCGGCCAAGGCCAAGGGCAAGATCGTGATGGCGACCGTCAAGGGCGACGTCCATGACATCGGCAAGAACATCGTCTCGGTGGTCCTGCAGTGCAATAACTTCGAAGTGGTCAACATGGGCGTGATGGTGCCCTGCTCCGATATCCTGGCCATGGCCAAGGCGGAAAATGCCGACATCATCGGCCTGTCGGGCCTGATTACGCCCTCGCTGGAGGAAATGGCGCACGTCGCGCGCGAGATGCAGCGCGACCCGCATTTCCGCGCGCTCAAGATGCCGCTGATGATAGGCGGCGCCACCACCAGCCGGGCCCATACCGCGGTGAAGATTGCCCCGCACTACGAAGGGCCGGTGATTTACGTGCCCGATGCTTCGCGTTCGGTGTCGGTGGCGCAGTCGCTGCTGACGCCGGAACAGCGCGATTCCTACCTGGGCGAGATCGCCACCGACTACGAGCGCATTCGCCACCAGCATGCCAACCGCAAGTCGACGCCATTGCTGTCGCTCGCGGATGCGCGCAAGAACAAGGCGGTGCTGTCTTTCGATGGCGACGCTGCGCCGGTGAAGCCGAAATTCATCGGCCGCCGCGAGTTCAGGAACGTCGACCTGGCGACAGTGGCGAAATACATCGACTGGGGCCCATTCTTCCAGACCTGGGACCTTGCCGGTCCGTTCCCGGCAATCCTGAAGGACGAAGTGGTCGGCGAATCGGCTACCCGCGTCTACCAGGAAGGGCTGGCACTGCTGAAAAAAGTGATCGACGGCCGCTGGCTGACGGCAAACGGCGTGGTTGCCCTGCTGCCCGCGAACAGTGTCAATGATGACGACATCGAGGTCTATACCGACGACACCCGCACTACCGTTGCGTTCACCTATTACGGAGTCCGGCAGCAAACGGTGAAGCCGGTGATTGACGGCGTCGCCCGTCCCAACCAGTGCCTGGCCGATTTCATCGCGCCCAAGTCATCCGGCCGTGCCGACTACATCGGCATGTTCGCAGTGACTGCCGGCCTGGGCATCGAGAAGTACGAGAAGCGCTTTGAAGACGCCCATGACGACTACTCGTCGATCATGCTGAAGTCGCTGGCCGACCGCCTGGCAGAGGCATTCGCCGAGTACTTGCATGAACGTGTGCGCAAGGATTTGTGGGGATTCGCCCCGCAGGAGTCCTTGTCGGCCGAGGAATTGATCAAGGAATCCTATCGCGGCATCCGGCCAGCTCCTGGCTATCCGGCTTGTCCGGAGCACACGGTCAAGGCCGACATGTTCCGCGTCATGCAGTGCGAAGAAATCGGGATGCAGCTGACCGATTCGTTTGCGATGTATCCCGGTGCGTCAGTGTCGGGGTTCTACTTTGCGCATCCGCAGTCGAAGTACTTCACGGTCGGCAAGATCGGCATGGATCAGGTGGAGGACATGGCGCACCGGCGCGGCGTATCGCGCGAGCAGCTGGAGCGCTGGCTGGCGCCGAATTTGTAGCGGGGAGGAGTGCGGCAGCAATTGCGTCAAGGGCCGATCAACCTAATAGCTCCCTCCCTTTCAAGGGGAGGGAGCATTCGTGGCGTGCGTCGGTCTACGCTATGAATAAGGATATGGGTAATGATCAGCGTCAAGGGGGACGGATGCGGCCGCCGGCGCAGCGGCGCCATCACTGGCGCCCGTCACCCGGACCGCTCCCCCCTCGCGATCACTCCACCTTGGCGCCCGAGATGCGGACCAGATCGACCCAGAAGCCCTGTTGATCCCTGAGGAACTGCTCAAACTCCTCCGGCGATGCAGACGGTTCAAGTTCATACCCCATGGAGATGAGCTTGTCCCGGATGACCGGTTTGGACAGGGCCGCTACAAAGGCCCCGTGCAGCGCCATCTGGGCGTCACGTGGAATTCCCTTCGGTGCAATGATGCCGAACCAGACGTTAGCGTACTCGAAGTTTTTCAGGCCGGTTGCGCGCAGGTCGGGGATCAGCGAGGGAACATTCGGCAATGCCTTGGACGGGTTCAGGGTCGAGACGCCGAGAGCACGCAAGCGCCCATCCCTGATCTGGCCTATCACCCCGGCCAGCGGGTGCAAGCCGAAGTCAACCTGGGAAGTCAGCAGCGCCGTCAGCATTTCCCCGGCGTTCTTGTAGGGAATGTGGTCGGCCTTCACGTTCAACTGGTGCGCCACCAGCGCGCCGGCCAAGTGTGCCGTGGTGCCGTTGCCTTGCGAGTTGTAGCGCAATGTCCGGGACTTCATTTGGGCCAGGAAATCCTGCGTATTGGCTATTTTCGCCTCGGCCGGGACCACCAGTACATTCGGCGTGCTTGCCAGCTTCAGGACCCGGGTGAAGTCCGATTGCGCCGAGTATGGAAGGGTTTTGTACAGCGCAGGGTTCACGCCCAGCGTGGCGCTGCCGCCCAAGCCCACGGTGTAACCGTCGTTTTTCGCCCGCGCGATGGCGGCGGTGCCGATCGAACCGCCCGCGCCGGGCTTGTTCTCGATGACCACCGACTGATTCAGATGCGTGGCGACTTCGGGTGCCAGCATCCTGGCCAGGATGTCGTTGGCAGAGCCCGGTCCATATGGAATCACCAACGTGATCGTGCGCGACGGATACTTTGCTTCCTGCGCGCTGATGGCCGGTGCCCCCAGCACCAGCGCTGCTGCCATCAGGGCGGTAGCGGTTCGCCTCGTGGTCAAAAAAGCAGGTAATTTACACCTGACTGATTTCATCATTTCGTCCCCTTTTTTCTATTTTTTGTCACCTGCAGACGCTGCCAGGCATTCTCCGAATATTGGCGACGGGCATGGGGATGTCAACGCGGGGGCATCTAGCGTTCACATGTCGAAAGCTTGTTCAGAATTCGGACCTCGCGGGTCCCGCCGCGGACTGAATGGCCCGGCTCAGACCGGCTGGCCGTCGACAAACACGATCAGTTCGCCGGGCGATAGCCGGATCCAGGTTTCATTTGTCGTCAGCGGCTCGGTAACGATGATCGCGACCCGGTCCTCGGGCGTGGTCACCGTCGAGAAGTCGACGCTCATGTCTTCGTCGGACAGCCGGGCTTCGGCGAATGGATACTGGCGCACGATGTAATACAGGTTAGTCGCGCAGTGTGCGAACAGTGCCGAGCCGTTCGAGAGCATCATGTTGAATACGCCATGCGCTGCGATTTCCTTCGTCAGCTCCGTCATTGCAGCAGTGAGCTGGTCCAGCGCCGGCAGCTGGTCGCCGAAGCGCTCGCGCAGTTGCTGCAGCAGGTAACAGAATGCGCGTTCGCTGTCGGTGCTGCCAACCGGGCGGTAGGGGCCGGTCAGTTGCGGGTCGAAGTCCTTCAGGTCGCCATTGTGGGCGAACACCCAGTAGCGACCCCAGAGCTCGCGCACGAAGGGATGGCAGTTTTCCAGCGCGATCCGGCCCTGGGTGGCTTTGCGGATATGGGCGATGACGTTTTTCGATTTGATCGGCCACGCCTTGATCAGATCGGCCACCGGCGAGTCGATCGCCGGCAGGTGGTCGACGAAATGGCGCACGCCCGCGCCCTCGAAGAACGCGATGCCCCAGCCATCGTTGTGCGTGTCGGTGCGTCCGCCGCGGGTGGCGAAACCGGTGAAGCTGAATACGATGTCGGTCGGGACATTGCAATTCATTCCGAGCAGCTGGCACATGAGGTCGAGGTCCTTCGTGTTGATTGGTTACGGTAGCACGGGGGCGCTCAAAACTACAGCCGGAATGTCGGCATGGCAGCGCCACAGGCTGTGGCCGGACGCCAGGTACTTGCCTTCAAATGGTGTCAGCACGGCGTCCGGGTCCGGGCACCAGCGTTGTACCTCAGCCGCCTGGCCGGTCAGGTGCTGCAGCGCGGTCGCGAACTCCTGCATGTAGAGCAGCCAGTTGCTGCGGCATTCGATCCGGCCGCCGAGCGCGATGATGACGGGGAACACCGGATGACCGTGCCAGCGCCGCCCCAGATGCTGCTTGCGCGGCCAGGGATTCGGATAGAGCAGGTAATGGTGGGACAGGGTCATTCCGGCCGCAGCCATCAGCCGCCAGAAGTCGACCACGTCCGCCCGCAGCATCAACAGGTTGGCCGGATTGTCGGGTCGGGCCGCTGGCCCGCGCTGCAGGCGTTCCTCGGATTGATCAACGCCGATCACCAGATGGCCGGGATGGCGCCCGGCCAGGGCCAGGGTCGACCAGCCAACGCCGCAACCTGCGTCCAGGACCAGCGGCGGCCGCCCAGCCTGCCGCCAGGCCGCCTGCATCCGTTCGAAGGCATGCCGGGTGTGGAGCGATACCGGCTTGCGAAATGGCGTGGCGCGATGCCGGTCGAGGTGCCGCAGCAGATCCGGATGGATGCCGTCCTGGTTGCTGGTTACGGGACGTGAATTTCCTGACATCGGCAGAGTATACGGCAGGAACAAGGGCAGGCGGCCGGTGCCCGCGCCGGTCGCGGCATAATGTCGGCATAATATCGGCATGACGCAAGTAACCCCCTTCGCCGCCACCGGCCCCGCTGCCGCAACGCCCAAGTTGCTTGATCCGCCGGTCCGGCTGGCGCTGGCGATGTGGGGGCTGGCGGTCGCCTTCTACCTGTTCGGTTTCTTCCACCGCGTCACTCCGGCAGTGCTGACGACCGAACTGATGCTGGACTTCCAGCTCAGCGCAGCCATGCTGGGCAACCTGTCGGCGTTCTATTTCTATTTCTATGCAGCGATGCAGTTGCCCACCGGGGTGCTGGTGGACCGGTTTGGTCCGCGTCGGGTGCTGTGGATCGGGGCGATGATCGGCGGCGTCGGTGCCTTGCTATTCGCATTTGCCGATACCTTCGCGTCGGCGGCGCTCGGCCGCGGACTGATTGGTGCCACGGTGGCAGTCGCCTGGGTATCGATGCTGAAGTTGTGCGCACACTGGTTTGATGCGCGCCGCTTGGGCATGGTGACCGGCGTGTCGCTCGCGGTGGGGACGATGGGCGCCGTCATGGCCGGTTTGCCGCTGCGGGCGCTGTCGGATGCGCTGGGCTGGCGTCCGGTGATCGGCGCTTCGGGCATCGTTGCCCTGCTGATCGCTGCCGGCATTTTCTTCCTGATGCGGGACGATCCGGTGCAGCGCGGATTCCGCAGCCAGATACCGGCCGGCGCAGCGTTTCACGCGCCCTCGCTGCGCACCATCCTGTCGGGCTTGGGGCGAATCTGGGCCTACCGCAACGTGCCCTTGCTGTTCTGGGTGCCGTCGGGAATTTGCGGCGCATTCCTGACCTTCACCGGCTTGTGGGGGGTGCCCTTCCTGGTGCAACAGCACGGACTAACGCCACGCTCGGCGTCGCTGGTAACGAGCGGCATGCTGATCGCGTTTTCAGTGGGAAGCATTGCCTTCGGCATCTTGTCCGACCGCATCCGCTTGCGCAAATTGCCCTATGTCATTGGCGGCAGCTTCACGCTGATCAGCTACGGTGTCTTGTACATTTTTCCGGATGGCCGGCTGTCCGTGCTGGTGCCCCTGCTGCTGCTTGGCGCGGCAGGATCTGGCAGCATGGCAGTGGGATTTCTTTACTCGAGGGAATCGGCGCCGCTGGCCTTGTCGGGCACCGTGGCCGGTGCAGTCAATATGGGGGTGATGGTCGGTCCCTTGTTCCAGCAGCCCCTGATCGGGTGGATCCTGGACAAGAACTGGAGCGGGGCCTTGCTGGATGGCGTGCGGGTGTATGACCTGCATGCGTACAAACTGGCATTCGGCTTGCTGCTGCTGTGGGTGGCGTCGTCCTGTGTCGCCTTGCTCGCCACCCGTGAGACGCATTGCCGGCAGTACCGGGAGCCGTAGTCCGGGAACCCGGAACTCCGGGGCAGTTTCGGCCCCGGAGTTCCGGCATCACTGCTTAATGAAGCAGGACGGGTTGACTCATCAGTACGTCGTAGTTGCCGAGGAAGGCATCGATGTCCTCCTCGGTTGGCTGGGTCGCGATCAGGTCTTCGACATTTTTCCGGAAGGCCTCGGCCAGCGTGCCACCGATGAAGATTTCCTTTCGGCAAGCCTTGTCCATGATTTCATAGCCGCCGAAACGCAGCGCGTCACGTCCGTCATCCGGAACGAATTCAACGACGCTGTACTGATCGCTGTTATAGATGAGATTCATTTGCGCTCCTTTTACGGCAAGGTCAGTGTGCCTGCTCGACACGTCTGTTACGTAAATGGCGCTGGCGGGCAGGATTTCAAGAACATCCACTATCGATGCTGCCCCTGTCGCATGCAGGAGCCATGCCAAGGTGTCAGGCGGAAAGATCCGGCTCCAGGCTGAGAAGCGCACTGTAAGGTGGTGACGACAGGATCTCCCGCAAACTTGCCATGTGGTCGCGGCTGGCCACGCCGATGAAAATTCGCGATGGACGGGTGCGCAACAAACGGTTCAGCGTTATTTTCATCACCAGGTTGCCGGTGCAGCAGAGGCAACCGGGGGCGGTGCGGGCAATCGTCAGGTCGGGACCCTCGGCCAGATGCAGCTTGCCGTCGGGGATTCCTTCCATCAGCACCGCGGTCCGGCCCGGCGGCAGGGCGTAGATCGCCGCGGCAATGCAGGATTCACGTGCAGAGGCGCTGCCTCCGCTGACGAGGATTGCAGGAATCGGTCCGGCGTCAGCCACCGCGGCGGACTAGCTTTGCCGGTTCCACGCCCAGTTGTTTGAGCTTGCGATACAGGTGTGTCCGTTCAAGCCCAGTGCGTTCAGCGACCCGTGTCATGCTGCCTCCTTCGCGCACCAGGTGATGTTCGAAATACGCGCGCTCAAAGGCGTCGCGCGCCTCGCGCAGCGGCAGCTCGAACGAGACGGTAAACCCCACCTCCGCCGGTACGGCCGGCGCGCTGTCTGCGGCAAGCGCTTCGCCTGCGGGCGCGCTGGCTGCCTGTGCGGGCGTTTCGATCGCACGGATCGGCGTCGCCAGTGCGGGCCGCGCCGGTTCCAGTTGGCGTTGCAGTCCTTGCTGGACTGCTTTCAGCAGCTTTTGCAGCGAGATCGGCTTTTCCAGGAAATTCAGTGCGCCGATGCGAGTCGCTTCCACCGCGGTGTCGATGGTTGCATGGCCCGACATCATGATGACCGGCATGGTCAGCAATCCGTCCCGTTGCCACTCCTTCAGCAGCGTCACGCCGTCGGTGTCCGGCATCCAGATATCGAGCAGGACCAGGTCCGGTGTCTCGGCGGCACGCATGGCTCGCGCCTGCTGCGCGTTCTCGGCGGTGGTCACGACATGGCCCTCGTCTCCCAATATTTCGGAGAGCAGCTCGCGAATGCCCATCTCGTCGTCAACTACCAGTATGTTTGCCATTTATTACCTTCATCCTTCTTTGTTGTGAAGCCCCCTGAGTCGCTGCGTATTCTATTGGATCAGCGCGTCATCGCCCTTCTTAATTAGTCTCGGCTAACTTCATCAACAGGATGAAGATTCTAGCCCCGTTTGTATCCGGCCGATTGTTCAGATCAATACGGCCGCCATGTTCTTCAACGATTTTCCTGACCATCGCCAAACCCAGGCCGGTGCCGCGTTGCTTGGTCGTGACGTAGGGCTCGAATGCGCGGGCCAGTATCTTCGCTGAAAAGCCGGGACCGTTGTCGCAGATCGTCAGGCGCACCGCCGAACGCGGGCTGCCGTTGGCATCTTCATACCGGATCTCTTCAGTGACGACATCGATATGGGCCGGGATCGCCTTGTCGGCGCGCTCGAGCACGGCATCTTGCGCATTTTGCAGAAGGTTGTGGATCACCTGGCGCAACTGGGTCGCATCGCCCATGATCTTCGGCAGGCCGGGCGCGAGTTGGGTGTGGATGATGTCACGATCGTCGCCGGCGATGTAAAGGCCGAGAATCTCCTCGATCAGCGCGTTGATGTCGAGCGGCGCCAGCACCGCCGGCGGCGTCTTTGCATAGTCGCGGAAGTCGTCCACCATGCGCTTCATGGCCGTGACCTGGTTGACAATGGTGGTCGTGCCCCGTTGCAGTATTGCTGCATCCGGTTCGGCCAGCTTGCCTTCGAGCTTCATCTGCAGGCGCTCGGCTGAAAGCTGGATCGGCGTCAGCGGATTCTTGATTTCATGCGCGAGGCGGCGGGCAACCTCGCCCCACGCAATGGAGCGCTGGGCGGAGATCACGTCCGAAATGTCGTCGAACACCACGACATAGCCGGCGCCGACCGGCAGGCGGGAGCCGCGCGCCAGAAGCGTCAGCGTGGTGTCGCCATCGGTGCTGGGGGCCTGGCCAGGCACTTCCAGCTGTTGCTGCCAGTGCACGCCGGGCGCGCCCGGTTCGCCTGCCTGCTGTGCGCTTTGTTCCAGGAATGCCTGGGTGATCGATTGTGCGAAGGAACCCAAGCCATCGATCGACTCCAGGGACTGGCCGATTTCCTGCTCGAAGTCATGCTGGAGGATGCGCGCGGCGGACTGGTTGCAGGTCTCGATGTGGAACTGCTGGTCGAGCACCATCACGCCGGCCGACATGTTGGCCAGCACGGATTCGAGATACGCCTTTGCGTTCTCCAGTTCCGCGCGGTTCTGTTCCACTGCTGAGCGTGCGTCGGACAATTGCCGTGTCATCTGGTTGAAGGATTGCGTCAGCGTGCCCAGCTCGTCGTTGCTGGCCACGATCGGCCGCGGTGACAGGTTGCCTTCGGCGACCGCCTTGGTTCCCTGCGCCAGCAGCAGGAGCGGCTTGGCAAGTTCGTTGGCAATCAGGAAGGCGCTGGTGATCGCGCCGAAGATGGCGAGCAGCAGCGTCAGCGTCAGGGTGACCAGGTAGATCTTGCGCAGGCCGGAGCGGCCGAGAGAGCGTTCCTGATATTCGCTGTAGGCGGCGCGCAACGCTTCGGCGTCTGTCGCAAGCTGGGTCGGCACTGTCTGCAACAGTTGCAGGTAGCGTTGTTCGCTGGGTACCGGCAGGGCGTTGGAGAGGGTCGGGATGGCGACCACTACCCGTAGCCGAAGCGGGATGCTGTCCTGTGGCAGGCCCGAGCGCGTGACCGCTTCGCTGCCGCCTTCCAGCGCGGCAAAGGATCGATGCAGCCGGGCCTGGGTCAGCATCGCCGACGACGGCAGGTCGGGCCGCAGCATGCCCAGCGCGCCGCCATCGGATGCGATGACGCGTCCTTTGCCCGACACGATGACTGCCTCCTGCACCTGGTATTGCTCGCGCAGCCGCGACAGTTGCGTCACCTGTCCGCCGTCCGCCGAGTCGCCCAGCGCAGTGGCCATGCTGCGCCCCTTCGATGAGAGGTCGGACAGCGCACTGTCGAGGGCGGTACGGCCGAGCGTCAGCCCTGATTCGAGCGCGGATTCGACGCGCACGTCGAACCAGGATTCGATCGAGCGCGAGACGAACTGCACCGACATCAGATAGATCACGAGTCCGGGAAGAATGCCGATCAGTGCGAACATCATCACCAGCCGGGCCATCAGGCGCGAACCGAATCTGCGTGCCCGATAGCGGCGGTAGAGCCGGGTCAGCAGCAGCGTAACCAGTCCGAGCAGCGCGACGGCGATCAGCGCATTCAGTCCGAGCAGCCACGGATAATGCCGATCGAAGAATGCGGAGTTTTCCGAGGCCGACGCGAGCAGGAACAGCAGTATGCAGACAACCGCGCCGCCCACCACCAGCAAGTACCGCAGCGCGCGTGTCACCGCCCATCCATCCGGAAGCTGAAAGTTTTCCAGTCCGAGCTGAGACGCCAGTCGCTGTTATTCATGGCGTTGACCTGGAACGGCTTGGGCAGCTGTCCCACATCCAGGCCCATGCGCAGCGAGACCTGGTAGGTCTCGCCGCTCTTGAGGGCGCCACGCGGCGCCACCAGCCAGCGCGGCGGCCTGCGGATCGGGGACAGTGCATCTTCCAGCGTGGCGTAGCTCTGTTGCAGCCCGCCAGTCGAGATCCGGTACTGGCGTGTCAGCACGTTATACGACAGCCGGGTAGTCTGCGCTGCGCGCAAGGTGGTCTCGTCAAACCAGTACCAGCGGGGGCGGGAGATCGCCACCTCGGTAGTGAAATACATCGGGATACCGCGCCCCAGTGCGTCTTCCAGGCCGCGGTTCAGCTCGAAGGAGTAGGCCGCGGACAGGCGAACGCCCTCCTCGCCGGACTCCAGATGCGCCTGCATCACGTCCACCCCGTCTGCCCGGGCTGGCGCGGGGGCCAGCAGGGCGGACATTGCGAAGGTCAACGCCAACCAGATCCAGCATGCCTGAAAGAGTCGTCGAGTCACTGGTGATGGGGTCAGGGTCGGGCCGCTGTCGGGCAGCGTATCTTATGGTTATCGGGGGGCTTGCAGTGCCCGGGCATGCCGCTTGCCGTGCGCCTTGCGGGCGTGGCGTTGGTCACCACTTTATCAAACTGGAGCCTTTTGGAACAGCGCATAGAAAAGCCCGTCGTGATCCTGTTGTGGATTTGCTTCGGGCAGCAGCTGTCCTGGCGCCGGCAGCGGGCGGGCTCCTGTCCGCGCCGCGAAGGCCTGGGCCTGCAATGCCGATTCTTCGGGCCACAGCGAGCAGGTCACCAGCAGCAGCTTGCCGCCCGGCGCCAGCATGCGCCAGAGATTGTCCAGTATCGAGGCTGAATGCCGGGCCAGCCGGCTGGCGTCTTCAGGCCGCCGCAACCACCGGATGTCAGGATGGCGGCGCACGATTCCCGAGGCGGTGCAGGGAAGGTCTGCCAATATTCGGTCGAACGGGGCGCCGTCCCACCAGCCTGCGCCGGCGGCATCGCCCTGCACCAGCTTGGCCGTCAGGCCGGTCCGGTCCAGGTTTTCCTGCACCCGCCTGAGCCGGAGCGGGTCGACATCCAGGGCCGTCAGGTCAAGTTCGGCCAGTTCCAGCATGTGGCAGGTCTTGCCGCCCGGCGCAGCGCAGGCATCCAGTACGCGCTGGCCGTCGTGCAGGTCAAGCAGAGGCGCCGCCAGTTGCGCAGCAGCGTCCTGCACCGAGACCAGGCCGTCGGCAAAGCCGGGAAGCCGGGCCACGGGCACGGGCTGCATCACCCGTACCGCCTGCGGGCCGAGCTGGATTCCCTGCATGCCGTGGGCTGCCAGCAGCTCGAGGTATTGCGGGACTTCGCATTTCCGGCGATTGACACGAAGGGTCAGCGGTGGCGCGGCATTGCCGGCCATGAGTATCGATTCCCATTGTTGCGGCCAGGCCTGCTGCATGCCGCGCACCCACCAGTCCGGGTAATTCCAGCGCGCCCGGAGCCTGGAGAGGACTTGCTGTGTGAGTACCTGCTCCTCGCGCAAGATGCGTCGCAGAACGGCATTCACCATGCCCTTCGTATGCGCGGTGTGGGGATTGGAGGCGATGGCATCGACCGCCTGGTCGACCACGGTGTAGGGTTCGTATGGACGTTGCGGGTCGAGCAGCAAGGCGACGGCGCACTGGAGCAGGCTTGCCAGCAGCGCTGGTTGCGGCGGGCGCGCGGCTACCAGCTGGATCACGGCGTCGGCGGTACCCAGGCGGCGCATGCAGCGGTAGGCGATGTCCTGCGCCGCACCACGGGTTTCGGGTGTCGTGGATGGATTGAATACCGAAGCCAGGGCGGCCGGCAGCGCCGTGCCCTGCGTGACTGCGGCAACGGCCTCCGCCGCCAGCAGCAATGCCGCAGCCAGCGACCCCTGCGGCGGGGCTTTTGCGATGTTCGTGCTCAATTAGGAGAGTACCGGTTGGAAGGCCGACGGCATCTCAGATGCCCCAGGCCACGTTATGGCCGCCACGGTTTGCCGCTCGCAGCATTTCCAGCAGCGGATAGGCGCGGGTGGGGAAACTCACTGGCTGGCTGGGTTCGTGCTCATGGTCATCATTGTCGGCGCTTTGATGGGCCTCGACATCGTGCCGGATATCCTCGGAGAGCGCATGCGCCCGAGCCTCGGCAATCTCCTGTTCCAGCCGCGCAATGGCGGGCCCAGTCTCGGCCGCGGTAATCACGCCACGTTCGCCGGCGGTCTTGCCAAGAAGTTCGAGAATATGGCGGGCGTGTTCACCGTACATCAACACGTCCGCAGCCGCTTTGGATTTGAATGTTACAAGCATGGGAGTCCTCATTTTTACGGCCTGATCCGACTATGACGATACAGCAGCGCCGGGCGCGCGGCTACGATGCATCGCAAATGCGATTAGCGCAGCCAGTTGCAGCACAACGCAGATTGCCAGTGTGGCTCTCATGGCATCGATGTGTGACAGGCCCATCAACCTGAAGCCGTCGATCACGATGCCGATGCCCCATTGCGCGATGAAAGCGAACAGGAACACAGTCATGTTATAGGCGCTGTTTGCGCGCCCGACCAGGTGCTGCGGAAAACTGATGCTGACCTGCGTATGGACCAGTGAGAGGATCGGCGCAAATATGGCGAGCACCATCCAGAGCAGCCACGCATATTCGCCATTCACCATCACGATAAGCGCCTGCGTCAGCAGCGTGCCCGAGGTGCCGACCGTGAGCACGGTGGTGGCCGGCCAGCGGCCGCGCCCACCTTGGGCAATAAGCCGCGGCGCCCACCACGCCAGGGCAAGGTAACCAGCCATCAGCGCGAGATTGAAGCCGAACAGCACTTCCGACGCCCGGGTCGGATCCAGGCCCTGCACCGTGGTCAGCCAAGGGCCGACCCACAAGGTCTGCAGTGCCACGAAAATACCCATGCAGACCGATCCGAGCACCACCATTCGCTGGAAATAGGCATTCCCGAAAATTTCGCGGTATCCCTGGGGCGGCGCGCCGGGTTGGGTCGCGCGCTGCGGCCGGGGGATCTGGCGTTCGGCCGGCTTCAGCAGGAAAAATACGGCGGCCGCTACCAGCAGGATCAGGCCGGCCATGAGCCCGAAAATTCCGCGCCAACCGATATGCGGAATCATCAAGGTGACCGGAACCGTGGCCGACAGCGCCCCGGCGGTGCCGGCAAACAGCATCCAGCTCGCCAATTGTGCCTGGCGCTCCAGCGCATACCACTGGCGGAACGCCGTCAACGCCGCCATCAGGCAGGCGGACACGCCAACGCCGATCAGCGCCCGGCCCACCCAAAGGCCTGCCAGGCTGGTGCTGGCGGCAAATACGGCCGCGCCTGCTGCCGCAAACACCAGCAGCGCTGCCTCGGTTCGCCGTGAACCATACTTGTCCAGCCAGATCCCCATTGGCAACTGGAGCGCGGCGAACGTGATGAAATAGGCGGCCGACAACAGACCGAGGTCGGAATTCGACAGGTTCAGGTCAGCCAGCAAGGCCGGTGCGATCACCGCGTTGATGGACCTGAATGCATAGGACAACAAGTATCCGGCGGCAAAACAGACGAATACCCGGATCGCCAGGGCGCCAGTGAGGTAATTGGGTGGTGCGCTCATTGCTGGATGGGACGGAATGACTCGAGGAAGGTGTCGGCAGCGTCGGTGCTGACCTTGCTAGCCGGGCCGAACACGATCACCTGGTAGGCGCGGTTGCCGCGGGACGCAAAGCGCGCATGCAGCTGGATCGCTTCGCCGCGCGGCGACTTGCCACTGGCCAGTATCTGACTCATGGGCAGTCCGGCCGCATTGACACTCTTTTGCTGTTGCACCGAGCCGGCGAGGTTGCGTACCAGCGCCGCCTGCAATGTGCCTGCTGCCTTCGCCGCCTGTTGTTCGTCCGGCATGACCACGGTGCCGACGGCATAGGTGACGCCATCGACTTCGGCGCCTCGCATCGTCATGTCGACCTCGATGCCGTCAAGCGTCACTTTCCTGGTGTGCACGGCCGGTTTGGCAGGCATCAGCACGGTATAGGGCGCTTCTGTTGCGCGTATCTCGCGCCAGTCGAGCGCGGGGGAGCATCCGGACAGCAGGGGAAAGCACAAGGCCGCGCACGCAAGATGTCGCCAGATATGGTTTTTTTTCGGCATGGCCGTGATGGTAACAGCAGCGGCGGCCGGCTTCAGTCCCGGCGTGCCGGGCCGGAACCAAAAAGAAGCCCGCGAACCTTGCGGTGGCGGGCTAAAACTTCCAGGGAGTGGTGCTTCGGTGAAGAACCGGTTCCATCGTAGAACGTAGCTCATCTCCGATATTGCGCAAACGCAAGGAAGTTACCTTTGCGCGCAGACTGGTCAATCCTTGGCCATGGCGAGTTCGCTGGCGGACAAGGCTTTGCGGTCCGCCAGCCGGTTGAACATATGGCGAAATGGCTGTTCGATGAAGCGGTATGTCCAGCCGGACAGGATCAGCAAGGTGGCGACGAAGCTCAGCAGGACGGCGCCCCTGAATGCCGGCGATTCAGTCCGATGCGCCAAGTTCTCGAAGATCATCACCAGCGGCATGTGCATCAGGTAGATCGAATAGGAGCGCTCGCCCAGGATTTGCAGCGGCCGGGTTTTCAGTACGCCGGCCAGCCAGCCATGGTCCCCGCTCACCCCCAGAATCAGCAGGGCGAATGCGAAAGGAAACCCAAACGCCAGCATGGGCCGGCCGTCGACCAGCATCAGCAGCGCCAGCAGCAGCAACGAACCGGCGACCGTGAACAGGGTGCCACCAGTATTCCGGATTTGCGAAAAATGCCAGCACAGGGTGCCCAGGAAAAAAGAGAAAACCGTGCGGGGAAAGCCGAAGTCATAGGTCAGCGACAGGCAACCGCCCACGGCCAGGCAGTTGTGCACCGTGACCGCCCCCCAGGCCGATATCGCCAACCCGGCGATCGCGAGCAAGGCGAACATCACGACCCGCGTGCGGCCACGGAAAAGCAGGCAGACGCCTGCGAACAGCAGGTAAGTGAAGAACTCGGTGCTGATGCTCCAGCTCGGCGTGTTGATGACCAGGTCCTCAAACAGGCCCATGCCGTGCGTGAAAGTGGCCACCGCCAGCAACTGTAGCGGATCCGGCACGAAATAATCGAGCGTGCCCGGTGCCCTGAGAAATGCATCGTGTCCGGAGAATGTTGCAATCCGCTTTGCCAGCACGATGCCGTTCTGCACCAGGATGAAGAACAGCGTGGTGAACCAGAGCAGGGGTAGCAGGCGCCCGGTGCGGCGGATGAAAAACGAGCGAAAATCATCGCTGTCATTCATCCGGCTGGAGTAGGCTGCGCAGATGACGAATCCGCTCAGCACGAAGAACAGGTCGACGAACAGGTAACCGTTGCGCAGCACCGACCATTCGGCGGTGCCGATCTTGAGGTGGTACAGGGCAACGATCAATGCAGCCAGACCGCGTCCCCCCTCCAGTGATTTGATCATCGGTGTTTTCCGTTGGTCCGACGGCGCTCTGCGGTCAATATGACATTTTCAAGAACTCTGCGGCAGCGAAGCGGCCCTTGAGCACATAGGTGTCGTCGTCCGGATGTATTCCATCGGGCATCAGCGTCCTGATAGCCTGCCCGTTCAGATAGGTCAGCAGGTACTGGTACTGATCGATCAGGTTCAGCCGCTCGGCGGCCGCGACCTCCTTCATTCCCGTCACGTATTGGTCAAGGCCGGCACCGGTCTGGTCGGTTGGGTTGGGTGTCTCGAAGATCACATTCTTTCCCTGCTGCTTTGCAATCTGTGCAAGCGAGGTCAGGCAAGTCTTGTATGCGCTGACCGACTCGCCGATATCCGCGCGCTGGTCATTGATCGCGTGATTGATGATGACGAATTTCGCGGTCGAGTTTCTCATTTGCGTAGGCCAGTCCGGGTGCGTGCCATCGGTTCCACCCAACAGCTGGCAGGCAGTGGTGCGGCTGACGCCCTCATTACGAACCGTGTAGCGTGCTGCAGCAGGCAATAGCGAGGCAAAAATCGAGGGCGCCGGTTGTGCTACCCGGGTGCCGCTGGTGCCGCTCGCAAATCCCCAGACCGTCGAATCGCCGTAGTAGTCGATTTCCTGCACCACGCTGCTCGCGGCAGAGGTCGGCTTCAACGGCGTCGTGTTGGACGCCACTGCCGCATCTGCGGGAGCAGCAGCGATTGCGCCATCGCCGCCGCCGCATCCAGCCAGGGTCAATGCTACTGCGGCCGCCGCCACCAACTCCAATATCGTTTGCACTTTCAAACCAGCCTCCTTGGAAAATTCAGCGCCGATGCAAAGGCACGCGCAAGCATCGCGCGCGGGGAAATATGGATTCCCCCTGCGCATCCATGATCAAAGAATTTTTCGGCTTTTCACTTGTGCCAAATTAAGGCCGGGAGGCTTTCCGCTTAATAAGCCTCGTTGCACGCGGAGATCCAATTGCCAAGGTAAAAGTTTTATTTTTCTGCGGCAATTATTCCATTCGAAAACGGCATGTTCGCGGCTCGGCAGCGCCTGAATTTCCCTATGAGCTCGAGTTTGTGCCCGCGCAAGTTTCCATTCGGATTCGAGGCCTGCAGCCGATGTTTTTTTCCATGCTTGATTGACCACAAGATTGCCGTGTGGCGTCGCCAGTACAGTGGCTTCACATCAACAGGCATTGCCTGGTTGATCGGTTGACCGATGAGCTTTCGGTCCTGTCGGAGGGCCTCTGCTGCAGCCCGCAGTGTCCCTCGCTCAGGACCGGGGAAAACATCCCCAGCGAGCAGGCGACAGCGATGTCGTGAAGCCATCTGCGGGACGTTGAGGGCACGCATTTTCGCAGATGCTGGCGTCCATCATCCGGTTCCTTTTGCTTGTAGCAAGCCTGTTTATAAACCTGAGTGAGGAAACCTGAAATGTTCAAGCGCAAGAATGTCCTGTTAGCGGTTGCCGTGTCGATGCTTCTCGCTGCTTGCGGCGGCGGCAGTGACACGCCGGTTACCGCAGTGAGTAGTCCCGCGCCGTTGATTCCTACCGCCACTCCGCCCACAGCCGACAATTCCGTGCTGAGCGGATTTCTCCGCCTGACCAGCGATCAAGTGATGTTCAGCAACACGGTCATCACTGCCGACCAGCTCGCCAGCTTCCCTGGCGATGCCGGCCCCTTCACGACTGGCACCAATGCCCCGCTGACGCAATTCGGCATGCGCATTTCTCCGATTGGAATGGATACGGCCGATGGCCAGGCCAAGACCGCCCGCATCGCGATCGACTTGACCGAGAAGGCAGCATCGGCCGCTCCCGGCGAGCAGGCTGAACAGCTGCAGCTGATGATCGACAAGGTCACGCTGACGGTGAGCCCGGCAGGCGCGTTCAGTGTTGCGGTTCCGGCTGGCGCAAAGGTCTATGTTCATTACGTGCCGGCGACTGGCGCGGCAGTCGATGCCACGGCCGATGCAGCTGATCTGGTCCGGCTCGACGCAGTTGCTGGCGATGGCACCAGCAACATGCTGGTGCTGGACCTGGAAACGGCGATCACCCGGGCGCTGGCCGGAGCAGCAGGGCTGGCAACGGCCAAGAACATGGCCGGCAAGTTCGACATGCTCGCCACCTTGTCGAACGTGGCAATGCGCAAGGCCGACGAGACCACGCCGGTAGTGGGAACCTCGATCACTGTCACCAATGCTGGCCAGGCTGCTGTCGTTGGCGCTGGCGTTGCGGGTGTGATCAACGTTCAATGATCGCTGCGGGACGCGTGACGGGAAAAGGAGCGGCTTGGCCGCTCCTTTTTTGCAGAGGCTGAATGGATATTCAGAGGGCTGATGGCAGGGGCGGCTTCCTCGCGCGCGAAGATGGTTTTGCCGCCCCGTGCCGGTATCAGACCACGCGCACGTTGATGTCGGGCAGTCCGTCAATGTGCCCTTGCATCAGGTCACCCCTGACCACCGGGCCGACATTTTCCGGCGTGCCGGAGTAGATGATGTCGCCTGGCTGCAGTTCGAAGGCTTCCGACAGCTTGCTGATTTGTTCGGCGACCGACCAGATCATCTGCTTCAGATTCGAGTTCTGCTTTACGGTGCCATTGACCTTGAGCGAGATCGCACCCTGTTTGAAATGACCGACATTCGAGACCGGATGGATCGGACCGATCGGGGCCGAACGGTCGAAGCTCTTGCCGATCTCCCAGGGCTTTTTCTGGTCGCCCATTGCCCGCTGCAGGTCGCGGCGCGTCATGTCCAGCCCGACCGCATAGCCGAAAACAAGGTCAAGCGCCTTGTCCATTGGAATATTGCGCCCGCCTTTTGACAGTGCCGCGACCAGTTCGATTTCGTAATGGTAGTTCTTGGTCAGTGGCGGATACGGGTGGTCAACCGTCTTTCCTGGCATGACCAGCTGGATTGCGTCGGTTGGCTTCTGGAAGAAAAACGGTGGCTCCCGCGTCGGGTCTGAACCCATCTCGCGCGCGTGCGCCGCATAGTTGCGGCCGATGCAGTAGATGCGCCGCACCGGGAACATGTCCGAGCTGCCGACAATGGGGATCATCGTGTGCGCCACCTTGAACGGCGTTTTGGCGTCGCCGCTGGCCGTGGTCGGCAATGCGCATCCTGCTACGGCGCCTACGCCAGCAGTGGCAACGGTCTTGAGCAGGCTCCTGCGTCTGTCATCCATTCTTGTCTCCTCTGTTTTTTGGGGTTTTACGACGGATTCATTATGCAACATCTGCGGATGCGGACCGCGCCAACTGTTTCAATCGTGCAATCGCGGTTCAGCCGGCATGGCCAAGCGGTAGTGCGGTCGTATATTTGATCTGCTCCATGGCAAACATGGAGCTGACATCCGACAGCGCGGCGCCCTGGATCAGGGTTTTGTAGATCCGGTCGTAATCCTCGATGCTGGAGACCACGACTTTCAGCAGGTAGTCGGTGTTGCCGGCTACCCGATAGAACTCGGTCACCTCAGGCAGGGCACTTACCAGCCTGTGGAAGGACGCGAACCATTCGATATTGTGCTCATTGGTGCGTATCGAAATGAAAACCGTCACGCCGACATTCAGTTGGGCAGGGTCCAGCAATGCGACCCTTTTGCGGATTACCCCGCGCTCTTCCAGCTTTTGAATGCGGCGCCAGCAAGGCGTCGGGCTGAGTCCCACCCGCTCTCCCAGCTCCGCTACCGACACCGTCGCATCTTCCTGCAGGATGGAGAGGATCTCCCGATCGAAGCGGTCAAGTTTTTCAGATGGGATTCGCATATTGGAAGAAACATCCACTAAAAGTTAGTATGGTAGTAAAAAATACCATAAAGCCCGGTTATTGCCGATGAAATTGAAATTCCATTCCGCGGCCGCTGCGTAGAATATTTCCAGATAATTCAACTGGATATTCCGTGTATGCAAAACCAGCCTGTGGACTACTCCTTGCCCGGCACCTGCACCAAGCTTGCCCATATAGGACGTTCTTCTGCCGACCATTCGGGCATGGTCAATGTCCCGGTTTACCGCGGCTCGACCATACTTTCCGGAACGCTGGAAGAGTGGGAATCGCGCAAGACTGCGGGCAATCCGATGGCAAGCTACGGCCGCTTTGGCACGCCGCTTACCCGGTCCCTGGAAGATGCGATCAGTGAACTGGAAGGGGGATATCGGTCAATCGTGTTTCCCTCCGGCCTTTCGGCCTGTACCCATACCCTGCTGGGCCTCCTGAAAGCTGGCGACCATGTGCTGATGAGCGACAGCGTATACGGGCCGACCCGTATTTTCGCGGAGCGGGTGCTGAGCCGGTTGCAGATTGCCGTCGAGTATTTCGATCCCCTCGATGCGGCCGGCATGGCTGAGCGGGTAAAAGAAAATACGAGGGTGGTTTATGTAGAGTCCCCGGGTTCGCTGACCTTTGAAGTGCAGGATATTCCGCAAATTGCGCAAATAGCCCACAGTGCGGGTGCCTTCGTCGTGATGGACAACACTTGGGCGACGCCACTCTATTTCCGGCCGTTCGAGCACGGGGTGGATATTTCCGTCCACGCCGCAACGAAATATATCGTGGGGCATTCCGACGCCCTGCTTGGCGTGGCAACCGCGAACGAGCGAGCCTGGCCCGCCTTGCAGGCCAGCGCTTTCGATTTTGGCGAAACTGCCGGACCGGATGACATATTCCTGGCGCTGAGAGGACTTCGTACCCTCGCGGTTCGCATGCAGCGGCATTGGGAGAATGGCGTATTGCTGGCTGAAAGACTCAGGCGCCATGAGGCCGTGGAGAAGGTCTTGCATCCAGCCCTGGCGAGCGATCCGGGACACGCTTTATGGAAGCGCGACTTCCATGGCGCCAGCGGATTGTTCGGCATCATCCTGAAGCCCATGTCCCGGCATCAACTTTCTACCTTGTTCAAGAGTTTCAAGCTGTTCGGGATCGGTTTGTCGTGGGGCGGGTTCGAGAGCCTCGCATTGCCGGTCGATTCGGTGACCAGAAATTTCGGCCGGCGACTGCCGGGTGGACCCATGTTACGCATCCACGCCGGCCTTGAAAGCACGGATGACCTGATCGCCGACATGGTCCAGGCGCTCGATGCCGCTTCCCGTTGCGCGAATGAAGATGGTGAGGTGGCGTGCAATATTTTGCGTGAGGTCGGATAACATTCCGGTTGTTCTGGAAGATTAACTGGCGTGCAGGCTGCCATCGCGGCGAGCAGGCAGCCTGGCTTGTGGTTACAAGGCATTGAATCAAATGGAAAACATGAAACCAATACTGGATCATGCAGTCATCAACGTCCGTGAAAATCTGGACCAGGCGGTCGATACATTCACGCGCCTGGGATTTTCCCTGACACCGCGCGGATATCACACGCTTGGATCCAGCAACCACTTATGCATATTCGGGGAGAATTACCTCGAATTGCTAGGTTACGAATCTGCCGCAAGCCGGCCTGAACTTGCGAAGCAAGTTCAAGGCCTGGGCGGCCTGGTATTCAAGGCGGATGACGCCGAGGGCCTGTTTCGAGAAATCCAGGCACGCGATATTCCGGTGGACGCGCCGCGTGAATTTCATCGGCCGGTACAAACAAAGTCGGGGACGGAAGAGGCGCGTTTCCGGACCGTCAACCTGGCCCCCCATCTGGTTCCAAATGGGCGGGCATTTTTTTGCCATCATCTGACACCACACCTGGTCTGGCAGCATGAATGGCAGGAGCACCCTAACGAAGTCACCGACATCATCGGATTTGTCATCGCCAGTGAAGATCCGGCGCGTTCGTGCGCGCTATACGAAAAATTGTTCGACACGGAATGCGCCGATGACGGACGCGACTGCAAAATCCTCGCCGCCGGCAAGGCCGCGATTCACTTCATGACGCCGGCCGCCGCACAGGCGCGTTTCGGTCCAGGTACATCCGCAGCGCCGGATGGGACGGACCGGATGGTGGCAGTTGTCTTGCAGACGAAGTCGCTGCAAGCTGCACGACTGGCAATCGCGCAGGGCGGAGTGGCGTCGGTCGCTGGCAGCGACTACATCCTGGTTCACGCCGGGCAGGCCATGGGTGCCGCCGTGATGTTTGTTGAACGGGAATGCCTGTGAGGCCGGCTGCAATGCAGGCCGTGATGCCCGCTGTGATGTCCGCTGCGATGTCACCCTTGATACCGGACTACTGGGACTGCTTTGCCCTTGACTACAGCGGAGCGCGTGAAAAATTCCGTCTTGCTGCGCAAGCGGCGGGAGCCCGGTTGTGCGCCTACCAACATCCAGAACAGTTGGCGCCAGATGGGAGCGCGCTGAGCATCGATGTCGCGCACCTGGGCAATCCTGCCGCAGCAAAACAGTTGCTTATCGTCAGCGGCACCCATGGCCTGGAAGGGGCGGCAGGATCCGCGGCGCAGATCGCATGGATGAAGAGCGGCGGCGCGCAGGCATTGCCCGCAGACCTGGGCGTGCTTCTTGTCCATAGCCTGAATCCCTATGGCCATCAGCATGGCTCGCGCACCACGGAAAATAACGTGGACCTGAATCGCAATTTCGTGAACCACAATGCGGCCTATCCGCAGAATCAGGCTTACGCGTCATTGCATGAAAAGATCATTCCGGACCACTGGACCGAGGCACGGATCCAGCAGGCGGACGAGGCTGCCCGGCTGTACGGGGAGCAGTTCGGGGCGGATGCTCTCTACAACGCACTGGCCAGCGGCCAGTACAGTCATCCCGATGGCCTGGTGTATGGCGGCAGCCAGCGCGAGTGGTCGAACCGAACGCTGGAAACGATAGTCCAGGTCCATCTGGAGCATGCCAGGCAGGTCGGTTTCATTGATTGGCATACCGGTATCGGTGATTATGCCGAACCCTTTTTTTTATGCTTCAACGAAGATGGCGGTAAATTGCAGGCCCGGGCGGCCAGCTGGTGGGGAGCAGACCGCGTCCTCGGACAGCGCCCGAATGGAATGGCGCGGCCAAACTATCAGGGTCTGGTTTTCTTCGGGCTCCAGGAATTTTTGGGAGACCGGCCCGTGGTCGGGGCAGTGATCGAGTTTGGTACGCGTGGCCTCGGTACCCGCTATTCGCTGCGGCTGGATCAATGGTTGCGCCACAAATCGCATTTGCATCCCGATCCCATGCGGGATGCACACTTGCGCAGCGATTTGCTGGATGCGTTTGTCCCGGTTTCGAACAGCTGGCGCAGGTCGGTGCTGCGCCACAGTATGGAAATTACACAACAGGCTATCGCGGGCGTGAGCGCGTGGTAGCCATCATTAAAACCCCCAGGAGAATATTCAGATGAAAGCAATGGTTTTGCGGGAGCACGGCGGCGGCGAGAAAATGAAGCTGGAGACAGACTTCCCGAATCCGGTGGCAGGCGAAGGCGATGTCGTGATCAGGGTAAAAGCATCGTCGCTCAACTATCACGATGTGTTCACCCGGCGCGGCATGCCGGGCATTAACCTGCCGTTCCCGGTGATCATGGGCCTGGATGTCGCTGGCGAGATCATTGAAGTCGGGCCCGGCGTCGAAGGATGGGCAGTCGGCGACCGCGTGCTGGCCGACCCGTCGAACAAGGTCGAAGGCGGCTTGATCGGCGAAACCGTGCACGGCGGCCTGGCCGAACGTTGCCGCGTGCGCGCACATCAGCTGATCCGCATCCCCGACGGCGTGCCTTTCGAGCAAGCCGCGGCGCTGCCTGTGGCCTACGGCACCGCGCACCGGATGATGCAAAGCATCGGACAGATCAAGGCAGGCGAGAAAGTGCTGATTCTCGGCGCCAGCGGTGGTGTCGGCGTATGTTGCGTGCAGCTGGCCAAGCTGGCGGGTGCCGAGGTGATCGCCTGCGCCGGGACGGAAGAAAAGGGCGCGCGCCTGAAAGAACTGGGCGCCGACCACATCATCCTTTACACCCAGACCGATTTCATGAAGGCGGTGCATGAGCTGACAGGCAAGCCTGGCCGCAACCGCACAAAAGTATCGGGCGGGGTGGATGTCGTCGTGAACTTCACCGGCGGCGATACCTGGGTCAAGTCACTGCGCTGCCTGCGCCTGGGCGGCCGGTTGCTGACCTGCGGGGCGACGGCAGGTTTCGATCCCAAGGAAGACCTGCGCTATGTCTGGAGCTTCGAACTCCAGATCCGGGGCTCCAACGGCTGGGACAGGAGCGACCTGGTTGCTCTGCTGGACCTGGTGAATAGCGGAAAACTCAAGGCTCCCATCGACCGCATATGGCCGCTGGAGGACGCCGCCGCGGCGCTCGACACCATCGAGCAGCGCAAAGTGTTCGGCAAAATCGTGGTGGCATCATGAGCGCGCGCCTGACGACGCAGGAAATCCAGGAAAAACTCGACAGCTCGCCATTCATGAGTTTCCTGGGCATGACAGTGACTGACATCGATTATGAGCAGGGACTGCTGACGATGCGCATTCCCATGCGTGCGGAATTCGAGCGCGGCCGTGGCAGCGGCCAATGGCATGGCGGACCAATTGCCGCGATCATCGACACCGTTGGCGATTACGCGGTGGGAATGCTGCACGGGCGCGGCTTGCCGACGGTCAACTTCCGGGTCGACTATTTCCGGCCGGCGATCAATACCGCGCTGATTGCAGTCGCCAAGGTGCGGAGAAACGGACGCAGCGTTGGCGTGGCCGACGTCGATATCTACAACGAGTCGCAGGTGCTGCTCGCGGTAGGACGGGCGACCTATTCGACGCTGGAAGCAGGCGGCTGATCACCGGCGGATCACCAACGGCAATGTAATGCAGGCATCATGACAGGCTTTGCCCGGCGGCTATCAATGACGGGCACGCCTGGCGATCATTCAGTAAAGGAGTGGAAATCAGCATGTCACAGCGCTGGAACAACATTGGGGAGTTGAGTGATCCGGGCGAACAGCCGGATCGCCCCGCGATCATCGATTTGCGCGATCGAGACAAGCCGCGCACCTACACCTACGCCGAATTCGATGGGTATTGCGGCGGTGTCAGCCATGCGCTCGTTGCAGCCGGACTGAAGCGGGGCGCGCGCGTTGCGATTGCATCGCTCAACAGGGCGGAATTCCTGTTCGCCTATTTCGGTATCCAGCGTGCCGGCATGGTTGTGGTGCCGATCAACATCAAGCTTCCCAAAGACCGGATCGACTACATCCTGGATGACGCGGCCATTGAATTTGCGTTTGTCGATGGCGCGAGCCGGGTTCAGCTGGATGGCCGGGTCCCTGTGATTGATTTTGACGGCGATGACGACCAGGGTTTCTCGTCACGGGTAAAACCGGCCCGCTTCGATACCGTGAAAGTCGGCGAGCAGGAGATCGGGCAGATCATTTATACCTCGGGCTCGACCGGGAATCCAAAAGGCGTCCTGCTGCCCCATTCCGGGCAATTGTGGGTGGTGTCCCGCACCGCACTGCCGGCAACCCCGGAGCCGGAACGCTATCTTCTTGCGCAGCCCTTGTTCCACATGAATGGCCTGATCCTGGCCAAGCGCACATTTGCCAGCCGCGGCACGCTGGTGATACTGCCTTCATTCGACGTCTCCACCTATGTCGATACGCTGGAGCGTTACCAGATCAATGCCCTGTCGGCGATCCCGACCATGTTCGCGCGGATTTTCCGCAATCCCGAATTGCTGGAGAAGCGCGATTTGTCCTCGTTGCGGCGGGTGTCGCTTGCGTCCGCGCCCATGACCCTGGCGCTATGGGAGCGCATCAAGGCCGCCCTGCCCGGCGTCCGGCTTACACATGGGTATGGCTCGACCGAAGCCGGCGCCGGGAATTTCGGGCCGCATCCCGACGGGCGGCCTTCGCCGCCCTTGTCAGTCGGCTACGCCACCCCGGAAACCGAGATCAGGCTGGTCGATGGACCGGATGAAAACGAGGGTGTCCTGGTTTCGCGCAATCCGGCCATGTTCACCGGCTACCAGAACCTTCCGGAGAAAACCGCCGAAGTGTTGCAGGATGGCTGGTATTACAGCGGCGACATCATGCGGCGCGACGAGGACGGTTTCTATTTCTTTGTCGGGCGCGCTGACGACATGTTTGTCTGCTCGGGTGAAAACATTCATCCGGGCGAAGTGGAAAAAATGCTGGAGAAGCATCCGCAAGTCCGGCAGGCTTGCGTCGTGCCCTTGAGCGATGAAGAGCGCGGCCAGATGCCGGTGGCTTTTCTCGTGCCCAAGCCCGGCACACAGATAAATTTCGAGGACATCAAGGCGTTTGCGCTGGCGAACGGCCCCGCATACCACTATCCACGGCGGGTACAGGTCGTTGACGAATTGCCTTTGGCCGGCACGGCCAAGGTCGATCGCAATCTCCTGAAAAACCGAGCCAGGGAATTGGAGACGACAGCAGCATGGACGAGCGGAAATGCGGCTAACAGCTGACCGTGGATCCATTACTTTGCACAGGCCGAATCGCGTGCCTGCCTATTACCTCAACATGGGAAGTTTCATGAGAAGCATTTTCAAGAGCGCTGTACCAAGCCTTGTTTCGAGCCTGCTGGCAGTAGGCAGCATGGCCGTGCTGGCCACGTCTGTCCAGGCGCAGGCACTGGACTATCCGAACAAGCCAGTGAGCATCATCGTTTCGTTCCCGCCCGGCGGTTCGTCGGATTATTTCACCCGCCTGGTCGCCAATAACCTGGCAAAGACGTGGGGACAAGCGGTTGTGGTCCAGAACCGTCCCGGCGCAGGCGGCAATCTCGGCGCCCAGGCTGCTGCGCGTTCGCCGGCTGATGGCTATACGATCTTCATGAGCTCCATCAACACCCATGCGATCAACCCGGCCTTGTACAAGAACCCGGGATACGACCACATCAAGGATTTTGCGCCGGTCTCCAAGATCGCGACGGTGCCCAATGTGCTGGTCGTGAACCCGGACGTGCCGGTCAAGTCGGTTTCAGAGTTGCTGGCTTACTTCAAGGCCAATCCGGCCAAGGCTTTCTATGCCAGTTCGGGCGCCGGCACCTCGCCACACCTGTCGTCCGAGCTGTTCAAGAGCATGACCGGCACACCGATTGCGCATGTGCCCTATAAAGGCAGCAGCCCGGCCCTGACCGATGTAATGGCCGGTGTCGTGCCAATGGCCATCGAAAACCTGCCGGCGGCGATTGCCAACATCAAGGCTGGCAAGTTGCGGGCGCTGGCAGTCACTTCACCGAAGCGCTCCGTCGAGCTTCCTGACGTGCCGACGATGATAGAGGCCGGCGTGCCCGGCTATGAGGTGACCTCGTGGTGGGGCGTGTTCGTTCCAGCCGGCACGCCGCCGGTAATCATCAAGAAGATCAACGCCGATATCGTCCATTTGCTCAATTTGTCCGAAGTGAAAAAGAGCATTGCCTCGCAAGGCGCGACACCCGCACCGTCCACGCCGGAAGAACTGGCCGGCCTGGTCACATCCGAAACGGCCCGCTGGGGTAAAGTTGTACGTGATGGAAACATCACGGTGAACTGAAACCGGGCCAGGCCGGCAACAGGCAATCGACTTGCCGGCTTGGCCGCATTACAGGAAAAAGCCCTTCAACGCGGAGGGCTTTTTTCACTGGTCGCCACCTCGGTGTCGCCCGTGGCCGGATGGGCGGTCGCTTGACCGGCCTGCTTCAGTCGCGCGGACGCAAGGCTCGCCGATACTGGATCGCCTCTCCCACATGGGCCGCCGAGATCATCTCGCTCCCGGCCAGGTCGGCAATGGTGCGCGCCAGTTTCAGTACCCGATGCGCTGCGCGGGCCGACCATGCGAAGCGCGTCATGGCGCTGCGCAACAGATTTTCGGCTGCCGGTTCGGTGCGGCAGACTTGTTCGATCGCGGAAGGCGTCAGCTCCGAATTTGCCCTCCCCTGCCTGGCCAGTTGCAAGGCATGGGCAGTGGCAACGCGCTCGGCTATCGCTGCCGACGGCTCGCCGGCAGCGGCGTTGCGTAACTCATCCTGTTCCACTACTCCCACCTCCAGTTGCAGGTCGATGCGGTCCAGCAGCGGTCCGGACAGCCGGGACTGATAGCGGTCGATCGCATCCGGCGAACATCGGCAGCGAACTACCGGGTGCCCGAGGTAACCGCAGGGACACGGATTCATTGCTGCGACCAGCTGGAAACGGGCCGGAAAATCAGCCTGGCGGGCCGCGCGCGAGATCGTGATCCGGCCGGACTCCAGCGGTTCACGCAGCACTTCCAGCACCCTGCGGTCGAACTCCGGAAGCTCGTCGAGGAACAGCAGGCCGCGGTGTGCCAGCGAGATTTCGCCCGGGCGCGGCGGGCTGCCACCGCCGACCAGTGCCACCGCTGATGCCGTGTGATGCGGCGCCCGGTAGGGCCGCAGCCGCCATCGTTCAACCTGGAAGCCGCTGGTGAGCGATTGCACTGCCGCCGACTCCAGGGCTTCCTCGTCGGTCATCGGCGGCAGTATCCCGGACAGGCGGGCGGCAAGCATCGACTTGCCGCTGCCCGGCGGACCGACCATCAACAGGCTGTGGCCGCCGGTGGCCGCGATTTCCAGCGCGCGCTTGGCCCGCGCCTGTCCCTTCACCTCGGCCAGGTCTAGGCACGCGGCCAGGCCTGGAGGGTGCTCGGCGATGTGGCGGGCCAGCCGGGCGCTGTCGTCGCGGGCGGCGAAATGCGCCGCCACTTCGAGCAGGGAGCGGGCTGGATAGACCAGCGCATCCCGTACCAGCGACGCTTCTGCGGCATTGGCTAAGGGCAGGATGAATGCACTGGCAGCACCCTCCCTGTGCATTGCGTAGGTCATTGCCAGCGCGCCGCGGATCGGCCGCAGTTCGCCGGACAAGGACAATTCGCCGGCGAATTCGTGCCGGTCCAGGTCCCTGGCCGGTATCTGTCCGGACGCCATCAGGATACCGAGCGCGATCGGCAGGTCGAAGCGCCCGGACTCCTTGGGCAGGTCGGCCGGCGCGAGGTTGACGGTGATGCGGCGGTTGGGAAATTCGAAGCCGGCATTGAGCAGCGCGGCCCGGACCCGGTCGCGCGCTTCCTTCACCTCTGCTTCGGGCAGGCCGACGATGGTGAATGCGGGCAAGCCGGTGGCAAGGTGGACCTCCACCGTGACCCGCGGGGCTTGCATTCCAGTCAGTCCACGGCTTTTAAGGACGGCCAGGGTCATGGTTTCCGATGCTTCCGGGGAAAGCTTCGGATCATCGGCGGGTGGTGTGGCCAGGGGAAGGAGTATTAGGCGTGCGGCGGGATCAGGTGTCCGGCGTGGAAACGATTTGTCGGCTACCGGTCAGGGACGGCCCTCTACTTCCGCTTCGAGTTCCACCACCAGCACTTCCCGCGAGTGCCCAGCCACCGGCAACCGGTAGCCAAGTAACAACAAGACATCGCAGATTGATACTTTCGCAACACACAATATGGCTACCGCATAGTGGCAGTCGTATATTACGAACATCAGAAGATGTACATCCGTCACGTCTTCACGCACGCGGAGTACGACAAATGGACACAGGAAAATCGAAAAAAATGAACTCGATAGCCCAATCAGGCGGGATGCCCGCGCTTGCGCGGGCCTGGGCAACCGTGCAGGAGGCGGTTCCCATGCATCCGATTCGCAGCAACAAGGATTACGAGGCCGCGGTCAAGCTTGCCGACCAGCTGGTGGATACCATCGGGGATGACGAGGGTCACCCCTTGTTTTCGATGCTGGATCTGTTGACCGACCTGATCGAAGCCTGGGAACGGAAGAATGTCGTGATTCCCGATGCGCCGCCCCGGGAGGTGTTGCGTCACCTGATCGAAGCCAACAAGCTGAAGTACAAGGACCTGGAAGGCATCGCCTCGCAAACCTTGTTGAGCGACATTCTTGCGGGGCGCAGGAACATCAGCAAAGCAGTCGCCAAAGGATTGGCGCAGCGTTTCAACGTGAGCGTAAACGCCTTCGTCTGAAACATGCCCTGACTGCCGCGGGATCAAAGCCCGCCGGGCAATCGTCTCGCCGGCAAACGCTCAGGGCCGGTCCTTGAATGCCGCTTCAAGCTCTGCCACTCGCGCTTCCAGCTGTTCCAGGCGGGCGCGGGTCTTGGCCAGGACTTGCGCCTGGATATCGAATTCTTCCCGGGTCACCACGTCCAGCCGTGCCAGGCCTTGGGTCATCATCGCCTTCACATTCTTTTCAATATCCCGGGCCGGTGAGTTCTCCAGCGCCTGGTTGATCCTGGCCTGGAAATTCTGAAAAAAGTTGGTCTTGTCCATTTTGGTGTGCCCGGGATGAGTGCTGCATCTTTTTGGTGCGGCAAATCGGAGCACGATCCACTTGGGTGCAACGACTTGCGCGTAAATGTCTACCCATGCACAGCTGCGGCGCTGGGGAATCGGAATGATACCGGAAAGCCGTTTTCAGGGCTGGCACGCTCCCTGCTAAATGTTGCACGGTGCTCACATATTGTGCTGCCTGATCAATCCGATTCCGATTATTCACGACTAGGGATATGCCATGAAAAAAACGATACTTTTCGCTGCCGTACTCGCCACGTTCGCGGGATCCGTCGCGGCCCAGACCGCTGCTCCGGCCGCACCCGCCTCGCCGCACACGCTGACCGGCAACATCACCCTTGCGAGCGACTATCGCTTCCGCGGCATTTCGCAGACCTTCCGTGCCCCGACCCTGCAGGGCGGCTTTGACTACAGCCACAGCAGCGGCCTCTACCTGGGCAACTGGAACTCGAACGTCAGCGGCAACCAGTTCAACAATGGCGCCGGCCTCGAGATGGACATCTACGGTGGCTACAAGTGGGAAGTCGCCAAGGACGTGACGGCTGACGTCGGCCTGCTGTACTACTACTACCCGGGCGCGGAAATCGCCGCCACCGGCAAGAAATACAACAATGGCGAGATCTATTTTGGCGGCACCTGGAAGTGGCTCTCCGTGAAGTACAGCTACGGCCTGACCGACTTCTTCGGCCTGAATGGCACCACCTCCGGCGCTGTGTTCGGCCTGGCCGCCAACGGCGATTCCAAGGGTTCGGGATACCTGGACATCACCGGCAACTGGGAAATCGCTGACAAGACCACGTTCACCGCGCACGTCGGCCGCCAGACCATCAAGAACTACGGCGCAGGCAGCTACACCGACTACAAGCTTGGCATTGCAAAGGATTTTGGCTTCGCCACTGTTGGCCTGGCACTGATCGGCACCAACGCCAATGCGGCGCAGTACACGATCACCAGCACCAGCGGCACCTCGATCAAGGATGTGAGCCGGCCGTCGGCAGTGCTGTCCGTATCCAAAACCTTCTGACCAATCTGACGAGGTTCTCATGAAACTCCTTACTGCAATCATCAAGCCGTTCAAGCTCGACGAGGTGCGGGAAGCATTGTCCGCCATCGGCGTGCAGGGCATCACCGTCACCGAGGTGAAGGGATTCGGACGCCAGAAAGGCCACACGGAACTGTATCGCGGCGCCGAATACGTAGTCGACTTCCTGCCCAAGACCAAGATCGAAGCAGCGGTCGACGACGACATCCTGGAGCGCGCAATCGAGGCGATCGAAACTTCGGCCCGCACCGGCAAGATCGGTGACGGCAAGATTTTCGTCTACAGCCTCGAGCAGGTGGTGCGGATCCGCACTGGCGAGACTGGCAAAGACGCACTCTGACTGGAGAAATCTGATGAAAATTACACTATCAAGCATGCTGGCCGCCGGCGCCCTGGCGCTGGCAGTCGGCTTCTCCGGCATGTCGTCGGCAGCCGACATGCCAAAGGCAGACGCACCGGCTGCGTCGGCACCCGCTGCAGCAGCCCCCGCAGCCGCGGCAGCAGCACCGGCAGCATCGGCAGTTGCTGCACCCGCTGCCGCAGCAGCACCGGCCGCAGCAGCACCCGCACCGACACCCAACAAAGGTGACACGGCCTGGATGATGACTGCGACCCTCATCGTCATCATGATGGCTATCCCCGGCCTGGCATTGTTCTACGGCGGCCTGGTCCGTTCCAAGAACATGCTGTCGATCCTGATGCAGGTGTTCATGGTGTTCTCGCTGATCATCGTCCTGTGGTGCATCTACGGCTACTCGCTGGCGTTCACCGAGGGTGGCAGCTTCATCGGCTCGTTCGACCGGCTGTTCCTGAAGGGCATTACGGGCGAGACCAACACTGCCACCTTCAGCAAAGGCGTGGTGATTCCGGAGCTAGCCTTCGTCGCCTTCCAGGCATCGTTTGCGGCCATTACCTGCGGACTGATCGTTGGCGCCTTCGCCGAGCGCGTCAAGTTCTCGGCCGTGCTGCTGTTCTCGGTGCTGTGGTTCACGTTCAGCTACCTGCCGGTTGCCCACATGGTCTGGTTCTGGCCTGGCCCGGATGCCTTTACTGACGCTGCTGCCGCAGAAAAAGCGACCGCTGCCGCCGGCTGGCTGTTCCAGAAGGGTGCGCTTGATTTCGCCGGCGGTACCGTCGTGCATATCAACGCCGCTGTCGCTGGCCTGGTTGGTGCCTACGTGATTGGCAAGCGTATCGGTTATGGCCGCGAAGCCATGGCACCGCACTCGCTGACGATGACCATGGTCGGTGCTTCGCTGCTGTGGGTGGGCTGGTTCGGTTTCAACGCCGGCTCGGCGCTGGAAGCCAGCGGTTCGGCTGCGCTGGCCTTCATCAACACCCTGCTGGCTGCGGCTGCGGCAACAGTGGCCTGGGTCTTCGCCGAGTGGATGTCCAAGGGCAAGCCTTCGATGCTGGGTGCAGTCTCCGGCGCATTGGCCGGCCTGGTTGCCATCACGCCTGCGGCTGGTTTCGTCGGCATCATGGGCGCCCTCGTAATCGGGCTTGTGGCTGGCGTCGTCTGCCTGTGGGGCGTCAACGGCCTCAAGAAGATGCTGGGTGCGGATGACTCGCTCGACGTCTTCGGGGTGCATGGCGTGGGCGGCGCACTGGGCGCCATCCTGACCGGCGTGTTTGCTGCGCCATCGCTCGGCGGCACCGGCATCTACGACTATGTCGCCAACAAGGTTGCGCCCGACTATTCGATCGCCGGCCAGGTCTGGATTCAGTTCCAGGGCGTGCTGACGACCGTGATCTGGTCCGGCGTGGTGGCATTCATCGCCTTCAAGCTGGTTGACCTTGTGATCGGGCTGCGCGTGCCGGAAGACCAGGAACGCGAAGGCCTGGATATCACCAGCCACGGCGAGTCCGCGTATCACGTGTGATTGAATCACCAAGGTAGTCTCCTCCGGCAGTATCCCGTTCGCGGGTTTCAGAACGCCTCCCTCGGGAGGCGTTTTTTTTGGCTGAAGCCTGGTATTGCCGCGGTACTTTAAAAACCTGGCGTCCGTCCCCACCTCTGGTGCCAGCCCCGCTGCAAGCCGAACTCCGCGTGCATCCGGGAATACCGCTAGAATCTTGCCATCCTGTACCGAAAGCATCTTATGGTTCCCCACCTGGTCACCGCCCTGAACGGCCCCCTGCTCGACCTCGAGAAGAAAATCCTTGCTGCAACGCCCGCGATCGAACGCTGGTTCCGCCTCGAATGGCAGGAGCACACACCGCCGTTCTACTGCTCGGTCGACCTGCGCAATGCAGGATTCAAGCTGGCGCCGGTCGACACCAACCTGTTTCCGGGCGGATTCAACAACCTTTCTCCGGAAATGCTGCCGCTGGCGGTGCAGGCGGCGATGGCGGCGATCGAGAAATACTGTCCGGACGCCAAGAACCTGTTGCTGATTCCGGAACGTCATACCCGTAACACCTTCTACCTGCAAAATGTCGCGCGCCTGATGCAGATATTCCGCCAGACCGGCCTGAATGTGCGGCTGGGCTCGCTGTCGGAAGGTGTGCGCGAACCAACGCCCATCGAGCTGCCGGATGGAACGACCATCGTCCTCGAACCGCTCGAACGCCAGGCAAATGGACGCCGCGTCGGCCTCAAGAATTTCGATCCCTGCACGATCCTGCTGAACAACGACCTGTCGGCCGGGCTGCCGTCGATACTCGAGAACCTGAACGAGCAGAACCTGCTGCCGCCGCTGCATGCGGGATGGGCAGTGCGGCGCAAGAGCAATCACTTTGCCGCCTATGACGAGGTGGTCAAGAAGTTCGCCAAGCTGATCGATGTCGACCAATGGATGCTGAATCCGTATTTCGCAAAATGCAGCGGAATCAATTTCCACGAGCGGACCGGCGAGGACGCACTGGCCGTCAGTGTCGACGCGGTGCTGGCCAAGATCCGCAAGAAATACAAGGAATACGGCATCAAGGAAACACCGTTCGTGATCGTCAAGGCCGATGCCGGCACCTATGGCATGGGCATAATGACCGTGCGCGATTCGAGCGAAGTGCGCGACCTGAACCGCAAGCAGCGCAACAAGATGTCGGTCGTCAAGGAAGGGCTGGAAGTCTCGGACGTGATCATCCAGGAGGGCGTGCACACCTTCGAGCACATCAACGATGCTGTGGCCGAGCCCGTGGTCTACATGATCGACCGTTATGTGGTTGGCGGTTTCTACCGCGTGCATGCCGAACGCGGCGTGGACGAGAACCTCAACTCGCCGGGCGCGCATTTCGTGCCGCTGGCGTTCGCTCACCAGCATGCGCTGCCCGACCTGCTGGCCAAGCCGGGGACCGCCGCCCCGAACCGTTTCTACATGTATGGCGTGGTGGCGCGGCTGGCGCTGCTGGCAGCGTCGATCGAGCTTGAGAAGACCGACCCCAATCCGGAAATTTATTGATGAAGATTGCCTTTGCCGCCGACCCGCTTCCAGGTTTCAAGACCTACAAGGATTCCACCTACGCAATGATGGTCGAGGCGGCCGCGCGCGGCCACAGCTTGCATGTGTTCCAGCACAAGGACATGGCGATCGTTGGCGGCAAGGTGGTCGCGACCGTGCAGCGTATCGAGCTGACCGGCGATCTGCTCGACTGGTATCGCGCCGATGCGCCCGAGAACCATCCCTTGTCGGCATTCGACGCGGTGGTCGAACGCACCGATCCGCCGTTCAACATGGAATACATCTATGCGACTTACCTGCTGGAATTGGCGGAGTCGCAGGGGGTGCGGGTTTTCAACAAGCCTGAAGCGATCCGCAGCCATAATGAAAAGCTGAGCATCGCCCAGTTCTCGCAATTCACTGCGCCGACCATTGTCACCAGCGACGAACGGCGCATCCGTGCTTTCCATGCCGAGCATCGCGACGTGATACTCAAGCCGCTCGACGGCATGGGGGGCGCCGGGATCTTCCGGGTCGACCGCGAGGGCATGAACCTGGGCTCGATCATCGAGCTGCTCACCAAAAATGGCCAGCGCACCATCATGGTCCAGCGCTACATTCCCGAGATCGTCAAGGGCGACAAGCGGGTGCTGGTAATCGGTGGCAAGGTGGTTCCGTACAGCCTGGCGCGGATACCGCAGGCGGGCGAAGTGCGCGGCAACCTGGCCGCCGGCGGCAGTGGTGTTGCGCAAGCGCTGTCGGAGCGCGACCGCGAGATTGCCGGGACGCTTGGCCCGATTTTGATGGGGCGCGGCCTGTTGCTGGTAGGATTGGACGTGATCGGCGACTATCTGACCGAAGTCAACGTCACGAGCCCGACCTGTTTCCAGGAGATACACCAGCAAACTGGTTTCAACGTCGCAGGCATGTTCATCGACGCGCTTGAAGAATTGATGTAGCCGCAGGGGGCAAACAGCCCAGGCGGCCATCACCGGGAAATCGGCACACATATGGTTGGCATTCTGCTTCTGACGCACGCACCACTGGGTCAGGCATTCATCGACGCGGCAACGCACGTGTTCCGCGGCCGGCCCGAGCGGCTGGAGGCGATCGACGTCTCCGCCGACCAGGACACGGCCGAGGTGCGGCGGCTGGCTAGCGAGGCGATCGAAAGGCTCGATGACGGCGGCGGCGTGCTGGTCATCACCGATGTAATGGGAGGAACGCCGTGCAACTGCACGCTGCAGTTGTGCCAGCCGGGCCATGTCGAGGTGATTGCCGGCATCAGCCTGCCGATGCTGCTGCGCGCGATCACCTACCGCAACGACACCATCGATGTCGTTATCGAGATGGCCCTGGCCGGCGCCCAGAATGGCGCAGTGCGGGTGGATAACCGGGTGCGCCTGTCACCGACGTAAGCAGACCAACAACCAACAACATCAACGATAGCAGCGATACCGACATGATCGAGCAGGAAGTCGAAATCATCAACAAGCTGGGCCTGCATGCCCGCGCCTCGGCCAAGTTGACCCAACTGGCCGCAAAATACAAGAGCGACGTCTGGATGAGCCGCAACACGCGGCGTGTCAACGCGAAGTCAATCATGGGCGTGATGATGCTGGCCGCCGGCAAGGGCTCGACCGTCAAGCTGGAAATCGACGGACCGGACGAGGAAGACTGCCTGGACGCCCTGCTGTCCCTGATCCGCGCACGATTCGGCGAGAGCGAGTGAAACCGGATCCCGCTCAAATGAACAAGACCGGTTCGTCGTTTACGCTGCACGGCATTCCGGTTTCGCGCGGCATCGCCATCGGCCGTGCCCACTTGTTTGCGCCGGCGGCGCTCGATGTCCAGCATTACCTGGTTCCGGAAGAGCAGGTCGAGAACGAAGTGCAGCGACTGCAGGATGCGCTGGCCACCGTGCATCGCGAGCTGCAGACGATCTGGACCGACCTGCCGGCCGATGCGCCGGCCGAGCTCGGCGCTTTCATCGATGTGCATGCGCTGATCCTGTCGGACCCGATGATTTCCGAAATTCCGCTGGAGATCATCCGCAAGCGACACTACAACGCCGAGTGGGCGCTGGTGACCCAGATCGATGAATTGTCGGCGCAGTTCGAGGAGATCGAAGACGCCTACCTGCGCGAGCGCAAGAACGATATCGGGCAGGTCGGCGAGCGCGTGCTGAAAGTGCTGACCGGCACTGCAAGCAAGCTTCCCGAGGCCGGTGCCGACGAGTCGATGGCGCACATGATCGTGGTCGCCCACGACGTTTCCCCGGCCGACATGCTGCAGTTCCGTCATGGCGCATTTGCCGGTTTCATCACGGACCTGGGCGGGCAGAACTCGCATACGGCGATTGTTGCCCGCAGTCTCGACATACCGGCCGTGGTCGGCCTGGCCAATGGTTCGACGCTGGTGCTGCAGGACGACTGGATCATTATCGACGGCGACGCCGGCGTGGTCATTGTCGATCCTTCGCCGCTGGTGCTGAAACAGTACCGCGATCTCCAGCAGCGCCTGATCCGCGAACGCAAGAAGCTGAGCCGTCTGCGCAAGACGCCGGCCGTCACAAAGGACGGCACCCCGATCGACCTGATGGCAAACATCGAACTTCCGGAAGACTGCGCCACCGCGATGGAGGTGGGGGCGAGCGGCGTCGGATTGTTCCGTTCCGAATTCCTTTTCCTCGGCCGCATCCACGCCGGCCGGCTGCCGACCGAGGATGAACAGTTCGAGTCGTACCGCAAAGCGGTGCTGGCGATGAAGGGGCGGCCTGTCACGATCCGCACGCTCGACATTGGCGCCGACAAGCCGCTGCACCATGCCGATGAAACGGCGCTCAATCCTGCGCTCGGGCTGCGGGCGATCCGCTATTGCCTGGCCGAGCCGCAGATGTTCCTGACGCAGCTGCGGGCAATCCTGCGGGCATCCGCTTTCGGTCCTATCCATCTGCTGGTGCCGATGCTGGCGCATGCATTCGAGATCGAGCAGACGTTGGCAATGGTGGCGCAGGCCAAGGCCCAGTTGCGCGAAGCGAAGTGCAAGTTCGACGAGCAGATTCCGGTTGGCGCCATGATCGAGATCCCGGCCGCCGCGCTGGCGCTTCCCTTGTTCGTCAAGCGCCTGGATTTCCTGTCTGTCGGCACCAACGACCTGATCCAGTACACGCTTGCGATCGATCGCGTCGACCACGAAGTCGCCCACCTCTACAACCCGCTGCATCCGGCGGTGCTGCAGCTGATCGGGATGACGATCTCGACTGGCGCCAAGGCCGGCAAGCCGGTTGCCGTTTGCGGCGAGATGGCCGGCGACGTCCGCCTGACCAGGTTGCTGCTGGGTATGGGGCTGCGCGAGTTTTCGATGCACCCGACGCAGATTCTCGCGGTCAAGCAGGAGGTGCTCAATACAGATCTCGGCCGGATCACTGCCCAGACCCGCAAGATCCTGAAGGCCTACGAGCCGGAAGCGATTGCGGAGGCGGTGGCACAGTTGCGGGAGATGTAAGGCGCCGCAGGCCCGGGCGGAGCCCAGGCCCATGGTTTGACCCGTCACCCCACATCGTATATTCTTGATGCCACTGCGCCGATTTGAACGGCGGCCGGAAGGGTAACCGACCCGGCCTACACAGCTTGCGGGCGCAGGGGGCCAGTCCCCATATAAATACGGCTAAAGCGAGCTACCTGGCAGGTTCCGGATTAGCCCGACAAGCTGAATGCTTTTCGGGCTTTTTTGTTTTCTGGCGTTTTGTCCTTTCGCATTCCACCATCGAAGATGAGTTCAATCGGTATCGTCGCCCCGCAGTCCATGCATTTCAGCGAACCGCTGCCGCTGCAGGGCGGCGCCTTGATCGGCGACTACACCATCGTCTACGAGACCTATGGCACGCTGAACCAGGACCGCTCCAATGCGGTGCTGGTCTGCCATGCGCTGAACGCTTCCCACCATGTCGCCGGGTATTACGAAGGTCCCGACGGCGCCAGGGTCGTCGGCTGGTGGGACAACATGGTCGGTCCCGGCAAGCCGGTCGACACCGACCGTTTCTTTGTCATCGGCGTCAATAACCTCGGCTCGTGTTTCGGCTCGACCGGACCGATGCATGTCAACCCGGCGACCGGCAAGCCCTACGGTGCGTCCTTCCCGGTGTTGACCGTGGAAGACTGGGTGCATGCGCAGGCGCGGCTGGCAGACCGCCTTGGCATCAGTCAATTCGCGGCGGTGATGGGCGGCTCGCTGGGCGGCATGCAGGCAATGGCCTGGAGCATGCTGTACCCGCAGCGGCTGCGCCACTGCGCCGTGATCGCGTCGACGCCCAAGCTGTCGGCGCAGAACATCGCTTTCAACGATGTTGCCCGCCAGGCGATCCTGACCGATCCCGATTTCCACGGCGGCGATTTCTACGCCCATGGCGTGGTGCCGCGCAGCGGCCTGCGGGTGGCGCGCATGATCGGCCACATCACCTACCTGTCCGACGACGACATGGCCGAGAAATTCGGCCGCGAGCTGCGCGCCGGCGACTACCAGTTCGGCTTCGGCATCGATTTCGAGATCGAGTCCTACCTGCGCTATCAGGGCGACAAGTTTTCCGAATACTTCGATGCCAACACCTACTTGCTGATCACCAAGGCGCTCGACTATTTCGACCCGGCCCGCGACCATGGCGGCGACCTGACCCGCGCGCTCGCGGGCACGCAAGCGGAATTCCTGCTGGTCTCGTTCAGCACCGACTGGCGCTTTGCGCCGGCGCGCAGCCGCGAGATGGTGCAGGCGCTGGTCAACAACCGGCGGCGGGTCGTGTACGCAGAGATCGATGCGCCGCACGGCCACGATGCCTTCCTGCTTGAAGACAGCCGCTATCACGCGGCGGTGCGCGCTTACTACGAGCGGGTGTGGGACGAGATCAGTGGCAGCGGCGCGCAGCGGAGGGTGGCATGAACTTCGACGACCTGCTGGCACAGCGTCCCGACCTGGCCTTCATCGCGCACTGGGTGCGCGAGGGATCGAGCGTGCTCGACCTCGGGTGCGGCGACGGCGTCATGCTCGACTACCTGCAAAGCGACAAGCAGTGCAGCGGATATGGCGTCGAGATCATCGACCAGAAAATCCCGCTGTGCATCGCGCGCGGGGTGTCGGTGATCCAGCAGGACCTGGAAGCGGGACTTGCCATTTTCGCCAACGAATCCTTCGACACCGTGCTGTGCCTGTCCGCGCTGCAGATGATCAAGGATGTCAAGGACGTGCTGCGCGACATTGCCCGGGTCGGGCGCGAAGCGATCGTTTCCTTCCCCAATTTCGCCTATTGGCAGCATCGCATGTCCTTGCTGCAGGGACGCATGCCGATCTCGAAAAGCCTGCCCTACCAGTGGTATGACACGCCCAACCTGCGCTGCGCAACGATCCCTGATTTCGAGGAACTTGCCAACGAGGTCGGGCTCGAAGTGCTGGAATGCGTCTCGCTCGATGAAGCTGGCCGGCCGGTGACTTTCCTGCCCACCTGGCGAGGTAGCCTGGCCGTATTTCGCCTCCGCAAGAAGACGCCTGCATGAACCTGCCCCAATACACAGGCCAGGCGCAGCCCAAGCTGCTGCGCTCGAAGCTGTTCTGGGTCAGCCTGTTGTATTTTTCGGAAGGCTTTCCGCTCGGTCTGTTCTACGACCTGTTCCCGGTCTATTTCCGGCAACAGGGTGTCGAGCTGAACAAGATCGGACTCCTGTCCCTGCTCGGCCTGTCGTGGACCCTGAAATTCCTGTGGGCGCCCCTGATCGACTTCACCCGCCGGCATCGATGGTGGATGGCGGCGGCCGATGTCGGCATGGGGCTGGTGATGATTGCGATCGCTCGCGAGGCCGGCTTCGGACCGTGGGTATGGGTCGCCATCGGCGTCTTCACCGCGCTCTCGGCCACCAATGACATTGCCATCGACGGCTACACCATCGAGCGCCTGAACAAGCAGGAACTGGGGCTGGCGAATGGTTTCCGGATCGGTTTTTACCGGGTCGGCATGCTGGCTGCAGGCGTGCTGCTGTGGTTGTCCGACCATGTGGGCTGGAACAGCACCTATGGGGTGACGGCGCTGCTGTTCCTCGTGATGGCGATCGTCGTGATGCTGGCGCCGAAGGAGCCGGACCGTCCGGCGCGCGAAGCGCAGGCGGACCTGCGCAGCGAACTCACCGCGCTGGTGCGCCAGCCGGTGCTGATGTCTGCCCTTGGCCTGTTCCTGCTTGGCTTGCTGTGGCCGCTGGTCACTGCGCTCGACCCGGCCTGGATCGCCGGCGTCAAGCGCGCATGGTGGTTCAGGTCCATCCCGGTGGCGCTGATCATTGCGTCCGCATTGTTGTTTTCACGCGCGTTCCGCGGCCGGTCGAAACAACTGGCCCGAACATCGGAACAGGGGCCGATGTTCGGCGCCATCGTGTCATTGTTGAACCGGCGTCATGCCTTGATCCTGATCGGCTTCATCCTGATCTTCAAGCTGGCCGACTCGTCGATCGGCTTCATGATCAAGCCCTTCTGGGTCGACAGCGGCTTTACCAACACCCAGATCGGACTGGTGTCGGTCAATGTCGGCCTGGCACTGTCGATAGGCGGCGGCGTGCTGGGCGGCTGGTACACCGACCGGGTCGGCATCTTCCGCGGCCTGTGGGTGCTCGGCCTGTGGCAGGCGCTCTCGAACCTTGGCTATGTCGTTGCCGCCTTCATGATTCCTGCTGCGCCGCAGGGCACCGAGATCGCACCGCATCTGCAGGCGATCATGTATTCCGCCAGTGCGATCGAGTCATTCACCGGTGGGCTCGGGACCGCTGCTTTCCTGGCTTTCCTGATGGCGATCGTGGACAAGTCGCGCGCCACCACGGAATACGCGATCCTGTCCTCCATCTTCGCTTTCTCGCGCTCGATCGCGGGCTGGGCCGGCGGGGTCGGTGCGCACGAGATGGGCTACGCGAATTACTTCCTGCTGACCTTCGTGCTTGCATTCCCAGCTTATGCCTTGCTGCCGTGGATCAAATCAGTGCTGGCCGGGCATGAAGAGCCGGCCTCGCAGCCCAGTCCCTGAGCCTGCGGCCGGCCCGTCCGGTCTCAGGATGTGAAGTCGTAGCTGATCGTCAGCGGCGCGTGGTCGGAAAAGCGGGCGTCCTTGTAGACCGAGGCTGCGCGTGCGGTGGCCGCGACGCCCGGGGTGGCAATCTGGTAATCGATCCGCCAACCGACATTCTTGGCCCAGGCCTGGCCGCGGTTGCTCCACCACGTGTAGGCTTCCCCGGTCGTATCCGGATGCAGCAAGCGATAGACGTCCCGCCAGCCGGTTTCGTCGAACAGCGTGGTCATCCAGGCGCGCTCCTCCGGCAGGAAGCCCGAATTCTTCTGGTTGCTTTTCCAGTTCTTCAGGTCGATCTCCTTGTGGGCGATATTCCAGTCGCCGCAGATCACGACCTCCCGGCCACATGCCGCCAGCATTTCAAGGTGCGGCAGGAAGCGCGCCATGAAGCGAAATTTCGCCTGCTGCCGTTCATCGCTGGATGATCCCGAGGGACAGTAAAGCGATATCACCGAGAGATTGCCGAAGTCGCATTGCACATAGCGTCCCTCGGCATCGAATTCCTCGTCGCCGAAGCCGATCTGCATGTGATCCGGCTTCAGGCGGGAATAGACGCCGGTGCCGGAGTAGCCCTTCTTGGCCGCGAAATGGAAGGTGCCGTTGTAGCCGTGCGGAGTGAGGAACTCCGGCGTCATGTCGCCGGACTGGGCCTTCAGCTCCTGCACGCAGATGAAATCGGCATCCTGCTGTGCCATCCAGTCGAAGAAGCCTTTCTTTGCAGCCGAGCGTATGCCGTTGAGGTTGGCGGAGATGATTCTCATGAGTTTGATTCGGTGATGATGAAGACGTGTTCCGGCGCCGGTGGCGCGGGCAGCCGACAGCATACGGTATCAGGCCGCAATGCGGGTATCTCCACCTCGGGACCGGAGCGACTGGACTATAGCGGCCAGTTTGAATCGTGCAGAATATCTTGCATTCCAGTCCACGTATTCCCTCCCTTGCGTCCTGCTTTTTCATCCTGTGACTCACTCTCTGGAGCCGTTCCGCGGCACTAACCTGCGCGCCTTTGGCTACGACATGTTTGCCGAACCGTTCAGGCGCGCCGCGATGGAATCAGCCCGGGATACCGGCCGCGCGACGCTCTCGGGCAAGGTGGGCCTGGCACCAGCCTTAGCGAAATCGAGCGCGGCAAGGGCACGCTCTACGACGAGCAGGTGGTGGACATCTGCCTGCGCATGTTCAGGGACGTGGGGTATGTGATTCCTGCAATCTAGCCGGTCCGGCTGCCGGCAAGCATGCCTGCGCGCGGTATCGGGCTAGAATGTGGGTCTTTCCATCCCTGCCCTACGGTGTCATCTTGAGTAGCCTGCGCCAGCAATTCATCGAATTTTCCATCCAGTCCGGCGTGCTGCGCTTTGGCAGTTTCATCACCAAAGCCGGCCGCACCTCACCGTATTTCTTCAACGCCGGCCTGTTTTGCGACGGCGCATCGCTTGGCCGCCTGGCCGATTTCTATGCGCAGACGCTGCTCGATGCGGGTGTCGAATTCGACATGCTGTTCGGACCCGCGTACAAGGGCATAGCGCTGGCTTCGGCCACAGCCGTGTCGCTGGCCGGAAAGGGCCGCAACGTGCCGTTTTCGTTCAACCGCAAGGAAGCCAAGGACCATGGCGAAGGCGGCAACATCATCGGTGCGCCTTTGCAGGGCCGGGTGGTGATCATCGACGATGTGATCTCGGCGGGCACGTCCGTGCGGGAGTCGGTGGAACTGATCCGCGCTGCCGGCGCGACCCCTGCGGCGGTGCTGATTGCACTGGACCGGATGGAACGCGCGGGCAAGGATGGCGAACTGTCCGAGCTGTCAGCGGTGCAGGAAGTGGCGAAGCTGTACGGCATGCCGGTGGTTGCTATCGCCAGCCTGGATGACTTGTTCTCGTTCCTGTCGGGCCAAAGCGCCGGCGGCGACATCGGACAGCACCGGGAGGCGGTGGCGGCGTATCGGAGCAAGTACGGGGTACAGGGCTGATCGCTGCCCATATCGTGATTTGAAGAGCGGCAATGGCCGATCGACTTTATGGCTCCTCCCCTTGAAAGGGAGGGAGCGTTCATGGGGGGCGCCGGTCTACGCTGTCAATCACGATGCGGGCAATGATCAGCCCTTGAAAGAGCGGAATCGACCTCAGGTGTTTGCTGCCGGATCGAGACCTTCAAGCTCTCGATCCAGCCGCCCTCACCCCAGCTTCTTCTTCAACAACTCCGTCAATTGCGCCGGATTCGCCTTGCCCTTGGTCGCCTTCATCGCCTGGCCGATCAGCGCGTTGAACGCTTTCTCCTTGCCGCTGCGGAATTCTTCTACCGATTTCGCATTCGCCGCCAGCACGTCGTCGACGATCTTTTCCAGCGCGCCGCTGTCGGAAATCTGTTTCAGGCCCCGGGCTTCAATGATTTCGTCGGCCAGCGCTTCTGAATCCGAACCCGCTTCCCACATCGCGCCAAATACTTCCTTGGCGATCTTGTTGGAGATGGTGCCGTCGGCAATGCGCTTGAGCAGCAGCGCAAGCTGTCCGGCTTTCACCGGCGAGCCGGCGATGTCGACGCCTTCCCGGTTCAGGGTGGACGAGACGTCACCCATCATCCAGTTGGCCGCGCTCTTTGCCTGCTCGCGGCCGGCGCTGGCGACCACGGCTTCGTAGTACGCCGCCATCGCCTTCGACTGCGTCAGCACTGCAGCGTCATAGTCGGTGAGCGCGTAGTCGTGCACGAAACGCTCGCGCATCGCGCCCGGCAATTCGGGCATGGTGGCTTTCACCCGCGCGATCCAGTCCTCGCCAATCACCAGCGGCGGCAGGTCGGGATCGGGGAAGTAGCGGTAATCTTGCGAGTCTTCCTTGCTGCGCATCGAGCGCGTCTCTTTCCGGTCCGGGTCGTACAGGCGGGTTTCCTGGCGCACCGTGCCGCCGTCCTCGATCAACTCGATCTGCCGGCGCACTTCGTAATTGATGGCCTCTTCCAGGAAACGGAACGAATTCAGGTTCTTTATTTCGCAGCGGGTGCCGTAGGCTTCTTGCCCGAGCGGACGCACCGAGACGTTGGCGTCGCAGCGGAAAGAACCTTCCTGCATGTTGCCGTCGCAGATGCCGAGCCACATGACCAGCGTATGCAGTGCCTTGGCATAGGCCACGGCCTCGGCTGCGCTGCGCATGTCGGGTTCGGTCACGATTTCCAGCAGCGGCGTGCCGGCGCGATTGAGGTCGATGCCGGTCATGCCGTGGTAGTCCTCATGCAGCGACTTGCCGGCATCTTCTTCCAGGTGCGCGCGTGTGAGTTGCACGGTCTTCATGCGGGACTCGCCGCCTTCCTCCAGCACGAAGCTGAGCGTGCCGCCCTGGACCACCGGGATCTCGAACTGGCTGATCTGGTAACCCTTGGGCAGGTCGGGGTAGAAGTAATTCTTGCGCGCGAAGATCGACTGCGGCGCGATGGTGGCGCCGATCGCCAGCCCGAACCTGATCGCCCTTTCTACCGCGCCCTTGTTCATGACCGGCAGCACGCCAGGCAAGGCCAGGTCGACCGGGGATGCCTGGGTGTTGGGCTCGGCGCCGAAACGGGTCGACGCGCCGCTGAATATTTTCGATGCGGTGGTGAGCTGGGCATGCGTTTCCAGCCCGATGACGACTTCCCACTTCATGCCTGTTTCTCCTCGACGCCCGCCGGCCGGCGCAGATGCCAGTCGGTGCGCTGCTGATATTGATGCGCGATGTTGAGCAGGCGCGCTTCGCTGAAATAATTGCCGATCAGCTGCAGGCCGACCGGGCGGCGGGAATTCTTTTCGCCCTGGCCGAAACCGCAAGGAATGGACATGCCGGGCAGGCCGGCCAGGCTGGTGGACAGCGTGAAAATGTCGCCCAGGTAGTTGGCGACCGGATCGTCTGCCTTCGCGCCCAAGTCCCAGGCAACGGTGGGCGAGACCGGACCCATGATCACGTCGCATTTCCCGAACGCGTCCTTGAAGTCCTGTGCAATCAGGCGCCTTATCTTCTGCGCCTGCAGGTAGTAGGCGTCGTAATAACCATGCGACAGCACGTAGGCTCCGACCAGGATGCGGCGCTTGACCTCTTCGCCGAACCCTTCCGAACGGGTCTTGCGGTACATGTCGGCCAGATCCGTATAGTCCTTGGCGCGGTGACCGTAACGCACGCCGTCGAAACGGCTCAGGTTGGACGAGGCTTCCGCCGGAGCGATCACGTAGTAGACAGGAATCGACAGCTCGGTCTTTGGCAACGAGATATCGACCAGCGTGGCGCCCATGCTCTCGTATTCCTTCAGCGCGGCACGCACCGCGGCTTCGACGTCAGGCGCCAGCCCGGGACCGAAATATTCGCGTGGCACGCCAATACGCAAACCCTGGAGCCCTTGCCCCAGGTCGCGGGTGTAGTCCTCGGTGGGACGATCGACACTGGTCGAGTCGTTCGGGTCGAAGCCGGTCATCGCGTTCAGCAGCAATGCGCAGTCTTCGGCCGTGCGCGCCATCGGGCCGCCCTGGTCAAGCGAGGAGGCGAAGGCGATCATGCCAAAGCGCGAGACGCGGCCATAGGTCGGCTTGATGCCGGTCACGCCGCACAGCGACGCCGGCTGGCGGATCGAGCCGCCGGTGTCGGTGGCCGTTGCCGCCGGCGTCAGTCGGGCCGCGATTGCCGCCGCCGAGCCGCCCGACGAACCGCCGGGCACCGCGCCTTCATCCCACGGATTTTTCACCGGGCCGAACCAGGAGTTCTCGTTCGACGAGCCCATGGCAAATTCGTCACAGTTCAATTTGCCAAGCGTGACAGTACCTGCCTGCAGGAACTGTTTCACTACGGTAGCGTCAAACGGGCTCACATAGTTGGCCAGCATTTTCGAGCCAGCCGTGGAGCGCCAGCCACGGGTGACGAAAATGTCCTTGTGGCCAATCGGTATGCCGGTCAGCGGCGTGACATCGTTGGCTGCGAGACGGCGGTCGGCTTCGGCTGCCTGTTGCAGCGTCAGTTCTTCGTCGACGTGAAGCCAGGCGTTGAGACCACTGTCTTTTATGCGCGACAGATAGTGCCGGGCCAGTTCGGTGGCCGAGAGTTGCCGGCCCTGCAGCAGGGCGGACAGCTCCTTGATGGTTTTGTTGTGCATGAGACTCGTTGAAGAAGTTGGTGCGGCAAGAGGCGGACTGGCCGGGGCTGTCGGGTTGTCAGGTCGCTTATTCGATGACCTTCGGCACCAGGTACAGTCCGTCCTGGGTCGCGGGCGCCGGCTTCTGGTAGTCCTCGCGGCGGTCGGTTTCGGTTACCACGTCCTCGCGCAGCCGAAGCGAAAAGCCGGCATCGTAAGCAGTGATCGGCTGCGCCAGCGGCGCCACGCCGGTGGTGTCCACGGCCTTCATCTGTTCAACCAGGCCGAAGATATCGTTCAGCTTGGCGAGGGTGGCGGTGGCGGCTTCATCGCTGAGTTCGAGTTGCGCCAGTACGGCCAGGCGTTTGACATCGGAGAGTGCGAGGGACATGTTGACGGTGCGCTGTGCGAAAGCGGTTGGCAAGAATTTTTAAAAATGCAAAAAGTTGTCGAATCGACGTTAAATACTTGGAAAAAGCGTCCGATATGCGCCCTTTATTGCGATTTCCTTCGTCAGGATTCGGCAGAATTATAAGGTAGAATGGCGCTCTATTGACCGTGCCACCCAAGGCGCGACCTGCAGCGTTCCCACCCACATCACACGATAAGCGCCCACGAGCGCGCGATCAGGACAAACCCATGTTTGGATTTTTACGCAGTTATTTTTCTAACGACCTCGCAATCGACCTCGGCACGGCAAATACGCTGATCTATGTTCGCGGCAGCGGCATCGTGCTGGACGAGCCGTCGGTCGTCGCCATCCGCCAGCAAGGCGGCCCCAATGGCAAGAAGACCATACAGGCAGTTGGCAAGGAAGCCAAGCAGATGCTGGGCAAGGTGCCCGGCAACATCGAAGCAATCCGCCCGATGAAGGATGGCGTGATCGCCGACTTCACCGTCACCGAGCAGATGCTCAAGCAGTTCATCCGCATGGTGCATGACACCAAGTTTTTCAAACCCTCGCCGCGCATCATCATCTGTGTGCCTTGCGGTTCGACCCAGGTCGAGCGTCGCGCGATCCGCGAATCGGCACTGGGCGCCGGTGCGTCGCAGGTGTTCCTGATCGAAGAGCCGATGGCGGCCGCGATCGGCGCCGGCCTGCCGGTGTCCGAGGCGACCGGTTCGATGGTGGTCGATATCGGCGGCGGCACGACCGAAGTCGGCATCATTTCGCTGGGCGGGATGGTGTACAAGGGCTCGGTACGGGTCGGCGGCGACAAGTTCGACGAAGCCATCGTCAACTACATCCGCCGCAACTACGGCATGCTGATCGGCGAACAGACTGCGGAAGCAATCAAGAAGGCGATCGGCTCGGCTTTCCCCGGTTCCGAAGTCAAGGAAATGGAAGTCAAGGGACGCAACCTGTCGGAAGGGATTCCGCGCTCGTTCACGATTTCCAGTAACGAAATCCTGGAAGCGCTGACCGATCCGCTCAATAACATCGTTTCCGCAGTCAAGAACGCGCTGGAGCAGACGCCGCCCGAACTCGGCGCCGACATCGCCGAAAAAGGCATGATGCTGACCGGCGGCGGCGCGCTGTTGCGCGACCTGGACCGGCTGCTGATGGAAGAGACCGGACTGCCCGTGATCGTTGCAGAAGATCCGCTGACTTGCGTGGTGCGCGGCTCCGGCATGGCGCTCGAGAAAATGGATAAGCTGGGCTCGATCTTCTCGTACGAATAAGCCTGCCTGCCCGGACAGGCATCCCGGCGTGTGCAAGCCACATGGCCGGGATGTTTTTTTTGGACCGGCGCACATGTCATTTCATTCAACCATTCATTTGCAGCGCCGCTCGTAATCTCGCACACGCTCAATGGAATACAGCCCTCCGCCACTGTTCAAGCAAGGCGCGTCCGCGCGGCTGAAGGTGATCGTGTTCGCACTGATTGCTCTCGCCCTGCTGGCAATCGATTCGCGGGTGCGCGCGCTCGGCGCCATTCGCCAGGTAGTCAACGTTGCGCTCTATCCGTTGCAGATGGTGGCGCTAGCGCCGCGCGACGCCGCTTATGCGGTCGGCAATTACTTCTACACGCTATCCTCGATACAGCGTGAAAACGACACGCTGCGGCGTCTGCATGTGTCCAATGCGCAGAAGCTGCAGCAGGGGCAGCAACTGGTTGCCGAGAACGCTCACCTGCGGCAGCTGCTGGCAGCGGCCGAGCGGGTGCCGGTGAAGTCTGTGATGGCGGAAATCCTGTACGACACCCGCGATCCCTTCACCCGCAAGATCGTGCTGGACCGCGGGCTGCAGCATGGCCTGAAGGCGGGCCAGCCCGTGATCGACGATGTGGGCGTGGTCGGCCAGGTCACCCGTGTATTCCCGCTGACTTCGGAAGTCACCCTGCTGACTGACAAGGGACAGGCGATTCCGGTCCAGGTGGCCCGTAGCGGCGTGCGCAGCGTGGCTTACGGCCGCGGCCAGTCCAACATGCTCGACCTGCGCTTCATGCCGACCAGCGCCGACATCCGCAAGGGCGATATGCTGGTCACGTCAGGAATCGACGGCGTTTATCCGCCAGGCCTGGTGGTGGCTAGCGTGGCAAATGTGGAAAGCCAGTCCTCCGACGCCTTCGCACGCATCGTCTGCCAGCCATCGGCCGGTGTTGACCGCAACCGGCAGTTGCTGGTGCTGCTGTCCGAGGCCAGGCTGCCCCCGCGGCCGGAGCCGGAAGAGCCGAAAGAAAAGGGCCGGCCTGGAAAGAAACGCCTGGCTGCGCCGGGCACGGATGCCGCCGCACCGACTGCGCCCGCACTGAAAACAGGGGATGCCAGATGATGGACCGACCGCACTACATCCTGCTGCCCGTCAGCCCGCTTTTCATTGCGCTGACGGTGATCGTTGCCTTCATGCTCAACCTGCTGCCTTGGGGAGGGATGCCCGGCGTTCCGGATTTCCTCGCGCTGGTGCTTATTTTCTGGAGCATCAACCAGCCGCGCAAGGTCGGCATCGGCATCGCTTTCTCCATGGGCCTGCTGATGGATGTGCACAATGCGTCGCTGCTCGGACAGCATGCGCTGGCCTACACCCTGCTGTCTTACTTTGCGATCATGATCCATCGTCGCGTGCTGTGGTTCAGCGTGCTGACCCAGGCCTTGCATGTGCTACCCCTGCTGGCAGTGATGCAGACGGTGGAACTGACGATCCAGTCGATGGTCAGCGGCAAGCTGCCGGGTTGGTCCTTTTATGCATCGAGCGTGACGGCTGCCCTCATCTGGCCGCTCGTTTCCTGGCTGTTCCTGGCGCCGCAGCGCCGTGCGATAAACCGCGACGAAACCCGGCCAATCTGAGCCAGCCGAATGTTTGAATACGCATGACCGAATTCAAGAACACAGAAAAGGAATTGCACGACTTCCGGATGCGGCTATCGGCGGCGGGCGTGTTCGTGTTCATCTGTTTCGGCCTGCTGCTGGCGCGCTTTTTGTGGCTGCAGGCTTACAAGCATGGCGACTATGCCGCCCAAGCCGAGGACAACCGCATTGCCGTGGTCCCGGTGGTTCCGAACCGCGGGCTGATCCTGGATCGCAACGGGGTGGTCCTGGCCCGCAACTTTTCGGCGTACACGCTCGAGATCACGCCGTCCAAGCTGAAAATGGATCTCGAGACCGCCATCGAAGAACTGGCAAAGCTGGTCGATATCCAGCCGCGGGACCGCAAGCGCTTTCGCCGCCTGCTGGATGAAGCCAAGAACTTCGAGAGCGTGCCTATCCGCACCCGGCTGACCGACGAGGAAGTGGCGCGTTTCACCGCACAGCGCTACCGCTTTCCCGGCATTGAAATCCAGGCGCGGCTGTTCAGGCAGTATCCGTTGGGCAGCGTCGCCTCGCATGTGATCGGCTTTATCGGCCGGATCAACCAGGCCGAGGCCAGTGCGATCGAGGAGTGGGACGACGCCACCAACTACGCCGGCACCAGCCATATCGGCAAGGAAGGCCTGGAAAAAAGCTATGAAAAGCAGCTGCATGGCACCACCGGCTACGAGGAGGTGGAAGTCTCCGCCGGTGGCCGCGCGGTGCGCACGCTGGCGCGCACCCACGCCACGCCGGGCAAGAACCTGATCCTGTCGATCGATATCGAATTGCAGAAAGTGGTCGAGCAGGCATTCGGCGACCGGCGCGGCGCGCTGATCGCCATCGAACCATCCACCGGCGACATCCTGGCCTATGTCTCGATGCCCAGCTTCGACCCCAATCTGTTCGTCGAGGGAATCGACCAGCAGAGCTGGGACGAACTCAACACTTCGCCTGACAAACCGATGGTGAACCGGCCCCTGTCGGGAAGCTACCCGCCGGGCTCGACCTACAAGCCGTTCATGGCGCTGGCGGCGCTGGAGCTCGGCAAGCGCACGCCCGAGCAGTCGATCCGCGATCCCGGCTACTTCAACTTCGGCAACCACCGCTTCCGCGATGACAAGGAAGGCGGCCATGGCATGGTCGACATGTACAAGTCCATCGTGCATTCCTGCGACACCTACTACTATCTGCTCGCCAATGATATGGGCGTGGACGCGATCCATGATTTCATGAAGCCGTTCGGCTTTGGCCAGAAGACCGGCATCGACCTCGAGCACGAGCGGTCCGGGCTGCTGCCTTCGACCGACTGGAAGCGCAACGCCTATCGCCGCCCGGAACAGAAGAAATGGTATGCAGGCGAAACCATTTCGCTTGGCATCGGCCAGGGCTATAACTCCTTTACGCCGCTGCAACTGGCGCATGCCACGTCCATCCTGGCCAACAACGGCGTCGTGATGAAGCCGCACCTGGTCAAGATGGTGGAAGACCCGGTCACCAAGAATCGCGTTGTGACAGTTCCCAAGGAAAGCTACCGCATTCCCCTCAAGCAGGAAAACATCGACATCGTCAAGAATGCGCTGGTCGGTGTGACCAAGGAGGGGACCTCGACCCGGGCCTTCGCCAATGCCGGCTATGAATCTGCTGGCAAGACCGGCACGGCGCAGGTGATCGCCATCAAGAAGAACGAGAAATATGACGCCAAGCGCATCGCGGAACAGCATCGCGACCATGCGCTGTACATGGCCTTTGCGCCGGCCGACCAGCCGCGCATTGCGCTGGCGCTGATCGTCGAGAACGGCGGTTTCGGCGCGACCGCTGCGGCCCCGATCGCCCGCCAGGCCATGGACTATTACCTGCTGGGCAAGAAGCCGGGACAAAAAGATGCGGCGCCCGCCAAGGGCGGCGCGCAACAAGTTGCTGCGCCCGCCGGCGTGGTACGGCCGACGGTGCAGCCGACAGTCCAGCCGACGGTGCAGTCGACAGTCCAGCCGGTTAGCCCTGCTGCCGCTCCACGTTCTGCAAGGCGCGACTAGCCATGGAAAAACGCTCACTGCTGCAATTGATCAAGCCGTATTTCACCGTGTTCGACGGCTCGCTGTCGCTGATAATTTTCCTGATCCTCGGCGCCGGCACCCTGACCATCTATTCGGCCGGCATCGATTTCCCCGGCCGTGTGGAGGACCATTTGCGCAACGTCCTGGTCGCTTTCGTCGTGCTCTGGTTCGCCGCGCTGGTGCCACCCCAGACCCTGATGCGTTTCGCGCTGCCGATCTACACGATAGGCGTGGCCCTGCTGATCGCGGTGGCCATGTTCGGCCTGGTCAAGAAAGGCGCGCGTCGCTGGCTGCACCTCGGCATCGTGATCCAGCCGTCGGAAATCATGAAAATTGCGATGCCCCTGATGCTGTCCTGGTTTTTCCAGAAGCGCGAAGGCAGCATCACCTGGCGCGATTTCCTGCTGGCTGCGCTGCTGCTGCTGGCGCCTGTGGCCCTGATCGCGAGGCAGCCCGACCTCGGGACCTCACTGCTGGTCGCCGCTGCCGGTTTTTACGTAATCTTCTTCGCAGGACTGCCGTGGAAAGTCCTGGTCGGCCTGGGCGTCACGTTCCTGGCCAGCCTGCCGATGGCCTGGCACTTCCTGCACGATTACCAGCGCGCCCGGGTAATGACGCTGATCGATCCCACCACCGACCCGCTCGGCAAGGGTTTCCATATCATCCAGTCGACCATTGCGATTGGCGCCGGCGGAATCACCGGCAAAGGCTGGCTGCAGGGTACCCAGTCCCATCTCGAATTCATACCCGAACGCACGACCGACTTCATCTTCGCGGTGTATTCCGAGGAATTCGGGCTGATCGGCAATGTAAGCCTGCTGGTGCTCTACATCCTGTTGATTGGCCGCGGCCTGCTGATTGCGGCCAACGCGCCGACGCTGTTCTCGCGGCTGCTGGCCGGGGCCATCACCCTCATCTTCTTCACCTATGCCTTTGTCAACATGGGCATGGTCAGTGGTATTCTTCCGGTGGTTGGCGTGCCGCTGCCGTTCATGAGCTACGGCGGCACCGCCCTGGTGACGCTGGGGCTGGGCGCTGGCATCCTGATGAGCATACACAGGCACCGCAAGCTGGTGCAGACCTGACAAACAAACAGACCATCAGACCAGGAAGGGAGCGGCCATGCGACTGATGATGAATTCCTTGCAGTCCATTGCCAATCGCAGCGGCTGGTTGGCTGTTACTGCCGGTGCGCTGCTGCTCAACGGATGTACCTTGATGCCACCCGCGCCGGTGCAGGATGCGGCCACGACTGCACCTCAGGCCAGCGCCCGTACCGGCGCTGCCGCAGTGCCGGTGCTGCCGCCAGCGGGATCCGGGCGCGGTGGTTATTACATGGACGACGGCCCCGCCGATGTGATTCCGGAAGGACTGGCACAAACGCCCGACGCACAACCGCGAGTCGAAGCCATCATCCCCCGTGCCAACCGGCCCTATACCGTGTTCGGCAAGACTTACACCCCGATCACTGACCAGCGTCCGTTGCGCCAGCGCGGTATCGCCAGCTGGTATGGCAAGAAATTCCACGGCCAGAAAACATCGTCGGGCGAACCCTACGACATGTTCAAGATGACCGCGGCCCATCCAACCTTGCCGATTCCCTCGTATGCCCGGGTGACGCACGTGGCCAGCGGCCGCCAGGTGATCGTCAGGATCAATGATCGCGGACCATTCCATTCCGGCCGCGTGATCGACCTGTCCTACACCGCCGCGCTCAAGCTGGGCTATCTGGGACGCGGCAGCGGAGAGATCGAGGTCGAGCGCCTGCTGCCGGACGAGATTGCCCGGATCAACAGCAGCCAGCTGGAGGCGAAGACTGCAGCGACAGTGGAATTGGCGGCCGTGGTGGCGCCGGAGGTGGCAATGACTTCCTTTGGCACGCAGCCGGACGATCGCCCGGCCACGGCCCCTGCCACCCCTGCAGCAGCTGCCAACGTTCCGGCCGCGACCGATGCGACTTCCGGGCAGCCGGGTGTGCTGGCGGCAGCCGGTTCCTTCTATCTTCAGTTGGGTGCGTTCTCGCGACAGGCAAATGCGGAACAGGCGAGACAGCGCTTGTCGGGTAGCGGCGCCAGTGCCTGGCCGGCGCTGGACGTGGCGCAATCGAATGGCTTGTACCGGCTGTTCGGCGGTCCCTACGCCAGCCGCGCCGAGGCCGAAGCCGCCGCGCAGACCTTGCGCGCGGCAAGCAGCATCAGCGCCATCATCGTCCAGCGTTAGCAGGCAGGGACTGCTAGTCCTCGGCACCGGCGCCGGCCTTCAGCTCCAGCGCGCGCTCATACAGCGCATTCTTCTTCAGCCCGGTAATGCGCGCAGCCAGCGATGCCGCCTGTTTCACCGGACACTCCGACAGCAGGATCGCCAGGATGCGGTCGGTTTCGGCCCGGTCCTGGTCTTGTTCCGGCGCGCCTTCCACCAGCACCACGAATTCGCCGCGCTGGTGGTTGCTGTCCTGTTGCAGCCATGCCGCGGCGTCCTTCAGCGCGCAACGGTGGATCTGTTCGAACTGCTTGGTCAGTTCGCGGCCCAGCACCACCTTGCGCTCCCCTCCCAATGCGGCGCACAGGGCGTCGATTGTTTCGACAATGCGATGCGGCGCTTCATAGAACACCAGTGTGGCCGGCAGCGCGGCCAGTTTGCGCAGGGCGGAATCGCGCTGGGCCGCGCGCGCGGGCAGGAATCCGGCGAAATGGAACTGGTCCGCCACCAGGCCGGCGGCCGACAGTGCTGCGATCGCGGCGCTGGCGCCCGGTAACGGAATCACGCGCAGGCCGGCTTCGATGACCGTATCCACGATGCGCGCGCCGGGGTCCGACACTGCCGGGGTGCCGGCATCCGAGACCAGTGCGATTCGTTCGCCTGCCTGCAGCCGAGCAACCAGCGCCTGCGCCGCCTCGCGCTCATTGTGCTGGTGGGCCGCAATCAACGGTGTCGAAATCCCGTAGCGGTTCAGCAGTTGCCTGGTGTTGCGGGTATCTTCGCAGGCGACCGCGTCTGCCAGCGCCAGCACATGCAGCGCGCGCAGGCTGATGTCGCCGGCGTTTCCGACCGGTGTGGCGACCACATATAATGCGCCGGCCGGATAGCTTTGCTGTGACACGTCATGCAGCGCGGAAATTTCTGGCGACAGGCTGGTATCTTCTGATGTCATTGGTGGAGAGGTCGATGGGCAGATGGATTTCATGCGATTGGCTGCCAAGTGTACTCGGGTGCCTGCCGGTGAGCATGGTGCGTCCATGAGCCGCGAGCCGGGAGGGCCGGCGGATGGCGTCCCGTCAGGTACGCCAGGCCCACGCGGCACGCCAGGCGCGCGCGGACGAGAGGCCGAGGACCGCGCGCTGCGTTACCTGGTGCAGCAGGGACTGAGGCTGGTCACCCGCAATTTCCGCTGCCGCGGCGGCGAGATCGATCTGATCATGCAGCACGGGAGCGAACTGGTGTTTGTCGAGGTCCGCTCCCGCGCCAGCGCCAGCTACGGTGGCGCCGCCGGCAGCATCACTGCCCGCAAGCAGGCGCGCCTGGTGCTTGCCGCCCAACTTTTCCTGCAACGCTATCGTCATCTGCCGCCCTGCCGCTTCGACGTGATTGCGATCGAGGGCACGGCGCTGCACTGGCTGCGCGGGGTCATCAGCTTGTAACGATTCTGTTACCACCGCGGTCAATACTGGCGCGACCAACTATAATCGTCGCATGACAACTGACCAACTCATACTGGGACATTTCCGTGAAAGCGCGGAACTGAAGCAACGCGCCGCCGCCCAGCTTGCGCGACCGATTGCCGAAGCAGTCGACCTCATGTTTGGCGCTTTATCCAACGGGAACAAGGTGCTCGCCTGCGGCAATGGCGGTTCTGCTGCCGATGCCCAGCACTTCGCAGCCGAACTGGTCGGCCGTTTCGAGCGTGAACGTTTTCCGCTGGCCGGCATCGCGCTTTCCACCGACAGTTCGATCCTGACCGCGATCGGCAACGACTACAGCTTCCGGGACGTTTTTTCCAAGCAGGTGCAGGCCTTCGGCCAGCCCGGCGACATCCTGCTTGCCATTTCCACCTCCGGCAATTCGGCCAACGTGCTGGCAGCGATCGAAGTGGCGCTGGAGCGGGACATGCGGGTGGTGGCCCTCACCGGCAAGGGCGGCGGTGCTGTCGCCGGCATGCTGACCGAGGCTGATGTGCACATCTGTGTGCCGCACGACCGTACCGCGCGCATCCAGGAAGTTCATCTGTTGACCATACATTGCCTTTGCGACGGCATTGATGTCGCTTTATTCGGAGGAGATGCTAGTGAGTGATCGATTGAATTCGCGATTAAATGCGCAGTTGAATGAGCAATTGAGCGAGCCAGTGAACGAACAAGTCGTTGCCAACAAGCGGCAAGTATTGTGGAATCGCTTGCGCCGGCCGATCGGCCTGGCGGTATTGTGCGGGTCGGTTGCCATCACGCTGCAAGGATGCATCGAGATGGCGGTGGCAACTGCCGCTGTCGGCACCATGGCCGCTTCGGACCGCCGCACGCTCGGCGCACAGACGGAAGACAAGACGATCGTCGTCAAGGGCGAGGCGCGGATTTCCGGCCTGGTCGGCGACGCCGGCCACGTCAACGTCAACAGTTTCAATCGCAAGGTCCTGCTGACCGGCGAAGTGCGCGACGAAGCAATGAAGGCCGCAGTCGAACGCGAAGCAGCCGCCATCGAGGGCGTGCAGTCCATTGTCAATGAACTGATAGTCGCACCGTCGTCCAGCATGACCGCGCGATCCAACGATTCGCTGATCACCGGCAAGGTCAAAGCTTCGTTCATCGACTCGAAAGAATTGTTTGCGAACTCGTTCAAGGTTGTCACCGAGCGCGGCGTGGTTTATCTGATGGGGCGTGTCACCCGGCGCGAAGGCGACCGCGCTGGTGAAATAACGCGTTCGGTAGGCGGCGTGCAGAAAGTGGTGAAGATCCTGGACTACATCACCGAAGATGAATTGCGGCTAATGACCAACAGTCCGCAGCCGCAAACGGGAAATCGTTAACCCTGACGGTGGCGGGAAGGCTAAATTAGGCCTCGGGACTTTTGCTGACCATTACCCGCATCTCGATTTCGAGAGCGTAGACGGGCGAACGCAACGAACGCTCCCTCCCCTTGAAAGGGAGGGAGTTATAAAGTCGCTCGGCGATTGCCGCTCTTTCTGTGGCGGGAAAAGCATTCACCGCGCCCTCATGGCCTGCGCCCGCACCGGTCAAAGCATCCAACCCTGCCACGAGCCTCGACCAACATGCAGAGACATATCTTTTCCCTTATCGCCGCAATCCTGCTTGCCGCAAGTGCGGCGATTGTGCCTGCGGCTGTGCGCGCCGAGCCTGTGAAGGTCGTCTATCACATGCAGGATGGCGTGGACCAGGCAAGCCGGGGCCTGGCAAACATCCGCAATCATCTGCGTGCCGAGCCCGACACCCGGATCGTCGTGGTTGCCCTGGCCGACGGCATCCAGTTCCTGCTGAAGGGCGCGACCCAGCGCAATGGCCGGCCGTTCGATGCGCAGGTATCGGATCTGGCACAGCAGGGTGTGGAATTTCGGGTGTGCAACTTTACGCTGGCCGCGCACGACGTTCCCCACGAACGATTGCTGCGCGAGGCAAAACTGGTGAAATCGGGCGTGGCAGAGATCGCGCGGCTGCAGGCGAAGGAAGGCTTTGCGTACATCAGGCCCTGACCGTACCGCTCAGGGTCACGCGGTATAATGGCCACTGTCATCACCGACCCACTGCGGGCTCCCCGCATACCGCCATGCAAGCTCCCGCTTCCCCTTCCGGCGCAACCAGGCGCCCCAACCTGACCAGGATCCTTGCCGTCGTGCTGGTGCTCGCGTTGGCCGTCACCGGTTACCTCTCGTTCTCGAAAAAGGAAACCGCGCCCAAGGTCACCTTCAGCGGCATCGATGGCCAGCAGTACACGTCCGACAGCCTGCGCGGCAAAGTCGTGATGGTGAATTTCTGGGCCACCAGTTGCGTTACCTGCATCAAGGAAATGCCGGACATGGTGCGGACCTATGACAAGTACAAGGACCGCGGACTGGAATTCGTCGCGGTCGCGATGAGCTACGATCCGCCCAACTACGTGCTGAATTACGCCCAGACCCGCAAGCTGCCGTTCAAGGTCGCGCTGGACAGTACTGGCGCTGTCGCAAAAGCCTTCGGCGACGTCAAGCTCACGCCGACCACTTACGTGATCGACAAGAACGGCCAGATCATCAAGCGTTATGTCGGCGAGCCGCAGTTCGCCGAATTGCACCAACTGCTGGAAAAAGCACTGGCCGGCTGACGGTCAATCGCAGTTCGACCGCTGCGAAACTTTGATGGCAGGGCCAACTGCGGGTCAACCTGACAAGACAAGAAAAATGCGTGTTCGCCTCCTGCTTTCCCTGCTGGCGCTAGCCGGCCCATCGCTGCTTTGCCAGCCGGCATTGGCCCAGCCCTCGCCATTCATCCGTATCGACGACGATCGCATCGGCAAGTCCGGTATAAAGTTCCAGCCGGTCAAGCCGGCCCAGGGCGCCGCCGAACGCCTGCGCCTTGCCGGCACGGTGGTCTTTTCCGGCAAAGGCCTGGAACTGGTCAGCACGCCCGCTGCCGGCGTCGTCCAGGCGGTGCTGGTGCAGACCATGCAGCCGGTGGCGGCGGGAACCCCGGTAGTGCGGCTGCACAGCCCCCAGGTGCTCGAATGGCAGCGCGAATATGTTCAAAGCCGGGCCCAGTTGGCGCTGGCCGCCGACAAGCTCAAGCGTGACCAGGCATTGTTTGACGAAGGCATCATCGCCCGCAGCCGGCTGGAGGAAACCCGCAGCGCGCACTCGCAGGCACAAGCCGCCTCGCAGGAACGGCGGCAATTGCTGCGCCTTGCCGGCATGGGCGATGCCGCCATCGGCAAGCTTTCGAGCGCACAGGGGCTCGATCCGGAAATCACTGTGGTCGCCCGCTATGCCGGCACCGTGACTGAACAGGCGGTCACTGTTGGCCAGCGCGTCGACGCCGGCGCACCCTTGTTGAAACTGGCGCGCGGCGGCGAACTGCTGCTGGATTTACAGGCCAGCCGCGAGCAGGCCGACCGCATCGCCGTCGGCGACGCAGTGCAGGTGGCCGGCTGCGAAAAAGCCGGACGGGTGACCGCGAAGAGCCTGCAGGTGAACCCCGCCAACCAGTCCGTCCCGGTGCGGGCAAGCATTCCCGGCGCAGACAAATGCCTGCGCGCCAACCAGCATGTGGATGCGGCTGTTTCTATCGTCCCTTCCACCGGCATTGCCACGGGCGGCGGCGGTTTCAGCGTGCCGGCCAGCGCCCTGCTGCGGCATGAGGGCCGCGATTACGTGCTGGTGCGCGAGCCAGGCGGTGTGCGGCCGGTGGCAGTCGCGGCCGGCGGGCGCAGCGGCGAATCGGTCGTGGTCACTGCGGCCGCCGGCGCCTTGCCGGCCGGGGCCAATGTCGCGGTGCAGGGAATTGCCGTCCTCAAGGGAATCTGGTCCGGGCTGGGCGCCGCGGCCGACACTGGTGCGCCTAAATAATGCTCGACCGCCTCGTAGCCTTTGCACTGTCGCAACGCCTGCTGGTGCTGGTCCTGGCCGCAATGATGATTGCCGCGGGCGTGCAAGCTTTCAGGGGCCTGCCGATCGACGCCTTCCCCGACGTCTCTTCGACACAGGTAAAGATCGTGATGAAAGCGCCCGGCATGACACCGGAAGAAGTCGAAACGCGCATCACGGTTCCGATCGAACAGGAGCTGCTGGGCATACCGCACCAGCATATATTGCGGTCGCAGTCCAAGTACGCGCTGGCCGACATCACCCTCGATTTCGACGAGGGCACCGACATCTACTGGGCGCGGCAGCAGGTGGCCGAGCGCCTGAATTCGGTGCTGGCCGACCTGCCGCCGGGCGCTACGGGCGGCCTCGCCCCGATCACCACGCCGTTGGGCGAGATGGTGATGTTCACCATCGAAGGCAATCTCTCGCTGGCGGAAAAGCGCACCCTGCTCGACTGGACCATCCGTCCCCGGCTGCGTTCGATACCGGGTGTCGCCGAAGTGAATGCGCTCGGCGGTCTGGTGCGCAGTTTCGAGGTGGTGCCAGATCCGGCGGCGCTGGCAGCGCGCCGGCTGTCGCTGGCCCAGTTGCAGGCGGCGCTGGAACTCAACAACCGCAACGACGGCGCCGGCCGCGTGAATGAAAATGAAGAGTCGCTGCTGGTGCGGGCCGACGGCAGCATACGCACGCTGGGCGACGTGAAGGCAATTGCGGTGGCCGAGCGAAACGGCGTGGCGATCCGGGTGGGCGATGTCGCCCAGGTGCGCTTCGGCGCGCTGACCCGTTACGGCAATGTCACCCACGATGGCCGCTCCGAGGCAGTGGAGGGCCTGGTGCTCGGGCTGCGCGGCGCCAATGCCCAACTGCTGGTGAACAACGTCCGCGCCCGGCTGGCCGAAATCGAAAAGACCTTGCCTTCGGGCACCACGCTCAGCACCTTCTACGACCGCGGCAACCTGGTCGAGCGGGCAGTCAGCACCGTGAGCCGCGGCCTGATGGAAGCGATCGTGCTGGTGATGATCCTGTTGTTCCTGTTCCTCGGCAATCTGCGGGCGGCGCTGGTGGTGGCGGCCATTTTGCCGCTGTCTGCGCTGTTCACCTTCGTGCTCATGCGCTCCGTTGGCCTGAGCGCCAACCTGATGTCGCTGGGCGGGCTGGCGATTGCCATCGGCCTGCTGGTCGACGCCGCAGTGGTGGTGGTCGAGAACATAGAGTCGCACCAGGCGCACCAGGGCCATCAGGGTGGCCGCGGCGTGCGCTCGCGCCTGAACCTGATCTTCCGCTCGGTACAGGAAGTCGCGGTTCCCGTGTTTGCCGGCATGCTGATCATCGGCATTGTTTTCGTGCCGCTGATGACGCTGGAAGGGCTGGAGGGCAAGATGTTTTCGCCGGTCGCGCTGACCATCGTGTTCGCGCTGTCTTCATCCCTGCTGCTGTCGCTGACGGTGATACCAGTGCTGGCATCGTTCTTCCTCGGCAAGGGCACGCACACGGCGCCGCGCTGGGTCGGCCGGCTGGAGCAGCGCTATGTGACGCTGCTGGTCTGGGTGCTGGGCCGGCGCCGCCGGGTCTATGCCGCCGCCGGCGTCGCCCTGCTTGCCGCCGTGGCCGTATTCCCCTACCTCGGCAAATCCTTCATGCCGACCATGGACGAGGGCGACCTGATCATGCAGATCGAAAAGCTGCCATCCATCAGCCTGCAGCGCTCCACCGAAATCGACCTGATGGTCCAGCGTCGCATCCTGGCCGCGGTGCCGGATGTGGCTGGCATCGTCGCCCGCACCGGCGCCGACGAGCTGGGGCTGGATCCGATGGGCCTGAATGAAACCGACACCTTCCTGCTGCTCAAGCCGCGCGACCAATGGAAGAGCGCCAGCAAGGAAGAACTGATCGATGCGGTACGCGCCGTCACCAGCGAATTCCCGGGAATGAATTTCAGCTTCACCCAGCCGATCGAAATGCGCACATCGGAAATGTTGTCCGGCGTGCGCGGCGACCTGGCGATCAAGATCTTCGGCCCCGACCTGCCGACCTTGGGCAAGCTGGCGGCGCAGATAGCGGTGGTCCTGAAGGCGATCCCCGGCAGCGAAGAAATACTGACCACCCGCAATTCCGGCGTGCAGTACCTGCAGGTCGAAATCGACCGGCAGGCGGCCGGCCGCCTGGGGATGACTGTCGAGCAGATCCAGAATGATTTGCGCATGCTGGTGGAAGGGCGCCGCGCTGGCGTGGTGATCGAACAGGGGCGGCGCCTGCCGCTGCTGGTGCGTGGCGAGGCCGGCCAGCTGACCGCCGAGTCCTTTCGTTCGCTGCGCTTGCCGCGCGAGGATGGCGAACCGATCATGCTGTCTTCCGTGGCGCAGCTGAAAATGCTGGACGGGCCGGTCAAGGTGGAACGTGAGAACGCATCGAGGATGTCGGTGGTGCGGGCCAACGTCCGCAACCGCGACCTGGTCGGCTTTGTCGACGAGGCGCGGGCAAAAGTGGCGAGCCAGGTGCCGCTGCCGGCCGGTTACCACATCACCTGGGGCGGACAGTTTGAAAACCAGCAACGTGCTGCCGCCCGGCTGATGGTGGTGGTGCCGGTTGCGCTGGCGCTGATCTACCTGCTGTTGTTCACTACGCTTGGTTCGCTGCGGCAGGCGACCCTGGTGCTGATGAACATTCCGTTCGCGCTGGTCGGCGGGGTGTTTGCGCTGGGCATTTCGGGCGAGTACCTGTCGGTGCCGGCCTCGGTCGGATTTATCGCCTTGATGGGCATTGCGGTACTGAATGGCCTGGTCATGCTGACCTGTTTCAACCAGCTTGCGGCGCGCGGCGCCGACCGCCTGTACGTGGTCACCGAAGGCGCGCGCCGGCGCCTGCGGCCGGTCCTGATGACGGCCACCATCGCTGCATTCGGCCTGGTCCCGCTGCTGCTCGCTACCGGGCCGGGATCCGAGATCCAGCGGCCGCTGGCGATCGTCGTCATCGGCGGCCTGATCAGCGCGACATTGCTGACGCTGGTGCTGCTGCCCGCACTGTTCCAGCAATTCGGATGGGAGAAGAAATGACTGCGAAAGTGACAGCCGAAACGATGGCCCCAGGCACCCAGGAAGCTGCGATGGAAACCAACGCGCACGACACCCGCCCCGACTGCCTGCTGACGCTGGCCCTGCCCGCTGCGCTGGAGCTGGAGGCGCTCGACCTGTTGCTGGCCGAGCCGGGCCGGGTGGATGACGTGTCGATCGCCCATGTGGAAGCGCTGGGTGAACACGTGCCGCTGGTGACCGCGATGGAAAAGGTACGCGGCAGGGCGCGCCGGTCAATGCTGATGCTGGTCACACGCACCGAGCACGTCGCTGCGCTGACCGCGGCGGTCACCAGCGCGTTTCCCGGTTCGCACACGGTCTGGTGGACCACTGCGCTCACCGCGTATGGTGAGGCGAAATGACCGCCACGTTCAAAACGGCCGGTGCTGGCCACCCAGGCTTGCTCGCGCTGCTGCTGGCGTGGTTCGCTTCCTTGCTGGTGCTTCCCGCTTTTGCCGGGGAATCACCGCCGGCAGTTCCGCCCGAGGCGGTAGTTCGCCAGGCGCTCTCTGCGCTGCCGCAGCTTGCAGCGGCGCGCGCCATCGTCCAGTCCGAACAGGCAAACAGCCGCCGTCTTGCCGCCGGAACCCATGAATGGACGGTACGGGCATCCGCGCAGCGGCGCACTGACAACGCCGGCCAGCGCTACCTGGAGAATGACCTCACGGTCGAACGGCCGTTCCGGATCGGCGGCAAGCAGGGCAAGGACATTGCGCTGGGCGATGCCGGCATCAGCGTGGCGCAGGCGCGCCTGGCCGATGCATGGCATGAAGCCGGCCGTGGATTGCTCAAGTCGTGGTTCGAATGGATGCGCGAAGCCCGCAGCGCACAGCGTTTGCAGGACCATGCGCGCGTGCTGGAGCAGCAGCTGGATATTGTCCAACGCCGCGTGAAGGCGGGCGATGCGCCGCGGCTGGAGCAGATGCTCGCCGAGACCGAATGGCAGCGCGCTGTCGTCGCCCAGGCCCAGGCCGCCGCCCGAGCGGCACGCACGGACGCCGAACTGCGCAAACGCTATCCCGGACTGAGCCCGCAGCTGCCGGCCGAGCTTCCTGCGCCGGTCGTGCTGCCTGGCAGCGTAGCCGAATGGCAGGAAAAAATCCTCGCCCACAATCATGAAATCGAGCTTGCGGAACTGGAAGCGGCACATAGCCGCCTGACAGCGGAGCGCACGGTCCTCGAGCGCACCTCCGATCCCACGGTCGGTGTGCGTTATGCGCAGGAGCGCGACCGCCAGGAGCATATAGTCGGAGTGATCGTATCGCTGCCCTTCTCCGGCGCTGCGCGCAGCGCGAACGCAGACGCTGCCGTGGCACGGGCGGAAGCGGCGGCGCAGAAAGCGCGCGAGGTAAAGGTGAGGGTGGAGAGCGATGCGGCGCAAGTGGCAATGCAGGCGCAATCCGCCAACGCCCTGTCGGATCGATTCGCCGGGATCGCCAGCCAGGCGCAAGCCAATGCCGCCCTGGTCGGCAAGGCGTACAGCCTGGGCGAGGCGCCGCTGAACGACACGCTGCTGGCGCGTCGCCAGTCGCTGGAAGCAATCAGCACCGCCGAGCAGGCACGCATCGATGCGCTGGAAGCGAACGCGCGGCTGCTGCTGGACATGCACCGGCTATGGAGCCTGCGCGAGCATCATGGTGATGGCGACTGATCGGCCATCACCTAAATTCACCCTTCCCCATGTCGTATTCCAGCGACGGATGTTCACTAATAGTTTTGCGCGGCCAGGTCCGGTATTCGATCTGGATGAACGTCTCTTGGCTGTCTTAGGCCCGCAATCATTCCATCACCAGATGTATCGGTTGGCTATCGAATAGATCTGGCTGTTTCGCCGAACTTGTTTGCCCGCCCGCCTTTTTCCGCCCCTGTCCTGCCGCGTGATCAAGCGCTACTGTTTGTCGCAAGGCAGCGGCTTGCCACTTCCTGTGCGGCTGGTGGCGTAGATGGCGTTGATGACGCTGATGCCGGCCTGATCCGGTTTCGGTTTACGCCAGCGGGTGGCGGATGGATCTGACTCTTCGCCGATCTTCTGCTTGCTGGTCTTTTTATTCGTGAGTAGGGATTGAAGCCATTTCGCGGTAATCGCGCGCGCTTGGACCCTTAGACCACTGCTTACACCACTCCCGCCCCATGCGCCTGCTGGTCCGCATGATACGAACTGCGCACCATCGCTCCCACCGCAGCATGCACGAAGCCCATCTTGTAGGCTTCTTCCTCGAACATCTTGAAAATGTCCGGGTGCACATAACGGCGCACCGGCAGGTGGTCGCCGCTGGGCATCAGGTACTGGCCTATGGTCAGCATGTCGACATTGTGTTCGCGCAGGTCGCGCATGACCTGCAGGATTTCGTCGTCGGTTTCGCCCAATCCCACCATGATGCCGGATTTGGTTGGCGTTTCCGGATGCAGTTCCTTGAAGCGTTTCAGCAGGTTCAGCGAGTAGGCATAATCGGAGCCGGGGCGGGCTTCCTTGTACAGGCGCGGCACGGTTTCCAGGTTGTGGTTCATCACATCCGGTGGCGAAGCTTTCAGGATTTCCAGTGCGCGGTCCATGCGGCCGCGGAAGTCCGGCGTCAGGATTTCAATGCGGGTGGCTGGCGACAATTCGCGCACGCGACGTATGCATTCGGTGAAGTGGGCGGCGCCGCCGTCGCGCAGGTCGTCGCGGTCGACCGAAGTGATCACGACGTAGTTCAGCTTCAGTGCGGCGATGGTTTTCGCCAGGTTGGCTGGCTCGTCCACGTCCAGCGGATCGGGCCGGCCATGGCCGACGTCGCAGAACGGGCAGCGGCGGGTGCACTTGTCACCCATGATCATGAAGGTCGCCGTGCCCTTGCCGAAGCATTCGCCAATGTTGGGGCAGGATGCTTCCTCGCACACCGTCACCAGCTTGTTGGCGCGCAGGATGTCCTTGATCTCGTAGAAGCGGCTGTTCGGCGACGCGGCCCGGACCCGGATCCAGTCCGGCTTGGGCAGGCGTTCGGCGGCCACCACCTTGATCGGGATGCGCGCGGTCTTGCCGGCCCCTTTCTGCTTCTGGGTCGGATCGTAAAAACCGGAAGTGGCAGCAGCGTCCGCTGCGGGCGCGGATGGGGCGGCGGGTTCGGTTGCAGCAGTCGTTTCGTCGGGTCGGGAAGCCATGAGTTCAGGATCGCGCACTGGTCGCGATCATCCTTTCAGTCGTTCGATGAGGTGGGCGGCGAGCGCCAGTTGCACTTCCGGCAAGGATGCCCGGGCGCCCAGGCTTTTCATGTCCACCGTTGCCAGTCCTTCATAGCCGCAGGGGTTGATCCGGGAGAACGGCTCCAGGTCCATGGCTACATTGAGCGCAACGCCGTGATAGGTGCATCCGGAGGCACGCACTTTCAGGCCCAGGGCAGCGATTTTCGCACCGCGCCGCTCGCCTTCGGCCACATAGATGCCAGGCGCGCCGGGCTTGCGTTCACCGTCCAGATTATACGCGAGCAGCGTATCGATCACGGCCTGCTCGATCTGGTGCACGAATTCGCGCGCGAACAGCCGGCGGCCGTTGCGCTTCAGGTCCACCAGCAGGTAGGCGACCGCCTGGCCGGGGCCGTGGAAGGTGACTTCGCCACCACGGTCGGTCTGGACCACCGGAATGCCGTCGGCGTGCAATACATGCGCCGGGTTGGCGCCCAGTCCGAGCGTGAAAACCGGCGGGTGCTCGACCAGCCACAGTTCGTCCGGCGTTTCCGGCGTGCGGGCGTCGGTGAACGCGCGCATTGCGGCAAAGCTGGCCTGGTAGTCTTCGGTGCCACGCTGGCGGATCAGGAGCTGCATGGCTGGTCCATTGTCCGTTGGCGTCTTACAGGACCACTTTGACCATCGGATGCGAGGTCAGCGCCCGGTACAGGTTGTCGAGTTGCTCGCGGCTGGTGGCGCGCACGGTGGCGGTCACGGACAGATAGTTGCCCTTGCTGGACGGGCGCATCTCGATCTTGCCGGAATGAAAATCCGGATCGTGCTCGCACACCACCGTCACGATCGCATCGGCAAAGCCATCCTGCATCGCTCCCATGATCTTGATGGGGAAATCGCTGGGGTAGATGATCAGGCTTTGTTGGGTCATGATGTGCTCCGGCAGTCTGGCAGGGGTCGTTCAAGGAAAGCAGATGGGGCCGGATCTGCGATTTCCAATGTGGCCATCTGGCTATCGCGACCGGCCCCCCGGATCTCCGGAATTCCTTATTTGAACATCAAGCGTACGGAATCCCAGGCGCGGCCGAAAATGCTGGCCTGGTTCACCTGTTCCAGCGCCAGCACCGGCAGTTCGACCACGGTCTTGCCGTCGGCGACCATCTTCAGCGTACCGACCCGGCTGTTCTGGGCGATCGGCGCGACCAGCGGATCTTTACGTTCCAGCACCGGTTTCATTTTCTCGCCCATGCCTCGCGGGACGGTCACATACATGTCCTGGTTGAAGCCGAGCTTGACTTGCCCCTGCGAGCCTTTCCAGACTTCGGGCGTGGCGACCGGCTGGCCCTTGGCATACAGCTTCACGGTGTCGAAGTTCAGGAAGCCCCAGTTCAGCAGCTTCTGGCTTTCCTGCGCACGGATCTGGTCGGAGCCGGTGCCGAGCACGACCGAGATCAGGCGGCGCTCGCCGTTGTTGCCGTTGGGCCGGCGAGCGGATGCGATCAGGCAGTAGCCGGCGGCTGCGGTATGGCCGGTTTTCATGCCGTCGACCGTCGGATCCAGCCACAGCAGGCGGTTGCGGTTGGGCTGGGTGATCTTGTTGTAGGTGTAGGTCTTGGTCGAGTAGATCTTGTAGAGCTCGGGATGATCCTTGATCATGCGCGTCGCCAGCGTGGCGAGGTCGCGCGCCGTCGAATAGTTGTCGGGGCTGGGCAGGCCGTGCGCATTGGCGAAGCGAGTCGATTTCATGCCCATGCGCTCGGCTTCGCGATTCATCAGGACGGCGAACGATTCCTCGGTGCCGGCCACTGCTTCGGCCAGCGCGACCGCGGCGTCATTGCCGGACTGGACGATCAGGCCGTACAGCAGGTCGTTGACCTTCACCGGCGTGGCCGGATCGATGAACATCTTGGAGCTGTCCTTGTCGACTTTCCATGCCTTGACCGAGACGTTGACCATCTGATCCAGAGAAAGCTTCTTGTCCCTGATTGCAGAGAAGCTCAGGTAGGCGGTCATGATCTTGACCAGCGAAGCCGGTTCGATGCGCAGGTCGGGTTCTTGCGCGGCGATGACTTGCCCGCTGGTGGCATCCATCAGCAGAAAGGAGCGCGCGGCAAGAGCGGGAGGAGGAAGGCTTTGTGCCAGCGCGGGCAAAGAAAACAGCAGGGCGGCGCAGGCCGCAAGGATTTTTTTCATGTGGTGCTTGATCCGGAAACGATACGAGGATGGTGAAGCCATTGCCGGCGGCACGCTTGGCGCGCGCCTGGCGGCAGGGAACGAGGATGAGAAATTATAGCGGCGCGGGCGGACGCCGATGCCACATTTCGACCATCAGGTTTTTAATGTGTTGCAGTTTGCGGTGGAAGAAGTGATCGGCGCCGGGAATGACAATGACAGGTATGTCCTGCGGGCGCAGCCAGTCGAATACAGCTGACAAGGGTATCGTTTCGTCCAGTTCGCCGTGAATGATGATGCTGTTTGCAGGGATGGCAGGCATGTCCCATTTGCCAGCTGCGCTGCCGACCAGCACCAGCCGCTCGGCCGGCGTGTTGCGCGCGGCAAGCCGTTGGTGCAGACGCGCTTGCACGAAGCTGCCAAACGAGAAACCGGCGAGCGCCAGCGGCAGGCCGGGATAGCGTTGTTGCATATGTTGCAGCAGCGCGTCCATGTCGTCGGTCTCGCCGATGCCTTCGTCATACTGGCCTTCGGAAGCGCCCACGCCGCGGAAATTCACGCGCACCGCCGCATAGCCTAGCGCGACGAAGCCGCGTGCCAGCGTCTGCGCAACCTTGTTGTCCATGTTGCCACCGTAAAGCGGATGCGGATGGCCGACCAGTCCCAGGCCGACCGGCACCGGAAACAGCCTGGGGTCGGGCAGGTCGAGCGCGCATTCGAGCGAGCCGGCGCTGCCGATTATCGAGAAACGTTGGGTTTGTGCGTTCATGGCCGGCCTCAGATCTTCAGCCGCGCGACGACTTTGCCGCCTACCAGGTGCTCGTCAATGATTTCGTCGATATCTTCATTGTCGACATAGGTGTACCAGGTGCCCTGCGGGTAGACCACCAGCACCGGGCCTTCTTCACAGCGGTCCAGGCAGCCCGACTTGTTGATGCGGACCTTGCCCTGGCCATTGAGATTGAGTTCCTTGATGCGGCGCTTGGCGTGTTCCTGCGCCGCCTGCGCACCGCGATCGGCGCAGCAGGGACGACCGTCCTCGCGCTGGTTCATGCAAATGAAAACATGGTGCTCGTAGTACTGGTCATTCTGGTACTGCTCGTTCTTGTCTGACATGATCAAAAAGGCACGCGTTGCGCCTGCTCTGCAGTGGAGCCTTCATGATACACGCCATCAATTCCGGCCGTGCTGCCAGCGCCAGCCCTCCCCGCCTGGAAATCGGCTGGAGATCAACGGGAAATCGGCGGACGAGCGGCGGGCGAGCGGCGAACAGCACCACTGCCGTTCGCTGACGTTGCTTGCCCTTATGGCCGGGGGGTGGCCGGAATCGGCTTGTCGCCCATGATGGTGGTGCGATGGAGTTCGCGATCGAAGCCATCGTAGTCGTTCATTGCCAAGTGCTGGGTGCAGCGGTTGTCCCACATGGCAATTGTGCCGGGGCTCCAGCGCAGGCGGCAGGTGTGCTCCGGACGTGAACAGTGCGCGAACAGGAAGTCCAACAGCGGCTTGCTTTCTTCCTCCGTCATGTCTTCAAACCGGATCGAATATGCCGAGTTGACGTACAGCGCCTTGCGGCCGGTGACCGGGTGAATCCTTACGGCGGGATGGGTCACTTCCGCTGCTGCGCGGTTATCGGTGCGCACGTCCATCTTGGATGCAGGATCGCCGTTGTTCACCAGTACGCCGGCTGCGCCGTAAGAGCGGATTGCGCTATGGACCACGTTCATCGGGTCCAGCATCCTTTGCATGCCTTCGGACAGCCGTTCGTAGGCGAGATACATGTTGGACCACAGGGTGTCGCCACCGTATGGTGGCACCACGCGGGAACACAGGATGGAGCCAAGCGGCGGCTCCGGCGCGTAGCTCATGTCCGAATGCCAGACGCCGCCGAAATTGCGCCGCGTGATCTCCTGCGCGCCCTTCATGATCGCCAGGATTTCCGGATGGCCTTCGAGCGACCGCACGAACGGCACTTCCAGCAGTCCGCCGAATCTCAGGCTGAATGCCTTGTGCTGCTCTGGCGTGATCTGCTGGCCGCGAAAAAAGATGACCTGATGCTCGGCAAATGCACGCTGCACTTCTTTGAATACGGCATCGGAAAGGGGTTGCGACAGGTCGATGCCCCCAATCTCCGCGCCCAGGGCGCCGGCGATCTTGTTGACTGCCAAGTGCTGGTACGAGCCAGCTTGTTCGAGGATTCCGTTATTGATCATTGCCGTCATCATTGCACCTTGATGTTCTGAGTTTGGACAAGTTTGCGCCACTTGGCTGTTTCACTGACGATGAACGTCCTGAATTCGTCAGGCCCGGCGCCCGAGATCATGCCGCCGAAGTCGGTGATCCTCTTGCGCACATCAGGCATCTGCAGGATCGCCGCAAACTCCTGATGGAGGCGCGTGATCACCGGACGCGGCGTGCCGGCCGGCGCGAGGATGCCGAACCAGCCGGTGACGTCATAGCCGGGCAGTCCGGATTCCGCCAGGGTCGGCACATCAGGCAGGTGTTCCGAACGTTGGGCCGAGGTGATGGCAATGGCGCGTACCTTGCCCGCCTTTACCTGCGTGATCGCGGGGAACATGTTGTCAAACAGCGCAGGCACATGTCCCGCCATCAGGTCCGCCAGCGCCGGTGCGCCGCCCCGGTACGGCACATGGGTCATCTTGACTCCGGCCGTTGCGACGAACAATTCGCCGGACAGGTGAAGCGAGGTGCCGGCACCCGGCGACGCATAGGAAGTGCCGGGACGCGCACGCACGTAATCCACGAATTCCTGCACGTTTTTTACCGGCAAGGCATTGTTCACCAGCAGCAGGTTCGGCACCGACACCAGGAAAGTAATGGGCGCCAGGTCTTTCAGCGGGTCATAGGGAAGGTTGGGGTAGAGCGAGGGGTTGATTGCGATCGGCCCGATATTTCCCATCGTGAGGGTATAGCCGTCCGGCGCGGATTTGGCGACGGAATCCGTGCCGATGTTTCCGCCTGCACCCGACTTGTTCTCGATGACGACCGTTTGTCCGATTCGTTCAGAAAGCTTCTGTCCCACCAGACGGGCCAGCACGTCGGTGGATCCGCCGGCCGGGTATGGCACGACCAATTTGATCGGGCGCGTCGGCCATGGGTCTGCGGCAAAGGATGCGCCACTGAATGAGAGCAGGCAGGCGGCAGCGGGCGCGGCCAGGAGCAACTTCCTCAGTCGCGGCGAAAGCAGTTTTTCCATCATTTTTGTGTCTCCTGACGAAACAGGTTGGGGGTCCGTCTAATTATTGTTAGGATGTCCACCTAGTGAAATGACCTACCACCTGATGGAACGTTATGAAGAATAATCGATCGATCCAGCGCTGTCTATCCATCCTGCGAGCCTTCGCGGACCAGCCTTTTCCCTCGCTTGCCGAACTGGCGGCAGCGGTTGATCTTCCGCGGCCGACGGTGCTGCGCTTCCTGTGCACCTTGCAGGAAGAGGGCTACGTACAAAAGGAAGCCGCTCGCTGGCGGCTGACGCCGCGTGTGCTGGAAATTGGTTTTGCGGCACTGCAGGGAGCTGGGATGAACGAGCAGATCCAGGCGGTGTTGCAGAACCTGGCTGACCTGTGTTCCGGTACTGCCAACTTCGGCGAGGGCGATCACGACCGCGTCGTGATCCTTGGCCGGGCGCTCGCGCTGGAAGAGCGACGCCGTCTCTATGTCATGAACCTGCGGGTGGGCAGCGCGCTACCGCGTGACAAGAGTGCGCTCGGCATGGCGCTGGCGCTGACGCCAGCCGAGCACAGCGTCTTGCACTATCCGGAAGGGAATCACATTTCAATTGCGGTGCCCTTGCCCGGAACCGGACCGAGGCAATTTGCACTCGGGATATCGGCGTCAATTACCGACTGGACCGAAGAAAAGCTGAATCATGAAATATTGCCGGTGCTGTTCGAGAAGGCAAGGCACATCGCGCTCCTGATCCAGGTGGGCGGCGACTGAAGCTGCCCTCCGGCCATGACCATCATTTCCGCCTGTGTACCGGGTGATACAGGAACCAGAGCATGAAGAAGGGCCAGCTCAGCGACAGCAGTTGGGCGGCGCCGTTGAAGTTCAGGAATTTTCCCTGCGACCAGGTCTGCAGCGTCGCGACGAAGTACGGATTGGCCGGGACAAGGTTGACCGCCACCAGCGCTGTGACCAGCGCCAGCCCGGCGACCCGCCGTTGGGCAGGCGGCGGCGCGAACATCAGGCCGGACAACATCAAGGCGCCGATCAGCAGCCCGGCTTGAGAGCCGGGGGTGAGCCAGAGAAATGCATTATCGGGACCGAAGATGACGGCGTTGGCCAGCGATTTCGACGCCAGTGCGGCAGCTACCAGCAGGCCGGCCAGCGCGGCCTTCGGCGCTCGCTCACGGAACAGGAACATCATGGTCAGTACTGCGCCTGCCAGCCCGGTGGCGGTAATGATGCTCTCGGCCAGCCAGTATTGTTCGGCGCTCAGGTCGCGGCCCTGGCGCAGCAGCACGCCGAGGTCGAGCGGCCGGTCGAGCAATTCGCCCAGCCAGGCCGATGCCAGCGGCAAGAGCTGGCCGTGTCCGAACAGGTAAGCCTGTGGATAGATCTGCGCCAGCGGCCACAGCGCCAGCACGATCAGGCCGCGGCTGGCCTCGTGCGAAAACCAGTGCCGGCGCAGGCTGAGCAGCCGGCTTTGTTCCAGGAATGCATGCGATGCAAAACGCCCGACGATGGCGCCGATGGCGGCGCCGCCGGTATTGGTGAGCAGGTCGAGGTTGGATGCAACCCGGCTGGGCAGATAGGTCTGCCCTGCTTCCATGCCGGCCGACAGCAGCGTACCCACCGCCAGCGCCGCCAGCATCGCCGGCGCGCCGCGCAACCGGGGATAGAGCGCGAACACTGCCAGTATGCCGATCGGAATGTAGGCGATCACGTTGGTGATCAGGTCAAAAACCGTCCAGTAATGCGGCATCGCAGCGCTGACGAAGGCCCACGGCGCCAGGCCGTTGTTGCGCCAGCCTGTGAAGGGAAACCAGCTGGCATAGGTGATCAGCAACGCGTACAGCACCAGGCCGATGCGCGCAGCGACGGAGGGCGCGCCGGCCAGCGGCGTTCCTTCGCGGTTCAGCGGGCCAGGGGAAGCGTGGACAGCCATGCAATCATGTCAGCAATCATTGCGTCGGACGCCAGGGCCAGCGCATGCACGCCGCCGGCCGCGTCCGGCGTGGGCGCCGGCGCGCTGGTGGTGAAGGTCCTTTGCGCAATCAGCTTGCGGTCCTGCAGCACCGACACCCGCATCGCCACGCGCGCGGTGCTGACCTTCGGGGCGGAAAACACCTGACTGAAATCGTCGGCCTCGATGCGCAGCCGCGGCACGCCGACCGCCCCGTCGCCGCCGCCCAGCACGCCGCCGCCGGCCTCGCTGACGCGCGCCTTCAGCCTTTGCAGGAACAGCCGCGACGGCGCCATGGTCCAGCGCGCCTGGGCATAGGTGTGCGCTTCGAGCGGATTGTCGTAGTCGAGGCGGTAGTACATGCGGGTGCTGTCCATCCAGGACGGCGCGCTGATCTCGCTCACCGATACCGGCACCGGGGACGATCGGGCCGGGGCGGCGGCCGCAGCCCTGGCCGCCGGGTAGCCCAAGTCGTATTGCAGTTGTGTCTGGCGCCGCTCGACTGTGGTGCAGGCGCCGAGCATGAGGAGCAGCATGGCAGCGGCAACGAATTGCGGCCTGCGCAAAAGCCTGGAATGCATGTTCACCTTCTGGACGGAATGGGCATGGTCGTGGGTCGGTCGGGGCTCACGGATGGTCATCGTTGTCATTGTTGTCATCGGCTGCCATCGATTGTCATCGGTTGGACGTGGCAAAGCCATCCTCGCCCGGCCCCGGATCAGCGCGGCGGTTGCCGAAAAGAATGCTCTGGGGCCGCTCGTTGATGTTTTCAAGCGTCCGGTTGAACAGTCGCAGGGTGGAACGGACTTCGGTGGTCAGCGGCAGCAGGTCGTTTTCGAAACGGTCGGCCACGCTGGCGATGCCGTCCGCCGTGGTGCCGATCCGTTCTATCGGCCCGTTGGGTGCCTGCAGGCGCGCACTCATGTCGCTCAAGTCACGGGATAGCCGATTGATCGACTGCACCGCCAACTGCGCTTCATTTGTCAGGCCGGGCAGGCGCGCCAGTGTCGGCTGCAACTGGCGCGGGATTCTTTCGAACTGATCGGCGGCTTCGCTGATGTTGCTGAATGTCGTCAGTATCGCCTGCTGGTTCTGCTCATTCAGCAGGTTGTTGACGCGCCGGGTCAATTCTTCAGCCTGCGCCAGGACCGCCATGCCCTTGTCTTGCAGCGTGTTCAGCAGGCTGGGCCGCAGTTCGATACGAACCACCTTGCCCGGCGTGCTTTTCACCCTGACCGGATTCTTGCCATCGTCGTTCAGTTCGATGAAGGCGATGCCGGTCACGCCCTGGTAGCCGAGCACGCCATAGGTCGAGAGGGTGATGGGCGTGTCATCGCGCACGCCGATGCGCACCAGGATCTGTCCGGGCACCTGCGGATCGAAAACGATGTCATCGACCCGGCCGACAGTCAAGCCGCGGTAACGTACCGCCGCCTGCGGGTTGAGCCCCGGAATGGACAGTTTGGTTGTCAGCTCGTACGGAGTGCGGATTTCGCGGTCGCGGTTGAGCCAGATGCCGGCAAGCACCGCGGCCACCAGCAGCCCGATCGTGAACAGTCCTGCTATCAGTGCATGCGATTTGTTTTCCATGATGCCCTTATCCCACCTGGATGCTCATTGGGGCGGCGCCTGTTGCGCGCCGACGCCTTCGAGCCCTTGCAGCGCGCGCAAACCGCGTTCGCCGAGAAAAAATTCGCGGATGAAACTATGGTCCACCCGCATGATTTCCTGCATGCTGCCGGTCGCCACCACATGCTTGTCGGCCAGCACCGCAATCCGTGTCGACAGCGCGGCCATGGTGTCGAGGTCATGGGTGACCATGACCACTGTCAGGTGCATCGCCCGATGCAGCGATGCAATCAGGTCGACGAAGGCCTCCGACAGCGCCGGATCGAGCCCGGCAGTGGGCTCGTCCAGGAACAGCAGCTCCGGCTCCAGCGCCAGCGCGCGGGCCAGCGCCACCCGCTTGACCATGCCGCCCGACAAGTCGGCCGGCATGCGCTGGGCCTGTTCCGGGCTGATGCCCACCATGTGCAGTTTCTGCAGCGTGGCGTCGCGGATCAGGTCGGGCGGCAGGGCATGCAGTTCGCGCAGCGGCTGCGCCACGTTCTCGAATGCCGACAGGGCCGAGAACAGCGCACCGTGTTGGAACAACATGCCCCAGCGGCTGCGCATCTGCGCCCCGGCTGCCCGTTCGCCCGGGCCGATTTCCTCGCCAGCAACCTGCACGCTGCCGCGCGCAGGTTGTGCCAGCCCCAGCATCTGGCGCAGCAAGGTAGTCTTGCCAGATCCCGAGCCGCCCACCAGCGACAGGATCTCGCCGCGCCAGACGTCGAGGTCGAGGTCCTGGTGCACGACGAAATCGCCGAATTGCGTCCAGAGTCCCCGTATGCGAATCAGCGGCGTGGGTTCCATCAGAAGCCCACGCCCTTGAATATGATCGCAAAGATCGCATCGGCCACGATCACGATGGTAATCGCTGTCACCACCGAACTCGTGGTGCCGCGGCCCAGGCTGTCGGTATTGGGCTTGATGCGCAAGCCAAAATGGCAGGCCACCAGGCCGATCAGCACGCCGAACACGACACCTTTCAACAAGCCGATCAGGTAGTTCGCCAGCGGCACCGCATCCGGCAGCTTCATGATGAAATAATCGGGCGTCAGCCCCAGCTCGAACCAGGCGGCGGTCATGCCCCCGATCAGCGCGACGGCGTCGGTCCACACTACCAGCAAAGGCATGGCGATCGCCAGCGCCACCACCCGCGGCAGGATCAGCCTGAAGCCATGCGGCAGGCCCATGACCAGCATGGCATCCAGTTCCTCGGTGACGCGCATGACACCCAGCTGCGCGGTGATGGAGGAACCGGAGCGGCCGGCAACCAGTATGGCAGCCAGCAGCGGTCCAAGTTCGCGAATGATGCTCATGCCCAGGATGTTGACCAGGAAGACATCCCCGCCAAAGGTATGCAATTGCTGTGCCGACAGGAAGGACAGCACCACGCCGATCAGGAAGCCGACCAGCGCGGTGATCCCGAGCGCCAGGAAACCGATGCGGAACAGGTTCGCTGAAATCTCCTTCCAGGGGCCGCGTTGCGGCCGGCGGATGAATTGCAGCAGGTCGAGCGTCAGCTGGCCAATCAGCGCGATGAAGGCGATGAAGTTATCGGCTGCCAGCAGCACGGTGGCCGCGATCCAGTCCAGCGGCGAACGCCGGCTCGGCTCGGCGGGCAGTGCCAGCTTCCCGCTCTGCTCGAGCCGGTTGAAAATTTCCTTTTGCTGTTCGGACAGCAGCAATTCGCCCGGCCGCCTGCCGCCCCATGCATTCCACAGCCATTGCGCGCCGATGTGGTCGAGGGCGGCGATGCCGCGGAGATCCCAGCGCAGCGTGGCGGCCGGCGGCAGGGTGCGCAAGACAGCGTCGAGGTGGGCAATGGCGCCCGGGGCCGACAGTGTCAGGACCCGCCAGCCGCCCTGGACGAGCACGCTTTGCGGGTCGGGACGGATCAGTTCGGGAGCGGATGCTTGCAAATTCATCATTCGGCTCAGTTTAAGGGAGATTGCGCGCTGCGTCATTGCGCAGCCCTGCAAAACCGGAATGCGGAAGCCCGGCGCGGCTACAATGCCCGCATGAACGATGCGCTGTCCCCGAAAGAAATTGCCCTCCACCTGCGCGGTGCCGCGCCGGGCGTGGCGATCGAATGCATTGCCTTGACCGGGTCCACCAATGCTGACCTGCTGCAGCGGCTGCCGCAGCTGGAGGGTCCGCTGCTGCTGGCCGCCGAAGTCCAGACGGCCGGGCGCGGACGCGCCGGCCGCAGCTGGCTGGCCGAGCCGCACGCATCGCTGACCTTTTCGCTTGCGTGGCCATTCTTGCGGCGCGACATCGCAGGCCTGCTCGGCCTGCCGCTGGCGGTCGGCGTCGCGGTGGCCGAAGCGCTGGCCGGTTTCGGGGTGGCGGCAAGCCTGAAATGGCCCAACGACGTGCAGCTGGGCGAGGCCAAGCTCGGCGGCATCCTGATCGAGACCGGCGTGGTGCGCCAGCCGGGGCGCCGCCAGCCGTGGGCGGTCATCGGAATTGGCCTGAACATTTTGCTGATGCCGCAGTCTCGGGCGGAGATCGGGCGCGAAGTGGCGCAGATGCCGCAACTGCTCGATCGCCGCAACGAATTGCTGGCTGCCCTGGCGGCCAGGCTGGCGCACACCCTGGCGAGCTTCGATGCCGCGGGTTTCGCGCCCTTCGCCGACAACTGGAACCGGCTGCATGCGCATGCCGGACAAATGGTGCGCATCCTCGATCATGGCCGGGTGGTGCAGGAAGGCCGGGCAATCGGCGTGGACGGATCCGGTTGCCTGCTGCTCGACACACCGGCCGGGCCGGTGACGATTGCCGCCGGCGACGTATCGCTGCGCGCCATGCCGGACGCGGCCGCAGTGGCGAGGAGTTGAACATGCTGTTGCTGATCGATGCCGGCAATACCCGGGTCAAATGGGCGCTGGCGCCTGCCATGCCCGGCAAGCCGGGTGAGTGGGTCGAATCGGGGGCCGTGGCGCGCGAGGCGCTGCCAACGCTGGCGGCGCATTGGAAAGGCCGCCATGTCATGCGCGTGGTGCTGTCCAATGTCGCGGGCGAGGCCGTGCGCAAGGACCTGGCGGCGGTACTGGGGCACTGTTTTGGCCCGCACGAACCGCCGCTCGAGGTGTTCGTTTCATCGGCGCTACGGGCCGGATTGCGCAATGGCTATCGCACGCCCGGGCAGTTGGGCTCGGATCGTTTTGCCTCGTCGATCGGTGCGCGTGCGCTGTTCCCGGGGCAGGCCCTGATTGTCGCCACCTGCGGCACCGCCACCACCATCGACGCCATCAGCGGCGACGGGGTTTTCATCGGCGGCATGATCCTTCCCGGTTTGCGCCTGATGGCGTCGGCGCTGGCGACGCATACTGCGCAACTGCCTGAGGTCGCGCAACGGATGGGTTCGGACATGCCGTTCGCGGACAACACCGAAGAAGCGATCGTCCTGGGCTGCATGTCGGCCCAGGCCGGCGCAATCGAACGCGCGCTGGCCCGCCACCCGGGTGCGCGCTGTATCATTTCCGGCGGCGCCGCACGGATGCTGGCGCCCTTCCTGGCCGCGCCCGCGGACCTGATCGACAACCTGGTGCTGATCGGCCTGCAGGTGGCCGCAATGGAGAAGACATCCTGATGCTGAAATTCGTTTTTGCCTGCCTTTTGCTGGTCAATGGCGGCTTGCTGGCGTTTCAGCTCGGCTGGTTCGACGCGCTGGTGCCGAGTGGACATGAGCCGCAGCGAATCAGGAACCAGATCAATGCCGACAAGCTGCGGGTGCTGTCTCCGGCCCAGGTTGCCGCCACTTCGGCGGTGCCTGCTGCGTCACTCACGCCGGCATCATCTGCATCTGCCAGCGCTGCCGCCAGCGCTTCGTCGACCGTAATCCCGGCCGCAGCCGCAATCACGCCAGTATTGGCCCGGCCTGTGGCTGCGACGAAGCAGGCCGCCTGTATCGAACTCGCCAACTTGACGCTGGCCGAATCCAAGCGCTTCGAAACCCGGCTGGCGGCATTGACGCTGCCGGAAAAGCCGGTCCGGCTTGAGGTCAGGGAGCAGAGCAGCCACATGGTCTGGATACCGCCTCTGCCGGCCGGCAAGGAAGGCGCGGACAAGAAATCGTCGGAACTGCGCAAGCTGGGCATCAACGATTTTTACGTGCTGCAGGACAATCCGGCCCAGCGTCATGGCATTTCACTGGGCGTGTTCAAGACGGAAGATGCGGCCAGGGCCCAACTGGCGAAGCTGAGCCAGCTGGGTGTTCGCAGCGCCCGGATAGTCGAGCACAAGATGCCGCTGCTTCGGGTCGCCTACCGATTGCGGGGGCTGGAAGCGCCGAAGAAGGCGGATCTTGACGTCCTCAAAGCCGGTTTCCCGCGCGTGGAAGAAAAGCCCTGCGAGGCCTGAATCCGCCCCCAGCGCCTGGCCCCGTCATCCCTTTCCTGCTGGCTTGAGGCGACTATTGCGTCGGCTCCAGTGCCTGCTGGATTTCGCTGGACACGCTCATGCTTTCGCGTTGCCACAATGAGCTTGCGGGATCAGGCAGGTGAAAATTCTGCCAGTCCGTTACGGGAATGACGGCTTTCTTCTCCGCCAGATTCCGGCAGTGTTGCTGCAGGATATCCAGTCTGCGGAGCAGGCTGTCTACATAGCGCTGTTCGCCCAGATAGGCCTGCGCCACCCCGGGGGGGATCTGAAATTGCGTGATTGCCTCGAACATCTCGGCGTCGATGGCCTCCGGCAGTTGCGGCAACAGGAAGGCATGCGTATCGAGGATGCGTGCAAATTCGGAATGCTCGGTGGGCACGCCAAAACAACATTCATTGTCTATGGCGCCAATCCTCACTCGTTGCTCGCCTGTTTCGGGATCCCGGTATTGTTCGATCAGGATGTTGCCGCTGTGCCTGTCCATCTGGCCTGTAAGGAAGTCAAATAATTGCAGCCACGTGAGCGCCCGTTTGTAGTCAGGATGAGCAACGATGAAAGGAGCTTCATGCAATACCTGGCCAGTCACCAGAACCTGCATGGAGCCGTCCTGCTTGCGCAACAAGCGGATGCTTTGCAGGCCATGCAGGTGTATCGCTTTCAGCGTCTTCCTGGCGTTGATCCCGTGCTTCTGCAACTTGCGCAAAAGCTTCCTGGACAGTTCCGACTGATCCTTCAGGGAACGATTGTGAAGCACACGTATCATGCGCGACTTGCCGGGCAACTTATCCATCAGCAAGCCAAAGTCGGCGCCGATTTTCGCCATCCGTGTCCTGGGTACGACCAGGCCGCATCCCGCAGGCAAGAGCTTGCTGGCCAGTTCCGCAGCCAGCATTGCTCGCCCCTCGACATTTGGACGGCGCGGGTTCATCCCGGTTGGCTGTTCGTAGAGGCAGCTTGCACCCGTCGGGGTTTTGAACGCTTTGATGCCCGTTGCTGTACTGCATTCAACGACCGCCCCCGCCAGGCCCTTGCCGATGGGTTCGCCGAGCGTTGCCTTGAGTGACTCCCCATCAATGGGAAGGGTTTCCAGTCTGCCCGGTATCCCGCGCGTGCCCCAGTAAGCCTGCATTTGTTCCAGAACGAGTGGCGAGAAGCCCATCGTCAGTGCAATCTTGACCTCGGCCAGCGCAAAGGGCCTCGGCACGCTGGGGCGCAGGTATGGGGACGCCAGGCGAGGGGACGCCAGCACAGCCAGGAAAGGAAGTGCCGCCTGCGACTCCACGCTATCGGTTTCCTGGAATTTTTGCGTGGCGGCGAAACATTCCCCTGTGTCGGCGCTTGACGATGACGTCACCGACCGGACCGGCGTATGGTTCAAGGATGGATGTCCTGCCCCTGGGCGGCTGTGCTTGACAATGCCGGTTCTTTCGCGCGGATGTGAGAGGGCAGCGGATGCCTTTTCAGGACGGCTACCACCGAAAAACGTGTCGACTATCGAGCGTCGGTTTTCATGCAAGGACTGCGGCAATCGATGATTGTCGGGGCTTCGATCCTGATCTCGTCCGAACTTTCCAGTTTGCCCTCCTGAAACTGGCAGGCAAAAAAATTCCGTTGGTTGGCGGCGCCTGGAAAACGAAGGATCCGCCTCTATTGCTCTTTTCAAATTCACTCCTGATTAATGTGGATGGCGTGTCCGTGCTGAGCCGGAGCAAACCACCCCTAGGTGCGAATATTGAAAGAAATGTTCCCAGGCAGTGAACGGGAAAAATTTGTGAAAATTTGATGACCGTTCAGAGATTTATTGTGCTTTTATAGAACCACTTGGCGCATCCAATAGGGGGAAGCACGGTCGAGGCCCGGCTGGCAAGGGTGGCGCAGGCGCGTTTGAAGAGCGCGCAGCAGGAGGAGCGCAAGATGCCGCAGGTGCCGCGCCTGCTCACAGCCCGTCCGGCACCTCCCGCCCCTGTGCCGCGCTGCGCAGCCTTTCCTGCAGGCACGCCGGGCACAGGCAGCTTCCATCCAGCGGCACCCCAAGCAGGGCCGGCAATTGCGCGCACCAGCACGGCTGATCGCCAGGTGCATCGACCATGCCGCACTTGAATTCGGCGCCACATTGCGCGCATTGACTCATGATTCGCCCTCCCCCGTGGGTGTACCGCGCATGGCGCGCCGCATCAGCGCCGCCTGCCGGCCAAAACGGCGGCAGCCTTCGCAGACCAGCAGGTGCATTCGCATTCGCAGCCGCTCCACGGCGGACAACGGGCGGTCCATGCCCTCGGATGTCAGCCGGTGCACTTCGCGGCAGCTTGGCTTGATGTTCATGGTCTAACCCCCGTCGGCGTCGCCGAACCAGTTCAGATCCAGGCATTCGCGCAGCCGCACGCGCGCCCGGTACAGCATTACCCATGCATTGGACGACGAAATGCCCAATTCCTTACAGATCTCGCCGGTTTCCATTTCGAGCCACTCGCGCATCAGGAAAATGCGGGCGATGGCGGGTGGCAGCTTTTCCAGGCATTGTTCCATCACCCTGAAGAAGTCCTTCTGTTGCAGGGCGGCGTCCGGTTCGCCCCAGTTGCGCGGCATGGCGAGCAAATGCCCGTTGGCGGAGAACAGCGCATCGATCGCTTCGTCGTCGAGCCGGCCGTCGCCATTGTCCAGCGGCTGCATGCGCGAATTGCTGCGCAGCACATCGATTATCTTGTGTTTCAGGATGCCGGTGACATAGGTGCGCAGCGCCGAGCGGCCGGCATAGCGGCCGGGCTGCTCGAGCACTGCGACCAGCGCTTCCTGCACCACGTCTTCGGCCTGCGATTCGTTGCGCAATTGCAGGATGGCAAAGCGTAGCAGCGCCGGACGCATCGACTCCAGTTCTTGCAGGGATGTTGCGCTCATGGTGCGTGGGGATTGTCAGGGCAGCAAAAGCCTAGTCCATCCCGGCCGGCCTGACAACAAAACTGGAAGGTCGTCGCAGTTCTTTCGCTGTAAAATCAGCGCAATCCTACTTTCCTGACCGTCATGTCCGATCTTACCGACCTCTCCACCGTTTCTTCGCAAATCAAGGCGGAGATCCTCGCGGAAGCGCTTCCGTACATCCGCAAGTTCCACGGCAAGACCATTGTCATCAAGTACGGCGGCAATGCGATGACTGAAGAGCGCCTGAAACACGGCTTCGCGCGCGACGTGATCCTGCTCAAGCTGGTCGGCATGAACCCGGTCGTGGTGCACGGCGGCGGCCCGCAGATCGACAGCGCGCTGAAGAAAATCGGCAAGCAGGGCACTTTCGTCCAGGGCATGCGCATCACCGACGAAGAAACCATGGAAGTCGTCGAATGGGTGCTGGGCGGCGAAGTGCAGCAGGACATCGTGATGCTGATCAACCATTACGGCGGCCAGGCTGTGGGCCTGACCGGCAAGGACGGCGGACTGATCCGCGCCCGCAAGATGAAGATGGCGGACCGTGAGCATCCCGGCCAGTTCCTCGACATCGGTTTCGTCGGCGAGATCGAGGCCATCAACCCGGCCGTGGTCAAGGCGCTGCAGGACGACGCCTTCATCCCCATCATTTCGCCGATCGGCTTCGGCGACGACGGCCAGGCCTACAACATCAATGCCGACGTGGTGGCTGGCAAGATTGCCGAAATCCTGAAGGCGGAAAAGCTGATCATGATGACCAACACGCCGGGCGTGCTGGACAAGCAGGGCGGCTTGCTGACGGACCTGTCCGCCCGCGAAATCGACGAGATGTTTGCCGACGGCACCATCTCCGGCGGCATGCTGCCAAAGATTTCGTCAGCGCTGGATGCCGCCAAGTCCGGCGTCAACACAGTGCATATCGTCGATGGCCGGATCGAGCATTCACTGCTGCTTGAAGTGCTGACCGAGCAGGCGTTCGGCACCATGATCCGTTCGCACTGATCGCCGGCATTCCATGATGTCGAGGCGCCTGACCTGGCTGTTCGACCTCGACAATACGCTGCATGACGCGTCGCACGCGATTTTCCCGGCGATCAACGCCAACATGAACGCGTACATGGCGCGCGTGCTGGGGGACGGTGAAACGCCGGCCGACGCCGATGTCGTCAATGCGGCGCGCGTCACCTACTGGAAGCGCTACGGTGCCACTTTGCTTGGCATGGTCCGGCACCACAATGTGCGCGCCGAAGACTTCCTGCACCATGCGCACCAGTTTGACGACCTGTCCTCGATGATCCGCGCCGAGCGCGGCCTCGGCCGCCTGCTGCGGCGGCTGCCTGGCCGCAAGATCCTGCTGACCAACGCCCCGCGCCGCTACTCCCATGCAGTGGTGCGTCATCTCGGGCTGCACCGCCATTTCGCCAGGCACCTGCCGATCGAATCGATGATGGTGCATCGCCAGTTGCGGCCCAAGCCTTCACGGGCATTGTTGCGCAAGATCCTGCGCCATGAAAAGCTGGCGCCGCACAACACCGTGCTGGTCGAGGATACGGCGGCCAACCTGAAATCCGCGCGTTCGCTGGGCCTGCGCACGGTTTGGGTCACGCAGTACCTGATGACCAATCCGCAGCACTCGCCGCCCGCCGGGCGCTTCGCGTCCGGAACCTCGACACCGGTAAAGCGCCCCGCATACGTCGATGTCAAAGTAAAATCCCTTGGGCAATTGCCGGCCCGGCTGCACAGCCTGCAAGGGCCATTCCAACCATAACGACAAGCGCAGCATGGCAACCACAAAACCGGGCGAACGAAAACTGCAGATTCTCCAGACGCTGGCCACCATGCTGGAGCAACCCAAGGGTGAAAAGATCACCACGGCCGCGCTGGCAGCCCGGCTCGACGTGTCCGAGGCTGCGCTGTACCGGCATTTCGCCAGCAAGGCGCAGATGTTCGAGGGGCTGATCGAATTCATCGAATCAACCGTGTTCGGGCTGATCAACCAGATCACCGGACAACAGGAAAGCGGCTTGTCGCAGGCACAGGCCATCACCGGCATGCTGCTTAATTTCGCCGAGCGCAACCCGGGCATGACCCGCGTGATCATCGGCGATGCGCTGGTCAACGAGGACGAGCGGCTGCAGGCGCGCATGAACCAGTTCGTCGAACGCATTGAACTGGCGCTACGCCAGTCGCTCAAGCTGGCCGCCACCCAGGGACAAGCCAGCGAAGCCGAGGCGGCGGCTCGCGCCGGCATGATCACCAGCCTGGTGCTGGGCCGCTGGCATCGCTTCGCCAAGACCGGCTTCCGTCAGCGTCCGACCGAAGGCGCGCAGGCGCAGATTGCGATGCTGCTGGTGTGATGTCCGGCCGTTCGGTCGCCTCAGTGCCCGCAAACCAGGCAATCCTGGTTGCGCTTGACCCGGATGCTGGTCCATTCCATGTTGCGCGCGTCCAGCAGCAGCAAGCGGCCGGCGAGCGACTCGCCGACGCCGGCGATCAGTTTCAGCGTTTCCGCTGCCTGCATGGTGCCGATGATGCCGACCAGCGGCGCGAACACGCCCATGGTGGCGCACTGCACTTCCTCGAACTGCTGGTCCGGCGGGAACAGGCAGGCATAGCAGGGCGCGTCCGGGCTGCGCGAATCAAACACCGATATCTGGCCGTCCATCCGCACCGCCGCACCAGAAACCAGCGGCACGCCGGCGGCCACGCAGGCGCGGTTGACGGCATGCCGGGTCGTGAAATTGTCGCTGCAGTCCAGCACCACATCTGACTGCGCCACCAGTTCTTGTAGCCGCGCTCCCTCGACCCGCTCCTGCAGCGCCACCACCTCGATCCCCGGATTGAGCGCCTGCATCGTCAGCTGTCCGGATGCCGCCTTGGGCTGGCCGATGCGATCGCTGGTATGCAGGATCTGCCGCTGCAGGTTGGTCAGGTCGACGATGTCGTTGTCCACCAGCGTGATCTTGCCGATGCCGGCCGAGGCCAGGTAGAAGGCGGCTGGCGAGCCGAGGCCGCCAGCGCCGATCACCAGAACCTTCGATGCAAGCAGTCGTTCCTGGCCTTCGATGCCGATCTCGTCGAGCAGGATGTGGCGCGAATAGCGCAGTAGCTGTTGGTCATTCATGATCGGCTGGAGAATATCCGCAAAGCATGCGGGCTTGGATTGGAGGATGGGGGCCTGACATGAAAAAGGCCGCCCCGGGGCGGCCTTGGTGCTGTCTGGCAGGATTATTTCCGGTCGGCCGGTTTTTTCTCGTCCTTGGTGTTGATGGTCGGCTCTTTCTTGCTTTCGACCACCTTGGTCTTGGACAGTTGCACCGGCAAGCCTTTCAGGTGGTTCACCGCCTGTGCCAGCTGGAAGTCGTCCTTGCCGCCGAATTCCAGCGGCTTGCGCCGTTTCTCCAGTGCCGCGATCCGTTGCTGCTCTTCCAGTTCGTCGACGCGGGCGCGGCCTTCGGCTTCCTTGTCCTTGTCGTTGGACAGGTGCTTCTGCAGGTCGGATTCGCGCAGGCGCAGGCTGTTCAGGCCGTCGCCCTCCGGGGTTTCATCCACCATCATGTCCGGCACGATGCCGCGGGCCTGGATCGAGCGCCCGTTCGGCGTGTAATAGCGGGCCGTGGTCAGCTTGACCGCGGTGTCGGTCGATAGTTGCCGTATGGTCTGCACCGAACCCTTGCCGAAAGTCTGGGTGCCCATGATGGTCGCACGCTTGTAATCCTGCAGCGCACCGGCGACGATCTCCGAGGCCGAAGCCGAGCCGGAATTCACCAGCACGACCATTTTTACTTTCTTGAAAGCCTCGGGCAGCTTGTTCAACGGGTCGCCGCTACTGGAGCGGGTGGCGTAAAACTCGCGGCGGGCGTAGAAGGTCGCCTTCGAATCCGGCAACTGGCCATTGGTGGAGACGATGGGCACATCCCGGGGCAGGAATGCGGCCGACACGCCGATCGCGCCCGGCAGCACGCCGCCTGGATCATTGCGCAGGTCCAGCACCAGTCCCTTCAGGCCGGGGTCCTGCGCGTAGATCGCGGTCAGCTTCTTCACCAGGTCCTCAACCGTCGGCTCCTGGAACTGCGACACGCGCACCCAGGCAAAGCCTGGCTCCACCATCTTGGATTTGACGCTCTGTACGCGGATCTCCTGGCGCACGATGCTGATGAGCAGCGGCTTGTCCTCGTCCTTGCGGGCCACCGTCAGCGTGATCCTGGTATTCGGTTCGCCGCGCATGCGCTTGACGGCCTCGTCCAGCGTCATGCCTTTGACTGGCGTATTGTCCAGCCGGGTGATCAGGTCGCCGGCCTTGAGCCCGGCCTTGTAGGCCGGCGAATCCTCGATCGGCGAGATGACCTTGACGTAGCCATCCTCCATGCCGACTTCGATGCCCAGGCCAACGAACTTGCCCTGCGTGCCTTCACGCAATTCCTTGAATGCCTTCTTGTCCAGGTAAGCGGAATGGGGGTCGAGCGACGCGACCATGCCGGAGATCGCTTCGGTCAGCAGCTTCTTGTCTTCCACCGATTCGACATAGTCGGTCTTGATCAGGCCGAACACGTCCGCCAACTGGCGCAGCTCGTCGACTGGCAGCGGCGTACCGGCGCTGCGTTGGGCGAGGGCGTCGAATTGCATCGACCCGGCCACGCCGGCCAGGATGCCAAGGGTGATCAGACTGACGTTCTTGAGTTTGCTGCTCATTTCTCACCTGCGATGGTTGCCTCCGCCGGCAGTGACCGGCGGGCGATTCGACTACTGATGGGGAAGCATGGCGAATTCAGGATCTGGCCGCCATGCGTATGTGGTAATCGCCCTTCCCCGCGGCTTGCTGCGCCCGCTCCCATGCAAGATCGGCCCGACGGCCGTCTTTTCAATACCGCGGGGGCAAGGTGCAGTGCATATGCCGCCCGCAAGGACTGGTCGGAAAGTCATTATCGGGTTGCCATCCATTGCTGGGGATCGATGGCGCGGCCCTTGTAACGCAGCTCAAAGTATAAACCTGAATATTCGTTGCCGCCGCTATTCCCTGCATTTGCAATGACATCTCCGGCCTTCACAATGTCTCCCGGCCGCTTGAGCACGGCCTGGTTGTTGCCATAAATGCTCAGGTACTGGTTTCCATGGTCGACAATGATCAGGTTGCCAAAACCCCGCAGCCATTCGGCATATGCCACGCGCCCGGCGGCCAGCGCCCGGACCTCCGCACCTTCCTGGGCGCGAATGAAAAACCCCTTCCAGCTGCTGCCTTCGCCGCGGCGGCTGCCGAAGCGCGCCACCACTTCGCCTTTGACCGGCAGCCGCAACTGGCCACGCAGGGCCGCCATATCCGCTGCCGCGGGCGGCGCGTCGGCCGCTTGCTTGCCCGAGGGCTGGTCGCGCACTGCCGGCTGTGCCGGTCTTTCATCGTTGTCGATCGGATCTGCCCGGAAGACTTCTTTCGGTTGCCGCTTCTGTGCCAGCTTGCGGGCCCGCTCTGCCTCCTTGCGCCGTTCCGCTTCCTGGCGTTGCTGCGCCTTTGCCAGTTCGGCGCGCCGTTGCTCCTCGAGCAGTTGCGATAGCCGGTCCACCAGCAGGGCCATCCGCTGTTCGTCGCGTTGCAGGCTTCCCGCTTCCTTGCGCTGTACGTTCAGCTTATTCGAAAGTTGTGCGAGCAATATTGAGCGTTTCGACTTTTCTTTCTCCAGCACCGCTCTTTGCTGGCGCTGGTCAGTGGCGATTTCGTCGAGTTCCTGCTGTGCAGCGCGGGTTTGCTCGGTGTTGGTTTCGATGGAGGCCAGGTCGACCTGAAGTTTTGCGATCAGCGTGGCCTGCGCCTTCGACACGTAGCCAAGGTATTGCAGGTCGCGGTTGATGCGGTTGGGGTTGTCCCCCGAGAGCAGCAGCCTGGTCCTGTCGCTGCCGCCGGCGAGGTACTGGTCGCGTGCCAGCCGGGTCAGTTGCAGCTTGCGTTGGGCGATATGTTTTTCCAGCGTCCGGTGCTGCTGCTGCAATTCTTCGACGCGGGTGGCGGTTTCGCGCTGTTCCTGCGCCAGTTCTGCCAGTGCGCGATTGGCGTCGGAGATCGCGCGCTCGGAAGCGGCGAGCGCGTCCGACGCATGGCTGCGGGCCGACTCGGTGCGATCGATTTCGCGCCGCAGGCCGGACAGCTTGCCGCGCAATGCCGCGCGCTCCTGTTCGGCTGCTTGCTTCTGGCGCTGGCGCTCGCTGGGCGCCGCTTGTGCCGGTTGCCACGCGCCGGCCAGCAGTACCAGTGAGAGCGCGAAAGCCAGCAATGCCGGGAGCATGGACGCCGCGGCACTGGGGCCGCGGCGGGGGGCCGTGGAGCTGGTTGCGGGGGTGGCTATTTCGCCTTCCCCTGGCTGGCCACGGCCTTCATGGCCGCTTCGATCGCAGCCGGGTCGCCCAGGTAGTAGCTCCTGATCGGATTGAGGTCGGCGTCGAGTTCGTACACCAGCGGCTGACCGTTGGGGATGTTGAGGCCGACGATTTCCTGGTCCGACAGCTTGTCGAGCGACTTGATCAGTGCCCGCAGGCTGTTGCCGTGCGCCGAAATCAGGATCTGGCGGCCGGCGCGGATGGCAGGTGCGATCGAGTCGTTCCAGATCGGCATGACGCGTGCGACGGTGTCTTTCAGGCATTCGGTCAGGGGCACTTCTTCCCGCTTCAGGCTGGCGTAGCGCGGATCGTCATATGAAGTGCGCGGATCGGCCGGGTCGAGCGGTTCCGGCGGAATGTCGTAGCTGCGGCGCCATATCAGCACCTGCTGGTCGCCGTATTTTGCCGCGGTCTCGGCCTTGTCCAGCCCCTGAAGGGCGCCGTAGTGGCGCTCATTGAGCCGCCAGCTGTGCTCCACCGGCAGCCACATCAGGTCCATCTCGTCCAGCGTCAGCCAGAGGGTGCGGATCGCCCGCTTCAGCACCGAGGTATAGCAGAGGTCGAAGGTGAAACCGGCTTCTTTCAGCAGTTTTCCGGCCTGCAGCGCTTCATTCGCGCCTTTCTCCGTCAGGTCGACGTCGGTCCAGCCGGTGAAGCGGTTGGCGAGGTTCCAGGTAGATTCGCCGTGGCGCATCAAAACGATTTTGTACATGGATGAATGGGGTCCGGGAAGATGTAGAGGGAGGACTTGAGACATCTATTTTATAATGATCGCGTTTTCTCCAACCCAACTCTTCCTTGTGAAATTTCTCATTGACAATATCTGGCTGATTCTTTGCGCACTGCTCTCCGGCGGCGCGCTGCTCTGGCCCAGCCTGGCCGCACGCGGCAGCAAAGTCTCCACGCTGCAGGCAACCCAACTGATCAACGCCGGCAAGGCCGTGGTGATCGATGTGCGCGATCCCAAGGATTTCGCCGCCGGCCACCTGCGTGACGCCCGCAACATTCCGCTCAAGGAACTGGGCAAGCGCATCGGCGAACTTGAAAAGTTCAAGACGAAGTCGTTGATCGTCACCTGCGCGACCGGCGTGACGTCGTCACGCGCCTGCGCCCAACTGAAGAAGGCGGGTTTTGCCGAGGCCTTCAGTCTCAACGGCGGCATCGCCGCATGGCAGGCACAAGGCTTGCCGACAACGAAGTAAGGAAGTAACGCCATGTCCACTCGTCCTCGTGTCCTGATGTATAGCACCGGTGTCTGCCCCTACTGCCAGATGGCGGAGCGGCTGCTCAATGAAAAAGGTGTCGACGACATCGAAAAGGTCCGGATTGACCTCGACCCTGTCCAGCGCGCCGAAATGATGCAGAAAACCGGTCGCCGCACGGTGCCGCAAATCTATATCGGCGAGACCCACGTAGGCGGGTTCGACGACCTTTCCGCGCTCAACCGCGAGGGCAGGCTCGACAGCCTGCTGCAGGGCGCCTAGCATTTCACCTGTGCGGCGGACGCGAACCCGGCCGCTGCCTCCCCTACATTCACAGAAAGCAAGCCATGTCCGATCAAAATCAACCCGTATTCCAGATCCAGCGCGTCTACCTGAAGGACATGTCGCTCGAGCAGCCCAACTCGCCCGGGATTTTCCTCGAGCAGGAGCCGCCGGCGATGGAAGTGGCAGTCGACGTCGGCGCCGAGGCGCTGGCCGAAGGCATCTACGAGTCCACCGTGACCATCACCGTCACTGCCAAGGTGGGTGAGAAGGTTGCCTTCCTGGTCGAAGGCAAGCAGGCCGGAATTTTCGAGGTCCGTAACATTCCGGAAGACCAACTCGACCCGCTGTTGGGCATTGGCTGCCCCAACATCATCTATCCGTACCTGCGCGCCAATATCGCCGACATGGTGACCCGTGCCGGATTCCCGCCGGTCCATCTGTCGGAAATCAACTTCGAAATGTTCTACCAGCAGCGCCAGGCTGCGCTGGCCGAGCAGCAGCAACAGGCGAGCTCCGGCATCGTCATGCCTGACGGTTCGCAGGCCCAGCACTGAGATTGCAGATGAAAGCCGGCCGCCAGTTGCTGCTTGGGGCGATGCTGCTTGCGTCAGGATTGGGGCTGGCACGGGCCGCGGACTTTCGTTCGGTCGGCACGGCACCGGTGGTGCTGCATGACGCGCCCTCCGACAAGGGACGCAAGCTGGCGATCGCGCCACGCGGCATGCCGGTCGAAGTTGTCCTTACCTATGGCGAATGGATCAAGGTGCGCGATGCTTCCGGCGAGCTGTCGTGGCTGCCGGCGAAAGCAGTCGTGAACAAGCGCAATGTTGTCGTCAACGTTGGCACTGCCCGCGTGCACGCCGCTGCCGACGAAGGCTCGCCGCTGGTCTTCAGCGCCGAGCGCAATGTGTTGCTGGAAATAGTAGAACCGCGCAACGCGGCCTGGATACGCGTGCGTCATGCCGATGGACAGACCGGCTATGTCAAGGCATCCGAGGTCTGGGGTGAGTGATGAGTGAGACCGCGAGTGAGGCAGCGAGTGAAGAAGCCGCTCCGGCAGCGGTGCCTGCCAGTGCGCCGGCAGTCGTCATTCTTGGCGCCGGAGCGTGGGGCACGGCGCTGGCGATAGCGCTGGCGCCGCGGCGCCAGGTCACCCTGTGGGGGCGCGACAAGGCGGCGATCGACTCGCTGGCCGCGACCCGTGAAAACAAATCCTACCTGCCGGGCGCGATCCTGCCCGCCAATCTCGCCGTCACATCCGATTTGCAGTTCGCGCTGGCGCAGGCGGCCGACAATGGCTTGCTGATCGCGGCGACCTCGGTGGCCGGCTTGCGCCCGCTGGTGACGCAACTGAAAGAGTGCGGCATCGCCAACCTGGTCTGGCTGTGCAAGGGTTTCGAGGAAGGCACCCGGCTGCTGCCGCACCAGGTCGTGCGCGAAGTCCTCGGCAGCCGGATACCGGTCGGCGCGCTGTCCGGTCCCTCGTTCGCCCAGGAAGTGGCGCAAGGCCTGCCATGCGCGTTGACCGTCGCCAGCGCCGACCCCGAACTGGCGAGACTCGTGGTGGCCGCCGTCCATGGCGGCGCGATCCGCGTCTATGCCACCGACGACCTGATCGGCGTCGAAGTCGGGGGTGCCGTCAAGAACATCCTGGCGATCGCCACCGGCATCGTTGACGGCATGGGTTTGGGTTTGAACGCGCGGGCGGCGCTGATCACCCGCGGACTGGTCGAGATCACGCGCCTGGGCGTCGCCTTGGGCGGACGGCCGGAAACCTTCAACGGCCTGACTGGCATGGGCGACCTGATACTCACCTGTACCGGTGACCTGTCGCGCAACCGCCGGGTCGGCCTTGGGCTTGCACAAGGCAAGCCCTTGTCGGCCATCGTTGCCGAACTCGGGCATGTGGCCGAAGGCGTGCGCTGTGCGCGGGCCGTACGCGACCTGGCCGCTGAACGCGGCGTCGACATGCCGGTGACGAATGCGGTTGCCGCCATTCTTTTCGACGGCCAGTCGCCGCGCGACACCGTGGCCAGCCTGCTGTCACGCGATCCACGCAACGAATCTGCCTGAACCCTTGCGGCCGGGCTCCCCGGGGTTTGCTCCCCAGGCCTTGCTCCTACTGCTGGTTGCGAAGCACTGTGACCAGCAACGACGCATCTTCCACCGCGACCAGCGCATGCGGCACGGCCGGCCCCAGGTACACCAGTTCATCCATTTGCATCGACGTCACCTTTCCATGGGCGTGCAAGTCGACCACGCCCTCGATGCACTGGATTGTCAATTCGCCGGGCACCTGGTGCTCGGGCATTGATTTCCCGGCATGCAGCACGATCCGCATCACTTCAAGCCGATCGGTGCGCAGCACAGCGGTCGAAATGGCGCCCTTCAATCTTTCGTCAAGCGGGCGGACATCGACCAGGTCGCCCGATGAGGCATGCGGTAATGACATGACTGCTCCTTTCAGATCGTGGCGGCCGGCACGGCCACGCATGGAGAAATAGCACAGTTCAGTATATCGGCGACTGCGCTCGCTCATGCCAGCTCGCCATGCATCCGGAATTGTCACGCTGTGGTCACGATTCGGTAACTCTCCATTCGTAACATCGGCCCCGATTCTTCACCTGGAAAAAGGGGCACCACATGAACGACCTGACCCGTCAGGAACATCTCGCCGACCCGGACGATATTGGCAACAACAATTCGGGCAACCCGACATTCGATAGCGTCCTGCAGGCGCGTCTTTCGCGCCGCAACGTGTTGCGTGGTGGCGTGGCATCGGCGATGGGCGCGATGTTCGGATCGCTTGGCTTGTCCGCTTGCGGCGGCACTACCGCAGTCGCCACACAGCAGGCCGGGAACGTCAAATCCGAAACGCTGCTTGGTTTTACTGCGGTCGCCAAAAGCCTGGCCGACTCGGTCGTGATTCCGACAGGATATACCGCGACCGTCCTGTACGCGCTGGGCGATCCACTTACGGGTGCTACGCCGGCCTACCGGAACGATGGTACCGACACCAGCTTCGAAAACCGTGCTGGTGATCATGCCGACGGCATGGAGTATTTCGGATTGTCTGCAGCGGGCGTACGCGATGACAACAGTTCCGATCGCGCCCTGCTGGCAATGAACCACGAAGCAATCACGCAGCAATTCCTGCATGCCAACGGCGCTACCGCAAACCCGCGGCCGATCGGCGAGGCGGACAAGGAAATTGCTGCGCACGGCGTGTCGATCGTCGAGGTCAAGAAAGCCAATGGCGCTTTTGCGACAGTGCAAAGCTCTGCATTCAACCGTCGCATCACACCCCTGACCCCGATCGAGATTTCGGGCGTGGCGCGTGGCAACGCACTGATGAAAACCATCCATTCGCCTGCGGGAACTGCAACCCGCGGCACCATCAACAATTGCGGCACTGGCCGCACCCCTTGGGGCACGCTGCTGACCGGCGAGGAAAACTGGGCCGGCTATTTCGCGCGCGGCGCGGCCGACGACCTGGCTCGCGCCAACGACAAGAGCGTGACCTCGCTCAAGCGCTATGGGCGCAACCAGGGCGCGGCAGGCCGGCATGGTTGGGAAACCGCAGCGAACACCGAGCCTTACCTGCGCTTCAACATCAGCAAGCTCGGCGCCTCTCTCGATGGCACCGATGACTACCGCAATGAACTGAACGGATTCGGCTACATCGTCGAAATCGACCCGTATGACAAGACGGCGCTGATCAAGAAACGCACCGCGATGGGCCGGTTCGCGCATGAGAGCGCTGCCTTCGGCTTGCTTGGCGCCGGCAAACCGGTCGCGCTCTACATGGGTGACGATTCCCAGGGCGAATACATTTACAAGTACGTGTCGACGGCGAACTGGGATGCCGCTGATGCCAGCGCCGCCAACCGCATCGCAGTCGGCGACAAGTATCTCGACAGCGGCAAATTGTATGTCGCGAAGTTCAACGCTGACGGCAGCGGTGAGTGGATCGAATTGAACATCGCCAACGCAGCGATCGCGGCCTACCCGACCTACATATTCGCCGACCAGGCTGATGTCGTGGTGAACGCACGGATCGCGGCGGATGCGGTCGGGGCGACGAAAATGGACCGGCCGGAATGGTGCGGCGTCCATCCAGTCACGGGCGAGATCTATTACACGCTTACGAACAACCTCAACCGCAGGCTGGAACCGGTCGCCGGCCAGTATGGTCTGGACGCCGCAAACCCGCGCGCCTATACCGATCCTCGTACGGCTACCCTGTCCAACCCCTCAACGTCGAATTCCGGTAACGTGAATGGCCACATCATTCGCGTTGCCGAGACGGCCGGCAATCATGCTGCGACCACTTTCCGGTGGGACATCTATTTGTTCGGTGCGCAATCGGATGCAGATCCGGCTCGCGTCAACCTTTCCTCGCTCACCGGCGACCAGGACTTCTCCAGCCCGGACGGACTGGTATTCTCCAGCGCAACCGGACTGTGCTGGATTCAGACGGACGATGCCTACTACGGGGACACGACGAACTGCATGATGCTCGCCGCGATCCCGGGCGCGATCGGCGATGGCAGCACGAAAACCATTTCGTACACCAAGCTCGATAACAGCGTGGTCAATGTCAGCACGCCAGTTGGCAAGGCGGCCACTGCCAGCACGCTGAAACGTTTCCTGGTCGGTCCGGTCGACTGCGAGATCACCGGCCTTGCCGAAACGCCGGATGGCAAGACGATGTTCGTCAACATCCAGCATCCGGGCGAGACCATCAGCAAAGCCAATGTTACCGATCCCACCAAGTACCTGAGCCACTGGCCTGCCAGTGCCGGGTATGGTGCGGGCGGCGCCACCGGCCGTCCGCGCTCGGCGACGATCGTCATCACCAAGAATGACGGCGGCCGCATCGGCAGCTGATAGTCCTGACATCCGTTGTGCCCGTCACTGCCATGACTGTTATTTCCGGTTGTGGCCGTGACGGGCGGCCAACGGCGGCCAAGGAATTCCCTCGCGGCGAATTCCTTGCTCTCGGCCACGCTGACATTTGCTGGCCTCCCGCAGGCAACGAGACATTTTGTTGGCCAGCAAAATGTTTGCCCCCGAGCCGGCACTTTCCAAATAGTGCGGAATCTAACCCTTCTTGATTCCGACCAACTTGTTGCTATCCCTCAAGCTGACAATTGATCCCATCCAAGAGGCCAGATAGTCAATCGTTGATCATGGGTATGTCGGTGTCAGCGCGATGTCGTTGCGCGAATGCCGGGCATTTTGGCCTCCGACCGGCTTGTTGCTGCCGGTCAAGCTAACAATGCTTGAGGCGAAAAATACGAAATCTATACTGAGTATCACTCATCTACTTTTTACCATTGGTGACCAAGCTCATGCGCATCGCACCAGTACACATTTCGCCCGCTGGCCCATCGGCCGTTGCCCGCTGCAACCGCGGCTTCACCCTGATCGAGATCATGGTCGTGGTGGTGATCATGGGCATACTCGCGGCCCTGGTCGTGCCCAAGCTGATGGGGCGCGCTGACGACGCCCGCATTACGGCGGCGCGCCAGGATATTTCGACCCTGATGCAGGCGCTCAAGCTTTACAAGCTGGACAACCAGCGCTATCCAACCACGGAGCAGGGATTGCAGGCCCTGGTTGTCCGGCCGCAGAGCGGCCCTCCGGCACCTGGCTGGAAGGTCGGCGGCTACGTCGACAAGCTGCCGAAAGATCCTTGGGGAAACCCCTACCAGTTCCTTTCTCCCGGCGTCAAAGGTGAGATTGACGTTTTCTCGCTCGGCGCGGATGGGCAGCCTGGCGGCAGTGGCAACGACGCCGACATCGGGTCGTGGGATATCTGACGACATGGCCCGCATTGCGGCGCGCGAGGGGCTTCACGCTGCTCGAGTTGCTGGTCGTCCTGGTGATCGTCGGCATCACCATGGGCTTCATCGCTTTCAACGCACTGCCGGATGAACGGCAGCAGTTGCACAACGAAGCACAACGGATCGCGCTGCTGATGCAACTGGCGCGCGACGAAGCGATCGTGCGCAATCGTCCAATTGCATTCGAGTCGGGGGGGGACGGCTATCGCTTCCTGCTGCGCGAGGAAAACAAATGGCTGGGGCTGGAAGGTGACGAGTTGCTGCATGCGCGCAGCTTCAAGCGGCCGCCTGTCTCGCTGTCGATCGTTCCGGCTTCGGTCGGCGAGTCGAATCCGATGCGCATCGTGTTCGGCCGCGAGCCGGTTGACAAGCCCTTTGTGCTGACGCTGGCAAGCGCGCAGGTGTCGGTGTCAATCCGTGCCGATGGCATTGGCCATTTCACAGTCGAGTAAGGCCATGATGAATCGATGCCAGGCCGGGTTCACGCTGCTTGAGGTGCTGGTGGCGCTGTTCATCGTCGGCACCGCGCTGGGAGCCAGCCTGCGAGCGGTCGGCAGCCTGACGACCAACAGCGCCGACCTGCGCGCATCGATGATGGCGACCTGGTCAGCCGAGAATCGCCTGACGCAGATCCGGCTGGCGCGCGAGTGGCCCGCGTTGGGGCAGCGCAGCTTCGAATGTCCGCAGGGCGAGCTGCCCTTGCAGTGCGAGGAAAATGTGTACGCAACGCCGAATCCGTCGTTTCGCCGGGTCGAGGTCAGCGTGTCCGACACGCGTGATGCGGGGCGGCGCATCATCAAGCTCGCGCAGGTGGTGCCCAATGCGCTCTGAGTCTTGCAAACGGTTCTGGATTGCGCGGCCATGCGCCCGTTCCGGCATGACCCTGGTCGAGCTGCTGGTCGCGATCAGCGTGCTGGCAGTGGTCGCGGTGATGGGTTGGCGCGGCCTCGACACCATAATCCGCGCCCGGGTCTCGCTGACCGATGAACTGGAGCAGACCCGCGGCCTGCAGCTTTCATTCGCCCAAATGCAGAACGACTGCGCCCAGATCGCGTCCTCAGTGCTGTTGCAGAACCGGCAGCCGCTGCGCATCGATCAGGGGCGACTGTCGCTGGTGCGGACCGTGCAGACCGAGGCGCAGCCGCTGCGGGTGCAGGTGGTCACCTACCAGGTGAACGGCGGTGTGCTGATGCGACGCGAGCAGCCAGCCACGCGCGACCTGCTGGAAATCGACGCCCAGATGCAGGTCGCCATGACCGGCGGCGCGGGTGGCAGTTCCGGAGCGGATCCGGCAGGGAGTCGGGCGGGATCGGCGGTCGCGCTGCAGCCAGGGGTCGCTTCAATCGCGCTCCGGCTTTGGGCCGATGACAAGCGGGGCTGGCGCGCGGCGGACGTGCAGGACAGCGGCAGCATTGCCGAACCCGCGCAGGCCGTTTCCGGCAAGGCGCAGGTGATTGCACAGGCTACCGGCGCCGCTGCGACGCGCACGGCGTACACCGGCCTGGAGATGACATTGCGCCTGGCCGGGCGCGGCACGGCCATGCAAAAGATTTTCCTGCTGGGGGCCGTGTGATGCGGCGCGCGCGGCAACAGGGTGTCGCGGTGGTTACGGCGATGTTGCTGACGACGCTGGCGATCACCATCGTTGCCAGCCTGTTCTGGCAACAGCAGGTACAGGTCAGGTCGATTGAAAACCAGCGGCTGCAGTTGCAGAAGCAATGGATATTGCGCGGCGCGCTGGACTGGGCGCGCTTGATCCTGCGTGAAGACGCCAAATTCTCGACAGTGGATGGCCTGGACGAACCGTGGGCGGTGCCGCTTTCGGAAACCAAGCTGGACCAGTATGTCGAGAATGGCCGCGCCGACAGCGATGCTTCCGATGCCGCGCTGTCAGGCAGCATCGTCGACGCGCAGTCCCTTTTCAACCTCACCAACGTGGCGCCCAACGGCGTGGTGGATGCGGCCGAAGTGCTGGCGTTCTCCCGGCTGCTGGTCAGCCAGCGCATCGATCCCGGCCTGGCGCAGAAGACTGCCGACCTGATGAAAGCGGCGGCGCCGGTGCCGCCGGCAAGCGTGGCACAGCCGACGGCAAGCTCGTCGCAACTGCCGCTGACCCAGGTCGATGACCTGCTGGCCGTGGCGGGCTTCACGCCGGAATTTGTCGAACGCTTGCGACCGTTCGTGGTCGTGCTGCCGCGCGCCACGCCGGTCAACGTCAACACGGCGCCGGCCGAAGTCCTGAGCGCAAGGGTGGCCGGCCTGGCAGCCGGCGACGCCGCCGCCGTCGTCACGGCGCGCCAGACCGCAAGCTTTCGCGATGTGGCCGATTTCAACCGGCGGCTGCAGGCCAGCGGCGCGCGCGCCGAGCCGAGCGCGTTGTCGGTGACCACCAATTTTTTCCTCGTCAACGGCCGGGTGCGCATGGCGCGTGCCGGGCTCGACGTGCAGGCGCTGATAGAGCGCAACGGGCCGCGCACCAATGTGATCTGGGTGCGGGAACACTGAACACGAACGGGAGGCATCTTTCATGAGCACGCTCTACATACGCATGCCTTCCAAGGCGGCGGCGGAGAACGCCGGACACTGGACCGGGCTGCCCTGCCCGTATGCAGTCGCGGCCGACAACGGCAGGGTGGAGACCAGCGGCGTCGAGCCATTGTCGTCGCTGTCGGCCGAAGTGGCGCGCGCGCAGCGCGTGGTGCTGATCCTTGCCGCCAGCGATGTCGGCATCCTGCAGGTCCAGGTGCCGCCGATCTCGGCCGCCAGGCTGCGTGCGGCCCTGCCCAACCTGGTGGAAGACCAGCTGATATCGGATCCCGCCGAGTGCGTGCTGGTGGCCTCGGGAAGCGGCGGGGTGCGTACCGTCGGCGTGATCCAGCGTGCCTGGCTGGACCTGTTGTCGCGCAGTGTGCTGGCGGCGGGAGCCCGCAATGTCGCCGCCGTGCCGGCGCAGCTGTGCCTGCCGCACGAGGAAGGCATTGTCAGCGCCGGCCTGGCGCTGTACGAAGGGGATATCGACCTCGCCATCCGCTTGTCCGGGCAGGAGGGCATCGGCGTGCCGATATTGCCTGACCCGCCGGCTGCGGCCGCGCCGGAAGTCATCGAAGCCCTGATCGCGGTTGCGCCGCATGCGAGCGTGCGCCTGTATGTGCCGCCCTCGGACCTGGACGCCTACCGCGCGGCGCTCGCCGAACATGCAGCAGCGCCACGAATCGAACTGCTTGAAGACGACTGGCAGCACTGGATCGCCGGTGCCGCCGCAGCCCAGTGGCTCAACCTGATGACCGGAGTGGGAATGGCGGCGGCGCCGGCCATCGACTGGCGCGCATGGCGCCTGCCGCTGGTGCTGGCCGGGGCCATGCTGGCGGTGAACGTGTTGGGCCTGAACATCGAATGGTGGCGCCTGCGCAGCGAAACAGATTCGCTGCGCACGATGATGAGCCAGATCTATCGGACTGCTTTTCCGAAGGATCCGGTGGTCGATCCGGTGGCCCAGATGAAACAGAAGCTGGCGGCGGCAAAGCGCAGCGCCGGCCAGCCGGCGCCGGATGATTTCCTGGCGCTGGCGGCCGGCTTCGGCGATGCGTGGAGCAGCAGCGCTGGTGCCGCCGGCGGTGCGGGCAGCCAGCTTGCCGCGCTCGACTACAAGGATCGCGGCCTGCTGGTCCGGTTCAAGCCAGATGCGAAGCCGTCGATCGAACAGGTTCGCAATGCCTTGTCGGCGCGCGCATTGTCGGTGTCGGCTGTGCCTGGCCAGGGTGGTGCGCAGGTGTGGCAGATCAGGAGCGAAAAATGAACATCGACATGAGTGCCGGCCGCCTGGGTGCCGTGGTCCAGCCAATCCAGGACTACTGGTCAAGCCGAAATCCGCGCGATCGCATGCTGATCCTGTTCGTGCTGTCGGCGATCGGACTGGCCCTGGTTTACCTGTTGCTGCTGGAGCCCGCCATCAGCGGACGTGCCCGCTTGGACAAGAACCTGCCGGCGCTGCGCCAGCAGGTGATGCAGATGCAGGCCATGGCCACTGAGCTGGGAACGGCGCCGGCTGCGCCGGCAGCGGCGTCGGCCGAGCCGCTTACCCGCGATAGCGTCGAGGCGGCCCTGGCGCGGGCGGGACTGAAGGCGCAGAGCATCAGCGTCGGCGGCGAATTCATCCGGCTCCAGTTGAATGGCATTTCATTTGCCGCGCTGGTTGGCTGGCTCGACCAGGCAGGCAAGACATCGGGAATTTTGGTGGTGGAGACCAGCATTGTTGCGCAAAGTCAACCCGACTCGGTCAACGCGACCCTAACGTTGCGTCAACAGAGGCGAGAATGACTGCGATGACTGCGATCACGGCGTCGTTCCTTTTTTCCGTTGCGAATCCAGGTTTGCTTGCCGGGGGAGGGTATGTCCAGTGCTGCGGGTATTGATCTGGATATTGACCGCGATGATCGCAGTCGCGGCGACTGCTCTCGTGGCACTGCCCGCGTCCTGGATGTCGCCGCTGGTGGAACGGCAGACTGGGGGCCGCCTGGCGCTCGGCGATCCGCAGGGCAGCCTGTGGCAAGGCTCGGCTTTCGTCGGTGCTGCGCCCGGCCGTTCGGAGCCGGTGACGCCGCTCCTGCCCGGACGATTTGCATGGACGCTGTCGCCGGCGCTGCTGCTGGGCCGGGTGCATCTGCAATTGAGCAATCCGGCTGCGCTGTCGCAGGACGTGACGCTGACCGGCAGCTGGTATCGCTGGCAACTCAGCCCGGCAGCGATAGCGATGCCGGCAGAGAGGCTCGCTGCGCTGGGCGCGCCCTTGAACACCCTGCAGCCGTCGGGCCGCATGACCCTGTCCTGGAGTCCGCTACAGCTGTCCCTTCAGGGAAACAACCTGCAGGTATCCGGACCGATGAAGCTGGATATGGACGAGATTTCGTCGCGCCTGTCGCCAATCCGCCCGCTCGGCGCCTACACGCTGGCTGCGCAATGGAATGGCGAGCAGGCGGATTTGCGCTTGTCGACGCGCAGCGGATCGTTGGTGTTGAACGGCAGCGGCCGGCTGGCCCGGGGACGGCTGCAATTTTCCGGTCGGGCCGAGGCTGCGCCGGGTGAAGAGGAAAAGCTGGGAAATCTGTTGAATCTGCTGGGGCAGCGCCGCTCTGAAGGCGGCAAGCAATACATCGCACTCGAGTTCAAATGAAAAAAAACTATCCATACTTGCCCTCCCCCCTGGCGCTGCGGCGCTTCGGCGTCCGCACGCTGGTGAATGCCATGCTGGCCTCCTTTGTCGCGGCGCAGGTGCCGGTAGTCCACGCGCAGCAACAGCCTGGGGCCAATCAGGCGACGCTCAATTTCGTGGGCGCCGACATCGAGTCGGTGGTGAAGGCGGTCGGGCATTACACCAAGCTCACCTTCATCGTCGATCCGCGGGTGAAAGGCACCATCAACCTGGTCGCCGAGAAGCCGGTCAGCAAGGCCCAGGCTTTCCAGATGCTGACGCAGACATTGCGACTGCAGGGCTATGCCGTGGTGAATGCGGACGGCGTCTACAAGGTGGTGCCGGAGGCAGACGCCAAGCTGCAGGGCGGGCCGATGCAAGCCAGCACCGTGCGCGGCGACCAGATCGCTACCCAGGTATTCCGGCTCAACTATGAAAACGCGGTCAATCTGGTGCCGGTGCTGCGGCCGCTGATCTCGCCCAACAATACGATCAATGCCAACGCCGGCACCAACAGCCTGGTGGTGACCGACTACGCGGACAACCTGCGCCGCATCGGCCGCATCGTCGCCGCGCTGGACAACCCGGCGACCAGCGACCTCGACGTGGTGCCGATCAAGCATGCGATCGCCACCGACATGGCGGTCACGCTGAACCGCCTGCTGGAACCGGGACCGGCCGGGCCGGGCGGCGAAGCGGGCCGGATTGGCGTGATGGCAGACTCGCGCACCAACTCCGTGATCATCCGCGCGCCATCCGCCGCCAGGGCAAATCTCGCCAAGTCCTTGATAGCCAAGCTCGACACGCCTACTGTAGCGACCGGCAACGTGCATGTGGTCCACTTGCGCAATGCCGAGGCGACGCGGCTGGCGCAGACGCTGCGCGCCGTAGTTGCTTCCGACAGTTCCCTCACCGCCGCCAGCACCGGCGCACCCGGAACCACTGCAACGACACCCGCAGCGAGCACGACGACACCGTCGGCTACCGGCCAAGCCACGACCGCCGGCCTCGGTGCGCCGCCGTCCTCGCCTGCTTCGCAGCAAGGGCCGCTGCCAACCGGCGGGGCCGGCGGTTTCATTCAGGCCGATGCTGCTACCAACACCCTGATCATCACCGCCAATGAAGCGATCTACCGCAACTTGCGAGCCGTCATCGACAAGCTCGACGCGCGGCGCGCCCAGGTCTATGTCGAGTCGCTGATTGTCGAAGTGTCGTCCAATCGGGCCGCCGAGTTCGGGATCCAGTGGGCCGGCCTGTCGGGCGATGCCAACAGCCGTTATCGGGTCGGCTCGATCACCGGCTTTTCCAGCGCCGGCAACAACATGATCAACCAGGCGGTGGCGCGCGCGACCACTGGCAACCCGGTAGCGCCGGGCAACGGCATGAGCATCGGCATCTTCCGCCAGATCGCCGGCGAACTGACGCTGGGCGCGATCGCTCGTGCGCTGGAGTCGGATGCCGACGCCAACATCCTGTCCATGCCCAACCTGGTGACACTGGACAACGAGGAGGCGCGCATCATCGTCGGCCAGAACGTGCCATTCATCACCGGCCAGTACACCACCGCAGCATCCGGCGGCGGCGCCGGCGTCAATCCGTTCCAGACGGTGGAGCGGCGCGATATCGGCCTGTCGCTGCGGGTGCGTCCGCAAATCTCCGAGGGCGGCACGGTAAGGATGGCGATTTACCAGGAAACCTCGGCCATCCAGGACACCAGCAATTCCGCCGGACTGATCACCAGCAAGCGTTCCATCGACACCAATGTGCTGGTCGATGACGGCCAGATCATCGTGCTGGGCGGACTGATCGACGACAACACCCAGGGCGGGGTCGAGAAGGTGCCCGGGCTGGGCGACGTGCCGGTGCTCGGCAACTTCTTCAAATACCAGCGTCGCAGCCGGGTCAAGACCAACCTGATGGTGTTCCTGCGGCCGATCGTGGTGCGTTCCAATGAGCAAAGCGTGAATGTTGCAGGCGACCGCTACAGCTACATCCGCAACGCCCAGTACAACGCCCAGCCGCAGCCTTCCTGGATCCTGCCTGACCTCGGCGCGCCGCAACTTCCGCCGATGGAAGACGGTCGTATCGAAGGAAGCGGATTGATGAGCGTCCCGCCCGAACCCGCAGTGGCGTTGCCGCCGCAATCGGCCCCTGCCGTCACCGGCCCGGCGCCGGCGCCCTCTGACCCGGCGCTGGACCTGCGCAACCTGAAGAAATGAAATGAATTGAAATGAAGGAAGCCACGGATTCATGAGCACTGTTCTTTCCGACGAGCGATTGTTGCCCTATTCCTGGGCGCGTGACCATGCGGTACTGGCGCATCGCGTCCATGGCAAGAGCGTGGTCGACGTTCTGGTGTCGGATGCGACGCCGCCGCATGCGATCGCCGAAGTCAGCCGCCGCTTCGGCCGGATCCGGTTGCGCTCCGTCTCGCGCGAGGAAGTCGATGCCGCAATCGCGCGCGCCTATGCCTCCTCCGGGGGCGATGCGGCGCAGGTGATCGACGAATATGAATCCGACCTCGACCTGGCCAAGCTGATGCTCGACATGCCGGCGGTCGAGGACCTGCTCGAATCCGCGGACGATGCGCCGGTGATCCGCATGATCAATGCACTGCTGACGCAGGCCCTGCGCGAGGGCGCATCGGATATCCATATCGAGCCCTTCGAGCAGATTTCCGTGGTGCGTTTTCGCATCGACGGCACGCTGCGCGACATCGTCCGTCCGAAGAAGGCGATCCACGCCTCGCTGATTTCGCGCATCAAGATCATGGCCCAGATGGACATCGCCGAGAAGCGCCTGCCACAGGATGGCCGCATCGCGTTGCGGGTCGGCGGCAAGTCGGTCGACGTGCGCGTCTCGACGCTGCCGACCGGACACGGCGAGCGCGCGGTGCTGCGCCTGCTCGACAAGGAAGCCGGCAAGCTGGACCTGCAGCACCTGGGCATGTCATCTGAGGGGCTGGCGCAATTCGACCACCTGATTGCGCAGCCGCACGGCATCGTGCTGGTCACCGGGCCGACCGGCTCGGGCAAGACCACCACCCTGTATGCGGCGATGTCGCGCCTGAACTCCAGCACGACCAACATCCTGACCGTGGAAGATCCGATCGAGTACGAGCTGGCCGGCATCGGCCAGACACAGGTCAACGCCCGCATCGACATGACTTTTGCCAAGGCCTTGCGCGCGATCCTGCGCCAGGACCCGGACGTGATCATGATCGGCGAGATTCGCGATCTGGAAACCGCGCAGATCGCGGTGCAGGCGTCCCTCACCGGCCATCTGGTGCTGGCGACGCTGCATACCAACGATTCGGCCGCCGCCGTCACCCGCCTGCTCGACATGGGCATCGAACCATTCCTGCTGTCGTCGTCCCTGCTCGGCGTGGTGGCGCAGCGGCTGGTGCGCAAGCTGTGTACCTCATGCCGGCGGCATGACGGCCGGATGTGGCACGCGGTCGGCTGCGACAAATGCGGCCAGACCGGCTACCAGGGCCGGGTCGGCGTCTACGAGCTGTTGCTGACCACCGACCAGATCCGTGCCCAGATCCACGATCGTGCGTCGGAAGCCGAGATTCGTGCAGCGGCCCAGCGCGACGGCATGCGCACCATGCGCGAGGATGGCGAACGCTGGCTGGCGGACGGCACCACCACCGAGGCCGAGCTGTTGCGGGTCACCAAGGAATAAGGACGTGCCAGCATTCCGATACGAAGCGATCGACGCCGCCGGTGCTACCAGGAAAGGCGTGGTCAATGCCGACAGTGCCCGTGCCGCGCGCACCGATCTGCGCGGGCAGGGGCTGCTGCCGGTGACAGTGGACGCCATCAGCGGCCAGGTCGACGAAGCGGGCAAGGTGCGCGCCCGCGGTTTTGGCGACAAGCTGTCGACCAACGAGCTTTCCTTGTTCACCCGCCAGCTGGCCAGCCTGCTGGAAGCCAGCCTGCCGCTGGAGCAGGCGTTTTCGGCCTTGCTGGAACAGGCCGAGCGTCCCTATGTGCGCGACCTGGTGGCCTCGATCCGCTCCCAGGTAATGGGCGGATCCTCCTTGTCCGAAGCCCTTTCGCAGCACCCGCGCGACTTCGCCGACATCTACCGCGCGCTGGTGGCGTCCGGCGAGCAGATCGGCCAACTGGCGCGCGTGCTGACGCGGCTGGCCGACTACATCGAGCGGCGCAATGCGCTGGTGGCGAAGGTGCGGCTGGCATTCACCTACCCCGCGATCGTCACGGTCGTCGCTTTTGCGATCGTGATTTTCCTACTGGCCTATGTGGTGCCGCAGATCGTGTCCGTGTTTGCCAGCACCAAGCAACAATTGCCGTTCCTGACCGTGGTGATGCTGGCGATTTCCGATTTCGTGCGCAACTACGGATGGCTGATGTTGCTGCTGCTGGTTGCATTCGCCTTGCTGTGGCGGGCAGCGATGCGCAAGCCCGAGCTCAAGATGCGATGGCATCGCTGGCTGCTGACCGCGCCCATGTATGGCAAGTTCGAACGCAGCCTGAACACGGCCCGCTTTGCCAGCACGCTGGCGATCACCACCGGCTCGGGCGTGCCGATATTGCAGGCCTTGCAGACCAGCCGCGACACGCTCAATAACGTCGCGATGCGGGAGCAGGTCGAAGACGCCACCAACAGCGTGCGCGAAGGCGTGGGCCTGGCGCGCGCGCTCTCGGCGCACAAGCATTTTCCGCCGATGCTGATACACATGATCCGGGCCGGCGAAGTCACCGGCGAACTGCCGGCCATGCTGGAGCGCGCGTCCGCCGCGCAGGAACAGGACCTGGAGCGGCGCGCGATGACAATTGCCGGCCTGCTCGAGCCGATGCTGATCCTGGTAATGGGCGTGGTGGTGCTGCTGATCGTGCTCGCCGTCCTGATGCCGATTATTGAAATCAACCAACTGGTACGCTGATGGCAAAGTTCGCGATGAAGCGCTGGCCTTATATTCTCAGCTTTGTGCTGTTTGCGGCCCTGTGCGCATCGGTCGCGTGGTGGGCAATGCAGCTGTTCAAGCCGCCTTCGCGCCCGGTTGCTGCACCGCCTCCCAGCCAGGCTGCCGCGCCGAAGATCGAGGCCGCGGCCGCGTTGTTCGGCGGGCGCGGCGGGGTGGCCGCCACGGCCAGCAATTACCAGCTTAAGGGATTGATCCTGGCTACCAGCCTGGAGGAGAGCGTCGTCATCGTGTCGGCCGACGGCAAGCCGGCCGAGGCGTTCCGCGCCAGCAAGGAAATTGCGCCCGGCGTCACGGTGAAGGAAGTTCATCCAGGTTATGTTGTGTTGTCGGAGAATGGCGCGCCGCGCCGCATCGAGTTGCCCGAAGACCTGAAGGGCGTTGGTGGCCGGATCGAGCCGCCAACCAAAACCGCCGTGCCGCCTGCGAGGGCCATGCCGCCGATGCCAGCTACCGAGCCAGGCGCTGGCGCAGCGGGGTTGCCGGCCACTCCCGGCGCCATGGCGCCCGCGCAGCAGCCGGTCGTGGTCAACAGCCCGCCGTCCCCGGGCAGTCCCCCGCCGGCCGGCACTACGCCGATGCCGCCGGCCGCAGTCCAGCCGGGCGTGCCGCAGCCGGTGCCTTCACGTTAGGTTGATCGCTGCCCACAGTTGGGGTTTTGCGGATTTTGGGCTCGTTGGCTTGCGGTTCGAACGAACCGCAAGCCAGCGTGCCGCAAAACCGCAAAACCATCGTTATGGACAGCGACCATCCCAAGAAGGGAATTTAGCGACCGTAGCGATCCCCTCAGTCCCCCTCGCGCACCATCTTCGCCAGCTTGCGTGCATGCTGCTGGCGAATGGCGGATGGGCTTTTCCTGTGCGCACCGGCACTCCGCTGCCGTGCCGCCACCGCCACCGGATTGCGTGGCGGCAGGGCCAGGCCCTTGCCGTTGGCGATCAGTTGCTTCTTGTGCCGCGTGCGCGATTTCCCGGACATCTTGCCTCCGTCGGTGTCAGAGCACGTAACGCGACAGGTCGTCGTCGATAGCCAGCGAACCCAGCTTGCTGTCGACATAGGCCGCGTCGATCGCGACCTCCGTGCCCGAAAGCGTGCTCGCTTCGTACGAGATCTCTTCCAGCAGCTTTTCCATCACCGTGTAGAGACGTCGCGCGCCGATGTTTTCGGTTTTTTCGTTCACTGAGCAGGCGATTTCCGCCAGCCGGCGAATGCCGTCCGGCTGATAGGAGAGCTTCACGTTCTCGGTCGCCAGCAGCGCTTCGTACTGTGTCGTCAGGCAGGCGTCGGTGCTGGTCAGGATGCGCTCGAAGTCGGCGATCGAGAGCGTGTCCAGTTCGACGCGGATCGGGAACCGGCCCTGCAATTCCGGAATCAGGTCGGATGGCCTGGACAGGTGAAATGCGCCTGACGCAATGAACAGGATATGGTCGGTGCGAACCATGCCGTATTTGGTGTTGACCGTCGTGCCCTCGACCAGCGGCAACAGGTCGCGCTGCACGCCGGCGCGCGACACATCGGCGCCGCCCACTTCCGAGCGGTTCGTGATCTTGTCGATTTCGTCGAGGAACACGATGCCGTTCTGCTCGACGTTGTGGATCGCCAGCCGTTTGAGTTCATCCTCGTTGACCATGCGCGCGGCTTCTTCCTCGACCAGGACTTTCATCGCCTCGGGGATCTTCATCTTGCGCGGCTTCTTGCGCGCGGCGCCCATGCCGGAAAACATCGACTTGATCTGCTCGGTCATTTCCTCCATGCCGGGCGGCGCCATGATTTCCATCTGCGGCGATGCATCGGCGACCTCGATCTCGATTTCCTTGTCGTCGAGTGCGCCTTCGCGCAGTCGCTTGCGGAAAGTCTGCCGCGTCGCGTTGTCTTCTTTTTCGGGCGCGCCATTGCTGCCGAAGCCAAAGTCGCGCGCCGGCGGCAGCAGGATGTCGAGGATGCGGTCTTCCGCCGCATCGTGGGCGCGCGCGCGGACCTTTTGCACTTCCTGCTCGCGCGTCTGCTTGATGCCAATGTCGACCAGGTCGCGCACGATGGTATCGACGTCGCGGCCCACGTAGCCGACTTCAGTGAACTTGGTTGCCTCGATCTTGATGAAAGGCGCATCGGCCAGCTTTGCCAGGCGGCGCGCGATCTCGGTCTTGCCGACGCCGGTGGGGCCGATCATCAGAATGTTCTTGGGCGTGATCTCGTGGCGCAGCGGATCCTGCACCTGCTGCCGGCGCCAGCGGTTGCGCAGCGCAATGGCCACTGCCCGCTTGGCGCGCGCCTGGCCGACGACATGCTTGTCGAGTTCGGAGACGATCTCCTGGGGAGTCATGTTCATTGGTCGATCCTAGTCCAGCGTTTCGATGGTTTGCGACAAATTCGTGTAAATGCACAGTTCGCCGGCGATTGTCAGCGATTTCCTGACAATGTCCACCGGCGGCAGGTCGGTGTTTTCCTGCAGCGCCTTGGCGGCGGCCTGGGCATAGGTGCCGCCCGAGCCGATGGCGCCAATGCCGTCTTCCGGCTCCAGCACATCGCCATTGCCGGTAATGACCAGTGTCGCATCCCGGTCCGCCACCAGCAGCATCGCTTCCAGCCGACGCAGCATGCGGTCGGTGCGCCAGTCCTTGGCCAACTCGACCGAGGCGCGCATCAGGTTGCCCTGGTGCTTCTCCAGCTTGGCTTCGAAGCGCTCGATCAGCGTGAAAGCGTCCGCCGTACCGCCGGCAAATCCGGCCAGCACCTTGCCCTGGTACAGCTTGCGCACCTTGCGCGCGGTTCCCTTCATCACTGTATTGCCCAGCGTGACTTGTCCGTCACCGCCCAGTGCGACGACGTTGCCGCGGCGTACTGACAGGATCGTGGTGCCGTGAAATTGTTCCATGAAAATCCTTTTGAATCTTGAATGGCGGCGGTGACTGTCTTGTCAGGATAGCACCGCTTTGTGCGCGTACAAGCGCAGGGGATGAGATGGGGGTGGGGCTGGGGAATGCAAGCCGGAAGCGCAGGCCCGGCTTGTTGATTGAAACAGTGAAAATGTGGAGGAGCGGCCTCAGCCTTTGCGCACCACTATCCGCGCAATATCCTTCAATCCGATCACGTCAAACAGCGCCGCAACCAGATGGTTTACTTCCAGGAACTCGAGCACCCTGCCTTCGGCCGCGACGGGCGCCAGGCTGGATAGCAACTGGCCTGCTGCATTGAAGTCGATACGCCGCAGCCGGGCGCAGTTGAGTTGCGCCGGATCATGACTGTTGGCGAATGCAGTCAATGCGGCTATCAACTGTTCGGACTTCCCTTCGACCAGCGCCGGCATTTCATAGGCCTGTGCGGCCGCATTTCCAGCCCCGGCCTCGGCCGTCGTCACATTGTTTTTCGGCGCCTCGAACGCGGGCGGCGAGACCTCGAATGTGACGCAGTAGTCGATGCTGGCTTCCTCGAACTCGCTCTCGGCATTCAGCAGCCGCAGGATTTCAAGCAGCAGCAGCCACGGCGCCTCGGTTTCATCCCTGCGGCCGACTTGCAGGATGGCGCGGATTTTTGCCGCCAGTTCCGGGGCGCCCACCAGCACCAGGTCGTGCCCGGTCGCCAGCAGCTTCTTCAGTATGCGCAGCAGCAGGCCGCAGCCGATCGGATCGACTTCGGCAACGCGCGTGAACTCCAGCCGGAGCGTCGGGCTGGTCTCGGCCAGTTTCTGCACCCGCTCCAGCAGCCGGATGATGTTGCCATCGAGTTTGCCGACGAAGGCGACCGAGGGAACGGCGCCGCTGGCCGCGCCCGGTTTGCCGGGCATTGCCGCCTGCTCATCGTCGCTGCGCCAAGAAGGCGAGGAGGTTTCGAATTTGCTGGCGTAGGCGATCGACAGGGCGTCGAAGTCTGCCTGGCGGCCAGTGAACTGATACAGGTCGAACAGCATCAGCCAGGCCTTGGCGGTGCTGTCACCCAGCAGGTCGTCATCGATCGCCGCGCGCAGTACCTGTTCCGACATCGTGCTCTGTTGGCTGGCGTAAAGGATGGCGGCTTCCTCGATCACCTGCGCTGCCTCGGATCCGACGATCTCGATGTCGGTGTTCCGTCCCTGCGGGCCGAGCAGGAATTCCGTGCTCATCCCGATACTGGGCAGGGTCGATTCGAACACGCGCTGCGGAAGGGTGTTGGCGCCGGACGGCAGTGGCTTGCCCGTCGCCGGCTGCACGGCCGGCAACGGGCCCGGACGAGTCAGGCCGCCAAGCGGGCGCGTCGCCGAAAATTCGGACGACATCTCGGATTCGATGGCGTCGATCTTTTTTGCCGTTGCGTTGCTTAACGACGGGTCCCGCCGCGGCACGCGTTGAGGGGCAGCGGGCTCTGGCCGGGGAGCAGGCGCCACGGCATTTGGACGTGGAGCGGTCTTGTCCGAAGCGAGCGCTTTCTCCGCCGGCGCCGGTTTGCTGTTTTTTTTCCCGAAAAGACCGAATAGGGCCACGCTTTACCTGTCAGTGAAAAACTGGATTCCCAGCAGGGAGATTATAGCCTCCCGCGGGTGCAGGCCAAGACAGGTGAAGCCTTGCGGCCACCACGATTCCTGCATGTGTCGCTATTACCTGACGATTTTCGACGTTTTGGGCGGCAATGGGTCAGAAACGTGTGCGTAAGCCGATGATCAGGCTCCGGCCCGGTTGCGGCGCCACGTCCTTGAGCAGGGACGTGGCCAGGCGGATGTCCTGGTTCAGCAGGTTACGGGCCATCAGGAATGCGGTCCACTGCTGGTTGCCGGCGCGTTGGGTGAATGCCATGCTGGCGTCCACCCTAGTGTAGCCCGGCGTGGCGGTCGACTCGAACGCCGCAATGCGATGCTGCGACAGGGCGCGCAGGACCGACATCCCGCCCTGCCAAGGCCCCTGCCGGTAACCGGCTTCCAGGCCGAGGCGGGTAGCCGGCTGCAGGGGAAGGCTGCCGGCGTTGTCGAAGCTGCCGCGCGATGTGTCGGCAAATCCGCGCAGGGACAGTCCCGGCCCGTTGGCGTTATAACTGGCTTCCAGTTCCGCGCCATGAAGGCTGGCATCGGCCTGGCTGAATATCCTCTCGCTCAGTGTGCCGCCGACGACCCCATTTTCGTCCAGCAGCCGTCCGGTCAGGCGGCCATGGATGAAGTTGGCCACCCGCGTGTGGAACAGGTTGGCCTTCCAGCGCAGCGCGCCGCTGGTTTTTTGCAGGGCAAGCTCCAGGCCGCGCGAGGTCTCCTTGCGCATGCCGGCTTGTCCGATGTCGAAGGTCGAGGTTGCGTCGTGCGGTCCGCTCGAATAAAGCTCTTCGGTGCCGGGTGCGCGCTGGGTGGTCGTGAATGTGGCGCCGGCGCCGTATCCCGGCGCCAGGGTCCACAGGGCGCCAGCGGACAGGGATCCTAGCTGGTACGTTCTTTCAGCCAGGGCTTCGGGGCGGCGCCGGACAGATTCCAGTCGCAGGCCGGCACTCAGGTTGAGCGGTCCGAAGTCGCGCTCTTCGGTGGCGAATGCAGCGATCGAGGTGGAACGGGTCGGCTGCACGGTATCCGGCGCGCCGGTTCCGGCGTTGCGCGCGGCGAAGCGTCCGTCTTCGGTCTGGAAGCCGAAGCGTCCGCGCCAGCCATTGACCGGGCGGTGCTGCCACTCGATCCGGGACTCCCAGGCCTTGTTGCTGAAATTGGTCTCCGGCACGTTGGTTTCGTTGAGTTCGCTGTGACGGTAGTCGGTGTAGCCGACGCGGATACGCAGGCTTTCGAATGCGGGCGATGGATTGCGCAGCAAAGTGTCGATGTCGACGCGCTGCTGTTCGAGCTCGATCCGTGCGCCATCGGCGGTCGGCACGCCATAGCGGTTGGTGAGGCTGGAGACGGACGCTCCAGCATATCCCCATTCGCCGATCCAGGAGCCGCCCAGGCCGAGCGATTGCTGGTGACTGTACGACTGCGGCAGCCGGCCGTAGGCCGACGCAGGATCGTTGCGGATCCGGTAGCCGGGAATGCGATAGTCACCCGCATTCAGCACGCTGGCGTCGGCATGCAGTCCGATCTTGCCGGCCGAGCCGTCGACGGAAAAAGAGCCGTTGGTGCTGCGGTCCACCGAGCCCAGCCTGAGTTCGGCTTCGCCGGCGGGACGGCCCGGCAGTTCAGTCGGGATGCGGTCGTTGATCACGTTGACCGTACCGCCGATGAGGCCGGAGCCGTACAGCAGCGCGCGCGGGCCGCGCACGACCTCCACCTGTCGCGCAGTGGCCGGCGACAGGCCGACCGCATGGTCTGGTGACAGCGTGGACAAATCCATCACGGACATGCCGTTCTGTAAAATTTTTACTCGCGATCCATCCAGCCCGCGTATGACGGGACGGGCTGCTGCCGCGCCGAAACCGGATGTGGAGACTCCCGCTTCGTGGCCGAGCGTCTCGCCCAGCGAGCTGCTCATCCGCTTGTGCAATTCGTCGCCCATCAGGGTGCGCGACGGCTCCCAGGCTGGTCCTGTTCGGTTGGAGTCGGTTGCCTGGCCGGTGACTTGCACCTCCGGCAGCACGGGCATGTTTTCGCTGCCCTGCTGCGCCAGCGCCGCATGGGTGGCGACCTGGCCCAGCAGGACGGCCAGCATGGTTCTGCGTACTGATTTCATGGAATTCTCTCGATAGTCGAATCAGATCGCGCCGGGAAGCATGAGCCCGGACGCGATCGCGAACGCCCGCCGTGGCGCGTGCAGCGCCGTCGGCGGGGGATGGATTCAGAACCAGAGGGAGGGAGGGCCGCGCGACAGGTAGTGACAGCGCGTGGGCGCGTCACGGGAGACCGGCAATGCGGTGAGGACTGGCAGGCTGGCGCTCGCCAGCAACAGGGCGGCGAAAGGCGTGACATGCAGTGCTGCCGCCAGCGTCGCCGCCTCGAAGGATGAGCAGGAATGGCGGGCGTCGAACAGCCGCGAGTCGAAGGGATTCGACTCGCCTGATATTCCCCGCTCGGCCAACAGGCTGGGGCCGCCCTGCTGGATGCCGGCGTGGGATACCCCGTGCAGGAGTCCCAGCGACTGGACGAACACAAGCGCCAGTGCCAAGGCACCGGCGAACAGGTTTTGTCTGGTCCAGTAACGGAATCGGTTCATGTCACATTACGGCGGGATATTGCATCGCATGTGCATTTTGTGCATCGCGTGCGCCGCCATGGGCCGCGGCGCGGCCCTCAGGTGGCAGGCAGCTCAGTCGCCGTACAGCTTCTGTTTCAGCTCGCGCCGCTGTTGTGCTTCCAGCGACAGCGTTGCGGTGGGGCGCGCCAGCAGCCGGGGAATGCCGATCGGCTCGCCGGTTTCCTCGCACCATCCGTAGTCTCCGCTGTCGATCGACGCGATCGATTGCTGCACTTTCTTCAGCAGCTTGCGCTCGCGGTCGCGGGTACGCAGCTCGAGCGCATGTTCTTCTTCAATAGTGGCGCGGTCGGCGGGGTCGGGCACGAGCACGGTTTCCCGCAGGTGCTCGGTGGTTTCGCCGGCATTCTTCAGCAGGTCGCGCTCCAGTTGCTGCAGGCGCGCCTTGAAGAAGGCGAGCTGGGCCGCATTCATGTAGTCCTTCTCGCCCATCTGGAGAAGCTGCTCTTCCGTCAGCAGTTGGCCATTGGCCGGGGCGGGTGTCGATTTAGATGTTTTCGTTGCCACTTCGCTTACTCTCGAGACTTCGGGTTTCTGGATTCTATCTGCCGAACTGGCAGAAGCTTTGTTGCTGCTCACAAGAACTTCCGGATTCGCCGCAACCGGGCGGCGAACCGTTTTTTCTGATTCGGAGGGCGTTGCCAGGGTGGGTTCGCCGCTTCCGGCGCCGACCTTTGCGCTTGCCTTCCTGGCTGCTGCGGTGTCGCTGCCGGCAGGAGGGGCTTTTGTCGTAGCCGCCGCTTTTTTTGCGGCGGGCTTCTTGGCGGCACGTGTAACGGTTGCGTTCATTCGACCTCCGATGAACTGCCCGGCTATGTCAAACCCTGCCTGGCCAAGCGGCCTGTGCAGCGTCTGTCCCTGGTAAAAATCGACGCTAGTTTATACCAGACATTGTTCAAGGCCTGTAATAAACGTCTCGCGCGGAAGGTTCTTGCCGATGAACACCATCTTGCTCCCCCGTTCGTCGGCATCCGTCCATGGTGCGCCAATATCGGTGCCCATGATCTGGTGGACGCCCTGGAAAATCACCTTCCGGTCAGCGCCCTCCATCAGCAACACGCCTTTATAGCGCAACATGCGGGGCCCGTAAACCTGTATAAGCCCGCCCAGGAATTCGTCCAGGCGAGCGCTGTCGAAGGGCCGGCTGCTCTTGAACACGAAGGCGGCGATGTCATCCAGGTGGTGCGCGTGGTGGTGCGACGGGTCGTCGCAGCCGTGGCAATCGCTGTCCTGCGCGTGTCCATGCGCGTGTTCATGGTCGTGCTCGTGGTCATGCTCATGCCCCGCTTCCTGCAGGAAGGCCGGGTCGATTTCCAGCTTGTCGTTCAGGTTGAAGCCACGCAGGTCCAGCACTTCGGCCAGCGGCACCCGGCCGAAGTCCGCCGCAATGATGGGGGCGCGCGGATTGATGCGCTGCAGCCGACGCCGCAGTTGCGCCACTTCTTCGTCGGTCACAAGATCGGTCTTGGACAGCAGCAGGCGGTCGGCGAACCCGGCCTGGCGGCGGGCTTCCTCGTGTTCGTCGAGCTGCTGCATGCCATGCCGGGCGTCGACCACGGTGACGATGGCATCGAGCAGGTAATGGGTGCCGACTTCCTCGTCCACGAAAAAGGTTTGCGCAACCGGTCCCGGATTGGCCAGTCCGGTGGTCTCGATCACCACCCGGTCGAACTGCAGTTCGCCTGCATTGCGCTTGCGGGCCAGGTCGGTCAGGGCCAGGATCAGGTCGCCGCGCACAGTGCAGCAGATGCAGCCGTTGTTCATCTCGACGATGTGCTCGCCGCTTTCCTGGACCAGGATTTCGTTGTCGATGTTCTCCTGGCCGAATTCGTTCTCGATGACGGCGATGCGCAAGCCGTGCGGCTCATGCAGTATCCGGTTCAGCAGGGTGGTCTTGCCGGCCCCAAGAAAGCCGGTGAGGATGGTTGCGGGTATCAGTGCCATGGGGAAATTGTCTTGTAAAGAAGGCGGCGTGGCGGCCTTGCGTGGCCCTTCAGTCCTGGCTGTTGCGCTTTTTTGCCCTGGGATGGGCGGCGTCGTAGACCTGGGCCAGCCGCTGGAAGTCGAGCGAAGTATATACCTGTGTCGACGCGATCGAGGCATGGCCGAGCATTTCCTGGACGGCACGCAGGTCGCCGGAGGACTGCAGCACATGCGACGCGAATGAGTGGCGCATCACATGCGGATGGACATTGGCCGGGATGCCGAGCGCGCGCGCATGCGCCTTGATCCGCTTTTGCACCACAGCCGGGGTGATGCGCCGGCCGCGGCTGTTCAGGAACAGTGCACACTGGTCTTCCGGCGTTGCAAGCCTCGCAGCCGCGGCAACTGCCGGGCGCGCCTGCATCCAGGCGCCCAGCGCCTGTGCCGCGTGGGTCCCGACCGGCACGGTGCGCATCTTGTTGCCCTTGCCGGTCACGGTGACTTCGGACAGCTGGTCGTCCAGCCAGCCGAGCGAACGGTAGCCATCCTGCTGCACATAACGCAGGTCGAGCCCGGCCAGCTCGGACACCCGCAGGCCGCTCGAATACAGCAGTTCGAACATGGCGCGGTTGCACTGCTGTTCAACGGCTTCCGGGTCGCGGCCCGGCATGGGATGGGCCACCAGGCGGATGGCGTCGTCCGGGGACAGGGCCTTGGGCAATGATTTTGCGCGCCGCGGTGCTTTCACGCCGTCGACCGGATTGCGTTCCAGGGGCCGTCCCTGCTCCGCGAGCCAGGTGAAAAATCCGCGCCATGCTGACAGCTGGCGGGCGATCGAGCGCGGCGATAGCCCTTGCGCATGCAGTTGTGCCGCTAATTTGCGGATCTGGACATGCGTTACCTGCTCGGGGTCCGGACTGGTCCCCGAGGCGGCCGCAAAGCGGGCGAGGTTGCCGAGGTCGCGGCCGTAATTGCTGAGCGTGTGCGGGGACAGCATGCGCTGCGTGCGCAGCGATTCAAGGTAACTGCCAATGTCGGTGTCGAACCCCATGCGAGGGCGGCGCCGGGAATTGTCAGGCGAGCAGCGGCGAAAGTGCTGCTGCGGACGTGCGCGCAATGCGCGCCAGGAAATCGGTCGCCATGTCGGCGGTGAAGCGCTGGCGATCGGGCGAGCCGAGTACCAGCAGCCCGAACGCTTCGCTGTCAGCACTGGCACGCAGCGGCAGCAGCGCCACCGATTCAATCGGGCCGGCGTCATCGAGCAGGCGCACCGCTTCGAAGTCGTTGTTCGGGCCGCAGAACGGCACATGCAGGCTGCTGGCGAAAATGCGCGTGTCCGGCGAGACGTCCTCGGCATACCAGGTGTGGGAATACGGCTCGGCCACATTCCATAGGCGCAGCGTGGCATGCGGCACGTGGAACACGGTCTTCAGGCCGTCCACCAGCACATGCGGCAGGTCGACATCGTTGCGCGCCGTCAGCAGCGAACAGGTCCAGTCCTGGAAGCGCTCGTTCAGGGCGTCGTTCTCTTCGCCGACGCGGTACAGACTGGCCTGGCGCAATTCGAGCGCCTTTACCTTTTCCCGCAGGACCTCGACCTGCCGGTCCTGCAGCGACACGGTGCGGCCGCCGAGAGCGCTGGACAGTCGCAGGCCGGCGAACAGTTGCGCATGCTCTTCGAAAAATTGCGGGTGGTTGGCGAGATAGCCGGCAACCGCGGCAGAGTCGAGTTCAACAGTCATGAGATTTCCAGGGTCGGAATGGCGCGCAGCCGGTTTCGGCATCTTGTTGCGCCACGAATTACGTCAGCGATTCTAACAGGCGGGTGCGGAACTACTGCGCGGTTCGATCCCGGGATCGCTGGCGCTCATCGTAGCAGGGTACGATTGCGATCCTCGGCCCCGATCCCGACCCGCTTGCTGCATTTTTCACCAGCCAGCTAAGCGACTTGCGCTGCTTGCCCGATGTCGATTTCGCCTTCGAACACGGACACCGCGGGGCCGGTCATCATGACCGGCGAGGCGCCGCCTTCCCAGGCGATCGACAGGATGCCGCCGCGGGTCTCGACCCGTACCGGCGACTGCAGCAGGCCGCGCCGTATCCCCGCCACCACCGCCGCGCAAGCGCCGGTGCCGCAGGCGAGCGTCTCGCCGGCGCCGCGCTCGAACACGCGCAGGCGGATGGCGTGAGGATCGAGCACCTGCATGAAGCCGGCATTGACCCGTTTCGGAAAACGCGGATGGTGCTCGATCAGGGGGCCGTCGGCCGCCACCGGCGCCGAGTCGGCCTCCGGCACCACCTGCACGGCGTGCGGATTACCCATCGATACCACCGACACCGGCACCGTCTTGTCTCCGACCGGCAGCGGCCACAACAGGTCGCTGCCTTCGGTCACCGGCTGCAGGCCGGCGGCGTCGAACGGCACCCGTTCCGGCTCCAGTATCGGCGCGCCCATGTTGACCGTGATGTTGCCGTCCGCTTCGAGCCGGGGCTCGATCACGCCGGCCAGGGTTTCGACCCGGATCGCCCGCTTGTCGGTCAGGTGCTTGTCGGTGACGAAGCGGACGAAGGCGCGGGCGCCGTTGCCGCATTGTTCGACTTCGCCGCCGTCGGCGTTATAGATCCGGTAACGGAAGTCGACACCGGCCTGGCTGGCACGCTCCACTACCAGTATCTGGTCGGCGCCGATGCCGAAGCGGCGGTCGGCGATCAGCCGCCATTGTTCAGGGCTGAAGCTGATTTGCTGGTTGATGGCGTCGATCACGACGAAGTCGTTGCCGGCGCCATGCATCTTGGTGAACTTGAGTTTCATGGGCTCATTATATTGGGCGCGACGCTGTTGCGCCGGCCGGGCTACACGCTAGGGATAGTAAAAATCCTTTTCCCCCTCCGGCCTCGTCTTGAAACGCTTGTGCGCCCAAAAATATTCCGAAGGCGTCTCCAGCGCCCGCTCTTCGATGAAGGCGTTCATGCGGGCGGTTGCGGCCAGCACATCGGGGCCCGGATAGTTTTCCCATGGCGGATAAAAACGGACGCGCCAGCCGCGATAGTCCGGCAGGAAGGTCGCGACCACCGGGATCACCCGGGCGCCGGTAGCCGCCGCAATCCGGGCGGGCGCGGTGAGTGTCGCCGCGGGGATGCCGAAGAACGGCACGAAAGATGATTCGCGGCGGCCGAAATCCATGTCCGGAAGCATGAAGAACGGCAGTCCGTCGCGCATCGCGCGAATGATCGGCTTGACGCCTTCTGCGCGCGACACCAGCGTGATCGGCCGGAAGCGGGTGCGGCCATGGCGCAGCGCGCGGTCGAACACCTTGTTGCGCTGGGTGGTATAGATCGAACACAAGGAGCTTTCCAGCATGACGGCCACGCCGGCCACATCCAGGCAGACGAAATGCGGGCACAGCAGTATGGTCGGACCGGACTGTATCGTTTCGAGCGGGAAGCCGGGCTCGACATGGATCAGCCGGCGCAGGCGGGATTCGCTGGCCCACCACAATACCGAACGTTCGAGCACGCTGCGGGCATAAGCCTGGAAATGCTCACGTGCTATCCGGCGCCGCTCTGCCGCGCTCACCTGCGGCATGCACAGCGACAGGTTGACCAGTGTGATGTGGCGGCGCGAGCGGGCCAGCACGAACAGGATGGCGCCGACCAGGTTGCCCAGCCGTCCCAGCACCGGTAACGGCAGCCAGTGCAGCAGCCACATCAGGGCGAGCAGCAACCTCATGCAGTTTCCTTCACGGGCGCTGGAGCGGGTGGTGCCGGCGGTGCTGGCGGGGCCGAGGCGCCGGACGGCGCCTTGTAGCGGTTGTAGCTCCAGAAATACTGGGCCGGGCAGTCTGCTATCAGCTGCTCCATTGCGGCATTGATCACGGTGGCCTGCTGTTCGGGTGTTGCGCCGAACGGTCCCTCGTGGCGGATGAAGCGGATCAGGTAGCCGCGCCCGTGCGGCAGCCGTTCGGCATAGGTGACGATGACATCGCAACCGGTCATCTGCTGCATGCGTCCCGGCAGCGTCATCGTGTATGCCGGCTTGCCAAAAAACGGCGCCCATACGCCTTCGCCCTGCTGCGGCACCTGGTCCGGAAGCAGGCCGACCGCGCCACCGGATTTCAGCGATCTGAGCAGCATGCGCACGCCGGTAAGCGAGGCCGGGGCAAGCGCCAGGCGGGCTTTTGCCCGCGCCTGTTCCACCAGTGGGCGCAATGCTTCCTTGCGTGGCGGCCGGTACATCACGATGACGGGAACATAAGTGGATACGGCCTGGGGAATGATTTCAAAGCAGCCGAGATGAGGCGTCAGGAACAGCGCGCCGCGTCCGGAGTCGATCGCTGCTTGCGCCACCTCCCAGTTTTCCATCCTGACCTTGGCCAGCACGCGTTCCTGCGGCGCGCACCAGAGGAACGGCAGTTCCATGATGCTCTTGCCGGCTTCCCGGATGGCGGATGAAAGATGGACCTGGTGCCCGGCACGGGCGATATTTTCATTCAGCCGCCGGCGGTAACCCGGCGACAGCAGGTAGACCAGGCGGCCGAGCAGGGAGCCTGTGGCGTGCAGGACCGGCAACGGCAGTTTTGACAGGGCGCGAAATAGAAGGAGCAGCATCGGGAACCAGCATTTTGCTGTTTTTCGCAAGACGCGTAAAATAGCACGAATGGTGTATCCGCCGAGTTAACAGACAACTTGCGAGGCGGTATATAAATTTCGCTAAAGCGTCGCAAGCTCATCGGTCACGTTGGCTGCGACAGTCCCCACTGTTTCAACTTTTCATACTGAGAGAGCTTGCATGGCACGCGAATACTTCTTTACCTCGGAATCGGTCTCCGAAGGACATCCTGACAAGGTTGCCGACCAGATTTCCGACTCCATCCTCGACGCAATCCTGGCCCAGGACCCGAAGGCACGGGTCGCGGCAGAAACCCTTTGCAACACCGGCCTGGTGCTCCTGGCCGGCGAAATCACCACGCACGCCGTGGTCGATTACATCGCCGTCGCCCGCGATACGCTCAAGCGCATCGGCTACGACAACGCCGACTTCGGCATCGACTACAAATCCTGCGCCGTGCTGGTTGCGTATGACAAGCAGTCGCCGGACATCGCCCAGGGTGTTGATGAAGGCCGTGGCCTGAACCTCGACCAGGGTGCTGGCGACCAGGGCCTGATGTTCGGCTATGCCTGCAGCGAAACGCAGGAACTGATGCCTGCTGCGATCCACTATTCGCATCGCATCGTCGAGCGCCAGTCGCAATTGCGCAAGGATGGCCGCCTGCCCTGGCTGCGTCCGGACGCAAAGTCCCAGGTCACGCTGAAATACGTCGATGGCAGGCCGGTTGCGATCGATACGGTCGTGTTGTCCACCCAGCATGCGCCCGAGATGGAGCACAAGGCCATCGAAGAGGCCGTGATCGAGGAAATCATCAAGCCGGTGGTGCCGAAGGAATGGCTGAATGGCACCCGCTTCCTGATCAACCCGACCGGCCGTTTTGTCATCGGCGGCCCGCAGGGTGATTGCGGCCTGACGGGGCGCAAGATCATCGTCGACACTTACGGCGGCGCGGCACCGCACGGCGGCGGCGCATTCTCCGGCAAGGATCCTTCCAAGGTGGACCGTTCCGCCGCCTATGCCGGTCGCTATGTGGCCAAGAACATCGTGGCCGCTGGACTGGCCGAGCGTTGCCAGATCCAGATCTCCTATGCAATCGGCGTTGCCCTTCCGACCTCGGTCATGGTGACCACCTTCGGAACCGGCAAGATCAGCGACGAGCGCATCGAGGAACTGGTGCGCGAGCATTTCGACCTGCGTCCGAAAGGTATCGTGCAGATGCTGGACCTGCTGCGCCCGATCTATGCCAAGACGGCCGCCTATGGCCACTTCGGCCGGGAAGAGCCGGAATTCACCTGGGAACGTACCGACAAGGCAGCGGCACTGGCCGCCAGCGCCGGCCTCTGATCCCGGGGTGGCGAACGTGGCTTCCGGCATCACCGTTTGCCGGCCACGTTCCGCCGCAGTTGCGCTCGCAGTATTGCTGGTCCTGCAAGGGGCGGTGGCGGTTGACGCTGCCGCCTCTGCTTCACATCCCGCTTCAAAGTCCGCTTCACATCTCCATCTGAACGCTTCTTCCACTGCCCGCGACCTGTCGCGCTGGTGCGAACGCGTCATCCCGCGCCTGCCCCGCATCGACCGCAAGCAATGCACCAGGAGCGGCCTGGTCCCGACCGGCGCCGTGTCCGGCAAGCGCATTCCCATCCTGAGCCGTCGCATCGCCGCCGACAAGGACGCGCGCCGGCCGCTGCGCATCCTGCTGGTCGGCGGCATACATGGCGACGAACTCACGTCGTCCGCGGTGGTCTTTGAATGGCTCCGCATGCAGGTGGCTGCGCCCCGGCAGGACTTCAACTGGCACATCGTTCCGGTGCTGAATCCGGATGGATTGCTGGCCATCAGGCCGTCGCGGGTGAATGCCAACGGCGTTGACCTGAACCGGAATTTCCCGACTCCCGACTGGCAAGTGGAAGCGCCCGCATGGTGGGTGCGCAAGACCGGCCGCGACCCGCGCCGTTATCCCGGCCGTGCCCCCTTGTCCGAGCCCGAGACGCGCTGGCTGCATCAGGAAATCGAGCGATTCCATCCGGACCTGGTGGTGTCGGTGCATGCGCCGTTCGGGGTGCTGGATTTCGACGGACCGGCGCCACCGCCGGAGCGCTTCGGCAGCTTGCGCATCAACCGCGTCGGCATCTACCCGGGCTCGCTCGGAAATTATGGGGGCCATTACAAGAAGGTCCCGGTCGTCACGATAGAGCTGCCGAATGCCCGCCAGATGCCGACGCCGCATGAGACGCGGCGCATATGGGACGACATGCAGCGCTGGATTACGCATCAGCTGCCGACGCGTTCCATCCCGCTTTCCATCCCCTCCCTTGCGGCAGGCGGCAACCGTTCCACCGGCCCCGCCAACGCGCGCTGACAAGCTTGTTTTTTTGACTGCTGGCAGCATGGCAATCCTGTTGTAAATCGGGTGTTGGCAGTAACTATTCCACCTGAGAAAAAACGATAACTGCTAAAGTTTCGCTGATACAAGTTTGTCAGTGGAACATGCGCTTTCGTCCTCTTTTCCTGCTCTGCCTGATGTCTGCCTGCACCTTGTGTGCGGCATGCGGCGTAGCCGGGATTACCTCCGCCTCAGCGACCGCCCAGCCAGCGGCCGGTCCGCAACTGATCGTCAAGTTCAGGGCTGGCGCCACCACTTGCGACGCAGCCGGCATAGCCCGGCTGTCGGCGCGTACCCGATTCAACTTCCTCCTCGTCCGTCCGATGTCGGGCGATGCCTGCCTCATACGGCTGGCAGATCCCGCCCGCCTTGCCGCCGCCGTGTCGGCCCTGCGGGCGCTGCCGGACGTCGAATACGCCGAGCCGGACGCTCCGATGCGTCCGAGCTAGCCGATCAACATGTCGAGGCCAGCAAACCTGCCCCCGCCCCCGACACCCCCCAGCAGTAATGCATCCCGAACAATGAAAATACGACAAGCCCTGCTGGCGCTTGCGGCCGCGCTTTGTGTCGCCCTGCCCGTGCAGGCCGGCCTGAGCATCGCGCCCTCGCCAGGCAACAGCGCCAGCGCGCCGGCCATCCTTACTCCCTCTTCTGCCGATCCCGGTTTGCGAGAGGAGCTGGTAAGTTCCCTGATCGTGAAGCCGCACCGCAGCCGCGGCGCCAGGCTCGATGCGGCGCTGAAGTCGTCGGATGCCGGCGCGCTCCAGCGTGCGACCAGGGTCCAGCTGCGGGTGCTGCGCCGCATGTCAGGCGGCAGTCACGTGATACGCCTGCCGCATCCCATGCCCCTGTCCGAAGCGCGCGCCATTGCGGCGCGCCTGATGCAGGAGGCCAGCATCGAACTGGCAGAGCCGGACCGCATCATGCGGCCATCGACGCTCACGCCCAACGACCCGTCCTATGGCGCCATGCAGTGGAACCTGATGGCGCCTTCCGGGCTGAACCAGGGCGGGGTCAACCTGCCTCGAGCCTGGGACGCGACTACCGGCAATTCGCTGGTCACCGTGGCGGTTCTCGATGGCGGTTACCTGCCGCATGCCGACCTGGGCAGCGTACTGCCGGGTTTTGACTTCCTGAGCACCACGTCTTACATGAATGGCGTTACCGTCGGCAATGGCGACGGCGATGGGCGGGACGGCGATCCGCGGGACCCGGGCAACGCAACGGCTGCCGGCGAATGCGGCGACGGCGGACCTGCTTCGCGTTCGAGCTGGCACGGCACCCATGTGGCGGGCATCATTGCCGCCGCCATGAACAATGGGATCGGCGGCGCCGGTGTGGCGCCGAATGTGCGCTTGTTGCCGGTGCGCGTGCTTGGCAAATGCGGCGGACCTACTTCCGACATCGTCGACGGCATGCGTTGGGCTGCGGGGCTCTATTCGATACCCGGCGTCGGCGCCAATCCGAACGTCGCGCGGGTGCTGAACCTGAGCCTGGGCAGCGCTGGCAGTTGCTCTGCGGCGTTCCAGAGCGCCGTGAACGATGTTGTCAATGCCGGCAAGCTCGTGGTCGCCGCGGCCGGCAATGACACGGTCGGGGTGCATCAGCCGGCCAACTGCAATGGTGCGATCGCGGTTGCCGCCCATGCGGTGGATGGCGACCTCGCCGACTATTCCAACAGCGGTAGCCAGATCACGATCAGCGCCCCGGGCGGCGGCTGCGGCCGCGGAGCAGGTTCCTGCCTCAGCACCTATTCGCAGAATGGCGTCGGCATATTTTCGCTGTCCAACCGTGGGACCGGCGCTCCACAGCCCAGCCCCGACGGCGACAGCTATGCGGTGATGATCGGCAGCAGCATGGCTGCGCCCCATGTGTCCGGCGTGATTGCCCTGATGCTGTCGCTCGATCCCGCGCTGACCCGGTCTCAGGTGGTGTCTTATCTGCGGGCATCGGCGCGGCCGTTCCCGGCCGGCACCACCTGCGCGAAGCCCGAATACGCCGGCCGCTGCGGCGCCGGCATGCTCGACGCCGCAGCGGCGCTGTCGGTGATCGCGCCGAGCATCGCTGTGAAAAGCAATCTCGTGGTGGTGCCGCCATTGACATATGTGCCGCTGGAAGCCACGGTCAGCGCTGCAGCCGGCCGCAGCATCGTTTCCACCACCTGGGCTCCGTTGCCCGGCAACCCGGGCACCGTGAATATCGATAATGCATCGACCACGATTGCCGGCTTCAATGCGCCCATTACCGGCACCTACGGATTCGTCCTCACCGCGCTCGACAGCACCGGCAAGACCGCCAGCGCAACGGTGACGGTGCGCGTCAATTCGGCGCCGGTGATTTCATTGCTCGGACAGCAGCGCGGCTCCGCCGGCTCGCCACTCGGATTCCGGCTGGTCGCCGTGGACCGTGACGGCGACTCCCCGGTGTTCCATGCGGTCGATATGCCTGAGGGCGCCACGCTGTCTGCAGACGGCAGGTTCGAGTGGGACAGCACGGTGGCCGGTACTTATTCGGTGACCTACTACGCTAGCGATGACTACACCACCAGTTCGCCGGCCACAGTCATGGTGAATGTTGCCGGCGGCACTGGTGGCGGCAGCATGGGGACCGGCGCTTTGCTGGCACTGGCCGTGCTCGCTGGCGGTTCGCGCTTGCGCCGCTGGAGAGCGGTACGGCGGGCATGAAGGCTCCCCGGATGGGCGTGACCGGTGCGGGCAGCTGGTGCCCGTGCCTGTTGCTATGCCTGCTGGCAATCCTGCTGGCGCTGCTTCCGCAATCGCTGCGCTGGTTCGCCTATGATCGCCAGGCGCTGCTGGGCGGCCAGTTGTGGCGCTTGCTGAGCGCGCACCTGGTCCATGTCAATGGCTGGCATCTGCTGTTCAACCTGGCGGGACTGCTGTTGCTGTGCGAACTGCTCTGGGTGCGCCTGCCGGCCCGCCATGCGGTCGGCCTGTTGCTGGCCAGCGCCGTTTCGGTGTCGGCCGGCCTTTGGCTGTCGATGCCGGAACTTCAGCGCTATGCGGGACTGTCGGGTGTGCTTCATGGCATCTGGGCGGGATCGGCGCTGTGGCTGTTGTGGCGGCCGGCGGCGCTAGCCGGCGAGGCACGCATCTGGTGGGCACTGTCCCTGCTGGCGCTGGCCGGGAAGCTGTTGTCCGAAGCCATGGGGGCGGCCAGCCCGGCTTCGGCGATGACAGGCGTCGTCGTCATTACCCAAGCGCACGCACTGGGCGCAGCCGGTGGCCTGGCCTATGCAGTTGCCGCCCGGTTCGCCGGCCGCCTGCCAGGCCGGCGGCGCGGGATGACGCGCAGCCCTGCTTTCGATTAGAATAACGGCCGTGCCAAGGAGCGTTGCGACAGGTTTTCCGCCTGCCAGGCTTGGCATTGTCAATATGCAACGGCGCTCACGTCACTTTTTTCTTACGAAAGGAGCGCGTGATGAGCGCCACATTTGCAGCCAGTACTTCCCCGAATGCCAACCAGGATTTCTTCGTAGCCGATCTCGGCCTTGCCGACTGGGGTCGCAAGGAAATCCGCATTGCCGAAACCGAAATGCCGGGCCTGATGGCGATTCGTGAAGAATTCGCCGCCAGCCAGCCGCTGAAAGGCGCGCGCATCACCGGTTCGCTGCACATGACGATCCAGACCGCCGTGCTGATCCAGACCCTGGAAGCACTCGGCGCGCGGGTGCGCTGGGCCTCGTGCAATATCTATTCGACCCAGGACCACGCAGCCGCGGCGATTGCCGCCAACGGCACGCCGGTGTTCGCATTCAAGGGCGAAAACCTGGATGAGTACTGGGATTTCACGCATCGCATTTTCGAGTGGCCGAACGGCGAATACACGAACATGATCCTCGACGACGGTGGCGACGCAACCCTGTTGCTGCACCTTGGCGCCCGCGCCGAGAGCGATCAGTCGGTGCTGGCCAACCCGGATTCCGAGGAAGCGGTCTGCATGTTCAATGCCATCAAGAAGAAGCTGGCAGTGGACCCGACCTGGTATTCGGTTCGCCTGGCGCAGGTGCACGGCGTGACCGAGGAAACCACCACCGGCGTGCATCGCCTTTACCAGATGCACAAGGACGGCAAGCTGTCCTTCCCCGCCATCAACGTCAACGATTCCGTCACCAAGTCCAAGTTCGACAACTTGTACGGCTGCCGTGAATCGCTGGTCGACGGCATCAAGCGCGCGACCGACGTGATGGTGGCCGGCAAGGTTGCCGTGGTCGCCGGCTACGGTGACGTGGGCAAGGGTTCGGCGCAGGCGCTGCGCGCACTGTCGGCCCAGGTCTGGGTTACGGAAATCGACCCGATCTGCGCACTGCAGGCAGCAATGGAAGGCTATCGTGTCGTGACGATGGACTATGCAGCCGAACACGCCGACATCTTCGTTACCGCCACTGGCAATTACCACGTCATCACGCATGACCACATGGCGCGCATGAAAGACCAGGCCATCGTCTGCAACATCGGCCACTTCGATAACGAAATCGACATCGCATCGGTGAAGCAGTACACCTGGGAAAACATCAAGCCCCAGGTCGACCACGTGATTTTCCCGAACGGCAAGCGCATCATCCTGCTGGCAGAGGGGCGCCTGGTGAATCTCGGTTGCGGCACCGGCCATCCGTCCTATGTGATGAGCTCCTCGTTCGCCAACCAGACGATCGCCCAGATCGAGCTGTTCACCAACACCAAGGCCTATCCGGTTGGCGTGTACACGCTGCCGAAACACCTGGATGAGAAGGTCGCGCGCCTGCAGTTGAGGAAGCTGAATGCGCAATTGACCGAGCTGTCCGACGAGCAAGCGGGTTACATCGGCGTGTCGAAATCGGGCCCTTACAAGCCTGACCACTACCGCTACTGATCCACCAGGTATCCGGTATCACGTGCCGCCCGTCATGGGCGGCACGAAACCTGACAGAAGGAGGTTCCATGCGTCTTTTGCTGGTGTGGCTGATCAATGCGGCAGCCCTGTTTGCCGTTTCCTGGCTGATGAAGTCGGTTGAAATTTCCGACATCACGACCGCCCTGATTGCAGCGCTGGTGCTGGGCCTGGTGAACACGCTGATCCGGCCGGTGCTGGTATTGCTGACGCTGCCGGTGTCGGTGCTGACACTTGGCCTGTTCATCTTCGTCATCAACGGCCTGTTGTTCTGGGCGGTCGGGTCGTCGATTACCGGGTTTTATGTCGCCGGCTTCTGGTCCGCGGTTGGCGGTTCCATCCTGTACAGCGCGATTTCCTGGGCGCTGTCTGCCATATTGTTGAAAGAATGATGTCTTCCAAAAGCTTCAGCATTGAATTTTTTCCGCCCAAGACGCCGGAAGGCGCGGAGAAGCTGCGCGCGACGCGCGCGCAACTGGCGGAATTGAAGCCAGCCTATTTCTCGGTCACTTTCGGCGCCGGCGGTTCCACGCAAGCGGGCACCCGCGACACGGTGCTTGAAATATGCCGCGAGGGTCATATTGCGGTTCCGCACGTCTCCTGCATCGGCCGTTCCCGCAGCGACCTGCGCGAGATCCTGGCGGATTACAAGGCCCACGGCATCCGCCGGCTGGTTGCCTTGCGCGGCGACCTTCCGAGCGGCTATGGCGGTTCCTCCGGGGACTTCCGCCATGCCAACGAGCTGATCGCTTTCATCCGCGAGGAGACTGGCGACTGGTTTCATATCGAAGCGGCCGCCTATCCTGAAGTCCATCCGCAAGCGAAGTCACCGCAGGACGACCTGCAGAATTTCGTGCGCAAGATCCAGGCCGGCGCCAACTCGGCAATTACCCAGTATTTCTACAACGCCGACGCCTACTTCCGCTTCGTCGATGAAGCGCACAAGGCCGGGGTGGATGTGCCGATCGCAGCCGGCATCATGCCGATCACGAATTATTCGCAGCTGAGCCGCTTTTCCGACATGTGCGGCGCCGAGATACCGCGTTGGGTACGGCTGAAGCTGGCCAGTTACGGCGACGATACCGCCTCGATCCGCGCCTTCGGGATGGATGTCGTCACCCAGTTGTGCGAGCGGCTGCTGGACGGGGGCGTGCCGGGGATGCATTTCTATTCGCTCAACCAGGCGGGGCCGACTGCCGAGTTGTGGAAAAGGTTGCGGCTGGCGGAACGCTAGCGTGATGCAGGCTTGCCTGTGTGCGCAAGCTCACGCCAAGCCGGTTTCCGTAACGATCACGTCCATCGGCACATCGAAGGCATCCGGCGTAAATTCCACCCGGCTTGCGGACCATGCTATGCCGATTGCCCGGACGCCAGGGCGGGCCGCCAGCGTCCGGTCGTAGTAGCCGGCGCCATAACCCAGGCGGTAGCGCTGATGGTTGTACCCAAGGCAGGGAATCAGCAGGGTGTCGGGCTCTACCATCCGGTGCACGCCAGCCGGCACGGTCACGCCGGCCAGGTCGCGCGTCATCTCCTCGCCCGGAGTCCAGGCGGCAAATGCCAGCGGCGCATCCCGCTCGACCACGACCGGCAGCGCAAGCTGGATGCCCAGGGCGGCGAGCGCGGCGGCAGCCGGCCGCAGGTCGGGTTCGCCCCGGATCGGCATGTAGAGCGCCAGTACCGCTGGCTGATTTGCCCTGCACCACGCGAGCACGGCGTCGCAGATCGCCTGGTTCATGGCGGCGCGACCATCGGGCTGCATGGACTTGCGCTGTTGCAACAGCTGGACCCGCAGGTCCTGTTTTTTTGACATGGTTCGAGCAGTGTTGTCGGCGCGGTTTCGCGCCGGTTCGGCCGGTTCAAGCGGGCCGCTCGCGTGCTATTCTAGACGAACAGCATCTTGCTCCTGAGAAGGTCAATTTTCGATGACAGTCAGGAAATTTTTCCGCCATGCAATTGTCGCGGCGCTCAGTGCGCTGAGCTTGTCGTCGCCTGCTTGTGCGCAGGCCGGCGCGGACAGCGACGCCTTCCTCTCCTTGCGCGATGCAGCCCGGCGCGACGATGGCGGCCGTGTCGCCGAGCTGGCGGCGCGGCTGGCGCAGCATCCGATCCCTTCCTATGTCGAGTACTACCGCCTGAAGACGCGGCTGCGCAGCGCACCGCAGGAGGAAATTCGCGATTACCTGGCGCGCCACGCCGGCACGGCAATCGGCGACCGCCTGCGCAATGACTGGCTGTTGTGGCTTGGATTCACCCGCGACTGGAGTACCTTCGACGAGCAATACCCACAGTTCATCCTGAATGACGACTTGCAGCTGAAATGTTATGCGTTGATGTCGCGGGCTGCGAAAGGCCAGGACGTCGCTGCCGACGCGCGGGCGATATTGACCTTGCCGAAGGGCTATGGCGAAGCCTGCCCGGCGCTGGTCGGGGCGCTGGTGCAGAACGGTCAGTTCAGGGCGGACGACGTGTGGGCGCAGATTCGACTGGCGGCCGAAAACGGCTACGTCGGACTCGGCCGCAAGCTGGCCCCTTTTTCGGGCGTGCCGGAAGCTGCAATCGTGCAGGCCTTTGAGCGGCCGGTTCTGGTGCTGGACAGAATTGGCCCGGGCCGCGAGTCGCATGAGCTGTTGGCCGTGGCGCTGGGTCGTGTCGCCAGGAGCAGCGTCGAGCAGGCGGCGCAGGCCCTGGAGCGGATTGCGCCCAGGCTGAACCGTTCCGAGCAGGCGCTTGGCTGGGCCCAGATCGCGCTGCAAGCTTCGCTGAAGGCAGCGCCGGATGCCGCCGATTACTGGCGTCGCGCCGGCGATGCCCCGCTTTCGCTCGACGGGCATCAGTGGAAGGCGCGTTCGGCGCTGCGTGCAGGCGACTGGAGCATGGTGGGCAAGGCGATAGCCGCGATGCCAGCCTCGCTGCAGGACGACGCGGCATGGATCTACTGGAAAGGCCGCGCCCTGAAGGCGCAGGGCAAGGCCGAGGATGCGCAGGCCGCGTTCAAGTCGGTTGCCAGCCAGATGAATTTCTACGGCCAGCTGGCCACCGAGGAACTCGGCCAGAAAATCAGCGTACCGGCCCGGGCGACCCTGCCCGGCGATGACGAAATCAACGCCATGGCAGCCAACCCCGGCTTTCAGCGCGCCATCAGGTTCCTTGAGATGAGCATGCGTTTCGAGGCCTACCGCGAGTGGAACTGGCAGTTGCGCAAGATGAGCGACCGGGAGCACCTGGCCGCCGCCGAGTTCGCGCGCCGCTCGAACCTGCTGGACCGGATGGTCAACACCTCCGACCGCACCAAGACGGAGTTCGACTTCACCCAGCGTTTTCCCTCCCCTTTCAGCGACCTGATGCACAAGGCTACCGAGCCGCTGCAACTGGACAAGGCCTGGGTCTATGGACTGATACGGCAGGAGTCGCGTTTCATCCTGTCGGCGCGGTCCCATGTGGGCGCATCCGGGCTGATGCAGCTGATGCCGGCAACCGCCAAGTTCGTCGCCCGCAAGATCGGCATGCGAGACTTTGAACATTCGCGGGTGAACGACATCGGCACCAACCTGGTCCTGGGCACCAACTATCTGAACATGGTGCTGAAGGACCTCGAGGGTTCGCAGGCGATGGCCACGGCCGCGTATAACGCCGGTCCGGGCCGGCCGCGCGCGTGGCGCTCGACACTGCCGCGTGCGGTCGAAGGTGCGATTTTTGCCGAGACCATTCCGTTCACCGAGACCCGCAACTATGTCAAGAACGTGTTGTCGAATGCCACCTACTATGCGGCACTGTTCGAAGGGCGGCCGCAGTCGCTGCGCGAGCGCCTTGGCGTAGTAGCGCCCAAGCGCTACACAGGATCGGCGGTGGCTGACGCCAGCAATCCTGGCGGCGACGCTCCCTGACCACAGCCGGCGACGCGAAAATGCAGGATACCGAACTCGAACCCATGCCCGCTGCGGTGGCATCCATGCAGGGCGCCCGGCGTCCCAGGCTGCAATTGGTCATCGCCAACAAGAACTATTCCTCCTGGTCCATGCGGCCGTGGGTGGCAATGACGGCGTTCGACATTCCTTTCGAAGAAATCCGCATTCGCCTGGCACAACCCGATACCGACCAGGAAATTTGCCGCTATTCGCCATCCGGGCGGGTCCCGGTCCTGATTGACGACGGTCATGCGGTATGGGATTCGCTGGCAATCTGCGAGTATGTGGCGGAACAATTTCCCGAGCACCGGATGTGGCCGCAGGATGTGCGGGCGCGGGCGACTGCACGCTCGGTATGCGCGGAAATGCATTCCAGCTTCGCCGCCTTGCGGCGTGACATGAGCATGAACATCCGCGCCTCGCGCCCCGGCCGGGGCCGCACGCCTGACGCCCAGGCAGACATCGGGCGCATCTGCGAGATCTGGGAACAGTGCCTGTGTGAATTCGGGCACCGGGGTTTCCTGTTCGGCGAATTTTCCATCGCCGATGCTTTCTATGCGCCGGTCGTGATGCGCTTCATCACTTACGACGTCGCCCTGGCGCCGGCGCTGCAGGCTTATGTCGAGCGCGTGGCCGAGCATCCGGCGGTGGCGCGCTGGGTGGCGCAGGCGCACGCCGAGCCGGAGGCGATTGCCAAGTACGACGATGCCGCATGAGACGCGCATGAAGACCTACGTGGTTGGCGGTGCGGTGCGGGATGAAATGCTCGGCTTGCCGGTGCAGGATCATGACCATGTCGTCGTCGGTGCGACCCCGGACGACATGATCCGCGCCGGTTTTCGTCCGGTCGGCAAGGATTTTCCGGTGTTCCTGCATCCGCAGACGAACGAGGAATATGCGCTTGCGCGCACCGAGCGCAAGACTGCGCCGGGCTACACCGGCTTCGTGTTCCACGCCGCGCCCGACGTCACGCTGGAGCAGGACCTGGCCAGGCGCGACCTGACGGTGAATGCCATGGCGCGCGCGGACGACGGCAGCATCGTCGATCCATTCAACGGCCGGCGCGACCTTGCCGCGCGAGTCTTCCGCCATGTTTCTCCTGCCTTCGAGGAGGACCCGGTCCGGATATTGCGGCTGGCCCGTTTTTCCGCCCGGTTCGGCAGCTTCTCGATCGCCCCGGAAACCAATGAACTGATGCGCAAGATGGTCGAGGCCGGCGAAGTGGATGCGCTGGTGCCGGAACGTGTCTGGCAGGAACTGGCGCGCGGCCTGATGGAGGAAAAGCCGTCGCGCATGTTCGAGGTGCTGCGTGGCTGCGGCGCGCTGGCGCGCATCCTGCCCGAACTGGATTGCTTGTGGGGCGTGCCGCAACCGGCGCAGCATCATCCGGAGGTCGATACCGGCTTGCATGTGATGATGGTGCTCGATCTTGCGGCACGCCGCGCGGAGAACCTGGCCGTGCGCTTTGCCGCGCTGACCCACGACCTCGGCAAGGGTGCCACTCCACCCGAAGAGTGGCCGCGGCATCACGGCCATGAAGCACACAGCGTGCGCCTGGTGGAACAGGTATGCCGCCGCCTGAAGGTGCCAAACGAGGTCCGGGACCTGGCCCTGATGACGGCCAGGGAACATGGCAATGTCGGCCGTGCGAAGGAGTTGCGGGCCGACACCATGCTGCGCCTGTTCGAGCATTGCGACGCCTTTCGCAAGCCCGAGCGCTTCGAACAGATGCTGCGCGCCACTGAGTGCGACTACCGCGGCCGCAGCGGCTTTGAAGACCGGCCGTTTCCGCAGGCCGCTTACCTGCTGCGTGGATTGCAGGCGGCACGGGCGGTGGAAGCGGGGCGGATTGCGCTGGAGACAGCGAGCCGCTATCCGCAAGAGCCGGCACGCATTCCGGAAGCGATCAGGCGCGCGCGGGTGGCGGCGATCATGCCGGTCTGGCAAGCGGAGCGGCTTGCGCAGTAGTTTTACCATCCTGCCCGGCCGGACGCGGCAAGCATCGAATACTTCACGTAGAATGGTTTTGTGCATCGCAACATCCATACTGCCAGTCCGACATGAACTTCGCCGCCCTCCTCAGCCGAATCCTTGCCAGCATGGCGCCCGGTGCAAGCAAGCCCGCGTCCGGCGGCAGCTATTTCCCGGTCACGGTCAAGGCGTTGTCGGAGAGCGATCGCCGCCGCCTGCTGCGCCATTTCCTGGCTCTTGGGCCGGATGACCGCTTGCTGCGTTTTGGCAGCCAGTTGCCGGACGAACTGGTCACCCGTTACGTGCAGGGACTCGACTTCAATCGCGATGTCATCTTTGGCGTCTACGACCTGGCGTTCAGGTTGGTCGGCGTCGGCCATCTGGCGTTCGCGCCCAGCGACAGCAACCCGGTGTATGGACATGCCACCACCAAGGAGAAGGTCGCCGAGTTCGGGGTGTCGGTCTCAGCCAGCGCGCGCGGCCGCGGCATCGGCACCCGCCTGTTCGAACGAGCCTCCATGCACTGCCGCAATGAAGATGTCGACACCCTCTACATGCATTGTCTGTCGTCGAACGGGACCATGATGCATATTGCCCGCAAGGCAGGCATGGAAATCCATCGTTCCTACGGCGAGGCGGACGCCTACCTGACGCTGCCGCCGGCCAGTCCGGGCAGCATGCTGCAGGAGGCGGTGGACGAACAGCTTGCCATGTTCGACTATACGGTGAAGTCAAATACCCGGGCCGCCTTCAGGTGGTTGAAGAAGTTGCCGGGCCTGCGTACTAAGGAAGAATCAAAGGAAGAATCAAAGGACGGATCAAAGGACGGATCAGACCAGCGGTAGCGCGGTCGTATCCTTGATCTTTTGCAGCGCGAAGCTGGACTTTACATCGAGCACGGCCGGATGGCGCAGCAGCGTCTCCATCATGAAGCGCGAAAAATGCGCCATGTCTTCCACATGCACCCGCAGCAGGTAATCCATCTCCCCCGTCATCGCATAGCACGCGACCACCTCCGGCCAGTTGGCAACCGACGCCGCGAAATCTTCCTGCGGCGTGAGGCGCGGCTTGCGTGCGGGTGACGAGGCATCATGTTTCTCAAGCCTGACGTTCACCCAGGCCAGCAATCCCAATCCAATTTTCTGCGGGTCCAGCAGGGCCACATAGCCGCGTATCACGCCTTCCTGTTCCAGCCGGCGTATCCGCCGCAGGCAGGGCGAGGGCGACAGGTTGACCCGCTCCGCCACCTCCTGGTTGGACAGGTGACCATCGGCCTGCAAAATGGAAAGTATCTTGCGGTCGATCGCGTCCAGGTTCACGGCGGCCATTTTTCACCTCATTACCAATAATTTACGCAATTGTATTGCGCAGCGGCCCCGAGAAGAGGCTGAAATAGCAATTTTCTGTCTGCTTCATGTCCCTATACTGGCGCAATCGACATGGAGGACGGATGGATTTCCAGACCTGGGAAAACCCGATGGGGACCGATGGCTTCGAATTCGTGGAGTATGCGGCTCCCGATCCCGTAGCCTTGGGCGCGCTGTTCGAGCAGATGGGCTTCGCCGCGATTGCCCGTCATCGCCACAAGGACGTGAGCTTGTATCGGCAGGGGGGCGTCAATTTCATCATCAACGCCGAGCCCGATTCCTTTGCCCAACGCTTCGCGCGCACGCACGGTCCCAGCGTCTGTGCGATCGCGATTCGGGTCGACGATGCAGCCTTCGCCTATCGCCGCGCGCTCGAACTTGGCGCCTGGGGATTCGACAACAAGACCGGGCCGATGGAACTCAACATCCCGGCCATCAAAGGCGTGGGCGACTCGCTGATCTATTTCGTCGACCGTTGGCGCGGCAAGGGCGGTTCCGCCGGCGGCATCGGCGACATCAGCATTTACGATGTCGACTTCGTCGCCCTGCCGGGAGCAGATCCGGAACCGGAGGGCTTCGGGTTGACGTATATCGACCACCTGACCCATAACGTCCATCGTGGACGGATGAAGGAGTGGGCGGGCTTCTACGAAACCCTGTTCAATTTCCGCGAGATACGCTATTTCGATATCGAGGGCAAACTGACCGGCCTGAAATCCAAGGCTATGACCTCGCCGTGCGGGAAGATCCGGATTCCGATCAACGAGTCGTCGGATGACAAATCCCAGATTGCCGAATACCTTGATCAATACCATGGCGAGGGCATACAGCACATTGCGCTTGGCACCGGCAATGTCTATGCAACGGTGCAAGCGCTGAAGGATAATGGCATCCCGTTCCAGGACACCATCGAGAGCTACTTCGACCTGGTCGACCGGCGCCTGCCAGGCCATGGCGAACCGCTGGATGAACTGCGTCGTCTGCGCCTGCTCATCGATGGACACAGCGATGGCCAGAACAAACAGTTGTTGCTGCAGATATTCACGCAGAACGTGATCGGCCCGATCTTCTTCGAAATCATCCAGCGCAAAGGCGACCAGGGCTTTGGCGAGGGGAATTTCCGTGCTTTGTTCGAGTCGATCGAGCTGGATCAGATCCGGCGCGGGGTACTCAAGGATGGGAGTGGCGTGGCGACACTCTGACTGTGCTACCGTATCGAATGTCAAACAAAGGCCGGCTCACGAGGACGGCCGATGACTGCGATGGCTGTGATGGCGAGATCGCACCAAAGACAAAATTTTTGGACGGAGACTTCATGAATGCACCAACAGAGGCAGCCCTCAACGTGGCTGCCAGCGAGATTTCGCTCGACGACAAATACACCCTGGCCCGAGGCCGGGTGTTCATTACCGGCACGCAAGCGCTGATCCGGCTCACCATGCTTCAGCGCCAGCGCGACCAGGCCGCAGGGCTGAATACCGCCGGCTTCATCAGCGGCTATCGCGGGTCGCCACTGGGCAGCGTCGACCAGACCGCGTGGAAGGCAAGCCGCCACCTGGCCGAACACCATGTCCGTTTCCATCCCGGCGTCAACGAAGACCTGGCCGCTACCAGCATCTGGGGCACGCAGCAGGTCAAGCTGTTCCCGGGCGCACAGTACGACGGCGTGTTTTCGATGTGGTACGGCAAGGGGCCGGGCGTCGACCGCTGCGGCGATGTATTCAAGCATGCCAATATGGCTGGCACCGCGGAGCACGGCGGCGTGCTGGTGGTCTGCGGCGACGATCACGCGGCCAAGTCATCGACCACAGCGCACCAGAGCGAGCACATACTGAAGGCATGCGGGATTCCCGTGCTCTACCCTTCGTCGGTGCAGGAATACCTGGACTACGGGCTGCACGGCTGGGCAATGAGCCGCTACACCGGCCTCTGGGTGGCCATGAAATGCGTGACCGACGTGGTCGAATCAGGCGCCACCGTGGACATCGATCCGGATCGCGTGCAGATCGCACTGCCGGCCGACTTCGAATTGCCGCCCGGCGGACTGAACATACGCTGGCCGGACGCCGTGCTGGAGCAGGAAGCGCGGATGAACAACTTCAAGTGGTATGCGGCGCTTGCCTACGCCCGCGCCAACAAGTTGAACCGCGTGATCTGGGACAGCCCGCATGCCCGCTTCGGCATCATTACCGCCGGCAAATCGTACCTGGATACCCGCCAGGCACTGGCCGACCTGGGCATCGACGAGAACGTGGCCAGGGATATCGGCATCCGCCTGTTCAAGGTCGGCATGACCTGGCCGCTCGAAGCGGAAGGCGTGCGCGCGTTCGCGCAGGGACTGGACGAGATCCTGGTGGTCGAGGAAAAGCGCCAGATACTCGAATACCAGCTCAAGGAAGAACTGTACAACTGGCGCGACGATGTGCGGCCGCGCGTGGTCGGCAAGTTCGACGACACCGGCGAATGGAGCAACTCGCAGCGCGAAGGCCATGGTCACTGGTTGCTGCCGGCGACCTATGAACTGAATCCGGCGCAGATTGCGCGCGCCATTGCCAGTCGAATCGACCGCTATTTCTCCGGTCACCCTGCTGCTGCGCGCATCCGCGAGCGCATCGCTTACCTGGAGGCGAAGGAGGCGGTGCTGGTAGCCGCCAGGCCGGATCCTGAAAAAGATCGCATCCCGTATTTTTGTTCGGGCTGTCCGCACAACACCTCCACCCGGGTGCCGGAAGGGAGTCGTGCGCTGGCCGGCATTGGCTGCCACTACATGGCGCTGTGGATGGACCGCGAGACCGCCACCTTCACCCACATGGGCGCTGAAGGCGCGACCTGGATCGGCAATGCGCCCTTCACCAGCGAGAAGCATGTGTTCGCCAATCTCGGCGACGGCACCTATTTCCACTCCGGCCTGCTGGCGATCCGGGCAGCGGTGGCGGCCAAGGTGAACATTACCTACAAGGTGCTGTTCAACGATGCGGTGGCGATGACCGGCGGCCAGCCCTTCGACGGGCCGCTGGATCCGGCCATGATCTCGCGCCAGCTCGCGGCCGAGGGCGTCAAGCCGATCATCGTCGTCACCGACGAGCCTGACAAATATCCGGCAGGCACCAACTGGGCGCCGGGAGTCACGGTGCGTCATCGCAGCGAGCTCGATGCAGTCCAGCGCGAACTGCGCGAGTGCGAGGGCACCTCGGCAATGATCTACGACCAGACCTGCGCTTCCGAAAAGCGCCGCCGCCGCAAGCGCAATGCCTATCCGGATCCGGCCAAGCGGGTCGTCATCAACGAACTCGTTTGCGAAGGTTGCGGCGACTGCAGCGTGCAGTCGAATTGCCTGTCGGTGGAGCCGCTGGAGACGGAATTCGGACGCAAGCGGCAAATCAACCAGTCGTCCTGCAACAAGGATTATTCCTGCGTCAACGGTTTCTGCCCGAGTTTCGTCACGGTCGAAGGCGGCGCCCTGCGCAAGCCGAAGAAGCCGGAAACCGCGCGGACTCCGCTGGGCGCATTCAACAGCATCCTGCCGACGCCAGCGCTGCCGCAGTCGGTCGACAATTTCGGAATACTGGTGACCGGTATCGGCGGCACCGGCGTGATCACGGTCGGGCAAATCATCGCCATGGCGGCCCATGTCGAGGGTCGAGCCTGTAGCGTGCTGGACATGAGCGGACTGGCGCAGAAAGGCGGGCCTGTGCTTTCGCATGTGCGGCTTTCCGACCACCCTGACGACCTGCATTCGACCCGTGTCGGCACCGGCGCCGCCGACCTCGTGATCGGCTGCGACCTGATCGTTGCCGCCAGCCGCGATGCCTTGTCGCGCATGGGCGAGGGGCACACCCGCGCTGCGATCAATTCGCATGGCACGCCGACTGCCGCATTCGTCCGCAATCCGGACTGGCAACTCCCCGACCAGTCGGCCAGGTCGGCGATCATGAGCGCATGCGGCGGCGAGCATGCCGAATTCCTTGACGCCAGCCGCATGGCCACGGCACTGATGGGCGACAGCATTGCCACCAACATGTTCATGCTTGGCTTTGCATGGCAGAAGGGCTGGCTGCCCTTGTCGGAAGCGGCCATCGTCAAGGCAATCGAGCTGAACGATGTCTCGGTCGAGTTCAACAAGCAATCGTTCCAGTGGGGCCGGATCGCCGCGCACGACCGCGCCGCGGTCGAGCGGGTGGTGCAGGCCAATGCGCCGGCACAGGTGATCGAATTCCGGCGCACACCAGCGCTGGAAGACGTGATCGTCACGCGCGAACGTTTCCTGTCCGATTACCAGGATGCCTCGTACGCCCGCCAGTATCGCGAGTTCGTCGAGCGCGTGCGGCAGGCGGAACTTGCACTCGGTGAGCCGGGACGGGCAATGCGCCTGACCGGAGCCGTCGCCCGTTACCTGTTCAAGCTGATGGCATACAAGGACGAATACGAAGTGGCACGGCTGCACGTAGCAAGCGGCTTCGAGGAGAAGATCGCGGCCATGTTCGAAGGCGACTACAAGATCAAGTTTCACCTGGCGCCGCCGCTGCTTGCCAGGCGCGATGCCAACGGGCACTTGCAGAAGCGGGAGTACGGGCCGTGGATGATGAAGGCGTTCCGCGCACTGGCAAGCCTGCGCTTCCTGCGCGGCACGCCCTTCGATGTCTTCGGCTACAGCGCCGAACGCCGCAGCGAGCGCGAGCTGATCGTGTCCTACCGGACGGTGATCGGGCAGGCGCTGTCGCAGTTGTCGCCAGACAAGCTTGCCGATGTGACTGCGCTGGCCAGCATCCCCGAGGAAATTCGCGGATACGGTCATGTGAAGCAGCGGCATCTCGCTGCTGCGATGCAGAAGCAGGAAAGGCTGCTGCAGCGGCTTCAGGGTGGCAGCAGCGAGCAGCACGCCGCCTGAAGCCGGCGTTGGAACACAGCGCCATCGGCACGCCGGATTGAAAACGCGCAATTCGGCGCGGCCGCAACGCTGACGAAGCCTTGCAAGAGCGTTTGGACGCGCTCTTGCAAGCGTTCTTGCAACCGCTCTTGCAACCTTACTGCGCGCCTTCCTGTCATAACTTCGTTCCCTCAACCAGGAGTGAAGTGTGAAGCAAGGCCAACATGCGCCGCTGGCGTTGGCGCCTGTCCTGCGTCGTTCCCCGTGGTTGAAGTCACTCCTGATCGGTTTTTCCGCGCTGACGCTGCTGTTGTCGGGCGTCATCTGTTTCCTCGGCTTCCAGGCCTGGCAGTTGAACCGCGAAATACCGGATGTGGACCACCTGGCCGAGTTGCGCGCCGAACAGCCGAGCGTGGTCCTGTCGGCCGATGGCCGCCAGCTCACGCAGTTCCGGGACATGCAGCGCGAATGGGTGAAACTGGAGCAGGTTTCGCCGTGGGTCATCCGCGCGCTGCTGGCGACTGAAGACCGCCGCTTCCATCAGCACAAGGGCGTGGATTTGACGCGCACTGTGGGCGCCGCCTGGAGCAGCCTGGGTGGCGACGTGCAGGGCGGATCGACCATCACGCAGCAGCTTGCGCGCAACTTGTTTCCCGAGCAAATAGGCCGCAGCCGCAATGCCACCCGCAAGGCGCGGGAGATGCTGACCGCGCTCAAGATCGAACGCCGCTACAGCAAGGACGAGATCCTGGAAATCTACCTGAACACGGTGCCTTTCCTCTACAACGTGTTCGGCATCGAGATGGCCGCCCGGACCTACTTTGCCAGGGCAGCATCCGAACTGGGGCCGATGGAAAGTGCAACCCTGGTCGGCATGCTGAAAGGCACTCACTACTACAACCCGGTGGTCAATCCGGATCGGGCCCGCGCGCGGCGCAACACGGTGTTGCTCCAGCTTGTCCGGCAGGGCGACCTGGCGCAGGAAGAGGCCGGGCGGATGCGGGCGCAGCCGCTGCAGCTGCGCTTCCAGCGGCCGCAGGAACCAGTGTACGGGCCGGCCATGCATTACACGGTACATGTGCGGCGCTGGTTGCTGGACTGGGCCGAAAAGAACCAGGTCGACCTCTATAGCGACGGGCTGGTGATTCATGCCACCCTCGATACCGGCCTGCAGCAACTGGCACGGCAGGCGGTGGAGCAGCAGATGCAGGCACTGCAGGCGGTTGCCGATGTCGAATGGGCGCAGCGCTCGGGCCGGTTGCTGTCCAGATCCGCAGCGGCCTACGTCAGCAAGCAGGGGCAGGTCGATGCATTCGATTATTTCTGGCGCAGCCGGGGGGATCTGCTGCTGGCATTCATCCGTGAGTCGCCCGAGTTCCGGAGCGGCGTGGAGTCCGGGAAATCGGCACAGGCGGTGCTGTCGGCACTGCGCGGTGATTCCGGATTCATGGGCCGGCTCAAGCAGGGCAAGACACGGCTGGAGGCCGGGATGGTGGCAATGGATCCGAACTCCGGCGAAGTGAAGGCGTGGGTCGGCAGCCGGGACTTCGGGCGCGACCAGTTCGACCATGTTGCGCAGGCGTTGCGGCAGCCCGGGTCGACCTTCAAGCCCCTGGTCTACGGCGCGGCGCTGGAGCTGGGCTTCAGTCCGTTGCGTACCTACCTGGATACGCGCGTCAACATACGGATCCCGGAAGGCGGCAGCTGGATGCCGACCGACATGGGCGCACCGACGGAAATACCCATGACGATGCGCGAAGGCCTGATCCGGTCGCGCAATGCCATCACCGCGCAGGTGATGCAGGATGTCGGCCTGGCCAACATCGTCAGCCTGGCAAGGGCTGCCGGCATCAATCGCAGCCGGCTGGATCCGGTGCCGTCGCTGGCGCTGGGCACCAGCCCGGTGAGCTTGCTGGAGATGGTCTCGGCCTATTCCACCATCGCCAGCAGCGGACAGTATCTGGAGCCGCTCGTGGTCACGCGCATCACCGATCGCAAAGGCCGCCTGCTGGCGAAGTTTGGCGCCGAGCCCACGCGGGCGATGTCGGAAGCGACGGCGCGCGAACTGATCGACATGATGCGCGGTGTGGTCACACGTGGCACCGGGCGGAATATCAGATCCCGCTTCGGCATCCAGGCCGACGTCGCGGGGAAGACCGGCACCACGCAGTACAACACGGACGGCTGGTTCATCATGATGCATCCGGAGCTGGTTGCTGGCGCCTGGGTCGGTTTCAACGATGGCCGGGTGAGCTTGCGCAGCAACTACTGGGGGCAGGGCGCGCACAATGCGCTCAACCTGGTTGGTGATTTCTACCGGACACTGCTGCAAGAGGCGCGGCTCGATGCGAAGGCGCGCTTTCCACTGCCGCCGCGCTTCGAAATGCTGGCCGATCCCGGCGAGTTGTGGCGGGATCCTGGCGACAGCAGTGCCGGAGCCGAAGGCGCATGGATCGTGCGGCGCGGCGCGGATGGCACCCTGTACATTGGCGACACAGAGCCTCCGGCACCGTTCTCGGGGGCCAGTGCCGGAGGCGTGACGCAGGCCGGCGTGGCAAGCCAGGCTGCCGCTGCGACGGCTTCAGTTTTCAGTGCCGCTTCTGGCGGGGTTGCCGGTCCATTGGCCATTCCGGCGGGTGGCGGCAGCGAGGATCCGGTTGCCGCCGCCAGGGCCGCTGCCCGGCGCGCTATCGAAGTGCCGGGCGCAGGCGCCGAGCGCTGACATGCAGCATGGCGGCGCTGCGATCAGCTTGCGCTGTCAATGCACGCAATCCGTCGTTCGCGTTCCAGTTGCGTCAGGTGCGCTGCTTCGCTTTCGGCAATGCCCAGCGACTGCAGTGCGAAGACTGCCAGTTGAAGTCCGGTCTCCAGCGTCTCGGGAATCACCTGCGAAGCACCGGCCTTGAGCAGCAGGAACGCATGGCCTTCGTCGCGCGCGCGGGCAAATAGTGGCAGCTCCGGATAGCTGCGCCGGATCGCCTCTACCGCTCGCAACGCCGAATCCGGATCGTCCATGGTCAGGACAATCGCCGCCGCATGGGCCGCATGCACCCGGTCCAGCAGTTCGGTGCGTCCGGCGTTGCCGAAATAGATCGGTACCCCGGCCGGATGCAGGCGGGCGACGACATCGGCATCGTTCTCGATCGCGACGAAGGGCACGCCCTGGCTCTCCAGTACCTGGCTCAGCAACTGCCCGACCCGGCCGTATCCGACGATGATCACGTGTTCCGACAGCGGCGCCAGCCCTTCGATGGCAAAGCCGCCGCCACTGCTTTGCCGCTCCCGGTGTTCCAGGCGTTTGCGCAGCGCCGTGCCAAGCCGGGCCAGCAGCGGCGTGGCGAACATCGACAGGGCAACCACCAGCATCACGAACTGGCCAGTCGGTCGGTCCATGATCGTTGCGGTCATTGCCGCGCCGACCACGATGAAAGCGAATTCGCCGCCCTGCCCCAGCAACAGGCCGCCCTCGAACGCACGGCCCCAGCTGAAGCCACCCGCGCGCAGTATCAGGCTGGTCAGCGTTGACTTGATGGCGAACAGTCCGAGCACCGACAGCGGCAACAGCACTGGCGCCTTCATGATTTCCCGGATGTCGGTCTGCATCCCTACCCACATGAAGAACAGGCCCATCAGCAAGCCCTTGAACGGTTCTATCGTGACTTCCACCTCATGGCGGAACTCGGTCTCCGCCAGCAGCAGTCCGGCCAGCAGGGCGCCCAGCGCCAGCGACAGGCCGGCCATCGCAGTCAGGCCCGCAATACCCAGCGTGCACAGCAGGGTGAGTGCCATGAAAACCTCTGGCTGATGCTGCCCGACCAGCGAACGAAACAGCGGCCGGATCACGCGCCGGCCGAGCAGGTAGATCAGGGTGATCGCAAGTACCGACTTGGTCATCGCGCCGAGAACCATCGAAGTGACCGACGTGTTGCCAGTGTCGGACAGCACAGCAATCAACAGGAACAGCGGCACCACGGCCAGGTCCTGCAGCATCAGGATGGAGAAACCGGCCTGTCCCAGCGGCTGCGCCAGCGAACGGCTATTGGTCAGCAATTGCATCACCACTGCCGTCGACGACAGCGACAGTGCCAGTCCCAGCAGCAGCGAGGTGCCCGGCGAATTTCCGAACAGCCAGGCGATGAAGCCGATTGCCAGGCCGCACAGCGTGACCTGCGCCGTGCCGGCCCCGAATACCCAGCCGCGCAGCGACCACAAGCGGGCGGCGGACAGTTCCAGGCCGATCATGAACATCAGGAACAGCACGCCCAGCTCGCCCAGGACCTTCACCCCTTCCAGGTCGGTGAAGGTCAATTGCGATAGCCACGGAAAGCGATCGCTCCAGAGGCCAAGGCCGGCCGGCCCCAGCAGCGCGCCGACGGCGAGGAAGCCGAGCACCTGGTTGATGCGCAAGCGCTGCAACAGCGGAATCAGGATGCCGGCGAGGGCAAGGAAGACCAGTGTCTCGCGAAGGAATGGCAGGGCGTTTTGTTCTTCCACTTCAGGGGCGCAGGCGGCAGCTTCACCGCCCGTTCCCGCCTGCGGGATGCAGGCACAAGCTGTTGCGGTGAGCGCAACATGATGCCATCAAAATGGCCGGTCCGGCATCAGGACAGGGCCGGGCCTGCATTGCCGGCGCGGACGGTTGTGGTAGTCCCGAGGCGAGCCAGCAACCGATCCCACAGCCGGTCGTGATGCGGGAGGAGGATCACATTGGCGATCGGTTCGATCAAGGCAAGCATGCCGCCAAGCGCCAACGAGCCGCTTGCGCAATAGAGAACCGTCACCGCGACCACGAAGTGAAGCGCCGCCTGGGATGCTTTTTTTGACGCCGTCGCCAGCCGGCCGCCGGGCTGGCAGCTGGCCAGCATGCGACGCCAGGCGGCCTCGTGCAGCGGAAGGAGCAGGACGTTGACGACCGGTTCGATCACGGCCACCAGCCCGCCGAAGGCCACCGATCCCGTGAGCAGAAACGCCAGGGTGAACGAAATCGCCATGTGGACCACGACCTGACTGACCGACTTTGCTGCTATTGCCATCTCAATCTCCTTTCAACGATCAAATGATAATGATTCTCATCATTGATGTGAAATTGATTGATTATTTAAATTCAATAGCGGTTAGCTATGTAGCGTGGTCTGAGCCCAACCTTGTCCGAAAAAGGGATGCTCACTGATAAACATTTGTCTGGCAATGTATTCGCCGAGAGTGAGTACTTGCAGAGTGTGCTACACCGCCATGGACTGGCCTCGCGCATAAGCCTCGTAACCGCGGGCCCGTAAGACGCACGCCGGGCAGCGGCCGCAGCCATGGCCCCAGTCATGCAGCGCCCCGCGCTCGCCCAGGTAGCAGGTATGGGTTTCGGTGCGTATCAGTTCGACCAGCGCATGGCCGCCCAGGGTTTCGGCCAGCTTCCAGGTTTGCGCCTTGTCCAGCCACATCAGCGGCGTCTCGATGGACAGCGAGGTTCCCATGCCCAGGTTGAGCGCGGTCTGCATCGCCCGCACCGTGTCATCCCGGCAGTCCGGATAGCCGGAATAATCCGTTTCGCACATGCCGCCCACCAGCACGTCCAGGCCCCGGCGATAGGCAAGCGCGGCAGCCAGAGTCAGGAACAGCAGGTTGCGGCCGGGAACGAAGGTGTTGGGCAGGCCGTTTGCCTGCATCTCGATTTCGGCGTCGCTGGTCAGTGCGGTTTCGGATATCTGGCCCAGGACCTTCAGGTCGATCATGTGGTCTGCGCCGAGGCGCTCGTTCCACAGCGGCGATAGCGCGCGCAAACCGTCCAGCACCGCCGGGCGCACCTGCAATTCAACCGCATGGCGCTGGCCGTAGTCGAAGCCTATGGTCTCGACCCGCTGGTAGCGCTCCAGCGCCCAGGCGGCGCAAGTGGCGGAATCCTGGCCGCCGGAGAAAAGTACCAGCGCACCGCCGGGCGCGCTCGCAGGTGTCGTGGTACTCATTTCTTTTCTATCCCTTCGATGAATTGCTCGATGAATTCGCCGTTGCTGTCCTCGAAGCGCAGCCGCACCGGATACCATTCGAGCGAGGGTGCCAGCCAGATGTCCAGCCGCCGCTCCTTGGCGTCCTCCGGCGGCGCACGCACGATGTGCACCGTCTCCAGTTCGCCCAGCGCTGTGCTGATGCGCTGCTTCGCCCGGACAGTGAAGGTCCAGGGATCGGTATCGCGCTGGCCGGCCACCACGAAACGCCATGTGGCGCCGGGTTTGATTGCCTTCCGCTCTGCACGCACGATCGAAATCAGTTGCCAGATCGCACTCGCCCGATCTTGTTCACCGCCCCGCAGCGCCTGGGTATGCTGGGCGTCGCCGAAACGGATCAGGCGCGCATTGCGGTCGAAGCTGGTGGTGCTGGCTTCCTTGCGGAAACGCTTCTCGGTGTACGCAAAGGGAACCAGCCCGCGGCTATCCACCGCGCCCTCGCTGCGCTCATCCAGTATCTTGCCGAGGAGCATCGCGCTGGTCTCGGTACTGGCCAGGTATTTCCTGGCGTCGACCTGCCACAGCACACGGGCGCGGCCGGACAGCGTGATGCCGCTTTGCCTGGCCTGGATCGAGTAGTTGAGCTGGGCGCTCGGCGGCATGTTAACCGTGGCCGCGGCGGGGGCCGCCACCGCTGCGGCCGGGCCGAAAGCGAGCAGTGACAGGAATAGAAGTGACAGCAGCATGAAAATTGCGCGACGGAAAAGTGGCATGGAGGGCGATCAGGGGCGCGGCAGCGCAAGCGGTGGCTCGGACAGGGACATGTCCAGATACTCTCCGCTGGTTTCGGTAAACAGCAACTTTACCGGATACCACTGCATCGTGGGCGCGAGCCAGATATCGAGCTTCTGTTCATACGACCCCGGACGCGGCGAGCGCACCACATGGACTGCCTGCACCGGCTTGCCGTCGACCTCCAGGGCTTCTTCGCCGATCACGCGCAGGATCCACGGTTCGCCATCCCGCACGCCAGCGACGAACAGGGTCAGCTGCTGGCCGGCGGCCAGTTGCGATGGCTCGCCACGTCCGATCGCCGCCAGTTGCCAGACCACGCTTGCGCGGTCCTGTTCGCCGCCCTGACGCGGATAGGTTTTGGTCGAGGCCGAGAAGCTGATCAGGCTGCGCTCGCGCTGGAAATGCGTGTTGGTCGCCGGTCGGCGAAAGCGCTTCTCGGTGTACATGGCCGGATCCAGCCCCCGCTCGCCGATCACGCCGTTGCTGCGAAAATCGAGGACGGAGATGAACAGCAGCTTTGCCTCACCGATGATGGTGTAGGTGCCCTGCTCCCGCACGAACTGTATCTTGCCGCGGCCATGGTAGGACTCGCCTTCGCGGATCGCCTTCACTGCATAGCGCAGCTCGGCCGGCGGCGGGGCATCGGCGAGATAGGTCGGCTGCAGTGCGTCCAGGTCGGGCACGGCCGCCAGCGGCGCCTCGTCTGCGGGCAGGCCGTCATTGACCATTTCCGCAAGATCGGGCGCTGGCGCGATTTCCGGCGCAACTTCGGCGGACTGATCCTGCGGCCCGGACGGCACTGGCGCTGACGACGCCAGCTCTGGCTGAGGAACCGGGGTGGCAACCGGGCCTTGTTTCGGCCTGGCGGGCCTTGGCTTTTTCGGGGGACGCACGCGCGGCACAGGCAGGGCGGCTGGCTCGGCCTGCGGACTCAGTTGCACGACAACCGTATCCGGAGCGCGCGCCGGTTCCCCATCCTTGCCAGCGTCGCCCAGCGTCGAGACGGTGCGCAGGGTCACGGCATGCAGCAGGATGGACAGGGCCAGTACTGCCAGCGCACTGAATGAGAATCTGGCAGGAAGGCGGGCGCGGGGAAAGGCGGACATGCGCGGTAGTTTAGCCGCTACCCCGAATGCCGGGCCCTGCGCTTGAATTGTTGTCGCCGGCCTGCCACGGGGCCGGCTGCCCCGGTCGCTTAGAATACGACCCTTTCAGCCGGACCCATGACGATGATCACACGCGGAATTTCAGGTGTTGCAGGTGTTGCAGGTATTGTGCGGGCAGGCTTGCTGGCGCTGGCCTGCGTCTTCCTTGCAGCCGGGCCAGCAGGCGCAGCTGCGGAGCCGGCGCCGATACGCATCGGCATGATCGACGGCCTTTCCGGCCCGTTTGCCAACGCCGGCGATGCAGTGGTGCGCAACCTTCGGTTCGCCATTGAACGTATCAACCAGCGGGGCGGTGTCCGGCTGCCAGATGGCGCGCATAAACTGAGTCTCGAAACATTCGACAACAAGCAGGCGGTCGAGGAGTCGCTGATCGAATTCCGGCGCCTGACGGACCGCCGCATTCCCTTCCTTCTGCAGGGCAACAGCTCGGCGGTCGCGCTGGCGCTGGTGGAAGCGGTCAATCGGCACAATGAACGGGTTCCCGATAATCGCGTGCTATTCCTGAACTATGCAGCGGTCGATCCGTCGCTGACCGGCGACAAGTGCAGTTTCTGGCATTTCCGCTTCGACGCCCATGCCGACATGCGCATGCACGCGCTGACCGAAGTGATACGCAAGGACAACTCGGCGCACCGCGTCTACCTGATCGGCCAGGATTACAGCTTCGGACAGCAGATTGCGCGTGCCGCCCGTGCGCAACTCGCGGCGAAGAGGCCGGACATGCAGGTGGTCGGCGACGAATTGCACCCGATCGGCAAGGTCAAGGATTTCGCGCCTTACGTTGCCAAGATTCGCGCCAGCGGGGCAGACACCGTCATCACCGGCAATTGGGGCAATGACCTGACCCTGCTGGTAAAGGCGGCGCGCGAAAGCGGCCTGCGGGTCAAATTCTATACATTCTATGGCAACAGCCTTGGCGCACCGGCTGCGCTGGGCGAAGCCGGCGTGGGCCAGGTGCGGGCCGTGGCGGAATGGCATCCGAACGTGGGCGGCGACGCCAGCGACGCCTACTTCCGCAGTTTCCGCCAGCGCTACCCGGATCCGCGCGAGGACTATCTGCACTTGCGCATGCATGTAATGCTGGAGATGCTGGTCAACGCCATCGAGACCGCCAGGACGACCGAGGCGGCCGCGGTTGCGCGCGCGCTCGAAAACGGGAAATTCGCCAATGCATTCCACCAGGCACGAATGCGCGCCGACGACCACCAGTTGCTGCAGCCGCTTTACGTCTCGGTAATGCGGCGCGCCGGCGAGGCGTCGGTGCGCTTCGATAACGAAGGCAGCGGCTTCGGATTCCAGACCGTCTTGTTCCTGAAGCAGGAACAGACGGCCTTGCCGACCAGTTGCAGGATGACGCGGCCGGCGCTTCGCTAGGACCATTGCGCGAATTCGAACCAGACGCGTTGGTATCTGCTACGCTGCTCCATGGTTCCCGTCCTCGTGCGCAGCACGGGGCTTGATGACAGCGGGACGGGTGAACGGCTAAGCGAACGGCCCAAGCGAACGGCGCAAGCGGAGATCGGGAGAACGGCGATGTCGACATCGAACACAGAGATACCAGGGATGGGCCCGATGCCCGACCCGCTCGGCTTCATGAAGGATCTGTGGGGCGGCGTGAAGATGCCGGGCATGACCATGCCCAGCCTGTCGGTCGACGACATCAACAAGCAGATCGCCGACCTGAAGGCGGTTGAAAGCTGGCTGGCGCTGAACATGAACATGTTGCGCGGCACGATACAGGCGCTGGAAGTGCAGAGCGCCACGCTGACTGCATTGCAATCGATGGGGCAGACCATGGGCCAGTCGATGGGTTCGATGGAGCAAGCGATGGGCGCGGCAATGAGCGCGGCAGGATCGATGGCGGGAATGAACCCGATGGGCGCGATGCCGGCGGCAGCTGCTGCCGGAGCGGCGCCTGCCGAAGAAGCGCCCGTCCAGCCGGCCAGTCCGTTCAGTTTCACGCCGCCGACCGCAGAAAAGCCGCCCGCTCCCGAGCCTGAGCCAGTGGCGAAGGAGGCCGACCCGGCTGGCGAGGGCAGCGGTGTCGATTCAGTGCTGGCCGGCGCCGCGGCGCCATTCGTCAATCCGGCCGGATGGTGGAGCCTGCTGCAGGACCAGTTCAGGCAGGCGGTCGAAAAAGCAATGGAGCCGGACGCGGCGACTGGCCCTGCAAGGAAACGGCCGGCGGCAAAAGCTTCCGGCGCCACGAAGAAGCCGGCCAGCGGTGCCAAGCCTGCAACGCCTGCAAAGAGCACAACGGCTGTAAAGAATGCAAAGACGGCGAAGAGTGCAAAGTCGGCAAAGACCACTGCCGCTGCCCGCCCGGCCAGGTCGGCTGCGGTAAAGGCAAAAGCAAAAGGCGGAAGTGCCGGGTCGCGTGCCAGCGCCAGCCCGGCTGCCGGTCGCAAGCGCGGCTGAGGCAGGAAGCGGCAGGTAGCGGTGTCATGCCGTCCGCTCCCGCCCCAATCCGCTTAGCGGTTCACGTCAACCACGATCCTGCCCTTGACTGCGCCGGCGAGTATCTTCGGCGCGGCCGAGATCGCCTCCTCCAGCGACACCTCCTGTGCAATTTCCAGCAAGGCTGTGCGCGGCATCTCCCGCGCCAGCCGGGCCCATGCTTCTTCGCGACGTGCCCTTGGTGCCATCACGCTGTCGACGCCGATCAGGCTGACGCCGCGCAGGATGAAGGGCGCAACGCTGGCCGGAAAATCCATGCCCTGCGCCAGTCCGCATGCCGTCACCACCCCGCCATAACGGGTGCTGGCGCAGGCATTGGCCAGCGTGTGCGAGCCTACGGTGTCGACCACACCGGCCCAGCGTTCCTTTTGCAGCGGCTTGCCCGGAGCCGAGAGGCCGGCCCGATCCATTATTTCCGCTGCGCCAAGGGACTTGAGGTAGCCCTCCTCAGCCTGCTTGCCGGTCGATGCCACCACCCGGTAGCCGAGCGCCGACAACAGTGAAACGGCGAAAGATCCGACACCGCCGGTGGCGCCGGTGACCAGTATCTCGCCGTCCCCCGGTTGCACGCCTTGCCGCTGCAGCGCCATCACGCACAGCATTCCGGTGTAGCCCGCGGTTCCCGCCGCCATTGCATCGAAAGCGGTCAGAGCGTCCGGCAATCGGACTAGCCAGTCGCCATTGACCCGGGCCTGCTGCGCCAGGCCACCCCAGTACGCTTCGCCCACACCCCAGCCGTTGAGGATGACCTTGTCGCCAGCCTTCCAGCCTGCATGTTCGCTGGCGGTCACGGTTCCGCAAAAATCGATGCCAGGCACCATGGGAAATTTCCGCACGACCGGCGAGCGCCCGGTAATCGCCAGGCCGTCCTTGTAGTTGATGGTCGAGTAGTCGACCTGGACTGTCACGCCGCCGGCATCGAAGGCTGGCAGGGCGCTGTCGTCGAGCGCCTTGATTTCGGCGTGGGTCTGATTGTCTTCACTGCGGGTCAGGTAGATGGCGCGAAACATGATCTCCTCGCTGATGCTGGTTATTGTTGGCTGCTTGTTGTTGGCCGCTAATTGTTGGCCGCTAATTGTTGGCCGCTAATTGTTGACTGGTCATTGCTGCTTGAGTTGAAGCCAACGTTATCACAGGCTCGGGTTGTCTATCCGCTGGTTCATCGTGCGCTGTCCGCGCACTCTGCACTGTCAGGACCAGGCGTCGCCTTAACAAGGCTGTCCGGCTACTCCCCTCGTTCATATCTTGCTGCGCTTGTGCATGCACAGGAAGGATCACGAATGGAATCTCTTGCAGAGCCGCTTACCCCCATTGTCGCGAAAGCAGGGCCGGCCATCACGCTTGGCGCTGTCGTCAGTATTACCGGCTGGAGCGAACGTACCGCCTGGCGCCGGCTGTCTGCCGGATCGATCGCGCGTATCGGCAGCGTTGCCAGCGGCAGCCGGGTAATGGTGGCCTGGAGCAGTATTGAAGCCCATGCGCGCCTGCGCCTGGATTGCGAAGGGCTGGCCTTGCTTTGCCGCGCCGATTCCGGGAGTGCCGAATCGCAAAACGACCTCGCCTTGTGCTTTCTTGAACACGGCCTGGCAGATGGCGCGGCGTACTGGCTGCAGCAGGCGGCACGCAGCGGCCACGGCGACGCCATGCACTGGCTGGGACGGTGCTACCTGGACGGCGCGGGACTGGCGCAGGATCGTAATCTTGGATTGATGTGGCTGGCGCGGTCGGCGTGCGCCGGGCACAGGATTTCGGATGCGCTGCTGCATGCATTGTGCGGGCGCTTCAATTGTGGAGCGTCCCCACTTCTTGCATGAAGGCGAGCGATTCCTTGGCAGGGCCGGATGTACTGCCATCACGGTGGCAGTGTTTATCAGCCTGCCGTTCTTGGCGGGTGGCAGCCCTCCGGGAGCTGCCGACCGAGCCAGCAGGAAATAGAGTTCGCACATCGGCTGGTTTTGACTGGCAGTTGATTTGCTCCTGAGGACGAGAAGCCTTCGCTTCATTTTTCAATCCCAGGAGAAACACCATGCAACACAAATCGATTCAACGCGGCTTCACGCTGATCGAACTGATGATCGTCGTGGCCATCATCGGTATTCTGGCCGCTGTCGCCATTCCGCAGTACCAGAACTACACCATACGCGCCAAACTCAGCAAGGTTCACAGCTGTTTTGCAGCGCTGAAGACGGCCATTGCCGTGAGTGTGCAGGAAAGAGGCCAATTCCCGGTTGCCGCGAACGATTGGGCTGCACTGGGAATCGACGCGCCCACCAGGACACCGGAATGCACGAATTTCTCCATGGCCGCCGGCACTGGAGCGGTGACCATCACCTTGGGCGGAATCGAGACCAGCATCAACGGAAGCACGGTTACTTTCGAGCCCAGCGTAGCGAGCAGCGCGGTCCGTTTCAGGGTGAGTACCAATTCGACGGACACACGAGTGCTGGCATTTGTCGAGGCAAATAACATCAACTCCGGCGCACCGGCTGCCGCTGCTGGCACCGGAACTGGCACTGGCACCGGAACGGGCAACTAATCGGCTGATTTTCCCTCATGGGCGCCACCTGGCTGGCGTCCAGTTTCTCCGGCGCGCGTCTTCGCGCAGCCGGGAAATTCTTCAGCGATGACCGGATCCTGGTCGATCGGGTGAAGAAATTTCACGCCTGCTGGCCGCCATGCAGCGGCCCGCTCGGGTAAAGTGACGGGCAAAAAAAGGAATTGCCATGCCCGCTGCCATCACCAACATCGAAGACCTGCGCGTACTCGCGCAAAAGCGCGTGCCGCGCATGTTTTACGACTATGCCGATTCCGGGTCGTGGACCGAGTCGACCTATCGCGCCAACAGCGCCGATTTCGGACGGATCAAGTTCCGCCAGCGGGTGGCGATGAACATGGAAAACCGCAGCCTCGCGACCACCATGGCCGGGCAGGCGACGGCGATGCCGGTGGCGCTGGCGCCAACCGGCCTGACCGGCATGCAGCATGCCGATGGCGAAATCCTGGCGGCCAAGGCGGCCGAAAAATTCGGCGTGCCCTTCACGCTGTCGACCATGAGCATCTGCTCGATCGAAGACATCGCAGCCAACACCAGCGCACCTTTCTGGTTCCAGTTGTACGTGATGAAGGACCGCGCCTTCATCAACCGCCTGATCGACCGGGCCAAGGCGGCAAGATGTTCCGCGCTGGTGCTGACGCTCGACCTGCAGGTTCTCGGACAACGTCACAAGGACATCAAGAACGGCCTGTCGGCGCCGCCGCGCCTGACGCTGCCCAACATCATCAACATGATGACCAAGCCGCAGTGGTGCCTGGGCATGCTCGGCACCCGTCGCCGCACTTTCGGCAATATCGTCGGCCATGCGGAGAGCGTCAGCGACATGTCTTCGCTGTCATCGTGGACCGCGCAGCAGTTCGATCCCGCGCTTTCCTGGGATGACGTGCAGTGGATCAAGGACCGCTGGGGCGGCAAATTGATCCTGAAGGGCATCATCGACGAGGAAGACGCGCGGCTGGCAGTGAAAAGTGGCGCGGATGCGCTGATTGTGTCGAACCACGGCGGACGCCAGCTCGATGGCGCCTTGTCGTCGATTGAAGCGCTGCCGCGGATCGTGGAGGCGGTCGGCTCGCAGATCGAGGTTCACCTCGACAGCGGCATCCGCTCCGGGCAGGATGTGCTCAGGGCGATGGCTCTGGGCGCAAAGGGCACCTATATCGGCCGCGCCTTTCTCTATGGACTCGGGGCGATGGGCGAAGCCGGCGTGACCCGCGCGCTGGAAATCATCCGCAACGAACTGGATATCACCATGGCCTTCTGCGGCCATACCGATATTCGCAAGGTGGACAAAAGCATCCTGGTTCCCGGCACCTACTGAGCTGGCCGAATCACCCTGCCGCCTGACTCTTACCGGGCGCGCGGTCCGGACGGAGCCTGCTGCAGGGCCCGTTCGATTGCGGCGGTCAGCGACTTGTCTTCGGGCGTCACGCGGCTCGGGTAGTTGGCGACCAGCTTGCCGTCACGGCCCACCAGGTATTTGTGGAAATTCCAGCGCGGTGCCGTGCCGCTGTCCCGCGCCAGCGCCTGGTACAGCGGGTTTGCCTGATCGCCCTTCACATGTGACTTGGAGAACATCGGGAACTTCACGCCATAGGTGTTGAAGCAGAAATCGGCAATCTGCTTGCTCTCGCCCGGCTCCTGTTCGAAGTCATTGGAAGGAAATCCCAGCACCACCAGTCCGCGCTCGCGGTACTTTGCGTACAGCTTCTCCAGTCCTTCGTACTGGCTGGTGTAGCCGCAGTAGCTGGCTGTGTTGACCACCAGCGCCACCTTGCCGTCGTATTGGCAAAGGTTCTGGGGCGCGTCGTCCTGCAGCCGCTTGAACTGGTGGTTGTAGAGTCCGGCGCACGCCGGCGGGTTGGCCTGTGCCAGTGCGGCGGAGGCCGGCACGGCGAGTGCGGATGCGAGCATGAGGCGTAACAAAGCGTTCATCATGGGCTGGTACTCTGGTGGCAGGAGTCAAGCTGCGGATCTTATAACGCATCCGCGGTGTCTGCTGGCAGGCCGCACTTTGGTCGCTAGCCCTTCGTTACCCGTTCGACACCCGATTTCTTGGTAGAATCGTGCGGTTATCCCATCTTCATGGTTGAGCTTCATTATGTTGTATCCGGAACTATTCAAATCGCTCGAGCAGGTTCGCTGGAACATGGAAACGGACATTCCATGGGACCAGTTCGATGCCTCGCTCCTGACCGATGAGCAGGCGCGTACGATCAAGATGAACGCGATTACCGAGTGGTCGGCATTGCCGGCCACCGAAATGTTCCTGCGTGATAACCGGGGCGACAGCGATTTCTGCGCATTCATGTCGGTCTGGTTCTTCGAGGAGCAGAAGCATTCGCTGGTGCTGATGGAATACCTGCGGCGCTTTCGGCCCGACATGGTGCCGACCGAGGAAGAGCTGGACAATGTCCGGTTCGAATTCGATCCGGCGCCACCGCTGGAAACCCTGATGCTGCATTTCTGCGGCGAGATCCGCCTCAATCACTGGTACCGCTGCGCCTCCGACTGGCATACGGAGCCGGTCATCAAGCAAATTTACAAGATCATCAGCCAGGACGAGGCGCGCCACGGCGGCGCCTATCTGCGCTACATGAAAAAAGCGCTGAACGAATCGGGCGATGTTGCCCGCGCCGCATTTGCCAAGATCGGTGTGCTGATGGGCTCCGCCCGCCGTACCGAGAAGCCGCTGCACCCGACCAACCTGCACGTCAACCAGGCCCTGTTCCCGAATGACACGGTACAGAGCCGGCTGCCGGATCCGGACTGGCTGGAGGTGTGGCTGGACCAGCAGATCAAGTTCGACGGCGATTGGGAAAAGAAGGTCATCGAGCGCATCCTGCACAACATGTCCTTGCTGTTCGAAAAGTCATTCGCGACGGTCCAGGAACTCAACCGCTACCGCAAGGAGGTGGGCGTTCGGCTCACTGCCGCGGCCAGCGCCCAGCCGGCCTAGCCGACTCTTGCAGCCGCGCTCGACGCGGCTTTTTTCATGCCCGATTTCGAACGAAAAATCTGCGGCCGCGAGGAACTGGCGGCTCGCATTGCATCCCTCCCGGGACCGGTGGTGCTGACCAACGGCGTGTTCGACATACTTCACCGCGGTCACGTGACCTATCTTGCGCAGGCACGCGCGCTTGGGGCTTCACTGGTGGTGGCGGTCAATACCGACGAGTCGGTGCGCCGCCTGGGCAAAGGCAACGACCGGCCGATCAACGCTTGCGAGGACCGGATGGCGGTGCTGGCGGCGCTGGAGTCGGTGTCGCTGGTGGTACCGTTCGCCGAGGATACTGCGCTGGAAACCGTGTTGCTCGGCCGTCCGGATATTTACGCCAAGGGCGGCGATTACGACATGGATGCCATTCCCGAAGGGCGTGCCGTCAAGGCATACGGGGGGCGCGCGGTGGCAATCGATTTCGAGCACGACCGGTCGACCACGCGTTTGTTGCAGAAGGTGCGGTCTCCGCAAGGCTGAAATGCAGGGCGCGGGCTTGATGCCCGCCCTTGGTCAGCCCGGCACTGCTAGTGCTTGTGCTGCATCGCCGGGGCCGGCGCGCCTTTGCTGCGCTCTTCCACCACGACGGTCACTTCGACCTGCCCCGCTTTCTCGAACGTAAGCATCAGCGGGAACTTGTCACCTGTTTTCAGCGGCTGCTTCAGTCCGATCAGCATGATGTGGTAGCCGCCGGGTTGCAGCGTGACGGTCGCGGCCGGATTGACCTCGAGCGCGTCAAGTTCCCGCATGCGCATCACATCGCCTTCCATTTTCATGGAATGAATCTGTACCTCCTTCGCTACCGGGGCGCTGGCGCGCACCAGTTTGTCAGCCGTCTTCCCGCGATTTTCAATCGACAGGAAAGCGGCTCCGGACGGCTGTTGCGCCACAGTGGGGCGGGCATACGGATGATCGATATGCAGGCTGCCGACGTCAAAGGAATGGCTGTGTGCGGAGGCGGCAAACAAGAGCGCTGCAAGCGCGGGCAGGAGGCGGAACGTCATGATCAACTTTCGTTTGTAGAATGACATGCGCCGGATGCCGGCGCACATGAAGGCAAGCCGCATTATAAGCAATGCCAGCGTTCAGGCGCCGCCCGCATAGCCTTGCTGGCGCCAAGCCTCGAACACGACGACCGCAACGGTATTGGAGAGGTTCAGGCTGCGGTTGCCCGGTCGCATGGGCAGGCGGATGCGTTGGCTTTCGGGGAAGCTGTCGAGCACCGCCGGCGGCAGGCCGCGGGTCTCCGGCCCGAATACAAAGACGTCGCCGGGTTCGAATGCGACGCCGGCGAACGGACTGGATCCGCGGGTGGTCATGGCAAACATGCGCGCCGGGTCAGGCTTGAGCGCGGCCAGGAATGCGGCCCAGTCGGCATGCACTTTCATCTCGGCATACTCGTGATAATCCAGCCCGGCCCGGCGCATCCGCGCATCGTCCAGCGGAAAGCCGAGCGGCTCGACCAGGTGCAGGCAGGCGCCGGTGTTGGCGCACAGCCGGATCACGTTGCCGGTATTGGGCGGGATTTCCGGCTCCACCAGTACGACATGAAACAATTCTGACTCCTTGGCAGGTTGGGGGGAGCTGCTGCGCGGGCCGATCCTGGGGTCTTCGGTGCTCATCGTCAATCGATGTGATTGCGCTCCTCCGCCCAGATCTCCACACGCTCCCTACGTCTATCCCCGACCTGCAATAAATTCAATGAAACAGGAAGGTCAATGCGGCGGAGTGCGCGCAAAGACGATGTTCGTCACTCTTGCCGCGCCGAAGCGTTTCAGCGTCGCGGCAATTTCCTCCAGTGTTGCGCCGGTGGTCATGACGTCGTCGACGACGCCGACATGACGACCCGCGACTGTTGCCGCTGCGCGCGGCATCAACACGAAGGCATTGCGCAGGTTCTGCTGGCGCAAGACGGCTGGCAATTGCGCCTGTGCCTGCGTTTCGCGTACCCGCTCGATCAGCCGGACAGCCAGCGGAATGTCCAGCGCACGAGCCAGCGGACGGGCAATCTCGAGCGCCTGGTTGTAGCCGCGTTCCACCAGGCGTTGCGGACCCAGCGGCACCGCACAGAGCAGATCCGGCCGCATCGGTTCGGACTCCAGCAGCGGGGCCAGAGCCTGTCGGCACAGCTGCGCCAGTTCGAGCTTTCCTGCATATTTCAAGGCCAGCACCAGGCGGTCGACCGGCGGGCTGTAATCGACGGCCGCCAGCGTGCGATCGAAGGCGGGAGCCTGCTGGATGCAGGCTCCGCAATGCGTGTCCTCGCGCACGGCAAGCGGCATCGCGCATTGCGAGCAGCGATTGCAGGCGACGCCAAAATACTGGCGCCAGCAACTGTCGCAGATTGCATGCTCGCAATCCTGGCAGCACAGCGGGCAACTGGAAGGGATCAGACGGCCAAGCAGCGTGACATTCTCCGGACGTGTAAACTCGGCGGCAATTATCTCATTGCTCCACGCCTGCCTTGATAACATCCAATACGCCGCCCGCGCAGGGTGGCAGCGCCCCCATCTCGCTGGCAAATGTCCGTGCTTTGTTCGGCCGTCCGCAACGGATTGCGGAGTCGGATTTCTTGCGCCGCGAGATTGCGGGACGAATGTTCGAACGGCTGGACCTGATTCGCGTCGCTCCCGAAGCTGTGCTCGATGCGGGCTGCGGAGAAGGCGCCGACCTTGCTGTCCTGCGCCAGCGTTATCCGGATGCGCGCCTGATCGGACTCGATGGCTCGCTGGCGATGCTGGGCGGCGCGGTCGAACGCCAGCGCAGCGGGCTTACTGCAATGAACCGCCTGTTTTCCCGGCTGCTTCCCAAAGGTCCGGCAGGCGGGCGCTCGAAGCCGGCGGAACTATTGTGCGGCGATTTTGCGCGATTGCCTTTTGGTCCTGCGACCGTCGGCCTGGTCTGGTCCAACCTTGCCCTGCACTGGCACCCGCGGCCTGATGAAGTCATTGCGGAGTGGCGCCGCGTGCTGCGCGATGAAGGGCTGCTGATGTTCTCCTGCTTCGGCCCGGATACGTTCCGGGAGTTGCGGGCGGTGAGCAAGGACCGGAATGGCGTGCCGCAGGTCCTGCCTTTTGTCGACATGCACGACCTTGGCGACATGCTGGTCCATGCCGGTTTTGCGACGCCCGTCATGGACATGGAGATACTGACCCTGACTTACGACACGGTCGAGAAGATGCTTGCCGACGTGCGCGCACTCGGCGGGAATCCGCTGCAGACGCGAGCGCAGGGATTGGCCGGCCGCGCGTCCAGGGATCATCTTTACCGTGCGCTGGAAGGGGGGCGCGACGCCCGGGGCAAGTTGTCGCTGACGATCGAAGTGATCTACGGCCACGCCTTCCGGCCGGTTCCGCGCACGACGTCTGCAGGCGAGTCCATCGTGCGTTTTGCGCCGCGAAAGTAGCGCTCTATCAGCCGCAGCAGTCGATTTCCAGTCGTGGCGGAGCGTTGCGCTTCGCCCTTTTCCCTTGATTCCGGCTTCGCATCCGCCTTATACTCCCGGGGTTACTTGATACAGGTCAAGGTAATCCATGTTCGTCGCTGTCCTTTTTACCCGGGATAGCAGGCAAACTGGCAGGTCGGTTGCGGACTGCAATGATGCTCCGGACGCTGGCCAACGCATCACCAGGCTGATTCCCGCAATGGTGGGGGTGGCATGGCCTGCGGCCAACCATGCTGCAAGGAGCGTGTCCCGTGCAGAGGCGTGACCGGGTGTTGAAGCGTAATTGCGCAGTCACGTCACGCCAGTCGGGTGACCAGTCGGTGACATGCAGCGCCGGAATTTCACACGCGAGCCGAGCCTGGTGTTGATGCAGTCGGGCCGGTAGCCGAAGAATGACAAGAATTCATAATTAGGGCATTTGAGGAAAACATGAAACATGCGAAGCGCCTTCAATCGTTGATGCTCGGGGCATCGCTGCTGATCGCAGGCATGCCGTCCTGGGCGGTGAACGACAGCCAGGGAGGTCCGGCGGTCCGCCAGCTGAATTTCCACGAACCGGTAACCCGGATCGCGTCGGAGATCTATCAGCTCCACAACCTGATGCTCGCCATCTGCATGGTGATCTTCCTCGCCGTGTTTGGCGTGATGTTCTACTCCATCTTCAAGCACCGCAAATCGCTCGGCCACAAGCCGGCGACTTTCCATGAAAGCACTGCGGTCGAGATTGCCTGGACGATCGTCCCCTTCATCATCGTCATCCTGATGGCGCTGCCGGCGACCAAGACCGTGGTCGCGATGAAGGACACGTCCAACGCCGACATCACCATCAAGGCCACTGGCATGCAGTGGAAATGGGGCTACGACTACCTGAAGGGCGAGGGCGAAGGCATCGCCTTCCTGTCCAACCTTTCCACGCCGCGTGAACAGATCGTCGACACGGTCAAGGCCAAGGGCGACAACTACCTGCTCGAGGTGGACAATCCTGTGGTGGTTCCGGTCAATCGCAAGATCCGCATCGTGACCACGGCCAACGACGTCATCCACTCGTGGGCCATCCCGTCGTTCGGCGTCAAGCAGGATGCGATCCCCGGTTTCGTGCGCGACACCTGGTTCAAGGCCGAGAAGATTGGCGTGTACCGCGGCAGTTGCGTTGAATTGTGCGGCAAGGACCACGCTTTCATGCCTATCGTCGTGAATGTCGTGTCCGACGACGAATACAAGAAGTGGGTCGATGGCAAGAAGAAGGCCATGGCCGCTGCCGCCGACGATCCGAACAAGACCTGGACGGTGGCGGAACTGACCCAGCGCGGCGAAAAAGTCTATGCCGCCAATTGCGTGGCCTGCCATCAGGCCAGCGGCAAGGGCGTGCCGCCGGCATTCCCGCCTCTGGACGGCGCGCAACTCGTGGTCGGTCCGAAGCAGCCGCAGGTTGAGGTCATCCTGAATGGGCGCAAGGCGATGCCGCCATGGAAGGGTGTACTGTCCGATACCGACATTGCTGCGGTTTCGACCTACATCCGTAATAGCTGGTCCAACAAGGCCCAGGAAAACATCGTTCAACCGGCCGATGTCGTGGCTGCGCGCAAGTAATTGAAATCAGGAGTTCGAGATGAGCACAACCGTCGTTGATCACGCACACGATCATTCTCACGACCACGCGCACGACCACCCCCACGGCTGGCGTCGCTGGCTTTACGCCACCAATCACAAGGACATCGGTACGCTGTACCTGTGGTTCTCGTTCACGATGTTGATGATCGGCGGCCTGCTGGCGCTGGGAATCCGCGCCGAGCTGTTCCAGCCCGGCCTGCAACTGTTCCGGCCCGAGTTCTTCAACCAGCTCACCACGATGCACGGCCTGATCATGGTGTTCGGCGCCATCATGCCGGCCTTCGTCGGCTTCGCAAACTGGATGATCCCGCTGCAGATCGGTGCATCCGACATGGCGTTTGCGCGGATGAACAACTTCTCGTTCTGGCTGCTGCCGCCGGCCGCGATCCTGCTGGCGACCTCGTTCCTGGTCCCTGGCGGCGCCACCGCTGCCGGCTGGACGCTGTATGCGCCGCTGAGCACCCAGATGGGCATCGGCATGGACATGGGTATCTTCGCGATGCACATCATGGGCGCGTCGTCGATCATGGGCTCCATCAACATCATCACCACCGTGCTGAACATGCGCGCCCCGGGCATGACACTGATGAAGATGCCGATGTTCTGCTGGACCTGGCTGATCACCGCCTACCTGCTGATCGCCGTGATGCCGGTCCTGGCTGGCGCGATCACGATGACGCTGACTGACCGCCATTTCGGCACCTCGTTCTTCAACGCTGCAGGCGGCGGCGACCCGGTGATGTACCAGCATATTTTCTGGTTCTTCGGTCACCCCGAGGTGTACATCATGATCCTGCCGGCATTCGGCATCGTTTCGCAGATCATCCCCGCTTTCGCACGCAAGCAACTGTTCGGCTATGCATCGATGGTCTATGCAACCGCGTCGATCGCCATCCTGTCGTTCATCGTCTGGGCGCATCACATGTTTGCCACCGGCATGCCGGTGACGGGCCAGTTGTTCTTCATGTACGCCACGATGCTGATCGCAGTGCCGACCGGCGTGAAGATATTCAACTGGATCGCGACCATGTGGAGGGGCTCGATGACTTTCGAGACGCCGATGCTGTTCGCGATCGGCTTCATCTTCGTGTTCACGATCGGCGGTTTCACCGGCCTGATCCTGGCCGTGACGCCGCTCGACATCCAGATGCAGGACACGTACTACGTCGTGGCCCACTTCCACTATGTGCTGGTGGCCGGCTCGCTGTTCGCCCTGTTTGCGGGCTACTACTACTGGAGCCCGAAGTGGACCGGCTTCATGTACAACGAGTGGCGTGGCAAGTTCCACTTCTGGAACTCCATCATCTGGTTCAACGTGACCTTCTTCCCGATGCACTTCCTTGGGCTGGCTGGCATGCCGCGTCGTTACGCCGATTATCCGGCGCAGTTCACCGACTTCAACGTGGTGGCCTCGATCGGCGCGCTGCTGTTCGGCCTGAGCCAGGTGTACTTCGTGCTGTTCGTCGTGATCCCGTCGATTCGCGGCGGCAAGAAAGCGGAAGACAAGCCATGGGACGGCGCTGAAGGACTGGAGTGGACGGTACCGAGCCCGGCACCTTTCCACACGTTTGAAGTGCCGCCGACGGTCAAGTAAGGCCTCGGAAATACAACGCAGGAGGGCGGGCCTGGTGCCCGTCCGCAAAAGAAATGTCAGATGACAAGCAGCCGAACAAGCAGCCGAACAATTTGAAGACAGCAGTGATCCTGCTGTCTGTCGCCGTGGTGTTCTTTATCGGCGTATTCATCAAGCGTACCTGGTTCAGCTGAGATGGATGAACAGGGAAGGGGCGGTTCGGGCGGCAAGCATCTGAATGCACAGATGCTGGGCAAGCTGCTGGTGATTGCAGTCCTGATGTTCGGTTTTGGCTATGCGCTGGTGCCGATTTACCAGAAGATCTGCGAGATCACCGGCATAAATTTCCTGACGCCAAAGGATGTGACGGTCGAGGCGCCAACCAATACGCAGGTCGACAAGAGCCGGACGGTGACGGTCGAGTTCGATGCGAATTCGCAGGGGCCGTGGCGGTTTCGTCCGACAGTATCGAGCGTGACGGTTCATCCTGGCGAGATGACGCAGGTTGTGTACGAAGTCGTGAATACGCAGCCGCGCAGCATCGATGGACAGGCGATACCAAGTTATGCGCCGCAGCAGGCGGGCGAGCATCTGAAAAAAGTTGAATGCTTCTGCTTCAGGCAGCAGACATTGAAGGCGAACGAAGCGAAGCAGATGCCGGTGGTGTTCTATATAGACCCGGCGCTGCCGCGTGATGTGAAGACGATAACCTTGTCGTACACCTTCTTCGAAGTTGCCGGCACCGGCAAGAAGGCGAGTTGAGGCAAGATGGACGATCTGAAGAAGGCCACGCAGCGCAAGATGTCCTTCCTGGCCACGTTGAAGGCGGTGTTCTGGTCCTTTTTCGGCGTGCGCAGGAAGAGCGATTACGAGTCGGACTCGCAGCGGCTGAATCCGGTGCACGTGATCATCGCAGGACTGATTGGCGCCGCGCTGTTCATCGCGGGGCTGGTATTGCTGGTGAAGCTTGTGGTTTCGCCGGCCTGAGGGCCGCAGCCAGGGCACAACAAGAATTAAAGTTATACATGGAGCGGAAATGAGTTCTCAACACGGAAGTGCACCTTACTATTTCGTCCCCGGTCCGTCGTCCTGGCCGGTGCTTGCAGGCGCGTCGCTCCTGCTGACCATGATCGGCGCTTCGGCCTGGGTCAATGGCTACTCGTGGGGTTCGTACGCCAACCTGCTCGGCATCGCCGCCACGCTGGTGGTGCTGTACAAGTGGTTCGGCGAAGCAATCAAGGAATCCGAGGGCGGCCTGTACAGCCAGCGGGTTGACCTTTCCTTCCGCTGGAGCATGAGCTGGTTCATCTTCTCGGAAGTGATGTTCTTTGCCGGCTTCTTCGGCGCCCTGTTCTATGCGCGCTCGGTCACGATGCCATGGCTGTCGGATCTCGACCACAAGTTCATCTGGCCGGATTTCGTCGGGCAGTGGGGTCACGCCGGCCCGGCCGGTACCGTCGACCCGTTCACCACGATGGGCCCGTTCCCGATCCCTACGATCAACACCGCGCTGCTGTTGCTGTCTGGCGTGACGCTGACCATCTCGCACCATGCCCTGCGCGCCGGCCATCGCAGCAAGACTGCGTTCTGGCTGTTCGCCACCATCGTGCTGGGTGCAGTGTTCATGGGCTTCCAGGCTTATGAGTACATGCATGCTTACAGCGAACTGAACCTGAAACTGACCTCGGGCATCTACGGTTCCACCTTCTACATGCTGACTGGCTTCCACGGATTCCATGTCACGCTCGGCGCAATCATGCTGGCGGTCGTCTTGCGCCGGGTGCTGCGCGGTGACTTCACGGCGGAGCAACATTTCGGATTCGAAGGCGCAGCCTGGTACTGGCACTTCGTCGACGTCGTCTGGCTCGGCCTGTATGTCGTCGTGTACTGGCTGTAAAGCACACAGGCAAATGAAAAAGCCGCACTTCGGTGCGGCTTTTTTACTGTTGGGGCCTAGCGTATGCCGGTCGGCTGGATCCAGCCCATCTTGTAGGCCGCCAGTATCAGCACGAACATCAGGATCGAAAAGCCGACCCGCATTGCCAGCGCAGTAACAGTACGGTTGGACTTGCCTTTGTCACGCATCAGGAATACCAGCGCGGCGCCGAGGCTGCCAAGTATCAGGATAAAGCCGATTATTGCGACGAGAATTTTCATTGTGAACATGCAGTCCGGCACGCCGGAAATGGCGAAGCAGGTGGGTTGTGCGGGCCGGGTGGTCCGGGGGATGTCATTGTAATGCGATTCGCTTTTCGATTCCGCTGGATACCATTCGTCGCCACCGTGCTGGTCATGTGCGTCGGCATTGCGCTGGGGGAGTGGCAGCGCGGCCGCGCACTTCAAAAGGAAGGCATTGCAGCCATGCTGGCCGAGCGCTCGGTACTCGCGCCGGTGGTGCTGCGGGCGGGCGAGTCGCTGCCGCCGGTTTCCGAGCTTGAATACCGCCAGGTCGTTGCTGACGGGGAATTCCTGGCCGACTGGCCGGTCTACCTGGACAACCGGCCCCACGGCGGGGTGCCGGGCTTCTACCTGGTCATGCCGTTTCGGATCGGCAGTACGGGGCCGGTGGTGTTGGTTTCGCGCGGATGGCTGCCTCGCGACCCGCAGGAGCGCACGCGGCTGCCGCACTTGCGCACCCCGCGCGGTACGGTCACGGTAAGAGGGACAATACGGCGTCACCCCGGCCAGGTGCTGCAGTTGGGCCAGCCGGCCGCCATCAGGCCAAACGCGATCCTGCAAAACCTGTCGCCGGCCGATTTCGCGGCGGCGAGCGGCATTCAAGTCCTGTCTTTTATAATCGAGCAGGCAGGCATCGGCGTCAGCGGGCCGGACGCCGATGGCCTGGTGCGCGACTGGCCGCAGCCATCGTTCGGCTCCGACAAGCACCGGGGCTATGCTTTCCAGTGGTACGCACTCGCTGCGACCGCTTTACTGTTTTTCCTTGTCACGGGATTTCGAAGTGGAACAAAGTAAACCCCGCGCAGGCGGCAATTGGGCCCTTTGGGCCGTCATCGCCGTTTGTGCGGCGCCCCTGCTGCTCTCTTATCTCACCTATTATGTGATCAAGCCGCAAAGCCGCAACAACTACGGCGCGCTGATCGACCCGCGCAATTTCCCGATTCCCCCGCTGCAGGGGCGCACACTGGACGACAAGCCGCAGGAACTCGATGCCTATAAGGGCAAGTGGATCATCCTGCAGGTAGACAGTGGTGATTGCCAGCAGTATTGCCAGAAGAAACTGTATGAAATGCGCCAGCTGCGCCTGACCCAGGGCAAGGAAATGACCCGTGTGGAAAGGGTGTGGCTGATTACCGATAAGCAGCCGCTGGACACCATGCTCATGCGCGAGTACGACGGCACGCACATGATGCGGGTCGACCCGGCCAAGCTCAGCGCCTGGCTTCCGGTCGAACAGGGCACGAGCGCAAGCGACCATCTTTACATGATCGACCCTTTGGGCAATCTGATGATGCGTTTTCCAAAGGATGCCGACCCGAATCGCGTCAAGCGCGACCTCGGCAAGCTGCTGAAAGCCTCCAAGATCGGCTGACGCGACCATGCTGCTCCAACTTGCCATCAAGGGATTGCTGGTCGCGCTGTTGCCACTTTCGATCGTGTGGGCGTCGAAGGACACCGACAAGTATCGCAAGCTTGCCTGGGTGACGGTGTTCCTGACTTTCGACCTGGTCATGTTTGGCGCCTTTACCCGGCTGACGGATTCCGGCCTGGGCTGTCCGGACTGGCCCGGCTGCTATGGCGAATCGAACCCGTTCCTGGCGCATGAGCAGATCAGCGCTGCGCAGGCCGCGATGCCGACCGGCCCGGTCACGGTGGCCAAGGCATGGATAGAAATGATCCACCGCTACCTGGCGATGGCCGTTGGCGTGCTGATCATCACGCTGCTGGTCGTCGCCTGGCGCAAGTGGCGCCAGTCGGGGCGGGCCGATGCGCGCTTTGCGCCGGCTTTTCCCATGCTGTTACTGGTATTCGTCTGCGTGCAGGGGGCGTTCGGTGCATGGACCGTGACTCTGAAATTGCAGCCGGTGATCGTCACCATTCACCTGTTGCTGGGGATGGGGCTTCTGGCCATGCTGGCCTGGCATGCTTCGCGCCAGGGGCTGGCGCCGCTGCCGGTTCCTGCATTGCACGGTTCCGCCTTTCGGGACCTGCGCCTGCCAGCCGCGGCGGCGCTGGTGGTCGTCTTCATGCAAATAGCGCTTGGCGGCTGGGTGAGCACCAATTATGCCGCGCTGGCCTGCCCGGATTTCCCGCTCTGCCATGGAAAACTGGTGCCGGACATGGACATGGAAAACGGATTCCACCTGTGGCGCGAACTGGGCAAGACTGCAGGCGGCGAGTATCTTCAGGTATCCGCGCTGACGGCAGTCCACTGGGTGCACCGGAATTTTGCGGTCGCTGTGCTGCTGGTGCTTGGATGGACGGCGCATCGCGCACTGAAGGTGCCGCAACTGGGCCGGTTGGCCCGCGCAATCCTGATCGTGCTGGCGCTGCAGTTGCTGACCGGCATGGCGACCGTGTTCCTCAACTGGCCACTGGCGCTCGCCGTGCTGCACAACGGCGGCGCGGCCCTGATGGTCGTCCTGCTCACCGTGTTAAACTTTCGGGTTGCCATCGGCTCCGCACCCCACGCAAGCGGGTTGTCTGCACACCCGGCCCCCGTCTGATTTTTCGCCAATGTCCACATTGACCATAGAACAAAATCGCATCGCCCAGTACTGGGCACTGACCAAGCCGCGCGTCACGCAGCTGGCCGTGTTCTGTGCCGTCATTGGCATGTTCCTCGCCACGCCCGACCTGCCCGACTGGAAGATTGTGGTTGCGGCAACGGTTGGCATCTGGCTGCTGGCAGGTGCCGCATTCGCCGTGAACTGCCTGGTCGAACGCGAGATCGACGCCCGCATGGCGCGCACTGCGCGCCGGCCGATGGCGCGCGGAGAAATCTCGGTCGTGCAGACCCTGGTTTTCTCGGGGGTGATTGGCGGAATGGGCATGTGGGTGCTGTACAACCTGGTGAATCCGCTGACCATGTGGCTCACCTTCGCCACTTTCGTCGGCTATGCGGTCATCTACACGATCATCCTGAAGCCGGCCACGCCGCAGAACATCGTGATTGGCGGCCTCTCCGGCGCCATGCCGCCGGCGTTGGGATGGGCCGCAATCGCCAACGACGTGCCGATGCAGGCATGGATCCTGGTCCTGATCATATTCATCTGGACGCCGCCACACTTCTGGGCATTGGCCATGTACCGCCGGGATGATTACGCGCGCTCCGGCTTGCCCATGCTGCCCGTGACCCACGGATTGAAATTCACCCAGTTTCACGTCTGGCTTTACACCATTGCGCTGGTGTCGACCTCGATGCTGCCGTTTGCCGTGCGCATGAGCGGCGTGATCTACCTGGTGAGCGCTGCCGTGCTCGGCGCCGTGTTCCTCTGGCATTCGTGGCAGATCTGGCGCCATTACACCGACCTGATTGCACGCAAGACCTTCACCTGGTCGATCATCTACCTGTCGCTGTTGTTCGCGGCACTGCTGGTCGACCATTACATCCCGCTATGATGAAAAAGTTCGCGCACCTGCTGTTCGGTTCCCTGCTTGCATTGCTGCTGCTGGCCGGCTGCAAGGACAAGGGCAGCGAAGGCGGCCAGATGTTGCTGTCGCCGGCCAAGTCCTCTTTCAGGAACACTGACGTTACCGGCCTCGGCTATGCCAAAGATTTCAACCTGATCGACCACAATGGCAAGCCGCGCCGCCTGGAGGATTTCCGGGACAAGGTGGTCGTCATGTTTTTCGGATACACCCAGTGTCCCGACGTCTGTCCCACCACGATGTCGGAAATGGCCGAAGTGATGAAGCAACTGGGGCCGGATGCATCTCGTGTGCAGGTGCTGTTCGTCACGGTCGATCCCGAGCGCGATACGCCCGAACTGCTGTCCAAATACGTCCCTGCTTTCGATTCCCGTTTCCTTGGCCTCAGCGGAGACCAGGCAGCGACAGAGAAAGTCGCCAAGGAATTTCGCGTGTTCTACCAGAAAGTGCCGGGCAAACAGGCGGGGAGCTACACGATGGATCACACCGCCGGCAGCTACGTATTCGATGGCAAGGGACGGATCCGGCTTTTCGTCCGCCATGGGCAGGGTTCCGAACCGATCGCGCACGATATCAAGCAACTGCTGGCCGAAGCCAGGTGAGCGCGCTGGCCTGAAGCCGGACCAGTACGGAAATAAAAAAGCGCCCTTCACACACTGAAGGGCGCTTTTGATTGGGACGGGCAGATCAGATATAGGCTGCCAGCGAACCTTTCATCTTCTTCAGTGCCGATGCCTCGATTTGCCGGATCCGCTCGGCCGACACGCCGAACTCGTCCGCCAGCTGGTGCAGGGTCATGCCGGAGCCATCGTCGTTTGCCAGCCAACGCGCTTCCACGATGCGCCGTGAACGCGGGTCGAGCTTCTCCAGCGCCGACTCCAGCCCTTCGGATTGCAGGCGGTCAAACTGCCGTGCCTCCAGGACATGGGTAGGCTCGCTGCTTTCGGACGACAGGTAGGCGATAGGCGAGAACTTGTCGTCCTCGTCATCGGTGGGCGACTCCAGCGCGATGTCCCGTCCCGAAAGGCGGGTTTCCATCTCGATGACTTCTTCCCGCTTCACGTTCAGGATCCTGGCCAGGTCGTCGACCTGCTTGGGCGACATGGAGTCCAGCCCTTCCTTGTGGCTGCGCAGGTTGAAGAACAGCTTGCGCTGGGCCTTGGTGGTCGCCACCTTGACCAGGCGCCAGTTTTTCAGGATGTATTCGTGCATCTCGGCCTTGATCCAGTGCATCGCATAGGACACCAGCCGGACTCCCTGGTCCGGGTCAAAGCGCTTGACTGCTTTCATCAGGCCAATATTGCCTTCCTGGATCAGGTCGGCATGCGGCAGTCCGTACCCGAGATAACCGCGGGCAATCGAAACCACCAGCCTCAGATGGGAAAGGATCAGCTTCTGGGCAGCCGCCAGGTCGTTGCTCTCGCGCAGGCGCTGAGCCAACGCGATTTCTTCTTCATGGGTCAGCATCGGCAGACGGTTGACCGCGGAAATATACGCGTCGATGTTGCCGAGATTGCCAGAAAAACCGAGTGCAAGCGGATTCCCGGCCGTCGGGACCAGAGCATCGGTTGCAGACGTTGAAGCCATAAGGTTCTTCTCCATATTTGCGGGAAATCCGCACATTGCAAAGCAGCATTCGGGACGATATTAGCACTCCGAAAGAGAGAGTGCTAATTTGATTGCGGCATGCTGCCAATAGTTAGCTGCTATGAACCGTACGGCTGGAATTGCACCGAACTACTTTAGAGTATCCGGATGCCTGGAAGTTGCGGCGCCTCAAAGCCGGAAGCTGCCAGTTCTGCCAGCGTTTCCGGCTCAGGTCCAGGATTGCCCAAGGTGGCGACGCACCGAAAGGCCGGCGCCAAGGCAGCCGAGCAGGACGCTCATCGCCAGCAAGCCGGCGGACGGCGCCGGGCCCAGCGGCAGCAGCCGGAATTCCGACCCGTACAAGCGGGCCAGTTCGGCCACGCTGCTGTTGAGCCAGGGAAGCATGCCGGCGACGGCGCCCAGGGCCAGCGCGCCGCTGAGCAGCCCCAGCAGGGCGCCGGCGTAGTAGAAGGGGCGGCTGACGAAAGCATCGGTCGCACCGCACAAGCGGCAAAGATCGATCTCCTCGCGCTGCGTCAATACCTGCAGTCGCACGGTATTGAATACCACCGCCACCACCACGATTCCGAGCGCAAGCCCGGCCATCATCAGTGCCAGGCGGAAAATCCGGGCCAGCGCCGCCAGTCGCCTGATCCATTCGGAATCGACCTGCACGTGATCCACGCCGTCCAGTTTGCCGAGTGCGGCCGCGAGCGCTTCGGCGCGTTGCGCCGGCACGCCTTCTTCGGCGCCGGACAGCCGCAGCAGCCAGGCGTCGGGCAGCGGGTTTTCGCCCAGTACCGCGACCGCTTCACCGATCGCAGTGCGGTTCTTGAGGCCAGCCAGTGCGCGGTCGCGGGAGATGAATTCGATCCGGGCCTGCGGGTCCGCCGCCAGCGCCAGGCGCCGGATTTCGCTCGCTGGCGCCGGAGTCCGGGACGGATTTGCCGCGGGAGCGAGAAACACGGTGATTTCCGGATCAGAGGCCAGCGCACGCGTCACCGGCAGCAGGTTATCAAGCAGGGTAAGTCCGGCAAACGGCAAGATCAGCACTGCCGCGATCACGATCGCGTTGAACAGGAAGCTGCCCCAGGTGTGCCGCGCGCGCCTGCAGGCATCAGCGAAGGCGGCGGCATGCTGCCGCAACCAGGCGCTCACGCGATACTCCCTGCATGGCTGACCAGCCGGCCCTGGCTCAGTTCCAGCACATGATCGCCGGCATCGAGGAAATGTTCGTCGTGGGTCGCAATCACGCAGGTGACGCCGGCCTGGTTGAAATCCCGCAGCAGCTCCATCACGCGGGTAGCAGCTACTCGGTCGAGGTTGGCGGTGGGTTCGTCGGCAAGGATGATCTGGGGCCGGTGCACGATGGCGCGGGCAATGGTGGCGCGCTGCTGCTCGCCGCCCGACAGCGTCACGGGTGAATGGTTAGCCTTGTGCGCCAGGCCCACTTTTTCGAGTGCAGCCAGCGCGCGTTTTTGCGCATCGCCGCGACGACCTCCGGTCACCAGCAGCGGCAGCATCACATTGGCAAGGACGCTACGGTCGGAAAGCAGGCGTTGCTGCTGGAAGATGAGTCCGAGCCGGCGGCGCAGCCACGGTAGCGCGGAGGGCCGCAGCTTGCCGATATCCTGTCCGCCCACCACGACCGAACCGCTGGTCGGCTTCTCGATCGCGGCAATCAGCTTCAGCATGCTCGATTTGCCGGCGCCCGAAGGGCCGGTCAGGAACAGCAGCTTGCCGGGAGCGACCGCCAGGCTGACATCGGCCAGTGCGCCGGCGCTGCCCGGGTAATCCTTGGAAACGTTCTCGAACTTGATCATGCCTCGTTCAGCCGAGCAGTGCGTCGGCAAATTCGCGTGCGTTGAACGGCTGGAGATCCTCGATCTTCTCGCCGACACCGATGAAATATACCGGCACCGGGCGGGCCTTCACAATCGCTGCCAGCACCCCGCCTTTGGCTGTGCCGTCCAGCTTGGTCACCACCAGGCCGGTCAGCGACAGTGCATCGTCGAAAGCCTTGACCTGGGCGACCGCGTTCTGGCCGGTATTGCCATCAATTACCAGCAGCACCTCATGCGGCGCCGATTCCATGCCCTTGCCGATCACCCGGCGCACCTTGCGCAGTTCCTCCATCAGGTGCAGCTGGGTTGGCAGCCGCCCGGCGGTATCCACCATCACGACGTCGATGGATCGGGCCTGGGCCGATTGCACGGCGTCAAAGGCGACTGCAGCCGGATCGCCCGATTGCTGGGAAATCACGTGGACATTGTTGCGTTCGCCCCAGATGGTCAGCTGTTCGCGGGCGGCCGCGCGGAATGTATCGCCCGCCGCCAGCAGCACGCTTTGCCCGTGCGACTGCAAATGCTTGGCCAGCTTGCCGATGGTCGTGGTCTTGCCGGCGCCATTGACGCCCGCGATCATCATCACCGTCGGCTTGTGCCGGCCCAGCACCATTGGTTTTTCGAGCGGCGTGAGCAGTTCGACGATCAGGTCGCGCAGCGCGGTTTTTACCTGTGCCGCGTCGGTCAGCTTTTGCTCTTTTACCCGTTTCTTCAGGTCATCGAGCAATGACTGCGTGGCGTCGACGCCGGCATCCGCCATCAGCAGCGCCGCCTCGAGCTCTTCGTAGAGATCGTCGTCGATGCGGGCACCGATGAACAGCGTGGTCAGGCTGGAAGAAGTTTTTGACAGGCCGGTTTTCAGCCGGGCGAACCAGGACTTTTTCTCCTGTTCACTGGTCGCGGCGGTAACGATCTCCTCGTCGGCGGCCGGCGCCACGGCCGCTTGGGCCAGTTCCGCCGGTTCAACGGCAATCGGCGCAGCTGGCGCCGATTGCGCAGGCGCCGGCTCCTGCTGCACCGGTGTTGTGACCGGGGCGGGCTCCTGCGGCGGCAGATCTTTGGGCTTTCTTTTGAAGAAACTAAACATCAGGCGCGAAGTGGGAGTGGTGGACGTCGGGCGACGCCGGGGACAATGGGGCTAAAATCAGGGCCTTTGTCGTTGCCTGCAGAATCCAGTGTCTGTCGGGCAAGAGAGACTGCGTCATTTTACCAGAGTGAGGTCATGAGAAATCCTGTTGCCCGGTTCTACCTGCAGTTGCTTCCGCAATCGCTGCGTCGATTGCTTTTCGCGCTGCTTGCTTCCTGTTGCGCCGTCGCGGCCAGTGCCGCCCCCGCTACCGAATTCATGTTGAAAAACGGCATGAAGGTGATCGTGAAGGAAGACCGCCGGGCCCCGACTGTTGCCCATATGGTCTGGTACCGGATCGGCGCGATGGACGAGGTGAACGGCACCACCGGCGTGGCGCATGCCCTGGAGCACATGATGTTCAAGGGGACGAAGAAGCTCAAGCCGGGCGAGTTCAGCGCCCGCGTCGCCGAGCTGGGTGGCCGCGAAAACGCGTTTACCAGCAGGGACTTCACCGCATATTTCCAGCAGATCGAGAAATCGCGGCTGGCGCAGGTGATGGCGCTCGAGGCCGACCGGATGGCGAACCTGCAATTCGACAAGAGCGAGTTCGAACGCGAGATCAAGGTGGTGATGGAGGAGCGCCGCTGGCGCACGGAGGATCAGGCAATTTCCAAAGTGCACGAGGCGCTGAATGCGGCAGCCTGGACCGCCCACCCCTATCACCATCCAGTAGTCGGCTGGATGAATGATCTGCAGAGCATGACGGTAGAGGACGCACGGGCCTGGCACGACCGGTTCTATGCGCCCAACAATGCCGTGCTGGTCGTGACAGGCGATGTCAGCCCGGCAGAAGTACGCAGACTGGCGGAGAAATATTTCTCCCGCATCAAGACGAAGTCGGTTCCGGTGACCAAGCCCCAGGCCGAGCCGGCGCAGGCGGGGCTGCGCCGGGTGATCGTCAAGGCGCCAGCGGAGAACCCCTATGTCGCGCTGGCATTCAAGGTTCCCCAGCTCAAGGATGTGGAAAAGGATGACGAGGCGCTGGCGCTCGACGTGCTGTCCACCGTGCTCGACGGCTATGACAACGCCCGGCTGAATGCGCGGCTGGTGCGCACCGAGCGGGTGGCAAATTCTGCCGGCTCCTCCTATGATGCGATCGCCCGCGGACCGGTGTTGTTCATCCTCGACGGCGTGCCGGCCAAGGGGACGACTACGGAGCAACTGGAGAAACACCTGCGCGGCGAAGTGGAGCGGATCGCGCGCGAGGGCGTGTCCGAGTCCGAGCTCAAACGGGTAAAGACCCAGTTGATCGCAAGCCAGATTTACAAGCGGGACTCCATATTCGGCCAGGCGATGGAAATCGGCACCATGGAAATGTCCGGCATTCCGCACCGCATGATCGACCGCCTGATCGAGAGGCTCGGCCAGGTCAGCGCGCAACAGGTGCAGGCGGTTGCACAGAAATATTTCGGCGATGATGCGCTGACCATTGCCACCCTGGTTCCCCTGCCACTGGCGCAGAAGCCAGCCGCCCCGCCTGCAGGCGCGCGGCATTGATGCTTCCCGACACCATGAGGCCTTTCCACATGTTCAAGAAATTTGCGTTTGTAATCCTGTCTGCATTTGCGCTGCTTGCGTCCGGCGCCGCCAATGCCACCCTGAAAATGCAGACATGGACCCTGCCTACCGGCGTGCGGGTTTATTTTGTCGAAAACCATTCGATTCCGGTGCTTGATGTCAGCGTCGAGTTCGACGCCGGATCGCGCCGCGACCCGGATGGAAAGGCCGGCGTTGCCAAGCTCACCAATGCCATGCTGGCCCGCGGCCTGCGCGAGCAAAAGCTGACCGATGGATCGGTCGAGCCCGAGGTCGCGGAAGCCGTGATTTCGGACGGCTTTGCCGACATCGCTGCACAGCGTGGCGGTGGCGCCGGCATCGATCGTGCGGGCGCCACGCTGCGCACCCTGTCTAGCAAGGAGGAGCGCGAGCGCGCCGTCAGCCTGCTGGCCCGGGTGCTCGCCCATCCGGCCTTCCCGCAATCCCTGTTCGAGCGCGACAAGGCAAGGACGCTGTCGTCGATCAGGGAAGACCTGACCAAGCCGGAGCCGATCGCCAGCAAGGCGTTCTGGCGCCTGCTCTACCAGGATCACCCTTATGCCCGGCAGGAGACGGTGGAGACGGTCGAGTCGGTCACCCGCGATGACCTGGTCGCCTTCCACAGCCGGCACTACGTTGCCAACCGGGCAGTGGTTGCCATGATCGGGGACATCACGCGCGAGGAGGCGGATGCCATCGCCCGCGAACTGACCCGCCGCCTGTCGCAGGGAGCGCCACTGCCCGCCATGCCGGCGGTCCAGCCGGCCACCGGCACCGAGCAACGCATTCCCCATCCCGCATCGCAGTCCCACATCATGATCGGAACGCCGGCGATTTCCCGCGGCGACCCGGATTTCTTCCCGCTCACGGTCGGCAATTACGTGCTCGGGGGCGGCGGCTTCGTGTCGCGCCTGACCCATCAAGTGCGGGAGAAGCGCGGACTTGCATACAGCGTGTACAGCTACTTCAACCCGCTGGCCCAGCCCGGTCCTTTCCAGGCGGGTCTGCAGACCCAGAAGGAGCGCACCGACGACGCCCTGAAACTGGTCCGGGAAGTGATTGCCGGCTACCTGCGCGACGGCCCGACTCCGAAGGAAGTCAAGGCGGCGAAGTCGAACCTTGTTGGCGGCTTTCCGCTGCGCATCGATAACAACCGCAAGATCCTCGACAACGTGGCGATGATCGGTTTTTACGAAATGCCGCTGGACTACCTGGACACATGGACAGCGAACATCGAGAAGGTGACGGTTGCGGACATACGGGCAGCGTTCAGGCGCAAGCTGGGATCGAGCCCGCTGTCCACGGTCATCGTAGGTGCGCCCCAGTGAGCGCCGTGAAAGGACGCCGCAGCGCGGCCCCCCGCCAGGTGCGGATCATTGGCGGCCACTGGAAGAGGACGCCCTTGCCGGTGGTGTCGGCGGAGGGCTTGCGGCCCACGCCTGACCGGGTGCGCGAAACAGTTTTCAACTGGCTCCACCATCTGCTCGACGGCCGTTGGGAAGGGTGCCGTGTGCTCGATCTGTTCGCTGGCACTGGCGCCCTCGGTTTCGAAGCCGCCAGCAGGGGAGCGCAACAGGTGGTGATGATCGAAAATGCCGTGACCGCCTTGCGCGCCATGCAGGAGGTGAAGGACAAGCTGGATGCGCAACAGGTCGTGATCCAGAAAGCAGACGCGACCAGGTATTTGCGAAGCGCGTCGGCTGCCAGTTTTGACGTGATCTTCCTCGACCCGCCCTACTCGCTCGACCTGTTGCCCACTTTGCTTCCGGCTTGCATGCCGCTTCTGAAGCCGGGCGGACTGGTATATGCTGAATCAGATCGGCCATTTCCAGAGCATCCAGCGGGCTGGATGGAGGGATGGCAAGCAGTGAGGAGCGACAAAGCCGGCTCAGTCCACTTCTGCTTGCTGCAGTGCATTAAAGTGGCATAATGCGCGTTCGATCAAGGAGCAGAGATGGTTACAGCCGTTTATCCCGGAACGTTCGATCCCCTGACACGAGGTCACGAAGACCTGGTGCGCCGCGCCTCCGGACTGTTTGACAAGCTGATCGTCGGCGTCGCCGACAGCAAGAACAAGAAGCCCTTCTTCACCCTGGATGAGCGGCTGACGATCGCTAACGAAGTGCTCGGCCATTATCCGAATGTCGAGGTACACAGCTTTTCCGGCTTGCTTAAGGATTTTGTCCGCCAGCATGACGCCCGCGTGATCATGCGCGGACTGCGGGCTGTCTCCGACTTCGAATATGAATTCCAGATGGCCGGCATGAACCGTTACCTGCTGCCCGACGTCGAAACCTTGTTCCTGACGCCGTCGGACCAATATCAGTTCATATCCGGAACCATCGTGCGCGAGATCGCGATCTTTGGCGGCGACGTTTCCAAGTTCGTGTTTCCTTCCGTCGAGCGCTGGCTCAAGGAAAAAATCGCAACGCTGGAAAAGTAAGGACAGGCGGGCAAGATGGCCCTGATGATCACCGATGACTGCATCAATTGCGACGTATGCGAGCCCGAGTGCCCGAACGACGCGATTTTTCTTGGCCCGGAGATCTACCAGATAGACCCGGCGCGCTGCACCGAGTGCGTCGGGCATTTCAGCGAGCCGCAATGCCAGCAGGTTTGTCCGGTCGCCTGCATCCCGTTCAATCCGGCCTGGCGCGAATCGCCCGAAGAGCTGCAGGCCAAATACGAGCGCCTGCAGCAAGCAGCTGCCGTCTAGCAGCCCTGGCAGTGCCAGATGGTCTAGACGGCCAGTTCGACGGCCACGTCCTGGCCGACGCGGATGACGGCGCCTTCGCCGCTCACCAGTATTGCGTTCATTCCAAAAGTAATCGCACCGTCCACACGGGCATCTGCCCGGTAGGTGCGCAGGATATCCAGCGGGTCAGGGCCGATTTCGCCGGTTTGCTGATCCACTGAGGGTATCGGGCAGCGCGGGCAGGGCTTGACCGGCCGCAGAACCGCCTGACCCACGGCAATCCCCGCTGCAAAGTCCTCATCGAATGCCCCCGCGCCTTTCATCACGATATTCGGCCGGAACCGGTCCATTGGCAAGGCAGGCCGTTGCGCGGCCAGCAGTTTCTGGTTCAGGTCGTCCAGCGACTCTTCCGAGATCACCAGGAACGGGTAGCCATCGGAAAAGAGCGTCGGCACCTCGGCGCCTCCGGTCCACGCCGGATTGGCGGTGCGTGCCGCCGACGGGTGGAAGCGGGCCAGCCGGCAAGCGGTGCCCAGGGCATTGCTGAACCACACCGCGGTCGTCTCGTCGCAATCGTAGGCGAGAACGCGGTCCTTCCAGACCTGTACCTCCAGCGTTCTTTCATCTTCCGGCGCCGGCAGGTCGAGCGGAATGTTCAGCGGCAGCATGCCCGGCGCCCGCACTTCCAGCGAACCAAAGCGCAGCCGCGGACGGATCGTCGCCATCTTCGGGTATTCGCGTTGGGTCAGGAAGTTTCCATCCGGGTCCACCACCATCCACTCACGGTCGTAGATGTGATCGGTCATCAGGCCGGCAGGGGTAAGCGTCGCCTCCCGCAAGCTGATTCCGGCGCAGGATTTGATCGGATAGAAGTTGAGTTCTGTGAGGATGGGCATACCGGCAAATGGAAGGTGGAAGGTGGGATGGGGACGGGCATTTTAGCGGGCCATTCTAGCAGTGGGCTGCTGCGCGGCAATAAAAAAGCCCGCAGGCCTTGCGGCGGCTGCGGGCTAAATCCACCCTTGGAAGGGAGGAGGAGACAACTCAACTATAGCGCATGCTCTGCTGCAGTGCAACAGAAAATTCGGGTTGTTTGCGATTCCGGTAAAACCGGTACTTGCGTCGACGGGGAGTTGATCAAACAGTTCGTGAGTCACCCTCGTCTAGTACCGACACCGCTTGGTTCGTCACTCAGCAGCTCTTAACCCGTTCTCAGCTTGACGCCCATCTAAAACAAGGGTAACTTCTCATACAGCGATACCTGTTTCACTGAATGAAACTCGCGCGGAATAAAAGCAGGAGTCTAAAGGACGTTGTATTTCTCTGGATAGAGAATTCTGCAGATTACTGAAAGCAATGAATATTAACTGGCATGAAAATCCAGGATGCATCCTGGGAGCCATTTTTTTAGATTTTAATTGAGACAGAATGAAATCACTGAAAATAAAGACTCTACGAGTATTGGCTGGGTTGGGAATTGTCTTTTTCTCTAACATTTCCCTGGCAAACAACTACCCCACGAAACCAGTACACATCATTATTCCGTTCGCACCCGGTGGGCCAACAGATGTGCTTGCCAGACAGCTTAGTGAGGAGCTGCGGGCCAAATGGGGTCACGCAGTGGTGCTTGAGAACAAGCCAGGTGCAAATGGGATTATTGCATCCCAACATGTAGCTAAATCTCCTGCAGATGGATATACGCTAATCCTGGCAACGCAATCGTCACATGCTGCAAATGCCAGTATGTACTCAAAACTGCCATATAACCCTGTCTCAAGCTTTGAGCCAGTAAGCCTGCTGGCGACTACTCCGTTGGTGCTGCTGAGTAACCCTTCACTCCCGGTTAGCTCAGTTAAAGAATTGATTGATCATGCGAAGAAAAGGCCGGGTAAGGTGAATTTCGCGGGCGGCAGCAGTTCAGCGCAGGCTGGGGGCGCCCTGATGAACATGCTTGCTGGAATCGAGATGAATCACATCCCATACAAGAGCAATGCTCCAGCCCTTACTGACTTGCTTGGTGGGCATGTACAGATCATGTTCAACGTATTGAACGCATCAGCACGGCATATAGAAGCAGGCAACCTGAAGGCTCTTGCTGTAACCAGTTCATCCCGGAGTGCAGCAGCCCCCAATGTTCCTACCATGATTGAAGCTGGAGTGCCAGGATTTGAGTTGGTTCCGTGGTTCGCACTATTCGCTCCCGCGAACACCCCAAAAGACATCGTTGCGAAATTGTCTGCAGACGTCTCTAGTGTTCTGAAGCTTCCAAATGTAAGGAAGACTCTTGTTTCACAAAGCCTGGACCCAATCGGAAGCACTCCTGACGAATTGAAGGTATTTCAGTTGCGTGAGATAAAAAAATGGGAAGAGATTGTTCAGCGCGCGAATATGAAAGCTGACTGATATCTAGTCCCAATGGAGCTTCGGGTAATCAATAATTAGATAGATGACCCCAGTTTCATGTAATTCATGAGATCGTGGATTTTGATAGCATTGCGCCGGTCAGAAATATTCAAGTGATGGATAGGTAAAATGGAAGACGAAACACTCAGGATGCTTCGTGATGCGGTATGCGCATTCACAAAGGACAGTGCCAAACGAGTACGCAAGGCAAGGGAGTCAGAATATGGCTTTGATAAAAATGTCTGGGGTCGGATCGCCGAACAAGGCTGGATTTCAGCTTTAGTTTCAGAGGATAAGGGTGGTCTAGGTTTGGGATGTGCGGCAGCTAATGTGGTCGCTAATGAGCTAGGACGCGCAGCAATTCCTGAGCCATATGTCGCTGCAGCAGTTCTGCCGGCAACATTGCTTTCAAACTGTCAGGCAAGCGGGTTGGCAATTGACATGCTCGCTTTGATTGCGTCAGGGGATCTCTTGTGCGCAGTTGCCTGGCAAAGTGAAAGTGGCAGTCTTGATCCCCTGCAGACGCCACTGAAGGCAATTGCTGAAGGATCAGATATTCTTATTACCGGTACTGCAAACTCCCTGATGACATGCGGCATGGATGCAGTTGTGGCCGTGGCATTGCGTGACGGAGAGCTCGCGATGTACTGGGTTCCAATTGCAACGGATGGCGTCACTGTGAACAGGGAGCGACGTGCCGATTGGGGCTACGATAGCTCGATCACATTCGACTCGGTTCGTGTAAGTTCCACGAATCTGATAGACGATGGTGATAATGCCATTAACGCTCTGGGTTTTGCCATAGATACTTCTCTGGTAGCGGCTGCAGCTGAACTGACGGGTGTAACCGAACGAATGCTTGAGTTAACGCTGGACTATCTGAAAACAAGAACACAGTTCGGGAAACAGATCGGTAGTTTTCAGGCATTGAAACATCGCGCCGTTGACTTGTGGATGCACACGGAAATATCGAAGGCGGCTACCGCTGCCGCAGCGGAAGATATGGATGATGTGAATATCGATCCAAGAGCGCGTTCAGCTGTTAGCAGCGGAGCGAAAGCTCGAGCATCAGACACATCATTATTTGTTGGCAAGCAAGCGGTCCAGATGCATGGAGCGATTGGCGTAACCGACGAATATGACCTTAGCTTGTATTTCAATAAAGCGCTAGTGCTCTCCACATACCTTGGTAATGGAGCTGTTAATAGATCGCGTTATGCAAGCATGAAAGGCGCATGAAATGAAATTCGGGATTGAGCAAGAGATTGATTGGGATGTGCTGTCTGACGAAGACTTCCGGCAGAATGTGAGGGCATTTTTCGAAGAGAACTATCCGCCAAATCTTCGGCATGTTCAGAGAAGGCTGCAATGGTCCGAAAATGGATCCTGGTATCAAAGACTTGCTAGTAAAGGATGGATCGCTCCTAATTGGCCCGCGGAATACGGTGGGATCGGAATCTCTCCGAAAAAGCAACTGATTTACCTTGATGAGCAGGAAAGAATCGGGATGGGCCGATTTGCAGACCATGGGATTCATATGGTTGGCCCGGTTCTGATCAAGTATGGAACGCCAGAGCAACAAGAGCGGTACCTTCCCGGAATTCTTAGTTGCGAGCATCGCTGGTGTCAGGGGTATTCTGAGCCAAATGCGGGTTCAGACCTCGCAAGCCTTCGTACCTCTGCTTCAATCGAAGGCGATGACTATGTGATCAATGGCCACAAGATCTGGACTTCGATGGCGCATGACTGCACCCATATCTATGTCTTGGCCAGGACAGATGCCAATGTGAAAAAGCAGATGGGAATCAGTTTCCTTCTGGTAGATCTGGCAACACCTGGGATCACGATTCGTCCGATTAAAAATCTGGACGGAGGAGAGGAATTTTGCGAAGTATTTTTTGATAATGTAAAGACTCACAAATCCAACCTTGTGGGCGGTCTTAACAATGGGTGGACTGTTGCAAAATCATTGCTTGGATTCGAGCGGATTTTCATTGGGAGCCCCAAGCTGCCTGAATACGCACTGCAGATGCTGAGGCATATTGCTCAAGAGCGTCGCATGACCGCTGATCCGATATTTCAAGATAAATACGCCCAGTTGCAGCTGGATGTTGAGCACCTGTCTGTGATTTATCAGAAATACGCAGAAATCGCCACATCCGGCGGCAATCTGAAGTCAGATGTGTCCATGTTAAAGATCTGGGCAACGGAAACATATCAAAAGATCGCTGATCTGCTATTCGAGACCGCCGGACCATACGCTGCAATCAGACAGACTTCAGAGTTCGGCAAAGATTCGCGTAGTGTTTTGAGCGCTTATTACAACGCTCGCCTTCCGACGATCTATAGCGGGACAAATGAAATTCAAAGAGACATTATCGCCAAACAGGTTCTTGAACTTCCTGCCTGACATCCATCCAGGTTGAGCCCGAGGTTGCGGGGCATCTTCTGCCTCTCTCACTGATTGCGTTTGAAATTGATTATTTATTTAGAGTTCTTATGAAGCAACGACGCGCAGCAATTGTTTGTCCGGTACGCACTCCAGTCGCCATTTATGGGGGTGCCCTTCGAAATGTGCCGGCTGAAAAAATCATGGCTACCACTATTCAGGCGATTCTCGATCGCACGGGTTTGCCGGGAGAGAGGATAGACGAAGTAATTATTGCGCAGTCGTACGGAAATGCTGAAGCTCCATGCATGGGCCGCTACGCAGCATTGGAAGCGAATCTTCCCATCGAAGTTTCCGGATATCAAGTTGATCGCAGGTGCGGCAGTGGCCTGCAGGCGATTGTAAATGCTGCAATGATGGTTCAAACCGGTGCCGCAGATGTTGTCCTGGCGGGTGGTGTCGAGAGTATGAGTAATATCGAGTACTACACCACCGACATGCGTTGGGGAAAGCGGGCCGGGTCAGTAACCCTGCACGACAGACTGCAAAGGGGAAGAGAGCGTTCTCAACCTGAATGGCGCTTTGGTCGCATATCCGGAATGATCGAAACCGCCGAAAATCTCGTAAAAGAGTATGGCATCTCAAGATGTGATGCGGATGAATTTGCAGCTCGGAGCCATAAGCGCGCATTTGAAGCTTGGGAATCAGGGAAATTTGATGCAGAAATTGTCCCGGTTACTTCTGTTGATCGGAAAGGGGTTGAGCATGTTTTCCGCAGAGACGAAGGTATCCGCCCGGAGACCACCGCTGAATCTCTCATGAAGCTTAATCCGCTGATGCGAGGTGGCACAGTTACTGCAGGTAATGCATGTCAGCAGAATGATGCGGCTGCAGCGTGTCTTGTTGTCGCTGAGGATAAATTAAGTCAACTCAATCTTGATCCCATGGGCATGTTCGTTGGGTGGGCGTCCGCAGGATGTGACCCAGCGAAGATGGGTATTGGTCCAGTTCCTGCTGTGGCGAAATTGTTCAATAGGATTGGCCTCGGGTTTGATCAGATGGATCTGATTGAAGTTAACGAGGCTTTCGCCTGCCAGGTATTGGCTGTATTGAAGGGATGGGGATTGGATTCTGGCGATGAACGTCTGAATGTAAATGGATCAGGAATATCTCTTGGTCATCCGATTGGTGCGACCGGCGGACGTATTCTTGCAACCATGCTACATGAGTTGGAGCGCCGTAAAGGACGATATGCGCTCGAGACAATGTGCATCGGGAGTGGGCAAGGGATGGCTGCAGTTTTTGAGCGCCTGTAAGTATTACTCTTTATTGCATCAATCTCCTATTGGTTGAGAATCTGAAATGATTAAGTGCTTGGAAAATCAAGTTGTTCTTGTTACTGGAGCAGGCCGGGGTATTGGTCGTGAAATAGCACTTTTGGCAGCCAAGGAAGGTGCTTCGGTTGTTGTAAATGACTTGGGTGTCAGTACTGATGGGTCGGGTAAGAGCTCATCTGTAGCAGAGGACCTGGTGAAAGAAATTGCCGCTGCTGGTGGAACCGCGGTTGCCAATTCAGGGGATATTACCGATCCTGCCCAGGCGGATGAAATGGTGCAGCAAGCCATCTCAGTATTCGGGAAAATCGATGCAGTGGTTAATAATGCCGGTTTCCTGAGGGATAAAATTTTCCACAAGATGAGTAGCGATGAATGGAACTCCGTCATCGATGTTCATCTGAACGGTTATTGGAATGTATCCAGGGCCGCAGCAAATTATTTCAGAGAAGTTCAGCGGGGAAAATTTGTGCATTTTACATCCACGTCTGGATTGATCGGAAACTTCGGCCAGGCGAATTATGCATCGGCAAAAATGGGTGTGGTTGGTCTTTCAAAATCCATTGCGCTTGATATGGAGCGGTACAATGTCCGCTCCAATTGCATTGCGCCATTTGCGTGGAGCCGCATGACTGACAGCATACCTGCTGACACACCTGAAGAAAAGCTGCGTGTTGAACGCCTTAAATCAATGTCGGCCGAGAAAATTGCACCACTTGCGGTCTTCCTCGCAAGTGATTCGTCGGAGGGAGTCACAGGGCAAATTTTCGGGTGTCGCAAGAATGAGATATTCCTTTTTGATCAACCACGCCCGATTCGAAGTGTTCATTCATCGACCGGCTGGACCGCTGACTCTCTTGCAAATGTGATGATGCCCTCATTCAAGAATTCGTTTATCAAGCTGGAGCGAAGTGGGGATGTTTTCACTTGGGATCCAATCTGATCATTGTCAAGGTCGAAGAGCTTGCTGGTTTCCCGTAGCCTGCGCAGTAAGCCCTTTGCAAATGGATAGCTGAAACGTCAGGACTTCGATTTTTTTCGTGATTTTGAATGGCAATTTTCCTGCTTGAATTGATCGCCCGAAAATTGCTATTTTTCAAATTATTTAGTGAATTGCATTGATATATGATTAAACCTCTCGCCGGCATTAAGGTGCTGGATCTTAGTCGGGTGCTGGCTGGACCTTGGGCGGGTCAGATTCTTGCGGACCTCGGAGCTGATGTAATAAAGGTTGAGCGTCCCGGCGAAGGTGATGATACGCGAACCTGGGGACCTCCATTTTTTGAGGCGCGCGACGGGGGAAAGATTGGTGCCGGGTATTTCTTGGCTGCGAACCGTGGGAAGCGATCTATCGAATTGGACCTGAGCACGGTTGATGGTCGTGCGACGGTAGAGGAACTTTCCAAGCATGTTGATGTGGTTTTGGAAAATTACAAAACCGGAACGCTTTCGCGTTATGGTTTGGGGTGGCAGGATCTCGAAAAGCTGAATCCGAAGCTGATTTATTGTTCAATTACAGGATTTGGCCAGACTGGTCCTAGATCAAACGAGCCAGCCTATGATTTTCTGATTCAAGCGATGGGGGGCTTGATGAGTGTGACCGGCGTGCCTGATGGTGAGCCCGGCGCCGGCCCACAGAAGGTTGGTATCCCAATTGTTGATTTGATGACCGGGGTTTATGGTGCTTGCGCTATCCTAGCGGCTATTGTTGATCGTAATGCCAATGGGAAGGGGCAATACATAGATATGGCTATGCTTGATGTGCAAGTCAGCGTGCTTTCGAATCAGGCAATGAATTTCCTGCTGTCGGACAAAGCCCCTGTTCGAACCGGTAATGCGCATCCCAATATACAGCCACAGAAGGTATATTCCTGCCTGGACGGGGATATGATAATTGTGGTTGGTAACGATAAGCAGTTCGCTGGACTTTGTGAGGCATTGGAAATTCCTGATCTCGCTCTCGATCAGCGGTTCAAGGAAAATTCTGCTCGTGTCGAAAACAAGTTGGCGCTGCACGGAATTCTTGATCAGATATTTGGCAGTCGTGAGCGTAGTGTGTGGTTGGAAAGATTGTCAAAAGTAGGCGTTCCAGCTGGCCCGATCAATACAATTCCCGAGGTTTTCAAGGAACCTCAGGTAATACATAGAGACATGGTTCGTTATATTGACGATCCGGCGCTGGGATCTGTTCCTCAGGTAATGAGTCCATTCTATTTCTCTGGTTCTCGTTTGTGTGCAGAGTCTCCTCCCCCGAGGTTGGGTCAACATACAGATGAAATTCTTGCCGAATTCGGTATAAATCGGTAATTTTGACAAAGATATGCCGGGTGAGCCGGAATGGGCAGATTCCGGCTGGACCGCTTGGCTCGGGCGCGTCGCCGGCCGCGTGGCTCGGGCCGGCTATCTGATGATCCAGGAGTTCCACATCCGGCGCTATGCTAACGCCCCCGTTTTTTTGTTGAGACTGGGAGCGGTGATCTGCAGCCATAGAAGCGCAAAAAAGCCCCGCTAAAGCAAAGCTTTGCGGGGCCTTAAGGGGCTTTTTGCGACTGTGATTAACGGGCTGTGGTCAGACGTTGAACAGGAAGTTCAACACATCCCCATCCTTCACCACATATTCCTTGCCTTCGGCGCGCATCTTGCCGGCTTCCTTCGCACCGTGTTCGCCTTTGTAGGTGATGAAGTCCTCAAACGAAATCGTCTGCGCACGAATGAAGCCGCGCTCGAAATCGGTGTGGATCACGCCAGCCGCCTGCGGCGCGGTGTCGCCAACGTGTATGGTCCATGCCCGCACCTCTTTCACGCCAGCGGTGAAGTAGGTTTGCAGACCCAGCAGCTTGTATGCCGAGCGGATCAGGCGGTTCAGTCCCGGCTCTTCCAGGCCCATGTCGGCCAGGAATGCTTGCTTATCCTCATCCTCGAGATCCGCGATTTCGGCTTCCATCGATGCGCAAATCGCGACGATGGGCGCGTTCTGGGTCTTGGCGTATTCAGTCAACTGGTCCAGTAGCGGGTTGTCGGTGAAACCGGTATCCGACACGTTCGCCACATACATCGCTGGCTTGGCGGTGATCAGGCACAAGGGTTTGATCAGCGCTTCTTCCTCGGCGTCCAGGCCCATGGAGCGCACCGGCCTGGCTTCATTCAGGTGCGGCACCACGCGTTCCAGCAGGGCGACCAGCTTGGCGGCATCCTTGTCGCCGGATCGGGCTTTCTTTTGCTCGCGATGGACGGCTTTCTCGACCGTTCCCAGGTCTGCCAGCGCCAGTTCGGTCTGGATCACCTCGATGTCGTCGAGCGGGCTCACGCGGCCGGCTACGTGAATGACGTTGTCGTCCACGAAGCAGCGCACGACGTTGACGATCGCATCGGTCTCGCGCACGTGGGCCAGGAACTGGTTGCCCAGGCCCTCACCCTTGGAGGCGCCTGCGACCAGGCCGGCGATGTCGACGAATTCGACAGTCGCGGGAAGGACCCGCTCCGGCTTGACGATCGCGGCCAGCGCATCGAGCCGCGGATCAGGCACTTCGACGATGCCGACGTTGGGCTCGATGGTGCAGAACGGATAGTTCTCGGCTGCGATTCCAGCTTTGGTCAGCGCGTTGAAAAGGGTGGACTTGCCGACATTCGGCAAGCCAACGATTCCGCATTTGAGACTCATGGAATTCCTTTGAAATCAGTGAACCTGAAAGACCCGGCGGGATGGCTCAAAAAAGCACAATGCGGGGAAATGCAGGATGTTGCGGCAGGAAGGCGACGGCGCAGCAGCGCGGCGCGTTGTCCTGATATTGTCGGGCAAGGCAGCATTGTACCAACCTGCCAGTCCCGGCTCCAGAGCGCGTCCCCGGATGCCAGTCCCTGTCAGCGGGTGGAATGCAGCTGCATCGTTGCCGCCTCGAATTTTCCCTCGCACAGGAGCGGCACCACATCCACACTCTTGTCGATCGCCCGTTCGATGGCTTCCTGCTCATCCTTGCGCGGCCGGTGCAGCACGAAATCGACGACCGGCTGCTGCAGGCCGAGTTCGCGCGGGTGCCCGATACCCAGCCGCAGCCGCCAGTAATCCTGGCTGCCGAGCGCGGCGGTGATGTCCTTTAGTCCATTATGGCCGGCCGCCGAGCCGCCTTTCTTGATCTTGGCGGCGCCCGGGGGCAGGTCCAGCTCGTCATGCACGACAAGCACTTCTTCCGGCGCAATCTTGAAGAAACGCGCCAGTGCGCCGACCGATTGGCCGGAGCGGTTCATGTAAGTCTGCGGTTCGAGCAGCCACACTTCCTCGCCGCCGATGCGGGCGCGTGCAGCAAGAGCCTGGTAGCGCGTTTCGCGCGACAAGGGCGCTCCCAGCTTGCCGGCCAGGCGGTCGACCAGCCAGAAGCCGGCATTGTGCCGGGTCTGCTCATATTCAGGCCCGGGATTGCCGAGGCCTACAATCAGTCGGATGGACATTTTCGGGGAACCGATCAACTCCGGGCCCAGGATACAAAAAACCCGCCTTGCGGGCGGGCTTCCTGTACTGCGCCAACGGCAACAGTTTTACTTCTTTACTTCTTCTCTGCGCCTGCTTCGCCAGCAGCTTCGACTTTACCAGCCGGGATTGCAGCGGTTGCGATGGTCAGGTCTTCCTGGCCGTGGTGCAGCACAGCCGTCACGCCTGCGGGCAGCTTGACGCCGGACAGGTGCAGCGATTGGCCGGCTTCGAGTGTCGACAGGTCGACCTCGATGAACTCTGGCAGGTCCTTCGGCAGGCAGCTGATGTCCAGCTCGGCCAGCACGTGGCTGATGACGGCGGCGCTCAGCTTCACGGCTGGCGACACATCGGCGTTGACGAAGTGCAACGGCACCTTGACGTGGATCTTCTGGCTCGCATCGACGCGCTGGAAGTCAGCGTGCATGACCAAGGCCTTGAATGCGTGGACCTGGAAGTCGCGCAACAGCACTTGCTGTACTTTGCCGTCGATTTCCATGTCGAGGATCGACGAGTGGAAAGTCTCTTTCTTCAATGCGTGGAACATTGCATTGTGGTCGAGAGTGATCGAAACCGGCGCTTCGGTACCACCGTAGATGATGCCAGGCACTTTGCCGGCTTTACGCAGGCGGCGGCTCGCTCCGGTCCCCTGCTCATCGCGCTTGAACGCAATAACTTTCATGAGATAACTCCAGTAATTGCAGGGCATTTGCCCTGCGGTTGTGATCTCCCGCGACCAGGAGATCAAGAAAGCGCGGCCGAGGCCACGCTCAAAAATACTTGTTGCAGCGCTGGTCAGTCGCGCTGCTCAGTCTTGCTGGTCAGTCAACGAACAGCGACATCACCGAGTCGCCCTTGGTGATCCGCTTGAGCGTCTCGGCCAGCAGGCTGGCGCAGGTCAGTTGGCGGATCTTCGGGCAGGCGCGCGCGGCAGCGGACAGCGGGATCGTGTCCGTGACGACCAGCTCATCCAGCGGCGAAGTGGTAATGCGGTCGATTGCAGGACCGGACAGGACAGGATGCGTGCAGTAAGCGATTACTTTCTTGGCGCCACGTTCCTTCAGCACCTCGGCAGCCTTGGTCAGGGTGCCGGCGGTGTCCACCATGTCGTCCATGATCACGCAGTTTCGGCCCTCTACTTCGCCGATGATGTTCATGACCTCGGACACGTTGGCCTTCGGACGCCGCTTGTCGATGATTGCCAGGTCGCAGGACAGCCGCTTGGCGAGGGCGCGGGCGCGAACCACGCCGCCGACGTCAGGCGAAACGACCAGCAGGTCCTCGTACTTCTTGCTCACCAGGTCGCTCAACAGGATCGGCGACGCATAGATGTTGTCGACCGGAATATCGAAGAAGCCCTGGATCTGGTCGGCATGCAGGTCCATGATCAGTACGCGGTCGACGCCGGCTTCCTGCAACATGTTGGCGACTACCTTGGCGGAGATCGCGACACGGGCGGAACGCGGACGGCGGTCCTGGCGGGCATAGCCGAAATAGGGGATGGCGGCAGTAATGCGACCGGCGGATGCGCGCTTGAGCGCATCGACCATCAACATGATTTCCATCAGGTGGTCGTTGGTCGGTGCGCAGGTGGATTGCAGCACCACCACGTCCTTGCCGCGCACGTTTTCGTTGATCTCGACCACGATCTCGCCATCGGAGAAGCGGGAAACCAGCGCCTTGCCCAGCGGAATGCCCATCTGTTTGGCGACCCCCGCTGCTAGTTCCGGATTTGCGTTGCCGGTAAAAACCATCAGGTTTTCGATTGCCATTTGGGGGGTACCTGGAGCGAGAGCTTGTTGCGAATTCAAAAGCCAGTTTGAAAAGCCGCCAATACGGGACTGCGTGTCTCGCGTGTCTCGTATTGGCGGCTTTATTTTTTGACTTCTCGTTAAATGGCAGGGGAACAAGGATTCGAACCTTGGAATGCTGGAATCAAAATCCAGTGCCTTAACCAGCTTGGCGATTCCCCTACACAACCTGTTGTCCGGACTGCGCAATCAATACAGCCATGCAGCCCTGACGAATTCGGTTACGACTCCAACAACTGCGACATCGGGTGCCGGTTCATTCCTCGCGCTTTCCAGGCGCGCCACGCTCCGGAGAGCGCTGCTACTGCCTGATCGGCGGCGCCTTCAGTTTCAAAGGCACAGAATACACAGGAACCAGAACCAGTCATCCTCGCTTCACCGAACCTGCCGAGTGCTTCAAGCGCTTCGGCTACGGGAGCGAACATGCCAGTGACGACAGCTTGCAGGTCGTTTCTCCCAAAGCTTGTTGGTGCTCTGGAAAAGTCCGCTATTGTGACCATTTCCGTGTCGCGTGTCAATTCCTGCGAACGAAAGATTATTGGGGTCGAGACCGGCACGCCTGGTTCCACGACCACGAACCAGGCTTCTGGCGTATCGACCGGCGACAGCAGCTCGCCGACCCCTTCGGCGAAAGCGTTCTGGCCGAAGATGAAAAAAGGCACGTCGGCCCCGAGCCGCAGGCCAAGTTGCATCAGCTGGCTGCGTGAAAGGCCGGTCTGCCAGAGGTGGTTCAGTGCAATCAGGGTGGTGGCGGCGTCGGACGATCCGCCACCCAGTCCTCCGCCCATCGGCAGTCGCTTGTGCAGCGAAATGTCCGCGCCCAGGGGCGAGCCGGAAGTCTCTTGCAGCAGCCGGGCGGCCCGGATCACGAGGTCTGCATCCTCGGGCACTCCCGCCAGGCCGGTAATGCGGTGTATCCGGCCATCCTCGCGTACCGAAAAATCAAGGCTGTCGCCGAAATCCAGGAGCTGGAACACTGTCTGCAACAGGTGAAATCCGTCCGCGCGGCGGCCCACGACGTGCAGGAACAGGTTCAGCTTGGCCGGTGCCAGGCAGCCGGTCAGTGTGCGGCTCGATGTGTGGCTCAGGGGGCGACCAGGTTCGTGGCTCATTGCGGCGCACTCCTCGTCACCGGCTGCCAGGTATCGATGACGATGCGCAGTTCCACCTCGCCCGCTTCCGGTGTGTTTCGGAGCAGGTCGATGCGGCGCGGCCGCATGGCGAAAGTCGATTCATCCTCAGTCCAGCTGCTATAGACGATGCGCCAGCCATCGGCGCTGGTCAGCGCGGTTTGCCCTATGGGGCTGGCTGCCACCGGGATGCCTGCGGCGGTCGAAACAAAGCCTTGCAGCCATGACCGCAAGCCGCTGACCGGCAGCGGCCAGCCGAGCGTCCTGGCGGCCAGTTCATCGACGTCGGACGCCGTTTGGGGCGGCTTGCCGGCGAGCTCGAAACTGGCAAGACCGGGGTTGATCGTGATGCGAGCCACCGATTGCCCGAACGGCGACAGCAAAGTGACCTCGGTATCGTCCGGGCGCTGGATCCAGCTGAAATTGCCGTTGACCAGTTGCTCGCCCTGTTGCTGGTAGCGGACCGACAGGCGGCCGCCAATATCGATCGCGTCACGATAGACGCGTGGCGCCTTTGCCAGCTGATCCGTGGCCGGGCGAACCGGGGCCAGCGAGCATGCGCCCAGCATGCCGGCCAGTGCCACAAGCGCAACATATCTACCCAGAGCTGAGAGCATTGGAAACGGCGAACCTGGAAACGCGGGATGGGTCAGAGCTTCACCTGCAAGCGCGCCAGCGTGCTGCGCAGCACGTCGTTTTTCGGGTCCTTGGTGCTCGCATCACGCCAGAACTTGCGGGCGTCGTCCCTCTGGCCGATTACCCAAAGCACCTCGCCGAGATGCACGGCGATTTCCGGATCGGGTCGTATCGAATACGCCTTGCGCAGCAATGCCTCGGCCTCCTTCAGGCGGCCGAGCCTGAACTGCACCCAGCCCATGCTGTCCATGATGAAAGGATCCTCGGGCGCCAGGCTCAGCGCCCGCTCGATCAGCGTGAATGCCTCCTCCAGCCGCATGTTCCTTTCGGCCAGCGAGTAGCCCAGCGCGTTGTAGGCGTGCTGGTTGGTCGGCGAGATCCTGATCACCTTGCGCAACGCCGTTTCCATCACGTCGAGCTTGTCGAGCTTCTCGGCCAGCATCGCATAGTCATACAGCAGGTCCGGATTCTCGGGTAGTTTCGCGATGCCGGCTTCAAGCACCGTCATCGCTTCCTCGACCTGATTGGCGCTGCGCAGGATCTGTGCTTCCGCGACCAGCAACTGCACCCGGTCTTCTTCGCCCTCCGCCCGCGTTTCGTGCAAGGCGGCACGCGCCTCGGCCAGCTTTTCCGACTTGGCCAGCAACTGGGCCCGTTTCACTTGCGCGGTGATGTAGGTTTTTTGCGAAGCAGGATCGATCTGGTCCAGCCATTTGAGCGCGCCGGCGATGTCATTGCGCTGCTCCGCCACCTGCGACAGGATCATCAAGGCTTGGGTCGGGTCGCGCTCGTCCTCCGGATGGGAGGCCAATATTTTCAGATAGGCGGTCAGGTAACGCTCGGCCTCTGCCAGGTCGTTGCGCTGGGTTCCAAGCAGGCCGAGCGCATACAGGACAGTCAGGTCTTCCGGCTGGGACTTGAGAAGGGTGTGGAACTGCTCGCGTGCGGCATCATATTGTTTCTCCTCCACCAGCATGCGTGCGTAAGCCAGCCTGACTTCCCGCGCATTCGGATTGGCGCGAAGAAAGTCGGTAACCACGCGCAGCGACTGCTCTTTCTCCGGCAGGACCTGTGCCAGCGTGAGTATGCCGAGTTCGGATGCGGGGCTGAGTGCCAGCGCCCTGCGCGCTTCCTGCACAGCCCGGGCGCCGTCGCCCATCGCGGATGCTTGCTGGGCCAGCGCCACATGGGCTTCGGCGATATTGTCGTACGGAGCGAACAAGTCCTCCAGCATGTTGAATGCAGCCGCCTTGTTACGTGCACGCAAGCCCAGCCTCTGGATTTGCAGCATGGCCGAGCCGCGCAAGGCCGGTCGGGTCTCCGCGAGTTTTTGCTGCAGCAGGGGAAGGGCTTCGGTGAGATTGTCCGCGAGCATCAGCAGGCCCAGGTAGAACTGGGTTGCCTCGTCTGAAGCGGGTGCCAGCTCCCGCCACAGGCGCACGGCGGCAAGTGCCTCCGGAGCCTGACGCGCGTTGAGGGCGATTTCTGCCGCCCGGCGCGCTATGCGCGGGTCACGGGTCTGTTGGGCCAGTCCGAGCATGTAGACGTAGGCACCCTGCCAGCGGCCGCGCTGGTTGGCGATCTCCGCAGCAAGGAATTTCACCATCACATCGGCGGTGAGCGGTACGGACGGCAACTCTTCCACGGCTGGCGCAGCTGCTTTCACCGGGGGGCGCGCCCGTCGTGCTTTTGCCGGGGCTGCAGCCTGCTGCTGAGTAGCCTGGGCTTGAGCTTGGGCCTGGGCTGGCGCAGCCTGCTGTTGCGTGGCCTGGGCCTGGGTTGGCGCCGCCTGTTGGGGGATGGTCCGGGGTTGGCCTGGCGTCACCTGCTCCGGAACCTTGCTGGCCGGCGCGCTCGCGCATGCGGCCAGCAAGGCCGGCAGCGTTAAAATGAGGAACAGTTTTTTCACCGCCATACTCTTTACGGGAAAGCAAAAGTTGATTTTACGCTCAAGCGGCTCGCCGGGGGCAGGCCGCTTCTTCCGCATTGTGTTGCCTATTGTCGCTGTGCACCTTGATATGTTCCTGACCGCATGCCCGAACTACCTGAAGTCGAAGTAACCCGTCGCGGAGTCGCCCCGCATGTGGAAGGCCGGTTGGTGACCGATGTGGTGCTCCGGCATGAAGGCTTGCGCTGGCCTTTCCCGGCCGGACTGCGCGAAATGCTGCTGAACCGGACCGTGCGCGCCACCGGCCGCAGGGGGAAATACCTTCTGCTTCATTTCGACCACGGAACGCTGATCTTGCATCTGGGCATGTCGGGCAGCCTGCGCGTGCTTCCCTCATCCTCTCCGGCGCGTGTCCACGACCACTTCGAGCTGGTGCTTGGCGGTCAGTGCTTGCGGCTGAACGATCCGCGCAGGTTCGGCGCGGTGTTGTGGCATCCGGCGGAAGACGGCGAGGTTGACAACCATTTGCTGCTGCGCAGCCTCGGCGTGGAACCGTTCGATGAAAAATTCTCGGCCGGGCTTTTGTACAAAAGCACAAGGAACCGCACTGCGCCTGTAAAACAGGTGTTGCTTGCCGGAGACATCGTGGTCGGGGTTGGCAATATCTATGCGTCGGAAAGCCTGTTCGAAGCAGGCATCAATCCCAACACACCTGCTCGCCGCATCGGACTGGCCCGTTACGAGCGGCTGGCCGCTGCCATACGCCGGATTCTCGCAGCTTCCATAGAGAAGGGCGGCAGTACCCTGCGCGATTTCGTCGGCGCTGATGGCCGGGCCGGATACTTCCAGCAAAGCTATTTTGTCTACGATCGGGCGGGCCAGCCTTGCCTGCACTGCGGGGCAGCGATCCGCCAGATACGCCAGGGACAGCGTTCCACCTTCTACTGCGTAAATTGTCAAAAGTAGGAACGGATGCTAACGTGCTGTCAGGAAACCTGCCCGTATCTGCGAGCAGGAAACGATATCCGGTGACGGTATCGGCAGAGAGGGTAATGTGAACAGCCTGGTTCAAAGTTTCGAGCAGTACAGCATGTGGCGCACGGCGCTTGTTTCTGTCCTTGGACAGTATCGTTCCGCCGCCGCCGGTGCGGATCTTCTGGATGCTGCCCTCGAACAGCGTCTCGACCGCGCAATCGCTCTCCTGTCCGAGGACAGGCTGGTGATTGCGTTCGTCGCAGAATTCTCGCGCGGTAAATCCGAGCTGATCAACGCAATATTTTTCGCCGATTACGGCCAGCGCATCCTGCCCTCATCGGCCGGTCGCACCACCATGTGCCCGACCGAATTGATGTACGACGAGACGCTGCCTCCATCGATCCGGCTGTTGCCGATCGAGACCCGGGCGCAAGCGCAATCGACCAGCGATTTTCGTTCCCAGGCCCAGGCGTGGACGGTCACTCCACTCGATATTTCCTCCAGCGACGGCATGCTCGAAGCGTTCCGCCAGGTCAGCATGACCAAGCGGGTGCCGGTGGAGGATGCGCGCCGCTACGGGCTTTACCGCGATGACGATCCCGGCATGGCGCAGGCGGTCGGCGCCGACGGGCTGGTCGAAATCTCGCAGTGGCGGCACGCGATCGTGAATTTTCCGCATCCTTTGCTTCGGCAGGGACTGGTGATCATCGATACGCCGGGCCTGAACGCGCTCGGTACCGAGCCTGAACTGACGCTGAACCTGATTCCCAGCGCGCATGCCGTGCTGTTCGTGGTCGGCGCCGACACCGGTGTCACCCGCAGCGATGCCGAGGTCTGGCGCGACCATGTCGGTGGCGGCCCTGGCCGGCTGGTGGTGATGAACAAGATCGACAGCCTGTGGGACGAGTTGAGTACGCCCGCCGAAATCGAGCGTCAGATTCAAGGCCAGTTGCGCTCGGTGGCTCAGTCACTGTCGGTCGAACCCAGCCAGGTGTTCCCGGTATCGGCGCAAAAAGGATTGGTCGCCAAAGTGAACGAAGACCCGGCGCTGCTTGCGCGGTCCGGCATTCCGGCGCTGGAAACCGCGCTGTCGGTGCAGCTGATCCCGGCGCGCCAGGAGATCGCCCGTGCCCGGCTGCACGCCGATCTCGCCGCCATCAAGTCCAGCAGGGAAGCCATGCTGGGCGGCCGCATCCGCAACGTCGCCGAGCAATTGATGGAACTGAAGAGCCTGCGCGGCAAGAACCAGAATATCGTGCTGCACATGATGCAGCGCATCGACATGGAGCGCAAAGATTTTGACGACAGCCTGATGAAACTGCAGGGCACGCGTGCCGTGTTCAGCAGGCTGTCGGCCGAGGTGTTCCAGCATCTCGGAATGGACGTGCTGAAGGGAGAGATCCTGGCCGTGCGCGAAGCGGTGGACCGCAGCATGTTTTCGACTGGCATGCGCGACGCGGTGCGCGAGTTTTTCCTCAACGCCTCCGTCAACCTGTCGGCTGCAGCAGCAAAGATCGACGAAATTTCCGAGATGATGGCAGTCATGTATCGCCGCTTCTCTGCCGAGCACGGGATGACGCTGGCGGCGCCGATGCCGTGCTCCATGCAGGGCTACGTCGACGAAATTCGCGCCACCGAAGCGATCTACCAGAAGCAGTTCGGGACGACGGCAATGCTGACCACGCCGCAGGTCGTCCTGATGCAGAAATTCTTCGATTCGATAGCCTCGCGGGTGAAGCACACCTACCATCAGGCCAACCGCGATGTCGAGGCGTGGCTGAAGGTGGTGATGACGCCGCTCGAAGCGCAGATACGCGAGCATCGCGGACAGCTCAAGCAACGCCGGCTGTCGGTGGAGCGCATCCATGCCGCGACCGACGGACTCGAAGAGAAGGTGCAGGCGCTGGAAGCCATGCAACAGCAGCTGGAACAGCAGTCCCGCAGCCTTGAACGGGCCGAAAGCGATCTCGAACGCGCCGTGAATTCGGAGCTCGCGCTGCTGCGTCGTGCCGCCTGACAATGAAGCGACTGGCCTCGACCGCGACGATCAACGGATCGTTCGCAGACCCCGCTTTTTCACGGCAAGTGATCGAGTGGCAGCAGCGCCACGGCCGGCATAGCCTGCCCTGGCAGAACACATCGGACGCCTATCGCATCTGGCTGTCCGAGATCATGCTGCAGCAGACGCAGGTCGCTGCAGTCATTCCCTACTATCTGCGCTTCCTGGAGCGATTTCCGACAGTTGTTTCGCTTGCCGATGCACCGGTTTCCGACGTCATGGGCTTGTGGAGCGGGCTGGGCTATTACTCACGCGCACGCAACCTGCATCGTTGCGCGCAACTGGTTCGCGACGAGCATTCAGGCGTATTTCCCGCGGCAGCGACGACGCTGGCGACCCTGCCGGGGATCGGCCGCTCGACCGCAGCGGCAATCGCTGCTTTTGCCTATGCCGAGCGTGCCGCCATCCTCGACGGCAACGTCAAGCGCGTGTTCTGCCGGGTATTCGGCATTGACGGCTATCCCGGGGAAAAAGCCGTCGAAAACCTGCTCTGGATGCGGGCGGAGGCACTGCTTCCGGTACAGGACATCCATTCCTATACCCAGGGCCTGATGGACCTGGGTGCGACGGTCTGCACCCGCAGCCGGCCGAAGTGCGAGGCGTGCCCGCTACAGCAACGATGCGTCGCCCGCAGCGCCGGGCGCACTGCGGAGCTGCCGGTCCGCAAGGCGCGCAAACCTGTGCCGGAAAAGTGGACCGACATGATCATCGCCGTATGCGGCGACGAAGTGCTGCTGGAGCAGCGCGGCCCAAGCGGTATTTGGGGCGGTTTGCTGTCCTTGCCGGAGATACCGTCCGCTGCTGCGCAGGAGGGGACGCAAGTCGGTGCGAACGACGAGGTAGTCAGCTTTGCATCCGCTTTCGGGCCGGTAGCGCAGGCCGGCCGGCTTGAGCAGTTGACGCATGGATTTACGCACTTCACCCTGCACATCCGGCCCTGGCTGGTGCGCGTACGGGAAAAGCGCGTGATGACATCCGAACCATCGGCGTTCGCCTGGCATGCCGCCGCATCGCTCCCCGGTGCACCCCTTCCCGCGCCAGTCCGGAAAATGCTGGCGCGCCTGCTGCTTGAGCCGGAGTTGCCGGACTTCGCCGCAGATCTGGCTTCGGAACTGGCCTCCGACGGGGCCTGATCCTCAGAGGATTTTGTGTTGCTGCAGGTACTGGTGCACGATTGCGAGCCGGCTTTGTGCGTCCTCCAGTTCCAGCAGCTTCTGTTTTGCCTGCAATGACACCGGCAATATCTCGCACCAGCGGTTGGCCACCCAGCCGGCATCGTCCAGCCGCAGCGGTTCGTCGAAGGGGCTGATGAAAGCGTCGCCGTGCCCGGCACGGCCCTTCTGGTTGATTTCCGCGATCACGGTCTTCAATGCACTCGCGCAGGCGACGTGCGATTGCGACACCAGTTCGGTCACGTCATCCTCGATCATTTCCACCCGCGCCTCGAGCCGCTGGTCTTTCAGCACGCGCTTTTCAAGTATGCGAAAGCGCTGGCCGCCGAGCGTGCGCAGCATCAGGACACCGAGTTCAGGCATGTCCCACTCGACGATGCGGGCAAGGCAGCCGACAGCATCCGGTTCTGCCGCCTGTCCCACTTCAGAACCCGCCAGAATCCGGACCACGCCAAACGGCAGTTCGCGCCGCATGCATTCGCGCACCATGTCGATATAGCGCGTCTCGAACACGCGCAGCGGCAGCACGCCACCGGGGAACAGGACAGTATTTAGGGGGAAGAGCGGAATCCAGCGAGGGTCGGCAGGCATGGTCGGGAGCGGCAAGGTCGGAAAAGCCACGTTCCTCAGACAACAAGCTCGCGGTGCCGCAGCAGCACCCGGGCCTTGTCTTCGAAATGGCGCGCAAGCGCTTCAGTGATATAGACGGAGCGGTGCTGGCCGCCGGTGCAGCCCACCGCCACGGTCAGGTAACTGCGGTTGTCGTTCTTGAAGGCCGGCAGCCATTTGTCCACGAATTTCCGGATATCTTCCAGCAGGTCGGCTGCCTCGGGCTGGACGTTGAGAAAGTTGACCACCGGCTGGTCGCGGCCGGTCAAGGGGCGCAGTGTCGGGTCGTAATAGGGATTGGGCAGGACCCGGACGTCGAACACCAGGTCTGCATCGAGAGGTATGCCGAATTTGTAGGCGAATGATTCAAACAGCAACGTCAATGGTGCGCGGTCGGATGCGACCAGGTCGCGGATCCATGCCCGCAGCTTGTTGGCCGATGCGCCCGAGGTGTCGATCAGATGGCCCTGGCCTTCAATGGCCGCCAGCATTTCGCGCTCTGCGTGTATGCATTCGACCAGCGTCGGCTGCTTGCCATCCTTGGTTACAACCCGATGGGAAAGCGGATGGCTGCGGCGGGTTTCGGAAAAGCGGGTGATCAGCGATTCCGTCTTCGCAGTCAGGAACAGGACCTTGAGGTCGTGTCCCTGCTCTTGCAACCAGCGGATATCGGCTGGCAGTCCTGCCAGCGAATCGGCACTACGGGCGTCGACCGCCACGGCGAGCGTGCGATCTCCTTCGCTGCTGCGCGTCTCCACCAGGGCGCGCAGCAGTGACGGAGGGAGGTTGTCGACGCAGAAATACCCGGCGTCTTCGAGCGCATTCAGGCCCACGGATTTACCCGAGCCCGATATGCCGGTAATGAGGATGATGCGCATGTCGTCGATGATACCGCAAGCGGCCCGATACGACCCGAGACCCGACACTGCGCGACGCGCGCCGGTCGCTACCGGCTAGTCGTCGCTGAGCATGGCGCGCTGCTGCCGCTCCATGAAATCTTTCAGCGTGTCGATACCGCGTAGCTGCAGGATGGTATTGCGGACCGCGGCTTCCAGAAGCACGGCCAGGTTGCGGCCGGCTTCGACCGGGATCACGACCTGGCGGATCTGGAGCCCGAGCACCTCCTGAGTCTGCGAATGCAGTGGAAGACGCTCGTAGTTTTCTTCGAGCGTGCTCCGGCGGACCAGGTGCACGATCAGTTTCAGCCGCATCTTGCGGCGTACCGCGGTCTCGCCGAAGATGGTCTTGATATCGAGCAGTCCCAGCCCGCGTACCTCGAGCAGGTTTTGCAGCAGCGCCGGACAGCGCCCTTCAATCATGTGCGGTGCGATGCGCGCGAATTCGACCACATCGTCGGCTACCAGCCCGTGATTGCGTGAAATCAGTTCCAGCCCCAGCTCGCTTTTTCCCAGGCCCGATTCACCGGTAATCAGCACGCCGACGCCCAGCACATCCATGAAGACGCCATGCATCGTGACCCGCTCGGCCAGCTTCTTCGAAAGGTAGACGCGCAGGTAGTCGATGACTTGCGCAGCAGGCAGTGGCGTCGAAAACAAGGGGATGTTCTTCTCGTCGCACATGGTCAGGATATATTCCGGCGTCTCCAGTCCCTGCGCAATGATGAATGCCGGCGGTTCGCCCGCGACCAGTTCGGTGGTCTGGTGCTCGCGAGCAGCTGGCGACAGCCGCCTGTAATAGTCGGTTTCCTGATGTCCGAAAACCTGTATCCGCCCGGGGTGGATCAGGTTGAGGTGGCCGACCATGTCGGCGGCGGAGGCTGCATCGCCGGAAATCTGGCGCTCGCCGCCGGGAAATCCGGCAAACCAGCCCAGTTGCATGGCTTCACGATTCTCGTCGTAGAGCTGCTGGATTGAAAGGGGGGTGGTGAGGGGCATCGATCAGGAACGCAAGGGCCGGGCCGCGGTCAGGCGACGTGTTGCATACTGGGTTGCCAACCGGTAATCCGGGCATGTGCAGCCTGCGCATCGGGGTCGTTGGCCAAGCCGGTACGGAAGCCGTCATCCGAAAACATTTCGCCCACTTCGGACAGGATCTCCAGGTGCTGCTGCGTGACGTGGTCCGGGATCAACAGGAAGATCAGCAACTTGACCGGCTGCCCGTCGGGCGACTCGAAAGGGATGGGTTCGGCCAGGCGGACGAATGCGGCGAGCGGCGCCTTCAATCCCTTGATCCGGCCATGTGGCACGGCCACCGAGTGACCCAGTCCGGTCGAGCCGAGCCGCTCCCGTGCGAACAGGTTGTCGGACACTGTCGAGCGGGCAATCCCGAAGTTGTTCTCGAAAAGCAGGCCAGCCTGCTCGAACGCTCTTTTCTTGCTCGAGACATCGAGGTCGAGAACGACATTTTTGAGAGGGAGAATCTGGCTGAGATGCGTCATGGTGCGATGCACAAAAGTGGCTTTCGACCGAATTATAGGCCTAATCCGTTCATGTCAATGCCCGAAATTACCCCCGGGGCCTGAATGGCAATGTAATTCTGTCGCCAATTGTTCGGTTGGCGACGGTTACTCTATTCCCTGAATTTCGCAAGCACCATGATATTGGGCAACTGTTTCGCTGGGCCTACTGGCGGCCACATCGGGCATTCGATGGCCGTTCTCCGGTAGTGTAATTCGAGCGCCAGGGATTGATGTCCAGCCCGCCTCGCCGCGTGTAGCGGGCGTAAACCGATAATTTCTGCGGCCGGCACCGGCGCAGTATATCCATGAAGATCCGTTCCACGCATTGCTCGTGAAATTCGTTGTGGGTGCGATAGCCGATCAGATATTTCAATAGCCCTTCCTGGTCGATCTGCGGTCCGGCGTAGCGAATTTGCACGCTGCCCCAATCAGGCTGCCCGGTCACCAGGCAATTCGACTTCAGCAAATGCGATACCAGCGTTTCCTCGACCGGAACCGCCTGATGGGCCGCCGTCAGCAGGTCCGGGTCCGGTTCATAGCGGTCGATTTCAATATCCAGCCGGTCCAGCAGCACGCCATTGAGCTCGCCGCGCGGCAGTTGCCCGAATTGCTCGGGAAGCGCCAGGCTGACCTGGACCGGGCCGCCGAAGGCATCCGACAGGTCGGCGCTCAGCACCTCACGCAGCACGTCCGGACTGGCCAGCCGGCTCTGGTTGAAGGAATTCAGGTAGAGCTTGAAGGATTTGGACTCGACGATGCTGGCGGAATCGGCGGGCACATTGATCGTCGCGATGGCGATTTGCGGCTTGCCGCGCTGGTTCAGCCATGAGACTTCATAGGCATTCCATATGTCCAGTCCGAAAAACGGCAAGGTGCCGGTAATGCCCAGTTCAAGCCGCTTGTCCGCCCGCGGGATGGAAAACAGCAGGGACGGATCATATTCCGCGGTGTAGACGGCGGGTTTGCCTAGCGGGGACTGGTTCGGTTCTTGTGCCATTGCGTTTGTTTCGGTCGTTGTATAGCTGATTCGGCCTGCAGCGCGGGGCAGGAATCGGGCAGGCCGAAGGCACCATGGAGGTGCCACGGAGGCATCACTACAGGAACATCTTGTAGACCGGGTTCTCCGTTTCGTCCTGGAAGTTAAGACCCAACGAGGCCAGCACTTGTTGCAGCTCTTTCTTTTCCTTCTTCGGCACTTGCAGGCCGACCAGCACCCGGCCGACGTCGCCGCCCTGGTTGCGGTAATGGAACAGGCTGATATTCCAGTTGGGCGCCATGCTTTCCAGGAAGTTGATCAGCGCACCTGGCCGCTCGGGGAATTCGAAGCGGTACAGCAACTCGTCCTGTGCCAGCACGCTCTTGCCGCCCACCAGGTGCCGGATGTGGAGCTTGGCCATTTCGTTGTGGGTCAGGTCGAGCGTCGGGAATCCATGCTTCTCGAATTGCTTGGCCAGCCTTGGCGGGTCGTCCCGGTTCGCGACCTGCAGGCCGACGAATACATGTGCGGAGCGCTCGTCGCTGATGCGGTAGTTGAATTCAGTCACCGCGCGTGGCCCGATCAGTGCGCACAGGCGCCGGAAGCTGCCGTGCTCCTCGGGTATCGTCACGGCAAACAAGGCTTCCCGCGCTTCGCCCACTTCCGCCCGTTCGGCAACGAAGCGCAGGCGGTCGAAGTTCATGTTGGCGCCGCAGGCGATGGCGACCAGCGTCTGGTCGCGCACCGGCGAACGCGTCTTGCGCGCGCGCTCCACGTAGGCCTTCGCGCCCGCAACGGCAAGCGCACCGGCAGGTTCGAGGATGCTGCGCGTATCTTCGAAAACATCCTTGATTGCGGCGCATACCGCATCGGTGTCGACCAGGATGATTTCGTCGACGTACTTGCGCGCCAGCCGGAAAGTTTCCTCCCCGACCAGCTTGACGGCCGTGCCGTCCGAAAACAAGCCGACCTCGCTCAGGGTGATCCGGCGACCGGCTTTCAGGCTGCGTGACATGGCGTCGGAGTCCGTGGTTTGCACGCCGATCACCTTGATGTCCGGACGCACCGCCTTGACATAGGCGGCCACGCCGGCGATCAGGCCGCCACCGCCGATCGCGACGAAAATTGCGTGTATCGGCCCCGAATGCTGGTGCAGTATTTCCATCGCGATCGTTCCCTGGCCGGCGATGACGTCCGGGTCGTCGAACGGATGAACGAAAGTCAGCTTCAGCTTCTTTTCCAGCTTGAGCGCATGGTCGTAGGCGTCGTTGTAGGAATCGCCAGCCAGCACCACCTCGCCGCCGCGCGCCTTGACCGCATCCACCTTCAATTGCGGGGTGGTGGTCGGCATCACGACCACCGCTCGGCAGCCGAGCTTGCGTGCCGAAAGCGCAACGCCCTGCGCATGGTTGCCGGCCGAGGCGCAGATCACGCCGCGCTTCAATTGCGCCGGCGGCAGGTTTGCCATCTTGTTATAGGCGCCGCGCAGCTTGAAACTGAACACGCTCTGCATGTCCTCGCGCTTGTAGTAAATCTGATTGCCCATCCGTGCAGACAATGTTGGCGCCGGATCGAGTGGCGATTCGATCGCGACATCGTAGACCCGGGCGGTCAGGATTTTCTTCAGATAGTCGATGCTCATTGTGCGGTTCGGTGGGGGAGGTCGGATTGCGGCGAATGACGGCGAATAACGGCGAAGGACGGCGAAAAGCCGTCGCAGCTAACTGGTCATTATAATGGACGCCTTCAGACCAACCGCCTTGATCAAGGGAAAGCGCCGGTTCTATGCTTGTCACCGCAGTGGAGTGGTTGCTTGCCGTTCTTGCCGTTCCGAGCGTGGGATTGGGCTCGGTATTCATCATCAGCTTTATTTCCGCGACCCTGTTGCCCTTGGGGTCGGAGCCGGCGGTATTCGCCGTCGTCAAGGCCAATCCGGACTTGTTCTGGCCAGCCATTGGGGTGGCGACGCTGGGCAATACGGCCGGCGGCATCGTCGACTACTGGATGGGCTACGGCGCCAAGCAGGCGTTCGCGCGCCAGCGCTCGACGGTCTGGTTTGGCTGGCTGCAGCGCTTTGGCGCCAAGGCCATGCTACTGGCCTGGCTGCCCGGCATTGGCGACCCCTTGTGCACGGTGGGCGGCTGGTTGCGGCTGCCGTTCTGGCCGTGCGTGGTCTATATGGCAATTGGCAAGATGCTGCGCTACCTGTGCATGACCAGCCTGCTGCTTTACGTCCCGGACGGGTTCTGGAGGAGGGTCGGCGAGCTGTTCTGACCGCACTGCCTGTCATTTTGCCTACCGCCGATCGCGCCGGATAGAACCCTTGCGCGGTAGGGGTGTTCCCGGCTTGTGCAACGCAATACGCTAGAATGTATGTTTAGCGTCCCGCCTTTTTTACCGATGAACGCTCCCGCTCAAATCCAGGCCCTGTTGTCCGATACGTCAACTCACGACGCCGGCGCCCGCCTGCGCGAAATTCCCTACAACTACACCTCCTTTTCCGATCGCGAGATTGTCATCCGCCTGCTCGGGGAAGATGCCTGGACGCTCCTGCAGAAGCTGCGCGCAGCGCGGCAGACCGGGCGCTCGGCGCGCATGCTGTACGAAGTGCTGGGCGATATCTGGGTCGTCCGCCGCAATCCGTACCTGCAGGACGACATGCTGGACAACCCCAAGCGTCGCCAGGCCTTGATCGAGGCTTTGTACCATCGCCTGGGCGAGGTCGATAAACGGCGCGTCACGACTGATGTGGCCGACGCCGGCGATGCCGAGTCGGAGACCCGTAGCGCCAACGTCGGAATCCTGCTGAAGGCGGCACAGGGGGCGGTTTCCGCCTTCGCCGAAGAGTTTCGCAGCACCTGGGACCTGCGCAAGAAGGCCTATCGCGTGCTCGGGCGCTACACGGCGCGTGACAACATCAAGTTCGACGGCCTGTCGCGGGTTTCCCATGTCACCGACGCGACCGACTGGCGGGTCGAGTATCCGTTCGTTGTGCTCACGCCTGACAGCGAAGACGAGATGGCCGGCCTGGTCAAGGCCTGCATCGAGCTCGGGCTGACCATCATTCCGCGCGGAGGCGGCACCGGCTACACCGGCGGCGCCATTCCGCTGACGCCGATGTCGGCGGTGATCAATACCGAGAAGCTGGAACACCTGGGGCCGGTCGAAATGACGACCCTGCCCGGCCTCGACCGCGAGTACGCGACCATTTATTCGGGCGCGGGTGTCGTCACCAAGCGCGTCGCGGAAGCGGCGGAGAAAGCCGGGTTCGTGTTCGCGGTCGATCCGACTTCGGCCGAAGCTTCCTGCATCGGCGGCAACATCGCGATGAACGCGGGCGGCAAGAAGGCCGTCCTGTGGGGCACGGCGCTCGACAACCTGGCCAGCTGGCGGATGGTCGACCCGAACGGCGACTGGCTGGAAGTCACGCGGCTGGACCACAACCTGGGCAAGATCCATGACGCGCCGGTCGCGCGCTTCAAGCTCGAGTGGACCCACCCGGCGGAAAAGGGCAGGAGCGCAGCGCCCGCGGCACCATTTCGCACCGAGACGCTCGAAATTCCCGGGCGCACCTTCCGCAAGGAGGGCCTGGGCAAGGACGTCACCGACAAATTCCTCGCAGGCCTGCCGGGCATACAGAAGGAAGGCTGCGATGGCCTGATCACGTCCGGCCGCTGGATCCTGCACAAGATGCCGAAGTTCACGCGCACCGTGTGCCTGGAATTTTTCGGCCAGGCACGCGATGCGATACCGTCAATCGTCGAGATCAAGGACTATCTGGACGAGCAGACCAGGCAGGGCGGCGCCATCCTGGCCGGCCTGGAACACCTGGACGAGCGCTACCTTCGGGCAGTCGGCTATGCTACCAAGTCCAAGCGTGGCGTGCTGCCGAAAATGGCCTTGTTCGGCGATATCGTCGGCGACACCGATGAAGCGGTGGCGCGGGCAGCCTCGGAGGTGGTTCGCATTGCCAACCAGCGCGTCGGCGAAGGCTTTGTCGCCGTCAGTCCGGAGTCGCGCAAGAAATTCTGGCTGGACCGGGCGCGCACTGCCGCCATCGCCAAGCACACCAACGCTTTCAAGATCAATGAAGACGTGGTGATCCCGCTTAACCGCATGGGCGAGTACACCGACGGCATCGAGCGCATCAATATCGAGCTCTCGATACGCAACAAGCTGCAACTTGTGCAGGAACTGAAGGAGTTTTTTGCACGAGGCCACCTGCCGCTGGGCAAGAACGACGACGCCGAAAGCGAGATCATTCCTGATGCCGAGGTGCTGGAAGACCGCGTGAGCCAGGCTGATCAGTTGCTGCAGCAAGTCAGCGCCCGCTGGACTTGGCTGCTGGCGCAACTCGACCTGCCGCTGCGCGATGCGCTTCCGCAACTGGCCGGGCTCGGACTGGAAGCGCTGGAAGCCGAACTCGGCTTGCGGCTGGAGAAGCAGCCCGACGCGCGCGTGTTCGACGTCGTGCAGGACCGCAGCATCCGCGTGTCGTGGAAGAAGGAGGTGCGCAGTGTCCTGCGGAACATATTCAGTGGCGCGGCGTTCCGCCTGATCCTGGACGAATGCAACGCAATCCACAAGAGCGTGCTGCGCGGCCGCGTGTTCGTGGCCCTGCACATGCATGCTGGCGACGGCAACGTCCACACCAACCTGCCGGTCAACTCCGATCACTACCAGATGCTGCAGGATGCGCATGCAGCCGTGGCACGCATCATGGCGCTGGCCCGTTCGCTGGACGGCGTGATCTCGGGCGAGCACGGCATCGGCATCACCAAGCTCGAATTCCTGACCGAAGACGAGATCCGCGACTTCCGGCTGTACAAGCAGCGGGTCGATCCGGAAGGACGCTTCAACAAGGGCAAGCTGTTGAACCTGGACGGCCTGCATGCCGACCTGCGCAATGCCTACACCCCTTCGTTCGGACTGATGGGGCACGAATCGCTGATCATGCAGCAGAGCGACATCGGCGCCATTGCCAGCAGCGTCAAGGACTGCCTGCGCTGCGGAAAATGCAAGCCGGTGTGCGCCACGCACGTGCCGCGCGCCAACCTGCTCTATTCGCCTCGCAACAAGATCCTGGCGACATCGCTGCTGGTTGAGGCTTTCCTGTATGAGGAGCAGACCCGGCGCGGCATTTCGATCCGCCACTGGGAGGAGTTCGAGGACGTGGCGGACCACTGCACCGTCTGCCATAAATGCGTGACGCCCTGCCCGGTGGATATCGATTTCGGCGACGTGTCGATGAACATGCGCAACCTGCTGCGCAAGATGGACAAGAAGTCGTTCAAGCCGGGTACGGCAGCATCGATGTTCTTCCTGAACGCCACCGATCCCGCCACCATCAATGCCACCCGGCAGGTGATGATAGGCTGGGGCTACAAGGCGCAGCGCCTGGCCAATGACGTGCTGAAGAAATTCGCCCGCAAGCAGACCAAGGCGCCGCCGGCGACCCATGGCAAGGCGCCCGTGCGCGAGCAGGTGATCCATTTCATCAACAAGAAAATGCCTGGCAACCTGCCGAAGAAGACCGCGCGCGCATTGCTGGACATCGAAGACAACAAGATGGTCCCGATCATCCGCGATCCGAAGGCCACGGGGCCGGAGACGGAGGCGGTGTTCTATTTCCCGGGCTGCGGATCCGAGCGGCTGTTCTCGCAAGTCGGACTCGCCACGCAGGCGATGCTCTGGCACGTCGGTGTGCAGACGGTATTGCCGCCGGGTTACCTGTGCTGCGGCTATCCGCAACGCGGCAACGGCGAATTCGACAAGGCCGAGAAGATCATCACCGACAACCGGGTGCTGTTCCACCGCATGGCCAATACGCTGAACTACCTCGATATCAAGACCGTGGTGGTGTCGTGCGGAACCTGCTACGACCAGTTGCAGGGCTATGAATTCGAGCAGATATTCCCCGGCTGCCGCATCATCGACATTCACGAGTACCTGCTGGAAAAGGGGGTGCGGATGGAAGGCGTGGGCGGTGTACGCTACATGTATCACGATCCCTGCCATTCACCGATGAAGCAGCAGGATCCGCTCAAGACGGTGAATTCGCTGATCGCTGCCGCCGGCCAGGCAAAAATCGAGAAGAACGAACGCTGCTGCGGCGAGTCCGGCACGCTGGCTGTGTCGCGGCCCGACATTTCGACCCAGGTCCGCTTCCGCAAGGAATCCGAGATGGAAAAAGGCGCGCAGAAGTTGCGCGAGGACGGTTTTGCCGGCGACGTGAAGATACTGACGTCCTGCCCGTCCTGCCTGCAGGGACTGTCGCGCTTCAACGAGGACGCCGGCACCACCGCCGACTACATTGTGGTCGAGATGGCGAAACACTTGCTGGGCGAGAACTGGCTGCCCGAGTATGTTGCGCGCGCCAATGACGGCGGCATCGAACGCATCCTGGTCTGAGGCGATGAGCGCAAACTGTGAATTGTGCGCTGCCCCGGGCGGCGAATTGCTGTGCCAGGACGCCCGGTTGCGCGTGGTCCTGGTCGAGGACCAGGCCTACCCGGGCTTTTGCCGCGTGATCTGGAACGCGCATGTCCGGGAGATGACCGACCTGTCCCCGGACGAGCGTGCCCATCTGATGCGGGCGGTATTCATGGTCGAGGCGGCAATCCGGCAGGTCATGTCTCCGGACAAGATCAACCTCGCCAGTTTCGGAACCATGACCCCGCACCTGCACTGGCATGTGATTCCACGTTATTCTGACGACGCGCATTACCCCGCCGCCATCTGGGCTGCGGCGCAGCGTGAACCCGAACGGCAATCGCTGGCGCAGCGGCAGGCGCTGCTGCCGGCGCTGCGCAGCATGCTTGTTCGTCAATTTTCCATGCTCCAGGAGTAGTCATGCCACAAGCTTCATCCTCAGCCGCACCTGTCCCGACCGCCATCACGGTGCACCGGCAGTCGCGTTTGCTGGAACTGGAGTTCGAGGGCGGGGAGCGCTTCGAACTGCCCTTTGAACTGTTGCGCGTGTACTCGCCATCGGCCGAGGTGCGCGGACATGGCCCCGGACAGGAAACCTTGCAAACCGGCAAACGTAATGTTGACCTGACGGCACTGGAGCCGGTGGGGAACTATGCCGTACAGCCACATTTCTCTGATAGCCACAATACCGGCATCTATTCCTGGGATTACCTGTACTGGCTGGGTTCGAACCAGCCGGAGTTGTGGGAAAACTACCTGCAACGACTGGACGACGCCGGCCTTGGGCGCGAGGCCGGCCGCGAGCTGCCGATGGTGGCCGCCGGCGGTCAGCCCGGACATGGCTGCGGGCACTGAGAATTTCCCGGCATGACACTTCGGTAAAACCGCAAGAACTCCCCTTCCACTCCCGGGCCGGCACTCTATAATCGGCTCTCGTCAACAGGTTTCCAGCAATGCCCAATACCACGCACTTCGGATATCAGTCAGTCGCTGAAGAAGAAAAGGTACACAAGGTCGCCGAGGTTTTTCACTCGGTAGCGGGTAAGTACGATGTGATGAACGACCTGATGTCAGCCGGTCTGCATCGCATCTGGAAGGCGTTTACGGTCGCCCAGGCCGGAATACGGCCGGGATTCAAGGTGCTGGACATTGCCGGTGGAACCGGCGACCTGGCCCGGGCATTTGCCCGCAAGGCAGGGCCCAGCGGAGAGGTCTGGCTTACCGACATCAACGAATCGATGCTTCGGGTCGGTCGCGACAATCTCTTGAATGACGGACTGGTTACCCCCACCTTGCTATGTGACGCAGAGCGCCTGCCCTTCCCCAGCAACTATTTTGACCGGGTGAGCGTTGCGTTCGGGCTGCGCAACATGACGCACAAGGATCGGGCGCTTGCTGAAATGCAGCGCGTGCTGAAGCCGGGAGGAAAGCTCCTGGTGCTTGAATTTTCGAAGGTTTGGGAGCCGTTGAAGAAGCCATACGACGTGTATTCGTTTTCGGTGTTACCGTGGCTGGGCAAGAAGATCGCCAATGACTCGGAAAGCTATCGCTATCTGGCAGAGTCGATCCGGATGCACCCGGACCAGGAAACCCTGAAGCAGATGATGCAGGAAGCCGGGCTTGAACAGGTTCAGTATTTCAATTTGACCGCGGGTGTGGCGGCACTCCACACCGGTATCAAACTTTAGGAGACGTTGGTTATGAAAAAATTATTTATTGCGATGATGATGGTAGCCATCAGCGCGACGATGGTAGTGGCCGACGCGGAGGCCAAGCGCCTGGGCGGTGGCAGTTCGATCGGCCGCCAGTCGCCGGCCGCCGGCAAGCAAGCGGCACAGCCGATGCAGCAACAGGCAGCAAAACCGGCTGCGCCGGCTGCTGCACCAGGCGCGGCAGCGCCAAAACCCGCCAGCCCGTGGCGCGGCATGCTGGGCGGCGCCCTGCTTGGCCTCGGCCTGGGCGCATTGCTGTCGCATCTCGGGATGGGCGGCGCGCTGGCCAGTGCAATCGGCAGCATCCTGACGATTGCATTGATCGCGATGGCGGCATTCTTCCTGTATCGCTTCTTCACCCGGAAATCGGGTAACCAGCCGTCTGCTCCGGCATTTGCGGGCGGTTACAACGGGGGCTCGTCGACACCGGAGATTGGTTCACGCCTTGAGCAACCGGCGCAGCCGGCGGCATTCCAGGCCGATACTGCTGCTTCCGGTACCGCCGCACCGGCTGGCGCACTGCCATTCGGCGTACCGGCGGATTTCGATGTTCCGGCTTTCCTGCGCCATGCCAAGACGTATTTCATTCGCCTGCAAGCAGCATGGGACAAGGCGGATATCAAGGACCTGGCCGAGTTCACGACCCCCGAGATGTACGCCGAACTGAAGCTGGAAATCCAGGAGCGCGGTGCGGCCGCCAACGTCACTGACGTGGTGTCGGTCAATGCCGATTTGCTGGGCATCGAGCAAGAGGGCAGCGACTACGTAGCCAGCGTCCGCTTCGAAGGGCTGATCCGCGAAAGCGCAGACGCCAACACGGCGCCGTTCACCGAGGTGTGGAACCTTGTCAAGCCAGTCAATGGACAGGGCGGATGGATTCTTGCCGGGATCCAGCAAGTGAACTGATCCGCACAGCCTGCCCGTTGGGCAGGTGCAAGCTGTTAAACTGGAAACCGCCCGTTCTCACGGGCGGTTTTTTTATTTTGCAATCCCGATGACACCTTCCCTGATCGCCGCCGCCATCAACCATCTGCTTGAGCAGGATGCGGCTGAAAAGAGCCGGCTGGCAGCCCATGCCGGCAAGATTGCCCGCATCGACGCTGGCGTGGCCGACCTGCGGCTGGCGGTCGAGGCCGGGGGTGCTGTGAGTGCGGCAGATCCTGCCGCAGCGCCGGATGTTTCGATTTTCATCAAGGCGGGCGACCTGCCGCTGTTGCTGCAGGACCGGACACGGGCCTTCTCGCATGTGCGAATCGAGGGCGATGCCGAATTCGCCAGCGTGCTGTCGCAGCTGCTGACCAGATTGCGCTGGGACGCCGAGGAAGACCTGTCGCGCGTGTTCGGCGACCTGGCGGCAGTCCGGATTGCCGGCACGGCCAGGAAAGGATGGGACGCCGTGCGTTCCGTCCATGTGAGCGTAATGGAAAATATGGCGGAATACCTGCTGGAAGAAAATCCCACCCTGGTTCGCCAGCAATCGCTGCGCGACTTCGGCGCCGCGGTCAGCGAACTGCGCGACGACGTCGAGCGTCTGGCCAAACGCCTGGACAAGCTGAAGGGGCGCGCATGATCCGGCGTTTCCTGCGGCTACTGAAAATTATCCGCGTCACCCTTCGCTACGGCCTGGACCACATGGCGGTCTCCGAGCTTGGCGCCCCGGGATTGGCCCGTTTCATCGACAAGGTGTTCTTCTGGCGTGACATTTCCGCCCCGCGCGGCGCGCGGCTGCGGCAGGCGCTCGAGGAGCTGGGTCCTATCTTTGTCAAGTTCGGGCAGGTGCTGTCCACCCGGCGCGACCTGTTGCCGCCCGACGTCGCCGATGAGCTGGCTCTCCTGCAGGACCGGGTGCCACCGTTTCCGTCCCACCTGGCGATCGACCAGATTCGTCGTTCCCTCGGCGCGCATCCGGACGAACTGTTTGCTACTTTCGAGCGCGAGCCGGTCGCTTCAGCCTCCATTGCGCAGGTCCATTTCGCCGTCCTGAAAAACGGTGCAGAGGTTGCGGTCAAAGTGCTGCGCCCCGGCGTGCACCGTTCGATCGACGAGGATATTGAACTGCTGCGCATTGCGGCGAGTTGGGTCGAGCGCTGGTGGGCCGACGGCAAGCGCCTGCGTCCGCAGGCGGTCGTGGCGGAGTTCGACAAATACCTGCATGACGAGCTGGATCTGATGCGGGAGGCGGCAAATGCCAGCCAGCTGCGCCGCAATTTCGCCGGATCGAATCTGCTGATGGTTCCCGAAATGATCTGGGATCATTGTTCCGAATCGGTGATCGTGATGGAGCGAATGAAGGGCATTCCGATCTCGCAAACGGAGCGCCTGGTCGCCGAGGGCGTGGATCTCAGGAAGCTGGCGAGCGACGGCGTCGAGATTTTCTTTACCCAGGTGTTCCGCGACGGTTTTTTCCACGCCGACATGCATCCGGGGAATATCCTGGTGTCGGTGGCTCCGGATACTTTCGGTCGTTATATCGCGCTCGATTTCGGCATCGTCGGCACCCTCACCGACTTTGACAAGGACTACCTGTCGCAAAACTTCCTGGCATTCTTCCGCCGGGACTACAAGCGGGTGGCCGAGGCGCATATCGAATCGGGATGGGCGCCGAAAGACACCCGGGTGGACGAACTGGAAGCAGCCGTGCGCGCCTGCTGCGAGCCGATCATCAACCGGCCGCTGCGGGACATCTCGTTCGGCCAGGTGCTTCTGCGCCTGTTCCAGGCGTCGCGCCGCTTCAATGTGGAAGTCCAGCCGCAACTGGTGCTGTTGCAGAAGACCTTGCTGAATATCGAAGGCCTGGGCCGCCAGCTCGATCCCGAGCTGGACCTGTGGAAGACTGCCAAACCCTACCTGGAACGCTGGATGCAGGAGCAGGTCGGCTGGCGCGGCCTGCTGGAGCGGCTCAAGTCCGAAGCGCCGCGCTACAGTCAACTGTTGCCGCAGTTGCCGCGGCTGGCGCACCAGGCGCTGACCAAGGCGGTCCACGGCGATTCGCGCCAGGACCAGCTGTTGGCGCAATTGCTCGCCGAACAGCGGCGCACCAACCTGCTGCTGTCGATGGCGATCTACTTCGGGGGCGGTTTGGTGCTTGGGGTGCTTGTGGTCCAACTGGCATTGCGCTGGGTTCAATGGTTCCATTGAGGCCGGCACCGGTTTTTCGCATCAATTGCGGTGTCCGCATGTGTTGATTCCAGTCATTCGTTCGATATAATCCGTCGCTGTTCCAATCGATCGACACTGCCCGGCGTCATAAGGACCGCCCATGAATGCACTGATCTGGTTCGTCATAATTTACTGGGTCATTTCCGTCGGCATCGGCCTGTATGCGGCGCGCCTGGTCAATTCTTCCAAGGATTTTGCGCTCGCCGGCCGCTCGCTGCCGATGTATGTCGTGACCGCGACCGTATTCGCCACCTGGTTCGGTTCCGAAACCGTGCTCGGCATTTCATCCACCTTCGTCAAGGAGGGGCTGAGCGGGGTGGTGTCCGATCCTTTCGGTTCCTCGATGTGCCTGATCCTGGTGGGCCTGTTCTTCGCGCGGCCGCTGTATCGGATGAACCTGCTGACGATCGGCGACTACTACAAACTGAAATACGGGCGAACGGTCGAGGTGCTGGTCACGCTGTGCATCGTCGTCTCCTACCTGGGCTGGGTGGCGGCCCAGATCAAGGCGCTTGGCCTGGTATTCAACGTTGTGTCGGGCGGCGCGATTTCGATGGAAACCGGCATGATCATCGGCGCCGCAAGCGTGCTGGTGTACACCCTGATGGGAGGCATGTGGTCGGTCGCGATCACCGACTTCCTCCAGATGATCATCATCGTCATCGGGATGCTGTATATCGGATGGGAAGTGTCCGGCATGGTCGGCGGCGCCGGCAACGTGATCGCCCATGCCAAGGCCGCCGGCAAGCTCGAATTCTGGCCGTCGCCCACGCCCAGGGAGCTGTTGTGGTTCATCGCCGCATGGATCACGATGATGCTCGGTTCCATCCCCCAGCAGGACGTGTTCCAGCGCGTGTCATCTTCCGCCACGGAACAGATCGCCGGCCGCGCCTCGGTGCTCGGCGGTGTCATGTATTTCTGCTTCGCCTTCATTCCGATGTTCCTGGCCTATTCGGCAACCATGATCGATCCGGCAATGGTCGCCGAGCTGATCGACAAGGACCCGCAACTGATCCTGCCCACCCTGATCATGACCAAGGTTCCGCTGTTGGCCCAGGTGCTGTTTTTCGGTGCCCTGTTGTCGGCGATCAAGAGCTGCGCCAGCGCCACGCTACTGGCCCCGTCGGTCACCTTCAGCGAAAACATCCTGCGCGCAATGTGGCCGAAGCAGACGGACCGCCAGTTCCTGTTCATGATGCGCACCGTGGTGCTGGTCTTTACCGTGATCGTTACCCTGTTTGCGCTCAACACCACATCCAGCATCTTCAAGATGGTCGAGAATGCCTACAAGATCACGCTGGTGGCCGCTTTCGTGCCGCTCGCCTTTGGCATGTACTGGAAGCACGCAAGCCGCCAGGGCGCACTGGCGGCGGTGCTGCTGGCTTTCTCTAGTTGGGTGCTGATGGAGCTTTTCGCGCCCGACGGAACCTGGCCGCCGCAACTGGTCGGCGTACTGGCCAGTCTGGGCGGCATGCTGGCCGGCTCGCTGCTGCCACAGTGGGTGCCGCATCACCAGTTTGCGCTGCCGCCGGCGGCAAAGTCATCGAGCCTCGATCGAAACCCTTTATAATTCAGGGTTTTGTACGATTTCCCGAGGGAAGACTTCATGCCTATTTACGCTTACCGCTGCAGTTCCTGCGGTTTTGCCAAGGACGTCCTGCAGAAAGTCTCCGACGCTGCGCTGACCGAATGTCCTGAGTGCCATCAATCCACCTTCAGCAAGCAGCTTACCGCTGCCGGCTTCCAGCTAAAGGGCACGGGTTGGTATGTGACCGATTTCCGGGACGGCCCGAAAAAGCCGGCATCGGTGCCGGCCAGTCCCGCCGTTGCCGCAGACGCAGGAAAATCCGAAAGTTCCAGTAGCAGCAGCGGCAGCAGCAGCGCCGCCACTGCCGCGCCGGCGTCTTCCTCCGGCGATACCGCCGCCTGACATTCGAGCCAAAGCCACCTGCAGGATTTCACCATGCGCAAATACTTCATTACAGGCCTGCTGGTACTGGTTCCCCTCGCGATTACGCTGTGGGTGCTGAACCTCATCATCGGAACACTGGACCAGTCGCTGTTGCTGCTGCCCGAGAAATGGCGGCCTGCGGCGTTTTTCGGCTTCAATATTCCGGGGGTGGGCACCGTGCTCACGCTGCTGGTGATCTTTGTCACCGGACTGGCGACCCACAATTTCGTCGGCAAGCAGGTGGTGCATGTGTGGGAGTTGCTGCTGAAGCGGATTCCGGTCGTCAATTCGATCTATAACAGCGTCAAGCAGGTCTCCGACACGCTGTTTTCGTCCTCCGGCAACGCATTTCGCAAGGCCGTACTGGTCCAGTATCCGCGCGAAGGCTCATGGACCATCGCGTTCCTTACCGGCACGCCTGGCGGCGATGTGCGCAACCACCTGCAGGGCGACTACGTCAGCCTTTACGTTCCGACCACCCCCAACCCGACCTCAGGCTTTTTCCTGATGGTGCCGCGGGCGGACACCATCGAACTCGACATGAACGTCGACCAGGCGCTGAAGTACATCGTCTCGATGGGCGTGGTGTCGCCGGAATATTTCGAAAAAACCCACATCATCGATCCGGCCAAAGTGCACCCGCCGGGCGATTGACCGGCGCTGCCCGGAAAAGAACACGAACTGGAAAAAAATCATGTCAATGCGAACTGAATACTGCGGCCTGACTACCGAGGCGCTGCTTGGACAAACCGTCAGCCTGTGCGGCTGGGTACATCGCCGCCGCGACCATGGCGGCGTCATCTTCATCGACCTGCGCGACCGCGAAGGCCTGGTGCAGGTGGTGTGCGACCCCGATCGCGCCGATGTTTTCAAGGCGGCCGAGGCGGTGCGCAACGAATTCTGCCTGCGTGTGACCGGCATCGTTCGCCTGCGTCCGGAAGGCACGGCCAACACCAACCTGACGTCGGGCAAGATTGAAGTGCTGTGCCACGAACTGGAGGTCTTGAATCCTTCCGTCACGCCGCCTTTCCAGCTCGATGACGACAACCTGTCCGAAACCACGCGCCTGACCCACCGCGTGCTCGACCTGCGCCGGCCGCAGATGCAAAAGAACCTGCGCCTGCGCTACAAAGTGACGATGGAAGTGCGCAAGTACCTGGACCAGAACGGCTTCATCGACATCGAAACGCCGATGCTGACCAAGTCGACCCCGGAAGGTGCGCGCGACTACCTGGTTCCGTCGCGGGTGAATGCCGGAGAGTTTTTTGCGCTGCCGCAGTCGCCGCAGCTGTTCAAGCAACTGCTGATGGTCGCCAACTTTGACCGCTATTACCAGATCACCAAATGCTTCCGCGACGAAGACCTGCGCGCCGATCGCCAGCCGGAATTCACGCAGATCGATTGCGAGACGTCTTTCCTGACCGAGCAGGAGATCCGTGACATGTTCGAGGACATGCTGCGAACCGTGTTCCGCAATGCGCTGGGGGTCGAGCTTCCAAGTCCTTTCCCGGTGATGGACTTTGCCACCGCCATGGGCATGTACGGGTCGGACAAGCCGGACATGCGGGTCAAGCTGCAGTTCACCGAGCTGACCGAGGTGATGAAGGATGTCGATTTCAAGGTGTTTTCCGGCGCCGCCAATGCCGAGGGCGGGCGGGTCGTGGGCCTGCGCATTCCCGGCGGCGGCAGCATGCCGCGCTCGGAGATCGATGCCTACACCCAGTTTGTTGCAATCTATGGCGCCAAAGGGCTGGCCTACATCAAGGTCAACGAAAAGGCCAAGGGGCGCGAGGGCTTGCAGTCGCCGATCGTCAAGAACCTGCATGACGCCGCCCTGGCGCGCATCGTCGAACTCACCGGCGCCGAGGATGGCGACCTGATTTTCTTCGGCGCCGACAAGGCAAAGGTAGTCAACGACGCTATCGGCGCCCTGCGGGTCAAGATCGGCCACAGCGACTTCGGCCGCAAGAACGGCCTGTTCGACGAAGACTGGCGCCCGTTGTGGGTGGTCGACTTCCCGATGTTCGAATATGACGAGGGCGCTGACCGCTGGGTCGCGTTGCATCATCCGTTCACGGCGCCCAAGCCGGGGCACGAGAATTTCATCGACACTGATCCGGGCCGCGCGATCGCGCAGGCTTATGACATGGTGCTCAACGGCTGGGAGCTGGGCGGTGGCTCGGTTCGTATCCACCGTGCCGATGTCCAGAGCAAGGTGTTCCGCGCACTCAAGATCGAGGATGATGAGGCGCAACTGAAATTCGGCTTCCTGCTCGACGCCCTCCAGTACGGCGCGCCCCCGCACGGCGGACTGGCGTTCGGCCTCGACCGCATCGTGACGATGATGACCGGTGCCGAATCGATCCGTGACGTGATTGCTTTCCCGAAAACCCAGCGCGCCCAGTGCCTGTTGACCCAGGCGCCGTCGCCGGTGGACGAGAAGCAGTTGCGCGAACTGCACATCCGCTTGCGCAACGTCGAACCGGCAGTCAAGGCCTGATCGGGCGGCATGCGGCATAATCAAGGCGCGAGTTTCTCGCGCCTTTTTTTGTCACTGTTTGTCCCGATTTCGTCTCTGTCCTGTTATTCCACTGATTCCATTCCATGCAAGAGCGCACGCACAAGATCCCCGAGTCGGTCCTGGTGGTGATCCACACGCCCGAACTGGACGTGTTGCTGATGGAAAGAGCCGACCGGCAAGACTTCTGGCAATCGGTGACCGGATCCAAGGATTTTCCCGAGGAAGAGTTGCGCACGACGGCGGTGCGCGAGGTGCAGGAAGAAACCGGTATCCGGATCGGCGCGGACGGCAATGTGCCGGCCGAATGCCTGGTGGACTGGCAACTTTCGAACTTCTATGAAATCTATCCTGTGTGGCGGCATCGCTATGCGCCCGGCGTGACGAAAAACCTTGAACATGTGTTCGGCCTGCAGGTGCCGCGCACGGTGCCGCTGGCGCTTTCGCCGCGTGAGCACAGCCGCTATTTGTGGCTGCCCTGGCGGGAAGCGGCTGACCGCTGCTTCTCGCCCTCCAACGCCGAAGCGATCTTGCAGTTGCCGGCCCGGTTGCCTGCTTGCAGGCATGATCAGAACGGAACCAGATGAAGCTGAAAATTGCCACCTACAACATCCACAAGGGCGTTTCCTCGATCGGGAGCCGTCCCCGTGTGCAAGAACTGAAAGCCGCGATCGGTTCGATGGATGCGGACATCATCTTCCTGCAGGAAGTCCAGGGGCGGCACGACCTGCATGCGCTGCGCTATGCCGGCAGCTGGCCGATGGAAGGGCAGCATGATTTCCTTGCTGGCGAGGGGCAGCACGTTGCCTATGGCCTGAACGCGGCCTATGACCACGGACACCATGGCAATGCGCTGATGTCCAACTTTCCCATCATCCATTCGCGTAACCAGGATGTGTCGGACCACGCCTATGAGGCACGCGGCATATTGCATTGCGTGACCCGGGCAGAAAACACCGATATCCACTGTTTTGTCGTTCACCTTGGCCTGTTCGCAGGGAGCCGCAAGCGGCAGACCGAAGCGCTGGTCGAGGCGGTGGCGAATTCGGCGCCGGCAGGGGCGCCGGTCATCATCGCCGGCGATTTCAACGATTGGGAAAACCGCCTGAGCCAGACCCTCTTCGACCAGCTCCAGGTGTGCGAGGTGTCGGACGCAGGGCTTTCCAGCCGCGGCTTCGGCACGTATCTGCGCCGGCTTGCCGGCCGTGGTCCGAAAATCCAGCCGGCCCGTACCTTCCCCGCAGCGATGCCGATGCTGCAACTGGACCGGATCTACGTGCGCGGGTTCGAGATCGAATCGGCCAAGGTATTGCACGGCGTGCGCTGGGCCAGGCTGTCCGACCATGCACCGCTGATTGCGACGCTGCGCCTGAGGTCCGCCACCTGACGTCTGCCTCCTGATGTCCGCCCCCTGATCTCCGCCCCCTGATCTCCGCCATTTCCTGAATCCGGCATGGCCGCATCCCAATGCGCATAGAATGGCGCTGGTCCTTTCTTGCGCCCCCGCACTGATGCGTTCAGTCACCTACACTGCCGGTAACCAGATTACGCTGCTGCATCGCGGAGATGAATATTTCCCTGAACTGATCGGCGCCATCAACGCGGCCCGGGCCGAGATCTGGCTTGAAACATATATTTTTGCGCTCGATGGCACCGGTGACGCAGTACGCAATGCCCTTGGACGGGCGGCTGCCCGTGGGGTTGCGGTGCATGTGGTGACCGATTGGGTTGGCACCGGTCATCGCGAGTCGGCCAGACTCAAACGCGAGTTCGGACAGACCGGCGTCGCGCACCGGAACTTCAATCCCTGGTTCCGCCGCGGCCTGACCAGGATGCACCGCAAGATGTGCGTGGTCGATGGTGCAGTGGCCTTCCTGGGCGGCCTGAACATCATCGACGACATGGTGGACGACGGCGACCCGCAGGTGCGGCTGCCGGCGCCACGCTGGGACTTCGGGATCAAGATCAATGGGCCGCTGGTGGTCGTGCTGCAGCAGGAGTTGCAAGGGCAATGGGCACGCCTTGGCCCGCTGCCCCTGATTGCGCGCATCGAGCGGCTGGCGAACATGCGCGGCACCCGGGCTGCATCCGGCGATGCGCCGGCAGTCGCGGGCCTGGTCGTGCGCGACAACTTCCGCAACCGCACCACGATCCAGCGCTCCTACCTGCATGCGCTGGGGCATGCGCGCAGGGAGGCGTTGCTGGTCACACCCTACTTTGCTCCCGGACGCAAGCTGCGCGCGGCGCTGGAGTCCGCGGCATTGCGCGGCGTGGAAGTGACATTGCTGCTCGGTGTCGGCCAGTTCGTCATGCAGGATGCTGTGGCGCAGTCCTATTACCCCAAGCTTCTGCGTGCCGGCGTGCGTATCGTCGAGTACCGCAAGACCCAGTTGCACGGCAAGGTCGCAGTCATTGACGGCGAATGGGCGACGGTCGGCTCCAGCAATTACGATGGGCTCAGCCTGTTCGTCAACCAGGAAGCCAACATCGTCGTGCGCGACGCCGGATTTGCGGCTTCACTGCGCGAGCACATCATGACCGGTGTGGCCGAGGGAACCAGGGTCAGGCTGGAAGAATTCAGCAACACACCGTGGCACCAGCGTTTGTGGCACGGCGTCGCCTTCCTGCTCTACCGTGCGGTGATGCGGATCATCACGCTGGGTGAATATAATTGAGCCGTGGCGCTTGTTCCTTGGCGCCATGCAATCAAACAAGGGCGTGGCCAGGAAGGATGCAACATGGATAGCGTCAGGATCGACAAATGGCTATGGGCGGCGCGATTCTTCAAGACGCGTTCGCTGGCAACGCAGGCGGTTGAATCCGGCCGTGTGCGGCTGGCTGACGAGCGCATCAAGCCGGCGCGCAACGTCAAACCGGGCGATAGCCTGCGCATTGACAATGAAGGCGGGCGCTTCGACGTGGTCGTCACCGGCCTGGCCGACAAGCGCGGACCCGCGTCGGTGGCGCAGGGCCTTTACCAGGAAACCGCCGACAGCGTGGCGCGACGGGAAGCCGCCTCCGAGGAACGTCGCCTGTTCCACGAACCAGCAATGGCGATCAAGGGGCGTCCCACCAAGCGTGATCGGCGCCTGCTCGACCGCGGCTGATGCTGCGCTGCAGAATTTCGGGCCGGCCGCGCTGTGAGCGCTGCAATGCGCCTCGATTGCGCCAATCACTCCAATACTTAGAAACCCCACTCTAACGATGTCCTTTGACATTTTCGGAGCGCTGAATAATAGTACGAACGTTCGCACAAATATTCCCATGGCAGATACCACTACAAAGTTCATGCGCAAGGGCGAACTCACCCGTGCCGCGATTCTCGATGTCGCTTTGAGTCTTGCCAGCCGCGATGGGCTGGAAGGCCTGACCATTGGCCTGCTCGCAGACAAGATGAACATGAGCAAGTCGGGCGTGTTCGCGCATTTCGGTTCGCGTACCGACCTGCAGATCGAAGTGCTGAAGCTGTACCACCACCTGTTCGAGCAGGAAGTGTTTTATCCGAGCCTGCAGGCCGAGCGCGGCTTGCCGCGGCTGGAAGCAATGTTTGCGCGCTGGATCAAACGCGTGACGGTCGAGATCGACTCCGGATGCATTTACATTAGCGGAGCGGCGGAATACGACGACCGGCCCGGCGAAATCCGGGACGCGCTGGTCGGCATGGTCAGGGCCTGGCAAAACGCGCTGCACCGGTGCGTGGAGCAGGCGATTGAATTGGGCCACCTGAAGCCGGACACCGATCCCGGGCAGTTGGTCTACGAGATGTACGGACTGGTACTGGCGCTGCACCACGACGCCCGGTTCATCAAGCGGCCCGGCAGCGTCGAACGCGCCGAGGCCGGCTTTGCACGCCTGATTGCCGATTGCCGCAATTACGGTGCGCCAGCCGCAAGAGATGTGCCTGCGAAAACGACGAAGGCTGCGGTTCGCAAGAACGCTGCCTGATCTGCACAATATTCCATTCAGGAGAGAAATCCATGGGTCAATACGTTCCGCCGCTGCGTGACATGCAGTTCGTGATGCACGAACTGCTGGATGTCCAGAGCGAACTCAAGCAGCTTCCGAAACACGCTGAAATCGACGCCGACATCATCAACCAGGTCCTCGATGAGGGCGGCAAGTTCACCTCGCAAGTCCTGTTCCCGCTGAATCACGTCGGTGATCGGGAAGGCTGCCGGCTGGACAAGGAAACCCACGAGGTGCATACGCCCACCGGATTCAAGCAGGCTTACCAGCAGTATGTGGAAGCGGGCTGGCCGTCCTTGTCCTGCGATCCGGAGTACGGCGGCCAGGGCCTGCCGCTGGTGATCAATAACGCCATCTACGAAATGCTGAACGCGTCCAACCAGGCCTGGACCATGTATCCGGGGCTGTCGCACGGCGCTTACGAGTGCCTGCACGAGCACGGCACTCCCGAGCAGAAGGCGCTGTACCTGCCCAGGCTGGTGTCCGGCGAGTGGACCGGCACCATGTGCCTGACGGAGCCGCATTGCGGCACTGACTTGGGCTTGCTGCGCAGCAAGGCAGAGCCGCAGGCCGACGGCTCGTACAAGATCACGGGCGGCAAGATATTCATCTCCGCCGGCGAACACGACATGGCGGCCAACATCATTCACCTGGTGCTGGCACGGCTGCCGGACGCGCCCACCGGCACGCGCGGCATTTCCTTGTTCCTGGTCCCGAAGTTCCTTCCCGATGCGGATGGCACGCTCGGCGCCCGCAACCCGGTTTTTTGCGGCGCGATCGAAGAGAAGATGGGCATACACGGCAATGCCACTTGCCAGATCAACCTGGACGGCGCCACCGGCTGGCTGATCGGCCAGCCGAACAAGGGCCTGAACGCGATGTTCGTGATGATGAACGCCGCGCGCCTGGGCGTGGGCATGCAGTCGCTGGGCCTGACCGAGGTTGCGTACCAGAATGCCCTGGCCTACGCCAAAGAGCGCCTGCAGATGCGCAGCCTGTCGGGCGTGAAAGCGCCTGACAAGCCGGCTGATCCGATCATCGTGCATCCGGACGTGCGTCGCATGGTGCTGACGGCGCGTGCCTATGCCGAAGGCGGGCGCGCGTTCAGCACCTATATCGCACTGCAGATCGACAAGGAACTCAACCATCCTGACGAGGAGGTACGCAAGGATGCGGCTGACCAGGTCGCCCTGCTGACGCCTGTCATCAAGGCCTTCCTGACCGACAACGCATGGATCGCCACCTCGGAGGCGATGCAGGTGTTCGGCGGCCATGGCTACATCGTCGAATCCGGCATCGAGCAGTATGTGCGCGACGCCCGTATCAACATGATCTACGAAGGCACGAACACGGTGCAATCGCTGGACCTGCTGGGCCGCAAGATCCTGATGGACAACGGCGCCAAGCTGCGCAAGTTCGGCGAGCAGGTGAAATCCTTTGTCGAGGAAAACGGCACCGACGAGGCGATGTCCGAGTTCATCACGCCGCTGGCCGACCTTGGCGACAAGGTGACCAAGCTGACGATGGAAATCGGCATGAAGGCGTTCCAGAACCAGGACGAGGTGGGCGCCGCCGCCGTGCCTTACCTGCGCGTTCTGGGTCATATGGTGTACGCCTACTTCTTTGCGCGCATGGCCAAGATCGCGCTCGAGAAGCAAGACTCGGGAGATGACTTCTACAAGTCGAAACTGGGAACCGCACGATTCTATTTTGCGCGCCTGCTCCCTGAAACGGCGATGCTGATCCGCCAGGCCCGTGCCGGTTCGGCCACGCTGATGGCGCTGGACGCAGACTTGCTCTGATTCCTTTGCTCTGATGCCTTTGTTCTGATTCCACTGCACTGATACCACTGCTCTCAAGGATTGTTTATGTCGAATTTCATCGTCAGGAAAGTGGCCGTTCTGGGCGCCGGCGTGATGGGCGCGCAGATCGCCGCCCATTGCGTCAATGCCCGTGTGCCGGTCGTGCTGTTCGACCTGCCGGCCAAGGAAGGCCCGAAGAACGGCATCGTGCTGCGTGCCATCGAGAACCTCAAGAAGCTGAGCCCGGCGCCGCTGGGCAATCGTGACGACGCATCGCTGATCCAGGTCGCAAATTACGAGGACGACCTGGCACTGCTGCAAGGCTGCGACCTGATCATCGAAGCGATCGCGGAGCGAATGGACTGGAAGCACGACCTGTACAAGAAGGTCGCGCCGCATATCGCTGCCAACGCGATTTTTGCCACCAATACTTCGGGGCTTTCGATCAACCGCCTGTCGGAGGGCTTCGATGAAGAACTGAAATCGCGTTTCTGCGGCGTGCACTTTTTCAACCCGCCGCGCTACATGCATCTGGTCGAATTGATCCCGACCGCGTCGACCCGTGCCGACATCCTCGATCAGCTCGAAGGATTCCTTACGACGGCGCTGGGCAAGGGCGTGGTTCGCGCCAAGGACACGCCGAATTTCATCGCCAACCGGGTCGGTGTATTCGGCATGCTGGCCACGATCCACGAGGCCCAGAAATTCGGCCTCAGCGTCGACGTGGTGGATGACCTGACCGGCGCCCGGCTCGGGCGCGCCAAGTCCGGCACCTTCCGCACGGCGGACGTGGTCGGCCTGGACACCATGGGTCATGTGATCAAGACCATGCAGGACAATCTTGCGGACGACCCGTTCTTCGCGGTCTACCAGACCCCGGCCATCCTGCAGCAACTGGTGCAGGCCGGCGCGCTGGGCCAGAAGACCGGCGCCGGCTTCTACAAGAAAGTGGGCAAGGACATCCTGCGCATCGACGCCGTAAAGGGCGACTACGTCGCCGGCGGGGGCAAGGCCGACGACCTGGTGGGCCGCATCCTGAAGGAGAAGGACCCTGCCAAGCGCATGAAGGCGCTGCACGACTCCACCAATCCGCAGGCGCAGTTCCTGTGGGCGATTTTCCGTGACAGCTTCCATTACATCGCGGTCCATCTGGAGAGCATTGCCGACAACGCGCGCGATATCGACCTGGCGCTGCGCTGGGGATTCGGATGGAATCTTGGCCCGTTCGAGAGCTGGCAGGCAGCCGGCTGGCAACAGGTCGCGACCTGGGTCAAGGAAGACATCGACGCCGGCCGCGCGCTGTCCACGGCGCCGCTGCCGGATTGGGTCTTCGACGGCCGCACCGGCGTGCACGGCGCCGATGGTTCCTGGTCTGCTGCAAGCCGCAGCAACGTGGCGAGTTCCGAATTGCCGGTGTACCGCCGCCAGGTATTCCGGGCGCCGGTGCTGGGATCGGGCGCGGCCGACGGCCGTACCGGCGGCACCACGGTGTTCGAAGATGAAGCCGTGCGCATCTGGCATCCGGACGGCGAGGTTCTCGTGCTGTCGCTGAAGACCAAAATGCATGTGATCAGCCCGGGCGTCATCGACGGCCTGGCGCGTGCGATCGCCGAAGCGGAGAGTAATTACAAGGGACTGGTCATCTGGAACGCCGACGCTGCAGAAGGCGGCGCGTTCTCGGCTGGCGCGGACCTGCAGGCAATGCTGCCGGTATTCATGTCGGGCGGCGTCAAGGCGATCGAACCTGAAGTGTCGCGCCTGCAGCAGGCACACCTTTCCATGAAATACGCCAATGTGCCGGTGGTGGCGGCAGTGGCCGGACTGGCCCTGGGTGGTGGCTGCGAACTGCTGATGCACGCCGCACGCCGGGTGGCGTCGCTCGAATCGTATATCGGCCTGGTCGAGGTGGGTGTCGGCCTGATACCGGCCGGCGGCGGCCTGAAGGAGGCGGCGTTGCGCGCAGCAGCCGAGGCCAAGGGCAACGACATCCTGCAGTTCCTGAAGTCCGGTTTCACCAATGCCGCGATGGCCAACGTGTCGAAGTCCGCGCTGGAAGCGCAGCAGATGGGCTACCTGCGCGCCGACGACGTGATCGTCTACAACCCGCATGAACTGCTGCACGTGGCCACCAGCCAGGCGCGCGCGATGTACGAGGCAGGATATCGGCCACCGGTACGCAAGCTGGTGCCGGTCACGGGCCGCTACGGCATGGCGACCATTACTGCGCAGCTGGTCAACATGCGCGACGGTGGTTTCATCTCGGCGCATGACTACAAACTGGCCAGCATGATCGCCAGCGTGGTCAGCGGCGGCGATATCGAACCGGGCAGCATGGTCGACGAACAGTGGCTGCTCGATCTTGAGCGCAAGGCCTTCATGGAATTGTTGAGCCACCCGAAAACCCAGGAGCGCATCATGGGCATGATGCAGACCGGGAAGCCGGTGCGCAACTGAGCTGGCGCGGCTCGCAAACGAATCAGGAGAGCATCAAATGAGCAAACAACTTCAGGACGCCTACATCGTAGCGGCAACCCGCACACCGATCGGCAAGGCCCCGCGCGGCATGTTCCGCAATGTCCGTCCGGATGACCTGCTGGTGCGGGCCATCCAGTCCGCCGTGGCGCAGGTCCCCGGCCTTGACCCGGCGCTGATCGAAGACGCGATCATCGGCTGTTCGTTCCCGGAGGCTGAACAAGGCTTGAACATGGCGCGCATGGCGGTGCTGCTGGCCGGCCTGCCGCGCTCGGTGGGCGGCGTGACCGTCAACCGCTACTGCGCATCCGGCCTGACGGCGATCGCCATGGCCGCCGACCGCATCCGCGTCGGCGAGGCCGATGTGATGATCGCCGGCGGCGCCGAGTCGATGTCGATGGTGCCGATGATGGGCCATCATCCTTCCATGAACATGGGCATTTTCAAGGATGAAAATGTCGGCATGGCCTATGGCATGGGCCTGACGGCGGAGAACGTCGCCAAGCAGTGGAAGGTCAGCCGCGAAGCGCAGGATCAATTCGCGCTGGAGTCGCACCTGAAAGCGATCGCCGCCCAGCAAAGCGGCGAGCGGGCCGACGAGATGACATCCGTCGAGATTGTCGAAAAATTTCCCAACCTGGCAAACGGCCAAGTGGACATTGTCACCCGCACCGTGTCGGACGACGAAGGTCCGCGCGCCGACACCAGCCTGGAAGCGCTGGCTCGGCTCAAGCCCGTATTCGCTGCAAAGGGCAGCGTCACCGCCGGCAACAGCTCGCAAACCTCGGACGGCGCCGGCGCCCTGATCCTGGTCAGCGAAAAAATACTGCGCCAGTTCAACCTGACGCCGCTGGCGCGATTCGTTTCGTTCGCCGTACGCGGCGTGCCGCCGGAAATCATGGGCATCGGTCCCAAGGAGGCGATCCCGGCCGCGCTGCGCGCCGGCGGCCTGAGCCAGGACCAGATCGACTGGTTCGAGTTGAACGAAGCCTTTGCCGCACAGGCACTGGCCGTGATGAACGACCTGGGCATGGATCCGGCCAAGGTGAATCCGCTGGGCGGCGCAATTGCGCTGGGCCACCCGCTCGGCGCTACCGGCGCGATCCGCGCCGCGACGACGATTCACGCCATGCGGCGCCGTAACCTCAAGTACGGCATGGTGACCATGTGCGTCGGCACCGGCATGGGTGCCGCCGGCATTTTCGAGCGCCTCTGACCGGCAATTGCAACAGTAGCGGCCGTACGATTCCTGTGTCGTACGGCCTTTTTTTCAGGGAGGGGACATGAGCGTTGCGATCAACAAGGCAGACGGCATACTCGTCATCGAGTTCGACCGGGCCGACAAGAAAAATGCCATCACTGCGGTGATGTACCAGCTGATGGCGGATGCAATTGCCGACGGCGAGCGCGATCCGGAAGTGCGGGCATTGCTGTTCCAGGGCAAGCCCGAGGTGTTCACCGCCGGCAACGACCTGGACGACTTCCTGCGCACGCCACCCAAAGGCGCGGACAGCCCGGTGTACCAGTTCATGCGCAACCTGTCGCAGGCCAGCAAGCCGGTGATTGCCGCCGTTGCCGGGCCGGCGGTCGGCATCGGCACTACCATGCTGCTGCATTGCGACCTGGTCTACGCGGCGGACAATGCGCGCTTCTCGATGCCGTTCACCCAGCTCGGGCTGTGCCCGGAATTTGCCTCCAGCGCCCTGCTGCCGCAGATGGCCGGCTATCATCGGGCCGCAGAAAAGCTGCTGCTTGGCGAAGCGTTTTCAGCGGAAGAGGCCCTGCAGATGGGACTGGTCAACAAGGTCCTGCCAGTGGGCGAGTTGGCGTCATATGCACGCGCCAGGGCGCTGGCGCTGGCCGCACTGCCGGCATCGTCGCTGCGTATCACCAAGCGGCTGATGAAGAGCACCCAGGTCCAGACCCTGCCGGCAGTCATTGCCGAGGAAGCCAGCCATTTCAGTGCCATGCTGACGGCGCCCGAGGCGAAGGAAGCCTTTACGGCATTCTTCGAGAAGCGCAAGGCGGATTTCAGCAAGTTCAGCTGACAGGCAGTTTTTCGGCGCAGCAAGTGCGCAACGGCTGATCGACCTTATAACTCCCTCCCCTTGAAAGGGAGGGAGCGACCGTAGTGTCGCGTATGGCCAAGGACGATATTCGCCATTCCGTTCGCTGACCGTCTCCCCGGAAGTGCAATTACTAATACTTCCAAAAAATCCCATGAATATGGCGTTCGGCGCGGGCGGTTTTTGATTACCTTGCCCTTCCTGATACTCATTTCCCTTCATCGATGAAACCGAACAAACAGCCGGACAATCGTTCCGCCGGTGATGTGGTGCTCGATCGTGTCTGTTTCGGCTATACGGAGGAGGCGCCTGCGCTGTTCGAGGGGCTGTGCATGCATGTCAGGGCGGGCGAGATGGCGGCAGTGGTGGGCGAGGCAGGGTGCGGCAAGACCACGCTGCTCCAGATGCTCTGCGGTCTCCATGTGCCCCGGTCGGGCCTGATCCGGGTCGGCGGCTGGTGTGCCGACCCACTGCCTGGACCGGGCCCCCGCATCGGCTTCGTGCCGCGGGAGCCCATGCTGTTTGGCGGATCGGTCTTCAGCAACCTGCGCCTGGCAAATCCGGACGCCGATGTCGAGCGCATGGTGCAGGCCTGCCAGCTGGCGAACCTGCACCTGACCCTGGGCGCGCACCCCGACGGCTACCACGCCGACATCGGCGAGGGCGGTGCGCTGCTTGATCTCGTCGAACGCCAATGCGTCGGTGTTGCCCGCGCGTTGCTGAAGCGGCCGGACGTCCTGATCCTGGATGACTGTTTCGCCGGACTGCGCGCCGGCTGTCGCAAGCGTCTGCTGGACGCCATCAATGGCTTGAAGGGCATCCTGACCCTGATCGTGACTGCCAGGCGGGTTCCGGCCGGCCTGGATGTCGACACCGTGTTCCGCTTGCGCGCCGAGCAGGCGGTTCGCCTGTCCGTGGTCCCGCGCCGGGACGAAGCCGGCCGGTCCGTATCGAGGTGGCGCGGGCCGCACACCGGCCGGGCCGGCGGTGGGATACAATGACTGCCGAAGCAAGCCAGACAGCCGCTGGCGCGAATGCAAGTTCGCGCGGGAGGAAGGTCCGGACTCCACAGAGCAGGGTGACGGCTAACGACCGTCCGCCGTGAGGCGCGGAACAGGGCCACAGAGACGAGTCTTCGGGAGCGCGGCGCAAGCCGGTAACGCTCACGAAGGGTGAAACGCGGTAACCTCCACCCGGAGCAATTCCAAATAGGCACGCGATGATGCTGCTCGCTGAGCGTGCGGGTAGGAAGCTTGAGCCTGCGAGCAATCGCAGGCCTAGATGAATGGCTGTCATAGCGCCCGGTTCGCCGGTCGCCGTAACAGAATCCGGCCTATCGGCTTGCTTCGCTTGATTTTCGGTGCGTTTGCAGTTGACAGACGACAAAGCCTTGCCAGCGGCGGCCGCTATGCTCTTTCCAGAGAGTGCGGCGGCCGTGGGACGGGACGCGCAGGGGCGCGACCTTCAGGTGATTTGCGCGAACTGTTCCGATTCCATCCCACGACCGGCGCATTGCTCCCCTCCATTCTTCCCCCGGTGTGTTCTCGCGTTCGTTGTTCGTTTGGTACCCTTGGTTTGATCACTGGCCGTGGCCGATATAGAATCGGGCTTTTACCCGATCGGGTTTCTCCATGTTCTGGTACGTTGTCCATACGAAGCCACGTCAGGAATTTCGGGCCCTGCAGAATCTGGAGCAACAAGGGTATTCGTGTTTCCTTCCGGTGCTGCGGATGCAGATGGTCCGGGGTGGCAGTGTGGAGATGGCTGAAGAGCCATTGTTCCCACGCTATTTGTTCGTACGCCTTGATTCGTCCGTGACCGGAAAGAGCTGGACTCCTATCCGTTCCACAAAAGGTGTTTCCCGGCTTGTTACATTTGGCAACCAGCCTGCCCGGATAGACGACACCTTGATAGAGTCGCTCCAGGCTCGCGAAGCACAGCCGCCTCGTACCTTGTTCACGCCGGGCGACCGGGTTAGCTGCACAGTTGGTCCTTTCGCAGGCCTGGAAGGGGTGTACCAGATGCTGGATGGCGATGCCCGCGCGCTTGTGCTGATCGAATTGCTCAGCAAGCCAGTTCGCATGGCCATTCCGGCCGCTCGACTCAGACGCGTTGAATAAACGGGCTGGCCTGGCAACTCCGGGGCGGCGCTCCAACAACTCACTCAAATTTCGATGTCCCTTCAACGCGTCGCTGTCCCTGTCCTTGCTCTTCCCCGCCTAGCCAAGCGGCTGCTGGTACTCATCGTCGACGCGAGTCTTTGTGCGTTGACGGTGTGGCTCGCTTTTTACCTTCGCCTTGGTGAATGGACTTCCATGCGAGGCGACGGCATGCAGGCGCTGCTGGCCTCGATCGGTATTGCGCTGCCCATTTTCATCGTCTCCGGGCTCTACCGGGCGATCTTCCGATACTCAGGATGGCCGGCCCTGCTGGCCGTGACGAAGGCAATCCTGGTGTACGGGCTGGCTTACGCCACGATCTTTACCGCCATTGGCATGCATGGCGTGCCACGTACGATAGGGCTGATACAGCCAATCCTGCTCCTGCTCGCCGTCGGCGCATCGCGGGCTCTTGCTACTTTCTGGCTGGGCGGAATGTATCGCAGCCATTTGCAGCGTGCGCGCCTGCCGAAGGTGCTGATCTACGGCGCGGGCAGCGCAGGCCGTGAACTGGCCACAGCGATGGTCAATAGTCACGAAATGCAAGCCATCGGTTTTCTGGATGACGACATCCGCCTGCAGGGTAACGTGCTCAATGGCTTGCCCATATACAGCCCGGATGACGTTGCCGCCCTGGTCGAATCCCTTGGCGTGAGCCACGTGCTGCTGGCCATTCCGTCCGCGACCCGCAAGCGGCGCAACGAGATACTCAACGGGATGCTGGATGCCAAAGTTTCAGTCCGGACCCTGCCCACCCTGATCGACCTTGCACAGGGACGTGTCTCGACCACAGACGTGCATGAGCTGGAGATCGAGGATCTGCTGGGACGTGATCCGGTAACGCCGAACCATATCCTGCTGGGCAAGAACGTTCGGGGCAAGGTAGTGCTCATCACGGGCGCCGGCGGGTCGATCGGGAGTGAACTCTGCCGTCAGATCGTGATGCAGGTGCCTCATACATTGCTGCTGGTCGAGCAGAGCGAATTCGCCTTGTATGAGATGCATCAGGAATTGCTGGCAAAATTGGTCCTGGAGGGACTGTCCGGCGTGAAGCTGGTGCCATTGCTTGCTTCGGTGCAGGACGAGGAGCGCATGCGGGAAGTGATGCTCACGTGGCGGCCGCATACCGTCTACCACGCTGCTGCCTACAAGCATGTTCCGCTGGTCGAGCACAATCCTGCGGAGGGGATCAAGAACAACGTGTTTGGCACCTATACGACCGCGAAGGCGGCGATCGATGCCGGCGCCAGCGATTTCGTGCTGATCAGTACCGACAAGGCGGTGCGGCCCACCAACATAATGGGAGCAAGCAAGCGGCTGGCGGAGATGGTGCTGCAGGCACTGTCAGCCGAGGTCGATGAAGGGAAATCAGGCAAGCGGGGCACCCAGCTCTCGATGGTCCGATTTGGCAATGTGCTGGGCTCCTCCGGTTCCGTGGTGCCGAAATTCCGGCAGCAGATCAAGGACGGCGGCCCGATCACGCTGACCCATCCGGATATCACGCGTTATTTCATGACCATCCCCGAGGCGGCCCAACTCGTGATCCAGGCCGGTGCGATGGCCAAAGGCGGAGACGTGTTTGTGCTCGATATGGGCGAGCCAGTGCGTATCGTGGACCTTGCGCGGCGCATGGCGGAACTGTCCGGGCTGACGATACAGGACGAATGCAATCCGGACGGCGACATCGCCATCAACATCACAGGCCTGCGGCCGGGTGAAAAACTGTATGAAGAGCTGCTGATCGGTGACAATCCGCAGGCGACGTCCCACCCGCGAATCATGCGCGCTCGCGAAAGCTTCCTGCCATTGCGTGAACTGGAAGAAAAGCTGCAGGCGCTACGGATGGCGCTCGAAATCAATGATGTGGGTGTGATGCGCCAGTTACTGGCGCAACTCGTATCCGGCTACAGCCCGAGCGGCGATATCGTCGATTGGGTGCATCTGGAAAATGGCAACGAAGGCGACGGCTTTGGCGAAGCGGCAGGCCGGAGATTGCCTGCATCGCCGCGATAGCAAGTACTCGCCGGCACTTGGCCGGCTAATGTCGCGGTTCAGTGCGAAACGCCATCCCGGGCAAGGACCTTGGCGGCGGTAAGCCACAGGATCTTCAGGTCCAGCAGGAAAGAGCGGGAACGGAGGTATTCCGCGTCCAGCTTGACCTTGTCAGGGATAGGCAGGTCATCCCGCCCATTTACCTGCGCCCATCCAGTCAGGCCGGGGACCAGTTCATGAATGCCTTGCTCGGTACGCAGCGCGATCAGGTCATCCTGGTTGAACAGGGCGGGCCGGGGACCGACGAAGCTCATGTCGCCATTGAAGATGCTCCACAGTTGCGGAAGTTCATCCAGGCTCGATTTTCGCAGGAAGGAGCCGATGGGGGTCAGGTGGGCTTCCGGGTTGGCAAGCAGATGCGTGGCCACAGCCGGCGTGCCAACGCGCATGCTACGAAACTTCGGCATGCGGAATATGTGATTGCCACGTCCTATCCTGTCGCTCCAGTACAGCACCGGGCCGGGTGAGGTCAGTCGAATCGCCAATGCGACGGCGGCGAGCGGCAGCAGCAGGATCAGGCCCGCGACAATGGCGAGCAACAGGTCGAAAGTGCGTTTCATCGATCGTCAGTCCGGCGATACCATTCAATTGTCTGCTCCAGGCCTTGCTGCAGCGTGAAGGGCGGGATCCAGCCCAGGTCGCGCCGTATTTCCCCGCTGTCGACGGTCAGCGAGCCCAGCAGCCGTTCGATTTCCTGTTGCTTGCCAAAGATACGGCCCGCCAGCCTGAGCAGGGGAGCGGGTACGCCCACCAGACGTGGCGAACGGCCCAACTGTCGAGCAATCAACTGCACCAGTTCCCTGGTCGAGACATCGCTGCCGTCGCTGACAAGGTAGGTTTTTCCGGCCGCAGCGGGGTGGTCTGCGCAGATGGCAATCGCACTGGCCAGGTTGCCGATGTAAACCAGGCTGCGGCGGTTTTCCACGGCGCCGAACGGCAAAGGCAGTCCGCGCTCAACTGCCCGAACCAGGCGCAGGAAATTTGCGCCAACGCCGGGGCCGTAGACCAGCGGCGGCCTGACCACGACGATCTCGATGCCCGTTTCCTTGCTGATGGCTTGCAAGCCCAGCTCGGCTTCGGCCTTGGAGCATCCGTACGGGTCCTCGGGCGCAGGCTGGTCGCGACCGGTGAACGCCCCGCTTTCGCCATTTACCTTTACGCTGCTGACGAAGACCAGCCGGCGCACCCCTTGTCGGGCCGCCTGTCGGGCCAGGTTCAGCGTGCCATGCGTGTTCACTTCACGAAAGGCTGCCAGCGGGTCAGTGGCGGTGTCCTGCATCACGTGCACGCGCGCGGCGAGGTGGATGACCGTGCTGCATCCTTCCAGCGCAAGCTGCCAGTCGGTCGCAGGCCCGATGTCGCCAACAACGACATCTGCGCCCGGGCCGGGACGGCGCACGGCGCGCCTGACCTGCTTGCCGCTTGCCTCAAGGCATTGGCAGAGTGTGCGGCCGACAAATCCGTTGGCTCCGGTGACCAGGACAGCTGACATTCTCGTTTCGCTGGTTCGCTTCAGACTGGTTTGGACCACACGGTGCGGTTTACGTAATCGACGTAGCTCAGCACCACCCGCAATACCTGCTTGGAGACAGGCCCGGCCTCGTAGTCCGGAACCGGCGGCATCACGCGTACCGTACGGTCGTGCTGGGCGACGACCACCCTGACCGCATCAAGCACGCGATCTTTTTTCAGGCCGGTCATCACCAGCGTGCCCACGTCCATTCCCTCCGGACGCTCGTGCGTGTGACGGATGGTGATCGCAGGAAGATTGAGCAGCGATGCCTCTTCAGTCAGGCTGCCGCTGTCAGAGACCACGCACAGCGCTTCCATCTGCAGCCTGACGTAATCGGAAAACCCGAACGGTTTCAGGAAGCGGATCCGCGGGTCTATCGGTCCGAGGTCCATGGCGTCGAGCCGCTTGCGGGTACGGGGATGGGTGGATACGATCACCGGCACGTCCCAAGCCGCGGCCAAGGCGTTCAGCGTCTCCAGCAAGTCGCGCAGGTTCTGCGGCGTGTCGACGTTTTCTTCCCGATGGCAGCTGACGATGAAGTAGCGCCCGCTTTCCAGTTGCATGCGATCGAGCGCGTCCGAGGCCTGTATGCCCGGCCGGTAGTAGTCCAGCACTTCGCGCATGTGGGAGCCGGTCTTGATGATCGTCTCCGGCGGTATGCCTTCGGCGATCAGGTATCGCCGCGCGTGCTCGGTCAGCACGAGGTTGATGTCGCTCAGGTGGTCAAGCACCTTGCGATTCAGTTCCTCGGGCACCCGCTGGTCGAAGCAGCGGTTTCCGGCTTCCATGTGAAACACCGGGATCTTGCGTCGTTTCGCGGCGATCACGGCAAGGCAGGAATTGGTGTCGCCATACAGCAGCAGCGCATCCGGCTTTTCCTGCTCCATCACGGCATCGGACTTCTCGATGACTCGCGCGATGGTTTGCGCAGCGTTGTCGCCGACCGCTTCCAGGAAATGGTCGGGCTCGCGTATCCCCAGGTCTTCGAAAAATACCCGGTTCAATTCGTAATCGTAGTTTTGCCCGGTGTGCACCAGCACATGCTTCGTGTGCTGGTCGAACTCCGCGATCACGCGCGACATCTTGATCAGCTCGGGGCGTGTGCCCACAATGGTCATGACTTTAAGCACGGAGTTCTTTCTCGATATAGTCCAGCTTCAGCAGCAAGGCCTTGACCTGTTCGACATCGAGCCGCTGCGTGTTGTGCGAGGTGTAGTCGTCGAGATGGGAGATGGTCTCCTCGCCCTCGCTGAAATATTTTGCATAATTCAGGTCGCGATTGTCGGCCGGTATCCGGTAGTAGCCGCCCATATCCTCGGCATGGGCCATCTCTTCGCGCGAGATCAGGGATTCGTAAAGCTTTTCGCCGTGGCGCGTGCCGATCACCCGGGTCTCGCTCTTTGCGCCGAACATGTCCTTCAGCGCCTCCGCCAGGTCGCCGACGGTGGAAGCCGGTGCCTTCTGTACGAAAATGTCGCCCTGCCGGCCGTGCGTGAATGCGTACAGCACCAGGTCGACGGAATCCTCGAGGGACATCAGGAATCGAGTCATGTTCGGATCGGTGACGGTGACCGGCTTGCCCGCTTTCAGTTGCGACACGAACAGCGGTATGACCGAACCCCGGGACGCCATCACGTTGCCATAACGTGTCGCGCAGAACACCGTCTCGCCCGCGGCCTGGAGCCGGGCCTTGGCGACCATCAATTTCTCTGCCATCGCCTTGGATATTCCCATGGCGTTGATGGGATAGACGGCCTTGTCGGTGCTGAGCACCACCACCCGCTGCACGCCGTTCGCAGTGGCGGCGTTGAGCACGTTCTCGGTGCCAATCACATTGGTGCGCACCGCTTCCATCGGATAAAACTCGCAGGACGGAACCTGCTTCAGCGCGGCGGCATGGAAAACGTAGTCGACGCCTTTCATTGCCTGCGAAACGCTGTCCGGATCCCGGACGTCGCCAATGTAGAAGCGCAGCTTCGGATTGTTCAGCGCAATCCTCATGTCTTCCTGCTTTTTCTCGTCGCGGCTGAAGATCCTGATTTCCTTCACGCCGGTATCCAGAAACCGATTCAGGACCGTGTTGCCAAATGAACCGGTCCCGCCTGTGATCATCAATACTTTGTCGTCAAACATCTAACAACCTCTACTAGATTTTATAGTCGTGCATCATCTGCACCAGTTCAGGCCATTCCGGAGGATGGTATCCGGTGACCGAAGTAAACAGGTCGGCGTTCAGGCTCCGGTCGAGCACATGTTCGTCGTCCGGCATGATTTTCGTGTCCTTGCCATATGTGCGGGCGATCAGGCAGAGCAGCGAGTATTTGTCGATGGGCCGGGAGGCGACGTGATACAGCCCGTAAAGCTCAGGCCGCGGAATGATCACATCGCGTACGAGGCGGGAAAATTCTACCGTGGGCAGGCCGGAAAATATCGTCCGTTTGAACCCCTTGCACTGGCTTTGGGCCAGGAACCATTCGAGCAGGCCGTACTGGCTTCCCCGTTCAGGGCCAATGATGGAGGAGCGCAGCGTGATCATGCCGGGCCCGGAAACTTCCCCGAGATGCTTGGTTTGTCCATAGACATCGCTGGCGTCGGGCTGGTCGGTTTCCCGGTAATTCCCGGTTTTTCCTGAAAAGACGCAGTCCGTGCTGACGTGGACCAGTCGCGCGCCGACCAGGCGGCAAAGCTGTGAAAGCCGATGCGGAAGCAGCGCATTCACCGTCAGCGCCGGAATCGGTGCATTGCCCTCGGGCAGATGCTTGGTCAGGCCCGCGCAATTGACGACCACATCCGGCCGGGCGCGATCGAACAGCGCGGCCACGTGATCGGTATTGGTCAGGTCGATGCCGGAGATGAGCTTGTTTGCCAGGGAGGCGCCGAGTTTCTGCTTGCCGGCGTCACTGCGCACGGTGCCGGTCACATTCCATTCCGGCCTTTCGGAGAGCACATGCAGCATCATGCTTCCCAACATTCCGTTTGCACCCAGTATTAATACTTTCATGATTTGTTCCCAATCGCGTCCTGCAGATGCGAGATCAGCTCCGAGACGAGCTTGTCGTTGTCGAAATGCTCGCGATAGTAGGTTCTTCCATTGGCTCCCAGCTGGGCCCGCTCTCCGGCGGGCATCGCAAAAAGCCGGAGAATGGCCGTTGCCAGCCCTTCTGCATCTTCGGCCGGCACCGCCAGCCCCGCACGCGCTTCCTCGACCAGCCGGGCTCCTTCACCGTTCATGCACGCAATGATGGGCCTTCCCACCGCCATGTATGCCTGGACCTTGCTCGGCACGGTTGCCGCGAAAATCGGGCGGGCGGCGAGTGTCACCAGGAGCGCCGATGCCTTCGACAGGAGGTAAGGCATTGCCTCGACCGGAAATCGCCCGGCCAGATACAGATTGTCGAGGCCGAGCAACTGTTTCTGCTCTTGCATCCATGCCAGTTCGCTACCAGAACCCAACACCACCAGTCGAATCCCGGGCTGCGATTTGAGCAGCGAGGCGGCCTTGACGATCACGCTCACCGCCTGCGCCGAACCGACATTGCCGGCAAAGACGACGGAGAAGCCGTCCTCCAGTTCCGTCACCTTTGGTTGCAGGCCCGTGTCCGGATTGCAAAACGAAGCGTCTACCGAATTCGGATAGTAAATGATGCGGGCGCGAGGCGAAAAGCGTTTGATCGAGGCCTCGAATGGCCGCGACGATATCAGAATCAGGTCCGCGCGGCGATAGATAAATCGCACCAACTGTTCCACCATCCAGATGATGGGACGGCTGCTCACGTAGCCAGTAGCCTCGAGGCTTTCGGGCCATAGATCCTGCACATACAGGACCACCGGAGCACCTTTGAGACGGCCGATCAGCAAGGCAGGCAATGCTTGCAGCAGTGGAGACGGTGCATAGACGAGGATCGCGTCCGGGCGCACGCCCCGTAGTTGCCACGGGCCGAACACCGCGCCGGAGACAACGAAGGACAGGTAGTTCAGGGCAAGGCGTATCCTGCTTTTGCGGCCACGCGGAAACAGAGGAACACGGAAAATGCGCGCTCCGCCCCGGCTTTCCTGGGTGCATCCGCCCGCGCGGTAACCAGGGAAGACCTGGCCATCCGGATAATTTGGCTTGCCGGTCAGGACGTCGGTCTGTATCCCTCGTTCGACGAGCGAGGCCGTCAATTCATTGATGCGGAACGATTCGGGCCAGAAGTACTGGGACAGGACGAGCAGGCGCACTCAAGTCCTCCTTTGCCGGGCCAGCATCGACAAGTAGTCGGCAAAGCGCTGTCCGATGTCGCGCCACAGGTAGCGTTGGCGGACGATATCCTGCCAGCGCTCCCCCCATGCCTGCAGCCGCTCCTTGTCCTCCAGCGCAAAGCAGAGGGCGCTTGCCAGGCCTTCCACTGTTGCCGGCACCACCAGTCGCGGCTCGATCTCGCGTACGTCGTCCAGTCCGCACTGGTCCGTCATCAGGACCGCAGTGCCGCAGACGCCGGCTTCGACCGCCACGATCGACATTGCTTCGCGCCGGGACGGAACGACCAGGATGCTTGCCTCGCGATAGGCCGCGGTTTTCATCGGACCGGAGACGAAGCCCGCGAAGTGCACCCGCTGCGCCAGCGCCGCCTCGCGCGCACGCTGTTCAAGCGAGGCCTGCAAGCCGCCATCCGGGCCGGCAAATACCAGCGTGGCGCCGGGAAATTGGGGCGCGATCCGGATGAAAGCTTCCAGCAGCAGGTCCGGGCCCTTGATCGGATCCAGCCTTCCCATGAACAGGATGCACGAGTCCGATGCGATCATCCCGGGCCACGGCAAGGAGACGCCCGGCACAGGTTCGAATTCTGACTCGACCACACCGTTAGGCAGCACTTTCACCCGGGCTGGGTCGATGCCGTGGCTCTCGAAATCCGGCAACTCCCCGGCCGTAACCGCAATCCACCCTGCAGCCCCGCGCAACAAGCGCCGCCCGAACACAAGGTTGAACAATTGCTTCAGTGCTTTGGAGCGGCCGAAGATTGCAAGGGCGCCGGCCGGGCTGACGACATACGGCACACCGGTGCGCCTGGCGACGAGGAACACGAAGACGGCCAGCAGGCTCCAGTAGCCCATGAAGTGGATTACGTCGGCCTTTCGTACCTGTGCTTCAACAGCCTTCCAGCGCAGCCGCGGGACCTGGTAACGCTTGTTCAAAGTCGGCAGGACCACCAGTTCGGCGTCGCCCAGTTGCGGCTGGCGCGCGTGCGGGTCGCCAATGTCCAGCGTCAGGACAGTGCAACCGACGCCGGCGGCGGAAATCGCGCGCGACAGTTGCATGGTACGTTCCGCATTGCCACCGCCCTCCCGGGCAGAAAGGATGGAGACGACGTTCAATACCTGCATGAGTCATCCATTGGCGGTTCCGGGCTGGGCATTCGAGCGTTTGTCCGCAGACATTTCCTTGCGATACCAGTCAAGGAAATTTGCCAGGCCGTCGGCGAAACTCCGGACCGGCGAAAAGCCCAGTGACTCGATGGTGGCCTGGCTGAAGCGGCACCGTGGATCGACGATGTTTCGCCCCATCACACGCAGGGTCGCCGCCAGCACTGCTGGCGGCAGCGCCATGATGGGCACTGGGTAAGCGGGGAGTCCGAGCGTATTGCGGATGACTTGCTCGACGTCCAGGAAGTTGTTGGCGCGATCGGCGTCTTCGGACACGATGCAGGTGGCGCCGTCCAGGCTTTGCGCTTGCCCGATCAGGAAGCGCAATGCAGCGACCACGTTATCGATATGAACCAGGTTCATCGCCCGCCGTCCGAACAGGCAGCTCTTCAGGTAATTTTTCTGCCATCGGGCGTGCTGCAGGTCGTGGCAAAGCTTCATCAGCGGTGCGCCGCCCGGGCCGTAGACCGACGTCGGCCGCACCACGACAAGGTCGAATCCATGGCGACGGGCGCCCTCATGGATCACTTCCTCGATCCGCAGCTTGGTACGGCCATAGGGAGTGGTTGGGCTGCATGGGGTCTTTTCATCCACCCAGGAAGTAGCGGCGCGGCCGATGACGGCTGCGGTACTCACATGCACGAGACGGGCAACGCCGGCACTGGCGCAGGCATCCACCAGGTTCGACGTGGCCCTGATATTTTCCTCGGGCGATGCGTGCCACATGTAGGCCAGGTGGACGACCGTGCAGCCGGGTGCCAGCCAGGGGGGCAGCGTTTCCGGTTGCAGCAAATTCCCTTGCAACTCGTCGACGCAAGCATCGTGCGCTGCTGCCGCCCGGTGACGCAGCGCGCGTACCCTGTAGCCGCCTTCGGAGACAAGCGCTGAAATCAAGCGGGTGCCAAGGTAGCCGCTTGCCCCGGACACCGCGATCGTCGGTACTGGCGGAGGAAATTGCATGGGGGCGTCCTTCGTGACGACCCGGACCTGATTTGGCTGATCCATCACAGTCCGGGGGCGGTACTGGGCCGGGAAAAGCGCCAGGCCAAGCCCGCTGCGAGCGGGAAGAAGGGATAAATGGCTTTACGCTGCAAAACGCCGCTGTGCGCAATGCTGAGTGCCAGTATCACCAGCGTGCCAGCCGAAAAATAGAGCAGCGCCCGGCTCATTGCGTCCATGTCGCGGGTCCGGAGCAGGCCGGCAACAGCATGATAAATTGTCGTTGCCAGCAGGCCGAAGAACACTGCGGCGCCGAGAATGCCGTATTGCGCAAGGAGAGCGAGCGCGAACAAATCGTCGCTCGAGCCGGAAGCGCCTTGCATCCATCCAATAATGCCGTGTCCAAGCAGCGCACCCTGCAAGTCGCTGGACTGCCCCAGGAAAAGTTTCCCCCATTCAGACTGGGTATATAGCGTCCTTGCCTCTTGATGGACCAGTTGAAGGCCAGTCTGGTTGGGAACCTGGAAATCGCCATGGCGAAGCGCCGTCCAGTAGTAGTCCCGGGACGTGCCGAGCGGATCCACGAAAAGTTGTATCAGGACCAGCGCCACCATCACGGCAAGTACGGCGAGTCCGCGGCGGCGGATGATCCGGTCCTTCTCCCGCCATGCGAACACGCATGCGATCAAGGTAAACGCGACCGCTGCAGCGGCGACCGGCAGGCGCACCCCATGCAGGAGCAGTCCAGATGCGCACACGGCCATGCCAAGCAGCCAGTACCAGCGGCCTTCAAGGCAGTACAGCACCGCATGCGCGTATGCTGCCAATGCCGCAAATATCGTCACCGCATGCAGGTGCTCCAGCAGTCCCGGGGGGCGATAGGCAATGCCAAGCAGTTGCGTCATTTCGCTGCTGTTGCGGGCGGTAGCATAAGCGTGGTTCAGGATCTGGAACGCCGTGGGCCTGAGCAGGATCCGAGCCGAGAAGTTTTCGTAAATCATCTCCACGGCGACAATGAGGCCACCTGCCGCCAGCAAGACCAGCAGCATCTTCAAGCGGGTCGGCCGCATCACCTGTACCACCCAGAACAGTAGCAACGGCACGGTGAACAGCAGCATTCCGCGCACGGGCAGGTCGATATCCCCGGCAATCGTCGCGCTCGCCACGGAGATCAAGTGATGGACAAGGATGAAAGTGAACGCCAGCGGAAGCCATTGCACCGATGAGGACTGATGCGGTAGCCGGATAGAGTCACGGTTGAAATTAGCCCAGAGTGTCTGGGCAATTCCCAGTGTCAGGAGTGCGTAGGTCAGGATCGCCACTTCCGCTCGCCCCGTGAGGACCTGCAGCGCATAGGTGAGCGGCAGCAGGAGGAAGAAGCCATACAGGCATATCGCGCCGGCAGTCGTGGCCAAGCTGGGCTGGGTGGCCGCGGACAGGTCCATTCCGCGATCGGTGGCGCCGGATGCTGCTGGTGAGGAGCGCGTCGGTGTGTTCATTGGCGTTTCGATCCTGCGCCCATCGCGATCAGTGTCCTCAGCAGCGCTGCCTTCATGCGAACCAACGCGGGCGCTTCATGTGCCCGGCATACGGCGAGTTCGGCAAGGCTTTCTTCCCGATTGCCGAGGTCATAGTGCGCCTTCGCCAGTGCGAAGGAAAGCCAGCCAGGAGAACGGGCGGCACCGGTCGCCGGATCCGGCGCAAGGTAATGCGAGCGCAGTTCGCCCAGGCAAGTCAGGGTACGGGTTGGTGACGAGGTGTTGCTGTTGCCTATCCAGTAGTAGCCATGCCGCCCCGGTATGCGGCAGAAGGCCTCGGTGCGGCGGGCCAGTCGCAGCCAGCACTCGAAATCTTCCGCTGCCACCAGCCGCGGATTTTCCGACAATCCACCGACAGCCGCAAGCAGGTCGCGCCGCACGACAACGCTGGAATTCAGCAGGGCGTTTCCGTGCAGGACCAGGTCGTCGTAGACCGGCCTGGTCAATTCCCGGGTCCTGATCACGCGCCTCGAGAATGGATGAGGGCGGGGGCCGGCCCTGAGCAGGTCGTGGTAAACGATATCGGCACCCTGTTGCAGGCTGTTCAGCGACAGCGCCAGTTTTTCTGGCAGCCACCAGTCGTCTGCATCAAGGAAAGCGGCCCACTTGCCGGTGGCTTGTCCGAGGCCGATGTTGCGGGATACTGCGATGACCCCCTTGTTGTTGGCTTTCAGAAGCCGGATGCGCGGGTCGGCGAACCCGGCGACCACCTCGTCGGTATTGTCGGCCGAGTGGTTGTCAATAACCAGCGCTTCCCAGTCCTGATGAGTCTGGTTGACGACCGACTTCAGCGCCCGCGAAAGAAGCGGCGCGCTGTTGTAAGTCGGGATGATTATCGATACCAGCCGTTCAGTCATGCGGATACGCCATAGGTTTTCATGCAGAAGGAAATCAGGGAGTCGATTTCGGCCGTGCGGTCAGCCGTGAGCCGGAACCCCGTTTGTTGCAGGGCATCCGTCACGTAGCTGAGGTCGGCCGCCACTTCGCCGACGGCCGGCGGCACCCGGCTCACGGACGGTCGTGCGCCCAGCAGGGTCGCGCAGCGGTCGGCAGCGATGTTGGCAGCTTCGAACACCGTCGGACTCCAGTTCCCGCCCAGGTTGAACAAACGGCGGTCTTGTCGGGCCAGCGGCAAGTCCAGGAAATGCAGGATGGCCCGGCAGACATCGGTCATTGGCAAGAAGTCCCGACGCTGCATGCCGCTTGAATGCAGGGTCATGCTGCCGGTTGTGACCGCTTGCCTGCACAGGTCATTGAACAGCAGGTCCCAGCAGTTGGCATCCGGGTCGGCAGGTGCGCCGAATGCATTCGACATTCTCAGCACGATGCCTTCGATCTGCCCCAGCTTGTCGGCAGCGAGGACGATATCTTCCGCCGCGCGGTGACTGGTTGCATAGGGGTGGACCGGGCACGGCCAGCTGTTCTCGCTGATGGTGCCGGTCAACGGGCTGCCATAGACGTGCGCAGTGGACAGGTAGATGAAACGACGCACGCCGGCCTTCTTCGCCGCCTGCAGCAGGCGCGCGGTTGCGACACCGTTCATCGCCAGCGCGCCGGCAGGGTCGGCAGCGCAATCGGCGGCGTTCATGGCCGCCAGGTGGACGACTGCCTCTACGCCCTCGCAAGCCTTGTACAGGTTTTCTTCACTGGACCAGTCGGTGACCGCGGCGGCGAATGCTCCCGCCATGCCGTGGATGGCACTGCGCGAGCCGCACACGACCTCGTGCGAGCTGTATTCCGCGAGGAATCGACATAGCCGGCCACCGACGTAGCCGCGCGCTCCGGTTACCAGTAACTTCATTCGCCTGCCGGCATCAGTTGATTTCAGGGAAGTACTCGCGAATCTGGCGGCCGGTGACCTGGCTCGCGTCTTCGCCGTCCAGTACCGACTTGTACCAGTCCGCCGTGGCAGTCAGCGTCTGCTCGATATTCCAGCGCGGATACCAGCCCAGCTTCTGGTGTGCCTTGTCGCAGTTCAGCTGAAGCAATTGCGCTTCGTGCTGCTGTTGCACCCCCTTCTCGACAGCGACCGCGCCCGTCCCGAACCGGGTGACGAGCGTCTGCGCGACTTCCCCGACCGTCCGGCATTGCGTGGACGGAGGCCCGAAATTCCATGACCCGGCGTAGCCCTTCGGATCTTCGTGGAGGCAGGCTCCGAGCAACAGGTAGCCCGACAGCGGCTCCAGCACGTGCTGCCATGGCCGCGTTGCGTGCGGATTGCGCAGGAGGACTTCCTTGCCTGCGGCCACCGCCCTCACGCAGTCGGGCACGATGCGATCGGCTGCCCAGTCGCCACCCCCGATCACGTTGCCGGCACGTGTCGTGGCAGCCCCGAGATCGCCCCGTTGCGAAAGGAAGGAGCGCGAGTAGGCCGAGAACGCTATTTCCGCCGCGGCCTTGGACGCGCTGTACGGATCATGGCCGCCGAGTTGGTCATTTTCGCGGTAGCCCCAGATCCACTCATGGTTCTCGTAGCACTTGTCGGAAGTGATGTAGACCAGCGATCTGATCGAGGGCGTGGCACGCACCGCTTCCAGCACGTGCACCGATCCCATCACGTTGGTGCTGAAGGTTTCGACCGGATCGGAGTAGGAACGCTTCACGAGCGCTTGCGCCGCCAGGTGGAACAGGTACTCCGGGGCGCAGGCGCGGACCGCCTCCACGAGGTGGCCGGCATCGCGGATGTCACCCTCGATATGCTGGATCTGGTGCCGCAGGCCAAGCCGCTCGAAGTGGCTGTCCTCGGTCGCCGGCGGCAGCGCATAGCCAGTCACTTCGGCGCCAAGCTGGGTCAGTATCCGGGCAAGCCACGAGCCCTTGAAGCCGGTGTGCCCGGTGATGAATACCCGTTTGCCGCGATACGCCTGCAGGGCGTCTGCCATCACCATCGTACCCATGGGGCCTCCCCTTGTGCATACAGCGAATTCAGTACCTGGTATTCCCGGCTGGTGTCCATTGGTTGCCAGAAGCCGTCGTGCTCATACACCATCAGGTTGCCTTCGCTGACGAGGCGGCGCATCGGCTCTTGTTCGAACACGAGATCGTCACCGTCGCCGAGGTAATCGAAAAGGCGCCGGTTGGCGACGAAGTAGCCGCCGGAAATCCGGCCGCCGGTCGCTTGCGGCTTCTCGTTGAATTCGGTGACCAGTCCGGCTTCGCTGCGCAATTCGCCGAAGCGGCCGGGCGGGCGCACGCCGGTGACGGTCAGGACCTTGTCGTGGCTGCGGTGGAATGCAAGCAGGGCATTCAGGTCTATATCCCCCACGCCGTCGCCGTAGGTCAGCAGGAAATCGTCATCGCCCACGTAACGTGCAATCTTCCGGATCCGCGCGCCCGTCATCGCATTAAGTCCGGTATCGGCCAGCGTGACCTTCCAGTCCGACTCTGCATGATGGCTGTGGAACGACATGGCGGACGTGTTCCCGAGCTCAAGCGTCACGTCCCGCGTGTAAGCCTCGTAGTTGAGGAAAAATTCGCGGATCGCATTTCCCTTGTAGCCCAGGCACAGCACGAACTCCTGCAGCCCAAAGGAAGCGTAGTATTTCATGATGTGCCACAGGATCGGATAAGGTCCGATCGGGATCATTGGTTTGGGGATATCGTCCGCAACGTCGCGGATGCGGGTACCGTACCCGCCGCAAAGGATTACAACTTTCATGTTTTGTCGGTCTGGTCGCTGATTTTGGTTGAAGGCCAGTGGAAAGGAAATCGGGGATCGTCCACCGGGAGTGTCGTCGATTCTTGCGGGTCGTGGGGAATGTCGGCGCAGTTTGCGAGCAGTGCGGGCACTTCGGACAGGCAGGAGAATCCGTACCACAGTCCGGGCGGGATCGTGACTCTCCGGTAGTTGTCGGGCCTGCCAAGCTTCATGACCTGAAGCCTGCCTTCAGATTTCGAACCTTTCCTGTCATCGAACACGACCAGCTGCAGCGTCCCGACGGGAACGGCGAGGTTCTGGGTCTGCCGCCGGTGAAGCTTCCATGCCTTGACCGCGCCGGGAGCAACTTCGGAAAAATAGCATTCCCCGAATCCGGCGAAACCGGCGCTGTCCGTGCGCAGCATGTGCAGGACCGCGCCTCGCTGGTCGGCAATCTGCTTCAGGTCGTGGATCTGGAGCCCGTCGATCACGGACTCGGTTGCTTGACTGCTCATTCCAGAGAATTCCTCGAAATCAAAATCATCACGGTCTCGCCTGGATCAGATCAGGCCGTGATGCGATAGCGTCCTGACCAGGCCCTCGCGCAGCGACAATGCAGGCGGCAGGCCAAGAACATTGCGTGACCGACTGATGTCCAGCACGCTTTCCGGTATGTCGACGAAGCGGCTTTCGGTATGCACGACATTCAGTTTCCTGCCCAGCACGTCCTCCATGGTCGCAATCACCTGGTTCAGCGTGCAGCCCTGTCCGCAGCCAATGTTGAAGATCCGTTCGTCCGACAGGGTCGTCGCCGCTGCCTGCAATGCATGGCAGACATCCTGGATATAAATGAAGTCCCGGATGATCTTTCCATCTCCGCGTATCGCAATCTCTTTCCCTTCGATGATCCGTCCTATCGCAATGGCAATGAAGCCCTGGCGGCCGTGCACGTTCTGGCCCGGGCCGTAGGGATTGCTCAAGCGCAGGATCTTGCAATCCAGTCCATGCGTGTACCGGTACAGTTGCAGGTATTTTTCGATGGTCAGCTTGTGTACGCCGTGCGCGCTGATTGGATCGGTCGCCGCCGTCTCCGGAATCGGCAAGGTGTCCTGCACGCCGTATACGGATGATGACGAAACGAAAATAATCCGGCGAACGCGCAACTGTACACAAAGGTTAAGCAATTGCAGGGTCTGGAAAACGTTCTGTTGCAATTCGGAGGCGATGTTTACCTGGTCGCCTGGTACCGTGCTGGAGATGAAGTGGAACACGGTATCGGCACCGTCAAGCACTTGGGCAACTTGTTGCTCATCTCCCAGGTCGCCGATGGTCCAGCGCAGCTTGCCCTGCAGGTCGGGCGGGGGCGGATTATGGTCGAGGACATGAAGCACGCCGCCGAGGTCGAGCGCATGGCGCAGGAAGTTCATCCCGATGAATCCCGCACCAAGTATGGCCGCCTTGATTGTCATGGGCGGCCCTGTAGTTTGAGAGCGGATGGATTGCTCATTGTGCCGCCATCAATATTGCGCGCGCCCGGCGATGCATCTCGGGCAGCGAAAATTCGGTCATGAACCGCTTGCGCGCATTCGCCGCGACCCGATTCCTGAACTGCTCATCGGAGATCATGGTCCGGATTCCGGCAAGCAGCGCATCTTTTGATCCGGCCGTCACCAGCATGCCGTCGCGTCCGTTTTCGATAGCTTCCGGAATACCTCCGACGTCGGTGGCAATGATTGCGCAGCCAGCCCGCATCGCTTCGACTACGCTATACGGGAAGCCTTCCCACAGGGACGGGAAAGCGAACACGTCGAAGGTTTTCAGCAGTTTGTCCACATCTCCGCTGAAATGGCCGAGCAGGCTGACGCGGTGTTCCAGGCCAGCCTCCTTCACCCTTTGCGCGATACGAGCAGAGGCATCGCCTTCGCCGGCGAGCACCAGTCGCAGGTGCGGATGTTCCGGTGCCAGTTCAATGAAAGCCTCGATCAATAGCAGCGCTCCCTTCATTACATCCATCCGCGCGACACAGCCGATTACGAGCTCCCCGGCATCTTGCGGTGCGCCCGCTGCCTGCTGCGCCGGCAGGTCTTCGATGCCGTTGCGGACGATTGCAACCTTGCTTACCGGCAATTCTCTCATCGAGACCAGCGCTTCGACGATGGCGCGGGCATTGACCACCACGAGGTTGCAGGACTTCCAGACCAGGCGGTCCAGCATGCGTTCGTAAAGCCGCATGTGTGAGCGCCTGGGCGCGGGCATGCTGGCTATGCTCAGTGTGGTATCGACCTTGCACAGGTGGCCGGCCAGTACCATGGCCAGGCAGGCCTGTGCCGCCGGATAGCCACCGTTGCATACCAGGATGAGCGAGGGCCGGACCTGCTTGACCAACGCCACGAGCAGAATCACGTTCAGCAGCATCAGCAGTGGTTCGATCACGGTCAACGCCGTGCGCAATACAGGTTGCAGCCAGCGCGGCAAGTTTGCGGTGCGGCGGCTGATTCCCGCGCGCGTGACGAAAAAGGCGTTTCTTGTCCTCGCCGTCCGGGACAGGCGTGCAAGATCTTCAGCATAGATGCCGCCGGCGTTGGATGCGAACTCCACCTCGCCGAAATCGGCGGCGACGGAGTTGGCCAGGTCCACCATGTAGCGGTTGCCGCCGCCGCGGGCGTAATTCTCCGTGAAGATCAGCAGGCGGGTTGTCAATTCGTTGGGCCCTTGCGGTATATCGACAGCAGGTATGAGCTGAATGTGGGATGGTTGATCGTGTCGAGCATGTGCAGGTTTCGAACCTTGCGCATGACCCGCAGGAAGGCCCGCACCAACAGCTGCGCGGGGCGGGAGCTCCCCGGTTTTGCTATTGGCAGGGACGGCTCAAACGAGCCGACATATCCGATGAAATCAGGGGTGAGATTGTAACGCACCGCAAGGTGCCTGAAATACTCGGGCCGCATGATCTCCAGGTTGTGCTTGTCCAGGATGCCCGGATCCAGCACCCGTTGCAGCGGGTGATAGATACCCCGGAAATTCGGCACGCCGAGGATCAGCACGCCGCCGGGTTTGAGCCATTGCAGGTGCGACTCCACCACGGAGTCGACGTCGGAAAAATGCTCGATGAACCCGAACGACATGACTACGTCATATTGGCGACCGGGCTGCAACTTGAAAAAGTCACCCGACTGCACCTGCCCGGATGGCAGGCCCAGCAGTTCGAAATTCTTCAGGGTCGCCCGGCTACCGGCCTCCGAATATTCAATTCCGTGTGGCGTCAGGCCGAATTCCTTGGCCATGAACGCCAGCCACTTGCCCGGCGCGCATCCGACTTCCAGCACATCGCCCGTCACCGGTGGGAGATGCTCCTTGATGGCACTCGCCACGCAGCGCTCGAACGAAAAATCCTGGTCGACTTCGCTTGGAAGCTTGCAGCCTGCCCAGTAGTCCTCCCAGAACTGTACCTCGGTCAACTCCATGCAAACCTCGCCTTAACACCTGCTTTCAAATCTTTCATCAGCTTTCTCGCTTCTTCATGTGTCATTCCCGCCAGCCACGGCATGCCTGCAATAGCGGCTGCGGCCAGCGTCAGGTAGAACGCGCCCGTCAGCATCATGGCCACGACCATGCTGGCAAGGTGCATGTCGCCGAACGGCCAGATCAGCTGGCACAACCATTTCGCCATGAAACCCAGCGCCAGCATCAGGCATATCGCCAGTGGCTGGTAGATCCAGTCGAACTGCCATCCATTCAGGCGCGCGATCGCCCAGGCTTGCAGGTTGGCGCTCACCACACCCAAGAGGACCATCTTCCACGCCATGCCGACGGCGCCCAGTTCCAGCCCGCCGATTCCGCTTTGCGCCGCCGGTGCCAGTACCAGGTACGACACGGGAATGGAAAGCAGCATCATGCTGACGCTGACTGCAAGGTAGCGCTTTGTCTGCCCGGTGGCCAGCAATGTTGTGCCGCCGATCTGGCCAAGTGCCTGGTGGATCGGATACAGGAACATGATGGCCAGCACCTGCCAAGCGCCGGCATACGCTGTCCCGAGCACCAGCCGGACGATTGGCTCCGCCCAGGGAATCAGCATCCCGGTCAGGACTGCGCCGGCCGTAACCAGCGCCCGGCTCGCCTTGCGGTACAGTCGTTCGACCCGCTGATGTTCGCCGGCCGCCGATGCGGCTGCAATCTCCTTCCAGAAGATGCTGAGGATGGACGTGGTGGCGAGCAGGCTGACGGCTGCGAATTGGCCCGCGATCTGGAAGTATCCCTGCTGTACGGAACCGCCGAATTTTTGCAGCATCCATTTGTCGGCGAAGTCGTAAAGAAAGCTGATCACGGCAAGTATTGCCAGCGGCCTGCAGTAGCGCACATAGTCGCGCAGGACGTGTTCGCTCGCTTCGGCTGACGGAGATCGGCTTGCGGACGGGTCGTGCAACACGCCCCAGGAAACCGCAGCGCCGCCAGCATACAGGATGACCAGCAGCCAAAGGACGTTTTGAACGCCGAGCAACCCCAGGCCCAGCAAGATCGCGGCGGCGACAAAGTAGGTCAATGCGAGGCCCAGGCTCATCAGCTGGACCTTGACGGTCTTGCGCATCGATTCCCCGATCTGCCCTGCCATGGGCCACAACTGCTGCTGCAGGAAGGCCGCCACAAAGGCCAGAAGGATGGTTCCCCGCTCATGTCCGAGCCATATCTTCTGGAGCATCGACGAGGGAATGATCAGTGCCACCAGGCCGAAGGTGAGCAGGAACTGTGCCGCCATCCAGCAGAAATACAGGAGGAAGAACCGCCGGTCGCGCGCGCGCTGCGAAAGGAAGGTGTAGAACGCGCTCGAGCTGCCCAGGTCGAGCAAGGACCGGATCGCCGCAAAGCTGCCCAGCAGGAACATCAGGTTGCCATAGCCTGAAGGGGACAGGCCGCGGGCAATCAGGACGCCGGTTGCGAACCCGAGCAGGGCGCGCAGCATGTTGCTGCCGATCGATACCAGCAGCCTGGTCCTCAGGGAATGGGCAGGATGCACTGGCACTAGCAGGTGGAGGTTTTCAACGACAACGGCTGGTCAGAAACCCGGCGCAGCTCGGCGTTCCACAAGGCCAGCGCATCGTCCGATGTGCGTGCGAACTGCTTGCAGAACCGGTCCACCGCCCGCTGTCGTTGCGGCGCCAGCCACCAGGATTCCACATCGTCGTAGGCCATGTCAGCCGCACTGGCCGCGGCTTCTGGCGTGTCGAACAGGATGCCCGATTCGCGCAAGGCATCATAGAAGGGGCGTGCATCCGGGCGCAATTCATTGGATGCCGGGTTCCAGAACAGGATCGCCGGCTTGTTTGCCGATAGCGCCTCGACGAAGGTGGTCGACAAATGGTCGCACACGTACAGCCGGCAGTTCTCGAGGCTGTTGGTGAAGGGTTCCTGCCACGATTCGATGCGGATGTCCGGCACGCTGGATTTCAGGCGGTCCGTGATGCCCCAGCCATAGTCCTCGTAATGCGGGCGGAAGCGCACCGCCGGCATCAGCCTTGGCGGGAGGGCTTCGGCAAATCGCCGCTGCCAGTCCAGATAGTCCCGGAACTGCGAAGGCACGAAAGGGTATTGGGTCAGGTAGCGGGAGGCGGAAGTCGCTACCCACAAGATCCCCTGCTTGTCATTGTCGACGCCGACGGGTTTGCGTCCGACCAGTTTGCTGGCTGGCATGGCCACCACCTCTGCCCGGCAATCCTTGCGCTGCCATCCCCATGAGTAGTATCGGTCGACGATGGCGGTTTCATGGTCCTCGCTGGGCATGTTGAGCAAGGCGCCATAATTGCCGCCATGTTGCGTCCCCAGCAGCAACGAACCTTGTTCGCTGAAGCGGGCCGCGGCTCTCTTGAAGGCTTCGTCGTAATACCAGGCGTTTGCGCTGAATGCAGCCCTGACGCGTTTGGGATATATCGTCGATGCAGCGCGCCCGATGTCGTCAAACCGCTCGACGAAGCATAGCGGCAGGTCGGAAGGCAGCATTCGCGCGAGACACATTTCGAATTCGCCGTCCCCGAGATCGAGAGCCTGCAATTGCCTGCGGCTGGCGGCGTCGGTGCCAAGGTCCTCTGGCGCCGACGCCGGGTCCAGTACTGGCAGTATCCGGCCGAAGCTCTTGATCGCCAGCTTCATCTCCACCTGGCGTGGCAGGTAGGTCGTGCGCAGCAGCACAGTGGGACGAAGCGCCGAACTGAGCCGGCCAACCAGGCTCAAGGTTTTGCTCGCAGCCCGGTATTTCCATGAACTGCCCGACAGCTTCCCGTACAAGGTATTGGGACCGGCATCGATCGCCTTGTCCGGAAATTCTTCGCCGAGTGCGACCAGCAGTTTAGAGATCAGCTGCAGGTTGTAAGTGTCTTCGGAAAGGAGGCAGGCAAATTCGAGGGTGTCGCGTGGAACCGTGAACGATTTCTCCGACAACAGCAGGGTCGTGAAACCGGGGCTCGATTGTTGTGCCTGCTTGATATGCAGGTAGCGGTCGTAGGCGGTCGAAACATACAGCTGCAGCCAGGGGCCGAGAAGTATTCGCCACGATCGTGGGGCATGCTCGATGCCGTGCAGCGCATTCAGCCGGGCGCCAAGCGCGGCCAGCGTGCGCTCGACCAGTTCGCCTACCCGCTTCAGGGCATGCTGGACAAGCTCGGCATCCTTGTACGGATTCGACACCGTACCGGCTATCCGGAGATCGTGCATTGCAGCCCGGCGCTCGAATTTCAGGCACCACTCTCCCAGGAACAGGAGCGGCCGGGTCGTATCCCAGAAATCTTCGCGGGCAGTGGCCGCCAGGAAAGGCTGGCTATTGTCGTCGACTGCTGCGTGAGAACGCATTACCGCTTCACCTTCGGGTTCGTGACGGTCGACGTGTCAAATCCGCGGCCTTCGCGGTCCGCGGGCGACGCTGTGCGCAGGGCTGCTTCATTTATCAAAGCATTCCCAGTCCGTCGGCGTTCCCCGTGTCACTTCCTTCTTCAGGCGCCGACCCAGCAGCGAATCGTAATGCTTGGGCGGAAGGCCCAGTCCCGGGCGTATCCGGCGTATGTGTTCGGGGGTGATGACGGTGCCGGCGGGCAGGTCGCGCACGAAGTAGATCGAACGCCGGAATACCTTGCTGGCTTCTTCTGCCTGCTGGCGTTCGTAGCCGGTCTTGCCCAGCGCAGACCATGCATCGCGTGTGTCTTTGCAGAGGCGTTCCAGCTCGGCCGGCTCGATGGAAAACTCGCTATCCGCGCCCTTGTCCGCCCGGCTCAAGGTGAAATGCTTTTCGATGACGCAAGCGCCAAGGGCCACTGCGGCAACCGAAGCGGTGGTACCCAAGGTATGGTCGGACAGTCCGGGGACCGTATTGAAGCGGCGCTCCAGTTCTGTGATCTGCTTGAGGTTGGCTTGTTCCATCGGCGCCGGATAGCTGCTGATGCAGTGCAGGAGCACAAGCTCCTTGCAGCCGGACTCGCGCGCGGTCGTCACGGCTTCCTCGATCTCCAGTTCGCTTGCCATCCCGGTGGACATGATCATTGGCTTGCCGGTAGCGGCAACATAGCGGATCAGCGGCAGGTCGGTCACCTCGAAGGAGGCGATCTTGTAGGCCGGCGCATCCAGGCTCTCGAGCAGGTCCACCGCGGACTCGTCGAACGGCGTTGAAAATACGGTCACCCCTATCTTGCGCGCATGCGCGAACATTGCCTGGTGCCAGTCGAACGGTGTCTGCGCCCACTTGTACAGGTCGTAGAGCTTGTAGCCATTCCATAAGCCGCCATCGATGACGAACCCGGGACCATCGAAGTCGATGGTCATGGTGTCGGCAGTGTAGGTCTGCAACTTGATCGCATCCGCGCCGCAGGCTTTGGCCGCTTCGATGGTTTTCAGTGCGCGATCTAGCGATCCGTTATGGTTCGCCGACAGCTCGGCAATGATGAAGGGCGGGGCATCGTGCCCGATCTTCCTGCCGTCGATCATGATCGTCATTGGATAATTCTCCTGTTACTTTTCGGTTGCCTGCGCGGCGGCTTCGCGGCTTGTCACGAGTTGTTCAAGTGCGGCATGTGCCGCTGCCCATTCTGATTCCAGCATGCTGAAGCGCAGCACGTCGACAAATTGCTTGCCATCGAAGTGAGCATCCCGGAACAGACCTTCCTGGCGAAACCCCAGCCGCTGGTGGAAGCGCAGGCTGCGCTCGTTGGTGGCGATCACCTCGGCGTTCAGCTTGTGCAGATTCAGCATGGAAAAAGCATGATCCAGTCCGTCCAGCCCGAGCCGGGAGCCGGCACCGGGCTGTGCGCCGGGCTTGAGGTAAAAACCCCAGAACGCGGTCCGCATTTCGGGCCTGTATTGGGTGAATCCGACCACGCCGTCGGCCTGCCCCTGCATGTCCTCGTGCATGTACCAACGGACGTGCGGATCCTGATTCATGCGGGCGAACCATGCCAGGTGTTCGGCCTGCGTGATTTCGTGCGTGGAAAACATGCCCTTGCGAACTTCGGGAGCATTGCGCCACGCGCGCACGGTGTCGAGATCGGTTTCGGCCAGGGTTCTTAATGGCATGGTCGGTTATGTAAAGTGCGGTTCAAAAGGGTTGCGGCAATCTCGCCGGCCCCGGTTCCGGAAACGAGTTGCTGCATCTTGCGGCTTTGCAGCTGGAGGGCATCCGGATTGGCCATCGCGCGTTTGAGTGCCGCTGCGATATGGGCAACGGTCACGTCGCCCATCTCCCCGAGGAAGTCGATATAGCCTTCCTCCATCAGCGCCAGGTTGGTGGGCGTCTGGTTGTCGGCAATGCTGATGACGATGGCGGGCAAGCCCAGGCACATGCGTTCCCAGCTGGTTGAGCCGCCGGCACCTATCATCAGGTCGGCGCGCGCCATCATTCCGGCCAGGCTGGGTAATCCCTGGTGGAAAGAGGTGGCGGGCCGTCCCGCAACCCGCCTCGCGATTCCGTCCGGATCCGGATGATTGGGGCCAAGCACGACGTCCGCTGCCAGCACGTCGAATGCCGGGTGGTCCAATACGTCCAGCACCTTCGCGGTTTCGTTGGTCGGGTCGCTTCCGCCGAGGAAAATCAGCAACCGGCGCACGATGCCGTCGTGCGCGGGCATCCATTCCCGCAACAGCGCATATTCTGGCCGCAGCAGCGCATGCCGCGGTCCCAGCCGCTTTTCGCAAGTTTCTGGCACCAGCCGGTCATAGCGCGCCGGCGTGCTGGCGCCGTACCAGTTCTGGTCCAGCAGGAGCTCGCAATCGTGCGTCCGGTCGGCCAGATCGTCGATCGCCATCAGGGCGTGGCATGCGGGACGCACGGCCGACTCCCAGCGGGCGTCGATCGCGTAATGGTCGACCACCAGCCATGCAGCCTGTCGTTCGCCGATTGCGGCCAGGGTCTGGCGTGCATCGGTTTGCCAGTCGGCGCCCAGCCATGCGGCGTGGGCCAGTGCGCCGTCGGCGAGCGCCCCAGCCTCGCAATCCTCGCCAGCTTGCAGGGCTGTTGTTTCATATCCGCGTTTTTCGATGGCGTGCAACAGGTTGCCCGGGTGCGTGCGGCAGATGAAGCTGCAGGTGGCGCCCAGCGCGCGCAATGCATCCGCTAGCGTCAGGCAACGCATCACATGTCCGGTGCCGATCCGGTTCGACGCATCGACGCGAAATACGATTTTCACGCGTGTTTCAGTTCAGGCGCTTGAAGCCGCCGTGGCAGACCGGCCCCTTGAGCAGGGCCGACACGTCGCGGCCGTCCTCGCATTCCCTGATTAGTTTGAACAGGGGATCCAGCGCTTGGAAGTATCCGTCCAGCACTTCGGGTGTGTGTTCGGTGCAGACGTACACACTGTTGGCGGCGAGGTATCCCTTGGCCAGCATTTCCTGCGTGACCAGCGTCTTGTATGCCAGTGCATTCGGGCTGCGGAAAGTGTAGCCGGTCAGTGCCGGGAGTCCCCAGTGGTCGACCTGCAGACCATGCTTGTCCGCCAGTTCCTGCCAGCGGCGACGAATCTCGAGGCCGGTGGCAGTAATCGTGTCCCACGATTTGACGCGTTCCATTACCTCCAGGGTCGCCAGCGCGGCCGTCGGGCCAATGCGTTCGGTCCAGAATGTGCTGCTGATGAAGGTGGACTGCGCCGCTTCCATGACTTCGCGTCGTCCGATTGTTGCCGTAATCGCATAGCCGTTGCCCATGGCTTTGCCGAACATCGCCATGTCAGGCTCGACGCCGTATTTCTTGTGCAGGCCGCCGAAGGTCTCGCGAAATCCGGATGTGCACTCGTCGAAAATCAGGACCATGTTGCGTTCGGTCGCCAGCTTGCGCACTTTGTGCAAGAAGTTGTCTTCCGGCCCCATGTTGCGCACGACTTCCATCTTGATCACGCCGATGTCGTGCTTGTTCACCAGCGCTTCGAGTTCCGCGAAGTTGTTGTAATTGAAGGGGAAGACGGTGCCGCGCAGGTTTTTCGGGACGCCCTTTGGTTCCAGGCCGGGAAGCAGATGGCCGGCCAGGTTTTCGTCGTCGCCGAGATTGGCCGACAAGTACCAGTCATGCCAGCCGTGATACCCGCACACGGCAACGCCATCTTTTCCGGTCGCTGCCCGTGCGATGCGAATGGCGATTGCATTCGCTTCGCCGCCAGACCGGGCGAAGCGCGCCATGTCAGCCCATGGATGCAACTCAATCAGCTTTTCCGCCAGGTAGACTTCTTCCGGGCAGTTGAATGTCGACATGTTGCCGGCGTCGATCGTGCGCCGCACGGCATCATCTACCTCCGGATGTCCGTAGCCCAGGGTATTGGTGCCAATACCCATGATGCACATGTCGATGAATTCGTTGCCATCCATGTCCCAGACCTTGCAGCCCTTTGCTTTGCTGAAATAGGCGGGCCACTGCTCCGGAAGGAACATCTCCGCCCGCTTGGACAAGAGCATGTTGCCGCCCGGGATGATTTGCTTGGCGTGTTTCCACAGTTTCTGACCGGTACCCAAGAGTGCTCCTTCGTTGCGGATAAGTTGCTGGTTGGCGGCGAACAGTTGCGGCTGGCTCTGGTGCAATGCCAGAACTTCACGCCAGCCGAAATGATCGTCAGGAGAAAAATGCCGGAACACCGCATTGACGACGTCGAAGTCCGCCTGTTCGTCAACGGTCCAGCGCAGGCTGGAGAAGTCTTTGTCATTTTCCATGTTCCCGGTCCGGAATTTCCCGGACTCGCGAACGTAAGGGGTAACGTGCTCCAGGTCCGAGGACTTGTCCGATTCGAGCAAGGCCTGTTCCAGTGCTTTCACGCTCACGACTTCGATATCGAGGCCATCCGGAAAGGTGGGCGGACTCGTGTTGGTGAAATAGTCCACCTCCGAAGTGCGGAATCGCCGGATACATTCATCCACCAGTTCCGGGTCTGTCAGCGGGCAGTCGCCAGTGATGCGGACCACAACGTCAGCCTGGTGCTTGCGCGCGGCCTGGACGAATCGATCGAGGACATTGTCTTCACTGCCTTGTTCGCAGGCGTACCCCAGTTCCCGGACATGATCGACCAGTGGCTGGTTGCGCGGATCGACGGATGTCGCCAGCACGATTTGTGCGAGCTCGCGCGAGCGCGAAAGCCGGTCAAGCAGCAACTCGATCATCGGCACGCCGGCGATCGGTTTCATGACCTTGTTGGGCAATCGGGTGGAGCCCATGCGGGCCTGGACAATGGCAACGACTTTCATAAGGAATTCCAGCGTGATGGATTGATGAGGTCCGGATCCTCACTGCCCAGCAGGGGCGGTGGCAGGGGGCCGGGCGCCGCGGCCGCTTCGAGGATCTCCACCAATTGCAGCGGCGATTCCACGCCAACGATGACGCGGCTGACTTGTGGATGCGCCAGGGCGAATCCGAGGCAGGCACGCAGCGGGGATAGGCCGGTGGCGTGGAGCCACTCGTCCCACTTTTGCCAAAGGGTGTTCCATCGCTGGAATTTGGCGGGCCGCTCGGCACAGCTCATCAGGAGCAGGCCTTGCAGGAATATTGATCGGACATGGATTTCGATACCCGACTTGTGCATTTTGTCCAGCCACCCGCTTGCCAGCAAGCGCCGGTCGACGATATTGAACGGCGCCTGGACAAGATCAACAGGGTAGGCGGGCAGGATGGCGTCCAGTTCTTCAGGGCCGTAGACGGATATTCCGATTTTCCCGATTTTCGATTCCTGCTTCAGTTGCCTGAGGCATTCATGGACGGCTTTGCCGTGCGGCCCGAGCAGCACGCCCGGTTGATGCAGCAACAATCCGTCCAGCCTGTCCAGCCGCAGCCGGCTGAGGGATGTCTCCACGGATTCCCGTACCCAGGCTGTGGCATCTGCTCCATCAGGAAAAGCAGGCAGCTTGGAAATGACCTTCCACTCCCCGACACCGGCCAGCCCAAGGCGCCGCTCGCTGTCGCCGTACGCTATCGCGGTGTCCAGCGTGTCGACTCCGGCTCGGCGGGCTGTTTCCAGGATTTCCCGGATCGTCTCGCTGCCGGGCTGCCCGGACTTGTTGGCAATGCCGTAGGGCAGTCCGAACTGGACCGTCCCGAGGGCAAGTCTCTTCATCATCCTCTTGGAACCGTTCAGAAAATTGTTTGATGGCCCAGCGGCGACTTCATGTGCTCCACCACTTCACGCTGCTGGTGCGCCTCGAGCCCGGGATAAAGCGGCAGCGTCAGCGCTTGGGAATAGTAGCGTTCCGCCTCTGGCAGGCTGGTGGTGGCGTGACCGTGCGACCGGTAATAGGGATGGCGATAAACCGGGATGTAGTGCAGGTTGACCATGATGCCGTGGCTGCGCAGTCGCTCGAAAACTTCTCGCTGTGAAGCTTTCATCTCCGCCGGATGAATCTGGACCACGTAAAGGTGGAAAGACGAATGACAGTCCGGATGCTGCCATGGCACGGTCACCGGGCATGATTCGAGCAGCGAATTGTAGCTGGATGCGAGGGCATGCCGCTGCTTGACGAACTCGTCCAGCCGCTGAAACTGGCTGATGCCAAGTGCGGCCTGCATGTCGGTCATGCGGTAATTGAATCCCAGGTCGATCTGCTGGTAAAACCACGGCCCTTCGGACGGCGTGGTCATTTCGGCCGGATCGCGCGTGATGCCATGGCTGCGCAAGCGTTGCATCGATGCGGCAAGCTCGTGGTCGTTCGTCACCGCCATGCCGCCTTCGCCTGTCGTGACGATCTTGACTGGATGAAAACTGAAGATGGCGATGTCGCTGAAGCGGCAGTTTCCGATCGGCTCGCCCTTGTAGCTGCCCCCGATCGCGTGAGACGCGTCTTCAATGATGCGAAAGCCGTATTGGAGGGACAGGGCGTGGATCGCTTCCATTTCGCATGACTGGCCGCACAGGTGGACGGGCACGACCACCTTCGGCAGCGTCCCGTTCTTTTCTGCGGATTCCAGTTTGGCCGCCAGCGCTGCCGGACTCATGTTGTAAGTCCTCGGGTCGATGTCGACAAAATCGACTTCGGCACCGCAGTAAAGGGCGCAGTTGGACGAAGCAACGAAAGTGATCGGAGTGGTCCAGACCCTGTCGCCCGGACCAACGCCGAGTGCAAGGCATGCCAGGTGCAAGGCGGACGTGGCGCTGTTGACAGCAACCCCATACTTGCTTTTGCAGTACTCGGACACTGTGCGCTCGAATTCCGGGACCACTGGCCCCTGGGTCAGGAAGTCCGAACGCAATACCGCGATGACTGCGTCAATGTCTGCCTGGCTAATGTTCTGTCGCCCGTAAGGTATCAACATCCATCCTTTCGAAGATTCGTGGGAGCCGGGACCGTCCGGCGGGAATTGCTGGGTCCGGCTGCATGGCGCTCACCGGCAATGGCAAGCGTGGGCAAGGGATTCAATGGTGTTTCCTTGATTCCACGACACGCCACGCTACCGCCCTGCCGTTTCACGTTCAGCAAGCGCAGGCATGTTCACATGGAAATCCGGTTGACCGGAAAACCGCTGGTCCGGCACGCATGGTGCATCGTGCGTGGTGCGTGGTGGACAACGGCGGGTATGCCGGGACGATGGGACTTGGTCGGTGAAGCAGGCTGGGGCAGGTCAAGGCAACTGTTGTCCGGCCATCATCGGCAGCGTCAGCCAAGATGTTGCAGTTGAGCAAAAACAGGATGCCTGGACACGCCTGTACGGCCTTTATTCTTCATTCCACCCGTCGGATCCATTCCCGCCCGATATTACAGCAAAGGAACCCGCCTTCCAAACGGGGCGCATGCTGGGGATCGCATTGAGCCGTTGTTCCCAGCCGTCACTCAGGACGTGGTCAAGGCCTGATATTCCCCTGCCTGACCACCGTACTCCATTTTGCCGACTCGGCCCGGATGAATGCGGCGAATTCCTCGGGTGACCCACCCAGCACATCATTCGCCTGCTCGGAGATCGCGCGGTGTACCGCCGGTTCCGCCAGGATCTTGTTGATCGCGCGATTAAGCCTCTCCACCAGCGCTTGAGGCGTGCCCTTTGGCGCGATCACGCCCTGCCAATTGGTTACGATCACTCTCGGCAGTCCAAGCTCGGCGAAGGTCGGAACGTCCGGCAGCAGTGCCGCGCGCTTCGCGCTCGTGATCCCCAGCGGCCGCAGCTTCCCGGCCCGGATGTTCGGCAATGCCGAGTACATTTGCTCGAACATCATGTCGACATTCCCTCCAAGCAGGTCCGTTGTGCCGGCCGAGCCGCCCTTGTAGGGCACATGGATCATGTCGATCCCGGCCGCCTGCTTGAGCAGTTCCGCGGACAGATGATGCGAGCCGCCAATCCCGCCGGAAGCAAATGTCAGCGTCCCCGGCCTGGCGCGTGCCGCCTTCACGATGTCGTCAACGTTCGCAAAGCGGGAGGCGGCCGGGACGCACAGCACGAGAGGTCCCGAGTCGGTCAACACGACTGGCGCGAGGTCTGTCAACGGGTCGAATTTCAGGTTGCCGAACAAGGCCTTGTTCACCGCCAGCGGAGCAAAGCTTCCGATCCCGATCGTGTAGCCATCCGGCGCTGCCCGGGCAACGATCTCGGTTCCGATGTTGCCGCCCGCACCGGGCTTGTTCTCGACGATCACGGGCTGGCCCAGTGCGGGCGCCAGATACTGCGCAAGCTGCCGGGCGCGGATGTCGGCGTTCCCGCCCGCGCCATAGGCGACGATCAGGCGGATGGGCTTGTCAGGCCAGCCGGATTGCGCGAGCAGGGGGCGCGGAAGGATAGAGGCCAGCATGGCCAGCAGCAAGGTCCGGCGCCGCTCCTGTCGCCCGTCGCGGCCCGGGCTGCCGGTGCCGATGCCGCGTCCTGCCTCAGGCATCGTCGTGGACCGGATTCTCGAGCGTCCCGATCGATTCAATCTCGATCGTCACCACATCCCCATCCTGCAGCGGGCGTGGCGGTTGCATCGCGTAACCGACGCCCGATGGCGTGCCGGTCGCAATGACGTCGCCCGGTTCCAGCGTCAGCCCCGCTGAAAGCTGGTTAATGACCGTCGGCACGTCGAATATCATGGTCGATGTATTGCTGTCCTGCCGCAGTTCGCCATTCACCCAGAGTCGTATCGTGAGCGCGTTCGGATCCGGCACCACGGACTTGTGGGCGACCCACGGGCCCATCGGGCAGGTCCGGTCCAGGCTTTTTCCCTTGAACCACTGGCCGTGCTTGCGCTGCAGGTCGCGCGCGGTCACGTCATTGACGATGGTGTAGCCAAAAACCGCGTCGCAAGCGGCCTCGACCGTCAGGTCTTTTCCGCCGGCGCCGATCACGATCGCCAGTTCCGCCTCGTAGTCCAGCATGCCGGTCAGGCCGGCATAGGACGGGATGGTCGCGCCATGGCCGATCACGCTGGTCACGGCCTTGGTGAAAAACTCGATGTGTTCCGGGAAGGTGTCGGGTGCGATCCCCTTCGCAATATTGCCTTCGATGATGTGTTCGCGGTAGTTCCGGCCTACGCAGAAAACATTCTTCGCCGGGCGCGGGATCGGCGCGAGGAAACGGACTTCTCCAACCGGAATGGAAGCCAGCCCGCTGTGCAGGAGTTCCCTGGCAATGGCGACCCCGGATTCACCCATGCGCGCAAGTTCGGCAACGTCTGCCGGAGCGGACTCCGGTCCTGTGGGCCATGCATCAGTCAGATTGACGACCGCGGTGCAGTCGCTGTCAGTCGCGCAGCCCAGGCGTGGGGCACCGTTGTGTTCGAATACGCAGAAGTACATGGCGGCTTGTCGTTTGGTTGAACGCAAGGCGGTTGCCTGCGCTGCAAGATCATAGCGTATCAGGCTATATCCGATTTGTGCACCCGGACAGTGCGCTCGCTTTCGATCGACGCACTACCGAACACATGCAGACGTGTCGCTATGTCGGAATCACCAGCGGGCTAACGATTCTTGAGGCGAGAGGATGGGCGGGGTGTACTGGGCGTCGTCTCACGAACCTGGCATGCGCTCTCATGAAGAATCTGTACCCTAACCTGAATGCCCTGTTTTCCGGTCATTTTCACCAGGACTGGGAAGAACAATCGCTCCCTCCCGACGAAATCCTCAGGCGCTACCTGGCCGACGCTTCTCTCCATGCGCTGTCACTGGCGCTGGCCGAGTTGACGGTCCTTCTCTCTCATTCCCGCGAAGAGAGATCGCTGCGTTCGGCGTTGCTGAGCCTGGGCTGTTTCTACAATCTGCGTGCTGACGGGATGACGTTCGACGGCTGGCTACGGCGTCTGCAGATGAAACTGCAGACGCATTGCGCGGGAATTCGCTGACTGGTTTGGCCACGGCATCATTCAGCGGCATGAAGGAAGCGCTCTCGCCTGACGATTACGCATGGTCCGTTCAATGCGGGTCCGTGATTGTCCACGGAACTTCCTTCATGCCAGCCGGCACCACAGGCCGCACCGTGATTTCCTGGTGCCCGGCCGTCAGGCCGTACTGTGCGTAGCCGTAATACTGGAACAAACAGTGTTCACCCGGCTGGATTACGTCGGCCCACGGCCGTTCGGAAACTGCGGGATAAATGAATGGCTGCGCAAAGCAGGCCTTGATCGGATTGCCAGTCAGCGGCTCTTTGCCCGGCCGGAGCACGATGTTGAGGGGAGCCTGGCGCCGCAGTTCCAGCAAGGAATCGACAAGTGCATTGTGCTGCCGCGCATTCGTGCGATGGCTTGCTGCTATTTCACGCGCGGCTTTGCGTCCATCCGCGATCACCAGCAACAGCACCAGCGGCAGCAACACGAAGTTGACGACCACATTTCCCAGGCCCGGCCGTAGCCGCATCTTCCCCAAGCCATTGATCATCATGGTCATGACAAATGGCAGTGAAACGAAAAAAGCAATGGCGGAAAAGTAGAAGGCGGCCCCGCCAGGCAGATCGAACAAGCCAACGATCAACACGCCAGCAGCCATGGCTCCAAAGGAAAAGAGCGCAGCCGGCGCATTAACCAATGCGCGGATGCCCTGCTTGTGGACATATCCGGCAACGACCAGCCAGGCCAGCGAAAAATGCAAAGCCATGAAGCTGGATATCGCGGCCAACGCCCATGCCACCGAAAGTCCCGAGACCGGGCCGGGGCCGGACAGGTCTTGCACCGTCTTTGCCAGGTCACTGCCGTGCCATGAGTAGACGGGGATGGAGCCGAAGGGAACGATCTTCGTCGGCGCATTGGCGCTGGCGGCATGGAAGGCCACTAGTGCGGCAACCGCCGCAACCAGCGCGAGCGCCAGCCAGTCGGCAGGAACCCGGCCGCGGCGCAGGATAACAGCCCGTAGCCACCACAAGCCGGCGAACATGAGTCCAACCGGGGCTTTGGCTGCTCCCGCCAGCCCTGCCACACTCGCCGCGAGGATCAAGTCGGCCGCACTGAGCTTGCGCTTGAAGAGAAGGGGCAAGCCGAGCATCAGGAACACAAGCGAAACGGTGAACGATTCGGATGCAAGATACGAGTCCCAGAATGCCCATTTCCCGAACAAGCGGGGCGCCAATACCAACAGGAAGCAGGCCAGGGCCCACCCTAGGGGAATATTCCTCGAATCGGTCCGGCCCAGCATCGCGCAACATGCAACGATGGAAAGAACCAGCACAGGAACAAACAGCATCTGTGGCGCTACGCCATAGACTTCCAGCACGCCGGCACCGGACAGGACGCTGATGCCGGCGACCAGCATGTGGGACAGTACGTGGTACGGGGTCTCGACCAGGCCGTGCAGGCCGGTCGACACCAGTCCGTAATTCTTGATCATGGCAGCGATGCTGGCATGGAACAGCATGTCGTAGTGCGCAGCGCCCGATTGCACCCGCTGGAGCATGTCGAAGAACGTGTAGGTCCCGCCGTGCCCGATGATGACCGCCGTCGCGGTCAAGGCCATCAGCAAAAGCAGCGGTATCTCGCGCATGCCAACCCGCAAGAACCGTATGGCATCGACCAGCCCGAAAACCGCCAACAGGTAGAAAAGCGGCGCCAGCCAGTGCCAACTCGCGTTGCCGATCAGCGCCATCAAGCCAAAGGAAATAACAAGGCCCCAGGCAGCACTGCCGAGTCTCCTGGACAAGCCGTAAAAAACCAGGATCACCGCCAGGCAGGTGATGGCAATCGGCGCTGTCTGGCGCAAGACTGAAGCATCCTGCAACAACAGGTTCCCGGCTGCGAAAATACAAATGGCCGTCAGCAGCAGCGCGGCGAATAGGGTGTTCGACTGATTTTCCGGAAGCGAAATCGAATCCAGCAACTGGCGGTCGTATTTGCCGCCGGCGCGGGCTTGTGTGCACTCCATCGGAATATTGCCGTCCTTCGTGTTCTTGTCGTTCTATATCGTTGGGCCTGGCGGTTCCTGGATCGCTCAGGCTGTCGGCGCTTCCAGCGCCCTGGACAGCGCGTCGACGACGCGGTCCTGCTGGGCTTGCGTCAGGCCTACCCACAGCGGCAGGCGAACCAGCCGTTCGGACTGCATGTCGGTGACACGCATCGAGCCGTGGATCCGCCCGTAGCGCTGACCTGCCGGCGATGAGTGCAGCGGAACATAATGGAAGACCGAATGGATGTCTTCCCGCTTCAACGCCGACAATACCGCCTGCCTGTCGATTCCCGGCGCCAGCAGCACGTAATACATATGGGCATTGTGCTCGCAGCCTTCAGGCACGACGGGACGGCGCAACAAGCCCTTCGATTCCAGGGGCGCCAGCGCGGCGTGATACCGGCTCCAGCTTGCCAGCCGGTTGCTGGTGATGGGCTCGGCGTCTTCCAGTTGCGCCCACAGGAACGCGGCAATCAGTTCGCCGGGCAGGAACGAGGATCCAACCTCCTGCCATGTGTACTTGTCCACCTCGCCCCGGAAGAAGCGGCTGCGGTCGGTGCCCTTCTCGCGGATGATTTCCGCGCGCATGGCGAAAGCGGGATCGTTTACCAGCAGCGCGCCACCCTCGCCAGAGATGACGTTCTTGGTCTCGTGGAAGCTGTACGCCCCAAGGTCGCCTATGCTGCCGAGCGCACGTCCCTTGTAACGCGCCATCACGCCCTGCGCGGCGTCCTCGACGACCTTGAGTCCATGCCGGCGTGCGATGTCCATGATGGCGTCCATCTCGCAGGCGACGCCCGCATAATGCACGGGCACGATTGCCTTCGTGCGCGACGTTATGGCAGCTTCGATCAATCGCTCGTCCAGGTTCAATGTGTCGTCACGGATATCGACGAACACCGGAACCCCGCCACGCAACACGAACGCATTGGCCGTGGAAACGAAAGTGAATGACGGCATGATTACTTCGTCGCCCGGTTGGATGTCGAGCAGCAGGGCCGCCATTTCGAGAGCGGCAGTGCAGGAGTGGGTCAACAACGCCTTTCTGCAGCCGCTATAGTTTTCCAGCCATTGGTGGCAGCGCTTGGTGAACGCGCCGTCCCCGGCCAGCATGTTGCCGAACTTGGCCTCGGCGATGTAATAGAGTTCCTTGCCGGTCATGTGCGGCTGGTTGAACTGGATCTTTTCGTTGCTCATTTGTTGCTCATCTCCAGCCTCCAGTGCTGCATGGTTTTGCCGATACGCGGGCGCAGATGCGTGCATTCATGCGGGTCTCCTGCGTGGCACAAGGCAAGCCGGCCGGCTTGCACATCTTGTGCGGGAAAAATTTTCATTGATCGCATCCGCCGGACATCATGATTTCACGCACTCCATGAAGCAGTGCGTATAGGGAATCCATGCCTGGTGGCGAAGTTCGGCGCTGAAATCACCGAATACCGCGCCAGCCAGCGCTGCATACCCGGTTTTGTTGCGAACGTTCTGGCCGCGGTCATTGCTGACCAGGAAGCGCGAGATCGCATTTTGCGAAGGATCGAGGCAAGGATCCACAGTAAGCAGCCGGCCGCCCGGGCGCAACGCGCTGTGCGCCAGCCGCAGCACGTCAAGCGCCACCTCGTCGTCCAGATGGTGCAGTAGTCCGATTGCCAGCACCACGTCAAATGGGGGAAGGCGATCAAGGTCCTCCATCTGCAGTTGCTTGCAATGGAAATGGCCGCGGTGCCCAAAGCTGCGGCGCGCTTTCCCGATGTAGTCCTCGCTGATGTCGAAGCCCCAATAATTTATATCGGGCAGATAGGCCAGGATGTCGGCCGGTCCGCAACCGACGTCGAGCAAGGCCATGCCGGGAAAGGGGCGGATGTAGCGGGAGACGAAATTTGTCCGGAACTTGCGCGCCCCCATCAGGGACTGGAAGGATGAATAAATGCGTGGATGGGACAGGACCGCTCGCAATCCGCTGGTCGTTTGCGCCATCAGGCCTCCCCCGGCGCGTCAGTTTTCGTGATCGTGCAGTCAATGATGGGTTGGAACAGTGCCGGCACCAGCCCAAGCAAGCGGTGCAGCTGCAAACGGACCATGGCCCCGAGTATGGCGCGCACCGCGCCCGAACGGCGTTCGGCGAAGCGCTGGTCCGACACCACGCGTTCCAGTGTGGACACCAGCATCGCAGGATCAAGCGCCAGGCTGGCGCCGGGAATCCGCCGCACGCTGCGCTTGATCTGCGGAACGGTGATCCAGTTCAGGGACGCCCAGGTCCCAGCCGGATCGGTCACTCGCTGGCTGTTGAATATGCGCTTGCGCATGGCTTTCTCGGTCAGATTCTTCGAAAAGAAGGTTGGGATGTTGAAGTGGGGCTCGTACGGGAACAGGTAGTTCGGGCATGTGAAGCGATACCGCCCGCCAGCCCTCAGGCTCGTCATGACGTTGGCAATCACCTGCGCAACGTCGTCCACATGCTCCATCACATTGATGGAGAAGGCGTAATCATAACGGCTCACGACATCCAGACGCTCTGCGGGAAAGTCCAGCAATGCAGGCACGCAGCCCTGGCTGCGCGCGTGGTCCATCACGATCTGGCGCATGCGGTCGAAATGCGAAAACCCGGAGCCGGTCGGTTCGAGCGCCGTGACCTCGAAGCCTTCCCTGAGCAGCTGGCAGCTGAGCAAAAGCCCGCCTGCGCCCACTTCAAGCACGCGCGCTCCGCGCGGTAAGCTGGCGATGTCGGCTGCGATGTAAGAGCGCCCGAACAGAGCCTCGCCCGAATAGGTGTCGAACAGGGGCAGTAGATCGGCAGCAATGCCGGCAAAGAGTGATCGCACCTGAGCCAGCCATTGCTCCATGTCGATGGCCGGACAGCTCGCAATAGAGCGTTGCTCGATGATCGGCGCCTCATCCATCGGCGTTCATGCCAAGAATGATTCCGCCGAGGATCAACGCAACGGCGAGAAGCTTGGTGACGGTAATGGCTTCGGCCAGGAAAATCCAGCCGCTGACCATGACCATGACGAAGGTGACGCCGATATAAACCGGAAAGGCGATGGTGAGCGGGAGTTTGCTGACGACGTAAAGCCAGGCAAAGGACGCAAGCAGTGCGGCGGCATAGGCGGACAGGATGACCGGATCCGATGCGAAGTTGAGCAGCCGGGAAGCGAAGCTGGCGCCCGCAGCATCGTTTTCGATGCCCGATCGCCATTTGACCATGACCTGGCTGTAGGTGACCAGCAATGCAATTGGCAGGATCGCGAGGTAGTTCTTCATGCTTGTCCGGGCCCGGCAATATCCGTCGCGGCGATCGCTTGCCAGAATTTTTCGTCGGACAGCACTTCGCCGGGCAGGCTGACCGCGGCGCTGAAGCAGCACATGCGCTGCATCAGTTGCAAGCTCGATCCGGGGAATGCCGGCCAGCCGTTCAGGCGAACCGCAATGGCCATGAGCAGCGCGATGCAGCCGCAGCGAAAAACCAGGTTCATCAAGGCGTCGAAATCTTCGTCGCCCGGACTTGTAGGGATGACCGCTTGCACGACCGGCCGGCCGCCGTCAACGGTTTCATCGACCAGATGCACCGTCACGCCAGTGAAGCGTGCGCCGTATGCCAGTGCAGCCTGCACCGGCCGCACGCCGATTTCCCCGCCGAACGCGGGTAACAGTGAGTAGTGAAGGTTGATCAGCCGGCCGCGGTATTTTTCGACCACGGATGGATGCAGGATCTTGTGCACCGTTGTGATGACGAGATCGGGTTCATGCTCGTCCAGCGCAGCGAGCAACGAGCGCTGGCCGTCGTCCCTGAACGCGATGCTCCGGTTGGCGATGCCGACGGATGTGGCGAACGCATTCGCAGGGCAATCGCGGTCCGTCAGGACGGCCACGATCTGCGCATCGGCTATCAATCCAAGTTCGATCGCCTTGTGGACGAAACGCAGGTTTCCGCCGCCGCCGGAACAAAGGAATACGATGCGCTTAATCCTGGCGATTTCCATAGACCCTCTTCACGACGGTGTAGGGACGCCGCTTGGCCTCCGAATAAATCTTCGACAGATAGATGCCGATGACGCCCATGAACGACACGATCAAGCCGCCTAGCAGCCATACGGAAGCCACCACGGAAGTCCAGCCCTCCACCGGCGTGGACAGGAAGAACCAGTTGAGCACCAGGAAGGCGATATAGCAGCATGCCAGCGCGAGGATGACCAAGCCAACATAGAAGATGGCGACCAGCGGCAGGTTGCTGAATGACGTGACGGAGTTGACTAACAGTGAAACCCTGCGGCGCATCGTATAGGTGGATTCGCTGGTATCAAGCTTGTGCACGGTCTGCGCGCGCTGGTCAAAACCTGTAATGAACCAGAGCCCGGCCATGAACACTTCGCGCTCGTCGTGCAGGAGCAAGGCATCGACATACTGGCGCGTCATCAGCCTGGCGGTCACCACATTCGCAGGCAGTGGCAGGCCCGAAAGCGCTGCGATCAGCTTCCAGAACAGGTAGCCGCTGCACCGCTCGAACCATCCGCCTTTGCGCGTGCCCTGCACGCCGTAGACCACGTCGCATGACTCGCGGTCCATCTGCTCTGCGAAACTGGTCAGGTATTCGGGCGCTTCTTCGAGATCGCTGTCGATCAGGAATATCCGTTCCCCGCGGGCGTGGTCGAGGCCCGTCATCATCGCCTTGTGGTGGCCGAAATTGCGCGACAGGTCTACCACCACCAAGTGCGGGTCGCGCCCCGCTAGCTCGACAGCCAGTTGCAGGCTGTTGTCCGGCGAGCCGTCGTTGACAAGGACGATCTCGTATTCGCCTTCGCCGACCAATTTGCGCGCGGCCGCGCTTGCCCGCTCGTGGAACTCACGGACGTACGCGGCTGACCGGTACAGCGTGGCAACAATGGATAGCTTCATCAGCTGACATACCTCATGTAACGGGGCGATTGCTTGCCGCAATTGAAAAGCAGGTCGAGGATGCTGACCTGGTGGGTGTACGTTCCCCACAGTTGCCGGTACGCCGGATAGCCGGCGTAATCGAACCAGGAAAGCGTGATGCCCGCATCGGCGAACGCATGCTCATCAATGTAATCCCTGGCCGACGGACCCGAAATGTATTCACTTCCTCCTGCCTGCCGGCACAGGTTGACCAGTCGCGCAGTCTTGCCGTCGTCGCCAGGTTCGTAATCCCAGGAGCTGGTAACCGCGGTCCTGATGCCGAGATAATCGCAGATCCCCTTGATGAAGCGGCGATTCATCTGCGACAGGTGGGTGTAGGCATTTTCCAGGTACATGGGCTCAAGCCAGGATGCGACTTCCGCGAAGTACGGCGCACGCGCATAGTTGGCTTTCAAGGACTTCCAATGCTTCTCCTGCCAGCCGCCAGCCAGGGTGACGTCCCGTATGCGCCGGCCGATATCCTGCCCGACCGGGACCGTCAGCCACTGCACGCCTTGCGGCGTCTTGATCTGGTTGCGGTTGCGCCAATCGTTTTTCGTGTACTGCACGTCGTCGTAGAGTATGAATTCATCCACCGCGGCGATCATGTCGAAATAGCCCTTCCAGGGGATATAGTTGGACTGAAGGATTGCTACCTTTTTCAAGCACTGTCTCCGAGGACTTTCTGCCGGGATGGAATCATCTGGGTGGCGCGCCGGTCACGCTTGCTTCATAAGGTGCGGGCGCTCCGCGACCGGCAGGCATGCTGGCATTCGGAGGAATTCCCCCTCCACCCGGTCGACCGCAATGATACGTTATAACAAGGCTCTGTCTGCTGCCGGCACCGTCATTGACCCTATGAGACCCGGACCGGCAGGTCATGGACCTTTGTGAGGGCGGAACGGGCTGCCGATGCTGCAAAGCGTTGGCCCGACCGGGATGCGATGCAGAACGCCGACGCGCAGGGCGTCGCGCATGATCCCGGCTGGACCATGGCGGGGCTCAAGTACCACTATGAGTGCGGCACATCACAGCGTCAGGCACGAAACCAGCGATGCTGATTCCGGGCTCGCCACGACGAAGGGCGACCATTCGCTCGAAAGCTACGTCCTCGGGAATGACCGCTACCAGATTGAAATGCTGGGGAACCTTTGCAAGGTGCCGGCGACCGGTGCTCTCGTCGCGGTGACTTGGCCCAACACCAAAGACGGGACATGTTTTCCGGCGCGGGTGTTAGCGATCGTGCCTCCGGGCCGGTTGTCACCGGCCCGGAGGCAGAAGAAGGTGTTGGCCCGCTCTCGGTATGAAGCTGGCTGGACGCCAGGACAGTTGACCCCAGAAACAAAAACGCCAACCCGTGAAGGTTGGCGTTTTTGTAAGGAATATCCTTGGTGGCCCGGGGCGGAATCGAACCACCGACACAAGGATTTTCAATCCTTGGATAATGCCATTTCTTGCCGTTGATTTCAGTCGCTAATTCTCATGTAATCAATAAAAAACAACCACTTAGGTAAATAAAGTCCTTGTGTTGCGTTGATGCATGTTGACGAATATACTCCAAACTTGATTACATGGCGATTACATGGAAGTCAGAAACGGGGTAATTGATGGCAAAAGCGAAACTAACGGCTGGCCGGGTTGGCGAGTTCCAATGCGAGCCAGGGAAGGGGCAATCCTTTCTTTGGGACACCGACGCGCCGGGATTGGGTGTTCGTGCAACACAGACCCGGAGAGATGGTGGCAAGGACAAGGTCCCCAAGTCCTATGTCTTCCAAGCCAGATTGGACGGGCAAGTAATGCGAATCACGATTGGTTCGCCCGATGTATGGAGCATTGACGCCGCCCGGCAGGAAGCCCGCCGCCTAAAAATGCTCATAGATACCGGCCAAGACCCGCGCCAAGTGAAAGTGGACGCGATGGCCGCAAAGCAGGCCGCCCGGGATGCGAGAGAGGCGGAAGCCGACGCCCGACGCTTGCAGGCATTCCGTGAGTCCGTGACGCTGGGCGATGTTTGGCCGAAGTACATGGAGGACCGTTCAGCGCTTTGGTCCTCCCTTCACCACCGCGACCACCTGCGAATCATTCAAGCCGGGGGCGAGCAGCGAAAGCGAAGCCCGAAGCTGACCGAGCCGGGACCGCTTGCATCACTGGCAGGGGTGCGCTTGGTCGACCTGAGCACCGAGCGCGTAGAGGCTTGGGCGAAGGTAGAAGCCAAAGCCCGACCGACCCGCGCCCGCCTTGCATTGCGCCTGCTGAAAGCCTGCCTTTTCTGGTGCGCCTCGCACAACGACTACACGGGCATCTGCAATGCGACCGCGGCACAAAGCAAGAAAGCCCGCGAGAGCTTGGGCAAGTCCAAAAAGAAGAACGACGTTTTACAGCGCGAGCAGTTACCCGCGTGGTTTGCTGCTGTCCGACAAATTAGCAATCCCGTCATTAACGCCTACCTGCAATGCTTGCTGCTGACTGGCGCCCGTCGTGAGGAACTGGCCGCGCTCAAGTGGGAGGACGTGGATTTCCAATGGCGAAGCCTGAAGCTGAACGACAAGGTAGAGGATTTCCGCATGGTGCCGATGACTCCATATGTCGCGCACTTGCTGATGAACCTTAAGCGCATCAACGAGACACCGCCCAGCGTACGGGCATTGCGGAAGTGCGAAACCAATGGGGAAACATGGAAGCCCTCGCAGTGGGTTTTTAGCAGCCCCACCGCAGCATCTGGCCGCTTGACCGAGCCGAGCATAGCCCACCGCAAAGCCTGCGCCGTGGCAGGACTTGATATGTCGCTTCATGGCCTGCGCCGAAGTTTTGCGACGTTGAGCGAGTGGACCGAAACCCCTGCTGGTATCGCTGCGCAAATTCAGGGGCACGCACCCCAAGGCGTGCGCGAACAGAACTACATCCGCCGCCCTTTGGACCTGCTGCGCATGTGGCACGTCAAGATTGAAGGGTGGATGCTGGAGCAGGGCGGAATTGATTTCAAGCCAGCACAGCAAGCGCGATCTGCGCTGCGCGTTATCGACGCCGCGGCATTGTAGAAAGCCATCTGCATGGATGGCGAAAATCAGAAATTGAGTAATATTTATAGAATTTTGTACTCTTTACGGTAATTCTGGTATATTGATTACCGTTGACTAACGCGTACGCGAAGGAGGCACATGACCCCTGAGGAGTTTCGAGCCGCGCTTCAGTCACTAGGTTGGAAGCAGTCGGATTTTTGCCGGATGGCGGACGTTGACAAGAACACGCCAAGCCGGTGGCTTAACGGCACGACGCCGATCCCCGGATGGGCAGCTAAGTTCTTGGAGATGGCGCAGGAGATCAAGCGGCTCGCGAGGATGATAGAGCCGCCACGGAAAGAAGATTGACCGTCGCCTGACGGTACTCAGGCAAGCGGCGGAACAGAGTGTTACTAGCACACTGCCCCGCCTGACCAAGAGCACTACTTATGAGGAGTAGCAACCATGGCTGCAGTCGATTCTACAGAAACACCGGCCGGCAACGTGCCGACGACGAACCAGGAGCGCACGCTCCTGCGAGCATTCCGCCTCCTTAACGACCACCAACGGGAGGTAATTTTCCGCTTCACCATGTCGGAGGCGGGGTTTGAAGAGGAAGATTACGCACCAAGACCGCTCGCGTATTCACTGCGTCACCCCGCTGCGGAAGCGGCCCAAGCGGGTCGCAACGCAGCTTCCGGCTGGGACGCGGACGGTGGAATAGATTCCGGCGTCCATCGTCTGCGGTCCTTGATGAACTTCGAGCGGGATGTCATTAAATCCACCGCTGACGATGCCTGTGCTATCCCTCAGTGGCTTGCCTTCCTGGATGCATACGACAAGCGATGCCCAAGCAATGCTATCAACATGGACGATAGGCGAGGCCGTCGTTTCGGATGGACATTATGTTCACTTTGCGATGCACTTGACTCGCTGGATGCAATGACTTCGAAGTTTCCTCAAGAAGAGCCCTTATCGGACGGCGAGATTGACGCGGAGGTCGCTGTGAAGGGCGTACTTCAGATCGTCAGGCCTATGACATCCCTGATGCACGCCATGCTCGTCAACGAGGAGGCCGGTTGTGAATATCCCGGTCTGCTGTCGAAATTGCAGGAGGCCGCATAATGACCGCGTCAATAGCCGCGGCAGCGGAAGACCTGGATGCGACCCACGAGGTAATTATGGGTCTGTTTCAGTCGCTCGACCTGGTCACCAATGAAGTTGCGAAGAATGACGCCAGAATCACGGCACTCACTTGCGCAATGCACCACTACCTGGCTGGCATGGCTGAAATAATAGAGAAGGTTCGAGCCATCGCATCGGAGGAGTCAGCGTGATGGGGACCCGTACAGAGGCGGCGCGGCCATTTTTCAAGTCATCCGCGGAAGGACCTTCGCGTCAATCGCGTTCATTAAGGTTTGTCGTTAACAACAATCAGCGAGGCGCGCAGTGACGTTCCCACTTCGCGTCGAGCGATATGAGACCAGAGACCGCAGCTACGGTGTCTGGCATCGCGTCAAATCGATTGTCCGGTTCCTTGGTCAAGGCCAAGCGGCAAAACTCACGATGGCGGACCTCGATAGCGTGCTGTTCACTGAGTACAATTACCCGGACAAGAGCCCACTCTGCCTGATTGAAGTCGCTATGGACATAGGGCAGGAAAAGCCGACCGGCGTCATTCGTAATCTCGCGCGCATGGCCAACCTCCCCGCGTTTGTCGTGCTTTACACTCACGCCAACCGTCCCAATCCAGCCAATGCCAATTGGCCAGACATCGCAGCCTTCCGGGTGCAGCGTGTGTGGCCACGTCCGGAGGCGGGTTGGCGTACCCTGACCCCCGGCGAATGGGCCACAGCGCTTGTTCAGATAAGGGAGTGGCAACTCAAGCGGTTTAGCGGCCGAGAGGCGGCCAACGATCCCTACTATCAAGGCGAATGACAGAACAGATTTGCCATGCCTACCGCGACGGCGGGAAAACCAGGCTCCCTTACCTGGCCGGCATGGCTCCTCACTGTAAGGGGCGTCGAGGGCGCATATGAAAAACGCTGCAAGCTATGATCAAGACATTGACTGGGATTTCTGGCGCCTCTTGGATGCCGTAAGAGTTTGGGAGGCGGGGTTTCTGACGTGTGGCCTGGACCCTCATAAGCGTTCTCCGGACTGCCGGGACTTTGACGACTTCATCGACTCGCATCTTGACCTCAAGAAGAGGCTCTTGCTCTTGAAGGCCAATCTGCACAAGCGCGAGTACTTCAAGCCCAATGTCAACAACATGGGCGACAGCAACTTGAGCAAAGTCTCTCTCGCAGAAGTCGCTGAATGGGCAAGGCAAGTTGGAATCGCAATCCCTGATCAGTTGGCGGCCTTTGCCAAGTCAAATGCCAAGAAGGCTGACCTCATAGTGTCGGACAATCCCGACTCGAGCGACGAGCCAAGAGCCGACAAGAAATTGCCTTGGGAAGCGCAAGCTCGCATAGAAGCGGCCCGGATATATTTGGAGGCGCGAGCGCTGGGCTACACCTTGGCCAAAGAATCGATCTCTGAGAAGGTCGCTGAGGAACTTCAACTAAAAGGCATAGAGAGCCCGCGAGGAGGTCCGCTTACGGCGGGAAACATCTTGCGCATGGCATTGCAGGGCGGCTGGAAGCTGCCGAAATATAGCCCGACAAGTGCCGGGAAAACCGGGATAACCGGGAAACAGTAAAAAGTATTGAATCGGGAAAGGCGGGAATCGCCTCAAACCTAATAACGGCGCGGCTTTGCGGCTCGCGCCGTTATTTTTTTGTCGGCTTGTTTCCCGGTTTTCCTGACTGTCAGATGGCTTCTTGTTGGATCAACACAGGAGCCTGATGATGCAGACACTTCAACAGCTAAGAACCGCCGTCTCTACAGAGGTCGCAGCCAAGGCGCTGAACCGCCAGCCACAGACCTTGCGCAAGTGGGCCTGCTTGGAAAACGGGCCTATCCGGCCAATCCGAATCAACGGCCGGCTTGCTTGGCCGCTCGAGGAGTTGGCCCGCCTCCTGAACGGAGGTGAAAATGCCTAATCCCACAAAAGCAAACGCCTCCCGAGAGGGAGGCGCTAATGTCACAGAGCTTGGCGGCGGCGTGACAGGGCAAAGAAAAGTTCTTAGGTGTGGCGTGCATCGTACCAGCAAACTGCGCCGAGAACTACAGGCCCACGGCCTGGCACTTCGCGACACTACCGGTGCAACCCAATGCCAAACACTACTTCGCGTCCTCGAATACCTCGGTGATCGGGGGATAAACACACCCGAAGGTGTGGCGTGTGGCTTTTACCGTATTGCCACGCGCGTCCAGGAGTTGGAAGCCGATGGTTGGCTCATTGCCTCTTACCGCGAACGGCTGTTGGGCGCGGATGGCTTGGTTCATGTCGGAATCGCCAGATACGTGCTCATTGGACGCAGGGCTGACTCCACCAGCCCGCAGCTCTCCTTCGAGTTGGGGGGTGCGGCATGAAATTCCTCAAGGTCAAAAACTGGGAACAGTTCCAGCACTACAAAAAGCGCAGCCCGCCCTGGATCAAGCTGCATCGAACCCTTTTGGATGATTACGAGTTCTGCGGTCTCCCGGATGCGGCAAAAGGCCACCTCCTGCTGTTGTGGCTCTATGCAAGTCAGCATGCGGGCAAAGTGCCGTTCGATGTTGCATTCCTTGAGCGGAAACTTTCTTGTACAAACATCGATCTTGATGCGCTTGTCGCTGCGGGGTTCCTCGTATGCTAGCCATTGAGACGATCATAAGCTGCACGCATGTTGCTAGCACGTTGCAAGCAACTGAGCTCGCACAAGATGCGAGCGTCCTGCAAGCCACTGAGGTGACTCTAAGAAGAGGAGAGGTTAACGTCAAAACCCCTCGCTTCGCATCGCAAAGCAACCCCACAAAAGCCCCAAGCCAAGGTAAGACTCTTTTAACCGACTTAGTGCTGCGCCCATATCAAGCGCTCGCGGTCCAAAACCTCAGGTCAACCTTGGCTGAGGGGCACAGCCGGGTTCTGCTGAACTCGCCCACTGGGTCCGGCAAGACCGAAATCGGGATGGCTCTGGTCAAGGGCGCCCGACTCAAGCGCAAGCGGATTGCCTTCCTGTGTAACCGGGTTCACTTGGTCATGCAAACGTCGCGGCGCTTCAGCAAGTCCGGCATCGAGCACGGAATCATCCAGGGAGCGAATACACGGCAGGTCTACGAGGACGTGCTTGTCGCGTCGATTCAGACAGTGGCGCGCCGGGGACTGCCGGACGTGGATCTGCTGATCATCGATGAGGCGCACACGGTCGCAGGCTCGAAGGACTACCGGCAAGTCATCGCAGCGGCTAAATGCCCGGTCATCGGGTTGTCCGCGACGCCTTACGCCCGCGGCTTAGGCAAGCATTACGCCGAGCTGTCCGGTGCCCTGTTCGAACGAATGGTTATTGCAGCGACGATTCCTGAGTTGATCGCCGACGGCTACTTGGTCGATTGCGACATCTACGCGCCATCCGAGCCGGACATGACCGGGATTAAGCAATCCCGCAATGCCTGGGGCGAAATGGACTACTCGGAAACGGATGTCGGTCGGGCTGTCGACAAACCCGAGCTGGTGGGCGACATCGTTTCGCACTGGTTGCGCCTGGCGAACGACACACCTACGGTCTGCTTTGCGTCGAACATTGCGCACAGCAAGCACATCGTTGATCGGTTCTGCGGCGCCGGCGTTCGGGCCGAGCATATCGACTGCCACACCGAGGATGCCGAGCGGGAAGCGATCCTGCGCCGTGTCGAAAGCGGGGAGACGCGGGTTGTCTCCAATGTCGGCATCCTGTGCGAGGGCTGGGATTTTCCCGCTTGCTGCACGCTGATTCTGGCTCGCCCGACCCGCTCACTGATCCGCTACATCCAGATGGCAGGGAGGGTTTTGCGCCCGCATGAAACCAAGTCCAGGGCGCTGATTCTGGATCACTCAGGCACGGTCGCCCGGCTCGGCTTCCCAACTGACGAGTTTCCGCTCGAACTTGACGATGGGACGTCGAAGCAAAAGGCTGGCGGGGACAAGTCAGAACCAGCGCTGCCGAAAGCCTGCCCATCTTGCGCATACGTCAAGCCGGCCCGCGTTCACAAATGCCCTGTCTGCGGTTTCGCGCCTACAGTCCGGGCAAACGTCGAAGTGATCGACGGCGACCTGGTCCTGCTGAAAAAAGGCAAGAAGCCCTCGAAGATGGACAAGCAGGCGTTTTATTCGCAGCTGCTTGCCATTGCGGCGAGCAAGGGGTACCGCGACGGCTGGATCTCGCACAAGTATCGCGAATATTTCGGCGTATGGCCTCGGGGGCTAGAGGACGTGGCAATGGAGCCGACACCCGAGGTGCATGGCTTCTTGAGGCATTTGCAGATCAGACACGCCAAGACTTCCAAGACCAGCGAGGCCAGCCATGCTGCATAGGCCAAACACGGCTAGGGAAGCCATCGGACGCTGGCCGGGCATCTTGCAAGCGCTTGGCATAGACGAGAAGCATCTGCGCAATAAGCATGGACCTTGTCCGCACTGCGGCGGCAAGGATCGGTTCCGGTTCGATGACAAGGATGGGCGTGGAACCTGGTTCTGCTCGCAGTGCGGCAGCGGGGACGGCTTTGCCCTTCTCCGCAACCTGCACGGATGGGAGTTCAGCAAGGCGGCCAAAGAGGTCGATGCCGTCCTTGGGACGATCCAGGCTGGGCCGGTCAAGGCGGAGCGCTCGGAGGAAAGCAAGCTCAAGGCGCTGCGCAATGTGTGGAGTCAAAGCCGGGCAGTAACGCGCGGGGACCCAGTGTGGCGATACCTGAACGCCCGGGTCGGCATTGAGGACGTTCCTGCCGACTTACGCTTCCACCCGGCGCTGCGATACCGGGACAACGATGGCAAAGATCTGGGCGTCTTTCCCGCGATGGTGGCCAGATTGCGTGATCCAGCCGGCAATGGCGTTTCGATCCATCGAACCTACCTAACGGACGCCGGAACAAAGGCGCCGGTCGGCCAGGTGAAGAAGATTATGCCCGGCAAGCCCCTAAATCAGGCCGCTGTGAGGCTTTCGGATGTCGGCACACATCTGGGCATCGCCGAGGGCATTGAAACGGCGTTAGCGGCGTTTTCCCGGTTCGGCGTCCCAACTTGGGCAGCGACCACGGCGCAACTGCTGGAGGATTGGGTTCCCCCGGCCGGCGTCGAGCGCGTACTGATTGCCGGCGACAACGACAACAGCTTTACCGGGCAGGCGGCGGCATTCGCTCTGGCCAAGCGCCTCACACTGGCTGGGCTGACAGTCGAAGTGCGCATTCCGGAATCTGACGGGAAGGATTGGGCCGACCGATGAACGTTTCCCGCCAATTCCTCAAGGACTTTGCCTACATCGCCAACCGCTACGGCTGGACTCCGGAGGACGTGGAGCAGGCAAAGGCCGACACCCGCGCGAACCCCGGCCTCGTCAACTACTGGACTGTTCTGGCCGATGCGCACCGCAACGGCTACGAGCAGACCGCTGAAAACAGATTTATTCGGCTGACTGACTGGTGCAGACAAAACGGCCTCGCCGATCCCTTTAGCAACGAGGAGGCAATGCAATGAGCAAATCAGATCGAGTTATGTCACGCCTAAAAAAGTCAGACAGGCCGTCTGCAGATGAGCCGGCCAAACCAGGCAAGCCCGTTATCCAACTGCAGGCGGGAGAGGGGGAAACCAAAGGGGCCGCGTTTTCCCGGTACCTAATCGAGCCGAACATCAACGCGGTCGACACCATGCACGTCTTCCAGCCACTTTCCGATCAAAGCGACTCGAACGGCATGCTCGGGGAGTTCCAGCGGATCGCCGACCAAGTGAAAGCCGGAGACCTTTCCCGGCCGGAGGAGATTTTGTCGTGCCACGCCATCGTGCTGGACAACATGTTTCATAGCTTGGCTAGGCGAGCGGCTGCAAATATGGGCAAATATCCACCTGCGGCCGACATGTACATGCGCATGGCTCTGAAGGCGCAAAGCCAGTGCCGAACCACCGTAGAGGCGCTGGGTGATCTGAAGCACCCGAAGTCCGCCACCTTTATTCGACAGGCCAACATCGCAAGCCAGCAGCAGGTGAATAACGGCAGCGAGCCGATGCCATCACCTCCCCGCGCGGAGGAAAAAGACGTGACCTCAACGAACGAACTTTTAATGGAGAGCCGCAGTGCGACATTGGACTCTGGAGGAGCGGGAGCGACAAGCGGAGTTGATACGGGACTGGAAGCCGTGGGAAAAATCGACCGGTCCGGCAACGCCGCAAGGAAAGGCAGCCGCAGCAATGAACGCCACTAAGCACGGCCAACGGTCGGCAGCAGTCGTCAGCGAGATGAAAGAGTTTCGGCGGCTGCTCAAGTCGCTAAAGGTCTACGAGGTGTGAATTGCGCATATCCGCCATCCACCAAATCCTGCAACAGCTCGACTGCATAGACGGAGATCCGTCCGTGCTGCAGCAGGTGCGGGAGGTTGTTCTGCGGGTGGGCGCTGACCACGGCATGAGGCTGGTCGACCGCGGGGAACGCATTGCGCACGCCAGGCGACTCCTGGACTTGAAAGTGTCCAGGGCGACAGCCAGGGAGCGGCTTATGGCCCGTTTCGAAATCTCCAGAAGCGAAGCTTACCGAGTGCTGGGAGAGGCGCTGCAACTGTCCCAAAACTCGCAGGAAATTGGGACAACCGATGCCCAAAATGAGAGGCGTGAAGGTTCGCTTCATAGTTAGGACTTACGATTGACCACACGGCATTAGCCGCTTTCAGGAGGAATGCAGATGGGAGCAAAAAGCTCAGCCCCGCCCCCGCCCGACTACGCCGGGGCAGCGAAGGAAACCGCATCCGGCAATCTGGATATGGCCCGCCTCGGCACGAAGGCGAACCGGGTGGACTACAACACGCCATACGGGAACCTGAACTACTCGCAAGACCCGAACGATCAGGACATGTGGTCGGCCAACGTCAATTTCTCGCCTGAACAGCAGCAGCTATTCGACCAGCAGAACAAGTCAAGCCTCGGCCTGGCAGGTTTGCAGGATCAAGCTGTTGGCAGGGTCGCGGATGCACAGTCCAACCCGTTCGACTTCGGCAGCGTGCAGGATGTGCAGGACAAGGCGTACCAGTCCTACACCTCGCGCCTTGATCCGCAATGGCAGCAGCGCGAAGGGCAGATGCAGGCGCAACTTGCCAATCAGGGCATCGCACCGGGCACTGAGGCATACGCCAACGCCTCGCGCGACTTCAACAATGGCCGCAATGACGCCTACCAGCAAGCCAACGTCGCCGCGATCAATACCGCGCCGCAGACCATGCAGATTGCTTCGTCTATTCGCAATCAGCCCCTCAATGAGCTGAACGCGTTGCGGACGGGCTCTCAGGTGACGAACCCGACATTCTCCAGCGTCCCCCAGCAGGCCACCACTGCAGGCCCGGACATGTTGGGCGCAGCGCAGGCCGGGTACAACGCCCAACTTGGCGCGACCAATGCGGCGAATATGGCATCAAGCAATATGTTTGGTGGCCTCATGGGGCTTGGTGGAATGCTGGGCGGCTCGGCGATCAACAAGGGGTTGATTAAATGGTAGGAGGGACCATGGACGAATTGAAGGCAGCAAAGGCTCAGTCTGCGGAAACCAAGCTGCGGACTGGTGCGCTTCTCGATATTCAAGAGGTAGCGGCGAAGCTGGACGTTTCGCATTCAACTGTCCACCGGCTGCCCCTGCCCTCGATCCGCATTGGCAAGCAGCTGCGGTTCGATCCCAAGGACGTGCAACGGCTCATCGAGGCGGGGCGCGAGCCTATAGCGGCTTAGGGTGAATCATGGACGACACAGGTAAGGACAAGCGCATCAAAGATCTGGAGGATCAGGTGCAAGAGTTGCGCAGGAACGTAGAAGGCATGGCGCACAGCATTTGGACGGAGGCAGGCGCAGCGAAGGTCTGTCAGACCGCCGTCGCAGTACTGCTTAACGCCTTGAGGGCTAATCCCTTTGTGGCGCAGGCGTTGCGGGAAAGTTTGGACGGGGCGGATGAGCAACTGCGCTCCATGAATTGGACGCCACCAGTTCCTTATCTGGACAGCTTTGCGCAGGCTAGGCAGTTCATTCTTTCCGAGGCTGGCCAGCCCTGCTTATCCGAGCAGGGCCGACCGCCTGGCGTGACGCTCCAATAGTCAGTTCCCGGACGGCTTCGTCGTTTCCGTCGCCGGGGCGACGGCCTTCACCATGTTCGGATCGGCGGGGGCTGCTGCAGTCGTAGTCGCGCCAGCAATGCACTTCTTCTGAATCGACACCTGATCCAAGGCGTTGTATTCGCCCTTCAGCCGAGCATATTCCGCCTCCTGCTCTTTCGTCCCGCCCAAGAAGAATAGGGCCGGGAAGAACAGAATCGCACCAGCGGTGGCAACCATGTTGTCATTCTCGCGATTCTTGTCCAGCTTGCCGGTCATTTCATTGACGCGGTTAGAAACGCGGATCATCTCCAGCCGGATTTGCTCGCAGTCGTAGTTCGCGTACTGCATGGGGGAGACATTGGTGGCAACAATGTCCTTTGAGGCGGTGGAGCATCCTGCGAGCATGGCCACAATCAGGGTGGCACTGGCACTACGCTTGAAACGCATTTTCTAGCCTCCGTCCAGTTGGAAGGCCCTTAGTCTGCGCCAAGCATTGCAAAAGGGCAATGTGCTGCCAAAGCCCCATTTCTTGTCAGTCATCTGTAGAAAGAGGGGGCTACACATACGAAGTCTTCCCTTTCAAAAATGAAAAAGGCTCGCCGAAGCGAGCCTTGGTATTTGGTCGGTAGCCCTGCCCTGCGATTGGGTTCTGCAGTTTTACATGGTCCGCGGCAGGCCATATCCGGTTGGCTATGCGCTTGGTTGGGCGAATAGAAGTCGCTGGGTGTTACTGCCGAATGACCGTTACGGCTTCACGATGCCTAGGATGTTGGCGCGGGACACCTGGAATCGGCGGGCCAGTTCGCTGACTGAGACGCCGGCAGCGTAGTCAGCTGTTATCTGTTGGCGCTGCTCCCCATTGGTCTTGGACGGCCTGCCCAGGCGCTTGCCTTCTGCCTTCGCCCTAGCCAATCCGGCCTGTGTCCGCTCCACCAGCAGATCCCGCTCCATTTCGGCCACGGCGCTGAGCATCGTCAGCATGAGCTTGCCGGCTGCGCTGGTCAGGTCGAGGTTGCCAAGCTGGAGAACGACGACCTTGATGTTGCGGGCAGCGAGCGTCTTGATAGTCCCGCCCACGTCGATCGCGTCACGGCCCAGCCGGTCCAGCTTTGCCACGACCAGGGTTTCCCCGTCCCTGACCTGCTGGAGTAGCTTGGCGAACTGTGGGCGGGCGCTGGCCTGCATCTTTCCCGACACCCCTTCGTCCGCAAACCAATAATCAACCTGGTAGCCGGCCTGCTCGATCTCCAGGCGTTGGTTAGCGGTGGTCTGTTCTTTGGTGCTGACCCTGCCGTAGCCGAAAGTTGCCATTGCCATGCCCTCCTCAGGATTTGCGATGCAGGAACGCTCGCACCTCAGCGGTCAGCCAGCGCGGGCGGAACGTTGACGAGCCGGGCGCTAGGTCCGGGAAGCCAACCAGCTTCGTGATTACGTCTCGCCCATGCCTACGGCTGCATTTGTAAAGAGTGGCGATGTCGTCCAGCGTCATCAGCTCGCCGAACTGTTCTTCTAGGGTCGTCATTGTCATTTAGGTCTCCCAGCCCGTTAGAAAACGGTGTCAGTATATGCGCCACCGTTGGAAAATACAACCCCTAATTTATTAACATCTATTTTCATTGCTTTACGTTGATGTTGGAAAACGATCGTTTTACGGCATTGCATTTAGATCCGGCTTCTATATCATTTGTGAAACATTTCCAAAAGGAAATCGTTATGCGACTTTTTTCGGAAGCGCGCTTCGACGGGCGCATAGATTTTGATCCGGGCATCTACTAGGAGAAAGAGGTGGGGTGGGTCTTTGCGTTTTTCTTCGTTGCGGAAATTCTTTGTCTACTCTCTGTGTTAGGCGGCGTCGCGATTTGTACGGTCGCAGGGAAGAGCGCACAAGCAGGTCGAGGTTCTCTAACCCTGGCCCTCCTTGGGGCGAAGCTGTCTTCGAGCACGACCACGGGCGCAGTCTTAGTCGCATTTGGCCTAATTGGTTCGGCGGCCAATCTCTACTTCAGCTTCCAAGCTGCTTTGTCAGCAGGCCTAGTATTCCTCACCCTAGCAACTGCTGGGGTGTGCGGCGGGAGCGGCGGAGCCTCAGGAGATGCAAGTGGAGGCGATGTTGAAAAGAAGAACGGAAGTGCCTGAGGAGGCGCCGGGTGTTTACGCCTTGCAACAAATGGAGTAAGTTCGAGGTTGACATAGGGGGCGGATCGAGGGTAGAATTTAAGTCACTACTCCCTCATCAATTTCGATTGATGAGTGCAAAGCCCCTCTAGAGGGGCTTTTGCTTTTGGGGCGATGAAAACAGCAATCTATATCGACGGCTTCAATCTCTACTACGGTGCTCTGAAGGGCACTCCATACAAGTGGCTTGATCTGCTGACCCTCTTCAGGGAAGTTCTTCAGCCTCACCACGAGATTGCCGCAATCAACTACTACACCGCTAACGTGTCTCCTCGGCCCAATGATCCAGGGGTAGCAATACGTCAGCAAGCGTACTTGAACGCGCTAAGAGCGCACGTCAAGGAAGTGAAGGTCCATCATGGGCACTTCCTGTCGTCGACAGTCAAGATGGCCCTAGCCAACCCCGTAGGAAATCAAAGATTCGCCGAGGTGCTCAAGACCGAGGAAAAAGGGTCAGATGTCAACTTGGCGGTTCATGCTTTGAACGACGCATGGAGCAACCAGTATGAATGTGCGGTGATCGTGTCGAATGACAGCGACCTATCCGAGTCGCTTCGTCTGATAAAGAAGCTGCAGAAGAAGATCATTTTGGTCACTCCAGGGGACGCGAAAGTGCGTCCGCCTAACGCCCAGCTTAAGCGTTGGGCGATGGCCACGTTATCCATAACGCAGGAGGCGCTTGCAGCATCTCAGCTGCCCAGTCCTATACCTGGGACATCAATGTCGAAGCCCGGTACCTGGTGAGAAACGGTCTTGGGCAAGAGCGTCTAGCCAATTCGCCCATTCCTGCATCATCTTCCGCCGGCCGTTCATGTAGGTCGCGAAATTGTATGTGGCCCTGACCGGATCGGTGTCGCCGTGGGCCAGCTGCTTTTCTACCCAGTCGGAATCGAAGCCATGCTCGTTCAACCACGTGATTCCCGTGGACCTTGTGGCGTGGGGACTGTGTGCTGCCCCTCCCATTGAGTCCAGTAAAGCCCATGCCGCATCGTTGACTTGATCTGATATTTGTTATGTACATAGGTTGTCGCACATGGGCGGGGAATCTCACCCGGCACTGATGAGAGTGGCAGGTTAAGAAGCATTGAAGCCGAGCGTCCGCGTAGCACCATCCGACGGTTGTGCCGCCTCCGGTCAGGGGCTTAAGGAGCGTTTTTAAAAGCGACTGCGCTGCGGAGGCTGGTAGTTGTTCGGCGCGGGCCGTGGAGCGGGCGCTTGATAGGATGGATACAGGTTCACGGTCCCAGCTTGGCCGGTGTAAGGGTTCACGTTGCCCTGAGTGCTGTAGTTATTCAGGCGTGAACTGTCCGGCGCGGTTTGCATGTGCGGCTGCACGTAGGTGCCATGATTGCGAACATAGCCTTGATGCTGCACGTCAGCGGCAAAGGTTGACGACGCCAGAAGTGCCAACAGTATTGCGGATGTTGTTTTCATTCTTATCTCTCCTCGTTGTCGGCATGGTGGCGTGCCGGATCACCTCAATCGCGCCTATCCCTCCAGGCGCGTCCATTCATCCCGCAGTTTCTTTCCAGCCCAGCGAAAGATTCGTCGGCAGAATATTGCTTCATGCGGTAGCTGTCGATCACGATTTGAACGTAGGCGCGACAGTTGACAGCCAAGCCGGTACTTCCATACTTAGGCTTTGCGTTGTCGTCCTCAAACACGCAACCGGAAAGTGAGGCGATGGATGCGGCAATAAGTATGGATTTCATTCAAGCCCCCCCTGCTGCCGCATCACTTCTTCTGTTCGATGATCCCATTGGGTGATTGCACGAGCTTAGGACGCTGATGATCTGGATCGTCCTTCGGTATGCACATGAACTGAATTTCCGACCGAGGATAATTTCCCAGGATGTACGGCGGCTGAGACTCTTGCATGTTTAAGATTCGGAACGATTTTCCTTGGCTGGAGCAGTGGGCTGATCCTTCGGCGATGATTTCGCCTTTCATGTTGCCAGGGCCCGGGAAGCCAGTCGCCTGCTGCTTCGCAATCATGAAGGTGTCCTGCCCCATGGAGACAACACCAGTGTGAGAGGCGCATCCCCATAGGACGAGCGGCAGAATGAGTGTGGCGCTCAACTTAATCACGTTACGATCCCTTCACTGGCAATCCACCTTGGCTCGTGCCAAGTTCCGTTGTGGAATCTACCACACTAGCAAGGAAGTCCAACCCGCTGACCTGCCCCGGGATTTTCCGACTACGAATAATTTAAGAAGATAGCTCCATGCGAACGCGAGGGAGCAATGAAGAAGAGTGGATATAGCGAAGAGGGCAGTTCGGAACTTGGGAGTCGAAATCTCCCAGGCTAGACCTTGCGGGGTAATGCAAGCGACATCACCAGATCGCGGAATTGCTTGATTGCCTCATCCCGACCCGATGTCCGTTCGCTTAATTGAAGATCGATGCACCCATCAAAACCAAGGACACGTGCGGAGCGAAACGCCGCTGCGATAGTCCCCGCTGGTAAAACGCTGACTAATAGCTTGGCCAGGATGATTGGGGTTCCCGAGTCTTTGGCCGCAGGAAGCAATTCAAACGGTTGACTGTCGTCAAACTGGAGCGTGACCACGATGAGCTGGAAGCGTCGGCTTCGGATCAGCCGAGATGCTTGTTCGACCGTTTCCGCGAATGTCACAGGGTACGTTCCCGCAAGCGCTTCGCATGCCGCGGAATGAGCGATGGGTAAAGTAGCAACCAGAATGCCATTTCTGTCCATTCGACTACCTTACTAGCAATGTATTTTTACTAATATCACAGAAGTTCGCCAAAATCTGTAACAGTCAGTAAATGAATTTCAGCGTATTGTCAGTTTTGATCACCGTAGAAGCTCGTCGTTCTGAAAATCGCTCAAAATATGACCGCCGCACAAATTCCCCGCCTTCTCGAAGCAACAAGGCGCCTTCTTGCTGAGGCTCTGATTGACGCCCCTCTGGGGCAGGCCTGGGCAGTCGAGGCCATGGAGGTCTGCATCGGGTTACACCAACTTGAGCAAGCCGGTCTGCTTGATGAGCAGGCTGTTCTCCTCAGCCGGCGTTTATATAACCGCTGGATTGCCGATCGGGCTAACACTGTTGCGGATCGGCTGCATACTCCCCGAACAACCCTTGACTAGCGGCGGCTGGGGGGGGGGGCGTCACATCCTCGAGCGGCGCTTGGTTGATGGCCAGAGAGGCGCCCCATCGACGGCTGAGAACAGACCAAGAACAGGCAAAGCCGCCCGCCCGTGAGCGCCTGCATTCCCAAAATTTGAGTACATGGCGATTACACGGACCCCAGAAAGCAAAAAGCCCACCGGCTAGGGGTGGGCTAAGTGCTTGATTCTCTTGGTGGCCCGGGGCGGAATCGAACCACCGACACAAGGATTTTCAATCCTCTGCTCTACCGACTGAGCTACCAGGCCAAGGGGCGCAAGTATAGCAAAGGTAATTCATTTGTGCAAAGCCCTCATGAAGAATTCCTCTAAACCATGCAGCTATAATGAGCGCTACATCTCTGGCATCCAAGCGGCGCAATCAGTCAATGAATTACCAATGCGACATCTGCATCGTGGGCAACGGTGCAATTGGCAAGGCAGCGGCCGTCGGCCTGGCCCAATCGGGCTTGTCGGTCGTTCTCCTTTGTCCTCCTGGCCCGCAGCGGCAGGAAACTGCCTCCTGGGACACCCGTGTTTTCGCTCTTAACCGCATTGCGAGAGACCTGCTTTCCGGACTGCGGGTCTGGGACGCGCTCGATCATGCAAGGGTGGCACCGGTGGAATCGATGGTCGTGCATGGCGACAGCGCTCGCGCTGGCAAGCTTTCGTTTGACGCTTATAGCGCGCGTGCGACGGAACTGGCGTGGATTGTGGAAGACAGCAACCTGGAGCGGGCGCTCGATGGCGCGGTCCGCTTCGCGCCCAAGCTGACGGTGGTAGACGGCCTGGCGGAATGCATCGAGACCGATGCAGCTGCGGTAATGGTTGCTCTGCAGGATGGTCGCAGCATCCATGCCGACCTGCTGGTGGGTGCCGATGGCCGCCAGTCCTGGGTGCGCGGTCAATGCGACATCGGCATCACCTACCGGCCCTACGGCCAGAAGGCGGTGGTATGCAACTTCGAATGCGAGATTCCTCATCACGGCGCTGCGCAGCAGTGGTTCACCGACAAGCAGGGCATCGTCGCGCTGCTGCCGTTGCCCGGCAACCGGGTTTCGCTGGTCTGGTCGGCGCCTGACGCACTGGCGGAGCAGATCATGCGGGATCCGCTGTCATTATTGGCAGAGACACTGACGCAGCTGCCGGGACAGATGGTGGGCCGCCTTACGCCATTGCAGCCGGAAGCGGTGCAGGCGGTGCCCCTGATGTTCCTGAAAGCCGAGTCGATGATTGCCCCGCGGGTGGTGCTCGCCGGCGATGCCGCGCATGCGGTGCATCCGCTGGCCGGCCATGGCATGAACCTGGGGTTTGGCGATGTCGCCGCGCTGATGCGGATCCTGTCCGAACGCGAGGCCGGACGCGACTGCGGCGACGAGCGGTTGCTGAGGCGTTATGCCCGTGCCAGGAAGGAAGATGTTTTGCTGATGCAATTGGCCACCGATGGCCTGGAACGCTTGTTCTCGGCCGACCTGGAGCCGGTGCGGGTATTGCGCAACCTGGGAATGGATGTGCTGGATCGGCTGCCGTTCATCAAGCGTCGCCTGATTACCCATGCAATGGGTTCGTTCTGAATTTTCAATGGAATATGCAATGACAAAATCGATTCGTACCCTGCCGGCGCTGCTGCCGGGGATGCTGCTGGCAGTGCTGCTGGCGCTGGCTTCATTTTCCGTGATGGCGGAGACCGCGCAGGAGGCCAGCGTGCGCAAGTTGGTCCAATCCCATATCGGGAATGAGGCAAAAATCGAAACGGTGAAGAAAACCCCGTACTCGGGGATGTTCGAGATACGGGTGGGCAACGATATTTTCTACACCGACGCCCAGGCGAAATACATTTTCGTGGGCCGCATTCTTGATGCGAAGACCTCGCGCGACTTCACCCGTGAAAGGATAGAGGAAATCAGCAAGGTCAAGTTTTCCGACCTGCCGCTCGAGTCCGCGCTGAAAACAGTGAAGGGGAACGGCAAGCGCGTGATCGCGATTTTTGAAGATCCTAACTGCGGCTACTGCAAACGCTTCCGGCGCACGCTGCAAGACGTCGACAACATCACCGTCTATACCTTCCTGTACAACATTCTGTCGGAAGACTCCAATGTCAAGTCACGCAATGTGTGGTGCAGCAAGGACCGCAACAAGGCATGGGACGACTGGATGCTGTCCGGCAAAGCGGCGCCTGATGCTGCCGAGGGTTGCACCACGCCGAATGAGCGTGTGTATGAACTCGGACGCAAGCTGAAGATCACGGGTACGCCGACGATCTTCTTCGCGGATGGCACTCGTGCCGCGGGTGCGCTGGACGCGAAAGCACTGGAAGCCAGGCTTGCCACGGTGAAGTAAGGCAATGAAAAACGCTGTCCGCTATTCGATTGTCCCCGGCGATCCGGCTGCCCATCTGTTCTTCGTCACCCTGACGGTAGATAGACCGGCCAGTGAGGGCCAGCAGTTGATGCTGCCGGCGTGGATACCCGGCAGCTACATGATCCGGGAGTTCGCGCGCAATATCGTGCGCATTCAGGCGCAGTGCCAGGGCCGCAAGGTCGCGCTGCGCAAGGTCGACAAGCATACATGGCAGGCGGCGCCGTGCGACGGGCCGCTGGTGGTGCAGTATGAGGTCTATGCGTGGGACCTGTCGGTGCGCACCGCGCATCTGGACCAGACCCATGGATTCTTCAACGGCACCAGCGTTTTCCTGCAGGTTTGCGGGCAGGAGAATGAACCGCACCTGGTGGAGATATTGCCGCCGGAGGGCGAGCAGTATGCCGCCTGGCGGGTCGCGACTTCGCTGCAGGAAGCAAAGGCAAAGCGCTATGGATTCGGCAGTTACATCGCGGCGGATTACGACGAACTGATCGATCATCCGGTCGAAATGGGCAGCTTCGCGCTCTCCACTTTCCGGGCCCACGGCGTAGCCCACGACATCGTCATCACCGGACAGGTGCCCAACCTGGACCTTGCACGGTTGGCAGCGGACTTGCGCAAGATCTGCGAGACGCAGATTGCGTTGTTCGATCCGCATGGCAAGCGGGCGCCGATGAAGCGCTATGTGTTCATGACGCTGGCGGTGGGTGACGGCTACGGTGGCCTGGAGCACCGCGCGTCAACTGCGCTGATCTGCTCCAGGAACGACCTTCCGGTCAAAGGGCAGAAGGAAATCAGCGAGGGTTACCGGACTTATCTGGGCTTGTGCAGCCACGAGTATTTCCACACCTGGAATGTGAAGCGCATCAAGCCGGCCGCGTTCGCTCCCTACGACCTGCGGGTCGAGAACTACACCTCGCTGTTATGGCTGTTCGAGGGCCTCACCAGTTACTACGACGACCTGATGCTGGTGCGCAGCGGCCTGATTGACGAGGCCGCCTACTGCAAACTGGTGAGCAAGACACTCAACAACGTCCTGCGCGGCAGTGGCCGCAAGAAACAGAGCGTGGCCGAATCGAGCTTCGATGCCTGGGTGAAGTATTACCGTCAGGACGAGAACGCCACCAATGCGGTGGTGAGCTATTACGCGAAAGGCGCGCTGATCGGCTTGGCGCTGGACCTGACGATACGCGCCGGCACGTGCGGCAAGAGGTCGCTGGATGACGTGATGCGCGCGCTGTGGGATCGCTTTGGGCGCGAGTTCTATGCGTCCGGCGGTGGGCAGGGCGTGACCGAATCGGTGGTGGAGGCCTTGCTGGAGGAAGTTGCCGGTTTCTCGCTGAAGCGATTCCTGGCGCGCCATGTTCATGGCACGGAGGATGTGCCCTTGGCCGATCTGCTCGAGCCTTTCGGGATCGGGATTGAAGACGGTCGAAAGAAGGCGAAACCTGGCTTGGGGGCGCGCACGGCCAAGGAAGGAAACGACTGCAAGCTGGCGGCTGTGTACGAATACGGCGCTGCGCATCAGGCGGGCTTGTCAGCGGGAGATATCCTGGTAGCGATCGATGGACTGCGCGTCACTGCCGGTAACCTGGACACGCTGCTGGGGCGCTACCGGGTCGGCGACACCGTGACGGTGCATGCATTCCGCCGCGATGAACTGATGGAGAAGCGACTCATCGTGGCCGCAGACGATACACCCAAGTTTGAACTGACGCCGTCGACCAAGCCCGCCAGCGCTGTGAAGTTGCGTGCGGCCTGGCTGGCCAGCAAGGGCTGACCGGCCCGCCACGCAGGGCTGTCAGTCGAAAAGCCGGGCCAGTTCGGCGCCCGGATCGTCGGCGCGCATGAAGGCTTCGCCGATCAGGAACGCATGTACGCCAGCCTGGCGCATGCGGGTCACGTCATCGCGCTGCAGTATTCCCGACTCGGTCACCACCAGCTTGTCCTTGCTGATTTGCGGCAGCAAGTTGATCGTTGTCTGCAGCGATGTTTCGAAGGTGCGCAGGTTGCGGTTGTTGACGCCGAGCAGGGCAGTCTTCAGGCGCAGCGCCGATTCGAGCTCCTTGTCGTCATGCACCTCGACCAGCACGCCCATGCCCAGCTCATGCGCGCAGGCTTCGAGTTCGGCCATGAGGCCGGCATCAAGGGCCGCCACGATCAGCAGGATGCAGTCGGCTCCCCACGAGCGGGCTTCGTAGACCTGGTACATGTCGACGATGAAATCCTTCCTCAGCGCCGGCAGTGCGCAGGCGGCGCGCGCCTCTTTCAGGTAATCAGGCGAGCCCTGGAAAAACTGGACGTCGGTGAGGACTGACAGGCAGGCCGCTCCATTGCCGGCGTAGCTGGCTGCAATCTCGCCGGGCCGGAAGTCCGGGCGCAGCACGCCTTTGGATGGCGATGCTTTCTTGATTTCCGCAATCACGCCGGCTTTGCCGGCGGCGATCTTTCCGCGCAGGGATGCTTCAAAACCGCGCACCGATTGTTGCGCTTCGCGGTTGCTTTCCACGTCACGACGAAGGCTTGCGAGATCTTGCCGCTTGCTGGCGGCGCGCACTTCGTCTGCTTTGACGTCGAGGATTTTTTTCAGGATATCGGACATGTCAGGCGGCGCCGAGTCGTTGTGTGGTTTGTACGAACTGCTCGACCTTGCGCAAGGCGGCGCCGGAGGAGATCGTTTCACGCGCCTTCACCAGTCCTGCCTCGATCGAGGGAACGACGTTCGCTGCATATAGTGCGGTGGCGGCGTTCAGGGCGACGATTTCACGCACCGGTCCGGGCTCATCGTTCAGCGCTTCCAGGACCCGGGCTTTGGATTCCCCGGCGCCGTTGACCTTGAAATTGCGGGTCGAAACCATCTGCAGGCCGTAATCTTCAGGATGGATCTCGTATTCGCGGATCTCGCCGTTAACCAGTTCGCCCACCATTGTCGAGGCGCCCAGCGATACCTCGTCCAGGTTGTCGCGGCCCCAGACCACGACCGCGTGCCTGGTGCCCAGTCGTTGCAGCACGCGTACCAGGATGCCGACCAGGTCGGGATGGAATACGCCCATCAGGATGTTTGGCGCGCCGGCCGGATTGGTGAGTGGTCCGAGGATGTTGAAGATCGTGCGTACGCCCAGTTCCTTGCGAACCGGCGCGGCGTGCCTCATGGCGGCATGGTGATTCGGCGCGAACATGAAGCCGATGCCGGTTTCTTCGATTGACTGCGCGACTTGCTCGGGTTTCAGGTTGATGTTGGCGCCCAATGCCTCGAGCACATCGGCGCTGCCGGAAGAGGACGAGACGCTGCGGCCGCCATGCTTGGCAACCCGGGCGCCTGCTGCAGCGGAAACGAACATCGACGCCGTGGAAATATTGAAGGTGTTGGCGCCGTCGCCGCCGGTGCCGACGATGTCAAGCAGCCCTTCGCTGTCCCTGACCGGCACCTTGGTGGCGAATTCGCGCATCACCTGTGCTGCGGCGGCAATTTCGCCGACTGTTTCCTTTTTCACCCGCAGCCCCATGGTCAGGGCGGCGATCATCACCGGCGACATTTCGCCGCTCATGATCTTGCGGAAAAGCGACAGCATTTCGTCGTGGAATATCTCGCGATGATCGATGCAACGCAGCAGGGCTTCTTGTGGTGTTATGGACATTTCGTTCTCGCAAATTGCGCTGAAACCGGAACCGGGAATCTGGAATCAGACACCCGGGAATCAGGCGCCTTTGATGAAATTTTCGAGCAGCTGGTGGCCATGCTCGGTCAGGATCGACTCCGGATGGAACTGCACGCCCTGGACGTTGAATTCGCGGTGGCGCACGCCCATGATTTCACCGTCTTCGGTCCATGCCGTGATTTCCAGGCAGGCCGGCAGTGTTTCGCGCTCGATCGCCAGCGAATGGTAGCGGGTGACGGTATAGGGGCTGGGCAGGTCCTTGAAGACGCCGGCCCCGGTATGCCAGATCGGCGAAGTCTTGCCGTGCATGACCTGCTTGGCGCGAATGATCTTGCCGCCATAGGCAGCGCCGATGCTCTGGTGTCCGAGGCAGACGCCAAGGATGGGAATCTTGCCGCCGAATTCGTGCAGGACGGGCACCGAGACGCCGGCTTCATGCGGCGTGCAGGGGCCAGGCGAAATGCAGATTCGCGCCGGGTTCATCTGTGCAATTTTCTGCAAGGTGATTTCGTCGTTGCGGAAGGTGCGTACGTCTTCACCGAGCTCGCCAAAGTACTGCACCAGGTTGTAGGTGAACGAGTCGTAGTTATCGATCATCAGCAGCATTTCAGATCCCCCCGTCCAGTCCGTCCTGCACCTGCTCGGCAGCGCGCAGCACAGCGCGCGCCTTGTTCTCGGTTTCCTGCCATTCCATCTCCGGTACTGAGTCGGCAACGATTCCCGCTGCTGCTTGTACGTAAAGTTCGCCGTCCTTGATGACGCCGGTCCGAATTGCGATCGCCAGGTCCATTTCGCCGCCGAAGGACAGATATCCGCAGGCGCCGCCGTAGATGCCGCGCTTGACCGGTTCGAGTTCGTCGATGATCTCCATCGCGCGGACTTTCGGTGCGCCGGACAGCGTCCCGGCCGGGAAGGTGGCGCGCAGTACGTCCAGGTTGGACATGTCCGGCTTCAGCGTTCCTTCGACGTTCGACACGATGTGCTGCACATGCGAATATTTTTCGATGATGAACTTGTCGGTCACCTTGACGCTTCCGATTTCGGCGATGCGGCCGATGTCGTTGCGGGCGAGGTCGATCAGCATCACGTGTTCGGCAATTTCCTTGGGGTCGGCCAGCAGTTCGGTCGCCAGTGCAGTGTCGCGCTCGGGCGTTTCGCCGCGCGGCCGGGTGCCTGCGAGGGGGCGTATCGTCACTTTCTTGTGGCCGTCTGGCATCGCTTCGTTGCGCACCAGGATCTCCGGGGACGAGCCGACAATGTGCATGTCCCCGAAGTTGTAGAAATACATGTACGGCGATGGATTGAGCGAGCGCAGTGCCCGGTACAGCGACAGCGGCGAGTCGACGTAGGGTTTGCGCAGGCGCTGGCCGATCTGGACCTGCATCAGGTCGCCGGCCATGATGTATTCCTTGGCCTTGGCTACTGCCTTCAGATAGTCGACTTTTGCGAAGTCGCGCGAGGTTTCGGTGCGTACTGACGCCGAGGTGACCGGCGCCTCGACCGCGCGGCGCAACATGGCGCGCAGGTCGCGCAGCCGCTGGCGTGCTTTGGAAAATGCTTCCGGCAGGGTCGGGTCGGCGTAGACGATCAGGTAGAGCTTGCCGGAAAGGTTGTCAATGACGGCCAGTTCTTCTGTCAGCAGCAACTGGATCTCGGGCAGGTGCAGGTCATCGGGCGGCGCTGTGTTGGCGAGCCGCTTTTCAACATGGCGCACGGTGTCGTAGCCGAAGTAGCCGGCGAGGCCGCCGCAGAAGCGCGGCATGCCGGGGCTGATCGCGACCTTGTAACGCGCCATGAATTCTTCTATGAATTCGAGCGGATTGCCTTCGTGGGTTTCGACAACATTGCCCTGCCTGAGGACTTCGGTCGTGTTTCCTGTGCTGCGCAGCAGGGTGCCTGCGGGCAGTCCGATGAACGAGTAGCGCCCGAAGCGCTCTCCGCCAACCACGGACTCAAGCAGGAAGGTGTTCTTGCCGCCGTTTTGCGATTGCGCCAGCTTCAGGTACAGGCTGAGCGGCGTTTCGAGATCGGCGAAGGCCTCGGCGATCAGGGGAATACGGTTGTAGCCTTGCGTGGCCAGCGATTTGAATTCGAGTTCGGTCATGCTTCTCTCCGGGGAGCCCTATTGTAAGGGGCGCGGGGGTTTCCAAGAAAACTGCCGTCACGGACGAGCGGCGGCAGCAGGCAAATCGGTCAGTTGGACCAGGATTGCCAGCGTCGCCATAGCCAGGCCCCCGGGGCCGGCAGAAGACGTTCTTTGGAAAACGAGAACATGAATGATTGAATAGTCGTGTTGTTGCCGATTGCAGCGGCGGTGTGCCATTGGCCATTGGCTATAGCGGAGCAGGAACAGGAGCAGCAAGCAATCCCGCAGCCTGGTACAAGGTTTCGACTATACCATCGGCATCAATCGTTTGTACAGGCAGCCCATGGTTGTACCCGTACGGCACGATGACAATCTTGCAGCCTGCGGCCCGCGCCGCCTGGGCGTCGTTGCTCGAATCGCCGATCGCCAGCACCTGGTGAGGCTCAAGCATGAAATCGCGGCAAACCTGCAGCATCGGATAGGGGTCGGGCTTCTTGCGCGGCAGCGAGTCGCCGCCGTAGACGAGCTCGAAATATCCGAGCAGCGCCGTTTTTTCAAGCAATGGCCGGGCGAAGTCAATCGGCTTGTTGGTGACGCACGCCAGCCGCAAGCCCTGCTCGCGCATGGCGTCCAGCCCGGTCCCGACCTCCGGATATATCCGGCTGTAGTCGCCGTTGATGGATTGGTAATGATGTTGGTAGCGCGACAGCGCTTTCGGGAATATTGCTTCCAGCTGGTCGGCAGGCGTCTCGAGGGCGAGGATGCTGCGGACCAGGTTTTCGGTGCCCTTGCCGACGTAGCGGATGATTACATCCGAGCTCACCGGCGCCATATCGATGTCCGCGCGCATGCGATTGATGGCGACGTGGAAGTCCGGCGCCGTATCGATCATGGTGCCGTCGAGATCGATAATTACTGCCCTGATTCCCTGCAGGGCACTGGCGATTGCAGAACTCACGCTGCGGCGAGCGACTTGCGCATGGCGTCGATTACCGCTTTGTAATCGGGCTTGCCGAAAATGGCCGAGCCGGCCACGAAGGTGTCGGCTCCGGCTGCTGCGGCTTGGGCAATGTTATCCACCTTGATGCCGCCATCGACTTCCAGCATGATCTCGCGCCCGGATGCGTCGATGCGCTGGCGGACCGCTGCAATCTTCGTCAGCGCCTCGGGTATGAATGATTGCCCGCCGAATCCGGGATTGACCGACATGATGAGAATGATGTCGAGCTTGTCCATCACATGGTCGAGGTAGTGCAGCGGCGTTCCCGGGTTGAATACCAGACCGGCCTTGCAGCCGTTATCGCGTATCAGCTGCAGGCTGCGGTCGATGTGTTCGGACGCTTCGGGATGAAAGGTGATGATGTTGGCGCCGGCCTTGGCAAAGTCCGGGATAATGCGGTCCACCGGCTTGACCATCAGGTGGACGTCGATGGGCACTTGCACGTGCGGGCGGATCGCTTCGCAGACCAAGGGGCCGATCGTGAGGTTCGGCACGTAATGATTGTCCATCACGTCGAAGTGAATGATGTCGGCGCCGGCGGCGACGACATTGCGCACTTCTTCACCCAGGCGGGCAAAATCGGCAGACAGGATGCTTGGGGCGATGCGGTAGGTGGTCATGGGGTGCGGAATGGTTCGGAACGATCCCGCATTTTACCCCTCCGGTACGAATGATGACTTGTCAGGCAAACCGATTTCGTGTGGAATCGGTCGCGCAATGAAGTTCAAAATCCAGTGGAGAGCGAGATGGCAACATACGAATTCAAGGTGTCAGTGGCCAGTCGCCACATTGAGGAGCAGTCGGATCCGGACAAGTCGCAGTATGTATTTGCCTACACCATTACCATCCGCAATGCGGGCTCGATCCCGGCGCAGCTGATCTCGCGGCATTGGGTGATTACCAACGCCAGCAACCAGGTCCAGGAAGTCCATGGACTTGGGGTGGTCGGGCACCAGCCTTTGCTGCAGCCGGGCGAGCAATTCGAGTACACCAGCGGCGCCACGCTGACCACGCCGCACGGCACTATGTACGGGGAGTATTTTTGCGTGGCTGAAGACGGCACCCGTTTTGAAGCGGCGATACCGGAATTCGTGCTGACCCTGCCCCGTACCCTCCACTAACTACTTGCCGGATTCGTCTTTGGACCGGGCCTGCTGGTTTCTCTGGCCCCGCTGGTCCGGCTTCCTGCCAGAAAACATGGTCCACCAAACGATAAACACGAACAGCCCCAGCGCCAACAGCGCTTCTGCAATCAAGATCCACATGAGTGTTACCTCTGAATTGTCACGAGCGGCAAGTTTACTCGCATTGGCAGCAGCAATTGTCCTGGGCGGCTGCGCCGTGGCGCCGTCACCCAAGGTCGAGCAGCCCCCGCCGCCGGTGGAGGCCAAGCCGCAACCGCGGCTTCAGCCGGTCACATTCGCCGAAATCCCTGGCTGGGAGGCCGACGACTTGCGGGAAGCGTGGCGGCCTTTCCTTGCTTCCTGTGAGGTGCTGGTTCGAAAGCCCGAATGGAAGGAGCCGTGTTCGATCGCGCTCGGCGTGGACGGTGCCGACAGCAAGGGTGTGCGCCTGTTCTTCGAATCTTTTTTCGTTCCGCATAAAGTGATCAACGCTGACGGCAGCGATAGCGGACTCATTACCGGTTATTACGAACCATTGCTGAAAGGGGCGCGCAAGCGCGGGGGCCCTTACCAGATTCCATTGTTCCGGGTGCCCGAGGACATGCTGACCATTGACCTGAGCTCGGTATACCCCGATCTGAAGGGGATGCGCCTGCGTGGACGGCTGGCGGGCAACAAGGTCGTGCCTTATGCGACGCGCGCTGAAGTGGCGAAGTCGAACCTCCTGGCTGGCAAGGAGTTGCTGTGGGTCGACAATGCGATAGACGCCTTCTTCCTCGAGGTGCAGGGATCGGGGCGGGTCCAACTTGCGGATACGCGTGAGACGGTGCGGGTCGCATATGCGGACCAGAACGGCCATCCCTACAAGTCGATCGGACGTTATCTGGTGGATAAGGGAGAAATGACACTGGACCAGGCTTCCGCAGCGTCGATCAAGGCCTGGTTCGTCGCCAATCCGGGGCGCCGCCAGGAGCTCCTCGATGCGAACCCGAGCGTCGTCTTCTTCCGGGAGGAGAAGCTGCCCGCAGTCGAACAGGGGCCGAAGGGTGCCCTCGGGGTGCCCCTGACTCCGGCCCGGTCAATGGCGGTCGATCCGCGGATGTTGGTGCTTGGCGCTCCGGTTTTTCTTGCCACTACCGAGCCGGGGAGTGACAAGCCCCTGCAGCGCCTGATGCTGGCGCAGGATACTGGCGGGGCCATCCGCGGCGCGGTGCGCGGGGATTTCTTCTGGGGCTTCGGAAGTGGGGCGGGTGAAGTGGCGGGGCGGATGAAGCAGCGCGGGGCAATGTGGGTGTTGCTCCCTAAACTACCCCGGTCATGATGTCGATGGGCAGGCGCTGGTGGCGCTGGCGCTCTCACTGATGCTGGAGTCACTGCTTCTCCTGAAAAGCGGAACATCCATCGTGGCCATGTGAAAGCTCAGCCAGCGGGGCAGCAGTTCCGTTGCTATCTGGCGCCCGAGGTGAAGGTCGCCATCCAGCACCTGCCCATGCGCACAATGCAGGCCATGCAGTACCTGCGCATGCTGTTCGCGGTGGCTCCTGGCTGCGACCGGGTCGGAATCAGCCATTTTTTCCTCTTCTTCCCGGAACACCATTTCCAGATCGGCAAGCAGGTCGTTATAAGCCCTGCCGAAATCAGGATCCGGCGCACCGCTGGCTCGCCTGAGGGATTTCGCGATACCGAAGTGCAACTCATCCAACCAGCTCGCGCCAGTGGAAAAACCATTCGACCACATCTCTTGCAGCATCGCTCGATCTCCTCGCTGTTGACGGCTTGTATCTTAGGCATGGACTCCCGGCTGCCATTGATCGAGGTCAATGTCGTGATTGGCCGGAGATCCCCGTGCCGCGCCCCGTTAAAATGAACGGCGAACTTATCCCCAATTGAAAAGGAGTCGGCGGTCATGCAATACGAAAATATCCTGGTGGAGACAAAGGATCGGGTGGGATTGATACGGCTGAATCGGCCGAAGGCGTTGAACGCACTGAATGACGCATTGATGGACGAATTGGGTCATGCGTTGAATCAATTCGATTCGGACGAGAACATTGGATGCATAGTCCTTACTGGCAGTGAGCGGGCATTTGCAGCCGGAGCGGACATCAGTGCGATGGCGGGCTACTCATTCATGGACGTATACAAAGGCGACTACATCACCCGCAATTGGGAAGGCCTGCGCAGCACCCGCAAGCCGGTGATCGCCGCGGTCGCCGGGTATGCATTCGGCGGAGGCTGCGAGGTGGCGATGATGTGCGATTTCATTATCGCCGCCGAGAATGCGAAGTTCAGCCAGCCGGAAATCAAGCTGGGAACAATGCCGGGCGCAGGCGGCACCCAGCGTCTGCCGCGGGCGGTATCCAAGGCGAAGGCCATGGACATGTGCCTGACGGCGCGCATCATGGACGCTGCCGAGGCTGAACGAGCCGGCCTGGTATCCCGCGTGGTGGCGGTCGAGCGCTTGCTGGACGAGGCGATGGAGGCAGCGCAGGTAATCGCTTCCATGTCGCTTCCGGTTGCCATGATGATCAAGGAGGCGATCAATCGCGCCTATGAAGCACCCCTTTCGGAGGGCGTGCTGTTCGAGCGCCGCTCGTTCCACTCCACGTTCGGCACCGAGGACCAGAAAGAGGGAATGAACGCTTTTTTACAGAAGCGCTTGCCAGCCTTCCGTAACCTTTGATATAGTTCGCCTCCCGTCGCGAAACAGCGCTTCGAAAGCCGCGAAAAGCGGTTCGAAAAGGCTGAAGAAAGACGGGGGTGCAGGTAGTCAACGCAGCGATGTCTAGCGAAAAAAAAGCGAAACAAAAAGCTGGTTGATTTGAAGAAAATGCTTCATAATCTCATCTCTCTGCTGCTGACGAACAAAACGATTCGACAGCGAGCTGCCTGGCCCGGAAGGGCTGGTTGCTAAGCGGAAAAGTTCTTTAAAAATTAACAACCGATAAGTGTGGGCGCTTGATGGAAGTGCGCCGGATGCGCGAAAGCGGATCTGGAATACTTAAAACATGAAGTGCTCACAAAAAAGAAGTATAGGAAGGTTCGCAAGAACATTCCTGTCAGTATTTTGAGTGAGCGACGGTTCTTCGGAACCTGCCAGAAATGGCACAAAACAGAGATTAAACTGAAGAGTTTGATCCTGGCTCAGATTGAACGCTGGCGGCATGCCTTACACATGCAAGTCGAACGGCAGCGCGGGGGCAACCCTGGCGGCGAGTGGCGAACGGGTGAGTAATATATCGGAACGTGCCCTGGAGTGGGGGATAACTAGTCGAAAGACTAGCTAATACCGCATACGATCTACGGATGAAAGTGGGGGACCGCAAGGCCTCACGCTCCAGGAGCGGCCGATATCTGATTAGCTAGTTGGTGGGGTAAAAGCTCACCAAGGCGACGATCAGTAGCTGGTCTGAGAGGACGACCAGCCACACTGGGACTGAGACACGGCCCAGACTCCTACGGGAGGCAGCAGTGGGGAATTTTGGACAATGGGGGAAACCCTGATCCAGCAATGCCGCGTGTGTGAAGAAGGCCTTCGGGTTGTAAAGCACTTTTGTCAGGAACGAAACGGTGAGGGCTAATATCCTTTGCTAATGACGGTACCTGAAGAATAAGCACCGGCTAACTACGTGCCAGCAGCCGCGGTAATACGTAGGGTGCAAGCGTTAATCGGAATTACTGGGCGTAAAGCGTGCGCAGGCGGTTGTGCAAGACAGATGTGAAATCCCCGGGCTCAACCTGGGAATTGCATTTGTGACTGCACGGCTAGAGTGTGTCAGAGGGGGGTAGAATTCCACGTGTAGCAGTGAAATGCGTAGATATGTGGAGGAATACCGATGGCGAAGGCAGCCCCCTGGGATAACACTGACGCTCATGCACGAAAGCGTGGGGAGCAAACAGGATTAGATACCCTGGTAGTCCACGCCCTAAACGATGTCTACTAGTTGTCGGGTCTTAATTGACTTGGTAACGCAGCTAACGCGTGAAGTAGACCGCCTGGGGAGTACGGTCGCAAGATTAAAACTCAAAGGAATTGACGGGGACCCGCACAAGCGGTGGATGATGTGGATTAATTCGATGCAACGCGAAAAACCTTACCTACCCTTGACATGTCTGGAACCCTGCTGAGAGGCGGGGGTGCCCGAAAGGGAACCAGAACACAGGTGCTGCATGGCTGTCGTCAGCTCGTGTCGTGAGATGTTGGGTTAAGTCCCGCAACGAGCGCAACCCTTGTCATTAGTTGCTACGAAAGGGCACTCTAATGAGACTGCCGGTGACAAACCGGAGGAAGGTGGGGATGACGTCAAGTCCTCATGGCCCTTATGGGTAGGGCTTCACACGTCATACAATGGTACATACAGAGGGCCGCCAACCCGCGAGGGGGAGCTAATCCCAGAAAGTGTATCGTAGTCCGGATTGTAGTCTGCAACTCGACTACATGAAGTTGGAATCGCTAGTAATCGCGGATCAGCATGTCGCGGTGAATACGTTCCCGGGTCTTGTACACACCGCCCGTCACACCATGGGAGCGGGTTTTACCAGAAGTAGGTAGCTTAACCGCAAGGAGGGCGCTTACCACGGTAGGATTCGTGACTGGGGTGAAGTCGTAACAAGGTAGCCGTATCGGAAGGTGCGGCTGGATCACCTCCTTTCTAGAGTAAGCGCGGAAGTTAAGCGTCCACACTTATCGGTGTGTTAATAAGAAGAAGAACAGTGAACGGTCGGCAGTCGGCAGGAATAGTCTGCCGGGGGTTTGATTGGGTACTGATCCGAAGGGGTCTGTAGCTCAGTTGGTTAGAGCACCGTGTTGATAACGCGGGGGTCGTTGGTTCGAGCCCAACCAGACCCACCATGAAGGTTTCGGGGGTTTAGCTCAGCTGGGAGAGCACCTGCTTTGCAAGCAGGGGGTCGTCGGTTCGATCCCGTCAACCTCCACCAAGACTTCAAACCTAAGTGAGACGGCCAGGTATCGCAAGATATTGGACGGCGCCATTTAGGTTTGATCGTTTGGATCAATAAGCTGTTTTGTTCTTTAACAATCTGGAAGAAGTAAAGAATTTATCAGTTGGAGCTGATGCGTTTGTGATGAGCGCAGAGGTAACGACTGGTGGGTTGTGATTGTATCAATCATAAAGTATGTAAAGAGTTCTCAAAAAGACGAATCTCTTTGGATACGGCAAACACGCGAACTCAACTTTTCTATAACGCTCTCGCAAGAGAGATCAACGTTATAGGGACAAGTGAATAAGTGCACATGGTGGATGCCTTGGCGATTACAGGCGATGAAGGACGTAGTAGCCTGCGATAAGCTGCGGGGAGCTGGCAAACAAGCTTTGATCCGCAGATTTCCGAATGGGGAAACCCGGCCGAAAGGTCATCACTCACTGAATACATAGGTGTGTGAAGCGAACGTGGCGAACTGAAACATCTAAGTAGCTACAGGAAAAGAAATCAACCGAGATTCCCAAAGTAGTGGCGAGCGAAATGGGAACAGCCTGCAAGATTTAGCATCAGCGATAGTGGAACGCTCTGGAAATGGCGGCCATAGAGGGTGATAGCCCCTTACACGAAATCCCTGGTGTGGAACTAAGCTTGCGACAAGTAGGGCGGGACACGTGAAATCCTGTCTGAACATGGGGGGACCATCCTCCAAGGCTAAATACTCGTAATCGACCGATAGTGAACCAGTACCGTGAGGGAAAGGCGAAAAGAACCCCGGAAGGGGAGTGAAATAGATCCTGAAACCGTGTGCATACAAACAGTAGGAGCGGACTTGTTCCGTGACTGCGTACCTTTTGTATAATGGGTCAGCGACTTACATTCAGTGGCAAGGTTAACCGTATAGGGAAGCCGTAGAGAAATCGAGTCCGAATAGGGCGTTCAGTCGCTGGGTGTAGACCCGAAACCAAGTGATCTACTCATGGCCAGGATGAAGGTGCGGTAACACGCACTGGAGGTCCGAACCCACTAATGTTGAAAAATTAGGGGATGAGCTGTGGGTAGGGGTGAAAGGCTAAACAAACTTGGAAATAGCTGGTTCTCTCCGAAAACTATTTAGGTAGTGCCTCAAGTATCACCATCGGGGGTAGAGCACTGTTATGGCTAGGGGGTCATCGCGACTTACCAAACCATTGCAAACTCCGAATACCGATGAGTGCGAGCTTGGGAGACAGACGTCGGGTGCTAACGTCCGGCGTCAAGAGGGAAACAACCCAGACCGCCAGCTAAGGTCCCAAAGATTGGCTAAGTGGAAAACGAGGTGGGAAGGCTAAAACAGTCAGGAGGTTGGCTTAGAAGCAGCCATCCTTTAAAGAAAGCGTAATAGCTCACTGATCGAGTCGTCCTGCGCGGAAGATGTAACGGGGCTAAGCCAGTCACCGAAGCTGCGGATATATCTTCGGATATATGGTAGGAGAGCGTTCTGTAAGCCTGCGAAGGTGTCTCGTAAGGGATGCTGGAGGTATCAGAAGTGCGAATGCTGACATGAGTAGCGATAATGGGGGTGAAAAGCCCCCACGCCGTAAGCCCAAGGTTTCCTGTTCAACGTTCATCGGAGCAGGGTGAGTCGGCCCCTAAGGCGAGGCAGAGATGCGTAGCTGATGGGAAGCAGGTTAATATTCCTGCACCGTCGTTAGATGCGATGGGGGGACGGATCGCGGAAGGTTGTCCGGGTGTTGGAAGTCCCGGTTTCTGTGTTGGAGAAGGCTACTAGGCAAATCCGGTAGCGTAATTCAAGGGCATGGAACGAGCGGCCTTGTGCTGCGAAGCAATCGGAAGTGGTCCCAAGAAAAGCCTCTAAGCTTCAGTCTAACGAGACCGTACCGCAAACCGACACAGGTGGGCGAGATGAGTATTCTAAGGCGCTTGAGAGAACTCGGGAGAAGGAACTCGGCAAATTGGTACCGTAACTTCGGGATAAGGTACGCCCTTGTAGTTTGACTGGCTCGCGCCAGAAGGACGAAAGGGTTGCAATAAACTGGTGGCTGCGACTGTTTAATAAAAACACAGCACTCTGCAAACACGAAAGTGGACGTATAGGGTGTGACGCCTGCCCGGTGCTGGAAGATTAAATGATGGGGTGCAAGCTCTTGATTGAAGTCCCAGTAAACGGCGGCCGTAACTATAACGGTCCTAAGGTAGCGAAATTCCTTGTCGGGTAAGTTCCGACCTGCACGAATGGCGTAACGATGGCCACACTGTCTCCTCCCGAGACTCAGCGAAGTTGAAATGTTTGTGATGATGCAATCTACCCGCGGCTAGACGGAAAGACCCCATGAACCTTTACTGTAGCTTTGCATTGGACTTTGAACCAATCTGTGTAGGATAGGTGGGAGGCTTTGAAGCGGGGACGCTAGTTCTCGTGGAGCCAACCTTGAAATACCACCCTGGTTTGTTTGAGGTTCTAACCTTGGTCCGTTATCCGGATCGGGGACAGTGCATGGTAGGCAGTTTGACTGGGGCGGTCTCCTCCCAAAGTGTAACGGAGGAGTTCGAAGGTACGCTAGGTACGGTCGGACATCGTGCTAATAGTGCAATGGCATAAGCGTGCTTAACTGCGAGACTGACAAGTCGAGCAGGTACGAAAGTAGGACATAGTGATCCGGTGGTTCTGTATGGAAGGGCCATCGCTCAACGGATAAAAGGTACTCTGGGGATAACAGGCTGATTCCTCCCAAGAGTTCATATCGACGGGGGAGTTTGGCACCTCGATGTCGGCTCATCACATCCTGGGGCTGTAGCCGGTCCCAAGGGTATGGCTGTTCGCCATTTAAAGTGGTACGTGAGCTGGGTTTAAAACGTCGTGAGACAGTTTGGTCCCTATCTGCCGTGGGCGTTGGAAATTTGAAGGGGGCTGCTCCTAGTACGAGAGGACCGGAGTGGACGAACCTCTGGTGTACCGGTTGTCACGCCAGTGGCATTGCCGGGTAGCTAAGTTCGGAAGAGATAACCGCTGAAAGCATCTAAGCGGGAAACTTGCCTTAAGATGAGATTTCCCGGAGACTTGATCTCCCTGAAGGGTCGTTCGAGACCAGGACGTTGATAGGTCAGGTGTGGAAGCGCAGTAATGCGTTAAGCTAACTGATACTAATTGCCCGTGCGGCTTGTCCCTATAACCTTGATAAGGTGTAGGCAAGTGAATAGCGTAATGCCAGTTTGAGCATTCACGCCCGCCAAAATTTGTTGTAACTACTTCTTCCAGATTGGATTGCTTGTTCGAGCTAGCAGCAACAGCTCAACAAACAATCGACAAGTCATGCCTGATGACAATAGCAAGTCGGAACCACCCCTTCCCATCCCGAACAGGACCGTGAAACGACTTCGCGCCGATGATAGTGCTGCAACCAGTGTGAAAGTAGGTCATCGTCAGGCTTTTATTCGAAAACCCCCTGAGAGTCTCAGGGGGTTTTTTATTCTGTAGTAGTTGTGAGGCAACGAACGAACTCCCCGAAATGTTGAACAAGGGGTTGACGGTCAGAAGAAATTGCCCCATAATCTCATCTCTCTGCTGCTGACGAACAAAACGATTCGACAGCGAGCTGCCTGGCCCGGAAGGGCTGGTTGCTAAGTGGAAAAGTTCTTTAAAAATTAACAACCGATAAGTGTGGGCGCTTGATGGAAGTGCGCCGGATGCGCGAAAGCGGATCTGGAATACTTAAAACATGAAGTGCTCACAAAGAAGAAATATAGGAAGGTTCGCAAGAACATTCCTGTCAGTATTTTGAGTGAGCGACGGTTCTTCGGAACCTGCCAGAAATGGCACAAAACAGAGATTAAACTGAAGAGTTTGATCCTGGCTCAGATTGAACGCTGGCGGCATGCCTTACACATGCAAGTCGAACGGCAGCGCGGGGGCAACCCTGGCGGCGAGTGGCGAACGGGTGAGTAATATATCGGAACGTGCCCTGGAGTGGGGGATAACTAGTCGAAAGACTAGCTAATACCGCATACGATCTACGGATGAAAGTGGGGGACCGCAAGGCCTCACGCTCCAGGAGCGGCCGATATCTGATTAGCTAGTTGGTGGGGTAAAAGCTCACCAAGGCGACGATCAGTAGCTGGTCTGAGAGGACGACCAGCCACACTGGGACTGAGACACGGCCCAGACTCCTACGGGAGGCAGCAGTGGGGAATTTTGGACAATGGGGGAAACCCTGATCCAGCAATGCCGCGTGTGTGAAGAAGGCCTTCGGGTTGTAAAGCACTTTTGTCAGGAACGAAACGGTGAGGGCTAATATCCTTTGCTAATGACGGTACCTGAAGAATAAGCACCGGCTAACTACGTGCCAGCAGCCGCGGTAATACGTAGGGTGCAAGCGTTAATCGGAATTACTGGGCGTAAAGCGTGCGCAGGCGGTTGTGCAAGACAGATGTGAAATCCCCGGGCTCAACCTGGGAATTGCATTTGTGACTGCACGGCTAGAGTGTGTCAGAGGGGGGTAGAATTCCACGTGTAGCAGTGAAATGCGTAGATATGTGGAGGAATACCGATGGCGAAGGCAGCCCCCTGGGATAACACTGACGCTCATGCACGAAAGCGTGGGGAGCAAACAGGATTAGATACCCTGGTAGTCCACGCCCTAAACGATGTCTACTAGTTGTCGGGTCTTAATTGACTTGGTAACGCAGCTAACGCGTGAAGTAGACCGCCTGGGGAGTACGGTCGCAAGATTAAAACTCAAAGGAATTGACGGGGACCCGCACAAGCGGTGGATGATGTGGATTAATTCGATGCAACGCGAAAAACCTTACCTACCCTTGACATGTCTGGAACCCTGCTGAGAGGCGGGGGTGCCCGAAAGGGAACCAGAACACAGGTGCTGCATGGCTGTCGTCAGCTCGTGTCGTGAGATGTTGGGTTAAGTCCCGCAACGAGCGCAACCCTTGTCATTAGTTGCTACGAAAGGGCACTCTAATGAGACTGCCGGTGACAAACCGGAGGAAGGTGGGGATGACGTCAAGTCCTCATGGCCCTTATGGGTAGGGCTTCACACGTCATACAATGGTACATACAGAGGGCCGCCAACCCGCGAGGGGGAGCTAATCCCAGAAAGTGTATCGTAGTCCGGATTGTAGTCTGCAACTCGACTACATGAAGTTGGAATCGCTAGTAATCGCGGATCAGCATGTCGCGGTGAATACGTTCCCGGGTCTTGTACACACCGCCCGTCACACCATGGGAGCGGGTTTTACCAGAAGTAGGTAGCTTAACCGCAAGGAGGGCGCTTACCACGGTAGGATTCGTGACTGGGGTGAAGTCGTAACAAGGTAGCCGTATCGGAAGGTGCGGCTGGATCACCTCCTTTCTAGAGTAAGCGCGGAAGTTAAGCGTCCACACTTATCGGTGTGTTAATAAGAAGAAGAACAGTGAACGGTCGGCAGTCGGCAGGAATAGTCTGCCGGGGGTTTGATTGGGTACTGATCCGAAGGGGTCTGTAGCTCAGTTGGTTAGAGCACCGTGTTGATAACGCGGGGGTCGTTGGTTCGAGCCCAACCAGACCCACCATGAAGGTTTCGGGGGTTTAGCTCAGCTGGGAGAGCACCTGCTTTGCAAGCAGGGGGTCGTCGGTTCGATCCCGTCAACCTCCACCAAGACTTCAAACCTAAGTGAGACGGCCAGGTATCGCAAGATATTGGACGGCGCCATTTAGGTTTGATCGTTTGGATCAATAAGCTGTTTTGTTCTTTAACAATCTGGAAGAAGTAAAGAATTTATCAGTTGGAGCTGATGCGTTTGTGATGAGCGCAGAGGTAACGACTGGTGGGTTGTGATTGTATCAATCATAAAGTATGTAAAGAGTTCTCAAAAAGACGAATCTCTTTGGATACGGCAAACACGCGAACTCAACTTTTCTATAACGCTCTCGCAAGAGAGATCAACGTTATAGGGACAAGTGAATAAGTGCACATGGTGGATGCCTTGGCGATTACAGGCGATGAAGGACGTAGTAGCCTGCGATAAGCTGCGGGGAGCTGGCAAACAAGCTTTGATCCGCAGATTTCCGAATGGGGAAACCCGGCCGAAAGGTCATCACTCACTGAATACATAGGTGTGTGAAGCGAACGTGGCGAACTGAAACATCTAAGTAGCTACAGGAAAAGAAATCAACCGAGATTCCCAAAGTAGTGGCGAGCGAAATGGGAACAGCCTGCAAGATTTAGCATCAGCGATAGTGGAACGCTCTGGAAATGGCGGCCATAGAGGGTGATAGCCCCTTACACGAAATCCCTGGTGTGGAACTAAGCTTGCGACAAGTAGGGCGGGACACGTGAAATCCTGTCTGAACATGGGGGGACCATCCTCCAAGGCTAAATACTCGTAATCGACCGATAGTGAACCAGTACCGTGAGGGAAAGGCGAAAAGAACCCCGGAAGGGGAGTGAAATAGATCCTGAAACCGTGTGCATACAAACAGTAGGAGCGGACTTGTTCCGTGACTGCGTACCTTTTGTATAATGGGTCAGCGACTTACATTCAGTGGCAAGGTTAACCGTATAGGGAAGCCGTAGAGAAATCGAGTCCGAATAGGGCGTTCAGTCGCTGGGTGTAGACCCGAAACCAAGTGATCTACTCATGGCCAGGATGAAGGTGCGGTAACACGCACTGGAGGTCCGAACCCACTAATGTTGAAAAATTAGGGGATGAGCTGTGGGTAGGGGTGAAAGGCTAAACAAACTTGGAAATAGCTGGTTCTCTCCGAAAACTATTTAGGTAGTGCCTCAAGTATCACCATCGGGGGTAGAGCACTGTTATGGCTAGGGGGTCATCGCGACTTACCAAACCATTGCAAACTCCGAATACCGATGAGTGCGAGCTTGGGAGACAGACGTCGGGTGCTAACGTCCGGCGTCAAGAGGGAAACAACCCAGACCGCCAGCTAAGGTCCCAAAGATTGGCTAAGTGGAAAACGAGGTGGGAAGGCTAAAACAGTCAGGAGGTTGGCTTAGAAGCAGCCATCCTTTAAAGAAAGCGTAATAGCTCACTGATCGAGTCGTCCTGCGCGGAAGATGTAACGGGGCTAAGCCAGTCACCGAAGCTGCGGATATATCTTCGGATATATGGTAGGAGAGCGTTCTGTAAGCCTGCGAAGGTGTCTCGTAAGGGATGCTGGAGGTATCAGAAGTGCGAATGCTGACATGAGTAGCGATAATGGGGGTGAAAAGCCCCCACGCCGTAAGCCCAAGGTTTCCTGTTCAACGTTCATCGGAGCAGGGTGAGTCGGCCCCTAAGGCGAGGCAGAGATGCGTAGCTGATGGGAAGCAGGTTAATATTCCTGCACCGTCGTTAGATGCGATGGGGGGACGGATCGCGGAAGGTTGTCCGGGTGTTGGAAGTCCCGGTTTCTGTGTTGGAGAAGGCTACTAGGCAAATCCGGTAGCGTAATTCAAGGGCATGGAACGAGCGGCCTTGTGCTGCGAAGCAATCGGAAGTGGTCCCAAGAAAAGCCTCTAAGCTTCAGTCTAACGAGACCGTACCGCAAACCGACACAGGTGGGCGAGATGAGTATTCTAAGGCGCTTGAGAGAACTCGGGAGAAGGAACTCGGCAAATTGGTACCGTAACTTCGGGATAAGGTACGCCCTTGTAGTTTGACTGGCTCGCGCCAGAAGGACGAAAGGGTTGCAATAAACTGGTGGCTGCGACTGTTTAATAAAAACACAGCACTCTGCAAACACGAAAGTGGACGTATAGGGTGTGACGCCTGCCCGGTGCTGGAAGATTAAATGATGGGGTGCAAGCTCTTGATTGAAGTCCCAGTAAACGGCGGCCGTAACTATAACGGTCCTAAGGTAGCGAAATTCCTTGTCGGGTAAGTTCCGACCTGCACGAATGGCGTAACGATGGCCACACTGTCTCCTCCCGAGACTCAGCGAAGTTGAAATGTTTGTGATGATGCAATCTACCCGCGGCTAGACGGAAAGACCCCATGAACCTTTACTGTAGCTTTGCATTGGACTTTGAACCAATCTGTGTAGGATAGGTGGGAGGCTTTGAAGCGGGGACGCTAGTTCTCGTGGAGCCAACCTTGAAATACCACCCTGGTTTGTTTGAGGTTCTAACCTTGGTCCGTTATCCGGATCGGGGACAGTGCATGGTAGGCAGTTTGACTGGGGCGGTCTCCTCCCAAAGTGTAACGGAGGAGTTCGAAGGTACGCTAGGTACGGTCGGACATCGTGCTAATAGTGCAATGGCATAAGCGTGCTTAACTGCGAGACTGACAAGTCGAGCAGGTACGAAAGTAGGACATAGTGATCCGGTGGTTCTGTATGGAAGGGCCATCGCTCAACGGATAAAAGGTACTCTGGGGATAACAGGCTGATTCCTCCCAAGAGTTCATATCGACGGGGGAGTTTGGCACCTCGATGTCGGCTCATCACATCCTGGGGCTGTAGCCGGTCCCAAGGGTATGGCTGTTCGCCATTTAAAGTGGTACGTGAGCTGGGTTTAAAACGTCGTGAGACAGTTTGGTCCCTATCTGCCGTGGGCGTTGGAAATTTGAAGGGGGCTGCTCCTAGTACGAGAGGACCGGAGTGGACGAACCTCTGGTGTACCGGTTGTCACGCCAGTGGCATTGCCGGGTAGCTAAGTTCGGAAGAGATAACCGCTGAAAGCATCTAAGCGGGAAACTTGCCTTAAGATGAGATTTCCCGGAGACTTGATCTCCCTGAAGGGTCGTTCGAGACCAGGACGTTGATAGGTCAGGTGTGGAAGCGCAGTAATGCGTTAAGCTAACTGATACTAATTGCCCGTGCGGCTTGTCCCTATAACCTTGATAAGGTGTAGGCAAGTGAATAGCGTAATGCCAGTTTGAGCATTCACGCCCGCCAAAATTTGTTGTAACTACTTCTTCCAGATTGGATTGCTTGTTCGAGCTAGCAGCAACAGCTCAACAAACAATCGACAAGTCATGCCTGATGACAATAGCAAGTCGGAACCACCCCTTCCCATCCCGAACAGGACCGTGAAACGACTTCGCGCCGATGATAGTGCTGCAACCAGTGTGAAAGTAGGTCATCGTCAGGCTTTTATTCGAAAACCCCCTGAGAGTCTCAGGGGGTTTTTT
>NZ_VTTH01000005.1 GCF_008831265.1 Lacisediminimonas profundi
GCCATCCCATCAGATTTCGGGGCGTCGTATACGGGAGGTACGTCAAAAACGTATCGCTACGGACAACGATTGAAACACCGTGGAGCTGATCGACGATTGACGATCGGCGATTGACCTGACGATCGGATGACCTGACGACCTGATGAGCTGACGACCTGATGAGCTGACGACCTGCCGACCTGATGACGGATCTGATGATCTGATGATCTGATGATCTGGTGATCGGGTGATCGGGTGATCGGTTGATTGGGCGAGCTAATCCAAATGCGGTTGATCATTGCGTCATCGTTCGATCGACCCGAACCATTCCACCCCAATCGCCAATTTGAAGCTTCGAAAACAATTAAGAGTCAACGGTGCGCTGGGCATCGGTATAAGACACTTCATGGGGTTGGCTGATTAGGTAAGCGGCGTACAGCCGAGGGATCATCTCTCGCGAACGCGGCACTGGATTAGCCCAGACATCCGAGTCTGGTTGGCTATCGAGGCGGGCGTTGGCCAAGTGGGTTTTGACGTTTTTTCTTTGGTTCCTTTCTTTTTCCAAAAGAAAGGAACACACCCGCCGGGGTGTCTCCCGGCTTCACACCGACAACCATCAAACCCAGCCACACGACCCGCAAGCCAATAACCGACAAACCAAAAACCGAAAGCCCCGAAAACACGGTGACTATTTCTGCCGCCTATCAACCACCCGCCGCGCCTTGCCAGTCAAAGTACGCTCGATACTGTCCGGCGCCAGCACACTGACCGTGGTCGTCACGCCGATATACGTCTTGATCTCATGTTCCAGCTGGCGTGCAATCGCCCCGCTGCCGGTCAACGAAAGTTCGGGCCGCAATTCGACCAGCACCTCGACCTGGTCCAGGTGCGCTTCGCGCGTGACCACCAGCTGGTATTGCGGCGCCAGCTGGCCATGCCGGACGATCAGCTCCTCGACCTGGGTCGGGAACATGTTGACGCCGCGGATGATCAGCATGTCGTCCGAACGGCCGGTAATCTTGGCCATGCGCCGCATGGAACGCGAGGTCGGCGGCAACAGCCGCGTCAGGTCGCGGGTGCGGTAACGGATGATGGGCAGCGCTTCCTTCGATAGCGATGTGAAGACCAGTTCGCCTTCCTCGCCGTCGGGCAGCACTTCGCCAGTGTCCGGATCAATGATCTCGGGATAGAAATGGTCCTCCCAGATGACCGGTCCGTCCTTGCTCTCGATGCACTCGTTGGCCACGCCCGGGCCCATCACTTCGGACAGTCCGTAGATGTCGACCGCGTCGAGCCCGGCACGCTGCTCGATCTCGGCGCGCATGGCCTCGGTCCATGGCTCGGCGCCGAAAATGCCGATCTTGAGCGAGGTCGAGGCCGGGTCGATTCCCATGCGCTGCATGCCCTCGATCAGGGTCAGCATGTAGGACGGCGTGACCATGATGATGTCGGGCCGGAAGTCTTCGATCAGCTGGATCTGCTTTTCGGTCTGGCCGCCGGACATCGGTATCACGGTGCAGCCCAGCCGCTCGGCGCCATAGTGTGCGCCCAGCCCGCCGGTGAACAGCCCGTAGCCATAGGCGACATGGATCATGTCGCCCGGCCGCCCGCCGGATGCGCGGATCGAACGCGCCACCAGGTCGGCCCAGGTGTCGATGTCGTTCTTCGTGTAGCCGACCACCGTCGGCTTGCCGGTGGTGCCGCTCGATGCGTGTATCCGCAACACCTTTTCGCGCGGCACCGCGAACATGCCGAACGGGTAGTTGTCGCGCAGGTCCTTCTTGCCGCACAGCGGAAACCGCGCCAGGTCGGACAGGGATTTCAGGTCGGAAGGATGGACCCCGGCTTCGTCGAAGCTTTTGCGGTAGTGCGCGACATTGTCGTAGGCATGGCTGAGCGACCATTTCAGCCGCTGCAACTGCAGGGCCTGCAGTTCGTCGCGGCTGGCGCGTTCGATGGGTTCCAGATCCTGGGGCTGGGGCACGCGGGCGGTCATGTCGTCTCCTGGGGCTGTCAGTTCCCTGCGCCCTTTATATTTTGTATTCTATATTTTGCCCGCCGGTGCGGCACCACGAAACCTGCCCGGCAAGTCAATGCCACAAGAATAGCAAACCGCAGCGGGCTGTGGCCTGTTCCGGACGGCATCCGATTGAAATTTACTGGCTTGCCCTTGCGCCGAGTTCGGATTTGCTCAATGCCTTCATGATCACGCTGCGCAACCAGACATGGGCCGGGTTGGACTGCTGGCGGGCATGCCATAGCAGGCGGATCTCGAAGCGGGGCAGCGGCACCGGCAAGTCGACGCAGCGCAGGCCGGCAAACCCGGCCTGGAAAATCTCGCCCAGCGCGGACGGCAAGGTCACCAGCAACTCGCTGCGGGCAATGATCGCCGGCAGGATGGTGAAGTGGGGAATGCGCACTGCGGCCTTGCGGCGCACGCCGCGTTCAGCGAGCGCCTCCTCGACGTTCTGGTGGATGGAAAACGGCGAGGCGACCACGACGTGCCGCTCTTCCAGGAATTGCTCGCTGGAGAGCGCGCCCTTGATCCGCGGATGGCTGGACGACAGCAGGCAGACATAGCGCTCGGGAAACAGCACTTCGCTGCGCGCCGAGGCATGCAGCACCGGCAGGTTGCCCACTGCCACGTCGAGCTTGCCGCGCGCCATCTCGTCCATCAGGTCCTTGACCGGCACCTGCACGACCTCCAGCGTCACTTCCGGCGCGGTCAGGCGCAGGTGCTCCAGCAGCGGCGGCACCAGGCAAATCGCGCCCACGTCCGACATGGCGATCCGGAAGGTCCGGCGCGAGGTGCGCGAATCGAAGCTGCCGGTCGCTTCGATCGCCGATTCGACTGCGGTCAGCGCCTCGCGGAATTGCCGGTACAGCTGCTCGGCCATCGGGGTCGGCGTCATCACGCTGGCGCTGCGCACGAACAAGGGGTCGCCCACGGCGCGCCGCAGGCGGCCCAGCCCGTAGCTGATCGACGGCTGGGTAATGCCCAGCCGCGCCGCCGCCCTGGACACGCTGCCGGTCTCGAATACCGCGACCACCAGCCGCACCAGGTTGAGGTCGAAAGATGTGGCGTCGATCTTGGGTAACACACTGGATGACTGCTTGACTGGCACCATGGTTGGCATGCTCCTGGATCACTTTCCTGAACTATAGATGATATCTATACGCGATAGATACTTTATTGGCTGTGAAAATTCTGCAGACATCAATAGAATCAGCAAAAACAATGAAACCCCACAGGAGACAGGGATTTGTCCGGCCAGCTTGCATGGCCGGGCGCCGGCAGCGCGATCGCGCCGCCGGAATGCCCCTCCCCAGTCGTGACATTGTCGAGTTTCCCCGCGGCCTGGCCTGGTCAACCGACCCATAGCCGATTGCCGCGGGATGTGCCCACAGGCAGGAGACAGAACGATATGGAACGATCATTTGCGCAAGAAGTGGAAAAACTCTCCCTCGGCGAGGGCGAACTGTTCCACGGCGAGGGAATCCTCGGCGTCACCAAGGCATTGCTGCAGTCCGGCGTCAGCTATGTCGGCGGCTACCAGGGAGCGCCGATCTCGCATCTGATCGACGTATTGGGCGATGCCCACGAGTTGCTGGAAGACCTCGGCATCTATTTCGAGAACAGCGCCTCGGAAGCCGGCGCCGCGGCCATGCTGGGGGCGTCGATCAATTATCCGATCCGCGGCGCGGTGACGTGGAAGTCGACGGTCGGCACCAACGTCGCATCCGATGCGCTGTCCAACCTGTCGTCGACCGGGGTGGTCGGCGGCGCCATGATCATTCTCGGCGAGGATTACGGCGAAGGCTCCAGCATCATCCAGGAACGCACCCATTCATTCGCGATGAAATCGCAGATGTGGCTGCTCGATCCGCGCCCCAACCTGGCTTCCATCGCCGCCGCCGTCGAGAAAGGCTTCGAACTGTCGGAGGCCAGCAATACGCCGGTCATGATGCAGTTGCGCATACGCGCCTGCCATGTGCACGGCACCTTTGTCGCCAAGGACAACAAGGCGCCGCTGTATTCGATGCGCAACCGGCTGCCGAAGGCACGCTTCGATCCGATGAGCATCAACCTGCCGCCCGCGACCTACGCGCAGGAAAAGCACAAGATCGACCAGCGTTGGCCGGCCGCCGTCAACTTCGTGCGCGACAACCATCTGAACGAACATTTTGACGGCGATTGCGAGGACGTCGGCATCGTCGTCTGCGGTGGCCTGTACAACGGCCTGATCGGCTCCATGCAGCAACTGGGACTGGCCGACGCCTTTGGCAAGAGCCGGATCCCGATCCTGGTGCTGAATGTGGTGTATCCGCTGGTGCCGGACGAGTTGTCGAACTTCTGCAGCGGCAAGCGCGCCGTGCTGATGGTCGAGGAAGGCCAGCCCAACCACATCGAGGAAGCGCTGGAATCGATCCTGCGCCGCGCCGATCTGCAAACCGCAGTGCATGGCAAGGGCGCATTCCCGATCGCCGGCGAATATACCGGCGAAGTGATCCTGAAGGGCCTGTCGGCCTTCATCGACGCCGCCACGCCGCGCAACTTGCAGTCGGGCGCCGTGGTCGAGCGGGCGCTGGACCTGACCTCGGCCAAATCGCGGGCGGTGGAAACCCTCGGTTCGCCGGTGCCGGTGCGTCCGCCGGGATTCTGCGTCGGCTGCCCCGAGCGGCCGGTGTTTGCCGCGCTGAAAATGACGCAGCGCCGCTTCGGTCCCATCCACGTCAGCGCCGACATCGGCTGCCATACCTTCGGCGCGCTGGCGCCGTTCCAGGTCGGCAGCACGGTGCTGGGCTACGGACTGGGACTGGCCAGCTCATCCGGCATCGGCCACCTGATGGACCGGCGCGTGATCAGCATCATGGGCGACGGCGGCTTCTGGCATGGCGGCCTGACCTCGGGCGTGGTCAATGCGGTCTACAACCAGCATGATTCGGTGCTGGTGATCATGAAGAATGGCTACACCTCGGCCACCGGCACCCAGATCATCCCCTCCTCGCCCTCGCAGCCCGCCAGCAAGGAGCAGGTGCTCGACATCGAGACCACGCTCAAGGGCGTAGGCGTGAAATGGGTGAAGACCGTGCCGAGCTATAAAGTCGGCAAGATGCTGGAAGCGCTGTCGGACGCGATGACCACTTCCACGCCCGGCCTGAAAGTGGTGATTGCCGACGGCGAATGCCAGCTGGAACGCCAGCGCCGCATCCGCCCGATGATTGCGCAGATGCTGGCGCGCAAGGAGCGGGTGGTGACGACCCGCTTCGGCATCGACAGCGACGTTTGCACCGGCGACCATTCCTGCATCCGTATCTCGGGCTGCCCCTCGCTCACCATCAAGCCCAACCCGAGCGCGCTGCGCACCGACCCGGTGGCAAGCGTGAACAACGGCTGCGTGGGCTGCGGACTGTGCGGCGAGAACGCCCATGCCGCCACCCTCTGCCCGTCGTTCTACAAGGCCGAGATCATCCGCAACCCGAGCTGGCTCGACCGCCTCAAGCACCGGGTACGGTCCACCATCATCGGCTGGATGGCCGGCGCTCCTCGCGCGGTTGCCTGAACCCTCGCCTGAACGTTTTTTCCCGGATATCGACATGACCACACAAACCAAACCGTTCAGCATCCTGGTCGCCGCGCTCGGCGGCGAGGGCGGCGGCGTGCTGTCCGACTGGATCGTAACCGCAGCGACGGCCATGGAGTTTCCCGTCCAGTCGACCTCGGTGCCGGGCGTTGCCCAGCGCACCGGCGCCACCAATTATTACGTCGAATTCCTGCCGGTCAGGCGCAGCGAACTGGACGGCGTTGCACCGGTATTCGCGCTGACGCCCTCGCCCGGACGGGTCGACCTGGTGGCGGCGACCGAATTGATGGAGGCGGGACGGGTGCTGCAATCCGGATTCACGCATCCGGAACGCACCACCATCGTCGCCTCGACCCACCGCGAATATGCGGTTGCCGAAAAAGTGGTGCCGGGCGACGGCCGGTACAACGGCCAGACGGTGATTGACGTCGCCAGCAAGCTGGCGAAAAAAGTCCACCTGTTCGACATGCGCCAGATTGCCCAGCAGCAGGGAACGGTCATCAATTCAGTGCTGTTCGGCGCCATGTTCGGCACCGGCGTGCTGCCGCTGTCGCGCGAAGCCTGCGAAGATGCCATCCGCCAGTCCGGCAAATCGGTGAAGGCCAGCCTGAACGGATTCCAGGCCGGCTTCGAAGCGACCTCGTCAGGCAAACCGCAGCCAGCCGCTGCCACCAGTGTCCCTGCTCCCGCATCGAGCCGTGCGCCGGCATCCTTCGATACCATCATCGACGGCTATCCGGAGCCATTGCACGCCATCCTGCGGGCCGGCGTGGCCCAGCTGATCGACTACCAGAATGCCGCCTATGCGCAGACCTACCTGGAGCGGGTGCGCACCGTGCATGAGGTGCCGGCAGCCGAGGGCGTGGACAAGATCGCCGTGACGAAGGAAACCGCGCGCTACCTGGCCTTGTGGATGAGCTATGAAGACGTGATCCGCGTGGCCGACCTGAAGTCGCGCGCGCAGCGCCTGCAGCGGGTCCGGGACGAAGTCGGCGCCGCACCGTCGGAGCCAATGCGGGTCACCGAATTCCTGAAGCCGGGCCTGGACGAAGTGTGCTCGATACTGCCGCGCTCGCTGGCCGGCATGCTGCAATCGCGCTACAAGCATCGCGCCCACCAGTTGAGCGTCGGCATCCACCTGCGCAGCGACACGGTGCTGGGGTTCTCGATGCTGTGCCTGCTGCGCTCGCTGCGGCCCTTGCGTCCGCGCACCTGGCGCTTCGCGCTCGAACAGGAAGCAATCAGCGACTGGCTGGCATGCGTGCGCCGCAGCCTGGCCGTGCCCGGACAGCTGGCTTATGAAGTAGCGCTGGCGGGCAATGTGGTCAAGGGTTACGGCGAAACCAGCGAGCGCGGCCACCGCAACCTGCGCACGATACTGGCGCTGGCGGCAGAGATTGGCCAGAAGGATGCAGCGCAAGTCACCAGCCAGGTGCGCGCCGAGCGCCTGCGGGCACTGTCGGAAGGCGAAACGCCGAGCCCGACGGTGACCACCGGCGAGCCGGTGTTCAAGCCGATCAGTTTCATGCCGCGTAATTCGGCGTCGACCCGCTCGGACTGAAGATGGATGTCTTGCGCCGCGACGCCGCAGGCACGAGAATCGTCCGCTTGACGATTCTCGATGTCGACTCGCGATGTCGACTCGCGATGTCGACTCGCGATGATTGCTGCAGCAGACTGAATGACTATAAAAATGCGTGGAGATTCAAGGAGACACAGCATGGATTCCTCAGCCAGACTTCACCAGGGCATCCCGGTCATGCCCGATCCGCAGGCAGCATGGTCGGTGGGTGCGACCGACTGGCCGTTGCTGGAACTGGGCTCATGGGAATTGCTGCTCAGGGCAGCCAGCCGGTTTCCCGAGAGCGATGCAATCGTCAGCCCGGCACAGCAGAAAAAGCTCAGCTATGCCGAACTGGTGCGGCAAGCGCAAACCGTGGCCGCCGGCCTGCTCGCGATCGGCATCGCCCCGGGTGACAGGGTCGGCATCTGGAGCGCAAACCGTGCAGAGTGGATCGTGGTCCAGTTTGCGGCGGCAAAGATCGGCGCCATCCTGGTCAACGTCAATCCTGCCTATCTCGAGGGCGAGTTGCAGTATGTGATGGAGGATTCGGGCTGCAAGGCGCTGGCAATGGCATCGCGCTACCGCGGCAAGGATTGCCTGCAGGCCGCGCTGAATGTGCGCGCAAAAACGCCGCAGCTGACGCAGCTGATCCTGGTCGACGAGGTACAGCACGATGGTTTCATGCCCTGGCTGGAACTGCTGCGGCTGGGGAATGAGCGACTGCAACACAAGGGCGACGAGACCTTCGAATGCCAGCCGCGTGCTGCTGCCAACCTGCAGTACACCTCCGGCACCACCGGACGGCCCAAGGGAACGACCTTGTCGCATCACGGCCTGGTCAACAATGCCGCGCTGATCTCACGCCGCCTGGGGCTGTCGGAAACCGATCGTGTCTGCCTGCCGGTGCCGCTGTTCCACTGCTTCGGCATGGTGATCGGCGTGCTGGGCGCGGTCTGGTGCGGCGCTGCCGTGGTCATGCCCAGCGAGACTTTCGACGTGATGACCACCATGAAGGTGATCGAGTCCGAACGATGCACCGCCGTTTATGCGGTGCCGACCATGTTCATCGCCATGCTGACCCATCCCGAATTCAGCAGCGAGCGGCTGAAGTCTCTCGACAAGGGATTGATGGGCGGATCGCTGTGCCCGGCCAGCGTGGTGAAGGACACTGTCGAGAAAATGCACATGACGGGAATGTCGCTGGTGTACGGCCTGACGGAAACGTCGCCGATCTCGCTGCAAACATTCCCGGACGATGCGCTGGCCGACAAGCAGGAATCGGTCGGCCGCGTGCACGACCATACCGAGGTGCGGGTGGTCGATCCGGACCAGCGCAAGGTGCAGGCGCCGGGCCAGATCGGCGAGCTGCAGGTGCGCGGCTACCTGGTCATGCTGGGCTACTGGAACAATCCGGAAGCGACCAGCAACACCATCGATGCCGAAGGCTGGCTGACCACGGGCGACCGCGCCATCATGAACGAGCGCGGCTTCGTGCAGATCGTCGGCCGCTCGAAAGAGATGGTGATTCGCGGCGGTGAAAATATCTACCCGCGCGAAACCGAGGAGGCCTTGCGCACCCTGCCCGGCGTGGCCGACGCCCAGGTATTCGGCATACCCGACAGCTATTACGGCGAGCAGCTGTGCGCCTGGATCAGGCCGATGCCGGGCGTTACGCTGGACGAGCAGGAGCTCAAGGCCGAATGCAAGAAACGGATTGCAGCGTACAAGATCCCTTATTACATCCGTTTCGTGGAAGAGTTTCCTTCGACTGCGAGCGGGAAGGTGCAGAAATTCAGGATGCGGGAGATCGAAATGGCGCAGAGGAATGTGGAGGGGTAGTGGTGGCGGGTCGGCCTTTTGTCGGTCGAGCCTGAATCGGTCGTCGCCTCCTTCGGTGGTTCCCTCCCCTTGAAAGGGAGGGAGCATTCTTGGCGTGCGCAGGTCAACGGCGCGAATCAGGGTGCGGAATCGAAATAACGAATCAATCAAGGAAAGCAGAAAACCATGTCACATGCAACGAAATCGGTTCCCGCGGCGACTGCCGACTTCCAGTCCGACTGCCGCACGTTCGCGGACTACTGGCGCGTGCTGGCGCAGGAACTGGACAAGCTGCCTGCCCGCGCCGACCGCGATGCAAGCCAGCAAGAGCAAGCGGTGCAATTGCTGGATGCCGGCCGTGCCGCCAGGGAGCGTTTTCTTGGCCGGCACCTGCCCGCGGTCTACGATGCGCTGACCAGGGACAAGTCGGTGCTGTTGCGGCTGGAGGACCTGGTCGGCGCTGCCGCCGTCCAGTTCCCGGGACTGGTTCCGGGAGCCGATGTGCTGGCACGCGAGAATGCGCTGCATCAGTCGAAAAAGGACGGCCATGAGATCGACCAGGGCATCTTCCTGTCGCATGTGCTGGCCAACCGCGAGTGCGGACTGCACCTGTGCCACGCAATGCTGCTGCCAAACCCGCGCTCGTTCGAGTACCTGGAAGAGTTCAAGCGCACCGGCCGGGTCGACCTGGGCACCGTGGTCGTCGAACGCAAGGGAACTGCCGGCTTCGTCTACCTGAACAATGAGCGCTTCCTGAATGCGGAAGATGACTCCACGGTCGACATGCAGGAAATCGCGGTCGACCTGTGCATGCTCGACCCGCAGGTCCAGGCCGGCGTGCTGCGCGGCGCCGAATTCACGAGCGGCAAATACCAGGGCCGCCGCGTCTATTGCACCGGCATCAACCTGACCAACCTGTATTACGGCCGCATCTCCTACCTCTGGTACCTGAAGCGCGAGATGGGCTTCATGAACAAGATCTTCCGCGGCATTGCCGCGCCGGACCGTTCCCCGGACGAAGTGCTCGGGCATACCCACGAGAAGGTGTGGATTTCGGCGATCGAATCGTTTGCCATCGGCGGCGGCTGCCAGTATGTGCTGGTGACCGACGTCAACCTGGCGGAAAAAACCGCCTACCTGACGCTGCCGGCGAAGAAGGAAGGCATTGTTCCCGGCGCTGCCAACATGCGGCTGCCGCGCTACGTCGGCGACCGCATCGCCCGCCAGGCGATCATGATGTCGCGCAAGATCGAATGCGACAGCGACGTCGGCCGCATGATCTGCGACACCATCGTCGAAGACGGCCAGATGACGCAAGCGATCGACGAGGTGATCGACGGACTGAACCGTTCCGGCGTGGTCAGCGCGGGCAGCAACCGGCGCGCTTTCCGCGTCGCGCACGAGCCGCTCGACCTGTTCCGGAATTACATGGGCATGTATGCCAGGGAGCAGGCGTTCTGCCACTTCAGCCCGGCGCTGATTTCGAATCTCGAACGTTTCTGGGATGCGAACAACAGGAAGCCGGATTAAGCGGTTGACGCCACACCGGCGTTCATCGTATTGATACGGACAAGAGGCAAAGACCCATCACCGCATTCCTGGCCCGGCAAAGACGGGCTGGAAAATGACAAGGAGACATGATGAAAGACAGCTTGAAAGTCGGCAGCACCTTTACCTGCAGCGTCCTGATCGACCAGGAGCGGACCATCGGCTTCATGGGCGAAGGCTTGCGCGTATATTCCACGCCCTCCATGGTGCATGACGTCGAATACGCCTGCCGCGACCTGCTGCTCGAACATCACGACAGCGGCGAGGATTCAGTCGGCGCGCGGGTCGAGATCGACCACCTGGCGCCGACCCTGCTCGGCCAGAAGGTGACGATCTCGGTCACGGTTGCCGAGATTGCGCTGCCGCGGCTGGTATTCGAGGTCGAGGTCAAGGACGAGCTGGACACGGTCGGACGCGCGAAACACGTGCGCTTCGTGGTCGACACGGTGAAGCAGGCGGCGCGCCTGGCGAAGAAGCAGGAACGGCTGAAGGCGGTAACGGGAGAGAAATGATGGGTACCTCGCGCAAGGTTCCCATTTACTGCTACCAGTGCGTGGCCGGCCCCGACCTGCTGACGGTCGAGGTGGAAGACGGCGTCGCCAAGCGGGTCGAATCCAACTTCGCAATCAAGGCTGAACATCCGGGCGGCGGGCGAGTCTGTGTCAAGGCCTACGGCATGGTGCAGAAGATGTACAACCCGAATCGGATCAAGCAGCCGATGAAGCGCACCAATCCGCGCAAGGGCCGCGACGAAGATCCGGGATTCGTGCCGATCAGCTGGGATGAGGCGCTCGATATCGTCGCCGACCGCTTGATCCAGGCGCGCGCCAAGGGGATGTTGAACGAAGAAGGCGTGCCGCGCGTGGCGGTCACCACCGGTGGCGGCGGAACGCCGGTGCAGTACATGGGAACCTTTCCCGCGTTCATGGCGGCCTGGGGCGCGATCGACCAGGGCTATGGCGCCGGCCAGGGCGTCAAGTGCTACCACTCCGAACACCTGTATGGCGAGCTGTGGCACCGCGCGTTCATCGTGTCGCCGGATGTGCCGTATGTGAATTACGTGATCAATTGCGGTGCCAACGTCGAGGCCTCGGCCGGCGTGGTCGGCATCTGGCGCGAGGCCGATGCCCGTGTCCGCGGCGCCAAGCGGGTGCAGGTCGAGCCGCACCTGTCGATCACCGGCGCGGTGTCGGCCGAATGGGTGCCGATCAAACCCAAGACCGATGCCGCATTCCTGTTCGGGCTGATCCACCGCATCCTGCATGAGCGCGACTGGCGCGACGTGTGCGACCTGCCCTTCCTGAAAAACACCACCAGTTCGCCCTACCTGATCGGACCGAACGGCTGGTACCTGCGCGATGCCGCGAGCGGCAAGCCGCTGATCTGGGACCTGGCAGACGGCCGCGCCAAGGTGCATGACGCCGACGACCTGGTCGATCCGGCGCTGGACGGCGAATACATGGTGGCCGGCGTGGAGCATGGCGCCGACGAAGCACGCTTCGTGCACGAAAGCGTGGCCGGCAGGCCGGCATTCCAGTTGATGCTGGATCACATGAAAACCTATACGCCGGAGTGGGCGGCCGGCGAGTGCGAGATACCGGTCGAGTCGATCCGCCGCGTGGCCGACGAATACCTGGCCCATGCCTGTGTCGGCGAGACCATCGACATCGAAGGGCTCACCCTGCCCTTCCGCCCGGTGGCGGTCATGCTGGGCAAGGGTGTCAACAACGGCTGGGGCGGCTATCACTGCTGCTGGGCCCGGACCGTGCTGGCGGTGCTGGTCGGCGCGCTGGAAGTGCCGGGCGGCACCCTGGGTACGACCGTCAAGCTGGTGCGCCCGGCAACCTCGCGCGTGGGCTCGGTCAGGCCAGCCGGCCCGGACGGGCTGATGACTTACCAGTTCAACGAAACCTCGCGCGATGGATGGCAGCGCCAGCCCAGCATCCGCAATGCGTACAAGACGCTGGTGCCCTTGTCGTCCGATTCGCCGTGGTCGCCGGCCCTGGGGCCGGCCCACTTGCCATGGCTGTTCCAGAAAAAAGCGCCCGACAACTGGCCGCGCACGGCGCCGCCGGACGTCTGGTTCTGCTACCGCAGCAATCCGGCGATCTCGTCGTGGAACGCGCCGGAAGTGGCAGAGCGGCTGACCGAGTTTCCGTTCACCGTGGCCTTTGCCTATACCGACGACGAGACCAATCACTTTGCCGATGTGCTGCTGCCGGAAGCGCTTGACCTGGAAAGCCTGCAGATCATCCGCATCGGCAGCACCAAGATGATGCAGCAGTTCTGGAAGCACGAGGGCTGGGCAGTGCGCCAGCCGGCGATCGAGTCGCCGTGCGACACCATGGACTTCACCGACATCTCGACCGAACTGGCAAAGCGGGTCGGCATCCTGGACAAGTACGTGGAGGCGATCAACCGCGGCGCCGCCGGCGTCGGCCTGGTCGACCGCGGCGGCACCTACGACTATTCGCTCGACACGTCGCGCCCGCCCGCGCGCGATGAAGTGTGGAATGCCTTCGCCAAGGCCGCCAGCCATAACCTGACCGCTGGCGAGGAAGTGCGCGACCTCGACTGGTTCAAGGAAAACGGCTACCTGCTGCGTCCATTCCCGCAACTCAACTGGTACCTCTACCCTGCCCTGAAAAGCCAGCGCATCCGCTTCGAGATGCCGTACCAGGAACGCATCCTGCGGCATGGCCGGGAACTGGCCAACCGCATGCATGAGGCCGGCATACAGTGGTGGGAGCATCAACTGGCCGAGTACGAACCGCTGCCAACCTGGGAGTCCTTCCCCGACATCTGGGTCGAGTACGCGCGCGAATATGGCCGCGACCCCGACGAATTTCCGTTCTGGGCGCTGACGGCGCGCTCGATGCAATACGCATGGGGCGCCAATGTCGGGCTGCCGATGATCAACGAGGTGGCCAACAATATCGCCGGTCACCGCGGCGTGATCATCAACCGCACCCGGGCCAAACAGCTGGGCATCAAGGAAGGCGAGCGCATCATCATGGAATCGGTGTCGGGCGTGACCGAAGGCGAGGCCGTGCTGCGCGAGGGTATCCGTCCGGATACGGTGCTGATGATCGGCCAGTTCGCGCACTGGAAAACGCCGTATGCAAAAGACCTCAAGCTGCCCAGCCTGAACTCGCTGACCGATCTCTCGCTGAAGCTGACCGATGGCACCGGCAGCAGCGCCGACATCATGCGCATCCGCCTGCGGCGCGCATCGACCGGCGAACTGCTGGGCGCAAAAGAAGGAGCATCGGCATGATCGAGACCACGGTATCCCGCACTGCCAACCCTGCCAACCCTGCCAGGCCTGTGGTGCCGATCGCGCGCTGGGGCATGGTGGTCGACCTCAACCGCTGTGTCGGCTGCCAGACCTGCACCATCGCCTGCAAGCAGGCCAATGACACCACGCCGGGAGTCCAGTGGCGCAAGGTGATCGACGTCGAGCAGGGAAAATTTCCCGACGTCGAGCGTTTCTTCGTGGTCACCGGCTGCCAGCACTGCGCGGAACCGCCGTGCGTGCCGGTATGCCCGACCGGCGCCACCCGCCAGCGCGAGGACGGGCTGGTCACGATCGACTATGACGTCTGCATCGGCTGCGCCTATTGCGTGGTCTCGTGCCCCTACCAGGCGCGCACGATCGAGCATGATCCGCAGGGCTATTACGGTGCGCAGACGCGGCAGGAACAGGCGACCGCCCATCCGGAACGCGCCGGCGTCGCGCAGAAGTGCACCTTCTGCCAGACCCGCATCGATGCCGGCATCGCCAAAGGCCTGGTGCCCGGAGTCGACCTGGAGGCGACGCCCGCTTGCGCCGCATCGTGCATCTCGCAGGCGATCAAGTTCGGCGATTTCAATGATGACGAAAGCATCGTGTCGCAATTGCTGCGCACGCAGCCCAGCCTGCAGATGAACGAAGAGCTCGGCACCAATCCGCAGATCCGCTACCTGTACACGACGCCGGCAGTGCCTGGCCGCGACACCAGCGCCCAACCCGACCCGGATGAAGAGGAGCGGCTGGCCGATCCGCAAAATCCGCTGGTGGGGGCGTTCCAGAAATTCTGGGACTGGCGTGCCGCGATGAACTGGATCTTCGGCGGCGCCGGCACCGGGCTGGCGATCTTCGCCGGGGTACTGGCGGGGAACGGGCTGATCACCCAGGATGCCGGGCGCGGGCTGGTGGCGCTGGCCGCCGCCCTGATCGCGACCGGATTGTTCTTCGTTTTCCTGAAGATCGGGCGCAAGCTGCGCTTCTGGCGCGCGGTCAGCCGGCCACAGACTTCCTGGATGACCCGTGAACTGTATGTCGCGCTGCTGTTCTTTCCGGCCGTGCTGGCGACCCTGCTGGCGCCGCGGCGCGAATTGTTCCTGCTGGTGTCCTTGCTGGGGTTCGCGTTTCTGTACTGCCAGGCGCAGATCCTGCATCGCGCCCGCGGTATTCCCGTATGGCGTGCGCCGCGGATTCCCGGCATTATCGTGGCGAGCGGTCTACTGGAAGGCTGGGGCGTCCTGATGATCGCGTTGTCGCTGGCGGGCATCAAGCCGCCGGGTCAACTATTCGGTGCCGGACTGGGCGCGCTGGTAATCACCGGACTCCTGTGGCGCAGCTATGTCGGCAGCGCCCGCGCAAATGGCGTACCGCCACTGGCGCGCGCAGTACTGGAGCGCGTTGCGCCGCGGGTCCACATGATCGGCCATGTGGCGCCGGCAGCCCTGATCGCGTTTGCCTGGATGGTGCCGTCGATGCAGCATCTGGCCTTGCTGCTGGCCGGCGCCATGGCGGTCGCGGGCGGCGCATTCTGGAAATTCGTGGTGATCGTGCGCGCCAGTTTCACCCAGGGCTTTTCGCTGAAGCAGGTTCCGCACCGCGGCTCGGGCGATCGCGCCGCACCGCCAAGGATGGCCGGGGACAGCAGCCGGCCGGCGTCGACCTGAGTCCGGGAGCTGCGCAAAGGAGGATGGATTTTGAAGTGTGAATGTTGCAGTGTGGCTGTTGAAGTGTGACGGTGCAGTAAAGCAGGGAGGCATCTGCTGGAGCGTCGGACCGGAAAAACCGGTCGTATTCTAACAATATCGGAGATTAGTAAAATGAAGAAGACTGTACTCGGCAAGTCGATTATCGCCGCCGCATTGCTCGGCATATCGGCCTCGGCCTTTGCCGATGTGAACATCGGTGTGACCCTGTCCCTGACCGGACCGGCCGCATCGCTGGGCATCCCTGAAAAGAACACCGTCACGCTGCTGCCCGCCACCATCGGCGGACAGAAGGTCAATTACATCATTCTCGACGACGAGTCCGACACCACCAAGGCCGTCAAGAACACGAAGAAGCTGATTTCGGAAGACAAGGTCGACCTGATCATCGGCTCGTCGATCACCCCCGCATCGCTGGCGATGGTCGACTCGGTGGCCGAAGGACAGACACCGATGATCTCGCTGGCCGCCAGCTCCAAGATCGTCGAGCCGGTTGACGCCAAGCGCCGCTGGGTATTCAAGACCACCCAGAACGACATCATGATGTCGCTGGCCGTACTGGACAGCATGGTCAAGAACGGCGTGAAGTCGGTGGCATTCATCGGCTTTGCCGATGCCTACGGCGAGGGATGGTATGCCGAGTTCAGCAAGGCTGCCGCACAGAAGGGGGTGAAGCTGGTCGCCAACGAACGCTACGTGCGCAATGACACGTCGGTCACCGGCCAGGTCCTGAAAATCGTGGCATCCAAGCCCGATGCAGTCCTGATCGCAGCCTCGGGCACGCCAGCCGTGCTGCCGCAAAAAACCCTGAAAGAACGCGGCTACACCGGCAAGATCTACCAGACGCACGGCGTGGCCAATGGCGACTTCCTGCGCGTTGGTGGCAAGGACGTGGAAGGTACCCTGCTGCCAGCCGGACCGGTACTGGTCGCAGGCCAGTTGCCTAACGATCATCCGTTGCGCAAGTCGGCCCTGGAATATGTGAGCAAGTACGAAGCTGCATTCGGCAAGGGTTCGGTTTCCACTTTCGGCGGCCATGCCTGGGATGCCGGCCTGGTCATGCAAAATGCAGTGGCCGCGGCACTCAAGAAAGCGCAGCCCGGATCGCAGGCTTTCCGCAACGCCCTTCGTGACAGCATTGAAGGCACCAAGGACCTGGCTGGCGCGCACGCCGTGTTCAACATGACCCCGACCGACCACGTCGGCCAGGACCAACGTGCCCGTGTCATCGTGAAAATCGAAAACGGCGCCTGGAAATACCAGCCGTAAGCCTGTCCGGCGACTCCATCCTTCCCGTTGCCGGAGCACGGCAGCGGGAAGGGACGCCTCGCGTTTGCGCCGTGCGGGTCCGCCAGCCACTACAATTACGAAAATTACACAGGCACAAAGCCGGAGCACTCCGGAACGAGCGGCACCAGCCGCGCCGTTTCGATAGCGCCCGGGCACCAGGGAAGCAAGCATGGATCTATCAATAGCCGCCATCCTCGCGCAGGATGGCATTACCACGGGCGCGATATACGCGTTGCTGTCGCTGGCCCTGGTACTGGTTTTTTCAGTCACGCGCGTGATCTTCATTCCGCAGGGCGAATTTGTCGCCTTTGGCGCACTGACGCTGGCGGCGATGCAGACCAACCGTTATCCGCATGCGGCCACGCTGCTGGTCGGAATGGGGGTGGCGGTGTTCGTGGTCGAGGCAGTGCATACGCTGCGCTCGCCCCAGTTGCGCCAGGGCGCGGCGCGCACGCTGTCGATCTCCGCTGCAAAATTCCTGCTGGCGCCAGTCCTGATCTGGCTGCTGGCAACCCGGCTCGGCACCCCCACCCTGTGGATGCCGCTGCAAGTATTGCTGACGCTGCTGATCGTGGTGCCAATGGGGCCGATGATCTACCGGCTGGCGTTCCAGCCCCTGGCGGAAGCCAGCACGCTGGTGCTGCTGATCGTGTCGGTGGGCGTGCATTTCGCGCTGATCGGCCTGGGACTGGTGATTTTCGGCGCTGAAGGTTCGCGCACCACCCCGTTCTCGGACCTGCGCATCGATATCGGCGCGCTGTCCATTTCCGGCCAGAGCATCGTGATTGTCGGCGTCTCCGCCGCCCTGATCGTGGCGCTTTACTTTTTCTTCGAACGCACCCTCTCCGGCAAGGCCCTGCGCGCCACGGCGGTGAATCGCCTGGGCGCGCGGCTGGTCGGCATCGGCACCACGCAGGCAGGACGCCTGGCCTTCACGCTGGCCGCCGCCATGGGCGCGCTGTGCGGCGTCCTGATCGCGCCGCTCACCACCGTTTATTACGACAGCGGCTTCCTGATCGGCCTGAAGGGCTTCGTCGGCGCCATCATCGGCGGCCTGACCAGCTATCCGATCGCTGCCGCCGGCTCGCTGCTGGTGGGCCTGCTGGAGTCCTACTCCTCGTTCTGGGCCAGCGCCCTGAAGGAGGTCATCGTTTTCACACTGATCATCCCCGTCCTGCTGTGGCGCTCGCTGACGTCCAAGCATGTCGATGACGAGGGAGAAGAATAATGAACAAGTTCTTCCTGATTTTCGTGGTCCTGGCGGGACTGCTGCCGGTGCTGCCCACGCCCGAGTTCTGGATCACGCTGGCCAACTACATCGGCCTGTACTCGATCGTCGCCCTCGGGCTGGTGCTGCTGACCGGCGTGGCCGGCCTGACCTCTTTCGGCCAAGCCGCTTTTGTCGGCCTGGGCGCCTATGCCACCGCCTACCTGACCACCGCCTTCGGCCTGTCGCCGTGGATCGGCCTGGCGGTCGGCCTGCTGCTGACGCTGGCCACCGCCTTCTTCATCGGCGCCATCACCATGCGCCTGTCCGGCCACTACCTGCCGCTTGGCACCATCGCCTGGGGCCTGTCGCTGTTCTTCCTGTTCGGGAACCTCGAATTCCTGGGCAAGTACGACGGTCTGAACGGGATTCCGCCGATCAGCCTGTTCGGCCATGCGCTCGATAACGGCCGCGAGATGTACTACATGATCTGGGTGGTGCTGCTGGTGGCCGTGGTGGCCGTGCAGAACCTGCTCAATTCGCGGCCGGGACGCGCCATCCGCGCGCTCAAGGGCGGCGGCGTGATGGCCGAGGCGATGGGCGTGAATACTGCCTGGATGAAGATTGTCGCCTTCGTGCTGGCCGCCCTGCTGGCCTGCATCTCGGGCTGGCTGTATGCCCACCTGCAGCGCGCAGTCAACCCGACGCCGTTCGGTCTCAACGCCGGCATCGAGTACCTGTTCATGGCGGTGGTCGGCGGCGCCGGCCACGTCTGGGGCGCGATACTCGGTTCGACCCTGCTGACACTGCTGAAGGACCAACTGCAGTCGGTGCTGCCCAAGCTGTTGGGCGCCAACGGCAACTTTGAAGTCATTGTTTTCGGCATGCTGATGGTGCTGCTGCTGCAACGGGCGCGGGACGGCATCTGGCCCTACATCCGCAAGCTTTTCCCGCAAAAGCCGATCGCCGTCGCCCCCGCTTCGGCGCCGGCGCTGCCGATGCGCGCCAAACATACCCCGGGCGAAGTGGTGCTGAAGGTGGATCGCGCGCGCAAGGAGTTTGGCGGCCTGGTGGCGGTCAACGACATGGAATTCGAGGTCCGCGCCGGCGAGATCATGGGCCTGATCGGCCCCAACGGCGCCGGCAAGTCGACCATGTTCAACCTGGTGACCGGCGTGCTGCCGGTAACGCGCGGCGAAGTTTCATTCCGCAGCGGCGGTGCGTTGCGCCGCATCGATGCTCTCAGTTCGCGCGAGATCGTCAAGCGGGGCATCGCCCGCACTTTCCAGCACGTGCGACTGATGCCGCAAATGACGGTGCTGGAAAACGTTGCCATCGGCGGCCACCTGCGCGGCACCCACGGCGACGTCGCCGGCATTGCCACCAGCATCCTGCGCACCAACCGCGACGAAGAGAACGCGCTGCTGTTCGAAGCGAAGAAGCAGCTGGAGCGGGTCGGCCTGGGAAATCTTCTGTACGAAGAAGCCGGCAGCCTGGCGCTCGGCCAGCAGCGGATCCTGGAAATTGCCCGCGCGCTGTGCTGCGATCCGACGCTGCTGCTGCTGGACGAGCCGGCTGCCGGCCTGCGCTACCTGGAAAAGCAGGCGCTGGCTGACCTGCTGAAGAAACTCAAGGCCGAGGGCATGAGCGTGCTGCTGGTCGAACACGACATGGACTTCGTGATGAACCTGACCGACCGCCTGGTCGTGATGGAATTCGGCACCAAGATTTCTGAAGGCCTGCCGGCAGATGTGCAGAAAGACCCCTCCGTGCTGGAAGCCTACCTGGGTGGCATCGACTGACCCGGCCGCGACAAGGAAAGACAATGACACCGATACTTGAAGTACGCGACCTGCACGTCTCTTATGGCAAGGTGGAAGCGCTGCATGGCGCCAGCCTGACGGTAGGCGCCGGTCAGATCGTGACCGTGATCGGCCCCAACGGGGCCGGCAAGTCGACCATGCTGAATGCGCTTGCAGGCGCCATGCCCGTCAGCGGCCACATGCGCGGCCAGGTTACCTTCATGGGCCAGGACATGAGCGGCGTGCCGATCGAGGCAAGGGTTGCGCGCGGCATGTCGCTGGTGCCGGAAAAGCGCGAACTGTTCGCCAGCATGACGGTTGAAGACAACCTGCTGCTGGGCAGTTACCGCCGCTATCGTGCCCGCGAAAGCGGCTATGCCGACCAGATGGACGTGGTGTTCGACCTGTTCCCGCGCCTGAAGGAAAGGCGCAAGCAGGATGCCGGCACGCTGTCAGGTGGCGAGCGCCAGATGCTGGCGGTCGGCCGGGCGCTGATGGCCAAGCCGAAATTGCTGATGCTGGACGAACCCAGCCTGGGACTTGCGCCGCTGATCGTGAAAGAGATCTTCCACATCATCGTGCGCCTGAAGGAAACCGGCGTGGCGATCCTGCTGGTCGAGCAGAACGCGCGGGCCGCATTGCAGGCAGCCGACTACGCCTATGTACTGGAGACCGGCGACGTTGCGCTCGAAGGCCCGGCGGAGCAACTGGCCAATGATCCCAAGGTGATCGACACCTACCTGGGGCTCGCCAAGAAGACGGCCTGATTGCCTGGCGGCGGAGCACGGAACAGCGTCGACGCCAGCGCCCTGTCCTGCCTGCCACGCTTCCTGCACTTGCTGAACCAACAATCTCGCTTGTGGCGCAACGATGTTCGGATGACGATTCCGTGATCCGGACATCGCACGAACTGCACAAAAAACTGGCTTGAACTTGCTTGAAACTGGCTTGAAACTGGCTTAAAGGACCGCTCAATGCAGGCCCGCAATTTGCAATATGCCTGGCACCTCCAACAACACAAGGATTGTCATGGCTTCCAGTTCAACATCCAGCGAGCGCATATCCGTGCCCTCACGCTCTACTCGTTCGTTCTCCGGCTCGGTCAATGAAAGCAGTGAAGGTGAAAGCAGCAGCGTCGCTCCGAGCACGAAAACCCGGGATAGAAAATCATCCGCCAAGGCGATGCTGGAATCGGTGCGGGTCGAGCACAGCGATCCGGAATCCGTCGGATCGACCAGGGACGCGCCGGAACTGCAAGCCCGCGGGAATTGCAATCTCGCCCAGAACAGCTTGTCGCTGCTTGGATCGGTAGCCCTGGGCCTGGCCGCGGGGCTGGCGACCGGTGGCTACCTGTACTACGGCCAGACCGACAAGATGGGGGTCATCATGGGCTACGGCATGGCGGCAGGCACAGCAGCCTGGATTGTGGGCCGTATAGCCTATGCCGGCTATCACAGCCTGTGCGCCGTCCAACCCGCTACCTGAGCGCCAGTGCAATGCCGTCGCGACCCGAGCGAAGGGCGCGGCGGCAAAAAGTTCCCCGCTTTATTTCTCCCGAAGTTGCCGAAACGAATATTGAGGGTGGGAAACCGCGTCTTTAGAATGGGCAACATTGCTCATCGCCAAAGCGCGGGTTTCCATGTCATCTGCACTTCGCTCGCTCTGCCTGCCGTCCGCAGTGTCCGTCACCCGCTTCACGGCGGGCGCGTGCCTTGCGCTGGCCGCTGCTGGCGCGTCCCTGCCGACATGGGCAGCGCCGGCTGCGACGGTCGGCTCGCGCATGAACGAGCGCGTGCTCATGATGCCGACTGCGGACGGGCGGGACGAACTGCAAACGACAATTTTCAAGCCGGACGGCAACGGTCCCTTTCCGGTCCTGATCATGAACCACGGCAAGGACGTTGGCGACACCCGCCGCCAAAAGCGTGACCGCTTCCTGCATCTGTCGCGCGAGTTCGTCAAGCGCGGCTATGCGGTGGTGGTGCCGATGCGCAGGGGCTTCGCCGGCTCGTCGGGCAGCTACTGGGATTACGGCTGCAACATGAGCGGCAACGGCCAGTTGCAGGCGAACGACGTCCAGGCCAGCATCGATTTCCTGCAAACCCAGCCGTGGGCAGACAGTGGACGCATCGTGGTGGCCGGCCAATCATATGGTGGCTTGGCCACGCTGGCACTCGGCACGCGCAAGATTGACGGCGTGCGCGGCCTGATCAATTTCTCGGGTGGCTTGCGCGCCGATGGCGGCAGCTGCCAGTGGCAGTCGGCGCTGGTGCAGGCCTTCAGTGACTATGGACAGCGCACCGCTTATCCCAGCCTGTGGTTCTACGGCGAGAATGACAGCTACTTCAACCACGAGCTTGCCAACCGCTTCCTCAATGCCTATACCCGCAACGGCGCCAATGCGCAGCTGGTGGCCTATGGCCGCTTCAAGAAAGACGCGCACGGCATGGTTGGCAGCCGCGACGGCGTGAAGATCTGGTGGCCGGAGACCGAGCGCTTCCTGCGCAAGATCGGCATGCCGACCGAGCAGGTGGTGGCCATCACCGAGGAAGCGGCAATGGCGCCTACGGATTTTGCTGCGGTGGACGACATCAACGCGATTCCGTTCCTGCGCGACCGCGGCCGCGCGGCTTACCGCGAATACCTGGCACGTTCCGCGCCCAAGGCTTTTGCGATTTCGGCCAGCGGCGCCTGGAGCTGGGCCGAGGAAGGGGATGATCCGGTCGAGCGGGTGCTGGCTGCGTGCCAGAAGAACAGCCGCGAGCCCTGCAAATTGTATGCGGTGGATGATGCTGTGGTGTGGGCTGAGCAGCCGGGAGTCGGGCAGTCGCCGGCCTTGGCGACGGCTGGGCCGGCAGCAGTATCCAGTCCCTCGGCCGGGGGGACGGAGTCGGGGTCTGCGAATCGGGGCAGGTAGGCTGAATGCCTACGGTCGCTCCATTCCTTTCGGGGCTGAGCGTTTCCCACATTATTGGGTGAGCGGTTTGGTGGTTCTGCGGTTCTGCGGTTCTGCGGTCTGTGGCTTGCGGGTGGTGTGGCTGGATTTGTTGTTTGTCGGTGTGAAGCCGGGAGACACCCCGGCGGGTGTGTTCCTTTCTTTTGGAAAAAGAAAGGAACCAAAGAAAAAACGTCAAAACCCACTTGGCCAACGCCCGCCTCGATAGCCAACCAGACTCGGACGCCTGGGCCGAACCAGTGCGACGTTCGCGAGGAAGGTCCTGCCACACGGTCGCCGCTGACCGGGATCAGTCAACCCGCTTCAATGCCGCCGACCGCACACCACCGCTCGTTGACTCCTAATTGTTTTCGAAGCAGCTAATTGGCGCTTGAGGTCCGATTGTCAGTGGGAGTCGGGGCCTCAGGGGATTTTCCGCCGTTATCTTCCGTCCTGAACGGATCCCCTCAGTCGCCAATTTGAAGCTTCGAAAAACATTAAGAGTCAACGGTGCGCCGGGCATCGGTATAAGACACTTCATGGGGTTGGCTGATTAGGTAAGCGGCACCCAGCCGAGGGATCATCTCTCGCGAACGTCGCACTGGATTAGCCCAGACATCCACGTCTGGTTGGCTATCGAAGCGGGCGTTGGCCAAGTGGGTTTTGACCTTGTTTTCTTTGGTTCCTTTCTTTTTAAAAAGAAAGGGACACACCCGCCGGGGTGTCTCCCGGCTTCACAACCACAACCATCAATTCCAGCCACACGATCCGCAAGGCACAAACCACACCACCCGCAAGTCCCAAACCACAATCCACCAATCAAGAAACCCCGCATTTTCAAGCATGCGACGCCCCCTCCCCCAGGCTCGCCTCCATGAACCGCGCCGCCCGCAACGCCGCCAGATCCCCGCCAGCCCGCCCCACCACCTGCAAGCCCACCGGCATACCGCTTCCGCCAAGCGCGAATGGGACATGCACACAAGGCAGCCCCAGCAGACTCCACTGCCGACAAAAAACCGGATCCCCCGTGTGCCCGATCCCCGCCGGTGCTTCGCCTATAGTGCTCGGCGCCAGCAGCACGTCAACCCCGCCGAATACATCGTCAATCCGGGACCGGGCCTGCGCCGTCAGCGCCAGGTTGCGCTCATGCCGCTCCGGTGAAATCGCCATCCCGGATTCCATCATCTGCCGCAATCCCGGACTGAGCGACTCAAAATGGACCAGCCGCTCCCAGGAATAGGAACGGGCGGCTTCGAAAAACATGATCTCGGTCTGCACCTGGGTCAGCCCTTCCAGCGCTGGCAACTCCAGCTCCAGCACGCGGGCGCCAGCAGCGGCCAGCCCGGCCCGGGCATCGAGCATCGCCTGCCGGGTATCGGCGTCGGCATGCGCCCACTCCGGCGTGCGGCACAGTCCGAACACAGGCACGCCGCCGGATTCAAGCTCCAGCAAACGACGATCGCCGCTCATTGCCGCAACCAGCAGCGCGGCTCCGCCAACGCTGCGGGCAAAGCCGCCGACGGTGTCCAGCGTTTCCGACTGGCTCTTGACGCCGGCGCGGACCAGCTTTCCGAATCCCGGCTTGTAGCCGACGATGCCGCAGAAGGCGGCGGGCCGGATCACGGATGCGGCCGTCTGGGTGCCCAGGGCCAGCGGCACCATGAAGTCGGCAACGGCGGCGGCCGAACCGCTGGACGATCCACCCGGGGTGTGCGTGCTGCGCAAGGGATTGCGGGTGCGGCCGGCGAAGGAAGTGGCGAGTTCGGTGGTCACGGTCTTGCCGAGCATGATCGCGCCTTCGCCGCGGCAGGTGGCCACTACCGCTGCGTCGGAGCGGGGACGGTTGCCGCTGTAGATCGGCGTGCCGAGCCCGGTTGGCATGTCAGCCGTATCGAAAATATCCTTCACGCCGATCGGCAAGCCATGCAACAGGCCCTGCACCGCACCGCGGTCCAGCTCGCGCGCACGCTGCAGGGCCGCGTCAGCGGCCAGGTATTCCCAGGCGCCGACTTCGGGCTCGCGCTGCTCGATACGCGCCAGGCAGTCGCGCATCACCTGTTCGGCGCTCCACTCGCGCCGCGCCAGTCCACGTGCCAGTTCGAGCACAGGTAGCTCGTTGAGCGCAGTCGATGGTTTCATTTTCATCTCGCTTGCCTTACGGCTTGTCCTGGCGTGCGTGCGCCTGCAGCAGCGCCAGGGGAATCAGGTCGAGGGCATGGAAATTCGTGCTTTCCAGCACGACTGGCGGCGCCATGCCGGCTTCGCATGCTTCCAGCCAGCGCAGTGCGCAAAGGCACCATTTGTCGCCGGCCCGCAGGCCGGGGAATCCCCACTCGGGAACCGGCGTGACCAGGTCATTTCCCCTGGAGACGCTGAAATCGAGGAAATCCTCGGTCATGACGGCGCACACGACATGGGTGCCGGCGTCGTCGTCGGCGGTCTTGCAGCAGCCATCGCGAAAGAAGCCGGTCAGGGGCTGGAACGAGCACGGGACGATCGGCTCATTGTAGACATTGCGTGACGGCGGGGAAGAGTGTGCCATTCAGTCAGCTCCTGTTGCCTGCACCGCATCGTTGCGGGTTTCCAGTATGGTCTTGCGCAATTCGCCGTTGCAGGAGCGGATCACCCGGCGCGACTCCTCCGGCGCATCGACCAGCTTCTGCAAGGCTTCGACCTTGCGCTGCTCGGCCAGAATGAATGGCTTCCAGACCGTATTGATTTCCTGCGCCAGCTGCGGCAAGGACTTGCCGACCGGCGCGTAAATCGGCGCGGAGAAGCGCTCGCTCAGGGCCTGCCGCACGCTCGCCTCCAGATCCGCCATGTGCTGCTGGAATGCCTGCACATGCCGCAGTTCATGCATCAGGATTTCGCGATAGGAGCACGATCCTTCCGGAAACTCGCTGCCGATGTACACCACGACCGATGGATACGCCAGGCTTACCGTGAGCGCCGGCAACAGGCACTCCCGCTGGGTAGTCCGGTCATGCACTACCGTTGCCCGATAGGAGATGCGCGTATTGAAGCGCGCCTTGGTCAGTCCGAGCACATACGCCCCGGTCTTGGCAGGACCGGCAAGCAGTGCAATTTCACGATGCGGCAGGCTGGTGTCGAGCGAGTAGCCGATAGGGACGGTGGTGATGGTGACGGGAACCGGCGGCACCCGGCTTTCGCAGCGCTCGGTGAAGCTTTGCGCGTGCAGCAGGCGCATCGGCAGGAGGAGCAGCAAGAGCAGCAACAACGGCGCCGCCAGCAGGCGCATCGGCAGTCCCGCACGCGGCGGGACAATGGCACATCGACTATTCGGGAAAATCGGCATCACCTAGTTTATCGGGTCTTTCGCTGCATGAGGCTTTCTCCGGGTAACTGTAGCGCAAATCGCAAATACGCATTGCGTCGCCCCCGGCCGTACCAGGATTTACGAGCGACACTGCAACAAACCAGTTTCATTTCTGGCCGACCCGGTACACCATATCGAAAACGGCACAAGATACGAACCAAAGTTCGATCAATAACAGGAGACAAGCATGCGCACCCAGGTCGCCATCATAGGCGCCGGCCCTTCCGGCCTGCTGCTCGGGCAGTTGCTGCACTTGCAGGGAATCGACAACGTCATACTCGAAGCGCGTTCGGGCGATTACGTGCTGTCGCGGATTCGCGCCGGCGTTCTGGAGCAGGGAATGATGGACCTGTTGCGCAAGGCCGGCGCTGGCGCGAGGATGGACCGCGAGGGACATCTGCACGAAGGGATTTCCCTGTCCTTTTCAGGACGGCGCGAGCGGATCGACCTGAAGCAACTAACCGGCGGCAAGACCGTGATGGTCTACGGCCAGACCGAAGTGACGCACGACCTGATGGATGCGCGGCAGGCTGCGGGCGCACAGACCATCTACGAGGCCCAGGATGTGGCGGTGCATGATTTTTACACCGATCATCCGCGCGTCACCTTCGTCAAGGATGGCCAGCTGGTCGAACTGCATTGCGACTACATCGCGGGCTGCGACGGATTTCATGGTGTGACGCGGCAGTCGGTGCCGGCGGATGCGATCCGCACGTTCGAGCGCGTCTATCCGTTTGGCTGGTTGGGTGTGCTATCGCATACTCCGCCGGTGTCGGACGAGCTGATCTATGCCAATCACGAGCGCGGGTTCGCCCTGTGCAGCATGCGCACGCCGACCCTGAGCCGCTACTACGTGCAGTGCTCGCTGGAGGACAAGGTGGGCGAGTGGTCGGACCAGCGCTTCTGGGACGAACTGAAGCGGCGCCTGCCGGCGGATGTGGCGGACACGCTGGTGACTGGTCCGTCTATCGAAAAGAGCATCGCGCCGCTGCGCAGCTTCGTTGCCGAGCCGATGAAATATGGCCGGCTGTTCCTGGTTGGTGACGCGGCGCATATCGTGCCGCCCACCGGGGCGAAAGGCTTGAACCTGGCGGCGAGCGATGTCAGCACACTGTATGACGTCTTGCGCATGGCGTACCAGGAAGGACGCACGGACCTGCTCGATAAATATTCCGAGGTCTGCCTGCGGCGGATCTGGAAGGCAGAGCGGTTTTCGTGGTGGATGACGTCTGCGCTGCACAGGTTCTCTGATGATCCGTTTGCGCAGCGGATCCAGGAGGCGGAGCTGGATTATTTCACCGGGTCGGTGGCGGGGAGGACGACCATTGCGGAGAATTATGTTGGATTGCCTTATGAGGTGGTTGGGTGAGGTTTTTTTTGTCTGAGCCAGGGCGGTGGTTTTTCGGTTTTTCGGTTTTTTGGCTTGCGGGGCGTGTGGCTGGGTTTGGTGGTTGTCGGTGTGAAGCCGGGAGACACCCCGGCGGGTGTGTTCCTTTCTTTTAGAAAAAGAAAGGAACCAAAGAAAAAACGTCAAAACCCACTTGGCCAACGCCCGCCTCGATAGCCAACCAGACGCGGATGTCTGGGCTAATCCAGTGCCGCGTTCGCGAGAGATGATCCCTCGGCTGTACGCCGCGTACCTAATCAGCCAACCCCATGAAGTGTCTTATACCGATGCCCAGCGCACCGTTGACTCTTAATGTTTTTCGAAGCTTCAAATTGGCGATTGGGGTGGAATGGTTCGGGTCGATCGAACGATGGCGCAATGATCAACCGCATTTGGATTAGCTCGCCCGATCACCCGATCACCCGATCACCAGATCACCAGATCACCAGATCACCAGATCACCAGATCACCAGATCACCAGATCATCAGATCATCAGGTCATCAGGTAAATCGCCGATCGTCAATCGGCGCCACTGTGCTTGAAGCATTGGTGGTAGCGATACGGTTTTGACGTACCTCCCGTATACGACGCCCCGAAATCTGATGGGATGGCGGATAAAGAAGCGTGCTTGTCTGAGCGAAGCGAGTTTGCACGCTTCTCCGCCAGGCCGTCGGATTTCGGGGGAACCCCGAAGGGGCGACGTATCAGGGTCGCCTTTCTTTGGTTCCTTTCTTTGGCGAAGCAAAGAAAGGAACACGCCCGCCGGTGCGGAAACCGGCCAGGTCGCAAGCAACGCCAGTTCGAATATGTCGCAGAACGAGGCCCGGCCAGGTCGCAAGCAACGCCAGTTCGAAAACAGCCCAACCGCCAGCAAACAATGGAACCCGCCCGCCGGTGCGGAAACCGGGCAGGTCGCAAGCAACGATAGTTCGAAAACGTCAAAAAGCCAAAACCTCCAAAGCCAATAATTATTAGCAATCCCCCCAATCGTTTAACCGCCATTGCCCGCGCCTCCATCTGTTAGCTAGATTCAATTCCACCTGACACATGGCCCCACCCCGACCGACAAACGAGGAAGCGCGCATGGCACCCGAATCCACCGAGCTCATCGCGCTTGCACAGCGCAGCCTGCAAGAACAGGACTTCGCCACTGCGGCCGACCTGATGGACCAGGCCGCCGCCACCGAACCAGGCAACTTCGACCTGCTGCAAATGGCAGGCGTGATCCATTCGCTGGCCGGCAAACACCTGCGTGCCGCGCATCTGCTGCAGCAAGTTGCCGACCTGGCGCCAGCCTCGCCTGAAGCCCATGCCAACCTGGCCCGCGCACTGTGGCGGGCCGGACGACCGGCGGATGCACTAAGTTGCCACGCCCGCCTGGACGAACTGGGGGTGCAGGACGTGGCGACGGAACTGGACCGCGCCACCCTGCTGTCCGAAATGGAACGCTTCGAGGAAGCGCTGGAAAGCTGCGTGCGGGCGACGCAGCAGGCGCCGGGCCATGCACCCGCATGGTCGGCACGCGGGAGCGCTTTGCATGAACTGGAGAAATACGAGGACGCGCTCCAGTGCTTCGAACATGCCCTGGCGCTCGACCCGGCACTGGCCAGCGCATGGGCGAACAAGGCCTTGACGCTGCACATGCTGCAGCAATATGGCGCGGCCATGTCGCATCACGAGCGCGCGCTCGATCTGGAATCCGGCAATGCCCGGACCTGGTCCAACTGCGGCGCATCGCTGCTGCGCCTGGGCCAGAGCCAGCAGGCACTGGATTGCTGCGACAAGGCGCTTGCGCTGTGGCCGCAGCATGCGCTGCCTGCCGGAGGGCAGTTCCTGTTCGAAGGCGAGGCGTCGCGTCCTCACAGGCAGTACATTGCCACCCTGTTCAATCGTGCCAACCTCCTTCTGAACCTGGATCGCCATGACGATGCGATGGAAGCCTACGCGCGCCTGCTGGAACTGGCGCCTGAAACCGACTACGCTCCGGGGGCGGCATTGTTCTCGTTCCGGACCGGCTGCAACTGGAACGAGGATGAGGCCTGGCTGCAGCGCCTGGTGCGCGACAGCAACGAGGGCAAGCACGTCCAGCAGCCCTTCGTGGCGATGATTGCGATGGACGATCCGGCGCTGCAGCGCTCGGTCGCCGAGCGCTTCGTCGAAAGGCACGTCGAACCGCGGCAAGCCTTGTGGAGCGGCGAACATTATCGGCATGAGCGTTTGCGCGTGGCCTACCTGTCCGCCGATTTCCGGCGTCATCCGACTGCCTACCTGGCGGCCGGGGTGTTCGAACACCATGACCGCTCGCGCCTTGAACTGACGGCGGTCGCGCTGGGCACCCGGCCACCTGACGAGATGACCGGGCGCATCCGGAAATCATTCGATCACTTCATCGACGCCGGGACAATGGACGATGGCGAAATTGCCGCATTGCTGCGCGAGCGGGAGATCGATGTCCTGGTTGACCTGATGGGTCATTCAAAGGATTCACGGCCCGGCGTGTTTGCCTGGCGCCCTGCCCCGGTTCATGTCGCCTGGCTGGGCTATCCCGGCACAAGCGGCCTGGGGGCCATGGATTTCCTGCTGGCTGATCGCCATGTCATTCCACCCGGCCAGCAAGCGCACTACACGGAGCAGGTCGTCTATTTCGACGCTTGCTACCAGTGCACGGACAACACGCGTGAGATCGCCGATGCGCCACTGACCCGCCAGCAGTTCGGCCTGCCCGATGATGCGTTCGTGTTCTGCTGCTTCAACCAGCCGGCCAAGCTGACGCCGGCGACGTTTTCACTCTGGATGGAGGTGCTTGCCAGCGTACCCGGCAGCGTGCTGTGGCTGCTGGAAGACAATCGGCCACAGGTAGTGAACCTGCGGCGGGAAGCTGCGGCGCGCGGAATCGATCCGCAGCGGCTGGTGTTCTCGCCACGGCTGCCGCAGGCCTTGCACCTGGCACGTCACAGGCTGGCGGACCTGGCGCTGGACACGCTGCCGTGCAATGCACATACCACGACCAGCGACGCATTGTGGGCAGGGCTTCCGGTTCTCACCTGCACCGGCACTACTTTCGCCGGACGGGTTGCGACCAGCGCCTTGCACGCTGCCGGCCTGCCTGAACTGGTGTGCGACTCGCTGCAGGAATACCGCCGGCACGCAATCGCCCTGGCTGGCAGCGAGCGCGGGAAGCTCGACGCACTGACGCGTCGGCTGCACGATACTCGTCAGCACCTGCCGCTATTTGACACCGCAGCCTTCACCCGCCAGCTGGAATCGATATTCGCGTCCTTGCATGCTCGGCGGCTTGCCAGCTGAGCAGTTGCAGGAGCCGGTTCACAGCGGGAAGCGGGAAGCCCGAAGCCCGAAGCGTGAGGCGTGATGTCCGATGTCCGAAGTCCGAAGTCCGAAGTCCGAAGTCCGAAGTTCGGCATCAACTCACTTTCTGTATCACGCTTTTCATCGTATCCGACATCTCTTTCATGACCGAGCTGACGGTCTGTGCAGTGATCGTGAATACCGACATCGTATAGCGAAATACATTGACTGCATTGTCGGTCCATTCCCACGAGACACCGAAGCGCGCCGCCGCGACGTCCAGGAAACCGGCCAGCGTGCCGTCAAAGCTCAGCGCCACCAGTCCCGGTGGAACTGCGGGCGCAGGCTGGACCGCATAGCCCGGGAACGGGGCTGCCTGGGTGCCGGAGATCGGTGGCAGTGGCGGAACCGGCAGGTTGCCGGACGCCGGGCTGGAAGCCGCGGCTGGGGCTGCAGCCTGCTGCGGCGCCGAAGCGGCCCCGGGGAAAGGAATCAGCGCGTCCGGCGCGACCTTCACCGGTATGCCGGTCAACAAGGTCACCCGTTCAGCAACCTCCTGGATGTTTCGAAAATCCCGGTTGACGGTAATCCGACGCGTCGCTGCGTCCTTGGCCGAGGCTTGCTCGCTGATGTCGGAGAGCCTCTTGAATGGCAGCCAGATTCCGTCCACCCTTTCAATCGTGGCGCGTGACTCGCTGGCCACGCGCGGACGGCCCTGGCTCGCCTGCCTGGTCAGTTCGGCTGACCTTGCCTGGTTGCGGTCGACCTTGCTGTCGACCATCAGCGATAGCGGCGTCATGCAGCCCCCCAGCAACGAGAGGGAAGCAAGAAGGGAAGCGAAAAGGGAAGCGAGAGGCGGAACAGGCAGGGAGGTCTTCATTTCTTTTCCATCACGCGCAATACGCTGTTGGCAGAATCGATATAGAAGCGCGCGGCCAGCCCCGCTTCTCCGCGGTTGAGGGCGTCGATCACTTTGGTGACTGCATCCTCGAATGAGCCGTCAACGTCGACCGATGCCTGGGAAACCAGCTCTGGCGCCTCCCATACCACCTGCCACTTCTTGCTCTGCCGGGCCCAGGCGCGGAAGGCGTCAGATATCTTGTCGCCAGAATTGATGCGCCAGACATATCGCACGCTCTTGCGCACAGGCGCACTCGTCAAGGCCGGGCCTGGCGTCGCAGCGGAGGTGTCGCTGGCGGCAGCCAGCAAAGGCATCGGCTTCGGGACATCATCAGGATTACCCCCGCGTTCGCTCGCACCGGTGACGCCGGGCGCGGCCAGCATCAGCAACAGATAGAGCCTGAATGACATCAAGGCGGAACCAGGCATGACGGCATCCTTGGGACTATGGTCACTTGGTGGAAAAGCGGTCAGCGAGCAAGCTTCGGATCCATGTTTCGGCACCGGGAACCAATGGCCTGCTAACGGGACAATAAGTAACAAAAAAACAACTTGAGTTCCGCCGTGGGCAACTAACAAGTCGGCGCAACATGAGGACGGAATGTGCAATGAACGCTGGGTGAGTGACCGAGTGCGATCAGCGAAGTGACTTCGGTGAGGTGTTTTCTGCGAGGTGCTATCAGCGAGGATTCATCAGCCGAATGCGGGCGGCGGAGTGTGAGTCGCGGGATGCGATCAGCGGCGTGCGGAACCGGCGAGTTCGCACAAGGTCCGCAGGGTATCGTCGAAGTCGCTGCGTTCATCGACCGCTTGTTTGAGAAAGGCGCGTATGTCGTCGATCTTGTCGATTGCTTCGTCCGCAATACGATCGGAGCCGCGCTTGTATTCGCCGATCTTGATCAGCAGTTCCATCTCCTGGTACTTGGCCAGCAGCTCGCGCAAGCGGCCCGCAGCCGCACGATGCTCCCTGGTGATCACCGCGTTCATCACGCGCGACACCGAGGCCAGGACATCTACCGCAGGATAGTGGTTTGCCGCGCCCAGTTTGCGCGACAGGATGATGTGACCGTCCAGGATCGAACGCGTCTCGTCGGCAACCGGCTCGGTCATGTCGTCGCCCTCGACCAGCACCGTGTAGAGCGCGGTGATCGACCCTTTGTCATTCATGCCCACCCGCTCCATCAAACGCGGCAAGGTGGCGAATACGCTCGGGGGAAATCCGCGCCGCGTCGGCGGTTCGCCGGCGGCCAGGCCGATTTCGCGTTGGGCCCGTGCGAAGCGGGTGACCGAGTCCATCAGGAACAGGACCCGCATTCCCTGGTCGCGGAAATACTCTGCGATGGCGGTCGCCACGTAAGCGGCTTTTGCCCGCTCCATGGATGACTTGTCCGACGTGGCGCAAACGATCACCGCCTTTTTTCGTCCTTCGTCGCCGAGTTCGTGTTCGAGGAATTCGCGAACTTCGCGGCCGCGTTCGCCGATCAGGGCAACCACCGTGACATCGACAGCCGCCCCCTTGACGAGCATTGCCATCAGCGTCGACTTGCCGCCGCCTGCCGCAGCAAACACGCCGAGGCGCTGGCCTTCGCCGCAGGTCAGCATGGAATCGAGCACGCGCACGCCCATTTCTATTGGCTTGGAAATCAGGCGTCGCGTCAGCGGGTCGGGCGCGTCTGCGAAGACCGGATATTCCTGGCTGCAGACGAGCGGACCGCGGGTCTCGGTGTCGATCGGATTGCCCAGGCCATCCACCACCCGCCCCATCAGGTTCATTCCAACCGGGACCATGTGCACCTTGCCGGTCGGGATGACCTCGGTTTCGCCCGAGATGCCCTGGGTGTCCCCGGTCGGCATCAGCAAGGCCGTTCCCTGCGAGAACCCGACCACCTCGGCCTTCATCCCGGCTGCATGGCCGCGGTTCCTGAGCAGGCAGATCTCGCCGATTCGGACCGAGGGCACGACCGCTTTCACGATCGTTCCGATCACCTGTATCACCCGCCCCCGGATGCGTACCGTCTGCGCCTGGGCAAGCGCTTCCATCAGCATGTGGCTGATGTAGTCGAAGCGCTCGCCGGCCGGTCGATCGGCGTCGATTTTTGTCAGGTCGCGGGGCATGCTCAAAAGCCTGCCAGGCTCAGCCAATTTTCGACAGGATCGATTCCATGACCCGCGATTCCCTCGCCTCCGTGTTGCTGGCGCCGCCAATCAGCATTTGCAGCAAGTTGGCCAGTTGCTGGAGCCGGGCGGCTTCGATCTGGCCGTTCCTGGTCAGTTCGCCGATGGCGGCGTCGAGTTTATCGTTCCATACATCCAGGCGAGCTTCGTCCGCCGACTTGGCAAGCGGGAAGTAAGTTGCCCCTACTTCGACAGGAGTACGTTGAACGCTGACCAGGTAATAGGTGGAGCCCGACTTCAAGAGGTCGCCGGGCAAAGCATTGTCCGGAACCGTCTTGCCGTTGAAAGAAGCGACGCCTGCGTCGGAAAATGGCGGTGAGGGTTTGCTATAGGTTCCGGTACCACTTTTTCCTGAAAAAAATAGGCCAAGATCCGTCCCGCCCATCGTCACACGCACCAGTCTTTCCGGATGAGAGTTGTTGATGTTCCAGATATTCGCTTCAAGAAACTCGTCCGGACCCACCGTCTCATCAAGGCCGATATCTATTTCAGGCGGCGGCAGATCGCTGTACTTTACAGTCCGGTCGGTAACGCCGGTTGAGACTGGCGTCGTGTAGAAGGCGGCCATGTTTGGACCAAGGTCACCGGATGTCAATCCACTGATCAGCAGCGACTTGCTCACGTTCAAAGCATCCTCATTGCTCGCTGCAGCCCAAGGGGAGGTCGCGAACAGTTTCAACAACGCATTGACCTCCACCGTCAGCTGCGTCGTCATGGCCGATGCTGCCTGCTGATAGCCAAGCTCGTCGGTGACCTTGTACGCCTTCTGCAACTGCACGTACAAGGAATCCCTGAGCGCGCTGTCCTCGACACGGTCGATGGTCCAGTTCACCGGGACGGTATTGCTCGTCAACACGCCGCTTGCCATGAATCAGCACTCCTTTTGATTTTCAAATATCGGGATCTTGCCGCCTGCTGCGGGCAAGCGAACCCTCATTAATTTCGCCTGCCAAGGCGCTCATCAAGCCGGCGTTCGTTGTCCCGGCTGCGCAAGCGACCATCCTCGCGCCGCTCCTCGACCATGTTTTCCTTGCGATCTTCCACCTTGGCCATGGATTCGCGGAAGTCTTTCACCAGCAGGTCAAGCGCCGCGGTCTGCGCCACCACCGCTGCAGAAGATGACTGCAGTTCGGGCAACATCGATTGCTGGACACCGGCTATCTGGTCTCGCACCGCCATCAACTGGCTTTCGGTGAAGCGCCGGTTGGCCTTGCGGTCGAGGCAGCAGAAAGTGGTAACGGTGCTGGTCCTTTCATCCGAGCTTGTCAGCCGGAGGGTGAAGGTCCGGCTCGACACCGAATTGCCCAGGTCTTTCTGCGTTCCCATCAGTCCGGTACGCTGTTGCGCCGTCATCCAGGAAAACTGCCCTCCGGTCGAGGAGGAAAGCACTTCCCCTTTGCTCGAAGTCACAGTGGTGCGGGTGTAGGTCAGGACCGGATACATCACCGGCGGTGGCTGGAGGCCAAGATCAGTCATCTCCTGCGCCAGCACCTCGGCCTCGCTCGCGGTGCTGGCGAGGACGAGTCCGCTCTTGTCGACGAATTGGTCGAGCAATGCCAGATTGCCTGCTGACAATGGTGAAAACAGGCTGGCAGGCGGCACTTCGCCTGTCGTGCCGGGCGCAAGCTTGCGCATGGTTTCGTCCATCTGGAACGCACGCACCAGATTGCCCAGATGCGTTTGCAGGCGGGATGTGCGCGATGCCAGGTTAGTGGCGATCTGGGAGGTCAGCTCCGCCTGCACGAAGCGGGCGGCAGCCTGTGGGTCTTCGGCGCGAATCAGGCTCAGATCCGCGCCGCCTGTCACAAGATTGAGGATCATGGCGACTCCGGTATGGGCAGCGGCTTACACCAGCCGGCGCGAATTGCGTGGGCGATAAACCATGGATTGTTCGAACATCTTCATGCGCCAGGCGCGTTCGGTCTCCAGCTCGATCTCCTTCATCATTTTTTCGACTTCCGAATCGATCCTGGCTTTCATTTCCGGACTGAGCTTGTCGAGTTCCCGCTTGAGGTCGGCGCCCTCGCCCGCGAAAAAGCGCTTCGACTGGGCGATCGCCGCGTCAGCCTCGGCGATTGCCTTCTCGAGTTCCGCAATGGTGTGCTCGGCTCTTTGTTGCTGTCTCTTCTGCGGATTCACTTTTCCTCCTGTGGCTGCGGCGAGGGCATGTCGAATGCAAACACAAGCTTGCTTGATGGTCTGCGAATAAGTAACAAAATTGGCTTTCCGGTTCCATGTGCGGCAAAGACAGCCTGGATTTCCGGAACTTGTGCCGGCCTTTTGTTACCCACCGGCTACCCGCGCCACGCGCATCCAGATACCGGTTCCGGAATGGCTACGATCACGACTCCCAACGACATCCGCCGCCTTGCCGGCGACGCCCTTCGCCAGCCAGGTGGCGGCGCCCGCACATCCGGACTGCAGGGCGCGCGCAACGGCAAGCTGATCGACTACGACGAACTTGGCCGTACCCGTCTTCTCGAAAAGTTCACGAAGGGCCTGGCACGGGAGCAGGTCCAGTTTCATCACGCGTCAGTGAGCGCACCGCAAAAAACGCTTGCGCAGCGCACACAGGATTCCAGCCGCCCGGTCCGCTCCCTGTCCAGGGAGGAAATCGGCCGACACGCAAAGTTGAGCGGGAACAGCGCGCAGATCGGGCAAAAGGCGCTGGCATTCCTGCGCGACGGACAGCCGCGGCAGGCCGCTACCGGCGGTGGTGGCCGGGCCGCTCTGCAACAATACCTCGCGCTGCAAAAACTCAAGTCAGCCCTGGCCAGCGGCAATCAGCAGGAATTGGTCGCACAGATGGCGCCGCTGCCAGACTTCAGCGGCGACGCGGCCCAGCTCGCCCGCCGGTTTTATGAGGCCAGCGGCGATGACGATCAACTCAGTGAAATGCTATCCGGCTTCGGGCTCGGGGATGACGAGCGTGAGCGGGCAATGAAGGCGATCCGGGAGTGCCCGCATCATCATGAGACGGGCTACCAGGCGGACCGCCTGACGCAGGTATTGGCGAAGGCAATGCGCATCGACGATGTGCGGCCATCGGCGGCCGCAGCAGAATCGTTGCGCGCGAATGTGGACGACGCGCTGGCCGAGCTGGAGAGTAGCCAGGACGTTGGCCGCTACATCAACGGCACACTCAATATTGCAGGCGAAGCCGAGAAAACAGCAGACCCGGCGCGCTTCGCCGATGACTATGCCGACCTGGTGCATGGCAGCGAAGCATGGGGCGAAAAATGCATGAAGGTCCTGGATCGATATATGAAACAGGGCAGCGGCGACGTGTTGCAGGAACTGCCTCGCACCCTGCAGGCAGCCAGCCGCGCGGCCGACCTCGACCTCCACGCCGAATTCCCGTCCACCGACAAGGTCCGGCTCCAGGCTGCGGTCGAGTCGCTCAACCTGATTGTCCGCATGAGAACGGTTTCCGAGATGGTGGAGGAATCCGCGCAGTTCATGGAACGCCACCACGGCAAGTCGATCAAGCCTTCCGACTTGTTGCGGGGCGCCCTGCAAGTGTTTGCAAGCCCCTACTCTGCCGCCTCTGCAATGACGGAACTGGCAAGCCGGCTGGGTGTGAACCATCCTGACGAGAGCATCACACTGTTCCGGGAAATAGGACGGGCGGTACGCCTGATGCAACAGGTCTTTCCCGATGCCAATGCGGGCGAGGCGGCACGCACCGGGATCCAGGACAGCCTGGATAGCGCAGTGGCCGACGAGGACATGCTGCTCGACCAGATCCAGACAAGCGGCCCTGGCTCGAAACCCGGATCCGCCGCCGAGGCGCTGCCATTTCCGGGGCCGGCCCCGCAACTGATACCCTGAAGGCGAACTTCACATGAGCTGGATCGAGCAATCCATCAAGCAATTCGGCCGCAGCGTGGGCATTTCGTCGCTGGCTTTCGATGGCGACGGAGCGCTGCGACTGGGAACCGGGTCGGGCGGCACGATTGAACTGCATCACCAGCATGAACTTTCCCCGCCGGCGTTGCTGATCATTGTTTCCGAGCTCGTCGGCTTCAACCGGGCGGCGAGGCTGCGGGCTGCGTTGCGGCTAGCCGATTTCCGCCAGCAAGCAGTCTCGCCGCTGCACGTCGCGCTGGACGGGGACCAGCTGGTGCTGGCAACCCGGATGGACGAACGCGCATTCTCGCATCCCGCCCTGGAATCCGTTCTCGATCAGCTCGATCGCCTCCATCTTCACATCGCAGAGCGCGGCTGAATGAATGCTTGAGCAGGACTGAAGCTACATCACTGCGCGCTTGAGTCCCGATAAAAATCCTGCCTGAGTAACCCCGGCCGCGGCCTTGTTCCGTCCAACGTGCTGCGGAAACGGAAATTTTCCACGCGACATCTGCTCTTGATCTTCCGCAAGTTTTCCAGCCTCCCCAGCGACAGAATCAGCTCTCCTGAAAAACACGGAGGAACGCGAAATGTTCAGAATGCGCAATGCAGTGTCCCGCAACAAGACGACGGTCCGCACTCACACTGCCGGGCCGTCGACGGCGCGCCTTCGCCATACGGAAACCGCCCCTGTCATGCGCCAGTATCACAGCGACTCCGGCCGGGAAGACGCGCGCAACACAATACGGAGGACGATGTTCAAGCCGCAGGATCTGGCAGTGACCGGTATCGTGAATCAGCTGCCCGGAGCGCCTGCAAACGAGCCGATACCAAGCCGCATGAACGAACAACAGCTTGCACTTGCACTGGCCGGCCTGCGCGACAACCTCGGCTCGCTGGCCGAAGGCTATGCGACGGAAACAGGCCGCAAGTTCATGTTCCTGCGGGAGGTTGTGCATGCCGTCGCCGCGCCGCTTGGCTTGCGCCCCCCGGAAATCGAAATGGCCACTGCCACGGTCAGGAACAAGACGGTTGAATTCAGCGAAGGAAGGCTGTCCATCAGCCAGGAAAGCGTGCAGTCCTGCCACGATCCGGCGCAGTTTGCGCTTTTCGTGCGGGCGGTGGTGGAATGGGGCCTGATTTACGCGATGTTTGGCGACCAGGCTGCATCCCTCGGGTGGCAGCACCTGAGCGACAGCCAGCACCGTCAGCTGAACACCTGCATGATCGAGCTTGACCTGCTGAGCTTGCCGCCCGTGAGTTCGGACTGAGCGCGTCGAGTCAGTGGCCGGGAGCCGGTGGCCGCTGGACGGCCTCCAGCCCATTTCACGCCTGGCCGGCGGCGCCTTCCCGGTCGATCTCGTCGAATACTTCCTGTGCCATGTGGAAGGCCGAATTCGCCGCGGGGACGCCGCAGTAGATCGCTGCCTGCAGCAGGGTTTCCTTGATCTCGTCGCGGGTCACGCCGTTATTTGCCGCGGCCCGCAGATGCAGGCGTAATTCCTGTTCGCGGTTCAAAGCAATCATCATTGAAATCACCATCAGGCTGCGGGAGTGGCGCGTCAGCCCGGGACGGGTCCAGATCTCGCCCCACGCATAGCGCGTGATCAGGTCCTGGAATTCGCTGGTCAGCGCGGTGCGCTTTGCCTGCGCCCGATCGACATGGGCGTTGCCGAGGACAGTTCGCCGCACCTGCAAGCCCTGGTCGTGACGTTGCTGTTCGTCCATTTCTATTTTCCCTGTGCGGTTTCGGCGAGCAGGAAGCGCAGCAGGTGGGCGGTGAAGGTCTGCGTGACTTCCCAGTTTGAAAGATGGGCTGCATTCAGCTCCACCAGCTCTGCGCCAGCGATGCGGTCTGCGATCAGCCGGCTGTCGTCCAATGGCGTGGCCTGGTCTTGCTGGCCGCCGATCACGAGCGTCGGCGCGACGATCTTGCGAATTTCCTCGCGCAGGTCGGCGTCGCGCACCGCACCGCAGTTGGCGGCGTAACCTGCCGATTCGGTATTGAGCAGCATCTCGCGCACAATCGCCACCTGCTGCGGCGCGCGTTGCTGGAAGTCCGCGGTGAACCAGCGATCCAGTACTGCCGGCACGATGGAAGCCAGGCCGTCTTCATTCACTTTCGCAATGCGGGCGTTCCAGGAATCAGCGGTGCCGATCCTGGCGCCGGTATTGCACAGCACCAGCCGTTCGATCCGTTGCGGCGCCTGCGAGGCCAGCCACATGCCGATCTGGCCGCCCATCGACAGGCCGCAGAAATGTGCCCGTTCGATGCCGAGATGGTCGAGCAATGCCAGTACATCCTGGCCGAGCTGGGCCACGCTATAAGGTCCCGGCGTGACGCTTGATTGCCCATGCCCGCGGGTGTCGTAGCGCAGCACGCGAAAATGCGGATAGAGCGCCGGCATTTGCGGCGCCCACATCGACAAGTTGGTGCCGAGGGAATTCGACAGGACGAGCACAGGAAGGTGATCCGGTCCCTCCAGTTGGTAGTGCAACTGGGCGTCACCGATCTTGATGGTTGGCATGCGTGTTCTCCGGCGAATATTGAATGGCGATTGATTGGATTGAAAATGGATTGCACAAAGACTGAAGACCCGGCTGCGCGAAGGGATTCAGGCCGTTTCGTGCCATGACCTCAGCACGGCGTCGACGAATTCCCCGGCGTGGCCGAGGTAATTGACGGGGTCGAAAAGGCGGTCGAGCGCCGCGCCATCCAGAAGCTTGCTGACCTGGCCGTCCGCGGCCAGCACCTCGCGCAGCGGGCGGTTCTGCTCGACAGCAGTCCTGCAGGCCTGCTCGACCAGATGATGGGCGGCCAGCTTGCCAAGCTCAGGGCCGAGCGCGAGTGTCACTGCCTCGGCCATGATCAGTCCATTGGTCAGGTCGATGTTGGCGCGCATCCTGCCTGCGTCCACCTGCAGGCCGGCCAGCACCCCGGTCATTTGCTGCAGGGACGCAGCGCTCAGGCTAAAGATGGACGGCAGCGCGTCCCATTCAGCCTGCCATCCGCCAAGCGCGCGCTCGTTTTCATTGGCCATGCCGCCCAGCACCGATGCCACCAGCCCGGGCACCCGGGTAGCGGCCGCAAGCGCGATTGCACAAGCGACCGGGTTGCGCTTGTGCGGCATGGTGGAAGATCCACCACGCCCTGCAGACGCAGGCTCGGCGAGCTCCGCAATTTCGGTCTGCGCCAGCAGCGAGATGTCGCGCGCAATCTTGCCCAGGCTGCCAGTCAGCAGTCCGCAAAATGTCGCGGCCTCGGCGATGCGATCGCGCTGGCCGTGCCATGGCATGTCCGGCGTTTGCAAGTCCAGTTGCACAGCCATCGCCGCCGCCACCGCCGTGCCCTGGCCGCTCATGCTGGCCAGCGTGCCTGCTGCGCCGCCCAGTTGCAGTACAAGGACCCGCGGACGCAGTTCTCGCAGCCGGCGCCGGTGGCGCACCAGGCCATCCAGCCAGCCAGCCGCCTTGAGGCCGAAGGTGACCGGCAGCGCATGCTGCATCCATGTGCGCCCGATCTGCGGCGTGTCCCGGTAGCGCTGTGCGAGCGAGGCCAGCGCCTCGCCGCAGGCATCCAGCTGGTGCTGCAGCTCGTCCATGGCATCGCGCAATTGCAGCACCAGCCCGGTATCAATGATGTCCTGGCTGGTCGCACCCCAATGCACATAGCGCGCCGCGTCCTGGTCGGCGCCAGCCACGACCGCAGTCAACTGCTTGACCAGCGGAATGGCAAGGTTGCCGGCCTGGCCAGCCGCCGCGGCGAGCGCGGCCAGGTCGATATTGGCCGCATCGCAGGCAACGGCAATCGCCTCTGCCGCGGGAGCGGGTATCAGGCCGATGCTGGCCTGGGCCCTGGCCAGTGCCGCTTCGACGTCCAGCATGCGTTGCAGGCAGGCCTGGTCGGAAAAGACGGACCGCATCCGTGGCGTGGAGAACAGCGAGTCTGTCAGCGTGAAGGAGGACATGCTGCGCGGGCCGCGCTCAGAAATCGAAGAATACGGTTTCGCCCTGCCCGCTGGCATCGCCTTGCAAGACGATGTTCCATTCGTAGGCATTGGGGCGTCCCGCAATTGCGCGGGCGACCAGCGTTGCACGCCGCTGCTCGGGAACCTGCTTCAGCACGAAGTCCTCGGCGTGGCCTTCGCCATCGGGAAAATAGATGCGCGACACCAGTTGTTTGGTCAGCCCGCGGCCGAAGATGGTGACGGCAATATGCGCCGCCTGCAGCGCGGCGCCCGGCACCGGCGACGGCACGCGGCCGGGCTTGACGGTGGTGAACTGGAAGCGGCCATTCTCGTCGGTTGGCACCCGCCCCCAACCGCGAAAGCCTGGTTCGGTTGGCAGGTCGCGCTGGTCTTCGGAATGCGCCAGCTTGCCATGCGCATTGGCTTGCCAGATCTCGACCAGGCCGTCGCCGACCGGCGCCCCATTGCCGTCGATCATGCGACCTTCAATTGTGATTGGCGTGCCGGTGACCTTGTCGCCGACAAGATTCGGTGTGTTGAGCCAGTCGGTGCCGATGTGCAGGTAAGGACCGATGGTCTGGGATCCGGTAGTCAGCAGGCTCATCTCATTTCTCCATCGGGGTTGCATCGCGGCCGCGCAGGACAATGTCGAAGCGGTAGCCGAGCGCGTATTCCGGCACTGTGGTTTCCCAGTCGAAGGTGCTGATCAGCCGCTCGCGGCCCTTTTCGTCGGGAATGCTGTTGTACATGGGGTCGTAGGTCAGCAGCGGATCGCCCGGAAAATACATCTGGGTGATCAGGCGCTGCGCAAAAGCCTGGCCGAACAGCGAGAAATGGATATGCGCCGGGCGCCAGCCGTTGTAATGATTGCGCCAGGGGTAGGCGCCTGGCTTGATGGTCAGGAAGCTGTAGCGGCCCTGATCGTCGGTGAGCGTGCGCCCGCCGCCGCTGAAATTCGGATCGAGCGGGGCGTCGTGGTTGTCGTTCTTGTGGGGATAGCGGCCGGCAGCGTTGGCCTGCCAGATCTCCACCAGTGAATTGGCGACCGGCCGGCCGTTCTCGTCGAGAACGCGGCCGGAAACCTGGATCCGCTCGCCCATCGGCTCGCCGGCATGCTGGCGGGTCAGGTCGTTGTCGCCTGGCTTGAGGTCCTGGTGACCGAAGACCGGGCCGGTCAGTTCCGACAGCGATTGCGGAAGGATGACCAGCGGCTGGGCCGGCGAACGCTTGATGGTGGAATGGTAGGGCGGATACAACGAATCCGGCTGGGTCCTGAAATACGGACGGCGGTACTGTGCAAGATCGGGCATGGCGCTCCTCGCTCCTCTTTTATCTCTTTTATCTTTGTTTTCAAGGGCGGGCGCGTCCCTGCACCCGCCGTCCTGCCTTGAACCGGGCTTCAGACCCTTTCGATCACCATCGCAATTCCCTGGCCGACGCCTATGCACATGGTACACAAGGCATAGCGTCCGCCGGTGCGATGCAACTGGTACATCGCCGTGGTTACCAGGCGCGCGCCGCTCATGCCGAGCGGATGGCCAAGTGCGATCGCGCCGCCGTTTGGATTGACACGGGGGTCGTCATCGGCCACGCCGAGTTCGCGCAATACTGCCAGCCCCTGCGCCGCGAACGCTTCATTCAGCTCGATCACATCCATCTGCCCGATCGTCATGCCGAGACGCTTGAGCAGCAACTGCGATGCGGGTGCCGGCCCAATCCCCATGACGCGCGGCGCAACGCCGGCGGTCGCCATTCCCACGATGCGCGCGCGCGGCGTCAGGTCATGGATGCGGGCCGCTTCGCCGCTGGCGATCAGCAAGGCGCAGGCGCCATCGTTCACACCGGACGCATTGCCGGCAGTGACCGTACCGTCCGGCCGCACCACGCCCTTCAGTTTGCCCAGCGCCTCGACGCTGGTGGAACGCGGATGCTCGTCATGCTCGACCGTTATCGGATCGCCCTTTTTCTGCGCAATGATCACCGGGGTGATTTCCTGCGCCAGCGTGCCATTTTTCTGCGCGGCGGCGGCCTTGTTCTGGCTGGCCACCGCGAACTTGTCCTGGTCCTCGCGGTTGATCTTGTATTCGGTGGCGACGTTCTCTGCCGTCTCCGGCATGGAATCGACGCCGAACCGGGCCTTCATCGCCGGATTGACGAAGCGCCAGCCGATCGTGGTATCGAAGATCGCCGTGTTGCGGGAAAAGGCGCTGTCGGCCTTGCCCATGACGAAGGGTGCGCGCGTCATCGATTCCACGCCGCCGGCAATCATCAGGTTCAGTTCGCCGGACTTGATGGCACGGGCTACCGTGCCCACCGCATCCATGCCGGAGCCGCACAGGCGGTTGATGGTGGCGCCAGGAATCTCCTGGGGCAAGCCGGCCAGCAAGGCGGACATGCGGGCGACATTGCGATTGTCCTCGCCGGCCTGGTTGGCACAACCGTAGATCACATCTTCCACGGCACTCCAGTCGAGATCGGGATGACGCGCCATCAGGGCTCGCAGCGGCACTGCGCCGAGGTCGTCAGCACGCACGTCTTTCAGAGAGCCGGCGTAGCGTCCGATGGGGGTACGAATTGCGTCGCAGATATAGGCGTCAATCATCTTTGATTTCTCTTGTGGTTTTTTTTGGTGGAAAGGGAATTCTATCGCTTGTCGATCAGTGGAACGCCTGACATGTCGAGCAGGGCTTCGAAGCTCAGGTCGGGAATGATCTCGCGCACCGCCAGTCCCTCGGGGGTGACGTCGATCACGGCCAGGTCGGTGTAGATCCGGCTGACGCAGCGCATGCCCGTGAGCGGATAGCTGCATTGCTTGACCAGTTTGCTTTCGCCACTGCGGGTCAGGTGTTCCATCATCACGAACACCTGCTTGGCGCCGATTGCCAGGTCCATGGCGCCGCCGACCGCCGGAATCGCGTCGGGCGCGCCCGTATGCCAGTTGGCAAGATCACCCTCTACCGAAACCTGGAAAGCGCCCAGCACGCAAATATCAAGATGTCCGCCACGCATCATGGCGAACGAATCGCCATGATGAAAATAGGAGCCGCCGGGAAGCAGGGTGACCGGCTGCTTGCCGGCGTTGATCAGGTCTTCATCCTCCTCCCCCGGCAGCGGGGCGGGCCCCATTCCGAGTATGCCGTTTTCACTATGGAGGAAAATTTCGCGGTCGCGCGGAAGATGATTGCCAACCAGGGTGGGCAGGCCGATCCCGAGGTTGACGTAGGCGCCTTCGGGTATGTCCTGCGCTACCCGCGCTGCCATCTGGTCACGGTTAAGTCGTTTCATGAGCGCACCTCCTGCACCACGCGTTGCACGAAAATTCCCGGCGTGACGACGCTTTCCGGGTCCAGTTCGCCCAATTCGACGACGCTTGCCACCTGTGCAATGGTGCATTTTGCCGCTGTCGCCATGATGGGACCGAAGTTGCGCGCCGCCTTGCGGTACACCAGGTTGCCCCAGCGGTCGCCACGGTGCGCCTTGATCAGCGCATAGTCGGCCCGGATCGGCGCCTCCAGCACATAGCCGCGGCCATCGATGATGCGCGTCTCCTTGCCTTCAGCCAGCAGCGTGCCGTACCCAGTCGGCGTGAAGAAACCGCCGATTCCCGCGCCGCCGGCACGAATGCGCTCGGCCAGGTTTCCCTGCGGGGTCAATTCGAGTTCGAGTTCGCCCGAGCGGTACAGCGCGTCGAACACGTGCGAGTCGGTCTGGCGCGGGAACGAGCAGATTATTTTTCGTACGCGCTTGGCCTTCAGCAAGGCGGCCAGGCCGGTTTCGCCATTGCCCGCATTGTTGTTGACGATGGTGAGTTCGCGCGCGCCCTGTGCGATCAGGGCATCGATCAGCGCCGCAGGCATGCCCGCATTGCCGAAGCCCCCGATCAGGATGGTCGCACCGTCCGCCACATCGGCAACGGCGTTCGCCATGGAATCGTAAATTTTGTTAATCAAAGTGGTGTCACCTTCTTAGATTATTTGACAATTCAACGCCTATCCGAAACATGAAAATAAAACAACATGGATGGAGGATGGGCTTTGATTTCGCTCGCTACCGCTGCCGAGCTACAGTAAAATCGCCTTTATTGTCATGTTGGCATCAATTAAAGTTCGCTAATCGAACATTTGTTTGATAAGAGAACGATATTTAGTCTTTCATACCGACATGAGAGCGTCAAGATCGCAAGTACTATTGTGTGCGATGGCCGCACAATTTGTTCGATAATCGGCAATGTGCCTTCGCATGCATTTAACATTTATCGACTCGTCAGGGAATTGTGGAACCATGCACCGACTGACCAATCCGGCTCACAAACCTTTAAATGGTAAAAATATGTCCGACGACGATTCCCCTCCGGAAGCAGCCTACCCTTTCGACCCCGACCATTCGCGCCAGCATGACAGGACCGGGGACAAACGCCCGCTCACGATTGCCGAAGAGATCGAAGCACTGACAGACCCGAGCTTCATGACCTCCCTGGCCCGGGGGCTTGCAGTGGTACGCGCATTCAGCGACCAGCGCCGCAGCCTGACGATCGCCCAGATCAGTCATCGTACCGGCATCCCGCGTGCCGCCGTCCGGCGTTGCCTCTATACCCTGAAGCAACTGGGCTATGCCGACTCCGAGGCGAACAACTTCTACCTGAAGCCGAAAATCCTCACCCTCGGCTATTCATACCTTTCCTCGACGCCCCTGGCAATCTCGGCCCAGCCCTATCTGAACAGCATCAGCCGGCAACTCAACGAGTCCTGCTCGCTGGCTGTGCTCGACGACAGCGAAATCCTGTATGTCGCGCGCTCGGCCACCTCACGCATCATGTCGGTAGCGCTCAACACCGGGAGCAGGCTGCCGGCCTACTGCACATCGCTCGGCCGTGCAATCCTGGCTCACTACTCGGACCTCGACCTCGAAAAATACTTCGCGGCGACGACCCTGCGGGCCTATACGGACAAGACCATCATTTCACCGACCCGGCTGCGCGAAATCCTGGTGGAAGTCCGAAGCCAGGGTTATGCGATGGTCGAGGAGGAACTGGAGGTCGGGCTGCATTCCATTGCGGTTCCCGTGCGCGGCGCTTCCGGCACCGTGCATGCCGCACTGAACATCGGCGCGCAGTCGACGCGGGTAAGCGGCGCACAGATGGTGAAAGACTTCCTGCCGGTACTGCAGAAGGTTTCTCACGAGTTGTCCATCCTGCTTCCATAGAGCCAGAACCGGGGGTGACGAAAGGATCCCCCGGCTTTACTCCAGCTTTACTCCGGCATTCCACCGCTTTTGCATGCCGGGCGCCCATTGCCCGGTGACGAGCACTCAGGGCCAGGGCGTCGGATTCATGCTCACATACTGTGGACCGCCCGCCGCCGGGTCGACGTTAGCCCCGGCCAGCGCTGCACCCAGCCGATCGCCAAGGATGTCCTGCAACTCCTTGCGGCTTTCAACAAAATCGGACTCCATCAGGGGAAACTGCTTGACCGGCCAGTTGTCCCGCGCCCACCGCACGAATTCATCGAAGCGGCGCGCCATCTCTGCCGCATACTCGTCACACGCTTTCTGGTCAGCCATATTTTCCTTTCCTGCTAGCTGGTTGATCAGGCTAGCGCTCAGTCTGCCCGCCAATGCGCCGGCGACGCTAGCCCTTGTAATTCAATACGACCCGATCGGGCTGGATCTGTTCAAGCCGGCATGCTGCGGCACCGGTTCACTGGCAGTCACTCCAGCGTGAGCATTATTGCCGATCCCTGCTGCAAGGCAGCCCCCTCGCGGCGTGACAAGGGACCACCGCAAGGCTAGCATGCGGCCATTGCCTTTCACATTTCCTTTCACATTGCCCTTTCACATTGCCCTTTTGCATTCCCCTTTGCATTGCCCTTTCACAAACCCCGCGTGCCAGTCTGACAGCGCATGCCCCCAACCGCTGAATCCGAATCCGATATGCCCTTGCGTCTTTCAACAACTCGTTCCCTGCGTCCGCCACGCCGCTCCCTGCCCGCTGCTGCCGTGCTGGTTTTCCTGCTGCAAGCTTGCAGCTTCGGCCCCGTCGTACGCGACGTCGCGCTGCCCGGACGCCCTGCCGTTTTACTGGCAGCCGGCGACATCGCCGACTGCCGCAATGTCGCAGCACCCGACAGCGGCGCCGAACTGACCGCCACGCTGGTCGAGCGTGAACTGGCGCGCGACCCGTCGGCCATGGCGATGACGCTTGGCGACAACACCTATCCGGTCGGCCTGCCCCGCGAGTTCAACGACTGCTACCACCCCACCTGGGGACGGTTCAAGGCGCGCACCCTGCCCGCGCCGGGCAACCATGAGTACTACACGACAGGAGCGCCTGGCTACTACGGCTACTTCGGCGCCCAGGCCGGCGCGGCAGGACGCGGCTACTACGCCACCACTGCCGGCAGCTGGAAACTGATCGCCCTGAACAGTGCATTGCGCAAGGATGCATTCGCCGCACAAGTTGAATGGCTGAAGGGGGAGCTGGCAAAGGACAAGCGTGTTTGCACGCTGGCATTTTTCCATCATCCGCCCTTCAGCTCGGGTGGCCACGCCAACAATGCGTTCATGCTGCCGGTCTGGAACGTGCTGGCGGGCGCGGGAGTCGACCTGGTGCTGGCTGCGCACGACCATCACTACGAACGCCTGGCTCCACTGGATGCACAAGGAAAACCGGACCGGCGCGGCGCGCGCCAATTCGTGGTGGGAACCGGCGGTGCTACGCTGTCGCCGCTGCGCCTGCCGCTGCCGGCCACCGAAGCACGAAACAATACCGTGCCAGGGGTGCTCAAACTGGAATTGCGCGACGGCGGCTATTCGTGGAAATTTCTTGCCGCCGTGCCCACTGACTTTTCAGATCATGGACATGGCTTATGCCACTGAATGACAAGCCGCCGGCATCGGTGCGGCTATTCTTTGCCTTGTGGCCGTCACCGCCGGTGCGGGCCGCGCTGGCGTCGCTGCTGCCAGCGGTGACCGGCCGGCGCGTGAAAGCCGAGCACCTGCACATCACCATGGTGTTCCTGGGCCAACAGCAGTCGGACCGCATACCGGAGTTACTGGCGATTGCACGGGCGGTTCCGTTCCCCGCGATGCCGCTGGTGATCGATGAAATCGGCTATTTTCGGCGCAACCGCATCGCCTGGGCAGGCAGCCAGCATCCGCCTCCGGCGCTGCTGGACGTGCGGCGCGAACTGGTCGATGCACTGGCGCAGGCGGGCTTCGAATTCGATTCCAGTTCGGCCTTCAAGACGCATGTCACCCTGGCACGGGATGCCGCGCCGCCTCCGGTGTCGCAATTCGAGCCGGTGATCTGGGAACTTGAGGGGATTGCACTGGTGTCGTCGCATTACGGTGCAAACGGGCTGGTTTACACGGTGTTGAACGATTGATCTTGAAGGCTGGAGACTGAACGATTGATGCAGGACCGATTGATGCAGGACCGATTGAGGCCGGAACGAACCGGGGCCGGTACGCGGGGCTCGACTCAGGCGCTGTTCCTGGCGCTGACTCAGGAGCTTGATCGGGACTGCGCCAGCCGCTGCAACACCCGTGCCGCCGCTGCCAGGCCGAAACTTGCCGTGACGGCAACGCTCGACCCGAAGCCCGCACAGTTAAGGCCGGTGACACCGGTATCGCCGATATCGCCAGGATCGCTGCCATCGAGCGCACAGTTCGCCGCATCCGGATTCAGCAAGGGCTCGGTCGAGAAAACGGCATCGATGCCGAACCGGCTCTTTTCGCCGCGTGGAAAACCGTAGTGGCCGCGCAGGCGCTTGCGGACTTTCGCCAGCAAGGGCTCCTGCTCGGTGCGGGCAAGGTCGCGGATCTCGATGCGGGTGGGATCCATCTGGCCACCGGCGGCGCCTATGGTGATCAAGGGCACCTGCCTGGACCGGCACCATGCAATCAATGCCGACTTTGCGCGCACATTGTCGATGGCATCGATGATGTAGTCGAAGCCTTGCGTGCCCAGCATGGCCTCGATATTGTCCTCAGTCAGGAAGTCCTCGACCTCGGTCACTTCGCACAAGGGATTGATCTGGCCGATGCGCGCCGCCAGCGCACTGACCTTGGCCATGCCCAGCGTGCCGCTCAGGGCGTGCAACTGGCGATTGATGTTGGACTCGGCGACATTGTCCAGGTCGATCATGGTGATATGGCCAATCGCGCTGCGGGCCAGTGCTTCCACTGCCCATGAACCGACGCCGCCAACGCCCACCACGCAAATGCGGGCGGCGCGGAAACGGGCCAGGCCCTGTGCACCATACAAACGCGCAACGCCGCCGAAACGACGATCGAAATCGATGTCTTCCTGCAAATCGAGGACAGCATTGTCGGCGAGGCGTTCCATGGCGGACATTTTACCGGACAGAAAACCGGCATCTGCTCTAAAATACATTTTTGTCACGCGAAAAGCCGGTTTTGCTGTCCGCCGTGCGCCAAATTCCCCCGTTTCTACAGCTGGTCCTGGTCGCGATCGCAGCACACATCGCACTGGCCGGCGCACGTGTAACAACCACGCTCTACGCCCTGTCCCTGCAGGCGTCCTCGCTCTCGGTCGGCATCCTGATCGGGATGATTGCTTTTTTCCCCATGCTGCTGGCAGTACCCCTCGGAAAATTCACCGACCGGGTCGGCTACGCCAGGCCAATGGCCGTGGGATGCGTGCTGGCACTGATTGGCTGCCTGCTGCCCGCGGCCATTCCGGGCATGATCGTGCTGTATCCGTCGGTGATCCTGATCGGCATCGGATTCACCGCTGTCCATATCGGCGTCCAGCATGCGGTCGGCGTGCTCAGCAATGCCGAGAACCGGGCTGCCAATTTCAGCTGGCTTTCTGCTGGCTTCTCGACCTCCAGTTTCGTCGGACCGGTGCTGGCTGGCCTGCTGATCGACTTCAGCAACTACCGGATGGCGTACGCCGTATTTGCCTTGTCCTGTGCGTCAGGACTGCTGCTGATTGCATTCGGCCAGATCCGCCAGCTCGACCAGGGCCGGGCCGGGCCGCTCAGGGTCAAAGGCAGCGCCATCGACTTGCTGCGCGACCCGGAAATGCGCCGCATCTATTTCATCGGCATCCTGCTGGCGGCAGCGTGGGACCTGTTTACTTTCGTCATTCCGCTGCACGGTTCGCGGCTCGGGTTTTCCGCTTCCACCATCGGCCTGATACTCGGCACCTTCGCCGCGGCCACCTTCACCATCCGCCTTGGCATGCCCCTGATCGCCCGCCACTACAGCGAGTGGCAGATGCTGACCGGTGCGCTGGCGCTGGCGGTGGTGTGCTACCTGCTGCTTCCTTTCATGCACCAGCCGTTTGCCATCATGACGGTTTCGGCCGCCCTCGGCGTGGCCCTCGGCACCACCCAGCCCATGGTCCTGGCCCTGCTGCATCACACCGCGCCCCCGGGCCGCGGCGGCGAGGCGATCGGCATCCGCGCCACCATCGGCAATGCCAGCCAGGCGATCCTGCCGGTGGCGTTCGGCGCCGCTGGCGCCGCTCTTGGTATAGTCGGTGTGTTCTGGGGGATCGCCGTCATGCTCGGCGCCGGCATCCCCGTGGCCTGGAAAAAAGCAAACCGTTTGAGAGGAAGCAAGAATGACTGATTCGCTGATCACGCCGGCGCCGGGCTTCGACCAGCCCGTCGCCGTGCTCAAGCATTGCCACGACCGCATACGCAAGCAACTCGAGACGCTCGATCGCTTGCAGAAGCATCTGCAGCAAGAGGGACATACCGTTGACGCGCAACAAGCGGCGACGGCAGTATTGCGCTACTTTAATCAGGCGGCGCAGCAGCATCACGCCGACGAGGAGGAGGACCTGTTGCCCATGCTGGCACAAACTGCGACCGGCGACGATGCCGCCATACTGTCGCAGATGGCGCCGCAGATCCTGGATGAACACCAGCAGATGGCCGGATACTGGGGATCGCTGGAGCCACAGTTGCAGGCAGTCGCGCAAAGCAATGGCAGCAGCTTGTCGGCCGACGAAGTGCAGCGCTTCGCCGAACTGTACGCCCGCCACATGGAACGGGAAGAAGGCACCATAGCACCAATGGCAAAACGATTGTTTTCCGCCGGGCAGATGAAGCAACTCGGCGATGCGATGCGCAACCGTCGCGGCATTCCCGAGGAGCCCCGCCATGGCAATCGCTGACCTGCGGAGCGAGTACACGCGCGCCAGCCTCTCTGAGGAGCAGGTGGCGGGCGAGCCGATCGCCCAATTTGCAAAATGGTTCGAGGAAGCCTTGCGCAGCGAAGTGCCGGAACCCAACGCCATGAGCGTATCCACGGTCGCCGACGATGGCCGGCCATCATCACGCATCCTGCTGCTGAAGGATTTCGACAAGCGCGGCTTCACCTGGTACACCAATTACGAAAGTCGCAAGGGCGAGCAGTTGCGGCAGAATCCACGCGCCGCATTGCTGTTTTTCTGGCAACCGCTGGAACGGCAGGTGCGCATCGAAGGACCGGTCGAGCGCGTCAGCCCGGAAGAAGCCGATGCCTACTTCAACATCCGCCCGCTCAACAGCCGGCTCGGCGCGCTGGCCTCGGCCCAGAGCCGGCCGATCGGCAGCCGCGAGGCGCTGGAAGAACGTTTCCGGCAGATCGAGCAGCAATATGGCGACACGCCGCAACGGCCGCAACACTGGGGCGGATATCGCCTGCGGCCGGAATACGTGGAATTCTGGCAGGGACGGCCGTCCCGCCTGCATGACCGGATTGCTTATTCGCTGCAGGGCGATGGCAGCTGGCGCAGGGAGCGGCTGCAACCTTGATCCCGGGCTGACGGCAGCGTCAGCGGCATGCGCAGGTTTGGTATCGCAAGAGGTAACCCATTTCATACATTCGCAACCGTGGAGGCGCAGATGTTTTGGGAAAGACGACTTGAGAACTGGATCGATGGCATTCGCAACGAGGCCAGCTTGCCGCTGCGGCTGCAGCTGTGGAACGGGCGACAGTTCGACTTCGGCCAGCCCGATCCGGAAGTGACGATCCGGGTGCCGAACGTGTCGGCGCTGACCTACCTGCTCAAGCCAACCCTGGCCAACCTGGGCCAGGCTTATGTCGAGGGCATGCTGGACGTGGAAGGCCGGGTCAAGGCGGTAATCGGGATCGCCAACACGCTGGCCGCCAAATCGATCAAGGACGCCAGCCGTCCGACCCGCAGTTTCAATCCCTTCCACCATACGCGCCGCCAGGATGCCGCCGCGATCCAGTACCACTACGACGTCTCGAACGAGTTCTACCAGACCTGGCTGGACCCGAACATGGTGTATTCCTGCGCCTATTTTGAAAACGGCGATGAGGACCTGGCGAGCGCGCAACTGAAGAAGATAGATCACATCCTGACCAAGATCCAGGTGCAGCCAGGCGACAGGCTGCTCGACATCGGCTGTGGTTGGGGTGCGCTGGCGATCCGGGCGGCACAGGAATTCGGCGCCCGCTGCGTTGGCGTGACGCTATCGCAGAACCAGTTCACCCTGGCCACGGAACGGGTCAAGCAACTGGGCCTGTCGGACCGCATTGAGATACGCCTGCAGGATTATCGCGACGTCACCGGCAGCTTTGACCGCATTACCAGCGTTGGCATGTTCGAACACGTCGGCATCCCCAACCTGGCCGCTTATTTCGCCAAGATCAGCTCACTGCTGGCCGACGGCGGCATGGCGCTGAACCACGGCATCACCTCAACCGATCCCGAAAACGGTGAAACCGCCTATGGCGGTGGCGAGTTCATCGACCGCTACGTCTTCCCGCATGGCGAGCTGGGACATATCTCGACTGTCCTGAAGGCCATGCAAAAAGGCGGACTGGAAGCACTGGACGTGGAAAACCTGCGCCGGCACTATGCCCGCACCTGCGATATCTGGGCCGAAAATTTCGAGTCGAATTCCGACCGCTTGCAGCAGATGGTGGATCCCAAGCGTTTCCGGATCTGGCGGGTGTACCTGGCGGGTTGTGCCTATGCCTTTGCCAATGACTGGATCTCGCTGAACCAGGTGGTGTGCGTGAAGGCGGGACAGGACGCCGCTGCCCTGCCGTGGTCGAGGCGCTACATGTATGGCGACACCAAAGGCAATGTGCCGGTTGCAGCCGCGGCGCAGACCGTTTTCTAGCGCGGCAAGTTTCGGCGCGGAAATTCTTGGCGCCGAAACGTTTAGCGACGCCGCTACTGCCAGCTCTTACCCGAACCGCACCGGTTCGGAGGTACCGCGCATGTTGCGCACCACCACCGTCCCGGCCAGCTTGTCATGCCAGCCTTGCTTGCGGCGATCGAACCCCGCCCACAGGAAGCCAATGCACAGGAAGAAGGTGGACAGGAAATAGCCGAGGTAGCGAATCACGTGCTGCTTCAGGGTCGGATTTGCGCCGGTGCGGGCGTCAACGATGCGCGCGCCGATGGCCATCTTGCCCGGTGTTGCGTGCTTGCTGCTCCAGAACCACAGGATCACGACCGCAGGCAACACATAGCCCAGCAGGAAGCCGGGCGTCCCCTCCATCACCACGCCCTGCGCCAGCCGCTCGCTGCCATACAGTCCGTAGAGGACAGGGAGGAGTACCAGGAGCAGCAGCACGGAATCGATGATGCTGGCCCAGACCCGCAACCAGAACCCGACGTACTCCAGTTCGGACGCATCCTGCATGAACTTCTCCCTTGCCTGGGCTGATGATGCCGGCAATCATAACCGAGCGGGCTGGTTCTGGGTCAACAGGGAATTCCTTATACCGGACGCCCTGAAATCGGATAACTCGGATCCGAATAGCCATGCACCGAAGCATGGCCCGGCGGCACCATGCTGTCGACCAGCGCCTCCTCTTCAGCCGACAGGCCCATGCCAAGCGCAGTGTAATAGCCTTCCATCTGCGCCAGCGAGCGCGGGCCGGCGATCACCGAGCTGATGATCGGATTGGCCAGCACCCAGGCGACGGCCAACTGCGTCAGGGCGACCCCGCGGCCGTCGGCATGCTGCCTGAGCCTGGCTGCGATCTCCAGCGAGCCATCGCGGAACTCGGTTTCCATCATGCGTTTCTCGCGGCGACCGGCGCGCGAGTCGGCGGGTGGCGGCTCGCCCGGTACGTACTTGCCGGTCAGCACGCCGCGCGCCAGCGGGCTGTAGGGGACCACGCCGATGCCATAGTGCTTGCAGGCGGGCAGTATCTCGATTTCTGGCTCCCGGTTCAGCAGGTTGTAGCAGGGCTGGCAGGCCACGGGCAGCGGCACGCCATGACGCTCGCACAGCCTGACGACTTCCGCTATGCGCCAGCCGCGGAAATTCGACAGCCCGAAATAACGGATCTTGCCGCTGCGGATCAGATCACCGAGCGCGGCCACTGCCTCTTCGAGATTCGCTTCCTCGAAATCACGATGCAGGTAGAGGATGTCGATGTGGTCGGTGGCGAGCCGACTCAGTGAGCAGTCGGTCTCCCGCATGATCCAGGAGCGGGAGTAATTGCCATGGTTCGGCTCCGCCCTCATGCTGTTGCCAAGTTTGGTCGCGACTACCCAATCATGCCGCCGTCCTTGCAGCAAGCTGCCGACCATTTCCTCGGAACGGCCCTTCACATAGACGTCTGCCGTATCGATGAAATTCACGCCATGGTCCTGGGCCGAGGCAACGATGCGCTGCGCCTCGGCCAGGTCGGTCTGATCGCCGAACATCATGGTGCCCAGGCACAGTGCGGATACCTGGAGGTTGCTCTTGCCGAGACGACGGGTTTGCATGGGAATCTCCTGTTTCATGTTTGTAGTTTTTTTGTTGGCTTGCTATCTGCTATCGCGTGTCAATGCAAGTTTTCCGGCAACAAATCTTACCTCAGGCTGACAGCGTTTACTTGTTGCATGCAAGCACGGCGCCTGTAGCAGTTCCTGGCAACGCCCATTAGAATGATTGCCACCGGAAAATTTTTCCCAACACGACGGCTGATCGCGAAAGACCCATGCAAGACCTATCCCTGATCGAGACCCTGAGCGCGCGCGACTTGCCCGATGTGCCCGTGCTTGGCACCCTGGTGGAGCAAATCGTCTACCTGCTGAATTCAAGCGTATTTTTTTCCGACATCATCATTCACCAGAACAGCCCGATCATGCTGCGCCAGCCCAAGGGCCTGGTTGCCGTGAGCGACACGCCGGTCACGCTGGAGGAGATGGAGGAATTCTTTGCCGTCATCGAACCGGACTGGGAAGACCGCATCCGCGACCGCGCCTTCGACCGCGCCAAGGACCTGCACAGCGCGCGCATCCGGCTGAATTGCTTCACCTTCCAGGCCAGGAAGCGCCTGGGCTGCGTGATCCGGCGTTTTCCGACCGAGCCGATCGCGCTCGCCAAAACCGGTCTGCCGGAGGACGCACGCAAGTTCGCCACCCTGCACAGCGGCCTGGTCCTGATCGTCGGCGACACCTGCCAGGGAAAATCGACTACCGCGGCATCGATGCTCGACGAAATCAACAAGACCCGTTCCGGCCACATCATCACGATCGAGGATCCGGTCGAGACGCTGATACCGCAGCGTCACTGCATCATCACCCAGCGCGAAGTCGGCCCCGATGGCGATACCCAGAGCTACTACCTGGGCGCCCTCGATGCGCTGCGTGAACGGCCGGACGTGGTCCTGATCGGCGAAATCCGGGATGCCGAGACGGCGCGCGAAGCCGTGGCCCTGGCCGAATCCGGACCGCTGGTGATCGCCTCGCTGCACGCGCGCTCGACCGAGATGGGCCTGCAGAAAATGCTGCGGCTGCTGGGCAACACCGATTCCGAAGCCCAGGCGCTGGCGTCCAACCTGCGCGGCGTCCTGTGCCAGGCTTTGCTGGCCGCCCGCGACGGCCGCTCCTACCATCTCGCGACCGAATGCCTGACCATGAATCCGGAGGCCATGCGCTTGATCGAAACGCGCAACATGAGCGGCATCCGCAGCCTGCTGGACCGCCTCGACCGGGATCCGGCGTCGGGATCACACACGATGAACAGCGACCTGGCACTGCTGCTCAAGGCCGGGAAAATCACGATGGAAAATGCGCGCCAGGTGAGCACGGATCGGGCCAATCTGCCGGTGTGAGCCGGGTGTACGCACGCAGGCCAAGAACGATCACTCCCCATAACCGTGGGTGAGCGGTGTTGTGGATTTTTGGCTCTCTGGCTTGCGGGTTGTGTGGCTGGGTTTGATCGCTGTGGCTGTGAAGCCGGGAGACACCCCGGCGGGTGTGTCCCTTTCTTTTAGAAAAAGAAAGGAACCAAAGAAAAAACGTCAAAACCCACTTGGCTAACGCCCGCTTCGATAGCCAACCAGACTCGGATGTCTGGGCTAATCCAGTGCGGCGTTCGCGAGGAAGGTCCTGCCACACGTTCGCCTATGACCGGGATCAGTCAACCCGCTTCAATGCCGCCGACCGCACACTACCGCTCGTTGACTCTCAATTATTTTCGAAGCCGCTAATTGGCACTTGAGGTCGGGTTGCCAGCGGGGCGCGGCGTCCCTGAAATTTTCTGCTGCAATTTGCCTTTCCTTGCCCTTCTTTGAGCAGCCCCGTCGCTTGTTTGAAGCTTCGAAAAACATTAAGAGTCAACGGTGCGCCGGGCATCGGTATAAGACACTTCATGGGGTTGGCTGATTAGGTAAGCGGCACACAGCCGAGGGATCATCACTCGCGAGCGTCGCACTGGATTAGCCCAGACATCCGAGTCTGGTTGCCTATCGAAGCGGGCGTTGGCCAAGTGGGTTTTGACCTACTTTTCTTTGGTTCCTTTCTTTTTTCAAAAGAAAGGAACACACCCGCCGGGGTGTCTCCCGGCTTCACAACCACAACCATCAAACCCAGCCACACGAACCGCAAGCCAAAAGCCGCAAAACAACCAAACCACTCACCCAAGAATGTGGGTAATGCTCAGCCCTTGAAAGGGAGGGAGCGTTCGTGGCGTGCGTCGGGCCACGCCATGAACTCAGGATATGGGCATTGATCAGCATTCAAGGTGCGTTGCATTCCCGATGCGCCCACGTCAACGCTGCACACCCCGATCCAGCCGTGCATACCGCCCCAGGTGGTAATCGACATCCCCGAACTGCTGCGCAATCACCATCAGGCGCCGGAAGGTGTGGCTCAACTTGAGTTCCTCGGTCATCCCGATGCCCCCGTGCAGTTGCACCGACTCGTGCGCCACCAGCCGGCAGGCCTGGCCGATGCGGATCTTGGCGGCGGAAATCAGGCGGCTGCGCTCGCGTGGATCACGCTCCGTGTCGGCCTTGACGCACGCCAGGCACGCCATCGACTTCGCCTGCTCATGCTCGATCATCATTTCCACCATCCGGTGCTGCAAGGCCTGGAAGCTGCCAAGCGCGACGCCAAACTGACGCCGGGTCTTCAGGTATTCCAGCGTCTGCGCATTGGCATCGGCAATGGCGCCCACTGCCTCGGCGCAGACCAGGGCAGTGGCAAAGTCGATCACTTCCTCGATCAGCGGCAAGGCGCCATCAACGACACCAATCAATGCGTCATCGCCCACCTTCACCTGGTCGAAGATGATGTCGCTTGCCGGCATTTCGTCCACGGTACGGAAGGGACTGGCTGTCACGCCCGCCGCCCCGGCATCGACCAGGAACAGGCTGATGCCGTCCCGCTCACCCGCATCGCCGGTCGTCCTGGCGCTCACGACCAGCCGATCCGCAACCGTCCCGTGCACCACCATGCATTTCCCGCCGTCGATTCTCCAGCCATCGCCTGCACCTTTCTCCCTCTTCGCCCGCACGGCAACGCTCTCGGGCCGGTAGCGTGCATGGCGTTCCATGTGGGCGAAAGCCAGTTTCATCTTGCCGGCGGCGACCGCTGGCAAAATCGCAGCCCGCTGCGCATCGCTGCCACCGCGCACGATGAATTGCGCGGCCAGGCCGGCGGTAGCGAGATAGGGCTCGACCAGCAGCGCGCCGCCGAACGCTTCCATCACCGGCATCATGTCGACCGCGCCTGCGCCGAATCCGCCATACTCTTCAGAAAATGGCAGGGCCAGCACGCCCAGTTCGGCCAGTGTCTGCCACACGCTGTCGCCACAGCCCGATCCTGACGCCACGATTTTCTTGCGGGCCTCGAAGCCGTAATCCTTCGCCACGAAACGGGCAAGGGCATCGGCAAATTGTTTCTGTTCGTCGCTGTATTCGAAATTCATTTCGTTGGCTCTGTTGCGCTGCCTGCCACCCGCCTCACAGGCCGAGGCTCATCTTGGCAAGGATGTTGCGTTGGACCTCGTCGGAGCCGCCATAGATGGTGACCTTGCGCAGGTTCAGGTAGCGCGAGGTGATGGCAGCCAGCAAGGCAGCCGCTTCTTCCTCTCCGGACGCCTTGTCGCTGCCAGCCATTTCCCGGTGCGCCAGCGGCCCTGCCACCTTCAGCATCAACTCGGACAGCGCCTGTTGTATCGCGGTCCCCTTCAGCTTCAGGATCGACACCTCGGGACCGGGCGGGCGTCCGGTGCGCCGCATCTCGTCGATGAAGCGCAGGTTGGTGATCTCCAGCGCCATCAGTTCAACTTCCACCCGCGTAAGCTGGTCGCGAAATCGCGGGTCATCAAGCAGCGCGACGCCGTCGTCCTGCACCTCGGCTGCCAGTGCCCTGAGGCGGGCAAGCTGGCGCTTGGAAGGCGCGATGCGGCCCGAGTTAAGCCGCTCGTATCCGAGCAGGAACTTGGCGACGGTCCAGCCCCGCCCTTCCTCGTGCACCAGGTTTTCAACCGGCACCCGCACGTCGTCGAGGAAGACTTCATTGACCTCGTGGCTGCCATCCATCAGCATCAGCGGCCGCACCGTGACGCCGGGCGAATTCATGTCGATCAGCAAGAAGGAAATCCCCTCCTGCGGCTTGGCGGCTGCCGGGTCGGACCGTACCAGGCAGAACATCCAGTTGGCCCATTGCGCCTGCGTGGTCCAGGTCTTCTGGCCATTCACCAGGTAGTGGTCGCCGTCGCTGCTGCGGACCAGTTCGGCACGGGTCTTGAGCGAGGCAAGGTCGGAGCCGGCGCCAGGTTCCGAATAGCCCTGGCACCAGAAGTCCTCGCCACTGTAAATGCGCGGCAGGAAGCGTTGTTTCTGTTCCGGCGTGCCGTAGTGGATCAGCACCGGCGCGCACATCAGCAGGCTCAGCGCCGGCAATGGCGGGGCGCCGGCATAGCCGCATTCTTCCTCGAAGATGAAGCGCTGCACCGGATTCCAGCCAGTGCCGCCCCATTCGAGCGGCCAGCTCGGCGCAACCCAGCCTTTGGCGGCGAGGATGCGGTGCCAGCCCATCACTTCTTCCTTTGACAGATGCGCGTAGCGTGCGACTTTTTCCTTCAGCGCCGGCGGCAGGTTTGCTGCCAGCCAGCTGCGCACTTCGTCGCGAAATGCCAGTTCTTCCTGCGAATAGTTCAGGTCCATGCACTTTCCTTGCACGCCGGGACGGCGAGTGCCGTCCCGGCGCGGTCCCTCAACTCAGATCGTCAACTTGTGCTCGAATCAGGCAGGCTCGAAGCAAGGATAGTTGATGTCATCCGACAGCTTTTCCCAGCAGACCTTGACCGGCATGTCGATCTTCACGTCCTCGGCCTTGACGTTGCAGATGTTGCACAACATGCGCACGCCCTCTTCCAGTTCGACCAGCGCAACCATGTAGGGCGTGCGGTCTTCGTGGCCGGGCCAGGCGTTGAAGTGGTTGGAGTAACTGTAGACATGGCCACGACCGGACACTTCACGCCATTCGAGATTGCGCTTGCCGTTGGCCATGCTGACCGGCCTCGGGAAAAATTGCGGCTGGTTGGTGTCCTTGCAGTACTGGATCACCAGCTTGCCGTTCCTGGCAGCTTCCCAGAACGGCTTGGTGTCCATGTAGGTATTCACCCGTGGAATCGGGCGCGGGGTCTTTTTCTCTGCGGTACTCATGACTGCTCCAGGATCAAAACGTTGGACACGCCCCAGTTACGGCCGTAAGGAATCACGCCGATACCGGTAACCATGCAATTGCGCGGATCGGAGACCTGGCGCGCGCCGGCCTCGCCAAACATCTGCCGCACGCCTTCGACCAGGTTCAGGCCACCGCCAGCCAGGCCTGGCTGGCCGGCGGAAATCTGACCGCCGGAGGTATTGAGCGGCAGCGTGCCCTTGTACGACATGTCGGTATTGAGCACGAACTCGGCGCCCTTGCCCTTCTCGCAGAAGCCGATGTCTTCCAGCGTGATCAGCAGCGCGATCAGGAAGTCGTCGTACGGCATGATCATGCGGATGTCTTTTGGCGTCATGCCGGCCTTCTGCAGCGCCTTGGGCCCGGCCACCGAGAAGCCGGAGACCGTGATATCGGCCAGGCGGTCGTGACCCTTGAAATTGACCTTCTCGCCGTAGCCTACCGGGTGGATCATTTTCTTCAGGCCCAGCCGCTTTGCATTCTCGGTCGATGTCACCAGCACGCCATTGGCTCCGTCGCACACCATTACCGAATCAAGCACGCGGATCGGTTCGGCCACGAACTTTGACTTCAGGTAGTCCTCTTCCGTCAGCGGCACCTGCAGCTTGTCGCAGGCAAGCGGATTCATCAGCGCATGGTTGCGCTGCGTGACGGCGAGCTTGGCGAGCGCCCGCTCGTCGAGTCCGTACTGGTGCTTGTAGCGCTGGCTGAGCAAGCCGAAGGCGCCGACCGGACCGCGCAGTCCGACCGGATACTGGAACTCGCCGCGCTGCGCGCCCTGCTCCGGCGCCCGTCCCGAGGACTGGGCATCCGACGCAATCACCAGCACCGTCTTGCACAAGCCGTCCCGGATGGCAGCGGCCGCACGGGCGATGCCGCCGATGCCGGACCCGCCGCCCAAGCCGTTGAGCTGCATCCACTCAGGCTCCAGGCCGAGCATCTCGCACATGTAGACGCCCCAAAACGGATTGCCAGTCTCGCTCATGGTTTCAGCGATCGCCAGTCCGTCGATCTCGGAGCGGTCGATACCGGTCTGGTTCAGTATCTGCTCCAGCACGTCACCAGCAAGATCGTACGAACTCCTGCCTCCCCGCAACGTGACCTTGGTTTCGCCATAGCCGACTACGGCAATGTCTTTTCCTTGTTTCATATCTCCTCGTCCATTTGATCCAACTTTTGATTACTCGACCTTGATGCCACGCGACTTGATCACTTTGCCCCAACGGTCGATTTCCTGGGCAATGTGCGTTCCGAACTGCTCCGGCGTGCCGCCCACCGGTGTCATGCCAATCTTGAGCATGCTGGCGCGTACCTCGGGTAGCGCCAGGATGCCGTTGATTTCCTTGTTGAGCCTGTTGACGACATCCGGCGGCGTCCCGGATTTCATCAGCAGGCCGAACCATGTGCCGCCGATGGCGTCGGGATAGCCCTGTTCGGCAAATGTCGCCACGTTCGGCAGCGCCGACCAGCGGTCGCGGCGCGGAATGCCGAGCGCGCGCAGGCGGTCGCCTTCGACCATGGCCATCAGTTGAGGTGAAACGCTGAAAACACCGACGCTGGTATGTCCCCCGAGAATCGCAGTGGTCAGCGGCGCCAGGCCTTTGTAGGGAACGTGCAGCATCTCGATGCCTGCCAGCTGGTTCAGCAACTCCATCATCAGATGGGTACCGGTCGCAATGCCGGGCGTGCCGAAGCTGATCTCGCCGGGCTTTGCCTTCGCCATCTTCACAAGATCAGCAAAAGACTTGATCGGGGAGTCGGAGCGCACCACCACCAGCTGCGATACGTCGGCCAGCAGCGCCAGCGGCGCGAAGTCACGGCGCGTGTCGTACGGCATGTTGGGGAAGATCGATGGATTGGTCGCATGCGGTACCGCCACCAGCAGCATCGTGTAACCGTCCGCAGGCTGGCTCAGCAGGTACTGCGAGGCCACCCTTTCATTGGCGCCCGGCCGCGGCTCCACGATCACCGGCTGGCCGATGCGAGGCGCCAGCGCTTCGCCGATACGGCGCGCCAGGAAATCGACCGAGCCTCCAGCATCGTAAGCCAGCACGATCTTCAGTGGCTTGTTCGGGAAGGACTGGGCAGATGCATGCGCCGCCACCAGCATGCCGACAGCCAGCATGGCGGCCTTGGTGGTGGTCCAGGTGGCAGCACGGCTCGCAGACCGGATGCGCAGCGACAGGCGCCGCAGCCCGGCGCCGATGCTTTGCAGTTTTTCATGCATTGCCGTTCTCCTTGCCCTTTCAGGCAGTGGTTTCGAGGAATTTCTCGCGCAGCTCGCGCTTCAATACCTTGCCAGTGCTGTTTTCCGGCAGCGCGGGCAGGAAGCGGAAGAACTTGGGTTTCTTGTAACTGGCAATGCGCTCCACGCACCACGTGGTCAGCGCCTCGGGCAGGGCATGCATGCCGGGGCGCAGCACGACGAAGGCGGCAACGGCTTCGCCAAAGATCGGGTCGGGCACGCCGACCACGGCGGCCTGCGCTACTGCCTCATGCGAGCACAGCGCTGCCTCCACCTCTTTCGAATAGATGTTGTAGCCGCCGGACAGGATCATGTCCTTCTTGCGGTCGACGATCGTCACATAGCCGTCGGCGTCGATCGTGGCCATGTCGCCGGTCGCGAACCAGCCGTTGCGGATCGATTCCCGGTTGGCCTCCGGCCGGCGGTAGTACTCACGCATGTTGAGGTAGCGCCCCGGCTCTCCGGTGCGCACCCACACCTCGCCCGGCTCGCCCACGGCAACCTGGCAGCCCTGGTCGTCGAGCAACTTCATCTCTATTCCGGGCAGCACGCGACCGACCGTGGCCGCATGGCTGATCTGCTCGTGCGGCTTGAGCAGCGTGATCACGCCGACTTCGGTCATCGCGAAGAAGGAATACAGCTTGACCGATGGCAGCCGCTGCATCAACTCCGCCTTCAGGTCGACCGCGAAGGCTTCACCTGTGGCCAGTATTCGTTCGAGGGAAGCGAAGCGCTGTGGCGCTTTCACGATCTCGGGCATCAACAGCCGCACCACGGTCGGCACCACGCCAAGCACCGTGATGCGTTCGGCCTCGATGATGCGCGCAATGTCGGCAACGTCGAAGCGCGGCGCAATGACCAGCGTGCATCCATGCACCAGCATGTTTCCCATCCTGGCGAATGCGGTACGGTGCGCGAGCGGGGTCGTGATCAGGATGCGGTCACTCTCGCCGATGCCCCAGTACAGTCCATTCATGAAGCCGTTCACGATGATGAAGTTGGACTGGGTCAGCACCGCACCCTTCGGCTTGCCGGTGGTACCGGAGGTATAGGAAATCATGCAGTCGTCGAATTCGACCGGCACTTCCTGCCGCAATCCGCCCTGCTGTTGCAGCATGGCGCTGAAATCGTGTTCCCCGGCCCGCGGCGCGCCATTCACCGCGATCCGCTGCAGGCCGGTGGCGCCGGCGGCGGCCCGATCGAATTCTGCAGCGTGCTCGCAACTGACGAACGCGGCGCACGGTTGCGCGTCTTCCAGCATGAAGGCGATTTCAGGCGGCGCCAGCCGCATGTTGACGGGCACGGCAATGGCGCCGGCCTTGACGATGCCAAAGAACGCAAAGGCGAATTCGACACAGTTGGGAAGGTAAAGCGCAATACGGTCGCCCGGCATCACACCGATGCGTTGCAGCCCCGCGGCAACCGAACTGGACAGTCGTTCGAGCTCGGAGAAGCTGACGCGTCGATCGTCGAAGACCATGGCCTCCTTCGAGGGCATGGTCGCCGCATGCGAGGCCAGATAGGATGCAAATTTCATTGCCCTGCTTACCTCCGTGGAACGGGTCGCGAAAACCTGCTGTTGTCGTCCTTGTTACCTTCGATTTGCAGTTACGCCCGCCCTGCGCTCCATGCCATTTTGCGGGGTTGAAAAAATATTAGCACGTTTGTGCGACTAAGCATATGCAAAAAAATTTCATGTCGGGTGACCCGGATCGCTTTTCCTGACGCACTGCTTCCGTTAATCTTGGCGCATTCATCAAGTCGTCGAAATATGGCCACCACACAAAAATCTGCGGATACGCCCGGGCACCGGGAATCCGCACCGGCACAGAACATGCGCCCGGGAACCCAGCGGCAGCAGGACTACCTGCTGGGCGTTGTCTACGACCTGATTTCCGAGCACGGCATCGACGCGCTGACGATGCGGCAGGTGGCGCAGGCGAGCAATGTCAGCACCGGCACCATCAACTACCATTTCCAGAACAAGGAAAACCTGGTGATCTCGGCGCTGGAGAATGCCTATCAGCTGCCGAAGGACTGGGAGCAGTACCGCGGGTCGCCTGCCGCCCAGTTGCGGCGCATCGCGCTGTCCTATGTGCTGCGCGCCAGCAGCGACCGCTGGTGGCGGTTCTGGATCAACTACCTGGCGGCCAGCACCCGGCACGAGGAAATGCAGGTGCACCAGGAAGCGCGCTTCGACAAGCAGCTGGCGTTCTGGTCGAGCCTGGTGGCGGATGGCATCGCCAAGGGCGAGTTTTGCGAGGGACTGGATCCGGTCGACACCGCGCGCGAAATGCTGATCCTGGTGCATGGCCTGATTGCGATGCAATTCATGAAGCCGGATGCGAAAACGCGCGCATTCGCGCGGGAGCGGATCAACAAGGGGGTGGATGCGTTGCTACGGGGGACGTGATGGTCAGGACCCTGCCCCATCCCCGCCCGGCCTGCTGATCGCGGCCCTGTCCCCCGCGGTCAGGAACAAGTCCGCAAAAAACCGCTCGGGCGGCAAATTGCAGTACTGCGTCAGATCCCGCCGGGCCGCATTTACCATGGCCGGCACGCCACACGCATACACGTCATATCCCGACAAGTCCGGATAGTCTTCCATCACCGCCTGGTGGACAAATCCGGTGCGCCCGTTCCACGCCAACATCCCGTCCGGCTCTGATAGCACCGGGACGAAACGGAAAGCCGGATAGCGCTCTTCCCAGCGTATCGGCAAGTCAGTCATGTACAAATCCTGCAAGCGCCGCCCACCCCAGTACAGCACGGCCGGGCCGTCGAGCTTGCGCTTCACCGCATCCTGAACCATCGACTTGATCGGCGCGAATCCGGTGCCGCTGGCAATAACGATCACCGGCCTGTGCTCATCGCGCAGGTAGAAGCCACCCTTGGGGCCTTCCATCGTCAACTCGTCGCCCTCGCGCAGGGTTTCGAATACATACTGCGTAAACGCGCCGCCCGGCACCCGTCGCACATGCAGTTCCACACTGCCGGTATCATGCGGCGCATTCGCGATCGAGAAGCTGCGGCGCAGGCCGTCGGGCCTCAGGATTTCGACATACTGGCCGGCGCGAAATCGGAAAGTGAAGCCGGCCCGCAGCGCCAGTTGCAGCACCACCACGTCGTCGGTCACCCGATCGATGCGCAGCACCCGGCACTGGAATCTCATCGGACTGGGCGCGAACCCGATCTCTTCGAACGGCACATCGACCACAAGATCTGTCAGCGCAGTGCTGCAGCACATCAGGAAATAACCCTGCTCGCGCTCCGCCTCGGACAGCGCGGCGCTGGAGTAGAAGCCGTGCTCGACAGAGCCCGAGCAAAGCCTGGCCTTGCAGGTGCCGCAAATGCCGTCGCGGCAGGAATACGGCAATGGAAGCCCGGCCTGCTCGCCGGCATCCAGTATCGATTGGTCGGGCGCTGCGTCGAATGAGCGTCCTGAATTCTCTAGCCGGATATTCATAACGTCAGGCATGACGTCATACCGCCGAATCAACTGCAACCGGCACCACTTGCGCTTCACCGCCGGAAGCGCCGGAGCCACCGCCGTTACCGGCGTACATGGCCTCGATCAGATGGCAGAACTGCTTTTCCATCTGCGCACGCTTGACCTTGCGGGTCGGCGTCATTTCGCCATCGTCGTGCGACAGGTCGCGCGGCAGGATTGCGAACTTCTTCACGGTCTCGACCCGCGCCAGCTTGCCGTTCGACTGCTCGACCTCCTGCCGGATCAGTTGCACCACTTCCGGGTTAGCCGCCATGTCGCGCAAGGTCGTATAGGCAATGCCTCGCTGCTGCAGCAGGTCGCCGACGGCATCTGCATCGAGTTCGATCAGCGCAGTCAGGTAGTGCCGGCCGTCGCCGATCACTACCGCTTCACTGATGTACGGACTGGCCTTCAGGCAGTTCTCTACCTGTTCGGGGGAAATGTTCTTGCCGCCGCTGGTGATCAGCACATCCTTCTTGCGGCCGACTATGCTGATGTAACCGTTCTGATAGATCTCGCACAGATCGCCCGTGTGCAACCAGCCATGTGCGTCCAGTATGCTGAACGGCTCGCTCTCCTGTCCCTTGTAGCCCCGGAAGCCAATCGGGCCGCGCAGCAGCAGCTCGCCCTCCTCGGTTTTCATCGCCTCCCAGCCGGGGAATACATGGCCGACCGTGCCGCGGGCGTCCTGGCCCGGCAGCGAGCCGGTCGGTATATTGTGCAACTCGGTCATGCCGAATGCATTGATGATAGGCACGCCGAGCGCCATGTAGTACTCGAAAAGATCCGCCGACATCGGCGCGGCGCCGCAGATCAGATAGCGGGTATGCAGCAGGCCGATGTGCTTCTTCAGGTGGCGCAGCACCAGCCAGTAAGCGACGCCGTGGCCAATGCGATCGGCCAGGGTCCAGCGCGTCACCATCGGCTGCACCTGGTCATATCCAATCGGCTGGCGTGGCGCCAGCACGGCCATGGCCTCGATATTCTTGCGCTGGCGCGCCACCCGCCTTTGCCCGACCGCAAGCGACCACCGGTACAGCCACTTCTTGAGCGCGGTCGACTTCCCCATCCGGATCTCGACCGCAGTCTTGATTTTCTCCATGATGCGCGGCACCGCGCCGAACACCGATGGCTGGATCTCCGCCACGTCGGACTGCACGGTGTCGATGCTGTCTGCGAAATTCACCACGCAGCCGGAGCCCAGGTGCACGGCAATCGACATGATGCGTTCGAAGGCGTGCGACAGCGGCAGGTAGGACAGCCATTCGTCGCGGCTGTCGATCGGCATTGCCCGCATCATCGCGCGTGCACCCTCGACCGGACCGCGCTGTTCACACAGCGCACCTTTCGGCGCGCCGGAGGTGCCGGAGGTGTACATCACGTCATAGATGCTGTCCGGCGTCACCGCAAACAGCATGGCTTCGAACACCGACGGATCCTGCGCATCGCGCTTGGCGCCCAGCACTTCGACATCCTTGTAGGACAGCACCAGGCCGCCGCGCTCGGCGCCCACGCCCTTCGGGTCGAACACGATGACGCGGTCGATGACCAGTCCCTGGTCGCGCAGTTCCAGAACCTTGTCCAGATGTTCCTGGTCACCGGCAATCAGTACCCGCGCGCCGGAATTTTCCAGGATGTGCCTGACCTCTTCCACCGAACTGGTCGGATAGACGGTCGTGACGACCGCCCCCGCGCACTGCACGGCAAGGTCGCTGTACAGCCATTCCTGGCAGTTCTCGGCCTGGATCGCGACCGCATCGCCGGGGCGAATGCCGAGCTCGACCAGGCCCATCGTGAAGCGGCGCACATGATCGAGGTACATGCGCCAGGACACCTGCTGCCAGATCCCCAGGTGCTTCTCGCGGATCGCGACGGCGTCGGGACGTGTGACAGCGTGCTGCCATAGCTGGCGCGGCAGGGTCGACAGCGCGTCGGAAGATTGTCCGCCATGGTTGATGTTGCTGCGTTCCACGTCAGGCCCCCAGGTAATTGCGGATGACTTCCGGATTGCGGCGCACCGTTTCCGGCAGGCCCGAGGCGATCGGACAACCGAAGCTCATCACGGTCACGCGGTCGGAAATGTCCATCACGACGTCCATCTCGTGCTCCACCAGCACCACGGAAAGCCCCACCTCGTCGCGGATATCGAGCAGGTAGCGCGTCACGTCCTCTTTTTCTTCCAGGTTCATTCCGGCGACTGGCTCGTCCAGCAGCAGCAACTGCGGCTCGGCCGCCAGCGCGCGCCCGATCTCGACCCGCTTCTGGAGGCCGTACGACAGGCTGCCGACCGGGCTCCGGCGCACATGCTGGAGATTGAGGAACTCGATGATTTCTTCCACCTGCTGCTGGTGCCCGGACTCCTGGCGATAGCCTTTTCCCCAGAACCATCCGCTTTGCAGCACACCGCCCTTCATGAAGCGATGCCGGCCGACCAGGATATTCTCCAGCACCGTCATGCGCCGGAACAGTTCGATGCGCTGGAACACGCGCGCCACGCCTAGCCGGGCGATCTTGTCCGGAGCCTGGCCCACCAGCTGGTGGCCATCGAGCGTGATCGAGCCGGTTGCCGGCTTGTAGTAGCCGCAGATGCAGTTCAGCACCGTGCTCTTGCCGGCGCCATTGGGCCCGACCAGCGCGTGGATCTCGCCGCGCTTGACGTCCAGGCTCATGCCGTTGACAGCCTTGACGCCGCCGAAGGCAAGCGTGATGTCGCGCACGTCGAGCAGCGGCTGCCCGAGGCTTTCACGCGGCGCACGCGGAAAATACGACAAGATCTCACCGCGGCTCTCCCACGACGGGGGCAAATGGCGGTCCACCCTGACACTCATGTTCATTCCTGCCTCGCTTTAGGACAGCCAGCGCTTGCGGCGCTTGTAATGCTTGACGTCGCGGAAGCTCTTGCGCGCGTCGCCTTCCATACCCAAGTAGAACTCCTGGATCTCGCGGTTGCCGCGCAACTGCTCGGCCGGTCCGTCGTAGACCACTCGTCCGCTTTCCATTACATAGCCGTAGGACGCAATGTCGAGCGCCACCCGCGCGTTCTGCTCGATCACCAGGATCGCGATGCCGAAGTCGCGGTTCAATTCGCGCAGCACGCCGAAGTTCTGCTGGACCAGCATCGGCGACAGGCCGAGTGTCGGCTCGTCCAGCACCATCAAGCATGGCCGCGCCAGCAGCGCCTTGGCCATGGACAGCATCTGCTGCTCGCCGCCGGACAGGTAGCCGCCAAGCTGTTGCTCGCGCGTCTTCAGTATCGGGAAGCGCTGCATCACGCGCTCGATGTCGTCCGCCAATCCGGCGCTGCTGTCGCGGCAGAATTGCGACAACAACAGGTTCTCGCGCACCGACAGTTCCTTGATCACGTTGCCGCCTTCGGGAATCTGGTACAGCCCGCGCCGCGCGACCTGGTGCGTGGCCAGCCCGTCCAGAGGCTGTCCGTCGAATAAGACCGCGCCGGAGCGGATCTCGCCATCGACCGACTGCAGCAGCCGGGAGATGGCGCGCACCAGCGAGGTCTTGCCGGCGCCGTTGGGCCCGAACAGTGTGACGACCTGGCCGGGTTCCACCTTCAGGGACACGCCTTTTACGGCGTACATCACGTCGTGGTAGACCACCTCGATATTGCGCACCTCCAGCAGCGGCACTGCCGGCGCCGGGGCGGAATCGGGAGAATCAGTTCTTGCCGCTTGTTGGGGCATGCGTTTCACCAGGGACAAAGTCATGGCAGATCCGGCATTCAGTGCGCAAAAGGCCACGAACGGAAATAGGTCAGGAGGTCGCGCCAGAAGCGGGCCAGTCCTTCCGGCTTGAACATCAGGAACAGGATGATGACCAGTCCATACACCGCGCCCTCGACGAACGCTCCCTTGGACTGCACATCGAGCGCCGGCCACAATTTCGATGCTGCCTGCACGCCCACCCGCACCACTTCCGGCAGCAGTGTCATGAATACCCCGCCAAGGATTGAGCCGGTCACGCTGCCCATGCCGCCGACGATGATCATGGCGATATAGGCCACCGACACCGTCAGGCCGAAGTTGTCCGGGTTGATGAACTGCAGGTAGTAGCCGAGCATGCTGCCGGCCACGCCGCCGAGGAAGGATGAGATGGCGAAGGCGACCAGCTTGGTGCGAAAGATCGAAATCCCTGCCATTTCGGCCGCGGTATCGCTGTCGCGCACCGCCATCAACGCACGGCCGACCCAACTCCGCTGCAGGTTGGCGACGAAGATTGCGCTGGCCGTCGCCAGTGCAAGGAACAGGTAGTAGAACTGTACGTCCCCGGCGACCGTCCAGCCGAACAGCGTGGGCGGCGGCACATGGGTGCCGGACGACCCGCCGGTCAGCGGCCCGGCCTTGCGCAGCGCGAAATCGACCAGCACGAAGAAGGCGAGCGTTGCCAGCGCCAGGTACAGCCCCTTCAGGCGCAAGGCCGGTATCGCAATCAGGCAGCCGACCAGCGCCGCAATCGCACCTGCTGCCAGCATCACCAGCGGAAACGGCACTGCCAGCTTGGCCAACGCCGCTGCCGTGTACGCCCCGACCGCCAGGAACGAGGCGTGCGCCAGCGAAATCTGTCCGGTGTTGCCGGTCAGCAGATTCAGCCCGAGGGAGCCGACCACGGCAATTGCCGCCAGGTTGAAGGTATAGATCCAGTACTGTTGCATGAACGGCGGCACCAGCACCAGCATCAGCAGCAACGCCGCCAGCCAGAAGCGAGTCCAGAAATTCTGGAATCCCTGCAACAAGGAACGGTCCTCGAGATAGCTGACCCGATAGCTTCGATAGAACAGGATGCGGCTCATACTTTCTTGATCTCCGGGGTGCCGAACAGGCCATAAGGACGGATCATCAGGATCAGCAGCAGCACCACATAGCCGATCACTTCCTTGACGCCACCGCCGAGCACCGGATCGAGATAGCCGCCGGCAAAGGATTCAACCAGGCCGATGATCAGTCCGCCGATGATGACGCCGCCTATGCTGTCGATGCCGCCCAGGATCGCTGCCGGGAACGCCGACAGGCCGCGCGCATCCATCGACAGGTCGAGGCCGACCAGCTGCACCATCATGATTCCCGAGATGGCGGCCATCATTCCGGCCAGTCCCCATGAATAGGCGAACACCCGGTGGATCGAAATGCCGGACAGCGCGGCATGGTCCTGATGAAAGGCCACGGCTCGCATCGCAATCCCCTGCGACGAGCGGCGGAAGTAGAGCACGAAGCCGCCGATGAACACCGCAGCGGTCAGCAAGGTCCACAGGTAGACCGAGGGCACCCTGGCGCCTAGCACATCGACGAAGCCGGCCTTGAACAACGGCACCGGCGATTGCGGCTGGGTACCCCAGACCAGGCCTACCAGGTTGCGCAGCAGCGTGCCCAGCCCGATGGTCAGCATGATGATGGCAATCGCCGACTCACCCACCATGCGGCGCAGGCAGAGGCGCTCGACCATCACGCCCACCAGGAACATGCTGGCAACCGCAGCCGGGACCGACCACCACGGCGGCAGTCCCAACTGGACCTGGAACATGTAGAAAAAATAGGCGCCGACCATGGTCAACTGCCCGTGGGAGAAGTTGAACACGCCGGTGGCCTTGTAGATCAGCACAAAGCCGAGACCGCCGAGCGCATAACCGCTGCCCAGGGCAACCCCGGTCAGCAACAACTGGATGAACAGATCCATCTGGACAGGTCCCGGATAATGATTCGATCGTGGAGGGTCGCAGCGATTCCTGCGGAATCGCTGCGACGATCAGTTCGGCGTTACCCAGCCGCCGATCGGCTCATACACCCTGCTGTCGGCGTTGATCCGGAACAGCTTGACGCCGGTGCTGCCCTTGTGCCGGTCGGGGCCGAAACTCAGCGGCGGCGTGATGCCCCTGGTGTCGAAATTCTTGATCTGCTGCAGGGCATCCCGCATCTTTTCGCCGTTGGCAGCAGGGCCGGCCTTCTTCAGCGCCTCGGCCATCACCATCGCGGTGACATACCCCTGCACGAAGTTGGAATACATCAGCGAGCCCAGCTTCGCTTCAGGCACGTCTTCCAGCTTGCGGGCAGCGATGCGCATGGCGGCAACGCCAGGAATGCTGGTCTCGTTCCATTTCGACCAGGGACCGACGCCGATGAATTTCTTCGACAGCGCCGCGCCATTCGGCTGCGACAGTATCAGGTCGGGCTCGCGGTCCATTGCTTGCGTGGTGCCGAAGAAGGTCGCGTCCAGTCCGACCTTGTTGGCGTCACGCAGGATGGCTGCCACGTGCGCACCGGCCAGCTGGATGATCACGTACTTCACGCCGGCCTGTTTCAGTGCCAGCACCTGGGTAGTGGCGTCGGTATCCTTCAGCGCCATCACGACTTTGCTGGTCAGCGGCTTGCCGTATTTTTGCATGCGCAGTTCAGCCGCGCGCACGGCTTCCAGTCCAAACTGGCTGTCCGGCGCGATCACGGCAATCTTCGGATCCTTGTCGCCGATGCCGTTGAACACATGGTCGATGGCTGCGAACACCGTATCCTGGTAGCTGGCGACGATATTGAACAGCCAAGGATGGACCGGATTCGAAGCCAGTTCAGGCACGCCGATACCCGTCAGCGGCACTTTCAGCGACTCGGTCAGCGGCTTGGCGGCGAACAGGCCGTCGGAGGTCACCATCATGGCGGCAAGCACCTTGTCCTGCTGTGCGAACTTGCGCAGGAAACCGACCTCCTTCTGCACATTGCGTTCGGCATTTTCCTGCAGCAGTTCCAGTTTCTTGCCATGCATGCCACCAGCGTCGTTGACTTCCTTCAGGTAAGTGTTGAAGCCGCCGGCGAAGGTCTTGCCGTGGTAGGACGAAGGTCCGGACAGGTCGTTGGCAATGCCGAACTTCCAGGTTTCCTGGGCAATCGCGCTGCCGGCGCCAAGGGTCAGGGCAGTGGCGGCTGCAACAGTGGCAAGCAGCCGGGATCCGGCCGCACAGGACGTGCGTATCGTTTTGAACATATGCGTCTCCTCATTGTTCTCTGTCTGATTTTTTGACAGGCGGCGTGGCTTGGCCGCCTGCACCTGCCTTGCTTGCGGGTCTTTGCCCGCTGTGTTCGTCCGCCCGTCATCCGGATGCCGGATGCAGGCGGCTTATCGTTATGGCACTACTGTGACGCTGCCCTGCCTCAAAGAAATTTGCGATTCGCCCGGTCGTCCGGCACCACGATCCCGATCTTCTCCATCAGCGGCCGGGTGTCGGCGATGTACTGCTGGCGCAGTTCCTCATTGCCCTGCTGCCGGATGCCCCAGCGTACATATTTTTCGCTGAAGGTGGAACCCGATGTGCCGAACATGTCCAATGCTGCCGGCCACCATTTATGGATCAATTCCTGCGCTTGCGCCAGGCCCTCGGGCGTTTCGCAGATCTTGGTCAGGTTCTGGTAGCCCAGGGTGGCATGGAAGACTTCATCCCGGTGCAGGCGCGGGGCCACGGCACGCAGCGGTTCGTAAGGCACGTCGCCCCAATTTTCGCCGATGTACATGCCTACACGATCGCCCAGCGCATGGAAGAAGCACAGGTCGCACCAGGTATCCATGGGCATATTGAAAATGTACTGCTCGATCGGCTCTTCGATCTTGTCCACGCCCAGTCCCTTCAGGATCTGCGCAGTGATCACGCCGTGTTCGACCTCCTGCATCATCAGCTTGGCCAGCAGCCGCTTGGCCTCGACATCCGGCGCCAGCGTCAGGCAACGCTCCCACAGCTTGACCAGCAGACGATCGTAGTGGGGGTTGGTGCTGTTCTCCAGATGCTTGCTCATCACCCGCACCAGCAGTGTGCGAAACTCTTCGGGCAGGTCTGGGTCGTTTTCCTTGTAGATCCGCGCATCGGCGCGATCCTGAACTGCGGCTTCACTCATGACGTTCTCCTTTGGCTTTTCGGGTTGCGGGACGACCTCAGGTCGCTGTCCATTTCGGCTTTCGTTTTTCAATGAAGGCCTGCGCGCCTTCGACGTGGTCATTGCTCTTCTTGAGCACACTCTGTCCAAGACGCTCCAGCCTGCGGCCGGTCTCGAGATCGACATCGGCGCAGGTATTGATCACCATCTTGGCCATGCCCAGCGCCAGCGGCGCCTTGGCTGCCAGCGCGCGCGCCATCTCCAGCGCGGCATCCAGTGCCTGGCCGGCTTCGACCAAGCGCGTAACCAGGCCCAGTTCGTTGGCGCGCTCGGCCTTCATCACGCCTTCCAGCATCACGATCTGCTTGGCGCGCGGCGCGCCGACGCAGCGCACCAGCCGAGAACACCCGCCGGAACCGGGGATCAGTCCGACATTCGATTCGGGCAGTCCCATGCGAGCATTGCCGCCCAGCACCCGGAAATCGCAAGACAGCGCGAGCTCCATGCCACCACCCGCCGCCACGCCCTCGATCGCCGCGATGAACGGCACCTCGATCGCCTCGATCAAATCGAACGACGCATGGATGGCCCTGGCCACCGCGCGGAATTTCCTGGTGCCGCCATCGGTCAGGCCGGCCATTCCGCGCACGTCTTCGCCGGCGGAAAAAGCTCGTTCGTTGCCGCAAAAGATCACCACGCGGGCATCGGAGGCGGCGATCTCGGCCATCACGTCAGCCAGCTCCCTGCGCATCGCCGCGTGCCATGAGTTCATCACTTCCGGCCGGTTCAGGCGCAGTACCCAGATACCGGGCTCGGGCTCCGAGATGCGGATGAATTCGCCGCGTTCGGTGCTTGCTTCTTCGAGTGCGGCGCTCATTCCATGCCATCCTGGAGATTCACCGTGCCGGCCAGTACCTCGCGCTCGCCGCAGCGCATCGACAGGTTGCCCTGCTCGTCGCATTTCACCTGCAGTTCGTCACCGGGGAAGACTGGTGCCTTGAGCCGGGTCTGGACCGAAGCCAGGCGCTCGCTGCCGTGTTGCGCGACCAGCGCGTCGATCGCCAGCAGCACCGTCAGCGGCCCTTGCGCAATGGCGCCGGGCAAGCCGAGTTTTTTTGCGAATTCATCGTCGTAGTGGACCGGATTGAAATCCTGGACGATGCCCGAGTACTGGACCATCATCCGGCGCGTCATTGCCGGCGCCGCCTTGTCTGTTGGTTTCATGTCGTCTCCAGCGGCGCTCAGGTGCGCTCTATGAATGTGGTGGTCTGCACCTGGATCTCTTCGCCCATCGGGGTAACGAAGCGGGTTTCGATGGTGCCGAACTGCATGCCGTTTTTCTCGGAGTAGTCGGCCAGGCGCAATTCGACGTCCAGCAGTTCGTCGGGCACGAAGGGGCGCTGGAATTCAATTGCGTGACCACCCAGCAGGGCCCGTTCGAGGCGCAGGCCAAGCGCTTTCACAAATGCTGCCTCGCCGGCGACCGTGGGACCAAAGAACGGCACCAGCCGTGCGGTCTCGCTGGCGGAAGGCGTTCCCAGCATCGCTTCCATTTCCGCAATCTTTACCGCATGCGCCCGGGTCCGGGTTCGCAGCAGCACTTGGCCCTTCTTGTCTCCATCCATGCATCCCTCCGTGATTTTTATGACCGGTTTCAGATACTGACTAGATAGTATAGTAAAAACCGGGGGTGTCAAGGGGATAGCTTGCCTCGCTAAAAAAGATGATTTGCAGGTACAGGGACCGACCTGACCGGTACTTTGCCGGACAGTGGCTTACCGTTTGCCGTGCGTGCGCTCGCTGTTCGTCCGGGTGTAGCGGGGAGCCACCGCCAGTCACCCGGCTTTCTTCATTACCCCATTCAACATCACGCCCCGCAATGCCCGCACCAGGCCCGGCCCGGACAGCGACTCCCCACGGCAATACCACTCAAGGAAGGTGCCGTTATGCAGCGCCATGATGATCGCCGCGACTTCCCGCGTGTCAAGATCGGTCCGGAATTCGCCGGTCAGCTTGCCCCGGTGCATCAACTCCTCTACCGACTGCGTCAGGCGCAGGTGGATGCCCTTCACCCTGCGCTCGATCTCGTCACCGGCATGATTGAATTCGAGCAGCATCAGGATGTACAGCGTCACAAGTTCCGCCTTTTCCGCACCCACTACCGACTGGCCATGCATGAACGCGATCAGCTTGTCCTGCAAATCCGGTCCGGCCGCTGCCACCCGCTCGACCATGCGGTCGACGATCAACTCCTCGATCTGGTCGAACAGGGCCATCAGGATCGCGGACTTGGTGGGGAAATAGAAGTAGACCGCGCCCTTGGTCAGTTCCGCCCCGGCGGCAATCTCGTCTACCGTCGCCGAACGGTAGCCCTTGCTGACGAATAGCCGCAGCGACGCCTTCAGGATCTTCTCGATGCTTGCTTCGCGCTGTTCGCGCTTTGTCGTGGCGCGCGGCGCGCGCGCTGGTTTTGGAATACTGGACATGTTCTGCGGCTGAACCCGGGAATGTGTGGATTCCCCATATGATACTGACTAATTGGCTAGTCAACTTCTGTTGACCGATTGTTGCCAGAATTTATCTGGCATTCCCGCATACAATTCTGCGAGTGACATCATGTCGCCCAAAGAACACATAACCAATCCAACACGAAAGAGATAAGCATGAAATTCTCCAAGTCCCTCCTTGCAGCCATGCTGCTGGTTGCCGGCATGGCCAACAGCGTCGCCCAGACCTGGCCGGACAAGCCGGTCAAGCTGATCGTCCCCTACCCGGCCGGTGGTGGTGTCGACCCGGTCGCCCGCTTGCTGGGTCAGAAACTGGCGGATCGCTGGAAAGTGCCGGTGCTGGTCGAGAACAAGCCGGGCGCCAGCGGATCGATCGGCGGCGCCTTTGTCGCGCAGTCCGCGCCGGACGGCAATACCGTGCTGATGTCGGCAACGGCCGAAGTGGTCATCAACCAGTTCATCATGCAAAAGATGGCGTACAACCCGGATACCGACTTGCGGCCGGTGACGCAGACGGTGCGCCTGCCATTCATGCTGGTCACGCATCCGTCGCGCCCCTATTCGAACGTGGCTGAACTGGTGGCTTTCGCCAGGAACAATCCGGGCAAGGTCAGCTATGCGTCTTCCGGCAACGGCACGCCGCAGCATCTGGCTGGCGCCCTGCTGGAGCAGATCGCGGGCGTGAAGTTGAATCATGTTCCCTACAAGGGTGTGGCACCGGCGGTGTCCGACCTGCTGGCCGGCCATGTCGACATTGGTTTCGCCGGCCTGCCGACCGCATTGCCGCATGCGAAGGCCGGAAAGCTGAAGGCGCTGGCCGTGTCATCGGCTACCGCATCGCCTGCAGCGCCGCAGGTGCCGCCGGTCGCGGCGACAGCGGGTCTCGGCAAATTCGAATTGATCCAGTGGTTCGGGGTATTCGTGCCGCACGGGACGCCGGATGCAGTGGTCGTGCGGCTGCAGAAGGACATGTCCGATGTGCTGAAAATGCCGGACGTGAAAGAGGCGCTGGAGAAGCAGGGCGCACAGCCGAGCGGCATGGCGACTGCGGAATTCGAGGCGCTGGTGAAGAGCGAGCGGCAGAAATTCGCGGCTATCGTGAAGGCGGCAAATATCAAGGAGTAATCAACGACCAAGCGGCACGGGGACGGTGGACGGGCAACTTTGTGTTGACCCGGTCCGTCCTCCCCGGACCGCAGCCCGGACCGTAGTCCGGGCCAGTGAAATCAGAGGCCCGGCCGCCGGCGCCCTGCCCCGTTCACCTGTTCGAACGCATACCCCAACTGCAGCAGGCCGAAATCATCGCGATGCCGGCCCACCACCTGCAAGCCCACCGGCAATCCCTCGTCGGTAAACCCGCAAGGCAATGACATCGCCGGATGCGACGTCACCGTGATGCTGAAACATGATCGCATCCAGTCGATGTAATTCTCCATTTGCACCCCATCGATTTCGGTGATGTAGGGCTGGTCGATCGCAAACGGTGGCACCTGGTTGACCGGGCATAGCAGGAACTCGTATTTCTCCATGAAACGATGCATGCGCTCGAACAACTGGGTGCGCAGCTTGTAGGCCCTGGCAATCTGCGGGCCGGTCAGCTTGCGCCCTTCTTCGATATTCCACACCACCGTATCTTTCAGCACACCGGGATGGGCGTCCATCAGGGGTCCCAGCCGCAGTTCGAAATCGAGAGCGCGCAGGGTCATGAAGATCTCGGTCGCATCGCGCAGGTCGGGTGTTACATCCTCGACCACGCAGCCCAGGTCTTCGAACAGCTGGCGTTGCGCCTGCAGCACCGCAGTCACCCGCGGGTCGACCGGAATACCACCGAGGTCCGGGCTCCACGCCACCCGCACCCCCTTGAAGTCGCGCGCCAGCGGAGCACGGAACTGCGCGCCGTCGCCTTCGATGGCGATCGGATCGCGGGCATCGAAGCCGGCCATCACCGACAAGTAAAGCGCCAGGTCCTGCACATTGCGCGCCATCGGCCCGGACACCGACATCGTGCTCCAGGCGTCCTGCGCCGGCAGTTGCGGCACCCGCCCGGCCGAGGGACGCAGGCCGACGACATTGCAGAAATTGGCCGGACAACGCAGCGAGCCGCCCATGTCGGTGCCGTCGGCGAGCGGCACCATGCCGGACGCCAGCGCCACCGCGGAACCACCGCTGGAACCGCCACAGGTGAGGCTCGGGTCGTAGGGATTGCGGGTGGCGCCAAACACCGCATTGAATGTCTGCGAACCGGCACCGAATTCCGGCGTGTTGGTCTTGCCGATGCTGATGGCGCCGGCCTGCTGCTGGCGCTCGACCACCAGCGCGCTTTTGGCGGGAATGAAACGCTCATGCACCTTGCTGCCGAACGTGGTGCGCATGCCGCGCGTAAGCAGCAAGTCCTTGTGCGCCACCGGCAGCCCATGCAGCGCGCCAAGGGGCTTTCCATGCGCCTGGTCTTCATCGGCCTGGGCTGCCGCCTGCAGGGCCTGCTCCGCATGCAGCGTCACGATCGCGTTGAGTTGCGGGTTGACCTGTTCAATACGGGCCAGGTGCGCCGTCATCACCTCGCGCGCGGACAGCTGACCGGCGCGGATTGCCGCGACCATGTCAGTGGCGGGCATGAAAAATATATCTGACATTGCTTGGTCCTTCCTGCTTCCGTTATCAATAGCCCAGCGTTTGCGGCAGCCACAGCGCAAGCTGCGGGAATACCGTGACCAGGGCCAGCGCCACCAGCATCGCGCCCACCATCCACAAGGCCCAGCGGATAGTCGATTCCATCGTGATGCCGGCAATGCGGGTGGTGACCATCAGGTTGACTGCCATCGGCGGCGTGAACTGGCCGATCGCCATGTTCATCGTCATGATGATGCCGAACCATACCGGATCCCATTTGTAGAACGTGATGATGGGCAGCAGCACCGGCAGGAAGATCATGAAGATGGATATCGCATCCAGCAACATGCCGGCAATCAGCAGCATGATGGTGATCATCAACAACATCAGCGCCTCGTTCTGGGCGAAGCCGAGCAGCAGCTTGGCGAACTCGTCGAAAGCGCCGAGGGTCGCGCCGGCATGGGCAAACACGCCGGCCAGGGAAATGATCAACAGCACCACAGCGGAAATTTCCGCCGATTCGACCAGCACCTCGTAGATGCTGCGCAGCGTCAGCGAACGGTAGACAAAAACACCGACCATCAAGCCATAGAATACGGCCACCACCGCCGCTTCGGTCGGCGTGAACATGCCGGTGCGCAAGCCACCGAGAATGATTACCGGCGCCAGCAAGCCCCAGATTGCCTCCTTGAAGCTGTCCCAGAAACGGGGACCGGCTTCGCCGGTTTCGATGCCCCAGCCGTTCTTGAATGCGAAGTACAGCGTGGGAATGATCAGCGACAAGCCGGCCAATATGCCGGGAATCACGCCACCGGCGAACAGCGCAGGTACCGATGCCTGCGGCACCAGCACGCTGTAGACGATCAGTGCGATCGAAGGGGGAATCAGGATGGCGGTGGAACCGGCGGCGGCAATCAGCGTCGCGGAAAATTCTTTTGGGTAGCCTTGCTTGAGCATGCCCGGGATCATGACCATCGCCACCGCAGCCGCATCGGCCGGGCCGGAACCGGAGATGCCGCCCAGGAACATGCAGACCAGGATCGCCACCACGCCCTGTGCGCCACGGCGCTGGCCGACGATGGCCGAGGCGAAACGCACGATACGGGCTGCGACGCCGGCGCGTTCGAAGATCATGCCGGCCAGCACGAACACCGGTAGCGCCAACAGAGGATATTTCGCCACGCCGTTGTAGGCATTGGTCGGCACCGACATGATGCCCAGGCCTTCGAGCAGGATGACGGCGGAGCCGGTGACGCCCAGCGCGACCGCCAGCGGCGCACCGATCGCCAGCAGGATGGCGAAGCCGAGGAAAAGGATCAGGCTGCCTTCGATCATAGCTGCGCCTCCTGGCCGTCGAGCTCGGGCTCGCCCTTGATCAGCCGTATCGTGCGGCCGACGATTCGCAGCAGGATTACCAGCGACAGCAACGGCAGGAAGATGGTGTAGATCCACTGCGGAATGCCGATGCCGGGCGAGGTCGTGTCGAACTGCCAGTCGTCGAGGAACAGCTTCCAGCCGTACCACACCAGCACCGCGAACATGATTGCCGACAGCAGCATGACCAGCAATTCGACCTTGCGCGCCAGCGCGGGCGGCAGGCGGTCGGTAATGAAGGTCATCCGGATATGGCGGTTGCGCGCGAACGCGGCGGCCGAGCCGACGAAAGTCAGCACCACCATCAGGAACACGGTGAACTCCTCGGTGAATGCGAACGAGGCATTGGTGAGATAGCGCACCACCACGTTGGCGAAGGTGATGCAGCAGATCAGTGCCATCACTGCGGCTGCAATCGCTTCTTCGATTTTTACCGGGACGCCGCGATGCGGCTTCTCCTTGCTGTCGCCGTGACCGGCGGGATCGGGCATGTCGCTCATGATTATTGGCCAGGTGAAAATACAAAACCGGGTGGCCGTGGGACGCGCCAGGCCGGTTCACAAAAAACAAGCGCCGCCCGGACCGGGCGGCGCCGTCAAGCATGCGGCTCGTTTACTTCCGTGCGGCGATGTCGGCTTCAGCCTTCTTCACCAGGTCGGCGCCGATGGTCTTGGTCCACTTCTGGACCACCGGGCGGGTCAGCTTCTTGAACTCGTCGATTTCCTTGGGCGACAGGCGGGTGACCTTGACGCCCAGGCCTTCGACCGTCTTGTAGACGCTGCTGTCGGTCGCAGTCATGCCCTTGCGCGCCAGTTCTGTTTCTTCGCGGCCGGCCTGGACGGCAGCAGCGCGAACCGCTTCCTGGTCGGCTTTGCTCCAGCTGGCCCAGACTTCCTTGTTGACGACGAAGACCAGCGGGTCATTCACGTAACCCCATACCGTCAGGTATTTCTGGTTCAGGGTGGACAACTTGGCGGCGACGAACACCGACATCGGATTTTCCTGGCCGTCGACTGCGCCGGATGCCAGCGCCGGCTGTGCATCGGCAAAGCTCATCTGGGTCGGATTGGCGCCCAGTGCGGTGAATGTATCGTTGAACAGAGGCGAGCCGACCACGCGGAATTTCATGCCCTTCATGTCGGCCGGGGTACGGATTTCACGCTTGGAGTTCGACAGCTCGCGATAGCCGTTCTCGCCCCAGGCCAGCGGGATCACGCCAGCGCGCTCGATGACCTTGAATATTTCCTGGCCAACCCGGCCATGGGTCAGCGCGTCGACTGCCTTGTAGTCGGGCATCAGGAATGGCAGCGAAAACAGGTTCAGTTCCTTCAACTGCGGCGACCAGTTGATGGTCGAGCCAACGGCCAGGTCGATCACACCCTGGCGGATTGCGGTGAATTCGCGGGTCTGGTCGCCGGCCACCAGCGAGGTGCCTGGATACATCTTGATGTTGATGCGGCCCTGGGTTTTTTCCTTGACCAGCTCAGCCCAGCGCTCGCCGCCCTTGCCCCACGGGAAAGCACTGCCGAGCACGGTCGAAAGACGGTACTCCGGCTTGTATTTTTCCTGGGCCATGCTGGGCGACGCGAACGACAAGGTGACCGCTGCAGCGAGGACAAAAAGGGATGTACGCAATCTATTCTCCTGATTTTTGTGAATGGGCTCTCCAGAAGCCCGAGGATGCCGACTTTTTACAGGAAGTTTTGCAATTCAGCAAATGTCGAGCATGCAATTGCCGGAATTTCGTCGTCTCGGGCCGGCTGCCGGCAAACGCGCACGGCTCGGGGAGAAACAGCGTGTTCCATGGAGCCGGACAAAGTTGATCTGAATCAAATTTTTCCGAATCCCGAGCGCGTACTCTGGGCCCGGATTCCCATTGGCTGGAGTGCCGGTGAAAATGTTTTTAAAAAAATGGAATGGCAAGGGCTGGGCCACCGGGCTGCAAGGGCAGCGCCCCTCATGAACAATGGCCCAACCCAGTCGTCAGGCAGCGACCGGCGTATAGCCCGCTTCGCGGATCGCCTGCTCGATACCGTTCGCCTCGGCCCGGGTGTCCACCTTTACCAGGTGCTGCGGCAGGTCGATCTCGACGGCCGCCGCCGGATCGGCCTGTTTGAGCGCCTTGGTGATGCTCGCCACGCAGTGCCCGCATGTCATGTCGTCGACGCGAAAAGTCAGCATTCTGTTTCTCCTGTTAACAATACAGCCTCCACTTTAGACCTTCCACCCGCGGGAAGGTCAAGTGCGCGATTTCATACCCTTCATCCCCTTCATCCCCTTCATCCTCTCCATTACTTGACCTTGCCATCGTTGGAAGGTCTATGCTGGTACTCCTCGCAAGGAGAACAATAATGGAAGCATGGAGAGCTGCAAGCGGCGCTGTCGCCGTACCAGGTGGCACTGAGGCCGGATTCAACCTGCCGATCGAAGGCATGACCTGCGCGTCGTGCGTGCTGCGGGTCGAGAGGGCACTGTCCGCAGTCCCGGGAGTGCGTTCCGCAAGCGTGAACCTGGCAACCGAAAAAGCAGCGGTGCAGGCGGACCCGGCGGTGACTGCCGACATGCTCAACGCCGCGATAGAAAAGGCCGGCTATCACGTCGCCACCACAACCACCTCGCTGGCTATCGACGGCATGACCTGCGCCTCCTGCGTCGGGCGTGTAGAGAAAGCGCTGAAGGCGGTGCCAGGCGTGCTGGATGCAAGCGTCAACCTGGCGACGGAAAAGGCGCTGGTCCGGATGGCAAGCGGCACCTCGCCCGCCGCACTGGTGGCAGCGGTGGAAAAAGCCGGGTACCACGCAAGAACCGCTGACGGCGCGCAGCAGGAAGCCGGGAAGCCCGCATTGCCTGGCTGGTGGCCGGTGGCGGTGGCAGCTCTGTTGACGCTGCCGCTGGCGGCGCCAATGCTGGGCATGCTGTTCGGCCGCGACTGGATGCTGCCCGGCACCATGCAACTGCTATTGGCCACGCCGGTCCAGTTCTGGCTCGGCGCCCGTTTTTACCGGGCCGGCTGGAAAGCCGTGCGCGCCGGCGCCGGCAACATGGACCTGTTGGTGGCGATCGGCACCAGCGCCGCTTACGGCCTGTCTGTTTACCTGCTGATGGCGCACGGCGGCCATGCCCACCTCTACTTCGAATCCTCGGCCGTGGTGATCACGCTGGTGCTGCTCGGAAAATGGCTGGAGGCACGCGCAAAATTCCAGACCGTCGCCGCCATCCGCGCACTGGAGTCGCTCAAGACCACCACCGCCACTGTACGGCGCAACGGCGTCGACAGCCTGGAGTCCATCGATGCCGTGCAGCTGGGCGACCTGGTGCTGGTGCGGCCGGGCGAGCGGGTGCCGGTAGATGGTCGTATCGTCGAAGGCAGCAGCACGCTCGACGAGTCCCTGCTCACCGGCGAAAGCCTGCCGGTTGCCAAGTCGGCCGGGGCGCAGGTGACCGGCGGCGCGGTGAATGCCGACGGCGTGCTGCTGATCGAGACCACTGCGATCGGCAGCCAGACCATGCTGTCGCAGATCATTCGCCTGGTCGAAGACGCACAGGCGGTGAAGGCGCCGATACAAAGGCTGGTCGACAAGGTCAGCGCGGTCTTCGTCCCGGTGGTGCTGGTGGTGTCCGTGCTCACCTTGCTGGGCTGGGGAATCATGACCGGTGACTGGCAACAAGCCTTGCTCAATGCGGTCGCGGTACAGGTAATCGCCTGTCCCTGCGCGCTGGGACTGGCGACGCCTACTTCGATCATGGTCGGCACCGGCGTGGCTGCCCGCTACGGCATCCTGATCAAGGACGCCGAGGCGCTGGAAACGGCCCACAGCATCACCGCAGTCGCATTCGACAAGACCGGCACGCTGACCGAGGGCAAACCCGCACTGCTGGCGATCGACGCCGCCACCACCGAAGATGAACTGCTGCGCATGGCAGCCGCCGTCCAAAAAACCAGCAACCATCCGCTGGCACGGGCGGTGGTGGACGAAGCAGCACGGCGCGGCCTGGAAATCCCGGCCACCGGCGATGCGCGCGCGCTCCCGGGCCGCGGTGTGCAGGCCGGCCTGGCAAATTCGGCAGATGCGGCAGATGCCACCATATGGCTCGGCAACCGCCGCCTGATGAACGAGATTGGCGCCGCGACGGCGGGCTTCGCCGACGCGGCGGACCAGCACGAGCATGCCGGCCGCACCGTTTCCTGGCTGGCGCGCGGCGATGGCCGGCAGGCGACAGTCATGGGACTGCTGGCATTTGGCGACACCATCAAGCCATCGGCATCGGGTGCCGTCGCCCGGCTGCAGCAGATGGGCATCGAAAGCATCATGCTGACCGGTGACAACAAGGGCAGCGCGGCGGCAGTCGGAAAGGAAATCGGCATCGCCAATATCCGCGCCGAAGTGCTGCCAGCCGACAAGGCCAGCGTGGTGATGGCACTGAAGGCGGAGGGCCGGCGCGTGGCGATGATCGGCGACGGCATCAACGACGCGCCGGCACTCGCCGCTGCAGACGTCGGCATCGCCATGTCGACCGGTACCGATGTCGCCATGCATACCGCGGGCATCACGCTGATGCGCGGCGACCCGGCGCTGGTGGCTGACGCCATCGACATATCTCACAAGACCTACCACAAGATCCGGCAGAACCTCGGCTGGGCATTCATCTACAACATAGTGGGCATACCGCTGGCGGCGTTCGGATTCCTGAATCCGATGATCGCCGGCGCTGCCATGGCGTTTTCCAGCGTCAGTGTTGTGAGCAATGCCCTGTTGCTGCGACGCTGGAAGCCAAGCAATTTTCCTGGGAGACTGAAATGAACATAGGGCAAGCTGCAAGTGGATCGGGACTGAATCCGAAAATCATCCGCTACTACGAGAGCATAGGCCTGATCGGCGCCACCCGCCGCAGCGGGTCCGGCTATCGCGATTTCGACGACAAGGATGTGCAGGTATTGCGCTTCATCAAGCGCTCACGCGAACTGGGCTTCTCGATCGACCGGATACGCTCGCTGCTGAGCCTGTGGGATGACAAGTCGCGGCAGAGCGCGGAAGTAAAAGCGCTGGCAAACCAGTACATTGCCGAGGTGGACGCCGACATTGGGAGGCTGCAGGCGATACGAAACCAGTTGCAGCAGCTGGCCACGGCTTGTAATGGAGATGCACGGCCGGAATGTCCAATCATCGATGTACTCGCTGGACGACCGAAGCAGGCACTGGCACGCCAGGAGGCTGCGTAGCGATCGCCCGGCGGGCCGCCACGCAAGCCGCTTGATGCCGCTTGATGCCGCTTTCCTGGCATCTCAAGACTGTTCCCGGACGGCGCAGCCTCCTTGATCCAGCGGGTCGGGGATTGCATTCCTTGTAGCGACCCCTGCTGCAAGTCCAGATCATCACGCCGCACGACGCGCGGAACCCGGCCCCGGAACCCGTGTCCATTACAACAATTGTCGCGATTTCAACCATTGGGTGGAATGCGTGCGGCACGTGAATTTTCGACGGCGGTGGGCTGATGATCGACCAGGCAGTGGCGTACCTGCACAGCGCCGGCGCTGTTCATGCTGGCACGCGAAGGCTTTCCGGACGATGAAAGCCGAGCGCATCCTCGTCATTCACAACCGCTATCGCGAACGCGGCGGCGAAGATGTCGTGGTCGATGACGAAATCCGGCTGCTGCGCGAGCACGGGCATGTCGTTGAGCTATTCGGACGCGACAACGCCAGTATCGCCGGAATGGGCAAGGTGACACTCGCCCGTGAAACGGTGTGGTCGTCGCGCACCACGCTTGAACTCGAGCGCCAGATCGACGAATTCAAGCCGGATGTGATCCATGTCCACAACAGCTTTCCACTGGTCTCCCCCTCACTCTACTGGGCGGCGTCAAAGAAATGCCGCCCCGTTGTGCAGACCCTGCACAACTTCCGGCTGATGTGCTTGCAGGCCATGTTCCTGCGGAACAAGCAAGTGTGCGAGGACTGCAAGGGCACGATCCCCTGGCGCGGGGTGGTACGCGGCTGCTATCACGATTCAACGGCGCAGTCTGCGGTGCTGGCCGGCATGCTTGTGGTTCACTGGAGCCTGGGTACTTTCCATCGCAAGGTCGCGCGCTACATCGCGCTGAATCAGTTTTCGCGCGACAAGTTCGTGGAGGGCGGGCTGCCGGCCGATCGCATCACGATCAAGCCGAACTTCGTACGTCATGAGCCGATGCGCGAGGTGGACCGCTCGGGTGCACTTTTCGTTGGTCGCTTGTCGGTGGAAAAGGGCTTGTCGCTGCTCGCTGAAGCGGTGGAAAGCATCCCCGGCATGACGGTCGCCGTGTTGGGTAATGGCCCCGAACTGCCGATCGCGCAGGCTCATCCGCAACTGAACGCCTGTGGCCGGGTTGACCGGACCGAAGTGCTGCGACAGATGAACAGTGCCTCCTGCCTGGTCATGCCGAGCATGTGGTACGAGACCTTCGGACTGGTGCAGATGGAAGCCTTTTCCTGCGGCCTGCCCGTGATTGCGCCACGATTCGGTTCGATGGCGGAGATGATCGACGACAACAGGACTGGCCTGCTTTTCATGCCCGGATCCGCGCGCGATCTGGCCGCCAAGCTGGCCTGGGCGAACCAGCATCCGCAAGAGATGCTGGCCATGGGACGCAATGCGCGCTCGGTCTATCTGGAGAAGTACACGCCGGCGAGCAACTACCGGCAATTGGTGGCCATCTACGAAGCGGCAATCGAGGAACAGGCGGTCCAGGTTTCGTGAATCCGGGTGGCGGATGCCGGGAATGGGGGGATCGGATGGGATGGGCCGGCGGCGGGCAGCGCAACGCTCTTGCCGGGACGGCGATCAGTGCCGGGTGGCCGCAGCCTGATTCTCCGGGACCTGCCCCTTTGCAGGCCGCGCTGACCCGGACCCAAGCTGGCGCTCGCGCACGACCAGCGTGCCAGCCAGCTTGTCATGCCACGCCTGCTTCTTCGGATGGAAGGCGACCCACAGGAACCCGAGCCCGAACGGCACCAGCGACAGCAACAGGCCGAGCGAGCGACCGATTCGCTGCGGCAGCGCGGGCGGACAACCGGTGCGCTCGTCCACCACCACTGCCGAGATCGCCAGCTTGCCGGGGGTGGTACCGGGCGCGAGGTAGAACAACAGGGCTGCCGCAGCGGACAACAGCAGCGGAGCCAGGCCGCCAGCGCCGGGCTGCAGCAGGTGCGCAGGGCCGCGCTCGGCAAACTGCAATAGCGGGAATACCAGCGCTGCCAGCAGGCCGAGATCGATCAGCCCGGCCCAGGCCCTGGCCCAGAATCCGACATATTCGAGTTCGCAGGGCTGGTCGTCACGAATGAGGTGCTCCGCCATCCGACGCCAAGATTTCATCACATTCCTGATGGGGCTGGGTCTAGAATCAAGACTTTGCATCGGCCCGCGGCGACACACATGCCATCCTACCGCGGGCATTGATCCACACTTTGATATCCCCCACATGGACCTGCAAGCAGATCATCTCGGCACCATCGTTCAGAATGCGATCGCGCCCGCCTTCCTGCTGGGCGCCGTGGCCATGCAGATGCGCGTACTGAACAACCGGCTGTCGCGCATCGTCGACCGCAAGCGCTGGCTCGACTGGCGGCCGCAGGAGGAACTGTCCGACCCGGCACGGGCAACCGAATACCGGCATGAAACCGATGTGCTGCTACGCCGCCGGCGTGCGATCTACCGGGCGATATTGTCGTGCGGACTGTGCGGACTGCTGATGTGCTGCGTGATCACCGCCATGTTCCTCGAAGACGCGTTCGACGCCGGCGCCGGCATGAATACGCTGATTGCGGGCCTGTTCGTGGCTGCCATGGCCAGCCTGGTGCTGAGCTACCTGTTTTTCCTGGACGAGATATTCCTGTCGATCCGCAAACTTAAGCTCACCATACGCGGCAGCCGGCAACTGCCGCATTGAGCGGCGGGCAGCTCAGGCGAAAAAGCGTTCCTGCATTTCTTCCAGGCCAAGCGAGGACAGGACTTCCTCCAGGCGCTGGGCCGGGCGCGCGCGCGGCAGGTCCTTGTAGGTGGCAATGATCAGCTCGTTCTTCATCGAATGTTCCCAGCCGACCAGTTCGGTCACCCGCACCTGGTAGCCGTGCGCTTCCAGTTGCAGGCAGCGCAGGACGTTGGTCACCTGGCTGCCAAATTCGCGCGTATGCAGCGGATGGCGCCACATTTCGGTCAGTGCGTCGCGCGCCAGCGAACGGCCCTTGTTGCGGTTCAGCACCGACGCCACCTCGGCCTGGCAGCACGGCACCAGGACCACGAAGCGCGCCTGCTTTGCCAGTGCGAAGCGGATGGCATCGTCGGTTGCGGTATTGCAGGCATGCAAGGCGGTGACGATGTCGACCTTGGGCGGCAGCAAGGACGAATTGATCGACTCGGCGACTGACAGGTTGAAAAATTCCATCCGGCCGAATCCGAGCCGCGCCGCCAGTTCGCGCGATTTCGTCACCAGCTCTTCCCGCGTCTCGATGCCGACCACCGTGCCCTGGTTGCGTGACTTGAAGAACAGGTCATACAGGATGAAGCCCAGGTAAGACTTTCCCGCGCCATGGTCGACCAGATGCATGTCGGGATGGCTTTGCTCCAACTCCTGCAGCAGCGGCTCGATGAACTGATACAGATGATAGACCTGCTTCAGCTTGCGCCGGCTGTCCTGGTTCAACTTGCCGTCGCGCGTCAGGATGTGCAACTCCTTCAGGAGTTCTATCGATTGTCCGGGGCGGATTTCGTGGGAGGCAGTCATTGGCGAGTTGGGGGGATTGGCGGATTGTCGGCTAGCAGGGCCGGAGTCCCATATTGTAGACCTCCGCGAGGCTTCCGCAGCCCGGCCACGCCAGGGAACCTCGCTTCGACCGGTTTCCGCTGGCCCTTCCCGTCGCGGCTCGAAGCCGCCCGCCTGCCGTCCGATTGCTGATTGCCGGCACTTGTCACAACGCCATTGGGGGATTCAATCCGCTGGCAGCCGGGGGGCGCAGCAACGGCGTATGGTCGAGCCTCACCGGAGTGATCTTTCCCCAGCGCTGCCCGAGTGGCACCTGGTGACAGGTGGCGCGCTGAAGCTTGACGAACAGCTTGATGCCTGCCCGGTAGCGGGCTTCGCATTCCGCCCGTTCGGGTGTGCCCTCGGCGGGCAGCTTCCAGATCTTTTTTTCGAAGTCGTATTCCTTCGGCACCTGCACCGGGGAACGGGTGGAACAGGCATTGACAATGAAGGAACCATCCGCTTGCAACCACAACTCCCCCCCGAATCCGTAGCGGGCAAGGTTGCTGTGGGTACCCACGCCACGGTCGGTGTCCTGCGGCCGCATCTCCTTCAGCAAGCGGATACCGTCTGCGCAGATCATGTAGAGATATTTTGAATTGCGATCGGCATACTCGCCCACTTCAAGACCGGTAAACGGCGCATCACCCCAGGCCCTGAACAGGACGCCGTGTTCCGGGCCGAGAATCTTGTCTTCGTTCGGGCCGGGCTCGATCGCCCATTGCTGGAAAGGCCCTGCGCCGCGGCACGGCAGCCGATCGAAGGGAACCAGGTTAGCCGGGTAATGAACAATCCGGTCGAGCCGAAAAACGGGTGGCTTTTCCTTGATCGTGACCGAAGCCCTGGTACAGGTTTTCACGATCGGCTGTCTGGCCAGAGAAAAGCGGCGGACGGATGGCGAATGGTGAGCCGGGCTGCGCGATTTCAGCGTGCTGGAAACCTTTGAGAACATGATCATCACCTCCTGCCTTGGTTAACAAATCCGCCGCTGGATCACGAGTGATCACCAGCAGCCGCAGCCATTGCTTGCAAGCTCTGTCATTTGCAAGCTCTGTGCCAGACGCCCCGACAGCGATCGACGCCACCGACCGGATTGTTCGCCCGCACCCCAGTTTTCATAGGTAAAGCCGGAATCGAGGAGCCTCAATCCTGTCACGGGCTCACATCAGGCGCTGCGACTGCGCCACTTCCACGCGCCGCGATTTACCGCACACTCGCTCTGAATCGCGCTAACAATTCGCCACCACTGATTCACAATGCTGCCTGACCCGGTGCATCGGTCGCTCATCAGTCGTTCACCCTGCGGCTGCGCGCTCTATATAATCCGGACACCGGCAGCACAAACCTTGCTGCATCAGTAATGGAGATCCGCGACCTGCTTCGCATCCTGACCACCCTGCTTCGTCCGCGCCGCGACCTGCGCGCCGCCGCCCTGTCGCTGGCGCTATCGCTGTGCGCCCCCTGCACGGCCCAGCCGGCGCAGCCCTACGAGGTCGTGATCGACGCGCCGGCACCGCTGGCCAGGCAATTGAATGAATCGCTGGACATCAGCCGGTATGTGCGAGAGCAGACCATGCCGGCTGAGGAGTTTCGCCGCCTGGCAGGTGCTGCCATCGGGCAGATAAGAACCGTGCTGGCGACCGAGGGCTATTTTTCCGCGCAGGTCCAGCAGCAGACCGAGACCAGGGGCGAGCAACTGGTGGCGCGCTTCACCGTCACCCCGGGGCCGCAGACCGTAATCGAGAGCGTGTCCATACAATTTTCCGGTCACATCGCGGCCAACCCGGCATCCGCTGCCCGCATCGAGCGCCTGCGGCGGCAATGGAGCTTGAAAGCGGGCCAGGCGTTCCGCCAGAAAGACTGGACCGACGCCAAGAACGACTTGCTGAAAAACCTGTTGAACCGCGACTATCCCGCCGCCCGCATCGCGGACAGCGAAGCACGGATCGATCCCGAACGGCAGCGCGCGCAGCTGTCGGTTCAGGTCGATTCGGGGCCGGCGTTCACCTTCGGTGAATTGCGGGTGCAGGGACTGAGCCGCTACCCGCGCCGCACGGTCGACGCGCAGAATCCGATCCAGCCTGGCGAGCCCTACAGCCAGGACAAGCTCAACGAACTGCAGTCCCGGATCCAGGCCACGGGTTACTTCAAGTCCGCATTCGCCACGACCGAGATAGACCCGGCGCATCCGCTCGAGGTGCCGGTGCACCTGGACCTGGTCGAGCATGAGCGGCGCCGGCTGGCGCTGGGCGGCGGCATCTCGACCGACACTGGCGCCCACCTGCAGGCGCGCTGGCTGGACCGTCGTTTCCTCGGGCGCGACTGGCGGCTGGAATCGGAAGCGCGCGTGGACCGTGTGACCCGCATCATCGGCGGCGAGCTGAGCTTTCCGCGCCGCGAAAATGGCTGGACGCCCAGCATCGCCGCCAACTACGCGCACACCGATATCAATAGCGAGATCAACGACAAGATCCGCACCGTGGCCCGGCTGACCAGTCCGAGCCGCACCGACGAAAATGTCTGGAGCCTGGCCTGGATGATCGACCGCCAGCAACTTCCCAACGCCGATCCCAACAATCGGCAGGCGCTGGTCGGCAGCTGGCGCTACACCCGCCGCCGCCTCGACAATCTGTTTTCCCCTCGCCGCGGCCATGTCGCGGTAGTCGAACTGGGCGGCGGTCCGGCCGGCCTTCTCAACGAGCGCAATATCGGGCGTGCCTGGACCCAGTTCACCTTGCTGCGCCCGCTGACGCGGCGCTGGTCGGGCGTGCTGCGAGCGCAGGCCGGGCAAGTGTTCGGCGCCAGCCGCGAACAGGTTCCGGACGACCTGCTGTTTCGCACTGGCGGCGACCAGACCGTGCGCGGCTATGCCTACAACAGCCTGGGGGTGGCGCAGAGCGGCGCCATCGTCAGCGGACGGGTGATGGCCTTGGTGAGCGGAGAACTGGTCTATCACTTCACCCCCGAGTGGGGCGCTGCCGTGTTCTCCGATGCGGGCAATGCCGCCGACAGCTGGCGCGACTTCCACTTTGCGCGCAGCACTGGCGTAGGCGCCCGCTGGCGCAGTCCGGTCGGCCCGGTAAATTTCGACCTCGCGTTCGGCCACGAGACGCGCAAACCGCGCCTCCACTTCTCGATCGGCTATGGCTTCTGACGACAACGACAAGGAAAAGGACAAGGACAAGGCCGGACCCGGCGGGGGCCGCCTGCGCCATCGCGGCACCCGCATTGCCAGGTGGATCGGCGCGGCAGTCCTGCTGGCCTTGCTGGCGGTGCTTGCTGCGGCCTGGTGGCTGGCTGGCACCGAAGGCGGCGCCCGTTCCGCAATCGCGCTGGCACTGCGCCAATATGGCGGCGGCGCAATTGCGATCGAGGGCGTGCACGGCAGGCTGGGCGGCACGCTGCGCCTCGACCGTGTGACATGGAAGGACATCGACCAGCAAGTGATCGCCCGGCAGGTGCAGCTGGAGTGGCAGCCGCACGCGCTTCTGAGCGGACTGCTGCACGTCAGCATGCTGTCGGCGCAACGTATCGACGTCGTCACCAGCGTCGCCAAAAAGGACGAGCCGCTGGTCCTGCCAGCGGCACTGAGACTGCCACTGCGGCTACAGATCGACCGCCTGCAAGTGGTGCAGGCAGTGCTGGCACGCGGCCCCTTGCCGCTGGTGGAGCTGGGTGCGCTGAGCCTGGCGCTGGACTACGACGGCGCCCGCTACCGGGCACGCCTGCAACCGCTCAAGCTGCGCTCCCCGGATCCGGCGCTGCCGGTTCTTGGCGAACTCGGCGGCGAGGCCACCCTGCATGACATCAGTCCTTATGTACTGCAAGGCCGGTTCGCGATCGAGAGCGCGGCCACGGTGGACGGGAAGCAGCTCGGCGCACGGGGAACGGCCAGCCTCTCAGGCACGCTTGCAAACCTGCAGGCCACGCTGGCGGCGGATCTCGCACAGAAATCTGCGCCGGCCCACATCGACGGCCGCTTCACGCTGCGCCCGTTCAGCCCGCAACCGCTGTCGGCCTCGCAGCTGACGGCGCGCGGCATCGACCTGTCCTTCTTCAGCGCCGCCGCGCCGCGTACCAGCCTCGATGCCGACTTGCAGGCAGATGCAAACGGGCGTGGATCGCTGGCGCTGCGCAACGCTGAAGCCGGCACGCTGGATAGAAATGCACTGCCGCTGCAAAGCCTGCAGTTGCGGTTTTCACAGCAAGACCGCCGCCTGTTGTTCGACCAGCTGGTTGCTCGCCTGGGTACGGCGCGGCAGCCGGCCGGGACCGTCAACGGCAGTGGCAGCATCGCCGGCGGCGCGCTGTCGATGGCGCTGGTCACCGATGGGCTCGACCTGTCGCGGCTGGATGCGCGAGCGCGCAAGACCAGGCTTTCCGGCCGTGCCGACCTGCGTCATGTCGAAGGTCGTGACGAATTGGCGCTGGCGCTGGTGGAACGGGCACAGGCCCAGCCGCTGGACTTCGATGTGCGGGCGGTACTGGCCGACCAGCGGCTGACGCTGGAACGTGCGCGCATTCGGGTTGCCGGCGGCGAACTGGCGGCGACCGGCAGCGTGAACCTCGATGGACAACAACCGTTCGCCGCGCAGGGCAGCTTCTCCCGCTTCAGCCCGCGCGCGCTCGGCAATTTTCCGCAAGTGCCGGACATGCTGCTGAACGGGAACTTCTCGCTGCAAGGTGCGCGCGCGCCGACCTTGTCCGGGACGCTGGAATTCGGCATTGCCGACAGCCGCCTGGCCGGCCAGCCCTTGCAAGGCAAGGGCAAAGTCATGCTCAAGGGCGACATGCTGGAGGTGCCCGAACTGGCGCTGCAAGCCGGCGACAACCGGCTGCGAATCGCCGGCAGCCTGTCCCAAGGCCGGCGCTCGGGCGAACTGCGCTTCGACGTGAACGCGCCCAGGCTGGACCAGCTCGGCCGCGGCTGGCGGGGCGCATTGCTGGCCGACGGCACCGCGCGCGGCACGGTCGCCGCGCCTGCGATCGAGGCGAACTGGAAGGCCCAGGGGCTGGATGTGCCGGCCCTTGGCCGGCTGCAGTCGGGATCCGGGCGAATCAGCCTGCGGCTGGATCCGCGCCAGGCATTCAACATCGGCGAGCTCAAGACGCAGGCCAGCCTGCAGGGACTGGCCCGCGAGCGGCAGTCTGTCGCGAGCGTGGAACTGCGCATGCAGTTTGCGCCGCAGCCCGAGGCACCGCTGCAGATCGATCTGCAGGCGCGCAGCCTGGCGGATGGAGCGCGCAAGCTCGACACGCTTGCCATCGCGGCCGATGGCAGCACCAGCCGTCACCAGATTTCGGTTCGCGCAGCCAAGGCGCAGCAAAGCCTTGCCGCTGCCGCCGCTGGCGGCGTGGAATCGCTGGCATCGTCGCCATCCTGGCACGGCACGCTGCAGCGGCTGGATAGCGCGGGCCGTTTGAAAGCGCGCCTGGCCAACCCTGCGCTGCTGCAACTTTCCGCCCAGCGGCAGGTGGTGGAGCAGCTCCGGCTGGAAGTCGAGGGCAGCGTGATCCAGATCGACCAGTTCGCGCATGACGAGCGCGGCACCGTCACCCGTGGCCGCCTGCAGCGGGTAGAGCTGGCACGCCTGCTGGAACTGGCAGGCAAGTCGTCGACCGTCGCCACCGACCTGGTGCTGGACGGCGAATGGAACCTGACGCTGGCACAAGCCTTGAATGGGCGTGCGCAACTGCGACGGGTCTCGGGCGATGTGACGGTGCTCGGCGCCAGCCAGGCGGTGCTGGGCCTGGGCGAGCTACAGGCAAAACTTGAAGCCGTCAATAATCGGGTCGAGCTCACGCTGGGCGCACAGGGCCGCCAACTGGGTCAAGTCGCCGTGCGCGCGGCGGCACAGGTGCAAAGCGACGGCGGACAATTGGGGATGGCGCGCAACGGCAGTATCAGCGGCAGCGCCCGCATCGACATGCCCTCCATCGGCTGGGCCGGCGGCCTGATCTCGCCTCTCCTGATCACCGAGGGCCGTCTGCAGAGCGACGTACAGCTGGCCGGCACGCTGGCGGCGCCGCGCCTGTCGGGCCAGGTGCGCGGCGAAGCGCTGCGCGTGTTCGTGACCGACCCTGGCATCGACCTGCGCCAGGGCCAGCTCGATGCCAGCTTCGAGGATGATCGCTTGCTGGTGAAGAACCTGTCCTTCACCGGCGGCGAGGGCATGCTTGCCGTGACCGGCCCGCTGCAATTCGCGGGCGGCCAGGCGAGCGGGCAGCTCGACCTGCGGGCCACTCGCTTCGGGCTGTTCAACCGCTCCGACCGCCGCATCGTCGTCAGCGGCAACAGCCGGATCGAACTGAGCGCCCGTGCGGCGCGGGTGCGCGGCGGTTTCACCATCGACTCCGGCCTGGTGGACATCGGCAAGACCGAGCTGCCGGAGTTGTCCGATGACGTGGTGATCGTGGGCCAGCAGAAAAAAGCGCCCACCGCCCTGGCGCCGGATATCGACCTGACCATCGGGCTCGGCGACCAGCTGCGGCTGCGCGGCCGCGGCCTCGATGCGCGCATCGTCGGCGACCTGCGCATCCGCAACACGCCCGGCGCGCCGCTGCAGACGCAGGGAACGCTACGCGTAGCCGAGGGCAGTTTCACGGCCTACGGCAAGGAGCTGGCGATCGAGCAGGGAGTATTGCGTTTCACCGGCGCGATCAGCAACCCGGCACTGGACATCCTGGCGATGCGGCGTCGCCAGGATGTGGCGGCCGGGGTCAGCGTGCGCGGCACCGTACTGTCACCGCGCGTGACGCTGGTATCCGAGCCGACCGTACCTGACGCAGAAAAGCTGTCCTGGCTGGTGCTGGGGCATGGCCTGAGCGGGAGCGAAGGGGCCGACCTGAGCGTGCTGCAGTCAGCAGCAGCAAGCCTGTTGACCGGATCGGCCGCGGCCGGCGTGCAAGGCCAGCTGTCATCGACTCTCGGCCTTGACACCATCAACCTGTCGCGCAGCCAGGATACGCTGCAGCAGCGTATTGTCACCGTCGGCAAGCAGGTGTCGTCGCGTTTGTACGTCAGTGTTGTCCAGGGGCTGGAGACGGCAACCAGCGCGCTGCGGCTGCGGTATACGCTGTCGCCGCGGATGACCGTCGAGGCCGAAGCGGGGACCAGGAGTGTGTTTTCGCTGTTTTATAACATTACGTTTGATTGATTTGGTTCTTGGTTCTTGGTTCTGGGTTCTTGGTTCTGGGTGCTGGGTTTTGCGGCTCTCTGGCTTGCGGTTGGTTTATCTGTGTTTGATGGCTGGGGTTGTGAAGCCGGGAGACACCCCGGCGGGTGTGTAACTTTCTTTTGGAAAAGAAAGTCACCAAAGAAACCAAATTCAAAACCCACTTGGCCAACGCCCGCCTCGATAGCCAACCAGACTCGGATGCCTGGGCCGAACCAGTGCGGCGTTCGCGAGGAGTGTCCGGCCACACGTTCGCCTCTGACCGGGATCAGCCAACCCGCTTCAATGCCGCCGACCGCACACCACCGCTCGTTGACTCTCAATGTTTTTCGAAGCTGCTAATTGATTCTTGAGGGCGGGTTGCCAGGGGGCGCGGGGATCTCCGGAAACAACTGCGGTGCTCGGCCTTTCGTGAAACAGACCCGTCGCTTGTTTGAAGCTTCGAAAAACATTAAGAGTCAACGGTGCGCCGGGCATCGGTATAAGACACTTCATGGGGTTGGCTGATTAGGTAAGCGGCACACAGCCGAGGGATCATCACTCGCGAGCGTCGCACTGGATTAGCCCAGACATCCGAGTCTGGTTGCCTATCGAAGCGGGCGTTGGCCAAGTGGGTTTTGACGTTTTTTCTTTGGTTCCTTTCTTTTTAAAAAGAAAGGAACACACCCGCCGGGGTGTCTCCCGGCTTCACAACCACAGCCATCAAACACAGATAAACCAACCGCAAGCCAGAGAGCCGCAAAACGGCATTACTTCGCCCCGGACGATCCACCAGCCTTGCCGATTGCCCTCGACTCCGAGCCAGAAGCGGTAGCACCGCTGGTGCCGGATTTTCCGCTCGAGCTGGCACCCGCACCGCCCTCCTCGCGTTTCTGGCAACCAGTCATGCCGGCCAGCGCCACACTCACTGCCAGCAGGGCAATCACGCTTTTCGCATTCTTCATATCAAGTTTCCTCGTGTCGTACAAGTACCAGGGTAGTCGCACACCGGCGGCCGTTTGAAGCCCTTGCACTTGCACCTTCAGAGGCAGCTTGCAAGTCCATCGTTCATGGAATGGCCAACACCTTTGCGCGAACGCAAATACGTTGCTGGATAACCCCGATTGCAATTCCTCAAAGCACATGGCGGCAATCAACAGCGACAGAAAGCGGGATAGAAACCCGCCGGCCGCAGTCACATATCAAACCGGCGACAAATGTCGGCAGCGTCCCAGGCCAGAATCGGATAAGCGCGGGTGTTGAATGATTTGCAGTTCTGCAAAGATCGGCGCAGAAGAAACTGCAAAGCTGATTGACTCTGGAGAGCCTCATGAGCAGTGGATACAATTCGTACAGCAACTTCGTGAGCATGCCAGTACCCGACAACGGGCAACTCGACGCATTGCATGCGCGCGAACTCGAACAGTCATCTTGCTGCGGCGAGCTGTACGGCGCGTCCGCTCCCATGCAGCATCTGTTTCAGATGATCCATAAGGTGGCGCCGACACGGGCCAATGTCCTGATCTCCGGTGAAAGCGGAACCGGCAAGGAACTCGTCGCAGCCGAAATCCATCGACTGTCACGCGAGTGCGACAAACCCTTTGTCGCGATCAACTGCGGCGCGGTTTCTCCGCAACTGATCGAAGCTGAATTGTTCGGGCACGAGCGCGGCAGCTTCACCGGCGCGGTGCGCATGCACAAGGGCTGCTTCGAACGGGCCGCAGGCGGAACCTTGTTCCTGGATGAACTGACCGAGATGTCTCCGGAGATGCAGATCAAGCTGCTGCGCGTGCTGGAGACCGGCCGATTTTGCCGGGTCGGCGCGGATGAGGAAATAAAGGTCAAGGTGCGGGTCATCGCCGCCACCAACCGCGACCCGCAGCAGGCGGTGGAAGCGGGGCTCTTGCGCAGCGACCTCTATTACCGGCTTGCCGTGTTCCCGATAAACATGCCGGCCTTGCGCGAACGCGGTGACGACGTCGAGTTGCTCGCCAGGTTGTTCTTGCAGCGCTTCAATGACGAAGATGAGACCGTCAAAACGCTGTCCCGCTCGTCACGCCGCTTCCTGCGCGAATACCATTGGCCAGGCAATGTGCGCGAACTGAAGAATGTGGTCCACCGCGCCTACATCCTGGCCGAACAGGAAGTGGACCTGGCGCCAGCGGCAGGGCCAACCCGGCCGCTGGTGGCGCCGGTGGCGACCGACTGCATCACGTTCCCGCTGGGAAGCAAGCTCGCGGACGCCGAGCAACGGCTGATCTTCGCCACACTGGGCTATTGCGGCGGCAACAAGACACAGACGGCAGAAGTGCTGGGGGTGAGCCTGAAGACACTATATAACCGCCTCAACGAATACCAGTCACGCATGACCGGCAACGAAAATCCAATAGCACCGTCAACACCGATCAGCGTGAATGCCAATCGCTGACTGTGCCAACCTATGTCCAGCGTGGAACGAACTCCGGACTCCAGACTGCGAATTCCTCAAGACCTGTTGCAGAAGCTGCATCAAGAAACAGAACCACTGGCCGCAACCAATGCCTAATGAAAAAGGACACCGGCCGATGGAGAACCGATGGTAAGCGGGTGGACTGGGGGTGGAGTGGTACGGATTTGCCGCGGGCAGACGGGCAATTGGGAGGTCCTGGAGAACGGGCATCCAGTCGTTTCGTTTGAGTCGCGGCAGGATGCGTGCGACTACGCGAACAAGCTAAGGGCAGGGAGGGCAGGCACCTTTGCAGTCGTGCTGGAGGAGGGGCTGGCAGGCCAGGCAGCCAGGACTGCGGGCTGACAGGACCGCTGGCCGGAAATGGCGGGTTCGTCAATTTCCGGATTTTTTGAGTCTAATTTTAATGGAGAGCGGAAATGAACTTCATCATCTGGATCGTAGTGGGCGGCATCCTGGGCTGGATTGCGAGCATGATCATGCGTACCGATGCACAGCAGGGAATGCTGCTCAATGTCGTGGTCGGCATCATCGGCGCCTTGCTGGGCGGATGGCTGCTGGCGCCGCTGTTCGGAACCGGCACCATCAACCAGAATGATTTCAGTGTCGGCTCGCTGCTGGTCTCGCTGCTCGGCGCCGTAATCCTGCTGGCTATCGTGAACCTGTTCCGGCGCGGCACGCCGCGGTAGCGGTAGCGGCAAGAGTGGTCGGCGGGTAGAGGGCGTGCTTCACCCCCGGATCGGCTTGCAAGCCGATCCGGGCTGTCTTGCTACACCATATCGGCAGGCTTTACCCAATCGTCGAACTGCTGCGGGCTGACATATCCCAGCGCCAGCGCGGCCTCGCGCAGGCTGCTTTGTTCCTTGTGCGCCTTCTTTGCGATCTGTGCTGCACGGTCGTAGCCGATATGCGGCGCCAGTGCCGTGACCAGCATCAGCGAGCGCTCCATCAATTCACCGATCCGCTGCCGGTTGACTTCGATTCCACGGGCGCAGTGTTGGTCGAAGCTGCGCATGCCGTCGGCCAGCAGGCGCACGCTCTGCAACAGGTTGTGCATCAGCAGCGGCTTGTACACGTTCAGTTCGAAATTGCCGGAAGCGCCGCCGAAGTTCAGCGCGACATCGTTGCCAAATACCTGGGCACAGAGCATGGTCAGCGCTTCGCACTGTGTCGGGTTGACCTTGCCGGGCATGATCGAACTGCCCGGCTCGTTCTCGGGAATCGTGATCTCACCCAGCCCGGACCGCGGCCCGGAGGCCAGCCAGCGAACGTCGTTGGCAATCTTCATCAAGGCCGCCGCCAGTGTCTTCAGCGCGCCGTGGGCAAACACCAGTTCGTCGTGGGCAGCCAGTGCGGCAAACTTGTTATCTGCGCTTGCAAACGCCAGTGCGGTGCGACGCGACAACTCCTGCGCGACCCGCATGCCGAACTCCTGATGCGCATTGAGGCCGGTGCCCACCGCGGTACCGCCGACGGCCAGCGAGCCCAGCGCCTGGGCCGCAAAGCGGATTGCAGTTTCAGCATGCGCCAGTTGGGCCGCATAGCCGGAAAATTCCTGGCCCAGCGTGAGCGGCGTGGCGTCCTGCAGATGGGTGCGGCCGATCTTGACGATATCGCTCCAGCCGGCGGCCTTGCGCTCCAGCGTCTCGCGCAAAGAGCATAGCGCGGGCAGCAGGTGGCGCGCGAATGCCGCCGCGGCCGCAACGTACATCGCCGTGGGGAAAATGTCGTTCGACGACTGGCCCTTGTTGACGTCATCGTTGGGATGCACCAGGCGCGCCTGGCCACGGGTTCCGCCCAGCAGTTCCGAGGCGCGGTTGGCCAGTACTTCGTTCATGTTCATGTTGGTCTGGGTGCCGGATCCCGTTTGCCATATGGACAGCGGGAATTCCCCGGGATGCAGGCCGGCAATGACTTCCTGCGCCGCCTGTATCACCGCCGCTGCCTTGTCCTGCGGCAGCAATCCGAGGTCACGGTTCGCCACGGCACAAGCGCGCTTGACCTCGGCCAGCGCGGCGATGAACTCGGGCGGCATGCGCTCGGTCGAGATGGCGAAATACTCGAGCGAGCGCTGGGTCTGGGCGCCCCATAGTCGGTCCGCAGGGACGTCTATCGGTCCGAAAGTGTCGTGCTCGGTGCGCGTGTCCGACATGGTGCTCTCCCTCGCATTGACAGCGATGGCGGCAATGGCCGCCAATAGCTCATCATGCCAAAAGCCGGAGCATGCGCCAAGCAGGTTCGGCGCATGCGCTGAGGCTGCGCAGAAAGAAACCCGCCGCCTAGTCGACGATTTGTCGCCAGGACACGCGCTTCGGCATCGCCGACTGCAGCTGCCAGTTGCCCAGCACACGCTGTTTTCCGGATTCGGACACCAGCAGCATCGACATCACATTGCCAACGCGGCGCGGGGTAAGGCCCGCCAGCAGGCCGCCGTCATGACGGGTAATGGCAGTGCCGACCGTCGGCGCCCGGGTTGCCCCGGAACCGAAGTCGAGTGCGTAGAACCAGGCGCTGCCGCTGCTGCATGGATTGGCGCTCGGTACATTGCCGGCAAGACTCAGCACCCTGCCGTCAATCCGGGGATCGACGTTGATGCGCTCGCCGGGCGATGTGCCGCCCGGATCCAGATCAAGATACCAGCCGGCGCGCTGGGTCCAGTCAAGCTGCGCCGGCGTTACGATGGAACGGCTGCCATCGGATTGCTCGCTCAAGGTCCGTGCCACCATACTGGCGCGCGGATCGTCGAGCGGGATGTTGCCGGCCGGCTGCTGCAGCACATACAGGGTCTGCTTGCCAGTGAGCGACTTGTCGCTGTCGCCGAGATAGCGGCCGGTCCCCACTACGATCAGGGTCCGGTTCTGGCCTCCGACAAATGCCCGTGACAGCAATGGCGCGGTGGTGATCGGCTGCGGCACGCGAGGTGTCAGTCCCGTTGGCAGGCCCGTTGGCAGACCCGGTGTTGCACCGGGATAAGCGAAGCTTGCTAGCCGTGCTACCGCTTTTGCGGGGTCGCTCTGGTTGAGGTCGAAGCGCCACAGGTTGCCCAGCAAGTCGCCGCCATAGATCAGCGCGCCGGTATCGTCGATGCCGGCAGCGATGCGCGCCAGCCCGCTTTGTTGCTCCGCACTGCCGGCACCGGTTGCAATGGTCCTGATGCTCGCGCCAGTCCAGGCGTTGAGCACGTACAGTTGTCCCGTGCCGCTAGCGTTGTTGTAGCCGGATGTCAGCGCCACCGCCCACGTACCGTCCGCCAGGCGCGCGAAGACCGGATTGCCGAAGCTCAGTCCAAGGCCCGGGTCGCTGTTGAAATTCCATAGCGCCGTCGGTTGGTCCGGGTCGGTGATGTCGAGCGCATAGTAGCCGCTGCCGCCAGCATTGAACCCGCCGACCAGGATGGTTCGCCAGTTGCCGGCCGTGCAGCTGCTTGCGGAGATGCAGATATCGGCCACCGCCACCGTGCCATCGACCAGGAACTGGTGGCGCGATGCGTAGCGCTGGTCGGCAAGCCTGGCCAGCCGCGGCAGCATGGCCGGCGGTATATAAGCCCATAGTTCGTCGCCGGTGGCAGCGGAAAACGCATGCAGCATGCCGTCGTTGGCGCCGACATAGACGACTTCGCGCCGGCCCTTGTTGGCGACGGCGAAATCCTGGTATCCGCTATCGGCGTTGGCGGCGGACGGCCGGCCCACATGGACCGGCGCGGAGTTGACGATGTCGCCCAGCACGTTGGCGCGGCTTCGGAACACATCCCCGGACAAACGTGTGCCACGCAGGAATGCCACCATGTTGTCGTTCAGGAATTGCTTCTGGGCGTCGCTCAGGCGGCTGCATTGCATCAACGGTGCGCCGCTGCCGCAGGCGGCAATCCGGGCCTTCTCGGTGTCCGCCAGCGAAGCGGCGGTGAATTGCTTCAGGCGGTTTGTGCTGGCTGGCCTTGCATCGTACAGATAGATCCTGCGGTCATCCGCGGCACCCATGCGCTGGTTCAGCTTTTGTCCGGCGCTCCACAGACGGGCACCCGGCAAGCCCGTGATCGGGTCGACAGTGCTGGCGACCAGGTCGCCGTCCCAGGCTGAAGAGCGGAAACTGGTGGTGAATACCTGGCGCCCGCCCTGCCCTGCGGTACTGTCGAATGACACCGGCGCGTCGGCGCCCGATTGCACCACGATGGCGTCCAGCGCCGCCTTCAGCGCTCCCTGCAACTGGGCGATGTTCCGGGAATTGAAATACTGCCCGTCGCCGTTCACCGCGGCATGCCAGAGATCGTCGACACGGGCGGCGCCACCATCGGTCGGATCGGGCCAGTTGCGCCGTCCGCTGACGATGTCGGCATAGTCTCCTGCCGCGGCACTGGCGTAGTCATCGGCATATTTGAGCAGTCCCGCAATGCCGAGGCCGATCGCATAGGTCCTCATGTGCTGGAAGGTGGGGCGTCCATCCGGGCCGGGCACATCGTCAGTGCAGAGCCCGCCGGCCTTGCAGGTTCCCGGACGCAGGTCGGTATGACGGTAGTAAGCCGCGACATCAGCCAGCGTGTTCGATGGTCCCGTGGCGCCATCAGTGCCATCAAACATTGGCCGCGCGAGCGCGCCGTCGACATTCCCCACCAGCTTGCCCTCCCGGCCCAGCGGACCATAGACGGCGGTCTCGTTGCCATCGTTCCAGGCGCCGTCGGTGGCGATGATGCTGAAGTTGCGCTGGCAGGAATACTGCAAGGGATCTACCCCCAGCTTGCCGGCAAAAATGCGGCCGGCCTTCGACAGTGCAGCGCGCAATGGTGTGGCGGAGTCGGGATTGCTGGCCTGCACCCTCTGGTGAAAGGTGCTCTGCTGTGCGGCATTGAAATCGGCGATGTCCAGGAAATGCGTGTTCTGCGCATCGGTGCCGCGGTAGTTGATGGTGCTGAATCCGACCCGGAACTGCTCGTCGATGGCCTGGAAGGCGATGCTGATGGCTGACTTCATTGCCAACATGCGGGTACGCCAGAAGCTGTACCAGATCGCGAAATTCTGGCGCTCGTCGGCATTGCCGGCCGGACCGCTGATGCCGTCCACCGTCACCCGTTGCCAGTTGGCCGATGCATCGCTGGACAAATCATCCGTGTACCAGCAGGGATCGTCACTGCCGCTGCCGCTAGTACGCACACTGCCCAGCTTCGTCCGGTTGTCGGCGCTGCCAATGTAGCGATAGTAGAAGGCTGCACCTTTCGCAGGGGATTTGCCGTTCACTGCGCAGTTGTCGCAGTCGCGGTCGTAGCCTAAGGGCGTCGCATCGGTGTCATGCCAGGGGCGGTAGTTACTTGAAAGGTCGGTGACCACAGGCTTGTCGCGGAAGCCATCGAAGAAAGCGCTTTTGAACGCAGGCATCGGGAACGCGCCGCCATCCGGCATGAACGGTATCTGGTAGCGCAGATCCGGGTTGTAGTACTGCGCATTGCAAAGATGGCTGCGGAACCCGATCCGGTGCCTCAGGTAAAACATGCCATCACCGATGTAACTCCATCGCATGGAGTCAGAGTCATCCAGCAGCAACATCAGGTTCGGCTTGGCCCGCCCACTGGCCTGCAGCGGCACGCTGGCTATGTCGATGCTGGCCTGGCCCCGTGCCAGCATCGGCATTGCCAGCATGCTGCAGACGAGGACGGCGATCCGGATGGTGTGGTGCAGGGACATGGCAGGACTCCGGTAGACAGTTCAGGCGGATCAGAAGCGAACTACGGTTTCGGTATGACTGCGGGTGTTGCGCGGCCCGGCGACCCTGACAGTGATCCGGTAGTAAACCGACACGGGACCGCTGGCCGGCCGGAAGGCCTGGCAATCGTTACCGGGTGCATCGACCGCCCCGGCCGCGCTGCACATGCGATGGATAACGTAATGGGCCTCGTTGCCGGAGTTGCCAGCCGCTGTCGCCGGCGAGGCACCGATGCACTTCGCCGAGCGGCCCTTGTAACTCTGGTTGCACTGGTTGTCATCCCAGTCCACTCGCGACCAGTTGGCGCCGTCACGGTTGCCGGTCATGTCCCATTCGCCGGTGCTGCTGGCGTAATAGCCGGCGCTGGCGACATCCTGGTGAATTACGGTCGTATCGGTCCGGTCGCTGAGCCAGGCAATCGCTTCCTCGGCGCCGACATCCGCTGCGTTCAGGCTGGCCCGCTTGAAGGCGAGATTGCCGGCCAGCAGGTTGCCCGCATCGATCGAACGAACCAGTCCGACCGTAGCCAGCATCAAGCCCGCCAGCACCACCAGCGCGATCAGCAGGGCGGCGCCCCGGGTGCGGGGAATCAGGCGCGTCCTGCATGCCAACGCGATTGGCTGCTTCATTGCCAGCTTCATTGCCCGCTTCATTGCCAGCTTCATTGCAAGCTTCATTGCCCGCTTCATCGCCACAACAGGTTGCGAAACGGGATCACGTTTTCGAAGACCTGGTAGCGATAGCATTTCCAATCGCCGATCTGGCCGACCGGCAGGTCGGCCAGCGTCACGTTGCCGTCGGCCGCTCCTGCGTGCCATTGCGGTTTGACCGTGGTCGTCTGGCAGCCATCGGCGCCCGGCTTCTCCCTGGCCCCGACCTGCGCCAGCAGCACCATCCGCACAGCAAGCATGCGCAACACGTCGCCGGCGCTACCCAGGGTGCCATCGCCATCGGCGTCGACCATGCTGTCGCGCCAGCTCGTGACCTGCCGCGCGGCGCTTGTCCCCGGACGGGTATCGAATCCGTACTGCGCCTTGAGCAGCACGATTCCGGTCGCGAGTTCCTGCGCCTGCCAATCGTTGCTGGCTGGCCGGTAAACGCGCCGCTGCAGCACGCCGCCGCGCACCATGTACTCCACCATTCCCAGCTGGCCGATGTCGATCACGGAACCGGCCGTGGTGTAGTCGCCAAGCGCCGACCCGCTGCCGGGAGTAGCACTGTTCCCGCTGGCCCCACCGCCCCCGCTGTTCCATTTGTGGGTGCCGGCCTCATGCCGGATGGCAGTACCCGATGGCGTCGTCGATATCTCGGCCAGCATGCAGTCGCGGCCCGGCTCGAACAGGATCACCTGGTCGTCGGCGGCCATGCCGGCCGTGCTGGCGAGTTCGAGGACAGTGGTGGCGGCGGTATGCGCCTGGGTAATCGGGACCGCATCGACCGCGGCGGGCCTGGTGCCAAAACGTATCAGCACGACGTCAGGGCCAGCAAGGTCGGCCGTGATTTCCAATGGAGTCAGCGACATGGGCGCAAGCGCCTTGTTGAGGAAGAATCTGTGAAGCCGGCATCCGGTGGCGGCACCGAGCCCATAGCCGGCGCTGCGCAGGTCGCGCTCCATCGCGTGTGCCGCCAGCGCACCATGCCCGGCAGCCTGGCTGGCCGCCACGGCACTGTGCCGCCGCTCCTGGAACAGCGTTGCCACCTGCATGATCATCAGCACACCGAGCAGGCCGATGAGCATCCCGACCATGGTTTCGGCCAGGCTGTATCCCTGCATGTTGCCGCGCAATGCTCTCATCCGGCCTCAGTCCCTGATTCGCGTCACAGTCACCAACTGATGAAAAGACCCGTCACCCGGCGCGCGCCAGTAGAGCTTCACAGTGACGGTGCCATCCGCGCCGACATCGATCTCGGGCGGCTTTTCGGCGGTGCCAGGCAAGCTTGCCGCTACCCGGTCCTTCCAGTTCATGAACCCGCTCGCCGTGCTGGCAAAACGAGCGAGCAGTCCGGCCTGGCTGCGTTCGCCGGTCCACATGTCGGCGATGACAGCGTCGATCAGCATCGCTGCCTGCCCACGGTATTGCGCCGCGCTGTTCTCCCGAACCGCAGTACCGAGCAACAGCAGCGCCCCGGTGACACCGACGGAAAAAAGCAGGATCGCGATGATGGCTTCCAGCAGCGCCGCACCGAGGATTCGATTCCGGCAGTGAAGACCCGGGCGATTCACGGGCACTCTGCTCCCGGCAGCAGCGGGTCGCACACGCTGATCGAGCCGGCCTGGGATATCTGTAGCACCAGCCGCCGATCGCTGCCAGCCGCGCGCACTGCGATGCTGCTGATTGTGCTGATCCCGCCGGCGGCATCGACCTGTCCCAGTCCGTTGAAGCTGACCGACGATGGCGCCGTGGCCGACGGCGGACTGGATTGCGCCGTCAGCGACGCACCGGAGGTTTCGCCGGCCGGCGCGGACTGGATCACCGCTGCACATTCGCCGCCGGCGCATCCGAATTCCCAAAGCGGTCGAGCGCCGCCCGGCAGCCGGAAACTGACGCGCGCATTGCGCCGGATCGCTTCCATACGGGCCAGTTCGATACCGCTTTTCAGGGACTCGACAGCTGCACGGACATGCATGTCGCGCACCCAGGCGCCAAAGGCCGGCACGGAAGCGACGAGTACGGCAAGCATGACGGCGAGGGAAATCAGCAGTTCGACCATGCTGAGGCCTGATTCGCCCGGGCGTCCCGGCATGTGGGTCGGCGCGAGACTCGGCTCGGGACTCGGCTCGGGACTCGGTTCGATAATCTGCTCGATATTGGGCGCATGGTTCAACATCTATTGCCCTTGGCCAGTATCCAGCAGGGCTGATTGGCGCTGCCCCAGCCAGTTGGCAGCGAAGTGGTCGTGCGCGCGCCATCCTGATCGAGTGTGAAGGTAAAACTTTCGGTGCTGGTGCCAGCTATTCCGGCAGCGCTTGCCAGGTAGCCCTGCCCGCTCGAGCGCCAATCGCAGGCGTAACTGAAGAACCTGCTCGCTTGCGGAGCGGCGACGCCGCAGGCTTTCCCCCCGTAGTTCCGGTTGTCCTGGTAGTACTGTTCGAGCCTGATCCGGTACACCGCCAGCGCGCTGGTCGACTCGCTCACCCTGGCCCGGGTGATGTAATCGGAATAATTGGGGACTGCGACCGCGGAAATGATCGCGATGATCGCCATGACCACCAATAACTCGATCAGGGAAAAACCGTGGGAGGTACGTACAGGACTCATCTGCTTGATCCGCTGGTGGCAACGCGGGCAGGATGCCGTCAGTACAAAGCGGGGGCAACAAGCGTTAAAAGCCTGCGCAAGAATGGTCCGATTTCACCCCCAGTCGGGCGGTCAGCAAACTGGTGGGCGATTGCAGGCCAGGAGGCGTGAGAATTGATGATCCGGGTTTATCCCCGGCACGGACACCCGCAGTCGATCTGCAAGACGCCATGGGCCATATCGCCGGCAGATCCTGCCATGGGGGGGCGATTCAGCTTTTTTCCTGTCGCTCCGGCAATGGGCAGGCATCCACGATTTGCAGATCGTTGTCGCGCGCAAAATCAAGCACGAAATGATAGGCCAGGGGCTCCAGGTCGCGCAGGGCTTCGCTGACCACGACCGATTTCACGCCGCCGAGCATGGTAGGACGTACATAGGGAGAGTACTGGAGGTGCATGTCAGGTCCGACCGAGCCCTCAGGCCGGAAGCATGACATCACGCCGGCAAGGCGCTCGGCCCAGTCGCTCGGCCGGAACGGCCTGCCATTACTGGTCAGTCCCTGTATGAAAAATTCGCGGGGTGCGCTTTTGTTCGATTCGGCCATTTGTGCGGCATTAATCAGTCGGTCCCGGCGCCTCGCTGGAGCAAGATCGCCCGGAATGCGGGACGCCATTTTGTAGCGCCCGCTCTGTCATGCATATTATATCTTATAGAAGACTTGGCTTATAGAAGACTTGGGTGATGCTTGACTGATGCTTGGATAACGCATCAAAGCGGGTCATGCGCTTCGCCCAAGCGCTGAGAACGCAAGAAGCGTGCTAACGGGACACGTTGCGGGTTGCACGTACCACGTAAAGGTAACAGCGAAAGGAAGTACAGCTCTGCCGGGGAAAGGATCAGCCCAGCCAGACCGCGAGCGACAACAGCAGCAGGAGCAACATCCACAGCAAGAGCGCGCGCCAGACCAGCCCGACCGTGCTCTGCAATGCCCGGGGCGACGGCTCATCACCGGGAAGCACGTCGGCCTCGACGTCGATCGAATCGATTACGGCGGCATCTGCGGGAAGCAAAGCCGTCGCATTTTCGGCGGGGCTACCCAGGCGTACGCCCATCGCGCCGCCGCCCGCCGACAAGATGATTCCCATGGTCTCGTCGTGCCAGCGATGGGCAAAATTGCGCCATGCATAAACGGCATCTTCGAAATTGCCGACCACTGCGAAAGCCGCAGCCGTCAGGCGTGCCGGCACCCAGTCGATCCAGTAATAAGCCTGGGCGGCGAAGCGGCCGAAAGCCTCGTTCTGCATATGGTCGGGCTCGTTCCATGCACGGGACAGGTACTCCGACACCCGGTACAGCACTGCGCCCGCCGGCCCGAGCGGCATCAGGAACCAGAAAAACACGCCAAAAACGCTGCGATGGGTCGTGACCAGCGCTTTCTCCACCGCCAGCCGCGAGATCTCGCCGATCTCCAGCCCCCGGGTGTCCTGTTTGGTCCACTCCGCAAGCAGGGTACGGGCATTGTCGACATCGCCGCTGTTGAGCGCCAGCTGGATCGACGTGAAGTAGTGGCTGTAGTGGCGCAGTCCCAGCGTCAGGTAGACCACCAGTATGTTCCAGGCCAGCGCCAGCAGGGGGCTGATGCGGGCACAGATCCAGTACACGAGAATGGTCGGCACGATCAGCGCCCCGACCATCACGAACCATCCGAGCCGACCGTGCTCGCGCATGCCGGCATTGAATCCACCCTCCACTTTGGTCGCCAGCAGCTTCACCGCGTTATAGACCGGGTTGTCGGCACGCAGCGGCTTGAGTTGCTCGATCAGCAGGGCGATCAGTATGGAGAAGAAGGTCATCAGGTCGGTTTCAGGGTGGGACGAACGATACGATAACCCAGCGAGGGGCCGGAATCAAACCGGGACTGCTCCCGCCCTGCCAGGCGCTGCCGTTGGGGCACCGTCAGGTCCGCAGGAAATGGAACAGGTTGCGCAGCATGCCTGCTGTCGCGCCCCAGATGAAAAAGCGGTCATAGGGCATGGCGTAGAAGGTGCGCTGGCCGCTTCCGCCTGGCAGCTCCAGGGTGCGACGCTGGTGGTTCATGCCGTCCATCAGGAACGCCAGCGGCACCTCGAATATCTCCGCCACCTCGAACGGGTCGGCGATCAGGTCGATCGGTGGGTGGACCAGGCCAACCACCGGCGTCACCCGGTAACCGGTGCCTGTGTAGTAGTCGGGCAGCGTGCCGACCACTTCCACATGCTTGCGTTGCAGGCCGACTTCTTCCTCGGCCTCGCGCAGCGCAGTCTCGATGGCGGAAGCATCCTCTGCTTCGGCACGCCCGCCAGGCAAGCTGACCTGTCCGCTGTGGTGGGTCAGGTGGTCGGTGCGCTGGGTCAACAGCATGGTCAGGCCTTGCGGACGAACGACGACCGGCATCAGCACCGATGCCGCCGTGTGTTTCGCGCCAGCCTCCCGCTGCCTGTGCTCATCGGTGATCTCGGGCTGCCACAAGGGTGGACTGGCAAAATGGGCACGCAGCCCCTCCATGGTCAGGCGGGCGGACAGGACCGCTGACTCGCCGGCATAGGAATCGACAGGCAGCGCCTTGGGATCGAATTGCAGTTTTGCCACGTATTCTCGTTCATGCCTGCGGACGCAGGATGAGAAGGTAAAAATCCATTATAAGGCAGCGCAACAATTCATTCCTGAAGGCCTGCTGGCCAAAAAAAAACCCGCGACTGTTGTCGCGGGTTTTTGACCGGATCCGGCTTGCTCAGGGAGCAACAGCCTTGACACGACGTGCCGGCAGCTTTTCCTTGATACGAGCCGACTTGCCCGAACGCTCGCGCAAGTAGTACAGCTTGGCGCGACGGACGTCACCGCGACGCTTGACTTCGATCGACGCGATCAGCGGGGAATACAGCTGGAACGTACGCTCGACGCCTTCGCCGGACGAAATCTTGCGGACGATGAAGTTGGAATTCAGGCCGCGGTTGCGACGGGAAATCACCACGCCTTCATAAGCCTGGGCGCGCTTGCGGGTACCTTCAACAACGTTCACGCTCACGATGACAGTGTCGCCGGGTGCGAAATCAGGGATGGTGCGTCCCAGACGTTGAATTTCTTCCTGCTCAAGTTGCTGGATCAAGTCCATTTTTCACTCCTGTAACCATCTTGCCGGCGCCGTTATCGACTTCTCATGCCCGGTAGAGGATGGGGTTGACTCATGCAGGCAACATGCCTGCATGCACACTTCACGCAACTGCCTTCGGCAGATTGCGAAGAAACTTTTCATCGGCAGCGCTCAGCAATCCCGCCGCCCGCGCCTGCCCGATCAATTCCGGCCGCCTTGCCGCCGTGTTGCGCAGCGATTGTTCTCGCCGCCATTTCACGATCTCGGCATGATGCCCGCCCAGCAGGACCGACGGCACCGGCACGCCTTCGTACACTTCCGGCCGCGTGTAATGCGGGCAATCCAGCAAGCCATGCACAAAACTGTCCTGTGCGGCCGACGCCTCGTCATTCAACACGCCCGGCAACTGCCGTATCACGGCATCCATCAGCGCCATCGCCGGCAGTTCGCCTCCGGACAACACGAAATCGCCAAGGCTGATTTCTTCATCCACGCAGCGATCCAGCAAACGCTGGTCCACTGCTTCGTAACGTCCGCACAGCAACACCATGCCCGCTTCGTCACGCAATTCCATCACGCGCTGGTGGGTCAGTTGTCGGCCCTGCGGCGACATGTAAATCACGCGCGGCCTGGGCAAACCCGCCTGCTGCTGACGCTGCCGGGCCGCATCTATTGCGGATTCCAGCGGCTTTGCCAGCATCACCATCCCGGGACCGCCGCCATACGGCCGGTCATCCACGGTGCGGTGATTGTCGCTGGTGAAATCGCGCGGATTCCACAAGCTCAGTTCACATCGTTTCTGGTCGAACGCACGGCGGGTGATACCCGATTGCGTCAGGGCCGAAAACATTTCCGGAAAAAGCGTGACGACGTCAAACTGCATCCCGCCTCCGTACCGCTTCAATAATCCCGTTCCCAGTCGACCGTGATGCGTCGCGCAGCCTGGTCGACCTTGTGGACGAAACGGTCCACGAAAGGAATCAGCAACTGTTCGCGCTTTTCACCCTCGGCAGCCGGCGCCGCGTCGACCACAAGGATCGGATGCGCGCCGCTTTCCATCAGGTCAGCGACTGTCCCGAGCGGCTCGCCGCGCAGGTTTTCGACATCGAGGCCGATCAGGTCGACCCAGTAAAACTCGTCCTTGTCCAGCGCCGGGAAGTGGCCTCGCCGCACTTGCACGGCAGTGCCCTTCAACGCCTCTGCCGCATCGCGATCGGCGACGCCCATCAACTGGGCCACCACCTCATCGACATGTAGCTTGGACTGCATCACTTCGACATCATGCAGTGCCGGACGATCAATCCACCAGGTACGCGCTGCCAGCAGGGCATCGGCATCGTGCGAAAAAGGACGCACCCGCACCCAGCCCTTCAAGCCATAAGCACCCGCAACATACCCGACCAGTACCAGGTCGGATGGAGCGGACGCGTCAGTGACCGGCGATTTCGACATACGACGATTGCAACAGCGTTGCCGGAATCAGCCGATGCACTATCAGGCAGCAGCCGGAGCCGACTTTGCAGCGGACTGACGCACCAGACGGGCAACCGTCGGCGACATTTGCGCGCCGTTGGACTGCCAGTATGTCAGGCGATCAGCGGCGATACGAAGGCCTTCTTCCTTGTCGCCAGCCTGCGGGTTGTAGAAGCCGATTTTCTCAATGAAACGGCCATCGCGGCGATTACGGGAATCGGTGGCGACGATGCTATAAAACGGGCGCTTTTTTGCGCCTCCACGAGCTAAACGAATGACGACCATGTTGATTCCAAAAAGTGTTCGAACCGGGAAAAGCCGCAGATTATAGCGTGTACGGCAAGGCCAGCGCAAGGACTGATACCCTAAGCCAAGCCAATTCTGCCGATAAATCAAGGACTTCCGCCCTGTTCCGCGAGGGCTGTGTGCGCAGCGGACGCAAGCAGCGCCGTCTCGCGTTGCCTTCCGGATAGGGCTGAGGCACACTAGGCCGCCCTGCAACGGCCGGAATCACTGGCCCTGATATGGCACTACCAATGAGCAAGCCCATGCAAACCCACAAGAACAAAACCTTCGCCACCCTGCTTGCGCTGTTGCTCGGCGGCCTTGGCGCCCACCGTTTCTACCTCAAGGGAGCGCGCGACCGCTGGGGCCTGCTGCATTTGTCGACCGTGCCGCTGTCGCTGCTGCTGCGCGAGACCGCGCCTGCGCTGCCCGGGCTATTCTCCGCCGGACCGCTGGTACTTTCCGCGCTGGTGGGCGTGCTGGTCGCGCTGGTCATCGGCCTGACGCCGGACGAGAAGTGGGATGAACGTTACAACGCCGGTTCCGGCCGGCAATCGCGCAGCGGCTGGCCGCTGGCGGTCCTGCTGGTGCTGGCAGTCGGCGGCGGCGCGGTCGGCCTGATCTGGACCATCGCGCGCACCTTCGATCTTCTATACACCGGCGGCGCCTACGGCTGACAGGCCCGCGAAAAAACTGCTACGCCAGCGTCAGAACTGATCTTCAGTCAGCGCCATCACCGCGGCGCTGCCGCTGACGATGGCAGCACGATACCCGGCTGCCTGCGAAAGAATGTGATCGGCAAAGAAGCGCGCCGTCGCGATTTTCGCTTTCAGGAAAGCGGCATCACCCTCGCCTGCCTGCAACTGGCGTTGTGCGACCAGGGCAGCGCGCGCCATCTGCCAGCCGCCTGCCACGATACCGGCCAGCTTCAGGTAAAGCACACTGCCGGCGAACACGCCGCGAATGTCGGACTTCATGTTCGCGACAATGAAATCCACCACTTCTTTCAGCGCAAGCGATCCGGCCACCAGTTGCGTGCCGATCGCAACCAGGTCGCCTGAACCGGCTGCGGCCAACGCTGCCTCGGTCTCACGGATCTGACCAATGATTGCGCGCGCCACGGCGCCGCCGTCACGAGCCGTCTTGCGCCCCACCAGATCGTTGGCCTGGATTGCAGTGGTTCCTTCGTAGATGGGCAGGATGCGGGCGTCGCGGTAGTACTGGGCAGCGCCGGTCTCCTCGATGAAGCCCATCCCGCCATGCACCTGCACGCCGGTCGAGGCCACGTCGACCGACATTTCGGTAGACCAGCCCTTCACCACCGGCACCATGAACTCGTAAAAAGCGCGATTGGCCTTGCGCGATGCTTCATCGGGATCATGATGGGCTGCATCCGAAGCCGCGGCCGTCACGTAGGCCAGCGCGCGCGCCGCTTCGGTCTGGGCCCGCATCGACATCAGCATGCGGCGCACATCGGGTTGGTGGATGATGGTCACAGGACCAGGCGACCCGGCCGGATCGCGTGACTGCACGCGATCCTTCGCATATTGCACCGCCTTCTGATAAGCACGCTCGGCAATGCCGACGCCCTGCATGCCAACTGCAAAGCGCGCTGCGTTCATCATGATGAACATGTACTCCAGTCCGCGGTTTTCCTCGCCAACCAGCGTGCCGATGGCGCCCCCATGGTCGCCGAATTGCAGCACGGCGGTCGGGCTGGCCTTGATGCCAAGCTTGTGTTCGATCGAGACGCAGTGCACGTCGTTGCGGCCGGCCAGCGAACCGTCCGCCGCGACCAGGAATTTCGGCACGATGAACAGCGAGATACCCTTCACCCCCTCGGGCGCGCCGGGGGTGCGGGCCAGCACGAGATGGACGATGTTCTCGGCCATGTCGTGTTCGCCAAAGGTGATGAATATCTTGGTGCCGAACAGCTTGTAGGTACCATCGCCCTCAGGGACGGCGCGGGTGCGAACCATGGCGAGGTCGGAGCCGGCCTGCGGCTCGGTCAGGTTCATGGTCCCGGTCCATTTGCCGGAGATGAGATTTGCGAGATAGGTTTGCTTCTGCTGCTCGCTGCCTGCCGTCATCAGCGCCTCGATGGCGCCGTCGGTCAACAAGGGGCAGAGGGCAAACGAAAGGTTGGCCGAATTCAGCATTTCGATGCATGGCGTCGCCACCAGCTTGGGCAGGCCCTGCCCACCGAATTCGACCGGATGCTGCACACCCTGCCAGCCGGCTTCGCCAAAGGCCTTGAAGGCCGCCCGGAAGCCCGGCGCCGTGGTAACGACACCCTTGTCCCAGGAACTGGGCTGCTGGTCGCCGCCGATGTTCAGCGGCGCCACCACTTCGGAACAGAAGCGGGCATTCTCTTCGAGCACGGCCTGCGCGGTTTCCGGCGTCGCGTCTTCGCAACCGGGCAACTGGCTGATGCGGGGAAGTCCTGCCAGTTCGTTGAGCACGAACAGCATGTCTTTCAGTGGGGCGACGTAACTCATCAATTGCTCCGATACGTGTTGATGCCGCCCCGCCCCGGCCCGCGGCGGCGGGAAGCTGCGGCCGGACTATCCATCTGGATGCGAAACGCCGCCGAATTCGTCAACCGAATCCGGCGGCCCAGTGCGTCAGGCCAGTGCGTCAGCCCAGTTCGCCAACCAGTTGCGGCACGATTTCGAACAAATCACCAACGATGCCGTAATCGGCAACGCTGAAGATCGGCGCTTCCGGATCCTTGTTGATGGCCACGATGGTCTTCGAATCCTTCATGCCTGCCAGATGCTGGATCGCGCCGGAAATGCCGACTGCGATGTACAGCGTCGGCGCCACGATCTTGCCGGTCTGCCCGACCTGCCAGTCGTTCGGCACGAAGCCGGCATCGACTGCTGCGCGCGACGCGCCCATTGCCGCGCCGAGCTTGTCAGCCAGCGGCTCCAGGATCTTGAAGTTGTCGCCGGAGCCCATGCCGCGACCGCCGGACACGATGACCTTGGCGCCCGTCAGTTCAGGACGGTCGGACTTGGCCACTTCGCGCGACACGAAGCGCGATTTACCGGAATCGTCGACCGCGGCAATGTTTTCAATCGCAGCCGAACCGCCGGCAGCAGCAGCGTCAAAGCCGGTGGTGCGAACGGTGATGACCTTGATCGGATCGGTCGACTGCACGGTCGCGATCGCGTTGCCGGCATAGATCGGACGCTCGAAGGTGTCGGGGCTGTCCACCTTGGTGATCTCGGAAATCTGTCCGACGTCCAGGCATGCAGCCACGCGCGGCAGGATGTTCTTGCCGTAAGCGGTGGCCGGCGCCAGCACGTGCGTATAGTTTTTCGCGATCGCCAGCGCCTGCGCGGCGACGTTCTCGGCCAGGCCGTCGGCGAACTGCGCGCCGTCGGCAACCAGCACCTTGGTGACACCAGCCACTTTGGCGGCGGCTTCAGCGGCGGCGCCGCAGTTCTGGCCGGCGACCAGCACATGGACTTCGCCAGCGCATTGCGCGGCGGCGGTCACGGTGTTCAGCGTGCTGCCCTTCAGGCCAGCGTTGTCGTGTTCAGCAATGACGAGTGCAAGCATTTCAATTCCTCTTTAACCGTGTTCTCAGATGACTTTTGCTTCGTTGCGCAGCTTGGCGACCAGGGTGGCCACGTCGGGCACAATGACACCGGCAGTACGCTTGGGCGGCTCGGAAACCTTGAGCGTTTTCAGCCGCGGCGCCACATCCACGCCCAGGTCCGCCGGCTTCAGCGTTTCCAGCGGTTTCTTCTTGGCTTTCATGATGTTGGGCAGCGTGACATAGCGCGGCTCGTTCAGGCGCAGGTCGGTCGTGATCACGGCCGGCAGGGCCAGCGAGATGGTCTCCAGGCCGCCGTCGACTTCACGCGTCACCGCGACCCGGTCGCCCTCGATGCTGACGCGGGATGCAAACGTTGCCTGCGGCCAGCCGAGCAGCGCGGCCAGCATCTGGCCAGTCTGGTTGCAGTCGTCGTCGATCGCCTGCTTGCCGAGAATGACCAGTTGCGGCTGCTCCTTGTCGACCACGGCCTTGATCAGCTTGGCGACTGCCAGCGGCTGCAGGTCGGCATCGGACTCGACCAGCACGGCGCGGTCGGCTCCGATCGCCATGGCGGTGCGCAAGGTCTCCTGGCACTGGGTCACGCCGCAAGATACGACGATGACTTCAGTGGCCTTGCCGCCCTCTTTCAGACGCATGGCTTCTTCCACCGCGATTTCGTCGAACGGGTTCATCGACATCTTGACGTTGGCCACATCAACGCCGGAACCGTCCGACTTGACCCGAACCTTGACGTTGTAATCGACAACACGCTTGACTGGAACCAGTACTTTCATGACTTTGCCCTTGCAATAAACGAAATGAGTTGATTGACGTATACGTAAAGTAATCGACAATTATAAAAGAAATTCAGGGGTGATAACGAAATTTAGCACGATCGTGCTATTCGAAGAAGTCAGTCGCTCGCCGTTGCCAGCAACTGCTGCCAGAGCCTGCTGCCAGACTTCCGGCCGCCTGCTTATTTGCGCTGCAGGAAAAAAACGAACTCCAGGCCATCGGCTGAATGCTTCAGCAGAGTGTTGCCGGTCTGCCGGGCAAATGCCTGAAAGTCCCGCACCGAACCGGGATCGGTCGCCAGCACGCGCAACACATCGCCGCTGTTGAGCTCGGCGAGTGCTTTTTTTGCTTTCAGGATCGGCAGCGGGCAGTTGAGGCCCCGTGCGTCGAGTTCCTTTTGAAAATCCATTTGGATGCCAAAGAATAAAGAAACGGGATTCTAGCGCAAACCGGCCGCGCCATGTCCGCAGCAGGTCCTCGGCATGAATCAGGCCGCCGGATCCGTCACCACAGGACGCGGCAGGTCTGCGTATTCGAACGGCAAGCCGCGTGAGCGCATCCAGTCAGCCATCGCATGGCCGGTACCTGATGGCCAGGGCCGGAGCTTCTCGGGGGCCACAAGCCGGAAATCAACCAGTTCGGGCGAAAGCCGGATCTCCCCCGATGCCTTCACATGATAGGCAATGATCAATTCATTCTTGCGCATGAATTCGTACACGCCGATCAATTTGACCTCATCCGCTTGCAACGAGGTCTCTTCGCGCAGTTCGCGCGCCACGCCCTGCTCCGGCGTTTCGCCGCGCTCCATGAAGCCGGTGATCAGCGCAAACATTTTTTCCGGCCAGGCGGCATTGCGCGCCAGCAGGATACGGCCTTCGTATTCGACCAGCGCCGCCAGCACCGGCAGGGGGTTGTCCCAGAATGTCCAGTGCCCGTCGGGACAGGCCAGCCGCAAGCGGCCAGCCTCCTCTGCATCTTCACGCTCGACCAGCGAGGTGGCGCAGACCGGGCAGAAACGCAGCGGCGCCTGCATCATGCGCGCTCTCGCACCCAGTCCGCCACGCCCTGCAGGGCCTTGGGCAAGCCACTGGCATCGGTGCCGCCGGCCTGCGCCATGTCGGCCCGGCCGCCGCCCTTGCCGCCCACCTGCTGGGCGACGAAATTGACCAGGTCGCCGGCCTTGACCTTCGCAGTGACATCGGCAGTGACCCCTGCGATCAGGCTGACCCGGCCGTCGTTGACACTGGCCAGTACCACGGCTGCGGTTTTCAGCTGGTCCTTCAGCTTGTCGACCGCCGCGCGCAGCGCAGGCACGTCGGCCCCGCTCATGGTCGCCGCCAGCACCTTGATGCCGTTGACGTCGACCGCCTGGCCCAGCAGCTCGTCGCCCTGCGAGGCCGCCAGCTTCGACTTCAGCGAATTGAGTTCCTTCTCCAGCGTGCGCAACTGGTCCTGGACCTGCACGATGCGCTGCGTCACTTCTTCCGGCTTGGCCTTGAGCAGCGCGGCTGCCTGGTTGAGCTTCTCCGACAGGCCCTGCACCAGCGCCAGCGAATTGTCGCCGGTGACGGCTTCGATGCGCCGCACGCCGGCTGCCACGCCGCCTTCGGATACGATCTTGAACAAGCCGATATCCCCGGTACGGGAGACGTGGGTACCACCGCACAATTCGCGGGAGGTACCTATGCCCAGCACCCGCACCCGGTCACCGTATTTCTCGCCGAACAGCGCCACCGCACCACTGTTCAAGGCTTCGTCGTACGACATCAGCTGCGCCTCGGTGGCAACGTTGGCGAGGATCTCGTGATTGACGATCGCCTCGACGCGGCGGATCTCGTCAGCCGTGAGCGGCGCGTTGTGGCTGAAGTCGAAGCGCGTGCGCTCGTGCGTGACCAGCGACCCTTTCTGCGCGACGTGTCCGCCCAGCACCATCCGCAGCGCGGTGTGCATCAGGTGGGTGGCCGAGTGGTTGCGCATGGTGCGTGCGCGCAGCATTGCATTGACCTTGGCGTTGACGATGTCGCCAACCGCCAGCGTGCCGCGAATGAGCTTTCCGTGATGCCCGAAAACGTCGGTCTGGACCTTGCGCGTGTCCTGCACGTCGAAACATGCGCCGTCGCTCTCCAGTTCGCCGCTGTCGCCGGCCTGGCCGCCGGATTCGGCGTAGAAAGGCGTGCTGTCCAGCACGACCAGGCCTTCCTGCCCGGCCTCCAGCTTTTGCACCTGGGTGCCGCCCACGTAGAGGGCGATCACGCGACTCTCCTGGACCAGGCTTTCGTAACCGACGAATTCGGTCTTGTCGCCGCTATATTCGATGGCAGCCGCCATTTCAAACTTGCCGGCCGCGCGCGCGGTCGAGCGCTGCTTCTCCATTGCTTCCTGGAACCCGGCTTCGTCCAGCGTCACATCGCGCTCGCGGCAAATGTCGGCGGTCAGGTCGAGCGGGAAGCCGTAGGTGTCGTACAGGGTGAAGGCGGTCTTCCCATCCAGCTGGCCGGGATCATGCGCCAGCGCGGCTTCGAGGATCTTCATGCCGTTTTCCAGCGTCTCGCCGAAGCGCTCCTCTTCCTGCTTGAGAACCTGCTCGACACGCTCGGCTGCCGCCGCCAGTTCCGGATAGGCCTCGCCCATCTCCTGCACCAGGTCCTTGACGATGCGGTAGAAGAACGGCTTGGTCTGGCCCAGCTTGTGGCCATGGCGCAGCGCGCGGCGGATGATCCGGCGCAGCACGTAGCCACGCCCTTCGCTGCCGGGAATCACGCCGTCGACGATCAGGAACGAGCAGGCGCGGATGTGGTCGGCGATTACCCGCAGCGAGTTGTTGGCAAGGTCGGTGGTGCCGGTCTCGCGCGCCGCCGCCTTGACCAGGCGATCGAACAGGTCGATTTCATAGTTGCTGTGCACATGCTGCAGCACCGCTGCCAGCCGCTCCATGCCCATGCCGGTGTCGACGCAAGGCTTGGGCAGCGGACGCAGCACCGCCTCGCCGGTATCGGGATCGATCTGGCGGTCGAACTGCATGAACACGTTGTTCCAGATCTCGATATAGCGGTCGCCATCCTGCTCGTCGCTGCCGGGCGGGCCGCCCCAGACGTCGGGACCATGGTCATAGAAGATTTCCGAACAAGGACCGCAGGGACCGGTGTCGGCCATCTGCCAGAAGTTGTCCGATGCATACGGCGCGCCCTTGTTGTCGCCGATACGAACCACGCGCTCCGGCGGCAGGCCGATCACGTTGACCCAGATGTCGTACGCTTCATCGTCGGTCTGGTAGACGGTGGCCCACAGCTTTTCCTTCGGCAGGCCATAGACCTGGGTCAGCAACTCGAAGGCCCAGACCAGCGAATCCCTTTTGAAGTAGTCGCCAAACGACCAGTTGCCCAGCATTTCGAAGAAGGTGTGGTGGCGCGCGGTATAGCCGACGTTTTCCAGGTCGTTGTGCTTGCCGCCGGCGCGCAGGCAACGCTGCACGGAGGCCGCCCGCACATAGGGGCGCTGCTCGGCGCCAAGGAACACGTCCTTGAATTGCACCATGCCGGAATTGGTAAACAGCAGGGTCGGGTCGTTGCCCGGCACAAGGCTGGACGACCGCACCACGGTGTGCCCGCGGGCTTCAAAAAAATTGAGGAATTTTTCGCGTATTTCGGACGATTTCATGGGGACTCGCGACCTGCCGGTTCAATTGCAAACCGTTGATTATACAGCGGCTACGCCGGCAATCAGGGCGCCGATCCGGCGCTGGACAAGGTCGCCCCCGCAAAACATCAAGCCTCGAAAAAATCCGGGCGGAGCAGATCGATCCGGTCGGTGCAGATCGCGTCCACGCCCCAACCGGACAACTCCCTTGCCCGTGGCACGGAATTGACGGTATAGCAAAACACGGCGTATCCGGCCGACCTGACCAGCTGCGCCATATCCCGTGTCAGGCGGGCATGATCGATATGCAGGCTCAAGGCCCGCACCGACGCCAGCTGCTCGCGCCAGTCGGGCGGCAGGTCCTGCACCAGCAGGCCGCGCGGTATGCCCGGGGCGGCCTGCTGCGCCGCGCGCAACGCCGCCATCGAAAAGGATGAAAAAAGCACGGCCCCGGCGGCGCCATCACCCAGCAAGTCCGCCGTCAGGCGCGCCGTGACCTGTCCGGTTTGCTGCTCCCATCCGCTGGCCGGCTTGATCTCGACGTTCATCCAGATTCCCTGCGACCGGCAATATGCGAGCGCATCGCGGTACAGCGCGATGCGCTCGCCGGAAAACGCCGGGCCGAACCAGCTCCCCGCATCCATCCCCACCAAGGCGGCCGAAGGCGTTGCCGCAACTTGCCCGGCTCCGGCAATGGTTCGCCCGAAATTCTCGTCGTGCATCAGCACCGGCACCTGGTCGGCCGCCAGCATCACGTCAAACTCGACCGCCCGGTATCCGGCGCTCAAGCCGGTGCGCAGCGCCGCCAGCGTGTTTTCCGGCGCCAGCGCGCCGCCGCCGCGATGGGCAATCAATCTGGGGTAAGGCCACATGGCAATCATCTTGAGTTGAGCAAGCACAGTGTAGCGCCGGCCGCCGCGCCATGGGAGGGCGGCGGCTTGCCGCCGGGCTCCTGCATTTCACTCCCCCATTCCTGCATTTCGTCGCATTCCATTTGGGTGCCGGCAGGGCCTTGCGCAAAATGTGCTTCACATTCACCAAGGAGCACATCATGTTGGCTTCCCCTGTCGTTCTTGTACATCTCGCTACCGCCTTGCTGGCGCTCATCATCGGCACCATTACCTTGTTCCTGAAGAAGGGAACGCCGGTGCACAAGCTGGCCGGCCGCAGTTGGGTGCTGTTGATGGTGGTCACTGCCCTGGTTTCGTTCGCGATCAGGAGCAGCGGGCATTTCTCCTGGATCCACATATTTTCGGTCACGGTCCTGGTGGTGCTGGCCCGGGCGGTTCACGCGATCATGCGTGGCAAGCTGAAATCCCACCAGCGCGGCATGGTCGGCGCCTACATTGGACTGGTCGGCGCCGCCGTGTTCACCTTGCTGCCGAACCGGCTGCTCGGGCAATGGGTTTGGGGCTCTCTCGGCCTGGTATGACAGAATGCCGAACGAACACCATTCCGCCCGACCCGGCCACACTCTTACCTCATGCCCTGAAGCGATGATTACGGCCAGGAACACCATCAGCAAGTCCAGCGCCCAAGGCGACGGCCGCAGCGCCTGGCGGCGCTTCGCCGCCGGCCTGGCCCTGGTGCAACTGGTGAACCTGGCCTGCGCCGTCGCCGTAACCGGCTTGTCGCTGACCCGCGGCCCGTTCGCCGTCAACCTGCTGTTCTCGATCTGCATCGGGACCATCGCTTACCTGATCATCGCCGGCGGCCGCTTGCTGATCTGGCCAGAGGGACGCAAGCCGGGCGTGCTGCCGCTGGCCGCGCTAATCCTGGCCGGACTGCCAGTCGCGCAAATCGCCGGCAGCTGGATCGCAGGCTGGCTGCTTGAGGGAATCATCGATGCGGCCGCACCGGTCTCGGCCGGAGCAGGCACGCCGCGAATACTGGTATTCACGCTGATTGCGGGGCTGATCGCCTGCTGGTTTTTCTGGAACCGCAGCAGGCTGGCCACCCTGAGCGCTGCTGCCGAATCGGAAAAAGCGCGCGCGGCCGCGATCGAGAAGCAGGCCGCCCAGGCGCAACTGCAACTGCTGCAGGCGCAGATCGAGCCGCACATGCTGTTCAATACCCTGGCCAACTTGCAAGGATTGATCGCGGCCGATCCAGCGCGAGCGCAGGCGCTGCTCGACCAGCTGATCCAGTACCTGCGGTCCACGCTTTCCTCATCCCGCAACGGCAGCACTACCTTGGCCCAGGAATTCGACCTGATGCGGGCCTACCTGGGCCTGATGTCGGTACGCATGGGGACCAGGCTGCACTACACGCTGGACCTGCCAGCGCAGCTTGAGGCGACAAGGATTGCTCCCATGCTGCTGCAACCGCTGGTGGAAAACGCCCTGCGTCATGGACTGGAGCCGCTGGTGGAAGGCGGCACGGTCGCGGTATCGGCACGCGCATCCGATGGAATGCTGATCATCGAGGTGAGCGACGACGGCGCCGGACTGGATGCGGCCGGGACGGCAGGCACCGGGCTGGGACTCGACAACATCCGCGAACGGATCGCGGCGCTGTACGGCCCTGATGCCCGACTGCGCCTGGCCCCCAGGCTGCCCTCGGGCACCATCGCGACCCTGACCCTGCCACGGACATGACTACCGCCCTGATCGCAGAAGACGAACCGGTCCTGGCCGCAGCGCTGGCGCAGTCGCTGTCGCGCCTTTGGCCCGGCCTGGCGCTGCTGCCGGCTGCCGCCAACGGCATGGCCGCGGTCGAACTGGCCCTGCGTGACCGGCCGGATGTGCTGTTCCTCGACATCAAGATGCCGGGCAAGACCGGCCTGGAAGCCGCGCAGGAACTGGCCGAGGAGTGGCCGGATGCGCCCGGCTCGCCGCCCTTTCCCCTGCTGGTGTTCGTGACCGCCTATGACGATTACGCGCTTCAGGCCTTCGACCAGGCGGCGGTCGACTATGTCCTCAAGCCAGTCAACGATGCGCGGCTGCAAAAGACGGTGGAGCGGCTGCAGCGCAGGCTTGGCGAACGGAGCGCAAGCGAGAGCGAACTGGAAAGGGTATTGACGCAATTACGTACGCTGGCTGCGCCAGCCGGCGATGCCAGGGCGATGCCGGTTCCGCCTTTGCAGGTAATCCGCGCCGCGGTCGGCAATCAGGTACGCATGATTCCGGTTGCCGATGTGCTTTATTTCGAGGCTGGAGACAAATATGTGCGGGTGGTAAGCGCCGACGGCGAAAGCCTGATCCGCACGCCCTTGCGCGAACTGCTTGCGCAACTGGACGGGCAGCAGTTCTGGCAGATCCATCGGGGCACGGTTGTCAATGTCGCGGCGATCGCGGCAGCGCAGAGGGATGAAAGCGGGAAGTTGCGGGTGCGCTTGCGCGGGCGGGAGGAGATGCTGGTTGTCAGCCGGGTGTTTGCGCATTTGTTCAGGCAAATGTGATACGTCGCGTCCAACAACAAGCAAGCGCAAGCCACAAAGCCATAAAACAATGCAAGGACGACCGGCCACACCCGGCACCGGCGTCCCCGAAACCAGCCGGGCTTACTGGCTGATTGCCTCGATCGCGATATCGATCCGGACCTCATCACCAACGTACGGCGCAAACTTGCCGGCCTTGAAGTCCGAACGCTTGATCACCGTATGGGCATTCGCGCCAAGCGCTTCTTTCTTCATCATCGGATGCGGCATCGCCTGGAACGACGTCAGGGTCAGCGTGACCGGCTTGGTCACGCCCTTGATCGTCAGGTTGCCCTCGACGCTGGCAGGCTTGTCGCCGGCAAACACGACCCGGGTCGATTTGAACGTCGCGGTCGGATGCTTGGCCGTGTCGAGGAAGTCCTCGCCCTGGATATGCTCGTTGAAGGTCGCGTAGCCGGTATTGACCGACTTGGCGTCAATCACGATATCGACCGAGCCGGTCTTGGCGGCGGCGTCGAACACTACCGTGCCAGTAGCCTTGTCGAAGCGGCTCAGCTGCGTCGAATAACCGAAGTGGCTGTACGAGAAGCGCGGGAAGGTATGGGTGGTGTCGACCGCATAGGTGACAGGTGCGGCGAAAGCCGGAGCAACGGCAGCGGCAGCAGCGGCGAGCAGGACGGCAGCGGAAATCTTGGCGAAGGAATGCATTGTTTCTCCAGTTCAGGAAGTAGGTAAAGCAGGTTTATTGGCTGTTGGCAGCGACACGGAACTTGATCTGTATGTCGTTGGCCACGATATCGAACTTCGACCACGCGCCTTCCCCGATGGAGAAGTCGCCGCGGCGAATGGTGAAACCGCCTTCGAACAGGCCGCTGTTGCCGGCCGGCGTAAAGGTGGTGGGGAATACCAGGTCGCGTGCCTGGCCCTTGATGCTGAGCTTGCCAGCAACTTCATACTTGTTGCCGCCGAGTGACTTGACGCTGCTGGAAACGAAGCGCGCGGTCGGAAACGCCTTGGTGTTGAACCAGGCTTTTCCGGCGACTTCCTGGTCGGCTTCGGCCGTGCCGGTGTCCACGCTTCCAAGGTCAATGTCGATACTCACCTTGCCATTGGCCGGACGGGCCGGATCGAAGCTCAGCTGCGGCGTGAATTTGCGGAAGCGGCCGTCCATCGCCACGCCCATCTGCTTGTAGGCGAAGCCGATGCTGCTCTTGTCAGCCTGCACGTTTTTATACTCGGCCGCTGCCGCCACATCCAGCGTGGCGAGCATGGCAATTGCCAGGGTCAGTCGTTTCATTCAGTTCTCCTTGCTGTGACGTGGCAGCATCCGGGTCAGGATGTCGTCGCGGTCGATGAAATGATGTTTGAGCGCAGCGCCGATATGGGTCACCAGCACTGCGATGAAAATCAGGTTCAGGGCGCCATGCACGTCGGTCAGCAAGACCCCCAGCTCCTTGTCCTTGGCCAGCAAGTCGGGAATCGGCAGCACGCCGAACCAGACGGTCTGGAAGCCCTTGGCCGAACTCATCAGCCAGCCCGACAGCGGAATGGCCAGCATCAGCACGTACAGCGCCAGGTGGCCGGCATGCGCGGCGTATTGCATCTTGTTCGACATGGCCGCAGGCAGCGGCGGCGGCCGGTTCCCGAGCCGCCACGACAAGCGCACCAGCACCAGCAGGAACAGGCTCACGCCGGCCCACTTGTGCCAGGAATACAGCTGCAGCTTCTGCGGCGACAGCGGCAGGTCGCTCATGTAGAAGCCCAGCGCCAGCATGCCGAACAGGATCAGCGCCATCGTCCAATGCAGCGCCTTGGCAGTGGCGGTGTAGCTGTTCTTCATGCCTGCTCCCCGGTGAATGCGTAGGCGTCCATCGCCAGTACGTAGTCGTCGATGCCGGCGTGCAGGCGAACCGCTTGTGCCTGTGCGCCGCCGGCGCCGAGTGCCACGAATAGCGGCATCAGGTGTTCTTCGCTCGGATGCGCCTGCACCGCGCCCGGGGCTTGCCGGCGATAGTCCAGCAGCGCATCGATATTGCGTGCTGCAATATTCTTGGCGATCCACTCGGGAAAGGTGTGGACGTAATCCGGCGTGCCACGGCCGCTGCGCGCAATCTGGTAGTCACGCAGGTTGTGGGTGATGTTGCCCGAGCCGATCACCAGGAAGCCCTGGTCAACCAGCGGTGCCAGCGCCTGGCCCAGCCGGTAGTGGTGTGCCGGGCCGGCATTGTGCTGCACCGAGAGCGGGATGATCGGCACTTCGGCGTCCGGAAACATCATGCGCAGCGGAACCCATGCGCCATGATCGAGGCCACGTCGGGCGTCGGCAGTCACCGGCAAGCCGGCTGCGCCGATCGCGTCAACAACTTGCTGCGCCGCCTCCGGGCAGCCGGTCGCCGGATAGCGGATTGCGTAGAGCTCATCGGGAAAGCCGCCGAAATCATGAATGGTCTCGGGCCGCTCGGCGAACCCGACCACCGGGCTCCCGGTTTCCCAGTGCGGGCTCACGATGACAATCGCGCGCGGCAGGGCGATCGTGCTGGCGAAGCTGACCAGTGCAGCGCCCGCTGCACCCGGGCGCAGCGCGAAAGTCGGGGCGCCATGCGGCACGAACAGTGCGCGGGGCGCTTGCGGGTTGGAGGAGTTCGTTTTCATGTAGCGAACTGTACGCCTGCAACTTGAAGCGATCTAGGCCACAATATGCAATTGTTTGTTGCAAATGGAGGAACAATGGATCGGTTCGGCGCAATGAGGCTGTTTGTCCGGGTCGCGGAATTCGGCAGCTTTTCCGGCGTTGCCCAGCAGATCGGGGTGGCACGTTCAGTCGTGACCCGGCAGATCGCTGCGCTTGAAGCCCATCTCGGCACCAAGCTGATCGCGCGCAGCACGCGCAGCCTGACCCTGACCTCGGCCGGCACCGCCTATCTGGAAAAATGCCGGGTGATACTGAACCTGGTGGAGTCGGCCGAGACCGAGATTGCGCACGAGCGCACCACGCCGCGCGGCAACATACGCATCAGCCTGCCGCTCAGTTTCGGCACCAGGCGGATCGCGCCGCTGCTGCTGTCATTTGCAGAGCGCTATCCTGAGGTCGGACTGGACATGGATTACTCGGACCGGCGGGTCAGCCTGATCGAGGAAGGTTTCGACCTTTCGATCCGGATCACCCGTTCGCTTGCCGCCAACGAGGTGGCGCGCAAGATCGGCACCGTACGCATGCTGGCGGTGGCGTCGCCGGACTATCTTGACCGGCACGGCCGGCCGCAGCAACCGGCCGACCTGCCCCATCACGAATGCCTGGGCTACACCATGGCCGGCGCCAATCTGCCATGGCCATTCATGGTCGACGGTCACCTGCAGCAAGTTTCGGTGCGCAGCCGCCTGAACGGGAACAATGGCGAGGTGCTGGCGGAAGCGGCGGCGCAAGGCTTCGGCGTCACCTGCCAGCCGGATTTCATCGTGGACAGTTTCCTGGCCAGCGGCCGGGTGGAGCAGATCCTGGCCGATTTTCCAGTTCCAGAACTCGGGATTTATGCGATGTTGCCGGGCAACCGGCACATTCCGCACCGGGTGCGGGTATTGATGGATGAATTGCAGGAGAAATTGGGTGCTGCGCCGGCGATCAGCGGCGCGCATGGGGAATGACGCAGAAAGGCGCGAAAAACGGGGCGCACAGCAGTTGACGCACAGCGGCCCTGCCATTCCATCCACCCGCCATTCGCGGAGATCCCTGCCGCCTGCCCGGACGCAGGATCAAAGCTCGAAATGCAGCCGCACCGATGCCACCGACACGGGCGACCGGTCACGGTTGTATCCAGGATTGACGATACGCTGCCAGTCGATGCTGAACCAGGTGGATTTCGCCAGCCGCATGCTGTAGTACAACTCCGCGATGCGCTCGGTGCCATAGTTGAGTGCGCCATCGCCAAGGAAGGCGCCCAGCCCGCCGGCCGCCAGATAACGCCGGTGCGCGGAACTGATGCCATTGACGGCAATGGCTGCGCCAAGCCTGTCTTCCGCCCTGCCCCAGCTGCGTCCCTTGATCTCCACCCCGCCAGTCGCCGAGCGGTCGATTTCGGTGAAAGCATAGGTTTCCGCACCGCCGTCGTTCCAGCTGCCTCGGGCGAAGACGCCGGCATCGGCGCCCAGTGCCTGCTCCAGGGCCACCCCGGCCCCGACTTTCGACTGATCGCGCCGCACTGTGGAGAGCACCGGCGCAACACCGGCGGGGGCGCGTTGCAAGGCCTCGTCGAACGAGCCCATGCGCGCCCGGTTGCGAAACAGCAGCAGCCGGGCTTTACCCGGCAAGCCACTCATCGAGTGCGCATGCTCGATCTCCAGCTGGTCGCCGTAGTAGCGCAACAGGCGCCGGTCGAGCGGCAGCCCGTTGGACTCCGCGGGCTGCATGAAACGGCCCGCCCTGAATACCCAGTCGTCATGGTAGTACTCGCCCGCCACACCCCAACTGTAGCCGCGGGCGTCGGCGGCGAAGTCGAATGCGCCGTGCGTCAGGAACGACCAGTTCATGAACTGGGTGCGGGCGTCGTGGGCGTAGGCGTTGTCGTCGAAGATATCGGTCACTGCCAGGTTGCCTGCAGTAAGCACGAACCTGCGGCGGGTGGTGGCGAGCGCGAACTGGTTGGCCTCCGGCTCGATTTGCTCGGCTTCACCGGCCAGCGACCAGGTCCTGCGCATGAAAATGCGGGCCCGATACAGGGTCGGATTGGGACCGCTCACCTTCTGCTGCTCGCCATTGCTCATGCCGCCCAGACCAGTCAGGTTGGACAGCGGCACACCTTGCACCAGTTCCGGGTTGAACCAGAACTCGAGACCGGCCGCAGGCTTCCAGCCCAGGTAGGCAGTGCTGCTGAAGGTGTAGCCCGTTTCGCGCGAGACGGACAGGCTGTTGGGGCCGCTGTAGCGCGCACTGCTGGCCGGTTTGGATTGCCAGATCCAGCTTGCCTGCATGCGCGCATCCCATTCCTTTTCCGGGACTGCTTGTGCCTGGGCGGCGGCTACGCCGGCCTGCAGGCCGAGTGCTGCCAGCAAGCCAGTCAATCCAAGCCGCAGTGCGGATACCTGAAAGAGACGTGCTGAACAAACACCAGAGCTAAAAAATTTCATGGAAGGGCAGGATCGGGCCGCGCAGGCGTTGCGCGGGCCCGATGATACCCGAATCCCCGCATGCGTTTGCACAGCCAGACCAGGGCGAATCCGGCGGCCAACAATGTCATCACGACGCCGCTCGCCGATAACATGACCAGGCTGACCGGCCCGGCGGAAAGCAGGAATGCGACCGGTTCGGCCACCAGCAATTGCAGCAAATCGGCCGGCTCGGCCGGATGCAGGAACAGGCCGAGCAGCGCCAGCGCGGCGACCGGCAGCAGGAACAGCACCCATGGCGCTGCAGGAGTCAGCGAAGTATCATCACGTTCGTTCATCCGCCCAATTTAGCGGGCCTGCATGACCGTTTGATGAACTACCGCTTCATGAACTACGGCTTCATGAACGTCGGCTTGCTGAACGACGGCTTGATCGGCGCCGCGTGCCGGCTCAGTCGGAGCTGGCCACCACCAGCCGCGGGAAGCGGGCGGTGAACACGCTGCCGCGTCCGGGGGTGGATTTGATGTCCAGCACGCCGCCATGCCGCATCATCACATGCTTGACGATCGCCAGGCCAAGCCCGGTGCCGCGGGTTTCGCGCGAGCGGCTCTTGTCGACCCGGTAGAACCGTTCGGTCAGCCGCGGAACGTGTTCCGGGGCGATACCGATGCCGGTGTCGGTCACGCTGAACTCCGGACCAGTGTCGGTGTTCTTCCACTCCAGCGTGACGGTGCCGCCCTCGGGCGTGTAGCGCACCGCATTGGTGGCCAGGTTCAGGAACGCGCTGCGCAGCTCGTCGGTGCTGCCGCGGATGTCCGGACCTGATGCGATCAGCTTCACCTCGTGGTGGCCGGCAGACAGCGCCACCGCGTTGTCGCGCACATCCTCCAGCAATGCCACCATGTTCACGGTCCCCACCTGCAGCGGGAATTCCAGCGTTTCCAGCTTGGTCAGCGACAGCATGTCCTCGATCAGGTCCTGCATGCGGCGACCCTGTTCCAGCATCAGTGACAGGTGGCGCCGCCTTGCGTCTTCGGGCATGTCCGGATCGTGAACCGCCAGTTCCAGGAAGCCATTGATGACGGTCAGCGGAGTGCGCAATTCATGCGAAGCATTGGCAATGAAATCGCGGCGCATGCGGTCTATCAGCTCGACCTGCGTCACATCGTGTGTGACCAGGATGCGGCGCTTGCTTTGAAATGGAATGAGGTGCATCTGGTAGCGCCGCTCGTTGATTTCCAGTTCGAGCGGCTTCTCGAAGCGAGCCAGCATCAGGTAGTCGATGAAATGCGGATGGCGCACCAGGTTCGTGATGCGCATGCCCTGGTCGCGCGCCAGGTCCAGCCCCAGGTGTTTTTCCGCAGCCGGGTTGCACCATTCAAGGAACAGCACGTCGTCGATGATCGCCACGCCGTCAGGCAGTTGCGCCATTGCTTCGCGAAAGCGGGCCAGCCATTCGGCAAGCTCGGCGCGGATTTTTTCGTCTTCGCGCCGCAGCCGGTAGAGACGGGCGAAAATCTCGGACCAGGCACCCCAGCCGTCCGGCAGCCGCTGCTCGGGCGCGTCCAGCCACAGGGAAAGATGCTCAAGGTAGCGCAGTTGCATCACCAGCGAGGCAATCAGTGCAGCAATCGCGGCCAGCAGCGCCGCCCGCTCACCGAAAAAGAAGCCGATCGCGCCGGCAATGGAGAACAACACCAGGATACGCAATACGGCCGGCGTCCAGAACAGCGTTCCACGATTCATTTTTTACCTCACTCGTGGGAGAACAGGTAGCCGACCCCGCGCACGGTCCGCACATAAGCCTCGGCCACGCCCAACGCCTTGCGCAGGCGAAGCACATGCACGTCCACAGTCCGGAGCTCGACATTGACGTCGCTGCCCCACACACGGTCCAGCAGGTCGCTGCGCGAAAATACACGGTTCGGGTGGGTGATGAAATAGCGCAGCAGCTTGTACTCGGCATTGGTCATCTCGACCCGCTCGCCCGACACATGCACCGAATGACTGGCCGGTTCCAGGGTAACGATGCCGGCAACCACCTGCTTCTCGTCGTGCTCGGGCGCGCGGCGGCGCAACTGGGCGCGCACCCGGGACACCAGTTCGCGCGGCGAAAACGGCTTGGTGATGTAGTCGTCGGCGCCGCTGTCCAGTCCCGCCACCTTGTCTTCTTCCATGCTGCGCGCGGTCAGCATGATCACCGGCAGCGAGCGGAACTGGGCGTCGTTGCGCAAGCGGTTCAGGAAGCGCAGCCCGCTCTGGTCGGGCAGCATCCAGTCCAGCAGCACCAGGTTCGGGACCGACTCCTGCAGCGCCTTCCAGCCGTCCGCCGTGCTGCCGGCAACCCGTACATCCCAACCATTGCCGCGCAGCGAATAGGAAATCAGCTCTGCGATCGGATGTTCGTCTTCCACTACCAGTATTGCGGGACCGTCATTCGCCATATGCTAGACCTGCTCTCCCTGGGCTGGCAGTGGCTGGTGGCGGATGTCCTTGCCCTCCACCACGTAGATCACGTATTCCGCGATATTCTTTGCATGGTCGCCGATGCGCTCGATCGCCTTGGCCACCCACAAGGTGTCGAGCGTGACCGAGATCGTGCGCGGATCTTCCATCATGAAGGTGATGCCGTTGCGCAGGATGGAGCGGAAATCATGGTCGATCAGTTGGTCCTGCACGATCAGGTTGCGGGCCTGCGAGCCATCCAGGCGCGCGAACGCATCGAGGGAATCGTGCAGCAGGGCGCTGGCGTGGGTCGCGATCACGCGCACGGTTTCGAAGTGATTGATGGTCGGGAAGCTGCGCTGGGCAATGGTCTGCGACACCCGTGCAATCTTGGCGGCCTCGTCGCCAATGCGCTCGAGGTCGGTAATGACCTTGATGGTCGCCATCACCAGCCGCAGATCCACTGCGGCCGGCTGCCGCTTGACGATCAGGTGGCTGCAGGCATCGTCCAGGACGATTTCGAGCCGGTTCACGGCTTCGTCGCCGGCCACTACCTGTTCCGCTCGCTTGGCATCGCCGGAACGGAAGCATTCGATCGCTTCGCGAAACTGGCTCTCGACCAGGCCGCCCATGGTGAAGACCTTGGAGCGGATCGCTTCCAGGTCCATCTCATATTGGCGGGAAGAATGTTCTGAAGGCATGGGTCAATCTCCTTTGGCCGCGGCGAACGGCACTTCTGTGCAGTGATCTGTTGAAAATCAGCCGAAGCGGCCGGTAATGTAGTCCTGGGTTTCTTTTTTCGACGGATTCAGGAAGATCTTGTCGGTCTCGTCAAACTCCACCAGCTCGCCCAGGTACATGTAGGCGGTGTAGTCCGAGCAGCGCGCAGCCTGCTGCATGTTGTGCGTGACGATCGCGATGGTGTAATCCTCTTTCAGCTCGGCGATCAGTTCCTCGATGCGGGTGGTCGAGATCGGGTCGAGCGCCGACGTCGGCTCGTCCAGCAGCAGCACGTCCGGCTTGACGGCGACGCCGCGGGCGATGCACAAGCGCTGCTGCTGCCCGCCCGACAGCGACAGGCCGCTCTGCTTGAGTTTGTCCTTGACCTCGCCCCACAGAGCGGCTTTTTTCAAAGCCCATTCGACCCGCTCATCCATCTCGCCGCGCGGCAGGTCCTCGTACAGCCGGACGCCGAAAGCGATATTGTCATACACCGACATCGGGAACGGCGTCGGCTTCTGGAACACCATGCCGATCTTGGCGCGCAGCATGTTCACGTCCTGCTGGCGATCCAGGATATTGCGGTCGCGGTAGACAATGCTGCCTTCGGCGCGCTGCCCCGGATACAGGTCATACATGCGGTTCAGCGTGCGCAGCAAGGTCGACTTTCCGCAGCCTGACGGACCGATGAAGGCAGTCACTTTCTTCTCGTAGATCTCGAGATTGATGTTCTTCAGGCCCTGGAAGTTGCCATACCAGAAGTCCAGGCCCGAAATCGAGATCGTGCTGCGCAGCGCCGGCGCCGCATTTTCCTGGATATGTTGGTTCATCATGTTCATCATCGGGTCAGCCCTGTTTGGTCTGTTTGAACAACGTGCGCGAAAGGATATTCAGGCCGAGCACGCTGAAAGTAATCAGCAGCGCGCCGCCCCATGCCAGCGAACGCCAGTTTTCGTACGGGCTCATTGCAAACTGGTAGATCACCACCGGCAGGTTGGCCATCGGCGCATTCATGTTGGCGCTGAAGAACTGGTTGTTCAGCGCAGTAAACAACAGCGGCGCGGTCTCCCCGGCAATCCGGGCCAGGGCCAGCAGCACGCCGGTGACCACCCCCGCCTTGACTGCCCGCAAGCGCACCAGCACCGCCACTTTCCAGCGCGGTGCGCCGAGCGCAAATGCTGCCTCGCGCAGGCTGGCCGGAACCAGGTTCAGCATGTTGTCAGTGGTGCGCACAATGACCGGAACGGCAATCAGCGAAATGGCGAAACTGCCGGCCCAACCCGAGAAATGCTTGATGTTGGCGACATAGATCGCATACACGAACAAGCCAATCACGATCGACGGCGCCGACAGCATGATGTCGGTGACGAAGCGGGTCACCTGCCCGAGCACGCTCTTGTCGCCATATTCGGCAAGGTAGATGCCGGCCAGGATCCCGACCGGAGTGCTGACCGCGGTGGCGACGCCGACCATCATCAGGCTGCCGACGATGGCATTGGCCAGGCCGCCGCCGTCGCTGCCCGGCGCCGGCGTGCTCTGCGAGAACAAGGCAAAACTGACCGCCCCGAAGCCCTTGAGCAGCAGCACTGCCAGGATCCAGCCGAGGAAAGCAATGCCGACCACCATCGCCAGCACACACAGTGCAATGCCGAACTTGTGCCAAGCCAGCCGCCGCCGGTACACCGGATTGCGGCCGGCGGCTATCATTTCGGCTGCCTGGCTTGAATTGACGTCAGTTGAATTCACTCCAATCGAACTCATGACGTGGCTCCTTCGCGGCGTTTGAGGCTTGCGAGCATTATCTTGGCGATCGCCAGCACAAGAAAAGTGATGACGAACAGGATCAGGCCGAGGGCATACAGCGATGACTGGTGCAACACCGACTCCGCCTCGGCAAATTCATTAGCCAGCGTGGAGGCGATACTGTTGCCCGGCGCGAACAATGACCACGAAAGGTTGTGGGCGTTGCCAATGACGAAGGTGACCGCCATGGTCTCGCCCAGCGCCCGGCCCAAACCCAGCATCACGCCGCCGACCACGCCGGTCTTGGTGTAGGGGAGTACGATTTTCCGCACCACTTCCCAGCGCGTGCAACCCAGCCCATAAGCAGATTCTTTCAGCACGGTGGGCACCACCTCGAACACGTCGCGCATGACGGAGGCAATGAAAGGAATGATCATCACGGCCAGGATCAGCCCGGCCGCGAGGATGCCGATGCCCATGGCGGGGCCGGCGAACAACTGGCCCAGCACAGGAATTTTTCCGAGTGTATTGGCCAGCAGCGGTTGTACGGTTTCGGCGAAAAATGGGGCAAAAACGAACAGGCCCCACATACCGTAGATGATGCTGGGCACGCCGGCCAGCAATTCGACCGCGGTACCCATGGGCCGCCGCAGCCATGTCGGGCAGATCTCGGTCAGGAACACGGCAATGCCGAAGCTGATCGGAAAAGCCACCGCCAGCGCCACGAGGGAGGTGGCGAGCGTGCCGACAATCGCGATCAGCCCGCCGTATTTATCATTGACCGGATCCCATTCGACCGCGGTCACGAAACCCAGGCCGAATTCACGCCAGGCAGGAATCGAACCGATGACCAGCGAAACGATGATTCCCGCCAGCACCAGCAGCACGCTGAACGCGAAAAACAAGGTCACCTTGTGGAACACGAAATCCTGCATGCGCTGCGTGCGCATGGTGGCCACCATTGCCTGCTCGGCAGCAATATCTTCCGGGGATTGCGATTCCATCGTCTGCGCTCCGAGAGTGACCGAGTAAGGTACGCTCATTTTTTTCCGATCCCGTTTTGAAAACGGGCCGCATGGGCGGCCCGGTCCTGCTGACTACTTTTGTTGCCCGCGGCAATCCGCGGGTCATCTGGCAAAAAGCAGCTTAGTTCAGCGCCTTGCCGCTGCTATCCTTCAACTGCGATTTCCATGCATCCTGCACCACCTTCACGACCGCTGCAGGCATCGGCACATACTCCAGCTCGGTTGCCATGGCGCCACCGTTCTTGTAAGCCCAGTCGAAGAACTTCAGCACGTCGCGGCCCTTGGCTGCATCAGCCTGGGTCTTGTGCATCAGGATAAACGACGCGCCGGTAATCGGCCAGCTGGTCTTGCCTGCCTGGTTGGTCAGCACGATATTGAAGCCCGGGGTCTTGGCCCAGTCAGCACCGGCAGCAGCCGCCTTGAAGGTATCGTCGTCAGGCTGCACGAACTGGCCGTCGCGATTTTGCAGTTGGGCGTGCGTGATCTTGTTGCGCTTGGCATAGGCGTACTCGACGTAGCCGATCGAACCCTTGATACGCTGCACGTTCGCTGCCACGCCTTCGTTGCCCTTGCCGCCCACACCGGTCGGCCACTTGACTGCGGTACCGGCGCCGACAACCGACTTGAACTCGGCGCTGACTTTGGACAGGTAGTCGGTGAACAGGAAGGAAGTACCCGAACCGTCGGAACGGTGAACCACCGTGATATCCGTGTCAGGCAGCATTACGCCCTTGTTGATGGCCACGATTGCAGGCGCATTCCATTTCTTGATTTTGCCCAGGTAGATGTCGCCCAGCACCTGGCCGGTCAGCTTGAGCTCGCCTGGCTTGATACCGTCCACATTCAATACTGGAACCACGCCGCCCATCACTGCAGGAAACTGCATCAGGCCTTCTTTTTCCAGCTCAGCCGCGGCAAGCGGCATGTCGGAAGCGCCGAAATCGACAGTCTTGGCCTTGATCTGCTTGATGCCGCCGCCCGATCCGATCGATTGGTAGTTGAGGCCGATGTTGGTCGACTTCTTGTAAGCCTCTGCCCATTTCGCGTAGATCGGGTATGGGAAGGTTGCGCCGGCGCCGGTGATGTCCGCTGCGACGGCGGTTCCGAACAGCGAGGCGAATCCGGCTGCCAGTACAGCCGATTTCAGGATTTTGTTCAGTTGCATGTTTACTCCCTTGGTTGGCAATTCAACTGGCGTCACTGTAATCTTTGAATATGACAGCTTTGTGACGGGAAGGCTCCCCATTCCGACCAACCGGGATCCATTGTAACAAGCGCGTCATAAAGCGGTAACACACGCGGATTAGACTGGCTCGCGCGCACAATCCCCTGAGTCCAGGTTGACATCAATGATAAAGAGCAAAAACGAGGCCGGTCAGGAATCGCCCCAAGAGGCTGGCGACATAGCCAGCCATAAGGGTAACGACAAAGGTAACGGTAGCGCCGGCCGGCAAAGCGGCAGGAAATTCGGAAAAGCATCTGGCCGCAGCATTGTTCCGCACAAGCGGGAAGCCTACCTGAACCGGGAGCTATCCCTGCTCCAGTTCAACCGCCGCGTACTGGCACAAGCCGAAGATACCGCCATTCCCCTGCTGGAACGGCTGCGTTTCCTGTGCATAGTCAGCAGCAACCTGGACGAGTTCTTCGAGGTGCGCATCGCCAGCCTGCTGGCCCAGGACCAGATGGACGGCCAGCAAATCGGTCCGGATGCGCTGCGGGCGATTTTCGCGCTTTCTTCAGACGAATGCCACGACATCGTCGAGCGGCAATACGCCATCCTTAACGGCGATATCCTGCCGCACCTGGCTGCGCGCGGCATTCACCTGTTACGCAACAAGGACCGCAACGAAGCGCAGCGTGCCTGGGTGAAGCAATACTTTGAGCGCGAGGTGCGCCCGCTGTTGACGCCGATCGGCCTGGATCCCGCGCATCCTTTCCCGCAGGTGGTCAACAAAAGCCTGAACTTCATTTTCGAGCTGTCCGGAAAGGATGCTTTCGGCCGCGGCACCTCGATTGCCATCCTGAAAGCACCGCGGGTGTTGCCGCGGGTAATACAACTGCCGGATCACCTGTCCCCGAGCGGCAAGTCGTTCTGCCTGCTTTCGTCGGTGATCCACGCCCATGTGGGCGATTTGTTCCCGGGACGCCAGGTGGTGGATTACTCGCAGTTCCGTGTCACCCGCAACAGCGACCTTTGGGTGGATGAAGAAGAAGTGGAAAACCTGCGGCTGGCGCTGCAAACCGAACTGCAGAGCCGTCCGTTCGGCCTGGCGGTGCGGCTGGAAGTGGCAAAGAATTGCCCGCCACACCTGTCCCAGTTCCTGCTCGATCAATTCGGCATTGCCCAGAGCCGGCTGTTTGAAGTGGACGGCCCGGTCAATATGGTGCGGCTGAATGAACTGATCGAACTCAGCAGCCAGCCCAGCATGCGCTTCCCCTCCTTTGTGCCGGGCTTCCCGGAAGACCTCGGGCAAACGGATATCTTTCATGCCCTTCAGAAAAAGGATGTGCTGCTGCATCATCCGTTCCAGTCTTTCCAGCCGGTGCTCGATTTCATCCGCAGCGCCGCCGCCGATCCAGCCGTGGTCGCGATCAAGCAAACCATCTACCGGACCGGAATCAATTCCGACCTGATGGAATCGCTGATCGCTGCCGCCGTGAGCGGCAAGGAAGTGACGGTGGTGCTGGAGTTGATGGCGCGCTTCGACGAAGAGGCGAACATAAAATGGGCAAACCGCCTGGAGCGGGTCGGCGCGCAGGTCGTGTACGGCGTGGTCGGGCTCAAGACGCATGCCAAGCTGGCGCTGGTGGTACGGCGCGAGGAAAGCGGGCTGCGCCAGTATGCCCACCTCGGCACCGGCAATTACCATCCGACCACGACCCGCTTCTACACCGACTTCGGGGTGCTGACCGCCAACCCGCTGATTGCCGCAGACGTCAATGAAGTATTCATGCACCTCACCAGCATGACCAAGCCGAGGAAGCTCAACCACTTGTGGCTGGCGCCGTTCACGCTGCAAAAGCAGCTGGTGCAGGCTATTCGCCACGAAGCCGCCATTGCGCGCGCCGGCCGCCCGGCCCGTATCATTGCCAAGATGAATGCGCTGCTCGACGAATCGGTGATCCGCGCCTTGTATGGCGCCTCGCAGGACGGGGTCAAGATCGACCTGATCGTGCGCGGCGCCTGCGCCTTGCGCCCGGGCGTGGCCGGCCTATCGGAAAACATCCGGGTGCGCTCCATTGTCGGGCGCTTCCTGGAACATTCACGCATTTTCTATTTCCGCAACGACCTGGCGCACGACGTCTGCCTGTCGAGCGCGGACTGGATGGGACGCAACCTGCTGCGCCGGATCGAAGTCGCCTTCCCGGTGCTGGACAAGGCACTCAAGAAGCGCGTCATCACCGAAGGGTTGAACCCCTACCTGAAGGACAATGTCGATGCCTGGGAACTGGAGCCCGACGGCCAATACCGTCGACGCCGTGCACGTGCCAGGCAGACCCGCTTCTCGGCGCAGGCATGGCTGATGCAGCAACTTGGCCATGCCGCCGGCCACGGAGCGATGTGATGGACCTGATCCTCTGGCGGCATGCGCAAGCGCAGGAACCCGGCGAGGATATCGAGGACCTGGCGCGAGCGCTGACACCCAAGGGCCGCAAGCAGGCGCGACGAATGGCCCAGTGGCTGGAACAGGTATTGCCGACCAGTTGCCGCATCCTGGTCAGCCCGGCGCTGCGCACGGTACAGACCGCAGCGGCGCTAGGCCGTCAGTACCGGCTGTGCGAGGAAATCGGTCCCGGCGCCGATGCAGACACCCTGCTGCAGGCGGCACGCTGGCCTGACAGCCGTAGCCCGGTGTTACTGGTCGGACACCAGCCGGCGCTGGGCGAGGTCGCTGCGCGCCTGCTGACCGGACAAGCCGGAGAGATGGCCATCCGCAAAGGCTGTGTCTGGTGGATTGCCGGGCGGGAGGATGGAGACGGCAATGTATTGCGTGCGGTCGTCTGCCCCGACCTGGCCCGCAAGTAGGCGGCAAGGAAGGCAAGGAAGGCATTGCCTTCCTTGTGTCATGGATTACTGCAGGCCTTCGCGCCGCAGGTAATGGCGGGCATAGCGCCGCTCCAGCTTGGCCAGCGGCAGCAGCATGAACAGGTCAGCGGAATTGAATTCAGGATCCCAGGCCGGCGCGCCGCCGATCCATGCGCCCCCGCGCAGATAGCCCTTGATCAACGGCGGCACCCACGGCTCTTGCGGCGCCGCTGCTTCCGGCATGTCGAACGGCAGGATGGGTGACACCCGGTAAGCTTCCGGCGCCAGGTGCCTGCCCTGCAGCGACTGGCAGACAGCCGCGGCGTTGCTGCCGCCATCGGCCAGGCTGATGCTGGCGCAGCCAATCAGGTAATCGCATTTTTCCCGCGCCATGAAAGCTGCCAGGCCGGACCACAGCAGGCTGATCACAGCCCCGCCACGGTAGTCGGGATGGACACAGGCTCGCCCTGCCTCTGCCATGGCGCCACGCAACTGATCAAGCGGAGCCAGGTCGAACTCGCGTTCCGAATAATAAGCGCCAATACGGCGCGCGGAGCCAGGCCCGAGCACGCGGTAGGTGCCCACCACTTCCGACGTGTAGTCATCGCGCACGATCAGGTGCTCGCAGACATCATCGTACTCATCCTGGTCCAGTCCGCTGGCGTGGCCGGGCAAGGACAGTCCCATTGCTTGAATGAAAAGCTGGTGACGCAGGCGCTGGACTTCCCTGACTTCGGAAGCAGACGTGGCAAGACCGAGGGTCAGCCGTGGTGAATGAGGGGTGGCAGGGGATGTGGCAGCCAGGCTGCCGGAGGACAATTGCATGACACCATCCGGGGTGGTTGAAAACCCCATCAGGCTAACGTGCGAATGCTGCGCTTATGTGACCGGGCAGTTGCAGTCTTGTGACACTGGCCGCGGCCGGCGCCACAGGACTGCCAAGCGCGAACTCAGTCCTGCTTTTCCTTGCGCGGACGACCGGCCTTCAGCGGCGGCAGGCTTTCAACCCACTTTTTCAGCGCGTCCTTGTCGAGCGTACGGATCAGGGCGACGCCGACCCGCAGCAGTTCACTCTTTTTCACCGCGAAGCCAGCCGACAGGCAGGCCTTCTTGACCTCGGCCAGCACCGCGTATTCCGTTTCCGGCATGGTAAAACTGTCGCGCACCACTTTCACCTTCTTGAGCTTGAGCTTGCGAGCCGCTTCAGCCTTGCTATTGTCCGTGATCGCCACGACCGCGGCCGTAGCTGGCGCTTTCTCCGCTGGCTTTGGCGCTACTTTCGCGACTGGCTTTTCCGCGGCCTTTACAACTGGCGTTGCCGCAGCCTTCGCGACTGGTTTTACCGCAGCCTTTGGCGCCGGCTTTGCCGCAGCCTTTGGCGCCGGCTTTGCCGCAGCCTTGGCGGGCGCTGTCGATGCCGCAGGCCGTTTCGCTGCTACCGGTTTCTTAACCGCGGCCGATTTGCTTGCTACCGCACTGCCTGCTTTTGTCGCCATGTTGAACGCTCCCGTTGGTTCGATCCAGATGAATTATATAAATAATATATACAATTATTGAAAGACGTGCAAATCCGTCACGCCGGCTTCACCAAAAACTGCAAGCCGACCTCCTCCCATTCGCCCTTTTCCCGGGCCAGCCACCACGACAAGGTCGGATGCTGTTTCAGAAGATCGCCCGGCACTGCCAGCTCGATCCGGTTCTTCATTTGCAGCCGCAGCTGATGGGCGGAGTCGGCCTCGTGCGCGTGCATCAGCACGGTCGCCAGGCGCAAGGCCAGCACGGCGCAGGCGAAGTCAGGGTCGGCCAGGGCATCCCCCAGCTTGCGCAAATTCCCCTTCTGCCCCAATACCAGTTGCGCCAGCCGGCGTTGTTCGCGCCCGCTGAAGCCCGGCAGGTCGGCATGCTCAAGCAGATAGGCACCATGCTTGTGGAAGCCGGTATGCGAAACGACCACGCCAGCTTCGTGCAAATGCGCGGCCCAGTACAGCAGGCGGCGGCAGCTGCCGTCCGGACGGGCCGGCGCATACAACAGGTCGGCCGCCACCGCCACTTGCTGCGCGCGCGCCGGGTCGACATGGAAGCGTGCCGCGAATTCGCGCACTGCGGTATCGCGGCGGTCGCCCGCGGTGCTGCGCAGGTGCATGTCCCAGATCAGGCCCATGCGCAGGCCGGCCTGCACCGGCATCAGCTGCTCGATGCCAAGTTCCTCCATCAGTCCGATCAGGATTGCGACGCCGCCGCAGATGACGTCGGCACGGTCCGGCTTGAGCCCGGTCAGCGCAATGCGGCCGGTGCGGCCGAAGCCGATCAGCCGCTCGCGCAACAGTTGCAGCGTCTGGTAGCTCAGAATGCCGTCGCCGATCTGGTTGCGCACCAGCGCGTCGCCCACTGCCCGTATCGTTCCTGAAGATCCGTAGGCAATTTCCCAGTTGCCGTTGCGAAAACCCGGCGCCGCATCCTCGAAGCGGCTGCGCGCTGATAACACCGCAGCCTGGAAACTGTCCCGGTCGATCCTGCCATCGGGGAAGAACAGCGCGTTCTTGCGCACGGTGCCGATGCTGAAGGACTCGACCCGCAGGATTTGCGCCCCCCGTCCGAGCACCAGTTCGGTCGAGCCGCCGCCGATATCGATGACCAGCCGCTGCTCGTCTTCGCGGGCGATATTGGCCGCAACGCCCAGATAGATCAAGCGCCCTTCCTCTTCCCCGGAAATCACTTCCACCGGGTGGCCGACAGCCTGTTCGGCCCGCGGCAGGAACTGCTGCGCGTTGCGCGCCACGCGCAGCGCGTTGGTGCCAACCACCCGCACCGCCTGCAAACGGTACTCGGCCAGCACCTTGGCGAATCCACGCAGCGCGGCCAGCCCCTCTTCGATTGCATCGAAGCTCAGGCGGTCATTCTCATCCAGGCCGGCGCCCAGCCGCACCGGAGCGCGCGCGCTGCGCACCACCTTGACCCCGCCAGGCCCAATCTCGCCTATGTGCAGCCTGAAACTATTCGAACCCAGATCCACTGCGCCAAACATCTTTTTCCTTGTCCACCGATTCCTGCATCGAACCGGTCATTGTAATTTTTCCGGGTGACAGCGTGATGACATCCACGGTCACAAGAACGTCATTTGCCCGTAACGCCGGTGCAGCAATGCGAGCCTATGCTCGCCACATTATCGACCTGACGCTGGTCTTCGCAAGCTGGGAAATCAATGAAACCACACGACAATTTCCTCAGTTCCCAATTCGGACCGCCGGGCATCAAGAAAAAGCGCGACAGCTTGCGCTACCGGACGATGTGGATTTCCGATGTCCATCTCGGCACGCCCGGATGCCAGGCGGCAAAGCTGCTCGAATTCCTGCGCACCACCGACGCCGACACCCTGTACCTGGTGGGCGACATCATCGATGGCTGGCAATTGCGGCGCCGCTGGTTCTGGGACCAGCATCACAACAACATCATCCAGACCATCCTGAAAAAGGCGAAGAAAGGCACGCGCGTCATCTTCGTCCCCGGCAACCATGACGAGGCGGTACGCCAGTTCATCGACCTCGACTTTGCCGGCATCCAGGTACGCGATGAACTGGTTCACGTCACCGCCGATGGCCGCCGCCTGCTGGTGTTGCACGGCGACCGCTTCGACGGTGTGATCGCCTGCGCCAAGTGGCTGGCCTATGTCGGCGACGGACTATACACCGTGATCCTGAAGTTCAACCAGCACCTGAACAACTGGCGCGCGCGCATCGGCCTGCCCTACTGGTCGCTGTCGCAGTACCTGAAGCTGAAGGTGAAGAACGCCGTCAGCTACATCACCTCATTCGAAACCGCGCTGGCAGCCGAAGCGCGCCGCCAGGGCCTGGACGGCGTCGTCTGCGGCCATATCCACAAGGCCGAGATTCGTGAAGTCGACGGCATCACCTACTGCAACGACGGCGACTGGGTGGAGAGCCTGACGGCACTGGTCGAGGACTACAGCGGCGCGCTGAGGCTGGTCAACTGGCAGGAAATCATGCTCGAAGCCGATCAGCGGCGCGCGCGACTGGCCAAGGAAGATTCATGCCCCATACCGGCCTGACGGCGGGTTTTGCTCCGATCGGGCCTATCGGGTCGACTGCGCCGGCCACGACGGCTCCATCCGCAACATGGCCGGCCAGCCGGCCGGCCGACATGGCCGGCGCTCGCACCAGGATTGTCGTCCTCAGCGTCTCTGCCGGCAGCGGCCACCTGCGGGCGGCACAGGCGCTGTGCAGTGCCGGCGACGCCCTCGGCACGGTCGACATGGTGCACCTGGACGCGATGCAGTTCGTGCCCGGCTTGTTCCGCAAGATCTATACCGACCTCTACCTGAAACTCGTCAGGTCCTTTCCCACAGTATGGTCACTGCTGTACAAGCTCACCGATCACGCATCTGCCGACACCGCCAGCCACCGGCTGCGGCGGCTGCTTGAGCGGGCCTGCACCGCGCGCCTGCGCCGGCGCCTGGACCAACTGGCGCCGGATGCAATCATCTGCACCCACTTCTTGCCGGCTGAAATGCTGTCCCGGCTAAGCCCACAGCAAGGACAGCGGCCGCGCGGGGGCATCTGGGTCCAGGTCACCGACTACGACCTGCACGGCATGTGGGTGCAGCCCGGCGTCAGCGGCTATTTCGCAGCCAGCCAGCAGCTGGCGTGGCGGCTGCACCAGAGCGGGGTCGAAGCGAGCCGCATCCATGTCACCGGCATACCGCTGATGCCGGCTTTTTCCGCTCCGCCGACACGTGCACAGGCAGCGGCCAGGATGGGCATCGATCGCAACCGTCCAACGGTGTTGCTGATGGGCGGCGGGCACGGGCACGGCGGCCTGCTGCGGCTGGCGACGGACATGCTGGAACTGGAAGAAAAGCCCACGCTGCTGGTGGTGGCCGGCAACAACGCCGGATTGCAGGCGAGCTTGCAAGAGCTGGCCCGCCAGCATCCGGCACAACTGCGGGTATTCGGCTACACCCGCGAGATCGAGGTGTTGATGAGCTGCGCCGATATGGTCGTGACCAAGCCGGGCGGACTGACCACGGCGGAATGCATGGCACTCGGGCTGCCGATGATCGTGGTCGACAGCATCCCCGGGCAGGAAGAGCGCAATGCCGACTACCTGCTGGAAAATGGCGCGGCGCTCAAAGCCGGCGATGCCAGCGGTGTGGTGTATCGGGTGCGGCAACTGCTGTCGGATCCGGCCCGGCTGGAGGCCATGCGCCGCGCTGCCCTCGCACTGGGTCAACCCGACGCGGGCCGCGAAGCAATGCGAACCGTCCTCGCGGCGCTGCCACCATGCGGCTGAACCCCGGGGAGCGGCTGAAACGGATCGGGGCTGGGCTGCTGCACCTGGCGCCCATGCTGCTGGGCACCATATTGCTGGCTGCATTCTTCGCCCAGATCGAAGTCCATATCGAAGGTGGAGCGGGGTGGGCCGCCAACCTGCCGACCTGGCGCATCGAGCGCCACTGGCTGCTCGACATATTCTGGGGTTCGCGCCCGATGACCGGTTACCACGCTTGGGTATTCCCGTTCATTGCCCTGTTCTTCCACTTTCCAGCGGCCTTCTTCTGGTCATGGTCGTGGGCAATCGAAGCGCGCAGCATCGCCTGCATCATGCTGTTCTGGATCGTCGAGGATTTCCTCTGGTTCGTATTCAATCCGGCCTTCGGCCTGGCCCGCTTCGAGCCGATCAACGTGCACTGGCACAAGCGCTGGATCATGGGCGCACCGGTCGAGTACTGGATCTTCCTGCCGGTGTGCGGGGTGTTGTTGTGGCTGTCGTTCCGGGGCGCGCCGGTCGGGCCTGAAAGGGAGTGAACCATGGAGTCGATCGGCCGTTGACGCGCTTGCCACGATCTTGAGACGAAAAAAAAGCCCTGCCGGTCTTCACCGGCAGGGCTTCACTTCTTGCTGCTTGCTGCTTAACCTTTAGCGAGCGGGCAGCCGCCGTCTTTCAACGGACGGAATGCCTGCTCAGCAGGAATGGTGCCCTTGTACGTGTAGTAGTCCCACGGATACTTGGACTCGGACGGCTTCTTGACCTGGTACACATACATGTCATGCACCATGCGTCCGTCAATGCGGATCTTGCCGTTCTTGGCAAACATGTCGTTGATCGGCGTCGCTTTCATCTTGGCCATCACGGCTGCCGTGTTGTCGCTACCGACTGCCTTGACGGCGTTCAGGTAGTGCAGCGTCGACGAATAGTCGCCGGCGTCGCCCATGGTCGGCATCCGCTTGGTCAGCGCGAAGAAACGCTTGGACCAGGCGCGTGTTTCTTCATTGCGGTCCCAGTAGAAGCCGGCGGTCAGGGTCAGGCCCTGTGCGATTTCGAGACCCATGGCGTCGACGTCCGTGATCCAGACCAGCAGGCCGGCCAGCATTTGCTTGCCACCCTTGGTGAGGCCGAACTCATGCGCCGACTTGACCGCGTTGATGAAGCCCGTTCCCGAGCCGGCAATGCCAACCACCTGGGCCTTGGAACCCTGCGCCTGCAGCAGGAATGCGGAGTGGTCGGACGTGGCGATCGGATAACGCGCCGTGCCGATGACCTTGCCGCCATTGGCCGTGACAGCGGCTGCCGTGTCTTTTTCCAGTGCGTGGCCGAACGCGTAATCGGCAGTCAGGAAGTACCAGCTCTTGCCGCCCTGCTTGACGATCTCGCGGCCGGTGCCGTTTGCCAGCGCCCAGGTGTCGTAAGCGTAGTGAATGCTGTTCGCGTTGCAGGCATCGCCGGTAATGCGCGACGAGCCGGAACCGTTGACGATCGCGATCCTGTCCTTTTCCTTCGCCACGGTCATCACCGACAGCGCAACGCCGGAGTTGATCAGGTTGTTGATCATCCTGACGTCCTGCGTATCGAACCATTCACGCGCCTTGCTGGCGGCGACGTCCGGCTTGTTCAGGTGATCGTTGACGACCACTTCGATCGGACGTCCGAGCACCGAGCCGCCGAAATCCTGCACGGCCATCTTCACCGCGTTCACCGCGCCGGCGCCGGCCTCGTGGGAAAACTGTCCCGAAATGTCGGTCATCACGCCGATCCTGAATGGCTTGGCAGTCTGCGCCGAAGCACTGCTGATCGCGCATGCGGCCAGCAATGGCAGCACCTTCAAAAATTTCTTCATGGTCTCGCTCCTGTTGGTTGAGTTTGGGTTCTGTGAATGGATATTTTCAAACATCGCTCGTGGCTACTCTTTACTATTGACTACATTGGCAAAACAAACTGCACTTCAATCCTGCTGCCTGGCGTTCAGGCGCCCGCATCCCCGTTCGCGAGGTCGGATGCGGGCCGCGGCAGTGCATGCACCGCGACCACGCCCTCCAGTGTGTAACGGGTGAAATAGTTCACGTTATGGGCTTCCAGCGGTTCACGGCATTCGCTGCAAACCACCTCGGCATGAAAATCGTTCTGACACACGCGGTGGCGCAGGATCAGCGGCGGCTTTCCGCCGGATACCCACTTGTCGCCCCAATGCATCATCACGATCATCGACGCGTACAGGTCCCGGCCTTTCGGCGTGAAGCGGTATTCAAAACGTTCGGGCCGCACACGGTAGGCGCGCCGGTCCACTACCCCGGCTTCGGTCAGCCGCTGCAGACGGTCGGTCAGGATGTTGCTGGCGATGCCGAGGTTGGCCTGGAACTCGTCGAAGCGCCGCACGCCAAAAAACATCTCGCGTATCACCAGGAAGCTCCAGCGGTCGCCGATGATCTGCAGGGTGCGCGCGACCGAACAGGGCCGTCCACGCTCCAGCACCATCGGGTCCGATGCGCGCCGCGAGCGCTTGCGCTCTGCCATGTGCGTATGCGAACCGGCGCCGGGGCCGTTGCGGTAGGTGACGTCGTGCGGATCGATTTCACCCTTGCAGGCGGAGCACACCACGAGCGGCGAGCAGGCCTTGCCGCAACTGCGGTGTACCAGTTGCAGCGGCGGGCGCTGCTCGCCACGCAGCCATTTGTCGCCAAACGCCAGCAGCACCATCATGGTCTGGAACAGGTCCAGGCCAGCGTCCGACATGCGGTAGGCAGAACGGAGCGAGCCGGCTGAAACGCTTTCCCTCACCAGCAGGCCGAGCTCGGTCAAGTGATTGAGCCGCTTGGCCAGCGTGGTGCGCGGCAGGCCCAGCGAGGCCTGGAATTGCTCATATCGCCGGGCGCCGAAAAACGACTCCCGCAGCACCAGGAAACTCCAGGCATCCTGCAGTATCTCCAGGGTCCGAGCGACCGAGCAGAAGCGGCTGATGGAGGGGAAGGATTTGACCGGGTGCTGGGACTCGGCAATCGCTGGTGCTTCGGGCATCGTATTCAGGGCCTGGAGATGTTTCACTCGTTGATGATGGAGACGGGCTCAGTCCTGCGCCAGCGATTCCTTGAGCCTGAACCGGATGATCTTGCCGGAACCAGTGCGCGGAATTTCACTGACGACATGGACTGCGTCCGGCAGCTTGTACGCTGACAGGCGCTGGCGGCAGTGCTGGACCAATGCTTCGGGATCGACCGTCATCGACGGACGCGCCACCACGAACACGACCGGCACTTCGCCCAGGTGCTGGTGCGGCACGCCGACCACCGCGCAGTCGAGCACGGCCGGGAATGCCGACACTGCTTCCTCCACTTCGGACGGCGCAATGTTCTGGCCGCCGCGGATGATGATTTCCTTGAGCCGGCCGGTAATGGTCAGGTAGCCGTTCGGATCGCAGCGTGCCAGGTCGCCGGTGTAGTACCAGCCCTCGCGCAGCGCGCTGGCCGTTTCCCCCGGCTTGTTGTGGTAACCGGACATGAGATTGGGTCCGCGCACGATCAGTTCGCCTTCGGCGCCCTGCGGCACGTCCTGTCCATTCAGGTCGATGATCCGCGTCGACAGTCCTGGCAGCGCAAGTCCGCAGGATCCCATCACGCGGGTGCCGCTCATCCAGTTCAGCGTCACCATGGTCGATGTCTCGGTGATGCCGTAGCCGTCCAGCAGCATCACGCCGAAGCGCTGCTCGAATTCCTGGTTGATCGGACCCGGCATGATGGCGCCGGCGGACAGGCACAGCCGCAGTCCGGGAAACCGGGCGTCCGGATCCAGGCGCGCCGCTTCCAGCAGGTAGTGGAACATGGTCGGAACGCCGGGGAATACCGTGAACTGTCCGGACTTCAGGTGCGCCATCACATCCGAGGTCGAGAATTTCTCGATGATCGTTTCGGTCGCGCCGACTGCGAGGATGCTCAGCACCGACAGGTTCAGTGCGTAGGAGTGGAACAGCGGCAGCGGCGACAGTACATGGTCGTTTTCATTCAGTCCCGCAATCGGCGCCCAGCATGCCGCCGTCACCCACAGCATGCTGCGCTGGGACAGCAGCACGCCCTTGGCGCGGCCGGTGGTGCCCGAGGTGTAGATGATGAAGGATGGCTCGTCGATGCTGTCGGGATCGCGCGGCAGCGAGCGCGGCGGCTGTTCGCGCAAGGTCGAATAGCGCAATCCGCCGGCCTGGCCATCGCTGTCGCCGACCACGATCAAGGTGCGCAGGTCCGGATGGCGCGCCATCATGGCCGCAGCCAGTCCGGCGCGGGCCGCGGTGGTGACGATCGCCTTGCACGCCGCGTCTTCGATGCGGTACATCGCCTCGGGCTCGGTGGCGTCGACGCTGATCGGCACTGCCACCGCGCCGGCGCGGACAATGGCGAAGCAGCTTTCCACCCACTCGACCGAATTGGGCAGGAAGATCGCGACGCTGTCGCCGGCGCCGATTCCGGCGTCCTGCAAATGGCCGGCGAGATTGGCAGTGGCGCTGTCCAGTTGCCCGTAGGTGACGGCAGTGCGGCTGTCGCGATAGGCAACTTTGGCGGGGCGGGCTTGCGCGTGCTGCCGGATCAGCGTCGCTACCGGCTTGATCAATTCTGTCCGAATCATGGATGTCTCCTCCTGTTCTTTTTCCAGGCCCTGCTTGCAGGCAGGGCCAACCATCGTCAAACCATGCAGAAGCCGCCGTTGACGCTCAGCACCTGGCCGGTGATCCAGGCCGCTTCGTCGGAGGCCAGGAAGGCAACGGTGGGCGCCACGTCCGACGGCGCGCCGAGGCGGCGGATCGCGTAGTTGCGCAGGATTTTTTCGCGGTTGGCAGCCAGGAATTCCGCATCCGAGTGGGCGGTTTCGATCAGGCCCAGCGAAACGCAGTTGACCGTGATGTTGGCCCGGCCCAGTTCCTTGGCCAGCGACTTGCTCAACGCGATGCCGCCAGCGCGTGCCGCGGCTGCGATCGCAATGCCGTTCTCGCCAACGCGCGAGGAGTCGCCTGCCAGCGTGATGATGCGGCCGCCGTTCTGCTTGATCATGTGGGGCGCGACAGCGTGGCAGGTATGGATGGTGCCGTACAGGTCGACGTCGATCTGCTTGGCCCAGTTCTCCGGCTTGCTGCTGACGAAGCGTTCGCCGATCACGACGCCGGCGTTGTTGACCAGGATGTCGATCCGACCGAAGTCGGCCACGATGGCCGCCACCATTTTCTGCACTTCTTCGTAGCTGCCGACATTGGCCTGGTAGGCGCGTGCGTTGCCGCCGGCCTTCTTGATTTCCTCGACCACCGCCTCTGCTTCCGCTGCGGAGCGGTTGTAGTTGACTGCCACCGTGGCGCCATTGGCGGCCAGCGCCAGCGAGATTTCACGTCCCACATCGCGGCCTGCGCCGGTTACCAGGGCTACTTTTCCGCTCATGTCCGTCTTCATTTACATCCCCTTTTCATGGATTGTTCGTTGATTGTCTTTTGATTGATTCTGGATTTTTTTCCGAATTTCTGGTTACTGCGCCCTGGCCTCGCTGATCAGGCGGAACAGGCGCTCCGGCGTAACCGGCAACTCGGTAATCTCAATGCCGAGCGGCTGCAACGCATCCGAGATCGCGTTGGCCACCGCTGCCGGCGCGCCTATCGTGCCGCCCTCGCCCATGCCGCGGAATCCGCCGATGGTCGCCGGCGCGCCGCATTGGACGTGCACCATCCGGATGTCGGGCACCTCCGGCGCGCTCGGCGCCACATAGTCGACCAGGCTGGCAGTCAGTATCTGGCCGCCCTCGTCGTACACGACTTCCTCCAGCAGCGCAGCACCGATGCCCTGCGCCACTGCGCCCTGCGCCTGGCCGGCGACGATCAGCGGATTGATCATGCGTCCGCAGTCATCCGCCACCACATAATCCTTGACCCGGATCATGTAGGTTTCGGGATCGATATCGACCACTGCGATGTGGGTCGAGGAACTGGTGGTTCCCCACACCGGGTCATAGGACCTGGTTTCTTCCAGCACTTCGTGCGCATCCGGCGGCAACTTGCCCATCTGCGAGTAGACGACGTCGGCAATCTGCGCGATGGTGATGGTCTTGCCGGAGTCGCGCGCGGTGGCAACGCCACCCGCAATGTCGATATACGACACGTCGCTGCCGAGCAGATGCGACGCCACCCGTATCAGCTTTTCCTTGAGCCCGCGCGCGGCCAGCGTACCGGCGCCGCCAGCCAGCACCGCGCTGCGGCTGGCATAGGTTCCGGTGCTGTGCGAGACCACCTCGGTGTCGCCTTGCACCACGCGAATGTCTTCCAGGTTCGCGCCGAGCTCGTCCGCCACCACCTGTGCCAGCGTGGTTTCCAGTCCCTGTCCGTGCGAAGCGATGCCGAAATACGCCATGACCGCGCCGCTCGGGTCGATCTTGATGGTCGCGATCTCGGTGCCGGTATTGATCGGCATGCCGGGCGAGGCCGAAATGCGTGAGCCGATGCCCGACAGTTCCGCATAGGTGGAGAAGCCGATGCCCATCCAGCGTCCCTGCGCGCGCGCCTCCTGCTGCTTGCGGCGCAAACCCTCGTAGTCAATCGCTTCGCAGGCTTGCTGCAGGCCTTCCTGGAAGCCTGAGCGGTCCCACACGATGCCGGGAGCGGTCTTGTACGGAAATTCTTCCGGCTTGATCAGGTTGCGCTTGCGGATTTCTTTCGGATCCAGTCCCAGGCGGTGCGCCGCCATGTCGACCAGGCGCTCCATCACGAACGTGGATGACGGGCGCCCGACGCCACGGTAAGGGCCGGTGGGCGCCTTGCAGGTACTCACCGCACGCACCCTGCCGTGATAGACCGGAACACGATAGGGACCGGGCATGAAACTGATGACCTGTACTGTCTCGAGACCGGCGGTCCAGGGGTAGATCGAGTAAGCGCCGACGTCGCCGACGACATCGGCGCGCAGGCCAAGAATGTGGCCGTCCTCATCCAGCGCCAGTTCTGCATCGATGGTTTCATCGAAGGCCTGGCTGGTGGAAGCCAGGTCCTCCAGCCGGTCGCCGGTCCATTTCACCGGCCGGCCGAGATGGCGAGCCAGTGCGCACACCAGGATTTCCTCCGGGTACAGCGAACCCTTGCTGCCGAAACTGCCGCCGACGTCCGGCGCCACCACGCGGATGCGGTTGCCCGGCAAGTCCAGTATCTTGACCAGCGCATCGCGCACGATGCCGGGACTGCCGCTCGACGTGTGCAGGGTCAGCGAACGCCGCCCCTGGTCATAGGCCGCCATGTACACCCGGTTTTCCATTGCCAACGCGGTCTTGCGATGGGAACGGAAGCGGGTGCCGACGCGAATCGGCGCATCGGCCATCACGGCATCGATGTCGCCACGGCGGAACTCGCGCTTGAGCAGGACATTGGTGCCCACTTCTTCGTGCAACAAGGGCGCGCCGGGTTCGGCTGCAGCCTCCGGATCCACCAGGCTGGGCAGGAAATCATAGTCAATCGAAATCTGTTCGACCGCGTCTTCGGCCAGGTAGCGGCTTTTCGCCACCACGGCCACCACGGCCTCGCCGACAAAGCGCACCTTGCCGCGCGCCAGCGGATAGATTGCGGTCGGATGGTAATCAGGCATGCGCGAAGTTGCGAAGATCGGCTTCACCATGCTTTCCAGGTCTTCCGCCGTGAACACCCCGATCACGCCCGGCATTGCCGCTGCCGCGTCACGGTCGATCGACTTGATCAGCGCATGCGCCTGGTCGCTGCGGCGGAAAGCGATGTGCAACTGGCCCTTGACCGGGATGTCATCCACATAGGACCCGTGACCGGTCAGCAGGCGCGGGTCTTCGGTGCGTTTTACTCGCTGTCCGACGAGCTTGGGCCTGGCTGCCGGCTCAAGGTCCTGCGCGCCGTCCTTGCCGATCTCCGCCGCGATCTTCTGCGCGATGCTCTGTGGTGCATCCATGATGCTTGAATCTCCTTGCGGCACGGTCTTCTCAGTCATAGAACTCAGCGCCGGTCTTCAGCGACTTCCACTGCTCGTCATCGTGTCCGTAGACAATGGTCGTGCCGGCGGCTTCGATGCGGCGAATCTCTTCCATCGATTTCGAGGATTGCTCGGCATTCCAGGTGTTGCGCGGATTCAGGTCGCGCTCCAGATTGGCGCGCAAGGCAACCGAATCGGATGCAAGCAGGAAGGAGCCGGACTTGTCCAGCGCCACCATGGCGGCCGTCATGCCGACCGTATGGCCCGGCACTGGCAGCAGCACGATCCTGCCGTCATTGAACAGGTCGCGCTGGCCATCGATGGTTTCGACCGGCATCGGCTGCTTCCAGTCAACTGGCAGATAGCCGATCTTGTCGGCATCGGCCGCGCTCGCGGCCTCCAGTTCCTTCGCATGGCAGATCACCGTCGCCTTGCGGAAAAATTCATTGCAGCCGCAATGGTCGGAATGAAAATGCGAGTTGACCACGACGTCGATGTCATCCGGCACCAGTCCGGCCACTTTCAGCTGGTCGATGACGTTGTCGCCCGGCCTGGAAATCGGCACCATTGCGCGCGCCATCGGACCCCAGCGCTCTTCCGCATGATCGATGGTCGATGGATGGCATCCGGTGTCGAACAGCACATTCCCCTGCGGATGCCGCAGCAAGTAGCACGACACCGGCAGTTCTATCGTTTCCTGGCGGTCGGCGTCGGGAATATAGACGCTCTTCCTCATGCGCAGGCGGCCGCCGGACAGTACGTGCATCTTCATTTCGCAAGCTCCCCTGCGCCATCGCGCACGCGGCGCACGGCTTCGACGATATGGACATAGCCAGTGCAACGGCAAAGATTGCCGGACAGGCCTTCGCGGATCTCTTCGTCGGTGGCCAGCGGATATTTCTGCAGCATGTCGGTGCAAGTCATCAGCATGCCCGGCGTGCAGAATCCGCATTGCAAGGCATGGCATTCATGGAAGGCCTGCTGCAGCGGATTCATGTTGTCCACCGTTCCCAGTCCTTCAACCGTCTGGATCTCGCAGCCGTCGGCCTGCGCCGCCAGCATCAGGCAGGAACGCATGCTGCTGCCATCGACCATGATGGTGCAGGCGCCGCAGACGCCGTGCTCGCAGCCCACGTGGGTGCCGGTCAGCCCCAGCGTGTGCCGGAGAAAATCGGCCAGCAGCAGGCGCGGCTCCACCAATTCTTCATATTTGACGCCGTTGACGACGACGCTCACCTTCACATGTTCAAACTGTTGTTCGCTCATTCCGATTTCCTTTAGACCTGGCCTTCAGCCCTGCTCCAGGCTGTCTTGACGACGCGGCGGGCAAGTACTCCCACCAAGTGCCGCCGGTAATCCCCCGATGCATGCAGGTCGCCGTCCGGTTGCACGGCCGCCCGCACCGCAGCCACCACGGCATCCAGCGTCTGCTCGTCGCAAGCCTGCCCCATCAGCACGGCTTCGGCATCGTGCAGGCGCATCGGCGTGTCGCCCACGCCCATGACGCCGATCCGCACATGGGTGGCACGTCCCTGCTCCACCGTCAGCACGACACCGACCGCAGCCAGCGCGAAATCGCCGGAGCGCCGCGCCACTTCCTCGAATGCCGATCCGGCGCCCGCGGGCAGCGCGGGCAGCGTTATTTCGGTCACGATCTCGTCTTCCTGCACATCGGAAGTGAGCGCGGCGACGAAGAAATCGGGCGCCTCGATCACGCGCTTTCCGCGCGGCGAGACCGCCGTGATGCGCGCCTCGAGCAACAGCATCATCAGCGGCAGTTCGGCCGCCGGGTCGGCATGCGTAATGCTGCCGCCTATCGTGCCGCGGTTGCGGATCGCGAGGTGGGCGACATGCGCCATCGTCTCGGTCAATACAGGGAACAGGCGATTGACGGTGGCTGATGTCTCCAGCGTGTGATGCCGGGTCAGCGCGCCTATGCGCAGGCCGCCCTCATGCTCTTCGAGAAAGTCGAGTTCCTTGATGCGGTTGATATCGATCAGCAAGGACGGGCTGAGCAGCCGGAAATTCATCATCGGCATCAGGCTCTGGCCGCCGGCCATGATCTTGCCGTCGCCGTTCGCTGCCGCCAGCGCGGCGATGGCCTCGTCCAGCGTCGTCGGACGAACATAATTGAACTGTGAAGGCTTCACGTTTTTATTTACTTTCCAAGGAATGCCGGCTGCCGCTTTTCAACGAAGGCCTGGCGCGCGTCGCGATAGTCCTCGCTGCCCACCGCCCGCTCCACGACCGCGTTGACCTGATCGTCGTCCAGCACGCCCATGCCCATCGAGAGACCGTTCAGCAGGACCTTGGTGCCGGCGATCGTGAGCGGCGCGTTGTCCGCCATGACCGCGGCAAACGACCGGGCCGTGCGCAGCGGGTCGGCCGACATGCGGTCAAGGAAGCCCATGCGCAGGGCCTCCGCGGACCCGAACTTCATGGCCGAATACAAGATGCGCTTCGCATTCGAAATGCCCACCAGCGACAACAAGCGCTGGGTGCCCCGCACGCCGTACACAATGGAGAGCCGGGCAGCAGGAATGCCGAATTGGGCGTCGGTCGCGGCAAACCGGAAATCGCAGGACATGGCCAGGTGACAGCCGCCGCCCATGCAGAAACCGTTGACGACGGCGATGGTCGGCTTGGGCGTGTTGGCGATGGCATCGCAGCAATCGTCGACGGCCACTTCGTACTCGATGCCTTGCTCGACAGTGGCGCGGACCTTGGCGAATTCGGAGATGTCAGCGCCTGCGCAGAAATGTCCGCCGGCGCCGGTCAGGATGATGGCGCGCACCTGGGGATCCTTGCCCAGTTCGGTGAATATCCGGCCCAGGTCTTTCCACATGGCCAGCGAGACGCAATTGCGCATCTTCGGACGGTTGATGGTAACCACCGCTGCCTTATGCTTCGATGCTGCCGCGTGCTTCGATGCTGCCGCGGCTGCTGCTGCCGGGCTGGCGGGCGCGTCAGCAAGGTCCCATCCGGGCTCCTCGGCGACGTCGACCAGCGTGACCACGATGTCTTCAGTGCCGGCAGCGCCGGTGGTGGCAACATGTTCCATCATTTCTCCAATGTCCTTGAACCGTTTTTTTTCATACTTGGGCCCGTAACGGCTCCAGCGCATTGCGGAAATCATCCGGCAGGCGTACCGGCCGGTTGGTGTCGCGATCGACATAGACGTGGACGAAATGCCCTTCCGCGCACGCGACATCGTCGTCATTGCGGAACACGCCCAGCTCATAGCGCACGCTGCTGGTGCCGACATGGCCGACCCGCACGCCGACCCTGACCACGTCCGGGAAGGCCAGCGAGCTGTGGTAGCGGCATTGGGTCTCGACCACCAGGCCGATGACCTTGGCATTTACCGGGTCCAGCACGCCCTGCGCGATCAGGTACTGGTTCACCGCCGTGTCGAAGTACGAGTAGTAGACGACGTTGTTGACGTGGCCATACATGTCGTTGTCCATCCAGCGCGTTGCGATCTCGCAGAAATGGAAATAAGCGGCGCGCGTGGCCGGCGGCGTCCTGGTGCTCATAGCGATGCGGCGTAGATCGCGAGCGCGTCGTCGTAGCTGACTTCACGCGGATTGTTGACCAGCAGCCGGGTCTGCTTCATGGCGTCGGTTGCCAGCATGACCAGGTCCGATTCCTTGATGCCGACCTCGGACAAGCGGGTCGGCAGGCCCAGTTCGGCCGGCAGGCCGGACAGGTACTCCACCAGTTGCTGCGAACGCTCCTGCGCCGATCCCGTGGCGTCCGGGATGATGATCGTCGCCAGCTCGGCATACAGCTCGTAGCTTGAGGAATGATTGAAGCGCAGCACCTCAGGCAGCACCAGCGAATTGGACAGGCCATGCGGAACATGGAAGCGTGCGCCGACCGGATAGGCCAGCGCATGCACCGCGGCCACGGGCGAATTGGCAAACGACATTCCGGCCAGCATCGCACCCAGCAACATCGCCTGGCGCGCTTCGGCATTGGCGCCATTGCGGCAGGCCTCGTGGATATTGCGGCTCAACAGCGAGAGCGCTTCCCGCGCCAGGCAGTCCGACACCGGATTTTTCAGCCGTTTGCTGGTATAGGCTTCAATCGCATGCACCATGGCGTCGATGCCGGTGGCCGCCGTCACATGCGGTGGCAGTCCGAGCGTCAGTTCGGCATCCAGTACTGCCCAGTCGGGCACGATGACTGGGGTTACCACACCCTTCTTCTCGCCCTCGCCGGTGGTAATGATGGAAATCGCAGTCACTTCCGAGCCGGTGCCGGCCGTGGTGGGCACCAGGATCAGCGGCAGGCGCGGTCCCTTGGCATTGCCGATTCCGTAGATGTCCGCCAGCTTCTCGTTACCCGCTGCCAGCAGCGCGACCAGCTTGGCCACGTCCAGCGAACTGCCGCCGCCGATGCCGATCACGCCGTCCGCCTTGCAGGCCAGCGCGGCTTCAGCAGCCGACAGGACAATTGCTTCAGCCGGATCGGCCTCGACGCCGGAAAACACCGAGACGGCGATGTCTTCGGCAGCCAGGCTGGCCATGCCAGCGGCGAGCAGCCCGGCATTCAGCACGCCGCGATCAGTGACCACCAGTACCGAACGGCAGCCCAGCCGCTTGGCCAACTCACCCAGCCGGGCAGAAGTTCCGGGGCCGACCAGGGATGAGCGGGGGGATTGAAATTCGAAAGTCTGCAATTGCTTCTCCAGCCAGATTTTTTATTGGGATCGGCCTTGCTACCAGCATCGGCCTTCGTTCCTTGCATAACTAAACTATACACAGGCATAAACCGGTTGGCAACCCTTGCCATCGATTGGAAAATTCTTCACCGGGCCATAGCGCATGCTCTGCCTCCGCGCTTTACTTTGTTAAATTTCATAACTAGACTCGCCACACAGCTTTGACGCCACTCTGAAAAACTGCCCGGAGCACGGCGAGTCATGACATGAATCGAGGGCAAGCCCTTCATCTGCAATCTGATCCGGAAGGAAAAAAATGAAAACCAGGACACTCGGCAGCCAGGGGCTGAAGGTATCGGCGCTCGGATACGGCTGCATGAGCCTGACCGGCGCCTACGGGGCAACGGCTGGCCGGCCGCAAGCAGAACACCTGATTCATGCGGCAATCGACCTCGGCTATACCTTGTTCGACACTGCCCCCATCTACGGCGGCATGGCCAACGAGGAACTGCTGGGCAGCATCCTGCAGGGCAAGCGCGACCAGGTACTGCTGTCGACCAAGTTCGGTCTGGTGCTGGAGAACGGTCGGATCGACCGCACCGACAGCCGGCCCGAGACCATCAGGGAGTCGGTCGAAGCCAGCCTGATGCGCCTGAAAACCGATCACATCGACATCCTGTTCCAGCATCGGGTCGATCCCGCCGTGCCGATCGAGGAGACGGTGGGTGAAATGGGCCGGCTGGTGGCACAGGGCAAGGTCCGCTACCTGGGACTTTCCGAGGCAAGCGCCGCCAACATCCGCCGGGCTCACGCGATACATCCGATTTCCGCAGTCCAGAGCGAGTACTCGCTGCTGGAGCGCGGCGTCGAGGAAAGAGTCATCCCCACCATCAGGGAACTGGGGATAGGCCTGATGCCTTTTTCGCCGCTTGGTCGCGGGCTGATTGGCGGCGCGCAGAAGGCAGCGGCCGATTTGCCCAAATCGGATTACCGGCGCCTGGATCCGCGTTACCAGGGCGAGAACTACGAGCACAACATGAATCTGGTGCAGCAACTCGCCAGCCTGGCGCAAACCCGCGGAATCACGCCGGCGCAACTGGCGCTGGCATGGATCCTGCATAAAAACGAAGACATTGTTCCGCTGATCGGCACCTTGCGACTCGAAGCGATCCGGGAAAATGAACAGGCGACGGCGATCGAACTGACACCGGAAATGATGGACCGTCTCGATGCGCTGTTTGCGGTGAACGCAGTATCCGGTGTGCGGTACCCGCCCAGCATGATGCGGTTTGTGGATCCGGACTGAGACAGGAAAAGCCCGGTTCCCGGTTGCACCTGCCCGCTATTTTTCAAGCAGGGATAGTTTTTTTAGACAAGAGACTATTTCAATCCCTGCCAAAAGATAAAAGCCAAAATCGGTCCAATTTTTTATTGGCATAGCTCTATATTCGTCAAAAATTTGACAAGCAAATACAACATCTATTAATCTATTTATGCAAGTAACTAACTGTTCTAGCGGAAAGAACACAAATATAATTTCAGGGAGGAGGGGTAATGGCTGATGTCATCCTCGAGACGAAGGGCCTGACGAAGGAATTCAAGGGTTTCACTGCCGTCAGCGAGGTCAACCTGCAAGTCGAACGCGGGCATATCCATGCCCTTATCGGACCAAATGGCGCCGGCAAGACGACGTGCTTCAATTTGCTGACGAAGTTCCTCAGCCCGACGTACGGCACGATCAGCTTCAACGGGGTGGACATCACACGCCTGTCGTCTGCCGAAATCGTGCGCCATGGCGTGGTGCGTTCATTCCAGATCTCGGCGGTATTCCCTCACCTCACTGTCCTCGAGAACGTGCGGGTCGGACTGCAGCGTTCGCTCGGCACCTCCTTCCATTTCTGGAAAAGCGAGCGCAGCCTGCTGTCGCTGAATGACCGGGCGATGGCGCTGCTGGATGAGGTCGGCCTGGCCGGATTCGCCGATTCCGTCACGGTCGACCTGCCCTACGGCCGCAAGCGTGCGCTGGAAATCGCCACCACGCTGGCAATGGATCCTGAACTGATGCTGCTCGACGAACCAACACAGGGCATGGGGCATGAAGATGTCCACCGGGTGACAGAATTGATCAAAAAAGTGTCTGCCGGACGCACAATCCTGATGGTTGAACACAACATGAGCGTGGTGGCTGGCATCTGCGACCGGATCTCGGTGCTGCAGCGCGGCGCCTTGCTGGCGGAGGGCACCTACGATGAGATTTCTGGCAATGCGGAGGTAATGGAAGCCTATATGGGAACCACCAGCGGCGCACTTGAAGGAGCACACGCATGAGCGCCCGTGCACTGGAGATATCGGGCCTGCACGCATGGTATGGCGAGTCCCACATCCTGCATGACGTCAACCTGGAAGTGAACCGTGGCGAAGTGGTGACCCTGCTGGGCCGCAACGGCGCCGGCCGCACCACCACAATGCGGGCAATCATGGGGCTGACCGGCGTGCGCAAGGGATCGATCAAGATCAATGGCGTGGAGTCGATCGGCCTGCCAACCCACAAGGTGGCGCACCTGGGCGTCGGTTATTGCCCAGAGGAGCGCGCGATCTTCTCGTCGCTGTCGGCCGAGGAAAACCTGCTGCTGCCACCCCTGGTGTCCACCACCGAGAAGGGCATGTCGATCGACGAGATCTACGACATGTTCCCCAACCTTAAGGAACGCCGCGGCAGCCAGGGAACGCGACTGTCCGGCGGCGAGCAGCAAATGCTGGCGGTGGCTCGCATCCTGCGCACCGGCGCGCGCCTGTTGCTGCTGGACGAAATCTCCGAAGGCCTGGCGCCAGTGATCGTGCAGGCGCTGGCCCGGATGATCAAGACGCTCAAGGCCTCGGGCTACACCATCATCATGGTCGAACAGAACTTCCGCTTCGCCGCACCGCTGGCAGACCGTTTCTATGTGATGGAACACGGTCAGATCGTCGAGCATTTCAAGGCATCCGAACTGCAGGAAAAAATGCCCGTCCTCAACGAACTGCTGGGCGTATGACGCGCAACGCAGGGCGAAAAACAAAGAGCACAACATGATTGAACTATTCGGAATTCCGCTTTCGGCGATGATGAGCCAGTTGCTGCTGGGCCTGGTCAATGGCTCGTTCTACGCGATCCTTTCGCTGGGACTGGCGGTCATCTTCGGCCTGCTGAACGTGATCAACTTTGCGCACGGCGCCTTGTACATGATGGGCGCATTCCTGGCCTGGATGGGCACCTACTACTTCAACCTGAACTACTGGGTGATGCTGCTCGTCGCGCCGCTGCTGGTCGGGCTGTTCGGCATCATCATTGAAAAGTCGATGCTGCGCTGGCTGTACAAGCTCGACCACCTCTACGGCCTGTTGCTGACCTTTGGCCTTACCCTGATGCTGGAGGGCCTGTTCCGCTCGGTCTACGGCGTCTCCGGCCAGCCGTATTCGGTGCCGGAACTGCTGACCGGTGCAACCAGCATGGGCTTCATGATGCTTCCCAACTACCGCATGTGGGTGGTGGTGGCATCGCTGGCCGTGTGCTTCGGCACCTGGTTCGTGATCGAGAAAACCAAGCTCGGCGCCTACCTGCGGGCCGGAACCGAGAACCCGAAGATGGTCGAGGCCTTCGGCATCAACGTACCGCTGATGGTCACGCTGACCTATGGATTCGGGGCCGCGCTGGCCGCATTCGCCGGCGTGCTGGCGGCGCCGGTGATCCAGGTCTCGCCATTGATGGGCTCGAACCTGATCATCGTCGTGTTCGCCGTGGTCGTGATCGGCGGCATGGGATCCATCGCCGGATCGATCATCACCGGACTCGTGCTTGGCGTGATCGAAGGATTCACCCGCGTGTTCTATCCGGAGCTGTCGGCCACTGTGGTGTTCATCATCATGGCGATCGTGCTGCTGATCCGCCCGGCAGGCCTGTTCGGAAAAGAGAAGTAATTGGAGACCCAGATGAAAAAAAACGCTTTCTACGCTGCCGCCATCGTGGTGGCAATCTTCCTGCCGTTCTTCGTCTATCCGGTATTCCTGATGAAGGTGCTTTGCTTCGCGCTGTTTGCGTGCGCCTTCAACCTGCTGATCGGTTACACAGGGCTGCTGTCATTTGGCCATGCCGCCTTCTTTGGCGGCGCCGGCTACATGACCGGCTTTGCGCTGAAGTACTGGAACCTGTCACTTGAATTCGGCCTCGCGGCCGGGGTGCTGGTTGCCATTGTGATCGGCCTGCTGATGGGCGCACTGGCGATTCGCCGCCAGGGCATCTATTTCACGATGATCACGCTGGCGCTGGCGCAAATGCTGTTCTTCGCCTGCCTGCAGGCGCCATTCACCGGCGGCGAGGATGGATTGCAGGGCGTGCCGCGCGCGCCGCTGCTGGGCCTGGTGAGCACCGCTGATGACCGCACGCTGTACTACGTCGTCCTCGGCATTTTTGTCGCCGGCTTTGCGCTGATCATGCGCACCATCCACTCGCCCTTCGGGCAGGTGCTCAAGGCGATCAAGGAGAACGAGCCACGCGCAATATCGCTCGGCTACGACGTCAACAGGTACAAGCTGCTGGCCTTCGTGTTGTCGGCCGGGATTTCGGGGCTTGCCGGTGCCACCAAGACTGCCGTCCTTGGTTTCGAGACCCTGACCGACGTCCACTGGACCATGTCCGGCCTGGTGGTGCTGATGACCCTGGTCGGCGGACTTGGCACCCTGACTGGCCCTATCGTGGGCGCGGTGGTCATCATCGCGCTGGAAAACAAGCTGGGAGAAATCGGCAATGGACTGGCTTCGCTCACCGGCATCGAGTGGTTCAACTCACTCGGCGAATCGGTAACGATCGTGACCGGCCTGATCTTCATCCTGTGCGTGCTGGCATTCCGCCGCGGCATCGTCGGCGAGCTGGGTGCGCTGTACCAGCGCATGTCCGCCAGGCCAGCGAAGCCGGCGGCGCAACAGGCCGTGCCGGCGGCCAGGGCTGAGGTGCAGGCACCCTAATCCACAGGCGCGCAAGGCGCGGGAAATAGGAAGAGGAAATAGGAACAGGAAACAGCAACAGGAAACAGAATCAGAAAACAAAAGCAGAAAAACAGCGGCAAATGAAAAAAGGGCAGTGGAATTTCCACTGCCCTTTTTGCTTTACGAGACTGATGCGCCTGGATTCGACTAGATGCCGCCCATGCACATGTACTTCATTTCGAGATAGTCCTCGATCCCGTACTTGGAGCCTTCACGGCCGGTGCCGCTCTCCTTGACGCCGCCGAATGGTGCGACCTCGTTCGAAATCAGGCCTTCGTTGATGCCCACCATGCCGAACTCGAGCGCCTCGGCAACCCGCCATACGCGTCCGATGTCACGGCCATAGAAATACGAGGCCAGGCCGAAGCGGGTGTCGTTTGCCATCTCGATCGCTTCCGCCTCGGTCGAAAACCGGAACAACGGCGCCACCGGGCTGAAGGTCTCTTCACTGAAGATCGCCATGTCGCGGGTAGCGTTGGCCAGCACCGTCGGCGGGTAGAAATTGCCGCCATTGGCCTGGCGCTCGCCGCCAACCAGCGCGACCGCGCCCTTGGCCTTGGCATCGGCCACATGTTCTTCCGCCTTGCGTACCGCGGCGTCGTCGATCAGCGGTCCGATGACGGTTCCTTCCGCCATGCCGTCGCCGACCTTGAGCGCGGCCACTGCTTTGGCGAAGCGCTGCGCGAAATCGTCATAGACGCTGTCCTGCACCAGGATCCGGTTGGCGCAGACACAGGTCTGGCCGGCATTGCGGTACTTGGCAATCAGCGCGCCCTTCACGGCGGCGTCCAGGTCGGCGTCGTCAAACACGATGAAGGGCGCATTGCCGCCAAGTTCCATCGAAGTCTTCTTCACGGTCGCCGCGCATTGCGCCATCAGCAGCTTGCCGACCTCGGTCGAGCCGGTGAAGGTGAGCTTGCGCACGGTCGGGCTGGAGGTCAGCTCACCACCGATTTCGGCGGCCGAGCCAGTCACGCAGGACAGCACCCCGGCCGGAACGCCGGCGCGCTCGGCCAGTACGCACAGGGCCAGCGCCGAATATGGCGTCTGGCTGGCAGGCTTGATGACCATCGTGCATCCGGCTGCAAGCGCCGGAGCGGCCTTGCGCGTGATCATCGCGGCCGGGAAGTTCCACGGCGTGATGGCAGCGCACACACCGACCGGCTGCTTGATGACCACCAGCCGCCGGTCCGTCGTTGGCGAGGGGATGGTATCGCCATAGATGCGCTTGCCTTCCTCGGCAAACCATTCGATGAAGGAGGCGGCATAGGCGATCTCGCCACGGCTCTCTGCCAGCGGCTTGCCCTGCTCCAGGGTCATGATGACGGCCAGGTCCTCCTGGTTCTGCATCAGCAATTCAAACCACTTGCGCAGGATGGCGGACCGCTCCTTGGCGGTTTTCGCGCCCCATGCGCGCAGCGCACCCGCAGCCGCATCGATCGCCCGGCGCGTCTCGGCACCGCCCATCTTCGGCACCTGGCCGATCTGGGCTCCGCTGGCAGGATTGTTTACCGCGATGGTTTTGCCATTGTCGGCATCGATCCATTGCCCATTGATGAAGCACTGTTGACGAAACAGGGACGGATCACGGAGTTGAGGCATGGAGAAAACAGGATTGTTCATTTTTTCTGATTTGGAATGTAGAAACGAATGCCTGCAGATCCGCTGCAAGCGGGTGCAATTGCGGCGAACCCGGGAAGCTTGCCGCGCAGGATTTTACTCAGCCGGGGCCGGCGCCGGTGTTCGACCGAACAGCTTGGCCAGGCGCTTGCCCAAGCCCTGCTCATTGTCGCCCGCCGCCGCAACATCGGCCCCGGCATCCTGCCCGGCGAGTATAACTGAGTCGCTCCCCGCTTCGTTTGCGGGACTGACGATCTGGTTGAAGCTGGCGAAGAACTGGTCTGCCATCTTGCGGGCGGTGGAGTCGATCAGGCGACTGCCGAGCTGTGCGATCTTGCCGCCGATGTTGGCCGCGACCGTATAGCTGAGCACCGTGACAGCTGGCCCGTCCGATGACAGCTCGACAGTGATGTCGCTCTTGGCAAAGCCTGCCACGCCGCCCTGCCCTTCCCCGCTCAAACGATAGCTGCTCATCGGCACGATGTCGGCCAGCGTTACCTTGCCCGAGAACTTCGCCCGGATAGGCCCGACCTTGGCAACCACGAGGGCGGTAAATTCGGTATCCGATACCTTGTCCAGCGCCTCGCAACCCGGTATGCAACTTTTCAGTACCACCGGGTCGTTGAGCGCCGTCCACACTGCCTCGCGGGAGGCTTCCAGCCGTATGCTGTCCTTCATTTCCATGCTCTTCTCCTCGAAGTATTTACTTGCTTAAGTAGACTATACACATCGATGCCGGGCTTTGCAACATGCCTTTATCACCAAGTCTGCTCTATATAATCCGTATTTTCACCAGAGCAATTGGATGAAGTAGATAATGTATATCAGTTTTTTAAATGGACTTTAATATCGAATAAGCAGAGACTTGGCCGATATCGAAAGATCCGGAAGTCCGAAGCACACCGCCAGCCGGATTCCGCATTTCCGCGCACGCGATCCGCGCAGGAAACAGATTTCCGGCAGCAAGCCTGCAACCATGCATCTTTGATAAAAATCACTTCGTCCGCGCCCCGTCCAGATACTGTCAGTGGACGAGAAAAGTTCCTCTCCCGGTCCCCTGGTTCCGTACGGAGCCGGACTGAACCAAGCCAAACGGCCTCACCAGCGCAGTAAATAATTGAATGGAGAAAGACATGAAAAAAACCGTAATGGCATTGATGCTCGCCTCGTTCGCATTTGGCGTCTCCGCGCAGGCGCCCAAGGCTGTTGATGCCGAAGGCAGGCCGGTTGGACCCAGCGGCCCGACCCGCGAAGTGACAGCCGCATGCAAAGCGGAAGCGAAAGAGAAGAAGTTGCAAGGCGCCGAGCGGCGCAAGTTCATGCGGACCTGCACCAAGACCGAGAAACCTGCGGCTTCGGCACCAAGCGGACCTCCCCAGCCGACCGCCAAGGGACCTGATCCGGATGGCAAGACCAATGGAGGCCCGGCCGTGACCCGCCAGGAAACCGTGGCATGCAAGAAAGAGGCGGACGAAAAGAACCTGCGCGGCGCCGAGCGGCGTGCATTCATGCGCACATGCGCGAAGTAAGCTACGCGAAGTAAGCTGCGTGAACTGGAGCTGCTGTCCCCGGACAGCAGCTCCAGTGGTTGGAGACCGTGGTCACACGTCCGACCTGGCGTGATCCAGGTCCGGACGCCGCCAGGGGTCCACATGCGTCATCAGGTTCAGCACGCGGTGACGTTGCATCACGCGCTGCCGGGCGGCGACGGCGATGTCGTGGCCCGCCTCGACGCTGATGGCTGCGTCGACTTCGATGTGTGCATCGACCACGATCATGTCGCCCATCTTGCGGGTGCGCACGTCGTGAACATTTTTCACGCCGGGCGTTTCGACCAGCGTGCGATGGATTGCCTCCACTTCTTCCTGGTCCACCGCGCGATCCATCAGGTCGTGCAGCGCATCCCATCCGAATTCCCATCCCATCTTCGCCACCATGAAACCGACGATCAGCGCCGCAATCGGATCCAGGATCGGATAACCGGCGAGGTTGCCGATGATGCCGACGCCAACCACCAGCGACGAAGCCGCATCCGACCTGGCATGCCAGGCGTTAGCCACCAGCATGCCGGACTTGACCCGCTTGGCCGCCGCCAGCATGTAGCGAAACAGCAGCTCCTTGGCGACCAGGGCAATGCCGGCGACCCACAGTGCCGAGATATGCACGCTTTGCACCGTCCCCGGATCTTCAAGCTTGACGAAGGCCGACCACAACATGCCGATGCCGACTGACAGCAACAACACCCCCAGCACCAGCGATGCCGCGGTTTCAAATCGGTGATGGCCGTAGGGATGATCCTCGTCCGCATCCTTCTTGCTGTGATGACCGGCAACCAGCACGACCGCGTCACCCAGCAGGTCGGACAAGGAGTGGATGCCATCTGCGATCAGGCCCTGCGACTTTGAAAAGATGCCCACCACGATCTGGAGGGTGCACAGCACGATATTGACGCCGACGCTGACCCAGGTGCTGCGCCTTGCGGCGCGCGCCCGTTCGGCGAGGGTGTGCTCGTCGTCTTCCTCGTCAGCGAGATCGGCAAACTTCATTTTTTTCCTTCAAATCCGGATCCATGTCCTGAACCCGCAATTATGAAGGACGAATGCCGGCTCATGAGCAAAAGGGCCACCACGACTCGTAATTACGGCTTGCGCAATGGCTGGAGCAGATGCCGGAGGTCGTTGTGGTCGAGTTCGTACATCAGCGCCAGCAGGCTGCCCAGTTCCCCGCGCGGAAAGCCTTCGCGGGCAAACCAGCCAAGGTAATGACCGGGCAAGTCGGCAAGCACCCGTCCCTTGTACTTCCCATAGGGCATCTTGAGGGTGACCAGGCGCTGCAGTTGTTCGACGTTTTCCACTACTGGGTCAGTCATCCACCCGCTCGCCATCCTTCATCGTGCAGTTCTCCATCCCGCCGCCGGGCTTGGCGCACTTGCCGCGCCCGTGCATCAGCAGGCCGCGCATCGGTCCGATGTACTGCGCTTGCATGTCGACCGACTTGCCATCCGCGCGCAGCACCGGACGCATGACCTTGGCGGTGGTGAAGTCGAACGGCGCCCGCAAGCTGCCTTCTATCACCACGCCCTGCTGGAACATGGTGAACCAACCCTGTGTGCCGACGATGGTATGCCAGTCGAAGGTCTCGGGATGCATCAACGCCGCAGACGGGCCGTTCTTACCCATCTTCAGGCCCTGTTTGGTACAGACGCCGCTGTAGACTACCCAGTCCTGGAATTGGCCGTTGCAACCGAGCGGACGTTGCGCGATCTTGCTGATGTCGAAGGAGCTCAAGGCCTTCACGCCCGTCAGGTAATACTCCGCATGGACAGTGCCATTGGCGTAGGCACGCAGGCCGAATCCATGAAATTGGCCTTCGGCCCAGTTGCCTTCATGCACGACGCCATTCGCATATCGCATCATCCCGAATCCATGCCGCTTGCCGTTCACGAACTCGCCCTCGAACGTCGTGCCGTCAGCGAATGTTTCCGCTCCCTTGCCTTGCCTTACGCCGTTTTCAAACTGCCCGGAGTAGGTGTAGTCGCGCACCTGAAGCACGGCCTGGCCATGCTTCTGGTCGTCGCGCCATTCCCCCACATAGAGTTCCTGCCCGCCGTCGGGATGGTCGAACATCATCGTGCCGCGCCCATGCCGCTTTCCGTTCAACAGCTCCCCTTTGTAGCGCGCTTTCGTTCCCGTCAACTGGCCCTTGTGGGAAAGCGGATATTCGCGCTCGCCTTCCACCGTGCCGCTTACCTGGGCTGGCGCCGGCAGCGTCGTGAACGCGAGGGCTGCGAACAATAAGGTAGTCGTTTTCTTCATCATCACTTCGTCGGTGGGGTAAAGGAAAGCTGCGCGCCGTTCTGCGCTATGCAGGTGCAGCTATCCGTGTTCTTGCCATCGTTGTAGCCGCTATAGTGAACAGCCACCGAATTCCATATGCCGACCGCGGGGACGGAGCATGCCCACGAACCCTGGTACTTGTACCGGGTCAGGATCTCTTCGCGCCATGCCAGCGCATCGCAGCGCGCCTCGCAACGTTGCTCGCTGCGATACGGCGCCGAAAATACCTCCGAGGCGCGCTTGGCAGCGGTTTTTTCATACTGGCGGGCATAGGCATTCACCGGTGCGCAGTTGTATTCACCATTGGCCTTGGTCAGGCTCTCGCTCACGGAGGCGGGAGGTGGCGCATTTGCGACCGACCTGAACTCGGGCCGCGCAGCCGGCTTCTTGTCGGATCCCGGCGCGGATGCTGCGGCAGTTCCGGCAGCGGCTGCAGCGCCCGTGGCTGCGGCAGTTCCGGCAACCCCTGCTGCTCCGCCATTGGCGGTGCTGCTCGGGCTCAAGCCGGAAGCGCTGCCCGGCTTCGAGGATGATGCCGCCGGCGTGTTCGACTGCGTGTTCGACTGCGTGTTCGATTGCGTCATGGACAGGACCCGATAGTTATTGGGAGCTGGCCTGGCTGACATGGACGAATTGCTTGCATCCGTTTCGCGCGGCGGCGTTCCGGCAGGCCGATAGCGGTTGTCGCCGTACCCGACCTGGGGACGCGAGGCGCTCGATGGCGGCGTGTACAAGGGCTGCCCGCCGATACTGCCGTTCGGTTGCAGTCGCGTGCGGTTGCGGTCGGCTATGGTCCCGGGACTGGTCTGGCTGGGCAAGTTTGCCTGGCTGGATTCGCGGGGTGGCGAACCTGCAGGACGGTAAGCGTTATCACCGTATCCGCCCTGCGCACGCGCCGGAGCCGATGGCGGCGTGTACAGCGGTTGTGCGCCGATGCCGCCGCTCGGCTGCAGGCGCGTACGGTTCTGGTCAGCTATGGTCCCGTTTACACCTGCTGGAAGGCCGGTGCGCTGGCTGCTCGCGGCAGGCTGGGTCTGCAGGTTTGATGATGACTGCGTTGGCGTGCCGCTTCCATCCCGCGCATTGCCGAGGACGCTTCCCGTTGAAGGACGGTTGGCCGCAGGCGACTGTTGGGGCGACACGCCCTGTGGCATGGCCTGTTCCCGTGACTGCGGCATTTGCGAGGGATTCTGGGGACCTTGCGAACTCCGGGAATTCTCCGGCGGCCGCGATGGCTGCGGTGCGTGCAGCGAACGTTCGCGGGCCTGCTGCTGGATGGCTTGTTGTTGCTGTTGCTGTTGTTGCTGTTGTCGCTGCTGCTGTTGCTGCTGTTGCTGCTGTTGCTGCTGTTGCTGCTGTTGCTGCTGCTGTTGTCGCTGCTGCTGTTGTTGTTGCTGCTGGGTGGCTTGTTGCTGCTGTTGTTGCTGCTGTTGTCGCTGCTGCTGTTGTTGTTGCTGCTGGGTGGCTTGTTGCTGTTGCTGGCGTTCACGGGCCTGACGCTCCCTGTCCGATTGCCGCTCCCTCTCTGCCTGGCGTTCTTTTTCGGCTTGGCGCTCTTTTGCGGCCTGACGGTCGCGGTCTGCCTGGCGCTCCCTCTCGGCGCTGCGCTCGCGCTCCCGCTCTGCCTGACGTTCGCGCTCGCGTTCACGTTCCCTTTCCGCTTGCTGATCGCGCTGCTGCTGCCGCATCCGATCGGCACTGTTGTATTGCGCGAAAGACGGAACACATACGGCCCAGAGTATCAGGGCGATGAAACAATTGCGGCGTATCGGCATGACGAATCCAGTCGATGGTAACCGGCACCATGCTAATGTTTCCAAATGGCAATCGTCAATTCCATCTGGAGGGATTAGCCCTTCAAACTGGCCGAAGCGGGGTCAGCGGACAACACAATGTTCCGGGCGAGGACACCAGCATTAATACGAAGGCAACATAGGGGTCGCACCGACGACCCGCAACGCCTGTGGATTTGCTGCTCATGCCGCAGCTGCAGGCGTGGTCCTTGCCATGCCGTTACACTGACTGCAATTTCCACCGCCGCCGCCACTTCGCGCACATTCAATTTCCCATGCAAGAAAAGTCCCTGAGCGGCCGTGATTTGATCGCCGCCGCCACCATTGTTCTCATCTGGGGCAGCAACTTTGTCGTCACGAAATTCGGCCTGCTGAGTTTCACGCCCATGCAGCTTGGGGCATGGCGCTTCCTGTTCGCGATGTTTCCGCTGATCCTGATCGTCCGGCCGCCAAAGCTGCACTGGAAATGGGTCGTGCTGTACGGCCTGTTCCAGGGATTCGGCCAGTTCGGCCTGCTGTTCGTGTCACTGAAAGTCGGCATGACTGCGGCGCTGGCCTCGGTGCTGATGCCGACCCAGATGTTCTTCACCGCGCTGTTCAGTTACCTGATCCTGGCCGAAAAACCCGGCAGACCGCTGATCATCGGCATGGTGCTGGCTGCGCTGGGCCTTACCTGTTTCGGCATGAACTACATCATGCCGGTAGCGGGAGTCGCCGGCGCCAGTACCGCCATCGGTCTTGCCTTGTGCCTGACCGGTGCCTCGATGTGGGCGGCATCGAACGTCGTGGTGCGCCTGGCGCAGCGATCGGCACCCAAATACAATACCTTCGCCTTCCTGATCTGGTCGAGCGCGGTTTCGGTGCTGCCCTTCGTGGCGCTGAGCCTGCTGCTGGACCCGCCCGCCACCCGTTGGACCTGGATCGCAGCACCATGGCAGGCCTGGCTGGCACCCGCTTACCTGGGCTGGGCAGCGAACATCGTGGGGTATGGCATGTGGACCAGCCTGATCAAGCGCTACGGCACCAACCGGATCGCACCGTTCAGCCTGGGCGTGCCGGTAGTCGGGCTGACCTGCGGCATCCTGTTCCTGGACGAAGTTGTCACCCCGTGGCAGTGGGGCGGGGTCATGCTGACCGTACTGGCCCTGGCGTGCGTGGTGCTGGGCGGAAGGATCAGGGGGATGCGGCCGGTTTAGGAGTTCCGCCTGCCAGCGGAATTGCTCTTCCTGTAGGCTGTGTACGCCGAACCCCGGGCGAACGTATACTCCATCACTTATATGCATCAACACAGAATTTGGAGAGCAACAATGATCGCCAAGCCCAACATCGTAATTTCGTCGCTCGACGCGGAACGGCTGGAGAACCTGCTGGACTCGCTTCCGCACAATGCGTTTCCCGGCAAGGACGAACTGGAGTCCGAGTTGGCTCGCGCAGATGTGGTGGATCCGAAGGATATTCCGGCCACGGTCGTGACCATGAATTCCACGGTCAGGTTCAAGACCGCCACCGACGAGTTCGTGCTGACGCTGGTCTATCCCAAGGACCAGAAGGCAGATGGCAGCACGATTTCAATCCTGGCTCCCGTTGGCAGCGCACTGCTGGGTCTTTCCCAAGGCGACGAAATGGAGTGGCCCAAGCCAGGCGGCGGCGCCTTGCGCGTGCGCATCGAGGAAGTCACCTATCAGCCCGAGCGCGCTGGCGAGTACCACCGGTAAGCGTGAGGCCAGGAGCAATGCCAGCCCGATTGTCGCCCTTCTGGCGGGTTTGTTTCGCCATGTGCGTCGGGGTAATGGGCACCGCCCTGGCCAGCCCGCTCTATCCCTTTTACCAGGAACTGTGGCACCTCAAGTCGAGCGACATCACCGGCATTTTCTCGGCCTACATGTTCGGCGTGATGGGCAGCCTGCTGTTCCTGGGACGGCTGACCAACCGCTTCGGGTTCCTGCCCATACTGGGTGCAGGCTCGACGCTGATGACGCTGGGCGTCCTGCTTTCCATGCTGGCCTGGAATCCTGCCGCATTCGTGGCCAGCCGTCTGGTCATCGGGCTGGCCTCGGGCATGATCACCACCTCGGCCTCCATCGGCTTGAACTACCTGAACGATAGCGGGGACGCGAAACGCACGGCGGTCGTCACCACATTTGGCATGACGCTTGGATTCGGGCTGGGCCCCCTGATTGGCGGACTGGTGGCGCAATGGGCGCCGGCCCCCCTGGTCAGCGCCTATGTGCCCTCCTTGCTGCTGGGACTGCTTGCCACCTGGGGGCTGTTCCGCATTCCCGTCCAGCACCAGCCCCCGAGGCCGCCATCGGCGCCGGCCAAGGGCTCGTCACTGGCGCAATGGCTGCCAAGCATCACCTTGCCACCATCGGCATTGCGACGCCATTTCTGGATCGCTTGCATGGGCACGTTCAGCGCCTTTGGCATGTTCAGCCTGTATGCTTCGCTGGCCCCCAGCTTCATGCAGGACATGTTGCCGTGGCACGGCCCGGCAGTGAGCGGCATATCGATCGCGATGATCCTGTTCCTGTCTTCCGCTTTCCAGTTGCTGGCCCGGCGAACGTCCACCAGGACCACCGCGATCGCCGGACTGGGCGCTTTGGCACTGTGCAATCTGCTGTTGCTCCTGACCACCTATAGCGGATCGACATTCCTGTTCATGCTCAGCGTGCTGGTCACCGCCTTCGGCCACGGGCTGGCAAACCTGACCGGTATGTCGCTCGTGGGCAAGGTGGCCACGCCAGGCACTCGCGCCGGCCTGCTGTCCTCCTACCTGATCGTGGCCTACGTGGGCGCCATTGCGCCTATCCTCGGCGTCGGCTGGTTGTCAGATCACCTGGGGCTGACCACCGCCGTCGTGATCTTCTGCACCGTGATGGCGCTGCTGACGGCCACGCTGGCCTTGATCGCCAACAGCCTGCCGCCGATTCGCACCCCCGCCGGATAGATTTCCATCTCCTGCCGTGGCCCCCTCAAACCGGGTAATGCGGCTCGCCTTGATGCGGTGGGATAATGCCGTCTGCAAGAATGAAACCCGGGCAACTCATGACCAATCTGATCGAACAGCACCGTCCTCGCACCCTGGACGAAGTACGCACCCTTTCTGAACTGTTTTCGTGGCGTGTGGCACAGACCCCGCAGGGCGATGCCTACCTGCAGTACGATGAAGCGGCCGGCAGCTGGACCCCTGTTTCATGGCAGGCCATGGGCGAGCGCGTGGAACGCATGGCGCTTGCGCTGGAGAGCCTGCAACTGCAGCGCGGCGCCCGCATTGCCATCCTGCTGCCCAATGGGCTGGATGCGGTATGCGTCGACCAGGCAGCACTTGCGCTGGCTTGCGTGCCGGTGCCACTGCATGCGCTCGACAATCCGGCCAGCATCGCCTACATCCTGGACGACAGCGAGACCTCGATACTGGTGGCGCAATCCATGGCGCAGTGGCAGGCAATTGCCGGCACCGGCGTGGCACTGCCGTCCCTGCAGCACGTGATCATCGTTGAGCCAATCCCGCACACCCCGCCTGCTGCGGGCGAGGGGTCGCCCGTCTTGCCTATCTCGCCTGTCTCGCCAATCCCGCTCGGCGACTTGCTGGCAGCGACAGCGGCTGCCGGCAGCGCACCTGCCACACGCCGCCCACCCGAACCCGATGAGCTGGCCGCACTGGTCTACACATCCGGCACCACCGGCAAACCAAAAGGCGTCATGCTGACCCACGACAACGTGCTGGAAAACGTGAAGGCCACGTACCAGCGCGTGACGCCCTTCCCCGAGGACGTGTTCCTGTCCTTCCTGCCGCTGTCCCATACATTCGAGCGCACCGGAGGCTACTACCTGCCCATCGCCTCCGGCAGTTGCGTGGCACATGCGCGCTCGGTCGCGCTGCTGTCGGAAGACATGCTGACGGTGAGGCCCACCATCCTGATCTCGGTGCCGCGCATTTACGAACGGGTGTACAGCGTGCTCAAGGGCATGCTGGCGGCGTCGGCGCTGAAATCGCGCCTGTTCCAATGGACACAGGCGGTGGGCTGGCGCCGCTTCTGCCGGCTGCAAGGCTTGCCGGTTGAAGGCAATGTGCCGGCCGCACTGGATGAGCTGGCATGGCCGCTGCTGGACAAGCTGGTGGCCACGCCCCTGCGGGCACGGTTCGGTGGCCGCTTGCGGGTGGCCGTCAGCGGCGGCGCGGCCTTGTCGACGCCGATCGCGCATTGCTTCATCGGCCTGGGACTGCCCATCCTGCAGGGCTACGGCATGACGGAAACCTCGCCCGTGGTGGCTGCCAATGCCCTCGACGACAACGACCCGGTCACCATTGGCAGGCCGCTGGCCGGCGTGGAGGTGCGCATCGGCGACAATCAGGAACTGCAAGTACGCAGCCGCAGCGTGATGCGCGGCTACTGGAAGCGCGAAGCCGACACCGCGGCAGCGTTCATCGATGGCTGGCTGCGCACCGGCGACCAGGCTTCCATAGTGAATGGTCGCATCCGCATCCTCGGCCGCCTGAAGGAAATCATCGTCACATCGACCGGCGAAAAGATTGCGCCGGCCGACCTGGAGCTCGCCATTACCAGCGACCCGCTGTTCGAGCAGGCTTATGCATTTGGCGACAACCGTCCATTCATCGCCTGCATCGTGGTGCTGAGCCGCTCGGGATGGGAGCGCCTGGCCGCCGGACTGAACCTGGCGCCGGAGGCACCGGACAGCCTGCTGGCGCCCAGCGCATGCAAGGCGGTCTTGCAGCGCATCCGCGAACTCACCCGCAGCTTCCCGCACTATGCGCAGCCGCGGGCTGTCGCACTGACGCTGGAGCCGTGGACCAGCGAGAACACGCTGATGACACCGACGCTGAAGCTCAAGCGGAATAACCTGGCGGCGCATTTTGCGGCTGATATCGAGCAGCTTTACCGGCGCTGAGCTGTCCCCGTGGTGGCCTTGGCCCGCCGCACGCCAGGAATCCGGACGTGGGCAATGATCTGCCCTTGCCATGGACGGCTGCCAATGTCACGCCTCTACCTGTTCCCGCAATCCACCTGGCGCTGCCAGATCAACTCGCCGCCGCGCCACACTTCCCGCACCCGATGGAAGGGCACCATGTGGAGCGAGCCGTCGTCCTCCATCACATCAAACGAGAAGTGCGCGCCACGCGTTAGATGCACCCGCCGGAACGGCACGCGCACGATCCGGCGTCCGACCCGGTCAAGGTAGCCAATCACGAACTCGGCTTTGCCGAATTCCTGATCCCACTGGATGCGGTGAAACAAATCCTGGATCGGCGTCATTGGGCGCGGGCGGAGAAATCAATCGGTAGGGCCATGGAGCATGGTGTCATGTTTTTGCACCCGCCCACGGTGCGCTCCTGCCGCCCGTGGACAACTATGGACACTTTTCGGAGTCCACTTGTCAATCGAAGAACACCAGACCATTGAAGATGTTGCGCAGGCTCATGTAAAGCGCTCATGTGAAGAGTGATTTTTACCGGCAAACTGTTTTCGGATCGAGAATTGCAAATGATCGACATCGACGGTTCCCACGGCGAAGGCGGCGGTCAATTATTGCGCACGGCGGTGGCGCTGGCGGCAATCACCGGGCAGCCCTTGCGTGTGCGCAACGTGCGCGCCCGGCGCTCCAATCCGGGGCTGGCAGCGCAGCACCTGGCTGCAGTCAAGGCGGTCGCTGCCTTGTGCAACGCCGAGGCGGAAGGCCTGCATGTCAAATCGCAGGAAATTGTCATGTATCCCCAAGGCCTGCGCGGCGGCGAATTCCAGTTCGACGTTGGCACAGCAGGCACTGTCACGCTGGTGTTGCAGGCAGCGCTACCGGTGGCGCTGATGTGCGCAGAGCGTCTTGTGATGACGATAACGGGCGGAACCGACATACGCGCCTCGCCGCCGCTGGATTATTTTCGATACGTGTTCCTGCCGCTACTGGAATCCATGGGCGCCCGGGTGTCGCTGCAGGTACTGCGGCGCGGATACTTTCCCCGCGGGGGCGGCGAGGTCGTGGTCGAAGTCGAGCCCGGGCCTGGCCTGCGGCCACTGGTGCAGCAGAAACGCGGCAGCCTGAGCGAGGTGGGCGGCATCGTTCACACTTCCAATTTGCCGGCGCATGTCGCAGCCCGCATGGCGCAATCAGCGCAGCAGGTGTTGCCGCCGGTTCCAGTGCCGCACATCGAGCAGCAATTGCTTGCATGGCCGCAAGCTGTCGGGCAAGGCGGTGCGATCGTATTGTGGGCGCGTTGTGCGACTGGTGTGCTGGGTGCAGCCGCAACCGCCCAGCGCGGCGTGCCGGCGGAGCGCCTGGGCGAAGAAGCCGGCCAGGCCCTGCGCGCCGAAATCGAATCCGGCGCGACACTCGATGTGCATGCCGCGGATCAGATGCTGGTCTATGCAGCACTGGCAAGCGATGCGAACGCTGAAAGCGGACCATCCCGTTTCACCGCGCGCACGCTGTCTTCCCATGCCCGCACAACCATGTGGCTGATCGAGCAGTTCCTGCCGGTCGAATTTGGCGCAAGCCAGGTGGGTGAGCTATGGCGGATTGACTGTCGCCCGCGCTCGAAATGAATCAAGCTACGCGACGCAATGATCAGGAATCTCTCGCAGACGGCACACGCCGGCGGAAGAAAATCCAGGCATAAATTGCCACATTGAGGACCACCACCACACCCGCGAGCGCGAACTGGGTCGCTTCGGTCAGGCCAACAGGATAGATGGTTGCCAGCAGATAGTGCTCGATGAAACTTTCCCTGTAGCCCGACAGCCCCGCCCTGATGAGCAGGTCGTTCTCGACGTAGGTAAGCGGGCAGATCCGCCCTGTGAGCTCAACGAAGAATCCCCATGCGGCAACTGGAACATGCAGGACGGGGAGCCAGCGCCATCGGACTGCGAATGCGCCACCCAGGAGGGCGAACAGGATGAATGCCAGATGGACCAGCAGGACAGCATTGGCGGCCAGACGGAAAAACATGATTGCGCCGACTCTACGAAACGTACCTGGCCTGATGCTTGCAGAAAGATCTGCAAATTGAAAGGGCAAACCCGACCACATCAGTCATTGCGCATGCGAAATCTCACTAACGGCCATCCTGCGGATGGCGAGCGGCGGCACCGTCGCTGGCCGCGATCTGCTGCGATCTGCACTACACGATCCAGGGCCAGGCTCGATAGGGCAGGCTCAATACATCAGGCTCGATACAAGACGCGCCACCGGATAGACCAGCACGCAATCGGTCGAGCCTGCCCCTGCGTCTTCTAGGCGTCGATCGTGATCTTGCCCGCCGTAATGACCTCGCGCCACTTGCGCTGCTCGGCGATGATGAACTGCCGAAACTCGTCGGGCGTGTTGGTCACATCGTTGGAACCGAATGCGGCGATTCTCGCGCGTACATCCGGCAACCGGGCAGCCTTCATCGTTTCCCTGCTGAGCCGCCTGACGACTGCCTCGGGCAGGTCTTTGGGGCCAATCAAACCATACCAGCCTCGTGCATCGAAGTCGGGAACACCGCTTTCGATCATGGTGGGCACGTTGGGAAGTGGCGGCGTACGCTGGGCGCTGGAAACAGCCAGTGCCACCAGTCGGCCCGACTTGATGTGCGCATCGACCAGTGCCAGGTTTTCAAAGGCAAACAAGACTTCACCGCCCAGTACCGCCATCAGGGCTGGCGCGCCGCCCTTGTAGCCGACATGAGTTGCATTGACGCCAGTTCGTTGCTTGAGTAATTCGGCCGCCAGGTGTTGTGGCGAGCCGGGGCTGGCCGAACCGTAGAACGGCGGGGTCTTCGCGGTTGCCAGCTTTTTCAGCAACTCCGGCACCGACTTGATTTCCGATTGTGCCGACACGACCAGTACCAGCGGCGTGGCGGCAAGCAGGCAGATCGGCACGAAATCGGCGAGCGGATCGAACCCGAGGTTCTTGTACAGCGAGCCATTGATGGCCAGTGGACCACTGCTGCCAAGCATCAGGGTGTAGGGATCGCCGCGCAGCTTGGCGACATAGGCGGTTGCGATATTGCCGCTTGCGCCCGGCTTGCTCTCGACCACGAAGGGCTGACCCAGGCTCTGGGAAAGCTTGTCGCCGATTATTCGCGCGATGATGTCAACAATCCCCCCGGGCGGGAACCCGCTGATCATGCGTACCGGCTTGGTCGGCCAGTCGTTGGCCAGGGAAATGCCGGGCAAGCCGGCCAGGCCGAGCGATGACGCCGCGGCCAGGAATTTACGTCGATTCATTGGTGTCTCGTTTTAATTTTTATAAGAGATTCGATCTTACACAGGGTCAAGCGAAAAAGTAAGTTTGGTATTTTTCACTATGATGCCCCCGCGATTGCCCGCTTCAAGCGAACCGTAGCGTGCGGCGAACGCGTCGGGCAGCGGGCGGCCTTGCTTTGGCGCCAGCCAGAGACGCAGCAGATGACGTTTGCGTTCCACCTCCGGCCAGTCCTCGAAATCAGTGCGCGAATGCAGGATCTGGTGGTTATGCAGGAACTGCATGTCGCCGGGCCGGAATTCCACCTGCAGGTTCAGGTCGGTGTCATTGGTGAGCGCATCGAAATATGCCAGCGCTTCGACTTCACGCTCGGTCAGCCGCCGGGCTTCAGGGAAGTTCTCTTGCGCGCTGCGAATGTACTGACCGCTGTAAATGGTCGTCATGAAGCCCGCATGCCAGCTGAAAACCGGCACCTCGAACCAAGGCTTCATGCCCTCCGGCACCTCACCGCGGCGATCGGTCGGGAAGGCATGGAACAGCTCGGCCGCCAGGTCGGGCCGACGCCGCATCATTTCGTTGTACAGGGTGACCGAACTGACGAGACGGCTTTCGCCGCCCGAGCGCGAGGTCTTCAGGCAGATCAGCCCCACGATGTCGCAGGAATCGGTGTGGTATTCCAGCTCCCTGTTGGTCTGGTAGTAGCGGGTCTTGGGTTTGGTGATGTCCAGTCCCAGGTCGCGCACATGCCCGAGCAGGTGACCCTTTGCGTTCTGCGAACGGAAGCTGCCCAGGTGCGAGCCGACGCCAAGGTAGGCAATCGCCGCCTCTTCAATGCTGTAGCGCTCGACCGGGAACCCGCGGATCACCGCGAATCCGCGTCCACCAAGTATCTCGCCGAGCACGCCGCTCAGCTTTGCTGCCAGTCGAGGCAGGCTGAAGGTTTCGGGGCTGATGTCGCCGAATGCCCTGCCGGCCGCCTTGAATTCCTTGATCGCCCGATCGATCTCCTCGAGGTCACCCTGGTCCAGCACATGGATCCAGTCGGTTTGCTTCATCAATTCAGGGCCATACCATGCGGAGGGTCCATCAATACGCTGTGGCACGGCGGTTTCGGCCAATCGATCAGGGCTGTTCATCAAGACTTCCTTGCTAGAAATGAAGAGATTGGATACAAGTCTATGTGAGGGGCAAAAAAAACTCTAACAGATAATTTCAATCAATTAATTCAATGAAGCGATAGATGAACATCACGCTGAAACAGCTGCGTGCGTTTGCATCGGTGGCCAGGGAGCAAAGCTTCACGCGCGCCTCGGAGCGGCTGCACGTCACCCAATCGACGCTTACCTCTTCGGTCAAGATTCTCGAGGCAGAACTGGGGATTCGCCTGCTGGACCGTTCGACGCGCTCGGTCGCACTGACCGAACAGGGCATGTCCTTCCTGCCGGTTGCGGAGCGACTGCTGCGCGACCTGCAAGAGTCGCTGGACGAACTGCGCATGACTGCCAATCGGCAGCGCGGCTCGGTCGTGATTGCAGCCGCGTCCTCATTCATCAACTATGTGATGGCGCCCGCCGTGTCGCGAACCGCCGCCGCCTACCCGGGAATCAACGTTCGCCTGTCAGAGGAAACCACCCAGGGCGTGGTTCGCATGCTCTTGTCGGGCGAGGCTGACTTTGGCGTCACCACGCTGTTCCAGAACGTGCCGACGCTGGATTCCGCGCTGCTGCTCACCGATATTTACGGCGCGGTCCATTCCCCGCAGCACGCGCTGAACCTGGCACCGGCCACCTTGCGGTGGAGCGGTCTTGACCCGCACACGATGATAGGGCTGCACAGGTCGAACGGGATTCGCGCGCTGATCGACATGAATCCAAAGATCCCGTCCGGTTGCAAGAATCCGGCTTACGAAGTCAGTTCAATGCCGTCCCTTCAGCCCATGCTGGCACAGGGCTTCGGCTTCGCCGCATTGCCGGCGCTGGCAGCCCGGCCATTGATGTCGGACGGCCTGTGCTTCAAGCCGCTGTCACACCCCACATTGCGGCGGCGGCTGTATATCGTCAAGAAAAAGGGACGTACCTTGTCACCCTCGGCCAAGGCGCTGGTGGAGGCAACCACCGAATCGCTCGCGCAGATGAATCAGGACGAAAACATCAAGCTGCTGTTCACCCAGGCCGCGATGCGAGCCTTCTGCAAGGATTGAGCGCCGCTGCCTTCACTTCATCTTCGACGGCAACTTGATCGTCCTCTCGGCAATGGCGAACACGCCACGGCCCCGGTGATGCAGGGTTGCCGGTTCCTTGCATGCGGGATCCACCCACGCCGCCACCACTTCAAGCACGAAGAAGCCGTAGCGATTCACCAGGCGCGTGTCGACCACGCGGCATTCCAGATTGGCATAGCACTCGTCCACCAGCGGCGCATCGACCAGTGACGCCGGCACCGGCGTCAGGCCGAAGCGCGCGAACTTGTCCACCGTTTCGCCGGAAGTATTGCCACAGCCGACCACCTGCGCAGCCAGGTCCGCGGTCGGAATGTTGAGCACGCACTGCCGCGTGAGCTTGAGCGCGCGAAAACTGAAATCGCGATTGCTGACCACACAGCCGACCAGCGGCGGCTCGAATTCCATCATGGTCTGCCACGACAAGGTCATGACGTTGGCCCGGCCCTTGTGCGCAGTGCTCAGCAGGAGCACCGGGCCAGGCTCGAGCAAGGCATACACTTTCGACAGTGGAAGGGGGCGTTTCTTCATCAGGATTCCCTCGGTCGGTTGGTAACCATCCAATCAGCGAAAACAATCCGTGTAGTGTTTCCGGAAAACCGGAGCGCGGGTCTTGATCCCCATCAAGGCGGGTCAGTCTGGACCCATGCCTGGATATTTCATATCGCAGCTGGAAGAATGCGAAGCAGCCTTGCGCCATGGGATGAGAGTAGCCAGGCCAGTGCGCCGCAATTGAGAATGGCAGTCGCCACGAAAGCAGCCTGAAAGGATGGCTTGCTGGACTTGTGGCGAAGCAGCCTCTGCGCTACCGCAGCGCCAGGCCAGCCACCGGCCAACGCGAACAGGTGCAAGGTGCTTTCCTGGATCCGCCATCGACCGTCCCTTGCGGCTGATTTGTCGATGGCGTAGGCAACAAATGCGACTGCACTGGCAAGGACATATAGACCGGGCACGACCAGCGGCAATTTGCCTGCCAATGTGGCTCCTGCCAGCAAGGAAAGGAACACCGCGCTCAAGATGACTGCGATATTGCTGTGCCCGGAGGCACTGGCAGCAGCCGAACGCTCGCCGACGAATGCCACGCTGTGCGCTTGCTCCCTGCCTTTGGGATCGGTCTTGAGTTCGTAGGTGACGAGCTCGCTTCCCACCGGCCTGCGCTTACGGTTCGAAAAAGCGCTGATGTGAACGAAAGCCGGCTTTCCACCGTCGTTCCGGGTGATGAAGCCAAAGCCCTGGTCGTCTTTCCAACTCGTTATTTTTCCCTGATAGCGCACACCGGCCCTCACAAAGGTTTGAATCTGAATCCAGCCGGGATCACGGGATTCCGGGATCCCCGGATCATATCTTTTGCGGGTATTTTGCATGTCAGGATACGGCATATGCTTGTCCTTCCCTGCGCTATTGTCCGTATAATTCGCACTGCGAATATCCACTACCTACCCCCACTCGACGTGACCGAAAAATCGCTCAAGGACAAAGACCGGCAATATGTCACCGCGCTCGGGCGCGGGCTGCAAATATTGCGCTGTTTTACACGCGCTACGCCCGCCCTGGGTACCGCTGAAATTGCCCGCCTGACCGGCATTCCGCAGCCTACCGTGTGGCGCTTGTGCCATACCCTGATGGTGGATGGCTACCTGGTGTCTTCTGACAGGAGCGACAAGCTCAGTCCGGGCATCCCGGTGCTGAGCCTGGGGTATGCCGCCATTGCCGGCACCCCCGTTGCCGAACTCGCACGCGCCGACATGCAGGCGATCGCCGACCGCTACCAGGGAGCGGTATCGCTCGGCATGCGGGACGGCGCCAGAATGGTTTATCTTCAGCGTTGCCAGGGCTCGTCGATTGTCTTGCGCGACCTGACGGTCGGCTCGAGCGTCCCGCTCTCCAGTTCGGTGACAGGATGGGCTTATGTGGCCGGGCTGAGCGAACGAAAGAGAGAAGAACTGTTCCGGGAATTGCAGGATGCCGAAGAACAAAACTGGCCGGAACTGTTGCCAAAGATCCGGCATGCGCTCGAGGGCTACAAGCACAACGGGTACATCGTGAACAAGGGCTCGCTGCACGAACAGATCAATGCAGTCGCCGTGCCCATACTGTCCCTCGACGGGGCCACCTTGCTGTCCCTCAGTTCGGGCGGCATCAGCCAGCTGTTCGACGATGCGAAACTGGCGGAGATCGGCCGCGAGCTGAAGCAGCTGGCAGCAAAACTGGCGCCCGCACTGCGCGCCGTCTGAGCATGCTGCCGGCGCTGCATGCGTCTTGCTATCGCCCTGTATTCAGGCGCTGCGGAACCAGCCAAGCATTCGCATCAACGGCTCATCGGATACGCGCAGGAGCAGCGCATCTTCACTGGCCACGTGGCTATGGTCAATCCACGATGGCACCGCAAACATGTCGCCTCGCTGCCAATGAAATGTGCGGTCCCCGATGGTCGACACACCACTGCCCTCGATCACATTGAAGATCAGGTTGGCGGTGTTGCGGCGACAGGTCCAGGCGGCACTGCCCGCCAGATGAATCACGACGCGGTCGAAAGTCGTCAGCTGGGCCGGGCCAAGAACCAGGCTCCTTACGCCAGGCGCCACCTCGGGCGAGGCCAATAACCGGGGCTTGTATTCGGCATGCGCGAAACGCATTGGCGATTGCTGGTCGACGATATCGGTTTTCTCGATGCCATCCGGATGCACATTGAAGAACATCGGGCCCAAGTGCTGCACCAGCGGCGCGTCGAGGACATCGATCCAGTAGGCATCCTCGCTGCTTTCGTTGGCATGACCGTGGTATCCCCAGTTCGGCGTCAGCAATACATCGCCAGGCAACATCGGAATCTTTTTCCCGTCGACGATGGTGAAGGTGCGCGGCGCCGCATCCAGCACCACCCGCATGGCATTGGGCGTATGCCGATGGCTGCGGGCGGTCTCGCCGCCTTTCACCATCTGGTAGGCACCGACCAGCGTGCGCACGGTGGCGTAGTCATTGCCCGGAATCGGGTTTGCCATGATCAGGTTGCGCCGCTCGGCCCACTCGGTGGCGACCAATCCGCCAGCCACATGCAGCGCTGCATGGGCATCGGCATAACGCCAGTGCGCAGGAACGAATGGCTGCTTTGGCTCGGGGTAGATGGACGGCGTCGGCTTGGCCCAGCCGTTTTTCATCTGCACCTGGTCGAGCAGGCCATACAAGGTGTCGAGGTCGGTCGCAGCGTCAAAGTCAACGGCGGCAGCCTCAGGAAAAGCAGGTGTGACAGGCATGTTCATCAGACGTTCCTTTGCGCGTGGAGCGCAGCATTGGCAGAGCAGCATGGCCGATCTGCGGCAGGCATCAGCGCACTTGCAGGGTCATTTCGCCGACATGTTCGATGGCGATCCGAACGCGGTCGCCGCGCTTGACCGGACCGACGCCTTCCGGCGTGCCGGTGGCAATGATGTCGCCCGGGTAGAGCGTCGCCACGCTCGATGACAGCTCGATCATGCTCGGTATGTCGACGATCAGATCGCGCGTATTGGCATCCTGCCGCAACTCGTCGTTGACCCACAGGCGGGCTTGCAGCTTGGCCGGGTCCGGCACCTCGTCGGCGGTAACGATCCACGGTCCGAAGGGGCAGAAGGTGTCATAGGATTTTCGCATCACCCTCTCCTCCTTGCCGCGAACCACCATGTCGATCAGGCAGGCGTATCCAAACACATGCGACAAGGCGTCTTCGCGGCGGATATTCCTGCCGCCCTTGCCGATCACGATCCCGAGTTCGCATTCATGATGGATTTCACGATCAGGCAGGTCGGGCAGCACGATTGCATCATTCGGCCCGCACAATGAAGAATTGGCCTTCATGAAAAACCCGTTGAGGTCGGCGCGATTGACCGACTTCATTTCCAGCCCATGCTTGAGGTAATTGACCGGGAATGCGAGCAGCTTGTTGGGCCACTCGATCGGCACCTCCAGCCTGGCCGTCGCCATATCCAGTCGGCGCGTGGCCGGATGTTCCAGCACGCCCGCCATGCGCTCGTCAAACCGCGCGATCAACTGCACCATCTGTACCGGTGGCCACGCATGGATGTCGATGCCCAGCGCATCGGTCAGGTCCCAGGAGTCGTTGCCAATCGTGACGCCGATGCGTCCGCCATTGAATCGAAACAGCTTCATTCACAAACCTCTTTATTTTCCGCTGACTTTTTTCAGCATTGATTCCGGATCGGCAGGCAGCTTGTCGCCGCGCCACGCGACATGTCCGTCCGGCCGTACCAGCACGTATTTTTTCTGGTAGACAGCGCACACGGCGGCATCGTCAACCGGGATGATTTCAAGGGCCCCGCCGACCACGCCGGCGCATTCCGCAAATTGCCTGGCGTCTCCACCGTCACCGTCGGCGCCCAGCACCAGCAGCACGTAACCGCGCCCGAACAGGTCCAGTGTCGACCGTCCGTCCTTCAGCCATGCATGCGGCGCACGGCAGCCAGGGCGGGACGTCGGCCAGTAGTTGACCGCATCCTCGTACTCGGCAATCAGTTGTTCCCGGCTCTCTGGTTCGTCATAGACATTGATCGGGGAATCGATGTAGCGGTTACCCAAGTGCATGTTCATCGAAAACCATTCCTGCCTCAGGCCTTCCGACATCGCCTGGCCCACCCGCCTGCGGATTTCCCGGCCTTCTTCACTGTCCTCGGCGATGCGGGCGCTGCTGGGTACCTTCTTCATGGTCTCCAGGTTGCTGGTCGAAAAGCGGGTGATGCGCCGGGCCACCGGGATGCGCTCGATGTCATACGCATCGAACAAGGCCGGCCCGCCCCAGCCCTCCAGCGTCGCCGCCAGCTTCCAGGACAGGTCGACGGCGTCGCCGATCCCGGTATTCATGCCGAGTCCGCCGGTTGGGGAAGTCAGGTGGCAGGCATCGCCGCAGATAAAGACACGGCCGTCGTGATAGCGCTCGGCCACCAGTTCGGCGCGCTGCCAGCGCAATACGCTCAGGATTTCGGGATCGAATGCGCGGCCCAGCGCCTTGCAGGCAAAGGCCTTCAGCTCTTCATCGGAATAGATCTTCTTGTCCTGGGCATTGCCAATGATGGACATGCGCCATTGGTCGCTGCCGTTGATGGCGACGATGGTCGCCCAGGTGCCCTCGGGCCCGACGAACATGTAGCGGTATCCCGGCGCCTTGTCGTGCAACCGGTTGAATTCCGGGCAACGGAAAATCACGTTGGTGGTATAGGTCAGCAAACCCTTGCCGTGCATCTCGATACCGAGCTGCTCACGCACGCGGCTCCTGCCGCCATCGCAGCCAACCAGATAGCGTGCACGGATGGTCAGCGTACGGCCGCTGTCGAGCTCGACCACTGTGGCTGTCACGCCGTCCTCATCCTGCTCAAAGGACTGGTACTCATGCCGGAACATGATCCGTGTGCCGGGCTGCGACTCTGCAAATTTTCGCAAGATCGGATCGAACATGTTCTGCGGGCAGCGTTCCCGTTTTTGCGGACTGCCCGGCGGCGGCATTTCGTCGCGCATCGACGGCATGGGTTGCCGTCCAAGTTCATAGCCGTTCAGGGACGTGAGGTAGACATTGTCCTGCGGGTAGTCGCGGTTGTAGGCGGACTGTTCGACATCGGAGACGATGCCCCAGCGCCGGCAAAATTCCATGGTCCTGATACCGACCATGTCCATCTTCGGCTGGAAAATCGCGCCATCGCCCTGGTCGATGACCAGGCATTGCCTGCCGCGCCATCCCAGGTCGCCTGCCAGCGCCAGCCCGACGGGGCCGGCGCCAATGATCAGGATTTCGGTTTCAATAATTGTTCGTGGTTCGTTCATCTGGGCGCTGCGATTACTGTGGTTTGATGTTTGCCGCCCGCACCATTTCTTCGGTGGACACCACGTCATCGCGAATCCTGGCTGCAAATTCCTCCGCGCTGCTGGCCACCATCTGCAGCCCCCTGGACGTCGCCTGTTTTTCGGTGAATGCCCGATTTTTCAGGACTGCAGTAACGTCGGCGTTGAGCTTGTTGATGATGGCGGGTGGTGTACCGGCCGGCGCAAACAGCCCGTACCAGATCGACGCCCGCAGATACGGGAATCCTTGTTCCGCGGTGGTGGGCACATCGGGGAACTGGGCGGCGCGGCGGCGGCCTGCAATTGCCAGCGGCTTCAGCCGGTTCCCGCGCAGCAGTTCACCCGCGACACCGGGACTGCCGGTGGCCAGTTGCACTTCGCCGGCCACGGTGGCGGCGATCATCGGGGCCACACCTTTGTACGGCACGTGCACGAAATCCAGCCCCTCGCGTTTGTTCAACATGCCATACACCAGCACCGGCTGGCTGCCGTCACCGAACGAGCCGAAGTTCAGGCTGCCGGGCTGGCGCTTCGCCAGGGCAACCAGCTCTTTCAGATTGTTCGCACGTACCCCGGGATGCGCCAGCAGGAGGTGATCTGCTTCCGCCATCAGGGTCACGGGAATGAAGCTCTTTTCCGGATCGTAGGGAAGCGACTTGTACAGGAAGCGATTGGAGACCACGGTCTGGTCGATCGTGGCAAGCAGAGTCAGGCCATCCGGTCTTGCGCGGGCCACCGCGTCCGCGCCGATCAGGGTGCCGGCGCCACCCTTGTTCTCGATCACAACCGGCTTGCCCCACTGCGTGCTCAGCTCGGCTGCCAGCGCGCGCACCATCACATCGATGCCACCACCGGGTGGAAAGGGCACCACGATCGTGACCAGCTTGTCGGGGAATGTCTGGGCAAGCACCGGTGCGGCCAGCGCCATCGCGCCGACGGCCAGCAAGCTGCGGAAAATCGTTCTACGTACGTTCATCAGTCTCTCGTCCCTGGAAAAATGCACCTTGAATTGCTGCCGGCATGGGGATAGCGGCACGCTCCAATTAGTTGGCGCTTGGATTTGTTTCGTGTATCGTAGCCGAAACCAATTTAAATGAATAGTCTATTTGCAGAGCGAATTAAATATCAAACTCGAATCAGCCCCAGGCTGAAATAAAAATGGAGACTGCACATGAAGTTGACTGTCCTTGCCACGCGCATCGTCGGATGTGTTTTCGCTGTGCTCGCCCTTTCCGCGCACGCCCAGAAATATCCGAACAAACCGATCAACTTCATCGTGCCGTACCCGCCGGGCGGCATTGCCGACACCTACGCGCGGGCACTCGGCCAGCGCCTGTCGGACCGTCTTGGGCAACCGGTCATCATGGACAACAAGCCAGGTGGCAGCCTGATCGTTGGCACACAGGCCGCCGCCAAGGCGGCACCGGACGGCTACACGCTGCTGCTGGCCAGCGTCTCCAGCCTCGCCATCAACACCAGCGCCTTCAAGACGCTGCCCTATGATCCCGTCAAGGATTTCGCCCCGGTCTCGCTGGCGTTTTATACGCCGCTGTATCTGATGGTCAACCCCAACCTGCCGGTGAAATCGGTAAAGGATCTGGTGGCGCTGGCCAAGTCCCAACCGGGAAAAATGAGCTTCGCTTCACTTGGCCACGGCACTTCGCTGCATCTGGCTGGCGAGATGTTCAAGAATCTTGCCGGGATCGACCTGCTGCATGTGCCTTTCAAGGGAACGACGACCGCACTGCCCGACCTGCTGGAGGGCCGGGTCGACATGATCTTTGATGGTGGTGCATTCCTGCCGCACGCAGCGGCCGGCAAACTGCGCCTGCTGGGGGTGACCAGCCCGGTCCGGGCCAGCGCCCTGCCGCAGGTAGCGACAATGGCTGAATCCGGTGTCCCGGGCTACGATCTCGTGATCTGGTTCGGCGTGGTCGCGCCGGCAGGCACGCCCAGGGCGATCGTCGATCGGCTGACCGCGGAGATCAACGAGATTGCCAAGGAACCTGGCTACAAGGAGCGCCTGACCTCCAGCGGCGCCGAACCGATCGGCACAACGCCCGAGGCTTTCTCCCAGTTGATTGCAAAAGACACGCCGAAATGGGGCAAGCTGCTGCGCGATGCCGGCATCCAGCCGCGTTGATAACCCTCGCAGCGATAGCACCATGATTTTATCCGGGAGAATTTGATGGCACGAACAACACGGGTGGCAGTAGTCGGTGGCGGACTTGGAGGATTGACCGCAGCACTGGCGCTGATTGCACGGGGATTTGACGTCACCGTATATGAGCAGGCGCATGAGCTAGGCGAGATTGGCGCCGGCGTTCAATTGGCACCAAATGCGATGAAGGTGTTGATGGCCCTTGGGCTGGAAAAGCAGGTCCTGAGCGCAGCATTCGAACCGGATGCGCATGTAGTGCGCAACTGGAAGACCGGCAGCATCACCGCGACCACGCAGATGAAGGGGGTGTATCACCAGCAGTTCAATGCCGGCTACTACACCTTCCACCGGGCCGACCTGCATGCCGTCCTGGTGAAGGCTTTACCGACCGAGCGGGTAAGGTTGAGCTCGAAATGTACGGGCGTGCGCAACGTTGGCGACAAGGCTGTGCTCGATTTCACCGATGGCACCCAGGTCGAGACCGACGTCGTGATCGGCGCTGATGGCATCCACTCGGTCATACGCCAGAGCCTGTTCGGCGACCAACCGCCCCGCTTCACGGGAGTCGTCTGCTGGCGCGGCCTGGTACCGACTTCGTCCTTGCCGCCCGACCTGGTCAGCAAGGACATGACGGCCTGGTTCGGGCCGCACTCCACCATCGTCACCTACTACGTACGAGGCGGCGAAATGGTCAACTGGGCTGCATTCTTCGAGCAGGACTGGCGTCAGGAATCATGGCGCATCGAAGGCGACAAGGGCGAAGTCCTGGAAACTTACAAGGACTGGCATCCGGCAATCAATCAGCTGGTATCCAAGACCGAGCGCCTCTACAAATGGGCTTTGTTCGACCGTGAACCCCTGCCCCAATGGACCGAGGGGCGGATCACCCTGCTCGGCGACAGCGCCCATCCGATGTTGCCGTATCTTGCCCAGGGTGCGTGCATGGCAGTGGAAGATGGCTATGCGCTGGCACTTGCGCTGGAGCGCCATCCCGACAACGTCACTCTGGCCCTGAAAGAATACGAAGCCGAACGCCGCCCGCGCACTGCCCGGGTCCAGCTTAACTCGCGCGCAAGGGCCAGGATCAACCAGCTCGAATCCCCCTTGTCACGGTGGAAGCGCGATATCGGCTATGCCATCAAGAAATTCATCAATCCCGCCAAACACACCTACGGCGTGGAGTGGATCTACGGCCACGACGTGACGGAGAACAAGGGTCCGGAACGGACGAGCGGTTTGGCGGGCAGCAGGTAAAACAGTGGGAGGGGGCAGCTAGCGAGACGTCTCATTGATATCGAGTCTGACCCCAAATTCCGAACCGGCTAGGATATCTTCCGAAACCCGCCCTCGATCCACGCCTCGGCGCTTGCCGCACTCAATTTGAACGTCGGCGCCACGCGCACCTGGGCCAACTGCTCACCGGCGGCGTCGTGCGCAGCCAGCAGTGCATACGGGTCGTCCTCATCCGGGACGATATCCAGCGTCACCTCGACGGAACCGGAATCTACCGTCACTCTTACGCTTTTGTGCAGTATCGCGTGCAACTGCTGCTCATGCCGCCGCAAGACTTCCGACGCCGTTTTTACCAGGGTCCGGAAGGCCGCTCCGTCCAGCGGCTTGGGATTCTTCTTGTCCCGCCCCATGGTCCAGGGGCCGACCAGCGCAGGCTCGGCCTCGCCGTCCTTGATCATCTCGACCGCCCAACCTTCGTCGTCTTCGTTCTTGATGACACGCGCGGTCCAGCCGACCTCACGCCAGAGCCTGGGCTCCTGGATGCTTGCGGCAGTGTCAATTTCACTTTGGTCGTCGGCTTCGTTTTGCGTCATTTCGTTTTGCGTCATTTCGTTTTGCGTCATTTCGTTTTGGAGCATTCTTTGCTTCCCGATTCGGGACAGTAGTAAAAGCCTTGGCTTTCTTGGGTTTCTTCGGCTTCTTGATCACCTGGCCGCCGGCATCGGTCAGGGGTACGCGGTGGTCCGGCAGGAACCCGATCTCCTCGACTCTCGGCAAGATTTTCCCGGTCAGGGTTTCGATCGCCGCCAGCAGCTGCACCTCGTCGGCGCATACCAGCGAGACCGCTTCGCCGGTGGCGCCGGCACGGCCGGTGCGGCCGATGCGGTGGATGTAGTCTTCGGCAACGATGGGCAAGTCAAAGTTGACCACCACGGGCAAATCGTCGATGTCCAGTCCGCGTGCGGCAACGTCCGTAGCCACCAACAACTTCACTTCGGCAGCCTTGAAACGTTCCAGTGCGCGCAAACGAGCGGGTTGCGGCTTGTCGCCATGGATGGAGTCGGCGCTGATGCCCTGCGCAAGCAAGGTCGCGACCAGCTGATCGACGCCCTTGCGGGTTTTCACGAACACCAGCACCTGGCCCCAGCGCTTCTTCTTCAACAAATGAAGGAACAGCTCGTCCTTGCATTTCTTGTCAACCGGAATCACCCACTGCCTGACGCTCTTGGCCGCGGCATTGCGCCGATTGACTTCAATGACCAGCGGGTCAAGCAGAAGTTTGCCGGCCAGGGTGCGGATCGCTTCGGAGAAGGTCGCGGAAAACAGCAGCGTTTGCACCCGCCTTGGCAGCTCGGCCAATACCGCATCGAGCTCGCGCGAGAAGCCCAGGTCGAGCATGCGGTCAGCCTCGTCCAGCACCAGCGTCTGCACCTGATTGAACTTGACCGCATTCTGGCTATACAGGTCGAGCAAGCGGCCGGGTGTGGCGACCAGCACGTCAAGGCCTTTTCGCAGCGCCATCATCTGCGGGTTGATGCTGACCCCGCCGTATGCAACCGCCGTGCGCAAACTCAGGTTCTTGCCGTATTGAACAAAAGATTCATGCACCTGCACGGCCAGTTCGCGGGTTGGCACCAGCACCAGTACGCGTACTGCATTGCTGGCGACCGGCGCCGTCTGGGCCGCCAGCCGTTGCAGCAGCGGCAGGGCGAAGCCCGCTGTTTTTCCGGTACCGGTTTGCGCGGCCGCCATCAGGTCGCGCCCGGCCAGCACGGCGGGAATCGCCTGCGCCTGTACCGGCGTGGGGGTCTTGTAGTCGAGCGTATCGAGAGCGCGCAGTAGCGGGTCTATCAGGCCAAGTGAGGCGAACTTCATCGGATTGGGAAAACCTGGGAAATAGGTGCGGTTAAGTACGGTCAGGTACGGTTCGATGCTTGATCCGACAGCATGCCGGAGCGGCCGCCGCCAGGAATGATTTTCGGACCCGAAGCCTGTTTTTGCCAGATATTGAGCAAGGACAAGCCGGGCCTCCCCCTGAATTCACCGGCGTCGCCGCCAAACACTTCATGGATGTTGCGATTGTACTGGCCTGGCCCGGCAGATGCTCCGATTTCCGCCGTCGTCGACATGGCTCCATCATCCTGTACAAGGTATTATCGGCCCTTCAACAAGAGCGCCGTGCCCCTGATGTCACCAGCCCGCTCCAATACGGAGCAAGGGCATGCCCTGCCTCCGGTTAACGTGCAGGCGCGATTGCAGCTCGATCCAAGGGACACACGATATGAATTACCCGTTGTCGTTGCCGATATCGCTGCCGATGTCGTTACCGATTTCGCTCATTGCCCTGCTGATTGTCCCGTTCATCGGTAGCGCAATTGCCGCGCTACTGCCGACCAGTGCCCGCAACCTTGTGTCGCTGTGGGCGGGGGTCGTTGCACTCGCTGTCGCCGTGCCCTTGGCGCTGCTCTATCCGGAGGTGGCCAATGGCGGGGTCGTCACCGAGACGCTGGCATGGCTGCCGAGCATGGGCATCGATATCGCCGTGCGCATTGATGGCTTCGCCTGGATGTTCGCGATGCTGGTCACCGGCATGGGCCTGCTGGTGGTCATCTACGCGCGCTATTACCTGTCCCCGGAAGATCCGGCAGCACGCTTCTATTCGCTGTTGCTGGGCTTCATGGGTGCCATGTTGGGTGTGGCGGTGTCAGGCAACCTGATCCAGCTGGTGGTGTTCTGGGAACTGACCAGCGTTTTTTCATTTCTCCTGATCGGCTACTGGTACCACCGCAAGGATGCACGGCGCGGCGCACGCATGGCGTTCACCGTCACCGCCGCGGGCGGGCTTGCCCTGCTGGCAGGAGTGCTGGTGCTGGGCCACATCGTTGGAAGCTACGAGCTCACCGCCGTGCTGGCTGCAGGCGACCTGATCCGGCGCCATGAACTGTACCCACTGATGCTGGGCCTGGTCCTGCTGGGCGCGCTGACCAAGAGCGCCCAGTTCCCCTTCCATTTCTGGCTGCCGCACGCGATGGCCGCGCCGACTCCGGTGTCGGCCTACCTGCATTCGGCGACGATGGTCAAGGCCGGCGTTTTCCTGCTCGCCAGGCTGTGGCCGGTACTGTCGGGCACCGACCTGTGGTTCTGGGCAGTCGGCGGCGCCGGACTCGCCACGCTGCTGGTGGGCGCCTATTCGGCCATGTTCCAGAACGACCTCAAGGGACTGCTGGCCTACTCGACCATCAGCCATCTGGGGCTGATCACGCTGCTGCTGGGCCTGAACAGCCCGCTGGCAGCAGTGGCGGCAGTGTTCCACATGATGAACCACGCGCTGTTCAAGGCCTCGCTTTTCATGTCGGTGGGCATCATTGATCACGAGACCGGCACGCGTGACATGCGTCGGCTGGACGGCCTGTACCGCTGCATGCCGATCACGGGCACGCTGGCCATCGTGGCCTGCGCCGCGATGGCAGGTGTGCCTTTGCTGAACGGCTTCCTGTCCAAGGAAATGTTCTTCGCCGAGACCGTGTTCGTTTCCTCCCATCCATGGGTGGAGATCGGCCTGCCGGTGGCAGCCACGCTGGCCAGTGTCTTTGCAGTGGTCTATTCGCTGCGTTTCGGTCATGGCGTGTTCTTCGGTCCGCGCTCACGCCCGCTGCCGCGCGAGCCGCACGAGCCGGTGCACTGGATGCGTGTGCCTGTAGAGCTGCTGGTGCTGGCCTGCATCGTGGTCGGCATGTTTCCGGCCTGGGCAGTCGGACCGGTGCTGGCCACCGCCGCACTACCGGTGACGGGCGGCACGCTACCCGGGTACAGCCTCGCCGTCTGGCATGGATTCAACACGCCGCTGGTGATGAGCCTGATCGCCACGGTCGGCGGGACTGCCGCCTACCTGGCGTTCGCCTCCCGCTTCAGGCAGCGCCTTGGCAGGGCTGCGCCGTTGATGCCCGTCAGCGGCAAGCGATTGTTCGAGCGCTCCTTGAGCGCGCTGACCATGCTGGCACGGCGGCTGCTGCGGGTGGCAGGTACGCGGCACCTGCAAGCACAGCTTTTATGGATGCTGATCATCGCCAGCGGGGTAGCCCTGATGTCGGCACTGATCGTGCCCATGACCTGGGGCGACCGCGCCCGCGTGCCCGCCACGCCCGAGTTCGTGTTGCTGTGGGTCCTTGCCGGGGCCTGCGCCATCGGGGCTGCCTGGCAGGCAAAGTTCCACCGCCTGGCGGCACTGGCGATGCTCAGCGTGGTGGGCCTGTCCCTGTGCATCACCTTCGCCTGGTTCTCGGCGCCGGACCTGGCCCTCACCCAGCTCGCGGTTGAAGTCGTGACCACCGTCCTGTTCCTGCTTGGCCTGCGCTGGATGCCAAAGCGGGTTGTGCAGGATGACCCGCGCAGCAGCGGCCGTTCGAGTTGGCGCCGGCGGCGCGACCTGGTGCTGGCGCTACTGATCGGGACCGGCCTGGCGGCATTGTCTTACGCATTGCTCACGCGCCAGGCGCCCTTGAGCATCTCGCCATTTTTCATCGAGCAGGCGCTGCCGGCTGGCGGCGGCACCAATGTCGTCAACGTCATGCTGGTTGACTTCCGGGCTTTCGACACGCTCGGCGAAATTACCGTACTGGGCATCGTCGGACTGACGATCTACGCGCTGTTGCGGCGCTTCCGTCCGCCACGCGAGACGATTGCCATTCCCGAGCAGCAGCTGGCCGGCGCTGACCATGGAGGCCAGGACCTGGTCCAGCCCATCTGGTCGGCAGGCGCAGTCCCCGGCTATCTGGTGGTGCCGGCAGTGCTGACACGGCTGCTACTGCCGATGGCCTGCCTGTTCGCGCTCCACCTTTTCCTGCGCGGGCACAACGAACCAGGTGGTGGATTCGTCGCCGGACTGGTCGTGTCGATCGCCTTCCTGGCCCAATACATGGTCAGCGGCACGCGCTGGGTCGAGGCGCACATGAACCTGCGGCCGCCACGTTGGATTGCCTTCGGCCTGATGGTGGCGCTGGCTACCGGCCTGGGTTCGCTGATGTCCGGCTTCCCGTTCCTGACTACCCATACCGCACACTTCTCCGTGCCCGGACTGGGCGAAATCCATATACCGAGCGCCGCCTTTTTCGACCTCGGCGTATTCGCGGTGGTAGTCGGATCGACGCTGTTGTTATTGACCGCGATGGCGCACCAATCGCTGCGCGCCCCGCGTTCGCACGCGGTTCCGGAACGAGTCAGGGGAAGCACCTGATGGAACTCGTGATCTCTCTCGCCATTGGTGTCATGACCGGCGCCGGCGTGTGGCTGGTACTGCGGCCCCGCACCTTCCAGGTCCTGATCGGACTATCGCTGCTGTCCTACGCCGTGAACCTGTTCATTTTCAGCGTCGGCAGCCTGTCCATCGACAAGGAGCCGATCGTCAAGCCGGGCATGGCCGCAAATCTCGCCAACTACACCGACCCGCTGCCGCAGTCGCTGGTGCTGACGGCCATCGTGATCGGTTTTGCCACCACGGCACTGTTCCTGGTCGTGCTGCTGGCGCTGCGCGGCCTGAGCGGCGGCGACCATGTGGACGGGCAGGAGGAACAGCCGTGACGGCGACCATGCTCTCGACACTGCCGATGCAGCACCTGATTGTCGCCCCGGTGCTGTTGCCGCTGGCCACAGCCGCGCTGATGCTGATCCTGGGCGAAGGACGACGGCCGGTCAAGACACTGATCAACCTGGTCTCCACGCTGGCCGGGCTGGCGTTGGCAATCACGCTGCTGATGTGGGTGGATGGCCAGGATGCCGCCGGCGCCTTCGGCATCTACCTGCCCGGCAACTGGCCGGTGCCGTTCGGTATCGTGCTGGTGGTGGATCGCTTGTCGGCCCTGATGATCGTGCTGACCGGATGCGTTGGCATGGCGGCGCTGCTCTATGCCACTGCACGCTGGCATCAGGCCGGCGTGCACTTCCATGTCCTGTTCCAGTTGCAGTTGATGGGACTGTACGGCGCCTTCCTGACGGCCGACCTGTTCAACCTGTTCGTGTTCTTCGAAGTGCTATTGGCCGCCAGCTACGGGCTGCTGATGCACGGCGGCGGCAGCGCCCGTGTTCGTGCCGGCCTGCACTACATTGCCATCAACCTGATTGCTTCGCTGCTGTTCCTGATCGGCGTAGCGGTGCTGTATGGCGTGACCGGCACGCTGAACATGGCGGACATTGCACAAAAGTTGCCCCAGGTGCCCGACAGCGACCGCGGCCTGCTGCACGCCGGCGCAGCCATCCTCGCCGTTGCGTTCCTGGCCAAGGCGGCGCTGTGGCCCCTGAATTTCTGGCTGCCGCCGGCCTACTCGGCAGCAAGCGCGCCGGTCGCAGCACTGTTCGTCATCCTGACCAAGGTAGGGGTCTACGCAATATTGCGCCTGTGGACCCTCTGCTTCCCGGCCAGCGCCGGCGAGTCGGCGCTGTTTGGCAGCCAGTTCCTTGTGGCGGGAGGGCTGGCGACACTGGCCTTCGGCTCGCTCGGCATGCTGGCGGCGCAGCAGGTCGGCCGCCTGGCAAGCTACAGCATCATTGCTTCTGCCGGTACGCTGATCGCGGCAATCGGCTTCGACCAGCCGGCGCTCAGCGGCGGCGCCTTGTTCTACCTTGCCAGTTCGACCCTGGCCGGATGCGCCCTATTCCTGCTGGTCGAGCTGCTGGATCGGGCACGCCAGGTCGAAGACACACCGCACCGTGTCGACGACGGCCGGCCGGCCTTGCCATTTTTCGCGGATACCGAGCCGCGGCTCGACGTCAACCCGGACGCCAACCTGGACGAGAATGAAGAGACGCTCATCGGCCGGGCAATTCCTGCGGCGCTGGCTTTCCTGGGCGTGACGTTCACAGTCTGCGCGCTGGTAGTCACCGGACTTCCGCCGCTTTCCGGCTTCGTCGGCAAGCTGGCCATGCTGTCCGCCCTGCTTGACGTGCATACCGCTGCCGCCTGGGCATTTTTCGGATTGCTCATCGTGTCTGGCCTGTTCGCAGCCATCGCGCTGGTCAGGGTGGGGATGCGACATTTCTGGACATCGCAGCCCCTGACCGCGCTGCGGCTGCGCGTCGTCGAAACCCTGCCGATCGGGCTGCTGCTGGCTGCCTGCGTATTGCTTGCGGTGCGGGCCGAGCCGGCGCTGGCATACATGCGCGCCACCGCCGAGTCCCTGCACCAGCCTAGCCGCTACATCGACGCCGTGATGACGGCCAAGCCGTGGCAAAGCATATCGAAAGCCCAAGCCACGGAAGGCAAACCATGAAACGCTGGCTGCCCTCCCCCTTTCTATCGGCCGGCCTGCTGGTCATGTGGCTGATGCTGAACCAGACCATCAGCCCGGGCCACATTCTGCTGGGCGCCATCTTCGCCATTGCCATCCCCCTGCTGACCGCACCCCTGCGTCCGGCAGGCGGGCCAATACGCCATCCGCTGGTACTGGCGCGCCTGATCCTCACGGTTGGCGCCGACGTGGTGCGGTCCGCGCTGCAGGTCGGCTGGGGCATCTGGCGCGTACGCAGCGATCCGCCACGCGGCAGCTTCGTGGCAATACCGCTCGACCTGCGCGACGAGCATGCGCTTGCCGCGCTGGCGATGATCGCAGCCGTCATTCCAGGCACCGTCTGGTCAGAACTCGCTGTCGACCGCAGCGTCGTACTGATGCATGTTTTTGACCTCGACGACGAAGCCACTTTCATCCAACACTTCAAGGAGCGGTACGAACTGCCGCTGAAGGAGATCTTCGAATGAGTCCATTGTTATCCTGGGCAATCACGATAACGCTGGTGCTGTACGCGCTGGCCATGGGTCTGGGAGTGATGCGGCTGATGCGCGGCCCGACTGCGCAGGACCGCGTGCTGGCGCTGGACTTCCTGTATATCGTCGGCATGCTGGTCATGCTGGTGATGGCCATCCGTTACGACAGCAGCATGTACTTCGAAGGCGCGCTGCTGATGGTCCTGTTCGGCTTTGTCGGATCAGTGGCACTGGCCAAGTTCCTGCTCCGCGGGGAGGCCATCGAATGATTCCCGCCAGCGAGATCATCGTTTCGGTGCTGCTGCTAGGAAGCGGCGCGATCGTGCTCACGGCCGGACTGGGCCTTTGGCTGCTGCCGGACTTTTTCGCCCGCATGCATGCCCCCTCACTCGCATCAACGCTGGCGGCCTGGATCGTGACGCTCGCTTCCATCGTGCACTTTTCCACGCACACCGGTGCGCTGTCGCTGCATGGTTGGCTGATCATCATCGTGCTGTCCATCACCGCCCCAGTGACCACCATCGTGCTCGCCCGCGCCGCACTGTTTCGCCGGCGCCACGCCGGCGACCCGCTGCCGCCGCCGCTGCAAGCGAAGGAGTGATCCGGGGTCAGGTATTGACTTTTACTGCACAAACGTTCGGTAGTGATCCGGGGTCAGGTCTTGACTTTTACTGCACAAACGTTCGGTAGGGCACAGGTCAAGACCTGACCCCATATTTTCGAGCTATAACGGTGCTGTGGTCCGGATCGCGGTAACACGGCTAATGACGAACTCTCCATCCACCACGACCCTGTGCGGGACGCCAACGATATTGAAGCCTGGTCCGCCATCGTCAAGCCAGATCCTTGCCAGCGCGTCGAAATCCTCGGGCGCCAACTGAAGCATCCGGGCAGTAATGACGAAGCGTGCTCCAGCCTTCTGCTTTCTTACAAACTCATCCATCGAAGTCATACACCCCCTTGTTCCAGGCTCATCAGCGCGGCGCATTCCGCATTTTCACAACCGGATTGTGCCGCAACCGGAACGCATCCGGCATACCTGAACCCAGCAGCGGGCGCAGGTACATGCGGAATGCATCCGTGATATCGGTGCCGCTTGCCGCAATGAACTCATCTTCCATTACCCGCGTCTTGCCGGCCACCTCGTCCAGTGCCAGCAATTCATAGTCGACCGAGTAAAAACCGGTGCGCTTGATTGCCACCGATCCGTCACGGTTGCCCCACATTGCAAACTGAACGGCTTTTTCGCCGACCTCGCGCGCTTCGCGTTGGTCCACATCGGAGACGCAGCCGATAAATGAACGCTGCAAATATCCGAAGGTATCGCCCCGAACGCGCCTGATGTTCAACTTGGACTTGATCTCTTCGCACAATAAATCCGCCAGAGCGCCCGTGCCGGAGAGCTGCACATTGCCGTGCGCGTCGTGCTCCAGGTTCTTCGCGAGCAGAGTGGCAACCGGGACGCCCGAGGTGTCGTGGATACCCTCGGAAACCGCAATGACGCAACGCCCGTAACGTTCATACGTTGCCTTGACGTCAGCCAGGAATTTTTCGAGCACGAAGGTGCGTTCCGGCAGATAGATCAGATGCGGTCCGTCTTCAGGAAACTTCTTGCCCAAGGCCGAGGCCGCGGTCAGGAAGCCGGCGTGGCGGCCCATGACAACGCCCACATAAACCCCGGGCAAGGATGCGTTATCCAGGTTGGCGCCGGCAAAAGCCTGCGCCACAAAGCGTGCGGCGGACGGAAATCCGGGCGTGTGATCGTTACCGACCAGATCGTTATCGATCGTTTTCGGGATGTGGATGCACCGTAGCGGATAGCCTGCCTTTTGCGCTTCGAGGCTGACAATGCGCACCGTATCCGACGAGTCGTTGCCGCCAATGTAGAAGAAGTGCTCGATCTCATGCGCGCGCAGAACCTGAAAAATTTCCTGGCAATACTTGAGATCCGGCTTGTCGCGCGTGGAGCCCAATGCGGAAGAAGGCGTGTTCGCCACCAGTTCCAGGTTGTGGCTGGTTTCCTGGGTCAGGTCGACAAACTCTTCGTTCACAATGCCTCGTACGCCATGAAGCGCACCGTAGACCCGCTCAACATTCCGAAAGCGACGCGCTTCCAGTGCAACGCCTGCCAGCGATTGGTTAATCACCGCGGTCGGGCCGCCGCCTTGGGCGACCAGGATCTTTCCAGAAGGCATTTCGTTTCTCCTCTATCGATTGTTGAATCGCTGATCGATCATCTCAAAGCTGGCCATGAGCGGGTTGAAGTGCGACAGGAGTCGGGTGGGGTCTGGTCTTGACTTTTACTGCACAAGCGTTCGGTACGGGACAAGCAAGACCTGAGCCCATCATCCCACCCTGGCAGCGTTCAGTGAAGGTGCCGATTCGGCTCGCCTCGTCGAATCTTGAGGTCAGCCAAAGGACAAACTTGGCTTAGGCATGGATGGAAGAAAGAGGTGGAAATTCCGCGCATGGCGAGCATTTCATCGACCTTGCCAGGATTCCCTGCGTAAGCCTCGTCCCGAAAACGATTGATCGGCTCCATGACCGCGACGGCCGTGCCGATACAGGCGCTCACGTCCACGGTGCTGGTACGCGCCAGAGCAAGGCGTGGCCCGGCAGGCGGATGATGGTGGCAATCAGGCGCTTGCATCCAGCGCACGCGAGTCGCGCAAGAAAGACACCTTGTGTTTCCATGGCAGACACAAGCCCTTGCCTGAGGTGTATTCCCCGAGGACAGAATGCCGGCGGAAGTGCGGATTCCGCCTTTCCCACATATGGAATGGAATTTGCAATGGATATGCGGCGCCATCGGCCCCTGATGTGGATCACAGTGCCGATGGGATGTTTCGTAGAGATGCAGGTCAGGGGCACCGGGCTTGCGTACAGCACTCTGGATATCACAACCAATAACGAGGGGACATAAATGAAGCAAACCTTACGCGCCGCGGTCGTCGCCGCATCCATTCTTCCCGGATGCGCACTTGCCCAGATATCTGACGATATCGTCAAGATCGGGGTCATCGTCGACAAGACCGGTGTCTATTCGACCAACGGTGGCCCGGGCGCGGTAAAAGCCGTCGAAATGGCAATCAAGGATTTTGGCGGCAAGGTCAACGGCAAGCCGATCCAGATGGTCAATGCCGACTATCAGAACAAGGTCGACGTCGCCATGTCCAAAGCACGCGAGTGGATCGACCGCGACAAGGTCGACATGATCATCGAATCGACCGATTCAGCCGCCGCGATCGCGATGCAAAAACTGGGCGCGGACAAAAAACGCGTGATGATCTTCGCCGGTTCCGCAACGACTGCGCTGACCAACAAGGAATGCTCGCCTTACGGCATCCACTACGTGTATGACACGTACGCGCTGGCTACCGGCACCGGTCGCGCGATCACGCAGGAAGGCGGCGACAGTTGGTTCTTCATTACCGCGGACTATGCGTTTGGTCACTCGCTTGAACGGGATACCGTCAAGGTCGTGAAAGAGTTGGGCGGCAAGGTGACGGGCGCGATCCGCCATCCGCTTTCCGATTCCGACTTCTCTTCCTATCTGGTGCAGGCGCAGGCTTCGAAAGCCAAGGTCGTCGGCCTGGCCAACGCGGGCAAGGACATGCAGAACTCGGTGCGTCAGGCGGCCGAGTTCGGACTGACCAAGGGTCCGCAAAAACTGGCTACCTTGCTGGTGTTCGATGCTGACATCAAAGGACTGGGGCTGCAGGCGGCGCAGGGCCTCATGTTCACCACCGGTTTCTACTGGGACTACAACGACGAGACCCGTGCCTGGGCCAAGCGCTTTTATGCCGAGACCAAGTACATGCCGACCATGATCCAGGCCGGCGTCTACTCCGCGACAATGCACTATCTGAAGTCGATCCAGGCGACCGGCACCGACAACGCCGACGTGGTAATGAAGAAGATGAAGGCGACCGAGATCAACGACTTCTTTGCCAAGGGCGGAAAGATCCGCTCGAACGGCCGCATGGTGCATGACATGTACCTGGCCGAAGCCAAGAAACCGTCGGAATCGAAGGGCGAATGGGACATCATCAAAATCAATCGTGTGATTCCCGGCGAGCAAGCGTTCCAGCCACTGAGCGAGAACACCTGTCATTTGAAGTGAAGTGTCGGCATCGGGTGCAGAGTGAACGCACCCCGATGCCGCGAGCATCTGGCCGGATTCATATTTCATGACCGGCCAGCTTGATTGCCCCCGAGCGGCTGCCGAATCGGTGCCTGCCCGCTACCCCATGCCTTGGCCAGGTGGTTCTCAGCGGCCCGCGCAGAGGCGGCAGCCATGAGGGTGGGCCGATTTTCATCGTCCATGCACTACCCGCCATGAGAAACGAAATGCCCAGCACGACGCCAATTGAAACCGAAAGCGGCAATGCCCCTGGCGTGCTCCTGGTCCTCAATGACATCCTCGAGAACGTCGAGCTTGAGTTCAATCGCTGGTATCTGGAACAGCATCTTCCCGAACGGCTGGCGATCGACGGCTTCAAGAGAGCCCGACGCTACAAGGCAGTCGATGGACAGCCGGCTTACATGACGGTGTATGACTGCGACTCGGTTCAGGTACTGGCCTCGCCCGCCTACCGCGAGCGACTTGCAAATCCGACGGCATGGACAAACCAGATCATGCCGTGTTTCCGAAACATATTGCGTGCGGCCTGCCAGGAGAGTTGGTCGGCCGGCGAAGGCATGGGCGGCGCCGCGATCGTGGTGCAATGCAAACCAATCCATGGCATGGAAACCGAGGCGCGCCAATACATCACGGAAAGCCTGGCGCCTTTCCTTTTGCAATCAGACTGCGTGGTGCGTATCGCACTGTGGGAAGCCGATGCCGCAATCACCGACCAGCCCTGCGAGGAAATCGATTTGCGCGGGGCAAAAGACAATGGAGCCCACTGGATCCTGTTCATCGAGAGCTACGACCTTGCGCAACTGGCGCTCGTGCTGCATTCGCGCATCCTGAGCGGCGACGGTGCCGCCTCCGGATTATTGATCGGCTCATGGCTTCGCTACCAGCTCATTTGCGAAAGGGCCGCCTGATCGGCCGACCAGGCGGTTGTCAGCGCCCAGTCATTCTTGCGGCAGCTTCTTGTACAGGTAAGCCCGGGAAATGCCCAGGTCCTCGGCCACCTTTTTCTTGTTGCCGCGGTGCCGCAGCATCGCATCGCGGATCATGGCTCGTTCCATCACGTCGATGGCGTCCTGAATTTTCCCGGTCGGCGTCGGCGTGGGGATCGTGACAGGCGGTAGCTGCTGCTCATTCGACTGGGCCGGCTGCGCCTGAATGGACTGGCTCGTCAAAGCACGGAAATTGCTGATGGTGATTTCCGGTCCATCACAGAAAATCGCCGCTTTCTCCACCTCGTGCAACAACTGCCTGACGTTGCCCGGCCACGGGAGTTCGCGCAGGTAGTCGCATACGCGGCTGTCTACCCGCTTGACACTGGTGCGCTGTCGTTCGGCGAAGGCGACCAGGAAGCTTTTCACGAGATCGGGGATATCTTCCAACCGCTCGCGCAGGCTAGGCATGCGGATGGTGACACCGCTGATACGGTAATACAGGTCGAGACGGAAATCGCCCGAGCTGATCATTCCCTGGAAATCGCGGTTGCTGGCGCAGATCAGGCGAAAATCGGAATGACGCTGGCGGTCGCCGCCCACCCTTTCGAACATCCCGTCCTGCAAGACGCGCAGCAGCTTGACCTGGATTTCCGGTGGCATGTCGCCGATCTCATCGAAAAACAGCGAGCTGTGATCCGCGAGTTCGAACTTGCCTTTGCGCCCTTTTCTTTCGGCGCCAGTGAACGCGCCGGCTTCGTAGCCAAACAATTCGCTTTCGACCAAACCGCTGGGAAGCGCCGCCGCATTTACAAAAACCATGGTGTTCTCGTTGCGCGGACTCAGCGCGTGCATCGCATGCGCGGCCAGTTCCTTGCCTGTGCCGCTTTCACCGACGATCAGCACCGGCACATGGAGTGGCGCCACCTTGATGATGTCCGCTTTCAACTGGCGGATGGCCTCGCTGTTCCCTACCATTTTTTCCAGGCCATAGGAACGGCGCTTGATGCCGGACAGCTCATTGCGGTAGAACTCGACTTCCGAGCGCAGCTTGGTGACTTCGGCGCTGAGTTCGTGCACGGTGTCCGGGCCTTTGAACATGACCCGACCAATGGCGCCCAGCGTCTTTCCGTTTTCCACGATTGGTATGCGCGCCACCACCCTGGTCACGCCGCCCATTTCCTGCAACTTGCCAATCTCCGCTTTGCCTGAGCGGACGACTTCCTGCAGATTCGTATTCTCGATTACCTCAGTGACGTGCTTCCCTCTCGCTGCGCCGCGCTTGATACCGAAAAACTCTTCATGAACGGGCGGAATGTACTTGACCCGTGCCTGCGCGTCCACGACGACCATGGACTCGTACGGACTGGTCAGGAAGTAGTTGAAGATCGCGTGCGCGAAGTCGACGCTGGCGACAAAATCGAAAAAGGTCGGATCGGCGGTCGCCGGCTGGATAAAAAACACCGTGACGTCCTCGGCGCAACGGTAGCTCGCGATCAGACGCAACTCTCCCTCGAGCGCAACCATTCCCTGTTGGCGCTTCTTTGACAATTCCTGAAGCAGTCTCTTCTGGATGGATGGGTCGCACGCAAACCCGGTGGCGCTGAGGATCGCTCCCTTGGGATCGGCAAGCAGGATGCCGAATGCCGTTATGTCTCGCTTCATATTTTGTTTATTCTGAAAACAGGATAATTTTTTTGATTGTCTCGCAAAAATACACTTTTGTCCGACCGTTCATTCGCCGTCGCACACAATGCCCGGCCCCAATCGCATGACAATCCCGGACGCAAAGTACCCAAGATCGGCGGCATGCCGCCGATCATCAACAGACAGTTCCAGCGGAAGATTGGCCAGAATGTGCAAGGCCGTGATGGTGCTCGACGAATCCGGGAAACAGTCCATGCATCGCTCAGCACGAATCAAGCCAGGAAAGGGCCGCCCGGAACCCGAAGTCAAAATTAAAAACCCCGGCATCGACGTCACGCCATGTCCGAAAACCCTCAGCAGATCCGAGTCGCCGCTCGAGCGGCATCGTGTACGGGTCGCATGGAAGTCCGGTAGCACTGAGGATCACTCACTCTGGATCGACAGGCAGGATGCCAAGTGCCAATATGCGTCACTCCAGATTGTGTCTGATTCAAAAACAGGATGACTAAATTGACTGCCTCCGGCAAATACACTTTTGCCCGGTGATGAGTTCCCGCTCGCAGAAAAAATCATCAACTTGCAGACGCAGTCATGCTGCATTTTTTCGGAGTAATTGAAGGGCGCGCCGGGCGCAGGACCCGTTCAGCACCAGATGCGGCGCAAGGAATAATTCATGGTTCCAAAGACGGGCACAGATGTTGCTCAACGACAGTCTAGCCCCACAGACCAGCCACCTTTAATCCATGCTACCTGCTGACAAATTGCCCCCACCGGAACCTGGAGAACCACTCAAGCTGCTCGACGGCATACGCGTCCTTGATCTCACCACATCTGTCGCCGGCCCCTATGCGACGCTATTGCTTGCGGACCTCGGTGCCTCGGTGGTCAAGGTCGAACGGCCGGGCCGCGGCGACGACGCCAGGTCGTGGGGCCCGCCATTCCTCGACGGCGAGTCGCTCTGGTTCCTGAGCGTCAACCGCAACAAGGAAAGCATCACGCTCGACTACTCGAATCCGGCAGGACTGGAGGTGCTGCATGCATTGATCGCCGTAGCGGATGTCGTCGTCGTGAATCAGGTAGCGCGCAGCCAGGAAAAGCTCGGCATCGATTACCAGACCGTGAAGGCGATCAATCCGAAGCTTGTCCATGTCTCCATCAGCGGCTTTGGCCTGACCGGCGCAAACAGCAACCAGCCGTGTTATGACCTGATCGCCGAGGGCTACAGCGGCGTCATGGATCTTACTGGCGAGATTGCCAGTGATCCCCAGAAGATCGGCACGCCTGCGGCGGACATGCTGGCGGGAACTGACGCGGCGCTCGCCACGATGGCAGCGCTGATCCGGCGCAACCAGACCGGAGAAGGACACGAAATCGACGTCTCGATGGTGGAAAGCATGACCCGCTTCATGGCGCCGCGCATCGTCCCCTACCTTGGTTCGGGAGAACTGCCGCGCCGTTCCGGCGGGAAGGACAGCGTGATTGCGATCTACCAGACCTTCAATACCGCGGACAACCCGCTTACCCTGGGCCTTGGCAACGACAATATCTGGCAGCGCTTTTGCGAAACCATCGGCCGGCCGGACATGGGTTCGGATCCCCGCTTCGCGGATAATGTCGGACGCCGCGCGGTGCGCGAGGAAATCGTGCGCGAAATCCAGGCCACCCTGCTGCAGCACCCAAGAAACCACTGGCTGACGCTGTTCGCGAAGGCGCGCATCCCGGCGGGGCCGATCAATCGCCTGGATGAAGTCGCCGACGACCCCACACTGCGGGAACGCGGCCTCCTGTTTTCCGCGCAGCGCAACGGCACCGCCGTCCCCCAGGTCGGCTTGGGCATCCAGTTCAACCGTAACAACCGGGTCTACCGCAAAGCTCCTCCGCGCCTGGGACAAGACAATCATGCGGTATTCTCATCATGGCTTTGCTGGGGCGATGAGCGAGTCCGGGAACTCGATAATTCCGGCCTGCTCTGACCAGGCCCCTGCCCTTACCATTTCAACTATCCGGAGACACATCCATGACACGACAATTCGAAACAATCATCTACGAAGAAGACGGCCCGATCGGGACCATCACATTGAATCGCCCGGCCAACGGGAACATGTTCAATGCCACCATGTGCCACGAAATCCGCGACTGCATCAATGACATTCGCCGCGAAACGCGCACACGAGTAATCGTCATCACGGGAGCCGGGGACAAGTTCTTTTGCATCGGCGGCGAGAAGACCGACATGGAGGACACCAACCTCTATGCAGGGGTACTGCCTGTTCTGGACATGTACGAAAGCATCGATCGCCTGCAGAAGCCGGTGATTGCGTCGGTCAACGGATTCTCGGTGGGTGGCGGTCATGTGCTGCACGTCGTGTGCGACCTGACGATTGCCAAGGAGAGCGCAATTTTCCGCCAGGTCGGTCCCATGATGGGGAGCTTCGACGCCGGCTACGGAACCTGGTACCTGGAAGACCTGGTCGGAAAGAAGAAGGCCAAGGAAATCTGGATGTTGAATCCGAAAATGACTGCCGCCGATGCGCTCGCAATGGGCCTGATCAACAAGGTCGTGCCGGATGATCAGCTCCAGGCAGCAACCCGCGAGATGGCGCTCGAACTCGCCAATCGCGGCGCGTTCGCGCTGGCCTCGATCAAGGCTGCATTCGGTGTCCGCCACGGCGGTGTCGGCGGAATGTCCCGCATGTCGCACGATCTGCTGTTGCGTCTCAATCTCGATACGGACGAGTCCAAGGAACTGGCGAAATCTTTCGCCGAGAAGCGCACTCCGGACGCATCGAAGTTCGGCCACTGAACGCGCGAATCGGATCGAAGGTATGAACACCATTCTTACCCTGCAGGACCCGCAACAAGCACGTTCGTATTACGCCGCCGGCGTGTGGCAGGATGACACCTTCTACTCGCTCCTGCAGCGTCACGCCAGGAATCAGCCGGATGCTTTCGCCATGCGCGACAGCGTCCAGCGGCTGAGCTGGGCCCAATTGCTCGAACGGACCGACGCGGTCGCAGCCGACCTCGAACAGGCAGGTTTGCGCAAGGGTTCGCGCGTTTCCATTTGGCTGCCCAACCGGGTCGAGGCGCTGCTGGTGTTCCTGGCCTGCTCGCGCAACGGATATATCTGCAATCCCTCCTTGCACCAGAACTACACGGTTGCGGAGATCGTCCAGTTGCTCGAGCGAATCCAGTGCGAGGCGTTTTTCGGCCAGAGCGGATACGGCGCCGATGCGAATCGGCCGGGCGTCGCCGCGCAGATCGGCGCGGTCGGAACACTGCGCCGGGTGTGCTGGCTTGCCCCGCACAACACGCAGGCCAGCGAGCCCGCCACATTCCCGCAGCCGAACGGAAAGCGGACCGCATCCGCGGCCGACAACAATCCGGACAAGGTGGTCTATCTGGCATTCACCTCCGGCACCACTGGCACGCCCAAGGCCGTCATGCACAGCGATAACACGCTGTTGGCCAACGGCCGCGCAATGGTCAGGGACTGGCGCCACGACGAGGGCACCGTCCTGCTCACCTTGAGCCCCATCAGCCACCACATCGGCACGGTGGCCCTGGAGCAAATGCTGGCCGCTGGCTTCGAGCTGGTGCTCAACGACCCGCCGGCGGGCATGCGGCCAATCGACTGGATCCTGGAAACCGGGGCGACCTACGTGATGGGCGTGCCGACGCACGCAATGGACATCCTGGCCGAGATGAACCAGCGCGGCATGGAACAGCTAGGCAAGGTCAAGGTGTTCTACATGGCCGGCGCACCCATCCCCACCGAAACGGCGCAAGCCTTCATTTCGCGCGGCATCCTGCCGCAGAACGTCTATGGCATGACGGAAAACGGATCGCACCAGTACACACTGCCGGAAGACGACGAGAAGACAATTGTCCAGACCTGCGGCCGCGCCTGCGATGCATACGACGTCCGTATCTGGAATGCCGAAAATCCCGACATCGAGGCGGCGCCCGGCGAAGTGGGCGAAATCGCCGGCCGGGGCGGCTGCCTGATGCTCGGCTACTTCGACAACCAGCGGGCCACGGAAACCTCGTTCAACGCACACGGCTGGTTCCTGAGCGGCGATCTCGGCGTGCTGGATGCCAATGGCTGCTTGCAGATCATGGGCCGCAAGAAGGACCTGATCATCCGGGGCGGCCACAACATCCATCCGGCCACGATCGAAAACCATGCCCTCACCCATCCGGCGATACTGAAGGCGGCTGCCTTCCCCGTCGCCGATGATCGCCTGGGGGAAAGGGTGTGCCTGGCGGTGATCGCCAATGAGGCTGGCGCACCCGAAGCGTATGCATTGCTCGCGCATCTGAACGAATCAGGCTTGTCGAAATTCGACATGCCGGAATACTTCATCGTGCTCGAACAGTTTCCGCTCACGCCCAGCGGCAAGATCCTCAAGCGCGAGCTGGTCGAGTGGGTCAGGCTGGGCCGCATCGCCCCCGCGCCGGTGCGCTGGAAAGCGCCCGCCCAAGCATCTTCAACAGAGGTCAAATAAACATGCCCATCACGCTTTCCTTCAAGGAAGAATTCGCAGTCCTGACAATCGATCGCCCGGAAGCGCTGAACGCGCTGAGCTTTTCGCTGATTCGCGAGATCGGGGCGCGCCTCGATGAAGTTGCCCGCTCGGATGCGCGCGCGCTGCTGGTCACGGGCGCCGGTCCGAAAGCGTTCTGCGCCGGGGCGGACATCACCGAACTGATGAACCAGCCTGCCGAAGCGCACAAACGCGGCATTGAACTGGGCCAGGGCGTGTTCTCGTCACTGCAGTCGCTGCCGATACCATCGGTTGCGATCATCAACGGCTTCGCGTTCGGTGGCGGTCTGGAGCTTGCGTTGTCGTGCACCTTCCGTCTTGCCTCGGAAAATGCCAAGGTGGGCCTGCCGGAGATCAAGCTGGGACTGATTCCCGGCTATGGCGGCACCCAGCGATTGTCGCGACTGGTCGGCGAAGCCCGTGCGATGGAAATGATCCTGACCGGCCGCACGGTGCGCGCCGACGAAGCGCTGCAAATGGGCTTGGTCAATCGCCTGGTAGAAGGCGATCCGGTCGACGCGGGCATGCGCTTCGCGCGCGAATTCACCTGCCACAGCCTGGCATCGCTGCGCCATGCCCGCGCTGCCGTCCATCGTTCCCTGCAGACCTCGCTTGCCGAAGGCCTCAAGATCGAGGCGGACCTCTCGACCCTTGCGTACCAGACGGCGGACGCCGCCGAAGGCATGACGGCCTTCCTGGAAAAACGCAAACCCAGCTTTCAGGACCGGTAACAACATGACGACAAAAGGCACCATCATCGTAACCGGCGCAAGCCGCGGCATCGGCGCGTCGATCGCCATCCATCTGGCCCGGCAGGGTTTCACCATTGCCTGCCTGACGCGCCGCGCCGAACTGCCACCAGCATGCAGTGCAGACCGCGAGGCGCTCGCCCGCTGCGTCGCCATTGCCTGCGATGTGACCAAGCCCGAAAGCATGCGCGCCGCGTTTGCCCAAGCCGCTGCGCTGGGCAAACCGGTCGTCGGAGTGGTCAACAATGCCGGCGTGCACCTGGAAGGGCCGAGCGACCGCTTCTCGCTGGAGGACTACGAAACCGTTTTCGCGACCAACGCAACCTCGGTATTCCTCGGCTGCCAGAACGCCTATCCGCACCTGCTAGCGGCGGGCGGCGGCCTGATCGTCAACATCGGATCATTCTTCGACAAGATGGGCGTCAAACGCAATCTTGCCTACTGCGCGTCGAAAGCCGCCGTGGGCGCCATCACGCGCTGTCTGGGCGTGGAATGGGCCAGCAAGGGCATTCGCGTGATGGATATTGCGCCGGGATACATCTCGACCGACCTGAACAAGGAAAGCATGGAAGGTCCGTTGAAGGAATTCCTGGAAAAACGTATCCCCGGTCGCAAACCCGGGACGGCGGAAGACGTCGCCAAGCTGGTGGCTGCACTGTTCACGATCGATTCCCCATTCCTGACCGGCGAAACGATTTACATCGACGGCGCGCATGCAATCGCGCACTGAACCAAGGTCCCGACTCCTGATTGAAGAGGCAAGCATTTGAACATTTTTGAACGGCTGGATGCGGCCATTGAATTATCCGACGACGAGAAGCTCCTGGTCGACAGCGTGCGCGTGCTCGCGCGCGGTGAAATCGCGAAGCGGGCTGAACACCATGACAAGACTGGCGAGTTCCCCTGGGAGAATATCAAAGCGATCAACAACCTGGGCTTGAACGCGATGTTCATTCCCGAGGAATACGGCGGCGCCGCCTTGTCCTATACCGTCTACCTGGAATGCGTGCGCGAGATCACCAAGGCCTGCGCCTCGACGGGAATCATCTGGGCCACCAATTTCCATGCGATCAAGCCGGTGATCGACTTTGGCACCCATGAGCAGAAGAGCCGCTTCCTGCCGCGCGTGGCCGAAGGCGGACTGGTGTCGCTCGCGATCACGGAGCCGAACGCCGGATCCGATGCGACCGGCATGCGCACCCGCTTCACGCCCGATGGCGACGACATCATCATCAATGGCGGCAAGACCTTCATTACCAGCGGCGATGTCGCGGACCTTTATCTGCTGTTCGGCAAATGGAGCGAGATCGACGACCCCAAGAACGCCATCACGGCGCTGGTGCTGGAAAAGGGAACGCCCGGCCTGTCGGTGGTGCGCAAGGAAGACAAGATGGGTCATCGCGCATCGAGCACGGCCACCATTTCGTTCGACAACTGCCGCGTGCCGCGCGCGAATCTGCTGTGCAATCCGGGGGACGGCTTGCGCATCCTGTTTGCATCCCTGAACAAGTCGCGTCCGAGCGTTGCGGCGCATGCGCTGGGCATCGCGCGCGCGGCGTTCGAGGATGGGATCGCCTACATCAACGAACGCAAGCAGTCCGGCCGCAAGATCGTCGAATTCCAGGGCATCCAGTTCATGCTGGCCGACATGGCGACCGACCTGGCGATGTGCGAGGGCTGGTTGTGGCGCATGGCAAAAGTGATCGACGGCGGCGGCACCGATTTTGGCATCGAGGCCTCGATGCTGAAGATGCGCGCATCGGATATCGCCATGCGCATCACCACCGATGTTGTGCAGCTGTTCGGCGGCTATGGCTATTGCAGCGATTTTCGTGTCGAGCGGCTCATGCGCGACGCCAAGATCACGCAGATCTGGGAAGGCACCAACCAGGTCCACCGCCAGCTGATCGGCCGCAGTTTTTTGACTAAATGAGGACGCAATGAGTGATATCAAAACCATCGGCGTAGCCGGTAGCGGCACCATGGGCGCCGGCATCGCGATCGTCGCAGCGCGCGCCGGATTTCGCACCGTTGTCTACGACACACGGCAGGATGCGCTGGACCGCTCGCGCAAGCAGACAGCGGATTTCTTCGCAAAATCGGTGCAGCGCGGAAAGCTGACCCAGGACCAGGTAGCCACCATCATGGCCAATCTGGTCGGAACCACGAACCTGGCGGACCTCGCTGCCTGCGACCTGGTGATCGATGCCGTATTCGAAGACCTGCGCGTCAAGCACGACCTGTTCGGCAAGCTCAATGAAGTGTGCCCGGCACATACCATTTTCGCGTCCAACACCTCGACCCTGTCGATTACGGAAATTGCGGGCGGCTCCGGCCGCGATGACCGCTTTGTCGGCATGCACTTCTGCCTGCCGGCACAGTTGATGAAGCTGGTCGAGATGTCGCCCGGCTTGAATACGTCTGAAGAAACCTTCAGCAAGGCATGGGCTGCATGCGAAGCCATGGGCCAGCGCCCGGTCAAGACCAAGGACAATCCCGGTTTCATCCTGAATTATTTCCTGGTGCCTTACAACAACGATGCGATCCGGCTGGTCGAAGCCGGCGTCGCCGAACCCGCCGACATCGATCGCGCGATCAAGGAAGGATTGGGCTATCCGATGGGGCCGCTCGAACTGCTGGACCTGATCGGGCTCGACACCCAGCTGCTGCTGTGCGAAGCGCTGTATGGCGTGACTCACGAGCCACGCGCGGCATGTCCGCCGCTGGTCAAGCGCATGATCGCTGCCGGCCATCTCGGACGGAAGTCGGGACGCGGCTTTTACACATACCAAGGCAATGCCATGTTCGGAGGCTGATCAATGAAATATTCAATTATCGATACCGGCAACGGCCGTTCCTTTCCGGCGCCGCATGCTCTGCTGGACGGCAAGTCGGCAGAGGGGGAGCTTGTGATCCTGTTGGGCGCCACGGCAGGCCAGGCGCTTCCGACTGTTGCAGATGCGGACAAGAAAGCAGCAATCCTGATTGAACTGGGGAACGAGTGCCTGGGCGTGCACACCGGGGAAAGCCGCGGCAATGAAGGATCCAATGTGCTGGGGTTCAATCGGTTCAGGCTGGGGGATGGCGAGCCTTCCAATCTGATCGAGCTGGTACTCCAGCCGAACACGGCCAAGGCCGCAATCGCCGCTGCCAAAGAAGTGTTTGAAGCGGCCGGATTGAAGGTCGCTGTGTGCTTTGATTTCCAGGGACGAATCATCGACCGTCTTGTACGCCCCTACTACAATGCCGCGCTGCGCCGCCTGGACGAAGGCCTGGCAAGCGCGGACGACATGGACCTGACGCTTCGCCTGGGCCTTGGCTATCCGGAAGGCCCGATTTCGCTGCTGGAGCGGACCGGCCTTGAACATCATTTCGACGTGACCAGCGGGCTGTTCGATGCCTATGGCGAGTCGCCCTATGCGCCCGCACGCCGGGCCCGCGTGGCCAAGGCCCGCGCGCCGGACCGAAAGGCTTGACATGATGCGCCCCCTGGAAGGAGTGCGCGTCCTCGATTTCAGCACGCTTCTGCCGGGGCCGATGGCGACGCTGGTGCTGGCTGAGGCTGGTGCCGAAGTCATCAAGATCGAGCGTCCCGGCCGTGGCGACGAGATGCGCAGCTATGAGCCGAAATTTGGCGAAGATAGCGTGAACTTTGCCTTGCTCAACCGGGGCAAGCGCAGTATCGCGATCGACCTGAAGGAAAAAGGGATCATCGACAAGCTGCGTGGCCTGATAGCGAGCGCTGACATTGTCGTCGAGCAGTTCCGGCCCGGGGTCATGGATCGGCTGGGCCTGGGCTACGAAGCACTGTCCGCGATCAACGACAAGATCATCTACTGCGCAATCACGGGATATGGCCAGTCGGGCCCCTTGGCGCAGGTTGCCGCGCACGACCTGAATTACCTTGCCGTATCCGGAATGCTCGGGCTCTCGGCCGGATCGGATGGCACTCCGGGGCTTCCACCTGCCCTGATCGCCGACATCGCCGGCGGAACCTACCCGGCCGTTGTCAACATCCTGCTCGCATTGCGTCAGCGCGATCGAACCGGCAAGGGCTGCAAGCTCGATATCGCGATGGCCGACAACCTGTTCACTTTTCTCTACTGGGCGATCGGCAACGGCCAGTTGGGGCAGTGGCCGTTGCCGGGCGGAGAACTGGTGACCGGCGGCACGCCACGTTATCAGGTCTATCGCACCAGCGATGGCAAGTTCATCGCTGCGGCACCGCTGGAAGAAAAATTCTGGGCCAACTTCATCGAGGCGATCGGCGCCCCCAAGGAGCTGCTCGACGATGCCACGAATCCCGAAATGGTCAAGTCGAAAATCCAGCAAATCCTTATTGCACAAACGGCCGAGCATTGGGCCAAGTGCTTCGAGGGCAAGGACCTGTGCTGCGCCGTTGTCGCTTCAATGAAGGAGGCGATGGAGCATCCCCACTTCCGCAGCCGCGGCCTGTTTTCGAAGCAACTCGCCAGCGGAGACCGCAGCATTGCCGCATTGCCCATTCCCGTCGCACGTGAATTCCGCGACCAGAAAGCCGTCGACGGCTACCCGGGCCTGGGCGAGGCGAATCACGAATTCGGTCTCGATCAATAACAAAGAAAACGGATGGAACCCGCATGCGTGCAATCGTAGTCAGGGAACACGGTGAACCTGAAACACTGAAGCTTGAAGAAGTCGGCACGCCTGCCTTTGGTGATGACGAAGTCCTGATCGAGGTCCACGCCGTTGGCGTGAACTATCCGGATTTGCTCGTCATCAGCGGCCAGTACCAGATACTGCCGCCGCGGCCTTTCAGCCCCGGGAAAGATGCGGCCGGCGTAGTGCTTGCCACTGGCCGCAACGTCAAGACCTGCAAGCCGGGCGACCGTGTCATGGCGCAGGTCGAATACGGCGCGTACGCCGAACAACTGGTGACCAGCGGGGAGAACTGTTTCGTCATTCCGCACAGCATGTCCTTTAACGATGCTGCTGCAATGGGCCTTGTGTACCAGACAGCGCATTTCGCGCTGGTCGAGCGCGGCATGTACCGGCCGGGAGAAGTGGTCCTGGTCAACGGCGCCGGCGGCGGCGTCGGCCTGGCCGCAGTGCAGATCGCAAAGGGCCTTGGCGCGACGGTGCTGGCGGGCGTCCGGCGCGAAGAACATGCAAGGCTGGCCACGGAAAGCGGGGCCGACCATATCATCAACATCGGCGCCGACAATCTGCGCGACTCGCTGCGCGAGCAAGTGCAGGCGGTCACCAACGGTCACGGCGCCGACGTGATCCTGGACCCGCTCGGCGACGATGTGTTCGATGCCAGCATGCGTGCGCTGGCCTGGCGCGGCCGCATGGTGGTGATCGGATTTGCAGCGGGCCGCATCCCTGCCATCAAGGCGAATTACTTACTGGTTAAAAACATCCTCGTGTCCGGCTTGCAGTGGAGCGACTATCGCGAGCGCGATCCGGCATGGGTGCGGCGAGTGCAGACCGAGCTATTTGACCTGTACACCGCCGGGAAGATCAAACCCAATGTGATGCGCAGCTTTGCACTGCAAGACTGTGCGCAAGCATTGGCACTGGTCAAGGCCGGCAAGGTCCAGGGCAAAGTGATCCTGACTACTGCAAACGCGAAGGCCTGATTGCACTTTTTTCACCCGTGCTCACGACCTTGCAAGCCCGGGCAGCGGTGAGTCCGCCGCCTGGGCTGGACACGCCCCCCTCTTCATGATTAGCCATTCCAAGGAAGCATTCCAATGACAACTCGATTAGATCCCTCATGCGTTGTAGCTGTCGTCGGCAGCGGGGCGATGGGCGCTGGCATTGCGCAAGTGGCGGCAGCGGCCGGCCATCCGGTCAAGCTGTATGACACCCGGCCGGAAGCCGTCGACAAGGCCATTGGCAGCATCCGCAAAACATTTCAGATGCTGGCCGAAAAAGGCCGCATGAGCGCACAGGCGGCAATGGAAGCCAGCGCACGGATTGCGCCCGCGACAAGCCTCGCCGACACGGCAGGCGCCGCCCTGATCGTCGAAGCGATCATCGAGAACCTGGACATCAAACGCCAGCTGTTCGCCGACCTGGAAAACGTCGTCGGGGAGGATTGCATCCTGGCGACGAACACCTCGTCCATTTCCATCACGGCGCTGGGCGCGAAGCTGCGCAATCCGGGCCGCCTGGTCGGAATGCACTTCTTCAATCCCGTGCCCCTGATGGCGCTGGTCGAGGTGATCAGCGGATTGGCGACCGACCAGCGGGTAGCAGACATCGTGCATGCGACGGCCCAGGCATGGGGAAAAAGTCCGGTCTACGCGAAGTCGACGCCTGGCTTCATCGTCAATCGTGTTGCGCGTCCGTATTACGCGGAGGGGTTGCGCATCCTGGTCGAGCAGGCGGGCGAACCGGCAACGATCGACGCCATCATGCGGGAATCAGGCGGCTTCCGGATGGGACCGTTCGAACTGATGGACATGATTGGCCATGACGTCAATTTTGCCGTGACGAACTCGGTGTTCGATGCCTATTTCAATGATCCGCGCTTTACCCCTTCCGTCGCCCAGCAAGAATTGGTGGCGGCTGGATTCCTGGGCCGCAAGTCCGGCCGTGGCTTCTACCAATACGGGAACGATGCAGCACCGCCGCAACCGCGAACGGAAGCAACACAAAGCGCACCAGCCAGCGCGACCGTGAGCAACGCGGGCGCTGTCGCCGACGCCATCGCCGCACGCATGGCTGCATCCGGGGCCGCCTTCACGCGCGGCGCGGCGGCCAGGGAAGACGCCATACTGGAATGCGAGGGCGCGCTGCTCTGCCTTACGGATGGACGAAGCGCGACACAACGCGCCAGCGAGACCGGCATTGCCAATACGGTGTTGCTGGATCTGGCGCTGGATTACAAAACAGCCAGGCGAGTGGCCCTGTGCCCTGCCGACCAATGCGATCCACAGGCATATCAAGCCATCGTCGGCTTGATGCAGGCTGCAGGCTACGCCGTCTCGCGTCTTGGTGACGTGCCGGGCATGGCCGTCATGCGGACCGTGACGATGCTGGCGAATGAGGCGGCCGACGCGGTCAACCAGGGCGTCTGCTCCGCGCAAGGCGCCGACACGGCGATGCAGAAGGGCGTGAACTATCCGCTCGGGCCGCTCGCCTGGGCCGATTCGATTGGATTGCCTTGCGTGCGGACCGTCCTCAATAACCTGGCGGCCACCTACGGGGAAGATCGTTACCGGGTTTCACCGCTGATCCAGCGCAAGGTGTGGAACGGCTCAAGGTTTCACGAGTAAGACGGCACGCAGGCTCGCCTGGTCAGCAAGTTTGGCGGCAGGCAAGCGACCCGGGTGAAGTTCGGGGGATACGAGCACTTGAGCGCACATTCACAAATTGCGGAGATCAGCTATCGCTTCTCCCCCGTTCCTGATCTGGTTTTTCCTTGCTATAGACTCACCCCAGCCGTCGAATCTTGACGCTAGCCGTCTCGATGTGGTTTTCAAGAGCGGCGATGCAAGGTTCGAATCGGCGGCTGAATCCTGTTGCAGCCACAATCCGGGAAAGAAGCGCACGCGCCAGTTCCTCGGCGTGCCGCCAGGTTTCGTTAGCCACACTGGCGTGAATGTAGAGCAGGGTCAGGTCTTGACTTTTACTGCACAGCCGTACGATGGGGTACAAGCAAGACGCGGAAAGCGCCTCTATGACGAAGACGTCGCGGCACAGTGGTGAACCCCCGCGAGGGCGATCCACCCGCACCCCTTGACAACAGCCATGATCTTAAACATCATGACTGAAGCTATGAAACGACCGAAGAAACAGGAAATCTACGCCCCTGCGGACGTGAAGATTCCCAGCCGACTTGGCGGAGGAATATTGAAGGAGCGGGTGATTCGTGAATTACCCTCAAAAAAGGTCGTCAGTTATGCGCTCGCGTACATCAACCCACTGATCTTCAGTGGTGACAACGGCCGGGTGCTTGGTTATGACAACAGCCACGACTACACCCATCGGCACTACATGGGTTCCATAGTCCCTGACCCGTTCACCAGCTACGAAGATCTGTATGAGCGGTTCGAGCGGGAATGGCAGGAGATTGCCATCAAGTTCGTCAACGGAGAACAAATATGACGAAGAAAAAGATCACCCTGGAAGACTTTGCAAAAAGTCCTGCCCTGAAAGCTCGCTCGATCAAGGGCAAGGAGGTTGCACGGGCCTTGGATGAACAAGCCGATTCGTTGCCATATTCAAAGGTCTTCACCAGCTTCGAGTTTGAAGACTTTCTGAGTCAGCTCACCCCGAAACGATTCGAGCTGCTGCGCATTGCCAGCAAAGGGCGGCACTCTATTGCAGACCTCGCCGTTGCCTCACACCGCAACCCCAGCGCGGTGTCGAGAGACGTGTCCAAGTTGTCAGAACTCGGCCTCGTCAAGGTGGAGTCCGTCAGCAATGAAGGGCATGGCCGAAAGAAGGTAGTGATACCTGTGGCAAGCACAATCTCCATCAACGCCTGCATTGCTGCTGCGTAAGGCTGTGGGGTGGGGTCAGGTCTTGACTTTTACTGAACATCCGTTCGGTGGGGTACCAAGGAGATCTGAGCCCATCTTTCGAAAATACATGACAAGGGGGATGGGAGGATTCCGTCTTGACCCGGCAGGAATTCGTGGCCGCACAAAGAAAAAGGGCCCCGTCTTGTGAACGGAGCCCTTTAATCTTTGGTGCTGATGACCGGAATCGAACTGGTGACCTACTGATTACGAATCAGTTGCTCTACCAACTGAGCTACATCAGCGAAGGCAGCATTCTAGCAAAAAAACCGGCCTTCCTGCGAGAACTACTTGTTATCGCAGGTTCAGTCTTGCCGGTGATACGACGTCACCCGCTCCACTTCGCTCCTGGATCCCAGGAAAACCGGCACCCGCTGGTGCAGTTTTTCGGGCTGGATGTCCATGATGCGACCGCGGCCGTCGGTGGCGGCGCCGCCGGCCTGCTCGACCAGGAATGCCATCGGGTTGGCTTCGTACATCAGGCGCAGTTTGCCTGGCTTGTCCGGCTCACGCGCGTCGGCCGGGTACATGAAAACGCCGCCGCGGGTCAGGATGCGGTGCACGTCGGCGACCATCGAGGCCACCCAGCGCATGTTGAAATCCTTGCCGCGCGGGCCGGTGCTGCCAGCCAGCAGTTCGTCGATGTAACGCTTGACCGGCGGATGCCAGTGGCGCGCGTTCGAGGCGTTGATCGCGAATTCCTTGGTCTCTTCGGGAATCTGCGCATTGTTTGTGGTCATCACCCACGAGCCCATTTCGCGGTCCAGCGTGAAGGCTTGCACGCCGTTGCCGGTGGTCAGCACCAGCATGGTCTGCGGGCCGTAGATCGCATAGCCGGCGGCGACCTGGCGGGTGCCGGCCTGCAGGAAATCGATTTCGGTCGGGGTGGTCATGCCTTCCGGCGCTTTCAGCACCGAGAAGATGGTGCCGATCGAGACGTTGACGTCGATGTTGCTGGAGCCGTCGAGCGGGTCGAACAACAACAGGTATTCGCCCATCGGGTAGCGGTTGGGAATCGGATGGATGGTTTCCATTTCCTCCGATGCCATCGCAGCCAGGTGGCCGCCCCATTCGTTGGCTTGCAGCAGGTAGTCGTTGCAGATGATGTCGAGCTTTTTCTGGACTTCGCCCTGCACGTTTTCAGAGCCGGCGCTGCCCAGCACTTCGCCCAGCGCGCCCTTGCCGACGGCATGGGAGATGGTCTTGCAGGCGCGCGAGACGACTTCGATCAGGAGCCGCAGCGACGCGGGTATCGTGTTGTTCAGCCGCTGTTCTTCGATCAGGTGCTGGGTCAGGCTGATGCGTTTCATGGTCATCCCTAGATGTTTTAGTTATCTGATACTTTTTTGTCAATCAATCAAACCGGGACGGGGGACCAGTCCCCTCCCCGGTTTCTTCCATCCTTGCCATTTTCCCAGATTCTTCAGTTCGCCAGCGCTTTGGTGACGACTTCCTGCACGTCTTTCGACAGCTTGCGGGTGGCGGCGACCCGCTCCAGCGCGCTGCGCATGTGATGTTGCAGCTCGGGCACGTACTTGCGCCAGCGGTCCAGCGTGCGCGCCAGCCTGGCCGCGACCTGGGGGTTGATCGCGTTCAGCGCAATCACTTGCTCGGCCCAGAATTCATAGCCGCTGCCGTCCGGCACATGGAACTGCGCCGGGTTGCCGTTGCAGAAGCTGAACAAAAGGCTGCGGGCACGATTGGGGTTCTTGATGGTGAAGGCGGGATGCTTCATCAGCTCCCTGACTTTGCCCAGCGTGGTGGTGCGGGCGGTTGCCTGCAGCGTGAACCATTTGTCGACCACCAGCGGTTCGTCGCTGAAGTCGTCGTAAAAACGGGCCAGCGCGTCGCCTTTCACCGCCGCGTTGCTGTTGACCAGCGCCGACAAGGCGGCAATCCGCTCGGTCATGTTGCCGGCGTCGTCCGATTGCTGGCGTGCCATGGCATGGGAGATTTCATCATCCAGTTCGACCAGGTAGGACAGGGCGACGTTGCGCAGGCCGCGCTTGCCGGCAGAGGCGGCATCCGGGCTGTAGGGGCCCGGGGTGGCATTGGCTTCGTACACGCGTTCAAGTTCCTCGCGCAGGGCGGCGGCCAGCTGGCGCCGCAGGAATTGGCGCGCGGTGTGGATTGCCTGCGGGTCGATCTGCTCCATTTGCTCGGCGATCATGGTTTCTGACGGCAGCACCATCACCTGCTCGCGGAATGCGGGATCGAGACTGTCGTCGTCGAGCGTGATGCGCATGCTGGCGATCAGCGCGTCATCGGCGGGCATGGTCGCTGCAAGGTCGGAGTTGTTGACGACCGCCTCGGCCAGTTTCAGCAGCCTGCGGGTGGCCAGGCGCTGGCCGGCTTCCCAGCGGTTGAACGGGTCGGAATCGTGCCGCATCAAGAACGCCAGTTCGCGGTCGCTGTATTCGTATTCCAGGATGACGGGCGCGGAGAAATCACGCAGCAGCGAGGGAACAGGCTCGACCGCAATACCGGTAAAGCGGAAGGACTGGCTTGCTTCGGTCAGTTCCAGCACCAGCGTATGGGCCGGGCCAGGCGAGCTGCATTGCTGCTGGCCGCTGGCCGGCGCGTGTTCCAGCGTCAGCGGTAGGTCGCGGCCCTGCTTGTCGAGCAGTCCGACGGCGACCGGGATATGGAACGGAAGCTTGTGGTCCTGGCCCGGTGTGGCCGGGCAGGATTGGCTGAGCGTGATTTCATAGGTCTGGCCGGCGGCGTCGTAATGGGTTTCGACCGCCACCCGCGGGGTGCCGGCCTGGCTGTACCAGCGTTCGAACTGGGACAGGTCGCGGTGGTTGGCGTCGGCCATCGCTGCGCGGAAGTCATCACAGGTGACGGCGTGGCCGTCGTGGCGCCAGAAATACAGGTCCATGCCTTCGCGAAAGCCGTCACGGCCCAGCAGGGTCTGGTACATGCGCACCACTTCCGCGCCTTTTTCGTAGATTGTGACGGTGTAGAAATTGTTGATCTCGACATAGGCGTCGGGACGCACCGGATGCGCCATCGGGCCGGCATCTTCCGGGAACTGCGCCTGGCGCAGCACCCGCACGTCTTCGATGCGCTTGACCGCGCGGCCACTGTCGGTGCCTATCATGTCGGCCGAGAATTCCTGGTCGCGGAATACGGTCAGGCCTTCTTTCAGGGACAGCTGGAACCAGTCGCGGCAGGTGACGCGGTTGCCGGTCCAGTTGTGGAAATATTCATGGCCGACCACGGCTTCGATGTTCGAGTAGTCGACGTCGGTGGCGATGCGCGAATTGGCCAGCACATATTTCGTGTTGAAAATGTTGAGGCCCTTGTTTTCCATCGCGCCCATGTTGAAGTCGCCGACGGCGACGATCATGAAGCGGTCGAGGTCCAGTTCCAGCCCCCAGCGCTGTTCGTCCCAGGCGATGCTGCGCTTGAGCGAATCCATCGCATGCTGGGTCTTGTCGAGGTTGCCCTCTTCCACCCACACCTGCAGCAGCACTTCGCGGCCGGAGGCGAGCGTCATGTGTTCTTCCTGGCAGACCAGATTGCCGGCGACCAGTGCGAACAGGTAGGACGGCTTCTTGAACGGGTCTTCCCACAGCGCATAGTGGCGGCCGTCGCCCAAGTCGCCCTGCTCGATCAGGTTGCCATTGGAGAGCAGCACCGGATATTTGTCACGGTCGGCGCGCAGCATGACCTTGTAGCGCGCCATCACGTCCGGGCGGTCCGGGAAGAAGGTGATCTTGCGGAATCCTTCGGCCTCGCACTGGGTGAAGAAGTTGCCGTTGGAGACATACAAGCCCATCAGCGAGGTGTTGAGCTCGGGCGCGATCAGGGTTTCGATGTCGAGCGTGAGCTGTTCCGGGGCGACCGGAATGTGCAGCACGCCGTCGTCGAGCTGGTAAGCGCGGCGCGACAGGGGCCGGCCATTCATGCGCAGCTGCACCAGTTCCAGTCCGTCGCCGTACAGCGTGATCGACTTGCCACGCGCACCGGCATTGCGGGTCATGGTCAGCCGGGTGGCGACTCGGGTCTGGGCCGGGTCGAGGTCGAAACCCATTTCCACTGTTTCGACCTGGTAATTCGGCGCGGCGTAATCGCTGCGGCAGATGGCGTTGCTGGTGTCGGTACGCATGAGGGGGAACCGTCTTTCAAAAGGGCGCAGAATGGAATTTTACCAATCGCGGAGTTTCACAACAGGATATATATCTAAGCCAACAAGCCGCGACCGCCTGCCGCATTCCTGTCACCAAGGGTTATGGGGCACTGGACAGGAACTTCAATATGCAGGCGAATACGAGCAAGCAGGAGAACAAGTCAGCAAGCAAGTCAGCGACCGAAAATACCAGCGCGAAGGCAGGGTAATCCTGGGTAATTCGACAATCCGCGTCAGTGTGCTGAGTTGCCGGCCTTGACCAGATGGGGCATGACGATGCGAAATTCACATCGGACGGCGGGCGGCTGTCTACAATGGATGTGATGGCGTAAACGTAAAACAAGGACTGACATGAAGGGCTTTCTCGATCGAAGCTGGTCGTTGGCATTGGTGGCAGTGCTGACGCTGCTGGCGTCCGGATGCGCGAGCACGATCCGCAATGACGTCACGGCATTTCATGAGTGGCCGGCCGACTTGGACCAGAGAACGTATGTGATCACGCGCACCGAAGAACAGGCCAACGAGCTGGAGTACAACAACTACGAAAACCTGTTGCGGGCGGAGCTGGCCCGGCTGGGGTTCGAGGAACAGCGCTCAGCGCCGCCGGCACGACTGAAGGTGCGCCTGCAATACAGCTCGTCGGTGCGCGACGTGCTGTTGATCCAGCCGGTCGCGGATCCCTATTACTACCCGTGGGCATGGGGCGGCGGACCGGGGCTGGGGCCCTGGCGCGGGCCGCAGGGCTATTACCCGCCGGGGGTCTACTATCCCGGCAGCTGGGGACCGCCGATCATCCAGCAGGAAGAAATCCGCTACAAGATGTACTCGCGCCAGCTCAAGGTGGTGATGACGGACGCCAGGACCGGCCGCAACGTGTACGAGGTGACGGTCAACAGCGACGACACCAAGGGGCCGCTGCCGGGAGTGATGCCTTATATGATGCGCAGCGCGTTCCAGGAGTTTCCGGGACCCAACGGGGTGCCAAGGGTGATCGAGTTGAAGATGGAGAAGGTGAAACCAACGCCGTGATTCATGGCGTGCGACGGTCTACGCTATGAATCAGGCGCTTTCAAACGGAGCGAGCTCCAGGTTTGATCCGCCGTTACCGCGCTAGCTCGCCCCCAAAGCCGCATCCAGCGCCCTGTCCACCGCGCGATCCAGGGCGATGGTGCGCGCCCTGCCTTCCCGCAGCGCATGGTCCAGTTCCGATTCCGAGTACAGCATGGTTGTGCTGGCCCGGCGGTCGGCAAAAATGAACTGGCTGCGTTCGGGGCTGATCCACGCCAGTTTCAGGCATTGCCTGACGCCGCTCTTGTTCTGTAGTTCCAGCCAGTCGCCATGGCACAACTCCGCTGCAGGCGAGCGCGCCGGCGCAGATTCGGCGGCGGCAGGCATGCGCCGCTCGCGCGCCATGCTGCGCGCGGCTGCCCGTCGCGCCATTGCCACCGCGGCTTCGACCCGGCTGTTGCTGCTGTCGCTTTGCAGCCGCACCAGCGCGGCATGCCGCTCGGCCAGCGCGGTAAAGAAGCTGGCCCGTTCCGGTTCATGCCATTTGATTGCGTTCAGCCAGGCATTGACGTTGGCCAGTATCGACGGCAAGCGGCTCAGCAATTCCCGGCGCTCGGCCGCATCCGCTTTGGGCTGCATGCTCCAGATCAGCTCGTCCATCGCGTTCAGCGCGCGCTCCAGCACATCGGGCTTTTTCTCGCGCACGCCGTGGGCCAGCGTCAGTATCCGCAACCACTGGGTTTCCAGGAATGCTTCCATGAATTGCGGCACGGCACCGGTATCCAGGCGCTCGTTCAGGTCGGCCTGCGCCGCCACATGCGCCTGGTGCCGCCGCTCTGCCCGCAGGGCGCCTGCCATCGCGTCGGCAAGCCCCGCCTCGGCCACGCGTTCCTCTTCGGCCAGGAACGCATCGATCTGGGCGCCAAGTTCAACGAACAGCGCTGTCTTCTGGTCGAATTCGGCAGTCACCCGGTCGACTATCTGCGACATCATCCGGAACAAGGGGTCGTCCTCGCCACGCGCCTGATCCCATCCGACGCTGCAGGCAAGCAACTGGTCGATCAGCCTGCGGCCGGGGTGAGCGGCGTTGATGAAAAACTTGCGATCCATCAGCGCTGCCTTCAGCATCGGTATCTGCAGCCGCGCCAGCAACGCCTTGACCGCCGCCGCAATTTCATCCGACGCCAGCAGGTGGTCGAATATCCGCGCCAGCAACTCGATCGTGTTCTCGTCGACAGTCGTCAGCAAGCCTTCCGGCATTCCCGACCCGATGTGGCGCAGCACGCTGGCCGATGCCGGCACTGCCCGTTCGCCCCCGCTGCGCTCAAGCTCCGTCTGCAGGCGTGTCAGGTGACCGAACAGCCGTGGCCCGACCGCGACGCTGATGGTGTTGGCCTGCCAGTTGCCGCCGGCGTCCTGGGTGCCGAACAGGTCGGGCAGGTTAAGGTCATCGGACTGGTCGGCGGCCGGGTCGGCGCTTTTCGGCTTGCCAGCCGACAGCAGCCAGTCGCGCACGCGGTTATAGCGCCGGCCACGGGCCTGCAGGATCGGCGATGTGGTGGCGGCAAAGGGCATCGCCCCTTTTCCCACCCGGCGCGCACGCACGATTGCCTTCACATCGGGCAGGATGCCGTGCTCGGCCAGCGCCACATTCAGCGCGCCATAAACCGCGTTCAGGTTCAGGAACAGTTGTGGCCCAAGCCGGCTCAACACCACACGTAGCGAAGCGCGCTCGCTGTCGATGCTGCGCCATGCCTGGCACAGCGCCAGCACGAACAGTTGCGGGCGCCATGGGTTGAATTCGGTATCGACGCGATCGCGGTTGAGAACCTCGGCAATGCGCAGGTTGAGCGCTTCGAGCGGTTGCGCCAGCTGTTGTTCGATGGATAGTGCCAACTCGTCGAGCAGCACCCGATCTTCCATCGCCTCGAAACTGTCCGCCATGCCCTTGTCCGCCGCTGGCAGGCCGGGGACTACGGGCCGGCCTTTTTCCAGTTCGCGCAGGGCTGCGGTGGTCAGTGACTCGATGGCAACTGACAGCGCTTCACAGAAGGCTTCGCCGTGATTGCGCAGATGGTTGTAGGCGTGGAAGCTGGCCTGCTCTTCGGCCGGGCGCTTGCTGGTCTCGGATAGCTTGAGCAGGGCATCGCCCAGCTGATAGCGAAACACATCCAGCTTGGCGCCGGTCAGCGCAACGGCGACATGAACCAGCTTGTGCAGTAGCGCAGCCTGCCTTGCGGGGGCCGCTGTCGTCACTGCTGCCTGTGTGATGGGACGACTCATGAATTGGCCGATGAAAATGCTTCTCGGCAAATTCTACGACCCGCTTCCCGGCCGCCGCAACGCGCCATTTGTAACACGTTGCAAGCATGCCGAAAGCTTGTCAGGACGTCATGGGGCCAGCCAGGCTTGCGATGCCCAAGTGACAAAAACCATGATCGCCACGGCAATTGCCAGCACGATCAGCAGCCGGCCAAAGCGCGGCGAGCCGTCAGAGCCGGTTGGCAGTCCTTCGCGCGTGTCTTCGCGCTGGTTCATGGGATTGCTTGCTTCGGGTTCGTCTTTCACGGCAGTCCAGTCAGGTAGTGATTCGCAGCCTGGTGAAAAACCTGGCGAGCGGGCCGGGATCGGCCCGTGCGGCAGTTTTTCACCAGCCTGTCATGGCAACAGTATCGTCGAGCCGGTGGTCTTGCGCGACTCCAGGTCGATGTGTGCTTGCGCCACGTCCTTCAGCGCGTAGCGCTGGTTGATCTCGATCTTGACCTTGCCGCTTTCCACCATGGCAAACAGGTTGGCCGCCATCGATTCCAGCGTTTCGCGCTTGGTGATGTGGGAAAACAGCGTGGGACGGGTGATGTACAGCGAACCGCGGTTGGCCAGTTCGTTGAGCGTGAACGCCGGCACCGGGCCCGATGCACTGCCGAAGCTGACCATCATGCCCAGCGGTGACAGGCAGTCGAGCGAACCGGTGAAGGTGTCGGCGCCGATCGAGTCATACACCACCGGCACGCCACGCCCACCCGTGATTTCCTTCACGCGCTCGACGAAATTCTCGGTCTTGTAGTTGATCACGTGGGCGCAGCCATGCGCTTTTGCCACTGCCGCCTTCTCGTCCGAGCCGACGGTACCGATCACGGTCACGCCGATCGCCTTGGCCCACTGGCAGGCGATCAGTCCGACGCCGCCCGCGGCAGCATGGAACAGGATGGTCTCGCCGCCCTTGAGCGGGAAGGTGCGGTTGAACAGGTACTCGACGGTATATCCCTGCAGCATCATCGCGGCTGCGGTCTCGAAACTGATCGAATCCGGCAGCTTGACCAGGAACGCGGCCGGCATGGTGCGCGCCTCTGCATAGGCTCCCGGCGGGCGGCCGGCATAGGCCACGCGATCGCCCGGCTTCACATGGGTCACGCCCTCGCCCACTGCTTCGACTGTCCCGGCGCCTTCCATGCCCAGCCCTGCGGGCAGCGGCTGCTTGTACAGGCCGGTGCGGAAATAGACGTCAATGTAGTTCAGGCCGCAGGCGGCGTGGCGCACCAGCGCTTCGCCCGGTCCCGGCTGGCCGAGTTCGACATCGACGTACTCCATCACTTCGGGGCCGCCGTTCCTGGTAATGCGGATCGCTTTCGTCATCGTGGTCTCGCTTCTATGTGTTTTTGTGCTGGTTGTGTTTGTTGCTGTTCAGGAAGCGTCGCTGCAGACGGCCAAGCGCAGGTTCATGCTGCCCGCGCCTGCCGACCGCCTGCATCAGAGGGTGCCGGGAAAGGCGCCGCCGTCGAGCAGGATATTCTGGCCGATCATGTAACCTGCCTGCGCGCTGCACATGAACGCGCAGGTGGCGCCGAATTCCTCGACGGTGCCGAAGCGCCTGGCCGGATTGGCGTTGCGGCGTGCGGCAGCCACTTCCTCGACGGTCTTGCCGCCGGTCTTGGCCACGTTGGCGAGGTTGGACCTCAGGCGGTCGGTTTCGAACGGGCCTGGCAGCAGGTTGTTGATCGTGACGTTATTCGCTGCGACCTGGCGCGACAGGCCGGCGACGAAACCGGTGAGGCCGGCGCGGGCGCCGTTCGACAGGCCCAGGTTGGCGATCGGCGCCTTGACGGCGCCGGAGGTGATGTTGACGATGCGGCCGAACTTGCGCGCAATCATGCCGTCGACAGTGGCCTTGATCAGTTCGATCGGGGTCAGCATGTTGGCGTCGAGCGCGGCGATCCAGTCCTTGCGCTCCCAATCGCGGAAGTCGCCGGGCGGCGGACCGCCGGCATTGTTGACCAGGATGTCAGGATCGGGGCAGGCAGCCAATGCCTGCGCACGGCCTTCCGGCGTGGTGATGTCGCAGGCAACTGCCTGCACGGTGGCGCCGGTTGCGGCCGCCATGGCGCGAATTTCCTGCGCGGTTTTTTCCAGGTCGGCAGCGGTGCGGGCAACGATCGTCACATGCACCCCTTCCATCGCCAGCGCCTCGGCACAGGCGCGCCCCAGGCCCTTGCTTGCGCCGCATACCAGCGCTTTTTTTCCACGAATTCCGAGATCCATATCAGCTCCTAAGCTTTCTTTTTTGACAGTAGATAGATGCCGACCAGCACCAGCGAGGTGCCGGTCAGCTGGATGGCCGTGATTGGTTCATCCAGAAACATTGCGCCCATGAACAGGGTCGAAACCGGGCCAACCATGCCGGCCTGCGATGCAGTCGGCGCGCCGATCCGCTCCACAGCGATCATGGTAATGAAAACCGGCAGCACTGTGCACAGCACCGAATTCATGATCGACAGCACATACACCGGCACCGGTTGCACCAGCATGTCCAGCGGCCGCAGCAACAGGAATTGCACTATGCAGGCAACGCACGACACGCACATCGCATACGCCACCAGCCGCATCGCGCCGACCCGGCGCACCAGTTCGCCTGACAGTATCAGGTACACCGCATAGGTGATCGCGCTGGCGAGGACGAAGCCGCTGCCAAGCACGACATCCGAGCCGCCGGCCCGGACGTCGTGCAGGAATACCAGCACGGTTCCGGCGTAAGACGTCATCAGCGCCAGCCACTCGATCATGCCAATGCGTTTCTTGAGGAAGAGTACCGATAGCAGCAGCACGAAGGACGGCGTCAGGAACAGGATCAGCCGCTCCAGCCCGGCAGATATGTATTGCAGGCCGATGAAGTCGAGGAAGCTCGACAGGTAATAGCCGATCAGCCCCAGGAAGATCACGCGCAGGCGGTCGCCGGCGGACAGCGGTTTCGAACTGCGCGCCTTCCAGAATGCGACAGCAGCGAAAAAGGGCACGGAAAAGATCATCCGGAAACCGATCAGGGTCACCGCGTCAACATCGTACCGGTAGATCAACTTGGCGAAGATCGCCTTGGCCGAAAAGAGGACGGCGCCGATGATGGCGATGGCGAGGCCGATGAGGAATTCGCGACGGGCTTGCGGCGATGCGGTACTTGTCATCGCGCAATTGTACGGGATGGCGCGAATTGGGGTTGGTCGCAGGCCGGGCGACCCGCACCGCCGCTACCCCACGCCACTCCGCGCTACTTCCCCGCTACTCCCCGCTACTTCCTTCTCAACAACGACCCCAGCACCCCGCGAACTATTTCCCGCCCGACCGACGAGCCGATCGATCGCGCTGCCGATTTCACAACGGCTTCCACGATCGTGTCCTTGCGGCGCGACCCCTGGCCACCGAACAGATCGCCCAGGACATCCTGCATCCGGTCGCCCAGGCTCGGGCCTTCCGGGGCGGTGCCGGACGGTGGCACCGGCTGTTCCTGCCCGGCGGAACCGGACCTGCCCCACTGCTCCTCCGGACGCGTAGCCGGCGCTTCCCGGTTCCCGGCCGGCGCAGCCGGCTGCGTCCTCACCACCCTGCCCTTCAGCTTTTCGTAGGCGGACTCGCGATCCACCGTCTGCTCATACACGCCGGCCACCACCGATTGCGCAATCAGCTCCTTGCGCTCCTCCGCAGTCAGGGGCCCGATGCGCGACGCCGGCGGCACGATGTAGGCGCGCTCGACGATGGTGGGCCTGCCCTTCTCGTCAAGAAAGGACACCAGCGCCTCGCCCACGCCCAGCTCCGTGATCACCTGCGCCGTGTCGAGCTTCGGATTAGGCCGGAAGGTCTCGGCCGCCGCCTGCACCGCTTTCTGGTCGCGCGGCGTATAGGCGCGCAGCGCATGCTGCACCCGGTTGCCCAACTGGCCCAGCACCGTGTCCGGAATGTCGAGCGGATTCTGGGTCACGAAATATACGCCCACGCCCTTGGAGCGGATCAGGCGCACCACCTGCTCGATCTTTTGCAGCAAGGTGCGCGGCGCTTCGGCAAACAGCAGGTGCGCCTCGTCGAAGAAAAACACCAGCTTGGGCTTGTCGAGGTCGCCTACCTCGGGCAGGCGCTCGTACAGCTCCGACAGCATCCACAGCAGGAAAGTCGAATACAGCCGCGGTGACTGCATCAGCTTGTCGGCGGCCAGGATGTTGACCAACCCGCGCCCCTGGGCGTCGGTTTGCAGCAGGTCGTCGATATTGAGCATCGGTTCGCCGAAGAACACGTCGCCGCCCTGCTCCTCCATGCCCAGCAAGCCGCGCTGTATGGCGCCGACGCTGGCGGCCGAGATGTTGCCGTATTCGGTCTGGAAGGTGGCCGCGTTCTCGCCGACGTGCTGCAGCATGGCCCGCAAATCCTTCAGGTCCAGCAACAGCAGGCCCTGGTCGTCGGCGATCTTGAATGCCAGCTGGAGCACGCCGCCCTGGGTCTCGTTCAGGTTCAGCATGCGCGACAGCAGCAGCGGACCGAGGTCGGAAATGGTGGCGCGCACAGGGTGGCCCTGTTCGCCGAACACGTCCCAGAAGGTCACCGGGGAGCCGGCCCACGCCGGCTCGGCCAGCCCCAGCGACTTGATCCGGGCGGACAGCTTGGGAGTGGCTGTTCCCGGCTTTGCGATGCCGGACAGATCGCCTTTGACATCGGCCATGAACACCGGCACGCCGATATCGGACAATGCCTGTGCCAGCACCTGCAGGGTGACAGTCTTGCCAGTGCCGGTGGCGCCGGTAATGCAGCCGTGGCGGTTGGCCAGTTGCGGCAGCAGGGCCAGGTCGTGTTCGGGGTTCTTCGCGATCAGCAGGGGTTGGGTCATGTTTTTCGGGCCTTGACGGAGTCGGTCCGGAGGGGGCGGTATGCTAGAATCGCCCTCCGAATTGCGGTGAAACTACAGGTTTTTTTCGATTCGGCGCACGGTTTTCGGCGTTCGTTCAATACGCCGTTTTGTATCACATGTTCGGGGAAATTCGTCATGGCTGGACACAGCAAATGGGCCAATATCAAGCATAAGAAGGCCGCCACCGATGCCAAGCGCGGCAAGGTCTGGACCCGCCTGATCAAGGAAATCACCGTTGCAGCCCGGATGGGCGGCGCCGACATCGGCGCCAATCCGCGTCTGCGGCTGGCGGTGGACAAGGCAGCCGACGCCAATATGCCCAAGGACAACGTGACTCGCGCGATCCAGCGCGGGACCGGCGGACTGGACGGCGCCAACTATGAAGAAATCCGCTACGAAGGCTACGGCATCAACGGTGCCGCCATCATCGTCGACTGCATGACCGACAACCGGGTGCGCACCGTGGCCGAAGTGCGGCACGCGTTCTCCAAGTTTGGCGGCAACATGGGCACCGAAGGTTCGGTGGCGTTCCTGTTCAAGCACTGCGGGCAGTTGTTCTATGCCCCCGGCACCGATGAAGACACGCTGATGGAAGCCGCGCTCGAAGCCGGCGCCGAAGACGTGATCACGGACGACGAAGGCGGGCTGGAAGTCATCTGCGGCCCGCACGACCTGACCGACATCCGTGAAAAGCTGGAAAAGGCCGGGTTCAAGCCGGAACTGGCCGAAGTCACGATGAAGCCGGCGACCGAAACCGTGTTTACCGGCGACGACGCCCTGAAGATGCAGAAGCTGCTCGACGCCCTGGAAAACCTGGACGACGTGCAAGAGGTCTACACCAACGCGGTCATCGAAGAAGAATAAGCCCCCGGGCCTGGTCCACAAGCACCATGTTCACCACAAATGCAACGATCCGAACTAACCAATAATCAGCACTCCATGAATATTCTTGTCGTAGGATCAGGTGGCCGTGAACATGCGCTGGCCTGGAAGCTGGCACAGTCCGAGCGCATCCAGATGGTCTATGTGGCGCCGGGCAACGGCGGCACCCAACTCGATTCGCGCCTGCGCAACGTACCCATCACCGATCCCAAGTTACTGGCGGAGTTTGCACGGAAAGAACATATCGGCCTGACCGTGGTCGGTCCGGAGGGGCCGCTGGCCGCCGGCATCGTCAACGTGTTCCGCGAGCAGGGCCTGAAGATCTTCGGGCCAACAAAGGAAGCTGCGCAACTGGAGAGCTCGAAGGATTTTGCCAAGGCCTTCATGCAGCGGCACAACATCCCGACCGCCCGCTACCAGACCTTCTCCGAGGTCGCGGCAGCCCACGACTACGTGCAGCAACAGGGCGCGCCGATCGTGATCAAGGCCGACGGCCTGGCTGCCGGCAAGGGCGTGGTCGTGGCCATGACGCTGGAAGAAGCGCATGCCGCAGTCGACATGATGCTGTCCGACAACCGCCTGGGCGACGCCGGCGCGCGCGTGGTGATCGAGGAATTCCTGGCCGGCGAGGAAGCCAGTTTCATCGTGATGGTGGATGGCAAGAACATCCTGCCGCTGGCCACCAGCCAGGACCACAAGCGACTGAAAGACCACGACGAAGGCCCGAATACGGGCGGCATGGGCGCCTATTCGCCAGCGCCGATCGTGACGCCGGCGATGCATGCGCGGGTGATGCGCGAAATCATCGTGCCAACGGTGCAGGGCATGGCCAAGGACGGCATCCCGTTCACCGGCTACCTGTACGCCGGCCTGATGATCGACAGCCAGGGCAATCCGCGCACGCTGGAATTCAACTGCCGCATGGGCGACCCGGAGACGCAGCCGATCATGGCGCGCCTGAAGACCGACCTGGTCGGCGTGATGGAGCATGCCGTCAACGGCACGCTGGATGCGGTTGAACTGGAATGGGACCGCCGCACCGCGCTGGGCGTGGTGATGGCAGCAGCCGGCTATCCGGATGCGCCGCGCAAGGATGACGTGATCACCGGCATTCCGGCCGAGACGGCGGACTGCGTGACCTTCCATGCCGGCACCACCATCAAGGACGGCGCACTGGTGACGTCGGGCGGACGCGTGCTGTGCGTGGTTGGCCTGGGCGACAGCGTGCGCATGGCGCAGAAAAGCGCGTACGAGGCGGTGGACAAGATCCATTTCGACGGAGCGCAGTTCCGCCGCGACATCGGCTGGCGCGCCCTGAAACGACTCTGAAAAGGCGGTACCCGGGGAAGTCCGGGGATCAAGTCCGGGGATCAATACAGCGTCCGCGCAGGCAGCTTGGATTACAGCTTGTGTTACAGCTTGGGTACAATCGCGGCAATCCCCCTGAATTCCTGGTCCCCTGATGCCATCATCGCCATTTCCACTCGCCGTAAAGAACTACCTGCTCGACTTGCAGACGCGTATCGTCGAAGGACTTGAAGCCGTCGATGGCGGGCAATTCGCAACCGATGCCTGGCAACGGCCTGAAGGGGGCGGCGGAATCAGCCGCGTGATCGAGGAAAGCGCGGTCTTCGAGCGCGGCGGCGTCAACTTCTCCCACGTCATGGGCAAGAGCCTGCCGCCTTCGGCCGCAGCCAACCGCCCGGAAATCGCCGGCCGCAACTGGGAAGCGATGGGCGTGTCGCTGGTGCTGCACCCGCGCAACCCCTATGTGCCGACGGTCCACATGAACGTTCGCTTTTTCGTCGCGAGCGCAGAAGGAAAGGAACCGGTCTGGTGGTTCGGCGGCGGGATGGACCTGACGCCCTATTATGGTTTTGAAGAAGACGCCCGCCATTTCCATCAAACCTGCCGCGATGCGCTGGCGCCCTTCGGGCCGGATCTGCATCCGCGTTTCAAGCAGTGGTGCGACGACTACTTCTACCTGAAGCACCGCCAGGAAGCGCGTGGCGTAGGCGGGATTTTCTTCGACGACTTCAACGCCCTTGGCTTCGAACAGAGCTTTGCGATGACGAAGAGCGTGGGGGATCACTTCCTGCCGGCCTACCGCCCGCTGCTGGAAAAACGCAAGGAAATGCCCTACGGCGAGCGCGAACGCGACTTCCAGGCCTACCGGCGCGGGCGCTACGTCGAATTCAATCTGGTGTTCGACCGTGGTACCCTGTTCGGCCTTCAGTCCGGCGGACGCACCGAATCCATACTGATGTCGCTCCCGCCTGTCGTCAAATGGCGCTATGACTGGCATCCGGAACCGGGCACGCCCGAGGCGCTCCTGTATACTGATTTCCTTCCGCACCGGGATTGGCTGGCGTGAACAAGCCGCCAGTCGTGCTGCTGATGGGAGGCAGCTTCGATCCGGTGCACAATGGACATGTTGCAGTAGCGGGCTATTTCATCAAGCTGCTGGCACCTGACGCATTGCGGCTGGTGCCAGCCGGCGATCCCTGGCAGAAGGGTGCGCTGGTGGCGCCCGCAGCCGATCGCGTGGCAATGCTGCGCCTGGCCTTCGAACGCCAGCCGGTGCCGGTAGTGATCGATGAGCAGGAAATACGCCGCAGCGATGGCAGCTATACGGTCAACACCCTGCGCTCGCTGCGTGCCGAACTGGGCCCGGATGCATCGCTGGCCTGGATCATGGGCGCCGACCAGCTGGAGAAATTCGATACCTGGCGCGAGTGGCGCTCGCTGTTCGACCTTGCGCATTTTTGCGTCGCATCCCGGCCCGGCTATTCGCTGGAACAGGCCCGGCTGCCGGCAGAAGTGGCAAAAGAGTTTTCGCGGCGGCTGGGGTCCGCCGCACAAATGCGTGACTGCGCGCATGGCCTGACCCTGTTTGCATCGAATCTTTCGTTTGACATGTCGTCTACCGGATTGCGGGCCGCGCTGGCGCGCGGCGAACGTCCGGCGCAGGCACTGCCCCCCACGGTGCTAGACTATATTCAACAACAACATCTATATCAAAGCTAATGGACATCAAAAAACTGCAAGCCCTCGTCATCGACGCCCTCGAAGATGTCAAGGCACAAGAAATCGCCGTGTTCGACACCTCCCACCTGACAGCATTGTTCGACCGGGTGGTGATCGCCTCCGGTACGTCCAACCGCCAGACCAAGGCATTGGCCGCGTCCGTACGCGACAAGGTAAAGGCGGCCGGCGGCACGGTGGTGAGCATGGAGGGCGAAGGGACTGGTGAATGGGTGCTGGTGGACTTGGGCGACATGATCGTCCACATCATGCAACCTGCCATTCGCGCCTATTACCGCCTGGAGGAAATCTGGGGCGACAAGCCGGTAAAGTTCGGCGCCGCCAAGCGCGCGAGCAAAGCCGTTACAGCTGAAGCAGAAGCCAAGCCACGCCGCCGCCACATCGTGGGTGCCGTTGGCGAGACCACTGAAGCCGCTGCACCAACGGCAGCACGCAAGACTGCGGCGCGCAAGACCCCCGCAACGGCCGAAGGCGGCGCTGCCAGGGCTGAAACCGCGACGGCGATCAAGACGGCCAGGAAGACGGCGCCAAAGACTGCTGTAAAGACGGCTGCAAAGACAGCTACGAAGACGGCCGCCAAGACTGCAGCCAAATCCAGCGCACCGCGCAAGACCGCTGCCAAGAAACCACCCGTCGGCAGGACCGTCAAAGTGTCGATCAGCAAGAGCGCCTCTGCCGGAAAAGCAGCGGCCAAGCGCGCAGCCGAGCGCTGATCTGCACACTACCCGCTCGCTGCCCTCATGCAACTGGTAATTGCCGCGGTCGGCCACAAGATGCCGGCCTGGATCGAAGCGGGCTTCCAGGAATACGCCAAGCGCATGCCGGCCGAGTGCCGGATCGTGTTACGCGAGGTCAAGCCGGTAGAGCGCTCGGGCAGCAGGACTGCCGAAACCGTAATGGCGCAGGAGCGCAGCCGCATAGAAGCCGTGGTGCCCAAAGGCTCGCGCGTGGTGGCGCTGGACGAGCACGGCCTTGACCTCACCACGCTGCAAATCGCCGACAAGCTCAAAATGTGGCAGCAGGAACGCGGCGATGTTACATTCGTCATCGGTGGCGCAGACGGACTGGATGCCGGATTCAAGAAGAGCGCGGACCTGCTGCTGCGCGTGTCGAGCCTGACCCTGCCGCATGGCATGGTGCGCGTGCTGCTCGCGGAACAGTTGTACCGTGCCTGGTCCATCACCCAAAACCATCCCTATCACCGCCCGACTCTCTGAAGCAATCACGGATGAAACCCGCCGACCAGAAAATTTACCTGGCATCTAAAAGCCCACGCCGGCGTGAACTGCTAAGACAGGTCGGCATTGAATTCGAATTGCTGATGCTGCGCGAAAGCGCAGGCCGCGGACCCGAGGTCAGCGAAGAAGTGATCGCTGGCGAAGCCGCGTTCGATTATGTTTCCCGGGTTACCCGCGAAAAAGCCGAGTTCGCCGAAAAGGCGATGTACTGGCGCCGCTTGCGGATGCGCCCGATCCTGACGGCCGACACCACGGTCACCATCGATGGCAATATCCTCGGCAAGCCGGCCGATACCGATGAAGCGATCGCCATGCTGAGCACGCTGTCGGGGCGCACCCATCAGGTGATGACCAGCGTGGCGATCAAGACGGCAGACGGATTCTGGCAGGCCACGCAAGTATCGAGCGTGAGCTTCGCCCGCCTGAGCGAGCAACAGATCCTTCACTACTGTTCGCTGCCCGAGCCTTACGACAAGGCCGGCGGCTACGGCATACAGGGATACGCCGCCGCATTCATTACGGAAATCCAGGGCAGCTACTCCGGCATCATGGGTTTGCCGCTGTACGAAACGACACAACTACTCCAACAGGCAGGCATCGGCAACCTATGACCGAAGATATCCTGATCAATGTCACACCGCAGGAAACCCGGGTCGCGCTGATATTGCAGGGCGCGGTACAGGAGCTGCATGTTGAGCGCACCAGTTCGCGTGGCCGCACCGGCAACGTGTATCTCGGACGCGTTGCGCGGGTGCTGCCGGGCATGCAATCCGCCTTCATCGACATTGGCCTGGAGCGCGCCGCCTTCCTGCACGTGGCCGACATCTGGGAAGCGCGCCCGCGCGACGGCTCCAACACCCCTGCCCAGCCGATCGAAAAGCTGCTGTTCGACGGCCAGAGCGTGATGGTGCAGGTGATCAAGGACCCGATCGGCACCAAGGGCGCGCGGCTGTCCACGCAGATTTCGATTGCCGGGCGCATGCTGGTCTATCTGCCCCAGGATCCGCACATCGGCATTTCGCAACGCATTGAAAAAGAAGCGGACCGCGATGCGCTGCGCGAACGCATGCAGCGCCTGCAGCCGCCCGACGAAAAAGGCGGCTATATCGTCCGCACGATGGCCGAGGATGCGCCCGAACTCGACCTCCAGATGGACATCGAATACCTGCGCAAGACCTGGGGCGCGATAACCCAGCAAGCCAGGAGCCGTCCCGCGCCGACACTGCTGTACCAGGACCTGAGCCTGGCGCAGCGGGTACTGCGCGACTTCGTGCATGACGAGACATCGAGCATCCAGGTCGACTCGCGCGAGAACTTCATCAAGCTGCACGAATTTGCAAGCACCTACACGCCGTCGGTATTGCCCAAGCTGACGCACTACACTGGCGAGCGGCCGCTGTTCGACCTGTACTCGGTGGAAGAAGAAATCGAACGCGCGCTGGGCCGGCGCGTCGACCTGAAATCGGGCGGTTACCTGATCATTGACCAGACCGAGGCGATGACGACCATCGACGTCAACACCGGCAGCTATGTCAGCGGCCGCAATTTCGATGACACGATATTCAAGACCAACCTGGAGGCGGCGCAAGCGATCGCGCGCCAGCTGCGGCTGCGCAACCTGGGCGGCATCATCATCCTCGACTTCATCGACATGGAAAATGCCGAGCACCGCACTGCAGTGCTGGCCGAGCTGAACAAGGCGCTTGCGCGCGACCGCACGCGGATGTCGGTGTCGGGTTTCTCTGCGCTGGGGCTGGTTGAAATGACCCGCAAGCGCACGAGGGAATCGCTGGCGCATATCCTGTGCGAGCCCTGCCCGGCCTGCGCCGGCAAGGGTCAGGTCAAGACAGCGCGTACCGTGTGCTATGAAATCCTGCGCGAACTGCTGCGCGAGGCGAAGCAGTTCAATCCGAAAGAGTTCCGCATCCTGGCGTCACAGTTGGTGATCGACCTGTTCCTGGAAGAAGAATCGCAGCACCTGGCCATGCTGGGCGACTTCGTCGGCAAGCCGATATCGCTGCAAGTCGAGGGACTGTTCCATCAGGAGCAGTACGACATCATCCTGATGTAGCCGGCGCCAGGCCCGCAGGCTCCAAGGACCACAGGCCTGAAAGGTCAAAGGATCAAGGGATCAAGGGATCAAGGGATCAAGGATCCCTCGCCCGCTGTCCCCCGCGTGCGCGGCCAGGGACGGCACAAGCCCGCTATCCGCCCCACCAGCCGCGCCAGGTATCTCGGCTGCGGCAGCAGCAGGCGCGGCAGCAAGGTCAGCAGCGCCAGCAACAATGTCTTCCACCGCAGCCGGCTGGCCTGCGCAATGCCAAAATGCTTGTGCTCGAAAACCAGCTTCGACTGCGCATGGTGATAGCCGCGAATGAATTCCGACTTCAGCGGTGCCGGGCCTTTTACCGATCCGCGCGACAAATGGGTGATCGTAACGCCCGGCACCAGCACGATCTGCCGGCCGGCGTCGAACACCCGCTGGCACAGGTCTTCATCTTCATAGTAGAGGAAGAAGGTCTCGTCGAAAAACCCGACCTCGCGCATCAAGTCCATGTTCAGCAGCATCGCTGCGCCACAGACAAAGCCGACACAGCAAGGGCCATCCGCCTGCGGTCCGCGCGAATCCCATCTGGTCGACGGCCACCGGTAGCTGACTTCCGGCAGGCCGTTGCGGCGTATCAGGTGCGGCGCGAGGATGGCGGCATCCGGGAACTGGTCGGAGGCCGGCAGCAAGGCGTCGAAGAACGCCGCCGTCGGCAGGCAGTCCGGATTCATCAGCAAGGCGTAGCGGGTCGAGACCATGGCGAGCGCCTTGTTGTTGGCCGCGCCGAAGCCGATATTGCGTCCGTTGGCGATCACCGTGACATCCGCCCGCGCCTGCCGGGCCGCACTGATCGTGTCGTCAACGCTGCCGTTGTCCACCAGGATCACGCTCGGCACGGTTCGCAGTCCCTCCATCAGCGCCGGCATGCAGTGTGCGCTGTTGTAGGTGACGATGACGACAGTCAGGTCGGCGATACGGGTCGGGATCATGAATGCGCGACGGCGGCGGCAGCGGCAGCTTGCCGCGGGGTGTCCTTCACTGCTTTCAGTTCCCAGATCAGGTGCGACTGTTCGCCGCTCAGGCGCTCGGTGAGGTTGCGCAGCCTGCGGCCGATACCGGGATTCATGGGTTCGTAAGCGTCGCGCGGATGCACCCACGCCTGCCGCACCAGCTGGAACTGGCCTTTGAAGCCGTACATCCGGCCCAGCACATCCGGCTGGGTGAAGTAGCGATGCGTCTTGCGTGTGATGATGTTGACGTGGGTCGGATCGCGCAATGCCTTTTCGGAGGGAAAAGCAGGGGTGATCGCATACAGCAGTCCGTCCGGCTTCAGCACCCGCCAGATCTCGCTCATCAGTTCCACGAAGGGAAAGCGCGAGGTGTTCGAGGCATAGTCGAGGGCGACGCGCGGAATGTGCTCGAAGAAATCATAGGCCGAGACCGAGTCGAAGCTGTCGTCCGCGAACGGAATCGGCTGGGTCGCCAGGTTGGCTCCGATCACGGTCGCGCCTGAAGGATCGGCTTCCCTGGCGCGGATGTCGATGCCAAACAAGGTTTCGTATCCGTAGGGATTCTTGGGTTTGAGGCCGCAGCCCAGGTCGAGATGTGTGCGCTGTTCAGGCATGGATGATTGTCGGTATCAGGGATGGCTGCTTCATTTGCGCGGAACTCGGCCCATCAGGAAAAACTCGTCGTTGGGCCGCATGGAGAATGCATTCGCGATCCGGTTCGACATGCCGAAGAAAGCGGTGATGGCCGCGATGTCCCAGATGTCCTCATCCCCGAAACCGTGCTGGCGCAGGGTGGCATGGTCCTGGTCGCTGATCGACTGCGAATCGAGGCAGACCTTGATCGCGTAGTCCAGCATCGCGTGCTGGCGCGGCGTGATGTCGGCCTTGTGGTGATTGACCGCAACCTGGTCCGCCAGCAACGGGTTCTTCGAGTAGATCCGCAGCAATGCGCCATGGGCAACGACGCAGTACAGGCATTGGTTGCGGGCGCTGGTCGCGGTGACGATCATCTCGCGGTCGGCCTTGGTCAGGGTGCAGGTTTCCTTCAGCATCAGCGCATCGTGATACGCGAAGAAGGCGCGAAACTCGGCCGGCCGGCGCGCCAGCGTGAGGAATACATTCGGCACGAATCCGGCCTTCTCCTGCACCGCCAGGATGATGCTGCGGATATCCTCGGGAAGATCGGCCAGTTCGGGCATGGGAAAACGCGAGATCGGGGCAATGGCGCTCATGACGAAAGCTCCTCGGTAAATTGAAGACGATAGAGACTGGCATACACGCCATTCTGCTCCAGCAGCCTGGCGTGCGATCCGGTTTCAACGATACGCCCTTCGACCAGCACCACAATGCGGTCGGCGCGCTCGATGGTGGAGAGCCGATGGGCAATGACCAGCGTGGTGCGTCCGCGCATCAGCGCTTCCAGCGCTGCCTGCACTGCCCGCTCGGATTCGGTGTCAAGCGCGGACGTCGCTTCGTCAAGGATCAGGATCGGCGCGTCCTTGTAGATGGCGCGGGCAATGGCGACGCGCTGGCGCTGCCCGCCGGACAGGCGGCTGCCGTTGTCGCCAATGCGCGTCTGCAAACCCTCCGGCAGGCCGGCGATCACATCCTGCAGGTATGCCGCCTGGGCTGCGGCCAGCACCCGCGCCGGATCCGGCGCCTCGTCGCCATAGGCGATATTGGACGCCAGCGTATCGTCGAACAGGACGACATTCTGGCTGACCATCGCGATCTGGCTGCGCAGGCTGGCCAGCGACAACGCGCCAATCGGCCGGCCGTCGAGCCGGATCTCGCCCTCGGTCACGGCAAGGAACTCGGGCACCAGTGCCACCAGCGTGGACTTGCCGCCGCCGGACATGCCGACGAAGGCGACCGTCTCGCCCGGCTGTATGTGCAAGTCGATGCCGGACAGCGCTGGCCGCGCCTGGCCCGGATAGGTGAAGCCGACGCCAGCGAACTCGATCTCGCCGCGCACGCGCGCCGGCAGCACCTGGCCGCCGGTGCGTTCGGCCGGGGCGTCGATCAGTGCATACACAGCTTCGGACGCGGCCAGGCCCCGCTGCAGCGGGCCGTTCACTTCGGCCAGGCGTTTGAGCGGCGTCAGCAGCATCAGCATGGCGGTGATGAAGGACACGAAGCCGCCGACCGTGGCCTCGCCGCTGGCCGACTGCATCAGCGCGATGACGATCACCAGCGCCACTGCGCAGGCCGCCATCAGCTGCGTGATCGGCACCGTCATGGCCTGGGCGCTGGCCATGCGCATGCTGTAGCGGATCAGTTCACCGGCGCGCTCGCTGAAGCGGCGCCGTTCATATTCCTGGCCGCCGAAAATCTTGATGACTTGTTGCGCGCGCGTGGTCTCTTCGATCACCTGGGTCAGCTCGGCATTTACCGTCAGCAGTCCCTTGGTCAGCCGGCGCACCCGCTTGCCGGTCAGGCGCACCACGATCGCCGTCAGCGGCAGCAGGATCAGCGCGATGAAAGTGAGCCACCAGTTCAGCCACAACAGGAAGCCGAGCAACACGATCACGGTCAGCAGGTCGCGTATCGCCGAGGTCAGTACATTGCGCACCATGTCCACGATCTGCTGGGTCTCGAACATGATCGAGTTGATCACGCCGCCAAAGGAATGATGGACATAAAAACCGGACGGCACGGCAAGCAGGCGCTGGAATATCTGCCCACGCAGCTCGTTCAGCAGCCGGCTGGAGACCCAGGTCATCATGTAGGCCGTGGTGAAGGTCGAGATGCCGCGCAGCACGAAGATGCCGATCACGGCTACCGGCACCATCCACAGCGCAATGGTGGGCTTGGCGACAAAGCCGCGGTCGAGGATCAGCCGCAGCACCGCCGGGAACATCGGCTCGGTCGCCGCGGTGACGATCATGCCGATGAAGGCCACGACCAGCCGCGCCTTGTACGGGGCCAGCATGCGCACTGCGCGCCGGAAGTTTTCAGGTAGTTTCATTCGGTCCTTGCCGGCGGCGCCGGGCTGCGGCTGCCCGCGCCGGCCAGCGGTATGGCCAGCAGGATCATGAACGCGAGCCCGAATACGGCGTCGCGCAGGATGGCATTGAACATGCCGCCGACCAGCAGGGCAATGCCGAGCATGGCCAGCTTCGCGCCCATTTCGCCCCCCAGCCGGGCCGCCACGACAAACTGTACGGCCCAGATCCAGAGCAATCCCGCCAGCCCGATCAGGCCGATCTCGGACAGGTAGAGCAGGTAATCATTGTGCGGGGTGCTGTGCATCGGCGCATTCGTTCCGGTTATCTTCGTCGGGTAATTGTGGATCCAGGTGCCGATCCCGTGTCCGGTCAGGGGCTTTTCCCTGATTACCTCGACCGTGGCGCGGAATATCTCAAGCCGCTCGCCATCGCCGCTGACCCGTTTTCCGGCAGTGAAATTGCGAACATCCTCAATGGTACCGGCAATGCGCTTGCTTACCGCAGGAACCGCTTGCAAAACCAGCAACGCCAGCACGGCTGCGCCGACCACGGCGGCGGCGCGCCGCCAGGAAAACCTGACGGTATTGAACAACACGTACAGGCAAAGCAGGAAAAAAATCAGCAGGCCGCTGCGGGTCCTGGCCAGCATCACTGCCGCCCCGGCGACATAAACGAACTGAACGTAGCCGAGCCAGTGGCGCCGCGGCTTCGACGCCAGGTCGTACAACATCCATCCGGCAGCGACAGCCAGCAATATGCCCAGCAGTATCGACTTGTTGCCGCTGTATTTCACATAACTGGCGAACAGCCAGGACTTGGGCAACAATCCGGCACTGTTGAGATAGAACAGCGTCGCCGCAATCGTGGCGCCGGCATGAAAGAACCGGATCGCGCGCTGTTGCCAGGCACCGGGACCGACGCTGATGAACATCAGCAGGAACAGGTAGTTCTGGTAATGCGCAAAGCCGGACCAGAAATCGCCGTCCGGACGGTCGAGCAACAGCCCGGCGCCGATGCAGATCGCGAGCAGTCCCATGACCGGAGCAAACATCGGGTGCTGGCGGATCGTCACCCACTTGCCGCGCAGGTCGCCGCTTGCCAGCAAGGCGGCGATGAACAGCAGGATGCCGGCGCTGGCGAACGGCTGCGGAAAGAACAGTGCCAGCGGCAAGACCGCAAGGACATGGCGGGCGACCGACGCCCTGAGGCTTTCCTCAGCGTGGTTCGTCATCACTAGTACTCGACCGCCGCATCCTTCGCGCCCAGCCGTTCCATCAAGGACTGCCGCAAGCCGTCCGACGGCGCGACCCGCCATTCATCCGGCCAGCGGATCTCGCAATCGATGCCGTGCTGCGTGTATTGCATCGACAAGGGCAGGCCGCTGTCCGAGCGAAACTGGGTCAGGATGCTCCTGATCTTCTCGAGGTCGGGACGCTCGCTGACCGCGAATGCAAATTTCTTACCGAATTGCGCGCGCGCTGCGGCAATGTCCATCACCTTCTCGGCGGTGATGCGCAGGCCGCCGGAGAAGCGGTCTTCGGATACCTTGCCCTGCACGCACAGGAATTCGTCCTCCTTGAACAGCGCGCGGTTGGCGTCGAGGACTTCGCTGTACACGGTGACTTCGACCACGGCGCTGGCGTCGTCCAGCGACACCACCAGCATGCGGCCGCGCTGGGTCATCTGCGTGCGCAGGCCGGAAATGATGCCGGCCATCATCCGCGGTTCGCGTGCTGGCTGCAGGTCGGCCAGCCGGGTGCGCACGAAGCGGCGGACTTCCTCGGTATAGGCGTTGAACAGATGGCCGGAGAGATAGAAACCGAGCGCGGTCTTTTCTTCGGTCAGGCGCTGCTTCTCGGACCACGGCGGCACCTTGACGTAATCGTGCTTGCCATCCAGTCCGCCATCGTCGCTGCCGAACAGGCTGACCTGGTTGGCTGCGGCTTCTGCCTGTTCCGCACATTCGACTGCGAAGCCGACCGAGGCCAGCAGGATGCCGCGGTCGACCTTGAAGCAGTCAAAAGCGCCGGCACGCACCAGCGCCTCGATCGAGCGCCGGTTGATCTGGCGCTTGTCGACGCGTCTGCAGAAATTGAACAGGTCGGTGAAAGGCCCATCGGCTTCGCGCGCGGCCACGATCGCCTCGATCGCATTCTGGCCGGTGCCCTTGACGGCGCCCAGCCCGTAGCGGATCAGGCGCGCCGGCTTGCCCGGCTTGCCCGGCTCGGCGGCCGGCGTGAAGCGGTAGCTCGACTGGTTGATATCCGGCGGCAGCAGCTTCAGGCCGCAGACGTCGATCGCATCTTCGACCAGGATCTTGATCTTGTCGGTGTCGTCCATCGCCAGCGACAAGTTGGCGGCCATGAACGCTGCCGGATGATGCGCCTTGAGCCAGGCGGTGTAATACGACAGCAGCGCGTAGGCGGCGGCGTGCGACTTGTTGAAGCCGTAGCCGGCGAACTTTTCCATCAGGTCGAAGATCTCGTCGGCCTTGTCTTCCGTCAGGCCGTTCTTCGCCGCGCCGGCGCGGAACAACTGGCGGTGCTCCGCCATCTCTTCCGCCTTTTTCTTGCCCATCGCGCGCCGCAGCAAATCGGCGCCGCCGAGCGAATAGCCGCCGATCACCTGCGCCATCTGCATCACCTGCTCCTGATAGACCATGATGCCGTAGGTCTCGGACAGGATGCCTTCGGTACGCGGATCCGGATACTCGAAGCGTTCGCCGTGCTTGCGGCGGCAGAAGTCGGGAATCAGGTCCATCGGACCCGGGCGGTACAGCGCCACCAGCGCGATGATGTCCTCGAAGCGATCGGGCCGGGCTTCCTTCAGCATGCCCTGCATGCCGCGGCTTTCAAGCTGGAACACGGCAACCGTCCTGGCCTTGGTCAGCAGCTCGTAGGAAGCGCGGTCATCGAGCGGCAGCTTGTCGAGGCTGAAGTCGGCCAGCGCCGGATCGAGCTCCTTGATGTAGCGCACCGCGCGGTCGAGGATGGTCAGCGTGGTCAGGCCCAGGAAATCGAACTTGACCAGGCCGACCGCTTCGACGTCGTCCTTGTCGTATTGCGACACCACGCCAGCGTCGCCGCCCTGCGTGTACAAGGGGCAGAAATCGGTCAGCTTGCCGGGTGCGATCAGCACGCCGCCGGCATGCATGCCGATGTTGCGGGCAATGCCTTCGACCTGCTGGGCGAGGTCCAGCAGCTGCCGCACCTCTTCTTCCTGCTGCTGGCGTTCGGCCAGCATCGGTTCTTCCAGGATGGCGTCGGCGATGGTGACCTGCTTGCCCGGCTTGAACGGAATCAGCTTGGAAATGCCGTCGCAGAAGCTGTAATTGAAATCGAGCACGCGGCCGACGTCGCGCACCGCGCCCTTGGCCGCCATGGTGCCGAAGGTGGCAATCTGCGACACCGCCTCCTTGCCGTAGCGATCCTTCACGTACTGGATGACGCGATCGCGGCCTTCCTGGCAAAAGTCGATGTCGAAGTCGGGCATCGAGACCCGTTCCGGATTGAGGAAGCGCTCGAACAGCAGGTTGTATTCGAGCGGGTCGAGATCGGTGATGCTCAGCGAGTACGCGACCAGCGAGCCGGCTCCCGATCCGCGGCCCGGCCCGACCGGCACGCCGTTGTTCTTGGCCCACTGGATGAAGTCCGCCACGATCAGGAAGTAGCCGGGAAAACCCATCTTGATGATGGTGTCGGTTTCGAATTTCAGCCGTTCTTCGTAGCGGGGCCGCTGGCGTTCGCGTTCGGCTTCGTCGCGGAACAGGTGCAGCAGGCGCGTCTCCAGCCCGCGCTTGGCCTCCAGCACCAGGTATTCGTCGAGCGAGATGCCGTCCGGCGTCGGGAACAGTGGCAGCCGCGGCCGGCCGAGTTCCAGCACCAGGTTGCAGCGGCGGGCGATTTCAACTGCGTTTTCCAGCGCCCCGGGCAGGTCGGCAAACAGCTCGGCCATCTCGTCCTGCGTCTTGAAGCACTGGTCTTCATTGAAGCGGCGCGCACGGCGCGGATTGGCGAGGATCTCGCCTTCGGCAATGCAGGTGCGCGCTTCGTGCGCGATGAATTCGTCGCGGGAGAGGAACTGCACCGGATGGGTGGCGACCACCGGCAGCCCCAGGCGTCCGGCCAGGGCCACCGCCTGGCGCAGGTGCTGTTCGCCGTTGGGCTGGCCGTAACGCTGCACCTCGATGTAGAAATTGCCCGGGAATACGCGCGCCCAGCGTTCGGCGCAGCGTTCGGCCAGCTCCGGATTGCCATTATCCAGCGCCACGCCGATGTCGCCGGCGTGCGCGCCCGACAACACGACCAGGCCGTCCTCGCCGCCGATTTCCTCCAGCCACTCGGGACGCACTTCGGCGCGGCCGCGGTGCACGTTGGTCAGCCAGGCCCGGCTCAGCAGGTCGCACAGGTACAGATAGCCCTGGCGGCTCTTGGCCAGCAGCAGCAGGCGCGATGGCTTGTCGCGGTCCTGGTCATTGGTGATCCACACATCGCAGCCAGCCACCGGCTTGACGCCGCGGCCACGGGCGGCCTTGTAGAACTTGACCATGCCGAACAGGTTGCCCAAGTCGGTGATGGCCAGCGCAGCCTGGTTGTCCTTTGCTGCCGCCTTGACAACATCGTCGATGCGCACCAGGCCATCGACGATCGAGTATTCGGTGTGCATGCGCAGATGCACAAAGCGGGGCGACTGGGGCGGCGGGGTCTGGACAGGTTCAGGTGCGTTCATGCCGTCATTTTACCCGCGCTGCCGGCCCCGCACCGTCGAAAAATGCGACTTGACAGTGCACGGCGCTTAGCTCCCTGACCAGTCCCGATCTGGCAGCCGCAGCGGATCCGGCGCTGCGGCTTGCCACTGGCATGTTTCTTGATAGTCATCACTTCACGAAGCTCACGGCGGAAAGAACCATGTCTGAATATTTCAATGAAATGCTGGCTGCGGACCAGAGCGCGCGCGCGCACTACGAGGTGTTCCACGAATGGCTGCATGCGCAGACCGCGCTGTCGCTGTCCCGCAAGCGCGCCGAGGCGGACCTGATATTCCGGCGCGTGGGCATTACCTTCGCGGTGTATGGCAGCGATGCGGCTACCGATGCGGGCACCGAACGGCTGATCCCCTTCGATATCATCCCCCGCATCATCCCCACTGCCGAATGGACCCGCCTGGAAGCCGGGCTCAAGCAGCGGGTTCGCGCGCTGAACATGTTCATCCATGACATTTACCATGACCAGAGCATCATCGAGGCCGGCATCGTTCCCGGCGAGCAGATCTTCCGCAATGCACAGTACCGGCCCGAAATGCAGGGTATACCGGTCGCGTCCAGCATCTACGCCCATATCGCCGGGGTAGACATCGTACGGGCCGGCGCCGGCGAGTTCTATGTATTGGAAGACAACCTGCGCGTACCCTCCGGCGTGTCGTACATGCTGGAAGACCGCAAGATGATGATGCGGCTGTTTCCCGAACTGTTCGAGCGTCACAAGGTAGCGCCGGTCGATCATTATCCCGACCTGCTGCTCGACAACCTGCGTTCGGTCGCACCGCAAGGCGTGGCTGATCCCGCGGTCGTCGTCATTACGCCCGGGATGCACAACTCCGCCTATTTCGAGCATGCCTTCCTGGCCCAGCAAATGGGCGTCGAACTGGTCGAAGGACAGGACCTGTTCGTCGATGACAACCACGTCTACATGCGCACCACCCGCGGGCCGCGGCGGGTTGACGTGATCTATCGTCGCATCGACGACGACTTCATCGATCCGCTGGCGTTCCGCCGCGATTCCTCGCTGGGCGTGCCGGGCCTGCTGTCGGTGTATCAATCGGGCCGGGTCACCCTTGCCAATGCAGTCGGCACCGGCGTCGCCGATGACAAGTCGATCTATCCCTACGTGCCGGAAATGATCCGCTTCTACCTTTCGGAAGAACCGATCCTGAACAACGTCCCGACCTTCCAGTGCCGGAAGAAAGACGACCTGGCCTATACGCTGGCGCATCTGCCCGAACTGGTGGTCAAGGAGGTGCATGGCGCTGGCGGCTACGGCATGCTGGTCGGTCCGGCGTCGACCAGGGCGCAGATCGAGTGCTTCCGTGAAAAGATCATCGCCAGGCCGGATGCCTACATCGCCCAGCCAACGCTGGCGCTGTCGGCCTGCCCGACTTTCGTCGAGTCGGGAATCGCCCCGCGCCATATCGACCTGCGTCCGTTCGTCCTGTCCGGGGAAACCACTTCCGTCGTACCCGGCGGACTGACCAGGGTCGCCCTGAGCGAGGGCTCGCTGGTCGTGAACTCGTCGCAGGGCGGCGGTACCAAGGACACCTGGATTCTGGAGCAATGACATGCTGAGCCGCACTGCCGATCACCTTTACTGGATGGCGCGTTACACGGAACGCGCCGAAAACACCGCCCGCATGCTGGACGTCAACCTGCAGACTTCGCTGCTGCCGCAATCCGCCCACGCCGCCGAGCAGGGCTGGCGCGCCATGCTCGGCATTTCCGAGTTGCAGGCGGCCTATGACGAGCGCTACGAGAAGCTGAACGCCCGGGACGTGTTGCACTTCATGGTGCAAGACCGCTCCAATATGTCCTCCATCGCGTCCTGTCTTGGTGCGGCGAGGGAAAATGCCCGGGCTGTACGCGGCGCGCTGACCACCGAGGTATGGGAAACCCTGAACACCACCTGGCTGGATATGTTGTCCCAGTTGCAGGACGGGCTGCCCGGCCGCGATCCCGGTCAATTCTTCGAATGGGTGAAACACCGCTCGCATCTGTCACGCGGCGTCACGATCGGCACCATGCTCAAGGACGAGGCATTCCATTTCATCCGCATGGGCACCCATCTGGAGCGCGCCGACAACACTGCCCGGATCCTGGACGTGAAATTCCTCGCGCACAACAGCGGTGCGGACGGCAACGGCCAGGACCAGCAATTCGATTTCTACTACTGGGCGGCGATATTGCGCTCGGTGTCCGCCTTCGAAATCTATCGGCGGGTTTACCGGGACGTGATCACGCCGGAACGGGTAGCCGAGCTGCTGATGCTGCGCGCGGACATGCCGCGCTCGCTGCTGGCCTGCATGGAGGAGGTGGTCGCCAACCTTGCGTCCGTACGGAACGACCTGTCCGCGGACACCGAGCGCTTTGCCGGGCGATTGCATGCCGAACTTTGCTTTTCCCGTATCGATGAGGTCCTGGACAGCGGGCTGCATGCCTTCCTGACCCGATTCCTCGAACAGATCTACGAGCTCGGCAACCGGATCAGCCGCGACTTCCTGCTGCCGCTGGCCGCCTGAGCAAAAAATGATACTGAACATACGGCACCAGACCGACTACCGCTATACGGCGGCAGTCGCCTACACGATCCAGCAACTGCGGCTGACGCCGCGGCGCGAACCGACCCAGCACACGCTGAACTGGAAAGTGAGCGCGCCCGGACGCTGCCATGTCTACACCGACGCATGGGGCAATGCCACGCATGTGCTGACCGTGACCGGCGACCACAAGGACTTGCGCGTGGTAGCCGAAGGCCGGGTGCAAACGATCGCGCCGGAGCGTGGCCGCATCGTGGCAAACAAGGAACTGCAACCGCTGGTCTTCACCGTGCCCACCGCGTTGACCGAGGCGACCGACACCGTGCTGTCGTTCGCATCTCGTCACCTGGAGGCCGGGGCGCGCAGCCACGAGCTCCTGGACCTGGCCACCGCCATCCAGGGCGGCGTTGCCTACCAGGCCGGCGCCACCGGCGTCTTCAGCACGGCCAGCGAAGCCCTGTTGCTCGGACAGGGCGTGTGCCAGGACCATGCGCACCTGTTCATCGCCTGCTGCCATACCCGCAACATCCCGGCGCGCTATGTTTCCGGCTATCTTGACGCCGGCGGCGCCGACCATGCCGCTACCCACGCCTGGGTCGATGTCTGGGTCGAGGAAGTCGATTATTCGGGCTGGGTCAGCATCGACGTGACCCATGCAATTTTCCAGGATGAGCGCTACTGCCGGATCGCGGTGGGACGTGACTATGAATCGGCGGCGCCGGTCAGGGGAGTACGGCGTGGTGGCGGAACCGAGGCGATGAGTGTGGATGTGACAGTCACCCCCGAGGGCATGCGCTAGAATCCCCCCTACTTCATATATTGCTGGACAAACATGACTTACTGCGTCGCGATGAGGGTCAATGCCGGACTGGTGTTCCTGTCCGACTCGCGCACCAATGCCGGTGTCGACCAGATTGGCACTTTCCGGAAGATGAATGTCTTCGAGAATGCGGGCGACCGCGTGCTGGTCCTGATGACATCGGGCAACCTGTCCATCACACAGGCCATCCGGCAAGCCATTGCCGAGGTCGTCACGCCGCAGGGCAAGAGCATCTGGGACGTGGAATCAATGTACGAGGCGGCCCAGGTCGTCGGCGAAGCGATCCGGCGCGTACACGTGCGGGATGCCGCCGCATTGCAGGACTTTGGCATCGACTTCAATGTCCGCATGATCTTCGGCGGGCAGATCAAGGGCGGTTGCCCGCGCCTGTTCCAGATCTACTCGGCCGGCAATTTCATCGAGGCGCATGACGAGAACACCTACTTCCAGATCGGCGAGGCGAAATATGGCAAACCGATCATCGACCGCGTGATCACCCCGGAAAGTACGCTCGACGAGGCGGCAAAATGCGCGCTGATATCGATGGATTCGACGCTGCGCTCCAATATCTCGGTCGGGCTGCCGCTGGACCTGCTGGTGTACAAGGCCGATTCATTCAGCGTGACCCGCTTCGTCACGATCGACGAGCGCAACCAGTACTTCCAGATGATACGCAACAGCTGGGGCAATCAGCTCAAGAGCGTGTTCGAGGGAATTTCCGATCCGGTATGGGATGCGCCGACCGAAGCGACCCTCAATGTGCTGTCGACCCGCCAAGTGCAGAACCAGCCGGTGCGGATGGCCCCGCCAGCGGATGTGAAAGCGCCGGCGAGCCCGCCGGCACAGGTGCAGACGCTGGCGCAACAGAACGATCCGTCGCGGCAGCATTGAGGGGCCGATCCGGACTTAACTGTAATTCGACACTTCGATCAGGTTCTGGTCCGGATCGCGAAAATACACCGACATGATAGGTCCGAGCGCGCCGGTCTTCTTCACCGGCCCTTCGATGATGCTCACGCCGCAGGATTCGATGTGAGCCTGTGCTTCGTCCAGCGGCATCGACGTGATGAAGCACACATCGGCCGACCCTGGAACCGGATGATCGGCCTTGGGCTCGAACTCGTGGCCGTGCAGGTGCAGGTTGATCTTCTGGGAGCCGAAAGCGAGCGCGCGCCGCCCGCCGCCGAAGGTAACCGGCTCCATGCCCAGCACCCTTTGGTAAAAATCGCAGGCGACGTCGATGTCCCTGACGGTCAGCACGAAGTGATCAAGCCGGTCGATATGCATTTTCTTCTCCTGCGCCCCGAAAAAACGGCCGGGTCCGTCGAACCCGGCACGCCACGCATCTCGTCAGACGACGATGGTCTGCGCTTCGCTGCCCTGGCGCTCGCGAATTTCTCCGATGCGCGACACGGTCTCGCCCTGCGCCGACAGGTGGGCAATCGCCGCATCCGCCAATTCCGGGGCAACGATGACCACCATGCCAATGCCGCAGTTGAAGACCCGGTGCATCTCGGCATCGGCGACACCGCCATGCTGTTGCAGCCAGTTGAACAGCGGCGGCATGGTCCAGCCGTCACGGTGCAGCACCGCGGTCAGGTTGGGCTGCAGCACGCGCGGCACGTTTTCCACCAGGCCACCGCCGGTAATGTGCGCCATGCCGCGAACCGGCATTGCCGCCATCAGCGACAGCAGCGGCTTGACGTAGATGCGGGTCGGCTGCATCAGCACGTCGGCCAGCGGGCGGCCGTGGAAATCGGCATCCAGGTCCGGCTGCGCCACGGAAATGATCTTGCGCACCAGCGAATAGCCGTTCGAGTGGCAGCCGGAGGAGGCCAGGCCGAGCACCACGTCGCCCGGCGCGATCTGGCGGCCGTCGATGATCTGCGACTTTTCGACAGCGCCGACGGCAAAGCCGGCCAGGTCGTATTCGCCGTCGGGGTACATGCCCGGCATTTCAGCGGTTTCGCCGCCAATCAGCGCACACCCGGACTGCTCGCAGCCGAAGGCAATCCCCTTGACCACGTCAGTAGCAGTGGCAACGTCGAGCTTGCCGCAAGCGAAATAGTCGAGGAAGAACAGCGGTTCGGCGCCCTGCACGAGAATGTCGTTGACGCTCATCGCCACCAGGTCGATGCCGACCGTGTCGTGCCGGTTCAGGTCGAACGCCAGCCTGAGCTTGGTGCCGACGCCGTCGGTACCGGAAACCAGTACCGGCTCGCGGAACTTCTTGCTGATTTCGAACAAGGCGCCGAAGCCGCCTATGCCGCCCAGCACTCCTTCCCGCATGGTGCGCTTGGCGAACGGCTTGATTGCTTCGACCAGCGCGTCGCCGGCATCGATATCGACGCCGGCATCTCGGTAAGACAGGGAAACCTTGGTAGGAGATGTCATGATTTGGTTGACAGAGACGGTAAAATAGGAGGCTTTCAGGAAGATCGCACGATTACAGGCGCAAGCCTATAATCCTGCATCCAGCCGCCGCAGCAAAGGCGCTATTTTATCAAACGTCCCATCAATCCCGACTCATGCCATTTCCATACACTTCCGAACAACGACAAACCCTGATGTGGGTCACGTTCGGATTGTTGCTGGTGGCATTGCTGGTCTTGCTCGGCCCGGTGCTGACGCCGTTCATCGCGGCGGGCATCCTGGCCTATGCGCTCAACCCCGGTGTCGACTGGCTGTCGTCCTGCCACATAGGCCGGCTGCGCATGCCGCGCATGGTCGCTGTGCTGGTCATGATGACCATACTGTGCGCCATCATCCTGGCCTTGATCCTGATCGTCATCCCGGTCCTGGAAAAGGAACTGCCGCTGATGCGGGAACAGATTCCGCGCCTGCTGTCCTCGCTCAACGCCATCGTCAGCCCCTGGCTGCGCGACCTGGGCGTGAAAGCCCAGTTCGACGTGGAAGGGATCAAGAGCCTGCTGACCAAGCAGATGAGCACCGCCGGCCAGGGAATCTGGTCCTCGCTGCTGTCCTCGGTGCGCATCGGCGGCATTGCCCTGCTTGGCTGGCTGGCTACCCTGCTGCTGGTTCCGGTCGTGCTGTTCTACCTGTTGCTGGACTGGCACCCGATGCTGGCCCGGCTGGTCAATGCGGTGCCGCGCCGCTGGTCCGCCAAGGTCCAGTCGCTCGGGCGCGAAGTCGATGACCTGCTGGCCCAGTACCTGCGCGGGCAGCTGCTGGTGATGCTGGTGCTTTCGGTCTACTACTCGGCAGGACTGGCGATCGCCGGCTTCGAAGTTGCGCTGCCGGTCGGCATCATCACCGGCTTGCTGGTGTTCATACCGTATATCGGATTCGGACTCGGACTGCTGCTGGCGCTGATCGCGGCCTTGCTGCAGTTCGACATGCTGCAGGGCCTGATTGCGGTCGCCGTGGTATATGGCCTGGGCCAGGTGCTGGAAAGCTTCATCCTGACACCGCGCCTGGTCGGCGAGCGTATCGGCCTGCATCCGCTGGTCGTGATATTTGCATTGCTGGCATTTGGGCAATTGTTCGGCTTTGTCGGCGTGCTGCTGGCCCTGCCTGCATCCGCGATATTGTCGGTCGCCGTGCGCCATATGCGCGACCATTACCTGAACAGCAGCTTCTACAGCCAGACCGAACCATGAGACAGCTGCCGCTCGACATTTCCGGCGACCAGCCGCAAACTTTTGCCACTTTCGTCACTGGCCAGAACGACGAACTGGTGTCGCTGCTGCGCGCGATCGCCGACCATACCGCCAGCGGACTCGACCAGCGCTTCGTCTACCTGTGGGGCGAGTCCAGTTGCGGCAAGACGCATTTGCTGAATGCCTTGCTGGCGCACGACGCCGGTGCCCGCCTGCTAGGCCCGGATTCGGACATCGAGGACTTCAGCTATTCCCCTGCTACCGGGCTGTTCCTGATCGACGATTGCGACCGGCTTTCCCAGGAGCAGCAGGTGGCCGCGTTTGCGCTGTTCAACCAGATCCGCGAACAGGGCGGCGTGCTGGTCACGGCTGGCGCCGCCGCTCCTGCGGCGCTGGCGCTGCGCGAAGACCTGCGCACGCGGCTGGGCTGGGGATTGATCTACCATGTGCACGTCCTGACCGACGACGAGAAGCTGTCCGCGCTGGAGCGGGCGGCACAGGCACGGGGCTTCGAGCCGTCCCCGGGCTTGCTGCCATGGCTGATCACGCACTACCGGCGCGACATGTCGTCATTGTCGGCGGTGCTGGATGCGCTCGACCGCTATTCACTCGAAACCAAACGCCCGGTAACCCTGCCGCTGCTCAAGCAGCTGCTGGAACGGGGCGAAATGCAGACCAATTGATGAAGCTAGCAATTTTCGATCTCGATTACACGCTGATACCGATCGATTCGGACTTCGAGTGGGGCCAGTTCCTGGTCCGCCTCGGCGTCGTCGATCCGGTCAGCTTTGCCGCCCGCAACCAGGAATTTTTCGAGCAGTATCTCGCCGGCACGCTCGATCCGGTCGCCTACCTCCACTTTGCCTTCGGCACGCTAGCCGCATTTCCGCGCGCCCAGCTCGATCAATGGCACCAGCAGTTCATGGCGGAGGTGATCACGCCGGCAATCCGGCCGGCTGCCATGGCGCTGGTCGAAAAGCACCAGGCCGAGGGCGACCTGACGGTGATCATCAGCGCCACCAACAGCTTCATCACCGGCCCGATCGCGCGCGAATTCAAGGTCGAGCACCTGATCGCCGCCGAGCCCGAGGTCGACAGCCGGGGAGAAATCACCGGCCAGATCCGCGGCACGCCGACCCACGGCCAGGGCAAGGTCTCGCACCTGCACGCCTGGCTCGCCAGCCGGGGAACCCGGCTGGATCAGTTCGAACGCAGCGCGTTCTACAGTGACTCGCACAACGACCTGCCGCTGCTCAGTGCAGTGACGGATCCCGTTGCCACCAACCCGAATGAAAAACTGAAAGCGCACGCTCTGGCTCATGGCTGGCCCGTACTGAACCTATTCAATGATTAAGAAGCTTATCCGACGCATACTGGGCAAAAAACAAAGCCCTGCCGACAACACCGTTCCCGTCGTGCTGGGACCGAAGGAACACGGCATCGACCCGCGGCTGGTCTCTTCCAATGCAATCCGGGTGACGCAGACCTTGCAGGAGGCGGGATTCAAGGCCTTCCTGGTCGGCGGCGCCGTGCGCGACCTGCTGCTGGGCGTCAAGCCCAAGGACTTCGATGTCGCAACCAATGCGACGCCCGAGCAGATCAAGCGGCTGTTCCGCCGCGCTTTCATCATCGGCCGCCGCTTCCAGATCGTGCACGTGATGTTCGGACAGGACCTGATCGAGGTCACGACCTTCCGCGGCACCACATCCGCGGATGCGCCCAAGGATGCGCACGGGCGGGTGCTGCGCGACAACACCTTCGGCAACCAGCATGAAGACGCGGTGCGCCGCGATTTCACGATCAATGCCATGTACTACGATCCGGCCGACCAGACGGTGCTGGACTACCACGGCGGCATTCCCGACATCCGCTCGCGCACGCTGCGCATCATCGGCGTGCCGGAAGCGCGCTTCCGCGAAGATCCGGTGCGGCTGCTGCGGGTGGTGCGCTTCGCGGCGAAGCTCGATTTCACCATCGATCCCGCCACCCGCGAACCGATCAAGATCATGGCGCCGCTGATCAACAATGTGCCCGCGGCGCGCGTGTTCGACGAGATGCTCAAGCTGCTGCTGAGCGGCCACGCGCTCGCTTGCCTGAAGCAGTTGCGCAAGGAAGGCCTGCACCATGGCCTGCTGCCGCTGCTGGACGTGGTGCTGGAACAGCCGCTGGGCGAGAAATTCGTCAGGCTCGCCCTCGCCAGCACCGATGAGCGGGTGCGCCAGGGCAAGCCGGTATCGCCTGGCTTCCTGTTCGCATCGCTGCTGTGGCATCAGGTGGTGGAGAAATGGAAGGCTTACGAAGCATCTGGCGAGCATTCGCTTCCTGCGCTGCACCTGGCTGCCGACGACGTGCTCGACGCGCAGACCGACAAGCTGGCGCTGCAGCGCAAGATCGCGGGGGACATGCGCGACATCTGGGCAATGCAGCCGCGTTTTGACCGGCGCGTCGGCAAATCGCCGTACAAGTTGCTGGAAAATCTTCGTTTTCGCGCCGGCTATGACTTCCTGATGCTGCGTTGCGCATCAGGCGAGATCGACCAGGAGATCGGCGATTGGTGGACTGCGTTCCAGGAGGCCGACGACACCGGACGCGAGGCGCTGCTGGCCAGGAAGACCCGGCCGACGGGCGAAGAAGCGCCGGCACGCAAGCGCCGCCGCAAGAGTCCGCGCAGCGGCGCGAAGGCCGCTGACCAGGCCGGCGCCGGCAGCAGCGGTGCCGAACGCACCGGCCCTGCCGACGAATGAAGGCAGCGGCGTCACCTGCATGGATAGGCATCGGCGCCAATCTCGGGAACGCGCGAGCCACAGTAGAGGCGGCGATTGCCGCGATTGCCAGCATGCCGGGCTGCGAACTGGTGCGACGCTCCTCGCTGTACCGGACCGCGCCGGTCGATGCCGGCGGTGACGATTATGTCAATGCAGTGGTCGAGGTATCCACCACGCTGGCGCCGGCACTGCTGCTACAGCAGCTGATGCAGATCGAAGCAGGATCCGGGCGCGAGCGCCCTTACCGGAACGCGCCACGCACGCTCGACCTTGACCTGCTGCTGTATGGCGACATCGAAATGCAAAGTGACCTGCTGACGCTGCCCCATCCGCGCATGCACCAGCGGGCATTCGTGCTGGTGCCCTTGCTGGAGATCGCGGCGGACGTGGTCATCCCCGGCAAAGGCAGGGCTGCGCTGCTGCTGCCTGGCACGGCCGGCCAGGCGATCGAAAAGCTCGACAGCCCCGCCAGTTAAAGAAAGCCACGGAGACGGCGGGTTGCGGGTTACAACCTGCGAACCACGCCCTGCCCCTGCCTGACTGAACATCAACCAAGCCATTCCCGCCATGCCCGCATCCACCCTGCTCCAGACAATCGGCCTGCTGTGCCTGTCCAACGTATTCATGACAATCGCGTGGTACGGGCACCTGAAGAACCTGGCTGACAGGCCGTGGTGGATCGCGGCGTTCATCAGCTGGGGAATTGCGCTGTTCGAATACATGCTCCAGGTGCCGGCAAACCGGATCGGCTACACCGTGATGAGCCTGGCGCAACTCAAGATACTGCAGGAAGCGATTACACTGTCGATCTTCATTCCCTTTGCCGTGATCTATATGCAGCAACCGCTGAAACTCGACTACCTCTGGGCCGCACTTTGCCTGGTCGGCGCCGTCTACTTCATTTTCAGAACATGAGCCTGGACCGATTCCGCTACATCGTCGTGGAAGGTCCGATCGGCGCGGGGAAAACAACCTTGACCCGCAAGATTGCTGAAGGATTGGGCGCACGGACCTTGCTGGAACTGCCGGAGGAGAACCCGTTCCTCGAAAAGTTCTATCGCGACTCGGCCCGCTATGCGCTGCCGACGCAATTGTTCTTCCTGTTCCAAAGGGTGAACCAGGTGCGCGACCTGATGCAGGACGACATGTTCAGCGCACCTGTCGTTTCCGACTTCCTGCTCGACAAGGACCCGATATTCGCCAGCCTGACGCTGGCGGATGACGAACTGCACCTGTATCGGCAGCTATATGATCAACTGCGTCCGCAGGCGCCGGTGCCCGACCTCGTGATCTACCTGCAGGCGCAGCCCGAAACGCTGGTGGAGCGTGTGCAAAAGCGCGGCATCCCGATGGAAGCCGGCATGTCGGAAGACTATCTGTTCCGGCTGTGCGAGAGTTACAGCCGCTTCTTTTATCATTACGACGCCGCACCGCTGCTGATCGTGAACACGGAACACCTGAATCCGATCGCACGGGACGAAGATTTCAACCTGCTGCTCAACCGCGTACGCAACATGCGCGGCAAGCGCGAATTTTTCAGCCGTGGAGAATAAAAAATGTCCGGATACCTGCAGGAACCAAGAAAAAAGTCCGTCACCATTCCAGCCTTGATGGCGTTGCGCGCAAAAAGCGAAAAGATTTCGATGCTGACCTGTTATGACGCCAGCTTTGCCGCACTGATGGACGGCTGCGGGGTCGAAATCCTGCTGGTCGGCGATTCGCTGGGCATGGTCTGCCAGGGCCAGCAGTCGACGCTGCCGGTGACGCTGGAGGAAGTGGCTTACCACACTGCCAGCGTCGCGCGCGGCAACAAGACCGCGATGCTGGTCGCAGACATGCCATTTGGCACCTATGCAACGCCGGAATCGGCCTTCGCCAATGCCGTGCGACTCATGCAGGCGGGTGCGCAGATGGTCAAGATCGAGGGCGGCGCATGGCTGGTCGACACGATCCGCTTCCTGACCGAACGCGCTGTGCCCGTGTGCGCACATCTGGGCCTGACGCCGCAGTCGGTGCATGCGCTGGGCGGATTCAAGGTGCAGGGCAAGACAGTAGAAGCGGCAGAACGCCTGAAGGCCGATGCGCTTGCCGTGCAGGCTGCCGGCGCGAGCTTGCTGGTACTGGAGGCAATCCCGGCACAATTGGCCAAGGAGACCACCGACAGCCTGGCGATACCCACGATCGGCATCGGCGCTGGCGTCGACTGCTCCGGCCAGGTACTTGTGATGCACGACATGCTGGGGGTATTTCCCGGCCACAAGGCAAAGTTCGTGCGCGACTTCATGCAAGGGCAGGCCAGCATTGCAGATGCGGTTGCAGCCTACGTCGCCGCCGTCAAGGACCAATCCTTTCCTGGTCCGGAACACAGCTTCTGACCCCCGCCCGGCCTTTGCACCCCGCTGCCTGAGCGGCGCGGGGTGCACGCGCTTCACGCCCCACGCTTTGCACACTGCTGCACCAGCCTGCCTCGCTTCGCCGCGCCAGAGCAAGCGTGGCGCCCCGCCCCGCCCCGCCCCGCCCCGCCCCGCCCCGCCCCGCCCCGCAGGAAATTTTCCTGGAAATCACTAGGAATACTCTGATTCGGAATGGATTCCGAACTGATTTCGGAACTTCCGACAAACCGATGATACTGGCGTTCACGGTGGCCGCAGTTCGGCCAGATTTTGACTAAAAAATCGCTGGTTGAAAATGTTAAATGTGTGACATTTTGCGCCAATTTCGCTTGGTTACAAACGGCTATTAAGCGGCTACCCGCCCCTGATTATATTTGTCACTTTTCCCTTCCGATCCTGTTTTACTTCAATCCATCCACCCCGGGCCAAGCGATACGACGCAAGGACCATCGAAGGAGCGGGTTGCCATAATTCACCAGTCAGGGGGAATAAATGAATGCAATGAGCGAAGTGAAATACTTGCACAGCCATGCCGCAATTACTGATGTATCGCAGCCGGCTTACCAGCAAATCGAAGTCGTGCACGATGCCGAGACCCGGTCAGCCTGGACCTACCTGAAGCCGCGGGGCCGCGCCTGTTTCACCCTTGGATTGCTTGGCGAGCTGCGCTTGCGCGACAAACATCTCGAAGCGAACCGGGGCCAGGCCTGGAGCGGCGGCGAAGTGTTCCCCATCGAGTACCAGATCGTCGCCTCGGCGAACCCGAAGGTATTCAGTTGGGGGGGGCGACCTGGCGCTGTTCGTCATGCTGATCAAGGCACGTGACCGGGAAGCCTTGATGCACTATGCGCGCGCCTGCGTGGAGCCGGCATGGCGCCGCCTCTGCCACTACGGCGGGCAGGCCACCACCATATCCCTGGTGCAAGGAGACGCGCTCGGGGGAGGTTTCGAATGCGCACTTACCAGCGACATCATCATCGCCGAAGAGTCGGTGCGCATGGGCTTTCCCGAAATCCTGTTCAACCTGTTTCCCGGCATGGGCGCATACAGCCTGCTTGCCAGGCGAATTGGCGCCGTGCAGGCGGAGCGGATGATACTTGGCGGCGAACTGCATGAAGTCGGCTACCTGAAAGAACTGGGGCTGGTCGATATCGTGGTACCCAAGGGCCAGGGAAAGGAGGCGACCGAGGATTTCATTCGCCGCCATCGGCGGCAGTCCAATGGAATGCGGGCAATGTATCGCTGCCGCGAATTTACCAACCCGGTGAGCCTGGAGGAATTGATCAGCATCTGCGAAGTCTGGACCGATGCGGCACTGCGCCTGGACGACCGTGACCTGCGAATGATGCAGCGACTGGTGAAGGCGCAGGTGCGGCAACGGGAGGAGCCGGACTGCGAAGAGAAAAATTTGTCGCTAGACGAGCTGACAGTACTGGCGTGAGCATCGAGACCGGCCCTGCCGGAAGGGCCTTTGCGCAACAGGCTTGGTCCGCGCACCCGGACCGCATAGTGCCGGTCAATACGATGCAGGTTGGCTTCAGGTCGGCTGCAGACCGGCTTCAGGTCGGCTGCAGACCGGCTTCATGTCGGCTACCGATCGTTTTCCAGCTGCCGGATCCATTCCTTGAACAGATAGAAATTCAGATTGGTCGCTTCCATCACCCTTTGCCGTGCGAGGGGTTGGCCGATCGTGTTCAACAGCTTGTGCAGCCGCTCCACATGCTGCTGGTCGAGGGTGGCGTGAGACTTCAAAAACCCGAAGCCACTCGTTGCCGGCATCCCGAATCCCGTCGCGATGCTGTCGGCAATCGATCCGGCATAAGCGGACGCGATGAACTCCAGCACATACAACATCCCGAGTACCGAGCAGGGATGCACACGATCCACGAGGTAGTAGTTTGATGCCACCAGCACCTGCATCGGGTCCGAGGGTGTGCGCCCGCATGTCCGGCCCGGCTCGACGCCGAAGACTTCCAGATCATCGAGCACCATTTGCTCATGTCCCTGCTCCTCTTCCATCGCCTGGTACAGGTGTGTGCGAACCTGGCGAAACTCATCCGGGCAGCGGCTCGCGGCAGCCGCCATGACAGGGCAGAAATGCCAGACCACGTGATACAGGTCGGAAAGGAAGCTTATGTAATGGCTGCGGCTGCTCCTGCCATCCATCATCCGCCGCAGCAAGGGCAGGCCCTCGAGTTCACCCCGATGCAGGTCGCTGGCTTCAAGTATGTTCAATACAAATGACATTTTCATTCCTTCGCATATGGCCTTAGTCGGGAATTGATTTCCGGCTCTGATTTTCGGTGGTTGCAATAGGCCTGCAACTGCGTCGACAGCGTGGAAAAAACCAGTCGACATTCGCGCATGACCTGCGCCCGGTCGCGAAACATGTTGGCAGGTGAAAGGTGTTCGGTACGTTCGCAGAATTCGCGCATCCGCAACGCCCCGACACTAACCGCCGATCCCTTCATCGCGTGCAGCAGCTGGCGGCATTCCTCCAGGCAGCGGGCCTCGAGCGCCGACTCAAGTTGCACCACCAATGCGCTGTTGTCCTTGATATACCCGGCCAGCAGCATGTCGACAAATCCCTTGTCACTGGCAAGCATTTCGAGGTCGGCAAGCACTTCCGGGTCGAGGTCTGCTCGGGCCGCAAAGGCCGGAAGATCCTGCGCAACGCCGTCCTTGGTATCCTTGCGCCGGCCGCGGCGCGGAAACTGCTGTGCGAGTGAATCGAGCATGGCCAGGAAAGGCCCCACCTGCACCGGCTTTGGCAGGTAGGCATCAATCCCGGCCAGCGCGCATTCCTCGCGGACATCTACGCAGGCATTGGCGGAAAACATGATGACGGCTGCCCGTTCGTCTTCAGGCGCCATGAAGCGATAGGTCTTCGCCACTTCAAGCCCGCTCATCACTGGCATGTTCATGTCCAGCAACACGATATCGAAGCGTTCCACGGCAAGGCAGTCCAGTGCTTTTTCGCCGTTGACCGCCAGCGTGTAGCGATGACCTGCACGCTGCAGGATCTGCTGGATGACCCTGCAATTGGTCGGGTTGTCCTCAGCCACCAGCACATGCAGCGGCCGCGCGGCAACCGGTATGGCATTCAAGGCGCCGCGCGCACGGGCAGTGCCGGGGGCAGGCGAACCTGACTGCGACGCCGCGGACGACAAGACAGGCGCGGGCCGATCCAGCAGCACCTCGAACCAGAACAGGCTGCCCTTGCCTGGAACGCTGCTGACGCCAATGCGGCCGCCCATCAGCTCCACCAGTTGCTTCGCAATCGTGGTACCCAGGCCAGTGCCACCGTAGCGCCGGGTCGTGGACTCATCTGCCTGGGTGAAGCTGTCGAAAATCCGGGTCTGGGTTTGCTCGGACATGCCTATGCCGGTGTCGGCGACTTCGAAGCGGATCAATGCAAGCCCGGGCTCGGTTTTCATGCAGTAGGCGCGGCAGATCACCTCCCCGCTCTCGGTGAACTTGATTGCATTCGACAGCAGGTTGACGAGTATCTGGCGCACGTGATGCTGGTCCCCGCACAAACGCGCAGGTATTCCCGACGCGATGCTGGATGTCAATGCGAGCCCTTTGACCAAAGCCTGGTAGCGAAACACGTCGATGGTCTCCTGCACCAGCTCCTTCAGATCGAATTCCACTTTCTCGAGGGTCAGTTTGCCGGCCTCTATCTTCGAGAAATCGAGCACGTCCTCTGTCAGCGCAAGCATCAGGCGCGACGCTTCGTGCAGCGTGTGCAGCATGTCCTGCTGGTCGCTGTCGAGACGGGTTGTGTAGAGCAGGTCGGCCATTCCGATAATGGCGTTCAGTGGCGTGCGCAGTTCATGCGATACCGACGATACGAAGCGGCGCTTCGCCATGTTTGCCGCTTCAGCGCTCTGCAACGCCGTCGTGAGCCGCTTCACCAGGTGGCCGACGTACAGGGATACCGCCAGCATGCCTCCCCATAGCCCCCACCCTAGCGGCTGGTTGTCGTCCCATTGGGGCACGGCCAGCACCACCGCGCCAAATCCGGCCAGAGACAGTGCGAGGGCGAAATACAGGTAGCGACGGCCGTAGCGAAACCCGTTGCCGAAAATTATCCACAGGTACAAGGCGTACATCGGAACAGCAGATGCATCGCTGGAGAAAAAGAAATAGGTAATGGCGGTGGCGTCGAGCACCGATCCTGCGAGCCTGCGCCATGGTGTGGACTCCGGCTTGACGAAGATGTGCGCCAGCAAGGCCACCGCCAGGAAAAGCAGCATACCGAGCACAGCGAAGTTGGGGGCGCGGAACAGGCTTCCGCCGTGCAGGGCAGTCAGCCAATAGTAAAGCAGCAGCAATACGCCTATCCCGACCCGGATCGCGGCCTGCTCATGTTCGCTGTCGGGTCGCTGCGACAGGCGCTCCGACAGCCGCTGCAGCATGCCCCGCGCTCCCGCCGGAGGTGACAGGGACTCACCCATGGCGGATCCCGGCAGCCATTTTCCCGCTGGCCAGGGCCGGACTGAGTGCGCAGACGTCCTCGATCGAGTTGACCAGCACCCCGATCGCATCGGCATCAAGCTTGTCTCTCATCTGCTCGCACATGCAGGCCAGTGCGCACTCCGGACTCATGGCATTGCGGTAAGGACGCACCGAGACCAGCGCGCTGAAGACATCGGCCACTGCGACGATCCGCGCCATGAACGGAATTTCCTTGCCCGGCAAGCCACGTGGATAGCCGCTGCCGTCCAGTCTTTCGTGATGGTTGAGCGCGATTTCGGCGGCCGTCTGCATCAGGCGGGACGAAACGCTCGCCAGCAAGTCATGGCCAACTATCGTGTGCCGCCGCAGGCATGCCAGTTGCTCGTGACTGAGCGAGCCGGGGTGGGTCCAGCAACCGGACGGCAGGGCAAGTTCGCCTATGTCGTGCACCGATGCGGCCACGCGCAGCAATTCGACCTCTTCTTCCGAGCAGCCCAGCGCGCTTGCAATGAAGCCGGCATACAGGGCGACATCGTGCTGGCATTTGGCGGACTGCTGGTCATGCAACTGGTTGAAGATGATCAGGCGCTCCAATGCGCTGTCCTCGGACAGGCGCAATTCATCCTTTACCTTGTCAAGCCGGCTGGCCAGCGACTCGATATGACGCTGCTGGATCTGGAAATGACTTCGCGCGCGCAGCAGGTTTTCGCAGCGCATCCGGCACTCGGCCGGATCGATCGGCCGCAACAGGTAGTCACTGACGCCGGCATCAAAGGCACGGTATAGCAATTCCCGGCTGTGGACGATCGTGGTCATCACGACCGGCAACTGCTCGACCGGATAGAGCTTGCGCAGCGCGCGCGTGGTTTCAATGCCGTCCAGGCGCGGCATCAGGTAATCGGTCAGCACTAGGTCCGCTGGCTGGCAGCGCACATATTCCAGTGCTTCGACCGGGTCCGCGAAGGACACGACATTGATGCGGCTATCGATGCCGCGCACAATCTCCGCAAGTACCAGGCGGCCGGTTCCCTGGTCGTCAACGATGACGACAGTCGGTGCCGGTACGCGGTAGCGCATCATTTCGTATACCGGGGCCAATTCGAACTCTGCGGACTCGTGGTGGAGCCCGCAGTATGCGTCAAGCGAAAGCGAAATGTAACGTCGAATTCACTAACAATTTAACGTTTTACACTAATTGTTTTTCTGTCCAGAAATGTCTGGCGCAAGGCCGAGGAAAAACAGCCGCAACAGATACACGACAGCCGGCAATCGGTCGCCGGGCACTGGCAGAGAACGAAAAAAAACCCTGCCCGACATGTCGGGCAGGGTTGGGCAGGCGCTTTACCGGTGGATGCCGGAAACACCCGGCGTCCTCACTCGAAAAACTCTTTTACCTTGTCTTTCCATGATTTGCTCTGCGGACTATGCCGGGCGCCGCCCTCGGTGGTCAGTTGCTCGAACTCGCGCAACAGATCTTTCTGCCGGTCGGTCAGCTTCACCGGCGTCTCGACCACCACGTGGCAGAACAGGTCGCCGGGATAGCCCGAGCGTACGCCCTTGATGCCCTTGCTGCGCAGGCGGAAAGTCTTTCCTGACTGCGTTCCCTCGGGAATCGTGAACGACACCTTTCCACCCAGGGTCGGCACTTCAATATCGCCGCCAAGCGCCGCTTTGGCATAGGAAATCGGCATCTCGCAATGGAGGTCGTCACCGTCGCGCTGGAATACCGAGTGCGCCTTGATGTGGATCTCGACGTAGAGATCGCCGGACGGGCCGCCGTTCATACCCGGCTCGCCGTTGCCGGAGGAGCGGATGCGCATGCCGTCGTCAATGCCCGCCGGGATTTTCACTTCCAGCGTCTTGTTACGCTTGATCCGGCCGGCGCCACTGCAGGTCGGGCATGGATCGGCAATCACCTTGCCGGTGCCATGGCACTTGGCGCAGGTCTGCTGGACGCTGAAGAAACCCTGTTGCATCCGCACCTGGCCGTGCCCGCCGCAAGTGGAACAGGTCGTGGGCGAGGTGCCGGGCTTGGCGCCCGTTCCGTGGCAGGGTTCGCAACTGTCCCATGTCGGCACCCGGATCGAGGTATCGAATCCGTTGGCCGCCTGCTCGAGGGTGATTTCGAGGTTGTAGCGCAGGTCGGCGCCGCGATAGACCTGCGGGCCGCCGCGGCCGCCGCCACGGGCGCTGGCGCCGAAAATGTCGCCGAAAATGTCGCCGAAAGCATCGGCGAAACCGCCACCGCCACCACCACCTCCAGCGTTCGGATCGACCCCTGCATGTCCGTAGCGGTCATAGGCTTCCCGCTTTTGGGGATCGGAAAGCATCTCGTATGCTTCCTTCGCTTCCTTGAACTTGTCTTCCGCGCTCTTGCTATCCGGATTGCGGTCCGGATGATGCTTCATCGCCAGCTTGCGATACGACTTCTTGATTTCTTCATCCGAGGCGTTCTTGGCAACACCCAGCACTTCGTAATAATCACGCTTCGCCATGTTTCACGACCTTGTTATGCAAACGAAAACGCCGGATCGAACATCGCGCTGCGATTTCCGATCCGGCGGAGGCACCCGGCTCGCGCCGATTACCCGAACTTATTTGTCTTTCACTTCCTTGAAGTCGGCATCGACCACATCGTCGTCCTTGGCCTTGGACTCCGCGCCGGCCTGCCCCGCACCGCCGGCCGCACCTGCTCCGGCTGCACCCGCCTGTTGACCTGCGTCAGCATACATCTTCTCGCCAAGCTTCTGCGCTGCCGTGGACAGGGCTGCGATCTTGGCATCGATCTCGGACTTTTCGTTGCCCTTGAGGGCAACTTCCAGCTCCTGGATCGCTGCTTCGATCTTTTCCTTGTCGCCGGCATCGAGCTTGTCACCATGCTCGGTCATGGCCTTGCGGGTCGAGTGCACCAGCGCATCGCCCTGGTTATGCGCCTCGGCCAGCTCTTTCAGCCGATGGTCTTCGGCCGCATTGGCCTCGGCATCGCGCACCATTTTCTGGATTTCTTCTTCCGTCAGGCCAGAATTGGCCTTGATGGTGATCTTGTTTTCCTTGCCGCTCGCCTTGTCTTTCGCGCTCACGTGCAAGATGCCATTGGCGTCGATGTCGAAGGTAACTTCGATCTGCGGCGTACCACGCGATGACGGCGGAATGCCTTCAAGGTTGAACTCGCCCAGCCCCTTGTTACCGGCAGCCATCTCGCGCTCGCCCTGGAACACCTTGATGGTCACCGCAGGCTGATTGTCTTCGGCAGTCGAAAACACCTGGCTGAACTTGGTCGGGATGGTCGTATTTTTCTGGATCATCTTGGTCATCACGCCGCCCAGGGTTTCGATACCCAGCGACAGCGGCGTCACGTCCAGCAACAGCAGATCCTTGCGCTCGCCCGACAGGACGGCGCCCTGGATCGCGGCACCGACGGCAACTGCCTCATCCGGGTTGACGTCCTTGCGCGGCTCCTTGCCGAAGAATTCGCGAACCTTTTCCTGCACCTTTGGCATGCGCGACATGCCGCCGACCAGGATGATGTCGTCGATATCCGAAACCTTGACGCCGGCATCCTTGATGGCGATGCGGCACGGCTCGATGGTCCGGTTGATCAGTTCCTCGACCAGCGATTCCAGCTTGGCGCGGGTCATTTTCATGGTCAGGTGGACCGGCGCGCCGTTCGCCATCGCGATGTAGGGCTCGTTGATCTCGGTTTGCTGGGACGACGACAATTCGATCTTGGCGCGCTCGGCCGAAGCCTTGATGCGCTGCAGTGCGATCGGATCCTTGCCCAGGTCCACACCACTGGTCTTGCGGAATTCGTCGATGATGTAGTCGATCATGCGCTGGTCGAAGTCTTCGCCGCCGAGGAAGGTGTCGCCATTGGTCGACAGCACTTCGAACTGCTTCTCGCCATCGACGTCGGCGATCTCGATGATCGACACGTCGAAAGTGCCGCCGCCAAGGTCATACACGGCGATCTTGCGGTCGCCCTTGCTGGTCTTGTCCAGGCCGAAAGCGAGCGCAGCAGCGGTCGGCTCGTTGATGATGCGCTTGACGTCCAGGCCGGCGATCCGGCCGGCGTCCTTGGTTGCCTGGCGCTGGGCATCGTTGAAGTAGGCCGGCACGGTGATCACGGCCTCGGTCACTTCCTCGCCCAGGTATTCCTCGGCGGTTTTCTTCATCTTGCGCAGCACTTCGGCAGAGATCTGCGGCGGCGCCAGCTTCTTGTCGCGCACCGCGACCCAGGCGTCGCCGTTATCGGCCTTGATGATCTGGTAGGGCATCAGGCTGATGTCCTTCTGCACTTCCTTCTCTTCGAACTTGCGCCCGATCAGCCGCTTGACGGCGTACAGCGTGTTCTTCGGATTGGTGACCGCCTGGCGCTTGGCCGGCGCGCCGACCAGGATCTCGCCATCTTCCTGGTAAGCGATGATGGAAGGAGTGGTACGCGCGCCCTCGGCGTTCTCGATCACCTTCGGCTGGCCACCTTCCATGATGGCGATGCACGAGTTGGTCGTTCCCAGGTCAATACCGATGATTTTGCCCATGATTTTTCCTCTTATAACTTGAATGACTGGATATGCTGAATATGCTGAATTGTCTTGATGCGCAATTCCGGATGGATCGAATATGTGGAGCAAGGCCGCGCTTTCAAGCGACCGGCCTGCCTCAGGATGTTTTTTCGCTGGAAACGATCACCAGGGCCGGGCGCAGCAGCCGGTCGGCGATCATGTAACCCTTTTGCAGGACCGTCACGATCGTGTTGACATCCTGCGCCGCCGGCACCATTGAAATGGCCTGGTGCTTCATCGGGTCCAGCTTCTCGCCAGCCTGCGGATTGACTTCGGCCAAGCGGTTTTTCTCGAATGCGGTGCTGAGCTGCCGCAAGGTCATTTCGACCCCCTCTTTCAGGGAATCGATCGACGGCGTTTCCACCTTCAGCGCCATTTCAAGGCTGTCCTTTACCGGAACCAGCGCCTCGGCAAAGCTTTCAATCGCAAATTTGTGGGCACGGGCAATGTCTTCCTGGGCGCGCCGCCGTACGTTCTCGGCTTCTGCCTTGGCCCGCAGGAAGGCTTCGTTCAGTTCCGCCACCTTGGCTTCGGCATCGGCCAGCTTCTGTTCGACGCCGGGATCGACGTAACCGGTTGCATCTGCAGACTCCCCGCCTGCCGCGTCCTGCTGGGCCTCGGGGGCGTTATTCTTTTCTTCGCCATGCATAGAAAAATCTCCGACAATCAATGACTTAAGTGATCCAACCTCGCCCAAGTGGGGCTATACCCCTGCATTTCAAGGGGGAATGTTGTCTGAAATGTTCCATATTGCCTGAATGAAACCCTGTTACAAACTTTACTGGTTCAGGGGCTTTCAATCGCGATATCGGGAACTAGGATGGAAATTGAGGGACAAGCGATTGCGCGCCCGCCCCGGATCCATCATGAAACTGCACCTTATTTCCGCCTCGATCATTCTCTACTCGCTGCTCGCCGTGGCATGGATAGCGATGTCCGGCGTATCCGTGCCATTCTGGCATTAAGCCAGCGGAGGATGGCTTATTGCGGGGCGCCCAATGCCAACGCCCGCTCACGCGACAGGGCGTTGTCGCGCTCGTTTTGTTCGCGCTCCAGGGGGCCGGACAGCGTGGGCCAGCCGAGCATGTGCTGCTCGCAGATGCCGGCCAGGCTTTCAATCCATTCCGGCGATTCGTTCAGGCAGGGAATGTAGTGAAACTCCGCTCCGCCGGCGGTCAGGAAGTCGGTGCGTACTTCCATGGCAATCTCTTCCAGGGTCTCCAGGCAGTCGGCGACAAAACCGGGGCAGATGACGTCGACCCGCTTGACGCCCTGGCGCGCCAGTTCCTGCAGCGTGGGCGCGGTGTAGGGCTGCAGCCACTCGGCCTTTCCGAAGCGGGACTGGAAGGTGACGAGGTACTGCTCGGGTGCCAGCCCCAGCCTCTGCGCCAGCAGGCGGGCGGTCTTGTAGCATTCACAGTGGTAGGGGTCGCCCAGCGTCAGCGTGCGCTTGGGCACGCCATGGAAGCTCATCACCAGCTTGTCTGACTGTCCATGGGCATCCCAATGACGGTTGACCGCGGCTTGCAGCGCTTCGATGTAGCCTTCCTGGTCGTGATAATTCCTGACCAGCCTCAGTTCCGGCACATTCCGCACACGCGCATAGTGTGAAAAAACTGCATCCCAGACCGATGCCGTGGTGGTGCCCGAATACTGCGGATAGGCCGGCACCACCAGGACGCGGTCGCAGCCGCGGCTCTTCATTTCGTCCAGCACCGACTCCACCGAAGGGCTGCCATAGCGCATCGCATAGGCGACCTCCACCTCGTGGCCGCGCTGCGCCAGCCGCTGTCCCAGCAGGCTTGCCTGCATCTGCGTATGGTGCTTCAGCGGCGAGCCCGTGGCGCTCCAGATCGATGCATATTTATGCGCTGATTTGCCGGAGCGCAGCGGCAGGATGAACAGGTTCAGGATGATCCACCAGACCAGGCGCGGGATCTCTACCACGCGGGGATCGGACAGGAATTGCTTCAGGTAGGGCCGCACCGCCTTCGCGGTCGGCGCATCGGGCGTGCCAAGGTTGACCAGGACGATCGCTGTGCGCGAGGGAGTGCCGTGCTCGTAGGGGGGTTCGGGTTTGAATCGCATGATGGGGGCAGATTATACGGGGGGATGCGCCTGCACCTCACAACGCCAGCAACTCCCTCGCATGCTTGCGCGTGGTCGCCGTGATTTCCACCCCGCCCAGCATCCGCGCCACTTCTTCCACCCGCCCCTTGCTGTCCAATGGCGTGATGCGCGAGACCGTCCGCTTGCCGTCGCCGGCGGCCTTGCTGACCTGAAAATGCTGGTTGGCCTGGCTGGCAACCTGCGGCAGGTGGGTGACGCACAATACCTGCCGGTCATGGCCGAGCCGCTTCAGCAGTCGCCCTACCACCTCGGCGACCGCGCCGCCTATGCCGCTGTCGACCTCGTCGAAAATCAGCGTCGGCGTGGCAGTGGCGTCGGAGGTGATGACCGAGATGGCCAGCGAAATACGCGCCAGCTCGCCGCCTGATGCGACCTTTTGCAGTGGCCGCGGCGTAGTGCCCGCATGCCCGGCCACCAGGAACTCGACCTGCTCCATGCCGTAGCTGGCAGGCTCGCACGAGCGCAAGACAATCTCCAGCCGTCCGCCGGCCATGCTCAGGTCCTGCATTGCTTCCGTCACCGCCTTGGAAAGGGCCAGCGCCGCCTTCGAACGCGCTTGCGACAGGCGCCCCGCCAGGCTGTGGTATTCATCCGCCAATTTCTGTTCCTGCGCGCGCAGGCTTTCCATGTCGCTGGCCTGCGCCAGCTGTTCCAGCTCGGCGCATAGGCGGTGGTATTCCTGGGGCAATTCGTCCGGCGCCATGCGGAACTTGCGGGCAGCACCATGGAGTACCTCGACCCGCGCCTCGACCTCGCGCAGCCGCTGCGGGTCCAGCTCCACGCGGTTCAGGTAGTCCTTGAGCGAATAGGCGGCTTCCTGCAGCTGGATACGCGCCGGCTCGAGCGCCTCCATCACCGGTTTCAGGCCACTGTCGATTTCGGCCAGCCGCGCCAGCTTGTGTTCGAGAGAGGAGAGACGCGAAAGCATGGCGCCGGTCTCGGATTCGGATATTTCATCCAGGGCTTCCTGTGAGCCTTCGATGAGGGCGGCCGCATTCGCCAGCCGGCTCTGCTCCAGCGTCACCTCGGCCCACTCGCCGGGCTTGAGCGCCAGCCTTTCCAGTTCACCGACCTGCCACTCCAGCCGCTCGCGCTCGAGCAACACGCCGCGGGCGTTCGATTCGAATTCCTCGCGCTGGCGCGCTACCGCGCGCCACGTCTTCCAGGCTGCGGCCACTGCCCGCACCTGCGACTCCAGGCCCGCCTGCTGGTCCAGCAGCACACGTTGGGCATCGGCGCGCAGCAGGGACTGATGCGCATGCTGGCCATGAATGTCGACCAGCATTTCGCCCAGTTCGCGCAACTGGGTTGCGGTGGCCGCCGTGCCATTGATGAATGCCTTCGAGCGCCCGGCGCCGTCGACCACCCGCCGCAGCAGGACCGCGTCGCCATCGCCTTCCATGGCCTGTTCCTGCAGCCACGGCACTGCCTGCGGCGGCAGGCTGAATTCGGCGCTGATGTCGGCGCGCGCGGCGCCTTCGCGAACCACGCTGGCATCGCCCCGGCCGCCGAGGGCGAGCGCAAGGGCGTCGATCAGGATCGATTTGCCGGCGCCGGTCTCGCCCGTGAATACGGTAAAGCCAGGCGCGAGTTCGATGTCGATGGCGTCAACGATGACAAAGTCGCGTATGGATAGTGAGCGCAGCATGGGCGTGGCGGAACTGGGTGGCGGGAACTGGGACTAGGGGAAGCGGAGGATTTCCGCGGATTATTTTAACTGCCCGTCGACCGACGGATATTCATTCCAGTGCAGCTTCTCACGCAGCGTGTGGTAATAGCTCCAGCCGTGCGGATGCAGGAAGGTAACGGTGTGCGCCGAACGGCGGATCACGACCTGGTCACGGTGCTCCAGGCGAGCCAGGGATTGCATGTCGAAATTTACACTGACGTTGCGTCCGGCCACCACTTCGATCACGATTTCGCTCTTGTCGGGAACGACGATCGGACGATTCGACAAGGCGTGCGGCGCAATCGGCACCAGCACGACTCCGCCCAGGCTGGGATGCAGCAGCGGCCCTCCGGCCGACAAGGAATAGGCGGTCGATCCGGTCGGCGTGGCGACGATCAAGCCGTCGGAACGCTGGTTGTACATGAAATGGCCGTCCACATCGACCCGGAGTTCAACCATGCCGGCGCCGGTTCCACGTGCGACCACGACGTCGTTGAATGCCAGCGCATCGAAGATGGATGCCCCGTTGCGCACGACTTTCCCGGCAAGCAGCGAGCGCTGCTCCGACTCGTAGTCGCCCTCGAGCATCGCAGTCAGCGCGGGCAGCATGCGTTCGCATGGAATGTCGGTCATGAACCCGAGCCGCCCCTGGTTGATCCCGATCAGCGGCACGTTGAAGGGCGCAAGCTGGCGGGCGATCCCCAGCATGGTGCCGTCGCCGCCAACCACGATCGCCGCATCTGCCTGCTGCCCGATTTCGGCCGGCGTCAATGCCGCATATCCGGCGGCTTTGATACTGCGCGCAGTGTCGGATTCGAACCACACGGTGCGCCCGGACGCGCGCAGGAATTCCGCCAGCTCGAAGAGCGTGCGGGAGATGCCGGCAGCAAGCGGCTTGCCGACAATCGCAATTGATTTGTACTGGATCGTGTCCGTGCGGGATTCTGGGAGCGGCATGCTGCAGATTAGACCATAATTATTCAACCCGATGTACGATGCGCACGCGCTGCCGGCCGCGCACAGCCCGAGCAGCACAGCGCGCGCAGCACAACCCGAAACAGATACCCGTCATGCCTTCCATAAAAGCCGTTCTGTTCGACCTCGACGACACCTTGTGGCCGATTGCGCCGGTTATCGCCCGCGCCGAGCAGGACATGTACGAATGGCTCCGGACCCATGCCCCTGCGGTGACCGAACGATTCACCATCGAGGCCCTGCGCGCGCGGCGGATGGAACTGCTGAGGTCGACCCCACATTTCCGCTTCGACATGATCGGTCTGCGCCATGCGGGACTGAGCGCAGCATTCAGTGAATGCAACGAGGACAGTTCCCGGGTCGGGAATGCGATGGATATCTTCAACCGGGCCCGCAACCGGGTCGATCTTTTCGAGGACGTGCAGCCGGTGCTGCCGCGGCTCTCGGAACATTGGCTGCTGGGCACTATTTCCAACGGACCGGCCGATCTCGGCGCAATCGGCCTGAGCCATCATTTCCGCTCCAGCATTGCGGCATATCGCTTCGGGACCGGGAAACCCGACCCGAAAATTTTCCTGGCCGCGTGCGAATTGCTGGGCGTCGCGCCGCAAGAAGCCGTGTATGTGGGCGATGACCCGCTGCTCGACGTCGAAGGAGCCCAACGGGCCGGGCTGAAAGGCGTCTGGATGGACCGCGAAGGTGAACGAGCGACCCGGGTGATGCCCGCACACGTCGCTCCCGATGCCATTTGTACAAACTTGTATGCCCTGGAACACTGGTTGCACACTACTTCTGGCACCGGTGGCCGCTGACCGCTAGAATAGCTCGCATGCAACTGGATAAACGCGCGCAGACTTTACTGAAGGCACTGGTCGAACGTTATATCGCGGACGGGCAGCCGGTCGGCTCGCGTTCGCTGTCCCGGATTTCCGGGCTGGAACTGTCACCGGCGACCATACGCAACATCATGGCCGACCTGGAGGAGATGGGATTCGTAGCCAGTCCGCATACCTCGGCCGGCCGCATACCGACGCCACGCGGCTATCGTTTTTTTGTCGATACGCTGCTGACGGTGCAGGCTGTGGACGATGGCGCGGTCGAATCCCGGATGCACCCGAAACTGGCGAACGGCACGCCGCAAAAGATCATCTCCAATGCCGCCCAGGTATTGTCGTCGCTGTCGCATTTCGCCGGCGTGGTGCTGACGCCAAAGCGCGATTCCGCCTTCAAGCAGCTCGATTTCATCCGTCTCTCGGAGCGGCGCATCCTGCTCGTCATTGTCAGTCCCAGCGGCGAAGTGCAGAACCGGCTGCTCCTGACCGATGTCGACTACACGCCCTCGCAACTGGTCGAGGCCGCGAACTTCCTGAACCAGCATTACAGCGGCCAGCGTTTCGAGGACATCCGCATGCGCCTGACTGCGGAATTGCGGCAATTGCGCGATGACATGACCCGGTTGCTGCACGCAGCAGTCGAGGCCGGCAACGACGCCATGGCGGAGGAAAGCGACGACGTCGTCATTTCGGGTGAGCGCAACCTGCTGTCGGTGGCAGACCTGTCTTCCAACATGGGTTCGCTGCGCAAGCTGTTCGATCTGTTCGACCAGAAAACCAGCCTGATGCAGTTGCTGGACGTGTCGAGCAAGGCGACCGGCGTGCAGATCTTCATCGGCGGCGAATCGAATCTGGTCCCGATGGAAGAAATGAGTGTCGTCACCGCGCCGTACGAAGTGGACGGCAGGGTGGTCGGCACGCTGGGCGTGGTCGGGCCGACAAGGATGGCCTATGAACGGGTAATACCGATTGTCGACATCACCGCAAAACTGCTCAGCAGCGCACTGAGCCATCCGCACTGAGCCATCCGCACTGAGCCATCCGCACTGAGCCAGCCCACCGGGCAAGCAATAAGGCGCTGGCAAGCCGCCAGGACGACCGCTTCTTGATTCCCGCATCCGGCTGCGGCTGCGCCCTGTCAGGTCATTACCCCTGGCGCGACCGGTAAGGGCAATTTGTCTTGGTGCAGTTGCCGTAGAGCGCAAGCGCGTGTTCGGCAATGCTGAAACCGCGTTCCGCCGCGACCTTCTGCTGCCGTTTTTCAATTTCCTCGTCGTAGAATTCCTCGACCCGTCCGCAGTCGAGGCAGACCAGGTGGTCATGATGCGATCCCTCGTTCAGTTCGAACACGGCCTTGCCGGTTTCGAAGTGATTGCGATGCAGCAAGCCTGCCTGTTCGAACTGGGTCAGCACACGGTATACGGTTGCAAGGCCGACATCGAGGTTCTCGCCGAGCAGTACTTTGTAGATATCCTCCGCGCTCAGGTGACGCACCGAGCTGTTCTGGAAAATTTCAAGGATCTTTACCCGCGGCAGGGTCGCTTTCAGGCCGCTGGCCTTGAGATCGGGGGCGGAGTTGGACATGGGGTAGTCTGTGGATTGCTTATCTGCTTTATCATATAGCGTTTGTTGACCCCTTGCTGAAATCAGAGAGACGACTCATGCGCATGCTGTTCCCCTCCCGTGCCGCTTGCATTGCAATTGCGCTCACGGGCGTCCTGCTTGGCGGCTGCGCCTACAAGAATCCGCTGATGGACGATGGCGCAGCCCGGGCTGCGCCATCCGTCGCGGCCGCTGCGCCTGCCTCCGCATCTGCCTCCGGCGTGCAAACATTGCAGGAAAAACGCCGCTTCGGTTTCCTGACGCCCTACCGCACTGACATCCAGCAAGGCAACTTCATCTCCGGCGAGATGGTTGCCCAGCTCAAGCCCGGCATGACGCCCGACCAGGTCCGCTTCGTACTGGGAACGCCGCTGCTGACCGACCTGTTTCATGGCAACCGCTGGGATTACATATTCGACATGAAACGCGGGAACGGCGAAACCACGCGCAGCAGGCTGACCCTGCATTTCCGCGACAGCCGGCTTGAAAGATGGGAAGGCGGCAACCTGCCAAGCGAAGAAGAATACCTCGCCCGCATTGCCGGCAAGGCGCCGCCGAAAAAACCCGCAGGCGACCTGAAACCGGCTGCCCCGCGCGCACCATCGACCGCCAACGAACCCAGGTAGTACCGCCATGACAAAAATGAAAATTGCCGTTGCCGGCGCATCCGGCCGGATGGGCCGCATGCTGATTGAAGCCATCGTCAACGCCGACGACGCCGAGCTCGCCGGCGCGCTGGACCTGCCCGGCACGCCGGGCATCGGCTCCGACGCTGCGTCCTTCCTCGGCAAGCCGGCCGGTGTCGCCATCGATTCCGACCTTTCTCGCGCCCTGGCGTCGTCGCAATTCCTGATCGACTTCACCCGTCCCGAAGGGACCCTGAAGCACCTGGCTTACTGTGCCGAAAACGGCATCAAGATGATCATCGGCACCACCGGCTTCGACGAGGCCGGCAAGGCCGCCATAGCCGAGGCGGCGCGCCGGACGGCGATCGTGTTCGCACCGAACATGAGCGTAGGCGTCAACGTCACGATGAAGCTGCTGGAAATGGCAGCAAAGAGCTTCTCGGAAGGCTACGATATCGAGATCATCGAAGCCCACCATCGCTACAAGGTCGATGCACCCTCCGGAACCGCGCTGAAGATGGGCGAAGTCATTGCCGGTGCGCTGGGCCGCAAGCTCGACGACGTGGCGGTTTATGCGCGCGAAGGCGTGACTGGCGAACGCGACCCCTCGTCGATCGGTTTTGCGACCATCCGTGGCGGCGACATCGTCGGCGACCATACCGTGCTGTTCGCCGGCATCGGCGAACGCGTGGAAATCACCCACAAGTCGTCCAGCCGCGTCACCTATGCCCACGGCAGCATGCGAGCCGCGCGCTTCCTGGCCGGGCGCGAAACCGGCCTGTACGACATGCAGGATGTGCTCGGCCTCCGCTGACACGGCCCGCCTGGAAGCGCAAACCAACCGGCATTTCCAGCGACGATGAGACTGTCACGGACATCGGCTGCCGTTGCGATCTCGCTGCTGCTGCATGCCGGCCTCCTCGGCCTGATCGCCCTGCAAGCGGGCAAGCACCCGCCAGCGCCACCGCCAGTCACGATGGTGCTGCTCAAGCCGGAGCCGAAGCCGGAGCCAAAACCGCAACCGCCCGCGCCCGCGGCTGTTCCTGCGCCGCCGGTAGCGCCGAAACCGCAACGCCAGAAGCCGCAGCAGCCGGAGGCTGCCGCCAGGCCGCCAACACCGGCGCGGCCCGCGCCGGCCGCACCGCCAGCCGTGCCGAGGCCGGAAGCCCCGACGGCTTCGACGGCGCCGATCACGCCAGCAGCGCCGGCTCCGGTCGCGCCAACAGCGCCGGCTGCACCAACAGCGCCGGCGGCAGCACCGACTCCCGCCCCGACCGGGGTCTCGATTCCCGCCGGCTACGCAGCCAACAATCGCAAGCCGGTGCAGCCTGCCCTGTCGCGCCGCTATGGCGAGCAGGGCACCGTGCTGCTGCGGGTGCAGGTCAAGGCCGACGGCAATGCCGGCGCCGTCGAGATCCGCACCTCGAGCGGTTTCCCGATGCTGGACGAGGCCGCCCGCGACGCAGTGAAGGAGTGGCGTTTCATCCCCGCCACCCGTGATGGAAAACCCGTGACGGAGTGGTATCTCGTTCCTGTAACATTCACCCTCAGGAATTGACCCGCCGACCCGGCGCAAGAAGACAACGGACAACCGACAACAATGAACCCCACTCTCGCCAATCCTGCCGCTGCCAGCCCTGGCCTGGCCCATTACTGGGCCCAGGGCGATGCGGTTTCCCATACGGTCGCCTACATCCTGCTGCTGATGTCGGTGATCAGCTGGTTCTACATCCTGTCCAAATCCTGGAGTTCGTGGCGGATCCGCCGCAGCGCTGCCGCCGTGGAAGCCTTCTGGAAAGCACCGTCGCTCGACGACGCCATCGCGCAGCTGCGCAGTGCCGACTCCGAGAACGTCTACACGCCGCTGGCGGCCCGGTCGGCGGAAGCGGCAAACGTCAGCGCCCAGGAAAAATCACTGAATGCCGCGGCCGATCCGGGCGAGCTGATTACCCGCACGCTGCGGCAGGAAATCAACCGGGTGTCGGCACGACTGGAAAGCGGACTGACCTTGCTGGCGTCAGTCGGCTCCACCGCCCCTTTCGTAGGATTGTTCGGCACGGTGTGGGGCATTTACCATGCCCTGCTGGCGGTTTCTGCCAGCGGAACCGTGCAGATCGACAAGGTTGCCGGCCCCGTCGGCGAAGCGCTGATCATGACCGCGCTGGGCCTGGTCGTGGCCATTCCCGCCGTGCTGGCCTATAACGCCTTCACGCGCGTCAACCGCATCACCCTTGCGGAACTGGACGGTTTCGCCCACGACCTGCACGCCTTCCTGACGACAGGCGCCCGCATCGGCAAACAGTAAGGACTGGCCATGGCATTCGGCGGATTCAACGACAACCAGCAACCGGCGCCCATGTCGGACATCAATGTCACCCCGATGGTGGACGTGATGCTGGTGCTGCTGGTGATCTTCATCATCACGGCGCCGCTGTTCACGCACGCAATCAAGCTCGACTTGCCGGCGGCGTCCGCTGCGGCGGCCCCGGAAAAGCCCGATACGGTCACGCTCTCGATCGACGCCAAGGGCGCAGTTTTCTGGGACAACGGCGCTGCCGCGATCGACATGCCTGAACTGAACAGCCGCCTGGCCGCTGCTGCGCAAAAAAAGCCGCAGCCGGAGATACAGCTGCGGGCCGACAAGTCGACGCGCTATGAAGTGATCGCACAAGTCATGGCTGCGGCGCAGGGCAGCGGCCTGTCCCGGCTCGGCTTCGTGACCGATCCCAAGGACACCGCAACGGGGAAACAGGATGGCAAGCGCTGATCTGGACGGCCGCAAGCTGGTGACCCGGGAAGGGTTTCACCGGACTTGCCGGGAGGCGTTCGGCTTCCCTGAATTTTATGGCAACAACCTGAGTGCCTGGATCGATTGCATGTCCGGGCTGCGCGACGATGACGGAATGTCACGCTTCGTGCTGGGCCCGGACGAGGTGCTGCATATTGTCGTCAGCCATGCCGGCGTCCTGAAGAAATCCGCCCCTGAGGTCCTGAAGTTGCTGGAACAGGGCGTGGAGGAAGTGAACCTGCGATGCGAGGAAGCGGGACAGTTGCCGATGCTGGCGCTCGATCTGCGCTGACTGCAGGCCCTCGTGGCCGCATGAACGATGCGCCAGCCAGCCCACGCAGCCGCATGAGCGGTGCGCCAGCCAGTATAATGGCCGGTTCCACCTCACCCCAAGCAGCACTCGTCATGCAAGAAAAATACAACCCGTCCGATGTCGAAAAATCGGCGCAACAGCACTGGGAACGCATCTCGGCCTACAAGGCCGTAGAGCATGCGGTCGACCGCAACGGCCGCGAGAAGAAGAAATTCTACGCCTGCTCGATGCTGCCCTACCCTTCCGGCAAGCTGCACATGGGCCATGTGCGCAACTACACGATCAACGACGTGATGTACCGCTACCTGCGCATGAGCGGCTACAACGTGCTGATGCCCATGGGCTGGGACGCGTTCGGCATGCCTGCGGAAAACGCGGCAATGGCGAACAAGGTGCCGCCGGCCCAGTGGACCTATTCCAACATCGAGCACATGAAGCAGCAGATGCGGGCGATGGGGCTGGCAATCGACTGGTCGCGCGAGATGACCGCCTGCAAGCCGGATTATTACAAGTGGAACCAGTGGATGTTCCTGAAGATGCTCGAGAAGGGCATCATCTACCGCAAGACCGGCACCGTTAACTGGGATCCGATCGACCAGACCGTGCTGGCCAACGAGCAGGTGATCGACGGCCGCGGCTGGCGTTCGGGCGCGCTGATCGAGAAGCGCGAGATACCGATGTACTACGCGCGCATCACCGACTATGCGGAAGAGTTGCTGGACTTCGTCGACAACAAGCTGCCCGGCTGGCCGGAGCGTGTGCGCATCATGCAGTCGAACTGGATCGGCAAGTCGGTGGGAGTACGCTTTGCGTTCCCGCACGACATCCGGGACAGCGCCGGCGCCGCAATCAATGACGGCAAGCTGTGGGTATTCACCACCCGCGCCGACACCATCATGGGCGTCACGTTCTGCGCAGTCGCGCCCGAGCATCCGCTGGCCACACATGCGGCCGCCGCCAATCCGGCGCTGGCCGAATTCATCGCCGAATGCAAGAAGGGCAGCGTGATCGAAGCCGACATGGCCACGATGGAAAAGAAGGGCATGCCGACCGGCCTGTCCGTCACCCATCCGCTGACTGGCGAGCAGGTTCCGGTCTGGGTCGGCAATTATGTGCTGATGACCTACGGCGACGGCGCCGTGATGGGCGTGCCGGCGCACGACGAGCGTGACTTCGCGTTCGCCGGCAAGTACGGCTTGCAGATCAAGCAAGTGGTTGCGGTCGAAGGCCGCGACTTCTCCACCGCCGAATGGCAGGAATGGTACGGCGACAAGGAAAATGGCCGCTGCATCGCCTCTGGCAAATACGACGGCCTGGCTTACCCGGACGCGATCGAGGCAGTGGCTGCGGACCTGGCGTCCCTGCAACTGGGTGAAAAGAAGATCACCTACCGCCTGCGCGACTGGGGCATTTCGCGCCAGCGCTACTGGGGCACGCCGATCCCGATGATCCACTGCCCGCAGTGCGGCGAAGTGCCGGTGCCTGAAAAGGACCTGCCGGTCGTGCTGCCAGAGGACTGCGTGCCTGACGGCAGCGGCAATCCGCTCAACAAGCACCAGGCTTTCCTGCACGTCGACTGCCCCCGGTGCGGCACCGCGGCCCGGCGCGAAACCGACACGATGGACACCTTTGTCGATTCGTCCTGGTATTACATGCGCTATTGCTCGCCCGGCAGCACCGATGCGATGGTCGATTCCCGCAACGACTACTGGATGCCGATGGACCAGTACATCGGCGGCATCGAGCACGCCGTGCTGCACCTGCTGTACGCCCGATTCTGGACCAAGGTGATGCGCGATTTCGGGCTGATCAAGTTCGACGAGCCGTTCACCAACCTGCTGACCCAGGGCATGGTGCTCAACGAGACCTATTTCCGCGAAGCCGCGGACGGCAAGTTCACCTGGTTCAACCCGGAAGACGTCGAATTGACGACCGACGAGCGCGGCCGGCCGGTCGCAGCCAAGTTGAAATCGGACGGCCAGCCGGTACAGATCGGCGGCACCGAAAAAATGTCGAAGTCCAAGAACAACGGCATCGACCCCCAGGCCCAGATCGACCAGTACGGCGCCGACACGGCCCGGCTGTTCACCATGTTCGCGTCGCCGCCGGAGCAGACGCTGGAATGGTCGGGCGCTGGCGTCGAAGGCGCGAACCGCTTCCTGCGCCGGGTCTGGAACTTCTCCGTCCACTTTGCGGCACGGGTCGTTCCGGATGCCACGATCAACCTGGCCGACCTGACCGAAAACCACAAGGCGCTGCGCCGCGAACTGCACAAGATCCTGCAGCAGGCGGACAACGACTACCGCCGCATCCAGTACAACACGGTGGTGTCGGCCTGCATGAAGATGCTCAATACGCTGGAAGGCGCAAAGCTGGACGACACGCCGGCCTCGCACGCAGTGTTGACCGAAGGCCTGAGCATTTTCCTGCGCATGCTGAACCCGGTGGCGCCGCACATCACCCACGCACTATGGGAAGAACTGGGCTATGCAAAGGTCCTGGGCGATCTGCTCGACGCACCATGGCCGCAGGTCGATACCGCTGCGCTGGAGCAGGCGGAAATCGAAATGATGGTGCAGGTCAACGGCAAGCTGCGCGGCAGCATCAAGGTTGCGAAAGACGCCGACCGTGCCAGCATCGAAGCGGCTGCGCTGGCCAGCGAAAGCGTGGCCAGATTCATCACCGGCACGCCAAAGAAAGTGATCGTGGTGCCGGGCAAGCTGGTCAACATCGTTGCCTGACAGAAAATCGGGAAGATCGGGAAGATCGGGACACTCGGAAAAATTGGCAATCTTGGGATTTTTGAAGATCAGGAGCAGTGGCATGCAGGCAAGGATGGCAGCAAGTGTTTTCGCAGTGGCGGCAGTGCTGCTGCTGTCCGCCTGCGGCTTCCAGCTGCGGGGCTCCGGCCAGTCGGCAGTGCTGCCGTTCAGCACGCTGTACATCTCCCCGACCGGTGTCGGCATCGACCTCAAGCGGCGGCTGGCGCGCAGCGGCTCCACCACGGTGGTGGAAGACAGCAAGGCGGCCGAGGGTGTAGTGGAACTGCTGGCCGAGACACGCGACCGCCAGATCCTTTCGCTCAACAGCCAGGGACGGGTGCGCGAATACACCCTGAACCTGCGTGTCAATTTCCGTATCAAGGACCAGGCCAACCGCGAGCTGCTTCCGACCACGCAGGTCGTGGTGCAACGCACGCTGAGCTTCGATGAATCGAAGGTGCTGGCCAAGGAAGGCGAGGAAGTGACGCTGTACCGCGACATGCAGTCCGACATGGTCGGCCAGTTGCTGCGCCGTATTGCCGCTACCCGGCCGCTGGCCCCGCCGCAGCCGGTGGTTCAGTAGGAGTCGGTCAATGCAGCTGCGCGCCGACGCCCTCGAAGGCCACCTCGCAAAAACCCTCGCTCCGCTCTATGTGATCACCAGCGACGAGCATCTGCTTGCGCTGGAGGCGGCGGACCGGATCCGGCGCGCCGCCCGCGCCGCCGGCCATACCGAACGCGACGTGCTGGCGGTCGACCGCAGCTTCAAATGGAATTCGCTGCTGGCGGCAAACCAGTCGCAATCCCTGTTCGGCGACAAGAAGCTGATCGAGCTGCGCATTCCCGGCGGCAAGCCGGGCAAGGATGGCGGCCAGGCGCTGCAGGACTATGTTTCCGACCTGTCCCCCGACAATGTGACGCTGATCTCCCTGCCAAAGCTGGATTGGGCGACGCAGAAGGCGGCGTGGGTGGCGGCGCTGCAGAAGGCCAGCGTGTACATCGACATTCCACTGGTGGAACGCAGCCAGTTGCCGGCATGGATAGGCGCCAGGCTGGCAGCGCAGGGACAGAGCGCGGACCGGCAAGGGCTGGTGTTCATTGCCGAGCGGGTCGAGGGCAACCTGCTTGCGGCGCACCAGGAGATCCAGAAACTGGGCCTGCTGCATGGCGCCGGACCGCTGTCCTTCGACCAGATCCACGATGCAGTGCTGAATGTCGCACGGTATGATGTGTTCAAGCTGAACGAAGCGATGCTGTCCGGCGACGCCGCACGGCTGGTGCGCATGCTCGAAGGCCTGAAGGGCGAAGGCGAAGCGCTGCCGTTGGTGCTATGGGCGGTCGCCGAAGAACTGCGCACGCTGGCCAAGCTGAAAAGCGGAATGGAGGCCGGAAAGCCGGTGTCAGCCTTGCTCAAGGAATACCGGATCTGGGGCCCGCGCGAGCGGCTGATGGAGCCTGCTCTGCAGCGATTGTCGCGTGCAAGCATCGAAGCAGCGCTGCACCAGGCGGCCCAGGTCGACAAGATGGTAAAGGGGCTGCGCGCGAAGGAATTCGCCGGCGATCCATGGGATGCGCTGCTGCAGTTGGGATTGAAAATAGCCCGCGGCTGAAGCTGCGCGCCACCAGCCGGCAAGCATCGCCGCCGGCACAAGGCTGATAGCATCCGGCAGTTGCTACACGACAGTAACTGCACGACCGTAACTACACGACCGTAACCACACGACCGCAACTACAGGCAGGACCGATGGACATCAACCAGTACATGAACGAACTCGGCCAGCGGGCCCGCGCCGCATCGCGGGCAATGGCGAAAGCCGACACCGCAGCCAGGAACAAGGCGCTGCTGCAGATCGCCGCGGCAATCCGCCGCGACGCTGCCGACCTGCGCGCGGCCAACGAGCAAGACTTGGCCCAGGCCCGCCAGAACGGCCTGGACGCAGCCATGCTCGACCGCCTGACCCTGTCGCAGAAAGCAATCGACACCATGGCCGAAGGCCTGGAACAGATTGCCGCCCTGGCCGACCCGATCGGCGAGATTTCCAACATGAAGTACCGCCCGAGCGGCATCCAGGTCGGCCAGATGCGGGTTCCGCTGGGCGTCATCGGCATCATCTACGAGGCCCGCCCCAACGTCACCGTGGATGCCGCAGGCCTGTGCATCAAGAGCGGCAACGCCACCATCCTGCGCGGCGGCTCGGAAGCGATCCACTGCAACCAGGCGCTGGCGAAGCTGGTGCAGGAAGGCCTGGCGGCAGCCGGCCTGCCGGCGGACGCAGTCCAGATCGTCGAAACCACCGACCGCGCTGCGGTGGGCGCGCTGATCACGATGCCCGAGTACGTGGACGTGATCGTGCCGCGCGGCGGCAAGAGCCTGATCGAGCGCCTGATGAAAGAATCACGGGTGCCGATGATCAAGCACCTGGACGGCATCTGCCATGTGTACATCGACGATTCGGCCGACTTGGCGAAAGCGGTGCCGATCGCGTTCAATGCCAAGTGCCATCGTTACGGCACCTGCAATACGATGGAAACCCTGCTGGTGTCGCGCGCGCTTGCAGCGAGCGTGCTGCCCAGGCTGGCGCCGCTGTACCAGGGCGAAAAGGTGGAACTGCGCGCCGATGAAGAAGCGCGTGCCATCCTTGCCGGCTACCCTTACCTGGCCGCAGCAAGCGAGGAGGACTGGCATACCGAATACCTGGCGCCCATCCTCGCCGTCAAGGTGGTGGAAGGGCTGGACGAAGCGATGGACCACATCAGCACCTATTCGTCGAAACATACCGACTCCATCGTCACCGAGGACTACTCCCGCGCCATGCGTTTCCTGCGCGAGGTGGATTCTGCGTCCGTCATGGTGAACGCCTCGACCCGCTTCGCCGACGGCTTCGAATACGGCCTTGGCGCCGAGATCGGCATTTCGAATGACAAGCTGCACGCGCGCGGACCGGTCGGGCTGGAAGGCCTGACCTCGGTGAAATACGTTGTGCTGGGGCACGGCGAAGTGCGGCGCTGAGCACTGCCGGACTGGCGGCATCCCTGCGGGCCGCCAGGCAACAACAATCAATGACATCTTTCGGAAGCCGACATGCTCTGGGTAAAGTCGCTGCACCTGCTGTTTCTTATTTCGTGGTTTGCAGGCCTGTTTTACCTGCCCAGGATTTTTGTCAATCTCGCCGACGAGACAACGCCGGCGGCGATCGAGAGATTGTTGCTGATGGCACGCAAGCTGTACCGCTTCATGACCCTGCTGGCGGTGCCGGCGGTGGTTTTCGGCCTGTGGTTGTGGCTGGGTTACGGGATCGGCAAGGGGCCGGGCAATGGCTGGATGCATGCCAAGCTGGCGCTGGTCATCCTGGTGATCGGCTATCACCATGCCTGCGGGTCGCTGCTGAAAAAGTTTGAAACAGCGCGCAATACCCGCAGTCACAAATGGTATCGCTGGTTCAATGAAGTGCCGGTCATACTTCTGCTGCTGATCATCCTGCTGGTCGTCATCAAACCTTTCTGAAACCAATCGGAGCTTCTGCCATGGCAAAGACTTGCGACTACTATTTCGCCCCGCCCTCCCCCTGGGCCTATCTCGGCCATGAGCGCTTTGTCGCCATGGCAAACAAGGCCGGCGTGGCGGTGAACCTGAAACCCTGCGACATCGGAAAGGTTTTCAGCGTCTCGGGCGGCCTGCCCCTGGCGAAGCGTCCGCCGCAACGGCAAGCTTACCGCTTGCTGGAGCTGAAACGCTGGAGCGAACACCTTGGCATCCCGCTCAACCTGCAGCCGAAATTTTTTCCCGTCGGCGGTGACCCGGCAGCAAAGCTGATCATTGCGACCCAGCTCGCACATGGAACCAGCGCCGCGCTGAAGCTGACCGGCGCGGTGATGCGTGCAGTATGGGCGGAAGAAAGGAATATCAGCGACGCCGATACCCTGGTGGCAATCGCCAATGAATGCGGCCATGACGGCAAGTCGCTGCTGAAGTCGTCCGAGACTGCCAGCGTGCAGGCCGAGTACGACCGCAATACCGAGGATGCGATGGCCGCCAATGTGTTTGGCGCGCCGTGGTACGTGGTCGATGGCGAGGGGTTCTGGGGACAGGACCGGCTGGAATTTGTCGAACGCGCACTCTATCGATGACGGCCGCTTGACAGCCCGCTTTCAGCCCGTTTTCGGCCACAATCAACATCTCAACATTACAAGTTGACGAAAGGCATCCGGCCTGTCGTCCCAAGGAAAAAAGGAACCCCTGATGGCACAACCCACACCCCGCTCATTTTTCTGCCCCTGCCCGCGCGGCCTGGAAGGCGCGCTGGCAGAAGAGCTGCAGGAAATCGCCCAGCAGACGCCGACGCTGAAGGTCCACAACCAGGTTCCGGGCGGCGTCCACTGCTCGGGCGTGCTGTCCGACGCTTACCGGATCAACCTGCATACGCGCATTGCCTCGCGCGTGCTGCTGCGCATGGCGCACGGCAGCTATGTCAACGAAAACGACATCTACGACCTGACGCTGGCGCAGGCCTGGGAAGACTGGTTCGATGTGAGCCGCACGATCCGGGTCGATGTCACCGCAATCAAGTCGCCGCTGAAAAGCCTGGAATTCACGACGCTCAAGATCAAGGATGCCATCGTCGACCGCTTTCGCGACTATTGCGGCGACCGGCCTTCGGTGGACACGCGTGCGCCGGACATGCGCATCGTCGGCTTTGTCGACCAGCGCAGCTTCACGCTCTACCTCGACACATCGGGGGAACCGCTGTTCAAGCGCGGCTGGCGCCAGGAGACCGGCGACGCGCCGCTGCGCGAAAACCTTGCCGCAGGCCTGCTGCGCGCAGCCGGGTGGAAGCCGGGCATGATCCTGCTCGACCCGATGTGCGGCTCTGGCACCATCATCGCCGAAGCCGCGCAGATGCTGGCCGGCATACCGGCCGGCGGCAAGCGCAGTTTCGCATTCGAGCGTTTCAAGGGATTCGTGAATGAAGAATGGCAGGCGATCCGCAACGAGGTGAAGCGACGCCCCTTGCCCACCACGCCGACCATTTTCGGCAGCGACATCTCGGGCGACATGATCGTCATGACCCGCAACAACCTGCTCAGCGCCGGCATCACTTTTGACGTGCCGCTCAAGCAGATCGAAGCGCAGGAAATCAAGCCGCCGAGCGGGCAACCCGGCATCATCCTGACCAATCCGCCGTATGGCGAGCGGATCGGAATGCGCGGCGACACGACCACGCCCGAAGATGAAATGGCGACCGCCTTTTTCAGCGCCTTCAGCACGACCCTGAAACAGCGCTTCGCCGGCTGGCAGGTGTTCCTGTTCACGGCCGACCTTGGCCTGCCGAAGATGCTGAGGTTGAAAGAATCACGCAAGACGCCGTTTTTCAACGGCGCGCTGGAATGCAGGTTGTTCAAATTCGAGATGGTGGCCGGGTTCAACCGGAGGGAGCAGGCCAAGCCCGACGCCCCCTGAGGGCGACGGGCTGGCTGGCGCCATCATCACGCTTCGTTCCGGGATGCGGCGGGCGACGGGCCCTTCCACTCCTTCAAGCTGCGCATTGCCCCTTCGAACCAGGAGCGGCATGAATGCCGCAAGACCGGATCCTGGATGCTTTCCAGGGCTGCTGACACGATGCTGGACGGGGAATGTGACCAGGTGGCCATCCGCGCATTCCTGGCGGCCCAGTTGGTCTTGTCCGTTGCGGTGGGCCGGCGGTCGTTGCTGAATTTTTCCAGTTGCTCGCTTATCAGGCTTTTCGTCGCGGCCGGCAGGTCGGGCATCGCGCGCACAAATCGGGAAACGAAGATGTCCTCGTCCGCAACCGATTCCGCCGCCTTTTCCAATTTTGACCGGGCCTGCAGCGCGCCAAGCAGGTACAAGCGGCCATCGTTCTCGCCGGCCAATGTCGAGGTTGCTTTTTTCCAGCCCTGCTTGCCCACGCCTTTGCCGAGAAGGACGAAATCCAGATACTGGGCGGCATCCTGTTCCTTGATCGACTCGCGCAGCGAGCCGGGCATGAGCTTGTGGAGGTCCTTGCTCTGCTGCCGATGCGCGGAATCCCCGGCGATGCGCGCGCGTTCCACCTTGTCCTTGAGCTTCTCCTTGGCCTGCCAGGCTTGGGCGCGCAGCTTTTCCAGGGCGGTCCCGGATTGCCGGCCGGCACTGGCGTCAGCGGCGGCCGTCGGGCCGGGGCCGCCCACTGAAGCCTCCTTCGCCGCGGTCTTCTTTGTTCGGGGCTGTGCAGTAGCATTTTGTTTGGGGGAGGGCGCCGTCCCCTTGACTGCGCTGTCCCGGTGTCCGGCCAAGCCAACTGGCGTGGCCGGGCTTGTCAGGCTCTGTATTTCTGCCTGCAATTTCGCTACTTTGCCGTCGAGCGCCTGAAATTTTTCGAGATCCTTTTCCAGCCCCTCAATGTCCAGCGCCGCGATGAGTTCATCCACAGAGCCGGTGGCTGGAGTGGTTGGACTTACCAAGCGCTGTACATCTTCCTGCAGCTTCCCAAGCTTGCCCTCGAGCGCCTGGAATTTTTCGTAATCCCTTTCCAGCCCATCGATGTCCAGCGCGGCGAGAAATTCATCCACGTCCGCCGTGGCTGAATCGAGCGTCGTCGTATTGGCATCTACTTCGGCTCGACGAGTTTGTTCATCCGACAAAGCCAGCGCCTCGCTTTCTGCCTCGATCCCCGGCGCGGTGCTTTTCGCGCCATCCTTGACCAGCCCGCCGCCCGGGTTCCAGTTTGCCGGAGCGCTGCCCAGTTCGGGCATTGGCATCAGGACTGCCCGCTGGGGCGCTTGCAGATCTTCAATCGCCGCCACCCGGACAGCCCGCTGGGGTACTTGCAAATCTTCGATCAGGGCATGCTGCTCGACCGCCACGATCGCAGGAAGAACGAAGGCTTGCCGTCGTCCCTGCTCCACCAGTGCGTCCAGGCGCTGCTGCCGAATGGCCTCGGCGGCAGGAGACACTGCCGGTCCCGGCTTGTATTGCGGCTCCTCATGCGCATCGCTGAACCGGACTTTTTGATCCGTCCGTAGTCCACCGATATCGCGCTTCCTGGCAACGAACTGGTCGGCGAGCTTGGTTGCTGCCGAACGGCGCCTTGCGTTGATAGCTGCGAGGCCACGGCTCAGTGACTTTTGCACGTTGCGTGCAGCCTTGGGGATTGCCTGGGCCAGCTTGCTGGCTGAAATTTTCGAACGTACGTTATTCATGATATTTCTCCAGCCGACGAAAAGGGAAAGTGATGGTGCCGGACGCGGGGTGAGTGAAGCTCCTGGCGGCTTTGTTCCATCTCCGCACAGAAATTCAAGAATGAATCCGCAGCAGGCGGATTCATTCTTGAAATCACAAGCTCAGTCTCAAGCCAGCAAGCCCTGCATCGCCGCTTGGCCGCTGTCGGCGCTGCCGGCGCTCTCCAGATTGTCCCCGGCGCGAAATTCCCGTGCGAACAATGCGTAATCCCGGAACAACCCGGCCATCTGTCCACCGTCGCATTGGTCCGGGTTCCGGATCTCCGAGCGCAGCACTGCACGCCCGCTATCCGCATCGAATCCCAAGGCCTCGCCATGCATGCGCCCCAATTCGAGGTTGAACTGCAGCAACTCTGCGAATATTTCCTGCCTGGAGGCGGCATCCACTTCGCCGAGATCGACATAGCAATGAATGGCGATATCGGTTTCTTCGTCGAAGTACGCTCCGATGCTGACGCCGTCGACCTCGATCTGGCCATGCTCGCCGAGTTGCTCCGTGTCGGGCAGATCCAGCGCCAGGCAAGTAGCACGGCACAGGTCGCGAAATTCGGAATGCGTCATCTTGAATGTCCTGAAGGCCAGAAATCGGGAATGCCGATGCTCGGCAGATGAAGCGCCTGCTCTGCCCCTGAGTGACAATTTCCGAACATTTGTTCCTTTGCCGAACAAATGTTGCAATCGTGATCTGTGGGTGTGATCTGTGGGTGTGATTCCAGCAGGCTACAGCCTCAGCAGCGCAGCGTTGCCGCCGGCAGCAGCAGTATTGATTGTGACCGTCTGCTCGGCACGCATCATCCACCGCGGCGGCAACACGCCTGCAATCACCGGAAATATCAGCGGCGGACCATCCTTGAATTCGTGACTGGCGAGACCGGGCAATGCCGGCTGGTCGGCAAGAATCATCGCCTCCGCGGGGGGGCCGCTTAGTTGCCCGACGGTTCCGGTGATTCCGACCTGCGCCCACACCGGCAAAAGCACACCCTGCGCCGCAGCGGCCTGCCACGCGAGCAGCAGCGGCTGGTTTCCGGTGTCGAGCACCAGCCGGATCATGCGCAACAGCAGCGCGCTGTCATCGCTGATACACAGCACCGGACCGCGCGGCCGCCAGCGAAGGCTGCTGGATTCGCCGGTCGGCCCGGGAAGCTGGATTTCCTGCGCCGGATCCTGGCCCGGGGAATCCCGGACCAGGCGTAACAGGTAGTGCGGTCCGCCAGCCTTCGGCCCTGTCCCCGACTTTCCCATCCCGCCGAAAGGCTGGACCCCGACCACCGCACCGATCATGTTCCGGTTGACATAGATATTGCCGACCTGCGCCGACCGGACCACTGTTTCGATGGTTTCATCGATGCGGGTATGAATGCCAAGGGTGAGGCCGTAACCGGTGGCCTTGACTGCCTGCAACAAGGTGGGCAGCTGCTCGCGGCGGTAGCGCAGGACATGCAGCACTGGTCCGAACACTTCCCGATCCAGTTGGTCCAGCGAGTCAATCCCGATCACGGTCGGCGGGAAGTATGACCCGGAAGGAAGTCCATCCGGCAACGCAAGTTCCCATACGGACAGGCCGCGGGCGCGCATCTTCTCCACGTGAGTCCGCAATTGTTCCTGCGCCGCACGGTCGATGACGGGGCCGACATCGACATCCAGCCGGTCCGGACGGCCAAGCCGCCATTCCTGAACGGCCCCTCGCAGCATGGTCAGCACCCGGTCGGCAATTTCTTCCTGCAGGCAAAGCACGCGCAGCGCGGAACAACGCTGGCCGCCACTGTCGAAGGCGGAGACCAGCGCGTCCTGCACGACCTGCTCCGGCAAGGCGCTGGAATCGACCAGCATCACGTTCTGGCCGCCAGTCTCGGCGACCAGCGGAATGACCCGGGTCTCTTCCGCCGCCCGCTGCAGCAGCCTTGCCTGAATGCGCGCAGCCACCTCGGTCGAGCCGGTAAACATCACGCCGTCGATCTGCCGGTTGGCCACCAGCGCAGCGCCGATGGCCTCCCCGGTTCCGGGCAACAGTTGCAGCACCGCCTGCGGCACGCCGGCCTGATGGAGCAGCCGCACTGCGAGCGCAGCGGTGGCGGGCGTCTGTTCAGCCGGCTTGGCCAGGACTGCGTTGCCTGCCGCCAGTGCAGCGCTGACCTGCCCGACGAAAATCGCGAGCGGAAAATTCCACGGCGAGATGCAGGCGACCACGCCCAGCGGCTGCCTGGCGCCGAGCCGGCGCGACTGCACGGCGTAGTAACGCAGGAAGTCGATCGCCTCGCGTACCTCGCCAACTGCGGCCGGCAAGGTCCGGCCCGCTTCACGAACGATCAGGGCCAGCAACTCCGGCATGTTTTCCTGCAGCAGATCGGCCGCGCCCGACAGGATCGCCGAACGCTCCCCGGCCGCACGTGCCACCCATCCCGCTGCCGCCTGCTGCGCGCTGGCCGCGGCGAGACCGACATCCAGGGCCTGCGCCTGAAGCACGTCGGCCACCCTATCTCCATGGTCGGCGGGATTGAGCACCGGCAGGAACGCGGATGGCGATGGTGATGACGATGTCGACGATGTCGATGGCGTGTGGACCACCAGCGGCTGCACTTGCCAGCGCACGGTGGACCAGGCTTGCAGCTTCACGGCGAGTTCGTCCAGCACCTGGTCGCTATTCAGGTCGATGCCAGCCGAATTGCGCCGCTCGTTGCCGAACAGGTGCTGCGGCAAGGGAATGGCCGGATGCGGCTCGCCCTCAAGCGCTCGTGCGGCGTCGAATGGGTCCGCGATCAATTCCTCGACCGCAATCGACTGATCCAGCAACCTGTTCACGAATGATGAGTTGGCGCCGTTTTCCAGCAACCTGCGCACCAGGTAGGCAAGCAGTGTCTGGTGCGAGCCGACCGGCGCATAAATGCGGCAGGCGCGGCCCAGCCCCTGCGCGCCGATGACCTGGTCATACAGGCTCTCGCCCATGCCATGCAGGCACTGGAATTCGAAATCGTCGACACCCGTCTCCTGCGCCCAGTGATGAATGGTAGCCAGCGTATGCGCGTTATGAGTGGCGAACTGCGGATAGAACAGATCGTGATGGGCCAGCAGCTTGCGCGCGCACACCAGGTAGCAGACATCGGTATATTCCTTGCGCGTAAAAACCGGGTAGCCCGGCATGCCGTCCACTTGCGCGCGCTTGATCTCGGCGTCCCAGTAAGCCCCCTTCACCAGCCGGACCATGAAGCGCTGGCCGCTGCGGCGGGCGAGATCGGCCAGCCAGGAGATCACGAACGGACAGCGCTTCTGGTAAGCCTGCACCACGAATCCGATGCCGTCGAAACCGCGCAGGCTGGCGTCGAACGCGAGCCGCTCCAGCAACGCCATCGACAGTTCAAGCCGGTCCGACTCTTCGGCGTCGATGTTGAGTCCGATGCCATAGCCGCGCGCCAGCACGGCAAGTTCACGCAGCCGCGGCAGCAGTTCGGACAGCACGCGCTCGCGCTGGGCACGGCAGTAGCGGGGATGCAGCGCGGAAAGCTTGACGGAGACGCCCGGGCCTGCCCTCACCCCGCGCCCTGCCGCCGCTGCGCCGATCGCATGGATCGCGTCCTGGTACGCCTGGTAACAGGCCTGCGCATCGTCCTCGGTCAGGGCTGCTTCGCCCAGCATGTCATAGGAATAGCGATAGCCGCGCTGCTGGTTCGGACGGCTGTTCTCCAGCGCCTGGTCGATGCTCTCGCCACAAACGAATTGTTTGCCCAGCAAGCGCATCGCAAGATCGACGCCGGCACGCACGACCGGCTCTCCGCCACGGGCCAGCAAGCGGTTCAAACGGCCGCCCAAGCCATGTTCGCTATGCGTTGCCACCAGCCTGCCGGTGATCAGCAGGCCCCATGCAGCAGCATTCACGAACAGCGAGGGCGATGCGCCCAGGTGATTCCTCCAGTTACCGCGACCGATCTTGTCTGCAATCAAGCGGTCGCGGGTCGGATTGTCCGGTATGCGCAGCAGTGCCTCGGCCAGGCACATCAGCGCCACGCCCTCGTCGGACGACAGCGAGAATTCATGCATCAACGCATCGATGCCGCTGGCCTGGCTGCGTTCGCCGCGCAGCCGTTCGACCAAGTGGCGTGCAAGCGCCTGCGCCGGCTGCCGCGTGCCATCTATCGCCGGCTGCTGTGCCAGTAGCGCGCGCACGGCCTCGCGCTCGTCAAGACGGCAGGCGTCCCTGACCTGCGCCAGTAGCAGGGACGGTGCAGCAAGCCCTCCAATTCGTGAAAACAGCGGTGGCGCCGAAGGGTGCGGAGCGATAGGTGGGCTGGACATGAATGCGCACACTGCAAAGGGTACGGAACGGACAGAACGGACAGAGGGGACGGAAAGTGGTGAGCAGTGGGCACCATGCTACGCAGGAATGCGCCGCATCAATCCCGGGTTTGCTCAATCTTTGGATGATTGGAACCCGCCGACCCGGACTCCGGGGCAAGGTCCGCCACGGATTGCAAAAATAATTGTTATGAACTATAACCATATCAATCAATGCCCCGGCCAGAGACAGGAAGAAGACCCATGAAGATAGCCATTGCGGGCGCCGGCATCGGCGGCCTTGCCCTTGCGCTGATGCTGCACAAGCGCGGAATTGAAGTCGAGATCTGGGAATCAGTGGAGCAGATCCGTGCGCTGGGGGTCGGCATCAACCTGCTGCCGCACGCGACGCGCGAAATTACCGAACTCGGCCTGCAGGACACGCTGGCTGAAATCGGCGTCCAGACTTCCACCCTCGCGTACTACAACAAATTCGGCCAGCAGATCTGGAGCGAGGCACGCGGCCTGGCGGCAGGCTATGAATGGCCGCAGTTCTCGATCCATCGCGGCGCGCTGCAGATGGCGCTGCTGCACGCCGCCGGCGAGCGCATTGGCCATGACCGCATCCACCTGGGTCATGCGATCGAATCCTTCGCGCAGGAGGCGAATGGCGTCACGCTCAAGCTGCGCCGGCGCAGCGATGAACAACTGGTGGAAAGCCGCGCCGATGTGCTGGTGGGCGCGGACGGCATTCATTCATGCGTTCGGCGCTGCCTGCACCCGGTGGGCGACGAGCCACGTTATTCCGGCCGCATGCTGTGGCGCGCCATCACCGAGGGCTCGCCCTTTGCCGATGGCAAGACCATGTTCATGGCCGGCCACCAGGACCAGAAATTTGTCTGCTATCCGATTTCCGAACCGCTGCGGCGGCAGGGCCGCTCGCTGCTGAACTGGATCGCCGAACTGCGCGTCGGCGACGGCGCGCTGCCCGCCACCGACTGGAACCGGAAAGTCGACAAGTCGGTATTCGCCGACCGCTTCGCCGACTGGAAATGGGACTGGATCGATATTCCCTCCGTGATCGACCGGGCTGAGGCGATTTACGAATTTCCGCTGGTCGACCGCGACCCGCTGCCGCGCTGGACCGTCGGCCGCGTCACGCTGCTGGGCGATGCCGCGCACCCGATGTATCCGATCGGCTCGAACGGCAGCGCCCAGGCCATACTCGACGCGCGCTACCTCGCCGACTGCCTGGAAGAAGCTGCGCTCCAGCGCAGCGACATCGGCTATGCACTGAAGGAATACGAGGCCGAGCGGCTGCCACGCACTGCCGCAATCGTATTGCGCAACCGGATGAACGGACCGGAACAGGTCATGCAAATGGCCGAGCAACGCGCGCCGAACGGCTTCACCAACATTGAACAAGTCATCCCGCTGGCCGAGCGCGAAGCGATTTCATTGCGCTACAAGCGGCTGGCCGGCTTCGACAAGCAGTCATTGCAGGGAACCAAGCCATGAGCACGGAGGCGATCTGGAAGACGCCGATGACGCTGGAGGCCCTGCGCGACATGCACCGTGACACCGCCGAGAGCCACCTCGGCATCGAGTTCACCGCGATCGGGCCGGACTGGCTGTCGGCGCGCATGCCGGTGGACCGCCGCACCATCCAGCCATTCCGCTTGCTGCACGGCGGCGCCTCGGTGCTGCTGGCCGAGGCGCTCGGCAGTTGCGCGGCCAACATGTGCGTCGACCAGCGCAGCGAATTCTGCGTCGGCCTGGATATCAACGCCAACCATGTGCGCGCCGTGCGCAGCGGCTGGGTCACCGGCACCGCACGGCCGCTGCACGTGGGCAAGAGCACCCAGGTGTGGGAGATCCGGATCGTCGACCAATCCGAGCGCCTTGTGTGCGCGTCGCGCCTGACCATCGCGGTACAACGCAAGCCGGGGATCAATGCGTAGCGATCGCACTGCCGGGCGCCGCGTCCGCGAGTCGCCTGAAGGCCTGCCCGGGACGCACGTAGCGGGAATTCGCTACGGCGTGCTCGACCAGCTGATCGGCTATCCGGTACGGCGCGCGCAGTTGCTGGTCTATGACGACTTCATCCGCTCGCTGGCGGAGTGGGGAATGACGCCATCGCGCTTCTCCGCGCTGGTGATCATCGCCAATAATCCCGGATTGAAGCTGACCGAGCTCGCCGCGATCCTGGCGATTGCGCGCTCGGGCTCGGTGCTGTTGATCAATACGCTGGAAGGCGCCAGCCTGGTAGAGCGTCGTGCGTCCCCTACCGACAAGCGAGCCTGGGGCCTGTACCTGACCGCCAACGGCAGCAAGATCCTGGACCAGGTCACTGCCGCCGTGGCGGAACACGACGCGCGCTTGTCCTCGGTGCTGTCGGCGCCGGAACGCGCCACGCTGATGACGCTGCTGCGCAAGCTGGCCCGCATCGACATCACCCCGCCCGCCGCCGGAAACCAGCAGGAATGACAGCAGAAAGCACAGCAAGACAGCAGCACCGCCGCAGCAAGCAAGGCCTGACAAGGAATCAGCACCAGAAAACTTGCCGTACCCCATCCACAAGAGGAGACAAAAAATGAACACCACCCGCAACAAGATTGCCGCTGCCCTGATTTGCCTTGGCGCCGGCGCCGCCCTGCCCGCCCTGGCTGACATCAATGTCGGCATAACGGTATCCGCCACCGGCCCGGCGGCTTCGCTTGGCATCCCTGAGCGCAATACGGTAGCGCTGCTGCCGACCACGATTGCCGGTGAAAAGATCAATTACATCGTGCTGGACGACGCCACCAATCCGACCGAAGCCAACAAGAACGCGCGCAAGTTTGCCACTGAAAACAAGGCAGACATTTTCTTCGGATCGTCCGCAGTACCAACTGCGCTGGCAGTCGCAGAAGTGGCGGCAGAAACGAAGACGGTGCAGATCGCGCTGGCCCCGGTGGAAATTACCGACGCCAAGAAAGCGTGGGTATTCAGCGCGCCGCAACACAATGCGCTGATGGCGCATGCGCTGGCAGAGCACATGAAGGCCAATGGCGTGAAATCGCTCGGCTTCATCGGCTATGCCGATGGTTACGGCGAAGGCTGGCTGCGCGAAATGACCAAGGCGGCTGAAGCTGCCGGCATCAGGATGAGCGGGGTCGAGCGCTACAACCGCACCGACACCAGCGTCACCGGCCAGGTAGTCAAGCTGGCGTCCGCCAATCCGGACGCGGTGCTGATCGCCGGATCCGGCACCCCTGCCGCCCTGCCGCAGACCGCGCTGGTCGACCGCGGCTACAAAGGCAAGCTCTATCAAACCCACGGTGCAGCCAACAAGGAATTCATCCGTGTCGGCGGCAAGGCCGTAGAGGGCGCGGTGCTGCCGGTCGGTCCGGTGGTCGTGGCCAGCCAGCTCCCGGACAGCCATCCTTCGAAAAAAATCGGCATCGAATATACGCGGATGTATGAAGAGAAGAATGGCGCCGGCAGCGTGTCCTCATTCGGCGCGCACATGATCGACGCTTACCGCATTTTTGCGGCGGCCGTTCCCGAAGCGCTGAAGAAAGGCAAGCCGGGCACACCCGAGTTCCGCCAGGCGCTGCGCGACGTGATCGAAACCCAGAAGGAAGTGGTGGGCGCGCATGGGGTGTTCAACATGACGCCCGCCAATCATTACGGACATGATGCCCGCGCGCGGGTGCTGGTGAAGATAGAGAACGGGAACTGGAAGTTGATCCGGTAACTTGTTGCTGTCGGTGGATCGCGCCTGGCTGCGAGCGGGGATGTGATCCACCGATCCCCATCCTGGATCAAGTAGCTCCCTGAGCGATGCCTCCAGGCTGCGGCGAGCTTGATCGATATGCGGAGCCCATGTCATGAACGCACCACTGCGCAACCCCACCCAACTGTTTGCCGCCCCCCTCGTCACGCTCGAAAAGCGCGACGACGGCACCATGCTGCTGCGCTCACCGGTCGAGCTGGGCCGCTACCGCCGCTGCCTCGGCGAGGACCTGGAGCACTGGGCGCGTGAAGCGCCGGACCGTCAATTCCTGCTGGAGCGCAATGCAAGCGGCGCATGGCATGGCGTGACCTGGTCACAGGCGCTGGACAAGGTCAGGCGCATTGCCGCCAGCCTGCTGGCGCTGCGGCTTCCAGCCGGCCAGCCGGTCGTGGTGCTGTCGGACAATAGCATCGAACACGCGTTGCTGATGCTGGCCTGCATGCATGTTGGCATTCCGTATGCCGCGATCTCACCCGCGTATTCGCTGATGTCGCAGGACCATGCGAAGCTCAAGAGCCTGATCCGCCGGCTGCAACCCGGCGTGATCTACACCGCGACCGCGCCACGCTTTGCGCCGGCGCTGGCCGCAATCGAAGGCATCCATCAGGCGCGACTGGTGGTGGCCGACGGCAGCGAGTTGCCGCCCGGTGCGCAGCCATTCTCGTCGCTGGTTCAAGCGCACAACCAGGCAGCGGTGGACGCCGCGTTCCATGCAGTCGGGCCTGACACTGTTGCCAAGATACTGTTCACATCAGGCTCGATCGCCGAACCCAAGGGCGTGATAAACACCCAGCGCATGCTGTGCTCGTCGCAGCAGGCCAGGCTGCAGGTGTGGCCCTTCCTGGCGCAGACGCCGCCGGTGATTGTCGACTGGCTGCCTTGGAACCACACCTTCGGCGCCAACCACAATTTCAACCTGGTGTTGCGGCATGGCGGCACGCTCTACATCGATTCCGGCAAGCCGATGCCGGGCCTGTTCGACGCCAGCATTGCCAACTTGCGCGAAATCGCGCCGACGATATATTTCAATGTCCCCCGCGGCTTCGACATGCTGGTCTCTGCGCTGCGCGCGGACCCTGCGCTGCGCCGCAATTTCTTTTCCCGGCTGCAGGTGATGTTCTATGCCGGATCGGCCTTGCCGCAGCATTTGTGGGAAGCCTTGATCGAGTTGTCGCAGCAGGAAACCGGACAGCCGATTGCGATGGTGACCGCCTGGGGCTCGACCGAGACCTCGCCGCTGGCGGCCGACTGTCACTTCCAGGCCACGCGCTCTGGCGTAATCGGCCTGCCAGTACCCGGCACCGATCTGAAACTGGTGCCGACCGCCGGCAAGCTGGAAATCCGCGTGCGCGGCCCGAACGTGATGCCGGGTTACCTGAACCAGCCCGAGCTGACAGCCAAGGCATTCGACGAGGAAGGTTTTTACCGCATTGGCGACGCGGTCCGCTTCGTCGACCCGGGACGGCCCGAAGCAGGCCTGGTGTTCGATGGCCGGGTTGCCGAAGACTTCAAGCTGTCGAGCGGCACCTGGGTCAATGTCGGCGCGGTGCGCATCAAGGGCGTCGAAATGCTGGCGCCGCTTGCGCAGGACATCGTGGTGACCGGGCATGACCGCGACAGCATCGGTTTCCTGCTGTTTCCGAACATGGTCCCGTGCCGGCAACTGGCAGGACTGGCGGCAGATGCGCCGGTCGCTGATGTGCTTGCGCATCCGGCGGTGCGCAGCCGCTTGAAACAGGGACTGCAGGCACTGAAGCAGGCGGGGGGCGGGAGTTCGACCTATGCGACGCGGGCGCTGCTGATGGCCGAGCCGCCAGCGGTGGATGCGGGCGAGATTACGGACAAGGGCTATATCAACCAGAGCGCGGTGCTGGCGCGGCGCGCCGGCCTGGTGGACTTATTGAACGCGGGTGGAGTGGATGTGATTGACTTGATGTGATGTGAGCTTGCGTTGACCCCATTCCCGCCCGCGCTCCCCTGGAAGCTGTGCATGACCCATAACCGTGGCTGAGCGGTTTTGTGGATTTGTGGTTTTGTGGTTTTGTGGTTTTGTGGCTCTCTGGCTTGCGGTTGGTGTGGCTGGGTTTGATGGTTGTCGTTGTGAAGCCGGGAGACACCCCGGCGGGTGTGTTCCTTTCTTTTTAAAAAGAAAGGAACCAAAGAAAACACCGTCAAAACCCACTTGGCCAACGGGGGGGCCGAACGCCAACCAGACGCGGATGTCTGGGCTAATCCAGTGCGACGTTCGCGAGAGATGATCCCTCGACTGTGTGCCGCTTACCTAATCAGCCAACCCCATGAAGTGTCTTATACCGATGCCCAGCGCACCGTTGACTCTTAAATTTTTTCGAAGCTACAAACCGGCGACGGAGGGGATCAGTTCAGGAACGGCAGAACGGCAGAAGATCCCCTGAGATCCCCTGAGATCCCCACTCCCGCTGACAATCGGACCTCCAGCGCCAATTAGCGGCTTCGAAAATAATTAGGAGTCAACGAGCGGTAGTGTGCGGTCGGCGGCATTGAAGCGGGTTGGCTGATCCCGGTCAGAGGCGAACGTGTGGCAGGACCTTCCTCGCGAACGGCGCACTGGTTCGGCCCAGGCGAACGAGTCTGGTTGGCTATCGAGGCGGGCGTTGGCCAAGTGGGTTTTGACGGTGTTTTCTTTGGTTCCTTTCTTTTTAAAAAGAAAGGAACACACCCGCCGGGGTGTCTCCCGGCTTAACAACGACAAACATCAAACCCAGCCATACGACCCGCAAGCCAAAGAGCCACAAAACCACAAAACCAAAATCAGAACCGCAACGGCTTCACCTTCCAGATATCGTGCGCATAATCCGCAATCGTCCGATCCGACGAAAACGGCCCCATCCCTGACACATTCAGCAGCGCCTTCTTGTTCCACATCAGCTGATTGCGGTACAACTCATCGGCCTGCTCCTGCGCCTTCACATAGCGCGCATAGTCCGCCAGCAACAGGTAATGATCGCCAAATTTCACCAGGGTATCGAAGATCGCCTGGAACCTTCCCCTGTCGTCCGGTGAGAAAAATCCGTCACGAATCTGGTCCAGTGCCCTTTTCAGTTCCGGATTGCTTTCATAGATCTGGCGCGGCTGGTAGCCGTGCGCGCGGATGTCCTGCACCTGTGGCGTGGTGTTGCCGAAGATGAAAATGTTATCCGCGCCGACCTGCTCCAGTATCTCGACATTGGCGCCGTCCAGCGTGCCCATCGTCAGCGCGCCGTTCAGCGAAAGTTTCATGTTGCCAGTGCCCGAAGCCTCGGTGCCGGCCAGTGAAATCTGCTCCGATAAATTTGCCGCCGGTATGATCAGTTCCGCCAGGCTGACGCTGTAGTTCGGCACGAACACCACCTTCAGGCGGCCCGCCACCAAGGGGTCATTGTTGACCCGGACGCCGACGTCGTTGATCAGCTTGATGATCAACTTGGCCATGTGGTAAGCCGACGCCGCCTTGCCGGCAAAGATCACCGTGCGCGGCACATGATCAGCGTCCGGATTGGCTACGATGCGGTTGTACAGCGTGATCACGTGCAGCGCGTTCAACAACTGCCGTTTGTATTCATGGATGCGCTTGACCTGCACGTCGAACATCGACAGCGGATCCAGTTCCAGGCCCATGTTGGCCTGCACCCAGTCGGCCAGCCGTTGCTTGTTCTGCTGCTTGGACTGCGCGAAGCGCTGCAGGAAGTCGTCATCCTCCACATAGGCCTTCAGCGCGCCCAGTTGATTCAGGTCGCGCCGCCAGTCCGGCCCGATGCGCTCGTCGATCAGTGCCGCCAGCGACGGATTGGCCTGCGCCAGCCAGCGGCGCGGCGTGATGCCGTTGGTCTTGTTGTTGAAGCGCTGCGGAAACACCCGCGCCAGGTCGGCAAAGATCGACTGCTTCATCAGGTCCGAATGGAGCCGGGAGACGCCGTTGATCTTGTGGCTGACCACCACCGCAAGGTAGGCCATGCGCACCCGGCGCTCGCCGCTCTCGTCGATCAGCGACAGCCGCCGCATCAGGTCGATGTCCGATCCGAAGGTTTCGGTGACACTGGCCAGGAAAGCGGCATTGATGTCGAAAATGATCTGCAGGTGGCGCGGCAGCACCCGTCCCAGCATGTCGACCGGCCAGGTTTCCAGCGCCTCGTGCATCAGGGTGTGGTTGGTGTATGAAAAAATCTGCTGCGCCATGCGCCAGGCCTGGTCCCACGGCAGCTCGTGCTCATCCATCAGCAGGCGCAGCATTTCCGGTACTGCCAGCACCGGATGGGTGTCGTTCAGGTGGATGGCGATGCAGTCGCCCAGCGTGGAAAGGTCGGCGTGCTTGTGCAGATGCCGGTGCAGCATGTCCTGCAGGCTGGCCGAGACGAAAAAATATTCCTGCCGCAGCCGCAACTCACGGCCCGACAAGGTCGAGTCGTCCGGATACAGGACCCGCGACACATTTTCGGAATGGTTCTTTTCCTCGACAGCGCCGAAATAATTGCCCTGGTTGAAGGCCGACAGGTTGATTTCGGTGGTGGCGCGGGCCGACCACAGGCGCAGCGTATTGGTGGCCTCGGTCGCATAGCCCGGAATGATGGTGTCGTAGGCCGTGGCCAGCACGTCCTGCGTGCCGACCCAGCGCACCTGCTCGCCGTCCATCTCGGTATGGCCACCGTAGCGCACGCGGTACTGCACTTCGGGCCGGTGGAATTCCCATGGATTGCCGTCCTTGAGCCAGTAATCCGGACTCTCGACCTGGCTGCCGTCGATGATCTGCTGGCGAAACATGCCATAGTCGTAGCGGATCCCGTAGCCCATGCCGGCGATGCCCAGGGTCGCCATCGAATCGAGGAAACAGGCGGCCAGCCGGCCAAGGCCGCCGTTGCCGAGCGCGGCATCCGGTTCCTTGGCGGCGATTTCCTCGATATCCACGCCCAGCGCGGCCAGCGCGTCCTTGACCTGCGGGTAGACGCCCAGCGCCAGCGCCGCATTGGTGAAGGTGCGGCCGATCAGGAATTCCATCGACAGGTAGTACACGCGCTTGGCGTCCTGCTCGTAGGCGGTGCGCGTGGTCTTCATCCAGCGTTCCACCAGCCGGTCGCGCACCGCCAGTTCGGTCGCCTGCAACCAGTCCTGCGCGCTGGCAACGTACGGGTCCTTGCCGATTGCATAGACCAGTTTGTCCGCGATCGATTTCTTCAGCGCCGCAGTGTCGTTGGCGTAATGCTCGAAGTTGAATTCAGTGGGTTTCATTGCCGGCTTTCTGTGCGTTCTTTTGTCGTTCATGGCTTCGCCACCTCCTGGTAGAGCGGCAGCATTCTTGCTGCCGCATCGTCCCAACTGAAACGCGCCCGCATCGCATTGCGCTGGGCCTGCTGCCATTGCAAAGGCGTGCGGAAAAGTTCGAATGCCCGCTCCACTGCACGGGCAAATGCCGGCTCGCTGAATTCGTCGAATACGAAGCCAGTGCCGCTGCGGTCGGCAACCGTCGCCGGCGTGCAGTCGATCACGGAATCCGCCAGTCCGCCAACCCGGCGCACCAGCGGCAGCGTGCCGTAGGCCAGCCCGTACAACTGGGTCAGCCCGCAGGGCTCGAACCGGGACGGCACGGTGATGATGTCCGCTCCGGCCACGATCTCGTGCGAGCGCGGCTCATGGTAACCAATTTCGACCGACACGGACTCCGGAAAGCGCTGGGCGGCCACCCGGAAAGCCTCTTCCAACCAGTGGTCGCCGGTGCCCAGCAATACCACCTGGCCACCGCGCGCGACGATATCCGGCAGCGCGCCCAGCAGCAGGTGCAGGCCTTTTTGCTCGGTCAGCCGGCTGACCACGCCGAAAATTGGCGCCTCGTCCTGCTCACGCAGTCCGGCCATGCGCTGCAGCGCGCGCCGGCATTCTTTCTTCCCGCGTAGCCTCCTGGCGTCGTAGCGCACCGGGATCAACGGGTCGAGCGCCGGATTCCAGACTTCGTAGTCGACGCCATTCAATATGCCCACCAGGTCGGCCGCACGGCTTTGCAGCAAGCCTTCCAGGCCACAACCCTGCTCCGGCGACTGGATTTCGCGCGCATAGGCGGGACTGACCGTGGTCAGCTTGTCGGCAAAGAACAAGCCGGCCTTCAGGAACGACACCCGGCCGTAATACTCCAGCCCGTGCATCTGGAAATAATCGCCGGGCAGCTCCAGTTCCGGCAACACATGCGCATCGAACAAGCCCTGGTAGGCAAGATTGTGCACCGTCAGCACGCTGCCCGCGGCGCGCCGTCCATTGGCGCGCTCCCATGCTTTCAGGTACGCAGGCGCCAGGCCTGCATGCCAATCATGGCCATGCACGACCTGTGCCTGCCAATCAGGATCGAGCCCGACCGCGAGATCGGCCGCGATCCACGCCAGCAAGCCGAAGCGCCGGTGGTTGTCGGCATAGGCATGGTTATCGGCGTCGTTATAGGGATTGCCCGCTCGCGCATACAGCTCCGGCGCATCGATCACATAGGCCGACACGCCGCTGGGCAACTGCCCCAGCAACAAGCGCACCCGCGCTGCACCGAAACGATGCGACAGCGTGGCTATTTCGCGGGTCGGTCCGATGCCGGCAAGCATGGCGGGAAAGCCGGGCAGCACCAGGCGCACGTCGCACCCGGCGCGCGCCAGGGCTGGCGGCAGTGCGCCAGTCACATCGGCCAGGCCGCCGGTCTTGAGCAGCGGAAAAACCTCGCTGCAGGCATGCAATACGCGCATCAAGCCCTCGCCAGCCTCTCCAGCATGTCAGCGGTAACCAGCACCACGCCGCTTTCGGTCCGGTAAAAGCGCGCGGCGTCCGCTTCGGCATCCTCGCCGATCACGGTGCCGTCCGGAATCGCGCAGCCGCGATCGACCACAACCCGTTGCAGCCGGCAGTTCTTGCCGATCACGGACTGCGGCAGGATCACCGTCTGCACGATCTTGCAGTAGGAATGAATGCGCACGTTCGAGAAAATGACAGCCTGCGTTATGTCGCAGCCGGCCACGATGCAGCCGCCGGAGATCAGCGTGTTGGCGAGCTTGCCGTGCATGCCGCTCTCGTCCGGCACGAACTTGGCCGGCGGCAGTTGTTCCTGGTAGGTCCAGATCGGCCAGTCGCGGTCGTACAGGTTCAGTTCCGGCATGTTGGACGCCAGGTCGAGGTTGGCTGCCCAGAACGCGTCCACCGTTCCGACATCGCGCCAGTAGGGTGCCACCCCCGGCTTGCGCGGCACCGCCGACATCGACAATGGATGGGCCAGCGCATTGCCTTCCCTGACCACGCGCGGAATCACGTCCTTGCCGAAGTCATGGCTGGAATGTTCGTCCGCCAGGTCCTCTTCCAGCAACTGGAACAGGTAGTTCGCATTGAACACGTAAATGCCCATGCTGCCCAGCGAGGTGTCGGGCTTGCCGGGCATGGCCGGCGGATCGGCCGGCTTTTCGAGGAAATCGACGATGCGGCGCTGCTCGTCGATCGCCATCACGCCGAGCGCGCTCGCTTCATGGCGCGGCACTTCGATGCAGCCCACGGTGCAGCCGCGGCCGTTCTCGACATGGTCGAGCAGCATCAGCGAATAGTCCATCTTGTAGATATGGTCGCCGGCCAGCACCAGGATGTATTCCGGGTTGTAGGATTTCAGGATATCGATGTTCTGGTACACCGCATCGGCGGTTCCGCGATACCAGTACGATTCGTTGACGCGTTGCTGTGCCGGCAGCAGGTCGATGAATTCGTTGGCTTCGCCGCGCAGGAAATTCCAGCCGCGCTGAAGATGGCGCAGCAGCGAATGCGACTTGTACTGGGTCGCCACGCCGATCCTGCGGATGCCGGAGTTGATGCAGTTGGACAGCACGAAATCGATGATGCGAAATTTTCCGCCGAAAAATACGCCCGGCTTGGCGCGTTTGTCGGTCAGGTCCATCAGCCGCGATCCGCGCCCGCCGGCCAGCACCAGCGCCACCGTTCGCTTGGGTAGCTGGCGCCCCAGTATCAGCCGGTCGGTGTCATCGATTTGGTGATCCATGCTTCTGGTCCTTTGCTTTTTCTGTTGTCTATTGTCGGGAGATCTACATGATGTCAGGCATTGTGCCGCTTGACATCAATATGCCTGAATTCGACATGCTTGAATTCGACATGCTTACCGCCAGCACCACCGCCCGCGCCGGAACGCTGGCCTCGCCGGCCAGCAGGCGGACCTGCGGCTCGCCGGCGTCGGCGCTGCTCAGCTGCCATTGCCACTCGCCGTCGGGCAGCAGGAACCGGCGCCCCGCGGAGGCCCGGTTCACCAGCAGCAGGCAGCTGCGGCCATGCTGTTCGTCGAGCCGGATTGCCATCGCCGTCTCACGCTCCCACTGTGCTGGCTGCAAGGGCTCGCCCTCGGTGGACAGCCAGGCGATATCGACCGCGCGCCCCGAATCTTCCTCGTGCCAGGCATCGTGCCGCAGGGCTGGCAGCGCAGCCCGCAAGCGGATCAGGCGCGCGACATAGTCGAGCAGGCCGGTGTCGGCGTGCTGCCAGTCGAGCCAGGTGGTGTCATTGTCCTGGCAATAGGCATTGTTGTTGCCGCGCTGGCTGTGCCCGATCTCATCGCCGGCCAGCAGCATCGGGGTTCCTTGCGAGAACAGCAGCGTGGCCAGCAGGGCGCGCTTGAGATCGCCACGCAGGCGCATGACTTCGGGGTCCGTACTCACGCCCTCGACGCCGCAGTTCCAGCTGAGGTTGTGGCCATGGCCGTCGCGGTTGCCCTCGCCGTTGGCCTGGTTGTGCTTGTAGTCGTGACTGACCAGGTCGTGCAGGGTAAAACCGTCGTGCGAGGTAATGTAATTGACCGAGGACAGCGGCGACCGGTGCTCATGCCGGAACAGGTCGCTGGAGGCAGCGAAGCGCCGTGCATAGTCGCCGGGCCTGCCCTCGCCGCGCACCCAGAAGCGCCGCATGTCGTCACGATAGCGGTCATTCCATTCCATCCAGCCGGGCGGAAACCGGCCAAGCTGGTAGCCGCCCGGCCCGATATCCCAAGGCTCTGCGATCAGCTTGACGCGCGACAGCACCGGGTCTTGCGCCACCGCGGCCAGGAAGGCGCTGTGCGGCTGGAATCCATGCGCATCGCGCGCCAGCACCGTCGCCAGGTCGAACCGGAAACCGTCCACATGCATCTGCTGCACCCAGTAGCGCAGCGAATCCATCACCAGTTGCAGCACGCGCGGCCGGGAAAGGTCCAGCATGTTGCCGCAACCGGTCCAGTTTTCGTAACGGGCCGGATTGTCGGGGTCGAGCCGGTAGTACAGCGCATTGTCGATGCCGCGCAGCGAGAGCGTCGGGCCCAGCTCGTCGGTCTCGGCGGTGTGGTTGTAGACCACGTCGAGAATGACTTCGATACCGCGCGCGTGCAGCGCGGCCACCATGCCGCGGAACTCGCTTGCGGGCGAACTTCCTGTGCGCCCGGACCAGTAACGCGGCTCCGCCGCGAAGAAACCGATGCTGTTGTAGCCCCAGTAATTGGACAGGCCCATCTTCTGCAGCCGTGCTTCGTCAGCGCGGGCATGCACCGGCAGCAGGTTCACCGCGGTCACCCCCAGCTTGCACAGATGGTCCAGCACCGCCGGGTGGGCAAATCCCGCATAGGTGCCGCGCAAGGCCTCGGGCACTGCCGGGTGCAGCCGGGTCATGCCCTTCACATGCGCTTCGTACAGCACGGTATTGGCGAGCGGCGTGCGCGGCGGGTGATGCTGGCGCTCGCCATTATCATCATCGACCACGCGTGCTTTCAGCGCGATCGGTCCGGTGTCGTCCGGACTGTCGCCGCCGAATTCATCCTGGCCCCGGTAAACGCCAAGGATTTCACGCGCATAGGGGTCGAGCAGCAGCTTGGCCGGATTGAAGCGATGGCCGCGCTCCGGCGCATGTTCACCATGAACACGATAGCCATAGATCGTCCCTGGCCCGGCTCCCGCCAGATAGCCGTGCCAGACGCCGTTTTCACAGCCTGCCATGCGATGACGGGCGGTCTCGTGGCCTGCCTCGTCGAACAGGCATAGCACGACGTCCTGCGCATGCGGCGCCACCAGCGCGAAGTTGGTGCCGAGACGATCCGCCACCGCCCCGAGGGCGCTGGTGGTGCCCGCGCTCAGCCGCTTGTTCATGCTGCCACTCATCCCTGGGCTTCCTCCCGCGCCAGCAGCAGGCATGCCAGCGGCGGCAGTGTCAGCGACAGCGCGTTGTGGCGTCCATGCACCTGCTGCTGGATCGTGTGCAGCATGCCATTGCCGAGGCCGCTGCCGCCATAGACGGTATTGTCGGTATTGATGAGCTCGCGGTAGGCGCCGGGCCGGGACACGCCGACCAGGTAGCCATGGCGCGGTACGGGGGTGAAATTGCAGGCCACGAGCACCTCGCCGCCCTCGCCGTCATGACGGGCAAAGGCCAGCACGGAATTCTCGCGATCATCGGCCACCAGCCATTCGAAACCGGTCGGATTGAAATCGATCCTGTGCAGCGGCGGAAAATCACGCAGCACCTGGTTCAGGTCGCGCACCAGCCGCTGCATGCCCTGGTGCAGGGGCGACTCGAGCAGATGCCAGTCAAGGCTGCGGTCCGCATTCCATTCGCCAACCTGGCCGAACTCGCCCCCCATGAACAGCAACTTCTTGCCGGGATGGCCCCACATGAATCCGAAATAGGCGCGCAGGTTGGCGAAGCGCTGCCACTCGTCGCCCGGCATGCGCGACAGCAGCGAACCCTTGCCATGCACCACTTCGTCATGCGACAGCGGCAGCACGAAGTTTTCGCTGAACGCGTACATCGAACCAAAGGTCATCTGGTCGTGATGGTGACGGCGGTGCACCGGGTCGGTCTGCATGTAACGCAGCGTGTCGTTCATCCAGCCCATGTTCCACTTGTAGGCGAAGCCCAGGCCGCCCTGCTCGACCGCATGCGACACGCCGGGGAAGCTGGTCGATTCTTCGGCCATGGTCACCGCCTCGCTGCGCTCGCGCGCGATGACCTGGTTGGCCTGGCGCAGGAAAGCAATCGCTTCCAGGTTCTCGCGCCCACCGTAACGGTTCGGCACCCATTCGCCATCGGCACGGCTGTAGTCGCGATAAAGCATGGACGCCACCGCATCCACCCGCAGGCCGTCGATGCCGAAACGCTCGATCCAGTAGAACGCATTGCCGACCAGGAAATTGCGCACCTCGTTGCGGCCGTAGTTATAGATCAGCGTGTTCCAGTCCTGGTGGAAGCCTTCGCGCGGATCGGCATGCTCGTACAAGTGAGTGCCATCGAAACGGGCCAGCCCGTGGGGATCGTCCGGAAAATGGCCCGGCACCCAGTCGATCAACACGCCTATGCCTTCCTCATGCGCATGGGCCACCAGTTCTGAAAACTCCTCCGGCGTGCCGAAGCGGGCGGTCGGCGCGTACAGCCCGGTCGGCTGGTAACCCCAGGAGCCATCGAACGGATGCTCATGCACCGGCATCAGTTCGATATGGGTGAAACCCATATCCCTGGCGTAGGCGACCAGCTGCTGCGCCATTTCATGGTAGCTGAGCCAGCCGTTCTCCGCATTGCGCCGCCATGAGCCGGGGTGCACCTCGTAGATGCTGATCGGCGCGGCATGGGCGTTGGCCCGCCGCCGCTGTTCGGTCGGCGCAACCCAGGCTGGCAGGCGCTGCACCACCGACGCCGTGCGCGGTCGCAACTCGGCCCGGAACGCGTACGGGTCCGCTTTCACCAGCAGGGCGCCATCCTGCGCCCGGATTTCGTATTTGTAGAGGTCGCCCGATGCTGCGTGCGGCACGAAGATTTCCCACACACCGCACTCGCGGCGCAGGCGCAGCATGTGCCTGCGACCATCCCAATTGTTGAAGCTGCCGATCACCGACACCTGTTTCGCGTTCGGTGCCCACACTGCAAAGCGCACGCCCCAGACCTCGTCAACCTGCACCGGATGCGCGCCCAGGAACTCGTAGGGACGCTGATGATTGCCCTCGGCGAACAACCACATGTCCATTTCGCGCAGCAGCGGCGGGAAGCGGTACGGATCGTCCAGCAGCTGACGGTGCGTGCCCCAGTCCACCTGCAGGCGGTAGGAAAAGCGCTCATGCCGATCCGGCACAAGGCCTTCGAACACGTCGCTGCCGTCGTGGCGCGACAGCGTCGCCAGGGAACACCCGCTGCCGGACTCGATCAATTCGACGCCGACGGCGCCGGGCAGCAGCACGCGCACCAGCACCTGGTGCTGCACCACGTGCATGCCGAGTACGGCCCATGGATCGGCATGACTACCGCCCATCAGGGCATCGATGGTTACGCGATCAAGCATGGTCATCCCTGTCGCAGTTTGCCGAAAAAGCCGTCGTAACGGCCCAGCAGGAGCTTGCCATCTCCCTGCAATTCACCAGCCAGGCCGTGGCCGGCAACGGCGCTGAATCCGGTGACGCCGGCCGGCACCCGGACCCTCACCGGCTTGGGTCCCAGATTGAACGCGGCCAGTATTTCCTCCCCGTCCAGCGTGCGCCGGAACATCAACACCGGTTCCGGCGCGTCCAGGAACTGGATGTCGCCGCTCACCAGCGGCGCCTGCGATCGGCGCCAGAGCGTGAAATTGCGGAAGAAGTTCAGCACCGACCCAGGGTCGGCCTGTTGCCCGGAAACCGATAGCGTCAAATGCTCGGCCGGCACCGGCAGCCACGGCTTCTCAGGCGAGAATCCGCCATGCTCGTCCTCCGCGCTCCAGGGCATCGGGGTGCGGCAGCCATCCCGGCCCTTGAACTCCGGCCAGAAATTGATGCCGTACGGGTCGCGCAGCGATTCGAACGGAATGTCGGCTTCGGTCAGGCCCAGCTCCTCGCCCTGGTAGATGCAGGCGCTGCCGCGCAGGCTGCACACCATGGCGAGCAGGGTCTTGGCCAGTTGCCGGTCGCCATGCTCCTTGCCCCACCGGCTCAGCACCCGGGCCACGTCATGGTTGGACAGCGACCAGCAGCCCCAGCCGCCGGTCTTCTTGATGCGCCACTCCAGTTCCTCGACCTCGGCGCGGATGTGGGCGGCAGAAAACTCCGGCGTCAGCAGGTTGAAGCTGTAGGCCATGTGCAGCTTGTCGCCGTCGCCGGTATAGGCGGCCATCAGCGTCAGCGCATCCTCGTCCCCGACCTCGCCCAGGCTGACTGCGCCGCATTCGTCCAGCACGCGACGCAAGTCGCGCAGGAAGCCAATGTTCTCGGGCTGGTTCTTGTCGTACACGTGGCGCTGCATGCTGTACGGGTTGTCGGCGCGCACGCTGGCCACGCGTGCCGCGGCGGCCGCCGGCGGATTGTCGCGCAACTGGCGGTCGTGGAAGTGGAAATTGGACGCATCGAAACGGAAACCGTCGACGCCGTGCCGGCACCAGAAACGAACATCGTCCAGCACCTGGCTGCGCACCGCCGGATGATGGAAGTTCAGGTCGGGCTGGGAGGACAGGAAATTGTGCAGGTAGTACTGTCGCCGGCGCGCGTCCCACTGCCACGCCGTGCCGCCGAACACGGATTGCCAGTTGTTTGGCGGTGTGCCGTCGGGCTTCGGATCGGCCCAGACGTACCAGTCGGCTTTCGGGTTGTCGTGGCTGCTGCGGCTCTCGACGAACCACGGATGCTGGTCGGACGTATGCGATATCACCTGGTCGATGATGATGCGCAAACCCAGCTCGTGCGCGCGCTCCAGCAGTCGCAGGAAGTCGTCGAGGGTACCGAACAGCGGGTCGACATCGCGATAGTCCTGGACGTCGTAGCCGTAGTCCTTCATCGGCGAGCGAAAGAACGGCGAAACCCAGATTGCATCCACGCCGAGACTGGCAATGTAGTCGAGACGGGCAACGAGCCCGGGCAGGTCACCGACGCCATCGCCGTCACTGTCCTGGAAGCTGCGCGGATAGACTTGATAAATAAGGGCACCGCGCCACCAGTCCTTGCGAGCCGGCGCGGAATCGGACCTGTTTTGCATATGAACCTTCAATCTGTGTAGGACGGCATCTTTACGATCCACGAACTGACCGGCCAGGTCGTCATGTTGACAGAAATCAACATGATCAAGACCTTTCCAGGTGGTTGCGCTATCGAACTGTCAAAAACGTGTAGCATTCCTTTGCATTGTTTTTCCAGTTGTCCATTATCAGGATCTCATAGCCTGCAGTGATCGACCACAAGCAAAGCAAGAATCGTAGCCAGCTCGTTCCCGGCGACCTGGCCGGGACGGAGTTGGCACTGGCACTCAGCATCGCCCGGTTTTCGGCGGCGATGGAGGCCACCGAGGGCGTGCTCTGGACCAACGACGCCGCCGGCCAGATGGTTGGCGAGCAACCGGGCTGGGCTGCGCTGACCGGCCAGAGTCCCGAGGAATATTGCGGTCACGGCTGGACCACCGCGATCCATCCCGACGACATCGGTCCAACGCTGAACGCGTGGGGCCGGGCGCTGCACGAGCGCACGCCGTTTTTTTGCGAGCACCGGGTGCGCCGCCGCGACGGGCAGTGGCGCACCTGCTCGGTGCGCGCCGTGCCGGCCTTCGACCCCGATGGACGCCTGCGCGAGTGGGTCGGAGTACATACTGACATCACGGACCTGCGGCAGACTGAAGAAGCCTTGCGTGCATCGAACCAGCGGCTCGAAATCGGTATCGAAGAGCGAACCCGCGAACGCGACCGGCTATGGCGCATGTCGCAAGACATCCTGGCCGTGGCGTCGGCGCGGGGATATCTGGTCAGCGTCAATCCGGCCTTCACCACCATATTGGGCTGGAGCGAGCAGGAAGCCTGTTCGATGCCGTTCTCCCGGTTTACCCATACCGAGCACCATGCCGACCTGCCGCAAAAGCTGGCGCTGCTGCACAGCGGCTTGCCACTGGTGCGCTACCGGGTGCGCTCGCGGCACAAGGATGGCGGCTTCCGCTGGATTTCCTGGACGATCGTGCCGGAAGGCGACTACCTGTATGGCGTGGGGCGCGACATCACTCCCGAAAAGGAACAGGCCGAGACCTTGCGGCAAACCCAGGCCGCGCTCCAGCAAGCACAGAAAATGGAGGCACTCGGGCAGCTCACCGGCGGACTCGCGCATGATTTCAACAACCTGCTCGCCAGCATGAGCGCCAATCTCGAGATACTGAAGCTCAAGACAGCGGCCAGCGGCAGCAGCGAACTCTTGCGCCACATTGACGATGCCTTGGTCATCTCGGAGCGCGCCGCTGCCCTGACCCACCGGCTGCTGGCCTTCGCGCGCCGGCAAACCCTGGCGCCCCAGGCAATCGACGTCAACGTGCTGGTCAATTCGCTGACCGACATGCTGCAGCGCACGCTCGGGCCTTCAATCCGGCTGTCGACCGAGCTCGACCCGGCCTCGTGGATCGTGCGCTGCGATCGCAACCAGCTGGAAAGCGCGCTGCTGAATCTGGTGATCAATGCGCGCGACGCCATGCCGGACGGAGGCGACCTGCGCATCGAGACCTTCAACATCGAGCTCGGGGCCGACCACGCCAGGACATTTCATGATGTCGCGCCGGGCGACTATGTCGTGATCAGCGTGTCCGACACTGGCTGTGGCATGACGCCGGATGTCGCAGCACGGGCAATCGACCCGTTCTTCACCACCAAGCCGCCGGGGCAGGGAACCGGGCTCGGGCTATCGATGATCTACGGTTTCATGAAGCAGTCCGCGGGCCACATCAGCATCCGTTCGGTTCCTGGGCGCGGCACCACGATCAGCCTGAAATTGCCGCGCTACCAGGGATCGGAGGAGGGAGCGCCGAAGCCGGTGAACGCAGCGGCGCCTGCCATCGCCTCGGAGCGGGCGACACTGCTGGTCGTCGACGACGAGGAGGGCCTGCGTTACCTGCTGGGGGAAATGCTGGAGCTGTTCGGCTATCGCTGCATTCTTGCAGCAGATGCCATGGAAGGACTGCGCGTGCTCAAATCCGGACAGCAGATCGACCTGCTGCTCACCGATGTCGGCCTGCCCGGCATGAACGGCAGGCTGTTCGCGGATGCGGCAAGAAACATGATGCCGGAACTGCCGGTGCTGTTCATTACCGGCTATGCGGAGGACGCGGCAATGCGCGACGGCGTGCTGCAACCCGGAATGCGGGTCATGACCAAGCCCTTCGTGATGGATATGCTGGCGCAAGCCGTGCGCAGCATGTTGCACGACAGGGCGTCGTCGCCGGCAAGCTGAGGCTTGCCGGGAAGGTAGATGCGGACCAGCCCTACGAGCGCGCCGATCCGGCTTGCAGCGCGAGCCGTCCGCGCCGCGAATACCAGAGCAGGGACATCGCAATCAAGCCCAGCGGGAACAAGGAACCCCAGTTCAGCAGTGTCCAGCCCTGCGTCGTCACCAGTGCACCGGACGAGAATGAAGACAGCGCCATCACGCCGAACACGCAGAAGTTGATCGCCGCCTGCGCCTTGTCTTTTTCTTCCGGACGATAGGACTGCAGCGCCAGCGTGGTGCCGCCGGTGAACAGGAAATTCCATCCCACCCCGAGCAGGAACAGCGCCAGCACGAAGCGCATGACTTCGACCCCGGACAGGGCCAGCGCAACGCAGGCCAGGTTGAGCACGACGCCCGTCCACAATATCGGCATCACACCGAAACGGCGGATCAGGTGCCCGGTGAAGAAGCCCGGCGCGAACATGCCGATCACATGCCACTGCAGCACCAGCGCGGCCGATTCGAACGGATGGCTGCACTGCTGCATGGCGATCGGGGTGGCCGACATCAGCAGGTTCATCACGCCATAGCCGAGCGCCGCAGCGGACGCGCTCACCAGGAACACCGGCTGGCGCATGATCTCGCGCAGCGGCCGGCCATCAGTGCCGGTTGATTTCACCGGCGCCGGCGGGAAGGTGATGAAGGAGAGCACCAGCATGGCCAGCAGCGCCACCGCGGCCAGCACCAGGTAGGCGCCGGCAAACGGCACCGACAGCAGGCTTCTCGAGTGGGTGGCAAGCGCGGGGCCGACGACCGCCCCCATCAATCCGCCGGCGAGCACCAGCGACACCGCCTTTTCGCGGTAGCTGGCGACAGCGAGTTCGGCCGCGGCAAAACGGTAGAGCTGGGCATTGGCGCTGTAATAGCCGGCAATCACGGTGCCGGCCATCAGCATCCAGAAATCCTTGTGCGATACCGCCCACGCGCACAGCAGGCAGGACAGGATCGCCACCGCCAGGCCGGTCTGGAACGAGGCCTTGCGTCCCAGCCGCGACTGGACCCGGGCCACCAGCCCGGTCGACAGCGCCCCGCCCACCACATATCCCATGACCGGAAGCGTCGCCATCCAGCCGACCGGCGCCAGCGCCAGGCCGACCAGGCCGTTGATTGCGATGAAGGTGACGTTATTGGTAAGGAAAAGACCTTGTGCGAGGGCGAGCAGCCAGAGATTGCGGTTCATCTTTTTTTTTGTAATATCGATATGAGGAAATAGCATAACAGCCTATGGTCTCACACCGGGCGCCTCCATCGCCATTCCCCGTCCCCGCTCGGCGAGGTACAACTCCAGCTCGACCAACTCCTGCGAGCCGGCAGGATAGAGTTGCGCCCTGACGCCGTTCATGCAATTCCTGAGCCGCCGCTGCAACGACCCCACGGCCTGCCATTCGAGCCGGTAGACCGGGTAGCCGGTCGGGTGCGCCTGCGGTATTACCGCGCTGCCCAGCCGCTTGCCGGCCTGATCGTCATGACACTGCGCGCATGAAAGATTGAGCTGCCCCATGCGCGCGAAATAGCGCTCGCGGCCGCGCTCGACGAAAGGCTTCAGCTCCTTGTCCGCGGGCGGCTGCATTGCCATGCCGCGCGAGTGCAAGGCAAGCCAGGCTTCCATCCCGAGCAGTTCCTCGCTTTCCAGCTTCCAGGGCGCTGCCTGCTGCTTGCCGGTCCGGCAGAGATTGATGCGCTGCGCCAGGTTGACCGGCAGCTTGCTGGCCGCATCGAAGGCCGGATAACGGGCGGCCACGCCGCGCATGCCGGTGCTGGCATCGCCGTGACAGGAAGCGCAGCTCTTCCCGGCGCTGCCGGCTGGCTGGCTCCACAGGGCTTCGCCGCCTTTCACCCACAGCATGCCCGGATTCTGGGTGTCGTCGCGCTGCATCGCCTGGGTCGCCGCTCCCATGAAGGCCGAGCCCGGCAAACGGCTGTCCTTGGCCTTGTCGTTATTCCTGGACTGCGCGCACGCACTGCCAACAACGAGCAGGAGCAACAGCAAGCAGGTGCGCACCGCCATCACCGCCCTATCCCGTCACCGTCAGCTCGACTTGTTCGCGATGGGAAAAGCCGTTGTCGCCCTCCCATGTGAACACCAGGCTGCCGCTTTCGGTGGCCAGGGTATGGAAGGCCAGGTAGGGATTGGCCGCCGTGGAAGGAAAGAACTCGGCAGTAAACACCGTCTCGCCGTTGTAGCGGCAACTGAAGCGATGGATGATGTCGCGCGGCACCATCCTGCCATCAGAGCCGGCCCGGAAGCCGGTCTCCATCACATGCGCAATCAGGGCGCGGATCTCGATCACTTCGCCGCGCCTGGCATTTTTCGGCAGGTTGATCAGGGTGCGTGCCATCAGCCATCCCCCTCGATGCACGCGGCCAGCGTCACCACCACGTCCACCGTGTGCGACCAATAGCTGCCGTCGGAGAGCCTGGCGACCGCCACCAGGTTCTGCGAAGTCGCGAGCCGGATCCGCGTCGCGACCGCCGCCCGTCCGGCGCGCGGCCCGAGCGTGAAACGCGCCACGTCGGGCAGCGGATTGCGTTCATTGAAAACCGCAATGGCGACCACATGATCGGCGGCGGTCATCGGGCTGTCGACGCTGACCGTGAGCGGCACCGTGTTGCCGTTATCGACCAGGCGCGCCACCTCCAGCCTGACCTTGCCGGGACGCACGACTGCGCCGCCGGTCCACTGCGCAAGCGCGGCTTTCATCGCATCCGGCGTGGCCGAAGCGGGCCGTACCATCACCAGCGCGCCGGCGCAGACGCCGGCGGCCAGCAGCTGGCGCCGCCTGGCATCGGGTGTTTCCGGACCATACGGTCCAGGTTGCAGTTTCAGTTGCCGCTCTGTCTGGTTCATGTCAATCGCGCAGGGTGCGCAGGAATGCAATCACGTCCTCGATCTGTTGCGCGCTCAGCACCGTCTTTCCCTGCCAGGCAGGGGCCACGCGCTGCAAGCCGTCGAGCCGATAGTAGGACGGCATGATGGTCGAAGGGTTCAGGCGGCTGGCATCGACGATGCGCAGCCGCAACTGGGCTTCGCTCGAGCGCAAGCCGGCGCCGGCCAGCGTAGGCGCAAGCTCGCCCTGGAAGCGTTCCTCGGGAAACGGTCCGCTGTGGCACAGCAGGCACAGGCCGAGCTGGCGATTGGTGACAATCGCCCTGCCCCGCGCCGGATCGCCGGGCGTGCCGGTGAGGGGACGCAGGATCGCGTCGCCAGTCACCTCGACCCGCGCCGGCGGCACCGCTTCCACCGCCAGCCGGGCCTGCGCAGCGACCGTCGCCGGCAGCACGCATGCCAGGCCCACCAGGATCGGCACCCGCGAAAGACATCGCCATGCTGCGCCGATCCCGTTTTCCGTCATGCCCACCGCCTCCGTCCTCAAGCCTGCTTCCAATCTGCTTCAAGCCTGATTCAAGCCTCCTTCAGGCCTTCTTCAGGCTGTGGTTCTTCAGCGGCAGGTCGCGGATGCGCTTGCCGGTGGCGGCGAAAATCGCATTCAGCACGGCCGGCGCAGCGACTGCGATGGTCGGCTCGCCGACACCGCCCCAGAAACCGCCGGATGGCAGCACCAGCGTTTCCACCGCCGGCATTTCATCCATGCGCAGCACGCGGTAGGTGTCGAAGTTCTCCTGCTCCATGCGGCCGCCCTTGAGCGTGCATTCGCCGTACAGCGCCGCCGACAGGCCATAGACGAAAGAGCCCTCGACCTGGGCCTCGATCTGCTGCGGATTGACGGCATGGCCAGGGTCGGTGGCGGCGACGATGCGATGGATCTTCAGCACGCCGTCGTCGCTGACCGAGATCTCGGCGCAGGCTGCAACATAGCTGCCGAAACCCATGGTCTGCGCCAGCCCGCGGTACACGCCGCGGGCGGCCGGCTTGTCCCAGCCAACGCGCGCGGCAACCGCGTTCAGCACCGCCAGGTGCTTGGGACTGCCGGCCATCAGCTTGCGCCGCAGCGCCAGCGGATCCTGCTTGGTCGCATGGGCGATCTCGTCGATGAAGCACTCGAGGTAGATCGCATTCTGGTTCAGGTTCACCCCGCGCCAGAACCCGGGCGGCACCGGCGGGTTGCGCATGGCATGGTCGATCAGCACGTTCGGGAAGGTGTAACCGATGGAGGCTTCCGGCCCTGGCGGGTTGAGGCCCTGGAACACCACCGGGTCCTTGCCATCCTTCATCAGCGACGGAATCACCGAAGCCACGATCGACTGGCCCGAGATGCGCATCGTCAGGCCGGTGATCTCGCCCTTGTCATCCAGGCCGGCCGTCAGCTTGCACTGCGTGACCGGGTGGAAGCGGCCATGCAGCATGTCCTCTTCGCGCGACCACAGCAGCTTGACCGGCGTGCCCGGCATTTCCTTCGCAATCGCGACCACCTGGCGTACCCAGTCGTGCACCGCGCCGCGGCGGCCGAATCCGCCACCGAGGTTGATCTTGTAGACCTCGCATTTCGACTGCGGCAGGCCGGCCGCTTCCGAGGTCGCCGCCAGCGCGGCCTCCCCGTTCTGCGTCGGCGTCCACAGTTCGCAGCGCTCCGGCGTCCACAACGCGGTCGCGTTCATCGGCTCCATCGTCGCGTGGTTCTGGTGCGGGTAGGAGTACACGGCTTCGATCTTGCGGGCAGCACCGGCAATCGCCTTCTTCGCATCACCAGCCTGGTTGCCGACCACAGCCTCGGGCGCGTCCAGTCCGGCCTTGAGCCATTCGGCGACGCTGGCCGAGCTGGCATTGGCGTTGGGACCGTTGTCCCATTCGATCGGCAGCGCATCGAGCGCAGTCTTGGCGTGCCACCAGGTGTCGGCCACCACTGCCACGGCGCTGTCGCCGACCTTGAGCACCTTCTTGACGCCGGGACGCTTCTCGATCGCTGCGGCATTGAAGCTCTTCACCTTGCCGCCGAACACCGGACAATCCTTGATCGCGGCGTTCAGCATCCCCGGCATCTTGAGGTCGGCGCCGTAGATCTGCGAGCCGTTGGTCTTGGCAACCGTGTCCAGCCGCGCCAGCCGCTTGCCGGCAATCTTCCAGTCTTTCGGATCTTTCAGCTTGATGTCGGTCGGCGGCGCCAGCTTCGACGCTGCCGCGGCGAGCTTGCCGTAGCTGAGCTTGCGCCCGCTGGGCGTGTGGGTGACGACGCTGCTGGCGGCCCGGCATTCGCTGACCGGCACCTTCCATTGATTGGCAGCGGCCTGCACCAGCATCATGCGCGCCGCAGCGCCGCCCTTGCGCACATAGTCGTGCGACTGGCGGATGCCGCGGCTGCCGCCAGTCGAGAAATCGCCCCAGACCCGGTTGCGGGCCAGGCTCTGGCCCGGCGTCGGGTATTCGGTAGTTACCTTGGCCCAGTTGGCATCCAGCTCTTCGGCCACCAGTTGCGCCAGGCCGGTCAGCGTGCCCTGTCCCATCTCGGAGCGGACCACCCGCACCACGATCGTATCGTCGGGCTTGACCACCACCCAGGCATTGATTTCGGGCGTGGCGGCGTTCTGTGCCATTGCACTGCCGGCAAAGGGAATATGGAAACCTACCACCAGCCCGCCAGCTGCGGCGGTCGACGCTTTCAGGAAGCGGCGCCGGCCGCTGCTTTCAGGCGTGGAGGAGGCAGTCGTCGCGTTCCGGATCGTGTCGAGGCTCGTGTCGTGGCTCATGTTGTGCTCCCGTCCTTGTGCTGGATTGCCAGACCTGCGCTCTTGACATTGCCGCCCTTGGCGACAGCCTTGATGGCCGCGCGTACCCGGTTGTAGGTGCCGCAACGGCAGATGTTGCTCATCGCGTCGTTGATGTCGGCATCGGTAGGGTTCGGCTTGGCCTTGAGCAGCGCCACGGCGGACATGATCATGCCGCTCTGGCAGTAGCCGCATTGCGGCACATCGAGCGCCGCCCATGCCTTCTGCACCGGATGGTCTCCTGTCGGCGACAAGCCCTCGATCGTGACGATCTTGTCAGTCGGCTTGACGCTGGACACCGGCACCACGCAACTGCGGGTCGGCTGGCCATTCAAGTGGACGGTGCAGGCGCCGCATTGGGCAATCCCGCATCCGTATTTGGTGCCGGTCAGTCCCAGCTGTTCGCGCAGCACCCACAGCAAAGGCGTGTCCGCCTCCACCTCGAAGTCGCGAGTCTTGCCATTGACGTTCAGTTTTGCCACTTGCCTCTCCTCCAGTGTTACATCCTCGTAGAGGCCGCGGCACTTGCGGCCGCCGGCCCCGCCTGTCCTACTGTCTTACTGTATTACTGTTTCACGGCATGCTACATCAAGGTATCAGCCCAGATGTTGCGGGCCCAGTTCATTGCGTGCTGCCCTTCCAGTTCGCTCGGCGCCGGCGACACGCCGCCTGCACCGGGCACGGCCAGGACGGTTTTTTTCGCGGCGTCCCAGCGGTGCACCGACGCCACATGGATCACATCCTTGTCGGACACGAAGCTGTAGCAGGTGTTGGTCAGCATCGGCACCGGGTTAGGAGCGACGCCCTTCAGGAGGTCGATCACGGCTGCCGCCGCCACTTTGCCGTGCTGGTTCGCCATATGGCCCGATTTCGGCATCGCCGGGGCGATCTGTATGGCATCGCCCAACACATGGATGCCGCGCGCCTGGGTCGATTCGAAAGTCAGGAAATCGACTTCGCACCAGCGCTTGTTCATGTTGGCCAGGCCCGAACGGGCGGCGATGGCGCCCGCGCGCTGCGGCGGAACCACGTTCAGAACATCGGCTTTCACACGATCCCCAAATTCGGAAATCGCGGCATTGGCGGCCGCATCGACATCGGTCGTGTTGAACTGCGGACGGTACTCCACCATGCCCTTGTAACGCTCGGCCCAGACCCGCTTGAACAGCGGGCCCTTGGACGTGACATCCGGGTTGGCGTCGAGGATCAGCACCTTGGAACGCGGCTTGTAGCGCGACAGGTAATGCGCCACCTGGCAGGCGCGCTCGTAAGGGCCGGGCGGGCAGCGATAGGGTGCCACCGGAATCGTGATCACATACACGCCGCCGTCGGGCATCGCCTCCAGCTGACGCCGCAGCGCCACCGTCTGCGCCCCGGCTTTCCAGGCGTGCAGCACCTTCTCCTGGGCGGCCGCGCTGGCCATGCCGGGCAGGCTGTCATAGACCATGTCAACGCCCGGCGACACGATCAGCCGGTCGTACGACAGCACCTGTCCGCCGGCCAGCTGCACCGTGCGCTTGTCGGCATCGATTCCCGTGGCAGTGTCGCGCACCACCCGCACCCCATGCCGCTTGGCCAGGCCATCGTAGGGAATGGTGATATCGGCCAGCTGCCGCGATCCGCCGAGCACCAGGTTCGACAAGGGGCAGGAAACGAAATTCGGGTTTGGCTCGACCAGCGTGACATTGATCGCGTCCTCGCCCCACATCCGCAGATACTTGGATGCCGTGGCGCCGCCATAGCCGCCGCCGACCACCACCACATTGCGCCGCGCGCCACTGCCGACAGTGGCGCACCCGGTAGCTGATGCCAGCAGGGTGGCTGCGCCGGCTGCCTGAATGAATTGACGTCTTTTCACGGCCGCTCCTTATTTCTTCTGGGCCGCGAAGAATGCGGCCAACAACTGGATTTGCTCGTCGGTATAGCCCTTCGAGATCTGGTGCATGATGGTGGCCGGCCGCGCGCCGCTGCGGAAAGCCTGCATGCTGGCGACCAGGGTGTCGCGGTTCATGCCGGCCAGCGGCGTCAGGCTGGCGCCGACCGTGGCGCCATTGGTGCCATGGCAAGCAGCGCAATTTGCCGCCAGGCGCTGGCCCGCAATGAGGGTATTGTCGGCGGCGGCGGCCGGCACAGCTGCCAGCGCCGCGAGTGCGGCAAATATCGATAATGAGGGGCGTCGCATTACTTCTCCTTGTCGTTCGGGAGTGGTGGGTCAGGGCTGGTTCAGGAAACCGATCAGGGTCGAGTTGAAGCGTTCAGGCGCTTCCATGTGCAACATGTGGCCATTCCCCTCGAAAACGTCGGCGCGGGCATTCGGCATCCTGGCCGCCACCTCGCGCGCCATTTTCGGGAAGTTGCCCATCTTCTCGCGCAGGTCCGGCGGCGCGAATGCGCGCCCGGTCGCAGTACGGTCACGGCTGCCGACCATGATCAGCGTTGGCTGCCGCACCAGCGGGAACTCATGCACCACCGGCTGGCCCCACATGGCGTAGAAGCTCGACACATAGCTGCGCACCCAGCGCGGATACTCGGCGGAATTCATCATCCGCGCCCGCACCTCGATGAACGGATAGAACTGCTCGCGGGTGAGCTGCGGATTGTAGATGCCCATCAGCTGCTTGAAATAGCCTTCGGCCGTGAGCGCCATTTCCTGGTCGATCAGCCGCTCGCGCGGTATCAGCGGCACGTACTGCCGATAGTCCTCCAGGCCCACCGGCGCGGAGAGCACCAGCTTGCGCACCTTGTCCGGATAGGTACGGGTAAAGCGCGTTCCGGCCATGCCACCCATCGAATGGGCGACGATGTCGACCTGGGCAATCTTCAGATGGTCCAGCAGGGCTGCGGTATGCGCTGCCATCACATCGAAATTGACCGGCAGTTCATCCGGCTTGGAGGATTTGCCGAAGTGGATCTGGTCCGGCACCACGACCCGGTATCCGGCCTTCGACAATGCGGCAATGGTTGGCGCCCAATAGCTGCCGGGGAAATTCCGGCCGTGCATCAGCAAGACGGTACGGCCGTTCGGGGTCGGGGATGCGACATCCATGTACGCCATCCGCAGCGATCGTCCTTCCCAGACTATGGGCAGCAAATGAACCGGATACGGATAGGAATAGCCTTCGAGCGCGATGCCATATGGCTCGGGCGGGGTAGCGGACTGCGCAAGCGCGGCGGTGGGCAATGCGAGAGCTGCGAGCAACGTGAATACGGCCGTCAACTTCATGTCAGGTGTCCTGTCTTGTTATATGTTTTTTGATCCGCCTTATGCACTTTTTTGCAGTGCGCCATGCGGAATTCGCTACGCCGAGTGGCGAATTTAACACAGCAAAAGAATTGATACAGGGCAATCATGAAAAGCGCCTAAAGATCAGACAATGCGCGCCGGGGAGCGTTTGTTCCGGCCCGAACCGTGCCACGAAAACAGTGGATCTTTTGCGCTGACGCAGTGCCATTGCGCTTTCTCAAGTGCCGGGGGTTTTCCGCAAGTAAAGTGAGTTCTCCAAAGCACCACCGGCACTGATACACGGATACGCGGAGACCCCATGATCAACTACATCGTTGTCGGACAAGATCGGCCGGTGACGCTCGCCGTACTGCAAGCAGTGCGCAGCTTTACCGACGCCGGCTGCATGGTGATCGGCACGCAGGGCAACCGCGGCCTGCGCTGGTCGTCGCTGTGCGAGCAGCAGGCCACCATCCGCTTCGATGGCGCCGACGATGAGGTTTTCGTCGACCTGGTCAACGACCTGACCCGCTTCACCCGCCATCTGGTGCTGATTCCCGCCGATTGCCATGCGATCCGCATGGTCAACCGTGTCGCCGGCCGGCTGTCGGTCGCCATTTCGCCGATACCCGACACGCCGACGATGACCATGCTGGACGACCGCTGGCGCTTCCAGCGTCTGTGCCGCCAGCATGGCCTGCCGGTGCCGGCCAGCCGCCTGATCGGCGGCGAATCCGAGCCCGACTTTCCGGCGCTGGCGTCCGAACTGGGCCTGCCGTTCATGGTCAAGCCCATCTCGCACGAGCCGCAACTGGAAAGCGTGATGATTTCCAGCCGGCGCGACCTGTGGCGCCTGCCGGCGCGCGGGCTGCTGGTGGCGCAAGCGATTACCCCCGGGGTGGACGCCAGCATCAGCCTGATTGCCGACCGCGGCCAGCTATGCGCATTCGTGATCGCCGGCCTGGACCAGGACAACGCAGGGCAATTCCATCCTGGACTGGAGCGGATCGCAGCGCGGCTTTGCGAGGTCAGCGCATTCAATGGTGCGATGCACCTGGGCGCCAGGATCGATACCGCGACCGGCAATCTCACCCTGATGGACTGCGTGCCGCATTTCTGGCCCGACCTGACGAGCACCATCCTGGCCGGGCTGAACCTGGTTGCGGAATGCGTGCACCCGTCGCCGCGTCATGCGCGGCTGCAGGTGGTGACACAAGTCGGTGCCGCGCTCGGCCATCCGCTGGCGCCGGCGCGCTGGCATCGTCTGCGCGCGCCGGATGAAGGCGGGCGTCTGTTGCGGGCGATGTCCTTCGACCTCTATTCCTTGTCGATGTCGACCGGCGGGGTGTTGCTGGACGCCTGGCGCAATATGACGCAGCGGCCGGTGGCAAGCCTGCCGCAGGTGGGGCCGAAGATCGGGCCGCGGCCAGGGCCGCAGATGGGTCCAGGATCGGGGCAGCGCCGGGATGCGGCGGCGCAATAGCGGCGCTCACCGGTTTTTACTACCTTTCAAGGCTTGAAAGGCAGGAGTAGAAAGGGCAGGGATCAAAAAGGCAGGGATCGTTCGGGGCGTGCGCAGGTCAGTGCCGCAGTGTCAGTTCCCTGCCGTGTCGTCCCGGACAGCAGGCAAGCCCCCGCTCTCATCCTTCAGCGCCACCCCGGTCAGCCCCAGCTTGCGGCCCTGCAACAGCAACCACGCAATCCGTCGCGCCGCTGCCTCGATGTTCAAGCCCTGCGGCCGTATGTTGGACACGCAGTTGCGCTCCGAATCCATGCGCCCGACCCGCGGCTCGCTGGTCAGGTAGGCCCCCAGGCTGTCGGGCGAACTGAGCCCCGGCCGCTCGCCTATCAGCATCACGACCATCTTCGCCCGCAGGCACTGCCCTATTTCGTCCCCCAATGCCACCCGCGCCTGTTGCGCAATCACGACCGGCGCAAGCGACCAATCGGGCGGCAACAATGGCCGCAATGCACGAAGCAAGGGCACAGCATGCTTTTGCACGGCAATTGCCGACAGACCGTCGGCCAGCACCAGCGCCAGGTCGCAGCCCGGTCCGTCAGCGGCAGTCAGCGCCGCCACGCCGCCAGCGCCAAGCCGGCGGCCCTGGTCTGGACGGAGAAGATAGGTGGTGCGGTCCTGCACAGCGCTGTGCACCAGCACGCTTTGAAAGCCGTCGTGCTGCAATTCCTCCTGAAGCTGATCGAGGTCGAGTTGCCAGTGGACCGCATCGCGTGCCAGCGCATGGGCCAGCGAAAAGCGCAGCACCTCGCGCGTCGGCAAGGCGTTGCCGGCCCGGCCCAAGGCTATGCGCGCGGGCGTGAAGCGCCGGATCGCCTGCCACGGATCGTGCGGCACCACGGCCAGGCTTGTATCGGGAACGTCGGCAGGCAAGGCAATCGAGTCTGTTTTATTCTGCTCGTTCATTTGATGGTGAGGAAGGCAAGGTCCGCTGCACAGGTTCAGAGCAAAGCAGCCGAATTCATGATCTGCCACAGGAAGGAGTCAGGCACGACGGCCGGCGCATCCCGCAACCCGCCATTCGCCCCCGTGATTTTCATTGCCTGCAGCCAGGCCTCGAATTCCGGCGCCCGCTTCAGGCCCAGCAAGCCGCGCAGGTAGAGCGCATCGTGGAAGGATGTGCTCTGGTAGTTGAGCATGATGTCATCCGCGCCCGGCACGCCCATGATGAAGGTCACGCCGGCATTGGCGAGCAGCGTCAGCAAGTTGTCCATGTCGTCCTGGTCGGCTTCGGCATGGTTGGTGTAGCAGACGTCGCAGCCAATCGGCAGTCCCATCAGCTTGCCACAGAAATGATCCTCCAGGCCGGCGCGGATGATCTGCTTGCCGTCGTACAGATATTCGGGGCCGATGAATCCGACTACCGTGTTGACCAGGAAGGGACGGAATTCCCTGGCCACTGCATACGCCCGCGCCTCGCAGGTCTGCTGGTCGACGCCGAAATTCGCACCGGCCGACAGCGCGCTGCCCTGCCCGGTCTCGAAATACATCACGTTGTCGCCGACCGTGCCGCGCCGCAGCGACAAGGCCGCATCGTATGCTTCGCGCAGGATCGAAAGACTGACGCCAAAACCCTGGTTGGCCTGCTCGGTACCGGCGATCGACTGGAACACCAGGTCCACCGGCGCCCCGTGTTCGATGGCCCGGATCTGGTTGGTGACGTGGGTCAGTACGCAGGACTGGGTCGGGATGTCGTAGCGCTGGCGCAAGTCATCCACCATTTCCCACAGCACGGTCAGCGCGGCAATATTGTCGCTGGCTGGGTTGATGCCGATCATCGCATCGCCACTGCCGTACATCAGCCCGTCGAGCAGCGAGGCGGCGATGCCCTTCGGGTCGTCGGTGGGGTGATTGGGCTGGAGCCGCACGCCCAGCGAGCCCGGCAATCCCATGGTGTTGCGAAAGCGGGTCACCACGCGGCATTTGCGCGCCACCGCAATCAGGTCCTGGTTGCGCATCAGCTTGCACACGGCCGCCGCCATTTCCGGCGTGACCCCTGGCGCAACACGCGCCAGCGCTGCTTCGCCGGTCGTTTCCAGCAGCAGCCAGTCGCGAAACCCGCCCACGGTGAGATGACTGATAGTCGCAAAGGCAGCGGTGTCGTGCGTATCGACGATCAGGCGCGTCACCTCGTCGGTCTCGTACGGAATGACGGCCTCCTGCAGGAAACGCGCCAGCGGCAAATCGGCCAGGCACATGCGGGCCGCCACCCTCTCGGTCGCGCTGGCTGCCGCCACGCCTGCCAGCTGGTCGCCCGAGCGCAGCGGCGACGCCTTGGCCAGCAATTCGCGCAGATCGGCGAACTGGTAGACCAGGTTTTCAACGGTAAATCGGTAAGCCATGCAGCCCTCCTGGTCGGCCCTGTCCTGAACTATACGTCAAGCTGCCAACAGCTCTTTCAACGCATGATTGATGAAACCGTCATCCTCCAGGTTGAAGGCCGGCATGCCGGCCCGATGCCCCCAGTCAGAGGTGATCGGCAGCAGCATCCCCGAACGCAGGCGGGCAACTTCGCGCCGGTTGTCTTCCACCTGGAAATACAGGTCCGTTGTCCCCGGCATGATCAGTGCGCGCGCAGTAATCGCCGCCAGCGCCGCATCAAAATCGCCCCGGTACAGTTCATTGGCGCTGATGTCCGCATGCTCCCAGGTCCAGAGATGGGCCAGCAGGTTGGCCGGGTCGCGGCGCAGGAAGTTGCCCTCCCAGTGCGTGATCACGTAATCCTCTGCCGACGAACAGCCGGCTGCGCGCCACAGTTGGTTGCGATAGAAAGTCTGCGACAAGGCCCAGCCGGCATAGACACGTCCCATTGCGCGCAAGCCGCGCTCCGGAAAGCCATGGAAGCGGCCATCCTGGTAGTGCGCATCGGCAGTCAGTGCAGCGCGCACTCCCTGGATGAATACCTTGTTGTGCGGCGAAGCACGGGCCGCGCCGCACAGGACGGCCAGCCGCTCGACACGGTCGGGAAACAGGGCTGCCCAGTGATAGGCCTGGATTCCGCCCATCGACCAGCCACAGGCCAATGCCAGGCGCTCTATTCCGAACACTTCCTGCAGCATGCGCTGCTGCACACGGACGTTATCGGTCATCGTGAAATTCGGCCAGCGGCTGCCATCGAAAGGCGGCACCGCATTGCTGGGCGACGACGACAGGCCGTTGCCGAACAGGTTCGGTACGATGATGAAATAGCGCGTCGGATCCAGCGCCCGCCCGGGACCGATCATCCATGCGATATCGGTGTGGTGGGCGCCGAAGGGCGTCATGAACAGGATGGCATTGCTGCGATCTTCGTTCAACTGTCCCCATGTCCGGTAGGCCAGCCGGGTCCCGCGCAAGGTCAGTCCCGACTGCAAAACCACATCGCCAGCGTCAAAAATATTGTAATCAGGCTGGCTCATTCTGCATTCCGCTTCATTGTTCCGCTTAATTGTTCCGTTTCATTGTTCCGTTTCAGCGCCAGCAGGTAGCTGGAGCAGTACTCGTTCCTCATCGTGCCACCGCGGCCGGCGCCATGGCGACCGGACTTCCCGTGGCCACATGCTGCGCCCCGCCCTCCTGCACTGTTGCGGAATAGGTCAAGGGAAACAGGCAAGCCACGCGGCGGGTCTGGCCGTCGCTGGTCAGCACCGGATCCAGCTCGCGGCACTCATCCCGGGCATCCTGGCAGCGCGACGCGAAGCGGCAGCCGCGCGGCAAGTCGATCGGACTTGGAATCTCGCCCTTCAGCGAAGCCGTCAGCGGACGGCCGAAACTCGGGAAGGCCCGCATCAGCCCGCGCGTGTAGGGATGGCGCGGCTGATGCAGGATGTCCTCGGTGCTGCCTTCTTCGACAATGCGGCCGAGGTACATGACTGCAACCCGCCGGCAGAGATAGCTGGCAACGCCCAGGTCGTGCGTGATGAAGACCAGGGTCAGCCCCATCTCGCGGCACAACTTGCGCAGCAGGTTCAGCAACTGCGCCTGCACCGACACGTCGAGGCCAGCCACCGACTCATCGGCAATGATGACTTTCGGCTCTGCCGCGAGCGCGCGCGCCACGGCTACCCGGCGCACCTGCCCGCCCGACAGCTCGGCCGGATAACGCCAGGCCATGTCGGCGGACAGGCCGACCTTGGCGAGCAGGTCCAGCACACGCTGGTCAGCCTCCGACTCGGTGCAAAGGCCGTGCAACAACAAGGGCTCGGCCAGCACGTCGCGTATCTTCATGCGCGGGTTCATGGAACCGCGCGCGTCCTGGTAGATAAAGGCCACATCGCGGCTGAATTGCCGCCGTGCCTGCTCGTCAAAACTGTTGATATCGGCGTTGCGATATAGCACGCGGCCATCGCTGGCAGCCTCCAGGCCCAGCATCAGCCGCACCAGCGTTGACTTGCCGGAACCGCTCTCGCCGACCAGCGCGATCGAATCACCTTCGGCGACTTCCAGCCGCACCCCGTTCAGCGCCTTGAGCAAGCGCGGCGCGCGCGGCTTGAACAGCCCGGCGCGCGGCCCCAGCCCGACCTGATAGGTCTTCTCCACATCGAGAACGGAAAATATGGTGGTCATGCTTGCTCCATCAATCTGTCAACCATCCAGCAGGCTACCTGCCGCCCATCCCACGTTTCGAGCGGCGGCCGCTCCTGGGCGCACAGGTCGATCGCATGGGGACAGCGGGTACAAAAGCGGCATCCATCCGGCATCTCGGACAGCGACGGAACATTGCCGGACAGCGGTTGCAACTCTTCCGAATCCAGTTCCACCACGCACGAGCGCAAACCCACCGTGTACGGATGGAGCGGCCGCCCCAGCACCACGCTGGCCGGCCCGGTCTCGACGATCTGGCCGGCATACAAGACCGCGATGTCGTCGCAAACTTGCGAGGCAAGCGCCAGGTCGTGCAGCACGAAGATCGCGCTCGATCCAAGTGCCCGCACCCGGTTCATGATCAATTCCATGATCTGGGCCTGTATCGTCACGTCGAGCGCGCTGGTCGGCTCGTCCGCGATCAACAGTTCGGGGTTGCAGGCGAGTGCGATCGAAATCATCACCCGCTGCTGCATGCCGCCAGACAACTGGTGCGGATAAGCCGCCAGGCGAGAACGGGCGTCGGGAATGCCGACACTGGTGAGCAAATCGACGGCCCGCTGCACCGCCTGCTCGTCGTCCAGCCCGAGATGGCGCTTGAGGGGTTCGCAGATCTGCTGGCCGATGGTGAAACAGGGATCGAGCGCTGCGCTTGCATCCTGGAATATCAAGCCGATGCGGCTGCCGCGCAACGCGCGGAATTTCGTCTCCGGCAGGTTGACCAGTTCCTCGCCATCGAAGCGCAGGCTGCCTTCCAGACCGACCTCGGGTGCCTGCAGCAGGCCGATGATGGCCATGGCCAGCGTCGACTTGCCAGCGCCGGATTCACCGAGCAGGCCCAGCGTGCGGCCCGCCGGCAGCGACAGCGTGACGCGGTCCAGCACAGCGTGACGCCCACGGCTGAGCGTGAAATTCTGGATGTCGAGACGGACCATGGTCGCGACAGGGGGTTCACTCATTTTCATTTCAATGTCCTTCGGAACGCGGATCGAAGGCGGCGCGCAAGCCGTCGCCAAGCAAAGTCAGGCCGATCAGCAGCATCGCCAGCGCAACGCCGGGAAAGCCGGAGATCCACGGCGCCATGGTGATGAAGCCGCGGCCCTCCGCGATCATCAGGCCCCAATCCGGCGTCGGCGGCACCACGCCAATGCCGAAGAACGACAGGCCCGATTCAAGCAGGATCGCGGTACTGATGCGGATGCCAGCCTGGACCATCAGCGAGGACATCACGTTCGGCACCAGGTGACGCATGATGATCACCGGCTGCGGCACGCCCATCAGGCGCGCGGCCTCGATGAAGGGCAGCGCCTTGACCTGGAGCACGTCGGAACGGACGATGCGGGCGAATGGTCCGATGAAAGAAATCCCGAGCGCATAGATCACCTTGTCGGTGCCCATGCCGAGCACCGCCACGAAGGTGATCGCGAGGATGATTTCAGGAAAGGCAAGCAGCGCATCCACCAGCCGCATCAGCGCCCATTCGATGCGTCCGCCGAGCAGGCCGGAGACCAGGCCGATTGCCAGGCCGACCGTCAGCCCCAGCGCAACCGAGGCAAAGCCGATCCACATCGCCAGCCGCGCGCCATACAGGATGCGCGAGTACACGTCCTGTCCGAACGAATCGGTTCCCAGCCAGTGTTCGGCGCTTGGCGCCTGCAGCGCCTGCTCCAGGTTTTGCACGACCGGGTCGTGAGTTGCCAGCAAGGGCGCGAACAGCGCCAGCAGCAGGAAGATGCCGACGATGACCAGACCGGCAATCGCCGACTTCTGGCGCGCGACCGGCTGCCAGGTGCGGCGCAGCCAGGCACTGAGACGCAGCAGCGGCGTCTGGTTGGGGAAAGTGGCAGTTTGACTCATGATATTTCCAGGTGTTGAAGCAGTGGTGCAATGACGCGGGCAACAGTTGTTCGTCGGCGCGGTCAGCGCCGCAGGCGCAGGCGCGGATCGAGGAATTCATAGGTCTGGTCGACCAGCAGGTTGACCAGCACGAAGAACAGTGCGGTCAGCATCACGCCGGCCTGCACCACACCGTATTCACGCGACAGCACGGCGGTGGTGATCATCATGCCCAGCCCGGGAATGGCGAACACCACTTCCGTCATCACCGCACCGCGCAGCAGGCCGCCCAGCTGCAGGCCGATCACGGTCACCAGCGGCATCATCACGTTGCGCATCGCATGGATGCAGATCACCCGCCACATCGGCTCGCCGCGGGCCCGGACCGCCTTGATGAAGGGCTGCTCGAGCACCTCGATCAGGCTGGAGCGGGTGGTGATCGCGATCAGGCCGGCGTAGTAGGAAGCCAGCGTGATCGCCGGCAGCGCCAGGTGATGCAGGCCCGACAGCAGGTCGTCCCAGGGACGCACGAAGCCCATGGTCGGAAACCAGCCCAGCGCGACGCCGAACACCCAGATCAGCAGGATGCCCAGATAGAAACTTGGAAATGCGGAGCCGATCACCGACAGCGATGACACGGCCATGTCCACGAATTTGCCGCGGTAGAGTGCCGCCAGCATGCCGGCAGGTATGCCGATCAGCAGCGCCAGCAGCAGCGACAGTGCCGTCAGCGACAGCGTCACCGGCAGCGCCTGCAACACGGCCTGCTTGAAGATATTGTCGCGGGTGACGTAGGAGATGCCCCAGTCGCCGCGCACGAAGCGCTCCAGCCATTGGATGTATTGCACATGAACCGGCTGGTCCAGCCCCAGTTCGTGCGTCAGCTTGGCGTAGGCCTGCGGAGAAAACTCGGAACCGAGCAGCATCGTGACCGGGTCGCCCGGTGCCATCTTGAGGAACCAGAAAGCGGCGATCGATACGATCAGCAGTACCAGCAGGGTCTGCAGGAACTTGGTGATGAAGCTGCGAAACATAAAACTTTCCTTCCTGTGAATTGGCGCCGGGGGGCCGGAACTTGTGCCGGAGTCTGCAAGCGCATTTGCGTGGCCTGCCGGGACGTCGTGAATCCAACGTCCCGGCAGCGTCAAACGAAGGAACTACGGAAGGCACTGCGCCCTCGACGACCGTGCTACTACGCCTTCAGACTGACCGTATGCATGTTCATCAGATCAACCGGAACATACTTGTAGCCCTCGACCCGCTTGTTGAAGATCTTGTAGACCTTGGTGTGGGCCAGCACTGCAATCGGCGCGTCCTTGGCCATCATGATGTCCTCGGCCGCGTAGTACAGCTTCTTGCGCTCGGCCAGGTTGACGACCTCGGAAGCCTTGACGATCAGCTTGTCGAAATCCGGGCTGTTGTAGCCGACGAAGTTCCACGGCATGCCGCTCAGGAATTCCGGGCGGATGGTCTCGTCCGGATCGAGGTCGGCCTGCCATGCTTCGTCGTACAGGTCGAAGTCGCCCGAGTTGCGGCGCTTGGTCAGCACGGCGCGGTCCATCAGCTCAAGCTTGACCTTGATGCCGATCTTGGCCAGCATCGGGATGATCAGCTGCGCATTGCGGCTGCCGCTGCCACCGTTGGCGGTGAAGGCTTCGGTCGCGATGTAGGTGACGGTGATCTCGCCCTTTTCCTTGGCCTTGGCGCGGAATGCCTTTGCCTTGTTCAGGTCGAAGAACTGGCCGCGGCCGCTCTTGGCGATGTTGGGGTCGTAGAAGCCGGTCATCGGCGGCGAGATCGGCGAATAGGCCGGAATCGCATCGCCGAAATAGCCCTGCTTGACCAGCACATTGCGGTCGATTGCGTAGGCCACGGCCAAGCGCAGGTTGACGTCCTCGAAAGGACCGCGCTTGTTGTTCATGCCGAGGAATGCGTAGTTGCCTTCCACTTCGCCATAGATGTTCAGGTTCTTGTTGCTGCGCAGCTGGTTCATGAACTGGAACGGGCAGGCATCCATGCCGTCGACCTGGCCGGACAGCACCGCCGCCACTGCTGCGGTCGGCTCCTTGATCAGGTTGATCTGGACCTTGTCGAGATACGGCAAGCCCTTCTCGAAGTAGTCCGGATTGCGCTCCAGTTCGATGATTTCATTCTCTTTCCACTGCACGAACTTGAAGGGACCCGTGCCGACCGGATTGCGGCCGAAGTCCTTGCCAAATTTCTCGACGGCGCTCTTGGAAACGATGGTGCCGGCGCGGCCGGTTGCGCCCGTCATCGCGACCGTGAAAAAGGCGAACGGCTTGGCGTAGCGAATGCGCACCGTGAGCGGATCGACGATGTCGATGCCGGCCAGGTCCTTCACCATCCAGGCATGCGGCGAAGCGGTCTTCGGATCCTTGACGCGCTCGATGCTCCACTTCACGGCTTCGGCATCGCAGACATCGCCATTGTGGAACTTGACGCCCGGACGCAGCTTGAAGATGTGGGTCTTGTCATCCACCATGGTCCACTTCTCGGCCAGGTCGGGAACGAAGGTAACTTTCTTGCCGTCGTACGCCACTTTCAACAGACCGTTGAAGATGTTGTTGTGGATCTTGATGGCGCCAAGCGACCCGGTGAAATGCGGATCGAGCGTGTCGGGGCCGACGATCTGCGCCCACTTCAGCGTGCCGCCGCGCTTGGGTTCAGCTGCAATCGCCTGGCTGATCAAGGAACCGCCGCCGAGCATCGCGGCGCCGCCTGCTGCCGCACCGGCAGTCATGGTTTTCAGAAAACGGCGGCGCGAAAATTCCTTGGCCAGCTTGTCTGCCAACGCGCTCTTCAAATCGTGATCGGACATCTGCACTCCTTGGGTAGTAAAGGTGAAATCAGGGTTGGGTGATATGTGTTATTCGAGTTATGGCGTTTCGAGCTCCTGCCTTGTTCATAGCAACCAACGTGCCACCGTTGCTGGCATCAAATTCCAAGCAATTGCAGGGGCATGCGACATCGCGGTGCAAGCTGCACGCGCACAGACGGTGCACAGACAGTGACCAACGAGCGCAAATGGGGCTGACGGTACTCATGGCTGGCGTGAGCCAGCCAGGCGGCGGGATGGCGCGATGACAGGGCGACAAGAATGGGAAATCAGCGGCGAACAAAGAAGAAAAGCGAAGAAAAGCGAAGGAAAGCAAAGGAAAGAAAAAGAGGGGGGAGTTACTGTGAAACCGGATGCAAGGCGCACCACTCTACGGCGCACACCCTGGTGCAGTCTCGCACCAGGGTGTGGCAACCATCATGAGATCGGCTCGCTGATCATTCAGACGCCGAGCGCCGCGCCGTCGCTGCGCGGATCGGAGGACGCGGTCATCACACCCTCATCGTCAATGTGGATCAGGCCCGCATGTCCCATGAAGTCGGAATACGGCTCGAACCATTCGACCTCATGTCCCATCTCGCGCAATTCGTCGAACACCTGCTGGCTGAAACGGCGCTCCAGCTTCAAGGTGGTGGGCGACTGATCGCCCCAGGCGCGTCCCATCACCCAACGCGGGGCGTCGAGCGCGACGTCGAGCGGCAATCCCAGGTCATGCATGCGCGTGAATGTCGCCGCGGTGATTTGCGGCTGCGCTTCGCCACCCATGGTGCCGTACACGACCCGCGTCTTGCCATTTTCCAGATAAAGCGGCGCATTCAGGGTATGGGACGGACGCTTGCCGGGCTTGAGCACGTTGGGATGCTTCTCGTCGAACGAAAATCCGTGACCGCGGTTGTGCCAGACGATGCCGGTATCGCCCGCCATCACCCCGCTGCCATATTCCCAGCACACGCTCTGGATCACTGAAACGCTGCGGCGTTGGGCATCCATCAAGCCGAACCATACGGTATCGCCGGGAGTCGGGCCGTCGGTCATCGGAGCTGCCCGCTGCGTGGTAATGCGGCTGGCAAGCTTGTCGATGAACTCCGCGGAGAGCAGGCGCTTCAGCGGAATGTCGACGAAGTCGGGGTCGCCCAGGTACTGGTCGCGCACCGCATGCGCCAGCTTGGCTGCTTCGGCATGCAAATGGATGAAAGCCGCCGACATGTGATCCATGCCGGTCAGGTCGAATCGGGCCAGTATGCCGAGGATGGTCAGCGCCGTCATGCCCACCGTCGGCGGCGGCATGTTGACCAGCTGGCCGCCGCGGTACGGCATGCTCAGCGGGGCAACCCGGCGGCAATGGAAGCGCGCCAGGTCATCGGCATTCAACAGGCTGCCTTCCCGCTGCAGGCCGTCGCCGATGCGTTTGCCCAGCGCGCCCCGGTAGAAGGAGTCGGCGCCGTCACGCGCAAGCTCGCTCATGGTCTGCGCCAGGGCGCTTTGCCGGAACAGGCTACCGGCGGCAAGCACGCCGCCATCCGGTGCGAAATTGGTCATGAAGGTTTGCGACTGGCTCAGCGCGTCGCGGTAGGCATCGATGGCCGCGCCCGGCCCTGCAGTCACCTCGAAGCCGTCCCGCGCCAGCACCAGCGCCGGCTCCAGCAGGGCTTCCCAGGAAAATTTGCCACCCCATTCCTCCCGGCTCTGCCGGTAAGCCTCGCCCCAGACGGCGACCATGCCGGCGACAGTATTGGCGGCCAGCGGGCCGCGCTTGGGGATGGCGGCGTGGCCACGAGCACGATAGGCCTCGATGGTGCATGCCTGGCCCGCGGCGCCGGCGCCATCGATGCCCGAGCACTCGCCGTTGGCGTCGCCCACCATGAAAAATGCATCGCCGCCGATGCTGTTCATATGCGGATAGACCACGGTCAGCACGGCACCGGTGGCGATCGCCGCTTCCAGCGCGTTGCCGCCGCGGGCCAGTATCTCGCGTCCGGCGCGCGTGGCCAGATGGTGAGGCGCAGTAACGATACCCTCACGCGAGGATGCAATGTCGTTCTTCATCAAATACCTTCTCTTCTATTAGTGGGTAGTGGGACAAATCGGGGACTTCATATCGCCTGGGCCTGCGGCACTGCGGATGCGCCCGGCAGCTGCTTCTGCCAGAACATCGCCTGTCCCGCAGCCGGATCCAGCTCGTACTGCGCAAAGCCGGCGGCGCGATAAGCGGACTGCGCGACCTTGTTGTTGGACAGGACTTCCAGCGTGATCTTGCAGCAGCCCATTTCACGGGCAAGCCGCTCCACTTCGCCCAGCAGGGCCCGACCCACGCCGCGGCCGCGCGCTTCCGGCAGCACGGCGATGTCGTGCAGGTTCAGCAAGGGCTTGCAGGCAAAGGTAGAAAAACCTTCGATGCAGACGGCGACGCCCACTGCATCCTGTTCGACGAATGCGAGCAGCACGTGGACGGTCGGCCGCTTGCGCAACTCATCGGCCAGCTTGTCGCGCACAGTCGGCGGCAACGCTTTGCCGCCGCCCATCGGATCCAGCGCATAGGCGCTGATCAGCTCGACAACTGCGCGGGCGTGAATCGGGTCAGCAAGATCTGCGCGCAGGCAGTGGATCGCGCCCGACGCGCGGGGGTGGGGACTCAATCGGTATTCCTCTTTCCATTACGTCACCGGCATGACGCGACAGATCGCGCCACCCGGGGTACAGGGGGCATGCCATTGCATGCGAGGATCATTGAGCAAGGAGCGTTCCAGCCAGGATGGCTGATAGTGGGGCGAGATGCCCCTGGATCAGGCGCTGCTGCACCAGTTCGGGTTGGGGCTGAGCCGGTGGTGGTGCGGACTCAGGCCCCCTGAACTTCGAGGATCACGTTGCCCAATCTGTAACGAGCCACAGAAATGGTGACCCATGAATGGACATCATGGATCGGGAGTCAGGCCATCTGCTTCATTTTTTCCAGCATGTGATCGATCACATGAGAATGTTCATGCTGCGGACTGAACAGGATGAGCTCGGCATTTTCGTCAACCTTGACCGTGTGGCCGGGAGGCCAATAGAACAGGTCGCCGGCATGCACGGCTTCCTGCTTGCCATCGGAGTAAGTAGTGGTCACCGCGCCCTCGATCACGTAACCCCAGTGCGGCGCATGGCACATGTCCCCTTCCAGCCCTTGGAGCAGCGGCGAGATGTCCATTCCGGCCGGGAGCGAAAAATACTCTCCGCTGATCTTGCCGTAACCGGTCGCGTCACCGAAATCAACCTGCTGTCGGGCAGTTGCTCCCGGGATTCCGATCCTGACTGGAACGTCGTTCTTGGCAATGTGCATGGCTGGCTCCTGCGAGAAAAGCGCAGGCTTTGACTTCGTTAAACCTGATACGGTCCTGGAAGGAAAGCCTGACCCACGCCTGAGTGCCAATGCTCAAGTGTCACACCTGATATGGCCGGCGCAAGCACCACGAACAGGTGCCCGCGGTCGGGAAAGATTGGACTTGTGTGCGGCAACCGGATTGAGAAGGAACAAACTTCCAGTTCGTTGGAGGCGGAGGAAGCGCTTGTGGATGCAAGCTCGACCGTCGTGCGCCTTGAATCCCGCCCCGCGCCCACTGCCCCCCTGCGCTCCGGCCGACAGGCAGCCCCTTTCCGCTTCCGGCTCTCTGCACATCAGGCAGCCCCGGTCGCCACCGGCAAGTGCGGCATCGAGCCCCATTCGGTCCACGATCCGTCGTACACCGACACATCCGGCTTGCCCAACTCATGCAGCGCCAACGCTAGTACGCAGGCGGAGACACCGGACCCGCAAGAGCAGATGAGCCGGCCGTCGAGATCGATGCCGGCTGCCGCGAACTGCTCGGCCAGCCGCTGGGGCGGCAGCATGGTGCCGGTTTCGGCATCGAGCAGGCGCTCGTAGGGAAGATTGCGGCTGCCCGGTATGTGGCCGCTGCGCAGGCCCGGCCGCGGCTCTTTCGCCTCGCCGGAGAACCGCGACGCCGCCCGGGCATCGACCACCTGGTGTCCAGCCTCGCAGGCTGCGCACACCTCGTCCATGCCGCAAACGGAGGCATCTGGTCTGCCGGCGACGAAGGACGCAGGCCGGGCGCGCACTTCGCCCTGCTGCACCGGACGTCCTTCGCGCAGCCATCGCGGCAAGCCGCCGTCCAGCACCGCCACCTTGTCGTGGCCGAATGCGCGGAACATCCACCAGATCCGCGGCGCGCTCATGATGCCGTGCTGGTCGTACACCACGACCATGTCATCGTTACCGATGCCGCATTCGCCGATCGTCCGGGCGAATTGCCCGGCGGTCGGCATGGTGTTGGCAAACCGGCTGTCCGGCAGGCTGAGCGCCTGGTAGTCGATGAAGCCCGCACCCGGGACATGGGCCTGCAGGTATTCGGCATGCGCATCGCGCGCCACGCCGGGCAAATAGTAGGTCGCGTCGACGACGCACAGGCCAGGGGTGCCCAGCGATTGCTGCAGCCAAGCGGGCGACACCAGGGCGCCGCCCCGCGACCGGCTGGCAGCGCTCGATCTGTCAGTGGCGCTCATTCAGGCTTGATCCCGGTCCGTTTGACGAAGTCACCCCATTTTTTCAATTCGCCTTCGACAAAGCTGCGGAATTCCGCCGGCGGATTTCCGCCCGGTACCGCGCCGATGGTTTCGAATTTTTTCATGACCGCCGGGTTTTTGAATCCCTCGCGCAAGGCCGCTGCGATGCGGTTGACGATGGCCGGCGAGGTGCCTGCAGGTGCAAACAGCCCGCTCCATCCCTCGACGTTGAAGCCTGGCAATCCGGACTCCGCAATGGTGGGGACGTCTGGCGTCTGCGCATAGCGCTTCCCGCTGGTCAGCGCGATCGGACGCAGGCGGCCGCTGCCAACCCACTGCAGCGCATCGGAATAGTTTGCGAAGGTGAGTTGCACCTCGCCCGCAACGGTGGCAGCCACCGCCGGCGCACCTCCCTTGTACTGGATGTGCATCATGTCTATGCCAGCCATCTGCTTGAAGATTTCACCGCTGTACTGGGTCAGCCCGCCAGCCCCGGAAAAATTCAGCTTGCCCGGCTGCGCCTTGGCCAGTGCAATCAGTTCCGGCACCGTCTTGACCGGCAGGCTGGGATGCACCATCAACATCATCGGATTGGTGTTGATGAGAGTGATCGGCGCGAAGTCCTTCACACCGTCGTATTTGACGTTGGAAAGGAACTGATTAAGCGTTTGCGGCGCAGCCAGGCCGAGCAGTAACGTATAGCCGTCCGGTGCCGCCCGGGCAACATACTCGGTGCCCAGGCTGCCGCTGGCGCCCGACTTGTTGACCACGATGACGTTCGCCTTCACCGCATCCTGCAGAATCGGCTGGATGATGCGCGCGACAATGTCGCCGATGCCGCCCGGCGCGTAAGGAACGATGATCTCGATAGTGCGGCTGGGCCAGTTCTGCGCTTGCGCCAGCGGCGCGCAAAGCAGCAACGACGACAGGGCGGTCATGCAGAGCCGCCGGGTCCGATTCAGCATTGATGTCTCCTAGGTTAGGCTGCCTCTCCGGGCAGTCGGTTAGAACGGGATGACCAGCAGCGTATCGAGGCTGCGTGAGTCGAGCACGACTTTCCTTCTGGTGAAAAAGGGCTCGCCTTCCGCCAGCGATACCGTGTCGAGGTATTTTCCGGTTGCGAACAGTTCGGCCGCGCCGGTGTACATGGTGCGGTAGATCGCGAAATTGCTGCGCAGGCTGTAGCTGGCAGGCCCCTCCTCCCGGATTTCCGGGCGTCCGGTAAGGTGGCAGTAGACGTGCTGCTCGAAGATGTTGGCGGTCTTCATTGCCTTGATGCGGTCTTCCAGCATGCCACGGCCCTCGCAATACATGATGCCGATCGGCAGGCCGGCTTCAACATTCTGGCGGGTGGTGATCTCGTATACGCAGCGTTCGGCAAAGAAGCCGGGCCAGCTGTCGATGTCGCCGTCGTCAATCTGGTGGCAGTAGCCGGCCAGGAAGTCTTCCAGGCGCTGCCGTACCTCCTGCGGCACGCGGCCGCCTGCTGCTGCACATGTGCTGTCCGGCCTTTCCATCACTACGCTCATTTGAACCCCATGATTTCGCGATAACCGTGCCAGAAGCCGCGCACTGCGGCTTCGGTCGCCCGGGAAGATTCGTTGGACTCGGCCACCTTGCCGCCCATTTCGATGAAGGCTTCGGCGTCCGGGCTCGATTTCGTGCCGCGCTGGACAAAGGAATTGATGCAGCCATCTTCCAGCGCCACCAGGCCGGCCGCGCCCGTCAGGTTGCTCTGCATGACGCGCATCCTGGTCTGCTCTTCGGTGTCGGTCTCGTATCCGAGGAAAATCCAGTAGAGCTCAGTCTTGTCGACGCCGCGCGGGACGAAGATGCGGACCGCCAGCGAGTTCAGCGTCAGCTGCGACACGAAGTTCGGGAACACGGTCTGGATGCTGTGCGTGATGTTGTCGTCGAACCCGTTCCAGGCATCCAGCAGTTGCGGCGCAGCCAGCGCGGACTCGTAGCGTGCCGAGTGAACCTGCGCCTGCTTGTACTCGTCTGCAACGTCCAGCGTCGCCCGCTTGGCGTAGCTGATGTGATGCCACTTCTTGTCCGACAGCACGATGCCGCCATCCATGTCGAGCCGATTGACCTTGAAGGTCGTGTAGAAGGTATGCAGCAGGGTCGCGTGGTAGGAGTCGCGCACGTTCTCCGCATACAACTTCCAGTTGTTGTGGATGATCTGGCTGTGGGTGCCAAGTATCTTCAGCGGATGATCCATGTTCCTGGCGAGGAAACGCATGATGCTCTCGCCCAGGTATTCTTCCAGCGGTGGCGTCTCTTCAGAGAAGGTGCCGAAGATGATGCCGGAGAAGGTCGCCACCTTGATCCGCTGCAGCCGGTGGCTGGCGACGTCGAAGTCGTCCGGCATGCCGCCCTTGCCGCGTATGCCGTTGCAGAAGGCAACGCTCTTGAGCTGTCCGTCCAGCGAGTAGTTCCAGGCGTGGTAGACGCAGGAAAGAGACTCGACATTGTCGCGTTCCTTCAGGCATACCAGCGCGCCCTTGTGCGCGCAGCGGTTGACCATCGCATGGATCTTGCCGGTCTCGTCGCGGGTGACGATGATCGGCGTGTCGCCGATCCAGGTAGTGCGCACGTCGCCCTTGTTGGGGATTTCGACTTCCAGGCACAGGTAATTCCAGATCGGTCCGCGGAAGATTTTCTTCTGTTCGGCTTCGTAGATTTCCTGATCAGAGAAAACCTGGAAAGGCACCCGCGTGACACCCTCCTCTGGCCACGAAACCAGGGGTTGCTCGGCAGGCGGAAAAGTTCTGGCGTTCATCTGCATCCTTCGTCGCTGGTGGATCGGCCGCAGCTGTTGCACCGCCGCCGTTGCAAACGACTATAAGGTTCCGCGCGCCATTGTTCAATACGATAATATTTATATGCTCATCTCCTTTTGCGATAAAGTTCCAACATGAACATGGACCTTCACCTGCTGCAGGTATTCCTCGCCGTCTACGAACGCCGCAATGTGGGCGAAGCGGCCAACGCGCTCGAAATGAGCCAGCCGGGCCTGAGCACGGCGCTGGCGCGCCTGCGCCGGATCCTGCAGGACCCACTTTTCGTCAAGACCGCGCGCGGCATGGAACCCACTGCCCGCGCGCACGGACTGGTGACGCCGATCCGTTCCATCGTCCATTCGATCAATACCGACTTGCTGGTAGCACCCGATTTTGTGCCCGCCACCTCAACCCGCGAATTTCGCATTGCATTGTCGGACATCGGCGAAGGCATCTACCTGCCGTTCGCAGTGCGCAGCATCCAGGAAATGGCGCCGTCGGTTTCGCTGCGCTCTCTGTTCATGCCGCCCAAGCGGCTGGAAGAGGAAATGGCAGCGGGGCGGGTAGACCTGGCGATCGGCTATTTTCCCGACATCAAGGGCAGCCAATTTTTCCAGCGCCGCATCGGCCTGCATTCCTTCGCCTGCCTGGTCCGCACGGACCATCCTGAAGTCGGACGCCAGCTGAGCATGAAGCAGTTCAGCGAGCTCGGACATGTGATCGTCGAGGCGCCGGGACGGAGCCAGGAAGTGTTCGAAACATTCCTGCGCAAAAAGCAGGTGGAGCGCAGGATCGTCCTTAGCACGCCGCACTTCATGAGCGTGCCCGTGATCGTCGCGGGCAGCAGCTCGATCGCGGTGGTGCCGCAGGCGCTGGCCGATTTTGTCGTGCACCACCCGGATATCCGCCAGGTCGGCCTGCCCTTCGTTCCGCCCACTTTCCAGGTCAACCTGTACTGGCACCGCAGCGGCCAACTCGATGCCGCCAACCAGTGGCTGCGCGAAACCCTGATCTCGCACTTCGACGTAATCCGCCAGCGCGCCTACGACCGCAACGGCAAGCGCCGCCAAGCCACGACGGGGTGATCAATTACGAGAACTCCGCATAGGGCCAGCGTTCACGTGCATCGACGAACGATGAACCCGCTCGCCACAGCCGGACCAGGAACCCCAGGCTGGACGCGACGTTCAGCGCATTCGGCACAGCGAGCACGGCGCGCTGGTCAACGAAGTGGTGATAGTCCCCGGACTGAGAGTCCGGCCGCACCGTGGCCGCACGTCGCCAGCCTTCACTCGGCCTGCCAGATCACCTCGCGGCCTGAGGACTCCCAGCGCTCGTACTGCGCAGAATAGACCTCATCGATGCGCTTGCGCTTGACCTTGAAGGTGGGCGTGATGATGTCGCTCTCTACCGTCCACGGCGTGGTCACGACAACCAGCCGGGACAGTTGCTGCTGCAGATCCAGCGTCGCGTTTACGCGGCGCAGGTGCTCAGCCAGCGAGCGCTCCAGCTCGGCCCGCGCTGCGGGGTTGCCGGCGCGTGCGGCGGCCTCGGCATTGAGCATCACGATGCCCAGCGGCTGGCTCAGGTTGGCGCCGGTGACGACACAGGCTTCCACCGCAGCGTGCATCCCCAGCTTGTCCTCGATCGGCGCCGGCGCGACGTAGTTGCCCTTGCTGGTCTTGAACAGGTCCTTCAGGCGGCCGGTGATGCGCAGGTTGCCGTGCGCGTCCACCTGGCCCGTGTCGCCGGTGCGCAACCAGCCGTCTGCGGTGAAGGTCTCGCGGGTCAGTTCCGGCTGCTTGTAGTAGCCCCGCATCAGCGCGGCGCTGCGCATCTGGATCTCGCCGGTCCGGGCATCGATGCGCGACTCGACGCCGTCGTAGGTCGGACCCACCGTGCCCTGCTGGTTGTGGCCCGGCACGGTGAGGTGCGAGATGGCCAGGTTTTCGGTCATACCGTAGCCTTCGTTGATCGGAAGGCCGAGTTTTCGATACCAGGCCAGCAGTGCCAGCGGCATCGGCGCCGCACCGCCCACCGCAATCCTGCATTGCTCCAGGCCCAGCGCCTTGAGTACCTTGCGCCGCACCAGGCCACCGATGATCGGGATCGACAGCAGGCGTTCGAGCCTGGCCGGCGGCAGCTTGTGGTGCACGCCGCTCTGGAACTTGACCCACAGGCGCGGCACCGAGAAGAAGATGGTCGGGCGGGCGCGCTGCAGGTCGGCCATGAAGGACTCGACCGATTCGGCAAAGTACACGCGCATGCCGGTGTGCAGCCAGCCATGCTCAACCAGCACGCGCTCGACCACGTGAGCCAGCGGCAGGTACGACAGCATGCGGTCCCCGGCCGTCATCGGGATGCGCTTGAGGCCGGTTTCCAGTGCCCAGGCGAAGTTGCCGAAACTGTGCATCACGCCCTTGGGTCGGCCGGTGGTGCCCGAGGTGTAGATCAGCGTGGCCAGTTCGTCAGCGCCGCGCGTCGCTTCGCCCTGCAGCGGCGGGTTGCGCGCACAGATCACATCCCAGCCCTCGCAGCCCAGGATCACATCCGGCGGCGATAGCGGGTAGCTGATGCACGGCAGGCCGGCCGGCACGCCTGGCTTCATGCCCTCCCAGCCGTCGAGCTTGCCGATGAAGCAGGCCCGAGCCTCACTGTGGGTCAGAATGTACTCGACTGTGGCGGTCGACAAGGTCGGGTACAGCGGCACCGAGACATGACCGGCCATCCAGATGGCCAGGTCGCTCATCAACCACCAGGCGCAGTTCTTGGACAGGATCGCCACCTTCGAGCCCGGCTCCCAGCCCTGGACCTTCAGATGGGCAGCCATGCGGCGCACCTCGTCGGCCACCTGGGCCCAGGTGAAGTCACGGACCACGCCACCGCCCATCGGCTGGCTCAGCGCGATGCGGTCAGGCGCGACCCTCTCCCAGTGGAGCAGGCGTTGCAGGGCCAGCGATTCGGGTTTGGCAGCATTCATGGCACGTCCTTTCGATGATCTGATAGCGGGCCTCGACAGCGGCCGCGCACCGCCCCGGTGAACCCACGCGCCTTTGCGCACCATATCGCCCTCCGCCGCCGGCAGCCTTGCTTCCGGTCAACTCGCCGCCAGACAACCCTCGCCGTCCAGGTGGCGTGCGTCCGTGTCGACGGGCACGAGTTCGATGGCGAGCCAAAGACCAGGACCCTCATGCAAGAAAAGCTCGGGAATTCGGCGCTGGCAGGCTATTGCCCCTGAATCCGCCGGTTACCCAAGCCAGGCGATCGGGTGAAGCGGTGCTGGTGTTCGTTCGCTTGATGCAAGACAAGCGCCCGGCTATTCCTTGGTGTTAAATCGTTGCCTGGCACGCGGGGGTGCACGAGCAGTCGGCTCAGAATGACGCGCCCCGGTGCTGAATGGAACAGCGCTGGCAATGAACGAACCTCGACCGCAGCAAGACGGCCTGCACCCCGTCGAGCACGCGGGGTTAGCCCCTGCACCGAACCTGGAGGCGCTGGCACCGCGCCTGCTGGCGACGGTGCGTAGCCTGGCCGACGAGTTGCGTCCTCAGGCACGGCTGGGTGTCGCCCTGGGCCTGGACCACTCGCTTGAGCGTGACTACGGACTGGACAGCCTGGCGCGCGTCGAACTGATGGCCCGCATCGACCGCGATCTTGGCGTGTCTCTGGGCGAAGCCGCGCTCACCGAGGCGGAGACGCCGCGCGACCTGCTACGCTTCATCACGCGCACCAGGGGCCCTGTTGGCGAACCGGCGCACCCGGTCGTCGCGCGCGCCACAGAAGCAGGCAACTCGCATGGGGCCGTCGCTGACGACTATCCACCGGACTCCGTGCAAACGCTGATGGAGGTGTTCGACTGGCATCTGCAGCGCCACCCGCAGCGCGTGCTGATCACGCTGTACGAGGAAGGTCATCAGTCCATCGATCTGCGCTACGCCGACCTGCACCACGATGCCCTCAAGCTGGCTTCGGGCTTGCGCGCCCTCGGACTGGAGCAGGGCGACAAGGTGGCGATCATGCTGCCCACCGGGCGCGATTTCTTTGCCGCGTTTTTCGGCACGCTGTACGCAGGCGCCGTCCCGGTGCCGCTGTATCCACCGGCGCGGCCCTCCCAACTTGAGGATCACCTGAAACGAATTGGCGGCATCATGCGCAATGCGCAGACGCGCGCGCTGGTGACGGTTGAACGCGCCAAGCCGCTGGCCCACTTGCTGCGGGCGCAGGTCGAAACCCTGCAGACGGTCAGCACGGTGGCTGACCTGTCGCTGGCCGATGCACTCGCAGCGCCTGCAGAACTTGTCGCATTGGACATCGCGCTCCTGCAATACACCTCGGGCAGCACCGGCGACCCCAAGGGCGTGATCCTGACCCATGCCAACCTGCTGGCGAACCTGCGCGCGATGTGGCGCGCAACCAGGGTCAGCAGCAGCGACACCTTCGTTTCCTGGCTGCCGCTGTACCACGACATGGGCTTGATCGGCGCCTGCCTGGGCGGCTTGTACATCGGCTTTCACCTGGTGCTGATGTCGCCGCTGGCGTTTTTGGCACGGCCCGCACGCTGGCTGGAGACCATCCACCGGCACGGCGGCACGGTGTCGCCGGCGCCCAACTTCGCCTACGAGTTGTGTCTGGCCAAGGTCAGCGACGCCGATCTGGCGGCGCTGGACCTCTCAACCTGGCGGCTGGCATTCAATGGCGCCGAACCGGTGAGCCCCGACACGCTGGAGCGCTTTGCGGCACGTTTCGCCCCCTGCGGCTTCCAACGAGCGGCGTTGACGCCGGTGTACGGGCTGGCCGAGAGCACGGTCGGCCTGGCGTTTCCGCCGCCAGGTCGCGGCCCGCTGATCGACCGCATCGATCGGACCGCGCTGGCGCAGGACGGCGTGGCCGTTCCGGCGCGGCCCGACGATGCGCAGCCACTGCGCATCGTCTCCTGCGGCTTGCCATTGCCCGGCCACGAGTTGCGCGTGGTCGACCCCGGCGGGCGCGAGTTGCCTGAGCGCGAGCAGGGGCGCGTGCAGTTTTGCGGCCCGTCCAGCACCCAGGGCTACCTGAACAACCCCAGTGCCAATCAGCGCCTGTTCAATGGCGCCTGGCTCAATACCGGCGACCTCGGCTACATGGCGGGCGGCGAGTTATTCCTCACCGGGCGCGAGAAGGACATCATCATCCGCGGCGGCTTCAACATCCACCCGCAGGAACTGGAGACCGCAGTAGCCGACATGGCCGGCGTGCGCAAGGGCTGCGTGGTGGTGTTCGCCGCAAGTGACCGGCGCAGCGGCACCGAACGGCTGGTGGTGCTGGCAGAGACGCGCTTGCGTGAACCGGCGCAGCGCCAGCAGTTGGTGCAGGCCATCACGGCGCTATCAGCGACGCTGCTGGGCGCACCCGCCGATGACGTGGTGCTGGCGCCGCCGCGCACGGTACTGAAGACCAGCAGCGGCAAGGTCCGTCGCGCCGCCTGCCGTGAACTCTATGAGCAGGGCCGGCTTGGCGTGACGCAACGCCCGCCCTGGCAGCAATGGGTCGTATTGGCGGCGTCGGCGGCGGCGGCGCGCGCCCGCCACGCGCTGCACGCGACGGTGCGCCTGGCGTGGGGCCTGTGGGCCTGGACGGTGTTCTGCACGCTCGCTTCCATGGCATGGGCTGGGGTAATGGTGTTGCCCGGCGTGGCACGGCGCCGGCGTGTCACACGCGCGCTGTCGCGCGCCGCGATCCGCCTGCTCGGCCTGCCGCTGCGGGTGGACGGGCTGGAGCGGCTGCCCTCGGTGGGGCCGCGCATCGTCGTCGTCAACCACGCCAGCTATGTCGATGCAATCCTGTTGGGTGCCGTGCTGCCGGCCCAGTTTTCCTTCGCCACCAAGCGCGAGTTGGCCGATGTGGCGCTGCTCGGCGCGGCGCTGCGCCGGCTGGACATGGCCTTCGTCGAACGCTTCGATCCAGGGCAAGGCGTCGAGGACACCCGGGCCCTGCAGGCGCGTGTGCGTGCCGGCGAATCAATCGTGTTCTTCCCCGAAGGCGGGCTGCGTCGGGCCAGTGGCCTGCAGCCATTCAAGCTCGGCGCCTTTGTGGTTGCCACTGAGACCGCAACGCCGCTGGTGCCCGTCACGCTCAACGGCACCCGCTCGTTGCTGCGCGACGGGGTCTGGCTGCCCCAGCGCAGCGCGGTCCAGGTGACGATCAGTGCGCCGATCATGGCGGCGGCTTCGGGCTGGAGCGGCGCGCTCGAGCTGCGCGATGCGGCGCGCAGCGCGATGGCCGCCAGCCTGAAAGAGAGCGCGCTTGATGTTTGAACTGCGCCAGAATCCGGCATGTCTGAGCCGAAGACACCGCGCCGCCGTGCATCCGTGCGCACACATTCAAGCACCGGCTCGCCGCCCTTACGGTTCATCAAGTGACGCGGATGCTGCGCGCCCGAACATCGGCCGGAGTCGGCAACACCACCTGGAGTCTTCATGAAGCTATTTCCGAAGGAGGCCCTCAACGCAGGCGTGCGCAAGCGCGAAGTCTTCGGTTGGGCGATGTACGACTTCGCCAATTCGGGCTACACCACGGTGGTGCTGACCGCCGTCTTTGGCGCCTACTTCGTGGGCGTGGTCGCCGACGGCGCCACTTGGGCCACACTGGCCTGGACTCTTGCCATCTCGCTGGCGAGTGTGATCGTGATGCTGACGATGCCGGCGATCGGAGCCTACGCCGACCTGAAGGCCGCCAAGAAGCGCCTGCTGGCTTTGTCCACCGTCGGCTGCGTGCTCGCCACAGCTGCATTGGCGCTTGCTGGTCGTGGCGATGTGTGGGTAGCCGTCGTGGCGGTGGTGCTCTCCTACACGTTCTATTCGTATGGCGAATCGCTGATTGCCGCGTTCCTGCCCGAACTCGCGCGCGACGATTCGATGGGCCGCGTGTCCGGCTGGGGATGGAGCTTTGGTTATCTGGGCGGCATGCTGGCGCTGGGCTTGGGCCTGGCCTATGTCATGGCAGCGCAGGCGCGCGGGGAACCGGCCACGGCCTTCGTGCCGGTGGCGATGCTCATCACCGCCGCCATCTACGGCCTGGCGTCGGTGGCGACCTTCGCCCTGCTGCGCGAGCGCGCCACGCCGGCACTGGATACAGGCCTTGTAGAGCGAATTGCCGGCGTGAGGGCCTCGCTGGCGCGGCTGGCCCAGACCTGGCGCCAGGCGCGACGCTATTGCGACCTGCGCTGGCTGCTCATCTGCTGCACCTGTTACCAAGCGGGCATTTCGGTGGTGATCACGCTGGCGGCAGTCTATGCCGAGCAGGTGCTGGGCTTCAAGCAGGCCAACACCATGCTGCTGGTGTTTTTGGTCAACATCGCGGCGATGGCGGGTGCCTTCGCCTTTGGCCATTGGCAAGACCGCATCGGCCACAAGCGCGCCCTCGGCTTTACCCTGGTGGGCTGGATCCTGATGACGCTGCTGGCCGGGTTCGCCACCGGCCCCGGTCTGTTTTGGGTCGCTGCCGCAATCGCCGGGCTTTGCATGGGGTCGAGCCAATCGGCCGCTCGTGCCATGGTGGGGCTGCTCACGCCGCCAGATCGGCGGGCCGAGTTCTTCGGACTGTGGAGCTTTGCGATTCATCTTTCGGTCGTGATCGGCCCGCTGACCTACGGCATGATCACGCTCGTGACCAGCGGCAACCACCGCGCGGCCATCCTGTGCACATCGCTGTTCTTTGCCCTGGGCCTGTGGCTCCTGAGGCCCATCGACATGGCGCGCGGGCAACGGGCGGCGCGTGACGCCAGCTAATGTCCAGATCGAATGCAGTCCGTACATCATCGCCGCAATCGATAGGCATGTTTGCATTACCCGAGACCTTGTTGTCGGGCCCGAGGCAAGGTCGGCGCCAGTCCCGGGCTCTCCCCTTGAGGAGTTGGCGCACTCCGTTATAATCAGCACATCACGCGGGTGTAGTTCAATGGTAGAACGAAAGCTTCCCAAGCTCTAGACGAGGGTTCGATCCCCTTCACCCGCTCCAGACATTCACGGCTTCACGCATTTCCGTCCTGCCGGCCTCCCCTGCCCTCGCGGCACGCGCCGCTGTGACATAATCCGCATCCGGCATTACGCCGACCGCCTTTTTTCCTCGCAGCTACAGACGCGAATACAGCCGCAAGTACACACGCACACACGCAGATACAGCCTCATGTCCGACACCGGCAAGCCCATGTTTTACGATCCCACCGAACACCGCATCCGCAGCTTCGTCACGCGCGCAGGCCGCCTCTCAAATGCGCAGGCACGGGCACTGGAAACCCTGGGGCCGCGTTTTTGCCTGCCTTATCAGAAAGCCCTGCTGGACCTGGACCAGGCATTCGGGCGCAGCGCGCCGACCATCCTGGAAATCGGATTCGGCATGGGGGCTACGACGGCGGAGATTGCCGCCGGCATGCCGGACAAGAATTTCATCGGCGTGGAGGTGCATACGCCTGGCGTGGGCAGCCTGCTCAAGCTGATCGGGGAACAGGATTTGTCCAACCTGCGCATCGTCCAGCATGACGCGGTGGAAGTGCTGACCAACATGATTGCGCCGGGCGCGCTGGCGGGTGTGCATGTGTTTTTCCCGGATCCGTGGCACAAGGCGCGCCATAACAAGCGGCGGCTGATACAGGGTCCGTTCGTGTCCTTGCTTGCCTCGCGCATTGCGCCAGGCGGCTATCTTCATTGCGCGACGGATTGGGAAGAGTATGCCCAGCAGATGCTGGAGGTGCTGGGCGCGGAACCGGAACTGGAAAACACCGCAGGAGCCGGCTATGCGGAGCGGCCGGAATATCGTCCGGTGACCAAGTTCGAGAACCGGGGACTGAAACTGGGGCATGGGGTCTGGGACCTGGTGTTCCGGCGCAAGCAGGATTCCCGCTGAGGCCAGTGACGGCAAGTGGCGGCCGGTGGCAGTCACTGGTGCCAGCGTCGTGCAGTTTCGTTACTCGCCTTCGGCGATGAGCGTCAGTATGTCCGCGCCATAGGTTTCCAGCTTTTTCTCGCCAACACCGGCCACACCGCTCAATTCGACCAGCGATGTCGGCTGGATGCGGGCGATTTCGCGCAGCGTGGCGTCGTGAAAGATCACATAGGCCGGCACGCTCTGCGCCCGTGCCCGCTCCGCCCGCCATGCGCGCAAACGATCCACCGTAGCCTGCTGTTCCGGTGACATGTCATCCTGTTCCTTCGAACGCGAGCTTGACGTCCGTTTCTGCTTGACCGGTTTTTCATAGCGCCGCAAGGAAACCTGCTGCTGGCTGCGCAGGACAGGCTTGGCGGCATCGGTCAGTTTGAGCGCCGAGTAGGCGTCGTGATCGACGGTTACCAGCCCCATCGCCACCACCTGTCGCAGGATCGCGCGCCATTCGGCTTCGCTGCGGTCGCCGCCGACGCCAAAGGTGGAAAGCTGGTCATGCCGCCACTGGCTCGTCTTGTCGGTGACATGCCCGCGCAATACGTCCAGCACATGACCGGCGCCAAAGCGCTGGTCGACACGGTAGATGGTCGACAACAGCTTTTGCACATCCACCGTCGCGTCAAACAGGACTGGCGGGGTGATGCAGTTATCGCAATTGCCACAGGGGCTGCTGGCTTCGCCGAAATACTGCAGCAGGTGCACGCGCCGGCAGCCGGCGGTTTCGCACAGGCCCAGCATGGCATCGAGCTTGGCGCTCTGGATGCGCTTGTAATTGTCGTCGGCTTCGGACTCGTCGATCATGCGCCGCTGCTGGACGACGTCCTGCAGGCCGTAGGTCATCCATGCTTCCGACGCATCGCCGTCGCGGCCGGCGCGGCCGGTTTCCTGGTAATAGCCTTCTATGCTCTTGGGCAGGTCCAGGTGGGCGACGAAACGCACGTCCGGCTTGTCGATGCCCATGCCGAATGCAATGGTCGCCACCATCACGATGCCGTCTTCGCGCAGGAAGCGCGACTGCGCCTTGGCGCGGACGGCGTGGTCCATGCCGGCGTGGTAGCCCAGCGCCTTGATGCCGTGTTCATTCAGGAAGGCGGCGGTTTCCTCGACCTTGCGGCGCGACAGGCAATACACGATGCCAGCATTGCCTTCCTGTTCGGCGCGGATGAAGTCGAGCAACTGCTTGCGGGCGTTGGCTTTCTCGACGATGCGGTAGCGGATGTTCGGCCGGTCGAACGAGGAGACGAACTGGCGCGCGTTCTCGAGCTGCAGCCGAGTGATGATTTCGCGCCGGGTGGCGTGGTCGGCGGTGGCGGTCAGCGCGATGCGCGGCACGTCGGGGAATTGCTCATGCAAGACCGACAGCCGGATGTATTCGGGACGGAAGTCATGACCCCACTGCGACACGCAGTGTGCTTCGTCGATGGCGAACAGCGCCAGCTTGGCCTGTCCCAGCAACTCCAGGCAGCGCGGCGTTGCCAGCCGCTCCGGTGCGATGTACAGCAGGTCCAGCTCGCCGCGGCGCACTTTGCGCTCGATGTCGACGGTCTGCTCCCAGGTCTGGGTAGAGTTCAGGAAAGCCGCGCGCACGCCCAGCTCTGCCAGCGCATCGACCTGGTCCTGCATCAGGGCGATCAGCGGCGAGATCACCACACCCACCCCCTCGCGCACCAGGGCCGGGATCTGGTAGCAGAGGGACTTGCCGGCGCCGGTCGGCATCAGCACCAGCGCGTCGCCGCCGCCGGCAACCAGCTCGATGATTTTCTTTTGCTGCCCGCGAAAAGCGGGGTAGCCGAAAACTGCCTGCAGTTCGTGCAGTGCCTTTGCTGCGACGTCGCTCATTCGGCCCAGACCACCGTGCCGCTCCAGGATGTCAGCAGCACAAGGACGCCGAACGCGATGCGGTACCAGGCAAACAGGCTGAAGTCATGCGAACTGATGTAGCGCAGCAGCCAGCGCACGCAGATGAATGCCGAAACGAAGGCTGCCACCGTGCCGACGCCAAACATCGGAATGTCAGCCGCGGAAAGCAGCGCACGCTCTTTCCACAGCGAATACACGGTCGCGGCCAGCAGGGTCGGGATCGCCAGGAAAAAAGAAAACTCGGTCGCCGCCTTGCGCGACAGGCCGAACAACAGGCCGCCAATAATGGTGGCGCCGGACCGGCTGGTGCCGGGGATCAGCGCAAACGCCTGGGCCAGGCCGATCTTGAGCGCGTCCATCGCGGTCATGTCATCGACTGTCTGGATACGGGCATGCTGTTCCACGTGCTGGCCGCGTTCCACCCACAGGATCACGAAACCGCCGATGATGAATGCCAGCGCAACCGGAACCGGCTTGAACAAGGCTTGCTTGATCATCCCGCTGAAGATGAAGCCAAGGACGGCGGCAGGAAGGAATGCAATGACCAGGTTCAGGATGAAGCGGCGGGCGCGCGCTTCGGTGAACATGCCGGCTACAACGAAGGCAATGCGGGCGCGGTATTCCCAGATCACGGCGAAAATGGCGCCGGCCTGGATCACGATCTCGAACACCTTGACCTTTTCGCCGGTGAAATCGAGCAGGCTGGCTGCCAGGATCAGGTGGCCGGTCGACGAGATCGGCAGGAATTCGGTGAGGCCTTCGACGACGCCCATGATGAGCGCTTTGACAAATATGACTGGATCCATGGGCTGGTCGGATATTCAACAAAAAACCCGCCAGCTTCCTGCGCGGGTCGGGTGTTGCGTTGATGTTGTGAATGATGCAGTGAATGAGCCCCAGGTGCAGATCCAGGGACCCTGCAGCGGCCGCCTGTTTCGCTGGCGGCGGCCTTAGCGGACCGGCTCAAAGGTTATCACGAGACCTTTTGCCGCGGTATTGATATTTGTGGGCTGGAAGCTGGTGGCGGCATACTGAAAATCACTGGCTCCGAAAGTGTACAAGGGCAGGTCCGTGACCAAGCGTGCGGCTAGCGCATTGCCGAGGCCGACGAGCTGCTGGCTGTAGGCCGGTGACAGGCCATTGATCGTCAGGTTGTCGACCTTGACCTGGCCCAGCATCACTGCCCGCTTGCCGAGGTCGATACGGGGCACGCCGGACAGGGCCAGGCGGCCGCTCCAGCCGGTTTGCATCATCCTCGGCTTGACGGCCGCGTCGAGCGCAATGCCGAGTCGCCCCTCTTGCAGCGTCAGGCGCGGATTGTCCAGCCTGACATCGAACAATTCAAGGTAGCGGCTGTCGAGCGGCAAGCGACGGCCCAGGGCTTCCTGCAACTGCGCCAGGGACAGTTCAACGGTGCGCGGGCCAAGCAGGGTACTGCATCCGGCAAGTACCAGCATGGCAGCAAGGGTCAGGTATTTCTTGATCATTTTTCGGCTAGTTTTCGGCTATTTTCCGATTATCCATCGGTATTTCACACCAGCGGTTCGGTCGCAATCTCGAGACTATGCAAAAAAGACATTGCATGCTCGCTATCGCTCCCGCACATCTGCGGCTCGGCGGCAAGACTGCTGCAGACCAGCGGCCGCTCCGGGCTGCCGAAGATGCGGCAACGGTTGCCGGCGTCGAGCTGTACGCAGCGCACGCCAGCCGGCTTCCCCTGCGGCATGCCGGGTATCGGCGAGGAGATCGACGGGGCGATACAGCAGGCGCCGCAGCCGGGACGACAGGCGGGCACGCTGGAAGGAAGTGGTACGGAATTCATCTGGGCCGGGCTGTTCGCGACAGTGCGAGCCCGACATTGTGAGGCAAGACGGCGAAGCGCGCCCGGCAACAGCGACTTTGGTGTTCTCTGTTGCCGGGCCGGCGGCGCCGGGGCCGCTCATACCGGACGCATGATTCGGACACATGAATCCTTGCTCGCGCGGACTAGGCCCGCCGCCGGATTCCTGGCGTTACGGTGTCTCGAGCGAATGCACCAAGTCGTCATTCGTCGGTGGCATCTGGCTTCTCCTCCCTGTCAGCCGTCCCTTTCAACTTGGTTTCCTCCGCCAGCAAACGCATGCGCAGGCCGAGGACATCGTAGTCAGCCCTGGTCTCGTCCACGATGCGGGCATTCAGGGCATCGATGCAGCCCCGCCTGAGGATGCCCGAGTTCAGTGTTTTCGCGTCCCGTGTCAGGTCACTGACGACCTTGACCAGGGCAATGGACGTCTCCTTATCCTTCAGGGTGTCGAGTTCCCAGCGTTCAATGAAGCGCAGCGCCAGTAGCTGGCGGCGCTTGGCCTTGTTCGCGCTCTTGTCGCTGTTCAGGTCGATGCTTTCCACCGGACGACTCCTGGGAGAAACCGGCGGCTGCATCGCCGAGGAAGAAGAAGCAGCAGCCTGGACGCTCGTCTTCTCGCCTTTCTTGTCGCCCTTCTTCTTTTTCTTGTCTGCTTCCTTTTCCATGCGCTTGAGACGCTGCGGATTCTCCAGCTTCCATTTTTCATGCTCGCGCTGAAAATTCCCGGCCAGTCTTTCGGAGACGCCTCTCTGCATGCGCAGCTTCTTCCATTCGGCCTGCATGGACAGCATTTGCATCCTCGCTGATTTCTCGATGTCGCCGCGCTCCTCCTTCGTGCAATTGATCAGCTTGTCAAGGACGGGATCGTCCAGTAACAGTGTCGCCAGGCGAATATCAAGCACCGCATAAACCGGATGCTCCTGCCCATGCCGCAGCTTGAAAAAGAAATTGATGCCACGCACGCCAATGAAGGCAGCCAGGCCGCTCCTGCGCACTTCAAGCAATTCGACATCCAGGCATTTCAGCTGATCTCTTGCCTCTGCTTTTTCCGCTTCGGGCACCGCTTCGTGCACCGGCGAGGCAAATTTCGCTTGCAGGAGCTCAGCGGTCTTCCCGCCCCAGATTTTCATTTCGTCATCGAGGCAGAGAAGGAATGCCAGCATCGGCGCGGAAAGAATTGAACTCGGCAGGCCACCGCTGCCCCGCACCGCCTCGACAATGGGCTTGAGAAGGCGATCCAGCTCCTTCTGCATCGCGCCGTCGTTCTTCACCATGTCCTTGGCTTTTGCCTTCAGCCCTGGCTTGTTGTAGCGCGCGCATTCCTCGGCGTCGAGCCGGCGCATGATGTCGGCCAACAGGGTTGACTCGTTCGCCGACTTCTCCACCTCAGCAAACAAGGTGGCGAATCTCTCGCTGGAAAACACCACTTCAGCGAACGGCTGCCACAGTGCGGCATACACCGATATCTTGTTTTCATCGACCACTGATCCGCGAAAGACCGGCATGCCCTGCTTCCTGGTAGCGGTCAATTTGTAGCCATTGCTCTCGGCCGTCGTCAGTTGCCTGGCCATTTTTGCGGGCTCCGTCAGCGCGCACGGGATGACGGGCGCGGCTTTTGCCGGCCTGTCTGCTCCTTTAAGCTTCTTTTCGCTCTTTTCTTCCGGTGCCATGCTCAGCATCGTCCTCACGCGGCGCACGCCCGACCTTTTTTTCTCCTTCGGTTCTTTCGACTTGCTTTCCTGGTTGGCGGTCGTGGATGTCGATGTCGTGGCAGTCGATGCGGTGGTGGTCGATGCGGTGCTCACCGCCGCTCGCGGGCTGGCCGGCCCCGTTCTTGCCGTAAGCCGGGGTGAGGTTGGAGGAAGATCGGCAGGCGGCGGCGGGCCTGGCGGAATCTGCATTTTCGGTGGCTGCGGTACGTCGGAAGGAGGTGGCGGCGAGGGGGCATACGGCAGCGGCGGCATCTGCACTACCGGTAGCGTCGGCTTCAATGACTGGGCGGTCGAAGTTGCCACCCTGTTTGGAGGCGGCGGCAACGGACGGTCCTGGTTCGTGCGCGGAGAAGGCGCTTTCTGCTCTGCCATGTCATCCGCAAACGGGTTCGGCGGAATTGTCCATCCACCAGGAGGCGACGGTAGCGCAGGCCGTGCCTCGTTTGCGCTGCCGCCGCGGGTAGCAGTCAGCCAAGGCATCGGCTGCCCCGCGATGTTTGATGGCGTGGACAAAGTATCAGCTGGCGGAACCTGGCGGCCGGATGCGCTGGATGGCGAAAATTTATTCTGGCGGGGCAATGCGTTTGAGTCGCTCATGGACTTCCTCTTGATGAAATGCTCTTGATCGGTTTTTGCTCCAACCCGCTTTCCATTCCATCGGGGGACGGATGCGGACGAGGTTGCGGACAAATCAGCGCGTGTGGGTAACAGCATTGCCGATCCAGTTCACCGCACCATGATCGAGGCACCCTGCGCCCACCAGCCTTGACGTTCGGTCACCGCATCTCTATATTACTGACCAGTAGGTTAGTTACTTTCCCCTCGTCCCATGACCAGCCCCATCACTCCGCAGCAAAAGCCGACCAAACCCCGCTGGGAGCGCCGCAAGGACGCCCGCCCGCAGGAACTGCTGTCCGCCGCCCTCGAGCTGTTTGTCGAACGGGGCTATGCGTCTACCCGGCTGGAAGATGTGGCGTCCCGCGCCGGCGTCTCGAAAGGCACGCTGTACCTGTATTTCGAGAACAAGGAAGAACTGTTCAAGGCGGTCATCCGCGAAAGCCTGACCCCGGTGCTGGACGAAGGCGAGGTCCTGATCGACAACTATGCCGGCAACAGCGCGGACCTGTTCCGCGACTTCATCCTGGGCTGGTGGAACAAGGTCGGCGATACCAGCCTGTCCGGCATCACCAAGCTGATGATGGCCGAGGCGGGCAATTTCCCGCAGGCTGCCACCGTCTATCACGACGAGATCATTTCCCGCAGCAACGACATGATCGTGCGCATCCTGAAACGTGGCATCGGGCGCGGCGAATTCCGCCCGCTCGACCTGAAGCACGCCAACATGGTCATTGTTGCCCCCATGCTGACGCTGATGCTATGGAAGCATTCATTCGGCATGTGCCACACCGAACCGATTTCCTCCCCCGACTACCTGCGCTGCTTCATTGACCTGGTCACGAACGGCCTGCTGTGCGCCCCTGCCAGGGATTGAAGGATATTTATGCTGAAACGTCGTTCGTTCTGGATCGCAATCGTGGCGCTGCTGCTGGCGGCAATTGCGATCACCGCCATCCAGAAAAGAAAACCGGCCGTGAATCCGCTGAATCCGCCGGCTGCAATGAAGGCGCCGGCCCCGCTTGAATTCCTGGCAACCGACATCGCCGAAGTCAAATCGGAAGACCTGCGCCAGACGCTGGCGCTGTCGGGCGCGCTGCGTGCGGTCAACCAGGCGGTGGTGAAGGCACGCATTGCCGGCGACGTGCAAGAAGTGCTGGTGCGCGAAGGCGAGGCGGTGACGGCCGGCCAGGTACTGTTGCGGATGGATGCGCGCGAGTACCAGGGAAAGGCGGACCAGGCGCGCGGCGCATTGCAGGCAGCGAAGGCCCAGTTCGACATTGCCACCAAATCGCGCGACAACAACCGGGCGCTGCTGGAAAAAAACTTCATTTCGAAGAACGCTTTTGACAATGCCGAGAGCCAGTTCGAAATCGCGCGCGCCAATGTCGAATCCGCCCGCGCCGCGCTCGACGTGACGCAAAAGGCGCTGTCCGACACCGTGGTCCGGGCGCCGATTTCCGGTTTGGTCAGCAGCCGCGCTGTCCAGCCCGGCGAAAAAGTATCGGCCGACAACAAGCTGCTGGAAATCGTTGACCTGCGCTCGATGGAACTGGAAGGCGCGGTGCCCACTTCCGAGATCACGAGCGTGGTCCTGGGACAGGAAGTAAAGGTACATTTCGCCGGCATCGCTGCTCCGGTCACCGGCAAGGTGGTGCGCATCAATCCTGCCATCCAGGCCGGTTCGCGCTCGATCATGGTCTATGTGCAGATTGACAATCCACAGAACCAGCTGAAATCGGGCATGTTCGGCGACGGCCAGTTGACGTTATCGAAAAAAGCGGGCGTGCTGACCATTCCGCAATCGGCCGTGCGCACTGACGCTGGCAGCAACCATGTCTATGCCATCGAGAACGGCGTGGTGGTGCAAAAACCGGTGCGGCTTGGACTGCGCGGCAGCAGCGGAGCCGAACCGGCGGTGGAAGTGATCGAGGGACTTGCCGCCGGCAACCAGGTGGTGCGTGCCAACCTCGGCAACCTGCGACCCGGAACTGCCGTAAAAGTCATCGGCGCGGTAACGGCGAACGGTGCCAGTGCGGGTGCCGGTGCCGGCGCCACCTCCGGCGCTTCTTCACGATGAACCTCCCCTCTCACAGCACGGCAAGGACCTGAACCATGTGGTTCACTCGCATCAGCATCGGCAACCCGGTACTGGCCACCATGATGATGCTGGCCTTCGTGGTGCTTGGCCTTTTTTCCTACGAGCGGCTGCGGGTCGACCAGTACCCGGACGTGACTTTTCCGGTCGTGGTGGTGCAGACCAATTACCCGGGCGCCGCGCCGGAAACGGTCGAGTCCGACGTCACCCGCAAGGTGGAGGAGGTGGTCAACACCATCAATGGCATCAACAGCCTGACGTCCCGTTCCTACGAAGGGGCGTCGGTCGTGGTCATCGAGTTCGCGCTGACGGTCGATCCGGCGCAGGCGGCGCAGGATGTGCGGGAAAAGGTTGCGCTGGTCAAGTCGGCCTTTCGCAAGGAAGTGGAAGAGCCGCGCGTGACCCGCTACGACCCGGCCGACCGTCCGATCTACTCGGTGTCCGTGTCCGCCGAGCCGGGCAGCAAGGAACGCAGCCTGCGCGAGCTGACCACGATCGCCGACCAGGTAGTCAAGAAGCGTCTTGAAAATGTGCGAGGCGTCGGTTCGGTGACGCTGGTCGGCGGGGTCAAGCGCGAAATCCAGATTTATGTGAAGCCGCAGCAAATGGAAGCGCTCGGGATCGGCGTCGACCATATCATCAATGCAGTGCGCAACGAGAACCAGGAGTTGCCGACCGGCGCCATCCGCGGCAGCGCCGACGAACGCGTGGTCCAGGTGCAGGGCCGGATCCGCAATCCGGAAGAATTCAGCCGCATCATCGTCGCCCGCCGCGGCGGCCAGCCGGTCACCCTGGACCAGGTTGCCAGGGTGGTCGACAGCCAGCAGGAACAAGAGTCGCTGGCCCTGTACAACGGCCAGCGCACCATGGCGCTGGACATACTCAAGGCGCAGGGCCAGAACACGATCGATGTAGCCGACGGCCTGCGCGCCGCGCTGCGCGACCTGGAGCCGACGCTGAAAGCGCTTTATCCGGGAGTCCGCACCGAAGTCATCAAGGATGGCGCGCGCCAGATCCGGGTCGGGGTGGATAACGTGCGCCGCACGCTGATCGAAGGCGCGCTGCTGACGGTGCTGATCGTGTTCCTGTTCCTGAATTCCTGGCGCTCGACCGTGATCACCGGCCTGACACTACCGGTGGCGCTGATCGGCACTTTCCTGTTCATGGACCTGTTCGGCTTCACCATCAACATGATCACGCTGATGGCCATGTCGCTGTGCGTCGGTTTGCTGATCGACGACGCCATCGTGGTCAGGGAAAACATCGTGCGCCACGCCGGCATGAAGGTCGGCGGCCGGTTCAAGAGCCACAAGGAAGCGGCGCTGGAAGGCACGGCGGAAATCGGCCTGGCGGTGCTGGCCACTACCCTCTCGATCGTCGCGGTGTTCCTGCCAGTCGGCTTCATGGGCGGCATCATCGGCCGTTTCTTCCACCAGTTCGGGGTGACGGTGGCGGCGGCCGTCCTGATCTCGATGTTCGTCTCGTTCACGCTCGATCCCATGCTGTCCTCGATCTGGCCCGACCCGGACGCGCACGCCAGCACCCGCCGCACCGAGGGCTGGTATGCGAAGACCATCGGCCGTGTCCTTGGTAAATTCGATGACGGCGTGGAGTGGCTGTCGCGCACCTACCAGGGCTTGCTGCGGTGGTCACTGCGGCACCGCATCGCCACGCTGCTGATCGCTGCTGCAGCTTTCTTCGGTGGCCTGGCGCTACCGGCTGCCGGGCTGATCGGGACCGAATTCGTGCCACAGGCCGACTATTCGGAAACCGGCGTGACATTCTTTACGCCGGTCGGGTCCTCGCTCGAATTCACCGAGTCGAAGGCGCGCCAGGTGGAAGCCGTGCTGCGTGAATTTCCCGAGGTGCGCGACCTGTACACGACCATCAACACCGGCCTGGCGCAGGGCCGCAACTACGCAACGGTTTTCATACGCCTGTCGCCGCGCAGCGAACGCAAGCGCAGCACCACGCAAATGGCAACGCCGATGCGTGAACGGCTGAACAGCCTGGCTGGCGTTACGGTCACCCATATCGGCTCGCTGGATGGCATGGGCGGCGACAACAAGCAGTTGCGCCTGTCCATCCTCGGCCCCGACCTGCAACAGCTGGCACGCATGTCCGAGGAGTTGCAGCGCAAGATGCGGGCAATACCCGGCGTGGTCGACCTCGATTCCAGCCTGAAGGCCGACAAGCCGTCGATCTCGGTGCAAGCGCGGCGCGACATTGCGGCCGACCTGGGCATCGGCGTGGCGCAGATCGGCGGCGCCCTGCGGCCCCTGCTGGCCGGCGAAATCGCCAGCAACTGGCGCGCCCCGGACGACGAAAATTACGACGTCACCGTGCGCCTGTCGCCGGCCGACCGCAATAATCCGGACGACCTGCTGCGGCTGATGCTCCCCAGCTCGCAGCTCAATGCCGACGGCTCGCCGCGCATGGTGCCGCTGCGGCAGGTCGCGACCATCGAGCCGTCGGTCGGCGCCAGCCAGATCAACCGGCGCGACCTGAACCGCGAAGTGGAACTGTCGGCCAACGTGGTCGGCCGCGCCTCCGGCCAGGTCAGCACCGAGATCAGGAAGGCGCTGGAATCCATGAACTGGCCGGCGGGTTACCGCTACCAGGTCGGCGGCGCCACCAAGAACATGCAGGAATCCTTCGGCTACGCGGTCTCGGCGCTGGCGCTGGCAATCATCTTCATCTACATGATCCTGGCGTCCCAGTTCGCCAGCTTCCTGCAGCCGCTGGCGATCATGTCGGCGCTGCCACTGACCCTGATCGGTGTGTTCCTGTCGCTGATGTTGTTCCGCTCGACGCTGAACATGTTCTCCATCATCGGCTTCATCATGCTGATGGGGCTGGTCACCAAGAACGCCATCCTGCTGGTGGATTATGCCAACCAGGCGCGCAAGGCCGGCAGCACGCGGTTCGAGGCGCTGCTGGAGGCTGCCCATGTAAGGCTGCGGCCGATCCTGATGACCACGCTGGCGATGGTGTTCGGCATGGTGCCGCTGGCCTTTGGCATGTCGGAAGGTTCCGAACAGCGCGCGCCGATGGGACAGGCTGTCATCGGCGGCATCATCACCTCGTCGATACTGACGCTGGTGGTGGTTCCCGTGATCTATACCTACCTGGACGACCTGGCGGCCTGGGCCCGGCGCCGCTGGCGCGCGCCCACGCCCGCGGGTGGCCAGGCCACGCTTGCACCGCAGTCGAAGAAAAACGATGTCGTTTGATAGAATGCGCGCTGACCGTCCTCACCAAAATTCCTACTGAATAATGAAAACCGAAGAAGCCCGTTTCAACATGATCGAGCAACAGATCCGCCCCTGGAACGTGCTCGATCCCGAGGTGCTGAACCTGCTGATGATCGTCAAGCGCGAGGATTTCGTGCCGGCAGCCCACCGCAATCTGGCGTTCATGGACACCGAAGTGCCGCTGCCATGCGGTGAAAACATGCTGCCGCCGCGGGTGGAAGCACGCATCCTGCAGGAAGCCGGCGTCAAGAAGCACGAGACCGTGCTGGAAATCGGGGCCGGCTCGGGCTACATGGCGGCCTTGCTGGCCCATCGCGCCCGGCATGTGACCACGGTCGAGATCGAACCGGAACTCAAGTCACTGGCCGCGAAAAACCTTGCCAGCTACGGCCTGGTCAATGTCGACGTGCTCGAGGGTGACGGCGCGCGCGGCTTCAACCGCGGCACCCAGTACGACGTCATCGTCATCTCCGGTTCGCTGCCGGTCCTGCCGGATGAATTCCTGCAGCAAATGAAAGTTGGGGGGCGCCTGCTGGCCTTCATCGGACAGGCGCCGGTGATGCAAGCACAACGCATCACCCGCATGTCGGAAAGCGAGTACCGCACCGAGACCCTGTTCGAGACCAACGTCAAGCCGCTGCGCAATGCGGTGCGGCCGTCACATTTCCGCTTCTGAGCATGAAACATCTCACGGCCCCCGAACTCGCCCTGCGCCTGGCCGACACCAGTCAGCCAGCGCCGATCCTGCTCGACGTGCGCGAGCCGTGGGAATTCCAGACCTGCCACATCGCGGGCGCGACCCTGATACCGATGAACACCGTGTCGGCGCGCCAGCAGGAGCTGGACCCGGATGCGGAAATCGTCTGCATCTGCCACCACGGCGCGCGCAGCATGGCGGTGGCTGCCTTTCTCGAACGCCAGGGCTTCGGCAACGTAAGCAACCTGAGCGGCGGCGTCCATGCATGGGCGGCGCAAGTGGACGGCACCATGCCGACCTACTGAACATACTGATCGACCAAGCGGAGAATCCATGCGCACCACCCTCATCGCCACCCTGCTTGCCAGCACCTTTGCTGTCAGCGACATCCATGCCGCAGACTTGCTGCAGGTGTACCGGGAGGCGCTGGCGAACGATGCGGTAATTACCAGCGCCCGCGCCGCCCTGGCAGCCGGCCGGGAACGTGAACCGCAAGGATTTGCGCAGCTGCTGCCAACGATCGGGCTGGGCGCGGGCAGCACCCGGACCCTGGCGGACATCTCGGCGCCGGGCTTGGCCAGCGATCGCAATAACACCACCAACTCCTACGCCATCTCGCTGACGCAGCCGCTGTTCCGGCTTGGCAACTGGGAAGCGTGGCAACAAAGCAAGCTGCAGGTCGCCGCCACCGAGGCGGTGTATGCGCAAGCACAGCAAGACCTGATGGTGCGGGTATCGCAGGCCTATTTCGATGTGCTGGCCTCGCAGGACGCACTGGCCACGGTCCAAGCGCAAAAGCTGGCAATCACCGAACAACTGGCGTCGGCCAAGCGCAATTTCGAAGTCGGCACAGCGACCATTACTGACACGCACGAAGCGCAGGCCCGTTACGACCTCGCGGTCGCGCAGGAATTCGCCGCCGAGAGCGACTTGCAGATCAAGCGGGCGGCTTTGCAGCAGATCATAGGCAAGCCGGCCGGACCGCTGGCCCCGTTCAAACCCGGACTGACGCTCACGCCCCCCCAGCCGGCGGGCATGGAAGAGTGGGTGTCGAGCGCCGAAGCACAGAACTACGGCGTGGTCGGCCAGCAGCTGGCGGTGGAAATCGCCCAGCGCGAGATCAAGCGCAACCGGGCCGGCCATGCGCCGACCGTCGACCTGCTCGCCAGCCGCGGCCGCAACGTGATCAACGGCTCGACCCTGACCTCGGCGCTGTCGTCAATGAGCACCAATACCACCCAGCTCGGCGTGCAACTGAACGTGCCGCTGTTCTCCGGCTTTGCGGTAACCAGTCGCGTGCGGGAAGCCATCGCGCTGCAGGACAAAGCGCGTTCGGACCTGGAGAACGCGCGCCGCGTTGCGGCGCAGGGCGCACGCCAGGCCTTCGTCGGCGTGTCCAGCGGACTGGCCCAGGTGCGGGCACTGGAAGCAGCCGAAGTATCGAGCAAGTCCGCCCTCGAATCGAACCAGCTGGGTTACCAGGTTGGCGTGCGCATCAACATCGACGTGCTCAATGCGCAGCAGCAGTTGTTCTCGACCCGCCGCGATCTTGCGCGCGCGCGCTATGACACGGTAATCAACGGCCTGCGCCTGAAAAACGCGGCCGGGGTGCTGAAGGAAGACGACCTGGTGCAGGTCAATTCGCTGCTGCAGCCCTGATTCAATCTGCGCGGCGCCGGCGCCGCACGAAAGCGGCCGAGGGCCGGCAGCCAGCCTGCCCCCAAGAAGGGCATCCGGCGTCCAGCTTTTCCGCTTGACGAGCACACAGGCGAGCAATCCGGGCGGTCAAAGGGCAGCCCGGATCGCCGTCGCCATGCGTGACTAACTATTCAGAACCCGTAGCGCGTGCCTGCGACTCACGGCCCTCGACCATCACGAGGAGACCGAGATGCAACGTACATCCAGAAAACATCCAGGCCTGCCTGTCGGCGGCCCGGCACGCCAGGCGCCCGTCACGAAGATCACCACGGGGCTCCCCACTACCAGTACATCAGCCCGCCCGAAGCGGACGGGCATGCTTGCCCTGTCACTGCGCGCCAATCGCATCCCCCATGCACCGGTGCAGCCGCGCTCATACCTTCCGCCGCAGTTGAAAGTGCGGCAAGGGACGAAGCAAGAAGCGTTGCTGCAAGATGCCTTGATGGACGCACTCGTGGAACACCTGGTGCAAGCAAGCTGGCGAGCGGAATCTTGCCCGGAGTCCGATCGGATGGCGCAACGCACTGCCACCGGACTCGGCATGCTGCGCGACTGGATCATCGGCATGACCAGCATGACCAGTCCGGCGATCGCTCTTGATCTGCCGTATGTGCGACGGAAAATCGTCATGCAGATGAGCGCCGTCGCGGCGCCGATGGCGACGCGCATGGCGCTGGTGATGGCTTGCCTGATGGCGGCACAAGCAAGCGGCTACCGGCATGGCGCCCGGCTGCAAATGGATTTCGTGAAGATGGCCAACCGTGCGCCGGATGAGGAGCGCCTGGCACTCCTGCTGGCAGCCTGCTGCACCACAGGGCCACGCACTTCCACCAATGACAGCCTCGGACTTGGCTGCGCGCTGGCGGCAGACGCACTGCGCAACTTGCAGGAAGATCCGCTGCGCCGCGCGCTGGTCGCCGCGGCCCGGCTGGTCACCAGCCTCGCCGCGCAAGCCGCTGGTGCGCCTGGACCGCGCCTGCACTGTCTGGAGGAATTCATCACCATGCTCGCCAGCCACCTGCGCCGGCAACTGCCCGAATGCGCCGAGGTGAGGACGCTGGTCAGGCGCTGCGCCGGGAGACTGGCGGGACTGCTGGCCCCGCTGCCCCATGGCTGGGCCATCGCCCTTCGTACCGACCTGAAAACGATCGAAGCCGACGCGCGGCAGAACCTGGAACGGCTGGCAGGGGCACATCTGGAGCAGATGGAGCAGCTGGTGCAGGATTGCACACAGTCCTGATGCGGCGGCCATTGCACGGCACACGCCACATCGGGCCTCGCGCCCCATGAACCATGGCCAGACCCATGTTGTTTTTCCGATATACTCGACCGGGCAATGCCACGCCCGCCGTGGCATGTTCCCTGCTTGAAGCGTTCGCTGCCCATGTCGGCCCGCGCCGCTTTCCGACTCAAGAAAACCATGCCCATCCTGACCCGCCATTTCGCCCTCGCATTCGGTCTGATCCTGTCCGCCGCCCTGTCCGGCTGCGGCGACAAGCCGGCCAGCGCGCCGCCCGCCGCCGGCATGCCGCCCCCTGAAGTCGCGGTGATAACAGTGGCCGCCGAGAATGTGACCATCAGCACCGAGCTGCCGGGCCGGCTGGAAGCGACCCGCGTCGCCCAGGTCCGCGCGCGCGTGCCGGGCATCGTGCAAAAACGCCTGTTTCGCGAAGGCGGCGAAGTGAAGGCGGGCGAAGTCCTGTTCCAGATCGATCCGGCCCAGTACAAGGCCAACCTGGCCAGCGCAGAAGCGGCATTGGCGCGTGCCGAGGCCAACTTGACGCAGACCACCGCCAAGGCACAACGCTACCAGCCGCTGGTCGAATCCAATGCGATCAGCAAGCAGGAATTTGACGACGCAACCGCCGCCCGGATGCAGGCAAGCGCCGACGTGGCTGCGGCCAAGGCAGCGCGTGAAACAGCACGCCTGAACCTTGGATATGCCACCGTGAGCTCGCCGATTTCGGGGCGCATCGGACGCGCGCTGGTCACTGAAGGCGCGCTGGTCGGCCAGGGCGAGGCGACCCAGCTGGCCGTGGTGCAGCAGATCGACCCGATCTACGTCACCCTGACCCAGTCCAGCAACGACATGGAGAACCTGCAGCGGGCACTGAGCGAGGGCAAGCTCAAGCGCCTGTCCGGGAATGGCGTGCGGGTAACGCTGGTGACGCAAGACGGCCGTCCATATGGCGAGCCGGGCAAGCTGCTGTTCTCGGACATCAGCGTCGACGAGAGTTCCGGCGCCGTGATCCTGCGCGGCGTATTCCCCAATCCGGCTCGCAGCCTGTTGCCCGGCATGTATGTGCGCGCCCGGCTGGAACAGGCGGTGCGCGAGCAATCGATCATGATCCCGCAGCAGGCAGTGCAGCGCACGGGAGACAAGGCCAGCGTCCTGGTGGTGCAGCCGGACGGCAAGGTCGAAGCACGGCCGATCAAGACCGAAGGCAGCCTGGGTGACCAATGGATCGTCAGCGCCGGCCTGAAGCCAGGCGAGACGGTGATCGTCGAAGGCTTGCAGAAAGCCCGGCCGGGCGCATCGGTGAAACCGGTGCAATGGCAAAAGCCGGCCGCGGCCCCGGCAGCCGCTGCTGCTGGCACGGCCCCTGCCGCTCCTGCCGCTCCTGCATCCGCTGCATCTGCTGCAACTCCCGCAGCATCCGCCGCGGCCAGCAAGCCGGCTCCGCAAACAAAATAACAGGAACAGCACATGGCGAAGTTTTTCATCGATCGCCCGGTATTCGCCTGGGTCATCGCGCTGTTCATCCTGCTCGGCGGCGCGCTGGCAGTCATGCAATTGCCGGTATCGCAATACCCCACCATCGCCCCGCCGTCGATCGTTGTCACCGCCAACTATCCGGGCGCATCGGCAAAGATCGTCGACGAGAGCGTGGTCAGCCTGATCGAACAGGAAATGAACGGAGCCGAAGGACTGCTGTACATGGAGTCGCTCAGCGATGCCAACGGCCAGGGCCAGATCACGGTGACATTCCGCAGCGGCACCAATCCCGACCTGGCGGCAGTCGATGTCCAGAACCGCCTGAAGCGGGTCGAAGCACGCTTGCCGCAGGTAGTGACGCAGCAGGGCGTGCAGGTGACCAAGGCGCGCAGCAACTTCCTGCTGTTCACCACCCTGTCATCCACCGACGGCTCGCTCGATCCGGTGGCGCTGGGCGACTACATGACGCGCAATGTGCTCAATGAACTGCGGCGCGTGCCCGGCGTCGGCCAGGCGCAATTGTTCGGCACCGAGCGGGCGATGCGCATCTGGCTCGATCCCGACAAGCTGGTAGGGTTTCGCCTGACACCGGCCGACGTCGCCGCTGCGGTGCGCGCGCAGAATGCGCAGGTCGCCTCAGGCACGCTGGGCGACCTGCCCAGCCCCGTCTCGCAGCAGATCGCGGTGCAGGTGGTGGTGGCCGGGCAGCTCGCCTCGACCGAACAATTCGGGAACATTGTGCTGCGCGCCAATCCGGACGGCTCGAGCGTGCGGCTCCGGGACGTGGCGCGGATTGAACTGGGCGGGCAGAACTATGCCACTTCCGCACGCCTGAACGGCAAGCCGAACTCCGCCATCGGCGTCCAGCTGTCCCCCACCGCCAACGCGCTGGAGACGGCCAAGCTGGTGCGCGCCAAGATGAACGAACTGTCACGCTATTTCCCGGCCAGCGTGAAGTACGACATCCCCTACGACACCTCGCTGTTCGTGCAGATTTCCATCAAGGAGGTGGTGAAGACGCTGCTTGAAGCGGTGGCGCTGGTATTCCTGGTGATGTACCTGTTCCTGCAGAACATCCGCTATACGCTGATCCCGACCATCGTGGTCCCGATCGCGTTGATGGGAACCTTCGCTACCATGGCCGCATTCGGCTATTCGATCAACGTGCTGACCATGTTCGGCCTGGTGCTGGCGATCGGCATCCTGGTCGACGACGCCATCGTGGTGGTGGAGAACGTCGAGCGCATCATGACCGAGGAGGGCCTGTCGCCGCGCGACGCCACCCGCAAGGCAATGGGCCAGATCACCGGCGCCATCGTCGGCATCACGCTGGTGCTGGTTGCGGTGTTCATTCCCATGGCATTCTTTGGCGGCGCGGTCGGCGCCATTTACCGGCAATTCACGGTATCAATGGTGTCGGCGATGCTGTTCTCGGCATTGATGGCCCTGACCCTGACCCCGGCACTGTGCGCGACGCTGCTCAAGCCGATCGCGAAAGGACATCATGTCGAGAAGCGCGGCTTCTTCGGCTGGTTCAACCGCGGCTTCAAGAGCACGACCGACCGCTACCAGGGCGTGGTGGCGCGCATGCTGAAAAAAACCATGCGCTACATGGTGATCTACGGCCTGATCATCGTCTGCGTGGTGCTGCTGTTCGCGCGCATGCCGACTTCTTTCCTGCCCAGCGAAGACCAGGGCTTCCTGATCACCAACGTGCAACTGCCGCCAGGCGCCAGCGCCAACCGCACGCAGGCGGTCATCAAGCAGGTAGAGGACTACTACCTGAACAATCCCCTCATCGAACGCGTGGTTGCAGTGACCGGCTTCAGCTTCTCGGGCAGCGGCCAGAACGCCGGCCTGGTGTTCACCCCCCTGATCGACTGGGACAAGCGTCACGGCAAGGATGAGAACGCCACCTCCATCGTCGGCAAGGCATTCGGCGTGCTGTCCGGCATCCGCGATGCGATCGTGTTCCCGGTCAATCCGCCGCCGATCCGCGAACTGGGCAACGCCACCGGCTTCTCGTTCCGGCTGCAGGACCGCGCGGGGCTGGGGCATGAGGCGCTGATTGCAGCGCGCAACCAGTTGATGGGCCTGGCCTCGAAAAGCAAGGTCGTGGTCGGGATCCGTCCGGAAGGGCTGGAAGATACGCCGCAACTGCAGCTCGACATCGACCGCGACAAGGCCAGTGCGCTGGGCGTGTCGTTCGCCGACATCAGCACGGTCCTGTCCAACACCATGGGTTCGTCCTACCTGAACGACTTCCCCAACCAGGGCCGCATGCAGCGCGTGATCCTGCAGGCCGATGCGCCCGAGCGGCTGCGTCCGGAAGACCTGCAGAAGCTGTACGTGCGCAACGCCAAGGGCAACATGGTGGCGCTATCCTCCTTCAGCACCTCGCGCTGGATCACCGGCGCAGTGCAGCTGGTGCGCTTCAACGGTTACCCGTCGGTGCGGCTGTCGGGCGACGCCGCACCGGGACGCAGCACCGGCGAGGCGCTGGCGGAAATGGAACAGCTGGTGACGCAATTGCCGGCCGGCTTCGGCTACGAATGGACCGGACAGTCCTTCGAAGAAAAAACCTCGGGCTCGCAGGCGCCGGCGCTGTTCGCGCTGTCCTTGCTGGCCGTGTTCCTGGTGCTGGCCGCACTGTATGAAAGTACCTCGATCCCGCTGTCGGTGCTGCTGGTGGTGCCACTGGGCGTGCTGGGCGCGCTCTTGGGCGCCAACATGCGCGGCATGCCCAACGACGTCTACTTCAAGGTCGGCCTGATTGCAATCATCGGCCTGTCGGCCAAGAACGCGATCCTGATCATCGAGTTCGCGAAAGACCTGCAGGCACAGGGCAAGGGGCTGGTCGAATCCACGCTGGAAGCCGTGCACCTGCGCTTCCGCCCGATCCTGATGACTTCATTGGCCTTCATCCTCGGCGTGCTGCCGCTGGTGATCGCCAGCGGTGCCGGCTCGGCCAGCCAGCGCGCGATCGGCACCGGCGTGATGGGCGGCATGATCACGGCCACCGTGCTGGCGGTGTTCCTGGTGCCGGTGTTCTTCGTGGTGGTGCGCCGGATCTTCACCGGCAGCGAGCGGCAGCGCAAGATGTATGCAGCACATCTGGACAAGGAGAGCGCGAATGACCAGCCGGTTTAATTCTGCCGGACCAGGCGCAGCGGCGCTGCTGATCGCCGCCGCATTGGCCGGTTGCTCGCTCACGCCGGAATTCACGCGGCCGGTGGCGCCGGTGGCCGACGCCTTCCCGCTCGCCGGCACAGCGCTGGAGCGGCAGGCGGCGTCGGAAATCGGCTGGCGCCAATTTTTCCCCGATCCGCGCTTGCAGGCGCTGATCGCGGCCGCGCTGGAAAACAACCGCGACCTGCGCACCGCCGCCTTGCGGGTGGAAGAAGCGCGCGCGCTGTACAACGTGCAATCGGCCGACCAGCTGCCAACCATCAATGCGACCGGCAACGCCAGCCGCTCGCGCACGCCGCTCGGCCTGACGTCCAGCGGCCGCCCCTCAGTGTCTGGCAACTACCAGGTCGGCCTGTCGCTGGCAGCATTCGAACTGGATTTCTTCGGCCGCGTGCGCAGCCTGTCGGAGGCGGCATTGTCGCAATTCCTGGCGACCGAGGAAGCACAACGTTCGGCGCGGATCTCGCTGGTGGCGGAAGTCGCCAGGACTTACCTGGCCGAGCGTTCCCTGGCCGAGCAAATGGCGCTGGCGCAGAGCACGATGCTGGCGCGCAACGAAGCCATGAAGCTGGCGCGGCAACGCTTTGACGTCGGCGCCTCGTCGGCGCTCGACCTGCGCCAGGCCGAAACCTTGCTGCAGGCAGCCCAGATCGCCCAGCTGGTACTGGCCCGCCAGCAGGCGCAGGCAATGAATGCCCTGACTTTGCTGGCCGGGCAGCCGCTGAACGCCTTGCCGCCGGCGAAGCCGCTGTCCGAGCAAGGCGTGGTCAGCGACATTCCGCCCGGCCTTCCATCCGACCTGCTGGCGCGCCGGCCCGACATCCGCGCGGCGGAGCAGCGGCTGCGCGCAAGCAACGCCAACATCGGCGCAGCGCGCGCTGCGTTTTTTCCGCGCATCTCGCTGACCTCCGGCCTGGGCCTGGGCAGCAATGAACTGTCGACCCTGTTCGAAGGCGCCTCGAAAAGCTGGTCCTTCGTGCCACAGTTGACGCTGCCGCTGTTCGACGCCGGCCGCAGCAGCGCCAACCTGTCGCTGGCGCAGGCGCGCAACAGCCTGGCGGTAGTCGACTACGAGCGCAGCATCCAGGTGGCGTTCCGCGAAGTGGCCGATGCGCTGGTCGCACGCGACCTGCTCGACCAGCAGGTCGAGGCGCAGCGGCTGACGGTGGAAGCTCAGGCCGACCGCGCACGGCTGTCGGAACTGCGCGCCCGCAATGGCATTGCCGGCTCGCTGGAAGTGCTGGATGCCCAACGCGAATTGTTCGCTGCGCAGCAGGCGCTGATCCAGGCGCGGCAACTGCGGCTCACGAATGCGGTGGACCTGTACCGCAGTTTGGGGGGTGGACTGCTGGAGAGCAATCAGCAGGCTGCAGTATCGGCGCCCACGCGCTGATTCGCAGCCCCTTGCGGCAGGCACGAATCTGCATGCCCATAGCAGCCAATTTGTCGTGGGCGGCATGACGGATCGCGGTGATCTGGCAGGCAAACTGTTTCTCATTTCAGTCAAATTGGATTATTTGACAATAATGAGAAACAGTAAATCGCAACAAGTCCGCTCACCGATGCGGGAATCCAATTAGCGGGCGGTCAAGCCCTCAGTGCGCGCGCTACCGAGAGACAGTGTCGCGTCTGTTCGAGTATGGCGTCGGGAATCAGCACTTCGCCGCGCAGTGCCGACTGTATCCAGTGGGCGGTGGCAGCACTGTCACTGCCCACTGGCAAGTCCGGCCACTGTTCGACGGGCGCCTGGCGCTCGACCAGCACTTGCCGTTCCCCGGCATGAAACCAGTCGATCTGGTTGGCCCGTTTCGGATTGGCCACCGTCTCGCCTTCCGTGCCGCGCATCAGGAACACGTCGCCGCGCCCGGCCGGCGCCAGGGTCGAGAAATATTCGCCGAGCATCAGCAGATATTCGGGGTGGGTGTACGAGGTCAACCGCAAGGCCGGGCATTCGAATGGCTGCAGGATCTTGACCAGCGTATGGGTCGAGTTGCGCACGCCGAGAACACGCCGCACCGCCAGCAAGCGCGCCATTTTCGGCGCCAGGGTCTCGATCGGGAGGAAGGCCGGTTGCCGTCTCGTGAAAGATTGCTGGACCGCATCCGCCGACATCGCTGGCGCGATGCCCATCGCGCCAAGGATTTCTGCGCTGGTCACGCGCCCCGGATCGGACGTCACCCCATGCATCAGCACCGGCACGCCCTCGCGCGCCAGCAGCATTGCCAGCAATGGTGTCAGGTTCGGCATCTGCCGCGAACCGTTGTAGCTGGGGATCACGACCGGCGCCAACTCTCCGGGCGGCGCCGGCAGCAGCGCGAAGGATTGCTCGGCCGCGTCCAGGAAACCGGCGATTTCATCCACCGATTCGCCTTTGATGCGCATGGCGAGCAGGATGCCGCCGAGCTCAAGCTCGGTGACACGCTGGTCGAGCATGGCGGCATAGAGTTGCCGGGCGTCGGCGCGCGACAGGCTGCGAGCGCCTTTCTTGCCGCGGCCGATTTCCTTGATGAAAGGGGCTGCTTTGAATGCCTGGATATCGGAAGTCATCGGTGAAGTTTACACGCAGACAGCATGCCAGGCTCGCGCGTGCACAAGCATTCGTCGTACATGCGCGCTCGATTCCGGGGCGAGGATCGGATCGGCAACTGGTCCCGAGTCGTGCGGCACCCGAGGCCGGTGCTGGCCCGCTTCCTTTACAATGACGCTTTGCAAGAAGCTCCCCCCTCCCCATGAAAGTCCTCGGCGTCGAATCCTCCTGTGACGAAACCGGCATTGCCATCTATGACACGGATCGCGGCCTGCTCGGCCATGCGCTGCATTCGCAGGTAGCAATGCACGAGGAGTATGGCGGCGTGGTGCCGGAACTGGCCTCGCGTGACCATGTGCGGCGCGCCCTGCCGCTGCTGGAGCAGGCGCTGCGCGACAGCGGCGTGGGACTGGATCAGATCGACGCGATCGGCTACACCGAAGGTCCGGGGCTGGCCGGCGCGCTGCTGGTTGGCGCCTCGTTCGCTTGCGGATTGGGCCTGGCGCTGGACAAGCCGGTGCTCGGCATTCATCACCTGGAAGGCCACCTGCTGTCGCCGCTGCTGTCGGCTGCACCGCCAGAATTTCCCTTTGTCGCCCTGCTGGTGTCGGGCGGCCACACCCAGTTGATGCGGGTCGATGGCGTCGGCCAATACCAACTGCTGGGCGAGACGGTAGACGATGCGGCGGGTGAGGCTTTCGACAAGTCGGCCAAGCTGCTGGGACTCGGTTATCCGGGCGGTCCGGCCATTTCGCGACTGGCCGAGTTCGGCGATCCCGGCGCTTACAAGCTGCCGCGGCCGATGCTGCATTCTGGCGACCTGAATTTCAGCTTCTCCGGGCTGAAGACCGCGGTGCTGACCGTGGTGAAAAACCAGATCACGAATATCTGCGAGCAGGACAAGGCCAACGTGGCGCGGGCATTCGTCGATGCCATCGTGGACGTGCTGGTGGCCAAGTCAGTCTCGGCACTGAAACAGACCGGGCTGAAGCGGCTGGTGATCGCCGGCGGCGTCGGCGCCAACGGACAGTTGCGTTCGGCGCTGAATGCGGCGGCGGCGAAGCGCCAGTTCAAGGTCTATTACCCTGAACTGGAGTTTTGCACGGATAACGGGGCGATGATCGCTTTTGCAGCAGCGATGCGGCTGCAGCGCCATCCGGATGCTGCGCGGCGGGATTATGGCTTCACGGTGCGGCCGCGCTGGCCGCTGGAAGATTTGGACTGAGTTCCTGCGGCAGGAGCCTGCGTTTCATGGGCTGGGCATTACCCATATCCTGATTCATAGCGGAGACCGTCGCAATCCCTGCTTCCAACCACTACTTCTTCTTGCTGCCACCGATGCGGCCTTCCTTCCCCGCAAGCAGGTTTCCAATGTTGCTGCGGTGCCGGTAAATCAGCAGCGCGCTCATCACGCCTACTGCCAGCAACTGCCCATCGATCCCGAACAGCAGGCCGTAATAGAACGGCGCGAATGCCGCTGCCATCAGCGCAGCAAAGGACGAATAGCGGAACGCGTAGGCGATCACGAGCCAGGTAAGCAGCGTCGCCAGCCCCAACCACGGGTTGATGCCAAGCAGCACGCCCAGCGCGGTGGCAACGCCCTTGCCGCCCTGGAATCGGAAAAACACCGGGAACAGGTGGCCCAGGAATACCGCCAGCGACACCGCTGCAATGCCGGATTCCTCGACGCCGAACTGCGGCCCCAACCGTATCGCCAGCCACACCGCAAACCAGCCCTTGATGCAATCCCCGAGCAGGGTCGCCGCTGCCGCCTTCTTGTTACCGGTACGCAGAACATTGGTGGCGCCCGGGTTTTTTGATCCGTAGGTTCGCGGATCGGCAAGCCCGGAAAACCGGCTGACGACCACCGCGAACGAGACCGATCCGATCAGATAGGCTGCCAGCACAAACAAAAATGTATTCATTGCTCCCCCTTCAAACTGCATTGTTTTTTATTCCGGCAGCGCGCATTCGACAGCCGTGACCGACAGCAGCGACGGCAACAGCGCCGGATCGATGCCGACCAGGTAACCGCGCCGTCCGCCGTTGATATAGATTTTCGGAAGCGACAGCACCGACTTTTCCACGTACACCGGCATCGCCTTGCGCAGGCCGAACGGCGAGGTTCCGCCAACCAGATAGCCGGAGTGGCGGTTGGCCACTTCGGGCTTGCACGGTTCAACCGACTTGACGCCGATCTGGCGCGCCAGGTTCTTGGTCGATACCTTGCAGTCGCCGTGCATCAGCACCACCAGCGGACGCGCCGCATCATCCTGCATGACCAGGGTCTTGACGACGCAGTGTTCATCCACGCCCAGTTCGCGCGCGGAAACTGCCGTGCCGCCATGTTCTTCATAGGCGTAAGGATGTTCAGTGAAGGCGACACCCGCCTTGCGCAGGAACTGGGTGGCGGGTGTTTCGGATACGTGCTTTGCCATGCGGGAGTGTTGGTTGCAGCGACAGTACGAGGAAAGTACGGCGGCAGTAAAGCCAGCCAAAGCCGCCAAAGCCGCCAAAGCCGAGCATTATGCCGCATCCGGCGCCCGGATCATCCGCGCGGATGATGCTGCGCATGCAGTTTCTTCAGGCGCTCCCGTGCCACATGGGTGTAAATCTGGGTGGTGGAAATGTCAGCATGGCCGAGCAACAACTGCACCACCCGCAAATCTGCGCCGTGATTCAGCAGGTGGGTGGCAAAGGCGTGGCGCAGCGTATGCGGCGACAGCGGCGCATTGATGCCCGCCTTGATCGTGTATTTTTTTATCAGCACCCAGAACATCTGGCGCGTCATGGGACCGCCGCGACCGGTGACGAACAAGGCATCGTCGACCTGGCCGCCGAGGATCTCGCCGCGCGCATCCCGCAGGTATTTCTCGATCCAGCCGCGGGCTTCTTCGCCGAACGGCACCAGCCGCGTCTTGTTGCCCTTGCCGGTGATGCGCAGCACGCCTTCGTTCATGCCCAACTCGACCGACTTCAGGTTCACCAGCTCGGACACGCGCAGGCCGCTTGCATACATCAATTCCAGCATGGTCCGGTCGCGCAGGCCGAGAGCCGTATGGGTATCGGGCGCCGCCAGCAGCGCCTCGACCTGCAATTCGCTCAGGGTCTTGGGAAAGCGTTCCGGCTGTTTGGCCGCCCTGATGCGCAGGCAGGGGTCGGCGCTGATGCGGTTCTGGCGCAGGGCCAGTTGATAGAAGCGGCGCAGCACCGCCAGCCGGCGATTGGACGACGTGGCCTTGCTGGTCGCATGGCGCGCTGCAAGGTAGGCATTCACATCGTCAGCACCGGCCGCGTGCAGTGCGGTGGCCCGCTCCCGTTGCAGCCACGCCGCAAACAGCGCGAGGTCGCGCCGGTAGGCCTCGAGCGTGTTCTTGGACAGCCCGTCTTCCAGCCACAGGGTGTCGCAAAAATCGTCGATTTCCGCCTGGCCCGGTTGCACAACGCTACTCATCGGGGCACGCCCGCGCCCTCGTGTGCCAGCAGCCAGCGTTTGACGCCGAGCTGGAAGCCGGCCTGGTCGTCCGAATGGGCAAAACCGCCAAGTCCTCCGGCTGCGGTCACGCGATGACAGGGAATCACCAGCGGGAACCAGTTCGCGCCGCAAGCCTGGCCGACCGCGCGCGGCGCGGATTGCAACGCTCGGGCGACCTGGCCGTAGGTCAGCAGGCTGCCGCGCGGTATGGCGGAAATGATGTCCCAGACCCGGCGCTGGAATGCCGTGCCGGCAGGCGCCAGCGGCAGGTCGAAGCGGAAATCGGGATCAGTGAAATAAGCCTGCAGTTGCCGCACGACGCGTTCGGCGAGCTCGCTTTCGGCCGGCTTCTCGTCAAAGCCCGGCGGCAGGTAAACCAGTTCGCGCACCAACGCCCCCTCGGTACGAACGCCCACCGCGCCAAATGGCGCATGGACGATTGCCGAGAAAAGATGGTCGTTGTGATTTCGCATCCGGGAAGCATAGCAAAACCAGCGCCCGGCCGGCACTGTCTTGCGGGCAGGATGAAAATGAGAACAGAGGTAAACGAAAAAAGCCCCCGGCTGGTGGCCAGGGGCTTGCTTGCAACTTGCCGACGGGTAGCGTCAGCAGTGCAGGATGATCACTTCCCGTAAAGCAGGTTCGGCAGCCACAAACTGATCTCCGGCACGTAGGTAACCAGCATCAGGAAGCCGAGCATGGTCAGCAGCCATGGCATCACCGCGATCGTCAGTTCGGTAATGCCCATTTTGGTAATGCCCGAGGCGACATACAGGTTCAGGCCAACCGGCGGATGGCACATGCCGACCTCCATGTTCACCACCATCATGATGCCGAAATGGACCGGATCGATGCCCAGCTTCATGGCGACCGGGAACAGGATCGGCGCCATGATCAGTACGATCGATGACGGCTCCATCACATTCCCTGCCAGCAGCAGCAGCACGTTGACGATCAGCAGGAAGGCAACCACGCCGAATCCCTTGTCCATGATCCAGCCCGCCATTTCCTGCGGGATGTTCTCGCTGGTCATCAGGAAGGAGAACAGCACGGCGTTGGTGATGATGTACAGCAGCATCGCGGACATTGACGCCGAATCGAGCAGGACTTTGGGAATCTGCTTGAGCGACATGTCCTTGTAGATGAACACCGCCACGATGAAAGCGTACACCGCCGACATTGCCGCCGCTTCGGTCGGCGTGAACACGCCGGTATAAATGCCGCCGATGACGATCACGATCAGCAGCAGTCCCCATACGCTCTCGCGCAAGGCCAGCAGGCGCTCGGCCCAGGTGGCGCGGCGCATGCGCGGATAGTTGTTCTTGCGCGCCAGGTACCAGGTGGTCAGGCCGAGCAGGAACGCCAGCATCAGGCCGGGAACGATGCCCGCCATGAACAGCTTGCCGACCGAGGTGTTGGTGGAGACCGAATACATCACCATCACGATCGAGGGCGGGATCAGGATCCCGAGCGCGCCGGAGGTGGTGATGACGCCGGCACCGAAGCGGTTCGGATAACCCTGCTTGACCATGGCCGGCAGGATGATCGAGCCGATCGCCACCACGGTCGCCGGGCTGGAGCCCGAGACGGCGGCAAACAACGCGCAGGCAACCACGCCAGCCAGCGCAAGGCCGCCGTGCCAGTGACCGACCATGGAGGTTGCGAAGCGGATCATGCGGCGGGCGACGCCGCCGTGGGTCAGGAAGTTACCGGCCAGGATGAAGAACGGGATCGCCATGATCTCGAACTTCTCGATGCCCGTGAACAGCTTCAGCGCCACCGATTCGATCGGCACCGACGTCATCGTGAACAGGAATGTCAGTACCGTCAGGCCGAGCGAGATGGAGATCGGCATGCCGGTCAGCATCAGCGCGAACAGCAGTACGAAAATGATGGCTGCATTCATATTTTTGCTCCCGCGATGTCTTCCTTGTCGGGATCAAGTCCTTCGACGTGTGCATGGTCGTGCTTGGGCAGTTCGCCGGTACGGATGAAGTTCCATATCACCTGCAGGAAACGGAAGCACATCAGGTAGGAACCGAGCGGAATGGCCATGTAGACCATCCACATCGGCAGTTCCAGGACTTCCGAGGTGCTGGTGGTATGGCTGAGCTCGTAGCAGAAGGTGGCGCCGAGCGTGCCGACGATGCCGGTGAACAGCGCACCGGCGGCCAGGCCGAACACGATCATCTTGCCGCGCCAGTTGTCATTCAGGCGGTTGACCAGCACGTCGACCCCGACGTGGATGCCGGTCCGCACGCCGTAGGCAGCTCCGAATTTTGCCATCCACACGAACATGAAGATGGTCAGTTCCTGAGCCCAGCTGGTGTTGAGCTGGATCAGCCAGTCCTGCAGGCCGGGAATCGCAAAACCCGACAGGTAGCGATGCACGACCGCTACGAAAACGACAAGCGTCGCCAATGCCATCAGAGTGGCGATAAGCCACTCTTCGAGATGGTCCAGAAATTTCACATTCCCTCCCCGTTGTTTTTTTTCGTCCTGCGGACGGCCTTCAACAAAAACGCCCCGGAATTGCAGTGGCATTTATAACACGCTGCCATGCGTTTCCGGGGCTACAGGAGACATCCGCCCCCTGCCTGACTGCTTGCTGCTTACTACTTGTAGCCCAACGCCAGGGCTTCCTTGTTGACCGCCTGGATGATATCGCGGCCAATGCGCGCTTCCATGTCCTTTTGCACCGGCAGCAGGGCACGGCGCCATTCAGCCTTTTCCGGCGGCGTCAGCGAATAGACCCTGGTCTTGCCGGACTTGCGAACGGCGTCCAGCGCGCGGTCGTTTTCCTGCTGGGCGATGGCGTTGGCGTACTTGGTCGAGTCTTTCATCGCATTTTGCAACTGGCCGCGCACATCGGCGGGCAGCCCGTCCCAGAATTTCTTGTTGACGATCACGGCGTAGCCCAGGTACCCATGGTCCGACAGCGTGACATGCTTCTGGACCTCATGCATCTTCTGCGTGTACAGGTTGGACGGCGGATTCTCGGTGCCGTCCACCACGCCGGTCTGCAGCGCCTGGTACACCTCGGAGAACGCCATCACCTGCGGGTTGGCACCAAGCGCGCGCATCTGGGCATCCAGCACCTTGGACGACTGTATGCGCATCTTCATGCCCCTGAAATCAGCCGGAACGTGCATCGGCTTGTTCGAGGACATCACCTTGAAACCGTTGTCCCAATAGGCCAGCCCGACGATGCCCTTGGGCTCGAGCTTCTTGAACAGTCCCTTGCCGACCGGGCCTTCCGTGACGCGATAGAGCACGTCCTTGCCCGGGAAGATGTACGGCAGGTCGAACAATTCGAATTCCTTCACGCCCAGCGGACCGAACTTGGCCAGCGAAGGCGCCAGCATCTGCACTGCGCCCAGTTGCAGGGCCTCGAGCTCTTCCTTGTCCTTGTACAGCGAGCTGTTCGGGTAGAGTTCGACCTTGACCCGCCCCTTGGTGTATTTTTCGGCGAGTTCCTTGAACCGCTCGGCACCCTTGCCCTTGGGCGTGTCATTGGCAACGACGTGGCTGAATTTCAGTACGATCGGCGCTTGGGCGAAAGCAGCGGTCGAGAACGTGGCAGCGACCGCCAGCGAAGCAAACAAAGTGTGCAAGGTGCGACGATTCATAAAATGGCTCCGCTTGTGGGTAAGCATTTTCAAGGGTGCCCATTGTCATTACCGGCCTGCGCAGCAACAAGTGTGGATAACCACAATGGATGCAGTGCAGCAAAAGCGCGGTATTCGGTACACTGTCGCTTCCCTCCCTTTCCCTGTCCGCTCTTGCACTAAACTTTCGTTCTTCGCACACTCCAGCCCATGAACTCTGACTTACGGCGCTCGGTCGCCCTGCTTGGCGGTAGTCGCAACCTGTGGCGCTGGCTGCTCCCCTTGTTGCTGTTGCTGCTATTCCTCGCCACGCTGCTCTGGTTGCCCTGGCAGGCACAGCGCATCGAGGCCAGCGAACGGCGCGAGCAACTGATCGCCGACACGCTGTGGGTCGAACAGACCATCCGCTTCCAGCTCAGCCGCAACGAGGAGAGCATGCGATTGCTGGCGAACGACATGCTGGCCGGCCACCTGAATGAGCAGCAATGGCGTGACCGGGTCGCGGCGTTGTTGCGTAACAGCCGCGAAGTGCGCCGGCTGGCCTGGCTCGACGCCGATGGCGAAGTCCGCCTGTCGTCGGACGGCATGTCCTCAGCCGATCTTTCGCCGCAATCAAAAGAAGCAGGCGAGAGCGCCAGGAAATCAAGGCGCGGCGAATACAGCGTGCCCGCGCCCCAGCCAGGCTTGTCGGCGCCCATGCTGATGGATTATCACCTGCCGATGTTCCGCAACGGCCGCTATGCCGGCAGCCTGGTCGCAAGTTATCCGACCTCGCGCATGCTCGACGAACTGGTGCCGTGGTGGTTCGCGCAGGACAACGAGATCGCGCTGATCGACAATGACGAGGCCGTGATCGACAAGCGGGCAGCGGGCGGTCCCGGGCGCAACGTGTACACCCACACCAGGGCGCTCGACCTGCCCGGTGTCGACCTCAGCCTGCGCACCAACAGCCTGAAGGGCGCGCCGGGCTTGCTGCCCAACCTGCTGGTCGGCTCGGTGATTGCGCTGTCGCTCAGCCTGGCATGGAGCCTGGCCGCGCTATGGCGCGACATCAGGCGCCGCCTGGCGGCAGAAGGCGCGCTGCGGCAACAGGTGTCGTTCCGCAGCGCGATGGAAAATTCCCTGCTGACCGGACTGCGCGCGCGCGACCTGGAAGGGCGCATCACCTATGTCAATCCGGCATTCTGCGAAATGGTCGGCCTGCCCGCCTCGGAACTGGTGGGCAAGCGTCCGCCCATGCCCTATTGGGCGCCGGAAGCCATGGAGGAATACCAGGGCAGGTTCACCCAGGTGCTGGCCGGCCACGCAACGCCGCAATTCGAAACCGTTTTCCAGCGCTCGAACGGCGAGCGCTTCCCGGTGCTGGTGTTCGAATCGCCGTTGATGGACGGCGGACGGCAGACCGGCTGGATGAGTTCGTTACTGGACATCTCGGAGTTGCGCCGGGTCGAGAACCTGAGCCGGCAGCAACAGGAGCAACTGCAGGCCAGTGCGCGCCTTGCCAGCATGGGGGAGATCGCGTCGACGCTGGCGCATGAACTGAACCAGCCGCTGGCGGCGATCTCGAGCTACACGACCGGCGTGCTGAACTTGCTGGACAGCGGCAAGCCGGCCGATCCAGGACTGTTGCGCGATGCGGTGGAAAAGGCCAACCAGCAGGCGCAGCGCGCCGGCCACATCATCCGCAGCGTGCATGCGTTCGTGAAGAAGCGCGCACCGGCACGCGAAGCGGTCGATATCGGCAAGCTGGTCGAGAGCCTGTTGCCGCTGGTCGAACTGCAAGCGCGCGAGGCCTATGTGTCGGTGCAGCTCAACATCGAGCCGGGACTTCCGCCGGTGCTGGCCGACAGCGTGATGCTGGAGCAGGTGGTTCTGAACCTGACCCGGAATGGCATTGAATCGATGCTGGACGTGGCGCCCGAACGGCGCAGCCTGCGGGTGGCAGTGCGGCGCGACTCGTCGGCCGATACGCCGGCGGTGGAAGTGCTGGTGACCGACCGCGGACACGGCATTCCGGAAGAGGTGGCCGAGCGGCTGTTCTCGCCCTTCTTCTCGACCAAGGCTGAAGGCATGGGCATGGGGCTCAACATTTGCCGCACAGTGGTGGAGTCGCATGGCGGCACACTGACGCAGGCCGCCAATCCGGGAGGGGGAACCGTGTTCAGGTTCTCGATCCCGGCGACTGCCGGCGCGCAGCGCCGGCAGTAACGAACGGCTAGTTCGAATCTTTGGAACCACCGTTACTGGCGCCCGGCGGCATTGCCGGAGCGCGACTGCTGCGCCGCTCATGGGCGCCATGCAGGTCTTCAGATGCCATTTTTGTACCTGAAATGAAATTGTTGAAAAAGCCAGTTACACTTGTGCGCCGGCCCAACGCCCCACGTAATGCGCGCGACGAGCTTCGTAACCCGCTTCCCGGATCAGTTCAATTTTTCACTACGGTACGATGCTGCACATAGTTGACGACGAAGAAGTAATCCGCGACGCCCTCGGCTGGCTGGCCCGCACGCGCGGCATCAAGGCCACCGCCTACCCCACGGCGGATGCATTCCTGCAATCGCTCGACGCGCCGCTGCATTTCGACCCGGACGGCGACTGCCTGCTGCTCGACATCCGCATGCCTTCAATGTCCGGCGTGGTGCTGTTCGATACGCTGCTTGCGCGCGGACTGGTGGCGCGCCTGCCGGTAATCTTCCTGACCGGGCATGGCGATGTTCCGCTTGCCGTCGACAGCATCAAGCGCGGCGCCTTCGACTTTTTCGAAAAGCCGTTCAATGACAACACCTTGATGGACCGGGTACAGGAAGCGCTGGCCGCCTCGCGCGCTGGCACCGAGTCGGCCGAAGTGCAGGCGCGCTTGACGACGTTGTCGGCGCGGGAGCGCGAAGTGCTCGACCTGATCCTGGAAGGGAACATGAACAAGGTGATCGCCGACAAGCTCGGCATCAGCATGCGCACGGTCGAAGTCCACCGGGCGCACATCTTCGACAAGATGAACGTCAAGACCGCGGTGGAGCTGGCGCGCCTGCTCAAGTGAACCCGCCGCACGCGGGGCGCAGCACGCAATCGGGTAACATGTCGCCTCCGTTCGACTGATTGCCCCGCATGTCCATTGCCCTCATCCTGCTTCCCGATTTCGCCATGATCCTGCTGGGCGTGCTGCTGATGCGGTTCACCAAATGGGGCGACGAGTTCTGGGCCGGCCTGGAAAAGCTGGTGTATTTCATCCTGTTCCCTACCCTGCTTTTCTATTCCACCGCGCGAACGCCGATGGATTTCATCAGCGCCGGGAAAATGCTGCAGGTATCCATGGCTGGCCTGCTTTGCGCCATCGCACTGGCCTGGCTCGCCAAACGCCTGTTCCGCGCCGGGCCGATGATGTTCGAATCGGGCGTGCAAACGGCATTCCGTTTCAACAGCTACATCGCGCTGGCCCTCGCCTACCGCCTTGGCGGCAACGAAGGAACCTCGCTGATGGCGCTGATCATGGCGTTCGCCATACCCATCTGCAACGTGGCGGCAGTGCATGCGCTGGTGCACCGTGGCGGCGGCTTGCTGAAGGAACTGGCGCGCAACCCGCTGCTGATCGCGACTGTCAGCGGCCTGCTGTTCAATGTCGCCGGCCTGCATCTGCCGGAGGTGGTCGAGATCACGATGTCACGAATCGGCAACGCCTCGATTGCGCTAGGGCTGATGCTGGTGGGCGCCGGCCTGCGGCTGGGCGGACTGCACGAGGGAAAAGGCCTCGCGGCCTACTTGATCCTGGTGAAACTGGTGGCCTATCCGGCGATGGCGCTGCTTCTCGCGCAATGGACAGGACTGACTGGCCTGCAATTGCAGATAGTCGTGATGTATGCAGCACTGCCGACTGCCGCCAGCGCCTACGTACTCGCGGCTCGCCTGGGCGGCAACGGGCCTTTCGTCGCATTCCTGGTCTCGGCCGGCACCGTGCTGTCAGCCTTGACGCTGCCGGTGTGGCTGCTGGCGACGCGTTGAGAGTCGGATGTCGCGCTCTTCCGTCAAGGGCTGGTCATTACCCACATCGCGATTGACAGCGTAGACTCGCTCACGCCAAGAACGCTCCCTCCCCTTGAAAGCTGAGCATTACCCGTATCCGTGGGTGAGTGGTTTGGTGGTTCTGCGGTTGGTGGCTTGCGGTTCGTGTGGCTGGGTTTGATGGCTGTGGTTGTGAAGCCGGGAGACACCCCGGCGGGTGTGTTTCTTTCTTTTAAAAAAAGAAAGAAACCAAAGAAAACACCGTCAAAACCCACTTGGCCAACGCCCGCCTCGGTAGCCAACCAGACGCGGATGTCTGGGCTAATCCAGTGCGGCGTTCGCGAGAGATGATCCCTCGGCTGTGTGCCGCTTACCTAATCAGCCAACCCCATGAAGTGTCTTATACCGATGCCCGGCGCACCGTTGACTCTTAATGTTTTTCGAAGCTTCAAATTGGCGACGGGCCTGTTCAAGGAGAGGCGGAACGCCGTAATACCTTGCGTTGACCCCATCCCCGCTTGCAGGGAGCGTCTGCGCTTGCAAGCGCAGACCGTTCCGCAGGCGGGCAGCATGCTGCCCGAAACCCCTGCTACACCCCCGCCCTCCCCTTGAAAGGGAGGGAGCGTTAGTGGCGTGCGCCGGTCTACGCTGTCAATCACGCATTGGGAAATGATCAGGCCCCAGGCAACCCGACCACAAGACCCAATTAGCGGCTTCGAAAATAATTAGGAGTCAACGAGCGAGAGTGTGCGGTCGGCGGCATTGAAGCGGGTTGACTGATCCCGGTCAGAGGCGAGCGTGTGGCAGGACCTTCCTCGCGAACGTCGCACTGGTTCGGCCCAGGCGTCCGAGTCTGGTTGGCGTTCGAAGCGGGCGTTGGCCAAGTGGGTTTTGACCTCCTTTTCTTTGGTTTCTTTCTTTTTTCAAAAGAAAGAAACACACCCGCCGGGGTGTCTCCCGGCTTCACAACCACAAACAACAAACCCAGCCACACGACCCGCAAGCCAAAAAACCACAAAACCACGGTTATGGGTAAGGCTCAACCCTTGAAAGGGAGGGAGCTACAAAGTCGTTCGGCCGTTGACGCTCTTGCTGCGGAGAAAAAGCATTCTCGTCATGCGCCGGTCAACTGCCAGCACCATGACACGCCAGCGCCCATTCCACATGCTCGCGCACCAGGGCCGACGGATGCGCCTGCCGGCCACGCAGCGCGGCCACGATGTCCGGCGCGCCGCGCAGACCGCTGACTGCAGCATTGCCAAGTCCGACCGCAATATTGCGCAACCATCTCTCATGCCCGATACGCCGGATCGCACTACCCTCCAGCCGTCGATTGAAATCATCTTCGCTCCAGCCGAACAGGTCGACCAGCGTCGCCTGGTCCAGTCCGTTGCGGGCGTCGAAGTCCGGCAGCGAGGCACGCCCCGCGTACTTGTTCCACGGGCAGGCCAGCTGGCAGTCGTCGCAGCCAAGCACCCGATTGCCAATCATTGGCCGCATCTCGACCGGAATGCTGCCCTTGAGCTCGATCGTCAGGTAGGAAATGCAGCGCCGCGCATCCAGCCGGTACGGGCCCAGTATGGCTTGTGTCGGACAGGCATCGATGCAGGCGCTGCATTGCCCGCAGTGATTGGTGACGGACTGGTCCACCGGCAGTGGCAGGTCGGTGAAAATCTCGCCCAGGAAAAACATCGAACCGGCATCGCGGTTGAGCAGCAGCGTGTGCTTGCCGCGCCAGCCCAGCCCCGACTTTTCCGCCAGCGCGACTTCCAGTACCGGGGCGGAGTCGGTGAACACCCGATACGCTGTCTTCCCCACTTCCTGTTCAATCCTGGTCGCCAGCTGCTGCAGGCGTTGCCGGATCACCTTGTGGTAATCCCTGCCGCGGGCATAGACCGAGACAATGGCGTCGCCGGGCTGCCGCAAGCGGCCCTGCTCGACCGTCCGCCAGTCGTCGCCTCTTGAAGCCGGCAGATAATCCATGCGCGCAGTGAGCACCCGCACCGTACCAGGCACCAGTTCCGACGGGCGGGTACGCTTGCTGCCGTGGGCTGCCATATAATCCATCTCGCCGTGATAGCCGGCGGCCAGCCATGCTTCGAAACCCGGTTCGCGGTCGGACAGGTCGACATCCGCGATGCGCAGTTCGGCAAAACCAAGCTCGCGCGCCCATGCCTTGATGGCGAGCGCCAGCGCGGGCAGGTCGGTGGAGGGCGGGTCTTGCACAATGAACACGGTATTTTTCCTCTGGCAGAAAGCCATTTTACGCAATGCGCCATTTGACGTTTCACTTGCCTGACGAAGGCGCGACCCGGCAACTCGGCGCGGCGCTGGCCGCCGTGCTGACGCCAGGGCTGGTGATCTACCTGCACGGCGACCTGGGCGCCGGAAAAACCTCGCTGGTGCGGGCCATGCTGCACGCAGCCGGCCATGCCGGACATGTGAAAAGCCCGACTTACACGCTGGCCGAGCCCTACTCGCTGCAACTGGACGGCAAGCCGGTCGAGATCATCCATTTCGACTTGTACCGCATGGGCAGTCCGGAAGAATTCCTCGATGCCGGATTCCGCGACCACTTCAACCACCAGACCATCTGCCTGGTCGAATGGCCGGAGAAAGGCGCGGCAGTGTTACCAGCACCCGACATTCATGTGTTCTTGCGCCTTGCAGGACAAGGCCGTGAGGTAGAATTGCACGCGTTGTCCGATGAGGGTGTTCAATGTCTCGACCGTCTGCACTACGCTCCGCATCGCTGAATCCGACTTCCCGTCGCACCGTCCTCAAGGCCGGTGCCACCCTGCTCCTCTCTGTCATTGCTCCCACTGCTGCGCACGCTGCGCAGATACTGGCGGTACGCGTCTGGCCGGCTGAAGATTACACCCGCGTCACGCTGGAAAACGACAGTCACCTGAAGACCACGCATTTCATCGTCAAGGATCCTGAACGGCTGGTGGTCGATATCGAAGGCATCGACCTGAATCCGACGCTTAAGGGGCTGGTGGCCAAGATCGCACCCAACGATCCCTACATCCGCCAGGTGCGCGTCGGACAGAACCGGCCCAAGGTGGTGCGGCTGGTGTTCGACCTGAAAGAAGAAATCACGCCCCAGGTGTTCATGTTGCAGCCGGTCGCCAATTACCAGCACCGCCTGATCTTCGACCTGTACCCGGTCAACCCGCCGGACCCGATCGCGGCACTGATCGCGAAAGGCGGCTGGGACAAGGAGGCGCCCGCGGCACCGATCGACCAGAAGCCGACGCCGGCGCCGACCCTCCCGGAAGACACCGCTACAGCAAAAGCAAAACCCGGCCTGGACCAGCCCGCCCGCAGCCAGACTTCCCGCATGATCACGATTGCGCTCGATCCTGGCCATGGCGGCGAGGATCCGGGCGCGGTCGGGCGCGGCGGCAGCCGGGAAAAAGATGTGGTGCTGGCGATTGCGCGGCGGCTCAAGGCACGGATCGAGGAACAGCCGAACATGCGGGTGCTGCTGACCCGCGACGGCGATTACTTCGTTCCCTTGCATGTACGGGTGCAGAAAGCGCGGCGGGTGCAGGCAGACCTGTTCGTCTCCATCCATGCCGACGCATTCATCGAACCGACCGCGCGCGGCGCGTCGGTGTTCGTGCTGTCGGACAAGGGCGCCAGTTCGGCTGCCGCCCGCTGGCTGGCAAACAAGGAGAACTCGGCCGACCTGATCGGCGGGGTCAACCTGAAGCGCCACGACCGCCAGCTGGCCAGCGTATTGCTCGACTTGTCGACCACGGCGCAGATCAACGACAGCCTGAAGCTGGGCCGCGCGGTACTGAGCGAGATCGGCGGCATCAACCGGCTGCACAAGGCAGCGGTGGAGCAGGCCGGGTTCGCTGTGCTGAAAGCGCCGGACATTCCCAGCATCCTGGTCGAGACCGCGTTCATCTCCAACCCGGAAGAAGAAGCCAAGCTCAACGACAGCAACTACCAGGACAAGCTGGCGGATGCGGTCATGACCGGCATCCGGAAATACTTCGCGAAAAATCCGCCGCTGGCCAAGAACCCGATGATGTGAGCACTGGCTTTCAGGCTGGTGGAAAGCGTACCTGGCGAACCTAGCCCGCCTTGCGCCCTACTCGCTGCCACAGCTTCCACAGCGCGCCCAGGATCAGCGGAATCACCGCAGCGCCTACCCCGAGCACCACAATCGTGCTCAGATGGTCGCGGATCACCGGTATGTTGCCGAAGAAGTAGCCTGCCATGACCAGGCCGGCCACCCAGATCACGGCGCCGGTGACGTTATAGAACTGGAACTTGGCAAACGACATGTTCGATACGCCAGCCACAAAGGGCGCGAAGGTCCGCACAATGGGGATGAAGCGCGACAGGATGATGGTCACGCCGCCATGGTTCTCGTAGAAAGCATGCGTCTTTTGCAGCGCCGCCTTGTCGATCCACCTGTAGTCGTGCGTGAACACCTTGTGCCCGATCGCATTGCCTATCCAGTAATTGACGGTATTGCCGGCAATTGCGGCCGTGACCAGCAGCGCGATCAGGATGCCGGCATTCATCGACCCGGTTGCGCAGAACGCACCGGCAATGAACAGCAGCGAATCGCCTGGCAGGAAAGGGAATATCACCAGGCCGGTCTCGGCGAACACGATGCCCGACAGGACGACATAGACCATCGTGCCGTATTCGTTGATCAGCAAGCCCAGGGATTTGTCGACATGCATGATCATGTCGAGGAATTGAATGAAAGTCATCGATTGCCGGATTGTTCACGCAGGGATGCGGCGTGATTCGCAAAAACAAGGGTAATGCGGGTGCGTGCGCATGACAGCAGATGCGTCAACCGCGGGCGAAATCATACACCAGCGGCGCTATAATCCACTGATGAATCCCAAGCCGCTTTCCGTACGTCCGATACAACAACTCCCTGACCAGCTGATCTCGCAGATCGCCGCCGGCGAAGTAATCGAACGGCCCTCTGCCGTCGTCAAGGAATTGCTCGAAAACGCACTGGATGCGGGTGCGACCCAGATCACGGTCCGGCTGGAACAGGGCGGCTGCAAGCGCATCTGCATTACTGATAACGGACGCGGCATCGCCAACCAGGAAATGCCGCTGGCGCTGGCGCGCCACGCCACCTCCAAGATCGCCTCGCTGTCCGACCTGGAAAACGTGATGACACTCGGTTTTCGGGGCGAAGCGCTGGCATCGATCGCGTCGGTGTCGCAGTTGACGCTGACCTCGCGCACCGCGGATGACGCCCATGCCTGGGAAATCGCTGGCGGCGATGCGCCGGTACCCGCTTCCGCCGCACCCGGCACATCGGTGGACGTGCAGGACCTGTACTACAACACGCCGGCCCGCCGCAAGTTCCTGAAAACCGAGCAGACCGAATTCGGCCACTGCCTGGAAGTGGTGCGGCGCATTGCGCTGGCCCGCCCTGACGTTACATTCTCGCTCACGCACAACGGCAAGACCGTCGACCACTGGAACACCGGCGAGCTGGCGCGCCGCAGCGCCCAGGTGATGGGCGACGAATTTGCCGGCGCCCGCCTGCCGCTGCACCAGGCCGCCGGGCCGCTGACCCTGTCCGGCTACGTCGGCCTGCCCACTGCTGCGCGCATGCGCGCCGACAGCCAGTATTTCTACGTCAACGGCCGATTCGTTCGCGACAAGCTGCTGACGCATGCGGTGCGCGCCGCCTACCAGGATGTCTTGCATGGCGACCGCTTCCCGAGCTACCTGCTGAGCCTGGACCTCGATCCGGCCCTGGTCGATGTCAATGTGCACCCGTCCAAGATCGAAGTGCGTTTTCGCGATAGCCGGGCCGTGCATCAATTTGTATTCCATGCCGTGCGCGACGTGCTGGCGCAAACCTCGGCCACCGCCTACGGCACCGCGCCGCCGCCGCAACCGGTGACATCGTCGCCAGGTTTGTCGTGGATACGCGAACAGGCCGGCTTGCCGCTGCGCGCCCAGCCGGCCGGCGTGGCCCAGGACATGGCGCAGTACGGGGCGCTGTTCGGCGCTGCGACGGCGCTGGGTGGCAACCCGCAATCGGCACGTGAAGCCGGCGGCGAATATTCCTCTGCAGCGCTGGCGGCCGGCCCCGCAACCGATCACCGTGCGGACGACGGGCAGGATCAATTCCCGCTCGGATTCGCGCTGGCCCAGCTGCACGGCGTGTATGTGCTGGCCCAGAATGCGCGCGGACTGGTGCTGGTGGACATGCATGCGGCGCACGAGCGCATCCTGTATGAACAATTCAAGCAGTCGCTGGATGCGGATGCGGTACAGGTGCAGCCCTTGCTGATTCCCGTCACCTTCTACGCCGACCCGGTGGAAGTCGGCACCGTCGACGAGCACCAGCCGGTGCTGGCTTCCCTCGGCTTCGACATCTGCGCGATGTCGCCGACCACGCTGGCGGTGCGCGCGATCCCGGCCTTGCTGAAGAATGCCGATGCACAGGCGCTGGCGCGCGACGTGCTGCGCGAAGTGCGCGAATTCGGCGGCTCGCAGGTGCTGATGGAGCGCCGCAATGCGCTGCTCGGCACCCTCGCCTGCCATACTGCCGTGCGCGCCAACCGCGCGCTGACGATACCCGAAATGAATTCCCTGCTGCGCCAGATGGAAGCGACCGATCGTGCCGACCAGTGCAACCATGGCCGCCCGACCTGGGTCCAGCTTGGCCTGGCAGACCTCGACCGCCTGTTCCTGCGTGGGCAGTGAAATGCACCTGCCCTGATGAATTCCGATACCCGACCGCTCCCCCAGTTCGCCCACGCTCCTTTGCTGTTGCTGATCATCGCCTTCCTGATGATGCAGCCGTTGTCGACCGACCTCTACCTGGCCTCGTTGCCCACCTTGTCGAGCGACTTCAAGGTGCCGCTTTCCACGGTACAGCTGACGCTGTCGCTGTTCGTGATCGGCTTCGGCAGCGCGCAACTGGTAATCGGCCCGCTGTCGGACCGCTATGGCCGGCGGCCGGTGTTGCTGTGGGGCCTGGCCTTGTACGCGGTGGGATCAGTGCTGTGCGGGCTGGCGCCAAGCATCGAACTGCTGATCCTTGCCCGCTTCCTGCAGGCAGTCGGCTGTTGCTCCGCCGTCATGATCGCCCGCGCCATCGTGCGCGACGCCTACGACCCCGTGCATAGTGTCAAGGTGATCGCCCGCGCCAGCACCTGGCTGTCGCTGGCCCCCCTGCTGGCGCCGATACTCGGCTCTTACCTGCAGGTCGCATTCGGCTGGCGGGCAGCGTTCGCCGTCCACACGCTGTTGTCCGTCAGCCTGCTGCTGCTGACCTTCCTGCGGCTGCCGGAAACCAACCTGCACAAGAATCCCGGGGCGACCAACTTCGCCGGGCTTTCCCACAGCTTCCGGCTGGTGCTCGGATCGCGCGAATTCTGGGCTTATGCGCTGCCTGGCGCGCTGTCCTACGGTTCAATCTTTGCATTCATCTCGGGCGCATCGATCGTGCTGATCCAGGTGCTGCACGTACCCACCGCGTATTTCGGATACTGCTTCGCCATCGGCGTATCGGGCTACCTGAGCGGCACGCTGGTGTGCCGGCGCCTGCTGTCGCGTCTAGGGGCGACAGCCACCTTCCGCATCGGCAGCGCGATCTCCCTCGGAGCCGGCACGCTGTTCCTGGCCGCAGTGCTGGCCGGCTTTGCGCACTGGTCGGTCATGGTGGCTGCCATGTTCCTGACCTTGAGCGCGCACGGCATCAATTTTCCGATCGGCCAGTCCGGCGCCGTCAGCCCGTTTCCACGCCAGGCCGGGACGGCGGCCGGGCTGATGGGAGCGCTCAGCATGCTGGTGGCATTCATCGTCGGCAGCATCGTCGGCGCCACCCATAACGGCACGCTCTACCCGCTTGGGCTGGTCGTGTGCGCGCTCGGGCTGTCAATCTTTGCCGCGACGCGGCTGCTGGCGCCGGCAGAGGCGGCTGCATGAGCGGTGGCCTGCACCCGCTGGCGGTAGCGATCATGGGGCCGACCGCCTCGGGCAAGACTGCGGCGGCGCTGGCGGTCGCCCGGGAGATCCCGTGCGAGATCATCTCGGTCGACTCGGCCCTGGTGTATCGCGGCATGGACATCGGCACCGCCAAACCCACGCCCGAAGAGCGCGCGCTGGTGCCGCATCACCTGATCGACATACTCGATCCGTCCGAATCCTATTCAGTGCGCCAGTTCCGCGACGATGCATTGCGCCTCATCGGCGAAATCCTGGCACGTGGCCGGCTGCCGCTGCTGGTAGGCGGCACCATGCTGTATTTCAAGGGCTTGCGCGACGGGCTGGACGAGTTGCCGCAAGCCGACCCCGCGATCCGGGCCAGGCTGGACGCCGAAGCCGCGCAGCAAGGCGTGCCGGCCCTGCATGCGCGACTGGCATCGCTCGATCCGGTCACGGCGGCGCGGCTGGACCCGAACGACTCGCAGCGCATCCAGCGGGCACTCGAAATCATCGAACTGAGCGGCCAGCCGATGTCGGCCTTGCTGGCACGGGCCAGCCACGCGCCGCTGCCCTTCGAACTGTTGCCGATTTCACTAGAACCCTCGGACCGTGCAGTCTTGCACGCCCGCATTGCCGCCCGTTTCGACGCGATGCTGGCCGATACCGGGCATGGACTGCTGGCAGAAGTGGCGGCACTGCGCGCCCGGGGCGACCTGAGCCCGAACCTGCCTTCAATGCGCTGCGTCGGTTACCGGCAGGCCTGGGAATACCTCGATGGCGCCATCGACCTCGCCACCATGCGGGACAAAGGCATCGCCGCCACGCGCCAGCTATGCAAGCGCCAGCTCACCTGGCTGCGCTCGATGCCGGACCGCAAAGTCATCGACTGCCTGGCGCCGGATGCCGCCGAACAGGTGCTTGCCGCCATCCGGCAGGCATTGGGAAAACAGAAAATGGACAGTGCCGGTTGACACATGCCGCCCAGACAGCGATAATTTCGGGCTTCGTTCGGTGATATAGCTCAGTTGGTTAGAGCACAGCACTCATAATGCTGGGGTCGGTGGTTCAAGTCCACCTATCACCACCAAAAACACGTTTCAAGAAGTACCAAGAAGTACCGAAACCCGCGATTCTCTCTATGAGGTCGCGGGTTTTTTGTTGCCATAACGTCCCGTGAAGTTTCTGGACATCCCAGATTTTTGACGGTACTTTTGACGGTATACCCCCTACCGCCAAAACGTATACCGTCAAAATGCCAAAACTCGTCACCCCACTGACTGACGTGCAGCCACGAAACGCAAAGCCAAAAGCCAAGCCTTACAAGCTGGCGGACGGCGGCGGGCTGTATCTTTTGGTGAACGCAGACGGTGCCAAGTACTGGCGCATGGACTACCGGCACGTCGATACCAGGCGGACCCTCGCCTTTGGCAAGTACCCTGAAGTGTCCCTTACCGATGCGCGCGCCAAGCGTACCCAGGCGCGCCGCCTGCTGGATGCCGGAATCGACCCCGGCGAGCAGCGCAAAGCACAAAAGGCGGCGGGCAAGGAACGCGCCGGCAACAGCTTCGAGGCCATTGCCCGCGAGTGGTTTGGCAAGCACCAGGCCGGCTGGGCCGCAAGCCACGCGGACAAGATCATCGCCCGCTTGGAAAGCGATGTGTTCCCGTGGATCGGCGCGCGGCCAGTCGCTGAAGTTACGGCGCCGGATCTGTTGGCAGTGGTTCGCCGGATCGAGGGGCGTGGTGTGCTGGAGACGGCACACCGTGCCCTGGCGAATTGCGGTCAGGTGTTTCGCTACGCCGTCGCCACTGGCCGCGCTGAGCGGGACCCCTCTGGCGATCTGCGCGGGGCGCTGCCGTCCGTGAAAAGCCGGCGCAAGCATTTCGCGGCCGTCACCGACCCCAAGCAGGTTGCACCCCTGCTGCGCGCGATAGACGGCTATCAAGGCTCGCCAACGGTACGCGCCGCGCTCAAGCTGGCCCCGCTGTTCTTCGTGCGGCCCGGCGAGCTGCGCCAAGCGGAATGGGCAGACTTCGACCTGGACGGGGCGGAGTGGCGCTACACGGTCACCAAAACGAAATCCCCGCACATTGTGCCGCTGGCGACGCAAGCGCTGGCAGTCCTGCGGGATCTGCACCCGCTGACCGGCGCTGGCCGGTACCTGTTTCCCAGTCCGCGAACCCGAGAGAGGCCGCTAAGCGATAACGGCGTGCTGTCCGCATTGCGGCGCATGGGAATCGACAAGGAAGAAATGAGCGGCCACGGCTTCAGAGCAATGGCTCGCACGATCCTTGACGAAGTGTTGAAGTTTCCGATTGACCGCATCGAGCACCAGCTCGCCCACGCGGTACGCGATCCGAACGGGCGGGCATACAACCGCACCACGCACCTGGACGAGCGGCGCGCCATGATGCAAGCGTGGGCGGACTACCTGGACGCGCTGAAGGCCGGCGCGGACGTCATTCCCATCAGGCCGGCTGCCGCGTGACGGCGGCCCGGCGGCCGTTTCCGCTCTGAAGGCAGCGTGCAGCAAGTCAATTTTTGCGGCCAAGGATGTTGATGGGGCGGTCTCCGGACCATTATTTTGCTTGGGGACATGGGGACAGATAAAAAAGTAATGTAAGTAATTGAATATATTAAATATATCTGTCCCCAGTTTGTCCCCAAAGGGGGCTAAATTCTCGGGGACAAACTGGGGACAAACCAATGCCGGCATCCGCGCCTTAACCGGGATGGGCGTGTGCTTGTACTGTCGCGGGCGTGGTGTCATCCGCACCTGGCAAGACCTGACCGCACTTCTGGAAACGATGCGCGAGAGGGGTTTTCTTCGCGCCCACCCCCACCGCGCGGGGTGGCGCAATGCCCGAGGTCCGTGTTTGAAGCATGCGCCGTAGAGCTGTGGATAACTGCCGACCGATTGAGTCGGCGCGATTGCTGAAAAAGTAAGCAAATGCAGTGGGCGAACAATCCGTTAGCTTTCAATGAGTTACAGCGCCCGTTTGCCGGTTGTGCACAGGCGCGAAAAATCAGAGGTTGCATAACGGGTGTTATGTAAAATTGCTGCACTTTTTATAGGTTTTTGCAGCATTATGCGAATGCATGCTATCCTATGCCGTAGGCATAGGACGGAGAGGAAATGGACATTCAGGAATTTAAAGACCAGCTTTCTGCGCTGAGCTGGAAGCAAGCGGACTTCTGTAGGAAGACCGGCGTCGAACGCAATACGCCAAGCCGCTGGATCAATGGGCGGACGCCGATCCCGGACTGGGTGCCGGCCTACCTGGGGGCGATGCTGGCCATCATGAAACTGTATGAGCAGTTCGTCTGCCCTGATCAAGCCAGCGGGGCTGGCCAGCCGGAAATACAGCTCGCAAAGGGTCCGGACATCGAGAGAGGATAAGCGCCGGTCACGCGGGGACACCACCAGGTGGTCCGGCCGCGCATCACGGTACTATTGATTTTGCCAAGCCTAGAGCGGCCACTCGAAAGCCGGACACCTTCGCCGGTTGGCTTGGCAATCCCCACGAAGGCGCGCATTGAAGGATGCAAGCCATGAACGACCGTCCGAGAGAATGGCGGACATTCTCTGACATCGGGGAGCTGGAGTACGTCTGCGATTTGTTGCGTGAACAGGGGCAGGCCGATTCGGTAGAACCGGGCGTGCTTTCCACGATCCTGAAGCGTCTGGAAGTTCAAGAGGCGGCTCAGCAGGAAAAGATTTACGTCTCTGTGGCAGGGCGATGCGTCGAAACTTACCTAGCGGCTCGCTATCGGGTAGTGAGGGCCTTGGTGGAATCGCTTCGTCAGAACCCCTGTAACGTGCTGGAACGCGTTCGTCAGCTCGAAGTCCTGCTGCACAAAATCTACATCTTTTCACTTATGACGCCGGATGAATTCTACCGGCTGGAGCAAAGCGAGAAAGAGAAAAGTGAAAAAGTTGATGTAGTTGAGTTGGCCTGGAAGAATCGCGCTAACTCTAAAGACAAAGAGTTATTTAAGGCATGGGCGAAAACCAAGAAGGATGCGCATTGGAACGTCAAGGAGATGCGCGGTAGCCATGACTATCCCCTGGAAAAGGAGTTGTACACCGACGATGCGCTGAAGGACTGGTTCAAAGCGGCAGTCCCGGGGTTCAAGTTCAAGACCGGCCGCAACGCCTCCGGTGCCTCTTCCAAGCAAAGCAAAAAAAATAAGTAGGGGTTTATCGGATAAACCCCATGTTTATCGGATTGGCGGGAATTTTCGACGCGCACATATTCTGAGATCGTTAGCCCATACCGCACGTTGCGGGGTCTCATGGGGTAACAAAGATGCCAAAAGAAACGCAATCTGCCGGTCCGCTCCTGCGGCTCCCATCGGTGGAGGTCAAGACCTGCCTCTCCAAGACTGAAATCTACCGGCGCATTAAAGAAAAAACGTTCCCCAGGCCAGTGAAGCTGGGCGTTCGTGCCGTCGCCTGGACGTCAGCTTCCATTGATGAGTGGGTGCAGTCTCTCATCCAATCGGCGGACAAGTGATCGGCGCTGAATTCGGCATGCCTGAATTCACTCAGATCATCCCGGCCGATAAATCTTTCTTCGTCCTGGACGTCCTGTATGACGACAACGGCTATCCAGTCGCGCCAATCAAATACCTGGTGGTCGCATGGGCGCTGGAAGAAGGCACGCTTGCGCCCTACCCTGTCACCTTGGAAGGGGTGCAGACAGCCAGCTGCTACATCCTGCAACCGGACGGCGCGGTAGAGCGGCCGGGGATCGACGGCTTCGCCAACATCGAAGACTGGCTTGCGGATCAGCAGAGTGATCACGCTTTTCGTACGGAGCTGCAGCGGCCGGCAGTGGCCCGCGCAGAGCAGAAATGAGCGATGGGATGCACCCCAACTCCGTTAGCGCCCAGCGTGCCCGGTTACTGGACCAGCTGCGCCAAGGTCCGGTTTCGACGCTGGATGCTCGCGCGGTGCTGGACGTGATGCATCCCGCTGCGCGGGTCATGGAGCTGCGCGAACAAGGCTATCAGATAGAAACCCTCTGGAGCCGCGAGCCGTCGCCCTGCGGGCGTTTGCACCGGGTTGCCCGATACGTTCTCCTGCCAAGCAATGACGCGCCCCGTCTACCTTTGCGCTTTCGGCAGGCGGTCGGATCGTCGCGGAGGGTGGCGCAATGATTGCCCTGCCCTGCTGGAAAGCCACTGTGCGCGCAGGCAATGGCGGTGCCCGTTGCTGCTGCACCTGGCGGGACCTGGAGATGCTGCCAACGAGCAGGCTTGCAGCTGCGATCAACCCGCGCTATGCTGTGGGCGTCGCTGACAAAGAGGCGACCGGGTTTGAGAGCCCGAACTACACCGGCGAACGAGCCGCCCCCTGCGGCTATTTTTTCGTTCGTTTTGCCTCCGTGCGCCTTCAATGGGCGGCGGTGGTGGGGAGCCTTCGGGCTGCCGGTCGCCGTGTGTGCCGGTCTCTCAACCCCGCCATCTGCCGCCCCCCTCGTTTGAGAGCGAGGCGCGGTGTGACTCACACACACGGAGGCTCACATGCCTAGCACACGTTCGGCCATTCAAGTAGTACCCCCATCGACATCCCCAACGCTGATGAGCTACCCAGAGCGCCAGCTCTTGAGTGCATTCCGCAGCCTCAAATCCAACGAAAAGCAGGCAATTCTGCGCCTCGCGGCGACGCTTCGCGGCCCCGCTTCGCGTCCTTCGCACCTGTCCCTTGTGAAAGCGAGCGCGGCAAAGGGAGCGGGCCATGAATAAGGCGACTCCACCGAAGGCGATTCCAACGAAACAGAAAGGCGGGCACGCCTATACCGTTCCCGGCATTCACCCTGGAGTCAACCTCGCAATCACTGGCGAGGGCTACGGCGCAGTAGCACGAGACTATTGCAACATGCGCGCTACGCAACTATGCGCCTTGCTTAACGTGATTTCTGGTGAGGGGCACAACAACTTCATGTTGTACGGCGATGAGATTCAGGACGATGTGATGTGGCTGGCGCGAAGCCTGGCCGAGGAAATTAAATCCTTGATTCCGATCGTCGCAGATGAAGGCGAGCGATCAACCGGGGGGGCGGCATGACGCAATGCCGGCCGATATCCAATCGTCCGCGGCCGCCGAGCGCCCGGGCGTCGCCAGAAAAAAAGCATCCACGCCGGTTGATTCAACTGACGACATTCACTTAGGGATCTGTTTGATGAGTAACCCAAGTACTGAAGCGATTCGCGCGGCACTCACGTTCATTCCGGCTGATGAGCGTGATCTGTGGTGGCGAATCGGTATGGCGTTAAAGTCCGAGCTGGGCGGCGACGGTTTTGAAATGTTCGACACCTGGAGCCAGAGCGCCCCGAACTACGACGCGAAAGCGGCGAAGTCAAGCTGGAAGAGCTTCAAGCCGGGCGGCGGCTTGACGATCGCAACGCTGCTTGCTGAAGCCAAGCAGCGAGGTTTTGACCCGAAGCGGTACGCGCCGGCAGTGCCGCTCTCGAAAGCAGACCGCGAGCGGATCAGCCGGGAGCGTGTCGAGCGCGAGCGCGCTGGTGCCGAGGAAGTCGCAAAGAATCAAAAGGCGGCAGCCAAGGAAGCGGAAAAGATTTGGGCTACCGCGTCGGAATCGGGCGGGGCGCCGTACCTGGTGCGCAAGGCGGTCAACGGGTACGGCGTGCGCTTCGCGGCTGATGCACTGGTCATTCCACTGCTAGACGGTGACGGCAAGCTGTGGAATGTGCAGCGCATATTTGCTGACGGCGGAAAGCGCTTCCTTGCTGGCGGCCGGGTGTCCGGATGCTTTCACATCATCGGTGAGGTCAGAACCTCCGAATGGCTGCTGATCGCGGAGGGGTACGCCACAGCGGCGACATTGCACCAGGTGACGGGGTTCGCTGTCGCGGTGGCCTTCAATGCGAACAATATCGGGCATGTGGCGATCGCGCTGCGCAAGCGACACCCGGACGCAAAGATGATGATCTGCGCCGACGACGATCGGGCGACCGAAGCGAAGACCGGGAAGAACCCCGGCAGTACAGCAGCAATGCAGACCGCGCAAAAAGTGAGCGGACATTGGTGCAAGCCGAGCGGCCTGCCTGAAGACGGCACGGATTTCAACGACCTTGCCGCCGCTGCTGGCCTCGATGTGGTGCGGCAGCAAATCGACGCGGCCACCACGGCTGCCGATGCGGACAAATCGCCCGCTGTGGCCACGAATGGCGCGCGGCAAGACGCAGACAAGGGCAAGCACAACAAAGCGGCTGACGGGCCCGATACGGCGGCCAGTGACGCGCCATCGACGCGGCCATTCTTTCATGTTGACGAGCGTGGCGTCTGGTATCACGGGTTCAGCCCGCAAGGCGACCCGCTGCCGGCGCAATGGATCTGTTCGCCGCTTCACGTCCCCGCGAAATCGCGTGACGCCGGCAACGGTGAGTGGGGCTACCTGCTGGAATTCCTGGACGCAGACGGCAAACAGAAACGGTGGGCGATGCCCGCCAGTATGCTGGCCGGCGACGGCACCCAGTATCGTGGCGTGCTGCTCTCGATGGGGCTGCAGATCGGTGCCGGGACACAGGCTAAGAATCAGCTTACGGTGTACATCCAGACCAGGCAGACCGATGCGCGGGTTCGATGCACAGATCGAATCGGCTGGCATGACGACGTGTATGTGCTGCCGGACCGGACCATCGGTGAAGGCGCGGAATCGGTCATGTTTCAATCCGTCGGGGGCGTGGTGTCGCAGTTCAAGCAGATGGGCACTCTGGAGCAATGGCGCGATGAGGTTGCCGCGCCGTGTGTTGGTAACTCGCGGCTGCTGTTCTGTGTCAGTGCAGCGTTCGCCGCCCCGCTGCTCTACCACTCGGGTGTGCCATCTGGTGGGTTCCACATCTGGGGCGACAGCTCCACGGGCAAATCGACCGCGTTCAAAGTGGCGGGCTCCGTCTATGGCGGGAAGGATTACCCGCGCAATTGGCGAATGACCGATAACGCCCTGGAGACCGTGGCAGCTCAACACTCGGACGCACTGCTTTTACTCGATGAGATTGCGCAAGTCGATCCTAAGGTGGTGGGCGATACCGTGTACATGCTGGCCAACGAAACCGGCAAGGGACGCGCCACGCAGACCGCGACAGCCAGACGCACCCATACCTGGCGCGTGCTGTTCCTGTCCGATGGCGAAGTGAGCCTGGCGAATCACATGTCGGAGGCCGGCAAGGGAACTCGTGGCGGGCACGATGTACGAATGGCGCACATCGGCGCCGATGCCGGCAAAGGCTTTGGCGTGTATGAGACGCTGCACGATTTCGCGGACGGCGCGACCCTATCGAATCACCTGGTCAGCATGTCGCACCAGTACCACGGCACCGCCGGGATGGCGTTCATCGAATGGGCTGCGGCGCGGGTTGGCAAACTGTCCGAAGCACTACGCTCGCGCGTAGCGGCATTCGCGCATGAGTTGCGGCCGCCGGGCGCACATGGGCAAGTCTCCCGAGTCGCATCGCGCTTCGCCCTGGTGGGCGTGGCCGGCGAAATGGCGACGCATGCCGGCATCACTGGCTGGCCGGAAGGCGAGGCAATGCGGGCGGCCCGTGCTTGCTTTGCGGCCTGGCTGGAAGGGCGCGGCGGGTCCGGCAACACAGAGCATTCGGCAATCGTGCGGCA
>NZ_VTTH01000006.1 GCF_008831265.1 Lacisediminimonas profundi
CCCAGGCCGGACTGCCGGGCGCAGGCACCGATATCCACGCCGTGCTGCGCGACAGCCGCTTCGGCAGCCAGCCGCAGGCGCCTGCTTCACTGTCAGGGATCGTGCCTTACGACTCGCTGGGTATTCGCTGATGCCCGAGCAGTCCACGATGACGAAATCGCCGGGGCCCATGCCGGGGATGCAGCCAATGCAGCCCATCCAGCCCACGCATCACATCGGAGCCGGCGCGCGGGCCTTCGCCCCCGGCCTGCTTGCGATCCAGGAAAGCCCGCCATCTGCCCTGCCGCGGGCTGTGCTTGGCAGCGTAGCGGCGCTGGTGGTGCTGCTGTTGCTGTGGGCAATTTTCGGGAAGCTGGACGTGGTGGCCTCGGCCGAGGGCCGGCTGGTGCCACAGACCTATCTGAAGATCGTGCAGCCGGCGGAGGCCGGCATCGTGCAACAGATCCTGGTGCGCGAGGGTGAGCTGGTGGAGGCGGGGCAAGTGCTGATACGCATGGATGCCAGCATTGCCAATGCCGACACGCGCGCAATACGCAGCGAATCCGCGCTGAAGCGCTTGCAGTTGCGCCGCATCGATGCCGAACTGGCAGGGCAAGCGCTGACGGCCGACGGTAGCGATCCGCCGGAGCTTTTCGCGCGGGTGGCGGCGCAGCAGGCTGCCCATGTGCAGGCCCAGGGCGATGCGCTGGCGCAGGAGCAGTCGGTGCTCGACAAGACCCGGCACGACCTGCAGGCGGCGCTGGAACTGCTGCGCAAGTTGCAGGAAGCGATACCCGTCTACCAGCGCAGTGCTCTGGCCTTTGCCCGGCTTGGCCGTGAGGGTTTCTACGGCGCGCTGGCCGTCGAGGAAAAGCAGCGCGAGCTGATGGAGAGGGAGCAGGACCTGCGTGCCCAGACAGCGACGGTCGCCAGCCTGCGGGCCACGATCGCCGCCAGTGAAAAGCGGCTGTCCGGGATCCGGTCTGGCTACCGCAGCGAACTGCACAACGAGCGCGCCGATATCGATGCCCGGTTCCGCCAGTTGCTGGAAGAAGGCAACAAGATCGACCACAAGTCAGGCCTGCTGTCATTACGTGCGCCACAGCGCGGCGTGATCAAGGACCTGTCCACCCATACCCCCGGCACGGTAGTCGGCCCAGGCACAGTGCTGATGTCGCTGATACCCAGCGGCGATCCCCTGCAGGCCGAAGTCTATGTAAAAAACGAAGACGTGGGATTCGTCCATCGGGAGCAGCGCGTCAGGCTCAAGCTGAGTGCCTATCCATTCCAGAAATACGGCATGCTGGATGGCACCGTGGTGCATGTCGGTCCGGATGCAGCCGACATGGCTCCTGCTTCTCCTGCTGCGCCAGCCGGCGTCACGCCCAAGGATGCCGACCAGGCTGCGACCGGCCTGCGCTACAAGGCGCTGGTGCGACTGGACCGCCAGGATTTGCCGCTGGAGGGCAAGCCGCTACGCCTGGACGCCGGCATGCAGGTGGTGGCAGAAATCCATCAGGGACGGCGCACGGTGATGGAATACCTGCTGTCCCCGGTGCAAAAGGCATGGCAGGAGGCGGGGCGGGAGCGGTAGGGACAGTAACCAGGGGAGCGCCAAGGGAACAACATGCAAGCGGTATGGCTACATGGGACTCCCTTGTAACAATTCCGTAACCATCGCCCCGTAGACTCGCCACAATCTGTCGTAAGGCAACCGGACATGCCGATCGATAGTCAGGTGTGTCGCCCGACGGTGACACACCGATCCCGGTTTCGATGCCGGGCGTCCGCGATCGGGCGCTGGCAGGCGGACGCAGTCCACCCTTCTTTTTTCTCCTTCCAATGCATCCTGAAAAATTGCTGCCCTCGCCTGCAATCCTCCTCGCTATTGCGACATTTGTTCTTGGCATGCTGGCGACCGTCAGCATGTCCCCGGCACGTGCCGCGACTCCCGGATCACTGGTGATCGGCCAGGTGATTGATCTCAGCGGCCCGAATGGCGCAATCGGACGCGATTACGTAGCAGGGTTGCGCACCTTCTTCGACATGGCAAACAAGAGCGGCGGCGTGGCCGGCAAGAAGGTCGAACTGGTGGTGCTGGACGACAAGGGCGATGCAAAGGCGGCTGCCCAGGCGGCTGCGCAGCTAATACAGCAGGAGCGTGTGCAATTCCTGTTCGGCGGCGTCGGCGAAGAAACTACCCGCGCCATTACCGGCAGCGCCGCATTCCAGAACAGTGGCCTGACGCTGTATGCGCCGCTGGGCGTGGCGGTGTCGTCGCCCAGGGTTGCGCTGTGGCGGCCACGCCATGAACTGGAACTCGCCTTCCTGCTGAATCACTTCCAGAAAATCGGCATTACCAGCGTGGCGCTGGCGGTGCAGCAGAGCAAACTTCAGCAGGACATGCTTGGACGCGCGCTGTCCATGCTCAAACAGAACAAGATGCAACACAAAGGCAGCTGGACCCTGGCCAGCGACCACGGCGAACTGGCAAAACAGGCCCGGCACATCGCCAGCGTCGCACCCGGCGTCGTGATCGTGCTGGGCGATACGCTCGAAATCGGCATGTTCCTGAAGGCCTATCGCCAGCATTCCCCGGCCGGATTCATCGCCGGCACGTCGCTGGTCAGCCTGCCGACATTGCACGAAGTTGCCGGGGCCAGAAACCTTGAGTGGACGGTTTTTTCGCAGGTGGTGCCGGACGCCGGCAGTGCAAAATCGCGGCTGCAAAAAGAGCATGCCGACATGATGGAACGCTTCCGTGACGAGCCGGTCTCCTCCCTGACGCTGGAAGGCTACGCCGCCGCCAAGACGCTCGCTGCGGCGATCGAGAAAAAGATGGTGACGCAGCATCAGGGCGTGCAGTCGATCCGCATTGCGCCGGCGATCGACCTCGGCGGCCTGGTCGTCAAAAATGCGGCGCCGGAAGACGGCCTGTCGTCGTGGTTCGACATGGCGCTGCTGGGCAAGAACGGCCGCCTGCGATTCTGACCAGGGGTCCGGGAACGGGCCTTCTGTCCAACCGCGACAGCTGGCAGGCCCTCCCCTCCTCGTCATTTTACGAATATCCCTACTCGATTTTCTTCGTTTGCCGACTCGCTGCGGTCGGGGAAAATGCGTCAGGTCTTGTCATGACAAGGCCTGATGGATACATCTCCGCCATCAGGGCCACGCTGTCTGGATGCCGGTTTTCCATTTAGCACCCCCTCCATCCAGCGGCAACACATTCGGATACCGGCTCCCGGGCGAGCCGGGTATACGGCACGAGCCAGGCAATGCGCACCAATATACCCACCATTGAAACTGAATATGACGTCGTCATCGTCGGCGGCGGCACGGCCGGTCCGATGGCCGCGATCAAGGCCAAGGAACAAAATCCCGCGCTGCGGGTGCTGTTGCTGGACAAGGCTCACGTCAAGCGCAGCGGTGCAATCTCGATGGGGATGGACGGCCTGAACAACGCCGTCGTTCCCGGCTTTGCAACGCCCGAGCAGTACACCAAGGAAATCACGATCGCCAACGATGGCATCGTCAACCAGTCGACGGTGTACGCCTATGCCAGGCACAGCTTCACCACCATCGAGCAGCTTGACCGCTGGGGCGTCAAGTTCGAGAAGGACGCCACCGGTGATTACGCCGTGCGCAAGGTGCACCACATGGGCGCCTATGTCCTGCCGATGCCGGAAGGTCATGACGTGAAGCGGGTGTTGTATCGCCAGCTCAAGCGCGCCCGGGTCGAAATCACCAACCGCGTAATAGCCACCCGGCTGCTGACCGCCGCCGATGGCAGCGTCAATGGCGTCATGGGCTTCGATTCCCGCAGCAGCGAGTTCCACGTGATCCGCGCCAAATCGGTGGTGCTGGCCTGCGGCGCTGCTGGCCGCCTTGGCCTGCCGGCATCCGGCTACCTGATGGGCACTTACGAAATCCCCACCAACGCCGGCGATGGCTATGTGATGGCCTACCACGCAGGCGCCGAGCTGGCGAACCTGGAGTGCTACCAGATCAATCCGCTGATAAAGGACTACAACGGCCCGGCTTGCGCCTACGTGACCGGTCCACTGGGAGGCTACACCGCCAACAGCCACGGCGAGCGCTTCATCGAGTGCGACTACTGGAGCGGCCAGATGATGCTGGAGTTCTACAACGAACTGCAAGGCGGCAAAGGACCTGTTTTCCTGAAGCTCAACCACCTGGCCGAGGAAACGATCCAGACCATCGAGACCATCCTGCACGGCAATGAACGGCCCAGCCGCGGCCAGTTCCACGCCAACCGCGGCACCGACTACCGGCATCAGATGATAGAGATGCATATCTCCGAGATCGGGTTCTGCAGCGGGCACAGCGCGTCAGGCGTGCATGTGAACGAGCGCGCCGAGACCACCGTACCGGGCCTGTATGCCGCCGGCGACATGGCAGCCGTGCCTCACAACTACATGCTGGGCGCGTTCACCTATGGCTGGTTTGCCGGCACCAACGCGGCGCAGCGCGCCAGCGCCGTCGAGTTGTCCGCGGTGGATGCCGGGCAGGTCGAGCGCGAGCGCCAGCGCGTATACGCGCCACTGCTGCGCACGGAAGGATTGCCGCCACAACAGGTCGAGTACAAGCTGCGCCGCTTCGTCAATGACTACCTGCAGCCGCCGAAAGTCACGCGCAAGTACGAGATCGGCCTGCAGCGTTTTGCCGAGATCGGCGAGGACCTGGACCATCTGCACGCGCGCGACGCGCACGAACTGATGCGCGCCGCCGAGGTGTCGGTGATCCGCGACTGTGCGGAGCTGGCGGCCCGGGCTTCACTGTTCCGCACCGAAAGCCGCTGGGGCCTCTATCACCTGCGCGCGGACTACCCGGAGCGCAACGACGCCGACTGGTTCTGCCACGCCCATGTGAAGAAGGATGGATCCGGCCGCATGACCCACTTCAAGCGCGAGGTCGAGCCCTACATCATTCCCATCGCCGACGATGAAAAAGATGCCTATGGCCGCCTGCGCGTGAACCGCAGCGCCAGCCAGGCGAATGCCGCCGCCCCTGCGCCCGCCACTGTCTGATTTTTCAGGAGTCACCCATGCCTTTTCAAGCCCGCAGCATTACCCAGATCAGCGAGGCGTCGGTCACGGTCGACCCGGACAAGTGCATTGCCGAGAAAGGTTGCACGGTCTGCATTGACGTCTGCCCGATGAACATCCTGGCCATCGATGCCGAAACCGGCAAGGCATACATGAAACACGATGAATGCTGGTACTGCCTGCCTTGCCAGAAGGATTGCCCGACCGGCGCGATCCAGGTTGGCATTCCCTATCTTCTTCGCTGATCCGGAACCGGTCCGGCCTGCAGAAAACATCAAACCTTCAAAGGGACACCCATGACATTCCCCCGCCTTGCACGCAACCTCCTGGCCCTGGCAACGCTTTCCGCCTCATTCCTTGCCCAGGCAGAAACCGTGCGCATCGCCATCGGCACGCAGGACACGACCATCAACTGCGCCACCGGCGGCCTGCTGATCCGCGAACTGAAATTGCTCGACAAATACCTTCCGCGCAGCGGGAAGTACAAGGACGTGAAGTACGATATCCAGTGGAAAAATTTCACTTCCGGCGCTCCCCTCACCAATGAGATGGTCGCCGACAAGCTGGATATTGGCACCATGGCCGAATTCCCGGGTTCGGCCAACGGCGCCGCTTTCCTGAAAGCCGGCAAGAAGAGCATCTTCGTCACCGTCCTGTCCGGAAGCGTGCTGGGCAGCGGCAACGGCGTGGTGGTTCCAAAGAACTCGCCCTACACGTCGCTTTCCGAACTGCGCGGGCGCACGATCTCGGTTCCTTTTGCCTCGGCTGCACACGGCATGCTTCTGCGCGCCTTGAAAAGCCAGGGACTGGACCCGGAGAGGGACGTCACCATCATCACCCAGGCGCCCGAGGTAGCAGGCCCGGCGCTGCAGTCCGGGAAAATCGACGCGCATGCGGATTTCGTCCCGTTTGCCGAACTGTTTCCCTACCGTGGCTTTGCGCGCAAGATCTACGATGGGGTGCAATCCTCGACCCCAACTTTCCACGGATCGCTGGTGGGCGCGGAATTCGCTCGCAAGCACCCTGAAGTGGTCGTCGCCTTCCTCCGTGCCGCCATCGAGGCAGACCAGCTGTTCGCCAGCAACCCGGAAAAATATAGCGAGCTGATCGAAAAAATCACTGGCATCGACGCCCCTGTGAGTTACCTCTTCCACGGTCCGCTCGGGCTGCAGACACGGGACTTCACCTGGAAGCCGGAATACCGCCAGGCGCTCGGGACAGCCATCGATACCCTGCACCTGATGCGCCGCATCGAAATCAAGCCTGATGCTGCCAACTTCGTGGACGACCAGTACATCCGGACCGCATTCAAACAGGCTGGGCTGAATTACGACGCGCGGCTGAAGAACAACGAGCCGCTGGCACTCAAAAGCAACGATGCGTTGACCGGCAAGCCGATCACCGACACCAAACGCCTGGCCGGACTCTGGGTTGCAGGCGAGCCCAAGGTACGGCATTACGCGTCCATAGAATCGGCGGTCGGCGACCTGGCCAAGCTGGAAAAATCCGGCAAGAAGGTACGCGCGGTTTACGTGCATGACCTGATCCACCGGATCAAGTTGCTCGGCACGACGGCGTGGTATGCACGTGATGCCAGGGGCCAGGTGAGCGCCTTCCTGCAAAAGGACGCCGCCGTCGCCTACGCTGCGGCCAACAAGAGCAGCGTGCTCGACTACGCCGCCCTGCGTGCGGCCGGCAATCTGTGAGCGGAAGGTCGCGCCACGCCGCCCTGATCTGGTCAGGGTGGCTGCTGTCGCTCGCGGTTTGCCTGCTGCTTTGGCACCTGGCATCGACCAGGCACCTGAACCTGGCCGTGGTGACGTTCGAGTACGTGCCCGCCCCTCTCGAAGTCCTGCGTGCCGCCTGGGATTTGCTGCATTCGCCCAAGCTGCAAAACCACTTGTCCAGCAGCCTGGCCCGGGTGGCCGCAGGCTTCGCGCTGGCCGCAGTGGCGGGCATCGGTCTCGGATTGGCCATCGGACGTTCGGCCTGGGTGCGCACAGCCCTCCTGCCCCCGCTGGAAATCGCTCGCCCCATCCCCGCGGTTGCCTGGATTCCGCTATCCATCCTGATGTTTCCCTCATCCGAGGCAAGCATGGTCTTCATCACTTTTGTCGGCGCCTTGTTTCCGATCCTGCTCAGCACCATTCATGGCGTGAACTCGGTCGACCAGCGCCTGGTTGCCTCGGCACGCAGCCTGGGCACCGGGCCATGGCGACTGTTTGCCCAGGTCATCCTGCCGTCCGCTGCCCCAGGCATCCTGACCGGGCTGACCATCGGCATTGGTACATGCTGGTTCTGCCTGGTGACTGCTGAAATGATCTCGGGCCAGTACGGCATCGGCTATTACACGTGGGAGTCGTACACGGTGCAGAACTACGCCAACATCGTGGTCGGCATGCTGCTGATCGGCTTCCTGGGCCTGGGCAGCAGTGCCCTGGTTCAATGGAGCGGCTCGCGCCTGATGCCCTGGTACCGTCCCGGAGGCCGACCATGAGCGCCGTGTTCCATGAAACGCAGGAAGCACTGGAGGCACAGGGAGCGCAGGCCACACCCGCCGCAGCGGCGCCCGGCCTGATCGACATCGACGATGTCTCGGTGCATCTCGGCGAGGGTGCGCAGCGCTTCGCCGCACTGGACCAGGTCACGCTTCGCATCCAGCCGGGCGAATTCGTCTGCCTGCTCGGTCCGTCCGGATGCGGAAAATCAACCTTGCTCGGCGCCCTGGCGGGCCACCTCAAGCCGACCCGGGGCCAAGTACTGCTGGACGGCAAACCGATCAGCGGCCCGGCGCCCGAGCGCGGCCTGGTATTCCAGCATCACACGCTTTTTCCGTGGCTGTCAGTGCAGGACAACATTGCCTATGGCCTGAAGATGCAGGGCGTGGCGCGCGCCGAACGCCGGCGCCAGGCGCAGGCCATGTTGACCGACGTCGGGCTCACGGGTTTTGAGACCCGTTACCCGAACGCCCTGTCCGGCGGCATGCAGCAGCGCGTCGAGATCGCACGCGTCCTGATCAATCGTCCCCGCGTATTGCTGATGGATGAGCCGTTCGGCGCGCTTGACGCATTGACCCGGCTAAGGATGCAGGAGTTGCTACTGGAACTGTGGAGCCAGCGACGCATGACCGTGGTTTTTGTCACGCACGACATCGACGAAGCGCTGTTCCTGGCCGACCGCATCCTGGTCATGAGCGCTCGTCCGGGCCGCATCATGGAGGAGTTGATCGTCCCGGCCAGCCGGCCGCGCGGCGCGGACTGGCTGACAAGCCCGGCGTTTTCTGCCCGCAAGCGCCACTGCCTGGACCAGTTGCGCTCGCCAGAAGGCGGCCCGCCGCTGGAGAGGCTTTCACCGCTGGCCGGCCCGGCGGCGAACTAGCGACCCGGGCCTTGCCCCGGCGCTCCCGTCACTTTCTTTTTTACCCCTTCCGTCATGAGCCATAGCTTGCCCCCTCCGCCCGCCGCCGACGTGGAACTGTCCGCGCTTTTCCCCCGCCTGGGCGATCCCGATGCCACGGTACGCCGGCTGGCCCTGATCGAGCTGGCCGACCTTGAAAACGAGGACCATGTGCCGTGGCTGGCCGCCGCGCTGGACGATGCCGATGCCGCGGTACGGGCGGAAGCCGCCGGCCGCTTGAGCTACCGGGAGGACCCCGTCAGCCTGGCGGCCCTGCTGAATGCCTTGACCGACAGCGACCAGGCCGTGCGTGATGCAGCCGCATTCAGCCTGGGAGAAATCCGCGAGCCGGAAAGCGGACAGTGGCTGCTGCCAGCGCTGGCATCGCCGGAGCCGTTTGCACGCGCCGCCGTGTTACGCGCGCTGCGCGAACTGCGCCTGCCCGCCAGCTTCCTGCCAGCCCTGAAGGCCACGCAGGACACGTTTGCGCAGGTGCGACTGGAGGCAGTGGGCGTGCTGGGCTGGCTGAAGCGGGTCGAGGCGCTACCGGCGCTGATCCATCTCGCCAATAGCGACCCCGATCCGGAAGTCCGGCGTGCCGCAGTCGGGGCCATCGGCCTGGCCACCGATGCCAGCGATGCCAACGTGCTGGCATCACTGCTGCAAGCCTTGCAGGACCCAGCCTGGCAAGTTCGCGAGGAAGCCGCAACCACCCTCGGCAAATTGAAGCTGGCAGGCAGCTTGAACGCCTTGCTCGATGCATTGGAGGACAGCTACTGGCAGGTACGCCAGCGCGTCACGCGCGCGCTTGGCAGGCTCGGGGATGCCCGCGCCGTGCCTGCCATTACCGGCTCCGCTCTCGTACATGGTTCGGCCAACCTGCGCAAGGAAGCTGCCATTGCCCTTGGCGAAATCGCCGACCCATCCGCCGTGCCGGCGCTTGAGCAGGCGGCACAGGATGGCGATCCCGAAGTGCGCAAGGCGGCGCGCCTGGCCCTGGGCATGATTGGGCAGCGCGCCTGAACACAAGTACTGGCCTGCCAACATGAACACCGCAAGTGCAACACCCCCCAACGACGGCCGCCACGACCTGGCCGGCCTGAGCCTGGATCTCGACACCCTTGAACAGGCCTACCGGCATGGCGGCCTGACGCCATTGGCGCTGGTTGAAGAACTGGAGCGCCGCGCTCTCGTTACTGTGGATGACAAGGTCTGGCTGTATCGCCTGCCCTTGCCCGCGTTGCGGGATGCCGCCCAGGCACTCCAGCAACGGGCTGCGCGCGGCGAAGTGCTGCCCCTGTATGGCCTGCCCTTCGGCGTCAAGGACAACATCGATGTCGCAGGCCTGCCGACGACAGCAGCTTGCGAAGCCTTGCGCTACACGGCGACGCGTACTGCGGCCGTGGTTGAAAAGCTGCAGGCGGCCGGCGCGCTGTTGATCGGCAAGCAGAACATGGACCAATTCGCCACCGGGCTGGTGGGAGTGCGCTCGCCGTCCGGGCATTGCCGCAATCCCTTCAATCCGGACTTGATCCCGGGCGGCTCGAGCTCGGGTTCGGCGGTGGCGGTCGCGACCGGCCAGGCCAGCTTTTCGATTGGCTCGGACACTGGCGGTTCGGGCCGCGTGCCAGCCGCGCTAAACAACATCGTCGGCCTGAAACCGACACCCGGCCTGGTCAGCACCTACGGCTTCCTGTACAACAACCGCACTTTCGATGTTGCGCCGGTGTTCGCCCTTACCACCGGCGATGCCTTGCAGGTCCTCGATGTCATCGCCGGTCATGACGAGCGCGATCCCTGGAGCGTGATCGGGCAGGATTGGCGCAAGTCCGCAAACACCTTGCGCGAACGTTTCAGGTTTGGCCTGCCGGCTGCGCAGCATCTGGAATTTTTCGGCGATCTGGAGGCCAAGGCACAGTTCGAACGCGCACTGAGCTGGCTGCAGATGCTGGGCGGCGAGCCGATGGAAATTGATTTTTCAGCGTTCGCGGAAGCCCGCTCGCTGGTGTTTGACAGCCCGCTGGTGGCCGAGCGCTGGATCGATTACGGCGCCACGGTCGAGTCCCATCCGGACGCGGTGCATCCTGCCGTGCGCCAGTCATTGCGCGCCGGCCGGAACTACAACGCACAGCAGGCTTTCGAATGCCTGTACCGCCTGGAATCGCTCAAGCGCCGGGCCTGGAGCGCCCTGAAGGATGTCGACGCGCTGGTGTTGCCGACGGCCGCCACGATTTACCGCTGCGATCAAGTGGAGGCCCAGCCCCAGGCTCTCAACACCAACATGGGCTACTACACCTACTTTGCCAATCCCTTGCAACTCAGCGCGATCAGCGTGCCGGCGGGCTTGCGCGAAGACGGCCTGCCGTTTGGCCTGAGCTTCATCGGCCTGCCGTTTGCCGACCTTCGCGTGGCGGCGCTGGCGCAGCGTTTTCATGCCCGCATCGGCGGCATGCTCGGCGCCACTGCGGCGCCGAACTGCAGCGGCAAGCCATACTGATCAGGGCTGGCTGGCGCGCGCCGTGCGCGCCGGCGCATTGTTGGCGTTGTTGGCGGCGCCATCAGCGCCGTACCACGGCAGCAGGCGTTTGATCAGCCGCGTGAACAGAAAATCGGCGAGGAAACCCATCAGGCCAAGCGCAATCAGGCCGGTAAACATCTGGTCGACCCGGAATACCTGCTGCGACATCTGGATCAGGTAACCGACCCCGAACATGGCGCCGGCCAGTTCCGCTGCCACCAGCAGTACCATGGCCACCGACAGGCTGATGCGCAATCCCGCAATGATGAAGGGCAAGGCACCCGGCAACACCACGAACAGCAACATGCGCCAGCCGCGCGCGCCCAGGCTGGCTGCGGCCCGCCCCAGCAGCGGGTTGGCGTCGCGCACACCGAGGTAGGTATTGACCCAGACCGGAAAAAATACGCCCCACGAGATCAGGAATATTTTCGACACCTCCCCGATGCCAAACCAGAAAATCGCCAGCGGCACGAAGGCGAGTGCCGGCACGGCGCGAAACATCTGCAGCAGCGGGTTCAGCAGCCCCTGCAGAAAGCGCGAGCGCGCCATGGACACGCCCAGCACCACGCCCAATGACGCGCCTATGCCAAAGCCGGCGATGGCGCGCCACAAGCTGGCTTCGAGGTGGGCCTGCAGTTCACCGCTGGCCAGCATGGCGGCCGCGGTCTGCACGATCGTGGCCGGGCCTGGCAGCATCACCGGATCCACCCAGCCGCTGCGGCTCAAGCCTTCCCAGGCACCAAAAAACAGACCCGTGCCGAGACTCCCAAGCACGAGCGATGAAGACCAGAAAGAACGATATTTCATGAATTTCAGTCGACTGTCTCGAAGCCGATCAGCTCGGTCAGGTGCTCATACAGCGCGTTGAATTGGGTGCTGGTGCGCCGCCGTGGACGCGGCAGGTCCACCTTCAGGTCTTCCACCACGCGCCCCGGGTTGGGTGACAGCACCAGGATGCGGGTGCCCAGCAAGATCGCCTCGCCGATATTGTGGGTGACGAACACGACCGTCTTGCCCTGGGATTCGTGAATCTGCAGCAACTGCTCCTGCAAGGAGCCACGGGTCATGGCATCCAGCGCCGCGAATGGCTCGTCCATCAGCAGCACGTCGGGATCGGGCGCCAGTGCGCGGGCGATGGCCACGCGCTGCTTCATGCCGCCCGACAGCTCGAACGGATAACGCCTGGCCGCCGACTCCAGGCCCACCAGCGCCAGATGGCTTGCGACGACAGTTGAGCACTGCGCCGCCGACAGGCCTTTCATGCGAAGACCAAAGGCCACGTTGTCGGCCACGGTCAGCCACGGAAACAGCGAATAGTCCTGGAACACCACGCCGCGCTGCGGGCTGGGCCCCCTGACCGGCAGCCCGCCCACGCTGAGCTGTCCCTCGCTGGGCGACAGGAAGCCGGCGAGCAGGTTGAGCAGCGTGGTTTTGCCGCAGCCGCTGGGGCCAAGCAGGCAGACGAACTCGCCGGCCTGGATCGACAGCGAAACGGCGCTGAGTGCCTGGTTGGACTGGCCCAGCGCACTTTCGTAGCGGTGGCCCAGGCCTGCACATTCAATGAATGACACGATTGTTCCCTATTTTTTGCGTGCTTCGTCAAGGAAGCGCGTGACGACCACAGCATTGAAGTCAGGCAGCTTGGCATCCGGACGCGTGAGCTTGTTGTCGATCGCCCATTTGGCCTGGCTTTCGAGTTCCTTCACCAGATCGGCCTTGTCGAGGTCGACATCGAATTTCAGGCGTGGCCAGAAGCTGCGGGTTACCGCCGGATCGAGCTTGATGCGATCGGCCACGATCTTGATTGCGCCCTCGGGATCGGCTTTCAGCGACTTGTCCGCCGCCAATAGCGCGCGCAGGGCCTTGACCAGCAACTCGGGATGCTTGTCGATGGTGGACTGCAAGGTAATGATGCTGGAGTGGCTGCGATACAGACCCGGCGTGGAGATCGCATGGATCTTGCCCTTGCCCTGCTTGATGGCTTGCGAAATGTGGGGCTCGGTCCAGATGAATGCGTCCAGGCTGCCATTCACCAGGCTGGTGACGAAGTCAGATGGGGTGAGGCTGATCGCCGTCACATCGGTCAGTTTCAGGTCGGCCGCGCCAAGCGCCTTGAGCAGGTAGTAATGCGCATTGGTCCCTTGTGAATAGCCGATGCGCTTGCCTTTCAGGTCCTTGAGCGACTTGATGTCCGTGCGTGTCACCACGTCGAACGGTTCATGGCGGTTGAGCGTGCCGATGACGCGCACCGGCAGGCCGTTGAGCGCAGCAAACGCCACCGGCGTTTCAGCCGCCGTGCCGATCAGGACGCTGCCACCGACCACCGCGTCCAGCACCAGGCGTCCGCTGGCGAAGGTGACCGACTTGGGATTGAGTCCTTCCTTCTGCCACAGCTTTTGCTGGTCGGCCACGAAGAACTGGCCCCAGCCGGCGGCCAGGCCCTCGCCGATAACCACATCCTGCGCGCTGCATGTGGCCGACGCCATGGCCGAGATTGCAAGGAAAGCCAGGGCGCGCACAGGGCGCCGGATCGAGTCGATCATTCTGTTCATATCAAAGTGCTCTTTTGGTTCATGGATGAAAAACGTTTGCGGAAGCGATCAGGCCGGGTCGGCTGGCCGGGCGAAAGGGCGGGCAAACTCGAATGCCCGTGCGGCACGCAAAACCAGGGCGTCGTTGTACTTGGCTCCGACGATCTGCAGGCCGACCGGCAAGCCGGCTTTGGTCAGGCCCGCCGGTACCGAGATGGCGGGTTGCTGCGAGAAATTGAAGGGGTAGGCAAACGCCGAAGGGGTGACGCCGCGCGTGCCGGTCGTGCCCGCATGATCGGCAGGCAATGCCGGCACTGCGGTGCTCGGCGTGATGAGCAAATCGTAGTCGCGGTGGAACAGCGCCAGATGGCGTCCGAACGCTTCGCGGGCCTGGACCGCCGCCAGGTAAGTGACGGCATCCAGCAAGCTGCCACGCGCGCCGACTGCTTGCAGGTTCGGGTCGACCCGTTCACGCTCGGCGGGAGTCAGGCTGGCCAACAGGCGCGCCACGGCCGCATCGGCGAGGACGCGGTAATCAGGCAGCGGATCCTTGATGCCAGGATCTGCCCGCACCACGGTCGCCCCCAGTTCGGTGAAGACGGCTGCTGCCTGTGCCACCAGTTCGGCCACCTCGGGATCAACCTCGGCATAGCCCAGGTCAGGACTGAAAGCGATGCGCAAGCCGGCTACGCCGCGATCGAGGCCGTTGAGCCAGTCCGCCGATGGCGCCGGCAAGGCATTCCAGTCGCGCGGATCCGGCTGGGCAATTACCTGCAGCAGCAGTGCCGCATCGCCCACCGTTCGTGTCAGCGGCGTCACATGAAACAATGTGCCCGTATGAGCCGAGGGATAGCCAGGCACGCGGCCGAAAGTCGGCTTGAAACCAACGACGCCGGAATTGGCTGCCGGCAGGCGGGTGGAGCCGCCGCCATCGGTGGCCACATGCAGTGGACCGAATCCCAGTGCCGCACCTGCGGCGGAGCCACCGCTGCTGCCGCCGGCGGTGCGCGACAAATCCCAGGGGTTACGGGTGATGCCGGTCAGCGGGCTGTCTGCCAATGCGGTCCAGCCATACTCCGAGGTGGTGGTCTTGCCCAGCAACACGGCGCCATGTTCGCGCAAGCGCGCAGTGGCAGGCGCATCTTCATTCCAGTCCTGCTTGGGATCGATGGAGAGGCTGCCGCGCAGAGTCGGCCAATTGCGCGCCCAGATCAGGTCTTTCAACGCTGCGGGAACCCCATCCACCAGTCCGATCGGCGCGCCCTTCTGCCACCTTGCTTCGGACTCGCGCGCGGCCGACAAAGCGGCCTGCGGATCGAGCAGGACAAAGGCATTGACCTTGGGCTCAAGCCGTTCGATGCGGGCCAACACCGCATTGACCGCCTCGACCGGCGAAGCCTGCTTGCTGCGGTAAAGCACGAGCAACTCTTCCGCAGATGCCAATGAAAGATCTGTGACGTGCGATGCCTGCGACGGCGTGATGGGCTGTTGAACTGCGGACATTAAATGACTCCTGCCTGGATAAGGAGTCTGAATAATATTCAGCAGGAAAAATTTGGAACAGGAATGGTTTTACATATCGTTAATTGGAAAATGCGATCCATGCCGCTGTGCCAGGCATTGATGTCCAGAACCTTGTCCGGCATGAAGCGCTGAGTAATGGCAGCATCGGTGTCCTCAAGTACGCGGCCACTGTCGAACGAGTCACGATGGGGTTACCAACCGGCGCCCGAAACAATCAAATCAAACATCCATTAATCCCATCACTTGAGTTCGTACCAGACACCCCGCCCTCTGCCCTGCTGATTCAAATGACCGTGCTCGACCAGATTGCGAAAATGTTGCTTCAGCGTGTTTCGACTGACACCCGTCAATTTGATGGCATCGCCGATCGTGACGCGCCCGTGCTCACGGGCAAATTCGACGATCTGCAGTGATAGCTCGGGCAAGGCCGCCAGTACGATCTTCTCGCGCTCGACCTTCTTTTCCAGTCGCCTGACCTGTTCGGCCAATGACCGCAGGAAGAACACCAGCCACGGTTGCCAGTTGGTTGCATCCGTCCGGATCGACCCCTGCGTCTGCCGCAAGGCAAGGTAGTACGCCTCCTTATTGAGCTCGATCACGCTTTCTAGTGAGCTGTAGGGCACGTAGGCGTAGCCAGCCTGAATGAGCAACAAAGTGGTCAAAACACGGCTGAGGCGTCCGTTGCCATCCTGGAACGGGTGGATCTCCAGGAACACCACCACGAAGATCGCAATGATCAACAGCGAGTGCAACTGCGCCTTGTCGCGCTCCTCATTCACCCAGGTCACAAGTTCAGCCATCAGGCACGGCGTGTCGAACGGGCTTGCCGTCTCGAACACGATCCCGATCTGCACACCGTTTTCATCGAAAGCGGCCACGCTGTTCGAGTTGGTCTTGTACTGTCCCCGGTGCCGCGAGTCCTTCTCGCTGTGACGCAGCAGGATCTGGTGCAGTTGCTTGACATGGTTCTCGTTGAACGGGATGTCCCGCCAGGAGATGAACACCAAGTCCATCAGCTCGGCGTAGCCAGCCACCTCCTGCTCATCACGGGTCTCGAAAGACTGGATGGCCAGGTTGGAAAGCAGTTTCTCCACCTCCCTATCGGTCAGCTTGCTGCCTTCGATACGGGTAGACGACCCGATGCTCTCGATGGTGGCCACCCTGCGCAAGGCAGATAGACGATCAGGCGCAAGCGTGCCCAAGGCGCGCCAAGCGCCTTTGAACTCATCAATCCGAGCGATCAGGCTCAAGATCTCAGGGGTGATCTGAAGGGTGTCAGAGCGAAGCATGGAACCAATAATACACCCAATAACACCCATTTATAAAGATGGTAAGTCCATCGATCCTACGAGAGGAAATGGGTGTGAATGGATGTTTTATTGGTTCGCGCCGTGCGCCTCGCGACGGTCAGCAGGATGGATTTGCCAACGTCGTCAACAACAGTGAACTGCTTGCCAATGGAGCCAGCCTGCCGATACCCCTGCATGACAAGCGTCAAGCCAGCAGAGAGGCGTCGGCGGGGGTGAAAGGGTTGGACGAGTAGCGCTCGCGAGGCAAGGCCCGGAATCCGCGCCAACAACTGGGGGAAATGGGCGAAAAAAAACCAACCGAGAACGGTTGGTTTTTTGAATAGTGGTGGCGGGTGGTTGACCATGTGCCGACTGGCCTCCCGAGCTTAATTGCACTGGAGCGGGCTGCTGCGGGCTTGCGGGTGGCGCGCGGAGCTTGCACAAAGAAAAAGGGCCCGGAGATAAGTCCGAGCCCTTGTGTATGGTGGAGCGGATGAGGATCGAACTCACGACCTTCGCATTGCGAACGCGACGCTCTCCCAGCTGAGCTACCGCCCCAGTGAATCCTATTCTTAAGGATTCCATCCCGGCATGCAAGCCATCCGGCAAAAATATCCGCTCCCCGGAACACCCCCGCCACCAATACCCCGCTACCGCCCAAAACCGTTCAAAACCCCAGCCGCGCCCCTGCCCCAAGCAGCGTGGCCACCCCCAGCGCCGCGAAAATCAGCGCCGCAATCCCGTGTACCAGGCGCACCGGAATCCGGTGCGCAATGCGGGCGCCGAACAGGACGGCGGGCACGTTGGCGATCATCATTCCCAGCGTGGTGCCGGCGACCACCAGCAGCAGGGACTGGTACTGTGCCGCCAGCGCGACCGTGGCGATCTGGGTCTTGTCGCCCATCTCGGCCAGGAAGAATGCCAGCAGCGTGGTGCCGAACACGCCAGCGTGAGCCAGGTGGGCGTCGCGCTCGTCGAACTTGTCGGGCACCAGGATCCAGGCTGCCATCGCGATGAAGGAAATGCCCAGTCCCCAGCGTAGCCATTGCGGATCGAGCAGCGAGGTCAGCAGCGCGCCAATGGCGCCGGCAAAGGCGTGATTGAACAGCGTCGCGACGAATATCGCGGCGATGATCGGTAAAGGTTTGCGGAATTTCGCGGCCAGGATGAAGGCCAGGAGTTGGGTCTTGTCGCCGATTTCAGCCAGCGCGACAACACCCGTCGAGAGCAGGAAAGCTTCCAATTTGCAGATCCATCGCCGGGGCTGTAACGGTTGACCATGCAGCTGCCCCGGCAATGGAGTGCGGCATGGTCAAAGGTCTTGCCAGGTTCAGGACTGCCTGCGCCATGAGCCCGGCGTGCGGGATCAAGCATGTTGACGAAGGCCCCTTCGCTTGCGAAGGGCGGCTACTCCCCAATGACCTCGGCATTTTACGATGCCGCACCCTTCACCGTCACGGCAATTGTTGTGGCATGAAGCGCAACGAAGCCTGCAGGGACTGCTGTTGCAAGGCTGCGCTGCGCTAATATAGCGCCACCTACAAACTGACACGCACTCCTCTTTCATGGCCCCTGCCGACCTTCTTCTCGCCGCGCCCCACTCCTTGCTGCCCAGCCTGGTCGCCGCCGTTTTCGGCCTGATCATCGGCAGTTTCCTCAATGTCGTGATCTACCGCCTGCCGCGCATGATGCAGCGCGAGTCGGACAATTACGTTGCCGAGGAGAGCGGCAAGCCGGTGCCGCATACCGACCGCTACAACCTGGCCGTGCCGCGCTCGGCCTGCCCCAAGTGCGGACACCAGATCACGGCAATGGAAAACATTCCGGTAGTCAGCTACCTGGCGCTGGGCGGCAAGTGCAGCAACTGCAAGACGCCGATCCCGGCCCGCTACCCGATCATCGAGTTGCTGACCGGGGTGCTGTCGGGCTACCTGGTGTGGCAGTTCGGCAGCGGACTGGCCGGGTTTGCGGCCTTGCTGTTCTGCTATCTGCTGATCGCCATGACCTTCATCGACGCCGACACCCAGTTGCTGCCCGATGACCTGACCTACCTGCTTCTGTGGGGCGGCTTGCTAGTCAACCTGGCAGGCACATTCGTACCGATCCACACCGCCGTGATCGGCGCCATCGCCGGCTACCTGTCCCTGTGGTCGGTGTACTGGGCGTTCAAGCTCGCGACCGGCAGGGAAGGCATGGGCTATGGCGACTTCAAGCTGCTGGCGGCGCTGGGCGCATGGATGGGCTGGACCATGCTGCCGCTGATCATCCTGCTGTCGTCGATCGTCGGCGCGGTGGTCGGCATCAGCTTGATCGTGTTCAAGAGTCACGGGCGCGACGTCCCTATTCCGTTCGGCCCCTACCTGGCGGCCGCAGGGCTGATTGCGCTGATCTTCGGCAAGCCGATTGTCCAGGCCTGGCTGCCGGGAGCGTACTGACATGACATCCGCACCCTTGCGCCTGCCATTCTCGGTGGGCCTGACAGGCGGCATAGGCAGCGGCAAGAGCCTGGTGGCCGACATGCTGGCCGAGCGCGGCGCAAGCCTGATCGATACCGATCGCATCGCCCATGCCCTGACTGCCCCCGGCGGCGCCGCCATGCCGGGCATACGAGAGCAGTTCGGGGATGATTATGTGACGCCCGAGGGAGCAATGGACCGCGACCGCATGCGGCAACGGGTGTTCTCGGATCCCGACGCCAAGAAGCAGCTGGAGGCGATCCTGCATCCGCTGATCCGGGTCGAGACCGAGCGTGCCGCACAGCGCGCGAGCGGGCTGTACCCGATCTTTGTGGTGCCGCTGCTGGTGGAGTCCGGCAAGTGGGCCGATCGCGTGTCGCGGGTGCTGGTGGTCGACTGCCCCGAGTCGCTGCAGGTAGAGCGGGTCATGCGGCGCAGCGGGCTGACGCAAGAACAGGTGCTGGCAATCATGGCAGCGCAGGCCACGCGTGAACAACGGCTGGCGGTGGCTGACGATGTGATCGTCAATGACCGCGATCCGGCCGCGCTCGCGCCTGAAGTGGACCGGCTTCATGCGCTTTACTCGTCACTTGCACGGGCGGCAAGCAATCAATAGTTACAGGGTTTGTAATTTCGCCCGGCATGGGTCAGAATCACGTACATTGTCGGACCGGCCTCCACTACCCTACGGATGCAACATTGATTGTCTACGAATACCCTTTCAACGAGCGCATTCGCACGTTGTTGCGGTTGGAAGACCTATACGAGAAGTTCGCTTTCTTTGTGCAGCAAGGCCATGCGCTGCATCACCACGTCGCGCTCTCCACCATCTTCGAGATGCTGGAAGTCGCCGGACGCGCCGACCTGAAATCCGACCTGCTGCAGGAACTCGAACGGCAGAAGCACGCCTTGCTAGGCTTCCGCAGCAACCCTAACGTGCAGCCCGAGATGCTGGACGCCATCCTGGGCGAGGTCGACCAAGTCAGTTCCGCATTGATCGCCGCACAGGGCCGGACCGGCCAGCATATCCGTGAAAATGAATGGCTGATGAGCATCCGCGGCCGCACCATCATTCCGGGTGGCGCTTGCGAGTTCGACCTGCCTTCCTACCATGCCTGGCAACAGCGCCCGACCGAAAGCCGGCTGCAGGACATCTCCAACTGGTTCGGGCCGCTGGAACCGCTGTTCAATGCAATCGGCCTGGTGCTGCGGCTGCTGCGCGAATCAGGTCGCCCCTCCAAGTTCATCGCACAGGCTGGCAGCTACCAGCAGATGTTGCAAGGGAAGGTCTACCAGATGCTGCGGCTGACGCTGGACGAGTCGCTGGGAGCGATCCCGGAGATTTCCGCCAACAAGTACATGCTGTGGGTGCGCTTCACGCTGCAGGACGGCGACATGAAGCCGCGCCCCATCGAGACCGACGTTCCGTTCGAACTGACGCTCTGTAATTTCTGACAGATCCATCCATGGTTACCGTTGTAAATTGCCCAACCTGCTCGGCCAAGGTCGAATGGAAGGAAGAGAACAAATACCGGCCGTTCTGCTCGCTGCGCTGCAAGCAGATCGACCTGGGCGCATGGGCCGAAGAGAAATACGTGATTCCTGCGGTGAATCCGCCGCAGGACATTGAGGACGAGAATCGCGAGGGGTAGTCAGGGGGCATTCCTGAAAAAGTCACGCCGCATTACATTGCGTTGACCCCATCCCCACCCCAGCCCTCCCCTTGAAAGGGAGGGAGCGTTCTTGGCGTGCGTCGCGCCATGCTTTCAATCAGGATATGAGTAATGCCTAGCTTACAAGGCGAGGTTTACTGATCCACCCGGTACAGCCACTCCAGCAGTGGTATGGTCGCCGGCAGCACCGGTTCCACTTCCACATTCCCCTGCCACGCAAAAGCCTGCCCTTCCAGGCTTTGCGGTTCGCCCTGCCAGGCGCGGATGATGAAGAAATGCAGGTGGACGTGGGCGTGGGGATAGACGTGCTCGACGCAGCACCAGGGCTGGGCCTGCAGCACCTTCACCCCCAGCTCTTCCTCGAATTCACGCTTGAGCGCGTCCAGCACGCTCTCTGACGGCTCGACCTTCCCGCCCGGAAACTCCCAGTAACCCGCATAGGGCTTGCCTGGCGGACGCTGCGCCAGCAGCAGGCTGCCGTCGGACTTGCGCATTACCCCTACGGCAACGTCGATGGCGGGCATTCGCTGCTTTCCGGCCGCTTAGCGGCCAGCCTTGCCGGCGTGGTCCTTGGCAAACTGCCAGGCCACGCGCCCCGAGCGCGAACCGCGCTGCAGCGCCCATTGCAGGGCCTCGTGTCCGGACGCCTCGATCTCTTCCTCGCCGCAACCGAAATGCCGCAGCCAGTGGGCAACGATATCCAGGTAGTCGGCCTGCCGGAACGGATAAAACGACACCCACAACCCGAAGCGTTCGGACAGCGAGATTTTCTCCTCGACGGTCTCGCCGGGATGCAGGTCGCCATCGTCGGTGTGCGTGTAAGTCGCATTGTCGGACATGCGCTCGGGCATCAGGTGGCGCCGATTGGAGGTGGCATAGATCAGCACGTTGTCCGACTGCGCTGCGATGCTGCCATCGAGCGCAACCTTGAGCGCCTTGTAGCCGCCCTCGCCTTCCTCGAACGACAAGTCGTCGCAAAAAATCACGAAGCGCTCAGGCCGGGCGGCGACCAGTTCGACGATGTCGGGCAGGTCGACCAGGTCTTCCTTGTCGACCTCGATCAGGCGCAGGCCGCGGTCTGCGTACGCGTTCAGGCAAGCCTTGATCAATGAAGACTTGCCGGTGCCGCGGGCGCCGGTCAGCAGCACGTTGTTGGCGGGCTTGCCGTCGACGAACTGGCGCGTGTTCTGCTCGATCTGCTCCTTTTGCCGCTCGATATTGTGCAGGTCGCCAAGCGTGATGCCGGAACGGTGCGTGACCGCTTGCAGGTAGCCGCCGTCGCGGCCGCGCTGATGGCGCCAGCGGAATGCGGTCGAGGCCTCCCAGTCCAGGGGCTTGGTGTTCGCCGGCAGCAGCGCTTCTACCCGCGCCAGCAATGTCTCGGCGCGGTTGAGGAATCGTTCAAGTTCAGTCATGTCGTTGCTGGATTTGCTGGATTTGCTGGATTTGCTGGTTTCGCTGGTCTGGCTGGCTTCGCTGCGGCCTCAGGACCGGTAGTCGGCATTGATCGAGACATAGTCGTGCGACAGGTCGCAGGTCCAGATGGTGGCGGCATGCGATCCGCGCGCCAGGCGCACCCGCACGGTGATCTCGCTTTGCTTCATCACCCGCTGGCCGTCTTCCTCGCGGTAGTCCGGATTGCGTCCGCCGGCCTTGGCCACCAGTACATCGTCCAGATAGAGGTCGAGCTTGCTGACATCGAGATCGTCGACGCCGGCATAGCCGATGGCGGCCAGGATGCGGCCCAGGTTGGGGTCGGAAGCAAAGAAAGCGGTCTTCACCAGCGGCGAGTGGCCGATCGAATAGGCGATCTTGCGGCATTCTTCGACGCTGGCGCCCTGCTCGACGGTGATGGTCATGAACTTGGTCGCGCCCTCGCCGTCGCGCACGATCATCTGCGCCAGCTGCTGCGAAAGGGCCAGCACTTCGGCGGCCAGCGCCGCATATTCCGGCGAGTCGGCCGAGGTGATCTGCAGCCCGGAAGCGCCGGTTGCGATCAGCATGAAGGAATCGTTGGTCGACGTGTCGCCGTCGATCGTGATGCAGTTGAACGACTGGTCAGCAGCTTCTTTCACCAGTCGGGCCAGCAGCGGCTGCGGCAGTCCGGCATCGGTGGCGATGAAACCCAGCATGGTCGCCATGTTCGGCTTGATCATGCCGGCGCCCTTGCTGATGCCGGTCAGGGTGATCTGCTTGCCGCCGATGGTGGCCGTGCGCGAAGCCGCCTTGGGCTGCGTGTCGGTAGTCATGATCGCTTCCGCCGCCGCCTGCCAGTTGTCCATTTTCAGGTTGGCAATGGCCGCCGGCAGGCCGGCCGTGAGACGCTCGACCGGCAAGGGCTCGAGGATCACGCCGGTGGAAAACGGCAGTATCTGATTGGCCTGGCAACCCAGCAGCGCAGCCAGCGCGGCGCAGGTTTCGCGCGCAGCCGCGAGGCCCGGTTCGCCGGTGCCGGCATTGGCGTTGCCGGTGTTGACCACCAGCGCGCGAATCGGCCTGTCCAGATGCTGGCCCAGGTGTTCCTTGCACAGTTGCACCGGTGCTGCGCAGAAGCGGTTGAGCGTGAACACGCCGGCAACGCTGGCGCCTTCGGCCAGGCGCATCACCAGCAGGTCCTTGCGGTTCGCCTTACGGATGCCGGCTTCGGCAAAGCCGAGTTCAATGCCGGGTACCGGCAACAGGTTCGAAGGAAGTGGGAGATTGACCGCCATGTCCGTGCTCTCGTGGTTTCTGGTTGTGGGTCATGCGCCGGCCGGGCGCGCCGGGGAGGCGGCTCGCTCTCGGCGGCCGCCCGCCCCGGTCACTGCAACTGGCCGTGGCAATGCTTGTATTTCTTGCCGCTGCCGCACGGGCAGGGATCGTTGCGGCCCACCTTGGGCAGCGCATTGACCTGGGTCAGGCCACGCTCGTCCCCGGACACGGCGGTCGGCGCCAGCAGTTCTTCCGGCGCCAGCCCCGGCTTGAAGTCGGCGTGCTGGTAATGCACGTTGGCGACGTGCGGCTGTGCGAGTTCTTCCTCCGCTGCCTCGATCTCTTCGCGCGACTCGATCCGAACCGTCATCACGATGCGCACCACTTCGTTGCGGATCAGGTCCAGCATCTGCCCGAACAGCTCGAAGGCTTCGCGCTTGTATTCCTGCTTCGGATTTTTTTGCGCATAGCCACGCAGGTGGATGCCCTGGCGCAGGTGATCCAGCGCAGCCAGGTGCTCGCGCCAATGGCTGTCGATGCTCTGCAACATGACGCTGCGCTCGAAACCGGCGAACGACTCGCGCCCGATCTGTTCGACCTTGGTGTCGTACAGTTGCTTCGCTGCAGCCAGCACCCGCTCCAGCAGTTCGTCATCGCTCAGGTCCGGCTCTGCTTGCAGGATCGCGGCCAGCGAGATACTCATCTGCCACTCGTTGGCAAGCACGCTGTCGAGGCCGGCAATGTCCCATTGCTCTTCGATTGCATCGGCGGGCACATGCTCGCGGAACAGGTCGGTGAACACGCCATCGCGCAGGCTGGCGATCATTTCGCCGACGTCGCCGGTCTCGAGCAGTTCGTTGCGCTGCTGGTAAATCACCTTGCGCTGGTCGTTGGCGACGTCGTCGTATTCGAGCAGTTGCTTGCGGATGTCGAAGTTACGGGCTTCGACCTTGCGCTGCGCCGACTCGATCGAGCGCGTCACGATGCCCGCCTCGATCGGCTCGCCTTCCGGCATCTTCAGGCGTTCCATGATGGCGCGCACGCGGTCGCCGGCAAAAATGCGCAGCAAAGGATCGTCCAGCGACAGGAAAAAGCGCGACGATCCCGGATCGCCCTGGCGTCCCGAGCGTCCGCGCAACTGGTTGTCGACGCGACGCGACTCATGGCGCTCGGTACCGATGATATGCAGGCCACCGGCTGCGACCACCTGCTCGTGCAGCGACTGCCATTCGTCGCGCAGCTTCTGCGAGCGTTGTGCCTTGTCGGCATCGCTCAGGGATGCGTCGGCTTCGATCAGCTGGATCTGCTTGTCGACATTGCCGCCGAGGACGATGTCGGTGCCGCGGCCTGCCATGTTGGTGGCGATCGTGATCATCTTGGGCCGGCCGGCTTGGGCGATGATCTCGGCTTCGCGCGCATGCTGCTTGGCGTTGAGCACGTTGTGCGGCAGCTTGGCCTGCGTCAGGATCGACGACAGCAGTTCCGAGTTCTCGATCGAGGTGGTGCCGACCAGCACCGGCTGGCCGCGCTCGTAGCAGTCCCGGATGTCGGCAACCACCGCGTTGTAACGCTCTTCGGCCGATTTGTAGACCTGGTCCTGGCGGTCCTTGCGCTGGCTCGGCCGGTTAGGCGGAATCACCACCGTTTCCAGACCGTAGATCTCCTGGAATTCGTAGGCCTCGGTATCAGCCGTGCCGGTCATGCCGGACAGCTTTGCGTACATGCGGAAGTAGTTCTGGAACGTGATCGACGCCAGCGTCTGGTTCTCGTTCTGGATCTTGACGCCTTCCTTGGCCTCGACTGCCTGGTGCAGCCCGTCGGACCAGCGGCGGCCGGTCATCAGGCGTCCGGTGAATTCGTCGACGATGATGATCTCGTTGTCCTGCACCACGTAGTGCTGGTCCTTGTGGTACAGGACATGTGCGCGCAATGCGGCATAGAGGTGGTGAATCAAGGAGATATTGGTGGCGTCGTACAGCGATGCCCCCTCGGGCAGCAGCCCCATGCTGGTCAGGATCTGCTCGGCCTTCTCATGGCCGGCTTCGGTCAGCAGCACCTGGTGCGCCTTCTCGTCCTTCAGGTAGTCGCCTGGCTTCTCGACCTGGCCGCGGCCGTCCGGCGTCTCTTCGCCGATCTGCTGCGTCAACTGCGGCGGAATGACGTTGATCTTCAGATACATGTCGGTGTGATCTTCAGCCTGGCCGGAAATGATCAGCGGCGTGCGGGCTTCGTCGATCAGGATCGAATCGACCTCGTCGACAATGGCAAACGGCAAACTGCGCTGCACCCGGTCGCTGGTCTCGTAGACCATGTTGTCGCGCAGGTAGTCGAAGCCGAACTCATTGTTGGTGCCGTAGGTGATATCGGCGTTATATGCCTGCTGCTTCTGCTCATGATCGAGCTGGGCGGTATTGACGCCGGTGGTCAGTCCGAGCCAGCCGTACAGGCGACCCATCCATTCAGAATCGCGCTGGGCCAGGTAGTCGTTGACGGTCACGATATGCACGCCACGGCCGGCCAGTGCGTTCAGGTAGGCGGCCAGTGTCGCCATCAGGGTCTTGCCCTCGCCAGTTCCCATCTCGGCGATCTTCCCGTCATGCAGCACCATCGCGCCGATCAGCTGCACGTCGAAGTGCCGCATTTTCAGCACGCGCTTGCTGGCCTCGCGGCAGACGGCGAAAGCTTGCGGCAGGATCGCATCCAGCGTCTCGCCCTTGGCAAGCCGCTCCCTGAAAGCCGGCGTCATGGCCTGCAGCTCCGCGTCCGACAACTTCTCCATCTCGGGTTCGAGGGCGTTTATCTGGCGGACGGCTTTCTGGTACTGCTTGAGCAGGCGCTGATTACGGCTGCCGAAAATCTTGGTCAGGAATGACATGCTTGTTTGGGCCTGGGAAAAGGCGGCCGGACAGGCTTTGTCCGGCGCATTGGTCGGTATCAGCAAACCGTTGATTTTATCACGCGGCATGCCCGGTAAAGATTGTGGCGGGTTGCCGGGAAACAAGCCCGGCCCGGGAATCAGCGGCTGGCGGACAACAGTTTCGCCTGGGCTGCTGCGCCGGCAGAGAGGAATTTGTGCGGATCCTGGTGTACGTTCCTGACCAGCACCTCGAAATGCAGATGGGCACCGGTCGAGCGTCCGGTCGATCCGATGTCGGCAACACGCTGGCCGCGCCGCACGATATCGCCCAGTTTTGCGTGCAGCCGCGATGCATGGGCGTAACGCGTGACGATGTCATTGCCGTGGTCAATTTCCAGCAAGTTGCCATATTGCGGGTGGTATTCGGCCGCCACCACCACCCCGCCTGCAGCCGCCACCACCGGCGTCCCGGCCGGACCCGGAAAGTCGATTCCGCCATGGAATGCCTGCCGGCCATTGAACGGATCGATGCGCCAGCCGAAACCGGAGGCGCTGTAGCTGACATTGGCCGGCTGCACCGTCGGCAGCATCTTGAACTGCACCTTGTCGCGCATCAGCGCGCTTTCAACGACATTCAGGTAATCGGCGCGCTGTTCCAGCTCCTTCGACAATTGTTCGAGCGCACGCGAGAACTCGGCCATGGTCATGGGCTGGCCCGGCTCGGCCGGCGCCTCGATCCCGCCACGGCCCGGCTTTTCGCGGAAATTGAAGGTCTCCGGCTTGATGCCGGCGAGGCCCTGGACCCGCTCGCCAAGCGCGTCCAGGCGCATCATCTGCGCCTGCATTTCACCGACCTTGACCGCCATCGCCGAGATATTTTCGCGTACGTAGCGATCCTTCTGCCCGGCCTCGCCCGGGGTGGCGCTGGCTTCGGCCACGAATGGCAGGCCGGCGCGTGCCAGCAGCGGAAGCCCGAAATAGGAGATGCCGGCACCGGCCGCGCAGACGAGCGAAATGAACAGCAGCAACAGCGCGACCAGATGGCGGGTCTTCAGCGTGATCGAGCGAGCCTGGCGCAGGCCCGGATGGACCAGGATAATTTGCATTGCGATTCCTCGGTGCAGTCCACATCGGCGAGCTGTGATAAGGTTGGCGGATGTCACGTCCGTCGCCTTTCCCCGCTTACCAGCAAAACTCCCGCCCGGCCCGAGCATCGAACTCGCGCACGTCGTTGGGTGCTGTGGACTTCCTAAATGCGCATGACAAGATGGCTAGCCTCTTGCCGACGGTTGCGCGCATGGCAGCACTGCAAAAAGACTGCGCCGCCATCCTTCCTGAGCTATTCAAGGCATGTGAAGTACTGCTGTTCGAATCCGACCAACTGGTGCTGTCGGTTCCGAGCGCGGCGCTCGCCGCGAAGCTGAAACAGACCCTGCCAAGATTGCGCGAAAGCCTGCTGAAACGAGGGTGGCAGGTTAGCTCAATACGCCTCAAAGTGCAAGTTGGCCAAGTTGCTGTAAAGACAAAGCAGGAGAAGCGCATTGCCCTGTCAGGCAACGCGGTCGGCGCCCTGGACGAACTTGAAAAATCGCTGGAGAGAAATCCGCACAACGACGGTTTGCGCGCCGCTTTGCAGGCGATGATACGGCGCCATCGGCGCGACCAGCCAGCCTGAGCAGCCGGCCTAGTTGAGCGCCCACTCCTGCCCGACTTGCTGCGAGTAAGCAGTCGGGGCGGTCGCATGCTCGAAGCTCACGATCTCGTAGGCGTCGGGTTGTGCCAGCAGCGCCCGCAGCAACTGGTTGTTCATTGCGTGGCCCGACTTGTGCGCCGTGTAGGATGCAATCAGCGCATGGCCGACAAGGTACAGGTCGCCGATGGCATCCAGTATCTTGTGCCGCACGAATTCATTGTCGTAACGCAGACCGTCCGGATTGAGTATCCGGTACTCGTCCATCACGATCGCGTTCTCCAGCGAGCCGCCGCGCGCCAGTCCAAGGCCACGCAGGGTTTCCACATCCTGCATGAAACCGAAGGTGCGGGCGCGGGAAATTTCCTTCACGTATGAATCCATCGCGAAGTCGACTTCGGCGATCTGTCCGGTCGCATCGACGGCAGGATGATTGAATTCGATGAAGAACTTCAGGCGGAAGCCGTCGTAAGGCTCCAGCCGGGCCCATTTCTCCTGCGCCCCCTGGCCCTCGCGCACTTCCACCGGGCGCAGCACGCGGATGAATTTTTTCGGCGCATCCTGCTGGTCCAGTCCCGCCTGTTGCAGCAGGAAGACGAAGGATGACGCAGAGCCGTCCATGATCGGGATTTCTTCGGCGGTGACGTCGATATAGAGATTGTCGATTCCCAGTCCGGCACAGGCAGACATCAGGTGCTCCACCGTCGACACTTTCGCGTTGCCCCTTTGCAGCGTCGAGGCCATGCGAGTGTCGCCCACCTCCAGCGCGGCCGCAGGAAGATCGACGACGGGGTCGAGATCGACGCGGCGGAAAACGATGCCGGTATCAGGGGCAGCGGGGCGCAGCGTCAGTTCGACCCGGGTACCGGAGTGAAGTCCGATGCCGACGGTCCTGATCAGTTGCTTGATGGTTCGTTGTCTGAGCATGATGCGATTATATCAACCGTGCCAATCCGGCCCGGGCGAAGATTACCTGGCGTAATGGTGGCGTGTAGCGGAAATGGAACGGCGGCGGCATTCCCGGCGGGCCATGAGGAAGTGAAGGTTCGCCCCGGAAGTTGAACGGCAGTGCCTGCGGCCAGGGCCAGCGGGACCCTGGAAAATGCAGATGCACCTGCCCGGGGCCGGCACGCTTTCATGCCGACCCGGGCAGCATGATCCTTAAAGCTGCGCCAGCATGGTCTCGGCGTTCGACACTTCAAACTTGCCAGGCGCCTCGACGTTCAACCGGGTCACGACACCGTCCTCGACCAGCATCGAATAGCGGCTCGAACGCACGCCCATGCCAGCCTTGGTCAGGTCCAGTTCCAGGCCCATCTTCTGGGTCAGTTCGGCGCTGCCGTCGGCCATCATGCGCACGGTGCCGGTGGCTTTCTGGTCACGGCCCCAGGCCCCCATCACGAACGCGTCGTTGACCGACACGCACCAGATTTCATCCACGCCCTTTTGTTTCAGTTCCGCCGCCTTGGCGACATAACCGGGCACATGCTTGGCCGAGCAGGTCGGGGTGTACGCACCAGGCAGGCCGAAGATCGCGATCTTCTTGCCCTTCACCAGGTCAGCCACATTGAATTTGTTCGGGCCGAGCGAGCAGCCTTCGGTTTCTACTTCGATGAATTCGGACAGCACAGCGTCGGGCAGACGGTCTCCAACCTTGATGGTCATTGCGTTTCCTTTCAGAGTACGATTTTATTGGCGTGAACCATGCCTGTCGCGGCACGGCGAGCGGGCAGTATGCCGTGTTTCGTGCTTCCGTGCAGGGCGCCCGCCACCAAAGGAAACGCCGCCCGCAGGCGGCGTTTCCGGAGGACCGCCCAAAGGCTTAGTCCGCCTGCTTGCGCAGGAAGGCCGGGATGTCGTAAGTCTCCATTCCGTTCTTCTCCAGTGCCCGCACCGTATCCGAGGCGGATTCGCGGCGCCATACTGCCGGCGCTTTCATGCCCTCGAACGACTGTGCCGGCTGCGCGCCGGTGGTTTGCTGGTGGCCGTGCTGTTGGCCGTGCATGTGACCGACCGCCATCGGCTGGTCATGGGTACCGGTGCGCAGCATGGGCGTCTGCACCAGTTGCACGTTCTTGCGGCCGCGGCCAAGGCCGGTGGCGACCACGGTCACGCGCAAGTCGTCGCCCATGGTGTCGTCATAGGCAATGCCCTGGGCAATCGAGGCGTCCGGCGCGGCAAATGCGCGAACCGTGGCCATGACTTCCTTGATCTCCTTGCCCTTCAGGCTGCGGCTGGCGGTGACATTCACCAGCACGCCGCGCGCGCCGGAGAGGTCGATGCCGTCAAGCAGCGGCGAGGCCACTGCCTGTTCGGCGGCAATCCGTGCGCGATCGACGCCGGCTGCGGTTGCCGTTCCCATCATGGCCTTGCCCTGCTCGCCCATGATGGTCTTGACGTCGTTGAAGTCGACGTTGATGTGGCCCGGGACGTTGATGATCTCGGCAATGCCGGCGACGGCATTGTTGAGAACGTCATCGGCATGCTGCAGCCAGTCGATCATGCTGTCGTCTTCGTAGATCTCTTCCAGCTTCTCGTTGAGGATCACGATCAGCGAGTCGACGTGCTGAGTCAGTTCTTCCAGCCCTTCGTTGGCGATGTCCATGCACTTCTGCCCTTCATACGAGAAAGGCTTGGACACCACCGCCACGGTCAGTGCGCCGAGTTGCTTGGCGATCTCGGCCACGATCGGCGCTGCGCCGGTGCCGGTGCCGCCGCCCATGCCGGCAGCGATGAACACCATGTGCGCGCCGCGCAGGGCATCTTCGATCCGCGCGCGCGAATCTTCAGCCAGCTGCCGTCCGACCGCCGGCCGCATGCCAGCACCCAGTCCGCTGTCGCCGATCTGGATGATGTTGTGCGCCTTGGACAGCAGCAGTGCTTGTGCATCGGTATTGGCGCAGATGAACTCCACGCCCTGCACGCCCTTGTTGATCATGTGCTGCACCGCGTTGCCGCCTGCACCGCCGACGCCCACCACTTTGATGACGGTGCCGCCTGATGCGCTGTCGATCATGTCAATTTCCATCATGCTCCCCTTTAAGTGCAGTTTTCAGTCGATAGGCATCACGCGGTGTGACGCCTAGCCACTGCCAGCTGCGGTTGAATAAAAAAACGTCTGTCAGAAATTCCCCAGGAACCACTCTTTCATGCGCTGCCAGACCGCAGTCGCAGAACCTTGCTGCCGGTGCACGATGTGCCCGCGCAGATACTGTTTTTTCGCTTCCTGCAGCAAGCCGAGCACGGTTGCGTAGCGCGGGCTGCGCACCACATCGGCCAGCTGTCCTGTGTAATCCGGCATGCCCAGGCGGGTCGGCTTCAGGAACATGTCCTCTGCCAGTTCGACCATGCCCGGCATCATGGACGAGCCGCCGGTCAGGACGATCCCGGACGACAGCACTTCCTCGTATCCGGACTCGCGCACCACCTGGTGCACCAGCGCAAAGAGTTCCTCGACGCGCGGCTCGATCACGGCGGCCAGCGCCTGCCGCGACAGGGTTCGCGGACCGCGGTCGCCCAGTCCGGGCACCTCGATCGACTCGCCCGGATCGGCCAGCACCTGCTTGCAGATGCCATAGCGCAGCTTGATTTCCTCGGCTTCGGCCGTTGGCGTACGCAAGGCCATGGCGATATCGTTGGTGATCTGGTCGCCGGCGATCGGAATCACCGCCGTGTGCCGGATCGCGCCTTCGGTGAAGATTGCGATGTCGGTGGTGCCGCCGCCGATGTCGACCAGCACCACGCCCAGTTCCTTCTCGTCCGGCGTCAGCACCGCGTCGGCAGAAGCCATTGGCTGCAGGATCAGGTCAGACACTTCCAGGCCGCAGCGGCGCACGCATTTGACGATGTTCTGGACGGCCGACACGGCGCCGGTGACGATATGCACTTTCACTTCGAGGCGGATGCCGCTCATGCCGATCGGCTCGCGCACGTCTTCCTGGTTGTCGACGATGAATTCCTGCGGCACCGTGTGCAACAACTGCTGGTCGGTCGGTATGTTGACCGCCTTGGCGGTCTCGATCACGCGAGCGACGTCGGCCGCGGTCACTTCCTTGTCCTTGATCGCGACCATGCCGCTGGAGTTGAAGCTGCGGATATGGTTGCCTGCAATCCCGGTGTAGACATTGCGGATCTTGCAGTCCGCCATCAGTTCGGCTTCTTCCAGCGCCCGTTGTATCGATTCCACCGTGGCTTCGATGTTGACCACCACGCCCTTCTTCAATCCCTTGGAATCGTGCTGGCCCAGGCCGATCACCTCATGCCGCCCGTCCGGCATGATCTCGGCCACCACGGCCACGATCTTGGAGGTGCCGATGTCGAGGCCGACAATCAGGTTTTTCGCGTCTTTAGTCATGTTTTATCGCTTCACTTCTTTTTGGTTTCCTGCTTCAGGTTCAGCCCGTGCGCCTTGAGCGCGAGGCCGTTCGGATAGCGCATGTCGACACTTTCGATACGGTCCTGCAGTCGCGCCGCCAGCTGCGGATAGATGTTCACAAGGCGCTCCACCCGCGCCTTCAAGGTATCCCTGGTCTGCTCCCTTCCCAACTCCACCGTCATGCCATTACTGAGCTTGACGGACCATGCATAACGGCCCGAAAGGCTGACCGACGCCGGCTTCAGGTTGACGCTGCGAAACCATTGCAGGAAATCGCGGTAGCGCGTCACCACTTCCTTTTCACTGCCGGCCGGCCCCGTGAACGAAGGCAGGTCGCCGTCCTCTTCAGCCTCGGCAAGGTTGGCCGTAAAGATATCGCCGGCAACCGACAGCAGTCGGCCGTCCTCGCCCCAGGTGCCCAGCGGCTGGTGCTCTTCCACCGTGATCACCAGCCCGTTCGGCCAGGCACGACGGACTGTTGCGCGCCGCACCCATGGCACCGATTCGAACGCAGAGCGAACGGAATCCAGGTTGGCCGTGAAAAAATTTCCCTTGATGCGCGGCAGGGCCGTGCCACGTATGGTCGACGTGCTGACATGGCGCAGCGGCGCCTGCGAAACACCTTCGACCCGGATCGACTTCAATGTGAATGCCGGCCGATGCGCGACCCACCACAGGCCAGCACCCAGCACGGCCAGCAGCGTTGCCGCCACCAGCGCACTGGCCATCGCATTCAGCAATTTGATGTCGTTCCACATGTCGGGTCAGGCCTCTCCCTTGATGTCCGGCGTCGGCCCCGGATGCGAATCCAGCCGTGCCATCGCCAGGATCCGGACGCACAGGTCCTCGTAGCTGACGCCGGCGGCCCGGGCCGACATTGGCACCAGCGAATGTCCGGTCATGCCGGGCGATGTATTGATCTCCAGCAGATAAGGCGCGTCGTCGCCCTCGCGCAGCATGAAGTCGACCCGACCCCAGCCGCTGCAGCCCAGGGCATTGAAGGCGCGCACTGCCAGTTCCTGCACCTGCGCCGTCACCTCCGCGCTGAATGGCGCGGGGCAGAGGTATTTGGTTTCGTCGCTGAAATACTTGTTGTGATAGTCGTAATTGCCTTCCGGCGCACGGATCTCCACCACCGGCAGCGCATGGGCACTGCGTCCGCGCCCGATCACCGGCACCGTAATCTCCCGCCCCCTGATGAAGGCCTCGGCCAGCAGTGTCTCGTCGTAACGAGCACAGTCGTCGAACGCGGCACGCATCTCGGCCGGTGCGCTGACCTTGCTGATGCCGATGGTCGAACCCTCATGCGGCGCCTTGAGCATCAGCGGCATGCCGAGCCGGGCGGCGACCCGCTCCAGGTCGGCATCGGTCGTGCTCGCGCTGTCGAGTTCCGCGAATGGCGGCGTCGGCAAGCCCTGGCTGGCCCAGATGCGCTTGGTCATGATCTTGTCCATCGCAATGGCCGATGCCATCACGCCGGAGCCGGTATAGGGAATCCCCAATTGCTCGAGCGCGCCCTGCAGCGTGCCGTCCTCGCCGTAGCGGCCATGCAGCGCAATGAACACGCGATCGAATTTCTCGGCCGCCAGTTCGGCCAGGCTGCGCTGCGCCGGATCGAAGCCGTGCGCGTCCACTCCCTTGTCACGCAAGGCCTTCAGCACGCCGCTTCCCGACATCAGCGACACCTCGCGCTCTGCCGAGCGGCCGCCATAGAGCACGCCGACCTTGCCAAATCCTGCCGCATCGAGAGCACTCATGGCGCCTCCTTTCCGGACAAGGTCGCCAGGTGCGCGGGCACCGCGCTGATCGAACCGGCTCCCATCGTGACGACGACGTCGCCGTCACGCACGACATTCATGATGGTGTCCGGCATGTCGGCGATATTCTCGACGAAGACCGGCTCCACTTTGCCCGCCGCCCGCAGCGCGTGCGCGAGCGCGCGTCCGTCAGCGGCGACGATCGGCTGCTCGCCAGCCGCATAGACCTCCGCCAGCACCAGCGCATCGGCGCTGGAAAGCACCTTGACGAAGTCCTCGAACAAGTCGCGCGTCCGGGTATAACGGTGCGGCTGGAATGCCAGCACGATGCGCCGTCCGGGATAGGCGCCGCGCGCCGCCGCCAGCGTTGCCGCCGTCTCGACCGGGTGATGGCCATAGTCATCCACCAGCGTGAAACTGCCGCGATCACCGCCGTCGGCGGAGACAATCCGGATGTCGCCGTGGCGGGTGAAACGGCGGCCGACACCGTTGAATTCGCGCAGCGCCTTCTGCGTGGCGCTGTCCTGCACGCCGATCTCGCGCGCAATGGCAATCGCAGCGCAGGCGTTCTGCACATTGTGCATGCCGGGCTGGTTCAATTCGACCGCCATGTCCGGATAGCCGTCCTGCTTGACGGTGAAGTGCATCTGCCCGTTCACCGCGCTGGCGTCCACGGCGCGCACCTCGGCCTGCGGATCGAAGCCGTAGGTGACCACTGGCTTGGAGATGAACGGCATGATCTCGCGCACGTTCGGATCGTCCACGCAGATGATCGCCACGCCATAGAAAGGCAGTCGCTGGGTGAACTCGATGAAGGCCTGCTTCAGCTTGGCGAAGCTGTGGTCGTAGGTCTCCATGTGGTCGGCGTCGATGTTGGTGATCACCTCGATCACCGGCGACAGGTTCAGGAACGACGCATCCGACTCGTCGGCTTCGGCGACGATGAAGTCGCCGGTGCCGAGCTTGGCATTGGCGCCGGCGCTGTTGAGGCGGCCGCCGATCACGAATGTCGGATCCATGCCGCCTTCTGCCAGCACACTGGCGACCAGGCTGGTGGTCGTGGTCTTGCCGTGCGTCCCGGCGATCGCGATGCCGCTTTTCAGGCGCATCAACTCGCCCAGCATGATCGCGCGTGGCACGATCGGAATCCGGCGCGCGCGGGCCGCCATCACTTCCGGATTGTCGGCCTTGACCGCGGTGGAGGTGACGATCGCATCCGCACCATCGACGTTGCCCGCCTCATGGCCGGACATGACACGCGCACCGAGCGACGCCAGCCGTCGGGTGGCAGCATTGCTGGACAGGTCGGATCCGGACACGCCATAGCCGAGATTGAGCAATACCTCGGCAATGCCGCTCATTCCGGAGCCGCCGATGCCGACAAAATGAATATTCTTTACTTTGTGCTTCATGACTTTTTCGCCAGTTCTTCGAGCACCCTGGCAATCGCCTCGTTGGCGTCGCGACGGCCCTGTTCCCAGGCCGATTGCGCCAACTGGCTGCAGGTGTCGCGCGTCATGCCGCGCAACAGAGCCGCCAGGTGCTCGGGATTCAATTCGGATTGCGGCAGGTGGATCGCCGCGTTTTGCGCCGCCATCCACTGCGCGTTGTCGCGCTGGTGTGATGTGGTCGACGCGACCAGCGGCACCAGCACGCTGGCCACGCCGGCGGCAGTCAGTTCGGATACGGTAATGGCGCCGGCGCGGCAGATCACGAGATCGGCCTCACTGTAGCGGCGCGGCATGTCATCGATGAAATCGACCACTTCGGCCTCCACGCCGCAGTCGCGGTAGGCTGCGCGCAGCACGTCGATATGCTGCTTGCCGGATTGGTGCACCACCAGCGGCCGCTGCCCGGCCGGGAGCAAGGCCAGCGCCTTGGGCAGCGTGTCGTTGAGCACCTTCGCGCCCAAGCTGCCGCCAATGACCAACAGCCGCAGTGGGCCGCTGCGGCCAGCGTAACGAGCCGCCGGCAGCGGCAACGCCATGATTTCCTTGCGCACCGGATTGCCGGTGACGATGGCCTTGGACGCAGCACTGCCGAAGTCGGCAGGAAAGCCGAACAGCACCCGCTGCGCGACGGGCAGCAAGGCCTTGTTGGATAGCAGCAGCGCGGCGTCGGCATTCACCAGCACCAGCGGAACGCCGCGCACCCTGGCCATCAGGCCGCCGGGCACGGTGACATAGCCGCCCATGCCAAGCACGACATCGGGATCGCGGCGGCGCAGGATGCCCAGGCAGGCAGCAAAGCCGGCAATCAACCTGAACACGCCGGTGGCCGTATGCTTCCAGCCCTTGCCGCGCAGTCCGCTGAACTCGATCGAATCCATATCAACGCCGTGGCGCGGGACGATGTCCTGCTCCATGCCGTGGGTGGTGCCCAGCCACGACACTTCCCAGCCGCGCGACTTCATCGTCTCGGCGATGGCGAGTCCCGGGAAGATGTGACCGCCGGTTCCCGCTGCCATGATCAGGAGGCGCTTCATGGTCGGCTGCATCATCGGCTTGACCATTTCCGTCATACGCGGCCTCCGCGCATCAGCAGGCGATTCTCGTAGTCGATCCTCAGCAGGATCGCCAGCCCGACGCAATTGATCAGCACGCCAGTGCCGCCATAACTCATCAAGGGCAGGGTCAGGCCCTTGGTCGGCAGCAGCCCCAGGTTCACGCCCATGTTGATGAAAGCCTGCACGCCGATCCAGATGCCGATGCCCTTGGCCGTCAGCCCGGCAAAGGTCTGGTCGATCGCAATCGCCTGGCGGCCGATCTCGAAGGCGCGCTTGATGATCCAGTAGAACATCAGGATTACCGTCAGCACGCCGACAAAGCCGAGCTCTTCGCCGATCACCGCCAGCAGGAAATCGGTATGCGCTTCCGGCAGGTAGTGGAGTTTCTCGACGCTGCCGCCCAGCCCGACGCCGAATATTTCCCCGCGTCCGAACGCGATCAGTGAATGTGAAAGCTGGTAGGCCTTGCCCAGCGCGTTCTCTTCCTGCCACGGATTGAGATAGGCGAAGATGCGCTCGCGCCGCCATGGAGAGAGCACGATCACCATGGTGAATATGCCGACCAGGGTAGCGCCGATGCCGCCGAACCAGATGCCGTTGATCCCGCCCAGGAACAGGATGCCCATGGCGATGCAGACGATCACGCCAAATGCGCCGAGGTCGGGCTCCAGCAACAGCAGCAACCCGACGAAGCCGATTGCGGCAGTCATCGGCATGAAGCCTTTGGTCAGCTTGTGCATGAACTGCTGCTTGCGCACGGTGTAGTCAGCGGCATACAGCACGACGAACAGCTTCATCAACTCCGACGGCTGCACATTCATGAATTTGAGCGACAACCAGCGGCGAGCGCCGTTGACGCCCTTACCCACGCCAGGGACCAGCACCAGCACCAGCAGCACCAGGGTAAGGACGAACAGATAGGGTGCCATCTTTTGCCAGGTCTTGACCGGGATCCGGAACGCCATCAGGCTGGCGACCAGTGCCACAACGATGAAGATTGCCTGGCGCATCAGGAAATGAGTGCTCTTGTAGCCTGCGTATTTCGGCGAATCCGGCAGCGCGATCGAGGCCGAATAGACCATCACCATGCCGAACAGCATCAGCAACACGGTGACCCAGACGAGGGGCTGGTCATATTCCATCATGCGTGAGCGTTGGGACTGGACGTGCACCTGGCCGGGGGTCCCGGCGCCTGGCAGCAATGCGGAAAGGAATTTCATCCGGTCACCTCCCCGCGCGACAAGCCCAGTTCGCGCACTGCGTCGACGAACACTTCGGCCCGGTGCAAGTAGCTGCGGAACATGTCGTAGCTGGCGCAGGCCGGCGACATCAGCACGGCGTCTCCCGGCTGGGCCAGGGATGCCGCCTTGTCGACTGCCTCTTCCAGAGTCTGGCAGGAATGCACCGGAACGCCGGATCCATCCAGCGCCACGCCGATGGCCGGGCCATCGCGCCCGATCAGCACGACGTCGCGCACGTAACGTGCAACTGGCTCGCGCAACGGAGCGAAATCCTGGCCTTTCCCATCGCCGCCGGCGATCAGGACCAGGCGGCCGCCGGACATGGAGCCCATGCCGTTCAGCGCAGCCACGGTCGCGCCGACATTGGTGCCCTTGCTGTCGTCGTAGTAGCCGACGCTGCCGATGGTAGCCACCAGCTCCACCCGGTGCGGCTCGCCCTGGTAATCGCGCAGGCCGTGCAGCAGCGGAGCCAGCGGCAGTCCGACCGCGCGGCACAGCATCAGCGCGGCCAGCGCATTCATTGCATTGTGCGTGCCACGGATTTTCAGGGCGTCGGCCGGCATCAGGCGGTTGATCAGCAGCGGCAACTCCTCCACTTCCTTCTTGCGGCGGCGGGACGGGCGCGAGTCGCCGGACTCGCCCGCGCTCGCCAACGCCAGCCATTGCATGCCGTTCTCGTTGACCAGGCCGGTGCAGTCGGGCTGGTCCGGCTCGTCGCGGCCGAAGGTGAGCACCGGCGCCAGCGGCGACGCCATCGCCATCACCAGCGGATCGTCGCGATTGAGCACCCGCACGGTGCCGGCGCCGAAGATGCGCGCCTTGTCACTGGCATAGGCCTCCAGGCTGCCGTGCCAGTCCAGGTGGTCCTGGGTGACGTTCAGTACGGTTGCCACATCGGCTTGCAGGCTGGCGGTGAAATGCAACTGGAAGCTGGACAGTTCGAGTACCCATGCTTGCGGCAGCTCGTCGGCGTCGAGCGCACTGCGCAGCACATCAAGCGCAGCCGGGCTGATGTTGCCCGCCACTTGCACCGACAATCCGGCACGCCGGCACAACAAGCCGGTCAGGCTGGTCACGGTCGTCTTGCCATTGGTGCCGGTGATGGCGATCACCTTGGGCTGGTATTCACGGGTCTCGCGCAGCGCCTGCAGCGCCTGCGCGAACAATTCGATCTCGCTCCACAAGGGCAGGCTGCGTTCCTGCGCGGCGGGGATGATGTCCGCCAGTTCATTGCCGGGCGCCAGCCCCGGGCTGACAGCGACAAAGTCGCAACCGTCCAGCAGTTCGGGGCTGAATGGGCCGCTGACGAAGACAGCCTCCGGCACGGCCTGCAGCAACTGCTCCAGGCGCGCCGGCGCCTCGCGCGTATCGGCGACCACCAACCGGGCGCCGCAGCGCCCCAGCCAGCAAGCCATCGCCAGCCCCGATTCACCGAGGCCGAGCACGAGTACCTGTTTGCCCTCGTAATTCATCAGCGTAGTTTCAGTGTCGACAAGCCAAACAGCACCAGGATCATGGTGATGATCCAGAAACGGACCACTACCTGCGTTTCTTTCCAGCCCTTCTGTTCGTAATGGTGGTGCAGCGGCGCCATCAGCAGCACCCTGCGGCCGACGCCGGTGCGCATCTTGGTGTACTTGAACCAGGCCACCTGCAGCATGACGGACAGGGTTTCAACCACGAACACGCCGCCCATGATGAACAGCACAATTTCCTGGCGCACGATGACGGCAACCGTGCCGAGGGCGCCGCCGAGCGCGAGCGCGCCGACATCGCCCATGAACACCTGGGCCGGATGTGCGTTGTACCAGAGGAAGGCCAGGCAGGCCCCGGCCATCGCTCCGCAGAAAATCAGCAGCTCACCGGCGCCCGGTATGTGCGGAATGAACAGGTAGCGGGCGTAATTCGCGCTGCCGGTCAGGTAGGCAATCAAGCCGAGCGCCGACCCGACCATCACGGTAGGCATCGCCGCCAGTCCGTCCAGCCCGTCAGTCAGGTTGACCGCATTGCTGGTGCCGACGATCACGAAATAGGTCAGCGCGATGAAGCCCCATACGCCGAGCGGGTAGCTGATGGTCTTGAAGAAGGGCACGATCAGGTCCGCCTTGGGCGGAAGGTCCATGCTGAAGCCTGATTGCACCCAGGCCATGAACAATTGCCAGACTTTGATATTGGTCTCGCCCGAGACGGAAAATGCCAGGTAAAAGGCCGCGATCAAGCCGATCAGCGACTGCCAGAAGTATTTCTCCCTGGACGGCATGCCTTTCGGGTCCTTGTGGACCACCTTGCGATAGTCATCGGCCCAGCCGATCGCGCCGAATCCGAAGGTCACCAGAATTACCGGCCAGATGAAGCGGTTGCTCCAGTCGCACCAGAGCACGGTCGCCACGGCGATCGCAATCAGGATCAGCGCGCCGCCCATGGTCGGCGTGCCGGACTTGACCAGGTGGGTCTGCGGCCCGTCGGTGCGCACCGCCTGCCCGACCTTCAGCCGGGTCAGCATGCGGATCACGGCGGGACCGAAAAACAATCCGATCGCCAGCGCCGTCAGGGTCGCGAACACCGCGCGGAATGTGATGAAGTTGAATACGCGCAGGAAGCCGTACTCCTGCTGGAACATGTTGGCGAGCCATAGCAGCATGTCAGTGCGCCTCCTGTTTTGTTTCGCCAGTCAGGTACTGCACTGTCCGTTCCATGCGCATGAAGCGCGATCCTTTTACCAGCACGGTCGTCTCTGGCGAGGCGACTGCCTGCACGGCCTGGTTGAGCGCGTCGATGTCGGCCGCATGGCGGCCACGGGGGCCAAACGCCGCGGTCGCATGCTGTGCCAGTTCGCCCAGGGTGAACAACTGCTCGATGCCACGCCCGCGCGCATAGGCGCCGATTTCAATGTGGAACTGCCGGCCTTCCTGCCCGACTTCGCCCATATCGCCCAGTACCAGCACGCGCGGTGCAGCGCATTGCGCCAGCACGTCGATCGCGGCGCGCACCGAGTCCGGATTGGCGTTGTAGGTGTCATCGATCACAGTGGCGCCATTTGCCGCCACCTTGTGCTGCAGCCTGCCAGTGACCGGCGCGAACGTTTCCAGCCCGCGCACGATTGCCTTGCGGTGCACGCCGATCGCAAGGCAGCAGGCGATCGCCGCCAGCGCGTTGCGCACGTTGTGGACGCCGGCGGCCGCCAGGTTGAGCACAAAGGTGTGATCCTTGACCCTGACCGTCATCTCGCTGCCGAATGCGGCGGGCTTCCAGGTGCAGGACACGCTGGCGTCATCCGACAGCCCGAAGGTCAGGACCTTGCGCTGGACGCCGCCCTTGACATAGCTGCGCCACAGCGGGGTATAGGTGTCGTCTGCCGGAAACACGGCGACACCGTGCTTCGGCAGCGAGCGCAGGACGCTGCCGTTTTCCTGCGCAACAGCCTCGACGCTGGCCATGAATTCCTGATGTTCGCGCTGGGCATTGTTCACCAGCGCCACGGTCGGCTGCGCAATGGCGGCCAGACGTGCAATTTCGCCGGGGTGGTTCATGCCAAGTTCAAGCACGGCAGCGCGATGACCGGCCTCCAGCCGCAACAGGGTCAGCGGCACGCCGATCTCGTTGTTGAAGTTGCCGCGGGTGGCAAGGTAATTGTCCTCCCCGTACTCAAGCTTCAGGATGGACGCGATCATTTCCTTGACCGTGGTCTTGCCATTGCTGCCGGTGACCGCGATCAGCGGCATGTCGAACTGGGTGCGCCAGAAATTGCCGATTTCACCCAGTGCGATCCGGCTATCCGGAACGATCAGCGCCGGCAAGGCAAAGCCCGGCGGCACCCGCTCGGCAACCACGGCTGCCGCACCGGCGGCTGCCACCTGGCCCAGGAATTCGTGGGCGTCGAAACGCTCTCCGCGCAAAGCGATGAACAGGTTTCCCGGCCTCACTTCACGGCTGTTGGTCGATACGCCACTGAACACCGCCTCGGTCGTCATGACCGAGCCGGCGACGCGGCGTTGCAGATGAGCCAACGATGACTGCATCAAGTATTTCCTTTCATCGTCGCTCGCGACAGCAGGGCCAGCGCAGCATGGTCCTCGTCCAGGAACAGCTGCTTGCGACCCTTTATGTCCTGATAATTTTCATGGCCTTTGCCGGCCAGCAGAACCACGTCTGCCCGCGACGAATGGCGAATCGCCCAAAGAATCGCGGCCGCGCGATCTTCTACCGTCTGCGGCGCAACGGGCATGCCCGCCACGATCTGCCGGATGATCGCGGCCGGATCTTCGGTGCGCGGATTGTCACTGGTGACCACGACGTCGTCGGCCAGCGCTGCCGCGACTGCGCCCATCTGCGGCCGCTTGCCGGGATCGCGGTCGCCGCCGCAGCCGAACACGCACCACAGCCGGCCACCGCGCTCCTGCGCCACCTGGCGCAGGCAAGCCAGCGTTTTTTCCAGCGCATCCGGCGTGTGCGCGTAGTCGATCACCACCAGCGGCGCATCCTGCCCGCCAAGTTGCTGCATGCGTCCCGGCACGGACTGCAGGTTCTCGATCAGGTCTATGGTGGTCTGCCATTCGATCCCGCGCGCCAGCAGCACGCCGGCAATGCCGAGCACGTTGCTGACATTGAAGCGGCCGACCAACTGGGTGCGCACTGGTCCGCTGCCGAACGGCGAATCAAGATTGAATCCGGTGCCGGCCTGGGTACTCTTGATCTGGCTCGCCCGCAATACCGGGAAATCCAACCCGGTGGCAGCAGCATCGTCGATGGTGTAACCGATCAGCGACAGGCCCGGGCGCGAACCAAGCCGCCCTGCCAGCCGCAACCCGGCCGGATCGTCCAGGTTGAGCACTGCATGTTGCAGTCCCGGCCAGTCGAACAACATCGCCTTGGCGTTCTCGTAGTCCTGCATGCTGCCGTGGAAGTCGAGATGATCACGGGTCAGGTTGGTGAACAGGGCGACGTCAAAGTGCAAGCCATCGAGCCGGCCCTGCTGCAAGCCGATCGACGATGCCTCGATGGCCAGCGCCCAGGCGCCGGCATCGCGCAATTCGACCAACCGGCGCTGCAGTTGCACGGCGTCGGGGGTGGTGAAACCGGTGGCACTGAACTCGCCCATGCGGCCGTTGGCCCACAGGCCGGCGCCGAGCGTGCCGACCACGGCAACCGGCCCGTCCACCTGCGACAGCGCGCAACCCAGCCATTGGGTGCAAGAGGTCTTTCCATTAGTGCCGGTGACGGCGACCGCGAACATGTTGCGGTCCGGTGCGTCATACCAGGCCGAGGCGATCAGCCCGGCCAGCTGGCGCAAGCCCGGAACCGCCAGGTGCGGCAAGGTCCAGTCCGGATCCCAGGCGAAATCCGCCGACTCTTCAAACACGACGCCGGCCGCGCCGCGGCTGATTGCATCGGCAATGTAGCGCCGTCCGTCCGAGGTGTCGCCGGGATAGGCCAGGAACAGGTCGCCAGCGGCCAGCGTGCGCGAGTCCGGGCACAGCTGCGCACCGCTTGCCGCCCCTTTCATCCAGGCGGTGGCGTTGGCGATGATGGCGTCGGTCACTGGCATCACAGGCTCTCCACCAGCGCATCCGGCGGGATGATGATGTTGGTCACGCTGGAATCCGGCGCGACGTTCAGGGCGCGCAGCGCACTTGCCGCGACCGCCGAAAACACCGGCGCTGCCACATTACCGCCGTAGTACTGGCCGTTGGACGGCTCGTCGACCATCACGGCGATGATGATGCGCGGGTCGGACACCGGCGCAAAGCCGACGAAGGACGCCACATATTTCCGTACGTACTGGCCGCCTGCCAGCTTGTGGGCGGTGCCGGTCTTGCCGGCAACCCGATAACCTGCAACCTGCGCCTTGGGCGCGGTACCGCCCGGCCCGGCCGCTTTTTCAAGCATTTCGCGCAGCGCCCGCGCGGTGTTCTCGGAAATCACCCTCTGGCCGACCGGTTTCTCGTTCAGCTTCTGGAAGCTGAGCGGGATCATGTCGCCGTCGCGGGCGAAGATCATGTAGGAACGCGCCATCTGGATCAGCGACACTGAAATGCCGTGGCCGTAGCTCATGGTCGCCTGCTCGATCGGCCGCCAGGACTTGAACGGCCGCACCCGGCCGGCGACGGCGCCAGGGAAACCGAAGCGCGGCTGCTGGCCGAAGCCCACGTTCGTGAACATCTCCCACATCTCTTCAGGCTCCATCTGCAACGCGATCTTCGCGGTGCCGACGTTGGAAGACTTTTCGATGATCTGCGCCACGCTCAATATGCCATGCGGGTGGGCGTCGCCAATGGTGGCACGGCCGATGGTGAGCTTGCCGGGCGCGGTCTGGATCATGGTTGCCGGCGTCATCCGCTTTTCTTCCAGCGCCAGCGCGACGGTAAACGGCTTCATGGTCGAACCGGGCTCGAAGGTATCGGTCAGCACCCGGTTGCGCAGTTGGGCGCCGGTCAGGATCGAGCGGTTGTTCGGGTTGTAGGTTGGCAGGTTGGCCAGCGCCAGCACTTCGCCGGTGCGCACGTCCAGCACCACCGCGGCGCCTGCCTTTGCCTTGTGCAGGTCGACCGCTTCCTTGAGCTTGGTAAAGGCGATGTACTGGATCTTGCTGTCCAGCGACAGCACCAGCTCCTTGCCATCGTGCGGGTCGCGGATTGCGCCGATATCCTCGACCACCCGGCCCAGGCGGTCCTTGATCACGCGCCGGCTGCCGGTGGTGCCGGCCAGGGTTTTCTGCGCCGCCAGTTCCATTCCGTCCTGGCCCGCGTCCTCGACATTGGTGAAGCCGACCACATGGGCCATCACTTCGCCTTCCGGATAGAAACGCTTGTACTCCTTGCGCGTTTCGATGCCGGCGATGTTCAGCTTGAGGATCTTGTCGACCGTCTCTTGCTCGACCTGGCGCTTCAGGTAAACGAAAGTCCGGTCCGAATCGAGCTTCTTGCGCAGGTCGCGCTCGTTCATCTCCAGCAGGCGCGCCAGTTCGCGCAGCTTGTCAGCCGGCGCTTCCAGCACGTCCTCCGGAATCGCCCACACGGCCTTGACCGGCAAGGACGACGCCAGCACCTGCCCATTGCGGTCGGTGATCTTGCCGCGTGTGGCTGGCAACTCCAGTGTGCGCGCATAGCGCGACTCGCCCTGCTTTTGCAGGAATTCGCGCGACAAGCCCTGCAGCCAGAGCGCCCGGCAGATCAATGCAAAGAATGCGGCGAACAGCACGAACAGGACCACACGCGAACGCCATGCAGGCAGCTTGACTGCCAGCAGCGGACTGGTGGAAAAGGGTATCCCGCGGGCAGCGGTGGTGCGGGGGGCGACAGCCATTATTTGCCCCCCAGTGTCAGGTATTGGGTGCGTCCGGGCGTGACCGGGACCATGTTCAGGTCGCGCCGGGCGTTGGCCTCGATGCGCGCGCTCTTGCCCAGCGTGGACTGATCGAGTTGCAACTGCGACCATTCGACATCAAGCTGGCGCGCCAGGCCCTGGGCACGCTCGAGTTCGATGAACAGGCGGCGTGATTGATACTGCGCCGTGACCAGCGACAGCGCGCACAGGACCAGCAACAGGGTCAGCACGGAGGCGAAGCGGCCGCTCACTGCAGGCCTCCCGGGAGAGGAATCCGCTCGGCGACGCGCATGATGGCGGAACGGGCGCGCGGGTTGACGGCTATCTCGGCGTCGTCCGGCTTGTACCGGCCCAGCAGGCGCATTTCAGGTGAGGGCAAGTCAACGGCGCGAATGGGAAGGCGACGGTCCGGCTGGGGCAGCTTTGCGCGGCTGGCCATGAACTGCTTGACGATGCGGTCTTCCAGCGAGTGAAAGCTGATCACCACCAACCTCCCGTGCGGAGCCAAGCGATTGAACGCGCGTGCCAAACCTACTTCGAGTTCTTCAAGCTCCTGATTGATGTAAATCCGGATGGCCTGAAAGGTACGAGTGGCCGGATCCTTGCCTTTTTCGCGGGTCTTGACAGCGCCAGCCACGATCCCGGCAAGCTGCCGTGTGCTTGAAATTGGCGCGACTGCCCGGCTAGCAACAATCGCCTTTGCAATCGAAACAGCAAACCGTTCTTCCCCATATTCGCGTATCACTTTCTGTATGTTCTCTTGGCTTTCGGTAGCCAGCCACTCGGCCGCCGAAATGCCACGCGTCGTGTCCATGCGCATGTCGAGCGGACCGTCATGGCGAAAGCTGAATCCCCGCTCGGCTGCATCCACCTGCGGGGAAGAAATCCCGAGGTCCAGCAGTACGCCATCCACCTCCCCGATTGCCCGTGACTCCAGTTCTTCGTCCAGTGTTGCGAAGCTGCCATGCACGATGTCGAAGCGCGGATCGGCGGCTGCCAGCGCGCGGCCTACTGCGATCGCCTCCGGGTCCTTGTCGAACGCCAGCAGGCGCCCTTGTGCCGACAACTGCCCGAGGATCCTGCCGCTGTGCCCGCCGCGCCCGAAAGTGCCGTCCACGTAAATGCCGTCACGACGCTCGCCCTCGAGCGCAAGCGCTTCGATTGCTTCATCTAGCAGCACTGTACGGTGCTGCAGTTCTGGCACCGCTGGGGACATCATCACGAATCAGAATGAAAAATTGTTCAACACATCCGGCATGCCGGCCGCTACCGCCTCGGCTTCGCTCTGCTCCAGCTTGGCCGCGTCCCAAATCTCGAAGTGACTGCCCATGCCCAGCAACATCACGTCGCGGGTAATGCCGACTGCGCGGCGCAACTCGGGCGCGACCAGGATACGGCCGGCGCTGTCGAGATCGACGTCCTGCGCATTGCCGAGAAAAATCCTTTGCCAGGATTTCGCCGACATCGGCCAGGAAGCGATCTGCTCGCGATGGCTTTCCCACACTGGCCGCGGGAAGAACAACAGGCAACCGTGCGGATGCTTGGTCAGCGTGACCCGCCCTTCGCACTGGACCATCAGGGCGTCACGATGCTTCGCAGGGATCGACATGCGACCCTTGGCATCGAGATTGAGTGCTGACGCGCCTTGAAACACCTTGAATGGCCTTTTTTTTGATTCCGCTTGTTGTCATTTCTGCAGCTTCGCCACAGAAATTCTTCCCACAAAAAAACACTTTTTCACACTGCTGCCCACTTTAGAGGAGGAAGAATTTGCGGTCAAGGAATATTCAGGGCACCAAGTCTCATTTATCTCAATGAAATTAAGGACTTACAGACCATCCTTCAGAAGTTTGAAAACCATCAATTTGTAGTCGATTGAAGCACTTACGGAGGGAACTGAAGGTAGCGCATCACGTTAACACATGTGTTTACGGGAATTGATCAATGACAACAACGGTTTGCGCGCCGCCACAAGGCTTAGGCCATGGCCGGAAATTCAGGTTCGCAAAAAGATGGGGCGGACGAAAATCCGCACTGGCAGGCGGGAGATGAGCGGCCGGTATCGAGGCGCGCTTTACAGTGCAAATTTGCATTGCAAATCACATTGCAAATCACATTGCAACTTGCAGGCGATCGCAGGAGCGGTTGGCATGGGTGCCCGCGGCCCGGGCAAACGTGACGCCGAGTGTCCATGCGCGTCGCGCCGGGCACTCGGGAGGTGCTCAAGACTGCGCGATCAGTGCGTCTTTTCGAGCAGGTTGAAGTGTTCGACTGCCGGCGGCGCCGCGAAATACGGACCGACGATTGCGCGCCAGGTCGCAAATGCCTCCGATCCGCGGAAATCCACCGTGTGATTTTCCAGCGTCGCCCAGTAGACCATCAGCACGTAGCGCTCGGGCGTCTCGATGCAGTGGTTGATCTGGTGGCCAAGGTAGCCCATTGACTTGCTGATGACTTCCGCCACGCCACGGCGGATCGCCAGGTCGAATTCCGCTTGCTTGCCCGGCTGTATTCTAAGGTCGGCTAATTCAAGAATCATGAGTTTCGTGCCTTTCATGTTTGACACCCTTGTGAACCCGCTGTCGTGCCAACGTTCCCTCCAGTTCACATTCTCAGGGAGAAGATTTAACTAATTGTCAGGAAGTAATGGACTTTACCTCATTTGTTGGTAAATTAGAGGCAACTCCGGTCCATTTCGCCCACTTGTTCGATGTTCGCACTTTCACAATTATGAGAATTGCTGTGCTCGATGAAGAACGCGGCCAGTGCGACCTGGTCTGCCAGGTGCTCAAGTCGGCGGGACATGCCTGCTTTCCCTTCAGCAGCGGCAAAGAGCTGCTGGCCCAATTGCGGCGGGAAAATTTCGACATGCTGATCCTGCATTGGCAGAGTACCGACACGGCACCGGACCAGGTGGTGCAAACGGTTCGCGAGACCCTCCCCTCAAATCTGCCCATCCTGTTCATAACCGGCCGTTCGTGCGAAGACGACATCATTGCCGGGCTGGCAAGTGGCGCCAACGATTACATCATCAAGCCGGTCCGGCGCGGCGAACTTGTGGCCAGGATCCAGGCGCTGCTGCGGCGTGCCTACCCCTCGCACAATGCGGTCGAACAAATTCAGTTCGGCAACTATGTGTTCGAGTCACGCACCGGCCGCCTGACGGTAGAGGGCCAGGCGGTCGACCTGACCCACAAGGAATTCGACCTCGCCCTGCTGTTTTTCCGGAACATGGGCCGCCCATTATCGCGTGCCTACATACTTGAAGCAGTCTGGGCGCGCGACGTCGACGTGCCCTCCCGCACCATGGACACCCATGTTTCACGCGTGCGCAGCAAGCTGAAATTGCGCCCGGAACACGGCTACCGGCTAGCGCCGGTATACAGTTACGGCTATCGGCTCGAGCAAACGACGGCCTGAGCAGGACGTCCCCACTCTTGCAATCGGGCAGCAGGAGCCGGATATGGGCAACAGGCTATAATAGAGCCCGTCTTCCGTCCCTAATCCAATCTTGTCCGATCGCACCGGTCACTACCGAATGCAGCTGCTCGCCATTGGCCTGAATCACACCACGGCCCCCGTGTCATTGCGGGAAAAAGTCGCCTTTCCGGCCGATCATCTCGGCCAGGCGGTGGCGGCTGCGCGCGCCTCGCTGGCGCGCGGCATCGGTGAACAGGCCGCTGCCGAGGCCGCCATACTGTCGACCTGCAATCGCACCGAATTGTATTGTGCCAACCGCGCCGGACGCAGTGTCAATGACGCGATCGATGCGACCGCCCACTTCATGGCGGACTATCACCAGCTGAGCGTGTCGGAGCTGCGCCCGCACCTGTACACCCTGCCCCAGGACCAGGCCGTTCGCCATGCATTCCGCGTCGCATCGGGGCTGGATTCGATGGTGCTCGGCGAGCCACAGATACTTGGGCAGATGAAGGATGCGGTGCGCGAAGCCGATGCGGCCGGCGCCCTGGGGACTTATCTCCACCAGATGTTCCAGCGCACATTTGCAGTGGCCAAGGAAGTGCGCAGCACGACTGAAATCGGCGCCCATAGCGTATCGATGGCGGCGGCCGCAGTCAGGCTCGCGCAACGCATCTTCGACCGCATCAGCGAACAAAATGTATTGTTCATTGGCGCCGGTGAAATGATCGAGTTGTGCGCGACGCACTTCAGCGCCCAGAACCCGAAATCCCTGACCATCGCCAACCGCACACTGGAGCGCGGCGAAGCGCTTGCGCACCGGCTGGACGGACGCGCGATCCGCCTGGCCGACCTGCCGGAGCAACTGGCGAATTTCGACATCGTCGTGTCTTCGACCGCATCCACGCTGCCGATCATCGGGCTGGGCATGGTCGAGCGCGCGATCAAGGCGCGGCGCCACAAGCCGATGTTCATGGTCGACCTGGCAGTGCCGCGCGATATCGAATCCGAGATCGGCCGTCTCGACGACGTATTCCTGTACACCGTCGACGACCTCGCCACCACGGTCCAGACCGGAATGGAAAACCGCCAGGCTGCGGTGATCCAGGCCGAGGCCATCATCGAGACCCGCGTGCAGTCGTTCATGCACTGGATCGACAGCCGCGCCGTGGTGCCTGTGATCCAGGAACTGCACGAGAACTCCGAACAAATACGAATGATCGAACTCGAACGCGCACGCAAGCTGCTGGCGCGCGGCGAAGATATCGACACCGTCCTCGACGCCCTGTCGCGCGGACTGACCGCAAAATTCCTGCATGGCCCGCAGAGCGCGTTGCATTCCGCCCAGGGCGATGAACGGGCCCGCCTGGCGGCGCTGCTGCCGCAGTTGTTCCGCACCCGGCGCTAGCGGCGCCGCCGCAGCCCACCCTCCCCCGCCCTTACCCCGATCGCGCACTGCCGCGCGCGCCCTTGCCGCACACTACTGGATGCAATGAAGCCCTCAATGCTCGCCAAGCTGGACCAGCTGGCCAACCGTCTCGAAGAAGTCGCCACCCTGCTGATGCAGGAAAACGCTACTGCCGACATGGAGCAGTACCGCAAGCTCACGCGCGAACACGCCGAACTGCAGCCGCTGGTCGCGCTGTACCTGGAATACGTGCAGGCCGGCCGCGACGTGGAGACCGCCGAGGAAATGCTGTCCGACCCGGACATGAGAGAGTTCGCCCAGGACGAGATCCAGGCGGCCCGCGCGCGCATGGAAACCCTGGCCGGCGAACTACAGACGATGCTGCTGCCGAAGGACCCCAATGACGAGCGCAATCTCTTCCTGGAAATCCGCGCCGGCACCGGCGGCGACGAATCTGCGCTGTTCGCCGGCGACCTGCTGCGCATGTACACCCGCTATGCCGAGCGCAACCGCTGGCAGGTGGAGATGGTGTCGGAGTCGCCGTCCGAACTCGGCGGCTTCAAGGAAGTCATCGTGCGCATCATCGGCCACGGTGCCTACTCGCGGCTCAAGTTCGAATCGGGAGGCCACCGGGTGCAGCGGGTGCCGGCTACCGAGGCGCAAGGCCGCATCCATACCTCGGCCTGCACGGTCGCCGTGATGCCGGAAGCCGACGAACTGGAAGAGGTCCACATCAATCCCGCCGACCTTCGCATCGACACCTACCGCGCCTCGGGCGCCGGCGGCCAGCACATCAACAAGACCGATTCCGCCGTGCGGCTGACCCACATCCCGACCGGCATCGTGGTCGAATGCCAGGACGACCGCAGCCAGCACAAGAACAAGGCGCAGGCGATGAAAGTGCTGGCTGCCCGCATCAAGGACGTCCAGACCCGCGAACAACAGTCGAAAGAAGCGGCCACGCGCAAATCGCTGATCGGTTCCGGCGACCGCAGCGAGCGCATCCGGACCTATAATTTCCCGCAGGGTCGCATGACCGACCATCGCATCAACCTGACGCTGTACAAGCTTGACTTCATCATGGACGGCGACCTCGACGAACTGACGCGGGCACTGATGGCCGAGCATCAGGCAGAATTGCTGGCCGCGATGGGCGACGAAGTCTTGTGAGAAGCACAGTCGTAACAAACACAGTCGTAGCAAGCAACTGGCACAATCGTGACGAGCAACTGGCATAACCGTGACAACCAACCGGCATAACCGATGACATCCACCAGAACCCTGCTGATTGCAATTGCCCTAACCTGCATCGGGCTGCTTGGCTTCGCGCTCTACCTGCAGTTCGGGCGCGACATGCTGCCCTGCCCGCTGTGCATCATCCAGCGCTACGCCTTTGCCGGCGTCGCGCTGCTGTGCCTGGTTGCCGCATTCCTTCCCGCCGCCGCACGCCGTTTCGGGGCCGGGCTGGCGGCACTGGCGGCGCTGGCCGGCGCCGGCGTGGCCACCTGGCACTTGTGGGTTAAGGCGCATCCGAACGTGTCCTGCGGCATCGATCCGCTCGAGACCTCGCTGAACACGATCCCGACGGCCAAGCTGCTGCCCTTCCTGTTCCAGGCCGACGGCCTGTGCACCACTGAATACGAACCCATCCTCGGCTTGTCGATTCCGCAATGGTCGCTGGCGTGGTTCTCGCTGTTCGTGGTCGCGCTGCTGTGGCTGGCGCTGCGCCGTCGCTGAAACCGGCGCCATGAACGAAGCGTCGCCAACCGTCGGCCAGTTGCTGGCCGCGGCCGGCATCGATCCCTTCGAAGCACGGCTGCTGCTGGCGCACGCGCTGGGGCTGACACGGGTGCAGCTGATCACGCGCTCGCATGAACAGCCTGCGGCCGGACAAGTACAGGCGGTGCGCGATCTTTTTGCACGGCGGCGTGCTGGCGAGCCGGTGGCCTACCTGCTCGGCCATCGCGAATTCCACGGCCTGCTGCTACGGGTGACGCCGGATGTGCTGATCCCGAGGCCGGAAACCGAATTGCTGGTGGACCTGGCCAGTGAACGCATTGGCAACCAGGCCTGGCGCGTGCTCGATCTCGGGACAGGCTCCGGTGCGATTGCGATCGCGCTGGCGCACCTGCATCCCGCCGCGCAGGTCTTTGCGGTCGATCTCAGCGCGCCGGCGCTGGCGATTGCACGGGAAAATGCAGTGGCGAACGGCGTGAAAGTCGAATTCGCCGAGGGCAGCTGGTATGGCCCGCTGGCGGGAATGCAGTTCGACATCATCGTTTCGAATCCGCCATATATATGCGCCGGCGATCCGCATCTTGCCCAGGGCGACCTGCGGTTTGAACCGGTGCAGGCATTGACGGACCAGGCCGACGGATTGGACGCATTGCGCATGATTGTCAGCGGCGCGCCGGCACACCTGGCGCCTGGCGGATACTTGTTGATGGAACATGGATATGACCAGGCCGGGGCGGTGCGCGCCCTGCTGGCCCACGCCGGTTTTGGCAATGTGGAAAGCTGGCGCGACCTGGCTGGAATCGAACGGGTCAGCGGGGGGCGCTTGAATACCAGGCCATAGCCCTGCCGCTGCCGCCCCGCTTGTCTTTTTTCAGATGTCAAGACTGGCGCCCCCGCCCAGTTTGCGTATCATCCTTCGCTTGTTTTCCCATCATCCAGAGTTCCAATGCTTCCTTCGATCGAACAACGTCTTGCCCTTGAACTTGCTGCGCGCCCGGCCCAGGTGGCGGCGGCAATTGCCCTGCTGGACGAAGGCGCGACCGTGCCTTTCATCTCCCGCTATCGCAAGGAGGCCACCGGCGGCCTGGACGACACGCAATTGCGCCTGCTGGAAGAACGGCTGCGCTACCTGCGCGAACTGGAGGACCGGCGCGCCGCGATCGTCGCCTCGATCGAGCAGCAGGGCAAGATGACACCGCTCCTGCTCGACCAGATCCTGCATGCGGAAGACAAGACCCGGCTGGAAGACCTGTACCTGCCCTACAAGCAGAAGCGCCGCACCAAGGCGCAGATCGCCGCCGAAGCGGGGCTGACCGTACTGGCGGACGCGCTGCTGGCCGACCCCACCCTCGATCCCGAGCAGGAAGCGGCGAAGTTCATCAAGCCGGCCTTCACCACTGACCAGGGCGACAACCCGGGCGTGGCGGACACCAAGGCCGCACTGGACGGCGCGCGCCAGATCCTGATGGAGCGCTTTGCCGAAGACGCCACGCTGCTGCAATCGCTGCGCGAATACCTGACCGAGCACGGCGTGGTGGAATCAAAAGTGGTCGAGGGCAAGCAGGATGCCGGCGAGAAATTCGCCGATTACTTTGACTATTCCGAGCCGCTGGCCACCGTTCCCTCGCACCGGGCGCTGGCGCTGTTCCGCGGCCGCCGAGAAGAAATGCTGACCTTCAACCTGCGGCTCGACACCGAGGAAGAAAAGCCGAAGTGGGATGCGCCGCACAATCCGTGCGAATCCCGCATCGCCGCCCGCTTCGGCATCAAGCACCAGAACCGCCCGGCCGACAAATGGCTGGCCGACACCGTGCGCTGGACCTGGCGCGTAAAAGCCTTCATGCATCTGGAAACCGAACTGATGACGGCGCTACGCGAAAAAGCGGAGACCGACGCCATCAACGTGTTCGCCACCAACCTGAAAGCGCTGCTGCTGGCGGCCCCGGCCGGATCGCGCGCGACCATGGGACTGGACCCGGGCCTGCGTACCGGCGTCAAGGTGGCCATCGTCGACGCCACCGGCAAGGTGGTGGACACGGCGACCATTTATCCGCACCAACCGCGCAACGACTGGCACGGCTCGCTGCATGTGCTCAGCCAGCTGGCCGAGAAACACAATGTCGCCCTGATTGCGATCGGCAACGGCACCGCATCGCGCGAGACCGATCGCCTGGCGCAAGACCTGATCAAGCAGCGCGCCGAACTGAATCTCACCAAGATCGTGGTGTCGGAGGCCGGCGCCTCGGTGTATTCGGCGTCCGAATTCGCATCGCGCGAACTGCCCGAGCTGGATGTCACGCTGCGCGGCGCCGTGTCGATCGCGCGCCGGCTGCAGGATCCGCTGGCCGAACTGGTCAAGATCGACCCCAAATCGATCGGCGTCGGGCAGTACCAGCATGACGTCGGCCAGAGCCAGCTGGCGCGCGCTCTCGACGCCGTCGTCGAGGATTGCGTGAATGCCGTCGGCGTCGACGTCAACACCGCTTCCGCGCCGCTGCTGGCGCGGGTGTCCGGCCTGAACTCCAGCGTGGCGCAGAGCATTGTCAACTTCCGCGATTCGCATGGAGGCTTCCGCTCGCGCGCCGGATTGCGCGAAGTGCCACGGCTGGGCGACAAGACGTTCGAGCAGGCGGCCGGCTTCTTGCGCGTGATGAACGGCGACAATCCGCTGGACGCGTCCGCCGTCCATCCGGAATCCTATCCTGTGGTGGAAAAGATCCTGGCGGATCTGAAGAAAGACGTGAAATCCCTGATCGGCGATGCCAAGCTGCTGAAGTCGCTGCCGCCGGCGAAATACGCAGACGAAAAATTCGGCGTCCCGACCATTTCCGACATCCTGAGAGAGCTGGAGAAGCCGGGCCGCGATCCGCGCCCCGAGTTCACGACAGCAAGCTTCAAGGATGGCGTCGAAGAGATCCGGGACCTGCAGCCCGGCATGCTGCTGGAAGGCGTGGTCACCAATGTCGCGGCCTTCGGCGCCTTCGTCGACATCGGCGTGCATCAGGATGGCCTGGTCCACATTTCGGCGCTGTCCAACACCTTCGTGAAAGACCCGCACACGGTGGTCAAGGCCGGCCAGGTGGTCAAGGTCAAGGTGCTGGAGGTGGATGAAAAGCGCAAGCGCATCGCCCTCACCATGCGGCTGTCCGACGAAGCGCCGGCCCCCGGCGCCCGCCAGAACGCCCAGCGCGCAGACCGCAACGACACGCGCCGCCTCTCACAGCACCAGCAACAGCAAGAGCGGGCGCCAGCTGGCAATTCGGCAATGGCGGCAGCCTTCGCCAAGCTCAAGAGCTAGCAGGCCGGTCCGGGCCCGCGCCCAACCGACCGCCGGATTTCTCCCTATAATGCGGTATTCAGTCATTTTCAAGGCAGCCCCCCATGAGCGACGTACAAGAGTGGATCAAGCAAACCGTCACCGGCAACCCGGTGGTGCTGTTCATGAAAGGCACGGCACAGTTCCCGCAGTGCGGATTCTCCGGCCGTGCGATCCAGCTGCTGAAATCCAGCGGCGCGGAAAACATCGTGACGATCAATGTGCTGGAAGACGCGGAAGTGCGCCAGGGCATCAAGGAATATTCGAACTGGCCGACCATTCCCCAGCTGTATGTGAACGGTGAATTCATCGGCGGCTCGGACATCCTGACCGAGATGTATGAAAGCGGCGAGCTGCAGAGCCTGCTGAAGGCCTGACAACACTGGCGCGTCCCCTGCGGATGCGCCAATGCCGCTGCCCACGCCATGGCCCACGCCATGGCCACGCCACAGCGGGCGCTAGTCCGGCCGCGGCGCTTCCGAGAATATGCTGCGCGCCTCGTTCAGCAATGCTTCCGACAGCGCGGCATGCGGACTTTGCAGTCCGCGAATCAATCCTATCCGGCGCACTGGCGCCCGGCCCGGCAAGGGTATGCGGGCCAGGGCCATGCCGCCCGACCACATCGCCGGCCAGTCCGGCAGCAGCGACACGCCAAGGCCGTGGTCGATCAATGCCGCAATCGCCAGCAAGCCGTCGATTTCAAGCCGCTGCCTGGGGTGGATATCCTGGTCGCGCAGGTAACGGTCGGCCAGTTGCCCCCCCACGACCGAACGGTCGTAGCGGATGAACGGCTCCTCGCGCAGCAGTTCATGCGGATCGCGTCCTGCCATGCTGGCATGGGCGACCACGACCAGTGGCTCCTCGGTCAGGACCTGCCATTCACAAGTCTTGGGAATTGCGAATTGCGGCTCGACCACAATCGCGGCGTCGAGCTCGCCGGCGCTGACGCGGCGGCATAACTCAACCGACGCCCCGGGCGCGACAAAAACCGACATTGCCGGATAGGCTTCGTACAGCCGCTTCAGGACCGGGGGAAGCACGCTGGTCAGCGCCGAGACGAACACGCCGAGCCGCAATTCGCCTAGCCGGCTGGTGTCCTGGGCAATCGCATGCAGGTCGCGCACATCGCGCAGCAATCCGCGGGCGCGTTCGAGTATCTTCAGGCCAGCCTCGGTGGGGCGCACGGCGCGGCCAGCCCGTTGCAACAGGCTGGTGCCGAGCTGGTCCTCCAGCGCCTTGATGCGCGCCGCCATGGCGGGCGGCGTCAGGTCGAGCCGCCGCGCGGCTTCCGCCAGCGAACCGGCGTCGACCACGGCGACAAAACTCTGCAGGTATTCGATATTCATGCGGGGGAGTTTACACCCCCCTGCACTAGACTCACCCTAGCCGCGCGGCGTGGTGCCGGTGTTGACTGGCGCCCGCAGGAAGTCGAAGTCGACGCCCTTGTCGGCCTGGGTCACGGTATCGAGGAACAGCTTGCGATACCCGCGGTCGGCGGTCGGTGGCGTGACCGGATTGCGGCGCGCGCGCTCGGCCAGTTCTTCGGCCGACACCAGCAGGCTGATCTCGCGTTTGGACACCGACAACCGGATGCGGTCGCCGTTCTGCACATAGGCCAGCGGGCCGCCGATTGCGGATTCCGGCGTGACATGCAACACGATGGTGCCGAAGGCGGTGCCGCTCATGCGCCCGTCGGAAATGCGGACGATGTCCTTGACGCCGGCGCGGGCGAGCTTCAGCGGGATCGGAATGTAACCCGCTTCCGGCATGCCCGGCGCGCCCTTGGGTCCGATGTTCTTCAGCACCAGGATGTCGTCGGCCGTGACATCGAGATCGTCGGCGTCGATCCGCGTCGCCAGGTCGGCTGCATTCTCGAACACCACAGCACGCCCTTCATGCTCCATCAGCTCAGGATTGGCCGCCGACTGCTTGATGATGGCGCCGCCCGGCGCCAGATTGCCTTCCAGCACGGCAATGCCGCCCTGCGGATAGATCGGATTGCTCATCGGGCGTACCACATCCTGCGCAAACCCCGGGCCCGCACGTTCCAGTTCCTCGCCGAGCGTGCGGCCGGTGACGGTCATCGCATTCAGGTTCAGCAAGGGCTTGAGTTCGCGCAGCAGGGTGCTCATGCCGCCGGCGTGGTGGAAGTCTTCCATGTAATGCTGGCCCGACGGCTTCAGGTCGAGCAGCACCGGCGTATCGCGGCCCATGCGGTCCAGCGCCTTCAGGTCCACTTCCAGTCCCATGCGGCCGGCAATCGCGGTCAGGTGCACGATGCCATTGGTCGAGCCGCCGATGGACAGCAGCACGCGCATGGCGTTCTCGAAAGCCTCGGGCGTCAGGATCTTGTCGATGGTCAGGCGGTCGCGCGCCATCTGCACGGCCTGGGCGCCGGTCTGCTCGGCGATGCGGATGCGGTCGGCGGTGACGGCCGGCGGCGAGGCGCCGCCCGGCACGGTCATGCCTAGCGCTTCGGCGATGCAGGCCATGGTGCTGGCCGTGCCCATCACCGAGCAGGTGCCGACGCTGGCCACCAGCTGGTTGTTGACGTCCGCGATCTCCTGCTCGTCGATCTCGTCGGCGCGGAACTTGCCCCAGTAGCGGCGGCAGTCAGTGCAGGCGCCGACCCGTTCCGAACGGTGCGAGCCGGTCAGCATCGAGCCGGTGATCAGCTGGATCGCCGGAATGTTGGCAGAAGCGGCGCCCATCAGTTGCGCCGGCACGGTCTTGTCGCAACCGCCAATCAGCACCACCGCGTCCATCGGCTGGGCCCGGATCAATTCCTCGGTGTCCATCGACATCAGGTTGCGCAGGTACATGCTGGTCGGATGCGCAAAGCTCTCATGGATGGAGATCGTCGGGAAATCCATCGGCAAGCCGCCCGCCAGCATGACGCCGCGCTTGACCGCCTCGACCAGTTGCGGCGCGTTGCCATGACATGGGTTATAGGCGCTGCCGGTGTTGGCAATGCCGATCACGGGCCGGTCCAGCGCGGTGTCGGTATAGCCTGCACCCTTGATGAAAGCCTTGCGCAGGAACAGCGAGAAGCCGCTGTCGCCATAACTGGTCAGGCCTTTGCGCAGGCCGGTGGCGTCGGACGAGGGCTTCTTGATGGAATCGGAATCGGACATGATGAGGGAGTCGAAAGTCGAGGGGGAACGCAAAGCGGCGGATTGATGTCCCGCCGCCGGTATTTACAAGGCCGCCGCATCCGGCAAGGAAGCGGCGGCGGAATGCTTGTCCGCAAAGCGGCCAGCGCGATCCGCTGGCCGCTTTGCAGCGGTACTGGCAATTACTGGTCGGACTTGATGTTCGAGTCGGTAATCACCTTGGCCCAGCGGTTCACTTCCTGGTTCAGGCGTTCTGCAGCCTTGGCAGGCGTGGTCGCCGGCAGCGCATACACGCCCTGGCCGAGCATCTGCTGCTGTGCGACCGGATCCTTCATGATTTTCGCCAGTTCAACATTCAGCCGATCGATCACCGGGGCCGGGGTGCCGGTCGGGACCAGCACGCCAAAAGTCGAGCTGACGTCGAAATCCTTCAGGCCGGCTTCCATTGCCGTCGGCACGTCAGGCAGCATGCCGATGCGCTGGGCGGTGGTGACTGCCAGCGCGCGCAGCTTGCCGGACTTGACGAACTGCAGCGATGCAGGCGCCGTCTCGGTCATCATCAGCACGGTGCCGCCGATCAGGTCGACCATGGCCGGGCCGCTGCCCTTGTACGGGACATGGATCATTTCAATGCCGGCCTGGCGCTTGAACAGTTCAGCCGCCATGCGCTGCGGAGCGCCGGGGCCGGAAGAAGCATAGGTCAGCTTGTCCGGATTGGCGCGGCCATAGGCGATCAGCTCCTTCAGGTTGGTGGCCGGCACCGATGGATGCACGACGAACACCAGCGGCACGTGGCCGACGATCATGACCGGGGTCAGGTCTTTCAGCAGGTCATATTGCAGGCGGCCCTTCTCCAGCGTGGCCATGGTCGAGTGCGAAGTGATCGCGCCCATCAGGATGGTGTAGCCATCCGGCTTGGCCTTGGCGACTGCTGCCGCGCCGATGTTGCCGCCGGCGCCACCGCGATTTTCGACCACGACCTGCTGGCCGAGCGCTGTCGACAGGCGCTGTGCCAGGATGCGGCCGATGACATCGGTCGCGCCGCCGGGCGGATAGGGCACGACCATCGTGACCGGCTTTTCAGGCCAGGCAGCGAATGCCTGCAGCGGCATCATTGCGGACAGCGCGCCCACCAGGGCAGCAGTGGCCAGTACGGCCCTGCGCGTTTTCTTGAATGTCATGGAGTCTCCTGTCGGATTGATAGATGTCCGGATCCGTCTGGCGCGGACTCGGCGGAACCGCGATTATTGGCGCGGGACAGCCAACCGGAAAGTAGGCAATTTTTTCTTCACGAGAAGAATTTATTATCTTCCGACAGCGCACTACGAGCTATTACTGATCGCTCCACAGTTTGCCGCCAGTCGCCCAGTCTTCACGCTTCACTTCCTGGATGATGACGTCCACGCCTTCCGGCTTGCACCCCAGCGACTCGCAGGTGGCGTCGGTGATCGCTTTGACGAACGCGCGTTTTTGCTCGGCGCTACGGCCTGCAAACATTTGAACATTGATGGTTGGCATGTTTTCCCCTTCTCATTAAAGTCGGCAATCCGGATCGATCGCGTCCAGTTTACGCCACAGCGCCGGCCGTTCCAAACGGCCGGCGCTGTCATCTACGCCCTGCTCACTTGCCGATGGCAGGCGAGAGCTATCGTGGCTGTTGGGCCCCGGCTCCAGGTCCGCCTGCTGACCCACCTGCTGGTCCACCCTTCTCGCCGCCCGGCCCGCCCCGGTGTCCGCGCCCATGACGCTGATGCCCGGTGTTCTCGTTGAACACCTTCTGCTGCTCGGGCGTCAGGGTAGCGTAGAAGGCCTTGGTGGCGTCCAGCCGCTTGTTCAGCGCCGCTTCATGCGTCTTCATCAGCGCCAGGTGCTGCTCCATGCGTTCCGGCGCGCTCAGCGAGGCCCAGGCGGTGGCGTCGGGTCGCTGCGGGCGCTGGGCAGGCGTGATTGCTGCAAGGTAGTTTTTCCAGCCTTGCTCCTGGCCGGCATCGAGCTTGAGCTTGTCATGCAGTTCGGCCGAGCGCTTGCCGAAATATTCCTTCATCCTCGCCTCGCGCTGTTCCGGCGAGCCCTTGCCGGCGCCGTGCCCCTTCATGTGATGACCACCGCCGTGTCCCATCATGCAATGGTCGCCGCCATGTCCCATCATGCCGGGACCGCTGCCCGGGCCCGGCCCCGTTCCCGGCGCCGGCTGCGCCATCGCACCAACCGCTGCGGCACCCAGTCCGGCTGCGGTCACACCGATCAAAAACATCTTGCGAATCGTGTTCATGAATTGCTCCTTTGCTTGTTTAACCGTCCATGTGCCATTGCACATGTCTGCATGATGAGGACGCCATGTATCCTGCAAGTTTCGCCCAACCACGGATTTGTATCGCGATGTATCCCTGGGGCCTTGCGATACAGTGCGATACAAAGCCGCTACCCTGTCCGTTCATGCTGCACCGATAATCTTTCCATGGAAACCACCGCCACCGTACTGGTCGTTGATGATGATCGCGAGATCCGCTCGCTGCTGGGCGACTATCTGGAAGCAAACGGCTACCGCGCGGCGCTCGCGGCCGACGGCGTCGAGATGAAGCAGGTCCTGGACCGGCAGCATGTCGACCTGATGGTGCTCGACCTGAACCTGCCCGGCGAAGACGGCCTCACGCTGTGCCGCCGCCTGCGTGCCAGCTCGGACTTGCCGGTCATCATGCTGACGGCGCGCGACCAGCCGCTGGACCGCATCCTCGGACTGGAAATGGGTGCCGACGATTACTTGCCCAAGCCTTTTGAACCGCGCGAATTGCTGGCGCGCATCCGCAGCGTGCTGCGCCGGACCCAGGGGCTGAACAACCGCAACGACCCCGCTTCGAATCAGTCGCATCAACGCCTGGTCTTCAACGGCTGGTCACTCGACCTGGTTGCGCGCCACCTGGTCAACCCTCATGGCGTGGTGGTGATGCTGTCCGGCGCCGAATTCCGGCTGCTCAGGGTGTTCCTCGAACGCCCCAACCGCGTGCTGAACCGCGACCAGTTGCTGAACCTGACCCAGGGACGCGATGCCGATCCCTTCGACCGCTCGATCGACATCCAGGTCAGCCGCCTGCGGCAGAAGCTGGGCGATGACGCCCGCGCGCCGGCGATCATCAAGACCGTGCGCAACGGCGGATATGTACTGGCGGCAGATGTGAGCGCGGAAGACCGGACATGAGCTCCTTCCTCCGCTCGATGGCCGGGCGCGTATTCCTGATCCTGCTGGTGGGCGTGCTCGCCTCTGCGGCACTGACCTGGTGGCTGGCATTCGGCGAACGGCAGCGGACCTTCGCCCAGGTGCGCGACGCCCGTGTTGCCGAACTGATCGAACAATCGGTGCTTACTCTCGACGCCCTGCCAGCGGCCGAGCGCCAATCGCATCTGGAGCGGGCCCGTCGCTTCGGGGTGCGCTACGAAATCGTGGGCGCGCTCGACGCCAGCGAACGCGCGCAGGCGCAACCGGGTGCCGTCAGCCGTGCGGTGGCGGAACGGCTCGGCACCGGCTTCACGGTGATGCCGCTGCGCCTTGCGCCGGAAGCCTGCCCCGTCCCACGCATGCGGCCCCCGCCCGAGCACGGCATGATGGCGTGGCAGCAGCCTGCTCCGCGTGGCGGGTGCGAAGCACTCGCGGTCGGGCTGCGCGACGGCCAGTTCCTGCGCATCGCGATCCTGCCCGCCCGCAGCACGGCACCACCGCTGCCAGCCGACCTGCCGCTGTATATCGCCCTGTTCCTGCTGTGCATTGCCGCGCTCGTGTTCGCCGTCACCCGCATGACCATGCTACCCCTGCGCCAGCTTGCGAATGCGGCGCGGGAACTCGGTGAAGACCTTCAGCGGCCACCACTGCCAGAACAGGGAGCGACCGAAATCCGGCAGGCCACCGCGGCCTTCAACGCCATGCAGGCGCGCATCCGCCAGCAAATCCAGCAGCGCACCGAGATGCTGGCTGCCATCACCCACGATCTGCAGACGCCGCTGACGCGCCTGCGCCTGCGGCTGGAAAAAGTCAGTGATGCGGCGCTGCGCGACAAGCTGATTGAAGACCTGGCGGCCACGCAGGCGATGGTCAGGGAAGGACTGCTGCTTGCGCGCAGCATGGACAATTCGGAACCGATGCAGCCGGTGGACCTCGATTCGCTGCTCGACAGCGTATGCAGCGACGCCGCCGACGCCGGCGAAGACGTGCAACTGGAAGGGCAAAGCCGGATGTCGGTGCAGGCGCGGCCAACGGCATTGCGCCGGTGCCTGACCAACCTGGTGGATAACGCGGTGAAGTACGGCGGCCATGCCCGCGTGCAGGTCGAGGCGCGCGGCAGGCAGGCGCTGATACGCGTGTCCGATGGCGGGCCGGGCATACCCGAAGACCAGCAGGCCAGGGTGTTCGAACCGTTCTACCGGCTGGAGAACTCACGCTCGCGCGAGTCAGGCGGGACCGGGTTGGGGCTGACGATTGCGCGCAATATCGTTGAACAGCATGGCGGGACGATCAAGCTGGCCAACCGGGCGGAGGGCGGGTTGGAGGTGACGGTGGTTTTGCCGGGGAAGTGAACGTGTGATTCGCGCAGCGAGAGCGCCAACGGCCGATCGACTTTGTAGCTCCCTCCCTTTCAAGGGGAGGGAGCGTTCATGGCGTGCGCAGGTTCACGCTTCGCGCGACCTGCACACACGAACAATCAGCAATTCCCCTTCTTCGCCTGTCCCGGCGGGCATCCGTGCGGGTGTGGCTTCTTCTGCTTCCATTTCCCGTTCTTCAGCCGCCAGCCGTTGTCAGCCTGCTCCCACATCGGCGGTTCGTAAAAGTAACCGGCGCGCGCTGTTTCCCAATGGCCGGGGACCCAGACATGCCGGTAGCCATCCCAGTTCCAGAAGCCCGGAACCCATATGTGCCCGTGCCGCGGCGCAGGTACCGATTCCACCTGCACCGGAGGCGGCGGAACCGCGATGACGATGTTGATGCCGACTTGGGGCGATGCCAATGCCGGCAAGGCACAGCAACCAGCCAGCGCGACGGAAAGTAGCAGGTGCTTCGCAGCGTTCATACGGATGTCCTTTTGATCTGGATTCACGCTTCCGACTATACGCAGCCGCCAGCCAGGAACAATCAAAGATGCAATCCGTTACAGGCGCTGGAAAATGCGGCTGCATTGGCGGCCGGCGGCGAATGCCGCGCGGCCGCGGTCATGCTTACATGCCGACCGGATAACCATCCTTGCGGTGATCCGATGCAGCGATGTAGCCATTGGCGCTTTTCAGGGCGAGTTGGGCGCAGCCGAACTCGGTGTCGAAACGCTGCGCGACCTTCACCGTATGTCCCATTGCCGTCAGCCCGTCGATCACGTCGCGCGGGAAATTCCATTCGACGGCGACGGTGCTGTTGTCGTCCATCACACGCCAGCGCGGAGCGTCGCTGACCGCCTGCGGGTTCTGGCCGAAATCAGCGATGCGCGACGTCACCTGCACATGGCCCTGCGCCTGCATCGAACCGCCCATCACGCCGAAGCTCATCAGCGGCGCACCACCCCGGCTCAGGAAGCCGGGGATGATGGTATGGAACGGACGCTTGCCCGGGGCAACCTGGTTCGGATGGCCCGGCTTGAGCGAGAAGCCCCAGCCGCGGTTATGCAGCGCGATGCCAGTGTCCGGCACCACGACGCCCGAGCCGAAGCCCTTGAAGTTGGACTGGATGAAGGAGATCATCATGCCGTTCTCATCCGCAGCGGTCATGTAGACCGTGCCGCCGCCATGCGGATTGCCGGCACGCGCTGGCGACGCCCGCTTGCGGTCGATCAGGGCTGCGCGGCGCGCCAGGTAGCCACGGTCGAGCAAGTCGGCCGCAGTGACCGTCTTCATCGCATCTTCGTCGGCAACATATTCCGCCATGTCGGCGAACGCCATCTTCATCGCCTCGATCTGCAGATGGGTCGTCTCCAGCGTATCGCGCCCGGCGGCGCCGAGGTCGAAGTTGTCCAGCATGCCCAGCGCCATCAGCGCGCCGATGCCCTGCCCGCTCGGCCCGATTTCATGCAGCGTGACGTCGCGGTACTGCATCGAGATCGGGGTGACCCAGTCTGCCTTGTGCGCAGCCAGATCCTGCTCGTCGATCGCGCCGCCGGTGTTGCGCGCATGTTGGGCGATGGCCTGCGCCAGTTCACCGTGGTAGAAATCATCGCCGCCAGACTGCGCGATGCGTTCCAGCGTGCGCGCCTGCCCCGGGCAGATGAAACGTTCGCCAGGCAGCGGCGCGCGGCCGCCGGGAGCAAAGGCTTCACGGTAGCCCGGCTGGTTGATCATTTCTCCGATCTGCGCCTGCCATTGCCGGTGCACGGTGGGCGACACCATGTAGCCGCCGCGTGCATAGCGCAACGCCGGTTCGAACAGCTCGGCGAAAGGCAGCTTGCCGAAGCGGTCCGACAGCGCCCGCCAGGCTGACACCGTGCCGGGCACCGTCACCGAGTCCCAGCCGCGCAGCGGCACGGCATCGCGTCCCGCGAAATACTCGGGCGTCCACTTGCGCGGCGCGCGGCCGGACGCGTTCAGGCCGTGCATCTCCTTGCCGTCCCAGATGATGGCAAAGGCGTCGCCACCGATGCCGTTCATGCAGGGTTCGACCACGGACAGGGTGATCGCGGTGGCCAGCGCCGCATCCACCGCATTGCCGCCGCGGGCAAACATCTGCAGGCCTGCCGCAGACGCCAGCGGCTGCGAGGTGCTGACGACGTTGCCAGCCATTAGCGGAAAACGCTGCGATTGGTAGGGATAATCCAGCAGCGAATCGGGGTGATCTGGTTGCATCTTGTTCCTTGTGTCTCTAAGCAATCTTTAAATCTGAATCAGTCTTTTGATCGATTGTCGGATCAATCGAGTTTTACTTTGGCGGTTTCAACGACTTTGGCCCAGGTGTTGAACTCGCTGTCGAGCTGTTTGCCGAATTCATCCGGCGCGCTGTATCGCAGCTCCACGCCCTTGGCTTCCAGCGACTGGCGTACCGAAGGCGTGTTGATTGCCGCTTCGACTGCCTTGGCCAGCGCATTCACGATTGCCGGCGGGGTCCCCTTTGGTGCCACCAGACCGAACAGGTTTTCAGCAGCGAAGCCCGGCACGCCGCTTTCCTGCACAGTCGGCACATTCGGCAGGCTGTTCGCGCGCCGGCTCGACGCCACCGCCAGCACCTTGAGCTTGCCGGCCTTCACCAGCGGCATGGAGCCGGGAATGGAGTCGAACATCATCGCCGAGCTGCCGGAAATCAGTTCCGGCAAGGCCTGCGAACTGCCCTTGTAGGGCACATGCACGACGTCGACGCCGGTCTTCATCTTGAACAACTCGGATTCCAGATGCGACAGCGTGCCCGGACCCTGGGACGCAAAATTGTATTTGCCAGGCGATGCCTTCAGGAAGCCTACCAGCTGGGAAACGGTGGTGGCTGGCGTCGAATTCGGCACCACCAGGATGTGCGGCACCGTGCCAACACCCGCCACCGGCGTGAAGCTCTTGATCAGGTGGCCGGGCTGGGGCGAGTAGGCCGCCGCCGCGATGGCCGCATTGGTCACCGCTGCCATGTAGATGGTGTAGCCGTCCGGTGCTGCCTTGGCCGCCAGGTTCAGGCCGATATTGCCGCCCGCACCGGGACGGTTCTCCACCACCACGGTCTGGCCCAGGGTCTCGCTCATCTTCTGGCCGATTGCGCGCGCCAGGATGTCGGTCGCGCCGGCTGGCGGGAAGGACAGGATCATCTGGATCGGGCGATCCGGCCAGGCGGCCTGCGCCGGGACTGCGCACAGGGAGGCAGCAGCAATGGCGAGTGCGCCAAACAGCTGGCGGGACGAGAGCGGGACGCGGATGTCTTTTTTCATCAGTAACTTTCAGTGAAGTTGAATCGGTGACGATACCAGTACGAGATTTTTGCACGGATCAGTGATTTGCGCCTCTTGCGGCACATATTTGCGGCCGGCGACTGCAGCACCAGGATGGCAGCAAGCAGGGACAGCAAGAGGCAAGGAAGATTCGAGCAAGAAGCGGGCCCGAACCCCAGCAGCAAGTGCACAGGAGGTTCGGAACGGGCGCCGCAGACGAAAAAAAGGGGGGATCGACCGATCCCCCCTTTTCCTTCACGCCGAGCACACTGGGTAAGTGCGCCCCATCAGCCCGGGCTTAGTGGGCCCTGACCGCAGGCTTGCCTGCATATTGCTGAGGGAACAATTCCTTGTCGGTCAAGCCGCTGTCGGTTGAACGCAACTCGCCCGCCGCCTTGGCGTTACGGTACTCCTTCATCACTTCCGCCCGGGTCACCGTCGACGTCGATGCCGGGGCTGCCTCCGATCCCGGGTACAACTGGGACAGCGGCAGGTTCATGTCATTTGCCGAAAACGCGCCAGCCTGATGCGCCTTTTGAAAAGCCAGGACTTCGGTCCGGGCTTCGATGCGGGTTTTGGCGGAAGTTGCTGTCACTTCGGCCGGACCGCCGTAGAGTTGGGACGAAGGCAAGCTCATGTCGTTGCTGGAAAATTGGCCTGCAGTGACCGCGGCCGGCGCGGCCTGGGCGAAACCTGCTGCAGCGAGCGCGAGTGCGACCAGTGTTTTTGCGATATTGCGGTTCATGATTTTCCTTTCGGGGGAATGGCAGCCGGCCGGTATGGCCTGTTCAACGACTTGTTGTGGCTGCTCGATGGATGTAGTCTATTCATTCGACCTGCAATGAAAAATGCCGAAAACAGCAATGAATAATTTCTGAAAGAGAAATAATGGATCGCCTTCTTTCAATGCGCACGTTCACCCGGGTAGTCGATGCGGGCAGCTTTGCCGGCGCGGCGCGCGAGCTGGATCTGAACCAGGCCGTCGTCACCCGCCTGGTGGCCGACCTGGAACAGCATCTCGGCGCGCGGCTGCTGCAGCGGACCACCCGGTCGATGAGTCTCACCGAGGCCGGCGCCGCCTACCTGACTCGTTGCAGGGCGATCCTGGAACAAGTGGAAGCGGCCGAACTGGCCGTGTGTCAAGGCCAGGAGCAGCCCGCCGGGCGGGTACGGATCGCCCTGCCCATGCTGTTCGGCACCGACGTAATGCCGGAGCGTCTGAAGGATTTCCGGCAGCGGTATCCGAAGATCGTGCTCGACGTCACCCTGCTCGACCGTCCGATCGACCTGGTCAATGAAGGATTCGACCTTGCCGTCGTGACGTCGCTGCACGGGCCGGGCAGTGGATCGATTGTTTCCCGCCCGATGTTCGACATGCCCTTCTCCTTGTGCGCGTCACCCGACTACCTGGCCCGGCACCCGGCCCCGAAGACGCCTGCCGAACTGGCCGGGCACGCCTGTGTCGGCATCTTCCACAGCGTAGTGGGCGAGCAATGGTCACTGTCGGCAAAGGATGGTACGCAGGCAACGGTGCCGGTCGACATCGTGTTGTGGGCAGGGGACATGCGGCTGATGCGGGAATCGGTGCGCAGCGGCATAGGAATCGGCGTCCTGTCATGCCGGGCGATCGCAACCGACCAGTTGGCTGGCTTGCTGGTTCCGGTGCTGCCAGAATGGCGGATTGGCTCATTGTCGCTGTCGCTGACCTATCCCGGACGCGAGTTCATCCCCGCCCGGGTGCGAGCCGTGATCGACTTCATCCTCGAAGAATCCGACCGGGCCGCGCCCGCCGGCCAGCGCCGGCGCCCGAAGGATTCAATCACAAAAAGTCACAAGTCTATGAACCAATGACAGCTCTGTTTTGTGCGCTGCATCGTTTATAGTTGCAGCCAGTTCAGCATCCAGAAAAAGAGGACCCGAGATGACCGACCGCACTGCACGCACCCAATGTCACCGCCTTCAGGTAGCGACCAATTTGTACCGCTTCATCGAGGATCGGGTGCTGCCCGGCACCGGCGTCTCCAGCGATACATTCTGGCAAGGTTTTGATGCGATCGCACATGACCTGTCACCCAAAAATGCTGCACTGCTCGCAGAGCGCGACCGCTTGCAGTCCGAGCTCGACAAATGGCATGCTGCCAACCCGGGGCCGATCCGCGATGTGAAAGCCTACCGCGCCTTCCTGGAGTCGGTCGGTTACCTGGTGCCGATGCCGGCACAGGCCAAAATCACCACCACCAACGTCGATGCCGAACTGGCACTGCAGGCGGGTCCGCAACTGGTGGTGCCGATCCTGAACGCACGCTACGCGCTCAATGCAGCCAATGCACGCTGGGGTTCGCTGTATGACGCGCTGTATGGCACCGATGCGATCTCCGAAGCCGATGGTGCCGGCAGGACCGCGCCGGACGGCAGCGGCTACAACCAGGCGCGCGGCGCAAAAGTGATCGCCTACGCCCGCAACTTCCTCGACCAGGCAGCACCGCTGGCCCAGGGTTCGCACGCCGATGCGGCTGCTTACACGGTGGTGGGGGGCAAGCTGGCCGTGTCGCTGCAGAACGGCGGCGGCACCAGCCTGAAGGACGAGAGCAAGTTCGTCGGCTACCAGGGCGATGCCGCATCGCCCTCCTCGGTCCTGTTGTGCAACAACGGCCTGCACATCGACATGCAGATCGACCGCAGCACCCGCATCGGCAAACAGGACGCCGCCGGCGTGTCCGATGTCGTGATCGAGTCGGCGCTGTCGACCATCCTCGACCTGGAAGACTCCATCGCCGCAGTAGACGCCAACGACAAGGTGCTGGCCTATGAAAACTGGCTCGGCATCCTGCAGGCCACGCTGACCGAAAGCGTGACCAAGGGCGACAAGACCTTCACCCGCAGCCTGAACGGCGACCGCAAGTACACAGCGGCAGCCGGCGCGACCGATGCCAAGGATGGCATCGTCACGCTGCACGGGCGCTCGCTGCTGTTCCTGCGCAATGTCGGCCACCTGATGAGCAACCCCACCGTGTTGCTCGAAAACGGCACGGAAATTCCGGAAGGCATACTCGACGCCATCGTCACGGTGACCATCGCCGTGCACGACCTCAAGCGCCGCCAGGGCCAGGAAATCGGCAACTCGCGCAGCGGTTCGATCTATATCGTCAAGCCCAAGATGCATGGCCCGGCCGAGGCTGCCTTCGCCAGCGAGATGTTCGGCCGCGTCGAAGCCTTGCTCGGCCTGCCTGCCAACACGGTCAAGCTCGGCATCATGGATGAAGAGCGGCGCACCAGCGTCAACCTGAAAGCCTGTATCGCCGAAGCGCTGCCACGGGTCGCCTTCATCAACACCGGCTTCCTCGACCGCACCGGCGACGAGATGCACACCGCCATGCGCGCCGGCCCCATGTTCCGCAAGGGCGACATGAAGACCAGCACCTGGCTGACTGCCTACGAGCGCAACAATGTGCTGGTTGGCCTGGCCTGCGGTTTGCGCGGCAAGGCGCAGATCGGCAAGGGCATGTGGGCCATGCCGGATCTGATGGCGGCAATGCTGGAACAGAAAATCGTGCATCCGAAGGCCGGCGCCAACACGGCGTGGGTTCCCTCGCCCACCGCGGCCACGCTGCATGCGCTGCACTACCACCAGGTCAACGTCGCCGAGATCCAGAAGGAAATGGAAAAAACCGTCACCGACGCCGGGATCGATCGCCTGCTGGACGACCTGCTGCAGATTCCTGTCGTGCCGGAAGCGAAATGGTCGGCCGCCGAGATCCAGCAGGAGCTCGACAACAACTGCCAAGGCATCCTCGGCTACGTGGTGCGCTGGATTGACCAGGGCGTGGGCTGCTCGAAGGTGCCGGACATTCATAACGTCGGCCTGATGGAAGACCGCGCCACGCTGCGCATCTCCAGCCAGCATATTGCCAACTGGCTGCTGCATGGCGTCGTGTCGGAAGCACAGGTGCACGAGACACTGCAACGCATGGCTGCAGTGGTGGACGGCCAGAACCAGGGCGACCCCCTGTACCAGCCGATGGCGCCGGCTTTCGAAGCATCCTTTGCCTATCGCGCCGCACGCGACCTGATCCTGAAGGGACTGGAACAACCCAGCGGCTATACCGAGCCATTGCTGCATGGTTGGCGCCTGAAGCTGAAGGAAGCGCACGGCATCGCCTGATGCAAGGCTGGCCAGCCGGTCACCATGCTCCGGCTGGCTGGTCCGTGAAAACCGGCTTGCCGTATCAGTGCATCCCTTCACCCCGCCGGTAGGCCGACAGCCACAGGCTGCCCTCGCCGGGCGCTTGCGCCGCGTCCTTGTCCTCGTCCTTGTCCTCGTCCTTGTCCTCGTCCCCGTCGTCGTCCGGGAGCATGTCGAGGATGCGCCGCATGTCGGTGTTCAGGGCCGGGTTTTCCACGTTGAGCGCCATCCCCTGCTCCATCGCGGCTCGACAGGCGAGGAAGCGGTCGTGCATCAGATGCTGCAGCCCCAGCGCAAAATGGCGCAGGGGCTCGCCTTCGTCCATTGCGATGAGCGGCGACAGCGTGCTGCTAGCCTGCTCGACGCGCGCTGCGCATAAATACAGCAGACCCAGTTGCAAGCGGGCGGAGTGCAGGCCGGGCGCGACGATCAATGCCTGTTCCATCCCTTGCGCGGCGCGATCGTACAGTCCGATCCGGGCATGCTCGCCAGCCAGCAGGTAGAGCAGCTGGCCGTCCGGCGGCGCCTTGGCAATCGCACGCTTCAGATACAGGATCGCCTGTTCGGGCTGTTCGTTGCTGATGGCCTGGATGGCCAGGTATTTCAGTTCTTCGGCATCGAGGTCAATGTCGGGATTCATTGTTTTTCCTTGCGGATTGAAGGTGGGTGGAATGGCTGCCGGCCCTGTCGTGCCGCGTGGCGGCGCACGACGTCGATCAGGTTGCCCCCGGCCGGCGCGGGGAAACCCTGCATGACCTGCAACAGCAAGGCCCGGGCTTGCGCGGGCTGGCTACGATGTTCCAGCAGCAGGCTTTGCGCGAACCGGCCGGCAAAGGATTCCGGCTGCAGGCGCAGGGCGATCGCAGCCTCGCGCCCGGCTGCGTCCCAGTCCTGCTGCATCGCCTTGAGCACCGCCAGCGAGCCGTGGGTCTCGCCAAAATTGCGGTCCGCGGCAAGCGCCGATGAAAGCGTGGCGTCTGCCGCCGGCAAGTCGTCCTGCATCAGCTGTACCCAGGCCAGGGCATTCCAGGTGCCCAGGTGCGACGGCAGCAGTCGCACCGCGTTTTCAAGCGCCTGGCGCGCGCCGGCATGGTCAGCGGCCGCCAGGCGCGTCAGGCCAATGCCCATCCAGGCCCGGCCGTTGCCGGGATGCACGCTGGCTGCACGCTCGAAAACAGACAAGGCCTGGCCGTGCTGCTCCAGCGCCAGCCCGGCCGTGCCGGCCGCCAGCAGCGCGTCGATGTTGTGCGGATGCGCCGCCAGCACGCTCTGCGCCAGCGCCCTGCCCGGCTCCAGCTGATCGTGGTCGACGTAGAGCAGGCTCAGCATTCCCTGCGCGATGGGGTCTTCTCCCAGCGCGCTGGCCACCTGTATTGCCTGGTCGAGCTTGCCGGCCGCATGCAGCGCGCGCACGTAGAGATGATCGAAGCCAGGCAGGCTGGCCGCACGCGGCTGCAAGGCAGCAAGGATGGGTTCGGCTTCGCCATGGCGGTTGGCCAGGATCAGGGCGAGCGCATGCTGGAACAGCACCGCGTCCTGGCAATGGTCTTCGTCAAGCAGGGACTGGGTCAGGGCGAGGCCGGCAGCTAAGTCGCCCTCGTGGTTGCAGATCGTGGCCAGCCGGAATCGACTCACCGGATCGTGCGGCGCCAGCAGCAGGGCGCGTTCGACCAGTGCGCGCGCCGGCGCCCACTGCTCTTCCTGCAAGGCGCAGTCGGCAGCGTCCTGCAACAGCGGCAGATTGGCGGGATCCTGTTCGAGAAAGCCAAGCAAGCGGGCCAGCCGACCTCCGCCCAGGCTCACAGCGTCACCGTGCCAAAGGAACGCAGCGCCACGTGCGGCGGCACCTCGGTCATGGCCACCACCGACAATTGCGGCAGCACCCGTTCGGTCAGGCTGCGCAAATGGCGCCGCAGTTCAGGCGCGCACAGTAGCACCGGCATCATATTGTTCCTGACCATTTTTTCGACCTGCGCCGCCATGCGGGTGAGCAGTTGTTCCGCGTAGCGCGGCTCCAGCACCAGGGCGGTGCTGTTGTCGATGGCGCGCATGCTGCCAACCATGGTCTGCTCGATCGCCGGGTCCAGTGTCAGCACCGACAGTTCATTGGCGCGTCCGAGCAGGTCCTGGCAGATGGCCGGCGCCAGGCGCTGCCGGACCTGCTCGGTCAGGAGTGCTGCATCCCGGGTCTGGCGGGCGGCATCGGCCAGCACTTCAAGGATCAGCACCAGGTTGCGGATCGACACTTTCTCGCGCAGCAGGTTTTGCAGCACTTTCTGCACATCCGACAGCGACAGCGTGGCCGGGATCAGTTCCTCGACCAGGCCGGCGTCGGTCTTGCGCAGTTGGGCCAGCAAGCGTTCGACTTCGCTGCGCGAGAGCAGCAGCGCGCCGTTGGACTTCAGCACCTCGCCCAGGTGAGTCAGGAATACGGCCATCGGGTCGACCACCGTGTAGCCGGCGTGGCGAGCCTGGCTGCGCTGATCTTCGGCTATCCACTCGGCCGGCAAGCCGTAACTGGGATCGCGCGTCTCGATCCCGCGCAAGGGCGGCGCATCCGGCCCGGGCTTGAGAGCAAGCAGGCGGTCAGGCACCAATTCGCCCTCGGCCACCCGGTTGCCGTAGAGCTGGATCTCGTACCTGCCGGCCGCCAGCTTGCGATCGTCCCGCATGCGCACGGGCGGCAGGACGAAGCCGGCTTCCAGCGCAAGGTTCTTGCGCAACGTGCCAATGCGCTCCATCAGCGCGGCATTTCCGTCCGACAGCAGCGGCACCAGGTCCTGGCCGACCCGCACCTGGACCGGATCGACAGCGAGCAGGGCGTACAGGTCTTCGGCCTGTTGTCCGTGCTCGCCGGCGCCGGGGCTTTCGGCCGCCGCCGGGGACGTGCTGCCGGTACGTGCAAACCACCAGCTCAGGCCGACCACCAGCATCAGGCACAGTAGCGGAAACGCCGGCAAGCCCGGCAACAGCAGCATGATGAATATGGCCAGCATCACGATCAAGAGTGTCTTGGGAAACAGCGACAGCTGGCGCAGCAGTTCGGCCGAGAGATGGGTGTCCGACGATGAGCGGGTGACGATGATGCCGGTGCCCAGCGCAATCACCAGCGCCGGCACCTGGGTGACGATACCGTCGCCGATGGTCAGCAGGGAATAGGTGCGCAGGGCTTCATCCCACTTCATGCCCATTTGCATGACGCCGATCGCCCACCCACCGAGGATGTTGATCAGCAGGATGACGATGCCGGCGATGGCGTCGCCCTTGACGAACTTGGACGCGCCGTCCATGGCGCCATAGAAGCTGGCTTCGCGCTCGATGGTCTTGCGCCGGCGCTGTGCCTCGGCCTGGTCGATGAATCCCATGTTGAGGTCGGCGTCTATGCTCATCTGCTGGCCGGGCATGCTGTCGAGCGTGAAGCGCGCCGCCACCTCGGCCACCCGCTGCGCGCCATTGGTGATGACCACGTACTGCACGACCACCAGGATCAGGAACACGATCAGGCCGATCACATAATTGCCGCCCACGACATAGGTGCCGATGGTGTTGATGACACGGCCGCCATCGGCCGAGGACAGGATCAGGCGGGTGGCGGCGATATTGAGCGAAAGCCGGAACAACGTGGCGATCAGCAGCAGCGACGGAAAGGTGGAGAACTGCACCGGCGTCTGGGTGTAGAAGGTCAGCAGCAGCACCAGCAGCGCCAGGCAGATATTGGTGAGGATCAGGAAATCCAGCAGGCGCGCGGGAATGGGCGCGAACAGCACCACCAGGATGCCCAGCGTCAGCAGCACGAAGGCAACGTCGGCATGGCGGCCGAGAACCGTGCGCAGGCCGTTCATGCCTGCCGCTCCCGGCCTTGGCCCAGCATCTGATCCTGAATCTGATTCCGCAGACGCCCCTGGTCATGGCCGGCCCGCAACCACAACAGTACCCGCGCCACGGCCTGGTAACAGGCAGGGTGGATCGGCTGGTCCATGCCCGTGCTGCGAAACAGTTGCCGGGCCAGGTCGCGATTGCGCACGACAGGCACCCGGTGACGCCAGGCCATTTCACGCATCAGCGCAGCCAGTTCTCCGGCGCCCTTGGCCAGCACCACGGGCGCAGCCATTTCGCCCTCGTCGTATTTCAGCGCCACTGCCAGGCGAGTGGGATTGGTGATCAGCACATCGGCCTCCTTTACACGGCGCAGCGAACTGCTGCGCGTCCTTGCTTCGTTCTGCAGCGCCCTGCGGCGCGCGCGGATGCGCGGGTCGCCTTCACGCTGCTTGTGCTCGTCCAGCAACTCGCGCCGGCTCATGCGCATGCGCTTCATGTAGTCGCGCCGCGAAAACAGAATGTCCAGCACCACGATCGGCACCAGCACTGCCAGGCACGCCAGCAACAGTTGCAGCACCAGCCGGCACAGGACGATGGCCAGCATGCGCGGCTCGGCGCCGGGCAGGGCCAGCAGGGTGGGCAGCGCATTACGGATGAACCAGCCGATGGCCAAAGCCAGCAGCAGCGCCTTGAGCACCGCGCGCAAGGCGTCGAGCAACAGCTTGCCCTGGAAAAAGCGCTTGGCCCCCGCCACCGGATTCACCCGTTGCAGGTCGGGCTTGAGCGGGGTGAAGCTGAACACCGGCCCGGTCTGCACCAGGCAGCCGAGGGCCCCGATTGCCATCAGCAGCGCGATCAGGCCCGCCAGCAAGCGCAGATGTGCGGCAAACAGGGCCGCCGGAAGCGCCAGCGGATCCGCTTCCGACATTCGTCCCCAACCGGACGACAGCACCGTGGCGCACAGGCGCAGCATGCCGTCGGACAGACTGCGGCCGCCGTGGTACAGCATGCCGGTCAGAGTCGCCAGCGCAAGGAAGGCATTGAGGTCGGCGCCTTTGGGCACCGATCCCTTCCTGCGCGCCTGTTCCAGTTTCCAGGGCGTGGGTTGTTCATTGCGTTGCTGGTCGTTGTCTGCCATGTCTCATCTCGCCAGCAACTGGTCCCAGTAACGGAACACGCTGCCGTAAATGCGCGCCAGCACCGGTCCGAGCGCCGGCGCCGTCAAGGCCAGCAGAACCAGCCCCGCACACAGCTTCACCGGTATCGACAACAGGAATACATTGGCCTGTGGCAGCACGCGCGCCACCACGCTCATGCCGATGTCGACCAGCACCACGCACACCACCGCGGCGCCCACCAGCAGCAGGCCGAGGCTGAACATCAGGCCGAATTGCGCCACCACCGCAAGCGGCGGCACGCCGAGCGGACTGGCTGCCAGCGGCGCCGCGCGCAGCGACGCCGCCAGTGCGCGCAGTACCAGGTGATGGCCGTCCATGCCGAGGAAGGCGGCGATGCCGGTCATCTGCAGCAACAGGCCCAGCATGGGCGCCTGGCTTCGGGTGGCGGGATCGAACAGGGTGGACATCCCTATGCCCATCTGCAGTTCCAGCAGGCGCCCGCCCTGCAGGAAGGTCGCGAATGCCGTGGACAGCCCGAAGCCCAGCAGCGCGCCCCACAACGCCTCGCACAGCAGGGCCTGCACCAGGCCAGGCAGCGTTTCCAGGCGGACGCCGGAAGCCAGTGGCAAGCCGTCCTGCCAGCCCAGCGCCAGGCACAGGCACAGCGCCAGCAATGCCAGCACGCGGATATGCGCCGGCACCCCCGTGCCGCCCAGCAAGGGCGTCATGAACAACACGATGCCGAGGCGGACCGACAGCAGCAAGGCGGCCAGGACCGGACGCATGTCGAAAGGGAGCTGGATCGCCGTCATGGTCACAGGTAAGCCGGTATCGAGCCGATCATCGAGGAGGCGAATGCCACCACCTGGCGCATCATCCAGGGGCCGGCGATGACGATCACCGCCGTCACCGCCAGCAACTTGGGAACGAAGGAGAGGGACATCTCCTGGATCTGGGTGACGACCTGGAAGATGCTGACCAGCAGCCCCACCACCAGCGCAACCAGCAGTACCGGGGCGGCCACCAGCACCGCGGTCCACAAGGTCCTGGAGCCGAGCATGAGGGCGAGGTCAATTGACATGGTTTTTCCTGTTGATGGCATGGTTTTCCATTGATGGAATTGATGGCGTCGTTGTTGGCGTCTCTTGGCGCACGCTGCTAGTGAAAGCTGGCCAGCAGCGAACGCGCCACCAGGTTCCAGCCATCGATCAGGACGAAGGTCAGTATCTTGAGCGGCAGCGACACCATGACCGGCGGCACCATCATCATTCCCAGCGACATCAGCACAGATGACACCACCAGGTCGATCATGACGAAGGGCAGGAAGATCATGAAACCAATCTGGAATGCGGCACGCAGTTCGGACAACATGAAGGCGGGGGTCAGTTGCACCAGGCTCACGTCCTCGACACGCTTGGGTGGCGGCACATGCGCCAGTTCGCTCATCAGCGCAAGATCCGCTTCGCGCGTCTGGCGCAGCATGAAGTCACGCATCTGGGCCGACGCGATGTCGAGCGCCTGGGTGGATTCCATCTTCCCGGCGCTGTATGGCTGCCAGGCCTGATCGTTGATACGGGAAAGCACCGGCATCATGGCAAACAGCGACAGGAACAGCGCCAGGCTGACCAGAACCTGGTTGGGCGGGGTCTCGGGCATGCCAATCGCATGTCGCAACATGGCCAGCACCACGACGATGCGAGTGAATGCAGTCATCGTGACCAGGATCGCCGGCGCCAGGCTCAACAGGGAAAGCAACAGCAGGATGCGGATTGGCATCGCCAGGTCGGCACTTGATCCTCCCGGTGCAAATAGCCGCAGCTCGATCGCATTGGAAGGCGCTGCAGCCTCGGCGCCGGCGCAGGCCAGCAACAGCAAGCTACTGCCGAGCCACCGCCAGCCCTTAATGCTTGCAGTCCGATTCATGGGCTCGCGTCCCTGCCGTCGGCACGGGCAGTGTCGAACTGGGCCAGCGCCTCCATCCGGTCCGCGCATTGCGCGAACACGAACTCCCTGCCGCGCCATGCCACCACATGCACCATGGTGCGCATGGGCAGCCGCAGGCTGGCGACCCATTGCAGGTCCGGGCTGTTGACGGCCAGGCCTGGTATCCGGCCGGCAAGGCGTTTCCTCGCATAGGCCAGGACCAGCACCACGACCACCAGCAGCAACAGAGCCAGTCCGTAGCCGAGCACCAGTTGCGATGAAGTCGCCGCCGCCTCCTGCCGGTAGGGTATGCCGCTGGCACTATCCTGCGCGGCGCAACTGGCGCACCACAGCCAGGCCGGCACCAAACCCGGCAGCACCAGCATGCGAGCTGGCTTGCGCGCCTCAGCCCTCGCCATCGCAAACCTCCGTAATGCGCACGCCCAGCACATCGTCCACCACCACCAGCTCGCCGCGCGCGACCGTCTTGTGGTCCAGTTGCACGTCGACCACGGGATTGGTGCCGCAGTCCAGCGGCAGCACCGAACCATCACGCAATGCGAACAGGGCCGTCACGCTCAGTTCACCCTCGCCGACTACCGCGCGCACGCGCACCTTCAGGTCGCCGATCAGGTCGACTCGCCCCGCCAGCAGCGCCGGGCCATCCGGCGGCAGTGCCGGCAATGGCTGCAACTTGATCAGGTGGATGTCTGCGGTGGCTGTTGCGGCTGTTGCGGCTGTTGCGGCTGTTGCGGCTGTTGCGGCGGTTCCGGCGGTTGCGGCGGCTGCCGGGGCAGCTGCGGCGCCTGGGCAGTCCGCTACCATTTTGGTGCTCGGCATGATGTTCCCTCCATGTTCATTCATTCAATCACTCGATCATTCGGTCATTCAAAAACCTGGAGTACCGCCTGCCCGTCCTGCAGGCCCAGACCGGCACTACAAATCCGCGCCCCGGCCGGCGTCACCAGCGCCAGGCCGTCCTCGGGCCGCATGTCCAGCCGCAGCACGTTGCCCGGCTCCAGCGCCAGCAGTTCGGACAGGCGCAGCGTGGCGCTGCCGGCATGCAGCGCGTAACGAAGGCGGCTGCGGCCCAGGGCGTGCTGGCGGCCAGTCAGCGGTTTCCCGACCGCTACGGACGCGCCAAGCCATGGCGCCAGCAAGGGAAAGGACAGCCATACAGGAATCAGATCGGCGCCCATGGCCAAGGTCAAACCAGCGTTACCAGCGCCCTTGCCCGATGGCAGGTGCAATGACGGCCTGTCGCTGAACAGCCGGTTGACGCTTGCGCTGCCCGCGGGCAGCCCGGCCAACCGCGACAGCAAGTCGCGCAGCATGTAGCGCGCCATCAGCAGCGGCAGCTGATCGATCGGGCCGCGGTCGGGACCGTGACCGGACGACAGCTTGCCGGCCGCCCGCGTCCACAAAGCCGACAGCAGGGCCGGGGCGTAACTGGCTTGCGCCAGTGGCTTGCCGTCTTCATCCAGCAGCGTCAGCCACTGGCCGGGGCGCTGCGGGACCGTAGCGTCCCGCTCGACATCGGCCTGCTCTACACCTGCCTGCTCGACATCTGCCCGCTCCACATCGGGAAGCACCAGGTCGGGAGGCACCAGATTGGGAAGCACTACCTGGAGCACGGGCGCCGGATCGTCCCCGAACCAGGCCTCATTCCACGCCGCGACCAGTGGCCCGGCTGCGCGCGCAATGCATTCGCCGTCGCTCCGCCCCAGCAGGCGCCAGCACCGCATCGCGCTCAACGCCGGCCCCGCATATCGAACAATTGCTGCAGCATGTCATTGGCGGTGCTGATCACCTGGGACGAAGCCTGGTAGCCGCGCTGGGTCAGGATCAGCTCGGAGAACTGCTCCGTCAGGTCGACGTTGGAGCCTTCGACCTGTGCGCCCGAGACACTGCCGAATACACCACCTTGAGCAGTGCCGATGACAGGCTCGGCACCGCCCACGCTCATCCACAGGTTGTCGCCCGCCGTGACCATGTGTTCCTGATTGGCAAACCACGCCAGCGCAAGCCGCCCCATGCTCCGGCTCTGGCCATTGCTGTATTGCGCCAGCACCGTGCCATCGGCTTCGAAGCGGGTGCCCGTTATCGATCCGCTGCTGACCCCATCGGCCGATTGCAGGCTGGCGGTCGAGTCGGCGCCAACGCTGAAGCTGGTCAAGCCGCTGAAGCGGCCGGCTTCGCCAAAATCCAGCGTCACGTTCCGGGCCAAGGTGCCGGGAGGGGTCCAGCTGAAGCTGAACTTGTCGCTGCCGGCAGCCGGCGCGCCATCGGCTCCGAACACCAACGTGCCGCTGGCCAGCTGCCGCTGCTGCGAATCGGTCAGCGTGAAATCCCAGTCATGCCCGCCGCCGCCAGCAGCAGGATCGGTCTTGTCCGCAAATCTGATCGACACCGTGTGCGGCCCCCCGAGCGCATCGAACAGCGTGATGTTGTCGATGCTGTGCAGCTTGTCGCTGTCGGCCGTGGAAAGGCTGCCGGTGAACTTCATTACGCTGGTTGCACTGCCGGGGATGCTGCGCCAGCCAGCGATGTTCAGCGCTGCCGGTGCGCCGCCCTGCCCCATCACCATGACTGGCACATTGGCGCCGCGCGCTACCAGCATGCCAGCGGCGTCAAATTCGAACTGGCCGTCGCGCGTATACCTGGCTTGGCTGGCCTGGCTACCGTGGCGCAGGATGAAGTAGCCATTGCCGTCCAGCGCCGCATCCAGCGCGTTGCCGGTCGAGCGCAATTCGCCCTGCGACAGCACCTGCCGCGGCTGGCCGGTCGCCACGCCCCGCCCCGGCATGCCCCCCATGCCGTCCTCGCCGTAGAGAAGGTCCCGGAATTGCAGCACCGAGCGCTTGAAGCCGACCGTGTTCATGTTGGCCACGTTGCTGCTGATATTGGCCAGGCCGCGTGAGAAGGCGGCCATGGCGGTCATGCCGGTATTGATCGATTCGAACATGGCTTCCTCTTCAGCGAACCAGCGATACCTGCGACAGCGGCACATCGGCCAGGAAGCTGCCGTTGTCCGCTTTGACCGTCATCAGCGGCTGCCCCTCGCGAAAGCGCAGGGTCGTGACTTGGCCGGTGCTACTGGCGCCGTCTGCGCCCGTCACTTCCACGGTCTTGCCGAGCAGGCCAACCGACTGCGTGGCCGACTGGATGATGAGCAGCTGCTGCAGGCGTTCATTCATCTGCTGGCTTTGCTGCAGCGCCGTGAACTGGGCCAGCTGCGCGACGAATTGCTGGTTGTCCATTGGCTTCATGGGGTCCTGGTAAGTCAGCTGGGTCATCAGGATCTTCATGAAGTCGTCCAGCCCAAGGCTGCTGGCTGCAGCTGCGGGAGCGGCTGCGGCGGAAGTATTGGCCGCAGCCGGAACGGCGCCGATCGAGTCGATTGCCATGTGGGTGTCCTTTCAGGTCAGGGGAATATGAAGGCCATTGAGGGTGAATCCGGCCAGGCGCAAGCCCAGCCCGGCCAGCACCTGCCGCAGATCGGCAATGCATTGCGCCAGTGCCCTGCCGTCCCCGGCCAGCGTGCTGTCTCGCAGCCAGACCTGCATGCCGTCGTCCACGCGCACGAAATGCAGGTTGCGGGAAGGCCATGGAATGCTTGTGGCAAGCGTGGGCGCAGCAGCACTCACGTCAATGCCGATCAATGCCTGGGCAGTCGCAGGCATCGCTGGCCCGGTAGTGGCCGCTTGCGCTGCGGCGGTGGTTGCGGCGGCTGCTGACGCGGGCTGCGGCTGTGAATGCGGCTGTGAATTCAGCTCTACATGCGACCGCAAATCCGGTCGGGAATATGGCTGTGAAGCCCGTTGTGAAGCCAACTGTGAAGCCGCCGATGCCGGCGCACTTGCCGCGGACGATCCCGCTGGTCCGGCAGTGGCCTGTGCCACGCCCGGCTGGCGCAACGCCTCGAAAATCCCGGCGGCACCGCTCGCTGTTTCGACCGTGCCGGAGAGTGACGGCCGGATGTCGGCAGGCGCGGCCGAGGAGTCCGGTGCCGGCACTGAGCGAAAACGCCTGAGCGCGGACTGTTGCTCCTGCTCCAGAGCCTTGCGCCACGCCGCCATGCCCTGCTGCACGCTATCGCCCACATGGCGCTGCGAGTCCGGCCGGGCCGACAGTGACGGCAACAGCAACGGCAGCGGGTTCATGCCTGGCTCCGGTTGCCGTGCATCAGCCAGAGCGCGTCATGCTCGCGCTCATCGTGCCGGAGAAGCTTGTCCGTCCATTGCACAAGCTGGCGCTCGAAGTGTTTCTCCAACATGCGCAACGCGCGCTTCCTTTCCTGTGCGACTTGCAGGCACTGCTGGCGCTCGTGCAGCAATTGCGTGCGAATGCCGCGGGCCCGGTCCAATTCCTGTTGCAGGTGCCGCAGATATAGCCGGGCAAGACCTTGCCGCTCGCGGGCAAAGCGATCCGCTGCGGCGCGACCGGCTGGATGCGCGACCTCGGCACTTTCGCTCATCTGGCTCATCTGGCTCGTCTGGCTCGTCTGGCTCATGCTGCATATTTCATGCATGCCGCTGATGCCTCGCAAAAGACCTTCCACCTCATCGTCTGCGCAGGCCAGGCGCCGGTCCAGGTCGGCCAATGCGCAGGCCGCGGACTCGAGCGCTGCGGCACGCAACTGGCGCAGTGTTTGCAGGGACGGGGACCAGGCATGCATCTCATTGCTCCTTCAGGATGGCGGCCAGCAGTTGCAGCGACTGCGCGCGTGGCACGGCCTGTCCGATGTCCTGGCGCAGGAAGCGCTCCAGTTGAGGCGCAAGGTGCAGCGCACGGTCCAGCTCGGGATTGCTGCCGGCCTGGTAGGCGCCCAGTTCGACCAGGTCGCGGCTCTTGTGCTGGCGATGCAGGACGCCGACCGCGCGCCGGATCACTTCATGTTCGGCCGTGGTGGTCAGCGCCGGCATCAGGCGGCTCAGGCTCCGGAGCACGTCGATCGCCGGGAAATGACACTGCTCTGCCAGTTCCCGCGACAGCACGATGTGGCCATCGAGCACCGCGCGCACGGCATCCCCCACCGGATCGGCGGCCAGGTCATCGCCTTCGACCAGCACAGTGTAAAAGGCCGTGATCGATCCGACGGGCGATGTGCCGCAGCGCTCCAGCAACAGGGGCAGGCTGGCAAACACCGACGGCGTGTAGCCGCGCGCGGTCGGCGGCTCTCCGATTGCCAGGCCGATCTCGCGCTGGGCCATGGCGAAGCGGGTCACCGAATCCATGATCAGCGCAACCTCGGCGCCCTGGTCGCGGAAATGCTCGGCGATCGCGGTCGCTGCATATGCCGTATTGACCCGCACCAGCGCCGGCTGCTCCGACGTCGAAGCCACGACCACCGAGCGCGCCAGCCCCGCTGCACCCAAGGTGTTCTCGATGAATTCGCGCACTTCGCGGCCACGCTCGCCAACCAGGGCCAGCACGATGACGTCGGCCTTCAGATTGCGCGCCAGCATGGCGAGCAATGTGCTCTTGCCAACGCCCGCACCGGCGAAAATTCCCGTGCGCTGTCCACGGCCAAGCGTCAGCAAGGCGTCGATTGCGCGCACCCCGGTTTCAAGCACCGACGTGATCGGCGGACGTGACAGCGGGTTGATCGGATCCTTGCGCAGCGAAAGCATGGCTCGCGCTGGTGGCGCGGGCCGCCCATCGAGCGGTGCGCCAAAGGCATCGATCACGCGGCCGAGAAAGGCCGGCCCGGCTGGAACACGCAAAGGCTGGCCGAGGGCCACCACCTCGCTGCCAAGTCCCACGCCACGCAACTCGCCATACGGCATCAGCAATACCCGTCCGTTTCGCAAGCCGACCACTTCAGCCTGGACCGGCACCCCCGTAGCGCGAGAACGGACCGTGCACACTTCGCCGATCAGCGCGTCCGGGCCCTCTGCTTCAAGCAGCAGGCCGTGGCATTGCGCAATGCGGCCGGTGCGGCGCACCAGCTCGGCCCGGCGCACCGCTTCGATATAGCGCGCTGCGTTCATGCGGCCTGCCCGCGGCTGGCAAGTTGCGCCAGCAAGACCGTCCTGAGTTCGCCCAGTTGCGACTCCAGCCGTGCGTCAAGGCCACCGGCATCGGTCTCGATGATGCAGCCGCCAAGCTGCACCCTGTCGTCGGGCACCAGCCTGGGGTTGCCGGCGCACAAGGCCTCTTCATGCTGCCCGACCAGCGCAAAATCGCCCGGCGCCAGATGAATGGATAGCACGTGCCGCTGGCGGTGCTGTTCAAGCACACTCGCGACCATGCCGGCCACCGTGTCGCGCTGGCCGGCTGTTGCGCCCAGCAGGCGCAACAGCGCCGTCCACGCAATCTCGACCGCCAGCTCTTCGGCACCGGCTTGCCAAGCTGAAGTGGATTGCACGATCTGCTCGCCCAAGGCTTGCAGCGAGCGGGCATTCGCCTCGCTCTGTGCTCGCGAGCGCCGGTCGGCCTGTTCGGCGCGCTCCTGGCAGAGTTCCTGCCCGCGCGCCAAGCCCTGCTCCAGGCCGGCTTCGTGTCCTGCAACATGGCCTGCTTCATGGCCGGCGGCGAATCCCGCCGCATAACCCTGTTCGCGGCCGTCGGCATGGCGGTCGGCTTGCGCAGCTTCATCGCATGTCGAATGCGGCCGATCCTCATCACCCCGGATCACGCTCCTCCCGTACGGATCGCCGCCCGGGTTGCAGGCGACATTGCCACTGACCAGGCCCAAGGGCGGATCGCCGCCATCGGCAGGCGCAGGATTACCGATGGCGGCCATTTCGCTTTGCGCAAGTGGCGCGGGTGACGCCTGTCGGCGACCTTGCAAGCGGGTGAATCCGTCGTCGCCAGCAACACGAACGGTCTTGATGACAGCAATCATTCTCGCCCCCATGTGGAGGAAGCGGATGGAGCTGCCGCAGCATGCGTGCCGCTCCTGCCATCCACATTCAGCGCGGGCAGGCTTTCCGCCAGCGCATGCAACAAGGCCTGCGCCAGCGCCGGTCGCAACTGACCCGCGCGCGGGACCTGCTCAAGCAGCCGGCGTCGGTGCAGCCATGACCATCCGTCCCACACCGCCTTGCGCCAGCGCCAGTCATGCAGGCACAACACGAACGCCTGCAACGACTCCGGCTGCTGCGCCAGCAAGCGGCGCATGTGTTCGGGGGTGGCCTGGTCAATGAGCGCCAGCGATCCGGCCTCCAGGCCGTCGCTGGCAAGGGACGGCGGCAAGTCCTGCCCGCCTGCAAGCGCAGGCTCGACGCCAAGCGAGCGCAATTCCCGTAGCAGTCCGCGCAGGCGCTGGCGCCAGGCGGGCAGCAACTGGCGCAGCAGCCACCGGCGGTCGCGCCAGTGCAGTCCGTGCAGCGAAAAGGCCGCCGAACGCAGCCGCCCCTCCAGCTCGCGCTCGCTCATTGCCGGCTCCGGGGGGAAGCCGAAGCCGGGGCAAGCCAGTCCTGCAAGTCGCGCAGCATTTCACGCCGTGCCTGTTCGGACAAGCGATGCGTACCGGCCTGCCGCTGGCGCCACCCCAACAAGGCGGCCAGTCCGAGTAAGGCCGCCAGCAGCAGGCCAGCGAGCACCGGCAGCGTTCGATCCGCATGAATTTCCTGCCGGCGTTGCAGGTTGGGGGAAGCGGAGGAAGCGGGGGCGTGGGCAACATGATCGGCCGCCCCGCCCTTGCGAAGATCTGCGTGCACGGACGGTCGCGCCGCCACTGCGCCCTGCATACCGGACATGCCGGACATGCCGGGCGCAAGCGGCACCGCATCGTCCTGTTGCCCGCCGCCGGTGCCCGCCAGCTGCTCCATGCTGTACACGGCAATGCCGTCGCCGCGCCCCGGGGTCAGTCCGACCGCCATTCCCACGACATCGGTCAGGCGCTGCATGCGCTCGGCCGGCAGCGCGTCCGGCACGACGACGGCGACGCTGATCCTGCGCACCGCGCCCGGCGCCGCTATCATCTGCTCGATGCGCTTGCCGTGCTGGTACTCGAATTCGGCGACGCTGGACTCGTTCTGCTGCGCGCCGCCGGTGGCCGCCTCCTGCTGGGGCGTGCCCGGCGCGTTGCGCTGCCGCCCTTCCTTCTGACTGGTCTGCCGGCTGCGCAGCAGTGCACCGCCGCCCTCTGCGGGCGCCGCCAGCACCTGCTCCCGGGTCACCTTCAGCACGTCATGATTGAGTGCCACGTCGACAGTGACGATGGCGCGGCCCGGACCGATGGCGCGGTCCAGCACTGCCGCCGCCTTGTGGATGAAATAGCTCTCGGTCTGACGCTTGAGTTCCAGCCGCGCCGGGCTGGCGCCGGTGCCGTCGAGCGACTCCGGCTCCGGACTCAGGGCGACGCCACGGCTGTCCAGCAGGGTGACCGCATCCGGCTCGATTTGCGGTACGGCCGCCGCCACCAGGCGCCGTATGCCGGCCACTTGCGCGGCCTGCAATTGCTTGCCGGGGCGCGTGGTGATGGTGATGGACGCCTTGCCATGCGCATCGCCCCGCCGCAGCAGGCCCGATTCCGGAATCACCAAGTGCACCCGGGCTGCGCGCACTTCATCCAGCGCCATGATGGTACGTGCCAACTCACCCTGCATCGCGCGCTGGTAATTGATCTTTTGCGCAAACTCGGTCATGCCGATGTCGGCGTCGGAAAACAGCTCGAACCCGACCGTGCCCCTCAGGTTGACGCCCTTGCTCATCAGTTTCAGGCGCGTGCCATGGACCTCGGCCTTGTCCACCAGCACCGTGCGCCCTTCTTCCTGCAGGCGGTGCGGCACCTTCATGCGCTCCAGCTCCGAGACGATGGCGCCGGCATCCTGCGGATCGAGCTCGGCGAACAGCACCTGGTAGTCGGTCGCCAGCAACCAATAGCCAATGAACAGCATGCCCGCCAGGATGCCTGCGATTCCAGCGGCAAGCCCGCCACGCGCAAGATTGCCGAGCCCCTGCCAGCCTTGCTTCATTTGATCGAACATGTCGCTCCCCTCACAATTGCATGCGCTGCACTTCCTGCAGCGCTTCCATCACACGGTTGCGCACCTGCAGTGCGAGCTGGAACGCAATGCGCGCCTGTTCGAGGCTGATCATGACCTGGTGAATGCTGTCGGCCTGGCCGGCGGCCAGCCGCAACGACTGCCCCTGGGCCGCCTTCATCGTCTGGTCCAGCTCGCCCAGTTGCTGGCGCAGCACGGTGCCGAAGGAAGGAAGTCCTGCAGCGCCGCCGGACGCCATCGGGCCAGCCGCAGCGGGCGGCCCCACCCCGTCCTCGGGTGCATGGGCCAGCCGAGTGACGGCCAGGTCCGGGACTATCATGCTCAGGGCGCTCATCGGCCGCCTCCGATTTCCAGCGCCTTCATCGCCATGCTGCGCCCCGCCTTGATGGCTGACACATTGGCCTCGTACGCGCGGGTGGCCTGCATGATGCCAAGCATTTCGGACAGTGTGTCGATGCGCGGATATGCGACGAAACCGTTTGCGTCTGCATGTGGATGGCCGGGTTCGTGCATCAGCCGCGGCGCGGCATCGAGCTGCACCTGGCCGACCACGCGTGGCGCCGGCAGGGCTTCCTGCATGCCTGCCAGCATTGCAGGAAAGCTGGCCGGGGTTTCGATCAGCACGCGTGCGGCGCGATAGGTGCCGGTACCGGCCGCGCGCGTGACATGTGTGTGGGCGATATTGGATGCGGCGATGTCGGCCCGTGCTTTTTCCACGGCCATGCCGGCGGCGCCGACGGCGAATGCGGCCTGGTAATCCATGCCTATTTCTTCCCGTCGTTGCTGGCCAGCGAAAGCAGTTCCAGCTCTGCGCTGATGACCTTGACCAGGGCCTGGTGGTGCAGGACCGTTTGCGACAGCCCCACCACCTGGACATCGATGCCCGAGCCAGCACGCGCATCGTCGACCACGCGTGGCCGGGCATTTTCCAGGCCCGGTGGCGTGATGCGCGATTGTTCCAGCAGCTTGCGCATGCCTTCTTCGAAACTCACCTTGCGCGGCTGCCAGGCGCTACCGTCCGCATGAACGCTGCCGGCGTTGGCAATGTTGGCGCCGATCACCTGCTGGCGCAGGCTGGCTGCATCCAGCGCGAGGGGCAGCAACTGCAGCACCGGCGATGGAAAAATTGTCGTGATTGCTTGCGACACGGGACTCCTTTCTCGCACCTGCAGGGATGGGCGCAGGTGCATTCGGCCATTGGTATTGATCTGTTGGTATTGATCTATTTGTATTGATCCATTTGCGCTGGACTATTGGCCTTGCTTGTCGCTACTGGATGATCAGCTCCGCGCGCAGCGCGCCGGCCGCCTTGATTCCCTGCAGGATCGCGATCATGTCGCGCGGGCTGGCCTTGATCCGGTTGAGCGCCCGCACCAGGTCGCCGACCGTGCTGCCAAGCCCGAGCTGGACCGCCTGGGCGGGCGGCTCGGCGACGTCTATGCGGGTTTGCGGCACCACCTCGGACCGCACGCCGGGCCCGCTGCGCAATGGCAGAACCGGTTGCGACACGAGATAGTCGGTCACCACCGAAACCCGCAATTCGCCGTGGGAGATGGTTACGCGCGAGAGGGTTACGTCAGCGCCGGCAACTACCGTGCCGGTACGTTCGTTGACCACCACACGAGCGCGCTGGTCCGGCTGCACGTTCAAGCTTTCGATCCGGGTCATGAAGCCAACCAGCCGGCCACGCCATTCAGCGGGGACGCCAATGCTGACGGTGCCGGCATCCAGTGCAGCCGCCACCGGCTCGCTGAATCCGCCATTGATGGCGGTGGCGATTCGGCTGGCGGTGGTGTAGTCGGGTTCGGCAAGCAGGAATTCCAGCTTGCCGTCGCGCAGCACCTCGCTGCCGGCGGCCACTTCGATCGTGGCCCCGCCCGGTATTCCGCCCACGGTCGGATGGTTCTTTTGCACCACGTTGCCGTTCAGGCCGTACTTGTAGCCGCCGACCGACAGCGGCCCCTGCGCAAGCGCATACACCCGCCCGTCCGGTCCCTTTAACGGCGTCATCAGCAGCAGGCCGCCCAGCAAGCTGCGGGCGTCGCCCGCCGAGGTCACGGTGACATCGATACGGTCTCCGGTGCGCGCGAACGGCGGCAGGGTTGCCGTCACCATCACCACCGCAACATTGCGGCTCTGGATCTGGTCCTGCGGGATGATCAGGTCAAACTGGGTCAGTACATTGGCCAGCGACTGCCGGGTGGCCCGGTTGCGCTGGGAATCCCCGGTGCCAGCAAGGCCGGTGGCCAAGCCATGACCCACCAGCATGTTGTCGCGCCAGCCGCCAAACCGGCCGATGTCCTTGAGCCGCACGCTGTCCGCAGCGCTCGCAGTACCACCGGGCAGCAGCAGCGCACAGGCCAGCATCGTGCTCAGGAACTGTTGCCGCATCACAGCAGGCCCAGCCAGGAAAGCAGCCGGGTGAGGATGCCAGGACGCTGTTTCTCACCCAGCACGCCGTCGCCAACATAGCTGATGCGCGCATCGGCAAGGCGCGTCGACAGGACTGTATTGTTGTCGAGGATGTCGACTGGCCGTACCCGGCCTTCGAGCCGGATTTCCTGCTTTTCGTCGTTGACCAGGATTTGCTGTTCGCCGGCCACCTGCAACAGGCCACTGACCGGGTCTACCGCTTGCACGGTGACGGTGATCTGCGCCAGCAGCTTGCCAGAGCGCTGGATCTGCCCGCGGCCATTGAAGTTGTCGCCCATCGACAGGCTGGCGTCGCGCTCGCTGGTGGTCGATTTCCAGCCGAGCCGCAGCCCCCCGTTCTTTTCCGTGGTGGTGTTCGCGTTGGCGCTGGCGCTCGAGTTCTCGACCACCTGCACGGTGAGCACATCGCCCGCTCGCCAGGCGCGTTTGTCGGCGGTCAGAGAACGAAAAGTGGATCCACTCTGGAACAGGTCGGCGGCAGCGACTGACGGCAGGCCGCCGACCATGCACAGCAACACAAGGGATAGCGCCCTGCCCTGCTGCGGCAAGAGGGAAAATGTTGACGTCATTGCGTCCGGATCCAGTGTTCGCATCGGGCTCGCCTGTCCTTACCTTGCTTCGGCGACGCCGTTGCCAAGCACGGTGACCAGGTATTCCTGCTTGCTGCGCGGATTACGCACCCGCACCTGGCTGCCAGTGGCGCCCGATCCAAGGCTGGTGGCGCGATCCTCTATCGTCACACCGCCCTGGGTGACGCGAACGAGGACCTCGCTGCCGTGTTCCACCGCCCTGCTCCGGCGGTGTTCGTCGGACAGCACGGAGGTCAGCAGCACCGCGTCGGCGCCGGCAAGCGTCATGGCGTCACGCAAGGCCGGCAGGCGCCTTTCGAGCGCATGCTTGACGCGTTCCCGTGAGAGCCGCAAAGGCTCCCTGCGGGATCCGATCAGCGCCAGGGTGGTGGCTTCGATGATCTTTCGCAGTGCGGCATCAGTTGCTTCGACGCCAGCCACATCGATCACCTTCACCTCGCGTTGCGTCACCGTCGCGCTGTCGCGCAAATGAATCACAGCCGCTGCAGACTGAACGGAGCCGGAAAGTACAAGCAGCAATATCGCCGTCAGAATTTTCACAATGACCCTAGCGCCGCAGGTTGTTGACGATGCCCAGCATTTCATCTGTTGCCTGTACCAGCTTGGCGTTGAGTTCGTAGGCGCGCTGCGCAAGCGTCAGGCTGACGACCTGGTCCACCAGCTTGACATTGGAGGCTTCGAGATAGCCTTGGCTCAGCGTGCCGAATCCGCTGTCGCCGGGCTTGCCGAACTGCGGGTCGCCAGCTTTTTCACTGGATCCGTACAGGTTGCTGCCCAAGGGCGGCAGGCCGGCCGGATTGACGAAACGCACCAGTTCGATTTGTCCGGCCTCCACTGGCGCCTTCTCGTCAGGAACCGAAACCATGACCTTGCCGCTGCGGTCGATCCGGATGGCGGTGGCATCGTTTGGAATGGTGATTTGCTGGCGCAGCGGATAGCCGTCCGCACTGGCGAGCAAGCCATCGCGATTGACCTGCAGCGAAAGCGTGCGGGAATAGGCGCTACTGCCATCGGGGAGCAGGAGTTCGACCAGGCCCTCGCCACTGATCCCGAGGTCGAGCGGCTGGTCGGTCTTTTTCAGATCGCCGCTGGTGAATGTCTTGCCCAATGACAGGGCGACGCTACCCATGCCGGCCGCTCGCTGCAGGTCGTTGCCCGCGTCCATATCGGCACCGCCCGGCGAGGCGGCGTACATCAGGCTCTGGAAAGTGACCCGATCAGCCTTGAATCCTGGCGTGTTGACGTTGGCCACGTTATTGGAGATGGCGTCGATATGGGCCTGCTGCGCAGCCATGCCGGTTGCGCCGATGTAGAGTGAATTCATCATTCGCGGCGCGTCTTTAAAATTCACCGAGCTGCACAAGGACGCGCTCGTGCATGTCGCCGTACCACTGTATGACTTTCTGCCCGGCCTCGAAGTGACGCGTCGCCTGGATCAGTCGCACCATTTCCTCGGCGGCGACCACATTGGACGCTTCAAGGAAGCCCTGGCGCACGGCGCTGCCGCTCCCGCTGACGCCGGCAAGGTGGGCACCATCAGCACCATCGGCGAGTATCCGGGCGGCGCCCTGCAAATAGCGGCCATTGGCAGCAGGCGCCAGCTCACGGGGATCCTCGAAGCGCACCAGGCGCAACTGTCCGACCAGCCGGTCCTGCTCGAACAGTCGGCCGTCGCGATCGACTCGCACTTGCGCCGATTCAAGCCTGATCGAACCCGCAAGTCCGGCAACCGATCCGCCGCCAGGCGCAATCAACTGACCCATCGCATCGATCATGAAGTTGCCCTGCCTGGTGTAGCTGCTCACGCCATTGGCGACAATTTCGAAGAAGGCGCCGCCTTCGATTCCGAGGTCAAGTGGATTGCCTGTGGGGCGAAGCGGTCCCTGGCGAAAATCAGTGCCAGCCGCAGCGGCCGCCATACCTGCCGGGCTGGGCTCGGCAGCCTTGGATGCGACACTGGAAGCCGCATGCGAAACCAGGCTGGAAAATGCCTCCGCCCCGCCCACCGCCACACGCCGCTTGTAGCCTGGCGTCAGGAGATTGGCCAGGTTCTGGCTGAGGATATCGACACGCGCGGCGTCGGCGTGCATTGAGGCGGCAGCGATTGATGCGCCATCTGGCATGGACTGCAACTCCCTGGATGAATGAACCGATCGCGGTCTTGAGATAAGTCATCGGTTTGATTGATTCAGTTTGCAATGCATCAAGGCCTTGGCGGAAGACATGTTTAGGCGAGCTGGAGGAGTGATCAGAGATCGTTCGATTGTCGAGCCATACTTTCGAATAGCGATCAAACTCGATCTGAAATCGTGGGCTTCGTACGGCGGTCGACTGCTCGCGCCCGCCCTGTTTGATGGGTTTCGCAACGTGCCAAAGAAGGGGGGACCGCAGGAAAGGCAATTCATCGGCGTCATGCCCCTTATAGCTTGTCGCAGGCACGACAGAGAACCGGATCAAGGAGACAAGGCTTGCTGTTTGGCATAGCAGAGCACATTGGCTGGATCTGCATCGAGCAGATCCGCTGCATCCCGCAGGCTGATGGCACCGCGCATGGCCATGCTTGCGACCAATTTCGAGAACGCCTTCCCATTGCGGACTTGAATGGCCCGATGGAAATCACCCCCGCTGCCGCTTTTCAGGCCGGCCTGGCAGGTGCGTTGATAAATGCTCCGGTAAAACCCGGCGCGGACCCTCCCCAGTTCCAGCGCGCGCCGCGCGATCATCAGGGCACTCACCCTGATGTGGGACCGGACGAAAGTAAGCTTTCCTTCGTCGTTGTCCTGCACCGAATCCCATAGCGCCAGGAAAGGCTGCCTCGGCACGAGCAGTTCGCCCGCGACCTCATTGCAGAGTCGCGCTTGCTGGTTCTGCGAAAAAGGCGATGCATCCGAAATGCCGGACGCGCCGAGCCAGATGAGCGCCATTTCGTGCGCAAGCGTGACTGCCCAGGCGGCCGGAGCGTCAGCACCATTGATGAAGATTGCCGGCACATGAGGATCGCAGATGGCGACGCCACGAAATTCCGCGACCGATAGCTTGCGATTTTCGTCATTGCCCACGAATTCATTCCTGAACACCAGGATCCCGACATCGCCGGCCTTGTTGGCCAGGCAGGAATACAAGGCCTCCGCGGCGTCCTGTTGATAGACCTCCTCGTCAGTCAATCCGAGCATGCGCCGGATATCGGCGGCGATCGTCTCCGCAGGCATAGCAGGACTGAAGCGCCCGACAAAGTCCAATGGCTTGACCTGCGCAGCTTTCCGGCAAGCCCGATACCAATCCTGCTTGAACTTGAGCTCATCGACTGTTTCAAGAAAATCCTGACCCAGGGGAGCCGGCCGGGCATCCGTGCGGAAATCCACCAAAGGAGCCGCTTTCGCGCTTGCCACTGCGGCGGTGCCTCGCGCCCAAAGGCGATTCACGCACCCGCCCTGTCCCGGCTCAAATCGGAGGACCGGTCCTCGATGGAGGGTAGCGCGCAGAGAGTCGTGCATGGCGGTGTGCTCGGGCGGGAAGGAGCGAAAGTTTCGTTCCAGCAGCAGAAGACCGTACAGGATTGTTAAAGGTCAGATTTGACCGGACATCCTTCCGTGCGAATGCCTGACCATTGTGCGGTTTCATTTTCATGCGGCAAAAAAATGCGCCGCGTGAAGCTGTCAGGCGCGGTGAAACTGTGAGCTGCGCGGTCGCGTCTTGTCTTTCCCATCGCCCACAAGCATGTCCGACCGACGGGCGCAAACCCTTGATGCATCTCACAAGAACAAGGCAGCACATCGCTCATGCTCGATTTTCAGGGCGGGTCACGGATGGCCACGCCAAGTCCACGGAGGCAGCATGCCCTTGTTCCTGATGCAAACCCGGTTGTCGGCTGATGCGCTGCACCAGCCAAAATCCTTCGAGACCCTGGAACGCCATGTCGCTGACCAGATACAGGCGCACTGTCCGGAGGTGAAGTGGATCGCCAGCTATGCCGTGCTCGGCCCCTGCGACTACCTGGACGTGTTCGAGGCGCCGGACATCGATTCAGCCATGCGGGTATCGGTGCTGGTGCGCAGCTACGGCCGTGCCCACTCGCAAGTCTGGCCGGCACTGGAGTGGCACGATTTCAAGAAAGTGCTGCAAAAACTGCCTGACGAACCTGTCACCCGCCGGACCAAATGATGGCCTTGGGTGCAGCGACAAGATGCATCTATCCGCGATAGGTCGCGGCGGGGGCGGCATGGAGGAGAAGATGAATATCGGCGAAATCTGTACCCGTGTAACCGTGTTCGCCTACAAGGACATGAGCGTGAGCGAGGCAGCGCGGCTGATGCTTGAGCAGCATTCCGGCAGCCTGGTGGTGGTCGATGAAACCGGCAACGGCCGCGCCATCGTCGGCATCCTGACCGACCGCGATATTGTGGTTGCAGTGGTTGCCCGCGACTTCAACGCACAGAACATGCGGGTCGCTGAGGTCATGAGCGGCACCCCCATCACGTGCCGGGCCGAGGATTCGATGGCGGACGCGCTGGGCCTGATGCGCCGCAACGGCGTACGACGCATTCCGGTGGCGGATGCGCAAGGCATGTTGCTCGGCATCGTCACCATGGACGATTTGCTCGAAATCATCGCCGAGGAGATGCAGGGCTTCGTGCAGGTAATCCAGAACGAACGTAAGCGCGAAACCCGGGTACGCGGCTGACCCCAAGGCGCGAGCCTCATCGCATGGTCCCATGCTAAATTGTCGGGATTACCACCTGGCACGAGAGAGACCATGACACCATCCGCCGATTACCATGCGATGCTGCAAGTAGCCGTGGAGCAGGCGCGCCTTGGCCTGGCCGAGGGCGGAATCCCGATTGGCGCAGCATTGTTCACCAAGAGCGGTGAATTGCTGGGCGCCGGACACAATCGCCGGGTGCAGGAGGGCGATCCCTCGGTCCATGCCGAGACCGATGCCTTCCGCAAAGCCGGACGTCAACGCAGTTACCGCGACAAGGTGATGGTGACCACACTGGCACCTTGCTGGTACTGCAGCGGTCTGGTGCGCCAGTTCCAGATCGGAACGGTGGTGGTGGGCGAGTCGGTGAATTTCCCCGGCGGTCTCGACTGGCTGCGCGAGAACGGGGTCGAGGTCATCGACCTTGGCTCGCAGGAATGCGTGACGATGCTGGCTGACTACATCCGCCGGAATCCTGAAGTATGGAACGAAGACATCGGGCAGGACTGATCGGGTGATTCCCGGGTGATTCCCGATTGACTCCATCAAGGGCGCCCTTCCCTGCCCGGGTATCAGCCTCCGTGCTGCACGAAGGAACGCGCCACATCGACGAAGCCATCACGAATCACGGATTTCACGCCGCGATTCCAGCCCAGCGCCAATTCCAGTTGCGGCCCGCCGCCGACCAGATTGCGTAACACCAGGCCGTTCATGCGAATGCTGCGCGACGACGATGGCACCAGCGCCACACCCATCCCGCACGAAACCAGCATCAACATGGTCGGAATGTCGCCAACCTCTTGCACCACGCGCGCCTGGAAGCCGGCGTCCTGGCATGTCTGGAACACCAGTGTCTGCAGCGACGAGGAAAGCGAGCGGGAAAAGCAGATGAAGCCTTCCTGAGCCAGGTCCTTCAGATTAATGCGGGCCTGGGATGCCAGCGGGTGGGCCGCCGGCAGTGCCAGCACCAGGCGCTCGTGTGCAATGGTCAGCAGCTCGATATCGGGAGACTGGACCGGTGGCCGCAGGCAGCCGATATCCATGCGTTTGTCGACCAAGGCGTCAATCTGCATCGGCGTCAGCAGGCTGTCCTGCAGGACCAGTTCCACTTTCGGGAACTGGTGCCGATAAGCCATCAATATCTTCGGAAAATTGCTGTAGATCGCCGTGTTGGTGTAGCCGATCACCAGGCGGCCGACCAGCCCCTCCTCGGCCCGCATCACCGAGCGCTTGGCCTGCTCGGTGGCAGCCAGGATCGCCTGCGCTTCCACGATCAGCGCGCGCCCGGCGTCGGTCAGCTCGACCTTGTGCTTGGTGCGCCGGAACAGCATGACGCCAAGACTGTCCTCAAGCAGTTTGATTTGCCGCGACAGCGGCGACTGTGCAATGTGCGCCCGTTCTGCGGCACGGCCGAAATGAAGCTCCTGGGCTACCGCCAGGAAGTAACGCAGTTGTCGCAGTTCCATCCGAAAATGCTATCACAGCTTTTTCGGATGCTGTGCGCATGACTGCTTCGCAGACACGTTGACGCCCTGGCAGCCTGGCAGCTTGGCGCAAGGTGTCCCGCCGGGACTCAGCTCGCTGCGTCCGGGGGAGCCGCGAGGTACTCGCGGCGCAGGCGCAGCTTGTCGACCTTGCCGGCGCCGTTTTTCGGCAGCGATTCCCGGAAGATCATGCGCCGCGGCTGCTTGTAGCGCGCCAGGCGGCCGTCCAGGTTTGCCAGCACATCCTGCTCGCTCACGCTGAAGCCGGGCTTGATGCTGAGAACCGCGCATACCGTCTCGCCCCAACGGGCATCCGGCAATCCGATCACCGCCGCTTCCAGTATCGGCGGATATTCCACCAGGCGCGACTCGACCTCGGTCGCATAGACGTTCTCGCCGCCGGTAATGATCATGTCCTTGAGTCGGCCGGCAACCCGCAGATAGCCGTCCTCATCCACCTGCCCGAGGTCGCCGGTGCGCAACCAGCCGTCATGCATGACTCCCTGCGTATCGGCCTCGCGCTTCCAGTAACCCTGCATGACATTGGGTCCGCGAACTTCGATTTCGCCGATCTCACCTGCGCTTGCCACTGCCGCGGCGGAGGCCTCTGCGCCACTTTCGGCCTCGCCGGCACGGATCCGGAACTCGCTGAACAGCGGCGACAGGCCGGTGCTCATCTGCTTGCTCGGCGGCGCTGTCGGCGACAGCGCCGCAACCAGCACGGTGGCCTCGGTAAGGCCGTAACGATGGATCACGGCAACCTCGCGCCGGCGATACTCTGCGATCAAGGCTTCCGGCACCGGCGCGCCGCCGACGATGACGGCGCGCAGCGAACTGAGGTCGGTGGATTCGAATGCCGGATGGGCTGCCATGGTCTTGTACATTGCCGGAACCCCGGCGATCAGGGTGATCTTTTCATCGGCGATCCGGCGCAGCACCTGGTTCTCGTCAAATGCGCGTTCAAGATGGATGCAGGCGCCACGCAGGAAGCAGTCCATGAAAGTGGCGACCGGCGCCGCATGGAACAAGGGCGCGGAAATCAGCACCTTGTCGCTGGCAAAGCCGCCCTGCAGCAGGATGATATTGAGCGTGTTCCAGAACAGGTTGCCGTGACTGAGCATCACGCCTTTCGGATGGCCGGTGCTGCCGGAGGTGTACAGCAACCACGCAGTCTCGTCCCAGCCGGCCATGCGCAGGGGGGGCGCCGCGGCTACCGGCCCGGCCTCCATCATCGCCAGCAACTCGTCATCCTGCTCCCGTCCTGAACGCACGAACTGCGGACATGGGCAGCCCTGCTGCACGGCATGGCGAATGGCATCGAACCGGTCGCCGTATATCAGCATGCTGGCGTCGCAGTCATTGATGATTGCGACCACCTCGGGTGCGCTCAAGCGAAAGTTGACCGGCACAAAAATGGCGCCGATGCGCGCAGCCGCGAACATGACGACAGCAAAACGGGCATCGTTGTAATCAAGGAAAGCGACGCGATCGCCAGCCTTGATGCCGCGCCGCTCAAGTTCGGCGGCCAGGCGAATCGCGCTTTGCTGCAACTGGCCATAGGTCCACCGCTCCGCGCGCTCCGCCTCGTGCCAGTAGACAATGCATTCCAGCCCGGGCTGCAAGTGGGCGCGCCGCTCCAGCCAGGAGGCAGGGCTCGGATTGACGGACATCGGGGTATTCGTGCTCAGCATGGCGGGTCTTGTCTGTTTCTGTTGAATGAGGTGCGGGATGGGGGGCGTCTCAGGCGCCGCCTCAGGGCTTTGCCGCGGGTGGCGGCACGGTGCGCAGCGATTTTTCCTGCTCGCTGCGCGCCTTGATTCGCGTGCGCGCTTCCACCCATTGCTCATCGCTCCAATCCGCGTACTGGGTGAAGTAAGAGCCGCGCGCAAGGTTATAGGCGCCATCGATGGCAATCGTCTCGCCACTCAGCCACGCGCAGCCGTCGGCCATCAGGAAGGCTGCCAGGTTTCCAAGCTCATCCATCTGGCCAAGCCGGCGCATCGGGTTCTCCCGGGTTTCCAGCTCATGCGGATTGTCGCCGGGCCGCAGGCGCGCGGTGGCGCCTGGTGTCGGGAAGATGCCGGGTGCAATGGCGTTCAGCCGTATGCCGTAGCGGCCCCATTCGGTGGCAAGCGATTTGGTCATCGCATCGATGCCGGCCTTGGCCATGGCGGAAGGGACGACGTAGGGCGATCCCGTGCGAACCCAAGTGGTGACGATGGAGAGCACCGTGCCCTTCAATTGCTGGGCTATCCAGCGTTTGCCGACCGCCTGGGTCACATAAAAGGTCCCATGCAAGACGGTATTGGCGATGGCGTCAAAGCCGCCTGGCGACAAATCCTCGGTGCGGCTGACGAAATTCCCGGCCGCATTATTGACCAGGCCAGTCAGCGGACCGCTCTCCCACAATTCGCCGATGCAGCGATCAACCGCGTCGGCGTCGCGCAGGTCGAGCGCTACGGTTTGCACGATGCCCCCGTGCTGTTCCATCAATTCCCGCGCGGTGTCGTCCAGCACGCTCTGCCGCCGGCCGCAAATGCAAACGGTGGCGCCAAGCGACAGCAGCCGTGCCGCGATCTCGCGGCCCAGCCCGGTACCGCCACCAGTCACAAGTATGCGGTGTCCTTTGAACAGCTCCGGCTTGAACATGGGTCTCCTCGCTGGCCTGCCGGCCTTGTATTGGAATCTGCATTTTTCAGACGCGGAGTATGCGGTTGCAGCAGGCTGCGACGCCAACACTAATTTTGGAATGCGTAAGACCCACAAGGTCTTGAAGCCTCGCGCGCACAGGCCTAACATCTGCCGCACTAGAATCACAGAGACACGGCACGGCGCCGAACGGGACCCAGCGATGCACTTTGACGAACTGAACGAGGAACAGCGCCAGCTGCGTGACAGCCTGCAGCGGGCGATGGAAAAAATCCTCACTCCCGAATACCTTCACCGCATGGACCAGGAAGGCCGTTACCCCTACGAAGCCTACCAGGCGTGGGTCGAACTCGGCCTGACCGGACGCGGTATTCCCGAGGAATACGGCGGTTATGGCGGCACCATGGAAGATCTGGCATTGATTGCCGAGGACCTGGCCGCCTGGAGTTACGACCTGTCGACTGCGTACACAGTGCCGCTGTTTACCGGACAGACCTTGCTCAAGTGCGGCCGGGAGGAGCAGAAAGCCGAATTCCTGCCTCAACTGGCACAGGGAAAAATCCGCATGTCGGTCTGCATCAGCGAGCCGGCCGCCGGATCGGATGTCGCAGCAATCCAGACCCGCGCGGTGGCCGACGGCGATCATTGGATCCTCAACGGGCAGAAAGTCTGGATCACTGGCGCCGGCGCGGACAACACCCTGTTGCATGTCTATGCCCGCACCGACAGCACAGTGTCGGCACGCAAGGGCCTGTCGATTTTCCTGATTGAAAACACCCATCCCGGAATCGAATTGCGCAAGCTGGAGATGCTCGGCCGGCGCGGCGCCGGCAGCTACGAAGTATTCCTGAGCGACGTGCGGGTGCACAAGAGCCGCATCCTGGGCGAAGTGAACCGTGGCTGGGAATACCTGCTGGCAGGCTTGCAGGGCGAACGCGCCCTGACCTCGGCAGGCTATGCCGGAGCCAGCCAGAGCGTGGTCAACCTCGCCGTCAGCCATGCGCGCGAGCGCAGGCAATTCGGCAAATCGATCGCCGAGTTCCAGGCAATTTCACACATGCTGGCCGACATGCAGACCGAGGCCAGCGCTGCGCGCCTGCTGGCGTTTTCCGCAGCGGCAAAGTTGGCCCGCGGCCAGGACGCGCTGCGCGAGGTGTCGATGGCCAAGCTGTTCGGCTCCGAAACCTATATCAAGCTCGCCAACCAGGGCATGCAGATCATGGGCGCTTCCGGCTACAGCCTGGAGTACCCGATGCAGCGCCATTTCCGCGACGCCCGCAGCACTACCATTGGCGCCGGCAGTTCGCAGATGCAACGCAGCACCATTGCCTCGACCATGGACCTGGTTCCGGCGCGCTAGCGATGCCCCTCTTTTGAACGGCCCCGCCTCATCCATTTTTCATATTCATCAACCATGAATTCATCAACCATAACAAGGACCAGAGACATGATCACCCCGTTCCGCCGACTTCTTCTTGCGCTTGGACTGGCTGCCGCCTGCGCCGGCGCCCACGCCCAATACCCTGCGCGCCCCATCACGATGGTGGTGCCCTTCCCTCCCGGCGGCACCTCGGATTCGCTGGCGCGGATCATCGCGAAGAATGTCGGGGAAAACCTGGGCCAGTCGGTCGTCGTCGAGAACAAGCCTGGCGTCGAAGGGCAGATCGCCGCACAGGACATCGCGAAGTCCGCACCTGACGGCTACCGGATCGCGCTGGTCACTTCCGGCAATTTTTCCGTCCTGCCGGCGATGCGCAAGAATCCGCCGTATGACGTGATCACTGACTTCACCCCGATCGCCGACGTCGGCCGTTACGCGTTCTTCCTGTACGTGAATCCATCCGTGCCTGCAAAGAACATGCGCGAGTTCATCGCCCATGCGAAGGCCAACCCGGGAAAAATGAGCTATGGCAGCGGCAACGGCACCGGGGTGCTGGTGTTTGCACAGATCAAGAGCTTGTTCGGCATCGACCTGCTGCATGTTCCCTACAAGGGTGAGCCGCCGGCCATGACGGATCTGTTGGCAGGCCGCCTGGACGCGATGATTGCCACCGGCGCCGGCCTTCCTTTTGCGAAGGAGGGCAAGCTGCGTCCCCTGGTAACCCTGCTGCCGACGCGTTCGCCGCTGGCGCCGGAGGTGCCGGTCATGCGCGAGGCTGGGATGAGCGAATTGCCAGTCGTGATCTGGGCTGCGGTGGTTGGCCCGGCCGGCATGCCGAAGGATATCGTCGAGCGGCTGAACAAGGCGGTGCTGGCGTCCCTGGCAAAGCCCGATGTGGTGGCAAGCATCGAGCAGATGGGTTTTGCCGTCACTCCCGGCCGGCCGGAAGTCCTGGGCAACCTGATCAAGACCCAGGTCGGCGCATACACGAAGCTGGTGAAGTCCATCGGCATTCCGCTGCAATAAATCCGGTGAGCGCAAACATGCCTGATATCCGGACTTCGCAACGCCCGCTTCCAGATCACATACCGCCGGTGCTGCGCCGGCTGTCACTGCCGGTGATTGCTTCGCCGATGTTCACCGTCAGTTATCCCGATCTGGTGCTGGCGCAATGCAAGGCCGGCATCGTCGGCTCGTTTCCGGCGCTCAACGCACGCCAGCCGGAACTGCTGGACGAGTGGCTCAACAGCATGAAGGAAGAGCTGCAGGCATACCAGCGCGACAACCCGCAGGCGATCGTCGGGCCGATCGCCGTCAACCAGATTGCACATGCGTCCAACGTGAGACTGGAGCAGGACGTTGCGACCTGCATCCGCCACAAAGTGCCGATCCTGATTACCTCGCTGCGGGCGCCCGCGCCCGAGATCATCGCCGAAGTGCATGCGTATGGCGGAATCATCCTGCATGACGTGATCAACCTGCGGCATGCGATGAAAGCCCTTGACGCAGGCGTCGATGGCCTGATCCTGGTCGCGGCAGGCGCCGGCGGGCACGCCGGCACCCTGTCGCCGATGGCCCTGGTCGGTGAAGTGCGCAAACGATTCAAGGGACTGCTCGCACTGTCGGGCTCGATCGCCACCGGCGACGCGATCCTGGCGGCGCAAGCGATGGGCGCCGACTTCGCCTACATGGGCACGCGTTTCATCGCCAGCGTCGAAGCCAATGCCAGCGAGGAATACAAGCAGTCGCTGTTGCGTGCCAGCGCATCGGACATCATCTACAGCAACCTGTTCTCCGGCGTGCATGGCAACTATGTGCGCGAGAGCATCGAACGCTCCGGGCTCGACCCGGACAATCTCGCCGTGGCCGACAAGAGCAAGATGAGCTTCGCCGATGGCCGCTCCAAGGCCAAGGCATGGAAGGACATCTGGGGCGCAGGCCAGGGCGTTGCCGTGATCGACGACCTGCCGACCACCGCAGAAATTGTCGCGCGGCTCAAGCGGGAATATGCTGCCGCGCGGGAACGGATCATGTAGTTAATTGGGGTCAGACTAGTCTGACCCCAATTAACTTTACTTAGCGTAGATCATACGACGCTCCCCGCGTCCGGAACATGATGAAGCCTTGCCGAAAAATAGTGCCGGGCAGGCTTTGCCCAAGGCATCCCGGGTCACATGGCCAGCGCTGCGCCGACGACCTCGGGTCCGGGCGAGGAGAAGGTCATCAACATCAAAGAGTCCGCCGCACGCAAGGCGCTGCCACCGCGCAACGCCCGGGATAGCGAATTGCTGCGCTCCGAGTTGTTCAGCATCGAACAACTGAAGCGGCATGCGGCTACGCTGGCTGCCGAGCGCCGGATCGATCCGCATCCGGGGCCGGACCGGCTGCTGCCACGCCTGGCGGACAATGCGCAGGTCCTGCTGGCGGCGTATGACGTCGTGACAGCCGCAGTGACCAAGGGGCAACGGATCGCGCCGCCAGAGGCCTGGCTGCTCGACAATTTCTATCTGATCGAACAGCAGATCGGCCTGGCGCGCCGCTATCTGCCGCGCGGATACAGCCAGCAGTTGCCGCGCCTGGCCGCGGGCCCATCGGCCGGCTTTCCGCGGATTTACGAACTGGCGCTGGAGTTGATTTCCCACATGGATGGCCGCGTCGACAGCGGCAACACCACCGAGTTCATCGCAGCCTACCAGGCTGTCGAGCCACTGAAGCTGGGTGAATTGTGGGCCTTTCCGATCATGCTGCAACTGGCGCTGCTGGAAAACCTGCGCCGCGTGGCCGTCCGCATTGCCCAGCGGCGTGAAGAGCGCGACACCGCCATCCTGTGGGCGGAACGCATGCTTGCGATGGCGGAAAAGGAACCCGATCAGCTGATCCACTTGCTGGCCGAATTTGCCCATACCGATGTACCGCTGACGGCACCGTTCGTGGAGGAATTTTACGCAAGGATCCAGTCGCAGGGCGGCGCCATGAGCTTCGTCCAGGCCTGGATCGAGCAGAAGCTGCTCGAACAGGGAGTGACGGCCACGCAGTTATCGGAGACGGCCGGTCGGGCCTCGGCCACCAATCAGATATCGATCGCCAACAGCATCGGCAGCCTGCGCTTCATTGGCGCCATGGATTGGAAGAGCTTCGTCGAGTCGCTCAGCGTGGTCGAACAGACCTTGCGTGAAGACCCGGCTGGCATGCACGCCGGCCAGGATTTTCCCACCCGCGACCGCTACCGGCATGTGATCGAGGATATGGCGCGCGGCAGCACTTGCAGCGAGCCGGAGGTGGCGCGCACTGCAATCAGCCTGGCGCAGACCGCGGCAACGCAACGCGGCCCGGACGACCGCAGCGCGCATGTCGGCTTCTACCTGATCGATCAGGGGCGGCAAAGCCTGGAGAGGGCGATCAAGTGCCGCTTGTCGTGCAGATCGCGGATAGCCCGGGCATGCCGGCGCTTCCGCCTGGCGCTCTACCTCGGCCCGATCCTGTTGATCACTGCGCTGGTGAGCGTGGCCGTGCTGCGGACTTCAGGAGGATTGGAGTCGGACGGTTGGCTGGCCTGGGTTTTTGCCCTCCCACTCGTGATCGCATGCTCTGCGCTGGCAGTGCCACTGGTGAACCTGCTGATCACGCTGACCCTGCCGCCACGCGCATTGCCACGACTGGACTTTTCCAACGGCATCCCGGACAGCCATCGAACCATGGTGGTCGTACCCACCCTGCTGGCCAAGCTGGAGGATATCGATGCGCTGGTGGAGGCAATGGAGATCCGCTACCTCGGCAATCGCGACCCCAATCTGTTCTTTGCCCTGCTCACAGACCTTCCAGACGCGCTCGAACAAAGCATGCCGGATGATGAGTCCCTGCTTGCCCGCGCACGCGCTGCCGTGCAGGAGCTCAACCAGACTTACAGCGATGACCGGCCGTGCATCTTCTATCTGTTTCACCGGCCACGGATGTGGAACGCAGTCGAGCGGGTGTGGATGGGCTATGAGCGCAAGCGCGGCAAACTGGAGCAGTTCAATGCCCGGCTCCGAGGACAGGCGCAATCCGCTTTTTCCGAGATTGTCGGCGACCAGTCGGTTTTCGCATCGATCCGGTATGTGATCACGCTCGATACCGACACCCAACTGCCGCGCGATGCGGCACGCGCCCTGATCGGGAACCTTGCGCATTCACTCAACCGGCCGGTCTACGATGCCAGGAAGGGACGCATTGTAGATGGCTACGCGATCCTGCAACCGCGCGCCTCGATCAGCATGTCCAGCGCCGGGCAGTCACGATTTACCAAGCTGTTCGCGGGCGAATCGGGCATCGATCCCTACACGCGCGAGGTATCCGATGTCTATCAGGATGTTTTTGCCGAAGGTTCGTTCGTCGGCAAGGGAATCTACGATGTCGATGCCTTTCGCCAGGCGGTCGACGAGCGCTTCCCGGAAAACCTGATCCTGAGTCACGACCTGCTGGAAAGCGGTTACGCGCGATCGGCACTGGTGGCCGATATCGACCTGATCGAAGATCATCCCGCCAGTTACGCAATGGAGGCCAGCCGGCGCCACCGCTGGATCCGCGGCGACTGGCAACTGGCCGGCTGGCTGCGCCCCCGGGTGCCGGGTCCGCCCGGGGAAGACGGGGGCAATGGAGAGCGCTCCAGAAACCCGCTGTCTGCCTTGTCGGTATGGAAGCTGTTCGACAATCTGCGGCGCAGCCTGGTGTCGCCAGCGCTGCTGGCCTTGCTGCTAGCCGGATGGCTGCTGGGGCCGGGACCGGCCTGGTTCTGGAGCTTGCTGGTCGCCGCCGTAGTATTCCTGCCGGCGCTGCTGGCGACCGTGGTCGAACTGATCCGCAAGCCCGACGAACGCGATTGGCTGGTGCACCTGAGCCTGACGGCAAGATCCGCAACCCGCCCGCTGGCGCGCACCTTGCTGGTCCTGGTGTTCCTGCCCTACGACAGCTTGATCTGCCTGGATGCGATCCTGCGTTCAGGCATGCGCATGCCATTCACGCGGCAAGGCTTGCTGATCTGGCACTTGCCCTCTTACGCAGTGCGCAACGCGCGCCGCACGCTGGCCGATTTTTCCAGGGAAATGTGGATCGGCCCGGCGGTGGCGCTGGGCGTAATGCTGGCGATCGAACAGGAGCGGATGCCAGGCTGGATCTGGGTTGCGCCCATCCTGTTGCTGTGGCTGCTGTCACCGGTCGTTGGCTGGTGGATCAGCCAACCGCTGGCGTCGCCGGCGCCGGACCTGAGCGCTGATCAACAAACCTTCTTGCGCAGCGCGGCGCGCCGCACTTGGCGCTATTTCGCCGACTTCGTCGCCCCGCTGGACAACTGGCTGCCGCCCGACAACTTCCAGCAGAATCCGGCGCCGGCGATCGCCTCGCGCACTTCGCCCACCAACATGGGCATGTCCTTGCTGGCAGACCTGGCGGCATACGATTTCGGATATCTGACGCTAGGCGAATCCCTGCAGCGCATGAGCGACACGATGGCCTCGATGAAGAAACTGGAACGCTATCGTGGACATCTCTACAACTGGTACGACACCCGCACGCTGCAACCTCTGCATCCGCAATATGTGTCCTCGGTAGACAGCGGCAACCTGGCCGGCAGCCTGCTCACGCTGCAGGCAGGACTGGCCGAGCTGAAAAACCAGCCGGTGCTGTCACCCAACGCGCTGCACGGGCTGCAGGACACGTTGCAGGTGCTGGCCGAGATGCTGCCCGCGTCCCCTCCCCCCGAACTGTCGAAAAAGATCCGCATGTTGCAGGACACCCTGCGCGCACTCACCGTAGACGGAGCGCCGCAGACGCTGGCTGCCGGCGTCAACGCGCTGGGCCACATCCACCGTGCTGGCGGCGACCTGGTCACATTGCTGCCAACGGATATCGATATCGAAGGCGATCTGTTTTACTGGGCGCGCGCCTTCGACCATCAGTTGCGCGTCCTGCGCGACGAGCTTGCATCGCTGACGCTGACACTTGACCCACGGCATGGCAGCGCCATGCCGACCTGGAACGAACTGGCTGGCGCGCGGGCGGCAGACGGACTCAAGCAGCTTGGCATGATCGATGAACTGATCCGGGACTGCCGCGAACTGGCGGCAATGGATTTCGACTTTCTCTATGACGCTTCGTGCGGCCTGCTGGCCATTGGCTACGACGTCGGCGAGCGGCGCCGCGATCCCTCCTGCTACGACCTGCTGGCATCCGAAGCGCGCCTGGCCAGCTTCCTGCTGATCGCGCAGGGACAGGTGCCGCAGAAGCACTGGTTCTCGCTGGGCCGGCTGCTGACCAGCCATGGCGGCGACGTCAGCCTGATCTCATGGAGCGGCTCGATGTTCGAGTACCTGATGCCGCAGTTGATCATGCCGAGCTTTCCCAACACCTTGCTCGAGCAGACCTGCAAGGCGGCGGTATCGCGCCAGATCGAATACGGCCGGCAACGCGCGGTGCCATGGGGAATTTCGGAGTCCTGCTATAACGCTACCGACATGCACCAGGTGTACCAATACCGTGCATTCGGCGTTCCCGGCCTGGGCTTCAAGCGTGGACTGGGAGATGACCTCGTCATCGCGCCCTATGCCAGCGCATTGGCCCTGACCGTGCTGCCGCGCGAAGCGTGCCGCAACTTGCAGGCACTGGCCGAGCATGGCTTCCTGGGCGCCTACGGCTTCTACGAAGCCATCGATTACACGCCGTCCCGCGTGCCACGGGGCAAGCAGCACGCCATCGTGCGTTCGTTCATGGCGCATCACCAGGGCATGAGCCTGCTGGCCTTCGCGCATGTATTGCTCAATCAGCCGATGCAGCGCCGCTTCATGTCCGACCCGCTCTCGCGAGCGACCGAACTGCTGCTGCAGGAGCGGGTGCCGAAGAAAGGCGCCACCCTGCACCCGCACGCAGCCGAGGTGAGCGCCGCCGCGCGCCCGCCCAGTGCGGAAGCAGGCACGATCATGCGCGTGTTTTCCGACCCGAACACGCAAATCCCCGAAGTCCACCTGTTGTCCAACGGCCGCTATCATGTGATGGCGACCCATGCCGGCGGCAGCTACAGCCGCTGGCGCGATCTTGCGGTGACCCGTTGGCGGGAAGATGCCACGGCCGATGGCTGGGGCACTTTCATCTACCTGCGCGACAGCGACACCGGACGTTACTGGTCGGCCGCGCATCAGCCGACGCTGCGCCCGGCCGACCATTACGCGGCAATCTTCGTGCAGGGCCGCGCCGAATACCGGCGTCGCGACTACGCGGTGGAAGTGCATACCGAGATCAGCGTTTCCCCTGAAGACGATGTCGAGATCCGGCGCGTCACGCTCACCAACCAGTCGCCCCGGCATCGTCATATCGAAGTGACCAGCTACGCTGAAGTGGTGCTGGCGCCGCTGAACGCCGACCTGGCGCACCGCGCGTTCAGCAATCTGTTCGTGCAGACGGAGATTTTGCCCGAACAGCAAGCCATTCTCTGCACCCGCCGTCCGCGTACTGCGGAAGAGCGGGTGCCATGGATGTTTCACCTGCTGGCCGCACCGGGCGTGGAGGCCGAGCTCGCGTCCTACGAGACCGACCGCGCCAGATTCATCGGACGCGGCCGGACGGCGGCCAACCCGGTGGCATTGGATAGCAGCAAAGGCGGGCCAGCCTTGTCGAACACCGCCGGGCCAGTACTCGATCCGGTGGTCGCTATCCGCCGCACCCTGCACCTGGCCCCGGACGAATCGGCAACCATCCAGATCATTTCCGGGGTCGCCGACACGCGTGAGGGCGCATTGGCCTTGCTCGGCAAATATTGCGACCGGCACTTCGTCGAGCGCGCCTTCGAAATGGCCTGGTTCCAGAGCCAGGAGGTGCTGCGCCACCTGAATGCCAGCGAAGCCGATGCCCAGGTCTTCGGCCGCCTGGCCACCTCGGTCATTTACGCCAGTCCCCTGCGCCGCGCAGCGCCCCGGATCATTGCCCGCAACCAGCTTGGACAGTCCGGACTGTGGCGCTTCGGCATCTCGGGCGACATGCCGATGGTGCTGCTGCAAATCGGCGACATCAACCGCATCGATCTGGTCAAGCAGGTGTTGCAAGCGCATGCCTATTGGCGAATCAAAGGTCTGAGCGCCGACCTGGTGATCCTGAACGAGGACTTTTCGGGTTACCGCGCCGTGCTGCAGGACGAGATCATGCGGCTGATCAACATCGGCCCCGAAGCGCACATGCTCGACAAGCCGGGCGGACTGTTCGTGCGACGCGCCGAAGAACTCTCGGAGGACGAGCGGGTGTTGCTGCAGACGGTCGCCCGCATCGTCTTCAGCGATACCGCCGACACCCTGATCGAGCAGGTCGAGCGCCGGGTGTCGGCGGAGCGCGTGTCGGACCGCCTGGAGCCGGTGCAGAAAGCCGCCGCCGAGCCGGTGTATCCATTGGCCCCACGCGATCTGGTCTTCGGCAACGGCATGGGCGGCTTCACCTCCGACGGACACGAATACGTGGTCACGCTGGAACCGGGCCAGAACACGCCGGCGCCGTGGGCCAACGTCATCGCCAGCCCGCACATCGGCACCGTCGTCAGCGAAAGCGGCAGCGCCTATACCTGGGCAGAGAACGCACACGAATTCCGGCTGACATCCTGGAACAACGATCCGCTCAGCGACAGCAGCGGCGAGGCGCACTACATCCGCGATGACGAAACCGGTGCGTTCTGGTCGCCGACGCCGCTGCCTGCCCGCGGCCGCTCCGGCTATGTTTGCCGGCACGGCTTCGGCTACAGCGTCTTCGAGCACTACGAAGCCGGCATCAACTCGGAGATGACTGCCTACGTCGCCATGGACGCCCCGGTGAAGTTCGTGGTGATCAAGCTGCGCAACCAGTCCAGCAGAGATCGTAGCCTGTCCTTGACCGGATACTGGGAACTGGTTCTCGGCGAGTGGCGGCACGCCAACATGATGCACATCGTTACCGAAGCGGACACCTACACCGGCGCGCTGTTTGCCCGCAATGCCTACGGCCGCGAATGCGCCAATCGGGTGGTATTTGCCCACGTCAGCGAGCGCGACCCGGCTGTGAGCGGAAGCCGTACCGAGTTCATCGGCCGCAACGGATCGCTCGCCAGCCCGGCGGCGATGCGCCGCAAGCGCCTGTCGGGCCGGACTGGCGCGGGCCTTGATCCGTGCGCCGCGGTGCAGGCGCGGATAGAACTGGCTCCGGGGCAAACGAGCGAGATCGTGTTCGTATTCGGCGCGGCCCGTGACGCTGGCGAGGCGAGGCATTTCATCGAACGCTTCGGCGGGCGCGCGGGGGCCCGGCAGGCACTGGAATCCGTGTGGGAACACTGGAACCGCACCCTGGGCGCAGTGCAGGTGAAGACCCCGGACCCGGCACTGGACCTGCTGGCCAACGGCTGGCTGGTCTACCAGACCCTGTCCTGCCGGCTGTGGGGCCGCAGCGGCTATTACCAGTCCGGCGGCGCCTACGGCTTCCGCGATCAGCTGCAGGACACCATGGCCTTGATCCATGCCGCGCCCTGGCTCGCGCGCGAACAGTTGATCCGTTGCGCCGGGCGCCAGTTCCTCAAGGGCGACGTCCAGCACTGGTGGCATCCGCCCAACGGGCAAGGCGTGCGAACCCATTTTTCGGACGACTATCTATGGCTGCCGTATGCAGCATGCCGCTATGTAATGACGACCGGCGACACCGGCGTGCTGGACGAGTCCATCCATTTCCTGGAAGGACGCGAGCTGAATCCGGAGGAAGAGGCTTACTACGACCAGCCGCAACGCTCGCCTGAAGCTGCCACCCTGTACGAGCACTGCGTGCGTGCGATAAAGAACGGACTGCGTTTTGGCGCGCATCAAATGCCGCTGATGGGATGCGGCGACTGGAACGACGGCATGAATCTGGTCGGCCGCGACGGCAAGGGCGAGAGCGTATGGCTGGCCTGGTTCCTGTTCGATAACCTGCAGCTGTTTTCAGGCCTGGCGCGCAGCCACGGCGACCACCAGTTTGCCGAAGCATGCAGCACCCAGGCCGAACTGCTGCGCAGCCATATCGAGGCCAGCGCCTGGGACGGCGGCTGGTACCGCCGCGCCTGGTTCGACGACGGCACTCCGCTCGGCTCCTCCGTCAATGAAGAGTGCCAGATCGATTCGATCAGCCAGAGTTGGGCGGTGATCTCAAACGGGGGCAATCCGATGCGGGCGCGGCAGGCAATGGAAGCAGTGGACAAGCGCCTGGTCCGGCGCGATTCCCGGTTGATCCAGCTGCTCGATCCGCCCTTCGATCACTCGGACCTGGAACCCGGCTATATCAAGGGCTACGTGCCTGGCGTGCGCGAAAACGGTGGTCAATATACCCATGCCGCGATCTGGACCACGATGGCGTTTGCCATGATGGGCGACACGGCACGCGCGTGGGAACTATTCGCCATGATCAACCCGATCCGCCACGGCAACACGCCAGCGGCGATCGAGCTGTACAAGGTCGAACCATACGTCATGTGCGCCGACATCTACGGTTCCGCGCCGCACACTGGCCGCGGCGGCTGGACCTGGTACACCGGCGCCGCCGGCTGGATGTACCGGCTGACTGTCGAAACCCTGTTGGGCCTGCAACTGGAAGTGGATCAACTGCGCATTGCGCCATGCATCCCGGCCGACTGGCCGTCGTACCTGATCCACTACCGCTATCGGGATACCGTGTATCACATCGCCGTCAGCCAGGTCGTCGGCGCCGGAGAACATCCGCAGCAGGTGACTCGCGTCACGCTGGACGGTGCCGGACTCAAGCTGCCAGCGGCGGGGAAAACCGGGCGAACGCAAGCCTTGATCCCTCTGGTTGACGACCGCAAGGAGCATCGGGTGGAGGTGCGCTTGGGGTAGACGCAACCCGTGTGCATGCATGTCGACTCCCCGGCTGCGGCGCTACGCCCGCATCGGCTCCGCCACCCCAGTCAGATCGCCTTGATCACCCCGCCGTCGACCTGCAATGCGACGCCGTTGATATAGGACGCCTGCTCGGAGACAAGAAAGCATACGGCGCTGGCGATTTCATGCGCCTCGCCCAGGCGACCCACGGGGATGCCGCCCACCTTCATCCTGACGTAATCATCAGCGCCGCCCTTGGCTTCTTCCGCACCCTTCTTGAAACGGTCGGTGTTGATGGGCCCTGGCACGATCACGTTGACCAGCACGCCATCCTGTCCGGCCTCGTTGGCCAGGTACTTGAACAAGCCGGCCACACCCGGCCGGGTGGCGACCGAAGTCACCAGGTCCGGGATCGGTTCGCGCACCGAGCGGGCCTGCACGGTGACTACCCTTCCCCATTTTCGCTGCCGCATGCCAGGCACCAGCTTGCGCGTGAGCCGGAATCCGGCAAGCACCGTGACATCGAAGGCTTCCAGCAGATCGGCGTCGGAGACCTCGGCAAAGCCGCCACGCTTGGGAGAACCGCCGATGAACACCAGGATGTCCACTTGCCCGAAGCGCTCATTGGCAGCATTGCAAAGCCGGTCGATGTCGGCGGCGCTGCTCAAGTCCGCCTGCACCGCAAGCACATTGCCCTCCCCTGCCAACTGCGTCACTTCCTGCGCCGCCGCCTCCAGCCGCTCCGCATTGCGCGCGCACATCACGATCCTGGCACCTTCGGCGGCCAATGCGAGTGCACACTGCTTGCCGATGCCATTGCTCGACGCCGTCACCAGGGCAATCTTGCCCTTCAAGCCGAGATCCATTCCTATGCTCCTTCCTGCAAAGCGGATTCCAGATACATCTCTTCATAGACTGCAGCGGGCGACATATCCGCCGCCCCGGGATACCTGGCGCGGAACGAATCAATCACCCGCTGTATGCCTTCACGCGAAGCTGCCGGCCGATCCTGAAATCGCCTCGCATAGAAGCGCTGGATCGCGGCCGCCTGCGTAGCATCCACAAAACCCAGATGGCGCTGCAACACCGGAATGACTTGTTCCGATTCGCTCTTGAACAAGCGGATGGCGCGTACATAGGCGGTCACCACTTTCTTCACCAGTCCAGGCTGCGCCGCAGCCAACCGGCGGGTGGTAGCCAGCACCGGCCCCTGGTAGCCCAGCGCTTGCCCAAGGTCGGCCAATTCGCAAAAGCCAAAAGCCACCTCGCCTGCCAGCTTGTAATCGGCAGTCAGTACGCCTGCGTCGATACGGCCGTCGGCCAGCGCACGATAGATCGCCGGGTAGGTGCCAAGCGCCACCAGCGTCGCATCATGCTTGCCCCAGCGCGCCAGAATCTGGCTGGCTGAAAAACCGGTCTGGCCGGCGGCAGATAGCACCCCCACGGTGGAAATCCGGGCCGGATCGGTGATGCCATTCCGACCGAGCAGGTGCAATGCGGCAAGCTTCTCGGCCGCCATCACGATCAGCGGGTCGTGGCCGTCCAGCGCGGCCTGAACCACTGGCACCGATCCGAATTCCGCAAACTGGAATTCGCCACCGATCAACCCGGCCACGCCATCGGGCCCGGCAGTCTCTTCCCGGACGATCTGCAGGTCCAGGCCCTGCGCCGCAAATGTGCCCAACGCGCGCCCGATCACGCCCAGGCTCTGCGCGGTGGAGCGCAGCCCGAGCGCCAGCGTCACCGGCGTGAGCGCCGCGTCAGGATCCGGCCCGCCGTGGCCGCTGCCATTCTTGTTCATGCCCCGCCTCCCCTGTTCCATTTCTTGCGGCCACATCACCGGATGCGCAGCAAATTCAAAACCGTTAGCCAACTAAGCATTGCTAATAACATTAGCATCGTTTGATCAAATCGTGCGTGAAAAAAATGGCGCTCCGCCGGGCGTCACCGCGATGGTGCGCCGCATCACCAACCCGGTGCCCAAGGCGAGAAGTGGGACCGATCAAAGCCAGGAAATGTCCGATAAGGTGCATGGGCGGCCTCGAAATTGATAGCGGCAGCGGGCACTTTTCTTGCGATCAGTGATCATGAAAAAAACGCTTTTCAGCAAAACAAAAACTCTGATACTGTTAGGACACTAACTAACTTTGACAGGCATGGACATGAACGTGTCGACATCCGAAATCAAGTTTGTGGAGCGACCCGGCCAGCAGGGCGGCAAGGCGCCGGCAGCTCGTCGCAACCCGTGGAAGGACGTGGAAGAAAAGTTTGCGCTCGGCCTGCGCAACCACTGGTATGCGATCCTGCCCAGCGACGAACTGCCGCTGGACAAGCCGGTCGGAATCAAGCGCCTCGGCGCCGACCTGGTGGTGTGGCGCGACGCTGAAGGCCAGGTGCGCGTATTCGAAGACCGCTGCCCGCACCGCGGCGCCAAGCTCTCGCTGGGCGTGCAACAGGACGGTGGACTGCGCTGCTGGTATCACGGATGGAAGTTCGACAGCGAGGGCCAGTGCAATTCGATCCCATCCGAAGGCGGCGAATGCGCGACCTCGAAACGGGTGCGCGTGCGCTCCTATCCGGTCGAAGAGCATGGCGGCCTGATCTTCGCCTATTTCTCCAGCGACGACAGCCCTCCCGCCGTGCCCTGCCAGAATCCCTATGAACTGGAAAGCCCCGAATGGAACGGATTCATCGTCCGCCACCACTGGCAGGGCGTGCCGTGGATACGGGCGATGGACAACCTGATCGATCCGATCCATGGGCCGTTCCTCCACATGGGGACTTACACGCTGAGTTCGAACAAGGGCCATACCGACACGATCGAGGTGCGCAAGAACCCGGACGACAGCTATTTCGTCGGCCGCAAGGGACAGGCGCTGGTCAATTTCGACTTCACCGAATACCACTTTCCCAACTGGTTCCGGCTTGACATTCCCTACCCCTGGTCGGCCGGACCTGGTGGACCAATGCGCATCCTGGTGCTAGTGTGCCCGATCGACGCCGATTCGTGCCAGGTGTACATGGTCCGCAAACGCAAGATCACCGGCTGGAAATGGTGGTTGTGGAAGGCGCTATGGCACATCCGCCTTGAAAAGAAAATGTGGCAGGTGATCGACCAGGACGTCGCCATCCTGAGTTCGCAGGACGGCACTACCTGTCTCGACCATGAAAGCCTGGTGCAAAGCGATGCGGGCATCGCAACCATGCGCAAGCTGTTCCGCGAGGCTGCTCAAGCGAAGGAGGATCGTCCATGAGCCTGTACACAGTGCAGCAAACCCTGTTCCGGCTCAAGAAAGACAAGCCATTTTCCGCCACGTTCAAGGAGCTTGGCGCCGCCGCACTGGCGACGCTGGACCTGTCGGAACAAGAGCGCGATGCCGTTGCCAATGGCGACCTCGCCGGGCTGTATCGAATGGGCGTGCACCCGCTGCTGCTGGCGCCCTATGCACGCCTGATGGGCATTGCACGGCCGCGCTACCAGGAGCTGCTGGCGCCGCTGGCAGGCCTGCAACGGCTGAAGAGTTGAGAGATTCAGAGATGATCGCCGTTTTCCCTGCCAACGCAGCACAACGCATGGAGTATCAAAATGGGTAGTCTGGTTTTTGCCGGGGCAATGAGCCACGCGCCAGGTATCGCGGCATTCACCAGCGCCGCCGAAGAAGGGCAGCGCCAGAGATTCTTTGCTGCGGTCGAACAGGCCCGGGAACAGCTAGCGCAAGCGCGTCCCGATGTGCTGGTGGTGATTGCACCCGACCATTTCGCCAACTTCTTCATCGACAACATGCCGGCCGCCTGTGTCACGACAGCCGAGTCCTATGTCGGCCCGATCGAGGACTGGCTGGGCATGCCGAAAACCAGGATTCCGGGCGCCCCGGCACTGGCGCGTTCGATCCTGGCCCGCGCATTCGCAAACGACATCGAACCGGCGTTCTCGGAGAGCGTTGAGCTCGATCATGGCGTCATGGTCGCGCTCAAACTCCTGACACCGGACCTCGACATTCCTATTGTCTGGATCATGCAGAATTGCCAGGTGCCGCCGCTGATGTCCCTGAAGCGTTGCTATGCGCTGGGCAGAGCCGTTCGCGAAGCAATCGATGCCAGCACGCTGCGGGTCGCCGTGGTCGGCACCGGCGGACTGTCGCATGCCCCCGGCGCGGCAGAGGCAGACCAGCTTGATCCCGCATTCGACCGTCACTTCCTGTCGCTACTCGACCAGAACGCGATTCCAGAAGTTCTGGCACTGACCAATGAGCGGATCGATGCCGCCGGTTTTGGCGCCTGGGAAATCAGGCAGTGGGTTACCGCCCTCGGCGTGGCGCATGACCGCAAGCCACGCACGCTGGCGTACGAGGATATCCATGCCTGGGACACCGGCTGCGCGGTGGCGCTGTACGAATGATTCCTGTCCAGCCTGCATGCAAGAGCCGGCAATGGTCTGCACGGCGTGCCGAACATGCGGCTGCCCCGCCTCACCATGGTAATCACGAATGACTACGACGAAATCCATAAAGAAGCCCGAAGCGAAGCCAAAGGCAAAGCCCGAATCGAAGCCAAGACCCGAAGTGGCGAAGATCGACAGCAGCGCATACCCGCTGGAGGACAGCATTGGATTCCTGGTTTCCATCACCAACCGCAAGTTGATGCGGGTGCTGGACCAGCAGATTGCCCGCCATGGCATCACGTCCGGAACGTTCTTCTATCTGCGCGTGCTGTGGCAGGAGAACGGCATCAGCCAAGGCGACCTGGCGCGCCGCGTCAACTGCTCGGCGCCAACTGCCAATGCCGCCCTGCGAAAGTTGCAGACCGCGAAGCTGGTGGTGTTGAACAGCGATCCTGAAGACGGCAGGCGGGTCACCGTCAGCCTGACCCGGAAGGGACGCGAACTCGAGCAAAAGATACTGCCGATCATGGCGGAAAGGAACAAGCTCCTCTCCCGGGGGATGAGCAAGAAGCAGATCGATGAGCTGCGCAGGACATTGACCCTGTTGCAAGCCAACGCGGAATTTTAGGCAACACCGGCAGTTTCTTGATCCACGCACCGACAGAGGCCATCCATGGAAAAGAATCAGTTCTCCCGCAGGAAATTCTTGGCGACATCAGCTGCCGCCGGCGTTGCGCTGGCAGCACCGGCGCTGATCCAGGCGCAATCCCGCTCATCTGCGCCCATCAAGCTGGGGGTCAACCTGCCGACCTCCGGCGTCTTTGCCCAAGTTGGCCAGAACGCGATCGTGGGCATGAAAATGTACCTGGATTCGGTGAAGAGCAAAGCTGCCGGCCGCCCCATCGAATTGATCATCGAGGACGAAACGGTACAGGTGAATGTCGGCGTGGCGAAGGCGCGCAAGCTGCTGGAGAACGATCGCGTCCATGCGCTGCTGGGCGGCGTCGCCACACCGGTCATTTACGCTACGGCGCCGCTGATCATCAAGGAGCGCACGCCCTATGTCATCACAGTGGGCGGTGGCTCCGAGATAACGCGTCCAGGCAAGCGAAACAAATATACGGTGCGCACCAGCTACAACATCTGGGCACAGGCCTATCCGTTTGCCAAGTGGCTCGCGCAGAACAAGCTCAAGCGCGCCTACATTTTTTGCCCGGACTTTGCCGCAGGCAAGGAATATGCCGCAGCATTCCGCGCCGGCTTCACCGAAGGGGGTGGCACCATCACCGGTGAGTCGTACGCGCCGCTGGCCTCGCCCGATTTCCTGCCTTTCGTGCTCAAGGTCGCTGAGACCAAGCCGGAATCGGTCTTCGGCTTCTGGGCTGCCAGCGCGGCTGTTCGCTTCCTCAAGGCCGCCGACCAGGTCGGCCTGAACCGCAGCGCCAAGCTGCTGCTTTCGGGATTCGCCACCGACTACGACACTCTTCCGGAGACCGGCAATGCATCGATCGGCGCGCTGTCCATGCATGCGTGGAACCTCGACCTGCCGAATCCGGAAAACAAGGCATTCGTCCAGGGCTACACCTCGCAGTTCAACAAGCCGCCCTCCTACCTCCAGTTGTTCGGCTGGGATGCGCTGCGTGCCGTAGCCGCTGCAGCCGAGCGGGTCAAGGGCGATGTCGAGGACAAGGAAAAATTTGCGGCGGCCTTCCGCGGCCTGGTTTTCGCAAGCCCGCGCGGACGCATGGCCATCGACGAGACAACCGGCGACGTGGTGCAAGACCTGTACATCCGCGAAACCGTCGCCGGCGGACGCGATCTGCCGAAGATGAACGTGATCGCCACCTTGCCCAAGGCGACCGACCCGATGGCAAACCAGGCATGATGGCAATTTCTCTGATCGTCGAAACGGCAGCCGACTGATATGGATTATGTTTTCATACAGCTCCTGAATGGACTGTCGTTCAGCCTGCTGCTGTTCTTCGCAGCAGCAGGCTTGTCGATCACCTTCGGGCTGCTCAACCTCGCCAACCTTGCGCACGGCGGCTTCTACATGATCGGCGTCTATATCGCGTTGACTGTGCTGGCCGCCACCAAGAACTTCTGGCTGGCCCTGGTCATCGCGCCCGTCCTGGTCGCCGGCCTGGGTGCCCTGATGGAACTGGGCTTCCTGCGCAAGCTTTATCGGCGCGACCACCTCGACCAGGTATTGCTGACACTGGGCTTTGCCTACCTGATCTGGGACCTTGCGAACTGGATCTGGGGCGGCGACCCTTACCTGCTGCCGCCGCCGGCCGGCCTGGACAGCTCGATCAAGATTGCGAATATCAGCTACCCGGTGTATCGCCTCGGCGTGCTGAGCGCCGGCATTCTGCTGGCGACGACGCTGCTGTGGGTAGAAGCCCGTACCCGCATCGGTGCGATTATCCGCGCCGGCGTTTCCGACCCGGACATGCTGCGCGCCATGGGCGTGAATGTCAGCCTGGTGTTCACGCTCACATTCTGCTTCGGCGCGGCACTTGCCGGTCTCGGCGGCGTCGTCGGCGCACCCATCATCGGCCTCTATCGCGACGTCGACTTCGAGGTGCTGATGCTGGCCACCGTCGTGGTCGTGGTCGGCGGCCTTGGCTCCCTGCGCGGCACGCTCGCCAGTTGCCTGCTGGTGGGCATCCTGGACAGCCTGGGCAAGGTCTATTTCCCGGACTTTTCGTTGGTCTCGATCTACATCGTCATGGTGGTTGTGCTGCTGGTGCGGCCATCGGGCCTGTTCGGGCTCCAACGTTCACACATCACAGGGCATTGACATGAAATCGACGATGTCTCCCATTTCCATAGCCGTCGCGCCACCGGTGTCCGGCCCGCTCGGCGCCGATGCCGAGAAGCGCCGCACCAGGCTGGAAATGCTGGTTTTGTTATTGCTGATCCTGCCCGTGATGTTGAAGAGCGGATATGGCGTCACGGTACTGACCGAAGTGATGGTGTTCGCCATCGCTGCGATGAGCCTCGACTTGCTTCTGGGTTACACCGGACTGGCCTCGTTCGGCCACGCCATGTTCTTCGGGATGGGCGCGTACGCGGCGGGCTTGCTGGGGGTGCACTATCCGGCCCTTCTGCCATTCACACTTGCCGCCGCCGCGCTGGTCGGTGCCGTTGCTGCCTGCGGCACCGCCTACCTGGTGCTGCGATCGGCCGGGATCTACTTCATCTTCCTGACCCTCGCTTTGTCGCAAATGATCTTTGCCGTGGCGTTCAAGTGGAAATGGCTGACCGGCGGCGATGATGGCCTGCCCGGGGTGCCTCGCCCCAGTTTCGGTCCGCTGGACCGTTATTTCAGCGCCGACGACAACACCGTGTTCTACGTCCTGACACTGGTGGTCTTCGTGCTCTCCTACCTGGCACTCAAGCGCATTACCAATTCGCCTTTCGGCTCGGTATTGATCGGGATCCGGGAAAACCGCAGCCGCATGGAAGCCCTGGGCTACGACACGCGCGCCTACATGATCGCGGCATTTGCCATCGCGGGACTGTTCGCCGGCGTTGCCGGCGGGCTGTTCGCCCACCAGTTCCGCCTGGTCTCGCCGGAACAGTTGCACTGGCAAGCGTCGGCAATCCTGCTGGTGATGGTGGTGCTCGGCGGCTCCGGCTCACTGATCGGGCCGGTGATTGGCTCGCTGCTTATCATCCTGCTGCAAAACGTGGTCTCCAGCTACACGCAGCGCTGGCCGTCAATCATGGCGGTGTCCTTCATCATCGTGGTGTTGTATGCACGCGGCGGCATATGGGGTTTCATCAGCAAGCTCGGGCAGTCGCGGGGGGAGAAATGAGCGCTCTCATCGCGACCGGCATCACCCGGCGCTACAGCGGCTTCAACGCCCTGGAGGACGTGAATTTTTCGCTTGCGGCAGGCGAGCGCCGGGCTCTGATAGGTCCCAACGGAGCCGGCAAGTCAACTTTGTTCGACATCCTCGGCGGCCAGCGCGAGCCGAGTTCCGGGACCATCACCTTTGACGGCCAGGACATCACCAGGCAACCGGCTCACCAGCGTGCGCTCAACGGACTGGCCCGCACTTTCCAGCGCAACAACCTGTGCCAGGCACTGAGCGTGCTGGAGAACATCCGGCTTGCGGTGCAGGCGCACGGCAAGGCGAAGCATGACCTGATGCGCCACGCTAAAGCGCACACCGCGATCGTTGAGCGCGCGGAACAGGTGCTGGAAAACATGTCGATGTCCAGCCTGGCCATGCGCCGCGCCGGCGAACTCTCCTACGGCGACCAGCGCAAGCTTGAAATCGCGATGGCGATTGCGAGCGAGCCGCGCGTGCTGATGGTCGATGAACCTACCGCTGGCATGTCGCCGGCGGAAACCGCAGAAATGGTGGCGGTAATGCAAAATCTTCCACGATCGATGTCCCTGCTGATCGTCGAGCACGACATGGATGTGGTAGCAGCGCTGGCAGACCGCACCACTGTGCTGCAAAACGGCATCGTGATCGCGGAAGGCAGCTGGGACGACGTCCGCAACAGCGAAGTCGTGCAACGAGCGTATATCGGCGGGCAAAGGACACCTTGACGATGCTGCAACTCGAATCAGTCAACACGCACTACGGCAGCAGCCACATCCTGCAGGGCGTGAACATGCAGGTCAACGAAGGCGAGGTGGTCTGCCTGCTCGGGCGCAACGGCGCCGGCAAGACCACCACGGTCTCGTCTATCGTCGGCTTTGCCCCGCCCAGCAGCGGCAACATCACTTTCAAAGGCGTCGACATCACTCGCATGCCGGTGGAGCGCCGGGCACGTGCAGGCATTGCGCTGGTGCCGCAGGGCCGGCGGGTATTCCCGATGCTCACCGTCCGGGAAAACCTTGAAGTTGGCAAGCGTCCACTACCAGGCGGGTGGGACCTGGAACGGGTCTACGCCATGTTTCCCCGCCTGAAGGAACGCATGGGCAACCTCGGCAGCAACCTCTCCGGGGGCGAGCAGCAGATGGTGGCGATTGGCCGCGCATTGATGGCCAATCCCTCGCTGATCCTGATGGATGAGCCGTCGGAAGGACTGGCGCCGCTCATCATCGAGGAAATGTACCGTCACATCGAGCAAATTGCCAGGGATGGCACTGCCATCTTGCTGGTGGAGCACAGCCTGGACCAGGCAATTCGCATGGCTAGCCGCATCTACATCATGAACAAGGGATCGATCATGTTCGAAACCAATGATCCGAACGAACTCACCCAGGAAACACGGCACCGCTTGCTGGGCGTGGGCCACAAGGAATGAAGATCCGTCCTGTCCGGGCCGCACGCGGCATGGTTGGCGCCGGCAATCCGCTGGCCAGCGCCGAAGGACTGGCAGTGCTGCGCGCAGGCGGCAATGCCTTTGACGCCGCTGTCGCCGCGGCCGCAGTACTGGCCGTCGTCTCGCCTCATGAGTGCGGGCTCGGTGGCGACCTGCTGGCCGTGGTGCACCACGCAAAGACCGGCCGCACGATGGCGCTCAATGCAAGCGGCCGCTCGCCGGCAGCAGCCACCGTCGACCGCTATCCCGACGGCATGCCCCTGACCGGCCCGCGCTCCGTATCGGTACCCGGAATGGTCGGCGGCTGGGCCGCCCTGCTGGAAGGCTTCGGCACACGCCCCTTCGGCAAGCTGCTGTCCGGCGCGATCCAATATGCCGAGCAGGGCTTTCCGGCTTACGACGACCTGATCGAAAACGCGGCACAGCGCACGGCATCGATTTTTGCGAACCCGCACTGCAAGGCATTGTTTTTCCCGCAGGATCGGCCTTTGCGCGAGGGAGAGATGATCCGCCAGGCCGCTGCCGGCAGGACTCTGCGCGCAATCGCCGCGGACGGCGCTGCCGGTTTCTATCGCGGCCCGGTGGCTGAATCGATGGCGCACACCGTGCAGGCTGGCGGCGGCCTGCTTTGCGCCGCTGACCTCGCTGCCTTTGAACCGCTGTGGCAGGATGTGATGGACGCGCATTTCGGCGAGCACCGCATTTGCACCATGCCGCCAAGCTCATGGGCGACGGCCATGCTGCTGCAAATGTCCTTGATGGAAGCAGAGGGCATTGCGCCCCTATCGCAAGAAGCTGAATTTGTGCTGCAGGGCATCCGCACCCGGCGCCAGGCCTATGCAATGCTGGAAGGATGTATCGCCGATCCCGACGTCGCGGGTGAGCAGGCGCGCACCGTGCTGAACCAGCATCGTGCAGGCTTGGCAACGGGAGCGTGCCCGCCGGCACAGCCGGAAGGCCTGCATGGCATGGACACCAGCAATGTCGTGGTCATCGACAATGAAGGCAATGCCGTATCGCTTCTGCAAAGCGTGTTCGTCCCGTTTGGCTCCGGCGTGCTGGACCCCGAAACCGGCGCGCTCTTCAATAACCGCATGCGCGGCTTCGGCACCCGCCCGGACGATCCCAACTGCGTCGCACCTGGCAAGCGACCAGCGCAAACCTTGACGCCGGTCCTGGTGCTGAAGAATGGACAAGCGTGGCTGGCATGCGGCACGCCGGGCGGACCGGGCCAAACCGGCACCATGGCGCAATTCGCGGCGCGGCTGCTGTTCCACGGACAATCGATGCAGGATGCAATCGGCGCACCTCGCTGGTCCAAGACCCTGGTCGGCGACTTCATCCTGGAAGACACCGCAAGTCCCGCACTGCAGCAGGCGGTCCTGAAGGACGAACCCGAAGTGAAGGTAGCGCCATGGGGATCGATCAATTTCGGCTCCATCGTGGCTATCATGCGCGATGGCGAAGGCCTGGTCGGCTGCGCGGATAATCGGCGCAACGCAGCGATGCACGGCTTTTGAACCATCCACCTCAAGCCCTACAGTCAAGGAATCATCATGAGCGGAAAACTCGACACGCACCTCAAACAGGCTGGCATTGAAATCCCGCCAGCTGGCCCCGCCGCCGGCAATTACCTGAACTTTGTCGTCAGCGGCAACATGGCCTACATCGCAGGTTCGGTGCCGATTGAAAACGGGGTCCGCAAATTCATCGGCAAGGTCGGCCGCGAATTTTCGATTGAAGAAGGCCAGAAGGCAGCTGAACTGGCGGCGCTCAACATGCTGGCGCGCCTGAAGGAAGCCTGCGGCGGCGACCTCGATCGCGTGGTCCGTTGCGTCAGGCTGACGGGCTACGTCAATGCACCCGATGATTTCACCGAGCAACCCAAGGTGATCAACGGCGCATCAGACCTGATGGTCAGGGTATTTGGCGAGGCGGGCAAGCACACGCGCACGGCGATCGGCGTCGCTTCGCTTCCTTTCGGCGTCGCGGCCGAAGTGGAAGGCGTTTTCGAGATTCGTTGATACCCATGACAGTCAACGCAAACACGCTGCCCGCCTGGCGTAGCGATCCTGCTGGCCCGGCGCGCGGCGCCGTGATCGTCGTGCATGAAATATTTGGCCTCACGCCTCACATCAAATCACTGTGTGTGCGGCTAGCCGGCGACGGCTATATTGCAGTTGCTCCCGACCTGTTCGCGGGGCAGTTCGATGGTGAATTCCTGCCCTACACGCCGGACGGAAAGCAGACCGGCATCGCCGTCAAGAACCAGCTTGGCGAGGAAGCAATGGCGGCGCAACTGGCGCTGTGGGTAGAACAGCTGGCTACGGAAAACAATGTTGCCGTCATCGGCTTTTGCCTTGGCGGAACGCTGGCGTGGCTGTGCTCGGCGTTGCCCGGCGTGTCATGCGCAGTAGCCTACTACGGCGTCGGCCTGGGCCGTCATCTCGGCGTCCATCCACGGGCTCCGGTCCTGATGCATTTCGGCCGCAGGGATCCATCGATCCCGGCCGCCGAAATAGCGGCACTGCGTGACGCGCATCCCGCTCTCGAAATCCACGAATACGACGCCGGCCACGCATTCAACCGGGACGACGACGTCAACTATCAGGAAGCCAGCGCCAAGCCGGCGTGGCAGCGGACCATGGCTTTCCTCGACCAGCATCTTGGAGAAAAATCATGAAGCGACTGGCTGGCAAAGTGATCCTGGTCACTGGCGCCGCCCGCGGGCTGGGCCGGGCGTTCGCCGAGCGCTGCGCACAGGAGGGCGCTGCGCTGGCCCTGATCGACGTACTGGCGGATGCCGGCGAAGAAACGGCGAGGGGATTGGCTGCGCAAGGCACCGATGTCATCTTTCGCCGCTGTGACATTACCCGGACCGATGAGCTGGATGCGCTGCGCGATGAGATTCAAGCGCGCTGGGGCCGGCTGGACGGGCTGGTGAACAACGCGGCGCTGGCGACCGGCCTGGCCGGGAAAACATTCGACCAGATCGAAGAAGCGAATTGGGATCGCGTGTTCCAGGTCAACGTGAAGGGCACCTGGCTGGTGACCAAGGCTGTGCTGCCACTGTTGAAGGCGGCTGGCGAGGGGCGCATCGTCAACCTTGCATCCGACACTGCCATCTGGGGCGCAGACCTGTTCATGCACTACGTTGCCAGCAAGGGCGCCATCATCGCGATGACACGTGCCATGGCGCGCGAACTGGCGCCGTTCCAGATAACGGTCAACGCCATTGCGCCGGGATTGACGACAACGGAAGCGACCGAACTTGCCCCGCCACGGCGCTGGCAGCAATACCTGGACAACCAGCTGGTCAAGCGCAGTCCGGAACCGGAGGACATCGTCGGCGCTGCAGCCATGCTGCTGTCGGCCGATTCCAGCTTCATCACCGGCCAGACCATCATCATCAATGGCGGAATGACGCTGTCCTGAAATCCGCAATCCGCCATTGACCTGTCACGGCACCGCACCAATCCACATCATGAATTCCATACCAGTCAAAGTCAGCCGCAAGAGCCGGGAAGCCGAGGATATTTTCAGCTACGAACTGGTCAGCGCAGATGGCTCCCCATTGCCAGCCTTCACCGCCGGCGCGCATATCGATGTGCAGGTGCGTCCCGGCCTGATCCGCCAATACTCGCTGTGCAACGACCCTGGCGAGCGACATCGTTATGTGATCGGCGTGCTGCGCGACCCGGCGTCGCGCGGCGGCTCGGTGGCCATCCACGCCGGCATCGGCGAAGGCGACATCATTGAAGTCAGCGAGCCCCGAAACCTGTTTCCGTTGATGTCGGCCCGAAAGACACTGCTGTTCGCTGGCGGCATTGGCGTCACGCCGCTGCTATCGATGACGGAACAGTTGTCGAAAACGGGCTCGGATTTCAGCTTGCATTACTGCACCCGTTCGATCGAACGTACCGCATTTCGCGACCGGATCGCGGCGTCGCGCTTCGCCGACCAGGTCCACTTTCACCTGGACGACGGCGCCGCAGCACAAAGGCTCGACCTGCAGGCGCTGCTGGGTCATCCCGATGCCGACACGAATTTGTACGTGTGCGGTCCGGCCGGCTTCATCGAATATGTGACCGGCACTGCCCGTACGCTCGGCTGGCCGGCCCGGTGCCTGCATGTGGAGTACTTCACGGCGGCGCCGCAAGATGCGTCCGGCGACGATGGCTTCGAAGTGCGGATTGCGAGCTCAGGTGAGGTGATTGCCGTTGCGCCGGGGCAGTCGGTGGTGGCCGCACTCGGCGAGCACGGGATCGAGATACCCCTGTCGTGCGAGCAGGGTTTCTGCGGAACCTGCCTGACCGGCGTGCTGGAGGGCACTCCCGACCATCGCGATATCTTCCTCACCGACGAGGAGCGCAGCCGCAATGACCAGTTCACGCCCTGCTGTTCGCGCTCCAGGACCAGGATGCTGGTGCTCGACCTGTAAGGGCCGCTGCCGCTGGACCAATCAAACCCGGCGGCGGAATCGCCAATCGCGCCGTCTCAATACGCTTCCGAGAGCTGGTCCAGCAGGTTCAGTGAAGAAACCTGCAGCGGCATCAGGCGCGCGCAGGCCAGCAGTTCGGCGGCCATCTGGTCGACTGCCTCGTCGCTGAAATCGGCGGAGTGCCCGGTCAGCGCAATGCATCCGACCGCCCGCCGGTCCCATGAATGGAAGTTGGCCGACAACGCGCTCAGCCCGTCATAGAACTCGTCGCGCACCAGCGAATAGCCGCGCGAGGCAGCAAGCTCGAGATCGGCCTGCAAGGCTGCTTCCGAGGTGATGGTGGAAGATGTGTACGTGGCATAGGGCGCCGCGCCCAGCAGCGCCTTGCGGCGGGCGGGTCCCATTGCGAGCAGCAGCGCCTTGCCTGGTCCGGATGCATGCAGCGGCCCCTGCAACCAGTTGGAGTAGTAGGGACTGAGCGAGCCGGCGGACTGCATGATGTCGACCACGACCCGTTCCGTGCCGAGATAGGCCACCAGCACCACTGTCTTGGAGACCTTGGCCGCCAGTTCACGGATGATCGGATCGGCCTCCCTGCGCAACTGCTCCAGCGGATGCATCAGCGGCAGCGGCCGCATTGCCTTGGGCGAAGCAAGATAGCGTTTGCCATCGCCCACCCGGATCAGTTGGCGCGCCTCTTCGAGCGCGCGCAGCAGGCGCAAGGTGGTGCTCTGGTCGAGGTCGACCTCGCCTGCGATTTCTGCCAGCGACAGGGCACGTCCCGCGGGGATCAGCACATCCATGATGGCCAGCCCGCGTGACAGGGTGCCCGACCGCAGGCTGCTGCCGCTGTCGGCTACAGCCTCCAGCCCTTCGTCGCTTGCCATCTTTGGCGCGGGAGATCGTTTGGACATGTGTCAGGGTGCCAGGGTCAGAAGTAAATGACGCTTGAGAGCGCAGAGCAAGTCACGCGCCAGGCATGCGCAAAACCTGGCGCCATCTGCCAGGTTTTCAAGCCTGGCCACGTCCGGCTGCAATCGCCGCCGCCCGCACCTCGTCCAGCGTGAATGCCGGGCTGATCGCCTGCGGGTCAATCAGGCAATGGATGATGGACGGCCGCCCCGACGCCCTTGCCCGCGCAAAGGCCGGCGCAAACTCTTCCGTGCGCTCCACCCTCTCGCCATGGCCGCCGAAGGCTTTGGCATAGGCGGAAAAGTCCGGATTGCGCAGTTGGGTCGCGCTGATGCGTCCCGGATATTCCCGCTCCTGGTGCATGCGGATGGTGCCATACATGCCATTGTCGACGACGATTACCACCACCGGCAGGTCGTACTGTACCGCCGTGGCGAACTCTTGCCCGTTCATCAGGAAGCAGCCATCGCCCGCAAAGGCGATCACCGTGCGGCCGGGGAACACCCGCTGCGCACCGACCGCAGCCGGGACGCCATACCCCATGGATCCGGAGGTCGGCGCGAGCTGCGTGCCGAAGGCGCGAAAGCGATAGAAGCGGTGTATCCAGGTGGCATAGTTGCCGGCACCGTTGCAGATGATGGCATCGGCCGGCAGTGTTTGGTTAAGGTAGTCCATCACCTCCGCCATCTGCAGGTCGCCGGGTGTGCGGATCGCGCTGGCATCGCTCCACGCCAGGTAGTCGGCGCGGGCCTGCTCGCGATAGCTGCTGCGCGACACCGAGGGCGCCACTTTGGCCTGCCGCAGCGCCTGGACGAAGGCGGCCGGGCTTGCATTGATAGCCAGGTCAGGGCGGTACACCCGACCCAGTTCGCTGCTGTCGGGATGGACATGCACCAGCTTCTGGCTCGGCGCCGGGATCCCGAGCAGCTGGTAACCTTGGCTGGGCACCTCGGACATGCGGCTGCCCACCAGGATCACCAGGTCAGCCTGCTTCGCGCGCGCCACCAGCTGCGGGTTCGGGCCGAAACCAAGGTCGCCTGCAAAGCACGGGTTTTCAACGGAAAACAGCATCTGCCGCCGCAGCGACACCGTCACGGGGATGTCCCACTGGCGGGCGATGTCCTCGAATTCGCCGACCGCCTGGGCCGACCAGCGGGAGCCACCCAGCACCACCAGCGGACGCTGGGCCTGTCCCAGCAATGCGACCAGCTCGGCAATCTGGTCCGGCCCCGGGTGCGCCTCCACCGGCAGCGCCGGCTTGCCGTCCGGCGCGTCGGTCATGTCCACCAGCATGTCCTCGGGCAGCGCGATCACCACCGGACCGGGCCGCCCCGAGCTGGCGGTATGTACCGCGCGCGAAATGATCTCGGGAATGCGGTCGGCGCTGTCGACCTCGGTCACCCATTTGGCCATGGCCCCGAAGGCCGCGCGGTAATCGAGCTCCTGCAGTGCGCCGCGTTCGCGCACATTGCGTTCGACCTGGCCAACGAAGACCAGCAAGGGTGTGGAATCGTGCTGCGCAATGTGGATGCCCGGCGCCGCATTGGCCGCGCCAGGGCCGCGCGTCACGAAGCAGGCCGCGGGCCGGCCGGTCAGCTTGCCGTGCGCCTCCGCCATCATTGCTGCGCCACCTTCCTGGCGGCAAACCGTCACCTGGATCTCGGTGTCAACCAGCGCGTCGAGCACGGCCAGGTAACTTTCACCGGGGACGCAAAAAACATGATCAATTCCGTGAATGCGGAGTTGGTCTACCAGGGCGCGGGCGCCAGTTCGGGATGTGGATGCAGACATGGGCAGGCTCGATGATTTGGCAGGTGGGCGCGTGACACGGCGCAATTACCTATTGTCATTCATTGAAATATTAATTTCAATATTATTTACTCATAAGCCTGTTTATTAAAATAAATATCGTGCAATAATTCCGGCTGACCACGCGCAGATGTGGGGCGCAAAGATGGATTACATGACTAATGGAGACGAGTGACATGGAAGTAACAGGCAAGCGACTTGCTTTGAAGAGTCTGGCTGTGGCGCTGGTTGCCGGGTCGGCAGTTTTTTCCGGACTGGCGATGGCGCAGGCTGACTACCCGAACCGTCCCATCACCTTCATGGTTCCTTACGCTGCCGGCGGTCCGACTGACGTCATCGCCAGGAAGCTGGCGCTGGGCCTGACCCAGGAATTGGGACAGACCGTCGTGGTCGAAAACAGGACCGGCGCCGGCGGCCTGATCACGCTGGGCTTGCTGGCACGGGCCCAGCCCGACGGCTACACGCTGGCTTTCGTCGCGTCACCGGTGACGGCGATCTCGCCGCTGACCCAGCCCAATTTCCCGTATGACACGGTGACCGCGTTCACCCCGATTACCGACGTGGTCGACTATTCGCTGGTGCTGATGGCAGGCAAACATGTGCCGGCTAAAAATGTCGCGGAGCTGGTCGACTACGCCAGGAAGAACCCCAAGGCGGTTTCCTATGGATCTTCGGGTATCGGCGGCACCAACCACCTGGCCGGCGAACTGTTCTCCCGCGCCGCGGCAGCGCCGATGCTGCATGTCCCGTACAAAGGCAATGCCCCGGCGGTCAATGATGCGATGGCAGGGCAGATCAGCTTCGTTTTTGACCAGCCCAATACCGCCCAGGCCATGGCGCGCAGCGGCAAACTGACGCCGCTGGCAATCACTTCGGCCAAGCGCAACCCCATGCTGCCCGACGTGCCGACGATGATCGAGAGCGGCTATCCCGACATGGTGGTCGAAGGATGGCAGGGCCTGATCGGCCCCGGAAAACTGCCGCCGCAGGTGGTGAAGAAGCTCGAAGACGCGATCCGTAAAGTCAAGGCATCGCGTGTCTTTGCCGATAGTGTCGAGTCCGGTGGATTCATCATGACGCCGACTTCGTCCGCGGCCTTTGGCGAGCGCATGCGCAAGGAGCGCGACTTCTGGAAGAACGTGATCACCAGCGGCAACATCAAGCTGCAATGAGCCGGCGTCAGTTCCTGTCCCATCAGGATTTTGAAGACCTCGCCAGGCGCCGCCTTCCGAGCATGGTGTACGGCTATGTCGCGGGCGGCACCGAAGACGGGCTGACCCGCGACGCCAACCGGCAGGCTTTCCGCGACTATGCTTTCATGCCGCGCGGACTGGCCGGCATCGCTGTTCGCAGCCAGGCCGTCGAGTTGTGGGGGCAAACATGGGCCAGTCCGTTCGGCATCGCCCCGATGGGCGTGGCCGCGATCTGCCGGCACCAGTGCGACCGCATCTTCGCCAGCACTGCGGCGCAGGCCGGCTTGCCTTTCATTCTGTCCGGACTATCGACCGAGCCGCTGGAAAATATCCAGCGCCAGGCACCGGGCACCTGGTACCAAGGCTACCTGCCGGGCGACAAGCAAAAACTCGAGCCCCTGCTGGCGCGCCTCAAGCGTGCCGGTTTCGAGGTGCTGGTCGTCACCATCGACACCCCGGTGGGCGCAAACCGCGAAAACAACCAGCGGGCCGGCTTCACCATTCCCTTCAAGCTGAGCGCATCCCTGGTGTGGCAGGGACTGACCCATCCACGCTGGAGCCTCTCGGTTTTCATGCGCACCCTGCTGAGCCAGGGGATTCCCCGCTTCACCAATGTGAGTGCCGACCCGTCGGGCTTCCGCATCAACGAGGAGCCCGCGGGAGGGCTACGCGGCGGCCGTGACCGGCTGGACTGGGAGCATCTGCGGTGGATACGCAAGTACTGGCCAGGCAAGATCGTGCTGAAGGGCGTTGCGCATCCGGAAGATGCGCGCCTGGCGGTTGAGTGCGGGCTGGACGGCGTGATCGTATCCAACCATGGCGGTCGCCAGCTCGATGGCGCACAGGCTTCGCTGCATGCCTTGCCGGCGGTCGTGGCAGCAGTTCCGGCAGACTTTCCGGTGATGGTGGACGGCGGCTTCCGGCGCGGTACCGACATCCTGAAAGCCATCGCACTCGGTGCGCGCATGGTCTTCATTGGCCGGCCGATGATCCATGCCGCCGCCGCCCACGGCGAGCAAGGCGTCGCGCGCCTGATTGAGATCCTCAAGACGGAAGTCGACACCAACCTGGCCCTGCTCGGCTGCACCGACCTGCGCGAACTCGACGGCAGGTATATCACCAAAGCGCGCTGAGATTTACTGACGCTCAACATCAACCCCCAACCTCAACATCCAAGACCATGGCAACTGCAATCATGCTGCGCACCTACGGATCGCCAGACGTGCTGGTGCCGGAGACTGTCGAGGTCGGCCAACCGGCCGCCAACGAGCTCCGCATCCGCCAGACCGCGATCGGGGTGAATTTCCATGACGTGTATGTCCGCACGGGGCTCTACAAGACCTTGGCCTTGCCTGGCATTCCGGGCATCGAAGGTGCCGGCGTCGTGGAACAAGTAGGCCCTGGCACTGAAGGATTCGCGCCGGGCGACCGGGTTGCCTACATCACCCGGCAATACGGGGCCTACGCCTCCGAACGCCTGTTGCCGGTGCATCTCGCCGTGAAGCTGCCAGCTGACGTGAGCGAAGAGCTCGCGGCCAGCAATTTCCTGAAGGCGCTGACAGCGGAAGTGCTGGTCAACCGCGTGCATGCGGTCGCTGCCGGCCAATTCGTGCTGGTGCACGCCGCTGCCGGCGGCGTTGGAAAACTTCTCGTTCAATGGGCCAGCCGCAAGGGCGCAATCGTGATCGGCACCGCCGGCAGCGCCGAAAAAGCCGCCATCGCAAAAGCCGCAGGTTGCGCCCACGCCATCAACTACCGGGAAGAAGACTTTGCCGCCCGCGTGCGCGAGATCACCAATGGCCAGGGCGTGCATGTGGCCTACGACGCCGTCGGACGGGACACCTTTGACGGCTCGCTGGAATGCCTGCGCGCGCGCGGTCACCTGGTGAACTATGGCCAGGCATCCGGCCCGATCCCGCCTTTTGATATCTCGCGCCTGATGCCACGTTCGAACTCGCTGACGCGGCCGAGCGTCTTCAACTACGCTGCCGAGCCAGCCCTGTACCGGGAAATGGCGGCAAATGTTTTTGCCGCATTCAGCGACGGCACCCTGTCCCGCGAGACCGGCCAGGCCTTTGCGCTGGCGGCAGCCGCCGATGCACACCGCGCACTCGAATCACGCGAGCGCGCCACCTCCATCATCCTGAAACCATGAGGCTTGAGATTCCATGATCCTGATTGAAGTGACCCTGATTGCCGGCCGCAGCCCTGAGCAGAAGACCGCCATGTTCAGGGAGATGACGCAAGCCGCCAGCATCGCCCTCAAGGTGCCGGCCGACACGGTGCGCATCGCCCTGAACGAAATCCGGCCGGACCATTTTGCTGCGGGAGGCATCGCCAAGACCGGCCCCTCCAGCAATGCTGCACCGGCACCCGCACCTGCTCCCTGACCCGACCACGAGGCAACATAACCATGCCCATCATTCGAGTGACACTACCTGCCGTGTTCAACGCAGAAGAAAAAGCGGCGCTGTTCCACGGCCTGACCCAGGCCGCACACCAGACCGTCGACGCGCCGCTCAGCGCCGTGCGCGTTGTCCTGCTTGAAGTACCTGCGCAAAACTTTGCCCACGCGGGCGCTGGACTGAACGAACAGACAGTCATCCAGCGCACCCCTGGCACCTGAGGCAGAAAGAAAGCAATCACATGAAATTCGGAATCGAAGGAAAGACCGCGCTGGTGTGCGGCGCCAGCAAGGGACTGGGCCGTGCCTGCGCCGAGGCGCTGGCGGATGAGGGCGTGCAACTGGTCATCGTTGCCCGCCAGGCCGATGCACTGGCACAGGCTGCGCATGAGATCGCACAGCGCAGCGGCACCCGGGTCATACCGGTCGCCGCCGACGTCACCACGCCGGAGGGCCGGGCGCTGGCGCTTGACGCCGCCACCCAACTGGCGCATGGCGCAGCAGCAGCCTACGACATCGTCGTGACCAATGCCGGCGGCCCGCAGACCGGTGACTACCGCGACCTCGACATCGAAAAATGGCAGGCTGCGCTCAACGCCAACATGCTGTCGCCGATCGAGCTGATGCGCGCCACGGTCGATGGCATGATAGCCCGCGGCTGGGGCCGCATCGTCAACATCACCAGTGCCGCCGTCAAGGCGCCCAGCCCCTACCTGAGCCTGTCCAACGGCAGCCGTACCGGCCTGACCGGCTTTGTGGCGGGCTTCGCCCGGCAGGTCGCGCCCATGGGCGTGACTGTCAACAACCTGTTGCCCGGAACGTTCGCAACCGACCGCCTGAAAGGCAATCTGGTGGCCGGCGCGAAACAGGCAGACATGGCGCTGGATGCCTACACCGACATGCGCATCAAGGGCGTTCCTGCCCGCCGTTTTGGCGACCCCGCCGAATTCGGCGCGGCCTGCGCCTTCCTGTGCAGCCAGCAGGCCGGCTACATCACTGCCCAGAACATGTTGATCGACGGCGGCGCCTATCCAGGCACGTTCTGATACCGGCACGCTCTGACACTCGCACCCTTCCACTCATACTAAAAATCAGATTTCAACCTGAGAGACAACCATGAAAAAAACCGTCCTTTCCCTGCTCCTCGCTCCGGCCCTGGCACTGGCCTCTTACGCAGGCTCTGCCGGCGCCGCCGACTACCCGCAAAAGCCGATCCGCATGGTGGTGCCTTTTGCGCCGGGCGGCATCACCGATGTGATGGGCCGCACGATTGCCAACAAGCTCACCGCGGAACTGGGCCAGCCCGTCATTGTGGAAAACAAGCCGGGCGCGAGCGGCATGATCGGTTGCGAGATGGTGGCCAAGTCCGCCCCTGACGGCTACACCCTGCTGATGGCCGGCATCGCACCGCTGGGAACCAATCCGGTGATGTACAAGGCCATCAAGTACGATCCGGTCAAGAGCTTCGAACACATCTCGATGATCGCCAAGCAACCGCTGATCGTCGCCATCAATCCCAAGATCCCGGCAAACAACATCCAGGAACTGGTGGCCTACCTGAAGAAGCGGCCCGCCGGCGACATGTTCTATGGCACCTCCGGCAGCTCCTACCAGTTGATCACCGAAGCGTTCACTAGCGCGCTGGGCGTCAAGATGACGCACGTTCCCTTCAAAGGCAGCACCCCGGCAATCGAGGCGCTGATCGGCGGCCAGATCGGCTTCATGATCGATCCGTTCTCGACTCTGAACGGCCAGGTCAAGGGTGGTCGGGTCAAGGGCCTTGCCCTGACCTCCGACAAGCGGCTGGAAATCGCAAATGAATTGCCGACCGTGTCCGAGACTGCCATTGCCGGCTTCGAAGCATCGTCATGGCAAGGCGTGCTGGCCCCGGCTGGCACGCCGGCCGACATCGTCAAGAAGCTCAACGAAGCGATCGTCAAGATTCTCAAGACTAACGAAATCAAGCAGCAATTTGCCGCCGCCGGCGTGCAGCCTTCGCCCTCCACGCCAGCCGAGTTCAGGAAGCACATCGTGGATGAGAACGCACGCTGGAGGAAAGTGGCGGACACTGCCGGCATCGTGGCCGAGTAAGGCTGCGCAATGGACTTGTACACCCGCCATGACAGGCGCGCCGTGCCTGATGAAGCGATGCAGGCATTGAGCAGCACCTTCGGCAGCCGGTTCAACACCAGCATGGCGGTGCGCGAGCACCACGGCAAGGACGAGTCGCCCTACCCGGCCTGCCCGCCCGACGCCGTGGTGTTCGCCGAAAGCGTCGAGGACGTGATCGAGGCAGTGCGCATTTGCAGCCAATACAAGGTGCCGCTGGTCCCGTTCGGCATCGGGTCTTCGATGGAGGGGCATATCCATCCGGTGCAGGGTGGTATTACCCTGGACATGTCCGGCATGAACAAGGTGCTGGCGGTGAATGCCGAGGACTTCACCGTGACGGTGCAGCCGGGCGTGCTGCGGCTGCAGCTCAACGACGAGATCCGCGACACCGGCCTGTTCTTTCCTATCGATCCGGGCGCCAATGCATCGCTCGGGGGAATGGCCGCTACCCGCGCCTCCGGCACCAATGCCGTCAAATACGGGACCATGCGTGAAAACGTGGTCTCGCTCAAGGTGGTCACTGCCGACGGTTCGCTGATACGCACCAGCAGCCGGGCCCGCAAGTCGTCATCGGGCTACGACCTGACCCGGCTGTACGTTGGCAGCGAGGGCACCCTGGGCATCATCGTCGAGGTGACGGTGCGGGTCTATCCGCTGCCGGAAGCGGTATCGGCCGCCATCTGCAATTTCCCGACCCTGCAATCGGCAGTCGACAGCGTGATCCAGATCATGCAGGCCGGCGTTCCCGTTGCCCGCGTCGAATTCATGGATGACCGCGCGGTCAGGGCAGTCAACAGCTACAGCAAGCTGACGCTGAAGGAAACGCCGCTATTGCTGTTCGAATTTCACGGCAGTCCCGCGGCGGTCGAGGAGCATGCGCAACTCGCGCAGGAAATCACGAAGGACAACGGCGGCATGGATTTCGAGTGGGCCGTGAACCCGGAAGACCGCAGCCGGCTCTGGACCGCGCGCCACAAGGGCTATTACGCAGGCCTGCAGATGCGTCCCGGCGCGCGCAGCGTGTCGACCGATGTCTGCGTGCCGATCTCGCGCCTGGCTGACTGCGTCACGCAGACCGTGACCGACCTCGAACAGATGCTCTTTCCGTTCAAGATCGTCGGCCATGTCGGCGACGGCAACTTCCATGTGCAGATGCTGCTGGACCCGGACAGCCAGGACGAATGGGCCAAGTCCGAGGAAATCAACCGGCGCCTGGTGCTGCGCGCCATCCGCATGGACGGCACCTGTTCCGGCGAACACGGGGTGGGCATCCACAAGATGGCCTTCCTGAAGGATGAGCACGGCGAAAAGGCGCTGGAAGTCATGCGCAAGATCAAGCATGCGCTGGATCCGGACAATATTTTCAATCCGGGAAAGATGGTCAGTTGGGATTGACGGGGCGACGGCGAGCGGCGCTTGGCCTGATCGTTGCGTAGGCCGGCGCACGCGACGAACGCTCCCTCCCTTTCCTCAGCCAGCGCCCCACGCCCGCAATATCTCCGCCGCATCCCGCTGCCGCACCTGCGGCGTTGCGCCCGGCGTGCGGCTGAACTTCGGGGCAGGCGAAGGCTGGGTAATGCCGTCGCGCGTGAAAAAAGCCTCGCGAGCGACATTGTGCGGGTGCTGCGGCGCCTCATCCCAGTCCAGCACCGGCGCCGCGCAGGCATCGGTGCCGTCCAGCAGTTGGCACCACTGGTCCCGGGTTTTCGCGCGGAAGATCGCCGCCAGGCGCGACTTCAGTTCCGGCCACATGGCCCGCTCCCACTGGCGCTCGCGCAGCGCCGGGTCATCGATGCCGCAGCGCTGCATCAACTCGGCATAGAACTGCGGCTCGATGGCGCCGACCGCCAGGTACTTGCCATCGGCGCATTGATAGGTGCCGTAGAAATGGGCGCCGCCGTCGAGCAGGTTGTCGCCGCGGCGATTGCTCCAGTTGCCGCTAGCGCGGAAGCCGTAGATCATGGCCGACAGCAGGGCCGAGCCTTCTGTCATCGCCGCATCCACCACCTGCCCCTTGCCTGAACTCCTTGCTTCCAGCACCGCCGCCAGCACGCCGAAGGCGAGCAGCATGCCGCCGCCGCCAAAATCGCCAACCAGATTGAGCGGCACCACCGGCGGACCGCCAGTGTCGCCAATGGCGTGCAGCGCGCCACTCAGGGCAATGTAGTCAATGTCGTGGCCGGCTGCTTGCGCCAGCGGTCCGGTCTGGCCCCAACCTGTCATGCGCCCGTAGACCAGCTGCGGCCGCCGTGCCAGGCAGACATCCGGCCCCAGGCCCAGGCGCTCCATCACGCCCGGACGGAAACCCTCTACCAGCACGTCGGCCGATTCGAGCATGCGCAATACCACCTGCGCATTTTCCGGCTGGCGCAGGTCGAGCTCAAGCACCTCGCGGCCGCGCGCGGTGACATCGAAGCGATCGATGCGGGCCGCGCCGCCCGGCCGCTCGATGCGCACAATCTCGGCGCCGGCATCGGCAAACATCATCGCGCAGAACGGGGCGGGGCCCATGCCGCCCATCTCGATCACCTTCAGGCCTTGAAGCGGTCCCGCCATCTTTACCTCGCTCGCGTGCTGTGCCGGGTTCAGAGATTGCGCTGGAACAGGTCGAACAGGACCTCCCAGTGCCGCTCCGACGCGCCCTTGTGGAACGCCTTGCGCGCCGGGAAGGCAAAGCCGTGCTCGCGATGCGGATAGATCTCGATCCGGTTGCGGACCCTGGCCTTTTCGAGCACGTCCTTTACTGCATTGAGTTCGTCCATGCCGATGTACTTGTCGTGTTCGGCAGAACCGAAATACATTTCGCCCTTGATGCGGTCGGCAATCAGGTGCGCCGAGTCCGGCTTGTCGGTGATCAGGTGCACGCCGTAGAGCGAAGCCGCCGCCGCCACCCGTTCCGGATATTCGCCGGCCACGCGGAACACGAACGGGCCGCTCATGCAATAGCCGATGATGGCCAGCTTGCCGGGACGGGCCGCGGGATCGCTGTCGATGAATTCCAGCAGCGAGCCGGTGTCCTGCGCCACCATGGTGTTGGACAGGCCGTCGATCAGGGACCACAGCAGGCGGAATTTTTCGTCGTAGGCCGGGTCGAGGATGCGCACCGGGTCGATGTCGACTGAGCGATAACGGCGATAGTAGAGGTTGGGCATGATGACGTAATAGCCCACCGTGGCGATGCGCCGGCACATGTCGGCCAACTCCTCGCGCACACCGATCGAATCCATGTACATCACGACCACCGGGAACGGACCCGGGCGGTCGGGATGGTAGATATATGTGTTCATTTCCCCGTCACGGGTCTTGATCTCGACGACGCGTTCCTGCATCTGGCTGTCTCCTTGTCTGTTTTGGTTCGGCTTGGTCTAGACTTCCCGGTTCCACACCGGCTTGCGCTTCTCCGCGAAAGCGAGGGCGCCTTCGCGTGCATCGGGCGACTGGAACACAGGTTCGGAAAGCACACGCTGGCGCTCGAACAACTCCGATACCGGCCAGTCTGCGGACTCCATGATCACGCGCTTGCTGGTGATGACCGCCAGCGGACCGTTCTCGCCGATCGCGCGCGCCAGTGCCAGCGCTTCTTCCAGCGCATGGCCGGACGGGACGACACGGTTCAGCAGGCCGCACTCATGCAGCCGTGCCGCGCTCGTCATGTTACCGGTCAGCGCCAGCTCCATCGCCACCCGTTGCGGCAACTGCCGCGGCAGGCGAACCAGGCCGCCGGCGGTGGCCATCAATCCGCGCTTGGTTTCGGGCAAGCCAAACCTGGCGTCCTCCGCGGCCACGACCAGGTCGCACGAAAGCACGATCTCGAAGCCGCCCGCCAGCGCATAGCCTTCGACTGCGGCCAGCAAGGGCTTCTTCGGCGGCCTTTCTGCGATGCCTGCGAATCCGCGGCCCTCGACACGCGGCCGCTCGCCGCGCAAGAAGGCTTTCAAGTCCATGCCGGAACAGAAGTTGCCGCCGGCGCCGGTAATCACTGCGGCATAGAGGTCTGGGCGGCGGTCAAGCTCGTCTAGCGCCGCGGCCACACCTTGCGCCAGGGCCAGCGTAACGGCATTGCGCGCTTCCGGCCGATTAAGCGTGATGATCTGGATGCCATCCGATTCAGTGACGAGTACTTCCTGGGTCATGCTGTGTCTCCTTCAGAAGATTAACGCGGCGCCATGCGGATCGCGCCATCGAGGCGGATCGTTTCGCCGTTGAACATCGGGTTCTCCACAATCTGCATGACCAGCATCGCAAATTCGTCCGGCTTGCCCAGCCGTGCCGGATTCGGAACCATCTTGCCCAGCGAGAGCTTGACCTCTTCAGGCAGGCGCGCCAGCAAAGGCGTATCGAACAAGCCGGGGGCAATGGTGCAGACCCTGATTTCGCTCCTGGCCAGGTCGCGTGCCGCGACCAGCGTCATGCCGACGATGCCGGCCTTGGCCGATGCGTAAGGCACCTGTCCGACCTGGCCTTCGTAGGCTGCGATCGAAGATGTCAGCACGCAAACGCCGCGCTCGCCGTCGATCGGCTCGTTCTTTGCCATCCGCGAGGCGGCCAGGCGCAGTGCATTGAAGGTGCCGAACAGGTTGACCCGCACCACGGATTCATAGGCTTCCTGGGAACCGGGAGAGCCATCTTTTTCCACGATCCGTACCGCACCGCCGCGGCCGGCGCAATTCACCAGCACCCGTAGCGGACCCAATGCCTCTGCCGCGTCGCATGCGGCAATCATCTGCGCTTCGCTAGTGACGTCGGCCGCGACGAAACGCGCGGCGTCGCCCAGTTCGCGCGCCACCTCTTCGCCGTTGGAACCCGGCAGATCGGCAATCACCACTTTCGCGCCTTGCGCAATCAGCCGCCGCACGCTCGCCAGGCCCAGGCCTGAGGCGCCGCCGGTCACAAGAGCTGAGGCCCCTTTGATCTGCATGTTTGTTATCTCCTGATAGATCTGAAATCTGAATTTGTCTGCAATCTGAATGTGTCTGGATATTTCCTGATCAACGAGCTGTCACAGCCGCTCGATGATGGTGGCGTTGGCCATGCCGCCCGCTTCGCACATGGTCTGCAGGCCGTAACGGCCGCCACTCGCCTCCAGTCCATTGACCATCGTGGTCAGCAGTCGCACGCCGGACGCGCCCAGCGGATGACCGAGCGCGATCGCGCCGCCGCAGGGATTGAGCCGCGCCGGATCCGCGCCCAGCTCCCGTTGCCACGCCAGCGGCACCGAGGCGAAGGCTTCGTTCACCTCGAAATGGTCGATGGCATCGAGGCTGATGCCGGTCTTTTGCAGAACCCGGCGGGTGGAGCGGATCGGTGCGGTCAGCATCAGCAGCGGGTCGTCGCCGCAGACATCGAATGCGACCAGCCGCGCGCGCGGCGTCAGGTTCAGCTGGGAAGCCCGCTTTTCGCTCATGATCAGCGTCACTGCAGCGCCATCGGAAATCTGTGACGAGTTGCCGGCCGTGGTGCTCCAGCGGATCTGCGGAAAGCGCGCGGACAAGGCGGCGTCCTCGAACGAGGGTTTCAATTGCGACAGCCGTTCCATCGTCGTTTCGGCGCGGATGGTCTCGTCGAATTCGATCACGGCCATGCCGTCTTCACGCTGGACGCGAATCGGCAGGATCTCGCGCGCGAACTGGCCGGATGCGCGGGCCGCATCGGCGCGCTGGTGCGAGCGGATTGCGTACTCGTCAAGGTCCTGCCGTGTGATGCCCCATTTCGCCGCCACCAGGTCGGCCGATACGCCCTGCCCGACCAGTCCCTCTGGATAGCGCGCATGGAAAGATGGGCCAAACGGATCGCGGCCGACGCGGGCACTGCCCATCGGCACCCTGCTCATCGACTCGATGCCGCCGGCGATCACGATGTCATAGGCACCCGCGATCACGCCCTGCGCGGCGAAATGCACAGCCTGCTGGCTCGATCCGCACTTGCGCTCGATGGTCGTGGAAGGAACGTGCTCCGGAAATCCGGCCCCCAGCCATGCGCCCCGACCAGGGGTCGATGACTGTTCGCCGACCTGGCTGACGCAACCGATGATCACATCCTCGACTTCGCCCGGATCAAGGCGGTTGCGCTCCACCAGGCCCTTGAACAACTGGGCCAGCAGTTCGTTCGGATGGGTGTCGACAAAGGCGCCGCCCGCTTTGGTCCGGCCCATGGGTGCGCGCAGCACGTCCACGATTACCGCGTGATTGCTCATTTTCTCTCCTGGCTCCAGCAATATGGCCGGAAAACGAGCCGGCCGTCTTGCTTTCAGTTATAACTGTATCAAAATCAACGATCTTATATTAGCACGCCGCCGAATTTTTCGTATAAAATAAACCATCAGAGTCGTATTGTAGATTTTTACAACCAAAAACCGAACAAAAAATAAGAAAAAATGAGACGGCAGCAACAGACAAGGAATTCGCGTTCCCTGCCCGTGCTCTCCTCAGCCGGTGACCATGCATTTTTTTCCAGTTGCAACCACAGGAGACCAAAGGTGAACAACAAGACGCCGTACAACAGCCGCATCAAACTCAACCGCCGATCCCTGCTGCGCACCGTCGCCACGGCTACGGCGGCGGCAGGTTTTGCCCTTGCAGCCGCCGCGCCGGCCATGGCGCAGCAGGGGATCTCCGACGGTGTCGTGAAGATCGGACTGATCCTCGACATGAGCGGCGTCTATGCCGATATTTCGGGCAAGGGTTCAGCGACGGCTGCGCAGTTGGCGATCGAGGATTTCGGCGGCGCCGTGCTGGGCAAGAAGATCGAGTTGGTGGTAGCGGATCACCAGCTCAAGCCCGACAACGCCGCCTCCAGGGCGCGCCAGTGGTTCGACCAGGACAAGGTCGATGCCATCCACGACGTGACCGGCTCCGCCGCTTCGCTGGCCGTGCTGCAGATCGCAAAGGAAAAGAACCGGATCGCCGTGTTCAACGGCCCGGCGACGGAGCGCTTCACCAACGACCTGTGCACGCCGGTCTCGGCTCACTATGCCTACGATTCCTACGCGCTGGCCAATACCGTTGCCCGCGCGCTGGTCAACTCCGGCAAGAAGGACTGGTACTTCCTGACCGTGGATTACGCCGGCGGTCATGACCTGGAGAAAAACGCCGCAGCTGCTGTCCTGCGTGGCGGCGGCAAGGTAGTGGGCTCGGTGCGCCACCCGCTCGGCGCCTCGGACTTTTCTTCGTTCGTGGTGCAGGCGCAGGCCAGCCGCGCGAGCGTGATCGGCCTGGCCAATGCCGGCGGCGACACCATCAATGCCATCAAGGCGGCGCGAGATTTCGGCATTGGCACCGGCAACAGCAAGCAGATCCTTGCGGCCACGCTCCTGTACATCAACGACATCCACGCGCTCGGCCTTCCTGCCACCCAGGGGATGGTGCTGGCGGAGGGCTTCTACTGGGATCTGAACGCCGAAACCCGCGCCTGGTCGCGCCGCTACTTCGAGCGGATGAAGCGCATGCCCAACATGAGCCAGGCGGGCGTGTATTCCTCGGTGCTGCACTACCTGAAGGCGGTAAAAGCCGCTGGCACCGACGACACCGCAGCCGTGATGCGCAAGATGAAGGAATTGCCGGTGAATGACTTCTTCGCCAAAAATGGCCGGATCCGCGAGGACGGCCGCATGGTGCACGACATGTATCTCTTCAAGGTGAAGACGCCGGCCGAATCGAAATACCCGTGGGATTACTACACCCACGTCGGCACGGTGCCGGGCAAGGATGCCTTCCGCCCGCTGTCCGAGTCGGCCTGCCCGCTGCTGAAAAAATCCTGAGGCCAGCGCGTTGGCATCTCTCCTGAACCGCCCGCTGGCGCTGGCTTGTGGCGCCAGCCTGTCCAACCGTATCGCCAAGGCAGCGCTGACCGAAGGGCTGGCCGATCCTGCGACCAACCAGTCGACCGAGCGGCACTGCCGGCTGTACCGCCGCTGGTCCGAGGGCGGTGCTGGCTTGCTCATCACGGGCAATGTGCAGGTGGATCGCCGCTTCCTCGAACGGCCGGGCAATGTCGCGATTGACCACAATGAAGGCATTGCCGCCTTGCGCCGCTATGCCCTTGCCGGCACCTGCGCGGGGAATCACCTGTGGATGCAGTTGAACCATCCCGGCCGGCAGACCCCGGCTCACGTCCATCAAGCGCCGCTCGCGCCATCGGCGGTGCCGGTGGAACTGCCCGGCTTTGGCCGGCCGGTCGCGATGTCCGGGGAGGACATACTGGACGTGATCGGGCGCTTCGCGCAGGCGGCGTCGGTGGCGCGCGAGACCGGGTTCACCGGCGTGCAGATCCATGCGGCGCATGGCTACCTGCTGTCACAATTCCTCAATCCGCGGGCAAATCGCCGTGAAGATGAGTGGGGCGGCACGCTCGACAACCGGGCCAGGGCGCTGCTTGAGACCGTGCGCGCCGTGCGCCGTGCTGTCGGCGCGGATTTCCCGGTCGCAGTAAAGCTCAACTCCTCGGATTTCCAGCAGGGTGGTTTCAGCACTGCCGAGTCGCTGCAGGTGGTGCAATGGCTGGAGCAGGAAGGAGTGGACTTGCTGGAAATCTCCGGGGGAAACTACGAGCAGCCGCGGATGGTGGTGGCCGCTCGCGTGCCATTGAAGGAAAGTACGCGCCGGCGCGAAGCCTACTTCCTCGAACAGGCGGCCGGCATCCGTGCCGCCTGCCGTATTCCCTTGATGGTGACCGGCGGCTTCCGTACCCTTGCGGCAATGGAGTCTGCGCTGGCTGCGGATGAGGTCGACGTGATCGGACTGGGGCGGCCGCTGCTGGTCGAACCGGACGCGCCGCGGCGCCTGCTGGCTGGCGTGACGCATGCACTGCCCTCCCCCGAGCTGACGCTGCAACTGGAGGACGGGGCCGGCGAGCTCGATGAGCAAGAGCGCGCGGCCGCCAAAATGTGGAGCATACAGGGCTGGTTTGCAGTGCAGATGCTGCGCATGGGCGACGGACTGGATCCGGATCCTTCGCTCAGCGTGCTGCACGCCTTCCGGCAATACCAGGCCAATGAACACCAGGCGGCGCAAGAGCGCAACCGATCTGGTGCAACGAATGGAGCAAAGGTCTTATGAGCGAGAACACGCTTTTCAACATCCTCGCCACTGCGCCCGCGGAGGCGGTGTGCATGCATATCCAGGGGCGCAACGTAAGCTACGGCACGGTGCGCGATCAGGCGCTGCGCATTGCCCAGGGATTGCGCGATGCCGGCATCCGTCGCGGCGACACCGCGGCCCTGTGGCTGCCCAACCTGCCTGAATGGCTTTCGATCGCGTGGGCTTGCGCCCGGATCGGCGTGAATGTGCTGCCGCTGAACATGCGCTATGGAACCCGCGAGGTCGGCGATTTCCTGTCCCGCAGCCGCGCCAGCGCGCTGTTCTACATGCCCGGGTATCGCGGACTGCGCTACGACGAGACGCTGTGCAATGTGGAGCCGGAGCGCCTGTCCACGCTGCGGATAACGGTCGCCGCCGGCCCGCGTGACGCTGAAAAATCGCTGGCTGGCGTGCAGGCGCTGGGGCTGGACGAGCTGCTGCGCAACCATCCTTGCAAGACCGAGGACGGACAAGCCGAGGACCGCGCCATCGTATTCGCCTCGTCGGGCACCACCAGCCTGCCCAAGCTGATCTGCCACCTGCAGCGCAGCGTCGCGCGCCATGCGCGCGACGTCGACGCCGCGTTCCATATCGGCCAGCAGTCGCGGGTATTGCTTGCAGTTCCGTTCGGCGGCGCCTTCGGCTACACGATTGCCGTCGGCGCCCTGGCTGCCCACGCCACGCTGGTGGTGCAGGAGCAGTTCGATCCGGCGGAAGCGGCCGACCTGCTCGCCTCGCAGCAAGCCACGCACATGTTCGGCACCGACGACATGATCGACAAGCTGCTCACCGCGGCCGGCCCTGATGCTCGCTTTCCGGCACTGCAGGTATACGGCCATGCCAACTTCACGCCGGCGCTGGGCGCCACCCTGCCGGCCAAGGCCGCAGCGCACGGCGTGCCATTGCGCGGCTGCTACGGCCTGAGCGAAGCGATGGCCCTGTTCGCCACCCAACCCGAGGATGGCACGCCAGAGCGGCGCGCAATGTCAGGCGGGATTCCGGTGTGCCCGCAAGGAAAGGTGCGGGTGCGCAGCCTGGAAACCGGCCAATTGCTGGCGCCTGGCGAGAGCGGCGAGATCGAAATCTTTTCCCCCAACCTCACGGTTGGCTACCTTGGCGACGATGCTGCGACGAAGAAGGCTTTCTGCGAGGACGACTTCTTGCGCACCGGCGACCTCGGCTACATGATGGACGACGGTGGCGTCATCCTGCTGTCGCGCATCGGCGACGTGCTGCGCATAGGCGGCTACCTGGTCAATCCGCTGGAGATCGAGGAGACGGTGCTTGCCCTGTGCGGCGCCGCCGCCTGCCAGGTCATCGCGCTCGATGCCAACAAGAGCGTGCGGCCGGTGGCGTTCGTGATCGGCAAGCCCGGCTACGTTCATGACGAGCGGGCAATCATTGAAGGCTGCCGGAATCGGCTGGCGACCTACAAGGTGCCAATCCGGGTGTTCGAGGTGCCGGACTTTCCGGTGACCGACAGTCCGAACGGAAAGAAGGTAAGAAAAAACGTGCTGAAAGACATGGCAATTGAACTGATCGCCGCAGAAAAGGAATCGCAATGAAACAATGGACACTATGGGAGTTGCCGTTTTTCGGGCCCGAGCACAGCAAGCTGGAAGCCGCACTGCAGCGCTGGCGCGACGACTTTCCACGGATCGAAAAGGCGATCGAGCCATTGCCGCTGGATGAACAATGCCGGGTGCTTGGACGCGAACTGGGACGGGCCGGCCTGCTTGAATATGCCGTGCCGGATCCGGTCGCGGGAGGCACGGTCGACGTGCGCGCCGCCTGCATGATCCGCGAGGCTTTGTCCTACGACAGCCCGCTGGCTGATTTCGTGTTCGCCATGCAGGGCATCGGCTCGGCTGCGATCTGGCTGTTCGGCAGCGAAGAACAGAAACGCACCTATCTGGCCGGCAGCCGCGACGGCTCGCGCCTGGCAGCGTTCGCCATGTCGGAGCCTGATGGCAGTTCCGATGTCGCCTCCATGACCACCCGTGCCCGCATCGACGGCGACGACTATGTGATCGACGGCGTCAAGACCTGGATTTCCAACGGCGGCATTGCCAACCAGTACATCGTGATCGCGCGCACCGAGGACATGCCCGGCTCCAAGGGCCTGTCGGCGATCCTGGTGGATGCCGACACGCCTGGCCTGACGATCGAATCGCGCATCGACATCATTGCGCCGCATCCGCTGGCCACCATCCGCTTCGAAGGCTGCCGCGTGCCGCGCAGCCAGCTGATCGGCGAGCCGGGAGCGGGATTTCGCATGGCAATGTCGACGCTGGATATCTTCCGCACTTCGGTGGGCGGCGCGGCAGTCGGGCTGGCGCGTCGGGCGCTGGATGAAACGGTCGAGCGCATGCGCGGCCGCCACCTGTTCGGCAAGCAGATGTCGGAAATGGACACGGTGCGCATGAGGGTGGCCGACATGACCCTCGACCTGGAGTCGGCGGTACTGTTGGTCTACCGCGCCGCCTGGCTGAAAGACACGGCTGGCAGGTCCGTGACGCGCGAAGTGGCGCTGGCCAAGCTGGGGGCGACGGAAGCGGCACAGCGCGTGATCGACTCGGCCGTGCAACTGTTCGGCGGCATGGGCGTGACGATCGGCTCGGTGATCGAAAGGCTGTACCGGGACATCCGTCCGATGCGCATCTATGAAGGCGCCTCCGAAGTCCAGAAAATCATCATCGGCAGGAAAATGCTGGGATAAATGCTGGGAATAACACCCGCAGCAAAAAAACAGTGCAATGACGAACCCAGGAGAACAATCAATGACGAAGAAAAGAGTATTGGTGACCGGCGCCAGCCGTGGCATCGGGCGCGCGGTGATGCGCAGGCTGGCCGACGACGGCTATCGTGTGACAGGGCTGGCCCGCAAGGCCCCGGAGGACCTGCGCGCCGACGAGGAGTTCCACTGCATCGACCTGGCCGACCTGGAGGCGACACGTGCACTGGTGACCGAGCTGGCGGCCGAGCAGCCTTTCTACGGCCTGATCAACAATGCCGCCATGTCGCCCGTCACTTCGCTGGACGAGTGCTCGATCCAGGACATGAACGATGCGGCGCAACTGAACCTGCACGCGCCGCTGGTGCTGACCCAGGTCCTGGTGCCCGGCATGCGCGCCGCGCGCGAAGGGCGGATCGTGAACCTGTCGTCGCGCGCCGCGCTGGGCAAGGTCAACCGCACTGCCTATAGCGCCTCGAAGGCCGGCATCATCGGCATGAGCCGCACCTTTGCGCTGGAACTGGCCGAGCACAACATTACCGTCAACGTCATCGCGCCCGGCCCGATCTCGACCGAACTGTTCCGCACCGCCAGCCCGCCGGACCATCCGCGCACCAAGGCACTGATGGCAGCAGTGCCCCTGAAACGGGTCGGCTCACCGGAGGAAATCGCCCATACCGTCGCCTTCCTGCTGGAGGAGCGTGGTGGCTTCATGACCGGCCAGACGCTGTATGTCGATGGCGGCCTGACGATCAGCGCCGTGCATCTTTGAACTGATACCTGAACGGCTCCTTCCGCGTGACCGGAAGGAGCGCAAGTCGGGGGGGCGAAGGTCTGGATATCAGGATTTTTGAGATAAACTCTTTCTTTATCAAGACATCGGGCTTGTTTATCCCGATACCCCCTCCCCAGACAATTCCATGCCATCACAATCTGCTGACAAGTCAGCCGCCGAACAACAGGAAGCACCCCAGAGCGCGCTCGCGCGCGGGATCCGCATCCTGCAATGTTTTTCGACCGAAGAATATGACCTGAGCGCCAAGGACCTGATCCAGCGCTCCGGCCTGCCCAAGCCCACCGCTTTCCGCATTATCGGCACCCTGCGCGAGCTCGGGCTGTTGCACTATTCCGAACGCCGCAACAAGTACATGCTGGCCCCCGGCGTCCTGAAGCTGACCGCGCCGCTGCTCGCCTCGATGACGATCCGTTCCATCGCGCGGCCGCTGATGCAGGACTTTGCCGACTATTCCGAGGGCCAGGTCTCACTGGCGGTCAGCACCAGCGACTACCAGATGGTGTATGTCGAGACGGCGCAGGGCCGGGGCAACTCCGTGTTCCGTCCGGAAATCGGGACCACGGTCTCCCTCACCCGCACTGCCTCCGGCCGCGCTTTCCTCAGCCTTCTTCCTCCGGACGACTTCCGGACTGTCGTCGAGCGGATCCGGGCCGGAAATCCCGAGCGGGCCGAATGGATCGACGCCAAGATGCAGGAAACCCGTCAGGATCTCGAAAACCTGGGTTATTGCCGCAACCAGGGCGAGCTGGACCGGAACACCGTCGGCGTGGCAGTCCCGGTACGCGTGCTGATCGACGAGCAGCGCTTCATATTCGGTTGCACCGTGCCAGCCTATCGCCAAAGCCAGAATCCCAAGTTGCTCGAAGACCTGGGCATGCGCCTGGCCACGCTGGTCCAGAACGTCCAGACAGCCCTCGGCGCTCCCCGCGCCTGACCTCCGGCTGAATCCTCCCCCTCCCCCTCCCCCTCCCCCGCCCAGGCCGGTACCAGCACGTACCGGCCGGCCCGCCTGACCACAGCCCCAAAGCTGTCTCATTTTTTTTAATGCTGGTCTCATAAATAATATGAGTGCAGCCGTTTTTCATTTATTGACAATGTAATTTGAGCCAAATAGAATGAATAACGATATATAACATCTTGAATTTCAGGAATTCCTGAGGTAAAGATGAAACAAAACCACAAAAAATGGAGACAGCAGTCATGAAACATCTTGCAGGGGTGCGTGCGGCGCTCAAGCTGATACGGTCAATTCCGGGCACGGCGCGCCTTGCAGCCCTGACGCTGGCCGTCGTTGCCGGGCCGGCGCTGGCCCAGTACCCGACAAAACCGATCACCATCATCGTGCCCGGCCCGCCAGGCGGCAGCGGCGACATCGTTACCCGCACCATCGCCAAGGAGTTGTCGGAGGTCCTGCGGCAGCCTGTGGTGGTAGACAATCGGGCGGGTGCCAGTGGCGTGATCGGCGCACAGGCCATGCTGCGTGCCGCGCCTGACGGCTACACCCTGATGATGGGTAATACCGGCGTGATCGGCATCAATTTCGGCTTGCTGAAGAACCTGCCCTACAAGCCGCAGGACTTCACAGCGATCACCGATGTGCTGTTGTTCCCCAACGTGCTCGCAGTGCGCTCCGATTCGCCGATCAAATCCGTTGCCGGGCTGATCGCGGCGGCCAAGGCCTCACCTGGCAAGCTGTCCTACTCGTCCTCCGGCATTGGCCAGACCACACACTTGTCGGGCGAACTGTTCAGGCAGGCAACCGGCATTCACATTTTGCATGTGCCCTACAAGGGCGCCAACCTGGGTCTGCAAGCGGTGATGTCAGGCGAGGTCGATTTCATGTTCGACAATTTCCCCAGCATCCAGGGGCAGATCAGCGGCCAGCGCCTGCGCGCGCTCGCCGTTACCGGCAAGAGCCGTTCGCCGCGGCTGCCCGATGTGCCGACCATGAGCGAAGCCGGCGTGCCCGATTTCCATATCACTGGCTGGTTCGGCCTGGTCGGGCCTGCGGGCATGCCCGTAGACATACGCGACAAACTGCAGCAGACCATCGCTGCCATCCTGAAGCGGCCCGATGTGCAGGAGCGGTTCCAGCAGCAGGGTGGCAGCACGGGCGGAACCACGCCATCGCAATTCGACGCTTTCATCCAGTCGGAAATCAAGAAGTGGGGCGCGGCGGTTAAAGGGGCCGGCGTCACCGTAGACCAATAACCCTTAATAACCCAACAGCGGACATCAGTCCCAGGGAGACATACATGCAAGCAAAAAACACTGTCCGCCGGGCCGTCACGCGCGCCTTTGCCAAGGTGGCATCGGCCATGGCAATCGGTGCGGCCTTTGCCGCCTTCCCGGCGACATCCTTTGCCGCCTTTCCGGAAAAACCGATCACCATCATCGTGCCATTCACCGCCGGCGGTTCGACTGACGTGCTGGCGCGCCTGATCGCCAAGCCGATGCAGGCGGTATTGAAGCAGCCGGTAGTGGTCGAGAACAAGGTAGGTGCCGCTGGCGCCATCGGCGCAGCCGCTGTTGCCAAGTCCCCGGCGGACGGCTACACCATCGTGTTCGGCGGCGTCGGCACCAACATCGTCAGCCCGCTGACCGTGCCGGAGACCCCCTACGACCCACAGAAAGATTTTGCCCCGGTGGGCCAGGTCTGTACCGTGGAATATGTGCTGGTGGTCAACGCCAACAGCCCCATCAAGACCTTCGGCGACCTGGTTGCACGGGCGAAGCAAAACAAGGGTGCGGTTTCCTACATGTCGACCGGAAACAAGGGGCCGCTGCACTTGGGCATGGAGTATTTCAGCAAGCTCGCCGGCGTCAACATGGTCCATGTGCCGTACAAGGGTGAGGCCGCGGCCCTGCCCGACGTGATCTCGTCGCGGGTCGACGTCGGCATGATGACCGTGCCTTTCACCGTGCCGCTGATCAATGACGGCAAGCTGCGCGCACTGGCCGCGATCGGGGGCAAGCGTTCCGCGCTGCTGCCCAATGTCCCGACTGTGAGCGAGTCCGGTTATCCCTCATACGAGTTGCCAATCTGGATCGGCCTTTCGGTTCCTGCCGGCACGCCGGCTGACCGCATCGAATTGCTGAACAAGGCAATGCGTGAGGCGCTCAAGGATGAAGACGTCAAGAAGCGCATGCTGACGCTGGGCGTGACTGCAGTCGGTAGCACGCCGGCGGAATTCGCAGCCTTCCTGGAGAAGGAACGGACGCGCTGGGTGACGATGATCAAGTCGACTGGGGCGCTGGAAAAGTAAGAGCCGGACCAAGCAGTCCGGCGGCAGAATCGGTTGAAGCTGTGGGCTGGCATCTGTCCGAGCCCCGCTCGGGGAGCCAAAAAACAGATTTGAAAAGCCCAGCCCTGACCGGTTGGGCTTTTTGCTATCCAGTCCGCCTTTTCCCTGCCGGCCAGCCCCAAGTCAATCAGCACACTCCCGCCCTGCCCCTCCTGCAATTCCACTTTCACTTACCAGGACGGTGACAACCTGGTCGGTCCTGAATGCGGGACGGAATGGTCAGCCACTGCCACTTGAAGTCGGTGTTTGTGAGGAAGGTGTAGACACGCCTAGCCTTATTCTGCGACTGGCGTAGAATAAAAAAGCATGAAAATCAGGATCAAGCGAGTGTACGAACCACCCGACCATCACGACGGCCGCCGCATACTTGTCGACAGGATCTGGCCGCGCGGCTTGAGCAGGGAAAGTGCAAGCATCGACCTATGGCTCAAAGACATTGCCCCCAGCACAGAACTGCGGAAATGGTTCAACCATGATCCGGAGAAATGGGAAGAATTCGAGAAGCGCTATCTCGCTGAACTGAACGACAAGGACGAATCGATCCGTATCCTGAAGGAAGAGCTCGGCAAAGGCGTCGCCACGCTCCTCTATGCCGCCAAAGACCAAGAGCACAACCAGGCCGAGGTACTGAAGAAAAACAGCTGGCTCTTCAGTTAGTCGTGACTTCATTTGCATCCCTGCTGGACGAAGTTCGCGCTTGCACCAGGTGTGCGGACCATCTGCCCCACGGGCCGCGGCCTGTTTTGCAGTTGCACCCGCAAGCCCGCATCCTGATTGCGAGCCAGGCGCCGGGAAGAAAAGCTCATGCATCGGGCGTACCGTTCGACGACTTTAGCGGTGACCGTTTGCGTGAGTGGATGGGGATCTCACGCGAGACCTTTTACGACGCACGAAAAATAGCAATCCTGCCAATGGGCCTCTGCTTTCCCGGCCAGGCGAAGTCTGGCGATCTGCCGCCTCGGCGAGAATGCGCACAAGCCTGGCATGGGCAGCTACTTCCTCAGCTACGTCAGCTGCAACTCACGCTGGTCATCGGCCAATATGCATTGGCATATCACCTTGCAGAGAAACGGGCTTCGCTCACCGACACGGTCCACGACTGGCAAGCCTATGGGCCAGACCGCATCCCCCTCCCCCACCCAAGCCCACGAAACGGTATCTGGCTCCGCCGCAATACCTGGTTCGAAACTGGGCTGCTGCCGGTGCTGAAGGCGCGAGTGGCTGCAGTGCTTGCCGACTGATCCGCCGAACAAGTGAACTGCTCCGCAAGGTTGGGTCCAACTCTTGGGGGGGCCGTTCAGAAAGCTTGGGGGGGGTTTCCTTTCGGCTGGGTCAAAAGGAAGCCGGTTCTCAACGCTGCGGCGAATCGGATCCGCATAGTCTCTACCAATGCAGACCGCTAAAAATGGGAGGATTACCCCAACAGCACGAGGTGGACAATGGCACGCGCGGCGGCGGTCGAATTACCGGACACAAGTGTCTGCATTCGACGCAATGCAGACCTTAGTATCGCGTGGGATCGAAGATCAGCTTCCAGCAGCAATCGGTCGATTGTGCCGAGGAGCTACCGCCGAATCGCAGCCGGCCCGAGCGCTCATGCGTGACCTGCAGCGGTTGCGTAGCGTGCAGACCTATCGGTCGAAATCGCCCTCAGCTTCCGGTTGATAAAGCACTTTCCCAATCCGGATATGGCAGGTTCGGTTCGGAATCCGCCAGCTAAATGCATCGCCCTCCTTGTAGCCCAGTATCGCGGTGCCGATGCCTGAGCAAACCGATAGTTTCCCGGCGCGATCGTCTGCCTCCGCGGGGTAAACCAGCGCGACTTCTACTTCCTCGTCGTTCACCTGCAGCAAGGCCCGGGAGTTCATCGTGACAACATCCTCGGCCACTTTCCTGGGATCGACGACGATGGCTCGCTCGATCTCATGCTCGAGCTCGAAAATATCGGAGTCCTGTTCGAGGTCGATCAGATTCCTGAGCCGTGCTTTGTCGATCTCGGTGACGTAGATCTCGCCGAGGTGAACCACAGGGCGTTCGCGCAAGAGCCGGAGATAGCGCGCCGAGCTCATGACCAGGGACTTCATCGTCGGCGTTTCGCTTTCCGGCAAAAAGCCGCTACGCAGGAAAGCGTTCAGTGATCGCACGTTCTCCGGGTGGATTTTGGCGATGAGCCTCTCCGCCCGCATCTCGAAGAAGGCGAGCTTCATGCCTTCGCAGATAGCGCTGGCGCCGAGCTTGCGGCCCCAGTTATCGCGGTCGCCGATGACCAGGACCATCTCGCAGTCCAGACCCATCTTGACGAGACGCACGAAGCCCACTGGCACGTCGTGCTGATCGTAGGCCATGAAGAACCTGCCACCCTGGTTGAACAGATGGGTCAAGATCGGCAACTGGACCCGACCGATGACCTGCTCGATCAACCGGGAGACGTGGCGCGAATCGCTCAGAAAGCGGGTGACATCCTCGTCATCCAGCCAGTCCATCAGCGTCAGCGCGTTTGCCCGGGTGATCTCGGGACACAGGGAAACGAAAGGTGCGTTCATTGATTAATGACTCCTGCAGGGGTTGGGGAAGACAAGGACAAAGCGACGATGGACTTGCCAGAGACGATCCCCCAGGACGCTTCCAGATGCTCGCTGACATCGATACCCTGATTCACCTCGATGCCCTGCGCAGACCAGACGCTGCCACCGACCTTCAGAGCGCCCCGGACGCGGAGATTGCCCTGGCACTTCAGGGTGGCGCCGACCGCGACATCACCGCCCACCGTCGTCTGGCCGCCAATCGCGCAATCCGTACCCACCTCGACATCCCAGCCGACGCGCAGGTCGCCGCCGCAGTCCAAGCGCTCCTCCACCAGCATGTTCCAGTCGGCACGCACATCCCCCTCCACTTGCAGGCAGCCCAGCGAGCGGACATTTCCGGCCGCCCATAGGTCTTCGCCAACCTGCAGGGTGCGACCGACCGGAATGCCGGACTCGGCGCGCAAACTGCCGCCGATGCGCAGCACGGTGTCCACATCGATCGGGCCACGAGCCAGCAGGCTGCCGGCGAACACCACAGCGTCCGCTTCCAGCGCATCGACTTCAAGCACCGCCTTGGTCGGCCCGAACTGATCCATCAGCCAACTGGCATCAGAGATCCGCCCGGCTGCCACGAGCGCGTCGAGCAGGGGCTGGTAGTCAGAGCCTTCCTGAAAATGGCGCATGAACCAGCGGAATCCATCGGCACAGGGATTTTTCTGCCGGACAAATTGACGCGAGATATCCATCGCTCTCACTCCTTATTCGACCGATTGATCACGGGGGAGGCGGCATCGTCCGGCAAGTGGACTACCCGGAACCACAGACTAATTGCTGCAGCAGCTGCAGCAATGCGCCGTGTCGGGCAGCGGGCGCGCGCCAGGTGGTTGAGGTTGTAGGCTCCCGGTGGCGGCCAGATGCTGCGGTTATGGACGTTCATAAAACTCCTGGATGGCAAGTATTAGCCCGCACCAGATGGTGCGGTAACGGAATCGCGCTGCCGCCGCTGGCAATCGCTAAAGGATCAGGCGAATGGACGCGGCGTGCGGTAAGCACAATGACGATGTGAAGCAGGGAAATATGGCGAGTTCTGAAAGGGCGGCACCGACAACGGTCAGCCGCCAGCTCGCTTCAGTGAGCCCGGCGATAGTTTTATTGCGCTATTGGGGGAAAGCGTATCGCCGGGCCTAGGAATCTGCGGTAATCGAGCAGACTCCTGAGCGCTCCGAGTGAAGCGACGCGGCACCACCCCTCTTCGCGGCAGCACAGGGCGCGAAGACGATTGGGGCGGAGAGCGGGAAATCAGCCATGGGAGAACTATAACTCGTCGCCAGAAACAGTGTCAAATCGACCCGCTGGGCAAGGAGCTAATGCAATCAATTGTCACTTGAAGAAACAACATCGTTCAGCACAACGACAATGCATCGGACCTATCTCTAGGAGATTTAAAATCGTTCATCAACTCCATATTAAGTTACATGGATTTCATCATTTCCGCTTGTAACTCTCCACGCGTGGCACCGAAGTAGTCGATATGGGAAGGAGAGTCAGCATGAAGTGCTCGATGCGCCAAGAACTGCGGCGTTCATGGTGAAAGGAAGCATAACAATCCAGTGCTCAGATTTGAATGCTTTGGGGAGCCAAGTTTGTATGAATGTGGGCACCATTGCGGTGCCCACATTGCTTTTAGCACCGCACCTATCCAGCGATTTTGCGTCCGGCAATTTTCAGAGTGTGTTCCGGCCGTCCGGACGCCGAGCAGCTACTAGCGCACAGTCGCGCCAGAAAAATGCCGCGCCGTTGTGTTACCTGCAAGCAAGTAGTATTGTCCATATCCGTAAATCCCCTGTTACGTGAACGAGGCTAGCTAGGTAAGCCTTGTATCGCTAGGCATTCGTCGATCTAGTCCGCCACTTCCATCAAACTGGTGATCTCAAAGAGAAGGATTGGAGTATTCCTGAATACGGCTCGACTTAGATCGCACTACGGGTGCGACGCTGTCGCTCCCGCAGATTCGACCTTCACCACGGCCCCGCTCCCCCAAAGTCGTTGCGACGGGGTGTTAAACAATTTATCCTGACGCGGTCTCCACCTTTGCGAAGGGCGGAATGCGTCGGCGCATCCCCAGCTTGAATTCCCTGCTTGCCTTTGAGGCCGCTGCGCGGCATCAGAGCATTACGCTTGCGTCGGACGAACTCGCGCTCACGGAGAGCGCGGTGTCCCGGCAAATTTCAATACTGGAAGAACAGCTGGGTGTGCGGCTGTTCAATCGGGTCCGGAAGCGATTGTCATTGACCGGCGCCGGCGTGGCGTATGCCCGTGACGTCGGCATTGCCCTTGAGCGCCTGGAACGCGATACGCGCGAAGTGATGGCCACGGAAGGTGCCGCCACCACCCTCGAAATCGCGGTGCTTCCTACTGTCGGCTCCCTCTGGTTGATTCCAAGATTGTCGTCTTTTTATCAGGCTCATCCGAACCTGACGATAAGCCTGAGCTCACGCAGCAAGCGATTCCTTTTCAGCGAGTCGCATCTGGACGGGGCACTTTGCTTCCTGAACTCGACCTGGCCTGGCGCCATTTCGGATTTCCTGTTCGATGAAGTATTGGTTCCCGTCGCGAGCCCGCAGCTGGCACAGGCCATGGAGACTCTTGCACCGGACGATCTTCCGAATCATCGTTTGTTGCACCTGATGTCGCGGCCCGATGCGTGGAATGACTGGGCAGCCGCAGCCGGGCAAAGCGCACCGAACTACATGAAGGGCCCGCAATTCGAAGTACAGTCGATGCTGATCAGCGCAGCGTCTTGCGGACAGGGCGTGGCATTGCTGCCCACATTCCTGATCGAAAGCCAGCTCCAGTCCGGGTCGCTCAAGGTCCTGTCGACGACCACCATCCAGACGCAAGGCGCCTACTATTTTTCGTTCCCGGAGGACAAGGCGGAAGAGCCTGCATTGCAGGCCTTCCGGCAATGGCTCCAGGAGCAGACCCGCCTCTTCCGAGAAAAGTCTGCCCCTGGCTGACGCCCCGCCCGAACTCTTGCCGGCCCCTTAGAGGCTTGCGGCTCGATCCAGGCTTTCGATCATTGAAATGCGGCGCAAAAGGGCGCGGCCCTTCTCTTTATCAGTCATCGCTTCCCGGATCTCTTTCTTGAACGCCTCCCGATCCTCCTCGGTCTTGGCTTCCAGGTTGCGTTTGTTCTTGATGGTTCCTACCTGGATTGCGTCCATGGTCACCGCCCGGCGTTGACGATCGTAGGCATCCAGGGTGCCGGACGGCTGGGCGCCCTGGATTACAGGGCCCAGCAGCGCTGTCAGGTTCAGGGCATCGTGAATGCCGCCATTCATGCCCATTCCGCCCAGGGGATTGTTGATATGGGCTGCATCGCCGGCAAGGAATGTACGGCCCTTGCGGAAATTCCCGGCCACCCGCTGGTGAACGCGGTACAAGGTGACGTGCTCGATCGGAACGTTCTCGACGCCGGGCAAGGCGCGCGCCACGGAGTTGCGGGCGAACGCATCGCTGGTGGCAAGCTCATCGCTCACATCTGCGGCGACCGGAGTCATGATCCGCCATGCGCCGATGATCTTGAGGAAGAAGTGCCAACGATCGGGATCTGCCCAATAGCTGACAGAAGTGACGTCAGGGTGTACCGAATAGACGTCAAACGGCGTGGTGACAACCAGGAAGCGCTCCGGCCAGGTGAAGCCCGTGAACTCGATATCCTGGGCGCGGCGGACAATGCTGTTGGCGCCGTCCGCACCAATCAGCCAATCGCATCGGAGCGTCTCGTTTGCTGCGCCGCCAAGGTCGATCTCGACACCGTCGTCATCCTGGCGGATGGCCGTCACTTCACTATCAAACCGGATCTCGAACAGCGGGTGGTCCTTGAGCGCGTCCAGGATGATACGCGTGAGCTTGAATTGCTCCGCCTGGAGACGATACGGATGCCGGGTGAGATCGGAAATGTCGGCAAAGTCGAACGTGCCCAATTCGCCATCGATCATGCTCCCGTATTGCACCTTGGGAGCGATCAGGCCTTCGGAGATCAGCGTCTTGGCGAATCCGAGATCATCCAGCATGTCGAGCGTGGAAGGATGAAAGGTCGAGGCGCGCGACTCCAGACTCAATGTGGCGTTCTTCTCAAGCACCAGGACTGGAATGCCCTGGCGAACCAGATCGGCGGCCGCGCTCATGCCTACGGGTCCAGCGCCGGCGACGATGACGGGACGGGAATTGCTTTTCATTGAATCTCCTGTTGATTGACAGCTCTGGTGAGCTCTGCGCCATGGACACCCGGCAGCGTGTCGGCAATCATATTTGTCAAAGCAAGGAGATGGCAAATGACGATTCGAGAACAGGTCTTGAGTTTTTTTGCAGTTGCGGCCCGGGCCGGCCCCATCTGGTGTTGGCACCAGCACCGATCAATGATCCGGATGACGGCAATTCATGCAGCCTGAAGACAGCGAATCCAGCTTCACCATTTGTCGCCTGCTTGCCGCGAACCTAGACCCCTACATATTGATGAATGACGTGTTCCTCGGTGCGCAGGTCGTCGGAACTGCCTTGCCATACCACTTTCCCCTTCTCCAGCACATAGTGGCGGTCGGCCAGGTTGAGCACGGCGCGGATGTTTTTATCGATGATAATCTGCGACAGGCCTTCCCGCTTCAATTCGGTCAAAGCATTCCAGATCTCCGCGCGGATCAGCGGCGCCAGTCCCTCGGTCGCCTCGTCAAGCACCAGTAATTGCGGATTGGTCATGAGTGCGCGCCCGATAGCCAGCATCTGCTGCTCGCCGCCGGACAGTTGCCACCCCAAGTTGGTGCGCCGCTCGCGCAGCCGCGGGAAAAATTTGTAGACGCGGTCCAGTGTCCATTCCTGCAGGCTGTAATCACCGTCGCCACCGGTGCGCGCTTTCCGTGCCGTGGCGACCAGGTTCTCTTCCACCGAAAGATTCGGGAATACCTGACGTCCTTCCGGCACCAGCCCCAGGCCGAGCCGCGCGATGCTGTACGAGGGCATCCCGTTAATCGACTTGCCAGTGAATTCAATGTTACCGGACGTCGCCGGCAACAAACCGAACAGGCACTTGATGGTCGTGGAACGCCCCATGCCGTTGCGACCAAGCAGCGTGACGACTTCCCCCCGATTCACATCAAACGACACGCCGAACAGCGCCTGCGCGTGCCCATAGGACGCCTGCAGATCCCGGACTTTCAACAATGCATTCATTCTTTTCGTCTCCTGGGCGCTTCTCTATGCTTCTTCTTCGCCGAGATACACCGCCCTGACTTCCGCATGGTTCCTGATTTCATCGGGAGTGCCAGTAAACAATACGCTGCCATAGACCAGCACCGTAACGCGGTCAGCCAAGGCGAATACTGCATCCATGTCGTGTTCGATGAGCAGGATCGAATAGCTGCCTTTCAGTCGCTGCAGCAGCGACACCACGGCGCTCGACTCCTGCACGCTCATGCCTGCCATCGGCTCGTCGAGCAGCAGGAATTTCGGCTGCGCCGCCAGGGCCATGGCCAGCTCCAGTTGGCGCCGTTCACCGTAGCCCAGGTCGGCGGCCGGCACTTCGCTGCGGTCCGCCAGGCCTGCGGCCTGCAGCGCGTCCTCGGCAGCATCGTCCAGCCCGCGGCGCTTGAGCATTGGCTGCCAGAACCGGAAGGCGTGTTCCTTGGCCCCCATTGCGGCGAGCACGATGTTTTCACGCACCGTGAATTCCTCGAAGATGGAGGTGATCTGGTAAGAACGCAGCAGCCCCAGGCGCGCGCGCTGATGGATGGGCAACGCCGTCACATCGGCGCCGGCGAACAGCACCCTGCCTTCATCGGATGGAAGCTCACCCGACAGCTGGTTGATGAGCGTCGTCTTGCCGGCCCCGTTGGGGCCAATAATGGCGTGCAATTCCCCTGGCCTGATGTCGATCGAGACATGGTCGGTGACCAGGATCCCGCCATAGCGCTTGATCAGCGCCTCGGTACGCAGTGCACTTGCAGTCATGGCATCTCTCCTGCCTTCATTGACAGCGGACCGCTGTCCGCCAGCGCGGCTGCCTTGCCTGCTGCCTTGGCTTTTGCATTGCCCAGTTCGAGCTGGCTGTCGAATTTCTCCAGCAGCCCCAGAATTCCTGTCTTGCCAAGCAGTGCCACGAGGAGAATGATCGGACCGAAAATCGCCAACCAGTATTCAGTCACGGCTTTGAGGACTTCTTCCATTCCGAGGAAGGCAATCGCACCCAGCAGCGGCCCGAATACGGAGCCTATGCCGCCCAGGACCACCATCACGATCAGGTCGCCGGAAATAATCCAGGACAACGTGGTCGGAGAGGCGAACGCATTGAGGTTGGCGAGCAGCATGCCGGCGATGCCGCACAGCACCGCCGACAGCACATAGGCTGACAGCTGGTAGCGCCGCCCTGGAAAACCGATCGCATTGATGCGGGCCGGGTTCTGCCGCGCGCCACGCAACACCATGCCGAACGGAGAGATCCGCAGGCGCGCCATCCACCACGTCGCCAGTACCAGGATGACGAGTCCGACTGCATAGAGAGTATTGGGGCTTCCCAGGTCCAGCCCGAGCAACTTGCTTGTGGACGAAATGGTAGTGCCATCGTCACCGCCGTATTGCTTCAGGCTCATGAAAACGAAGTAGCCCATTTGCGCGAAAGCCAAGGTAATCATGATGAAGGCGATTCCCGAGGTGCGCAGGCTGATGGCGCCGGTGAGCAGGCCGACCAGGCCGCAACTGGCGATGCACACCAGCAGGTGGACCCAGCCGTTGTCGATTCCGTGGAACGCCGGAATGGCGACGCTGTAGGCGCCCAGTCCGAAGAACAGCGCATGCCCCAGGCTGACCAGGCCGCCGTAGCCCAAAGCCAGGTTCAGTGCGGTGGCGGCAATCGCATAGATGATGATGCGGGCAAAGAAAGTGACATAGAACGGCTGTTCCATGAAATGGGCCACGAAGGGCACTGCCGCCAGGACGGCGAGGAACAGCAGTGGCACCAGCACGCTGGTCCTGGCCAAGGACTTTTTGGACAACATCAACTTCTCCTTGCGGGGAACAGGCCTTGCGGCCTGACTGCGAGCACTACTGCCATCAATACATAGACCAGCATCGATGCCAGCGCCGGTCCGGCCGCGTTGGCGACCTCGCGGCTCATCATCTCGCGCAGCAGCATGGGCAGGAATGCGCGGCCCATGGTGTCGGCGATACCGACGATCAGCGCGGCGTAGAACGCTCCGCTGACCGAGCCGATTCCGCCAATCACGATCACCACCAGCGCAGTGATCAGGACCGGCTCACCCATGCCTGACTGGATGGACAGGATAGGTCCGGCCATGACGCCGGCCAGGCCTGCGAGTCCGGCGCCCAGTGCGAACAGCAGCGCATTCAGGAACTTGATGTTGACGCCGAGGGCACCGACCATTTTCGGGTTGACCGAACCAGCGCGTATCAACATGCCTAGGCGCGTCTTGTGCATCAGCAGGTGCGCGCCGATGGCGACCGCCAGTCCGACGACGATGATGGCGAAGCGGTAAGCCGGATAGCTGATGCCGAACAGGTCAACGGTGCTTTCCAGGGATACCGGGACGGGAAGGAAATAGGGCTGGGGTCCCCAGACGATCCGCGTTATTTCATTAAAGAACAGCATCATGCCGAAGGTCGCCAGCACATGGTCCAGGTGGTCACGGCTGTACAGGCGCGATACCGCGAGCCTCTCCAGCAGGAACCCAAGCACAATGCAGCCGGCGACCGCCGCGACAACCGCGACCGGGAACGAACCACTGAGATTGAATGCGGTAGCCGCGAAATAGGCGCCCATCATGTACAGCGAGCCGTGCGCAAGATTCACAAAGCTCATGATGCCGAACACCAGGGTCAGCCCCGCCGCCAGCAGGAACAGCAAGACGCCGAACTGCAGTCCGTTCAACAACTGTGGAAGTACCAGGCTCAAGGCCATGATCTGCTCCTCATTTCTCTCGTTATTTCGCGCCGCACCTGGCGTAATAAGCGTCCTTGTGCTCGGTCATCGGCGTGCCGATCAGCTTCATGACCGGCTGTCCCGCTGCCTTGACCACCTGGAACGCGTAGTAGTTCTGGATCGGCATGTTGTTGACGTTGAACTTGAACGGTCCACGCACCGACTTGATTTCGCTGCCGGCGGCTTTCACTGCCGCAGCGAACGCTTTCTTGTCCGCAAGCTTGCCATTCATCTTGCGGATCGCGACATCCAGCACCTGGGCCGCATCAAATGCGGTGGCTGCGTACTGGCTCGGCGTGCGCTTGTATTTCGCCTCGAACGCGGTGACGAATTTCTTGTTCGGCGCATTGTCCAGCGCGGCGTCCCACATGATGCCGGTCACGCTTCCGACCGCTGCGTCGCGCAGCGCCGGCATGGTGGTTGCGTCCACCGTGTACACCGAGTACATCGGCAGCTTGCCCAGCAGTCCTGCCTGGTTCAGCTGCTTGACGAAGTTGATGCCCATGCCGCCCGAGTAGAACACGAACACCGCATCCGGCTTGGCTGCCTGCAGCTGGGCGATTTCCGCCGAGTAGTCGGCCTGGCCCACCTGGGTGTAGACCTCATCGACAACCTCACCTTTGTAGTAGCGCTTGAAGCCGGCCAGCATGTCCTTGCCCGCCTGATAGTTCGGCGCCATCAGGTATACCTTCTTGTGGCCTTTCTCCTGCACGAACTTGCCCATCGCTTCGGCCGATCCGTCGTTCTGCCATGCCATGGAAAACACATTGGGCGCGCAACTGGCGCCAGCCACCGGCGACGGGCCTGCGGTCGTGGCCAGCGCTACCGTGCCGGATTCCACGATGCTCTTCAGGCCCGCCATGAATACATTCGAGTAGCCCAGGCCAACGATGGCGTCGACCTTGTCCTTGTCGATGAACTTGCGGAATATCTGGCTGCCGACTTCAGGCCGCAACTGGTCGTCTTCCTTGACCACGCTCACCTGCTGTCCGCCAAGCTTGCCGCCAAATTGTTCGACCGCAAGCTGAAAGCCATCCACCTGGTCCTGTCCGACCATTGCCTGGTTGCCCGACAGCGTCGCCGACAGGCCGATTTTTACCTGGCCGGCGGCCAGTGAGGACGCGCCCATGAGCGCAGCGGTAACGACGATTGGCAAAATTTTGGGGAACGTCATGTTTGTCTCCAGTTTTCTCAGGTGGTGTATCAATCAAATAAGCAATCGACCGGCTTGAATCAGGCCGGTCGTAATTACGGCAAACGGCATCAACCAATCAGCAGGCGAGAACTCAACCCAGATTCACCAGTACACGCCCTTCTTCTACCTTCACCGGATAGATGCGAATGGCGTCGACCAGCGGAGCGCACAGCGGCTTGCCGTTGCGTATGTCGAACTTTCCCTGGTGCAGCGGACATTCGATCTCGAAGCCTTCGAGGAAGCCATCGCACAGGCGCGCATTGCCGTGCGTGCAGAGGTTGTCGGTGGCGTACACCTGCCCGTCCACACTGTAGAGCGCAAGGTCCTTGCCGCCCGCCTCCACGCCGACCACATCATCTTCCGGGACCGCGTCCACGGTACTTACGTCTGTCCAGTTTTCAGCCATATCAGTTCTAAATGGGATAAATGAGGGAGTTGGGGATCATCTCGCTGTCATAGATGCACACCCTTGACTCGAACTTCATTCCCTCGTCGCTGCAGCGGACACGGTCGAGGTAGCGTCCCACGTTGAATACCGTGGAGTCGCCGTTGAGCTTGGTGCGGAACACAGCGTAGTTCGCTTCCGAGATGATGCAGTCGCCTTCGGTCTTCAGGACAAAAGGCATGCCGACCACATGGCGCTGGTAGTAAGGATCGTGGAACAAGGTCTCGCGAATGCCATAGGCGCGATCCTTGAGCATGCCGCGGCTGATCAGGTTCAGCGTCGCCAAGGGCAGGTTGCGCTCGTAGTTTTCGCGAGGCTGCACCTTGTATTCGCAGTCCTCTGCAAAGAAATCGATCCACTTTTCCCAATCGTTGGCATCGACCGCCGCGGCATATTGCGCATACAGACTCACGAGCTCCAGATATTTCTGCATGTCTTTCATGGTCATACCTCCATTATCTTGCGCCAATAGCTGTACATCCCGCGGATCAGGCCTTCGGTCACCATGTGGTCCGTGTCCTCAAAGCCGTAGCCCCCCAACTCGGCGACCGCGCGGTGGAACGGCTTCTGCTCAAATCCGTATTGGGACATCTCGATGACTTCGCCGTCGTCTGCGGAAACGAATCCGGCCGGGCCGAACAAGTTGGCCTGGACCAGACGGCGCTGCGTCATTTCCGGCGTGTCGTCCTCGAAGCCAAAGTGCGTCCATTCGAAATCGAACGAACCGGTGCCGTTGGGACGGATATGCCGGGTCGACACGCTATTGACCTGCTGCTGGAAAATCACACTGGGGAAGATCGTCATCATGCAGGCCGTCGGACCGTTCCACCACGGCTCGGGCACGATGTCGAGAAGACGCTTGTCGTTGATCTCCATCGATTGCTTGAAACTCGACAGCCCCGAGGTAATCTCCTCGTTCTGGCCGCCGGAGCCGCGCGTATTGGACATCGCGCCATGGCGCCGATGGGAATCCATCACCAGCTTGGACTTGTTGTCAGCCCGCCATAGTCCGAAGTTGACGAACCAGGTATGCAACAGGCCGGCGTGATAAGGATCCTTGATGTTTTCCTGCATCAGCTTCCAGTTGCCGGGGATGCGCTGGCGGTTGTAGCCGAGGATCTTGAGCTTGCGGCCGTTGAACAGTCGGTCGAAGTAATGCAGGATCTCCGGACCCATGTAGTCCTCGAAGCTCTCCACATCGTGATCGAAGGATGCGAACACCACGCCACCACGGGTCGCGACCTTGAGCTTGGTGAGGCCATGTTCTTCGATCTTGAATTCCTTCGGCATGCCACCCAGCACCTTGCCGTCCTGCTTCAGTCCGCGCCGGAAGGGCACGCCCTGCAAGTCACCCTTCAGGTTGTAGTTCCACTGGTGGTACGCGCAGACCAATTCCTTCTTGTTACCGTGACGCTCGCGGCAGAACTGCATGCCGCGATGAGCACACACGTTCTCGACCACGTTGACGCTACCGTCCTGGTCGCGAATCAATATGACCGAGCGCTCGCCCACAACTGTCCGCTTGAAATCGCCCGGATTGGGAATCTCCGCTTCCAGTCCGACATAGCACCAGTGTCCCTTGTAGAAGAAACGCTCCAACTCACGCTGGTACAGGGACGCATCTGTGTACGCCATGAATGGTATGCGGCTCGAACCGGGATCCTTCCAGACCTGGTCCTCGTTGACTGCTGCGGGGGCATCGCCCATCTCTATCTCCTTTAAGCTTGAATGGCTGCGGCCAGGCTTGCGATTCACGTGCCGCTTGCGTAAAAGGCGTCGGCATAAACGTGTTCCGCCAACACTCCCTTGTTCTTCACCAGCATCGTCGCCGCTTCGACCATGGGCGGCGCACCGCACAGATATGCGCGCCAGCCGACCAGGCTTTTCCGGTCCTGTGCGACGGCATCGGTAACCAGCCCGGAGCGCTGTCCCGGGGCCGCGTTGCCAGTCGAGACGACGATGTGGACATGCAGATTGGAATGGTTCGCCGCAAGTTCCGCCAGCCAGTCCGCTCCATAGAGGTCCTGCGGGGTGCGCACACCAAAATACAAATGAATGTCGTTGCGCATGCCGCCCTTCAGCGCGGCGCGGACGATCGAAAGGACAGGTGCCAGGCCGGTGCCGCCAGCCACGCACAGCATTGGTCCTTCGTGCCTGGTGCGCAGATAGGCCGTGCCCAAAGGCCCGCTGACACGGACCGGGTCGCCGACCTTCAGCTCGCTGGCGATATAGCCGGTCACCCGGCCGTCGGGAACCACGCGCACATGGAACTCGAGCTCTGCATCATCGGACAGGCCCGCCATCGAATATGGCCGGATATGCTGTGGGGTGAACTGCAATGTGGCGTATTGCCCCGGCGAGAATTCCAGCGGCTTGGCCGGGCGCAGGCGCAAGCGCTTGATGTCGTGGGTCATGTCCTCGATGGCCACGACCGACGCCTTGATGATGCGCGCCGGATGGGTGACGACTTCGTCGGGCTCGGGAATCTCGATCGTGCAGCTTTCGGTCAGCACGCTCATGCACGCCAGGATGTACTGATCCTCGTTGGGATTGGTGATCTTCGCGTCACGTCCTGTCTCAAGGACCTCGCCCTCAATCACTTTGCAACGGCAGGTGCCGCAGCGGCCCGCCATGCAGCTGTAGGACACCGGAATGTCATTCGCGCGCAATGTCTCCAGCAGGTTCACGCCTGAAGTAATTTTCAGAGTTCGGTCTAAAGGCTGTACTACCAATTCCATGGATCTGCCCTGTTTGGGAAGCGTCGGGTGTGGCGGAATTATAGGAAGCGCCGTAGTATTAGAAAATAGATTGCCGTGAATTTTATGTATTGATTTTATGAATATAGCGACCAAGCATGGACTTGAATGAGATCGACCTGAACCTGCTGGTGGTATTCGACCAGTTGATCCACGAGAAGCGGGTATCGGCCGTGGCCGTGAAGCTCGGGCTGACCCAGCCAGCGGTCAGCAATGCCCTTAGCCGCTTGCGCAAGATGCTCGGCGATGACCTGTTCCTGAGAACCTCGAGGGGAATGGAGCCGACCCCCTACGCCAGCCGGCTGGCGGAGCCGATCGCTTATGCGCTGGGCACGATCCGCGATACCTTGAACCTGAGATCGGATTTCAATCCGGCCACGAGCACGCGCAAATTCACGCTCGCCGTGACGGACATCGGGGAAATCTATCTTTTGCCGCGGCTGATGACCGAGCTCGCGCGCATCGCCCCGGGCGTGACGATCAGCACGGTGCGCGGCACCACGGCCAACCTGCGCGACGAGATCGAGGCCGGGCATGTCGATCTCGCGATCGGCCTGCTGCCACAGCTGAAGTCAGGCTATTTCCAGCGCCGTCTGTTCCGGCAACGTTATGTGTGCATGTTCCGCAAAGGGCATGCCCTGGACAAGGGGAAGATCACCGCTGCCGAGTTTGCGGAGGCGCAGCATGTGGTGGTGGTGGCCGAAGGCACCGGCCACGCCAAGGTGGATGAATCCATCCAGCGAAAAAAGATTACCCGGAACATCGTGCTGACGGTTCCGCACTTCGTCGCAGTCGGCCATATCCTGTCCACGACCGACATGGTGGCAACCGTGCCCGAACGCTATGCGAGCGCTTGCATCGAGCCTTTTGGACTGCGGTATGTGCCGCACCCCTTGCCGCTTCCGGAAATCGGGATCAACCTGTTCTGGCATGCCAAATTCCACAAGGAACCCGACAACCAGTGGCTGCGCAGTCTTATTTCCGACACGTTTGCAGACTAGCGGCACGCCACCCGCAAGAAATCTTTGGGGTGCGTGCCGCCGGCAGGCCGATTTTTACCTGGCCGGCGGCATCCTGATAATCGGCTTGATCGCCTTGCCGGCTTCCATGTCGGCCATTGCCTGGTTGATGTTTTCCAGCTCGTAGAACGTTACCAGCTTGTCGAACGGAAAACGGCCCTGTGCGTAGAGCTCGATCATCTGCGGAATGAACAACTCCGGCACGCTGTCGCCCTGGTGGATGCCGCGCACGGAGCGCGCGCCCAGCATCATGTTCAGAATATTCAAGCTTGCATCGGCGCCCTTGGCGGAGTTGATCAGGCCGCAGACTCCACGCGGTGCGAGGTGTTCGACCGCCTGCTTGATCACCGCCAGGTTGCCGCTGGTGTCCACCGCGAAATCCATTCCAATCGGGCAGATTGCCTTCACCTGCGCAAAAGTCTCTTCGCGCGCCGCATTGACTGCGTGGGTCGCGCCCAGTTCCAGCGCCAGGTCCAGGCGCTGCTGCTGGGTATCCACGGCAATGATGGTGGCAGCGCCGGCCAGCTTCGCGGCCATGACAGCGGCAAGGCCGACCGAGCCGGTGCCGAAGATGCCGATGCTGCTTCCCGCATGCGCCTTGAGGGAATTGATGACCGCGCCCGCACCGGTCTGGATGCCGCAACCCAGGGGGCCAAGCAATTCCAGAGAGATGTCCTTGCGCACCGGCACGACATTGCGTTCGGTGCAGATGGAATACGTCGCGAATGCGGATTGCCCGAAGAAATGACTGTGCAGCCTGGTGCCGCCGGCCGTCAGCGCAGTGCTTCCATCCTTGCGCTGCCCGGCAAAATTGTAGCGGTTGTTTTCCAGGCAGTACGCCGCATCGCCGCGATAGCAGCTCGGGCATTGGCCGCAGGAATCGAAGCTCATGACCACATGGTCGCCTGGCTTGACCTTGCGCACCGCCTTTCCAGTGCGTTCGACAATGCCGGCGCCTTCATGGCCCAACACGATGGGCTTTGGCACCCGGCCTGACGCGTCACGCATTGCCACGTCGGTGTGGCAGATGCCGGTGGCAACCACGCGAACGAGCACCTCGTTATCGCGCGGCTCTTCCAGGAGCACCTTCTCGATCGACATCGGTTCGCCGGTCGTGCGGCTGACTGCTGCTGTAATCTCCATATCCCTGTCTCTTGCTGCGACGCCAGTTCGAATGATGCCGGCACCGCGCTGTTCATTTAGTCGTTATCGGTCCGCCGGCGGCCGTCAAACGTTCGTTTCGAAGTAGAAATGCTTGGTCTGCAAGAAGTCATTCATGCCTTCGATCCCATGCAACTTGCCATAGCCGCTGTCGCCGTAGCCTCCAGTCTCAGCCTCGGCGAACAGCTTGTTATGGGTATTGCTCCATACGGTCCCGAATTTGAGTTTCGCGGCGACGCGCCGCGCCTTCAGGCCGTCGCGGGTCCAGACACTCGACGCCAGGCTGTAGCGGCTGGCATTGGCCCGGGCGACAGCTTCCGACTCGCTGCCAAAGCGCTCGATCACCAGCAAGGGGCCGAACAACTCCTGCTGAATAAGCGGCGAATCGAGGTTTTGCACCTCGACCAGGCTCGGATGAATGAATGCGCCGCGCGCCAGCGGTCCGGTCGGAATATCGCCTCGCACAAGCAGCTTTTCGTCCTGCGCAGCCTGGTCGACCAGGCCGGCGATGCGGTCGCGGTTGCGCAAGTCAATCAGGCAACCCATCTGCGACTGTGGATCCTGGCCGGGGCCGAGGCGCACGTTCTTCAAGGCATTGGCCAGGCGGCCGCTGAAATCCTCGTAAATTGAATCGGCAACCAGCACGCGCGAGATCGCCGTGCACTGTTGACCGGCGATCACCAGCGCGCCGCCGACAATGCCAGCCACGGTCTTGTCCATGTCGCAGTCGTCGAACACCAGCGCCGGCGCCTTGCCGCCGAGTTCAAGCGACAGCCGCTTCAAGGTCTTGGCCGAGCTTTCGGCAATCAGCTTACCCACATGGGTAGAGCCGGTGAAACTGATGACATCGACATCCGGCGATTCGCACAGGAAGCGGGACACATCCGAACCCGACTCGATGACCGAGTTGACCACGCCGCACGGAAGTCGGGGGTCGTCCACCAGGCATTCCAGAACCAGGTTGTTGACCATTGATGTTTGATGGGCGGGCTTGATGACCACGGTGCATCCGGCTGCCAGCGCTGGCGCGAGGGAGCGGATCAAGAGCGCCACCGGCGCATTCCAGGGAAGAATGATGGCCGCTACACCCGCCGGCTCACGATCCAGCGAGGAATAGCAGCCCGGCTCCACTTCAATGATCCGTCCGAATTGGGTGCGCGCCAGACCGGCATAGAAGCGCAACTCGGAAATGCCGACCATGATTTCGCCCAGCGCTTCGCGCTTGAGCTTGCCGTTGACGGTGACCAGCCAGTCGGCGATCAGGTCTTTCTTTTCCTCGAGGCGCGATGCGAATGCCAGCAGCACGTCGCCGCGCACACGGGGACTCTGACGCCACGGCGTCTCATGGAACGCGTGCTTTGCGGCGGCGACTGCTGCTTGTGCATCCGCGACAGCGCCTTCGGCAAACCGGGCGGCAGGTTCGGAGGTGGCCGGATCGAGCACGTTCCGGATATCTTCCCTGCCTGCGACCGAGTTCAGCCAGGCGCCATCAATGTAGTGTTTTGCTGTTTCCATTCTTCCCTGCGTGATGTGCCCAAGAGTTGCACCACGACTGTCGTGGAGCACCGGCGGGACTTCGCCGCTTCAGTGCCTGTTTCGGCGCCTGTCATGGCTTGCGGATGGGAGCGTGCTTGTTGTTGAGAACGTTCCTGCTATGCCGTGCAAGCGTCCTTGATGAAGTGCGGCAGGATCGTTTCGACGGTATTAGATATCAGATGAATGCATTTTAGAATTTTAGATATCATATGAATTCATAATATTCAGATATGACTGTGCCTGCCGGGCAGATCAAGGCATTGAGGAACCAGGGCCAGCCCGGCCCTCGCCTTTCCCATCCACGCGCAGGCAATGACTTACTGCTCCATGCCGGCCAGCATGTTGGGCAGCAGGCCGGCCAGGGTCTCCGTGAACTCGGCCGCATGGTAGGCCCGGCCCGTGCCGCGCCGGGCGATCTGGTGGAAGCCGGCCTTGACCGCGGGATCCGACAACAGCTCGGTGCGCACCCGGTGGCGGCGGCAGGCCACCATCGCGAACGACGGGATCACCACGCTGCCCATTCCCGCCTCCACCATGGCAATCAGGGTATCGAAATGATTGAAGACCAGCCTTTCCTCATTGCCGCGACCGATATGCACCAACTCTTTCTCCACCATGCGCTGGATCGGGTTGTCCGGCGGCAAACCGATCAGGATGTCGTCCTTCAGTGCCGACCACGGCACTGAAGGCACGTCGGCCGCAGCAGCCGGCCGGCGGCGGGCGCCGAGCGGCGAGACCCGCATCAGTGGAAAGGAATAAAGCAGCGATCTCTCGATGCCCTTCACCGACTGGAAGAAGAAGCCGAGCCCGATGTCCGCCTCGCCGTTTTCCACCAGCCGGCCGACTTCGGCAATATCGGTGTCGACCAGCCGCACCGTGACCTCGGGATGGCTGGCCCGGAAGCTGGCGCAGGCAAGGGGTAGCAGGTTGGCCGACACCAGCGGCGTGGCAGCCACGCGCAAGGTGGCGCGCGCCTTTTCCGCCATGTCACCGATCTGCCCGGCAACCGAATCCAGCCCTTCAATGGCGCTGGCAGCGACCGGCAGCAGCTTCTCTCCGGCAGCGGTCAGCGTGACGCCGCGTGTGGTACGGTCAAACAGGCGGTGGCCAAGCTGGGTTTCCATCTCGCGCACCATGATGGATAGGCCGGCCTGCGTCATATGCAGCATCTCGGCGGCCCGGGTGAAATTGCGCAGCCGCGCAATCAGCAGGAAGGCGCGCAACTGGCGGGTAGATACATTCATGGCTAGTCATTTCCAAATTTTATACCTTGATATGATATCTAAATTTCCCAAATGATCGGGGCCGCTGTTTAATGCCGTCTTCGCGCAGCGATGGCCGCGCGCAAGGATCGCCAAGTGAGGACAGGTAAAAAATGAGCAAGGACGGAAAAATCATCATCGCTGGCGCTGGCATCGGCGGACTGACGGCAGCTGCCTGCCTGTTGTCGCGCGGATTCAGGGTACAGGTACTGGAACAGGCAGCGACGCTGGGTGAGGTCGGCGCCGGCATCCAGAACAGCGCGAACGCAGTCAAGGTGCTGGATTCGCTCGGGCTGGTGCCAGAGATCGCAAAGGTAGCGGTCAAGCCCAAGGCTTTCGAATTCCGCCGCTTCGACACAGCCGAGCTGATGCATCGCATCCCGCTCGGCGAAACCCATGAAGCAGCCTTCGGCGCGCCCTACTTCCACATTCATCGCGCCGACCTGCATGACATCCTGGCCAACAAGGTTCGCTCGCTGGATGCGGACTGCATCCGCCTGAATGCGCGTGCCGAAGGCTTCGAGGAAACCGATACCGGCGTGACCTTGAAACTGGCGGACGGCTCCCGCGTGGAAGGCGATGTGCTGGTTGGCGCGGACGGCATCAAATCGGCCATCCGGACCCAGATCGTGGGCCCTGACCAGCCGGTCTACACCGGCGATATCGCATGGCGGGCAGTGATACCCGTCTCGCGCCTGCCGGCCAATATCATGGACGTGGTATCGACCGTCTGGTGCGGGCCGAAGAAGCATGCCGTGGTGTATTACCTGCGTTCCGGGACCCTGTTCAATTTCGTCGGCTGCGTCGAGCAGGAGCGCGGCGAGGAAGAGTCCTGGACCACCAAGCGCCCTTGGGAAGAACTGAAGGCAGACTATGCCGGCTGGCATCCGACCATACAAACCGTGATCGACGCGATCGACAAGGACAGCTGCTACCGCTGGGCGCTGAACAACCGCGCCCCCGTGTCGAACTGGAGCACGCACCGCGCCACCCTGCTGGGCGACGCCGCCCATCCGACCCTGCCTTACATGGCCTCCGGCGGCGTGATGGCAATCGAAGACGCGGCAGTGCTGGCGCGCTGCCTGGATTCAGGCGATGCGGCGCCCGCTGCGCTGCAGCGTTACCAGCGCAACCGCATCGAGCGCACAACGCGCATCGTCAACGGCTCGACCGATGCCCGCACCCTGTACCGCATCGAGGATGTGGAAGAGATGCGGCGCGCGTTCAAGGAGCAGAACCTGTCGAAGTCGCGCTCGGAATGGCTGTACAGTTACGATCCGATGACAGTTCCGCTGCCCTAGGACTGGCAGGTCAGGCAAGGGCGCTCATCGGCGCCCGGTTCGCCGTATCAATTCCTGCATTCATGACAGGGCGCCCGAGCGCCCGAACCACCATTACGGAGATATTTCATGTCCAAGCATTTCACCCGACAGCCCGCCTTTTCCGCACGACGTCGCTTCATCGCCTCGGCCTGCGCAATCGCCTGCGCCGCGACCGGCATTGCGCCCGCCGCCCTGGCACAGAGCTGGCCGTCCAAGCCGATCACCATCATTGTTCCGTTCACCCCCGGCACCGGGATGGACAACCTGGCGCGCACTTTGTCGCCGCGACTGGCGCAGCGCCTGGGCCAGCCGGTGATCGTGGACAACAAGCCTGGCGCCAGCGGCAACATCGGCACCGGCATCGCGGCCAGCGCGGCGCCCGATGGCCACACGCTGTTGGTGACGGCCAATACCTTCGTCACCAATGCCTCGCTGTTCAAGAACATTCCCTATGATCCGGTGAAGAGCTTCGTGCCAGTCGCGCCGGCGTCGGTCGGCGCCCTGGCGCTGGCGGTGAATCCCTCGGTACCTGCCCGCAACCTGCAGGAGTTCATCAATCTGCTGAAAGCGAACCCGGGCAAGTACAGCTTCTCGTCGCCCGGCAACGGCACGCCGCAACACCTGGCGATGGAGCTGTTCACAATCAACACCGGCACCCAGATGCTGCACGTTCCCTACAAGGGCTCGGCCGGTGCCATCACCGACCTGCTCGGCGGTTCGGTGCAGGCAATGGTGCTGCCGGTGCATTCTGCGCTGGGACACGCAAAGACCGGCAAGCTGGTGCTGCTGGGCGTCGCGCAGGAGAAACGTGCAGCAGCTGCGCCCGCAGTGCCGACATTTGCCGAACAGGGTGTGAAGGGTGCCGAGGTTGATCTCTGGTATGGCGTACTGGCACCTGCCGGCACGCCACCGGCCGTTGTCAGCCGGCTGAATACCGAAATCAACCAGATCCTGTCCCAGCCAGACGTTCGCGAAGCGCTCGACAAGCAAGGCATGACCGCGACGCCCGGTTCGGCGGACAAGTTGGGCAACCTGATCCGCACCGATGCCAAGCGCTGGGCGGATGTGATCAAGCGGGCCAATATCACGGCGGATTGACCGGCCAGGGGCCCGCGCACAAAAAAGCGGGCCCGAGGCGACATCAGCACTTCAAGCCGGCCCCTGGCATCGACAGCGGGCCGGCTTTTTTATTGGCCAGAACTCAGGCAGCCGGCGCGATATCCAGCACGATGTCGCCGACACCTGCGACCGAACCTGTGATGCGGTCGCCCGGCTTGACCGGACCCACGCCTTCCGGCGTACCGGTAAAGATCAGGTCACCCGGTTGCAGGTGATAGTACTGCGACAGGTCGGCCAGCAGTTCCGGGATGTTCCAGATCAGCTGGCCAAGGTCCGCCTTCTGCTTGGTCTCGCCGTTGACGGCAAGTTCGATGTTACCGGTCGACAGCATGCCCAGCGGGGCGGCCGGAACGATGTCGCCACACACGGCCGACTCTTCGAAATCCTTGCCAAGATCCCATGGGCGGCCCTGGTCGCGGTACAGCAGTTGCAGGTCGCGGCGAGTCATGTCCAGGCCGGTTGCATACCCATAGATGTAGTCCAGCGCTTCAGCTTCCTTGATGCGGAACCCTGGCTTGCCGATTGCAACGACCAGTTCCATTTCATACTGGTAGTTCTCCGTGCCCGGCGGATAGGCGACCGTTGCCCCCGACTCGACCAGGGTGGACGCTGCCTTGTTGAAGTAGAACGGCCGGGCGTTGGCCTTATCCACCGGACGGCCCATCTCGATGGCATGGGCGTGGTAGTTGCGTCCCACGCAGAAGATGCGGGTGACGGGGTAGCGGACGTCGCTGCCGCGAATCGGCAACGAGGGAGTCACGGGTGTGAACAGGTATTTGGCAGTCAAGATAGTTCCTTGGCAATCGGTGAGTGGATGTTCTATTTGCGGACTTCGTACATGCCCAGCTTTTTCTGGAAAGGTGCATCGTCGGCAATGAACAGATAGGCCGGTTCGGTGGATGAGTGGTTCTCAAGCACGACCGCGGTGTAGCCGGGTATGCAGCAGGTGTCGGCTTCGCCCAGCCGGAATTCGGCATTGTCCACGCTGACCGAGGCACCGCCCTCGATCTGGTGGAACACGCAGGAACTGGAGCGAGCCGACAACTGCAAACGCTCGCCGGGACGCAGCATCAGGGCCGAGTAGCCAAGGATCTTCTGGCAATCGTCGCCGGTCTCGGGATTGATGTAGGACACCTGCACCGATTCGATAGCGGCATCGCTGGCGGCCAGCGCCTGCAAGGCGGCACGCACTTCGGCCCATGGGTAGCGCAGCAGCGGGAACGCGCTCTTGTTACGCTCGAACATGGGTGACGGTGCCACGCCGCCGCGCCGGTAGGCACCGGAGCTATCGTCGCTATGGCCGAATTCCGGCCCGCCTTCCATCACGTAGGACGCTTCCATGTAGTACACCAGCGGCAGGTCGAGCACATCGAGCCATACCACTGGCTCGCTGCCGTCATGGCCATGCTCGTGCCACATGCCGGTCGGCGTCAGGATCAGGTCGCCGCGCTCCATCGGGCATTTCTCGCCGTTCACCGTGGTGTAGGCACCGCCGCCTTCGACGATCATGCGCACCGCGTTCGGCGTATGACGGTGATTGGGTGCAGTCTCGCCCGGCAGCAGCAGCTGCATGCCGAGATAGATGGTGGAACTGGCCTGCATCTTCTCCAGCCCGTGACCAGGGTTGGCCAGCACCAGGACGCGGCGCTCCGCTTTCTCCATCGGCGTCAGTTCGCCGGCCTTGAGCAGCAGCGGACGCAGGGTCTGGTAGGGCCAGCAGGTCGGCTTGGTGCGCACGGCCGGTTTGCCGGGCGGCAGCACCGAGCGCAGGCTGGGCCACAGCGGCACAAGGTTCAGCTCGGTAAGGGCGGAACGGTAGTCTTCAGGCAAATCTTCGAGTCGGCCGAGTTCATGCACGGTGTGCGTCTCCTTGTCGTCGTTGCGCCCCCGGCTGGCTGCGCGTGCGCGCGATCCTGCCAATCTGGGCGATGGAGCAAAGATGGTAGGCCTGGAGCCCCCCCCCGTAAAGTCCATGGGTTTAATATACCGTATTCGAATATCGAATAATGGTCGCAGCCCATGGAATCCTTCGACACCCGCCTGCTGGCTGTTTTCGCCGGCATTTACGACATGCGCAGCGTGAGCCGCGCGGCCGACGACCTGCAACTGCCGCAACCAACAGTCAGCCTGGCGCTGGCCAAGCTGCGCAAGCACTATGACGACCAGCTGTTCGTGCGCACATCTTCCGGCATGGAGCCGACAGCGCTGGCGCAGGGCCTGATCGGCCCGGTGCGGCAAGTGCTGGAGGGACTACAGTCGGTGCTCTCCTACCATGACGGCTTCGATGCGACCCGCTCCGACCGTCGCTTCCGCATCTGCATGGCCGACATCAGCCAACTGGTCCTGCTGCCGCGACTGTGGGAAAGCCTGCGCGGCACGGCGCCGGGCGTGGCCATAGACGTGCTGCCGCTGGCGGCCGACACTGCACGTTTGCTGGAAAGCGGCCAGGCCGACCTGGCGATCGGTTACATGCCGGAACTGGAAGCCGGCTATTTCCAGCAACTGCTGTTTCACCAGAAATTCGTGTGCATGGTGGGCGCCAGCCATTCACGTATCAGAAGCCGGCTGACGCTGAAGCAATTCGAGAATGAAGAGCATGCTGCGGTCTCGGCATCGGGACCGGCGCCGTGGATCCTCGATCGCGAGATCGCGCGACACGGCATCAAGCGCAAGGTCGCGCTGCAATTGCCGAACTACCTCGGTGCCGGCTTCGTGGTGGAGAACACCGAACTGCTGGTCACGATCCCTTCCCGCTTGGCCGAACTACTGCAAGAGCGCGGCCAGTTCCGGGTTTTTCCTGTGCCCTTCCCTCTGCCCGAATATGACATCAAGCAGTACTGGCATGAGCGCTTCCACGGTGACCGGGGCAACCAATGGCTGCGCGGATTGATTTCCGGGCTGCTGCAGGAGGCGCCGCCGGCGAGATCCGTGCGCAACGCCAGCTGAAACCCGGGTAGCGGCTGCACAAGCCCTGGAAAAGCAAAAAGCCCAACCGAAAGGCTGGGCTTTTTGCTTGATTCATTTGGTGCCGGCTGCAGGACTCGAACCCGCCACCCCCTGATTACAAATCAAAGCGACAGGCAATTTTCCTATGTCGATGTGGATTCCGATATTTTATATATTTAATTAAATTCATATAGTTATGGAATTTCATCTTCGAAATATCATTCAGAAACATTGCTCCGCGTTGATATAATTTGCCTACACAGTGCCTACACAGTGCCTACACGGAGTCCGAACGATGAAGCGGGAGAACTTTACCAGCGAGAGAGTAGCAAGCTTCAACTGCGAGCCCGGCAAGCAACAAACCCTGTTTTGGGACGGCAAGGCTCCGGGCTTGGGCTTACGAACCACGGCAAGCGGGGCAAAGTCTTTCATCTTCGAATCGCGACTGCACGGCAAAACCCTTCGCATCACTATTGGAGACGTTCGGACTTGGACCATTGGCAAAGCGCAGGCGGAAGCAACCCGTCTGAAATCGCTGACGGACCAAGGCATCGACCCGCGCCAGCAAGAGGCCGACAAACGAGCAGCAAGGGAAGACGCAAAAATAGAAGCGAAGCGCAAGGAACTGACCTTTGCCGACGTTTGGTCCGAATACCTGATCGCCCGCCATTCGAAATGGAGCGACGGACACTATGAGGACCATGTAGCCCTGTCGTCTGCTGGTGGAGAGAAGAAGAAACGCGGCAAAGGTGAAACTGCGCCCGGACCGCTGGCGGCATTGCGCCCCATCAGGCTAAGTGACCTCAGCGCCGAAAAAATCTCTCGATGGCTGGAGAAGGAAGCCACCACCCGCCCCACCGCCGCCGCACTGAGTTATCGCCTATTAAGGGCCTTCATCCGCTGGGCCGAGGATACAGCGGACTACAAGGGGCTAATCCCCGCGGATGTGTACAACGCCCGGAAGGTCCGGGAGGCGCTACCCAAGAGCCAGACCAAGGAAGGAGACAGCCTGCAGCGGGAACAGTTGGCCGTGTGGTTTGAATCCGTTCGCAACATTAGCAACCCGATTGCAAGCGCCTACCTGCAGGCCCTGTTACTTACTGGGGCTCGTCGGGAAGAAATGGCCGCCCTGCGCTGGGAAGACGTCGACTTTCAATGGCGAAGCCTAACAATCCGGGACAAGGTGGACGGCATTCGGGTTATTCCGTTACCGCCTTATCTCGCAAGCCTGCTATCCGCCCTTGCCCGCCGAAATGAATGGGTATTCAGCAGCCTAAGCGCTAAAGGGGGAAGGATTGCCGAACCGCGCTATGCGCACATGGCGGCTATTGCCAGGGCGGGTTTACCCCACATCTCAATTCATGGCTTGCGCCGCTCCTTCGGAACATTGTGCGAATGGGTGGAGATGCCGAGCGGGATTGCCGCCCAAATCATGGGACACAAGCCTAGCGCCCTAGCTGAGAAGCACTACCGCCGCCGCCCCTTGGACCTGCTACGCATGTGGCACGACAAGATAGAGGTGTGGGTACTGAAGCAAGCGGCAATCGAATTTGTGCCGGCTCAATCCCGGCTGATGGTAGTTAATTCCTGATGAGATTCCGGGGAATTTTAAAAGGAGTAAGGGCGTAAATGTTCAATGTCAAAGTAGAGGCTAACGAGCTGGAGATCCCATTAGAAAAGCTGATCGATAGAATAATCAGATCAACGAGGCCCAAAGCATCCGCAGCATCATCCGGCGGGCCCAGTGATGCACTGCGGATTTTTTTTAAAGATATCGAAATCGAAAATGAACACGCTCGGCGGATTCAAAATCTGATCGCCGAAGAGGTCGCGGAGAGACGGCTAAGTGTTGTTAATACAAACGGCAAAAAAACCGTCTTGCTCTATGACCTAGTTGCATGGACAAACCTTTACGGAAAGCTGGTCCAGCAAGCCCCCTACCCTGGTCAAATTGCTTACGTGGTTGACTGCTACAAGCGCTTGCGCGAAGCCAGTTCTGCTCTACCCAATCATGCCACCCACACCAATCGCAGCAATCCAAGCCGAAAGCAGCCAAGCGGAGGCGATTCTATTACTGAAATTATTTGGGAGGTTTGCTATGAACTTCAGGACAGGAATTTGAAGATTACTGCCATGCCTGTTATGAAAGAGCTGAAAAAAAGGGCAGATTCCGAAGATAAAAACCTGAAAGGTCCGCTAATGTCTTCTACCGCTGGTGGTGTATTTTATGAATATGCAAATGGCGACCAGCGAGAACTTTGCTCCGAGAACTTACGAAAGCGGATTGGCGAATGGAAAAATTTTCAGAAAAAACGGAAGGTTCCGTAATCCAGGCGGAAGGCCCCGGAGACTAGCCGGAGGGTCTGTTTTCTAAATTAGAACTGATGCATATATTTCGTATCACCCCAATCAACAAAGGTGATACGAAATGAATGCCCCTAAACTCTTTCTTGCGGCCTCTGCGGCCGCGACAACAGGTACCCCACCCCCACGACAGGCGACCGTTACCGAGTCCGCAGGTTTGAAAACTAGTCCGCAATTTCTTTCAATTGAGCAGGAAACTCGCAGCCACGTTGAGACTGCCTGCGCTGCGTTTCACCTGACAAGAAAGTCGCAGACACTACGCATTTGGGCCTGCCTTGAAAACGGTCCTATACGCCCGATCCGCATCAATGGCCGCCTAGCATGGCCGGTGGTGGAACTTAGGCGCCTACTGACCGGTGGCACTCAATGACCATGCCTGCAGAAAGGAATACCCGCCGGGAAGTGGGTCCGGATGCTAGGGGTGGGGACGTGATCGGCCTGCGGAAGATCGAGTCTCAGGATAGTTCGTGGCTGGCGATCTCTTGCCGGCGCACCTCCCAAATTCAGCACCATAGAAAGTTAGGTTATCTGATTTTCCCGCTGCGAAATGTCGGCGGCGTGGTCGACGCGTCTGAAGGGGGTGGCGATCAATACGAGCGTTCAGCAACACCTCGGCGAGTCCAAAATTGCCGCTCTTATTGGGCGGTGAATGAATGAACTTCTACAAGCACTATATCGGCGATTACGGCCGTTCGACCGGCGATCTGAGCCTCTCTGAACATGGTGCATATCGCTTGATGCTGGATCATTTCTACGGCATCGGCAAACCGCTACCCGCTGAAAAGAAATCGCTATATCGGCTCCTCCGGGGAGAGAGCGCTGGTGATCGCGCGGCAATTGATGCGGTATGTATCCGTTTCTGGAGGTCGCTTCCCCCGGATCTAGACACAATCTACGAATGGCTCAAACTCGATAGTCAGGAGGCGCAGTCCAGATATAAAAAGGTCGCGGCTGAGTGGGACGGCAGCGGCCTCATCAATATTCGGGCTTTGCTGGAGATCCTAAGTGCAGCCGCGATTGCTGAAAAAAACCGAGAAATTGCCATCGATAGGGAGGAAAAGCGGAGGCTAAAAAGGGCGGGGGAGACGTGCAAGCAATACGATACGGGAGCCCGTCCATCATGATCCCTCACTACGTCGAAGATTGCACAAATCTAATGCTAACCGTAGCACGAAATCAGCACGAACCGTGCACCGAGAGTGCAACGGTGTGTGAACCAATCCATAGCCATAGCCAGATAAATACAGTAACCCCTAACCCCAGCCAGCCAGGAGATCAGATTCGCGGAAATGGTCGATTGGATGGGCCTGACGTTCATGAATATCCGTTCGAAACCCGTTCAGAGGCAACCCGCGGTATACGGCATATACAGCGTCTATCGATGGGCAAGGAGGCACTCAATGCACCTGCATAGGCGGAGAACAGCAGACCTCGCGAGGGGGCGTTGGCCGGGCATTCTCGAAGCACTTGGCGTAGAGGCGCGTTTCTTGCGGTACAGGCACGGTCCCTGTCCAATGTGCGGTGGCAAGGACAGGTTCCGGTTTGACGATAAGAACGGGCTTGGCACCTGGTTCTGCAATCAATGCGGGAGCGGGGACGGCTTTACGCTCCTCCGATATTTTAAGGGATGGGCTTTCGACAAAGCAGCGAAAGCGGTAGACGGCGTCATAGAGGCGGTCCCGGCGGGAGCAGTCGAGGCTGAACGCTCCGAAGTGCATAAGGTGTGGGCTCTGCGAAAGGTATGGACCGACAGTCGGGAGGTGGCTCATGGCGACCCGGTTTGGAGGTACCTGAACGCTCGAACTGGAATAAAAAAGGCTCCCATGGATATCCGGTTCCACCCAAGCCTCCGGTATCGTGCCGAGGACGGCAAGGATCAGGGCGAGTTTCCCGCGATGCTGGCGCTGCTCCGCGATCCGGATGGGAACGGAGTTACGATCCATCGGACATATTTGACCGACGCCGGTGATAAGGCCCCTGTGCCGAATCCAAAGAAAATCATGCCCGGAAAGGCGCTCAGTCGTGCTGCTGTGAGGCTTGCTGTCACGCAAAATTGTATTGGTATAGCGGAGGGGATTGAAACCGCTCTCGCTGCGTCTCTCAGGTTTGATGTGCCGGTCTGGGCGGCGACCAGTGCCGGACTTTTGCAGAATTGGGAGCCCCCAGTTGGCGTTAAGCTGGTACTCATAGCAGGCGACAATGATGCCAACTACACAGGGCAGGCGGCCGCCTTTGTACTGGCGAGACGGTTGCTAAGTCACGGGTTGCGCGTAGAGGTCCAGATTCCTGGTATGGAAGGCAAGGATTGGGCCGATCTTGGAATGAGCCGTAAGGAATAAGCTCTCGATACATTCGCGGTTTTAGCGACCATCTACTCGTCAGCCTCGCGCGCGTAGGCGTAAGAAAATTCTGCGATCCGGTGAGACAAACAATGCACTACCTTCGTGGTAGCCCCGAAGGCATTCCGGACGGAAACCGTGGATTACAAAGCTAGCCGCAATGGCTGGAGGTTGCACCTTGACGGAACATTGGTACCTCGGGCCAAATGAGTCGAGCCTTCTTGAGAGAGGCAGAGGGCGCCCAATGACAATTTGAATTGCACTCATCCCAACGACGAAGGAGGACCTGACGCAGTTGGTGCCGTGCTTGATCCGTCATTGTGGAAACTCAATCTTTCCTCATTGCACTCAGATTGCTCGAAAAGTGTCGCATCTTGCGCAAGAAATTTGCGCAAGTTACGCAAGTAAGTTACGCAAGTTACGCAAGTTACGCAAGCAAGTTGCGCACGAAGTGCTGCGCAACCGGCGCTATGGACGAACCGCTATGCAAATCGCTACGCCATTTTATCCACGCGCGCAACGTCGCAAAGCTGAAGAAGTATTGGGGCTATCTGGCCAACAACGTGGTGTTCATTCAGATCTCCACAGACGTCAGTAGCGCGCTGAAAATTTTCGAGACCATCAATGAGCGCGGCGTGGGTTTGAACCCGATGGATTTGCTCAAGAACCTGCTATTCACGCAGGTCAAGCAGACCCAGTTCACCCAACTCAAGGATGAGTGGAAAAAGATAACCAAGCCACTGGAGAAAGAGAAGGAAAAGCCGCTCCGCTTCCTTCGCTACTTCCTGATGGCCAACTACGTCATCAAGAACGAGCGCGGTGACTCGGTGGTGCGCGAGGACGAAATCTACGACTGGTTCGTGGCCAAGGACAACGCGGCGTTGTGCGATTATGCGAACAAGCCGTTCGAGTTCGTCCGCAAGGTGATTCGAAACGTCGAGCACTACCTGGCCTTCGCCAACGGGATGGGCAACGATGGAAAGCCTAGCCTCGCAATGGACAGCCTCAAGCGGTTGGCCGGCGGCGCCTTTAGTTTGCACTATGTCCTGCTGCTGGCTGCCGCGAATTTCCCGAAGCCACTATTTGACCATTTCGTTGCGCAGCTGGAGAGCTTCCTCTTTTACTACATCTTCACCAAGACGCCGACCAAGGATTTGGAGCGTAGCTTTTCCCAATGGGCCGACGAGCTGCGCGCGATTGCCGAGGTCAGCGATTCGATGAAACAAAAGGCGCAGCTCAACGCCTTCGTCACTGACCGCTTCGAGAAGAACATGGCAGGTAAGTTGCAGGAACTGGCCGATGCCCTCAAGCGCTTCACCTTGTATTCGATGCAGCAGTACCGGACACGTTACCTTCTGGCGCGGCTGACCCAGCACGTCGAGATGGCCTTCAGCGGGCTGAAGACGCCTGGCAACCTAGAACCGTTCACCAATTTGGAAATTGAGCACATCTTGCCCAACAAGCCAGAGGACGATCTGCGCGGTAAGTGGGCCGCCGAGAACCCGGGTTTTGTCTACGACGACTACAAGAACCGGCTGGGCAACCTGGCCTTACTGGAGAAGCCCATCAATATCGTTGCGGGCAATGACTTCTACACGGCCAAGCAGGTTGAATACCGCAAGAGCGCCAACTACTTAACCCGTAGTCTGGTGGCGCTGACCGACGTTGGGAAAAACACGTCCATCTCGCGGATCAACGCGAAGCTGGAAGCGTTCCCGACGTGGAACGCCGCATCCATCGAGAAGCGGCATGGTGTGCTGGTCGCGCTTGCGAAAGACGTCTGGAAGACGACGCCTATCGACGTTTGAATGGGGGCCGGCCAGCATGCCGGATTCAAATGAATCAGCGGCGATGTCTGATGCCTACAGAGGTTTCGTTGGGCGCCACGCGGAACGGCGCCGCATCACCCGCGCGTTTGGACGTGACTCAGCCACTGATGCGCGCCCGTCCGGCACCCCACGATACAAATAGTTACGCATTCTGATAAATCTGGGATCGGGGAAGGCGCCACCTACGTTAAAAGCGCACCCCGCGTAACCACAAACGTGCTTGCATAAATCCGTACCGACGCGACTTCAGGTGCTGATCGTACAGACCAATTGCACCGCCCCCTAGGCAGATGACGGCGGAAATTAGGATGTCACATCCCGTACACACGAATCGATAGAAAAGACATTGTGCTCGCACGGCAGACACTATCCTCTGCCAAATCCCCATTCCGACCGAGGAAACCAGCCCATAACATGGATTCAGGCCGTACTGCGCATGGAATGGAATTTGCTGCGGGCTATGTCCACCGTCGGTTTTCCATGAGGACGACAGTGCCGGCGGGATGATTTGGGGAGAAGCGGGTCCGGAATTCAGGATCTTGACATGCATTCACCAACATGCTTATCACAATAACTAAAGAGGAGCATCAATGAAGCACACCTTACGCGCTGCGCTTGTCGCCGCATCCATTCTTCCCGGATGCGCACTTGCCCAGATATCTGACGATATCGTCAAAATCGGGGTCATCGTCGACAAGACCGGTGTCTATTCGACCAACGGTGGCCCGGGCGCGGTAAAAGCCGTCGAAATGGCAATCAAGGATTTTGGTGGCAAGGTCAACGGAAAGCCGATCCAGATGGTCAATGCCGACTATCAGAACAAGGTCGACGTCGCCATGTCCAAAGCACGCGAGTGGATCGATCGCGACAAGGTCGACATGATCATCGAATCGACCGATTCGGCCGCTGCTATCGCGATGCAAAAACTCGGCGCGGACAAAAAGCGCGTGATGATCTTCGCCGGTTCCGCATCGACTGCGCTGACCAACAAGGAATGCTCGCCTTACGGCATCCACTACGTGTATGACACGTACGCGCTTGCTACCGGCACCGGTCGCGCGATCACGCAGGAAGGCGGCGACAGTTGGTTCTTCATTACCGCGGACTATGCGTTTGGTCACTCGCTTGAACGGGATACCGTCAAGGTCGTGAAAGAGTTGGGTGGCAAGGTGGTAGGCGCGATCCGCCATCCGCTTTCCGACTCCGACTTCTCTTCCTACCTGGTGCAGGCGCAGGCTTCGAAAGCCAAGGTCGTCGGCCTGGCCAACGCGGGCAAGGACATGCAGAACTCGGTGCGTCAGGCGGCCGAGTTCGGACTGACCAAGGGTCCGCAAAAACTGGCTACCTTGCTGGTGTTCGATGCTGACATCAAAGGACTGGGGCTGCAGGCGGCGCAGGGCCTCCTGTTCACCACCGGTTTTTACTGGGACTACAACGACGAGACCCGTGCCTGGGCCAAGCGCTTTTATGCCGAGACCAAGTACATGCCGACCATGATCCAGGCTGGCGCCTACTCAGCAACAATGCACTATCTGAAGTCGATCCAGGCCACCGGCACCGACAACGCCGATGTAGTGATGAAGACAATGAAGGCGACCGAGATCAACGACTTTTTCGCCAAGGGCGGCAAGATCCGGGCGAACGGCCGCATGGTGCATGACATGTACCTGGCCGAAGCCAAGAAGCCGTCGGAGTCGAAGGGAGAATGGGACATCATCAAGATCAAGCGTGTGATACCCGGCGAGCAAGCGTTCCAGCCACTGAGCGAAAACACCTGTCCGCTGAAGTAAAGTCACGGCATGGGGCTGCGATGCGACTGCAGCCCCATGCGGTGAACACTGGGCCCGACGATGCATCTATTGCCGACAGTTCGCCCGGAGACGCTCTCCAAATATATGGTGCCTATTCTGAAAATAGTATAGCCCGATCGACTGTCTATCAAAAATACAGCTCTCCCCGGCGGGTCGGCCGCGCGTCGTGGGCAAAACCCATCAAACGGCGAGCGCAGCCCCGGGGCTAAGGTCGGGCGCCAGAGCGATACGGCCCCCGATACGGCGCAATCAGGAATCAACCGTGCGAAAAACAGGCATAAATGTTGCTGAGTTGCGTGCAGGATCCACACACCAGCCACCTCTATTCCATGCTACCTGCTGATAAATTACCGCCACCGGGACCGGGAGAGCCACTCCAGCTGCTCGACGGCATACGCGTCCTTGATCTCACCACATCGGTCGCCGGCCCCTATGCGACGCTCTTGCTTGCGGATCTCGGCGCCTCGGTGGTCAAGGTCGAACGACCTGGCCGCGGCGACGATGCCAGGTCGTGGGGTCCGCCGTTCCTCGACGGCGAGTCGCTCTGGTTCCTGAGCGTCAACCGCAACAAGGAAAGCATCACGCTCGACTACTCGAATCCAGCAGGATTGGAGGTGCTGCATGCATTAATCGCCGTAGCGGATGTCCTCGTTGTGAACCAGGTCGCGCGCAGCCAGGAAAAGCTCGGCGTCGATTACCAGACCGTCAAGGCGATCAATCCGAAGCTTGTCCACGTCTCCATCAGCGGCTTTGGCCTGACCGGCGCAAACAGCAACCAGCCGTGTTATGACCTGATCGCCGAGGGCTACAGCGGTGTCATGGACCTTACTGGCGAGATTGCCAATGATCCCCAGAAGATCGGCACGCCTGCAGCGGACATGCTGGCGGGATCTGACGCGGCGCTCGCCACGATGGCAGCGCTGATCCGGCGCAACCGTACCGGAGAAGGACACGAAATCGACGTCTCGATGGTGGAAAGCATGACCCGCTTCATGGCGCCGCGCATCGTCCCCTACCTTGGCTCGGGAGAACAGCCGCGCCGTTCCGGCGGCAAGGACAGCGTGATTGCGATCTACCAGACATTCAACACCGCCGACAACCCGCTTACCCTGGGCCTTGGCAACGACAATATCTGGCAGCGTTTTTGCGAAACCATCGGCCGCCCGGACATGGGTTCGGATCCCCGCTTCGCCGATAATGTCGGACGGCGCGCGGTGCGCGAGGAAATCGTGCGCGAAATCCAGGCGACCCTGCTGCTGCACCCGAGAAACCACTGGCTGACGATGTTCGCGAAGGCGCGCATCCCGGCCGGACCGATCAATCGCCTGGATGAAGTCGCCGACGACCCCACACTGCGGGAACGCGGCCTCCTGTTTTCCGCGCAGCGCAACGGCACCGCCGTCCCCCAGGTCGGCTTGGGCATCCAGTTCAACCGTAACAACCGGGTCTACCGCAAAGCTCCTCCGCGCCTTGGAGAAGACAATCATGCGGTATTCTCATCATGGCTTTGCTGGGGCGATGAGCGAGTGCGGGAACTCGATAATTCCGGCCTGCTCTGACCAAGCCCCTGCCCTTACCATTTCAACTATCCGGAGACACATCCATGACACGACAATTCGAAACGATCATCTACGAAGAAGACGGACCGATCGGGACCATTACTTTGAATCGCCCGGCCAATGGGAACATGTTCAATGCCACCATGTGCCACGAAATCCGAGACTGCATCAATGACATTCGCCGCGAAACGCGCACACGAGTGATCGTCATCACCGGAGCCGGGGACAAATTCTTTTGCATCGGCGGCGAGAAGACCGACATGGAGGACACCAACCTCTATGCAGGTGTACTACCTGTCCTGGACATGTACGAAAGCATAGATCGCCTGCAAAAACCCGTGATTGCGTCGGTCAATGGATTCTCGGTGGGTGGCGGTCATGTGCTGCACGTCGTGTGCGACCTGACGATTGCCAAGGAGAGCGCAATTTTCCGCCAGGTCGGTCCGATGATGGGAAGCTTCGACGCCGGCTACGGCACCTGGTACCTCGAAGACCTGGTCGGCAAGAAGAAGGCGAAGGAAATCTGGATGCTCAATCCGAAAATGACTGCCGCGGATGCGCTCGCAATGGGCCTGATCAACAAGGTTGTGCCGGACGATCAACTCCAGGCCGCAACCCGGGAGATGGCGCTCGAACTCGCCAATCGCGGCGCGTTCGCGCTGGCCTCGATCAAGGCTGCATTCGGTGTCCGCCACGGCGGTGTCGGCGGAATGTCGCGCATGTCGCACGATCTGCTGTTGCGTCTCAATCTCGATACGGACGAGTCCAAGGAACTGGCGAAATCATTTGCCGAGAAGCGCACTCCGGACGCATCGAAGTTCGGCCACTGAACGCGCGAATCGGATCGAAGGAATGAACACCATTCTTACCCTGCAGGACCCGCAACAAGCACGTTCGTATTATGCCGCCGGCGTTTGGCAGGATGACACGTTCTACTCGCTCCTGAAGCGTCACGCCGAAATTCAGCAGGACGCTTTCGCCATGCGCGACAGCGTCCTGCGGCTGACCTGGGCCCAATTGCTCGAATGGACCGACGCGGTCGCAGCCGACCTCGAACAAGCAGGTTTGCGCAGGGGCTCGCGCGTGTCCATATGGCTGCCCAACCGGATCGAGGCGCTGCTGGTGTTCCTGGCCTGCTCGCGCAACGGGTATATCTGCAATCCCTCCTTGCACCAGAACTACACGGTTACTGAGATCGTGCAGTTACTCGAGCGAATCCAGTGCGAGGCGTTTTTCGGCCAGACCGGATACGGCGCGGATGCGAATCGGCCAGGCGTCGCCGAGCAGATCGGCGCGGTCGGAACACTGCGCCGGGTGTGCTGGCTTGCCCCGCACAACACGCCGGCCAGCACACCGGCCACCTTCCCGCAGCCGAACGGAAAGCGGCCCACATCCGCAGCCGACAACAATCCGGACAAGGTGGTCTATCTGGCATTCACCTCCGGCACCACTGGCACGCCCAAGGCCGTCATGCATAGCGATAACACGCTGTTGGCCAACGGCCGCGCGATGGTCAGGGACTGGCGGCACGACGAGGGCACCGTCCTGCTCACCTTGAGTCCCATCAGCCACCACATCGGCACGGTGGCGCTGGAGCAAATGCTGGCCGCTGGCTTCGAGCTGGTGCTCAACGACCCGCCAGCGGGCATGCGGCCAATCGACTGGATCCTGGAAACCGGGGCGACCTACGTGATGGGCGTGCCGACGCACGCGATGGACATCCTGGCCGAGATGAACCAGCGCGGCATGGAGCAGCTGGGCAAGGTCAAGGTGTTCTACATGGCCGGCGCACCCATCCCCACCGAAACGGCGCAAGCCTTCATTTCGCGCGGCATCCTGCCGCAGAACGTCTATGGCATGACGGAAAACGGATCGCACCAGTACACACTGCCGGAAGACGACGAGCAGACAATAGTCCAGACCTGCGGCCGCGCCTGCAATGCGTACGATGTCCGGATCTGGAATGCCGAAAATCCCGACATCGAGGCGGCGCCCGGCGAAGTCGGCGAAATCGCCGGCCGGGGCGGCTGCCTGATGCTCGGCTACTTTGACAACCAGCGCGCCACGGAAACTTCCTTCAACGCACACGGCTGGTTCTTGAGCGGCGATCTCGGCGTGCTGGATGCCAATGGCTGCCTGCAGATCATGGGGCGCAAGAAGGACCTGATCATCCGGGGCGGCCACAACATCCATCCGGCCACGATCGAGAACCATGCCCTCACCCATCCGGCGATACTGAAGGCGGCCGCCTTCCCCGTCGCCGACGATCGCCTGGGGGAAAGGGTGTGCCTGGCGGTGATCGCCAATGAGGCTGGCGCACCCGAAGCGTACGCCTTGCTCGAGCATCTGAACGAATCGGGCTTGTCGAAATTCGACATGCCGGAATACTTCATCGTGCTCGAACAGTTTCCGCTTACGCCCAGCGGCAAGATCCTCAAGCGCGAGCTGGTCGAGTGGGTCAGGCTGGGCCGCATCGCCCCCGCGCCGGTGCGCTGGAAAGCGCCCGCCCAAGCATCTTCAACAGAGGTCAAATAAACATGCCTATCACGCTCTCCTTCAAGGAAGAATTCGCAGTCCTGACAATCGATCGACCGGAAGCGCTGAACGCGCTGAGCTTTTCGCTGATCCGCGACATCGGGGCGCGCCTCGATGAAGTTGCCCGCTCGGATGCGCGGGCGCTGCTGGTCACGGGCGCCGGTGCGAAGGCATTCTGCGCCGGGGCGGACATCACTGAACTGATGAACCAGCCTGCCGAAACGCACAAACGCGGCATTGAGCTCGGCCAGGGCGTGTTCTCGTCACTGCAGTCGCTGCCGATACCATCGGTTGCGATCATCAACGGCTTCGCGTTCGGCGGCGGTCTCGAGCTTGCGTTGTCGTGCACCTTCCGACTTGCCTCGGCAAATGCCAAGGTGGGCCTGCCGGAGATCAAGCTGGGACTGATTCCCGGCTATGGCGGCACCCAGCGCTTGTCGCGCCTGATCGGCGAAGCCCGCGCAATGGAAATGATCCTGACCGGTCGCACGGTGCGCGCCGACGAAGCGCTGCAAATGGGCTTGGTCAATCGCCTGGTGGAAGGCGATCCGGTCGAAGCGGGAATGAGCTTCGCGCGCGAATTCACCTGCCACAGCCTGGCATCGCTGCGCCATGCCCGCGGTGCCGTCCATCGCTCCTTGCAGACCTCGCTTGCCGAAGGCCTCAAGATCGAAGCGGACCTCTCGACCCTGGCGTACCAGACGGCGGACGCCGCCGAAGGCATGACGGCCTTCCTGGAAAAACGCAAACCCAGCTTTCAGGACCGGTAACAACATGACGACAAAAGGCACCATCATCGTAACCGGCGCAAGCCGCGGCATCGGCGCGTCGATCGCCATCCATCTGGCCCGGCAGGGTTACACCATTGCCTGCCTGACGCGCCGCGCAGAACTGCCACCAGCAAGCAGTGCGGACAGCGAGGCTCTCGCCCGCTGCGTCGCCATTGCCTGCGATGTGACCAAACCCGAGAGCATGCGCGCCGCGTTTGCGCAGGCCGCTGCGCTGGGCAAGCCGGTCGTCGGGGTGGTCAACAATGCCGGCGTGCACCTGGAAGGGCCGAGCGACCGCTTCTCGCTGGAGGACTACGAAACCGTCTTCGCGACTAACGCAACCTCGGTATTCCTCGGCTGCCAGAACGCCTATCCGCACCTGCTCGCGGCGGGGGGCGGCCTGATCGTCAACATCGGATCATTCTTCGACAAGATGGGCGTCAAGCGCAACCTGGCGTACTGCGCGTCGAAAGCCGCCGTGGGCGCCATTACGCGCTGCCTGGGCGTGGAATGGGCCAGCAAAGGCATTCGCGTGATGGATATTGCGCCGGGATACATCTCGACCGACCTGAACAAGGAGAGCATGGAAGGTCCGTTGAAGGAATTTCTGGAAAAGCGTATCCCCGGGCGCAAACCCGGGACGGCGGAAGACGTCGCCAAGCTGGTAGTTGCACTGTTCACGATCGATTCCCCATTCCTGACCGGCGAAACGATTTACATCGACGGCGCGCATGCAATCGCGCACTGAACCAAGGTCCCGACTCCTGATTGAAGAGGCAAGCATTTGAACATTTTTGAACGGCTGGATGCGGCCATTGAATTATCCGACGACGAGAAGCTCCTGGTCGAAAGCGTGCGCGTGCTCGCGCGCGGCGAAATCGCGAAGCGGGCTGAACACCACGACAAAACTGGCGAGTTCCCCTGGGAGAATGTAAAGGCGATCAACAACCTGGGCTTGAACGCGATGTTCATTCCCGAGGAATACGGCGGCGCCGCCTTGTCCTATACCGTCTACCTGGAATGCGTGCGCGAAATCACCAAGGCCTGCGCCTCGACGGGAATCATCTGGGCCACCAATTTCCACGCGATCAAGCCGGTGATCGACTTTGGCACGCATGAACAGAAGAGCCGCTTCCTGCCGCGCGTGGCCGAAGGCGGGCTGGTGTCGCTCGCGATCACGGAGCCGAACGCCGGATCCGATGCGACCGGCATGCGCACCCGCTTCACGCCCGATGGCGACGATATCGTCATCAATGGCGGCAAGACCTTCATTACCAACGGCGATGTCGCGGACCTTTATCTGCTGTTCGGAAAATGGAGCGAGATCGACGACCCCAAGAACGCCATCACGGCGCTGGTGCTGGAAAAGGGAACGCCCGGCCTGTCGGTGGTGCGCAAGGAAGACAAGATGGGCCATCGCGCATCGAGCACGGCCACCATTTCGTTCGACAACTGCCGCGTGCCGCGCGCGAACCTGCTGTGCAATCCGGGCGACGGCTTGCGTCTCCTGTTTGCATCCCTGAACAAGTCGCGTCCGAGCGTTGCAGCGCATGCGCTGGGCATCGCCCGCGCGGCGTTCGAGGATGGGATCGCCTACATCAACGAACGCAAGCAGTCCGGCCGCAAGATCGTCGAATTCCAGGGCATCCAGTTCATGCTGGCCGACATGGCGACTGACCTGGCGATGTGCGAGGGCTGGTTGTGGCGCATGGCAAAAGTGATCGACGGCGGCGGCACCGATTTCGGCATCGAAGCCTCGATGCTGAAGATGCGCGCCTCGGATATCGCCATGCGCATCACCACCGATGTGGTGCAGCTGTTCGGCGGCTATGGCTATTGCAGTGATTTTCGTGTCGAGCGGCTCATGCGCGACGCCAAGATCACACAGATCTGGGAAGGTACCAACCAGGTCCACCGCCAGCTGATTGGCCGCAGTTTCTTGACTAAATGAGGACGCAATGAGTGATATCAAAACCATCGGCGTAGCCGGCAGCGGCACCATGGGCGCCGGCATCGCGATCGTCGCAGCACGCGCCGGCTTTCGCACCGTCGTATACGACACACGGCAGGATGCGCTGGACCGCTCGCGCAAGCAGACAGCGGATTTCTTCGCAAAATCGGTGCAGCGCGGAAAGCTGACCGAGGAGCAGGTCGCCACTATCATGGCCAATCTGGTCGGTACCACGAACCTGTCGGACCTCGCTGCCTGCGACCTGGTGATCGATGCCGTATTCGAAGACCTGCGCGTCAAGCACGACCTGTTCGGCAAGCTCAATGAAGTGTGCCCCGCACATACCATTTTCGCGTCCAACACCTCGACCCTGTCGATTACGGAAATTGCGGGTGGTTCCGGCCGCGATGACCGCTTTGTCGGCATGCACTTCTGCCTGCCGGCTCAGTTGATGAAGCTGGTCGAGATGTCGCCGGGCTTGAATACGTCTGAAGAAACCTTCAGCAAGGCATGGGCTGCATGCGAAGCCATGGGCCAGCGTCCGGTCAAGACCAAGGACAATCCCGGTTTCATCCTGAATTATTTCCTGGTGCCCTACAACAACGATGCGATCCGGCTGGTCGAAGCCGGCGTAGCCGAACCCGCCGACATCGATCGTGCGATCAAGGAAGGATTGGGCTACCCGATGGGGCCGCTCGAATTGCTGGACCTGATCGGACTCGATACTCAACTCTTGCTGTGCGAAGCGCTGTATGGCGTGACTCACGAGCCGCGCGCGGCATGTCCGCCGCTGGTCAAGCGCATGATCGCTGCCGGCCATCTCGGACGGAAGTCGGGACGCGGCTTTTACACATATCAAGGCAATGCCATGTTCGGAGGCTGATCAATGAAATATTCAATTATCGATACCGGCAACGGCCGTTCCTTTCCGGCGCCGCATGCTCTGCTGGACGGGAAGTCGGCAGAGGGAGCGCTTGTCATCCTGTTGGGCGCCAAGGCAGGCGAGGCGCTTTCGACTGTTGCAAATGCGGACAAGAAAGCAGCAATCCTGATTGAACTGGGCAACGAATGCCTGGGCGTGCACACCGGGGAAAGCCGCGGCAATGAAGGATCCAATGTGCTCGGCTTCAACCGATTCCGGCTGGGGAATGGCGATCCTTCCAATCTGATCGAACTGGTACGCCAGCCCAACACGGCCGAGCCCGCGATTGCGGCCGCCAAAGAAGTGCTTGAAGCGGCCGGGCTGAAGGTCGCTGTGTGCTTTGATTTCCAGGGACGAATCATCGACCGTCTTGTACGCCCTTACTACAATGCCGCGCTGCGTCGCCTGGACGAAGGCCTGGCGAGCGCGGACGACATGGACCTGACGCTTCGCCTGGGCCTCGGCTATCCGGAAGGGCCGATTTCCCTGTTGGAGCGGACCGGGCTTGAACATCATTTCGACGTCACCAGCGCGCTGTTCGACGCCTATGGCGAGTCGCCCTATGCGCCCGCACGCCGGGCCCGCGTGGCCAAGGCCCGCGCGCCGGACAGAAAGGCTTGACATGATGCGCCCTCTGGAAGGAGTGCGCGTCCTCGACTTCAGCACGCTTCTGCCGGGGCCGATGGCGACACTGGTACTGGCTGAGGCCGGCGCCGAAGTCATCAAGATCGAGCGTCCCGGCCGTGGCGACGAGATGCGCAGCTATGAGCCGAAATTTGGCGAAGATAGCGTGAACTTTGCCTTGCTCAACCGGGGCAAGCGCAGTATCGCGATCGACCTGAAGGAAAAAGGGATCATCGACAAGCTGCGTGGCCTGATAGCGAGCGCTGACATTGTCGTCGAGCAGTTCCGGCCAGGGGTCATGGATCGGCTGGGCCTGGGCTACGAAGCACTGTCCGCGATCAACGACAAGATCATCTACTGCGCAATCACGGGATATGGCCAGTCGGGCCCCCTGGCGCAGGTTGCCGCGCACGACCTGAATTATCTTGCCGTATCCGGAATGCTCGGGCTCTCGGCGGGATCGGATGGCACTCCGGGGCTTCCACCTGCCCTGATCGCCGATATCGCAGGCGGAACCTACCCGGCCATTGTCAACATCCTGCTGGCATTGCGTCAGCGCGATCGAACCGGCAAGGGCTGCAAGCTCGATATCGCGATGGCGGACAACCTGTTCACTTTTCTCTACTGGGCGATCGGCAACGGCCAGTTGGGGCAGTGGCCGGTGCCGGGTGGAGAACTGGTGACCGGCGGCACGCCACGTTATCAGGTCTATCGCACCAGCGATGGCAAGTTCATCGCCGCGGCGCCGCTGGAAGATAAATTCTGGGCCAATTTCATCGAGGCGATCGGCGCTCCCGAGGAGCTGCTCGACGATGCCACGGATCCAGGGATGGTCAAGTCGGAAATCCAGCAGATCATCAGCGCACAAACGGCCGAGCATTGGGCCAAGTGCTTCGAAGGCAAGGATCTGTGCTGCGCCGTCGTCGCTTCAATGAAGGAGGCGATGGAGCATCCACACTTCCGGAGCCGCGGCCTGTTTTCGAAGCAACTCGCCAGCGGAGACCGCAGCATTGCCGCATTGCCCATTCCCGTCGCAAGTGAATTCCGCGACCAGAAAGCCGTCGACGGCTACCCGGGCCTGGGCGAGGCGAACCACGAATTCGGCCTCGATCACTAACAAAGAAAACGGATAGAACACGCATGCGTGCAATCGTAGTCAGGGAACACGGCGAACCTGAAACACTGAAACTTGAAGAAGTCGGCACGCCTGCCTTTGGCGATGATGAAGTGCTGATCGAGGTCCACGCCGCCGGCGTGAACTATCCGGATTTGCTCGTCATCAGCGGCCAGTACCAGATACTCCCGCCGCGGCCTTTCAGCCCCGGGAAAGATGCGGCCGGCGTGGTGCTTGCCACCGGCCGCAACGTCAGGACCTGCAAGCCGGGCGACCGTGTCATGGCGCAGGTCGAATACGGCGCGTACGCCGAGCAACTGGTGACCAGCGGGGAGAACTGTTTCGTCATTCCGCACAGCATGTCCTTTAACGATGCTGCTGCAATGGGCCTTGTGTACCAGACCGCGCATTTCGCGCTGGTCGAGCGCGGCATGTACCGACCGGGAGAAGTGGTTCTGGTCAACGGCGCCGGCGGCGGCGTCGGCCTGGCCGCAGTGCAGATCGCAAAGGGCCTTGGCGCGACGGTGCTGGCAGGCGTGCGGCGCGAAGAACACGCAAGGCTGGCCACGGAAAGCGGGGCCGACCATATCATCAAGCTCGACGCCGACAATCTGCGCGACTCGTTGCGCGAGCAAGTGCAGGCGGTCACCGACGGTCACGGCGCCGACGTAGTCCTCGACCCGCTAGGCGACGATGTATTCGATGCCAGCATGCGTGCGCTGGCCTGGCGCGGCCGCATGGTGGTGATCGGATTTGCGGCGGGCCGAATCCCTGCCATCAAGGCGAATTACTTACTCGTAAAAAACATCCTCGTGTCCGGCTTGCAGTGGAGCGATTATCGCGAGCGCGATCCGGCATGGGTGCGGCGCGTGCAGACCGAGCTGTTTGACCTGTACACCGCAGGGAAGATCAAACCCAATGTGATGCGCAGCTTCGCGCTGGAAGACTGCGCGCAAGCACTGGCACTGGTCAAGGCCGGCAAGGTCCAGGGCAAAGTGGTCCTGACCACTGCAAACGCGAAGGCGTGATAGCACTTATTGCACCGGTGCTCCCGACCTTGCGAGTACGCCGCGTGGACACGCCCCTTCATGATTAGCTATTCCAAGGAAACATTTCAATGACAACTCGATTAGATCCCTCATGCGTTGTGGCTGTCGTCGGCAGCGGGGCGATGGGCGCTGGCATTGCGCAAGTGGCGGCAGCGGCCGGCCATCCAGTCAAGCTTTATGACACCCGGCCGGAAGCCGTCGACAAGGCCATTGGCAGCATCCGGAAGACATTCCAGATGCTGGCCGAAAAAGGCCGCATGAGCGCACAGGCGGCAATGGAAGCCAGCGCACGGATTGTGCCGGCGACAAGCCTTGCGGAGACGGCAGGCGCCGCCCTGATCGTCGAAGCAATCATCGAGAACCTGGACATCAAACGCCAGTTGTTCGCTGACCTGGAAAACGTCGTCGGGGAGGATTGCATCCTGGCGACGAATACCTCGTCCATTTCCATCACGGCGCTGGGCGCGAAGCTGCGCAATCCGGGCCGCCTGGTCGGAATGCACTTCTTCAATCCCGTGCCCCTGATGGCGCTGGTCGAGGTGATCAGCGGATTGGCGACCGACCAGCGGGTAGCAGACATCGTGCATGCGACGGCAGCGGCATGGGGCAAGAGTCCGGTCTACGCAAAGTCAACGCCGGGTTTCATCGTCAATCGTGTTGCGCGTCCGTATTACGCGGAAGGCCTGCGCATCCTGGTCGAGCAGGCCGGCGAACCGGCAACGATCGACGCCATCATGCGGGAATCCGGCGGCTTCCGGATGGGGCCGTTCGAACTGATGGACATGATTGGCCATGACGTCAATTTCGCCGTCACGAACTCGGTGTTCGATGCCTATTTCAATGATCCACGCTTTACCCCGTCCGTCGCCCAGCAAGAATTGGTTGCAGCTGGATTCCTGGGCCGCAAGTCCGGCCGTGGCTTCTACCAGTACGCGAACGACGCGGCACCGCCGCAACCGCGAACGGAAGCAACACAAAGCGCACCAGCCAGCGCGACCGTGAGCAGCGCGGGCGCTGTCGCTGACGCCATCGCCGCACGCATGACGGCATCCGGGGGCGCCTTCACGCGCGGCGCGCCGGCCAGGGAGGACGCCATACTGGAATGCGAGGGCGCGCTGCTCTACCTTACGGATGGGCGAAGCGCGACACAACGCGCCGGCGAGACCCGCATTGCCAATACGGTGTTGCTGGATCTAGCGCTGGATTACAGGACGGCCAAGCGAGTGGCCCTGTGCCCTGCCGACCAATGCGATCCACAGGCATATCGAGCCATCGTTGGCTTGATGCAGGCTGCAGGCTACGCCGTCTCGCGTCTTGGCGACGTGCCCGGCATGGCCGTCATGCGAACCGTGACGATGCTGGCCAATGAGGCGGCCGACGCGGTCAACCAGGGCATCTGCACCGCGCCAGGCGCCGACACGGCGATGCAGAAGGGCGTGAACTATCCGCTCGGGCCGCTCGCCTGGGCCGATTCGATCGGATTGCCTTTCGTGAGGACCGTCCTCAATAACCTGGCGTCCACCTACGGGGAGGATCGTTACCGGGTTTCGCCGCTGATCCAGCGCAAGGTGTGGAACGGCTCAAGGTTTCACGATTAGAACGCCCCTTCCGAGTCAGCAAGATCACAGTCGGCGACATCGGGGATTGTTTCGTACGAGGGGGAAAATTGCCGAATTGCCGAGGATTGCGACAATGGCATTCCCAGCTTGTTAAATCCCGCATGTAGCGGATCAAGCACGCAGGAAACCATCGCTCTGTCAGAGCGTGCTACCCACTACGAGGCAGTATGCAGGCACATCAATTCATACCTGGTAAGCGACCCGATCAGCAGCCCGTCACGTTGACTGTCGCATTGAAGCACCTCGCTGTGCAAGGCTAGTGACAGGCGCACCGGGTCATAGCTCTCGATCAGCAGTACCCAGTCGACATAATGGTCGGGCAATGCGCGCCGCACTAACTCGGAATTGGATGAAGATGTTATCTCGGCGTCGGATTCGCAAAGCGACATAGAAACCATGCAGCCCGACTCCTTCAGGTGCTCGGCGAAACGGCCTCGGATGAAGCTGCGCGCGACATCTTCCTTGCCTTCTATCGCCTTGCACTGGACGACGATCATGCTGCCGCCTATCGCGATGCCGCTGCGCCACACTTCACGGCACGCGGCGCGCACCACGTTCTGGAAACTCGACAGAATGGCCCTACTCCTCGGCGTCGGGTTTTCGAGTACCTGGCGATATGAAGGTGAAATCAGGTCAATTATGGATTGGCACCTGTAGATCACCATGTAGGCCGGCTGGCCACCGACGGCACGGTAGCGGCGCACCGACCGAAAACCAGGCAGCGCCAAGCGCTCGGCAAAGTGCTCATCTGGATACCAGCGGTTGAATTCCTGATCCATCTCCTCCGGTATATCGTGCATGAGCAGCAGCAGTCCGGGGTATATCTCGGGGAGTGTCTTCATCTGTCGGCCTTTCTTTCCTGATGTCGTGGTTAGCGAAGAACGGTTGCTTTCCTGCGATCTAAGGCAAATTCTATTCCATTACCCAACTGGCCCGCGAACTCCTGAGCCCGGAGCGTGGACTGCAATTTCATAATTCAAGTGTATCCAAAAAATACACCTCCCTGTCTGCCGAACTGACAGCATTGCATTGCTTGTGGGCGCAAGGAAAGCAATCGCACACATAAGGGCCGGCGCAGTGTATGGCATGGACGTTGCACAAGTCTTTCTCACGCCGGGCATTCCGCCCGGCGTCCTACCAGTGACACGGAGTACGTGCTTTGCCGCCATGACACCCCACCACCCGCCGGTTCCAATGCGTCCCGCCACGCTGTCGGCAATCCTGTTGATCCTCTGCCTCGGTACGTTTTGCTCAGGCGTGTCGATGCGGCTGATGGATCCACTACTACCTTTTCTCAGCACAGAGTTCCAGGTGTCGCTCAGTGAGGCGGGGCAAACCGTCACATGGTTCACCCTTGCATATGGCTGCAGCCTTTGCTTCGTCGGCGTACTGGGGGACTACTATGGAAAGCTTCGCGTCGCCGCCAGCGCCAGCCTGATTTGCGCAGCCACCACCATGCTGTGCGCATTGGCACCCGACCATGCCGCCCTGAAATTGGGCCGTCTGCTGTCCGGTGCCGCCAGCAGCGGGGTGATGACGCTGGCGATGGCATGGCTCGGTGATGTCATACCCTATGACCGGCGACAGTCAGCACTGTCGCGGCTGTTGATCGGGATGTCACTCGGCGTATCGGCCGGCATTCTGGTTGGCGGGTTCGCCGCTGACAGACTGATCAACTGGCGAGTGGTCCTCGGCGTGCTGGCGGCCGGCTTCCTGACTGTCAGCGTGACCCTGTGGACAATGGAATGCACGCGGACCACACCGACCCGGCAACAGCGCGAAACTCCCCGCTCATGGCTATCCATCGTTGTAGTCGAGTGCCGCAGCATCCTCGCGCTGCCTCGTGCCCGGCTGATCCTGCTGACGGTAGCGATCGAAGGCGCGTTCTACTTCGGCGCCCTGGTTTTCATTCCGAGCCACCTTCATAGTGCGCGCGGCATTTCGCTAAGCCTGTCGGGCTCGGTGGTTATGCTGACCGGTGCCGGTGGCTTGTTCTTTTCAGTGTGCGCTCCGCTGTTCCTGCAGTTTGGAGAGCGACGGCTGGTCGCATGGGGCGGCGTTGTCAGCTCGGTTTCCCTACTGGTTGTGGCGCTCGCACCATGGCAAGCCGCCCTGCCCGGCTGCTTTTTCGCAGGTATGGGCTTCTACATGCTGCATAGCACTTTCCAGGCACAGGCAACGCAGATGGCACCCGAGCGGCGGGGCTCGGCTGTCGCCTTCTTCTCAGCTGCTTTCTTCCTTGGCCAGGCGGCGGGGGTAGCGGCGACGAGCAGGATGATCGACCATTTCGGATCGGAACCCGCCATCACGAGTGCTGCACTAGGCCTGCTCGCCATCACTTGGGCATTCAGCCGCAAGCTGAAAGGCCCAAAAGCGCAGACATGACAAATTGCCTGTCTTCGCCATGAGCAGCCTTTTGCCTGTGCCAAATACATCGACTAGCCTGCCCGACTTTGCGCGAAGCGCGCCGACGACAACCCCGACGCGCCGGTAAGCCGTTGACTACGATTTAAAAACTCTATACGGAACAATGGCTTGCGCCAATAATTCTGTCACATCGACGAATTGCCCCCCCGCTTTTGGCTGCTTGGCACATACATTGCTGATTGACACTCGCCAATCACAAAGACGATCGATGACCATGGAAGAATCAGGAGAGGTTTTACTGGACAAGGCAAACGGGCTCGCGGTGATTACCTTGTCCCGTCCGAACAAGCGCAACGCACTCTCGCCGACGATGCGGGCGAGCCTGGGCGAATGCTTGGCCGATGTCGGGAAGGACGAAGCGGTCAAAGTGCTCCTGTTGCGCGGTGATGGTCCGGCATTTTGTGCAGGTGCGGATATCGTCGACGCGCCGCAATCGCCGCTTGCCTGGCGAGAGCGAATCCGAATGGCGCAAGCCCATCACATCGCGATCGTCCGCATGAACAAGCCGGTGATCGCAGCGGTACAGGGCGCAGCGACCGGGGGGGGCGCATCGCTTGCATTGGCGGCCGACATACTGGTAATGGCCGACGACGCGAAACTGTCCTTCCCCTTCGTGCGCCTGGGGCTCGTTCCTGACGGCGGTGCCTCGGCCCTGCTGCAGGCCAAGACGAATGCCGCTACCGCACTCGACTTGCTGCTCACGGGCGGCTCAATTACCGCAGTCGATGCTCAGCACCTCGGTCTCACGCGGCGGGTCGTCCCGGCCGAGCAACTCGATGCCGCCAGCCGGGCTCTCGCTTCAGATCTTCTCAATCTCCCATGGGAAGCGCTGATGCTAACCAAGGCATTGTGTGCGCAACACTGGGCAGCGGGACTTGAGCCCGTGCTCGCCCACGAGGCCGAGGCGTTCGCACTGGCCTCATCTACCGCAGGGCACCAGTCCGCGCTTGCCGCGATGCTCTTGAAACTCAACCAAAAGGGAAAATCATAGTGTTCACTGCCGATACATTGAAGGGACGGGTCGCACTAATCACAGGCGGTGCCGGCGACATTGGCCTGGAAATCGCCACCACCTATGGACGGCTGGGCGCGACGGTGGTGCTAGCCAGCCGCAACCAGGAGCGCCTGGACAGGGCCTGCGGGCAACTCGCGGCCGAGGGGATCACAGCTGCCGCGTTCCGTACCGATGTGCGCGACTTTGATGAAGTGAAGCGTACGATCGACAATGCGGTCGAGCGCTTCGGCTCGCTTGATGTCCTCGTCAACAACGCCGCTGGCAACTTCCACTGCCCGACCGCAGGTCTTACGCCCAAAGGCTGGCGCACGGTGATCGACATCGACCTGAACGGCACCTTCTACTGCTGCCTGGCTTCTTATGAACACCTGAAGCGGTCACAGTTCGGCGGCTCGATCATCAGCATCATCACCATGCTTGGCGTAACCGGCTGGCCGGGCGCTGCGCACGCGGCAGCAGCAAAAGCCGGCATCCTTTCACTCTCGCGCACGTTGGCCGTCGAGTGGGGACCGGACGGGATTCGCGTCAACACCATCTCGCCCGGGCCGATCGGCGATACCGAAGGCGTCAAACGCATGTACCTCGACACTGGTCGCGGTGAACTGGAACGCAAGAAGACCGCGCTAGGCCGCTTCGGCGCCAAGATCGATATCGCCAACGCCGCGACCTATCTGGCGTCCGACCTTGGCTCTTACATGACCGGCGAAAACATGGTTGTCGACGGTGGCCGCTGGCTCAAGTACGTGGCCTCCTGAAGCCGACCATCCACTTCTTGACGAGGTAGTCCCTTGAATTTCGAACCGACTGAAGAGCAGAATCTTCTTCGTGCCGCCATCGAACGCTTGGTGCGAACCGAGTGCTCGCACGAGAAAGTACGGATTTGGGATCGCGATGGCATTTTCCCCGAGCCGGTCTATCAAGCCATGGTGCAGGCCGGTTTCGTCGCCATGGTGGTCCCGGTTGCCTACGGTGGCCTCGGCAGCTCGATGGCCGATTGCACCATCCTGTACGAGGAAGTTGCCCGGCCCAGTGTTGACTTCGCAACCCGCATCGCCCTGCAGGCCTGGGGGTCAATGATCCTCGCGGACTTTGCCTCGGAAGATCTGCGACAGGAAATCCTGCCGAAAGTAGCGACCGGGCACGTCAAGCTTTCCTTCAGCCTGACAGAACCGCAGTCCGGTTCGGACGCGGCATCTCTGACCACCGCCGCCCGTCGTGATGGCGACGACTGGCTGCTGCGAGGACAAAAGGTATTTTCCAGCGGCGCCGATGCGCCGGACAACATGATGATCGTCGCCGCACGCACGGCAAAAGGCGCCACCCGTCAGGAAGGTATCTCGCTGTTCCTGGTCCCCAATAACCTGCCAGGTTTGACGATCAATCGCCTGGACGTTATCGGGCGCCGAATACTGGGACTGACGGAAATATTCTTCGACGACGTCCGTCTGCCATCAAGGTACCTCATCGGCGAAGCCGGCGAGGGCTGGACCTACATCGGGCGCCACCTGGAACGCGAACGAATCACCTTGGCCGCCAATTACATCGGTACCGCCCGCAGCGCCCTGGAGGAAGCCACGGCCTACGCTCGGGAAAGGCAGCAATTCGGCCGTCCGATCGGGCAGTTCCAGGTAATCGCTCACAGTCTGGCTGACATGGCAACAGAACTGGAGGCGGGGTGCTGGCTCACTGCAATGGCCGCATGGCGCTATGACCAGGGCCTGCCTTGCCGCAAGGAGGCGAGCATGGCCAAGCTCTTCGTTTCAGAAATGTTGCAGCGCGTTACCGCGGCCGGCATGCAAATCCTCGGCGGCCATGCCTACACCACCGATTACAACATGCAGCGCCACTGGCGCGATGCCCGCAACGCTACCGTGGGCGGCGGCACCTCGCAGATACAACGACAACTGATTTCAAGGGAATTGGGACTATGAGAACGACAACGGGTTATGTACCGAACCGCACGCGACTTTTCGGGCGCAAAGAGATGCGGCGGCTTATTGATCCGGCCAGCATTGCCGTCATCGGCGCCTCTGAAACACCGGGCTCGTTCGGAGCACGAACGCTGGACAACATTCGTATCGGATACGCCGGCAATATTTACCCTATCAATCCTCGCTATGAATCGGTCTCCGGACTGAAGTGCTACTCGAGGCTGGAGGACCTGCCCGAAGTACCTGATTGCGTGATCGTAATCGTACCGATGGCCCAAGTCGAAGATCTGGTGCAGCGCGCATCCGCAATGGGTGTGGGCGGCATGATCCTGTATTCGGCCGGTTTCGCCGAAGTCGGCAAACCCGAGTCCATTCAGACACAGTACCGCATGGCGAAGATCGCCCAGGAGTCCGGCATGCGCCTGCTGGGACCGAACTGCGTCGGTATTGCCAACCTGAACAGCATGGTGGGCCTGAACTTCATGCCGAAGTTTAACGAGATGCGCATGGTCAAGGGCGACATCGGGATAATTTCCCAGAGCGGTGCGCTGGGGTACTGCATGATGCAATCAATGGAGCGCGGCATCGGCTTCACGCACTACCTCTCGCCGGGAAACTCCTGCGACGTCGACGTCTGCGACATGATCAACTATCTGGTCGAGGACGATGCCACCAAGGTGATCTGCTGCATGTTCGAAGGCGTTCGCGACGGGGAGCGCCTGCTGGAAGCGGCACGCAGGGCATTGGCTGCCGACAAACCCCTCCTGATCTACAAACTGGCAAACAGTGTCATCAGTCAGCGAACTGCCATGTCGCACACCGGCACCATGGCAGGGTCCGCAGCTGCCTATGAGGCCGCATTCCGCGCCACTGGGGTGGTAATCATCGACAACTGGGAGGCAATGGTGGAAACGGCGGTCCTGTTCTCCAAGTCAGGCCGGCCCAAAGCCGAGGGCGTGGGCGTGATGGCAAGTTCGGGCGGCGCAGCCGTGATGGCGGCCGACAAAGCGGAGGAAATCGGGCTGACGCTACCGCCCCCCACCGCCGCCACCTCGGCCAGGCTGGCAAACGTGGTACCGGACTTCGGCTCCACCGCCAACCCCTGCGACCTGACTGCCGAATCGCTCAAGAGCGTGCAGATGTATGGCGACTGCATACGCGCATTCGCAGAGGATCCAGGTTTTGCCGCAGTGGTTGTGCCCATGATGTCGGCATACCGTCCGACCACGATCGAACGGGCACAATTCCTGTCCGGCTTGGCTGACGAACTGGACAAGCCGGTCTGCCTGGTGTGGATCAATGAATGGCTCAACGGTCCAGGCAGCGAAGTGTATGACGCTTCACCGCGAATCTCCATGTTCCGCTCCATGACTCGCTGCATCAAAGCGCTCAAGTTGTGGACAGACCATTACCGCAACCGGGACCGGCTGTTGCAGGCGCCTGCGCTGGCGGCCGAGGGCGACGCCAAAACCGCACGCGAGGTATTCGCCGGTGCAGCCGCTAGTGGCCACGGCCCGGCCCTGAGCGAGAGCCAGTCCAAGCGAGTACTTGCCGCATACGGGGTTCGGGTGACGCGCGAAATACTGGTGGCCAATCCGGCAAGCGCGGTCAAGGCCGCTCGCGAAATCGGCTTCCCGGTCGCGATGAAAATTGACTCCAACGACATTCCACACAAGACGGAAGCAGGCGTGGTGCGCCTGAATCTGGCGGACGAGGCCGCGGTCGAGCGCGCCGCAAGCGAGCTGCTGAATACGGCCGCAGCGCTACCGGGCACCCCCATCATCAATGGCATACTGGTGCAACAGATGGTCGAACGGGGTGTCGAGATGATGATCGGTGCCCGCCGCGACGCGCAATTCGGGCCGCTGGTTGTATGCGGGTTTGGCGGCGTCGACGTCGAACTTACCCGCGACGTTGCCGTCGCCCTGGCCCCGGTCAACCATTCCCAGGCGCGGGACATGATCCTGTCGCTGCGCAAGGCGCCGCTGTTGACCGGTTTCCGGAACATGCCCGCACTGGATGTCGATGCCCTTGCCGAAGCCGTATGCCGGGTATCGGCGCTGGCAGCCGACCTGCGCGACGCTGTCAGTGAAATCGACGTCAATCCGTTCATCCTTGGCAGGAAGGGTGGCGTTGCCGTGGACGCACTGGTCATCGGCAACCGGGAAGACCAGCCATGAATGCACCTTCCACAGCGCACCCGATGAGCATCGACACCCCGGCCAGCAAAGCGCTGGGAATCCGCTATCCAATTGTACAAGGCGGCCTGGCGCGTATCGCCCGCGCAGAGCTGGCAGCAGCAGTATCTGCCGCTGGCGGAATGGGACAAATCGCGGTCGCCGGCCTGGCCGAGGTAGACCTGTTGCGCGCAGAAATACGCAAGACCAAGCAGCTTACGAGCGCACCCTTCGGCGTCAATTTTCCTGTCGGGCATATCAAGATCGACCACCTGCTCGATCTGGTTGCAGAAGAAGGCGTGGCGGCGGTGTCCTTCACCGGGGGCAATCCCAAGCCCTATATCGATCGTCTGGCCGGCACCGGGATCAGCATCCTGGTGCTTGTCTCCGGTCCCGAGCAGGCAAAGAAGGCGGAACAGGCGGGCGCACATGTGCTGGCGACCGTCGGCTACGAGGGCGGCGGGCATATCGGCCGCACAGACCTGACCACTCTGGTGGCGATACCGCTGGTCAAGCGCGCCGTAAGCATTCCCGTGCTGGCAGGCGGTGGCATCGCCGACGGCTTTGGAATGGCGGCAGCACTGGCGCTAGGCGCCGACGGCGTGGAGGTTGGCACCCGCTTCATCGCAGTACGCGAAGCCTTCGCGCACCAGAACTACAAGGATGCCGTGATCCGGGCTGGCGCCGATGACACGGTAGTCATCAAGCGGTCGGTGGGCACCCCCGGGCGGGCCTTGGCCAACGAATGGGCCGGCAAGATTCTCGACGTCGAGAAAGCGGGCGGCTCGCGCGAGACCATACTCGGCATGGTTCGCGCCGACGCCAACGAGCGCGCGATCATCGATGGCGACATGCGTGGAAGCGTCGCTTGGCTGGGTCAGTCGGCTGCTCTGGTCGACGACATCCCGGGCGCAGCCGAAGTCGTGCAACGGATGGTGGCCGAGGCGGCAACCGCAGCCGCTCGCTTGGCCCATCAGATGCAAGTAGTGGAACGATAAAAAATCGCGAGAAATCGCCAGACCTGGTCAACTGGCCAGCACAAAGGGGGAGATGATGAAGCTGAACATGGTTCGGGGTTTTCTCGAGTTGGCCACGCGCGTGACGCTTTGCATCGCCGGAGTCGGCTTGCTGCTGATGATGGTGCTGGTAATACTGGACGTATCACTCAAATATCTGATCAACGCGCCGGTCCCCGGCACGCTGGAGATGGTGTCCTTCTACGCCATGGCAACCTGCGCATTCCTGCCGTTCGCCTACGTACAGAAGACCAACCACCACATCGTAATGACGCTAGCCACCGAACGCATGCGTCCCAAATCGCTACGCATCCTGCTGGCGGTGGTCCACATGGTCAGCGCCGCCTATCTGTTTCTGTTCGCCTGGGCGTCCGGCGTTGAAGCGATCCATATGAGCACCGTTGGCGAATCCACCAGCGCGATCCATTTCGACATTCTGATCTGGCCGGCACGTTGGTGCGTTCCGGTATCGACCTTCCTGATGGGCTGCTGGATGCTGATGCAGACCCTGCTTTCATTCACGGAGAAGACTGATGACTGAATTTTCCCCCGTTGCAGTCGGCTTCATCGGACTTGGTCTTCTGGTCGTCCTGATGGCACTGCGCTTCCCGATCGGAATCGCACTGGGTACGGTATCGCTGAGCGGCATGTTTGTCCTGCGCGGCCCGTCCGCTGCGATGGCCGCACTGGCCGGGCTGCCATTCGAGTTTGCCGCAAGCTGGTCCCTCTCGGCAGTGCCGATGTTCCTGCTGATGGGCGCGATCGCCTTCCACACCGGACTCACCCGCAGCCTGTTCTCGGCAGCCCGGAAGTGGCTCAGTTTTCTGCCTGGCGGCCTGGCAGTAGCGACCAACTTCGCAAGCGCAGGCTTCGCGGCCGTCTCCGGTTCCAGCCTGGCCACTGCTGCCGCCATGGGACGCATCGCGATTCCGGAAATGCTCAAAGCCCGCTACGATCCCGGCCTGGCTACCGCAGTCGTTGCGGCCAGCGGGACACTGGGCTCGCTGATTCCGCCCAGCATCCTTTTCGTGCTGTACGGCATCTTCACCGACCAGCCCATCGGCAAGCTACTGATCGCGGGCATCCTTCCGGGGCTGTTAACCGCGTTTGTCTACGCCGCCATGATCATCGGACGCTGTTACCTTAATCCGAATCTGGCGCCGGCTCTCGACGAGAAGGTCACCATGACCGAACGCTTGGCCGAACTGCGCAAGGTGTGGCCGGTACCGGCCCTGATCCTGGCGGTGGCCGGCAGCCTGTACAGCGGGCTGGCGACGACCACTGAAGCAGCGGCCGTCGGCGCCTTCATGGCCTTCGTGGTGGGAGCGCTGCAGGGCCGACTGACCTGGCGTGCCTTTATCGACAGCGTGCAGGAATCACTGGCCAGCACGGCATCGATATTCTTCGTCGCCATAGGCGCCATTCTGCTGACACGATTCTTGGCCCTTAGCGGCGTGCCGAACTACCTGGCCACGCTGATGGGTGCCTGGGCGCTTGATCCCATTCTGGTGGTGCTGGGCGCATCGCTGATCTACCTGTTCCTGGGCATGTTCCTCGATCCGGTCGGACTGATGCTGATCACGCTGCCGGTACTGATGCCGATGTTCCGGGCCCTCAACCTTGACCTGATCTGGATCGGCGTGCTGGTGGTCAAGTACCTGGAGATCGGCTTGCTGACGCCGCCGGTGGGACTCAATGCCTACGTGATCAGCGGCGTGGTCGGGTCTGCGGTGCCACTATCGCGCATCTTTCACGGCCTTATCTGGTTCCTGGCAGCAGAGGCATTGATCATGGCTCTACTTATAGGGTTCCCGCAGATCAGCCTGTACCTCCCGAATTTGATGAGCAACTAGTCCAATTTCCGCAGTCGCGGCGTTCAACAAGACCGAGAAGGTCGACAAGGAGACGATCATGAAAAAGTACTTTAGGATGGCTGCATTGCTCGCACTCGCGGCAATTGCACTCCCGACCGTGGCACAGCAGAGCAAGCCATTGAGCTACTCCAACTACCTTCCGCCCACTCACGCCAGCAACCGGTACGCATTGGAGCCTCTATTCAAGACGGTGGAACAGGAAACCAAAGGCAGCCTGAAGATCAATCTGCATCCAGGTGGCGCCATGGTTGGCGGCAAAGGAACAATCTCCGCCATCCGAGACGGCCTGGTGGACGGTGGCTTCATCGTATCGCTATATCATCAGAACGAAATCCCGCTGAACACAGCGCTTTCCGACCTCGCATTCCTGGTAGAAAATCCACTGGTGGCGATGGGGGCTGTAAACGAGACGGTACTTTTGGGTTGCCCCGAGTGCCTGCAGGAGTATCGCAAGTACAAGACGATCTACATGGGCACCTATGCAACTACGCCCTACCTGATGATGTGCAAGAAGCCTGTGCAGACGCTGGCAGACCTCAAGGGTCTGAAAATGCGCGCTGCGGGCACCGTATACGGGCGCTGGGCCTCCCGCCTGGGCGGTGTTCCGGTCAACATAACCAACGCCGAAGCCTATGAAGCAATCGAACGCGGTCAACTCGACTGCATGATCGGCTCACTGTCATGGCTGCAGACCCTTTCGCTGTGGGACCTGACGCGCAACGTGATCGACCTGCCAATGGGTGCCTACCTTGGTGGTGCGTTGGTTGCCTTCAACGAGTCGAGCTGGAAGAGCGTGAAGGAATCCGATCGTGCTACTTTCGTCAAGAACCTACCCGGCGCCATGGCAAGGCTGGCAGTTGGCTATGTCAAGGACGACCATGACGTCGAAGAGCAAGCCAAGGCCAAGGGCGTAACCATCAGAAAGCCCGACCAGGCACTGACCAACCTGCTGGCGAGCTATCGCCAGGATGAAATCCGCAATGCGATCGAGGCTGCCAAAAAACGTGGCGTCCGCAATCCGGAGGTTGCCGTCAACGCCTTCGTGAAAAACCTGTCGAAATGGGAAGCAATCGTTGCTCGCACCGGAAACGACCCCGTCAAATTCGAGCAGGCATTGCGCGACGAGATCTATAGCAAAGTGAAATTCTGACCATCGCATCACTTCGTTCCCGACGGATCACGTCGGGAACTCAATCCGGAGAGGTAGCAATGGAAGAGACAAACGCACCGCCATATAAAGGACTGAAAGTCCTCGACCTCAGCCAAGGAATCGCCGGCCCGTATTGTGCAGAGATCCTGGTACAGAACGGTTGCGACGTGATCAAGGTGGAACCGCCAGGGGGTGACTGGGGCCGCGGCATCGGATTCGCACCCGAGGGGATGAGCGCGCTGGCGCTCGCCTACAACATGGGCAAGCGCTCGATCTCCCTGGATGCTGGCAGCGATCAGGGACGGACCATCTTGAGGGAACTGGCGTCCCGAGCGGACATCATCGTCGAAAGCTTTCGGCCCGGCGTGATGGAACGCTTCGGGCTGTCGTACGCACAGCTATCACGCGACAACCCCAAGCTGGTCTATGTGTCTGTCAGCGCTTTCGGATCCGACGGTCCCTATGCCGAACGCCGCGGCTCCGACTCGACGCTTCAAGCAATGAGCGGCCTGATGATGGCCAACCGTGACGCCCAGGGTACACCGCGGAAGATCGGGATACTGATCGTGGATGTATCGACCGGCCTATACGCAGCCCAGGCAACCGCTACTGCTCTTTACCGCCGCGCTACCCGCGGTGAAGGCGCGCATGTCCAGGTCTCGCTACTGGACGCATCGGCTGCAATACAGGCCAATGCGATCATCGAAGCCACGTTGACTGCCGGTCGGCCTCGCACCCCATACAGTGTGCCGGCTGGCACCTTTGCCACCGCGAACGGCCACATTAACGTGACCTCCCTGCACGACCGTATGTTTGCCGGACTGTGCCGCGCCGTGGGCCGGGAGGACTGGCTCGACGATCCGCGCTTTTCCGATTCTCAGGCACGCTTCCGCCACGCTGCGGACATCAACAAGGCACTGGAGGATATCTTCCTCACCCATCCGAGTGAGCACTGGATGCGCATCCTCGGCGAGCAGAGCGTGGTCTGCGGCCCGATCAGCGGCTATCAGGATTTCCTCGCTGATCCCCAGGTGAAGCAATGCGATATATTCCAGCAGGTCGATCATCCGGGTCTGCCTCCAGTGTCCGTGCCGCGGGTTCCTGGCGTGCAGCCACAAGCCACGCTCAGGCCTGCGCCCCGGGTCGGCGAGCACACGCGCGCAATCCTGATCGAAATGGGCCGACAGGGCGCCGACATCGACGACCTTTTCGAGACTGGCGTGGTTTGCGGGCCCGCGCCGAGCTGATTTGCCCGATGTATCAGCCCGGCATGGCAGGACACCGCATGCGACTGCTCTGCCCCGCCATCCGATGACCAATTCAGCAACGAGAGAGATCGCTTGTCTTGACCAAAGACATGCTTCACTTTCCTCACCGTCTCCATGAAAGACAATCCATCTATGCGGACGCCAATCATGATACCGTCATTGCCGTTGCGTGCTTCTGCCGCGATCATGTATCCTCGAATGACACCGAAGATAACGGGGACATTGAAAATGGCGGGGACCGAGACATCCGAGTTTGGAGTGCTGGTGGTAGACGGCAGCGGTGCAGTAGCACACGCCTCCGGCTGCGCGAGCGATCAGCAGTTGCAGGCCAGCCTGCTCGCAGGATTGGCGGACAAGCGAACTCGTGGCAGCGGCATGATAGCGCTGGAGATGGGGCACCAACTGGTGGCCACCTACCGGGCCTATGCCAAATCAGTGGTATTCCTGATCCAGCCGTTCGGTACCAGATCGACGTTGTTCGACCTGATCGCCAGCGTCGATTTCGCTGATGCAATCTTCAGCCATCTGGTCGACAATCCCTACACCGCCATGGTGGTGGTTGATGAGCAGGCGCGCATAAAGTTCATCCCGCCTGTGCATGAGAAATTCTTCGGGCTCAAGCCCGGAGAAGCGAACGGCAGGCTCGTCACCGAGATAATAGAAAACACAAAGCTTCACGAAGTGGTCCGTTCGGGCAAGGGGGAAGTCGGCAAGCTGCAGGAACTCGGCGGCATCACGAGGGTAGTATCGCGCGTCCCGATAAAGAAAAATGGCATCACCGTCGGGGCGATAGGACAGGTCATGTTCAAGGAGCCGGAGACAGTACACCATCTCTCGCGGGAGGTTGCCCGGTTGCGCTCCGAAATCGAGTTCTACCGGAAGGAACTGTCCGGGATCGCGAGCAGCGGCTACGGCTTCGAGCAGATGGTCGGCGACAGCGACGCCATCCGCCAACTTAAATCCGACATACTCAAGGTCGCGCCACTGCAAGTGCCGGTGTTGATCGTGGGTGAGAGCGGAACCGGCAAGGAACTGGCGGCCCAGGCCATCCATGTACTCAGCCCACGCAACAAGAACCGGATGGTCATCGTCAATGCCGCCGCCCTCCCCGCCACCTTGGTTGAAAGTGAGTTGTTCGGCTATGAATCGGGCTCCTTCACTGGCGCCGAAAGAGGCGGCCGCAAAGGGAAGTTCGAGTTGGCCGACAACAGCTCGCTGTTCTTCGACGAGATGGGCGACATGCCGCCCGAAATTCAGGTCAAGCTGCTGCGTGTCCTGCAGGACGGCATGTTCGAGAGAGTCGGCGCCCAGCGCATCTGTCATTCCGATTTCCGACTGATCTCTGCCAGCAACCGCAACTTCCAGGAAATGATCGCCAACGGCGAGTTCCGCCTCGACCTGTATTACCGCATCAGCGGAGTCACCATCCGCATGCCTAGCCTGCGCGAGAGGCTGGAGGATCTTCCCCTGCTGGTCGAGCGGTTTCTGACGGCTTTCGCAAAGCGGCATCGCACCGGCGTCAAGCAGGTCGACCGGCGGGTATATGCTTATCTGGGCGAGCAATCCTGGCCGGGAAATGTCCGGCAGCTCCTGCATGAGGTGGAAAAAGCAGCCATCTTCTGCGATGGTCCCGAAATTACAATCGACAGCTTCCGGCTGATGACGGACATCCAACCGGAAAAATCAACATCTTCCACGCCGCCCGCAATTGCTGATGCGCCGGTAGCCGGTCGACCTGCGACTGATCTGTTACCGGCGACGCCCGCTGGCGCCGCTCCCGAAGCACCGCGCCGGATCCAGGATGCCATCGATATGCTGGAGAAAGCCATGATCCACGAGGCGATGAGCAAGTATCGCGGGAACAAGAAAAAAGTCGCAGAGGAACTGGGCATCTCGCGCGCTTATCTTTACAAAAAACTTCCGGTCGAATAAGCCTTTCGTCTATTCACAGCGTGGGGTTGCTGTCACCGCGGTAGGCAGAATCCTGTATTCGTGGTGAACAGAAAAGCCGAAACACATCGCCGTCAAGTGTCGGCCAGTACTCGTTCTACCGTTGGGCTCCCATCTTTCCCCCTCTCACGCAACGCCGGCAAAGGCGCACCTTCCGGTGATCGCCTTGCGCTTTGGCATGCGAATTGCTGTTCCTCCGGAATACTAATCACGCCCGGGTCGTTGACCCAGATGGAGGAAACAGATGGAGCCACATACAGAGCCGGACAACGACGCGGCCGTGAGTGATCAGGGGGCGACGCATTTTGGCGCCCTGCTGGGCTTTCAACACCGTGCGGCAGAAAGTGATACTGCCATCCTCGAACTCACGCTAAGGCCCTCTCACTGCAACAAGTACGGCACCGTACACGGCGGCGTGCTGATGGCCATGCTCGACGCCGCCGGACTTTGGGCTGGCGCGCCACAGGACGGCTCGTTGCCGCAGGGTGTAACGGCGGCACTCAATTGCAATTTCCTGCGCGGCGCGCGCTTCGGCGATGCAATCTCCTTGCGGGCAGAGGGCCGCATCGCCAAGCGCGGCCGCAGCATGTACTTCTCCTCCATCACAGTCACGGCGATGCCAGGCGATGTTCTGCTGGCGTCGGCACAAGGCGTATTCAGCACCCCTCAAGCCCATCCTAATGCCTAGCGGCGCCGTGCACACACCCACGCCCAACACAAACCGAACGCATTCACACTAATGCATGGAGTCGAATTGAAACAAGCACTCGAAGGAATCAAGGTACTCGACCTTTCACACGCCCTGGCCGGACCATACTGCTCGACGCTGCTGGCAGATTTTGGCGCCCAGGTTTTCAAAATCGAGCCACCGGGAACTGGCGAGATTTCGCGTTCCTGGGGACTCCCCCTTCCGGGCGGCGTGGAAAACGACTATTTCGCCAGCCTGCACCGCAACAAGAAGGGCATGGTACTCGACCTCAAAAACACCGCGGGCCGGGATCTGTTGCTGCGCATGATGGAGCGATGCGATATCGTGCTGGAGAACTTCCGGGTCGGCACCATGGACAAACTCGGCCTAGGCTACGAACAGGTGCGCCAGCGCCACCCCGGCATCGTCTACTGCAGTATCTCCGGCTACGGCCAGGACGGTCCCTACTGCGACCGTGCCGGCATGGATATGATCCTGCAGGCCGAGAGCGGCATGATGAGCGTCACCGGCGAACTGGGCGGGCGTGGCGTGCGCTGCGGGGTATCGATCGCCGACCTCACCGCCGGCAACAATGCTGCGATGGGAATCCTGTTCGCTCTGCGCGTCAAGGAAAATACAGGCGAGGGTCAGCACATCGACGTCTCGATGATGGAAGGACAGATGGCCCTGTTGAGCACAATCCTGGGAGCATATCTTTCCACGGGAGATATACCAGGGCCGATGGGAACCACGTACAAGCCAATCCTGCCCTACCAGACATTTCGCACGCGCTCCCGCGATCTGGCGCTTGCTGTCGGTACCGAGAAGCTCTGGCAGGACTTCTGCCCTGCGATCGGTTGTCCGGAACTGGCAAATGATCCGCGCTACGTCGACAACAGCACGCGCAATCGTCATCGGGAAAGCCTCATTACCCGACTGCAGGAAGTGTTCCTGACCAGAACCTACGAGGAGTGGGAGGAAGTCCTTGTACTGCGTGGCATACCGGTCGGCGCAATCAACAACCTCGAGGAACTGGTCAATCATCCGCAAGTCAGGGCACGCGGTTCCCTGGTGGAAGTTGACCACCCGCGGGCAGGCAAGCTACGCATGGTCGGCACCCCGATCCGTCTTTCTGGCACTCCTGCCACCATCCGTACCGCTGCGCCGCTGCTGGGTGAACATACGCGGGAGGTCCTGCGAGAACTGCTTTTACTGAGCGATCGCGAGTTGGAGGAATTGTGCCAGGATGGCGCGTTCGGTGAAGCAGCCCCCGCCATGATGGAGAACACATGATGACAAATCCTGTGATCCTTCGGCGCGAACAAGCCACCCTCGTAATCACCCTCAACCGGCCGGAACGACGCAACGCGTTCGACCTCGAAATGCGACAGGCTCTGGGCGAAGCCATACTCGCCGCCCGCGACTCCACTGACGTGAGAGCGGTCGTCCTGACCGGCGCAGGCGATCATTTCTCTGCTGGCGGAGACCTGAAAGCTCTGTCATCGCAGACCCTCGATCCGCATGCAGTGCGGGACCGCATCCGCCGCCTGCATCCCTGGTTCAGGGAATTGGTCAATCTGGAGAAGCCGGTCATCGCCGCAGTAGAAGGCGCAGCATTCGGCGGCGGATTTCACCTGACGCTAGCCTCGGATTTTGTCCTGGCCGCAAGCAACGCCCGTTTTTGCGCCGTGTTCGCCCGAATGGGGATGGTCCCCGATCTGGGCGGGCTCTACCTGCTCCCTCGCATCGTCGGCCTGCAGCGCGCCAAAGAAATCGTGTTCACCGCGCGCGAAATTGCCGCTGACGAAGCCGCAGCACTGGGCATCGCATTCGGGGTATATCCGCCCGGCAGTACGCTCACTCATGCGATGGAGCTGGCGGCGCGCATGGCGGACGCGCCCACTCAGGCGCTAGGAATGGCAAAGAACGTGTTGAACCGTTCGTTCAATCTCGATCAGGACACGCTTGCCGAACTCGAATCCTATGCGCAGGCGGTGGCCCTTCATTCCGACTATCACCGCGACGCAATCGAGCGCTTTATGGGCAAGAAGACGGCCCGCTTCAACTGGAACAATCGGAGCTAGTAAATGATCCGGAAGACGCCGGAATGTATTCGGCACTGCCAGTCGCGGGCTGACTGTACATCGAGTAGACACATCACACACGATCCGCCGCGGCCACAGCATTGAACGGCGCATTGCGAAATGAGCTAAATCAAGTGCGCGAACCGCATACAAATCAAGGACTTGCAGCGCACTGATGCCCCCACGCTGTGATAAACGCAGAGAGCATTGTCTGCACTGGCACATGCATTGCTAATGCAGCTTCGCACAACGACTTTTTCCAATACTTGCCGAAGGGGAGACAGATGACAGACAAATTGGTGACAACAACGCGAGAGGGCCCGGTAATGGTGATCCGCCTATCCAGCCCTGAAACGCGCAATTCGCTGACAGAGCCGCTGCGCGACGCACTCGGCATCGCTGTCAACGAAGCCGCGCTTGACCGCTCGGTGCGCGCCGTGTTCCTGACCGGTGAAGGCCCTTCGTTCTGCTCGGGAGGCGACCTCTTCGCACTGCAGAAGGCTTGCGACCCATGGCCGGTACACCGACGCTTCCGCAAGCTCAATTGCTGGCTGTCGCCGCTGATCAACTTGGACAAACCTGTCGTTGTCGGCGTCAATGGTCACGCTGTCGGCGGCGGCATGGGACTGGCACTCACGGGAGACGTGCTGATCGCAGGAGAAAGCGCGAAATTCGTCGCCGGTTTCTTTCGGCTCGGCGCCGTGCCGGACATCGCCACCCTGTACCACCTGCCGCGACTGATTGGCATGGCGAAAGCGAAGAATTTTTTGTTCAGCAACGGCACCTTCACCGCTCAGCAGGCCGCCGAACTGGGTCTGGTAGCACGAGTGGTACCGGACGACGAACTCTATGCCGCCGGTCTGGCGGAAGCTCAACGCATTGCACAGGGACCGGCTGAAGTGATGGGCTTGGCGAAGATACTGCTGGCACGCAGCTTCGAAACATCGCTGCCCGACATGCTCGCCTTCGAAGGGATGGGCCAGGCATTGGCAATGTCGAACCCTGAATTCCGGGAAGGACTGGCTGCCGCCATCGAACGCCGGTCGCCGGATTTTCTTGGCAGCGCCCAGAAGGACATGGCCAACTCGCAAGCGAGCCAGTCATGAGCGCACTACTTCCAGCACCAGTTACCAACCCGGACTCCCAACAGTACTGGCAAGGCGCACAAGATGAGCGCCTGCTGATCCGCAAATGCAAATTTTGCGGCGTCCTGCATTTCATGCCGCGCTATCTCTGTCCGTCCTGCTGGTCAACGGATCTTGAGTGGATTCAGGCCAGCGGCCGCGGAACCGTGCACAGCTATTCCGTGATCCGGCGGGCGTCGGACCCCGAATTTTCCGACCGCGTTCCCTATGTAGTCGCGCTGATCGACCTGGAGGAAGGGCCGCGCATGATGGCCAACATCCTCGGCGACGATGCGCTCGACATCAGGATTGGCCACCAGGTCGCGGTCTGCTTCGAGGAGCGCGCAGGGGGAGCCAAGGTCCCACAATTCAGACGCAGTGCCAGCAAGGAGGAAAACTAAAATGTCTGAATCAATAAATACGGCCAACAACTTGCGCAACAAGGTCGCAATTGTCGGCGTTGGCGAATCAGACATCGGTAAGGTGCCCGGTATGAGCGGGTTGGGCCTCAATGCGCAGGCGGCACGCCGCGCGCTCGACGACGCCGGGCTGAAGGTATCGGACATTGACGGTGTCCTGACTGCTTATTCCTTCACCGAACCCTACTTCATGCTGGGCAGCGTGATCTGCGAGTACCTCGGCATTCAGCCGCGCTACAACGCATCGATGGTGGTCGGTGGCGCCAGCCCTGCCGTCATGCTCAAACACGCAGCAGAAGCGATTGCAGCCGGCCAGTGCCATACGGTGCTGGTATGCGCTGGCGAAAACCGCGCCACCGGCCAGAGCCGGGATCAAGCGGTGAACGTCCTTCTTGCTGTGGGACATCCCTACTTCGAGCGTCCCTACGGCGGCTCGATTCCCGGCTTCTACGCCATGATCGCGCGCCGCCACATGGAAAAATTCGGAACCACTGAGGAACAACTGGCGAGCGTGGCAGTTACAGCCCGCCAGCACGCCCTGCTTCACCCCAATGCCCACATGAAAAAGGCGATCACGTTGGACGATGTGATGAATTCCAAGCCGATCGCCGATCCGCTGAAGATGCTCGATTGCTGCCTGCTTTCGGATGCCGGCGGCGCATTCATCGTGACGTCGGCAGAGCGAGCCAAAGACTTGCGAAGCGCACCGGCCTACTTGGCCGGAATCGGCGAGTTCCATACCCACGAACATCTGATGTGCGCGCCCAGCCTGACCGAATTCGGCGCGCGCCAATCCGGGAAGGCAGCCTACAGCATGGCCGGCCTGGGTCCATCCGATATCGACGTGGCACAACTTTATGACTGCTTCTCGATCGTCCCAGTCATCGAGCTCGAAGAGTTGGGCTTTTGCGCACCCGGCGAGGGCGGCCTCTATTACCAGGAAGGGCATGCCCGGATCGGCGGCACGATGCCGGTTAACACTCATGGCGGCATGCTGTCGCACGCCCATGCCGGCGCCGCCGGCGGGTTGTTCGGGATTGTCGAAGGAGTGCGCCAGTTGCGTGGAGGACTGGGTCCTCGCCAAGTGGAAGGTGCGGAGGTTGCTCTGGTACACAACGAGGGCGGAATCCTTTCTTCACACTGCACGCTAATCCTCACCAAAGACAAGCGCTAAGTCCTAAAAACAGTAACCAGGAGCCAAAGATGAGTACACCTGTCATTCGCGGGAAATATTTCGAGGACTTCGAGGTCGGTGTGGAATTCACCACGCCAGCTCGCACGATCACACAAACCGACATCGTTAACTTCGCCTGCCTTTCGGGCGACTTCAACGAAGTCCACACTAATTTCGAGTATTGCAAGACGACTGCCTTCGGCGAGCCAATCGCGCACGGCCCCATGGTCTACGCAGTTGCGGCAGGCCTGCAGTACGCCAGCGGCGTGAACGATGGCACCCTGCTTGCGCTATTGCAAATCGATGGCTGGAAGATGCTCGGACCGGTCAAGCACGGCGACACCATCCGTCTGGTGTCAACGGTGCTCGAAAAAAAGGCATCGAGTAAGCCCGATCGCGGAACGCTGAAATTCATGCGCCGGATCGTCAAACAGGACGGCTCGGTGGTGCAGGAAATGCAGGCGACGCTTCTGTACCGCCGGAGGCCGCAATGAGCAAGGCCAGTCAAGAAAAACCCTGCGGCGCGGTGGCGAGATGATGACGACAGCCAGTGCCGACTTCGGCCTGACCGAAGAACAAAAGATGATCCGCCGCAGCGTGCTCCCGATGCTTGCCGAAGTTCTTCCGCACGACAAGATAATGGAGATGGACGAAGCGCGAGAATTCCCCTTTGACGCCTATCGCGCGCTCGCCCAAGCTGGATGGATGGGCCTGCCGCATGAGGAAGCGTATGGCGGCTCGGACGGATCATACAAGGATCTCGCAATATTCGTCGAGACCGTCGCCTACCACAACGCCCAACTGGCATCGGCCTATCTTACCTCTGTCATCTACGGCGGCATGCAGGTCAAGCATGGAGCATCTGCTGCGTTGAAACGGGAAATCCTGCCAGGCATGATCGCTGGTGATATCCGACTGGCGCTGTGCATCACGGAACCGGAAACCGGCTCCGACGTAGCGTCGATCCGCACACGCGCAGTGCAGGATGGTGACGACTACCTGATCAGTGGCCAGAAGGTATACATCACCTGCGCGCACGTCGCACACCACTTGATCGTCGCGACCAAGACCGACCGGGATGCCGGGCACAAGGGCATTACGCTTTTTATGGTCGATGCTCGTTCGCCGGGGGTTTCTATTCGTCCACTCAAAGCGCTCGGCCGCCGCATGATCCACACCAACGAAGTCTATTTCGACGATGTTCGCGTTCCGGCCAGTCGGATGCTGGGGGAAAGAAACAACGGCTGGAGTGCCTTGATGCGCGGACTGAATCTGGAGCGTCTGTGCTTGGCGGCGGCCGCCTGCGGAAACATGATGCGCATCATCGACTATGCCGGCAGCTATGCCCGCGACCGTCAGCAATTCGGCAAACCCATCAGCAGCTTCCAGGCCATTTCCCACAAATTTGCAGACATGCAAATCATGGCGGAAAGCGCACGGGTGATGGTGCATCGGGTGGCTGACCTGCTCGACGCCGGCGAATCTCCCACGATGCAGACCGCTATCGCGAAGGTGCTGGCCACAGAGAACAACTCACGCTGCGCTGACATGGGAATCCAGATCATGGGTGGGGCAGGCTACATGATGGAACACGAGATGCAGATGTATTTCCGGGACGCCCGGGTGGGCGCCATTGGTGGCGGCACCAGCGAAATCATGCGTACTGTCATCGCCAAGCAGATGGGCCTTTAGCAGTTCGACGATCCGGTTCGCAACAACCGGCCGTCCATCCAAGCGCAACCATACATACACAGACGGAGACAACAAATGAAAATAGAATCCACGAGAAGACTGATTCTGGCCTGCGCAGTGACGCTGAGCACCACCTCAGTAGCGTGGGCCCAGAGCTTTCCATCGAAGCCAATACGCCTGGTCGTCCCGTTCGCCGCTGGTGGGCCGACCGATATCCTTTCCCGCACCTATGCCAAGGGACTATCCGAGGTGCTCAAGCAAACGGTCGTGGTGGAAAACAAGCCGGGCGCCGGCGGTAACCTGGGCGTCGACACCGTAGCCAAGGCGGTCCCGGACGGCTACACGATTGGCTTCGCTACTATCGGCCCGCTGGCGGTAAACGTGACACTGTTTGGCAATTTGCCCTATGACCCCGTAAAAGATATCGCCCCGATAACGCGCTTCGCCTTCGTTCCCAACGTGTTGCTCGCGCATCCAAGCCTGGGGGTCAAAAACTTGAACGAACTGATCCGCTTGATCAAGTCCAATCCTGACAAGTACAACTATGCTTCCGGCGGCAACGGCACCACGCAGCATTTAGGCGGCGAGATGCTCAAGGCCATGGCGCAACTCAAGCTGCCCCACATCCCCTACAAGGGCGAAGGCCCGGCCATGACGGATGTGCTGGGCGGCCAGGTTCCCATGACTTTCTCCAGCATCGCCGCCGGAATGCAGCACATAAAGGCAGGCAAATTAGTGCCAATTGCCGTTACCTCGGCGCAGCGAAGCCCTGCCTTGCCAAACGTGCCGACGGTGGCGGAGATGGGCTTCCCCGGCTACGAAGCCACCGCGTGGTATGGCGTCATTGCCCCAGCTGGCACGCCCAGCGACATCATCCAGAAGCTGCATGCCGCAAGCGTAAAGGTGATCAACTCACCGGAAGTCACGGAAAGGCTGGCTGCCGGCGGTGGCACGCCTGCGCCGACTTCGCCCGAGGCATTCGGGGCCTTCATCCAATCTGAAATTCCGCGCTGGGCTCAGGCAATCAAGGCGGCCGGCGCGCGAGTCGACTGAGCTTGGGCGGCTGCAATGTCCCACTACATTGACGTGTGAAATCCATGAGTCTGATGGCGCAAAACTTCAGACCCTGGAAAATTAATCGAGTCCTGTCGACACCATAGGCGGGTTGCCCCGCCTGTTTGCAGGGAGCCAACACTTGCGCGGCTCAGCCGCCGCAAGCTCAGAAATTTGAAAAGCACATGAACGAGACTGAATCAGTTTTTGCCGGACTTCGCGTTCTGGACGTCGGTAGCTTCATTGCATCGCCGGCCGCCGCGACTGTCTTGTCGGACTTCGGCGCACAGGTGATCAAGATCGAGCCCCCGGGTAGCGGAGATCCATATCGGGCCTTGGCTAATCAACCAGGCTATCCACAGAGCCCGCATAACTACTGTTGGTCGCTCGACGGACGCAACAAACGTAGCCTAGCATTGAACCTGGCCGGGTCGGAAGGTCAAGAGGTTTTGCATCGACTGGTCCAGACAGCTGATGTGTTCGTGACCAACGCCCCTCTGGCTAGCCGGGATCGGCTGGGTATCGACCATCAGCAGCTGGCGAAACTGAACGGGCGGTTGATCTATGCTTCGTTCACCGCATACGGCGAGGTCGGGGATGAGGCTCATCTGACGGGATTCGACTCAACCGCCTGGTGGGGTCGATCAGGCTTGATGGACCACGTACGGCCTGACAGCCAGAGTCCACCAGCACGATCGGCGCCAGGAATGGGGGACCATCAGTCCGCTCTGTCCTTGTTCGGTGCGATCGTCACAGCCCTGTACCGCCGCGAACGCACGGGCACGGGTGCCTATGTAGGTTCATCACTGATTGCCAACGGGGCATGGTCCAACAGCTGTCTGCTGCAAGCTGCATTGTGTGGTGCCAACTTCAGCGAAAAACCTCCACGCACCGAGGCCAAAATCCCCCTGTCCAATCACTATCGATGCCGTGATGGTCGCTGGATCATCCTCAGCATGAGCGTCAGTCCCGTGCAGGAAGAACGGAGTTGGCCGGCATTCGCCCAAGCCATTAGCCACCCTGACTGGGTTGAAGATCCTCGCTTCGCTACTAGGTCAGCGAGGATGAAGAACCATGAGCAATTGGTTTCCGCGCTTGATGATGCCTTTGGCATTCGGGACGCTCGGGATTGGCGTGACGCACTCGCGGCAATCGGCGTGAGCGTTGGAATCGTTGCTCGCGCAGAGGATCTTGTTGATGACCGACAAATGCTTGCAACCGGTGTTTTCGTTCCTCTTCCGGGAGGCGATGGAGCAGAGTTAACGGTCAGCAGTCCATTCTGGCTCGCTGAGTCAGCCAAAGTTACCGCGCGCCCCGCACCGAGTGTGGGTCAGCACACTGACGAAGTATTGCGTGAGCTCGGCTTTGACTTCCCGCACATTGAGTTATTGCGTGCGGCCGGCACGGTCGCCTGATTTCAAACCTCTTTGGAAGATTACAGTGAAAAATATTTCTACCGCTTTTGTCCGCCGGTTCCGCTCAGCGCTTCTAGGATTGGCAACCCTGGCATGCTTCAGTACTGGCGAAGTCCTGGCACAGGATTACCCGAACCGGTCGATTCGTATCGTTGTGCCATTTTCCGCAGGCGGTCCGACCGATGCTCAAGCACGAGCACTGGCACTCAAGCTGAGCGAGGAGTTCAAGCAAAGCGTCTTTGTCGAAAATCGTCCGGGCGGGGCGAGCAACATTGGAACCGGCGCTGTAGCAAAGGCAACGCCTGACGGCTATACCCTGCTCTTCTGCAGTGCAACGCTGGCAATAAATCCGAGTCTCTTCGACAAGTTGCCGTTCAATGCACTTAAGGATTTCGCTCCAATAACGCTTTTCTCCTTTGTCCCTAGCGTCCTGGCAACTCATCCAGGAGTGCCGGCGCGCGACCTCAAAGAGTTGCTCTCTCTGCTCAGGGCCAACCCTGAGAAATACAGTTTTGCATCAGGCGGTACCGGCTCTACTCAGCAACTGGCTGGCGAACGTATGAAGCTCATGGCTGGAGTGCAGGCGATCCACGTCCCTTACAAGGGGGAAGCGCCAGCCATGTCAGACCTCCTTGGCGGACAGGTTCCGATGATTTTCGCTAGCATTGCGACCGCTGCGCCGCACATTAAATCGGGCAGGATAAGAGCGATAGCGGTGACCTCGGCCAAACGCAATCCGGCCCTGCCCAATGTACCGGCAATGGCTGAATCCGGATTACCGGGTTTCGACGTGATGGCCTGGTTCGGCATTCTGGCGCCTGCCGGGACGCCACGCGAAATAGTCCAGAAGCTTAACGCCGCCATGGTCAAAATTATCCAGTCGGAAGAGATCAGCGCAAAGATAATCGCTCAAGGAGGCGCACCTGCAGCGAACAGTCCTGAGGAGTTCTCTGCTTTCCTTAATGCCGAGGTACCACGCTGGTCAAAGCTGATCAAGGAGTCAGGCGTCACGGTGAACTAACACGCAAGCGACATGACTCACATTCTTTGAGCCTGTAGTCGCAGTCACTGGCCTCCTGCATTCAAGTGTGCGGGAAGCCAGTAATTTAGCGGCTTAGGTCCCACAAAATTTCATCCGTGTGCTGCCCTGACCGGGGGTGGGCCAAGCCGGATTGCTCCGGGCAAATCGGACATCAGGATCGGCATGCCCGGGAAGGTCCGCACACCCTCGCAGTCATGCTGCAGCGTTGAAAAGAAGGTGACGTCTAAAGGTGCCGATCAAGCCGCAGCGCATCCAGGTCGTACGCTGGGCTTGTCCGGATATCCGATTCGCTCAGAAGCGCCGACCAGTCGGCCGTCGTCCTGTTTTGAAGTACGTCTGCGACGATTTCGTACAGCGCATCGATATTCGCATCCTGCTGCGGATGTCGCCAAAGCGCGTGTCCTCAAGCAATTCGTCCAGTTCAAACAGGGTGAACAGCCCCATCCACTGCGGCTTAATATTTGTGCGTTTGTTGGGTGGGGTCTCACTTGACAAAATTGTGACTACTTGAATCTTCCACAACTCCAGCCCCCCGTTGGCCGGTCAAATTCCCCCACTCTTGGCCACCCCAAATTCACCCGGCCTCTGATCGTTTGTCGGTGCTGTAAAGCAGGCGCCGGCGGCGACCACAGGGAGCATCCCGCTGGCGGGTCTGATAGCAATGTGTAAGCTAGTCCCTTCTGCCAGAAGTCCCATGGTTGTCGCAGCGGGCATCCTGTCGATCAATCTAATCCTGGTGTTTCACGAAGGACAGAAAGCGGCGCAAGCCCAATGGCAGCCAGTCAAAGAGAAGCTTGTCGTGATGCTCTTGGAGGCCAAGCGAAACTGCAAAGAACTGATACAACAGAACGTTGCCCTCCCCAATGAGAAGGAGAGCGAACAACGGCTTTGGGGAAAAAAGGTCGAGGACTTGATTTCGGAAGCACAACGAGACCGCGCGGCGCTAATGCAAAGGAACGCCGTCCTCCTCAATGAGAAGGAAAGCGAACAACGATCCTGGGTAAGAAAAGTCGACCAATCGTTGAGAGAACTTAACGAAACGAGATGCCTTCTGAGGAAAGTTGAGAAAAGGTGCAAATTATTAGAGCGGGGTGCTCGAGCCACCGTTGCGACCGCCCTTGTCGTCGGCGCCATCTCGTTCGCTTGGCCGCTCCTCTCAACATAATGAAATGGGCCGTCCACGAGCCCTTCGAGAAAAAAAGGTAGAAAGGGGCCCTGTTTTCCCGGCGACAGCCGAGACAGTTCCCCAGCTGCAGCTAGGCCGTATAACCAAAGCCTCGTCACGACTGCCAGGGTACAGCGCCCCGCACATAAAGCGTGTTCCATTGGCGGTCGCCGCTCCAATGACACATGCAATTCACTACGTTCGTGTTAGCCCCGAGGGCAGTCCGGACCAAGTAAGCCTGCTGGTTTCGAAAATTTCTACTCAATCGAATTCGGTCGCCAGTATGGATGCCAGCGCGGTCATTTACAGCCTGATGTTGACCTGTCGTGCTTGCGATGTCGAGCCCTATGCCTATTTGCAGCCTGTCCTGACGGCGCTTCCCAAGCGCAAGGCCGGTGAGGATGTCACCGATCTGCTGCCCTTCAATTACACCAAGGCCTGAATCCGCACTCCCGTTAGCGCATTTGGCGCAACGGTCAAGGTGGCCCGCGCTGATCCCGTACCGCTCCGACACTCCGCCCGAATCTCGGTTCTGGCGGTTTTTTTTTTGTGCCTTTCGCTGTCTCGATCGCGCGCTCCCGAGCAAGCGAAGAAACACACTTATCGCCCGCAAACCCGCGTCAATACACAGCTTCGGGCCTTGAATGCTCAAGAGGGCAGCAGAGAAAGGAGAGAGAGAAATGGCGGGCTGTGCGCCTGGAACGGCGACTTCGGGAGTGGTGTGCACAAGAGGAAAAGGCGCGAAACTGCGCCAACACTGGGGGAACGGGCAAAAAAAATCCCAATATGGTGGCGGATAGTTGACCATGTGCCGACTAGCCTCTCGAGCTTATGAGCACTGGTGCGGGTTGCTACGGAATCGTGAGAAAACGCCAGCTTCAGACTTGCCTGTCAAAGTTTGTGACGCTTCCGGCCCGTGGGTCAGCGTTTGGTGCTCGCATCCTCAATCGCTTTAGTCATGGCAGCATGTTCCCATTTCACGGCCTTGCATCCATTTTGCTGAAACGCTGGTGGCGTTCTGGCAGGCGGCGTGTCGCCTTTGTAAACACCGATGACGCCCTTGCCACGCTTTACGCTTTCCTCGATCTCCCAATTGACCCACTTGCTGGAGGCGGTCTTGTCGGTCAGATAGACCAGCGAGACTGAGCAGCGATCGATCTTCTCGCGGATATTCCGCTTGATGTAATCGGCATTGTTGCTGTCATAGGGTTCTTTGACCGAATGATCATCGAACTGCAGGTCCAACTTATCGTTTTTGGCTTGGCCGCGAAGCAGATTCACTTCGTCTAGATCTTCATGGTCAAAGCTGATGAAAACGTGCCTGCTGACGTCCCCTTTGGCTTCGGCGAGCCGTTGCTTCACCTTGTCTTCCAGGCTTTTGATATCTGAGCTGAACAAACCGCCACCGGAACCACCGCCCATGTTTATTCTCCTTCGTTGAACTGAAATTCGAGACAGGCAATGCAGCGACCACACGGTTCTGTGTCTCCGGTATGGCACGAGTAGGTACCGCTGACGCCCTTTTCCGTTGCAAGCCTCACAACATCGACTTTGCCAAATTCGATCAGGGGCGTCAGGACCTTGATCCGACGCCCCATCGCCGCCTCTATGGCCTGCTCTGCCTGTACAAGAAAGGGCTGACGCTGATCCGGAAACAGGCTGAACTGTTCGGCCAGCAAGCCAATGGCGACCGACGATGCGCCAACTTGATAGGCGTATGCGCTACCCATAAGCAAGAACAGCAGATTCCGGCCTGGCGTAAAAGCGTCTTCCTTGACGTCCATTCCCGTGTTCGTCAGGCCCGATGCGATAACTTGGCCGAAGCCGCTGAGGTCCATCTTCGTGGGTTCGGGTAGTCCAAGCTGCCGGTGAACGACTTGGCATGTCGCCCACTCCTTGGCGGCGGCCCGCTGTCCGTAGTCGATGAACAAGGGGAAGTGTTCGATATGGTCTGCCTTGGCCATGACACCAATCAGGGTTGAGTCCAGACCGCCCGAAACAAGATTCACAAAGCTCACAGGTAGGCCTCCCGCTTTGCAACGCGCATCGTCAGCCAGGTTGCCAAATCGACGCAGCCAAGCGAGTGTCCAAATCGGGAAGCTATCTCGCGAAACGTGTCTTCGATTTCTTCGTAGCAGGACAGGCGCCCCAGCCTGTTCGGTGCAACCCTGAGCCCGCTCGTCAGATGGAGGTAATCGAGCACGTGCACATCCAGCACGGCAAGATCGGCGCAGTAACCCACCCGCCGCAAGAAGAGGCTCGCCTGTTTGGGTCCGAAACCCCAAACGCTCAGCATCAAGGCCTTGCGCGCATCCTTGGCGCCTTCGGCGGCAAACAGCAGCCTGCGCAGGGAGTCTCCCTTGCCGTAAATCTCCGCCACCGTGGTGGCGAGCAATGACGCTAGCCGGTTCCGGAATCGGGCGTGCACCCGACGCACAGCCCCGTCCTTGCCGGCCAATGACAACGGCTGACTGAGCGCATCGAGAATCCGTGCTTCGTAGTCGGCTATGTCTCCCAGCTTTGTAGAGAGCAGCATGCCCTGATTCCTCAGTCGGTCTGCGGTGGCCACAGCCAACTCGAACTGCATTTGGCTGCAAAAGATGCAAATAGACGCTTCGTACAGCAGCTCGTCCTCGGTCAGCAGTCGCCAGTCCGGCGCTGAACTGCCTTGTGCATTGATCTCGCTGCACATGGCGTCAATGGTGCGATTGATGATGTCGGCGTTCATGACATTCTCCAGTCGAATGCTGCAGCGCAGTGCCGAAACACATGCGCGGGAAAGTTCAGACGGCAGAAGTCGACCACCGTCCCGTTGGCGATCGCCGCCCGCAGCCGTTGCATCCACGAAGCATAGAACTCCAGGTTATGCGCCAGCGTGCGCGCCTGAAACGAAAGCCCGGCCTCGGACCAGGCAGTCTGTCTGGTAAAGAAGTCCGCCTGCGACAGGTGATAGAGCAGCGCCGTTTCATGATCGACAACGGTTTGGCACCATTCCAGGCCATCAAAGCTGTCCGCGCCCATCGCCGAGTACAGGGCAATCGAAATCGGGTTGCCCGTACCGAGCAGGTGCAAGGCCACGTAGCGTCCCAGTTTGTCGAGCTCGTTGCGAATGGCAACCACCGCACGGGCGCGGTCGATCACGCCATTACCAAGGCGGCGCTCTGCAACGGCCAGCATTGAAACACCAGTCTGGTTGGCGACGGCACTACACAGACCGGGCAAGTCGCTCGCTTGGGCATGAATGATTGGCACCACCTGACACGCACCGGCCGCTGCTTGATCGTCGCTCCACCGTCCCGCCAGCAGCGCAACGTGCTCAGCGAAATCGGCAGGTGGTTGCTGCTCGTCAAAGCCGAAGGCAAGATCGCAGGGAAAGGCGCCCAACATCTTGTGGAATTCGGGCTGCAGCCATTGCTGCTTGGCATCCTTCCAGAAACTCTCGTAGTTGCCGGAATCCATCAGAGTCACCGCACCGGCATCGCGCGACGCTTGCAGCAACTTGGCGGCATCGGCCGATTGCGTAAGAGCGGCCAGATCAAAGGCGGACACCAGGTACTGCCCATTCAAGCCCACCAGCGAGGAGAGCACCTGCAGGTAATCCTGCGGTTGCAGCGCCGTTTTCACCGATGAGATCGAGGGAAAGTAAACGGGCAGCGGGGGGGCCTTGCCGCCGATGTCCAGCTCCAGCAGACGGGCCACAGTCATCCCTTGTTCTCCGTCTTGGCGAGGGCAACGCGCCGGTTTTCGTTGAACCAGTTGGCGTGCTCCGTCGAGACGTGTTCTTCCACCCGTTCGGCAAGCTGAATCAAGCGCTCAGGTTCTGGCAAGCCGCGATAGGGGCCGGCGGCGGACAGGAAGAGATACTTCTCGTGCTTCAGCCGCTCTGCCGTGGCGCGATAGGTCACCCACAGCGTGGAATACTGGTTCATTTGCTGCACGGCCTCCAGCAAGGCGATTGCAGTGCCCGAGATGGCCGTAGCCCATTTCGCCAGATCTGCGGGCAAGAGGCTCATCACCGGAATCAGCACTGCCAGGGCCACCTGCGCGAGCTTCAGCCGCTTGTACCAGCGTTGACTGAGCAGACTCTTGTTGTCATACCACTGCATCTGGTCTTCCAGTCGCAGCCAGGCCGGATGCGCAGCGGCAAAGTCAGGCACGGCGATACCCGGCTCCGTAGTGTTGTTGTTGTCCCTGCTGGCCATAGCGTTCCGCTCCTTATTCTTCAGTTGAACACGCGTTCCAGCGTCGCCGGGATCAGCGCGTCGTTGGCCTGGCGGATGGCGACGTGGCGAGATTTCAGTGCTGCAATCTTGGCTTGCAGGGTATCGAAGCGACGCTGTACTGCACGAGATGGGATGGGCACCTGAATAACCATCAGCTTCTCGAGACCTAGTGTTCGGTTCCGGCCAGCTCCGCCCGGTGATGCCTCGCCAATCTTTTCCAGGCCGGCATCGGTCAGGAAGTAGTAGCGGAGAAACTCCGCCGAGATGGTATCAGGATCAACGCGACAGGTGATGAATCGATGTGAGCCGAAACGGCCCGCGTCCCCCGGCTGAGCAACGGCAATCGCACCTTCCCAAGCGAACACGTTGGAGAAAAGTAAGTCACCGGGTTCGATACTGAACAGCCGCTTGGTGCCCACGTCGGCGCCGGTAAGCGGTGGTTTGTGAAACGTGCCTTTGCCAAAAGAGCGGATACCCAACTCCGGATAGCTGCCTTCAAGTTCGATGGCCACTTCCCTGCGCACCAGCGGTGCCACTTCCGCCATCGGCCGCAAGGGTGCATTGGCGATGGCATCACGGAAGCTCACAGCCAGGAGCCGGTCAGCATCGCGCTCGATGGCGCCGAGGTGTTCGTTCACCTGCCGTGCCTTGTCGGCCAGCGTGTCGAGGCGGCTGACGATGGCTTGTTGTTCGGCGAGCGGTGGCAGGCTGACTTCCATACGGAGGAATGCATCTTCCTGGAGATATCGCCGGTTTGTGGTTCCATCGCTCCCACGTACACATGCGTCAACAAATGCCGGACTTCGAGACAGGTACCTGAAAAACGACGGGGCAACACGATCTAGATCGAAGTCGAAGACCCAGAAGTTTCCAGTTACGATAGCTTTGTCGCACTCTTGAGGAATTACTCCAAAAGCCCCGTTTCGTGCGTCAATTTTTGAAAGAACAAACTGGCCGGTTCGCGCGATAAATTGACGCTTTGTTCCGATCTCCGAACCCAAGGCTCTATCTCGAAGCAACACGCCATTTCCATTCATGCGAATGGTCACTCGGCTGTAGGTCGTTAGGTCATCAATCGCGATATCGTCCTTCACGCGAGTGAGCAACTGCCCGAACGGAATGCTCTGCCACTGCCTCATCCCTGCACCTCGGCTACCAGCGCTTCGATCTCGCTGAGCAGGCGCAGCACGTCCTCTTCCCCGGCGCGCATGGCGGCCACCAGATCCTTCGGATCGGCATGTTCCAGCCCTTCGGCGGCGTGCGGATTCTTCAGGTCCAGGTTGTAGATCGGCCAGTAGAACGCGTCGCCCTCGGCCTGCGCGGCCTTGGCGGCGGCTTCATGGGCTTGCTGGCGGGTTTTCAGCTCGCGCAACTGCGCGTGCAGCGCGGCCTTGTCGCCAATGGCGGCGTTGCTGATGGTCTGCTCCAGCTCACGGAGCGGTTTGCCCAGTGCCAGCGCACTGGCGCGTTCGGCCTCGGCCCGTTGCCAGTTTGGCGTCGCGGTCTCGATGGCAGTGGCGCGTCTGGCAGCGAAGTCCACGCGCCAGGCCTGCGGGCTTTCCTCGCGCATGTTCCACCAGTCGATCACCGGTGGGACCGCCGCGCTGGAAGAACAGCAGGTTGGCCGGGATGTCGGTGTAGGGTGCGAACACGCCCTGCGGCAGGCGCACGATGGTGTGCAGCCGGAACTCCTTGAGCATCTCCTCCTTGATGGCGGCGCTGATGCCATCGCCGAACAGGGTGCCGTTGGGCACCACCACGGCCGCGCGGCCTCCCTGCTCGGTACCGTGCCCGGCGTAGCGCAGCTTGCGCATGATGTATTGCAGGAACAGCAGCGCGGTTTCCGCCGTCTGCATGTTGGCCGGGAAGTTGGCTTTGATGCCGGCTTCCTCCTCGCCGCCAAAAGGCGGGTTGGTGAGGATCACGTCCACCCGCTCGCTGTGGCCGATCTCGGTGATGCGCCGCTCCAGCGTATTGCCGTAGGCGATCTGCGGCGCTTCCAGTCCGTGTAGCAACAGGTTCATCTGCGCCAGCATGTAGGGCAGCGGCTTGGCCTCCTGGCCGAACAGGGTGTCGCGCTGCAGGGTGCGGCGCTGGTCCGGGTTTGTCACTTGTTCGGCAATGTGGTCGTAGGCCTCCACCAGAAAGCCACCGGTGCCACAGGCAGGATCGAGCACGGTTTCGCCAAGCCGTGGATCGCTCACCTGCACCATGAAGCGCACCACCGGGCGTGGGGTGTAGAACTCGCCCGAGTCGCCGGCGGCGTCGCGCATCTCGCGCAGCATGGATTCGTACAGATGCGAGAGGGTGTGAATCTCCTCGCTACTGCTGAAGTGGATGCCGTTGATCTTGTTGATGATGTCGCGCAGCAGGTAGCCGCTGACCATGCGGTTCTGCACGCGGCGAAACACGTTGGCAATGACCTCGCGCTGGCTGCCTTTCTCGCCACTGCCGGCCAGCCCGCGCAGATATGCGAACAGGCCCGCACCGCGTGAGCCGTCTGCGCGGTGACATTCGTCCTGGTTGATGAAGGCCAGCAGTTCGTCGCCCGTCAGCCAATCCTCGCGTGCGGCCCAGTCACGCCAGCGGTATGGCGTTTCGATAATGGGGTGGTAGGGCTTGCCATCGAGCTCGGCTTCCTCCTCGTGGACGACTTCGAGATCGTCGAGGAACTTGAGGAACATCACCCAGGTGAGCAGCGGCAGGCGGTCGACGTCGCCGTTGAGCCCCTTGTCCTTGCGCAGAATATTGCGGGCGCTGCCAATCAGCGCCGACAGGTTGTCGCGCGTGGTCAGCGGCGGCTTGGCGCGTTTGGTTCTTGGTTTTTTTTCGGTTGCGGCCATTCAGGAGATTCTCGTCATTGGTAAAGGGCCGTCTGCAGGCGCGAGACGGCTTCCTTGAAAGGTTTGATGCCGCCGAAATGCTGGGTGGCGATTTCGGAGGGGCTGCCGAAGCGGTCAAAAGGTTGAACCTTCATCAGCTCGGACAGGGTGCTGAACTGGATGATGCCGCGCTCGATGTACTTGTCGAGCAGCAGCGTGAGGATTTCGCGGGCCGATTCGCCGTATTGGCCGAACAGGTCTTGTGCCGCCTTCCTGGCCTGCTCGGCGCGCTGACGGCGGGTGAGTAATGGCGCGTTCCAGGCCAGATGGCACAACAGGTCGAAGGGGTCGGCGTCGGGCTGGTCGGCGCTGGCAGCCAGTTCCTCGAAGCTGATGCCGCGCTCGGTAAGTTCGCGCAGTACATCGGCGCGGGTGTCGGGGTTGGCCCAGGCTGATTGCAGCGCATCGCGGGTTGGGTACAGGGTGCGCACGGTGCGGCCCGAGTATTCTGTGTACTTGACCACCTGGAGCTTCTTGCCGTCGGTATCGAGGTCGTAGACCAGATGGCCGATCACCTCGACGTCGCCGCCATCGACGTAGAACTTACGCGGTTCTTCAGGCGGCTCGGTCAGGATTTCACCCTGGCCTTCGTCGGTTTCAGTAGTGTCGACGGCGTAGTCGGCCGGCGGTTCTTCAACACCGGGCGGCGTTTCGACGACGGTATCGACGGTTTCACCGGCATCGTCGATGGTCACTTCCTCGATGCGCGCAGGATCGCCATCGAAATCTGGATCGGCGAAGTGTCGGGTGGCGGTGCCGGTGAAGTCGATGATGTTGAAGTATTCCTTGCCGTAATCGACCTTCAGCCGCGTGCCGCGCCCGATGATTTGCTTGAACTCGGAACGGGAGCCGACCACGCGCGCCAGCACCACATTCTTGACCATCTCGGCGTCGACGCCGGTGGTCAGCAATTGCGAGGTGGTCAGGATCACCGGCGTGAGTTTGTCCACGTCCTGAAAGTGCGCGAGGTGGGTGAGGCCAATGGCGCCTTCGTCGGCGGTCACGCGGCAGACGTAGTCGGGGTATTGCTTGACCAGATCGCTGTTGAGGTTGACCAATTCCTGGCGTATTTCGGCAGCGTGTTCCTGGTCGACACAGAACACGATGGTCTTGGCGAAGCGGTCGGTGCCCTTGAGGAAGTCTGCAAGGTGCTTGGCAATTGCCTTGGTGCGCGCACGCAGGGCGATCACGCGCTCGAAGTCCTTGGTCTGGTATTCGTCGTCCGGCACGGGTCGGCCGAAGCGGTCGAGTTCGTCCTTGGACGGGCGCCAGCCGGCGGCATCCACGGTGGTGATGACGCGGTGCACGCGATAGGGCGCGAGAAAGCCATCCTCGATGCCCTGGCGCAGACTGTAGGTGTAGACCGGATTACCAAAATACTCGTAGCTGTCGCGGGCCTCCTCGCGCAGTGGCGTGGCCGTCATGCCGAATTGCACGGCGGGGGCAAAGTAGTCGAGTACCGCGCGCCAGTTGCTGTCATTGCGGCTGGAGCCACGATGACATTCGTCGATGATGATCAGATCGAAGAAGTCCGGTCGGTATTGGCGAAACACCTCTTCGTTGGCGGTGGACAGTGCCTGATAGATGCCGAAGTACATGTCCCGACTCTGGCTCACATCGCCACCGGCAATCTTGTGGCGGGCGTCTCCGAACGGCGCGAACATCTTGGCCATCGGGTCATCGACCAGGATATTGCGGTCGGCCAGGAACAGGATTTTCGGGCGGCGGTATTCGCCGGTGCGATTCCAGCGGCTGTTCCACAGCTTCCAGCAGAGCTGAAACGCCACGCAGGTCTTGCCGGTGCCTGTGGCCAGGGTCGCGAGGATGCGCTTCTGACCCAGCATGATGGCCTCGACCACGCGGTTGATCGTAATCTGCTGGTAGTAGCGCGGCACCTTGCCGGAGACCAGGTTGAACGGTTCGAGCAAGTGGGGCGTGGCGGGAGCGGGCAGCGCTGTCGCGGCTGTCAGACGCTGCCAGAGTTCGGCCGGTGTGGCGAAGCGGTCCACCTCGCGCTCGATGCCGGTGGTGTAGTCGATCTCGATGATGCGGTGGCCGTTGGTGGCGCGAACTTCAGGCCGAGGATCTCGGCATACTCTTTGGCCTGTTGCACTCCGGTTTCTGCCGGCAGCCCAAGCTCCTTCGCTTCCACGACGGCCAGTGGGTAATCCCGCCGGTAGTACAGCAGGTAGTCGGCACGCTTCTGCTTGCCACGGCGCACACGGCCGCCGGCGACGATGATGCGGCCGTTGGTAAAGGTGCGCTGCTCGCCGATCACGTGCGGAGCGCTGCCCCATCCAGCATCAACCAGCTTTGGCGTGACGAGCTCCCGGCAGGTATCCGCCTCGGTCATGATCTGTGTCGTTGCCGTCATCGAGGCCACCTGTTCTGATCTTCAGTCATCCCCTCTACGGCATGGCGAAGAGGTGCGTTTGGCGCATTGCTTTGGCTCAGAGATCTGTGGTGAGCCAAAATACAAGTCGCGCCAGGACAAAGGGTTACAGCAATTTTTTCGCCTTTTTGCACGACAGCTTGGCGCAAGTCGGGCAGATAGGCCCCGGTTTGAGCCAAATTACGTGAGGCGATAGCGTGTGCCACTGCGCACTCCCTCCTGAGATAGCTTGCCTTCTTTCACCAGTTGCTCGACCGCACGCCGCACCCGGGAGCGGGGGATTTCAATGCCCACCCGCTGGTGAATGTCGCCAATCTTGGTGCCAGGGTAGCGGCCCACGTCTTCGACGATCAGCGCCAACAGGCGATGTGACTCGATGCGCTTGAGCGTGGTGCCGCCAACAAAATTGAGGGTGCGCAGCAGGCCCGGATCGACAAAGTAGCGCGTGGCCTGCGTGCGCCCTGCACTCTGGACCAGTCCCCATTCCAGCAGCCGCTTGAGCCACGGCTGCAGCGCCTCGACCGCAGGCAGCTCCAGTACGGTGGCCAGTTCGCGGGCAGTCATGGCGTCGTGCTGGGCCAGCAGGCCCAAGGAGATACGCTCGCGCTGGGTGAGATGGTAGGTCTGGTCCGCCTTGGCGATGAAGTCGATGACTTCCGGCTTAAGGATACGACGGCGCACCGTCACCTGCACGCGGTCGTGGGTTTCGATCAGATCCGGCGCAGGGCGGCCTTGCGACAGCAGCACTTCAAAGATCTTGTCGAAGCCACTGCCCTCGCGTTCCATCAGCTTCAGGTCGTGGAACAGGCGAGCCAGGTGTTCGTTGCGGCGCACGGTGGTATGCAACACGTTCTGCGGCGTGACGCCCAGTGGCAGCGGGCCGGGGTTGACCACTTCCAATCGGTCCGGGTGCAGATTCAGGAAGATGTCGCCGCGCTGGGTGTAGGGGCGATGGACCAGCGCGTTGACCAAGAGCTCGCGCACCACGATTTCATCGAAGGCTGGCACGTTCTGCCGATACAGGCCATCGGGCAGTTCGTAGCGCTCGCGGAAGTCGGGCACTTCCAGCCAGACCGCCTCAATCAGATCCATCGGGCTTTGCGTGTGGTCGTCCCACACCAGCTTGTTGACCTTCTGGCCGTGCTCGTCGTACTTGATGAACTGAATGACCGGTGAAGTGGTCAGTTGGGCGCGGTGATGCTGGCGGCCAAGGCAGAGCACGCCCAAGTTGGTGAGATCGTGCCCCTGCGCGAGTTGATAGTGATCGAGCACCTCATCGTCGGTCTTTTCCTTGACCGATGCCTTGACGCGGTCGGAGGCGCGCAAGGCCTGCAGCAGCTTGTTGCGCTTGGCGGCATCCGCCTCAACGCGCGGAATATGCAGGGTGGTCTGCGTTTCCCACGGCAGCGCGGAACGCTCGCTGGCCAGCCGCATCACGTCATCGCCCGTGACGGGCTTGCTTTGATCAGCCACGCGCAGAAAGTAGCGGCCGTCGGTGGTGGATGCCACAGCCAGGGCGCGAGGAATGCGCAACTCGATGTACTGACCGCCATTCGGGGCCGTGACAACATCGGGCAGCACAGCAACGTTGACGGTGCGCTCGGCCAGCTTGCGCCGAAGGGTGTCGGGCAGGTCGGCGGGGATGTGCTGACCGGCTGGCGGCGCATCGTGTCCATCCTCGACGCCCAGCAGCAGACGACCGCCCGTTGCATTAGCGAAGGCAATGCAATCCTTGGCGATTTCGTTCCAGTCTGCCGTCTTGCCGGTCACTGCCCGCAAGGACTTCTGGTCGAGGAGTTGTCCCTCCTGACTCACGCGATCCTTCCCCTGCTGTGCTTCATTTTTGTTCGCTCCCGCTCTCCGTCTCGTCGTCGGCGCCGCCTGCGCGCACCCATTCATCGACTTCGGACAGGTGGGATTTCCACAGCCGGCCGATCTTGTGCGCGGGCAGTCCTTTGCGCTCGCGCCAGCGGTAAACGGTGTCCTTTACGACGCCCAGATGCCGGGCGACATCGATTGCAGTGACCCACGGTTCGGAGTTCATGGCATTGGCGCTCAGCTTGTGGCCTCAAAGTCGTTCAAAATCGTCACGAGCCTACCAGAGTGTAGCTATGGTGGCCATCATCACTCCTTCGGTGGCCTCCACATTTTGGATGGCATCACTGCGCGCGCAGCGTGTCTAGTATCTGGAGGCCCTCAGGCGGCGCACGCCGTGCGTAGCCCATCTGGTGGGTGGCTGATTTGCCGGTTTCCGGCGACGAATCGCTCGCAAACTCTCGTCAGCATTGAATTTCCATCCCTGGCAGTTTTTGTGCACTCGGGGTGCAAACCTGCAAACCCGGTACGCACTTCGGTTCGCAGCGTCGCTCCTCCAGAACATCCCGCACACGTCAGCGCTGACGCTGCATTCCACCCCATGGCCCGCGGCACCGGGTGGGAACCGCAAACCCTGCAAACCTTGTTTTTGTGGCAGTCGGTAGCGAAATGCTGCGCTCGCGCCCCCCCGCATTGGAATATCGCCAGGAAGGCCCCCTTTCGCATGGGGCATCTGTGTATGCGCCGACCATAACAATAAACCATCACCACCTTCACAAACTTCACAAGCGTCGGCCCGGTTTGACGGTGGTGATGGTTGTGACGATGCTTCCTCTCTGCTTGGCCCGCAGCACGCACCATACTGACGAATCTGTATCGCGCCGATGTTCGACCCCGTTGTCCTAACAACTTTGCAGCAGACCTCGTTCGGCACGGCGTGCGTGAGCAATTCATCCTGGAATCTAAGCTCGCCGTCCAGGTCTGCAAGTGACGTAGGTATCTCGTCCGGAAAAACCTACACCACGCCTACATGAATCCAAGAAAGCAAAAAGCCCCGCCGGTTGGCGAGGCTAAGTGCTTGAATCTATTGGTGCCGGCTGCAGGACTCGAACCCGCCACCCCCTGATTACAAATCAGGTGCTCTACCGGATGAGCTAAGCCGGCACTTGAAGAGAGACGCGATTATACGCGATTGATGCTATTTGATGCGCGTGAGTGTTGGACGCCCACCACCTGGCCGCGGTGGTTGCGGCGTGTCGTCACCGCCCTCGCCTGGCTTGCGGTCCGGGACTGCGCTGAGCGCGGGCTCTGCAGCCGGGGCATCCTGGTCCTGCGCCACCTCGGCCTCGCCGGGTTTCGTCTGTTCGAACGCCATGCCCTGCCCGTTCTCACGGGCGTAAATAGCAAGTACATTGTCGACCGGAACGATCAGGTCGCGGGCGTGGCCGGAGAAGCGTGCGTTGAAGTAGATATAGTCGTTCTCCATCTTCAGCCCCTTGGTGGCAGTGAAGCTGATGTTGAGCACGATCTCGCCGTTCTTCACGTGTTCCATCGGAACCACGGTGCGGCCATCGACAGCGACCGCAAGGTAGGGCGTAAATCCGTTGTCGGTGCACCATTCGTAAATGGCACGCAATAAGTAGGGCTTGGTCGAAGTCGCCGCCATGTGCGCCTCCAGGGAAAATTGGCCCGCAGATGCGGGCCAGGTCAGGCTTGATTTAACGACGCATCACTTTTTCGGATGGCGTCAGCGCTTCAATGTAGGCCGGACGGGAGAAGATGCGTTCAGCATACTTCATCAGCGGCGCTGCAGTCTTGGACAGTTCGATGCCGTAGTGGTCGAGTCGCCACAGCAAAGGAGCGATTGCCACGTCCAGCATCGAGAACTCGTCGCCGAGCATGTACTTGTTCTTGATGAACAGCGGCGCCAGCGTGGTGAGGCGATCGCGGATTTCCGCGCGCGCCTTGTCGTGCACTTTCTCGGCGCCCTTGGACTTGTCGTTCTCCAGGGTGTGGACGTGAACGAACAGTTCCTTCTCGAAATTGAACAGCATCAGCCGGGCACGTGCCCGCATCAGCGGATCCGCTGGCATCAGTTGCGGATGCGGGAAGCGCTCGTCGATGTATTCGTTGATGATGTTCGACTCGTACAGGACGAGGTCGCGCTCGACCAGGATGGGTACCTGGCCGTACGGATTCATCGTCGAGATGTCTTCCGGCTTGTTGAACAGGTCAACATCGCGCACCTCGAAGTCCATGCCTTTTTCGAACAGGACCAGGCGGCAGCGCTGGGAGAATGGGCAGGTCGTGCCCGAATACAAAACCATCATGTTCGCAGTCCTCAGAAACAAAGAGGGTGAGACCGCTAAACGGCTCACCCTGTTAACCCGGCCCTTCAGGGACGTGTAATTTTTTGACTACTTGACTTCTTTCCAATACGACGCGGAGAGTCTCCACGCCAGAACCATCAGCAAGCTCAGGAACAGCAGGACGATTACGCCCAGTTGCTTGCGCTTTGTCGCGCCGGGCTCAGCCATCCAGCTCAGGTAGGACACCAGGTCCGCAACCGCCGTATCGTATTCGAGGGTGGTCATCTTGCCTGGGGTGACCTGCTCGAAGCCGGCGAAGGCATGCACGGTCTTCTTGGGATCGTGCGGATCTTTTGCATCCACGAATTTCGCGGTGCGCACACCCTGCAACTCCCACAGTGCGTGCGGCATGCCGACGCTCGGGAACACCATGTTGTTCCAGCCGGTAGGCTTGGTGTCATCACGGTAGTAGGTGCGCAGGTAGGTGTAGATCCAGTCTGCGCCGGAACCGTCAGCCGAAGACCTGGCCCGCGTGATCACGGACAGGTCCGGCGGCACTGCGCCGAACCAGGTCTTGGCATCGGCCGGCGACATTGACGTCTTCATCAGGTCGCCAACTTTGTCCGATGTGAACAGCAGGTTGTTCTTGATCTGGTCTTCGGTCAGGCCAATGTCGCGCAGGCGGTTGTAACGCATCGACGCAGCAGAGTGGCAGTTCAGGCAGTAGTTCACGAACAGCTTGGCGCCGTTCTGAAGCGATGCCAGGTCATGCCGCTCCGGTGCACGATCCAGTGGAAAGCCGCCTGCGCTGGCAAACACCAGCGTCGGAAGCAGGGCAGCAGCCGCGATCAGTTTTTTCAGCAATTTCATTCTTGTCTTCCTTTGCGGCTTAGTGCGGATGGAACGTGACACGGCTCGGGACGGGCTTGAACTTGCCCATCGCGCTCCACCACGGCATCAGCAGGAAGAAACCGAAGTAGATGAACGTGCTGATCTGCGCCACCAGCGTGCGGGTTTCGGTCGGCGGCATCACGCCCAGGTAGCCCAGCGCCAGGAATGCAATCCCGAACAGGATGTAGACATACTTGTGCCAGGACGGACGGTAACGCATCGATTTCACCTCCGACTGGTCAAGCCAGGGCAGGCCGGCCATGATCAGCACCGATACGCCCATCAGAACCACACCCCAGAACTTGGCGTCGAGCACCAGCATGCCGAGGACGGCGACCAGTGACACCGCAGCGATCGCGACCTTGGTCTTGAACGAAAGACGCGATTTGAGCCAGATCAGGGCGACATAGCCAAGCACACCGATGATCAGCGCCCACATGAACTGCGACGTGGTGGCACGCAGGATCGAGTAGAACGGCGTGAAGTACCAGACCGGCGCGATGTGCAGCGGGGTCTTCAGCGGATCGGCCGGCAGGAAGTTGTTGTACTCGAGGAAATAGCCGCCCATTTCCGGCGCGAAGAACACGACTGCGCTGAAAATGACCAGGAAGATCGTGACGCCGAACACATCGTGTACGGAGTAGTACGGATGCGAAGGAATCGAGTCGAGCGGATGGCCGTCCGGACCCAGCGTATCTTTTACCTCGATGCCGTCGGGGTTGTTCGAACCCACTTCGTGCAACGCGATCAGATGGGCAGCAACGAGGCCGATCAGCACCAGCGGAATCGCGATCACGTGGAACGCGAAGAAGCGGTTCAGCGTGGCGTCGGACACGACGTAGTCACCGCGAATCCACAGCGACAGGTCAGGACCGATGAGCGGAATGGCGCCGAACAGGTTAACGATAACCTGCGCACCCCAGTAAGACATCTGGCCCCACGGCAGCAGGTAGCCGAAGAATGCCTCGGCCATCAGCATCAGGAAAATCCCGACGCCGAACAGCCAGATCAGTTCACGCGGCTTGCGGTATGAACCGTACAGCAGCGCACGGGTCATGTGCAGATAGACAACGATGAAGAATGCCGAGGCGCCGGTGGAGTGCATGTAGCGCACCAGCCAGCCCCATGGCACGTCGCGCATGATGTACTCGACCGAGGCGAACGCGAGGGCGGCGTCCGGCTTGTAGTGCATCACCAGGAAAATGCCGGTGACGATCTGGATCACCAGGACCAGCATGGCCAGCGAACCGAAGATGTACCACCAGTTGAAGTTCTTGGGCGCGTAGTACTGGCCCCACTGGTCGTTCCACAGCTTGGTGAGCGGGAAGCGGGCGTCAACCCAGTTCAGCGCCTTGGCGGCGGCTGGTGCGTCGTCAGGTAGTTTTTTTTCTACGAATGCCATCGTCAAGCCTCGCCTTTCTCGTCCTTGCCGATCACCAGTTTGGTGTCGCCAACATACATGTGGCGCGGCACTTGCAGATTGTCCGGCGCCGGTTTGTTCTTGTACACGCGACCGGCGAGGTCGAATGTCGAGCCATGGCAGGGGCACAGGAAGCCGCCTTCCCAATCATCGGGAAGCGAAGGCTGGGCGCCCGGCTGGAGCTTGGTCGTTGGCGAGCAACCCAGGTGGGAGCAGATGCCGACGGCGACCAGGTAGTCCGGCTTGATGGAGCGGTATTCATTGCGCGCATAGGGCGGCGTCAGATCGTCCGGGTTACGCTCGGACTTGGGATCGGCCACTTGCGGGTCGGTCTTCTTCAGCGTCGCCACCATTTCGGGGGAGCGGCGAAGGATCCATACCGGCTTGCCCCGCCATTCGACGGTTTTCATCTCGCCCGGCTGCATGCCGGCGATGTCCACCTCGACCGGCGCGCCAGCTGCCTTTGCACGTTCGGACGGCTGGAAGGTCGAAACAAATGCACCTGCCGTGGCCAATCCAGCCACACCGCCCGCCGCGCAGGTAGCGGCGAGCAAGCCTCGCCGACCTGAGTCGACCTGCTTTTCGTTACTCATACCAACCCCAAAAAGTGAATGCGAAATCTGTATAAAGCTAATAGCAACCCTAGATTATAGCCGAGCGTGTGGCTTTTTTTAAAGCAAAACGACGTACTTTGGGGCTTGGGGGAACTCGGGAACGGGTGTTATCGTTGTCGCGGGGCAATGCTGCTTCACAAAAAAACACCATTCAAACAGGGAAAACAGGAAAAAACCATGAGCATGATGAAGGAATTCAAGGCCTTTGCCATCAGGGGCAATGTGATCGACCTGGCCGTTGGCGTCATTATCGGTGCCGCATTCGGAAAGATCGTCGAGTCACTGGTCCAGGACGTCATCATGCCGGTGGTCGGCAGCGTGATCGGCGGACTCGATTTCAGCAACTACTTCATCCCGCTGAACGGCCAGTCATGGACCCTTACCCTGGTAGAAGCAAAGAAGGCCGGCGCCGTGCTCGCCTACGGCAGCTTCATCACCATCATGCTGAATTTCCTGATCATGGCATTCATCATTTTCCAGATGGTGCGACTGATCAACCGCGCCCGGCGCAATGAGCCGGAAGTCACACCGGCGCCGGCACCGCCGCCACCGCCAAATGAGGAAGTGATGCTGCTGCGCGAAATCCGCGACTCGCTCAAGCAAGCCGAGCTCAATACCTGAGCTACTTGCGCAGCTTGGGCAGGTTCATGCGCAGCAGCCCGCGTCGCTGCGCTTCGTACACGGCTTCGCCACGCGAGTGAACCGACAGCTTGCCGTAGATATTCTTCACATGCGTCTGCACTGTGCCAACTGACAGGCACAGTGCGACCGCCACTTCACCGTAACTGTCCCCGCGTGCGATCAGCTCCAGTATTGATGCTTCGCGATTGGTCAGCAGCCCGGGGTTGCGGCGGTCGACTGCTGGCCTTGCCGGAACAACGCCACGCATGCGCGCCAGTACCTTGCGGGCAATGATCGGACTGATCGGAGAGCCGCCGGCGTGCAGGTCCAGCAAGGCCTGCACGATATCGGTACGGCCGGCATCCTTGAGGACGTAGCCCGAAGCGCCAGCCTCGATGCAAGACAGTATCTCGTCCTCGTCGCTGGACATGCTGATGACCATGATGCTTGTGTCGGGGGTATAACGGGCGCAGGCACGTATCACTTCAACCCCCGACCCGTCAGGCAGGCCGAGGTCGGTCAGCAGCAGATCCGGCTGGTTGCTGGCCAGCCAGGCAATGGCCGACCGCGCGCGATCGAACGCGGCGATCAGGGCGAAGGCAGGCTCGGATTCGATTGCCAGTGACAACAGGCTGCGCGTTACCGCGTCATCCTCGACGATGGCAACACTGATGCGCGGCGGCGGTACTGCTTCTTGCCCCATATGATTTCCCGATGAGCTTTGACCGGCGCGATATTAACATATTGACAATCATGTAAGCATTGCCAAATTGGCATCGGTCTCTGCTCGATCTTGTCAACTCACACCGGATTGGGAATATCGATGAAACGGTGCTCCATGCCAAACACATCGGCCAGGTGCTGCCCGAGCGCCTGCACACCATATCGTTCTGTAGCATGGTGGCCGCAAGCCAGGTAAGCAATGCCGCTTTCGCGGGCCAGATGGACGGTCGGCTCGGAAATTTCGCCACTCAGGTAAGTACCTGCACCAGCCGCTGCGGCGTCGCCGAGATATCCCTGCGCAGCACCGGTGCACCATCCTACCGGGCCAAGCGGCGCTGCACGGTCGCCTATTACCAGTGGCTCGCGGCCAAGTACTGCGGCGATCTTGTCAGCCAGTTGCCCGACGGTCCGGATCGCATCATCCGCAGGCTGTCCCAGCCAGCCGATGCCGTCCTCGCCAAAACGGGATGCCGGCAGCAAGCCCAGCTGGCGCGCGAGCTGGGCGTTGTTGCCCATCTGTTCATGCATGTCCAGCGGCAAATGGTAGGCGAACAGGTTGATGTCATTAGCCAGCAATACTTTCAGCCTGCCATGCTTCTGCCCGACCACGCGGCCATCCTCGCCGCGCCAGAAATAGCCGTGGTGCACCAGCACCGCGTCGGCGCCGGCCTCGACCGCCTGTTCAAGCAGGGCCAGACTGGCAGTCACTCCCGTGACAAGCCGCCGGATCCTGTCCCGCCCTTGCACCTGCAAGCCGTTTGGGCAATAGTCCCGAAAGCGGTTAATATCCAGCGTCAGTGCTAGATATTTCTCCATCTCGTCCCTATCTACGCCTTCGTTCATAACTTCCTTTCGACTATCCGGTTCATGCGACGTATCTGGCTGCTGTTTGCGCAAACTGTCACAGTTCTGCTGGCGCTCTGGTTCATTGTAGCGACCCTCAAGCCTGAATGGCTTGCTGGCGGCCCGCGACCGGGCGCCCCACAGGTTTCGTCCTCGGTCGTGCCGCTCCAGGAATCGACGGCCGGGCCGGCCTTACAGTCGTCCTACCGCGAAGCCGCCCGGCGATCCATGCCAGCGGTGGTGAACATCTACACCTCCAAGACGGCACGGCAGGTCCCGAATCCGTTCATGGACGACCCGTTCTTCCGGCGCTTCTTCGGCGACCGCTTGCCGGAACAGGAAAAGCAGGTGAGCCTGGGCAGCGGCGTCATCGTCAGCCCCGACGGCTTTGTGCTGACCAATAATCACGTGGTCGAAGCGGCGGACGAGATCGAGGTCGCGCTGTCAGACGGACGCAAGGCAGCCGCCAAGCTGGTCGGCACCGACCCCGAAACCGATCTCGCGGTCATCAAGGTCAACCTCAAGGATCTGCCCGCCATCACGCTGGGCAACCTGGACCAGACCCGCGTCGGCGATGTGGTCCTGGCGATCGGCAATCCGTTCGGCGTCGGCCAGACCGTCACCATGGGCATCGTGTCTGCGCTTGGCCGCAGCCACTTGGGAATCAACACCTTCGAGAACTTCATCCAGACAGATGCCGCCATCAACCCGGGCAATTCGGGCGGCGCGCTGATTGACACCAACGGCAACCTGCTCGGCATCAATACCGCCATCTATTCGCGCAGCGGGGGCTCGCTCGGCATCGGATTTGCGATACCGGTGACGACGGTGAAAACCGTCATGGAGTCGATCATCAAGACTGGCCGGGTGGTACGCGGCTGGATCGGGGTGGAGCCGCAGGACATCACGCCCGAACTGGCGGAAAGTTTCGGCTTGGGCAATCGATCGGGGACGATCGTGGCCGGCGTGCTCAAGGGCGGCCCGGCGGACCGCGCCGGAATGCGGCCGGGCGACATACTGACCGCAATCGACGGCAAGCAGATCAGGAACACCACCGAGATGCTGAATTCCATTGCACAGCTGACACCCGGCAACCGGGCAAAGCTCACCGTGCTGCGGCGAAACGAGCAGACGACGCTGGACGTGACGGTCGGCACGCGGCCGCGCAAGAAACCCGAGACCGAATAGCACCATGCACGTGCCCGACCTGATCGGCTATCTGTCCGAGCTCGAGCAGAGCAACAACCGGGCATGGTTCGTGATGAACAAGCCGCGCTATGACATATTGCGCGCGGAATTCCTCGAACTGGTCACGGCACTGATACGCGACATCGGCAAGCAGGATCCTGCCGTACTGGGTTGCAACCCTGCCAAGGCGCTGTTCCGGATCCATCGCGACGCCCGCTTCGCGAAAGACAAGCGGCCGTACAAGACCACGTTTTCAGCGGCGATCACGGCCACCGGCCTGAAGAAACCCAGCCAGGGCGGAGGCCCGGCCTATTACTTCCATATCGATTCAAAGGGCATGCTGCTGGTGGCAGGCGGAGAATACATGCCGCCGCCGGAACGGCTGCGCCGGATCCGGCAAGCGATCGACGCCGATCCGGCAGGACTCAGGAAAGCACTGGCCGGGAAGCGATTCCGCAGCAGGTTCGGAGGACTTCAAGAGGAAGGAAAACTGGCGCGTGCGCCAAAGGGCTACGACCCGGGACATCCGGACATCGACCTCATCCGCAACAAGAACTTCATCGCGTGGACCGAAACGGACCTGCGGCGCCAACTGCCAGCCGACTTGAAAAAAGAGATCGTTGACCAGTTCCGCGACGCCTGGCCACTGGTGTCATGGCTGCGCTCGGCTCCACAGGCAGACCAGGCAAGCTGAGCGCAGCCGGGCAGTACCCGGCCACGCGGTCAGCTACCTGAGTCCGCGCTTTCTTCCGGCGCCCGCGTGACGCGGGCAAACAGCGGCGCCAGCAGGATGCCGACTTCATAAAGCAGGCACAGCGGCACGGCCAGGAGCAGTTGGCTCAGCACATCTGGCGGCGTGACGATGGCGGCGATGACGAATGCGCCGACCACAACGTAAGGCCGGATCGCCTTGAGCTTCTCGACCGTCACGAGATTCATGCGCACCAGGATGACCACGACCACCGGGACTTCGAAAGTCAGGCCGAAGGCCATGCACATCATCAGCACGAAATCGAGGTAATTTTCGATATCCGGCGCAACCGAGATGCTTTTTGGCGCGAAATCGTTGATGAAGCCGAACACCGTTCCGAACACGAAGAAGTAGCAGAAGGCGACGCCGGCCAGGAACAGTATCGAAGACGACACCACCAGCGGCAGCACCAGCCTCTTCTCATGGGTGTACAGGCCGGGCGCCACGAAGGCCCATGCCTGGTACAGCACCCACGGCAGCGACACCATGAAGGCGACCAGCAGGGTCACCTTCATCGGCACCATGAACGGGGTGATGACACCGGTGGCAATCATCTTCGAACCGTGCGGCAGCGTGCTCAGCATCGGCTGGGCGACGAAATCATAGAGCGCCGCGGGACCGGGCCAGACTGCAAACAGCAGGATGAAAACCACGAGCACCGCGATCGACGCGCGCACGAGACGCGTGCGCAATTCGATCAGGTGGGAGATGAAGCTCTCCGGTACGCCAGTCTGCTCGTCGGACATTTAGTGGAATGAAAAGTTGGAAGAGCGGCTGCCCGGGGGACGGAATCTGGCGACGCGCGCGGCGCCGGACAGCACGCGGGAGCGACGCCCCGATTGTTGCTTGTACCAGCCGGGAACGGCTGCCTGGCGCAGGATCTTCTTCTTGCGAAAGTCGCGGGCCTTGAGTGCAATCTTCTCGGTGGTAGCCGTGGAGTCCAGCGGCACGTCCAGCGACAGGTCGCGTCCGCCATCCCAGTCGGTGTTCATGTCGCCGACCGAGGTCAGGTCGCTGGAGATGGTCTGCTCGACGCTGCTTGCCGCATCCTTCACGTCTTGCTGCATCTTGCGCAGCTCGTCGAGCTCGATCTCGCGGCTGACTTCGGCCTTTACGTCATTGATATAACGCTGGGCGCGGCCGAACAGCGACCCGGCCATGCGTGCCAACTTGGGCAACTTTTCGGGACCGATGACAACCAGTGCCACCGCGCCGATCAGCGCGATTTTGGTAAGACCGAGATCGATCATGGATTGGGACGGTCAGGACGGGCTGCGCGGGATGGCAGCCGTCGGAAAGCCCCCGATGCGGGGGTATCGATCAGATTTTATTTTTTTCTTTTGCTTCGACGTCGATCGTGGTCTTGCTTTCGGCGACCTGCGAGGGCTGCGCGGACTTGTCTTCCTCGCTGCCTTTCACACCGTCCTTGAAGCCTTTGACGGCCTTGCCGAGGTCAGAACCCATACTGCCGATCTTCTTCGTGCCAAACACCAGCATGATGATGACCAGCACGATTAGCCAATGCCAAACACTAAATGAACCCATCATATTCTCCTGTGGGACTTCGTCCCGTTTTCTGTACTACGCCGCAGGCTTTGCTCAGCGCTGCCCGCGCCATGGTCGTGGACCACCCATGACATGCAGATGAAGATGGTACACCTCCTGTCCGCCGTCGGGTCCGGTATTGAACTGCGTCTTGAAACCTCCGCTGCCATTACCCGTTCCATCGCCTTGGTACCCGCACCCCAATTGCTCTGCGAGCCGGGGCGCCAACACCATCATTCTACCCAACAAAGCCGCGTGCTTCTCGTCGCAATCGCTGAGCGTGGCGATATGTTGCTTCGGAACGATAAGGAAATGAACCGGCGATGCCGGATTGATATCGTGGAAAGCAATCAGGTCGTCATCCTCGTACACGCTTTTCGAAGGGATCTGCTTTGCTGCAATCTTGCAAAAAATACAGTTGTCCATGCTGGTCCTGTCAGTCCTTGCGTTCAGCCTGCTCGCGCTGCTCAAGCTTGCGTGCAGCCTTTTCCTCGATTCCCGAAATGCCTTCCCGGCGCGCCAGCTCATCCAGCACCTGCTGCGGCGTCAGGCCGAACTGCGCCAGCATGATCAGCGAATGGAACCACAGGTCCGCACACTCATACAGAACGGCATCGGTACCGTGGCCGGCACGCGCGTCCTTGGCCGCCATCACCGCTTCGGTAGCTTCCTCGCCGATCTTCTTCAGGATGGCGTCGTCACCCTTGGAAAACAAGCGGGCGACATAAGATTTTTCAGGATCGCCGCCGTTTGCCAGCTTGCGGGATTCGATGATTTCGGCCAGTCGGTTCAGGGTATTGCTCATTTGTTCATTTGCTCATTTCTTGTAGATGCTTGCCGGATCCTTGAGCACCGGATCGACGGCGATCCACTCGCCCTTCTGATGGTCGCCCGAGAATTGCTGGAAGAAACAGGAGTGGCGGCCAGTATGGCAGGCAATGCCCCCGACCTGCTCGATCGTCAGAAGCACCACGTCTTCGTCACAGTCCAGGCGAATTTCATGCACCTTCTGGATGTGACCGGACTCTTCACCCTTGTGCCAGAGTTTCTTGCGCGAACGACTCCAGTACACCGCCTCGCCGAATTCGACCGTGCGGGAAAGCGCCTCGCGATTCATCCACGCGAACATCAGCACCTGGCCGGTGCCCGCTTCCTGGGCGATCACGGGCACCAGGCCATGCTCGTCCCATTTGACCTTGTTGAGCCATTTGTCGCTGACGCTCATGCCAGCCTCATCGGAATGCCCTGCGCTGCCATGAAGCGCTTGGCCTCTCCCACGGTGTGCTGGCCATAGTGAAAGATGCTGGCAGCAAGGACGGCGTCAGCATGTCCCTTCTTGATGCCGTCCGCGAGGTCCTGCAGGCCGCCCACGCCGCCAGAGGCGATGACCGGAATGCTGACCGCGTCCGACACCGCGCGGGTCAATGCGAGATCGAAGCCGGCACGGGTGCCATCGCGGTCCATGCTGGTGAGCAGGATTTCACCAGCGCCCAGTTGTTCCATCTTGCGCGCCCACTCGACCGCATCGAGTCCGGTCGCGTTGCGTCCGCCGCGCGTAAACACTTCCCAGCGTCCGTCGCCTGTCCGCTTGGCGTCGATCGCCACCACGATGCACTGCGAACCGTACTTCTGGGAAGCGTCGAAAACCAGTTGCGGATTGGTGACGGCCGAGGTGTTGATGCTAACCTTGTCGGCTCCCGCATTGAGCAGGCGCCGCACGTCCTCGACCGCGCGCACCCCGCCGCCAACGGTCAGCGGAATGAATACCTGCGACGCAACGGCCTCGATGATATGCAGGATCAGGTCGCGCTCGTCGGATGACGCTGTGATGTCGAGAAAGGTGATTTCATCGGCGCCCTGCTCGTCATAGCGACGGGCGATTTCGACGGGATCGCCGGCGTCGCGCAGCTCTACGAAATTGATGCCCTTTACCACCCTGCCGGCGGTCACATCCAGGCAGGGGATGATGCGTTTTGCCAGTGTCATAAGTCGTCTGTTTCCGGCTCCACGAAGCCGGACAATTCATCGGCCCGCTGCTGCGCCGAGCGCAAGTCCAGCGTCCCTTCGTAAATCGACCTGCCGCAGATGACGCCCTCGATGCCTTCATCCTGCACGGCACACAGTGCTTCGACATCCTTGATGCCATGCACGCCGCCGGATGCAATCACGGGGATGGTCATGCTCTGCGCCAGTTTCACGGTGGCCTCGATGTTGACGCCGCCCATCATGCCGTCGCGGCCGATATCGGTATAGATGATCGCTTCGCAGCCGTAGTCTTCGAACTTGCGGGCGAGGTCGATCACTTCGTGCCCTGACAGCTTGCTCCAGCCATCGGTCGCGACCTTGCCATCCTTGGCGTCCAGTCCGACGATGATCTGGCCCGGGAAGGCGCTGCACGCGTCGTGCAGGAAGCCCGGGCTCTTGACTGCCGCCGTGCCAATGATGATGTACGACAGCCCGCCATCGAGATAGCGCTCGATGGTGTCGAGGTCGCGAATGCCGCCGCCAAGCTGGACCGGTATTTCTTCGACACCGTTGGCTTCGGCAAATTCCCGTACCGCCTTGATGATGGATTTGACGGCGGCTTCGTTCTTCGGCTTGCCGGCGAATGCGCCGTTGAGGTCGACCAGATGCAGCCGCCGCGCCCCCTGCTCAAGCCAGTGCCGCGCCATCTGCGCGGGGTCTTCCGAGAACACGGTGGCCTGGTTCATGTCGCCTTGCTTCAGGCGTACGCAGTGACCGTCCTTGAGATCGATAGCGGGAATAAGCAGCATGTCTTCGGTGCGGGCAAGTGGTGGTTGAAGGGGAAACTGGTGTCGACCGGGAGATCGGTCAAGGATTCCAATGTACGAAATTTTTGTAAAGTTGCAAACCTGCAGCCGCGCTTTTTTCCGGATGAAACTGCGTGGCAAACAGGTTATCGCGTCCTACGACGCTTGCAAACGGTGCGCCATAAACAGTTTCGCCGAATATTTGCGACGCCTCGGCCGGCACCGCATAGTAGCTGTGCACGAAATAGAAGTAACTGTTGTCCGCGATACCGGCCCACAAGGGATGGGAGGAAGTCTGCCGGACCGAATTCCAGCCCATCTGCGGCACCTTGTAGCGCGAACCATCCGCCTGCAACTGTCCGTCCAGCCGGAAACGCACGACTTTCCCTGGCAGCAGGCCAAGTCCGGGCGTATCGCCCTCCTCGCTCCAGTCGAACATCATCTGCTCACCGACGCACACGCCGAAGAACGGCTTGCTGCGCGAGGCCGCGATCAGCGCTTCCTCGACACCCGACTCGCGCAGGCTGCGCATGCAGTCGCGCATTGCGCCCTGGCCGGGCAGGACGATCCGGTCAGCAGCGCGGATGTCATCCACCTCGCCCGAGATACGGATGTCGGCCTCGGGCGCGACATGGCGCAAGGCCTGGGCGACCGAGCGCAGGTTGCCCATGCCGTAATCGACTACTACGATTTTATTCATGATTTGCCAGGCTAAAAACAGCGGGTATGCTGCCTACAGACTGCCCTTCGTGGAAGGAATGGTGCCAGCCGCGCGCGGATCCAGCTCCGCAGCCATGCGCAATGCGCGGCCGAATGCCTTGAACACGGTCTCGCACTGGTGGTGCGCATTTTCGCCGCGCAGATTGTCCACATGCAAGGTGACCAGGGCGTGGTTCACAAAGCCCTGGAAAAACTCGTGCGTGAGGTCGACGTCGAAACTCCCGATCATCGAGCGCTTGAACGGCACATGAAATTCAATCCCGGGACGGCCGGAAAAATCGATGACCACGCGCGACAAGGCTTCATCCAGCGGAACGTAAGAATGACCGTAGCGGCGGATGCCGGACTTGTCGCCGATCGCCTTGGCGACCGCCTGTCCGAGGGTAATGCCGACGTCTTCCACGGTGTGGTGGGCGTCGATATGCAAGTCACCCTTGGCCTCGATGTCGAGGTCGATCAGCCCGTGACGGGCAATCTGGTCGAGCATGTGGTCGAGGAAGGGCACGCCGGTGTTGAGCTTCTGGCGGCCGGTGCCGTCGAGATTGATCGCGACGCGAATTTGCGTCTCGTTGGTGTTGCGAACAATTTCGGCAGTGCGTTGGGTAGACATGGTCAGGATCGTTATGGTGCCAGCGATGCACGGAGGGCATCGAGGAATAGCTGGTTTTCTTCCGGCGTACTTACTGTCACGCGCAAGCAGTTTGCCAGCAATGCGTGCATTTTACCGACATTTTTGATCAACACCTTCCGATCCAGCAGCCGGGAGAACACGCCGTCGGCGTCCGCAACCCGCAGCAGCAGGAAATTTGCCGCCGACGGGAACACTTCCACCCCGGGTAGCGTTGACAGTGCGGCAACCAGCTGCCCTCTCGCCTGCCGCAGTGCAGCAGCCTGCTGGTCCAGCACCTCGATGCGGTCGAGCAGGCATTCGGCGGCGGCTTCGGTCAGCACGTTGATGTTGTACGGCGGGCGCACCTTGTCGAACTCGGCCAGCAGTTCGGCGCTGGCAGACATGTAACCCAGGCGTATGCCGGCCAGCCCGAGCTTGGAAACAGTGCGCATGACGACCAGGTTGGCAAATTCAGGCAGCCGGTCCATGAAACTTGCCTGCGCAAACGGCTGGTAGGCCTCGTCGACGATCACGACGCCATCATTGCCGACAGCGCGCAATATTTCGATCATCTGCCCCGCATCGAACAGGTTGCCGGTCGGGTTGTTGGGGTAGGCAAGGTAGGTAACGGCCGGCTTGTGCTGGCGCACCGCATCAAGCATGGCCGGCAAGTCGAGCGTGAAATCCGCCTTGAGCGGCACGCCGACGAATTCCATGCCGGCGAAACGGGCAGACATGGCATACATGACGAATCCGGGCACCGGCGCCAGCACCTTGGCACCCGGCCGGGCGCAGGCCACGGAAATCATCGAAATCAGCTCGTCCGATCCATTGCCAAGCAGGACATCGAAACCCGCCGGCACGCCCAGATGCGTGCGGATCTTTTCCTTCAGCGCGCTGTAAGTGGGCGTCGGATAGCGGTTGAGCGCGACCTCGGCCAGCCGCTGCCCCAATTCGCGAGCCAGCGCCTCGGGCAGGCGGTAGGGGTTTTCCATCGCGTCCAGCTTCAGGAAACCTGCGGATGCCGGCACATGGTAGGCCGCAAGCTCCCGCACTTCGGGCCGGATTACTTTTTCGCTCAGTGTCATTGCTCGTGCTCGCCTTTGCATTCAGGCCACTTTGGTGGCGCTATCCTTGTCCATGATCTGTTGCGGCCCCTGCAACGCCTCCAGGCGTTTGGCAATCAGCTCGCAGTAAACCGGATTCATTTCAAACCCGGTGAAATCCCGGCCCAGCATCCGCGCGGCCACGGCGGTGGTGCCGCTCCCCATGAACGGGTCCAGCACCAGCCCGCCGGGCGGACAGGACGCCTTGATCATGCGCTCGATGATTTCGAGCGGCTTTTGGGTCGGATGGTCGGCGCGCTCGCGGTGCTCGCGATGCAGCCGGGACACGCTCCAGACGTCTTTCGGGTTGTAGCCCATTTCCAGCCACTTCGCACCCACGAAAATCGATCGCGAGCGCGCTTTCTTGGTTTCGGCGTCATACGGGATGCGTATGGCGTCGAGGTCGAAATAATGATCCCGCGCCCGCGCAAAGAAACCGATGGTGTCGTGCACCGAGGAGTACTTGCGGGTGCCGCCGCCCATCGACGGCACCCGCCGGTCCCAGATGATTTCATTCAACATGGTCATGCGCTGCTTGAGCATGACGAACACCTCGGGCGAATAGCGCCAGGTCAGGAATATGTACAGACTGCCATTGCGCTTGAGCTTGGGCAGGGCCAGGTCAACCCAACGAGTCATCCAGGCCAGGTATTCCTCGGCCTCCATCTTGTCCGAATCATTGCCGTAGTCCTTGCCCAGCCCGTATGGGGGGTCGGCAACCAGCAGGTCGACCACGCCATCCGGTATGCGAGCCAGGCCGTCCAGCGCGTCTTCCGCAAAAATACGGTTGCGCCAGATATCCCGGGGCAGTTCAGCCTGGGTCATTTCAACCGCAGCTCGGCCGAACGCGCATGCGCCTGCAAGCCCTCCCCGTGCGCCAGTTCGGAAGCGATCCTTCCCAGCACCTGGGCGCCCGCTTCGCTGACCTGGATGATGCTGGAGCGCTTCTGGAAGTCATACACGCCAAGCGGCGACGAAAAGCGCGCGGTGCGCGAGGTCGGCAACACATGGTTGGGACCGGCGCAATAGTCACCCAGCGCCTCCGACGAGAAGCGGCCAAGGAACATGGCACCGGCGTGGCGCACCTTGGCGGCCCACTTCCCGGCGTCCATGGCGGAAATCTCGAGATGTTCGGGGGCGATGAAATTGGCGATTTCACAAGCCTCATCCATGTCGCGCACAAGGATCAGCGCGCCACGGTCGGCCAGCGATGTCCGGATGACGCCGGCGCGCGGCATGGTTGGCAGCAGCCGGTCGACGCTGGCCTGGACCCGATCGATATAGGCGGCATCGGGGCACAGCAGGATCGACTGCGCCAGCTCATCGTGCTCGGCCTGCGAGAACAGGTCCATTGCCACCCAGTCCGGATCGGTGGTGCCGTCGCAGATCACCAGTATTTCGGAAGGTCCGGCAATCATGTCGATGCCGACAGTGCCGAATACGCGCCGCTTGGCGGCAGCGACATAGGCATTGCCAGGGCCGACGATCTTGTCGACCGGCGGCACGGTTTGCGTGCCGTAGGCCAGTGCGCCGACTGCCTGCGCGCCGCCAATGGTGAATACCCGGTCCACGCCTGCTATCGCGGCGGCGGCCAGCACCAGGGGGTTCTTGATCCCCTGCGGCGTCGGCACCACCATGACGATCTCGTGCACACCGGCGACCCGCGCAGGTATCGCATTCATCAGCACCGAGGACGGATAGGCGGCCTTGCCGCCCGGCACGTAGATGCCGACGCGATCCAGCGGCGTGACTTTCTGTCCGAGCACGGTGCCGTCAGCCTCGGTGTACAGGAAACCGTCGGACCCGCATTCGGTCTTTTGCCGTTGGTGGTAACTGCGCACCCGGTCCGCTGCCGACTGCAAGGCGGAGCGGCGCCCTGGCGCCAGCTGCTCCAGCGCCGCCCGCAGTTCGGCCTGCGGCAACTCGAGTTCGGAGAGGGAGCTGGCAGCCAGCTTGTCGAAGCGGTTCGTGTATTCCAGCACGGCCGCGTCACCGCGTGACTTGACGTCGGCCAGTATGGTCGCGGCCGCGCGGTCGATCGCTTCGTCCTCGCTCGCCTCGAAGGCAAGCACTGCTGCCAGTTGCTCGCGAAAGCCGGCCTCGGTGGAATCGAGCCGGCGGATGGAAATGGCGGAGTCGGGCATGATGTCAGAGTCCGGATGTCAGAGGGTGGCGGCGGCGGCTCGCTCGAATGCGGCCAGTATCGGCTGCAAGCGCTCCCGCTTCATCTTCATGGCCGCCTGATTTACGACCAGGCGCGACGAAATCTGCATGATCTCCTCGACCTCGACCAGGTTGTTGGCGCGCAGCGTGCTGCCGGTGCTGACCAGGTCGACGATGGCGTCCGACAGGCCAACCAGCGGCGCCAGCTCCATCGAGCCATACAGCTTGATCAGGTCGACGTGCACGCCTTTTGCCGCAAAGTGCTGGCGGGCTGTCTCGGTATATTTGGTCGCAACCCGCAGCCGTGCTCCCTGCCTGACGGCGCTGGCATAGTTGAATCCGGCCGATACCGCAACAGACATGCGGCAACGAGCGATATTGAGGTCGATCGGCTGGTACAGCCCTTCCCCGCCGTGCTCGAGCAGCACATCCTTGCCAGCCACGCCGAAATCCGCCGCGCCATACTGGACATAGGTCGGCACATCGGAGGCCCGCACGATGATCACCCGCACGCCGGGATCGTTGGTCTGGAGGATCAGCTTGCGCGAGGTTTCCGGGTCTTCGGTGACGACGATGCCGGCAGCATTCAGCAGCGGCATGGTTTCTTCAAAGATGCGCCCCTTGGACAGGGCAAGGGTCAGTTGCTGGCTCATGATTTCACTCTTTCGATCCGCGCGCCGACGGCCCGCAGCTTCAGTTCCATCCGATCGTAGCCCCGGTCGAGGTGATAGATGCGGTCCACCATGGTCTCGCCTTTGGCAGCCAGGCCCGCGATCACGAGCGACGCCGACGCCCGCAGGTCAGTCGCCATGACGGGGGCGCCGAACAGTTGCTCGACACCGTCGATGATGGCCGTGTTTCCTTCGATGACGATAGCCGCTCCGAGACGGTTCATTTCCTGCACATGCATGAAGCGGTTTTCGAAAATGGTTTCGGTCACGCGGCTGACACCGTCGGCAATGCTGTTGACCGCCATGAACTGGGCCTGCATGTCGGTCGGGAATCCCGGATATTCGGTAGTGCGAAAGCTCACGGCCTTTGGCCGCGATGCCATTTGCACGCGAATCCAGTCCGGCCCGCTGGTCAGCACGGCGCCGGCTTCCCGCAATTTGTCCATGGCCACGTCCAGCAGGTCGCTGCGGGTGTTGCTCAGCGTGACATCGCCGCCAGCCGCCGCAACCGCGCACAGGAACGTGCCGGTTTCGATGCGGTCGGCAATGACGGCATGGCTGGCGCCGTGCAGTCGCTCGACGCCGTCCACCACCAGCCGGTCGGTGCCGATGCCCTCGATGCGGGCACCCATCTTCACCAGCAAGTTCGCCAGGTCGGTGACCTCCGGCTCGCGCGCCGCGTTCTCCAGCACCGTGCGGCCGTCGGCCAGCGTCGCGGCCATCAGCAGGTTCTCGGTGCCGGTGACCGTAATCATGTCGGTCACGACACGCGTGCCCTTGAGCCGCTTGGCCTTGGCATGGATGTAGCCGGCTTCGATCGCGATCTCCGCGCCCATCGCCTGCAATCCCTTGATATGCTGGTCCACTGGACGCGATCCGATGGCGCAGCCGCCCGGCAGCGATACTTTCGCCTCGCCGAAGCGCGCCAGCAGCGGGCCCAGCACCAGGATCGATGCGCGCATCGTCTTGACCATCTCGTATGGCGCTTCCAGCTTGTCCACGGCGCTGCCGTTAAGCAGGACCTGTTCTGCGTCCCGATCAGCGCGCAGGCCCATCTGCTGCAGCAGCTTGATCATGGTGCTGACATCCTGCAGGTGCGGGACGTTGGACAGCTTGATGTCGTCAGCAGTCAACAGGCCGGCACACAGGATGGGCAGGGCGGCGTTCTTTGCGCCCGATACCGTGATCTCGCCAGACAGACGGTTACCGCCGGTAATCAGCAGCTTATCCATTGCGGGCAAACTCTTCGGGCGTCAGGGTTTTCATCGACAGCGCATGGATCTCCTCACGCATGCGGTCGCCCAGCGCGGCATAGACCAGCTGGTGGCGCTGGATCAGCCGCTTGCCGGCGAAGGCTTCGGAGACGATCACGGCGCTGAAATGCTGTCCGTCGCCCTCCACCTCAAGATGGGTGCAGGACAGGCCCGCGGCAATGTATTGTCTGACGAGGTCGGGTGTAGGCAGCACGATGACGCTTTCGGAATCGGTGAATTTGGTGGAGATGGATCAGGTTACGCGGTAGTTCAGTGGCGCAGCTTGTAACCGCTGCGCAGGAGCTGGATGGCCAGCCCGGACACAACGACGAAGAAGGATCCAACGATAGCAAGGCTGACGAGCGGATTGATGTCCGACTGACCAAAAAATCCGTAGCGAAAGCCGTCAATCATATAAAAAAACGGGTTCACGTGCGACACCGCCTGCCAGAACGGCGGCAGCGAGTGTATGGAGTAAAACACGCCGGCCAGGAAGGTTGCCGGCATGATCAGGAAATTCTGGAAGGCCGCCAGCTGGTCGAACTTCTCCGCCCAGATGCCTGCGATCAGTCCCATGGTGCCAAGGATGCCGGCGCCCAGCAACGCGAAAATGACAATCCACCATGGCGCGACGAAGCTGGGTCGCCCAACCCACGCGGTAATCGCGAAAACGCCCAGTCCTACTGCGAGGCCACGCACCACCGCCGCCAGCACATAGGCGCCGTACAGCTCCCAGTGCGACAACGGCGGCAACAGCACGAACACCAGGTTGCCGGTAATCTTGGACTGTATCAGCGACGATGACGAATTGGCGAACGAGTTTTGCAGCACGCTCATCATCACCAGGCCCGGAATCAGGAATGCCGTGTAGGTGACGCCAGGGTAGACCTGGACATGCTCCTGCAGCACGTGGCCGAAGATCATCAGGTACAGCATGGCAGTCACGATCGGCGCGGTCAGGGTTTGTGTGGCCACCTTCCAGAATCGCAGCACTTCCTTGTAAAACAACGTTTGAAACCCGGTCATTTCTCGCCTTCCATGATCTGGATGAACACATCTTCCAGGTCGGCCTGGTGCAGCTGCATGTCGCCGATCTCGGCGCCGGCCTCGCGTAACGCGGCGAGTATCGGCTCCACTTCGGCGTATTCGTTGACACGCAGTACGTATTTGTTGGCGGGCCCGCCCGCTTCCGGATGCGAAACCAGCGAGCGCAGCGATTCCGGCAACTCGCCCCTGGCCAGCGTCAGCTCGAGCTGGGAGCCGGAAATGCGGCGGATCAGCCCGGCCATCGTATCAAGGGCGACCACCTTGCCCCCCCTGAGCATGGCAACCCGGTTGCACAAGGCCTGCGCCTCTTCAAGGTAGTGGGTGGTCAAAACCACCGTATGCCCTTCCTTGTTCAGCCGCGAAATGAATTTCCACAGAGTCTGGCGCAACTCGACATCGACTCCGGCAGTCGGTTCGTCGAGCACGATCACGGGCGGCTTGTGCACCAGCGCCTGGGCCACCAGCACCCGGCGCTTCATGCCGCCGGACAGGGAACGCATGTTGGCATCGGCCTTGTTCGTCAGATCGAGGTGATGCATCACTTCATCTATCCACGCATCATTCTTCTTCAATCCGAAGTAGCCCGATTGCATGCGCAAGGTCTCGCGCACCGTGAAAAACGGGTCGAACACCAGTTCCTGCGGCACCACGCCGAGACTGCGCCGGGCATTGCGATAGTCGCGAACCACGTCGTGTCCGCGAATGGTGACCGTGCCGGAGTCAGCACGGTTAAGTCCTGCGAGAATGGAGATCAGGGTGGTCTTGCCGGCGCCGTTAGGGCCGAGCAGGCCGAAAAATTCGCCCTCTTCGATGGCCAAGGACACGCCATCGAGCGCCTGCAGGGCGCCGTAACGTTTCTTGACTTCGGTAATCTGGATGGCCGCCATGGTTGGCTGATTCACTCTGGTAATGGATGTCGGCCGGCATCAGCCGTCCGCCCGATACGGGAAGGGGAACCTGCCATTATAAAAGAATTGCTCTCAGCCAGCCTGTGTGCCAGCAGGGAGCCGGCACAGCGGACTCAGGCGGGGAGAAGCCGGGCAACACCATAGAGTTGCGCCAGGCTGGTCAGGTTGGCCGGCGCATTCACCACTGAAAGGACCGCGCCCCGCGCGCGGGCGGCGCGCTGCCACGCAAGCAACGCAGCGACGGCAGTGGAATCGACCTCAGTCACAGCGGACAGGTCAAATGCCGTCTCCCCGGCTTCGATTGCCTTCAGCCCCGCCGCCAGAGCGGCACGGGCGTTGGCAAATGTCAGGGACGGACCGGGCTGGTACATGGCAACTCAGGCAGGCTGACGGGATGCAACCCGGGCTTTGCCGGTGCCGGCCCGGAGCTTGGCATTGCGTTCGGCCAAGGTCTTGATCAGGCCGTCGATGCCGCCCTTGCTGATTTCCGTAGCAAAATTGCCCTTGTAGGTCTCCACCAGCCAGGCGCCGAGCACATTCATGTCATAGATCTTCCAGCCGTTCGGCGTCTTTTCGAGCCGGTAATTCAACTGGATCGGCTCGCCGCGCGATTGCTGGACCTCGGAGCGGACCTCTACTTCATCGTCATTCACACTGCCACGCATGGGCTTGAACACCAGCTTCTGGTCGCGGACCTGGGAGATTGCACCGGAATAGGTATGAACGAGCAAGTCGCGGAACTCGGCGGTCAGGCGCTTCTGCTGTTCCGGGGTTGCTTCGCGCCAGTAACGTCCTGCTGCCAGCGCGGTCATCCGCGGGAAATTAACGTGCGGAATGATCTTGGCTTCGACCAGTTCCAGAACGCGTTGCTGGTTGCCACCCTGGATTTCCTTGTCGGCCCTGGCGGTATCCACCACGTCCTGGCTGATGCGCTTGACCAAGGCGTCAGGCGCTTCCTGCTGCGCATGGGCCAGGCCAAACGGGAGAAACGATAGGGCGACGACCGCCGCTGCCAGAATTTTTTTAAGTGAACTCATTTGTAAAGCCTTTGAAGGGATCCCAAGTCATATGTCCCATAACTCGCGAGAACCCTGAATGGATGACATCAGGAAGGAGACGGCCCCGGCTCGGCGCGTTGGCGGACGGCCGGGGACAGGCGCAGGCGTATGCCCTCGGCCATGACCGGTGGCACCTGAGGAGCAGATTCGACGGCACCGAATTCTCGAGGTTCCTGCAAATCTTGCCAAGATGAAACCGGTTTTACCTTTTGTTGCTCTTCCTTTTGTTGCTCTTCCTGTTCGTCACGCTGCCGTTTCGGGGGGGCATCGCCGCGGACTTTGTATTCACGGCGCTGCAAGTAGCCGTCGCGGACGAATTCATAGCGATCCAGCGCTGCTTCTTCGATCAGGGTCACTGCATCGAGCACGCCGGCGCGCAAGTCGACAATCCGCAAAACCCGGCCGGTGTTTCGTTGCCAGACCGGCCGGACATCGCCCCACACGTCACCGGCCATATCGGCAGGAAGCGCCACAGTATCGCGCAATGTTGAGGATCCGAAGATCGGCAGCACCACGTAAGGGCCCGAACCCACGCCCCATACCCCGAGGGTCGCACCGAAGTCCTGCTTGTGCTTTTGCATCCCGGCTTCGGACGCAATATCCAGCACGCCGCCGAACCCCAGGAACGTATTCACCGCCACCCGCATCACGTCAGTGACGCCGTCGCCGATTTTTCCCTGCAACAGATTGTTGACCGCGGTCCATACGTCGCCCAGATTGCCGAAGAAGTTGTAGACACCGGTCTGGACAAACGACGGGACGTTGTCACGATAGACTTCAGCGGTCGGCTTCAGCGCGTACTGATCCAGTTTGTCATTAACGGTGAACATCGCCCGGTTAAAGCCCTCGAAGGGGTCGCGTGGGTCTTTGCCGACGGCGCAACCGGACAGCAGGCCTGCCAGTGCGATCGTGACAAGGAAATTCATTGCCGTCTTCATTTCTTGTCTCCGCTCCCTTCCGCGGCCTTGCTGAACAGGAACTGGCTGATCAGGTTTTCAAGCACAATGGCCGACTGCGTCATCTTGATGCGGTCACCTGCCGCAAGCAATGCCGTGTCGCCACCCGGCTCCAGGCCGATATATTGCTCGCCCAGCAAGCCGGCAGTCAGGATTTTTACCGAACTATCCTTCGGAAATTTATAGCCCGCTTGCATCTGCATCGTCACCTGGGCCTGGAACGACTTGTCGTCGAAACGGATCTCGCCGACCCGGCCGACCACCACGCCGGCGCTCTTGACCGGCGCACGCGGCTTGAGCCCGCCTATGTTGTCGAAGCGCGCGACGACCGGATAGGTCTTCTCAAAGCTGAGCGAGCTCATGTTGCCCGCCTTGAGCGCGAGGAAAAACAGGGCGGCCGCGCCAAGCACGACAAACAGGCCTACCCACAGATCAATTGATTTACGTTGCATGGTGCATGTCCAGAATTAACGACTACTGATTGAACATCAGCGCAGTCAGGATGAAGTCAAGGGCCAGAACCGTTAGCGACCCGATGACAACGGTGCGCGTTGTCGCGCGCGAGACGCCTTCTGGCGTCGGCTGCGCCTCGTAACCTTGAAGCAGCGCGATGAAGGTGACGGCAAATCCGAACACCACGCTCTTGATGACGCCGTTGCCGATATCTTTCCAGATATCCACGCCGTCCTGCATCTGCGACCAGAAAGCACCCTCATCCACGCCAATCAGCTGTACGCCGACCACGTAGCCGCCGAGGATGCCCACCGCGCTGAAAATGGCCGCCAGGACAGGCATTGCAATGACGCCGGCCCAGAACCGGGGTGCCAGCACGCGCTGCACCGGGTCGACCGCCATCATCTCCATTGCCGCAAGCTGCTCGCCGGCCTTCATCAGGCCGATTTCCGCCGTCAGTGAGGTGCCCGCCCGGCCCGCAAACAGCAAGGCAGTCACCACCGGACCAAGCTCGCGCACCAGCGACAATGCGACCAGCAAACCGAGCGCCTGTTCCGAACCGTAGCGGTTGAGCGTGTAATAACCCTGCAAGCCAAGCACGAATCCGACGAACAGCCCCGACACTGCAATGATCACCAACGAATAGTTGCCGATGAAGTGAACCTGGTCGGAAACAAGCCGCGGACGCCGCAGCATTCCGCCGGATGCCCGCAGCACGGCAAAGAACATACGCGTGCCATGACCAACGTCTGCCACGTATTCGCGCAGCGCACCCCCGAGCCAGCGCAGAAAACGGCCGATCATTCCGATTGCTCCAGTGCCAGGTCTTCCGCCAGCGAACGGCCGGGATAATGGAACGGAACCGGCCCGTCCGGCTGCGCATTCACGAATTGCCGTACATAGGGATCATCCGACGCCGTCATTTCGGCGGGGGTTCCTTCCGCTACGATCTTGCCCTGCGACAAGAAATAAACATAATCGGCGATCAGGAACGACTCATGCACGTCGTGCGAGACCAGGATCGAGGTCGAGCCGAGTGCGTCATTCAGTTCCCGGATCAGCTTGGCAGTCATGCCCATCGAAATCGGGTCCAGTCCGGCGAAGGGCTCGTCATACATGACCAGCTCCGGATCCAGCGCAATGGCACGCGCAAGCGCTACGCGGCGCGCCATGCCACCAGAAATTTCACTCGGCATCATTTGTGCGGCATTACGCAGCCCCACCGCCTCCAGCTTCATCAGCACCAGGTCGCGAATCATGCCTTCCGGCAAGTCGGTATTTTCCCGCAGCGGATAAGCGACATTTTCAAATACAGACAGGTCCGTAAATAGCGCACCATGCTGGAACAGGACGCCCATCTTGCGCCGCATCCTGTACAAGGCAGCCTGATCGTCGGTACGCACGGGCTCGCCGTTGACGGTCACGCTTCCTTGCCCGGCACGCACTTGTCCTCCGATCAAGCGGAGGATGGTGGTCTTTCCGGAACCGGATCCGCCCATGACAGCCACCACTTTCCCCTTGGGGAAAGACATGGCGAGACCCGACAGGATCGACCTGTCGCCATAGCCGAACTGGACGTCACGAATTTCAACGAGATTGGACACGGGGCGGATTATTGCGAAAGCTGACATTGTAGTTCAGAAAGCCAGATCGCTCAGGATGGTACCGGGACGCCGGGCCATGCCAATTCATGTTATTGCAGGCCTGCCTACATGCCGGACTCGCGCACCAGGATCGCCAGGGCATTGCGCAAATAGCGCCAGCCGGGAACCTGCCAGGTTCCGTTTATCACCACCGTTCCGCGCCATGCCTGGGTGGACAGCGCGGCCGGCTTGTCCTCGACGGCCAGCGTGACGCGGTACATGGCCTGCTCCGGAATGACCTGGTTGTTTTTCTCCCGGACGATGATATGACCGCCATGGATCGTGGCCAGCATCGCATTGGGCAGTACCCGCGTCGCGTCGGCGTCGACGCCCATCACCTTCAGGCTGAGCGAAGGCCCGCCGCCACCGTCCGTGGAAAAGCGTCCGCTGTCGCCCACTGAAATGCGCTTGACTTCTTCCTCGTCCAGATAGGTTTCCACTACCCAGGCACCCTGCTTGACCAGGATCGCGATGCGTTCCTTGCGCCCCACCCATTGGCCACGGTGCAAGTCGGGATCGACGTCGCGCACCACGCCTGGCCAGGGCGCTTTCGGCGAATACAAGGACAACTCTTCTTCCAGGCTGGTCAGTTCGGCTTCCGCAGTCGCCAGCTCCACCTGCAAGCTTTGCAGCCGTGAACGGGTGTCGGTGTCCAGACCGGCAGCCGCAGCCTGCCAGCGAAGGCGGTCGACCTTGGCCTTCAGGCCGGCCCGGCGCCATGCCAGATCGGGGGAGTAAAGTCGCAACACCTCGGCCCCGGCGGCGATGGTGGCGCCCTCGGCCGGTGGCGCGCTTTCCACGCGCGCGCCTTGCGGGGCAAAAATCGGAACGGTCTCGGCCGGTTTCAGGACTCCGCTGACGCCGATGCGGCCAGGCCAGGGCATGAACACCAGCGCAACGAGTGCGCCGGCAATGATGGCGGACCGCCGCGAACGGGCACGGGAGGCGATGACGGGCCAGCGAGGTTTCCAGGCCATGATTTCCTGCTTTAATGGTTTCAACACGAACCAACCGATTTCAATCACGAAAAGAAGGATGCCGACCGCCTTCACGAAGAAGTGATAGACCAATACGGCGATCCCGAGGAACAACACCAGCCGATAGATCCAGACGCCCCATGCGAACAGGATGAGCGCGATCTCCTTGCGCCGCGAAAAATGCTCAGGCCTGTCCTCGCGCAAATCAAACAGCACTTCGCGCAAATGCCAGCGCGCCAATGCAAAACTGCGCTCGTGCAGGTTGGGCATGTCGAGCCAGTCGGAAAGGATGAAATACCCGTCGAAACGCATGAACGGGCTGGCATTGATCGCAATCGTGGCAATCCAGCTGGTGGTCGCCAGAAAAAATGCGGACGACCGCAGCGCCCCGTCGGGCAACAGCGCCCATGCCAGCGTGGCCCAGCTGGCAATCATCAGTTCGGTGGCAATTCCCGCGGTCGCAACCTGCAAGCGTTGCATGCGGTCGGTCAGGCGCCAGGTGTCGTTGGTGTCGGTGTAGGCAACCGGCATCATGACCAGGAAAGCAACGCCCATCGCCGGCACCCGACAGCCCAGCCGTTTCGCGCTAAACGCATGTCCGAGCTCGTGAAACACCTTCACCCCAAACAGCGTCACGCCGTAAGCCAGGAATCCGGCCAGGTTGAAGGTGTCCATCAGCGAAGCGGAAAAACTGTCCCAGTTCCGGGCCACCTCGAACAAGCCGATGCCGAACGCTGCCAGCGTAGCCAGCAGGAATTTTCGCGAGAAAAAGAACTCTGCAACCGGCAGCATGCGCCCCAGCCAACGATCGGGCCGCACCAGCGGTATGCGGAAGAACAGGTAGTGGTGGACCAGCCAATTGAAAGCCGTGCCCTGCATGGCCGCCAGCCGGTCCGCCATCTTGCGCGCGTTGTCGCCCCCGGTGCGCTGCAGCAGTTCATTGTCCGTCAGGAAGGTGCGCACGCCTTCGACATCGGCGGGCTCGGCGTGCAGCGTGGTCTCGATAGCGATGGCGCCGACAATTTCGTCGATATCATCCATCCACCATCGCTGCAGGATGACGAGCGTCAGCCAGTCGATCTTGTAGTACCGGTTTCGGACCGGGTCGTGCAGCGTCCAGCTCGGCTGCCCATCCGGCAGGTTTGCGCCGGGCATCAGGCTCAGTTCCTCGCGCAGCGCAGGCAAGGACATGCTACAGGCCCAGCGTCGAGCGGATCGTGGCCAGCGGCCGGCGCATCAGCCAGTAAGAGAACGGCACGCGTTCGCCATACAACTTGGCAGTTCCTTTCAGCCCGACACGGTGATCAGTCGACTCGTCCAGGCGGGCGCGCACACGATAGGCATAGCTGCCGTCGGGCCGCTGTACGGCGTCATGGGAAATATAGCGAAGCGTCGCCGTCACCGGAGACAAGGGGCTGGAATTCAGGTAGAGGCTGACCGAGGCGCCTTCCATCATGGGAATGGCATCGCCCATCGCCACCCAGGCTTCCACTTCCTTGTCGTTCGGCGTCGCGATGCGCATCACACGCTCGCCGACAGAGACGGGACGGCCTATCCACTCGCTGGGATCGTCAACCAGCACCATCCCGTCCTGGGGCGCCAGTACCCGGGCGCGGGCCAACTGCTCCGCCAGGTACACCACTTCCGCCCGCTTCTCCTCTATCTTGCCGGTCAACAGTGCCATCTGCGCCTTGGAACGCACGTCGGAAAGCGCCTGCTGCGTGGTTTGCCGGTATTCAGCTTCAGCGGTCGCCATGGTCTGACGGGCAACCTCGAGGCGCGATTCGATCAATGCCTCGTCGAAACTGAACAGTACCTGATTCTTCTTGACGGTCTGGTTCGGCCGCACTGCGAAGCTTTCGATCACGCCCTCAAGCGGCGAGCGGATCACTGCCGGACTGGCTGCAACCAGCTCGCCTGGAGCAAGCACGGTCAGGCGCACCGGGAAGAACAATATTACGAGCACGGCAATGGTGATCCAGACAGGACGGTGTTGCCACCATCGCCCGGCGCCCTCCTCGGGCCGAATGAAACCAAGAACGCGGCTTTTCCAGACATGCCAGGAAAACAGGGGCGGCTTGAAACGCGCCTGCCAGGCATGGTTCCAGACGTCCATCCATTCAACCAGCAGCGACCCTTCCTGCTCGGACCACGGCAGGTCGCGCACCAGCAGCAGTGCCCCGCGCGTACTGTTCTTTATATTGCGCGGCGCTGGCAACGGCAGCCACATCGCAGATTCAGGCAACCACTCGTCCCACTCTTCTGCCAGGTCTTCCGGCAGATCGGTCTTGTCGAATGCGTGCGGCCGCCTGTTCTCGATGCTCACGTGCCGGAATACTCGCTCGAGCCAATGCGCATACGGGGCATTGGCCTCGATCTGCACCACGCCGGAAAGCGCACGCAGACCGCCGCCTTCGAACCACAGCGCAGCCTGCCGATATGGCGCCAGCGAATGACTGTCGTTGACCGCCATGAACGCCAGCTCGGCCATGTCCCGAGCGTGACGGGCGCGACGGGACAAATCGAGTAGCGCTGCCAGCGGGGTGTTGGCCGTGCTGGCAGCCGGCTCGGCGCGGCCTGATGCCGGCTCCGCCGGCTTTTCCTGGATGCTTATTACCGGATCACTCATGAAGGTTTGGCCGAATCAGGGCTTCCTTTGATTATTGGTGCGGCAGGCCGAGGTTGCGGCAATTCCTTGCTGCCACCCTTGATTGCGTTTTTCAACTGGTCCGAGAAACTCGGACGGCCGCCGATCTTATCGTTCTGCTCGCCGACTTGGAAGCGGAACATGGTCCTGGCCTCGCGTCCGGCGTTGTCGTGGGCCGTCAACTTGATCTTCAGCTCACCATCGAACGCCTTGGGCGTTACGAATTTGAACACACCGCTGCGGCTGTCGAACTGCAACCATTTCGGCAGCGGGCTACCGTCAGCAAGCTCTGCTGTCAATTCGACCCAGGCATCGGATTTCGTGTGCACGAATGCATCCGGCGGGATCGGAAAGCTGCCGACCGACTCGCGTTCAGCGAACTGGTCTCCAACACCCCGGAAAACAGTCAGGTTGGCCGCTTGCGACGGCAAGACCATTGCCTGCCACCCGATGTTCATGGTGAAGTTCGGATCGGCCATTCCTCCCTTGCGTCCCCAATCGGAGAAGTTGAACCGCTCCCAGGCGCCGGCGCCGTTGGACTCCAGCCCGCTCTCGGTGGAGAAAGCGATCTGGGACGGACGCAACAAGGAATCGAATGAAGAAACCGGCTGCCTGTCGTGGGCTGTCGGCAGGCTGATGTCGACGCGGAATGCGAGCGCCGGCACATTATTGTCGATCACCACCGGCCCCAGGATCGGAGCCTGTGCCGGATCGTTCGTCGACGCCGTCGCTCCTGTGCCGGTGCCGGTGCCCGCACCCGTATCAGTGAAGGCTGCTCGCGTGCTCTCGATCAGCGCGAAAATGCCCGGATCGAGGATCGATCCGATCGTCTGGTCTTCATCGCCACGTTGGTTGTCGACGAAATAAATCTCGACATACGAGAGCCCCGCGGCCGCAAGTTGTTCGGCATTGAGCGACCTGATGTCCTGGATTTCATTGCCGTCGGCGTTGAAGAACTTGGCGCCGGTCAGCATCTGCTTTCCATTGACCACGACATTCTTCAGGACGTAGTCCTCGTAGCGGACAATGATCATGTTGCCAGTCGAGTCGAGAGCATACTCGCCAGCCGCATCGGTCTGGAACACTGGCTTCAGGAAGCTGTTGATCAACGTACCTGCCGGCAGCAGCACCTTGACCATCTGTTGCCTGGTGGCGAAGCCATCCCTCAGCTCTGCTTCGTAGCTTTGCTTGAATGCCAGGTACTCGTTGTACGCCTGCTCGTTCGCAGCCTTGAGGGCCGCCAGTTGCTGCGGCGATTCGATGATCTCGGGCTTGAGGGTGAACTGAAGGATGCCGAGCGGCGCATCCAGGCTCTGCAGGCTCATTCCGGCCACCTGCTCCGCACTGCCAACGTCGCCGAGTATCTTTCCGCCCAGTTCGCGTGACACGCTGCCCACGCCGACGCCCTCGATTTTCAGCGCCGACGAAATCGTGGCGAGCAATGCCTGCTCTTCGGCCGAATTGCCGAGCACTCCATGAAGCGCCGCATTCAACGCAACGTTCATCTCGTTCAGGGTATCGGTGATCACCGGGCTGGTGCCCCTGGTGGCCGCCAGCGACATGTAGCTGGTCGGATCGGCCGGATCCGAACTGACCGTCGGGAACGAGGCCACGTTGCTTTGCAGGTCGTCCGTGAGGCCGTCGTTGTTCATGTCGCCGGCGAACAGCTCGGTGAAATCGTCAACCCCGTCCGTATCCTTGTCCAGCGAGACATGCGCCGTATAGTCGGTATCAATCTGGTTGGCTGTGGTACGCACGGACAGATTGAAGAATCCGCTGAAGTTGGCCGGGGCCGTAATCTTCAGCATCGAGCCGCTGAGCGTGGCAGTCACGCCCGTCAGCGGGTCGGTGACAGGATTGCCAAATATCAAATTGCCGTTCGAATCAGTGAAGCCGATCTGGAACGCGATCGGCGAGCCGCCTTCCGGGTTGAAGTAAATCTTGCTCAGGTCGACCTGATTGCTGCCGCCCGCTTCTACCCCGATTTCGATGTTGCCGTCGCCGATGCCCGGCTGCGCGCCTTCGATCACATTGGTGACCTGAACCGACACATCCTTGGTCGCCACGCCGCCCCGGCCATCCGCGACATTCACGGTGAACGAGTAGACATTGTCGCCAACGGTGGTTCCGCCGAGGTCCGACGGCTTTTCGAAGTCGAGCGGCTTGAGCAGGGTGACGTTGCCCTGCGCGTCCACCGCAAACCGGCTGGAATCTGCGCCGGTCAGCGTATAACTGAGGCTCTCGTTGATCCCATCCGCATTGTCGGCCACGGCGTCGTTGCCAGCGATGGTGAACAACAGGTCCCCTGCCTTTGCTGTCTCCGCGATCTGTACCGCGCCGGGCGCAGTCAGCGTCGGTGCAATATTCGGCAATGTCTCGGGCCCGGCCAGGGTGACCGCGATCGACGCAGTGCCCGTCGCACCGGCCCGATCCTTGGCGGTGATCATCAAGGTCACCGGGCTGGAAACACCCAGCGTATTCGTCACTGTCAGGATCGAGCCGTTGACAGTTGCGGTCACGCCGTCCGCTGCGGACACGGTGTAGGTGAGCTTGCCCAGGTCCTCCGGATCGACATCGGCGAATACGGATCTGAGGTCCATCCGCACCGTCTGCCCCTGCTTCAGGGTGATCGGCTCGATCGCCTTGCCGATCGGCGCATCGTTGACGTTGCGCACGCTGAAATTCAGCTCCGACATTGTCGTCGTGCTCATCCGTCCAGGCTCGCCGTATTCGAGGTGGAAATTCAGTTTGTCGTAACGGACTGCAAACTCGTCCTGCTTGGGCGTGAACTGCAGATTCGATATCTGGTCGAGTCGTATCCGGGTGCCGGCTACGACCTCGGTCAGATTGCCATTCGCGTCAGCCAGCCTGGCAAGTCCGATGACCGGAATGCTGTCCAGCACCACCCAGATGCTGCTGTCCGGTACGCTGATACTTGCACTCGCGCTGTTCGTCAGACGCAACGGGAAATCATTTTTGCTGAGGTGCACCGTCGTGTCTTCGTTCATCACGATGACCGGCGAGGCATCAACAAAGAGCCTGACTGCCGTATCCACGCTCAGCGTGGCGTTGCCAGCAGACCCTTTGTTCCCTGCGGCGTCCGCGTAGGTCTCGGCGCCGACTGCAACCGTTACGGTCGTTGCCGCCATGTTCACCGGCGGGGTGTACAAGGCCGTGAACACTTTCGGATCGCTGGTCGGAACAAGGGCGCCGAGGGTGCCGGCGCTGACGCTGATGTCGCTCAACTCGAAGCCGGTCGGGACTTCGCCGAAAGTAAAGGTGAGCGTGGTCGATTCGCCAGCATTCAGGACTGGACTGCCTGCGGACACCGCGACTTGCGGACCGCTGAGATCCAGCGTGAAGCTCAGACTGGAGAACTCGCTATTGCCGTGGCTGTCGCTATCAATCACCTGCACCGTGTATTCGCCATCTTGCTGCGGCGGGGTGAAGGTGCTGGTGGCCGGGCCGCCATTTATGCTGTAAAGGCGAGTTACGCCAGGCGCCGGATCGCTGAACCTGAGCGAGGCGACATTCGTCACCTTGTCGGTAGTGTTCGGTCCCGAGTCCGCAAGCAGCTCGATTTCCGGCTGTACAACGCCGCGCACCTGGATCGTGACCGTTGCGATCTCGCTGTCTGCCGTGCCGTCATTAGCGCGGTAGGTGAACGCATCGCTTCCGAAATAGCCCTGATCCGGCGTATAGGTGAAGCTGCCATCTGCGTTGAGCGTAAGCGTCCCATGTTCCGGGCCGGTTACCACACTGGACGACAATGCATCACCGTCCGCATCCGTATCGTTGCCGAGAACGGAGAGCGCTACCGGGACGATCAGCGTCTGGTTCCTGTTGGTGGCGTACGAGTCACCCTGCGCTCCCGCAAGGTCATTCTTGCCATTGATGGTGAAGCTGATCTCTTTGGTACTGCCGTCCAGCGACGTGACAGCAAAGGTCTCGACCTTCACCTTTCCCACGGCAAGCGATTGCACCGCCTCATTGGAGACCGTGTAGGTGTAGCTCCCATCGGCCGCCAGTTGAAGCTGGCCTAGCGTGCCAGGCGCTGCTGTGACACTGGTCCGGAATGAATTTTCACCGGCGTCGATGTCGATCAGGCCAACTGTGCCAGTCGCAACCAGATTGCCGATGTCGTTGACACCGGTGTCTTCGGTGACAGAAGCCGCGCCCGGCGTACCGATCAGGGCGCCGTCGTTGGCGCCGCTGATGGTGACCGTAATCGTCTGGCTGCTTCCATCCAGCGTGACCACGGTGAATGTGTCGGTCAGCGTCGCGCCGGCTGGCAGCGATTGGACTGCTCCGGATCCGTTATCCACTGTGTAGGTCCAGGCGCCGGTGCCTGCTTCAAACGTGAAGCTGCCGTGCTGCCCGGCACCAGTTCCGGATTCGATCGGCGCGAATGCTGCTTCGCCGGAATCCGGATCCGAAACCGTCAACACGCCCCCGGTAGCAAGGGTCGCGTCTTCCGTGACGGCTCCCGATGCCGTGCCGCCAATCAGGGCAGCGTCATTGGTGCCTGCAATATTGATGACGACCGTGCTTGTCGTACCGTCGGCGCTGGTGACCGTGAACGAGTCGGTATAGGTCTGACCCGCGACGAATTCGTCATGCGCAGAGTCGGCCGTATAGGACCATGATCCATTGGCGCCTATCGAGAATTTTCCATAGGATCCGGCGGTACCGACCTGCTCCACGAACTGCTGTTCGCTATCCACATCGCTGATGGAGAGCGAGCCGTCCGTGCTGATTGCCGCTGCCGTGTCTGCTTCAGTCAGGTTGATTGATGCAGATGTAAGGACGGCGGCATCGTTGGTGCCGGTGATGTTCACGATCACGCTTGTCTGCGTGCCGTCGACGCTGGTCACCGTGAAGGTGTCAGTGTAGGTACGACCGGCGACGAACTCATCGTGGGCGGAGTCGGCGTTGTAGGTCCAGGCGCCGTCTGTCCCGATGGAGAACTTGCCATAGGCTCCGGCGACGTCAGTCTGCGCCGCAAAACTTGCGGCGCTATCCACATCGCTGATCGACAGCGTGCCACTGGTGCTGATCGCTGCTGCCGTATTCGCTTCGGTCAGATCGATCGTTGCTGAACCCAGGACCGCAGCGTCATTCGTACCCAGGATGTTGACGACGACCGAGGTGGTGCTGCCATCGGCGCTGGCCACGGTGAAGGATTCGGTATAGGTCACCCCCGCCACGAATTCGTTGTGGGCCGAAGACGCAGTGTAGGTCCAGGCGCCGTCCGTGCCGATCGAGAATGTTCCGTACTTCCCGGCCGTGCCTGTCTGCGCTACGAAAGTTGCGTCACTGTCGACGTCACTGATCGACAGGCTGCCGCTCGTCGAGATTGCCGCCGCCGTTGCCGCTTCGGTCAGGTTGACCGTCGCAGAGCCCAGCGCCGCCGCATCGTTGGTGCCGAGAATGTTCACAACGACGGATGTCTGCGTGCCGTCAGCGCTGGATACCGTGAAGGTGTCCGTGTAGGTCTGACCTGCCACGAATTCGTTGCGCGCCGAATCTGCCGTGTACGTCCAGGCGCCATCCGTGCCGATCGAGAACGTGCCGTAGGTTCCGGCCACATCCGTCTGGGCTTCGAACGTCGCGTCGCTGTCCACGTCGCTGATCGACAGGCTGCCGCTCGTGCTGATCGCCGCTGCCGTTGCCGCTTCGGTCAGGTTGACCGTCGCCGAACCGAGCGCCGCTGCGTCGTTGGTGCCCAGGATATTGACCACTATCAAGGTCGTTACCCCATCGACATTCGTCACCGTGAAGGTGTCGGTGTACGTCTGACCTGCAACAAACTCGTTGTTGGCAGAGTTCGCCGAATAAGCCCAGGAACCATCCGCGTCAACTGTGAATCGTCCATATGAGCCGGTGCTGGTCTGTGGGCTGAAGGCCCCAGAGCCGCCTTCGAGCGTCCCGCCAGTATTGATCGCCGCTGCACTATCTGCCTCGGTCAGACTCAGATTAATCGTCGGTGCTACTTCGTCGACGTTGTTGATCGTCAGCGTCACGGCTTGCTGGCTGGCAGTCGTCACGCCGTCATTCGCGACCACATTGAAGCTGTAGCTCGATTTCGCTTCGTAGTTGGGATTGCCGGTCAGCGTCACGGCGCCAGTGCTGCCGTTGATCGTGAACAATGCCGCGTCCGTGCCAGACAGGCTGTAGGTCACGCCGGCACTGGTGTCAGCGGTATCGGTCGCGATCGCCGTGTAGACCACCTGGCCGGCACCGCTGTTCTCGTTGATCGCCGTTGCCGTCGTCGACGACGTGATCGTCGGCGACACTTCATCGACGTTGTTGATCGTCAGCGTCACTGCCTGCTGGCTTGCTGGCGTCACGCCATCACTGGCAACGACATTGAAGCTGTAGCTCGACTTCGACTCGTAATTCGGATTGCCGGTCAGCGTCACCGCACCGGTCATCGTGTTGATCGTGAACAAGGCCGCGTCCGTACCGGACAGGCTGTAGCTCACGCCAGCGCTGGTGTCAGCGGTATCGGTCGCAATCGCCGTGTAGACGACCTGGCCCGCGCCGCTGTTCTCGTTGATCGCCGTTGCCGTCGTCGACGACGTGATCGTCGGTGCAACTTCGTCGACGTTGTTGATCGTCAGCGTCACCGTCTGCTGGCTTGCCGTCGTCACGCCATCATTGGCGACCACATTGAAGCTGTAGCTGGACTTGGTCTCGTAGTTCGGATTGCCGGTCAGCGTCACCGCACCGGTCATCGTGTTGATCGTGAACAGGCTCGCGTCCGTTCCGGACAGGCTGTACGTTACGCCGGCACTGATGTCGGCGGTATCGGTCGCAATCGCCGTGTAGACGACTTGGCCCGCACCGCTGTTCTCGTTGATCGCCGTCGCCGTCGTCGACGAGGTGATCGTCGGGGCAACTTCGTCGACGTTGTTGATCGTCAGCGTCACTGCCTGCTGGCTCGCTGCCGTCACGCCGTCGCTGGCAAGAACCGTGAAGCTGTAGCTCGATTTCGCTTCGTAGTTCGGATTGCCCGTCAGCGTCACCGCACCAGTCGTCGCATTGATCGTGAACAGCGATGCATCGTCGCCGGACAGGCTGTACGTCACGCCACCACTGATGTCAGCGGTATCGGTCGCAATCGCCGTGTAGACGACCTGGCCCGCGCCGCTGTTTTCGTTGATCGCGGTGGCCGTCGTCGACGAGGTGATCGTTGGTGCAACTTCATCGACGTTGTTGATCGTCAGCGTCACTGCCTGCTGGCTCGCTGTCGTCACGCCATCGCTGGCGACCACATTGAAGCTGTAGCTCGCCTTCGTCTCGTGGTCCGGATTCGCCGTCAGCGTCACCGCTCCGGTCGTCTCGTTGATCGTGAACAAGGCCGCATCCGTGCCGGACAGGCTGTACGTCACGCCAGCACTGGTGTCGGCGGTATCGGTCGCGATCGCCGTGTACACGACCTGGCCCGCACCGCTGTTCTCGTTGATCGCCGTGGCCGTCGTCGACGACGTGATCGTCGGGGCCACTTCGTCGACGTTGTTGATCGTCAGCGTCACTGCCTGCTGGCTTGCTGCCGTCACGCCGTCGCTGGCAACGACGTTGAAGCTGTAGCTGGATTTGGTCTCGTAATCCGGATTGCCCGTCAGCGTCACTGCGCCGGTCGTCTCGTTGATCGTGAACAGGGCCGCGTCCGTGCCTGACAGGCTGTAAGTCACGCCGGCGCTGGTGTCAGCGGTATCGGTCGCGATCGCGGTGTACACGACCTGGCCGGCGCCGCTGTTCTCGTTGATCGCGGTTGCCGTTGTCGACGACGTGATCGTCGGTGCGACTTCGTCGACGTTGTTGATCGTCAGCGTCACCGCCTGCTGGCTCGCTGTGGTCACGCCGTCATTGGCAACGACATTAAAGCTGTAGCTCGACTTCGACTCGTAATTCGGATTTCCGGTCAGCGTCACCGCGCCGGTCGTCTCGTCAATCGTGAACAAGGCCGCATCGTCGCCTGACAGGCTGTAGGTCACGCCGGCGCTGGTGTCAGCGGTATCGGTCGCGATCGCGGTGTACACGACCTGGCCGGCGCCGCTGTTCTCGTTGATCGCGGTCGCCGTCGTTGACGACGTGATCGTCGGTGCGACTTCGTCAACGTTGTTGATCGTCAGCGTCACTGCCTGCTGGCTCGCTGCCGTCACGCCGTCATCGGCAACGACATTGAAGCTGTAGCTCGATTTGGTCTCGTAATCCGGATTGCCCGTCAGCGTCACCGCGCCGGTCGTCTCGTTGATCGTGAACAGGGCCGCATCCGCTCCGGACAGGCTGTAGCTCACGCCGGCGCTCGTGTCAGCGGTATCCGTCGCAATCGCCGTGTAGACGACCTGGCCGGCGCCGCTGTTCTCGTTGATCGCGGTTGCCGTTGTCGACGACGTGATCGTCGGTGCGACTTCATCGACGTTGTTGATCGTCAGCGTCACTGCCTGCTGGCTGGCCGTCGTCACGCCGTCATTGGCGACCACATTGAAGCTGTAGCTGGATTTGGTCTCGTAGTTCGGATTACCCGTCAGCGTCACCGCTCCAGTGGTCGGGTTGATCGTGAACAGGGCCGCGTCCGTGCCGGACAGGCTGTAGGTCACGCCGGCGCTCGTGTCAGCGGTATCGGTCGCGATCGCGGTGTACACGACCTGGCCGGCGCCGCTGTTCTCGTTGATCGCGGTCGCCGTGGTCGAGGACGTGATCGTCGGTGCCACTTCGTCGACGTTGTTGATCGTCAGCGTCACTGCCTGCTGGCTGGCTGCCGTCACGCCGTCATTGGCAACGACATTGAAGCTGTAGCTCGACTTCGACTCGTAATTCGGATTTCCGGTCAGCGTCACGGCGCCGGTCGTCTCGTCAATCGTGAACAGGGCCGCGTCCGTTCCGGACAGGCTGTAGGTCACGCCAGCGCTGGTGTCGGCGGTATCGGTCGCGATGGCCGTATAGACGACCTGGCCAGCGCCGCTGTTCTCGTTGATCGCCGTCGCCGTCGTCGACGACGTGATCGTCGGCGACACTTCGTCGATGTTGTTGATCGTCAGCGTCACTGCCTGCTGGCTCGCTGCCGTCACGCCATCATTGGCAACGACATTGAAGCTGTAGCTCGACTTCGTCTCGTGGTCCGGATTACCGGTCAGCGTCACCGCGCCCGTGCTGCTGTCGATCGTGAACAAGGCCGCATCCGTACCGGACAGGCTGTAGGTCACGCCAGCACTGGTGTCAGCGGTATCGGTCGCGATCGCCGTGTAGACCACTTGGCCCGCACCGCTGTTCTCGTTGATCGCCGTCGCCGTCGTCGACGAGGTGATCGTCGGTGCTACTTCATCGACGTTGTTGATCGCCAGCGTCACTACCTGCTGGCTTGCCGTGGTCGCGCCGTCATTGGCGACGACGTTGAAGCTGTAGCTCGATTTCGTCTCGTAGTCAGGATTGCCCATCAGCGTCACGGCGCCGGTCGTCGCGTTGATCGTGAACAGGCCCGCGTCCGTTCCGGACAGGCTGTAGGTCACGCCGGCGCTGGTGTCGGCGGTATCGGTCGCAATCGCCGTATAGACGACCTGGCCCGCACCGCTGTTCTCGTTGATCGCCGTCGCCGTCGATGACGAGGTGATCGTCGGCGCAACTTCATCGACGTTGTTGATCGTCAGCGTCACTGCCTGCTGGCTCGCCGTCGTCACGCCGTCGCTGGCAACGACGTTGAAGCTGTAGCTCGATTTGGTCTCGTAATTCGGATTGCCCGTCAGCGTCACGGCACCCGTGCTGCTGTCAATCGTGAACAATGCCGCATCGTCGCCGGACAGGCTGTACGTCACGCCGGCGCTGGTGTCAGCGGTATCAGTCGCAATCGCCGTGTAGACCACCTGACCTGCGCCACTGTTCTCGTTGATCGCCGTCGCCGTCGTCGAGGACGTGATCGTTGGGGCAACTTCGTCGACGTTGTTGATCGTCAGCGTCACTGCCTGCTGGCTCGCCGTCGTCACGCCGTCATTGGCGACGACGTTGAAGCTGTATCTCGATTTCGTCTCGTAGTCAGGATTGCCGGTCAGCGTCACGGCGCCCGTGCTGCTGTCGATCGTGAACAAGGCCGCATCCGTACCGGACAGGCTGTACGTCACGCCGGCACTGATGTCAGCGGCATCGGTAGCGATGGCCGTGTAGACAACCTGGCCGGCGCCAGTGTTTTCGTTGATCGCCGTTGCCGTCGTCGACGACGTGATCGTCGGGGACACTTCGTCGACATTGTTGATCGTCAGCGTCACTGCCTGCTGGCTTGCCGTGGTCACGCCGTCGCTGGCAACGAC
>NZ_VTTH01000007.1 GCF_008831265.1 Lacisediminimonas profundi
GCAACAACGCCGGCGCCGACGGTACGGCCGCCTTCGCGGATTGCAAAACGCAGACCCTCTTCCATCGCGATCGGGTTGATCAGCTGCACAGTGATCGACACGTTATCGCCTGGCATGACCATTTCCTTGTCCTTCGGCAGCTCGATCGCACCCGTCACGTCCGTGGTACGGAAGTAGAACTGCGGACGGTAGTTGTTGAAGAACGGCGTATGACGGCCGCCTTCGTCCTTCGACAGGACATAGATCTCGCCCGTGAAGTGCTTGTGCGGCTTGATCGAACCCGGCTTGGCCAGAACCTGGCCACGCTCCACGTCTTCACGCTTGGTGCCACGCAGCAGCACGCCGACGTTGTCGCCAGCCTGACCCTGGTCCAGCAGCTTGCGGAACATTTCCACGCCCGTGCAGATCGTCTTTTGCGTATCGCGGATACCAACGATTTCCAGCTCTTCGCCAACTTTCACGATGCCACGCTCGACACGACCGGTAACCACCGTGCCACGGCCGGAAATCGAGAACACGTCTTCAACCGGCAGCAGGAATGCGCCGTCAACAGCGCGCTCCGGCGTCGGGATGTACGTGTCCAGCGCTTCGGCCAGCTTCATGATCGCCTGCTCACCCAGCTCGCCCTTGTCGCCTTCCAGCGCCAGTTTGGCCGAACCACGGATGATTGGCAGGTCGTCGCCAGGGAACTCATACTTCGACAACAATTCGCGAACTTCCATCTCGACCAGTTCCAGCAACTCGTCGTCATCAACCATGTCGCACTTGTTCAGGAACACGATGATGTAAGGAACGCCAACCTGGCGCGCCAGCAGGATGTGCTCGCGGGTCTGCGGCATCGGGCCGTCAGCTGCCGAGCACACCAGGATCGCGCCATCCATCTGCGCCGCGCCGGTGATCATGTTCTTCACATAGTCAGCGTGGCCCGGGCAGTCAACGTGCGCATAGTGGCGGTTTTCTGTCTCGTACTCGACGTGCGCCGTGTTGATCGTGATGCCGCGCGCTTTTTCTTCAGGCGCTGCGTCGATCTCGTCATATTTCTTTGCTTCGCCGCCAAACTTGGCCGACAAAACAGTTGCAATCGCAGCCGTCAGCGTGGTCTTGCCATGATCGACGTGGCCAATCGTGCCCACATTCACGTGCGGCTTGGTCCGCTCAAACTTGCCTTTTGCCATTTTCTTCTTCCTTCAAAAAGAACGATGTCTGTATCTGGATGAACCGGCCCGTCACGGGCCGGTCCTGACTTGTTTCTTGCTTTGCTGCTTACTTCGACTTGGCGCTGATCACTGCCTCGGTCACATTCTTCGGCGCTTCTGCGTAGTGCTTGAATTCCATCGTGTAGGTGGCGCGGCCCTGTGTGGCCGAACGCAACGAAGTGGAATAGCCAAACATCTCGGACAGAGGCACTTCAGCCTTGATGATCTTGCCACCGCCGCCGGCGATCTCGTCCATGCCCTGGACCATGCCACGACGGGACGACAGGTCGCCCATCACGGTACCGGCGTAGTCTTCCGGGGTCTCGACTTCAACTGCCATCATCGGCTCGAGCAGCACCGGGCTGGCCTTGCGGCAACCATCCTTGAATGCCATCGAAGCGGCCATGCGGAATGCATTTTCGTTCGAGTCGACGTCATGGTACGAACCAAAGAACAGCGTGACCTTCACGTCGACAACCGGATATCCGGCCAGGACGCCGTTCGAAAGCGTGTCCACCACACCCTTCTCGACTGCAGGGATGTACTCGCGAGGAACCACGCCGCCCTTGATGGCGTCGATGAACTCGAAGCCTTTGCCCGGCTCTTGCGGTTCGATCTTGAGCACCACATGGCCGTACTGGCCGCGTCCACCCGATTGCTTGACGAATTTACCTTCGATCTCTTCGCAGACCTTGCGAATCGTTTCGCGATAGGCAACCTGCGGCTTGCCGACGGTCGCTTCGACGTTGAATTCACGACGCATACGGTCAACGAGAATCTCCAGATGCAGCTCGCCCATACCGGAAATGATGGTCTGGCCAGACTCTTCGTCGGTCTTCACGCGGAACGAAGGATCTTCTGCTGCCAGGCGGTTCAGGGCAATGCCCATGCGCTCCTGGTCGGCCTTGGTCTTCGGCTCGACAGCCTGCGAAATGACCGGCTCAGGGAAGATCATGCGCTCGAGCATGATGATGCTGCTCGGGTCGCACAAGGTGTCGCCAGTGGTGGCTTCTTTCAGGCCGACTGCGGCGGCGATGTCGCCGGCACGAACTTCCTTGATCTCTTCGCGCTGGTTCGCGTGCATCTGCAAAATACGGCCGAGACGCTCTTTCTTGCCCTTGATCGGGTTGTAGATCGTGTCGCCCGAATTGACGATGCCCGAATACACGCGGAAGAAGATCAACTGGCCGACGAACGGATCAGTCATGATCTTGAATGCGAGCGCCGAGAATTTCTCCGCGTCGTCGGCCTTGCGCGAGACTGGTGCCTCGTCGTCGTCGATACCACCGACCGGCGGAATGTCCGTCGGAGCAGGCAGGTATTCGATGACAGCGTCAAGCATGGCCTGCACGCCCTTGTTCTTGAACGCGGTGCCGCACATCATTGGCACGATCTCGCTGGCGATGGTGCGGGTGCGCAGCGCCAACTTGATTTCTTCCTCGGAGAGGTCACCCTCTTCAAGGTACTTGTTCATCAGTTCTTCAGTAGCTTCGGCGGCTGCTTCGACCATCTTCTCGCGCCATTCGTCCGCCAGGCCCTTCAGCTCGGCGGGAATCTCGCGATAGTCGAATTTCATGCCCTGCGACGCTTCGTCCCAGTAGATCGCCTTCATCTTGACCAGATCGATCACGCCCTCGAAATTGTCTTCGGCACCGATAGGCACCTGAATCGGAATCGGGTTGGCCTTCAGGCGTGCGCGCATCTGCTCGTACACCTTGAAGAAGTTGGCGCCGGTACGGTCCATCTTGTTCACGAATGCGAGACGCGGCACCTTGTACTTGTTGGCCTGGCGCCAGACAGTCTCCGACTGCGGCTGCACGCCACCCACTGCGCAATAGACCATGCAAGCGCCATCCAGCACGCGCATCGAGCGCTCGACTTCAATAGTGAAGTCGACGTGGCCCGGCGTGTCGATGATGTTGATGTGATGTTCCGGGAAATTGTTGGCCATGCCTTTCCAGAAGCAGGTCGTGGCAGCGGAGGTGATCGTGATGCCACGCTCCTGCTCCTGCTCCATCCAGTCCATGGTGGCCGCACCGTCATGCACTTCACCGAGCTTGTGGTTGACGCCGGTGTAGAACAGGATACGCTCGGTGGTGGTGGTCTTGCCGGCGTCGATGTGAGCGGAGATACCGATGTTACGGTAGCGCTCGATAGGGGTCTTGCGAGCCATAATCAATCCTAAGTCTTTTCAATGAACGAAACCGAGCGCACCTTGTTTGTCACAGTAGCGCCCGGTTTGGACAGGTTTTTTGCATCGGACAGTTGCCGCCACATCGGTGACGGCCCCACCCTCATAATCAGAAGCGGAAATGCGAGAAGGCTTTGTTGGCCTCTGCCATACGGTGCACTTCGTCCCGCTTCTTCATTGCGCCGCCGCGACCTTCGGCAGCATCCATCAACTCGCCCGCCAAGCGCAGGGCCATCGACTTTTCACTGCGCTTCTTGGCAGCTTCGCGCAGCCAGCGCATGGACAAGGCCATGCGGCGAACGGGACGAACCTCGACCGGCACCTGGTAGTTGGCGCCACCGACACGGCGGGACTTCACCTCGACCATGGGCTTGCAGTTACCGATTGCGGTGGCAAACACCTCGAGCGCATCCTTGCCCGATTTTTTCTGGATCTGATCCAGAGCATCATAGATGATGGTTTCGGCGACCGACTTCTTGCCGTCGACCATCAGCGTGTTGACGAACTTGGACAGATCAGTATTGCCGAACTTGGGATCCGGCAGGATTTCCCGTTTGGGGACTTCACGACGACGTGGCATTGCTGTTCCTTTCCATTCTTCAGTTGAGCGCCGGACCTGTATCCGCGCACTCCCGGACAGCCATCAGGCCTGTCCACTTACTCGGCCCTGTCCGGACCGACTCCTTGCCTCACCGCAGAGCGGCGAAACGCTTGAATTACTTCTTGGCTGCGCCAGCCTTGGCTTTCTTGGTGCCGTACTTCGAGCGAGCCTGCTTACGCTTGGACACGCCCTGGGTATCAAGCGCACCACGAACCATGTGGTAACGAACACCAGGCAAATCCTTTACACGACCACCGCGCAGCAGCACGACACTGTGCTCTTGCAGATTGTGGCCTTCACCGCCGATGTACGAGATGACTTCGAAGCCGTTGGTGAGGCGCACTTTGGCGACCTTACGCAGCGCCGAGTTCGGCTTTTTCGGGGTGGTGGTGTAGACGCGCGTGCAAACGCCGCGCTTTTGCGGGCTGAGTTGCAGCGCCGGCGATTTGCTCTTGACGACCGCGGAGGTGCGTCCTTTGCGAATCAATTGATTGATGGTTGGCATCGGTCTGTATCCAACAAAACGGTTTTAATAAAACGAAACCCGGGCACGAAGGCACCCAGGGACGAAACTGGAACTTCAAATCGATCAGACCAAGGGGGTGAAGCGTCGCGCGAGGCACGGGGACCAAAGAACGCTAAGCCCAAGGAGAGCTTAAAATCGAGAACTCGCGAGTATAGTCTTGATGTCCGAAAGCGTCAATTGGCAATTCAGGGCTGGATGACAGCACCATCCACTGCAAATTGGCAAACATCGAGGTGCCCCATGGAACCCGGCCCCAAGGGGCACGATGTTGCCCGGCAACGTCAGCCGGTCCCCGGGACGCCCCCCCCTGCAATCTGGATAAGCAGGGAACCGCAGGAATCCGGGATAATACGCCTCCCCAACGCAATTGCCTCCAGTCCCCTCCCATGCCCCCGTTGTTGAATCCGGCAAACTTGTTTTTGCTTGGCACCTACCTCCTGCTTTCGGCGGTCCCCTTCCTTTCCTTGACGCTAGGCAAGCCGGTAGTGAACGCTTACCAGCTTGCTGGTGCCGCGGTCATGGCGTGGGTGACGGTCTGGGCGGTCTTCAAGCGCCCGGCCTGGTTCCATTGGCTGCTGTTCCCCGCCTTCCTCGCTGTTCCCGTCCAACTGTACCTGGTCGCCTACTTCGGCCAGGACGTGTCCGCCCACCATCTGGGCATTATTCTCGAGACCAGTCCAAAGGAGGCGCTTGAATTTCTGGGCAACAAGCTGTGGTTGCTTGGCGCCGTCGCGGTGGCGGTTCTGGCCTGGTTTGCGGCATCCTTGCGGGTAGCCTGCAAGTCGCGCGACCTGGACTGGAAAGATCAGTCGCGCTGGATCATACTTGCCAGCCTTGCGATCGGTTACGGCGCCTGGCTGTACGGAATGTCGGTCGGCGTTGCCAAGGCGAAGCCGGCCTCTGCTTCAGTCACGCTTGGATCGGATTCGGCAAGCCAGCAGCAAACCAGCCCGGATGAGGTTGGCGACGATGAAGGCGAGGCAGCAGATGCCAACGCCAGCGCCCCCTCCCCTTCCACCGCAATCACCGCCACGCTCCCCAAGCTACCCCGATGGGCGGCACCGCCGCTGGATGCCACCTTGTTCGGCAAGAGCTGGCCGTTCGGATTGGCCATGCCGGCCTGGGAGTTCTGGAAGGAGCGCAAGTACCTGAGCGAACTGGCGGAACGCAGCAAAGCGTTCAAGTTCGGCGCGCGCCAGGAGGGTGCCGCAGACCGGCCGCAAGTTGTGGTCATGGTTCTGGGTGAGTCTTCCCGCTTCGACCGCTGGAGCCTGAACGGCTACAAGCGGGAAACCAATCCGCTGCTGAAAAAAGAAGCCAACCTTGTCAGCCTGGCTGACATGGTGACAGCGGTGTCAGCAACGCGGCTCTCGGTTCCCGTCATCCTGTCGCGCAAGCCGGCGACGCAAAGCCTGAAGGCAGGGTTCTCGGAGAAATCCTTCATTACCGCGTACAAGGAAGCGGGATTCAAGACCTACTGGCTTTCGAACCAGATGTCGTTCGGGCAGTTCGACACGCCCGTTTCGGTATTCGCCAAGGAAGCCGATGTCGTCCAGTTCCTCAACCCGGGCGGCTATACGGATCACTCCAGCCTGGACACCATCCTGCTCGACCCATTGAAGGCAGCGATGAACGACCCCTCTCCAAAGAAGCTGGTCGTACTGCACAGCCTTGGCAATCACTGGAACTACAGCCATCGCTATCCCAAGGAATTCGACAAATGGCAGCCTTCGCTGTTCGGTCAGAAGAATCCGGCCTATACCGACCGCGCGCTCAAGCCGGCACTGAATAACAGTTACGACAATTCCATCCTCTACACCGACTGGTTCCTGTCACAGGTGATCGGATCATTGAAGGTACGGGGGGAACGTGGCGAAATGACCTCGATGATGTACGTCGCAGATCACGGCCAGACCCTGTATGACGGCAGCTGCGACATCGCCTTCCACGGTCACAACACGCAGCATGAATTCCATGTGCCGGCCTTGGTTTGGTATTCGGACCAATACAAGGAAGCATTCCCGGGAAAAGTGGAAACGCTTGCGCGCAATCGCAAGGCAAAGCTGGCGACCGAGAATGTGTTCCACTCCCTGCTCGACCTGTCGGACATCCGCTATTCGACCGAGCAACTGCAGCGAAGCATGTTCAGCAAGAAGTTCCGCCGTCACAAGCGCTATGTGGACAGCTATGGGTGGACGGATTATGACAATGCGCGCTTCAAGGGCGATTGCCGGGAAGTGATCGCCAAGGGCAAGCCGCTTCCACAGGATTGAGCTGATCGCCGGTAGCTGAACAGCTCAGACGATCAGCTCAAAAAAAACGGCCCGCTTGCGCGAGCCGTTTTTGTTTAACGCAGGACGGTCATCAACCCTGGTCGTCGTCCGAACTCGGCGTTGCAGTGATAAAGATTGCGTTGGCTTCCGCCTCGCGAGCCGCACGCTCGGACTGCAGCAGTGCGGTGCGCTCTTCGGCTTCCCACGATTCTTTTTCCTTGCGTGCACGGTGGTATGCCAGACCCGTACCAGCCGGGATCAGGCGACCCACGATCACGTTTTCCTTCAGGCCCCGCAGGCCATCTTTCTTGCCCATGATCGCCGCTTCGGTCAGCACGCGCGTGGTCTCCTGGAAGGAGGCTGCGGAAATGAACGAATCGGTCGACAGCGATGCCTTGGTGATGCCCAGCAGTACGTTGTCGTAGGTTGCCGGACGCTTTCCTTCGGCAATGACGCGGTCGTTTTCGTCCAGCAGTTCCGAACGCTCGACCTGCTCGCCCGGAATGTAGCCGGTTTCGCCCGCATCGCCGACAGCCACGCGACGCAACATCTGCCGCACGATGACTTCGATGTGCTTGTCGTTGATCTTCACGCCCTGCAGACGGTACACGTCCTGGACTTCGTCGACGATGTAGCGGGACAAGGCTTCGATGCCCAGCAGGCGCAGGATGTCCTGCGGATCAGCCGGACCGTCGACAATCATCTCGCCCTTGTTCACCACCTGGCCGTCATGCACCAGCACTTGCTTGTCCTTGGTGATCAGGAACTCATGCTTGTTGCCGTCCATGTCGGTGATTTCCAGGCGTTGCTTGCCCTTGGTCTCCTTGCCGAACGCGACCGTGCCGGTAACTTCCGCCAGCATGCCGGCGTCTTTCGGCGACCGTGCTTCGAACAGCTCGGCAACACGCGGCAGACCGCCGGTGATGTCACGCGTTTTCTGCGATTCGGTCGGGATACGTGCCAGCACCTCGCCGACGCCAACCTGCTGGCCATCCTTGACGGTGATCAGCGCGCCGACCTGGAAGCCGATCGTCACTGCATGTTCAGTGCCAGCGATCTTCACTTCCTGGCCTTGCTCGTTCAGCAGCTTGACCTGCGGACGCATGATCTTGGCAGCGGAGCCGCGGCGCTTGGCGTCGATGACGACCAGCGTCGACAAGCCGGTAACTTCGTCGATCTGCTTGGCAACCGTAGCGCCCTCTTCCACGTTCTCGAACTTCACCGTGCCGCTGTATTCGGTGATGATAGGACGGGTCAGCGGATCCCAGGTCGCCAGTGCGGTGCCTGCCTTGATCGTCAGGCCATCCTTGACGATCAGGGTGGCGCCATACGGCACCTTGTGGCGCTCGCGCTCGCGTCCGAGATCGTCGGTGATCAGCACTTCGCCCGAACGGGAGATGACGATCTGGTCGCCCTTTCCGTTCGTGACATAACGCATCGTGGCGGTAAAGCGCACGACACCGTTCGACTTGGCTTCCACCGAAGATGCGACCGCAGCACGCGATGCCGCGCCACCAATGTGGAAGGTACGCATCGTCAGCTGGGTACCCGGCTCGCCGATCGACTGCGCAGCCACCACGCCAACGGCTTCACCGACGTTGACCAGCGTACCGCGGCCAAGATCACGGCCATAGCACTTGGCGCACAGTCCATAACGGGTTTCGCAAGTCAGCGCAGTGCGGACTTTCACCTCGTCGATGCCGCGGCGCTCGATATCTTCCACCATGTCTTCGTCCAGCAGGGTGCCGGATTCGTACACGGTTTCCTGCGACTCGGGGTCCACGACGTCGGCGACGACCACGCGGCCGAGGATACGGTCGCGCAGCGCTTCGATCACTTCACCGCCTTCGACCAGCGCCTTCATCAATGCGCCGTTGCTGGTTCCGCAATCATCTTCGATCACGACCAGATCTTGTGTCACGTCGACCAGGCGACGGGTCAGGTAACCGGAGTTTGCGGTCTTCAGCGCGGTATCGGCCAGGCCCTTACGGGCGCCGTGGGTCGAGATGAAGTACTGCAACACGTTCAGGCCTTCGCGGAAGTTCGCGGTAATCGGCGTTTCGATGATGGAGCCGTCAGGCTTTGCCATCAGGCCACGCATACCGGCCAACTGGCGGATCTGGGCTGCCGAACCGCGCGCACCGGAGTCGGCCATCATGTAGATGGCGTTGAACGATTCCTGATGACCCTGCGTGCCGTCACGCCTGGTGACAGGCTCGACCTTGAGCTGGTCCATCATGGCCTTGCCGACTTCGTCGCCGGCCTTGCCCCAGATGTCCACCACCTTGTTGTAGCGCTCGCCAGCGGTGACCAGACCGGACGAATATTGCTGCTCGATCTGTTTCACTTCCTGCTCGGCCTGGGCAATGAGCGTCACCTTTTGCGGCGGCACCAGCATGTCGTCGACGCAGATCGAAATGCCCGCGCGGGTCGCCAGGCGGAAGCCCGACTGCATCAACTGATCGGCGAACACAACTGTGGCGCGCAGGCCGCACTTGCGGAACGATGTATTGATCAGGCGCGAGATTTCTTTCTTCTTCAGCGCGCGGTTCAGGACCGAGAACGGCAGCCCCTTCGGCAGGATCTCGGACAGGATCGCACGGCCGACGGTGGTCTCGTAACGCGTGATTGTCTTCACGAACTCGCCAGTCTCGGCGCTGCGCGGATACTCGGTGATCCGGACCGTGACGCGCGTGGTCAGTTCCACTTCCTTGTTGTCGTAGGCGCGGATGACCTCGTCGACATCGGGGAAAATCATGCCTTCGTTACGGCCGTTGATCTTCTCGCGGGTTGCGTAGTACAGGCCCAGCACGATGTCCTGCGACGGCACGATCGACGGCTCGCCGTTCGACGGGAACAGGATGTTGTTCGACGCCAGCATCAGCGTGCGCGCTTCCATCTGCGCTTCGATCGACAGCGGAACGTGCACAGCCATCTGGTCGCCGTCAAAGTCGGCGTTGAAGGCGGCGCAAACCAGCGGGTGCAACTGAATGGCCTTGCCTTCGATCAGAACTGGCTCGAATGCCTGGATGCCGAGGCGGTGCAAGGTCGGTGCGCGGTTGAGCATCACCGGATGCTCGCGGATCACGTCTTCCAGAATATCCCAGACCACTGGCTCCTGGATCTCGACCAGCTTCTTGGCTGCCTTGATCGTGGTAGCCAGGCCCATCAGTTCCAGCTTGTTGAAGATGAAGGGCTTGAAGAGTTCCAGCGCCATCAGCTTTGGCAGGCCGCACTGATGCAGCTTCAGTTGCGGACCGACCACGATGACCGAACGGCCCGAGTAGTCGACGCGCTTGCCCAGCAAGTTCTGACGGAAGCGTCCGCCTTTACCCTTGATCATTTCAGCCAGCGACTTGAGCGGACGCTTGTTGGCGCCGGTCATGGCCTTGCCGCGACGGCCGTTGTCCAGCAGCGAGTCGACAGCTTCCTGCAGCATGCGCTTTTCGTTGCGCGTGATGATTTCCGGCGCGCGCAGTTCCATCAAGCGCTTCAGGCGGTTGTTGCGGTTGATGACGCGGCGATAAAGGTCGTTCAGGTCGGAGGTCGCAAAGCGGCCGCCATCCAGCGGAACCAGCGGACGCAGTTCCGGCGGCAGCACCGGCAACACTTCCATGATCATCCAGTCAGGCTTGATGCCCGAACGCTGGAACGCCTCCAGCACCTTCAGGCGCTTGGCGAATTTCTTGATCTTGGCTTCCGACTTCGACTCCTTGAGCTCCTGACGCAGGTGCTCGGCATCGCGGTCGATGTCGATGGAACGCAGCAGTTCACGGATGCCTTCGGCGCCCATGAATGCAGTGAAGTCGTCGCCGAATTCTTCGTACTTGGCGGCGTAATCCTCTTCCGTCATGATCTGGCAGCGCTTGAGCGGCGTCATGCCCGGGTCGGTGACGACATAGGCTTCGAAATACAGCACGCGCTCGATGTCGCGCAATGTCATGTCCAGCACCATGCCCAGACGCGACGGCAGCGACTTCAGGAACCAGATGTGCGCGGTCGGCGAAGCCAGTTCGATGTGGCCCATGCGTTCGCGGCGGACCTTGGCCAGCGTAACTTCAACGCCGCACTTTTCGCAGATCACGCCACGGTGTTTGAGGCGCTTGTACTTGCCGCACAGGCATTCGTAATCCTTGATCGGGCCAAAGATCTTGGCGCAAAACAGGCCGTCACGTTCAGGCTTGAAGGTACGGTAGTTGATGGTTTCCGGCTTCTTGACTTCGCCGTAGGACCAGGAACGGATTTTTTCGGGCGACGCGAGGCCAATCTTGATCGCGTCGAATTGTTCATTTTGCTGAACTTGCTTGAATAGATCGAGCAGGGCTTTCATGTATCACTCCAGGGTGGCGTGAAAAAACTAATTCTTTTTACATCTGTTCCAGTGAAGCAGCGGACACCCGCGTCATGCAGGCATCCGCGCGTTCATCACTCGCGCTCGAGGTCGATGTCGATACCCAGCGAGCGGATTTCCTTCACCAGCACATTGAAGGATTCCGGCATGCCGGCGTCGATCACGTGATCGCCCTTGACCAGGTTTTCGTAAACCTTGGTCCGGCCATTCACGTCGTCCGACTTCACGGTCAGCATTTCCTGCAGCACGTAGGACGCGCCATAGGCTTCCAGCGCCCAGACTTCCATCTCGCCGAAACGCTGGCCGCCGAACTGCGCCTTGCCGCCGAGCGGCTGCTGCGTGACCAGCGAATACGGACCGGTCGAACGTGCGTGCATCTTGTCGTCGACCAGATGGTGCAGCTTGAGCATGTGCATGTATCCCACGGTGACCGAGCGCTCGAATGCTTCGCCGGTGCGTCCGTCGTACATCGTCACCTGGTTCTTCGACGGCGTCATGCCAAGCTGCTTGGCAATGTGGTCCGGATAGGCCAGGTCCAGCATGCGATGGATTTCTCCCTCATGCGCACCGTCGAACACTGGCGTCGCGAAAGGCACGCCATCGCGCAGGTTGTCCGCCAAGTGCAGCACCTCGTCATCGGTCAGGTTCTCGAGATCTTCCTGATGACCGGATTCGTTGTAGATGGTCGTCAGGAACTTGCGCATCTCCGCTGCCTTGGCCTGCGTCTTCAGCATTTCACCGATACGCAGTCCCAAGCCCTTGGCTGCCCAGCCAAGGTGGACTTCCAGCACCTGGCCGACGTTCATCCGTGACGGCACGCCCAGCGGGTTCAGCACGACGTCGGCCGGCGTACCGTCCGCCATGTAAGGCATGTCTTCCACCGGCACGATGCGCGAGACCACACCTTTGTTGCCGTGGCGGCCTGCCATCTTGTCGCCAGGCTGCAGGCGGCGCTTGACCGCCAGGTAAACCTTGACCATCTTCTGCACGCCTGGCGGCAGTTCGTCGCCCTGGGTCAGCTTCTTGCGCTTCTCTTCGAATGCAAGGTCGAACTGGTGACGCTTCTCGGCGATCGATTCCTTGATCGCTTCCAGTGCGGCAGCAGCATCGTCTTCCGCCGGACGGATGTCGAACCAGTGGAATTTCTCCAGATCGTCCAGGTATTCCTTGGTGATCTTCGCGCCCTTGGCCAGCTTCTTCGGGCCGCCGTTGACGACTTTGCCGATCAGCATCCTTTCCAGACGCTGGAAGGCGTCGCCTTCGACGATACGCAGCTGGTCGTTCAGGTCGAGACGGTAACGCTTCAGCTCGTCGTCGATGATCTGCTGCGCACGCTTGTCGCGGGCGATGCCTTCGCGAGTGAACACCTGCACATCGATCACGGTGCCAACCATGCCGGACGGCACGCGCAGCGACGTATCCTTGACGTCGGACGCCTTCTCGCCAAAGATGGCGCGCAGAAGTTTCTCTTCCGGCGTCAACTGGGTCTCGCCCTTCGGCGTGACCTTGCCGACCAGGACGTCGCCCGCTTCGACTTCAGCGCCGATGTAGACGATACCCGACTCGTCCAGACGGGCGAGCTGGTTTTCGGCCAGGTTGGAGATATCGCGCGTGATCTCTTCCGCACCGAGCTTGGTGTCGCGTGCGACGACCGACAACTCTTCGATGTGGATCGAGGTATAGCGGTCGTCTGCCACCACCTTCTCGGAGATCAGTATCGAGTCCTCGAAGTTGTAGCCGTTCCATGGCATGAAGGCCACCAGCATGTTCTGGCCGAGCGCGAGTTCACCGAGATCGGTGGAGGCGCCGTCGGCAATCACGTCACCGCGGGCAACTCGGTCGCCGACCCTGACGATCGGACGCTGGTTGATGTTGGTGTTCTGGTTGGAACGGGTGTACTTGATCAGGTTGTAGATGTCGACGCCGACTTCACCGGCTGCTGCTTCGTCATCATTCACGCGGATCACCACGCGGCCGGCATCGACATAGTCGACCGCGCCACCGCGCAGCGCCTGCACCGTGGTGCCCGAGTCGACCGCAACGGTGCGCTCGATACCGGTACCGACGAGGGCTTTCTCCGGACGCAGGCAGGGAACCGCCTGGCGTTGCATGTTGGCGCCCATCAAGGCACGGTTCGCGTCATCGTGTTCCAGGAACGGAATCAGCGACGCTGCAACAGAAACGATCTGGCCTGGCGCCACGTCCATGTACTGCACGCGCTCAGGCGACACCAGGATGGTCTCGCCAGCCTGGCGGGAAGAAACCAGTTCGTCCGACAGCTTGCCGTTCTGGTCGATGGTCGCATTCGCCTGGGCGATCACATAGCGACCTTCTTCAATTGCGGACAGGTAATCGATCTGGTCGGTCACGCCGCTGGCCTCGACCTTACGGTACGGGGTCTCGAGGAAGCCGTATTCGTTCAGGCGCGCATACAGTGCCAGCGAGTTGATCAGGCCGATGTTCGGGCCTTCCGGTGTCTCGATGGGGCACACGCGGCCATAGTGGGTCGGGTGCACGTCGCGCACTTCGAAACCGGCGCGCTCGCGAGTCAAACCGCCCGGGCCAAGTGCCGAAACACGACGCTTGTGCGTGATCTCGGACAGCGGGTTGGTCTGGTCCATGAACTGCGACAGCTGCGACGATCCGAAAAACTCGCGAATGGCTGCCGAAATCGGCTTGGAGTTGATCAGGTCATGCGGCATCAGGTTGTCTGCTTCGGCCTGGCCGAGACGTTCCTTGACCGCGCGCTCGACACGCACCAGGCCGGCACGGAACTGGTTTTCTGCCAGTTCGCCAACACAACGCACGCGGCGGTTGCCGAGGTGATCGATGTCGTCGACTTCGCCACGGCCATTGCGCAGCTCGACCAGGATCTTGATCACGGCGAGCACGTCTTCGTTCGACAGCGTCATGGTGCCGGTCAGCTCGTCGCGGCTCACGCGACGGTTGAACTTCATGCGGCCAACTGCGGACAGGTCGTAACGGTCTTCGTTATAGAACAGTCCATTGAACAGGGCCTCGACCGAATCCTCGGTCGGCGGCTCGCCGGGACGCATCATGCGGTAGATCGCGACGCGAGCGGCCATCTGGTCGGTCGTATCGTCGCTACGCAGGGTTTGCGAGATGTAGGCGCCCTGATCCAGATCGTTGGTGTACAAGGTCTGGATCTGCTGGATGCCGGCATCGCGCAGGCGAGCCAGCAATTCATCGGTCAATTCGTCGTTCGCGAGGGCGATGACTTCACCGGTGTCGCTGTCAACGATGTTCTTCGCCAACACGCGACCAAGCAAGTAGTCTTCCGGAACCGAAATGAAGGTGATGCCGGCGGCTTCGATGTCGCGCACATGACGGGCATTGACGCGCTTGTCCTTCTGGACGAGCACCTTGCCGGAGCGGTCGGCGATGTCGAAACGCGCAACTTCACCACGCAGGCGGTCGCCGACGAATTCCATCTCTGCGCCTTCCGAACGCAGCGCGAAATTATCGAACACGAAGAAGTTCGCGAGGATCTGCTCGACGGTCATGCCGATTGCTTTCAGCAGGATCGTGACCGGCATCTTACGGCGACGGTCGACTCGGAAGAACAGGATGTCCTTCGGATCGAATTCGAAGTCCAGCCAGGAGCCGCGGTAGGGGATGATGCGCGCCGAGAACAACAGCTTGCCTGACGAATGCGTCTTGCCGCGGTCATGTTCGAAGAACACGCCCGGGGAACGGTGCAACTGGGAAACGATGACACGCTCGGTTCCGTTGATGACGAAGGAACCGTTCTTCGTCATCAGCGGCAGTTCGCCCATGTAGACTTCCTGCTCCTTCATTTCCTTCACGACCGGCTTGGTCGGCGATTCCTTGTCCAGGATCACCAGACGCACCTTGGCACGCAGCGGCGACGCAAAGGTCAGGCCACGCTGCTGGCATTCCTTGACGTCAAATGGAGGTTCGCCAAGCACGTACGAGAGGAACTCGAGGCGAGCAAAGCCATTGTGGGAAACAATCGGGAAAATCGAGGTAAAGGCCGACTGCAGGCCTTCATTAGTACGGTTGCTGACAGCCGTGCCAGCTTGCAAGAAGGCTTGGTAAGAATCGAGCTGGGTAGCCAGCAGGAACGGAACATTGTGAACGTTAGCGCGCTTTGCAAAGGACTTGCGGATGCGCTTCTTCTCAGTAAATGAGTAGTGCATGAACACTCCGTGAGTGACAGGAAGGATAGAGAATTCAGGATTCGCCGCGGCATCATGTTGACCGCCGCGCCTCGCCTTCGCGAAGCTTTCGAAACCTCAAGTCTCGGCCCTTCAAGACAATTGATACTGCGGGCGTAGCTTTGCCGGCTTGCCGGTTCAACTACTCATCAAAACAAGTCTTGTCGATTTTCTGAAACGACAAAGGAGCCAAAGCCGGCCCTGCCGCAAAGCAGGTCCCGCGCTTTGACTCCGTGCTGCAAAAAATGCCGGCAGAGAGTAATTACTTGATCTCTGCTTTTGCGCCTGCGTCTTCCAGCTTTTTCTTTGCTGCTTCTGCATCTGCCTTGGAAACGGCTTCCTTGACAGGCTTCGGTGCGCCGTCCACCAGGTCTTTTGCTTCTTTCAGGCCCAGGCCGGTGATTTCGCGAACGGCCTTGATGACGCCGACCTTGTTCGCGCCGAAGTCGGTCAGGGTGACCGTGAACTCGGTTTGCTCTTCAGCTGCTGCGGCTGCACCGGCGCCAGCTGGGCCAGCAACGGCCACTGCAGCGGCGGAAACGCCAAACTTCTCTTCGAACGCCTTGACCAGGTCGTTCAGCTCCATCACGGACATCTGGCCTACTGCTTCAAGGATGTCGTCTTTGCTGATTGCCATTTGAAACTCCTAAATATATGTCGATTTGATTGTCGGATTGGTATCTGACGGAAGCAGGGAAAACGCGAGGGCGCCTCAGGCGGCCGCTGCGGTTTCTTCCTTCTTCGCTGCAACTGCAGCAAGTGCGCGCGCAAATCCGGCTACCGGTGCCTGCATCATGCCCACAACCTGGGCCAGCAGAACCTCACGGCTCGGAATGTTGGCCAGGGCCGCAACACCAGCCTTGTCCAGCGACTTGCCTGCGTAATTGCCTGCCTTGATAACCAGTTTGTCGTTGGTTTTTGCAAAGTCGGCGAAGACTTTTGCAGCTGCCACGGCATCCTCGGAGATCGCATAGATCAACGGGCCGGTCATCTCGGAGGCGAGGGATGCAAACGGCGTACCATCCACAGCGCGACGAGCAAGCGTGTTTTTCACAACTTGCAGGTCCACTGAACGCTCGCGTGCGTCCTTCCGCAGTTTCGTCAAATCACCAACCTTGATGCCACGGTACTCGGCCAGCACGACGGTCTGCGCCTTTGCAACCATGGCGGAGATATCGGCTACGACGGCCTTCTTGTCATCCAGATTGAGACTCACGGTCAACCTCCAAAAATGATGCTTCGGTCATTACGCAACCGGATGGCTGCTTACCTCGCATCGGTTCGAACACGGCGTCCGAAGTCAGGAGTTTCTTGCCGGCGCATGTGTTGCACACGCTTCGAAGCGACTACATAACTTGTTCGGGTTCGCCATCTGCGTTGGGGACCGGAGCGAACTCCGGCGATTTAACCTTGCGCAGGCTTGCCTGCACTCGGCCCAACGGTCTTTGACTGCCTGGACCATTTCCATGAAGGATCAGGTCCAGCCCAAAGTCTCGCCTCGCACCCGAGGGCACGAGGACTTGAATCTTGCTTAAGCGGCCAGCGTGGACTGGTCAACGCGCACGCCGGCGCCCATCGTGGACGACAGCGAAATCTTGCGCAGGTACACGCCCTTGCTGGTTGCTGGCTTGGCCTTGTTCAGTGCCTCGATCAGCGCGACCAGGTTGGTCTTCAGATCGGCATCGCTGAACGACTTGCGGCCAATCGTGGTGTGAATGATGCCTGCTTTGTCGGTGCGGTACTGCACCTGGCCTGCCTTGGCGTTACGAACTGCGCCAGCGACGTCAGGAGTAACAGTTCCGACCTTCGGGTTCGGCATCATGCCGCGTGGGCCGAGGATCTGGCCCAGCGTACCAACGATACGCATGGTGTCCGGCGAGGCGATCACGATGTCGAACGGCATGTCACCGGCCTTGATGCGTTCTGCCAGGTCTTCCATGCCAACGATGTCGGCACCAGCTGCCTTGGCCTGCTCAGCCTTTTCGCCAGTAGCGAAGACGGCGACGCGTACGGTCTTGCCGGTGCCGGCGGGCAGCACGACAGATCCACGCACGACCTGGTCCGATTTCTTGGCGTCAACGCCCAGCTGGACGGACACGTCGATCGATTCGTTGAACTTCGCGGTCGCGCATTCCTTGATCAGCGTGACTGCATTGTCGAACGGGTAGGACTTGGTACGGTCTACCTTGGCCTTGAATTCTTTTGCGCGTTTTGACAGCTTAGCCATTACAGACCCTCCACCGTGATGCCCATCGAACGAGCGGAGCCGGCGATCGTGCGCACAGCGGCATCCTCATTTGCAGCCGTCAGGTTGGCACCCTTGAGCTTGGCGATCTCGAGCGCTTGAGCGCGCGTGATCTTGGCGACCTTGTCGGTATGCGGCTTGGCCGAACCCTTCTGGATGCCAGCTGCCTTCTTGAGCAGGTAGGTCGCGGGCGGGGTGTTCATCACGAAAGTGAAGGACTTGTCCGCGAATGCCGTAATGATGACCGGGATCGGCGTGCCTGGCTCGATACCCTGGGTCTGCGCGTTGAACGCCTTGCAGAATTCCATGATGTTCAGGCCACGCTGGCCCAATGCCGGGCCAATCGGAGGGGAGGGGTTTGCCTTACCAGCTGCCACTTGCAGCTTGATAAAGCCAATGATTTTCTTTGCCATGAAGATTCCTGTTGAGTGAGTGATAGCGCCGGTTCCACTGCCTTGCGGCCGCTTACTTGGGCTCCTCTCGTACTGCTTCGAACGGATTGCGCAAAAAGCGCGGCGCTCCGTTCAGCGCCTGCTGCTTAAACCTTTTCGACCTGGCCGAACTCGAGTTCGACAGGCGTGGCGCGACCAAAGATCGTGACCGAGACGCGCACGCGCGATTTCTCGTAGTTCACTTCCTCGACGTTGCCGTTGAAATCCGTGAACGGGCCATCCTTGATCCGGACCAGTTCGCCGACTTCGTACAATACTTTCGGACGTGGCTTTTCGACGCCTTCCTGCATCTGCTGCATGATCTTGTCGACTTCATGCGGCGGAATCGGGGTCGGCTTGTTGGACTTGCCGCCAATGAATCCGGTCACCTTGTTGGTGTTCTTCACCAGGTGCCAGGTATCGTCCGTCATTTCCATTTCAACCAGCACGTAGCCCGGGAAAAAACGGCGCTCGGTGACTGACTTCTGCCCGTTTTTGACCTCGATGACTTCTTCGGTCGGCACCAGAATCTGGCCGAATTTGTCTTGCATGCCGGCGCGGGTAATGCGCTCGGTCAATGCGCGCTGCACGCTCTTCTCCATGCCGGAGTAGGCGTGCACGACATACCAGCGCTTGTTGCTCGGCGGCACTGCCGCCGGAGTCGGGCTTCCGCCTTCGGCGCTATCCTGCAAATTTTCGCTCATGGTCATTTCCAGCCGAGGATAAGGTCGTACAACACGAATTCAAGCAGCTTGTCCGTGCCCCACAGGAAGATCGCCATCACCACGACGAACGCGAATACGACACCAGTAATCTGCAATGCTTCCCTGCGCGTGGGCCACACGACTTTTTTCGTTTCACGCACGGCTTCGCGCGAGAAATTCAGGAAGCCCCGGCCAGAGACGGTAGTCCAGGCAAACGCAACCGCCACGACCAGGCCGGCAACCAGCGCGCCGGCGCGAACATAGGTCGGGCGCCCGGCAAGGAAATAAAAGCCGACTACACCAGCGATGACGGCGAACACCGCCACGATGATCTTGGCTTTGTCGCCCGATGGGCTGACAGTCTGGACGGGTTGATTAGACATACTGTGTGACTTTCGGTGCTTTGACGGAACTGCAATGACACCGGAATAACGCCGGACCGGAACAACGCGCATTGCCAGCCGCTATCGAAAACCCGCTGAACAAACGCACTGGACCACCATGAAGGTGGCAGGGGCGGAGGGCCTCGAACCCCCAACCTACGGTTTTGGAGACCGTCACTCTGCCAATTGAGCTACGCCCCTACGTTCTTGGCACAAACGCCGAAGCGCCGCCACAACGGCGGCGCCACAGCGCATTCAGACTCAGTCGAGAATCTTGGCAACAACGCCGGCGCCGACGGTACGGCCGCCTTCGCGGATTGCAAAACGCAGACCCTCTTCCATCGCGATCGGGTTGATCAGCTGCACAGTGATCGACACGTTATCGCCTGGCATGACCATTTCCTTGTCCTTCGGCAGCTCGATCGCACCCGTCACGTCCGTGGTACGGAAGTAGAACTGCGGACGGTAGTTGTTGAAGAACGGCGTATGACGGCCGCCTTCGTCCTTCGACAGGACATAGATCTCGCCCGTGAAGTGCTTGTGCGGCTTGATCGAACCCGGCTTGGCCAGAACCTGGCCACGCTCCACGTCTTCACGCTTGGTGCCACGCAGCAGCACGCCGACGTTGTCGCCAGCCTGACCCTGGTCCAGCAGCTTGCGGAACATTTCCACGCCCGTGCAGATCGTCTTTTGCGTATCGCGGATACCAACGATTTCCAGCTCTTCGCCAACTTTCACGATGCCACGCTCGACACGACCGGTAACCACCGTGCCACGGCCGGAAATCGAGAACACGTCTTCAACCGGCAGCAGGAATGCGCCGTCAACAGCGCGCTCCGGCGTCGGGATGTACGTGTCCAGCGCTTCGGCCAGCTTCATGATCGCCTGCTCACCCAGCTCGCCCTTGTCGCCTTCCAGCGCCAGTTTGGCCGAACCACGGATGATTGGCAGGTCGTCGCCAGGGAACTCATACTTCGACAACAATTCGCGAACTTCCATCTCGACCAGTTCCAGCAACTCGTCGTCATCAACCATGTCGCACTTGTTCAGGAACACGATGATGTAAGGAACGCCAACCTGGCGCGCCAGCAGGATGTGCTCGCGGGTCTGCGGCATCGGGCCGTCAGCTGCCGAGCACACCAGGATCGCGCCATCCATCTGCGCCGCGCCGGTGATCATGTTCTTCACATAGTCAGCGTGGCCCGGGCAGTCAACGTGCGCATAGTGGCGGTTTTCTGTCTCGTACTCGACGTGCGCCGTGTTGATCGTGATGCCGCGCGCTTTTTCTTCAGGCGCTGCGTCGATCTCGTCATATTTCTTTGCTTCGCCGCCAAACTTGGCCGACAAAACAGTTGCAATCGCAGCCGTCAGCGTGGTCTTGCCATGATCGACGTGGCCAATCGTGCCCACATTCACGTGCGGTTTGGTCCGCTCAAACTTGCCTTTTGCCATCTTGGACTCCTAACGATTGAATGAGAATTTTCAGGCACGCGCCCGACTGTGTTCTGCTGATACTGCAAAAATTGGTGCCCTTGACGTGGATTGAACACGTGGCCTCTCCCTTACCAAGGGAGTGCTCTACCACTGAGCTACAAGGGCATTGTCGTCCGATGCCCCGAAAGACACGTCCAACCAAAAACTGGAGCGGGTGAAGGGAATCGAACCCTCGTCATAAGCTTGGAAGGCTTCAGCTCTACCATTGAGCTACACCCGCAAGGGCGACTGCTTCAGCCGCAACACATACAACTTCACTACTACTCCTTCCGCGTAAATCTGGTGGAGGGGGCTGGATTCGAACCAGCGTACTCGTAAGAGGGCAGATTTACAGTCTGCTGCCATTAACCACTCGGCCACCCCTCCGCGGGGAACCCCAAACTATAGATGTCCAAGTCCCCTTTGTCAAACAAAAAGTAATGTCACACATCACTTTTCTCACAATCCCGGATTGTCGCATGACAAGCCTCGTTCTCTCATCGGCCCGGAGCAAAATGAAATCCGGAATGAGCAAGCGAAAAGTCATGTTCCTGGTGTAGTGTTCTTGACAAGCCCGCAAAAACCGCAGCGATGCGCAGCCCGTTGGAGCCCTGTACCGCGTGGGGGTTTCCTATCACCCGGCCCGGCCGGCAGCGCCCAGCGCTTGCGGTGGCCCGGCCTGCCTTCGCCCGGCCTTCAACTTTTTCACGGACCCGAATATGGAATCAGGCCTGCTGCTGAACACCGTCGTCTACCTGCTGGCCGCGGTGATCGCGGTGCCGGTCGTCCAGCGGCTTGGCCTGGGTGGCGTCCTTGGCTACCTTGTAGCCGGCATCAGCATAGGCCCCTGGGGACTGGGCCTGGTGCGCGACGTACAGGTCATCCTGCATTTTTCGGAGTTCGGCGTCGTGCTTTTGCTGTTCCTGATCGGTCTGGAGCTTGAGCCCAAGCGACTCTGGACCATGCGTCGCGCGATCTTTGGCGGCGGCAGTCTGCAGGTTGCCGCCGTCAGCGGGGTCCTGTTTGCCTCAATATTTCTGGCTGGCCTCGACTGGAAGGCGGCACTCATCGCGGCGCTCGGGCTATCGTTATCCTCCACGGCGGTTGCCATCGCCTCCCTGGAGGAACGCAAGCTCACGGCGACCCCGGCCGGCACCACCGGTTTTTCCATCTTGCTGTTCCAGGATATCGCCGCAATCCCGATGATCGCGATCGTGCCGCTGCTCGGCTCCGCCGGGCTCGCTGTCGCCAACGAAGGTCCGGGCTGGCTGAAGGCGCTGCAGGTGGTGGCGGTCATCGCCGCATTGATCGTCGGCGGTCGCACCCTGCTGCGTCCGTTAATGCGGATCGTGGCAGGCACGAACATGCGCGAGATCTTTACTGCATTTGCGCTGCTGCTGGTAATCGGCATTGGCCTGGTGATGCAACTGGTGGGCATGTCGATGGCACTGGGTACCTTCATTGCTGGCGTCCTGCTGGCGGACTCGGAATACCGGCGGGCACTGGAAGCCGACCTCGAACCCTTCAAGGGCCTGCTTCTCGGCCTGTTCTTCATGGCGGTCGGCATGACGGTGGATTTCGGCGTCCTGTTGGCGCAGCCGCTGCTGGTACTGTCCCTGCTGGCCGGGTTCCTGACCTTGAAAGCCGGTGTCCTGTACGGGCTGGCTGTGCGTTTCGGCATTCCATCCAGGCAGCGGGTCCTGTTCGCCATGCTGCTGTCGCAGGGCAGCGAGTTCGCCTTCGTCATCTTCGGCGCCGCCGCCACCGCACGGGTTTTCAGCGCAGAGGTGTCCGCGCTCCTGATTCTGGTGGTCGCGCTCTCGCTGGTCGCCACACCGCTGCTGCTCCTGCTGCACGACAAGTTTCTTGCACCGCGGCTGCAGGCACACGCCAGACGCCGGCAGGACACGGTGGAGCCGCGGGAGGGCCATGTGATCATTGCCGGATTCGGGCGGTTCGGCCAGATTGTCGGCAGGCTGCTTCACGCCAACCAGATTCCGCTGACGGTACTGGACCATGACCCCGACCAGATCGATTTGCTGCGCCGTTTCGGGTTCGAGGTGTTTTATGGAGACGCGACCCGGCTCGACCTGCTGCGGACGGCCGGTGCCTCAAAGGCCCGGGCGCTGGTGGTCGCGATTGACGACGTCGGCGACAGCCTGAAACTGGTGGAAGTGGTGAGGGAGGCCTTTCCCGGGCTGCTGATCCTCGCCCGGGCGCGCAATGTCTCGCATTACTACGACCTGCTCGACCGCGGCGTCACGCTGATCGAACGGGAGACCTTCGAATCGGCGCTGCGCCTGGGTCAGGACGCACTACAACATCTCGGGTTCGACGCCCACTTCGCGCGGGAGGCGGCATTGAAGTTCCGGTCCCACAACCTCGCATCGCTGCTGAAGGTGTACCCGCATTACAAGGACCAGGAAACGATGGTCTCAATGGCGCGCCAGGCGCGTGACGAACTGGAGCAGATGTTTGCCAGCGACCTTGAGGCGATGAAAAAGGAGCACCCCGGCAGCAACTGAGGAATCCTGCTACCTCGGCGGTGCGGCGCGGACGCGCCATGCGGCCAGCACCCCGACGGCGCAGATCGCTGCAAGGAACAGGAAGGTTTCATCGAAGGCCTTGATGCGGTCGGCCGGATTGCCCCCGCAGTCACCCAAAGCCGTATTGTGGGCCGCCAGGCGCCACTCGAGCACGATTCCGACCAGGCTGACCCCGATTGCGCCGCCCAGCTGCCTCAGGAAATTGATTGTGCTCGTACCTTGGGCCAGGAGCGTTGGATCAATGCCGCGCAGTGCACCGACACTCAGGGCAGGCAATACGCATCCCAAGCCAATGCGGCCAATTATTGCCCACGCCATCAACGCGACAAAACCGGTACCGGTCGTTCCGGTACTCATCAGCAGGAAGGACACTGACAGCAGGACTAGTCCGATCGACACCAGCAAGTAAGGAGGATGGCGATCCGTCATCCTGCCGGCCACCGCAATCACCAATGCCAGCACGAAGCCGGCGGGCAATATGACCAGCCCGGCGTGGCTCGGCGAGTAGTTCAGCGCCATCTGGGTGTACACGGGCAGCAGGTAAGTGGATCCGAACAATCCCATTCCATAGATGAAAGCAACGCACGCTCCCATCACGAACTGGCGGTAGCGAAAGACGCTCATCGCGACCAGCGGATGCGACGCCCGCAACTGGTACCAGACGAATACCGCGAGGGTCATCAGGCCCGCCAGCAGCAGCGAGAAACCGAGCAAGGTCTCCTTCTGCAGTTGCACCAGGCCATTCATCAGCGCCACCACCCCTATACCGGCCAGCAACAAGCCTTTCCAGTCGAGCGCCTGGGCATCGCCGGCCAGCGAGGACGTCCTCGACAACAGCTTGCGGGCCAGGTATATCGAGAACAGGCAGAACGGAATCACGACGAAAAATATCGAGCGCCATCCGAACTGTTCGACCAGGAACCCGCCAACGCTGGGGCCGATCGCCGGCGCCAGCACGACCCCGAATCCGAACACGCCCATTGCCCGGCCGTGCTGATTGCTGTCGAAGGCGCGCAGCACGAAGATCGCCGGAATCGGCTGCAGTACGCCGGCAGCCACGCCCTCCACTATCCGCATCGATATCAGCATCGGATAGTTGACGCTGAAGCCGCCAACCACGCCGCCGGCAAGCAACAACAGGACGGCACCGGTGTAAGCCTGGCGCAGGCCAAAGCGCAATAGCAGCCATGGCGTGGCCATCATCGACAGCGTCATGGAGAGCATGAAGGCGGTGGATACCCACTGCGCGCGCTCCTGCCCGAGGCCGAAGTGAGCCGATAAGTCCGGCACGGCAACGTTGACGATGGTCGAGGCGAGGATGGACGCCATCGACCCGATCATCAGGGAAAACAGCACCATCCACTTGTAGCGGGGGCCGTGGCGCGCTCTGAGCTCTTCCAGGGTAAGGGACATCGAAACTGCCGCAAGCGGCGCAAGGGAAGAATGCCGCAAGTATACAGGGAGAAATAAAGGGAAAACACAGGGGAAAATACTGGTGAAATTGCCACTGGTCTTGCAGGGCAACACACCCCCCTGCAAGCCAGCATCATCCGGCCCCTGCTGCTAGCTGCAGAACAGGCAGGTCAGCGCCACCAGTTCAGCCAGTCCGAATGCGACGGCAGACCAGAGGACGGTGGAACCGAATGGCAGGCAGAACGCCTGCCCGAACAGCGTGAAGCGAATGTCGCCCGGCAGCCGCCCGAGCCCCAGCTTCGCCAGGAATGGCAGCAGGCCCGAGAAAACCATCAGCATGAGGAATATGGCAACTACCCACCGGATCATTTGACCAGTCTCCCGATCACAAATATCACCATCGAGAACAGGATGGTCGACGCAAAGGGCAGCAGGATGCGCCGGCCGAACAGCGTAAAGCGGATGTCGCCGGGAAGCCGCCCGATCCCGAGCTTTTCCAGCCAGGGCAGCATGGCCGAGAACACAAGCATTGCAATGAAAATGGTGACCAGCCAGCGGATCATGGACGCGGCCTCACAGGCGATGGCTGCGGTCGCCGCGCGCAAGCGCAGGCGGCAGCGCGATCTTCCTGCCCATTACCAGCACCTTGAACAGTTCACCCATCTCGGCCGGCGAGGTGAGCTTCTGCACCGCATTGGCCAGCGGCAGGTAACGCAGGTGGTCATCGGCGGGTGTCTGCATCAACAGCGCCGGCAAACCTGCGTTGAGCAGGAAAGACGCCTGGCTGGTGTAGAGCAGCAGATCGGCGCCGCTGTCCAGCCCGGCGCGGGCGACGTCGGTAAAGTCGACATGCGCGGTAATGTCTTGCAGGCCGGGGAGGTAGAAAGGGTCATCATGCGCGTGATGCCGGTAATGACACATCAGCGTGCCGGCCACGCGTTGAGGCAGGTAATACTCGTGCGCGGGAAACCCGTAATCCACGAAGATGGCAGCACCTTGATCCAGGATGCCGCACAAGGAGTGCATGAAGCCTCGCGCCAGCGGATGGACTTCGGCCACATAGCCGTCGGGCAGCGCGTCCGGCTCCGGCACCTGTGCCAGCAGTTGGGCCAGCTCTTCCGGCGGACAAGCGCGGTCGGAAAATCCGAAACCGAAGTTGGTGCCTGCGCTGGTGCTGGTGCTGATTCTGGCCACCCCGCGCTCGAGCCAGCCGGATGCCTGCCTGACAAGTAGCCGGACCGGCATCGCGTCCAGCACTTCATTTCCGATCGCGACCCCTGAAAACCGCTCCGGCATGGTGTCCAGCCAGCGCACCTGGGGAAAGTCGCGCAGCGTCTGTTGTTGCCGTTCACGCAATTCGCCGGAGAGTTCGACAATGGCATACGACGCAGCAGGCGCGCCGATCTGCTCCAGCTCGGTCAGCATGTCCCGGGCCAGCTTGCCGGTTCCGGCGCCAAACTCGACGAGATTGCGCGGACACTGGGCAAACAATGCCGCAGCAGCATGCGCCAGCGTGCGACCGAACAGCGGCGTCATTTCCGGGGCGGTTGTAAAATCACCGTCTTTCCCCAGCTTTTCCGAACCCCCGCTGTAGTAGCCCAGCCCGGGCGCGTACAAAGCCAGTTCCATATAGCGGGCAAAAGAAATCCAGCCGCCGCTGCTTTCGATTTCGCTGGCGATTTTTTCCTGCAGCGCGCAGGACGCGGCCAGCGCGTCAGGAGAAGGTTGAGGCAGTTGCAGTTGCATAACCCTATTGTAGTGGCAATCCCCGGACCAACCTGATCCCTATGACAGCCGACATGCAAAAAGTTGCCTTGGTCACCGGTGCCGGAAAACGCATCGGAAAAGCGATCGCCCTGGCACTGGCCAGGCATGGCTGGGACATCGTCGTGCACTACAACCGCTCCGCGGCCGAGGCAGAATCGACAGTCGCAGCAATCCAGGCTGCAGGCCGGCGCGCCGTGCCGGTACAGTGCGACCTGACCGATGAAGCGGCAGTACGCGCCTTGCTCGCGCGCTGCGCCGAGGTCCTGGCGCCGGTGTCATGCGTGGTCAATAATGCATCGCTTTTCCGTTTCGACGATGCCGCCACGGTTTCCGCGGCTGCGCTGGTCGAGCATATGCAGACCAACCTGACCGCGCCGCTGCTGCTGGCCCAGGCGCTGGCAACGGCGCTTCCCGCCGGCGGCCAAGGCGTGGTAATCAACCTGCTGGATCAGAAACTGGCCAACCTGAATCCGGACTTCCTGTCCTATACCCTGTCAAAAGCGGCCCTGCAAACGGCCACCGTGATGCTGGCGCAGGCGCTGGCACCGGCGATCCGCGTCGTCGGCGTGTCGCCTGGCATCACGATGGTCTCCGGCGACCAGACAGAAAACGAATTCCGCCAGGCCCATGCGATGACCCCGCTGGGGCGCTCCAGCACCCCCGAAGACGTCGCCGCTGCGGTATGCTTTGCCGCCGAATCGCCGGCCATCACCGGCACCACGCTGATCGTCGACGGAGGACAGCACCTGATGCCCCTCCCGCGCGACGTCATGTTCATTGCGAAATAACCCCTCACGACCATGCCCTTTGCCCTCTCCCACCCCCAACTGGCCGGCTGCCGCCGCCTGTTCCTTCGCAATTACGAGGTGCAGATCAATATCGGCGTGCACGACTTCGAAAAGAAGGGCGAGCAGCGCGTCCTGATCAATGTCGACCTGTTCATTCCGCTGGCCCTGTCCACGCCGCACAGCGACAGCCTGCAGGAAGTTGTCGATTACGACTTCATGCGCGAAACCATCGCGCGCCGGATGGCACAAGGCCACATCCACCTGCAGGAAACGCTGTGCGACGATGTCGCGCAAGCCATGCTGTTGCACCCCAAGGTGCGCGGCGTGCGAGTGTCGACCGAAAAGCCGGACGTCTACCCGGATTGCGAAGGCGTGGGCGTTGAAGTGTTCCAGGTAAAGGAGGCGTAGACATGCCCGGCACCCTCCTGCAGGACGCGGCCCTGATGACCCAGCGCAAGGCAGAAAAAGCCGTCTACGAAAACAACAAGCTGCACAAGCGGCTGTGCCGGCTGGTTGGCCAGGCCATCGGCGACTTCAACATGATCGAGGACGGCGACAAGGTCATGGTGTGCCTGTCGGGCGGCAAGGACAGCTACGCGCTGCTCGACATCCTGCTGACCCTGCGCGAGCGCGCGCCGATCCAATTCGATATCGTCGCCGTCAACCTCGACCAGAAGCAGCCGAATTTCCCGGCTGATGTGCTGCCCGCTTACCTGGAAAAACTGGGCGTGCAGTACCACATCGAGAACCAGGACACCTACAGCATCGTCAAGCGCGTCATCCCGGAAGGCAAGACCACCTGTTCGCTCTGCTCGCGCCTGCGCCGCGGGATCCTGTACCGGGTCGCCGGTGAACTGGGCGCCACCAAGATCGCGCTCGGCCATCACCGCGACGACATCCTCGAAACCTTCTTCCTGAACATGTTCTTCGGCGCCAAGCTGAAAGGGATGCCGCCCAAGCTGCAGTCGGACGACGGACGCAACATCGTGATCCGGCCGCTCGCTTACGTGAAGGAAGAGGACACCATCCGCTACGCGGAACTGCGGCAGTTCCCCATCATTCCCTGCGACCTGTGCGGCAGCCAGGAAAACCTGCAACGCAAGCAGATCAAGGCCATGCTGCGGGATTGGGAAAAGAAATATCCGGGACGGGTCGAGAACATATTCTCGTCACTGTCGACCGTGGTGCCGTCGCACCTGATGGATGCGAACGCCTTCGATTTCTCTGGACTGAAGATCACCGGCGAACCGGTCGCCGAAGGCGATATCGCGTTCGATGAGGATCCGTGCGCGCCGCCATCGGCGCCGGTCGTCCTGCACCTGCGACGCAGCGAGGACTGACAGCAACGAAAAACAAGGCGACGGCAGGGTTGCGCCAGCGCACGCAGATCAGCGCTCCGACAGCCGCCGGAAATCGTTGATCCAGTGCTGCAGGGTGTGCGTAAAGTGCGCTTTCTGCTCTGCGGTCGTGCCATTGATGATTTCGGTCACCTGGCGAATCGTTGCCGCTTCATAAGCCTGGTAATAAGCCTTGTGATCGGCATTGCCGAAATGCTCGGTGGCGGCTTTCACGTATTCACGCACCATCTGGATCGCCGCCTCGCGCGATGGCTTCTCGGCCTGGATCCGCCGCAACATGACCAGGATCGCCTGCTGGCGCCGCATGCGCTCGCGCAACACCAGCTCGTTGTTCAGCGGACGCGCATCGGAAAGCTCGCGCAGGCGCTGTTCCTGTGCGGCGCTGAAATTGCCGAAGAAGTACTCCGCCTGTTTCAGTGCCTTCTTGTAACGGTCACGCTGACGTTTCGCAATGTCACCACGCAGATTATCCTTACGATAATCCTCATTGTTGGAAGCAAATTTCTTTTCCAGATGCGCAATCTGTTCGGAATGCATGGACAGGGCGATATCCGCCAAGCCCGGGGTGGAACGGTCGATGATCAACAGTACGTGCTTGCGAACGGTGGCTGCGTCGGCTTTCACCTCGGCCTCGGTGACCGGGCCATGCACCCGCTGCTGCGCCTTTTGCAGGAGTTCGATATAACCGGGAAGCTCAGTGCGGCGGTGCCACGCAAAAATTTCGTCGATTTCCGCCTTGACCCAAGGCCTCTGCTCGTCAGTGAAATCGACGTAGCGGTCAAGCCAGAAGTAGGAAAGTCCCTCGCCCTTGTTGTACGCCATGCGCGCCATTCCGCAACCGGCCAACAGGGCGACAAGCAGTACCAGGAACGCGGTTCTTGCTGAGCGCTGCATGTGCTGCATGCTAATATTTCCCATTGTCTTCAATTAGCTACCCATGAACGTCGTCATTCTCGCTGCAGGCATGGGCAAGCGGATGAATTCCGCGCTGCCCAAGGTGCTACACCCGCTGGCCGGCAAAGCGCTGCTGTCCCACGTCCTCGACACCGCAAGGTCGCTGTCCCCGGCCCGTCTCTGCATCGTATACGGCCACGGCGGAGACATGGTACCCGAAGCAATGCGGGCCGATGACGTCGCCTTTGCGCTTCAGGAGCCGCAACTTGGCACAGGTCATGCCGTGATGCAGGCATTGCCGGCGCTCGACGACTCGCTTCCAACCCTGATTCTCTACGGCGACGTCCCGCTCACGCGCCGCGACACGCTAAAGCAATTATTGGACAGCGCTGGCGACGATAAGTTGTCAGTGCTGACAGTCACGCTCGACGATCCCACCGGCTATGGCCGCATCGTCCGCGAAGACGGCAACATCGTGCGCATCGTCGAGCAGAAGGATGCAAGCGATGAGCAGCGTGCGATCCGGGAGGTGAATACCGGCATCATGGTTGTCCCGCCGGGACGCCTGCGCCCCTGGTTGCAGCAACTTTCCAATGACAACGCCCAACGCGAGTACTACCTGACCGACATCATTGCCCGTGCAGTCAGCGAAGGCGTCGCCGTCACTTCCGCGCAGCCACAATCGGTGTGGGAAACGCTGGGCGTCAACAGCAAGCTGCAACTGGCGGAACTGGAGCGGACGTTCCAGGCCAGCCAGGCCACTGCCCTGCTGGAACAAGGTGTCACGCTCGCCGATCCGGCGCGCATCGATATCCGCGGTTCGCTGCGCTGCGGCCGCGACGTCACGATCGATGTCAATTGCGTATTCGAAGGCGAGGTCGAGCTTGGCGACAATGTCTCGATCGGACCAAACTGCGTGCTGCGCAACGTGCGCGTCGCCGACAAGGTCAGTATCAAGGCCTTTTGCCACCTGGAAGACGCCGAAGTGGGTGCCGAATCGCTGGTGGGGCCGTTCGCCCGCCTGCGCCCCGGCGCCCGACTGGGACGCGAAGTCCACATCGGCAATTTTGTCGAAGTAAAGAACAGCAATATCGCCGACTATTCCAAGGCGAATCATCTCGCTTATGTCGGTGACGCGGACATAGGTTCGCGCGTCAATATCGGCGCCGGTGTGATCACCGTCAATTACGACGGCGTCAACAAGCACCGCACGACCATTGAAGATGACGCCTTCGTCGGCAGTGATTGCCAGCTGATCGCGCCAGTGCGCGTTGGCAAGGGCTCCAACATCGGTGCCGGCACCACGCTGACGCGGGATGCGCCGCCAGGCAAGCTGACGATATCGCGCGTCAAGCAAACCGTGATCGAGGGCTGGACCCGCCCGACCAAGAAACAGAAACCCCAGAAACAGGACTGACCCATGTGTGGCATCGTCGGCGCAGTTGCGCAACGTAATATTGTTCCCATCCTGCTGGAAGGCCTTAAGAGGCTGGAGTATCGCGGCTACGACTCCTGCGGCGTCGCAGTGAACAGCCAGGGCCTGAAGCGCGCCCGCAGCGTGGCACGCGTCGCCGAGCTGGAGCGCGAAGTCGAGCAAACCGGATTTGCCGGTTCGGCCGGCATCGCCCACACCCGCTGGGCCACGCATGGCGCCCCGGCCACCAATAATGCCCACCCTCATTTTTCCTCCGGAAAGCACGGCGAGAACTTCATCGGCGTGGTGCACAACGGCATCATCGAAAATTACGAGTCAATCCGGGACGAACTGAAAGCCAAGGGCTATCACTTCGAATCGCAAACAGATACCGAAGTCGTCGCCCACCTGGTCAACGACAGTTATGACGGTGACCTGCTGCGCACCGTGCAAAAGGTCGTCAAGCGCCTGACCGGCGCGTTTGCCATTGCCGTGTTCTGCAAGGACGAGCCGGAGCGCGTGATCGGCGCCCGCCTGGGCTGCCCGCTGATCGTCGGACTTGGCCACGGCGAGAACTTCCTGGCATCAGACGCCATGGCGCTCGCCGGCACCACCGACCAGATCATCTATCTGGAAGAAGGCGACGTGGTCGACGTCAAGCGCGAAGGCGTGCGCATTTTCGATCGCGACGACCAGGAAGTGCAGCGCAAGGCCCAGACCGTGACCGCCTACTCGGGCGCGATCGACCTCGGCCCCTACCGTCACTACATGCAAAAGGAAATCTTCGAGCAACCGCGCGCGATCACCGATACGCTGGAAGGCGTGCAGGGCTTCGTTCCGGACCTGTTCGGGCAGCGCGCAGAGGAAGTGTTCGGCCAGATCGACGCCGTGCAGATCCTGGCTTGCGGCACCAGCTATTACTCGGGCATGACCGCGAAATATTGGCTGGAAAGCGTGGCCGGCCTGCCGACCAGCGTGGAAATCGCCAGCGAGTATCGCTACCGCACGCCGGCAGTGAATCCGAACGCGCTGATCGTCGTCATCTCGCAATCCGGCGAGACAGCGGACACGCTGGCAGCGCTGAAGTATGCGAAGGAACTTGGCCACAAGCATTCAATCGCCATCTGCAACGTCGCCACCTCGGCGATGGTGCGCGAGACCGAGCTGGCCTACCTGACCCGCGCCGGCGCTGAAATCGGCGTGGCCTCGACCAAGGCCTTTACCACCCAGCTGACCGCACTGTTCCTGCTCACGCTGACGCTGGCAAAAATGCGCGGCCGGCTGTCAGCTGAAGAAGAACAGCAGCAACTGCGAAACCTGCGCCATTTGCCGACCGCACTGCAAAGCGTGCTGGCGCTGGAGCCCCAGGTGATCGCATGGGCGGAAGCATTCGCCCGCAAGGAAAACGCCCTGTTCCTCGGACGTGGCCTGCATTACCCGATCGCGCTGGAAGGCGCGCTGAAACTGAAAGAGATTTCCTACATCCACGCCGAGGCCTATCCGGCCGGCGAGCTGAAGCACGGCCCGCTGGCGCTGGTGACGGCCGAAATGCCAGTGGTCACGGTAGCGCCGAACGATGCGCTGATCGAGAAGCTGAAGTCCAACATGCAGGAAGTGCGGGCCCGCGGCGGCCAGCTGTATGTGTTTGCAGACGGCGATTCCCACATCAGTTCCAGCGAAGGCGTGCATGTGATCCGCATGCCCGAGCACTACGGGCTGCTGTCGCCCATCCTGCACGTGGTCCCGCTGCAATTGCTGGCCTATCACACGGCGCTGGCGCGCGGGACGGACGTGGACAAGCCGCGGAACCTGGCGAAGTCGGTGACGGTGGAGTGAGGGAGGCTGGCTTGGCCAAACGCTGAACCAGCTTTTTTGGCGTCGAACTTGCCGAAAGCTGGCTGATCAACCAATCCTCTTCTGAAAGACATCATTGATGTCGACAAGGAGATCACCGTAGCGTAGCCAACAGCAGGGAGTCCGAGGTGTTGGTTTTCGACCCCGACGCTTGAACTTTCCCTATCAGGAACAAGAAGCAATGGACACCGCACCAAGCAACGGAAATACATGGACCAAGGAAGTCAGCGATGACGGCGCCTTTGTGCGCACTCCAACGCACTTCCATGGCAGTGTTTCGCGGGACGCAACGTCGAAGCATGCCGCAGAATCCGGGCGCTATCACCTGTATGTATCCCTTGCCTGCCCTTGGGCCCACCGCACACTGATTGTGCGGGCGCTCAAGGGTCTGCAGGATGTGATCAGCGTCGATGTAGTGCATCCCCATCTGACGGATAGCGGATGGTCTTTCGCGACGGATTTTCCGGGCTCGACGGGTGACAGCCTCGGCATGCGCAGCCATCTGCAGCAAGTCTACCGTCAGGCGTCGCCTGACTACACGGGCATCATCACCGTTCCCGTCCTGTGGGACAAAAAGCTCGGCACCATCGTCAACAACGAGTCTGCTGAAATCATCCGGATGCTGAACGCCGAATTCCAGGCGTTTTCCACCCGGCCGGAACTGGATCTCTACCCGGAACAATTGCGAGCCGTCATCGACGACACCAATGCCTGGGTTTACAAAAGCATCAACAACGGCGTTTACCGCAGCGGCTTTGCCAAAAGCCAAGGGGCGCACGAACAGGCCGTCAACGAACTTTTTGACGCCCTGGACAGGGTCGAGGGCATCCTGTCGAAGCAGGCCTTCCTGTGCGGCGATGTCCTGACTGAGGCGGACGTACGGCTGTTCACCAGCCTGATCCGATTCGACGCCGTGTACCACACGCATTTCAAGTGCAATCGGAAGCTGATCTCCCAATATCCGTCCATGCTCCGGTTCATGGCCACAATCCATCGCTTGCCCGGGGTGGCTGCGACCGTCGACCTGGATCAGATCCGGTTTCATTACTACTACTCGCATCGGCACATCAACCCGACAGGCATCGTGCCCCGTGGACCCGACATCTTGCAGCAATTGGCTGCTGCAAGGGCCTGATTCGGGCCGTTGGTCGACTTCGCGGAAGGCTTCAAGGGGTGATGATGGTTCGCGGGCTTTGCGCTGCAATGCATTGCATTCTGCACCCATCGCCGGCAAGCATGGTGAGGATCAGCGACCAGCGACTTCCTGGGAAAATTACCTGACGCCACGAATGGCCAAGGTCAGAACGGCTATAAAATTGCTCAAACCGGATTTTGATCGATCCCGGACAAACCAGATTCGCCCCAAGGAAATCAGGAATGAGTGAAGGCAAGCACCCCGCCGATGCCACCGCTACCACCGCTACCATCAGGGCCATCAGTGCCGCCGAGGCACCGGCTCGGAAGACACCGTCCAACTATCCATCGCCGTTCGCAGAACGCATGAGCGGCCGCGAAAAGCGCGTACTCGGCGACCTGTTCGGGTTGAAGAATTTCGGCGTCAACCTGACCCGGCTCGAACCGGGCGCGGTGTCCTCGCTTCGGCACAGCCACAGCAAACAGGATGAATTCATCTATGTGCTGGAGGGCACGCCCACGCTGGTGACCGATCACGGCCCCGAGTTGCTGGCGCCCGGCATGTGCGCCGGTTTCGCTGCAGGTAACGGCAACGCACATTGCCTCGAAAACAGGTCGGCTGGCGCCGTCGTCTACCTGGAAGTGGGTGATCGGACCATCGGGGACCAAGGCAGCTATCCGGATGACGACATCCAGGCGCTGAAGCTGGCCGACGGAGGCTGGGCATTCGCCCACAAGGATGGCTCGCCGTATTGACCGTTACGGACGGGCTCGTCGCCGCCGTCTGCCTGTCTGTCCGCCTGCCTGTTCATATCCCAGCGGCCCAACAAGCTCCTTCACGAACCAGGCCGCGGCTCCGTCCTGACAGACCGGACCCGCTGCCAGCCACCTGGTTCCTCCGCGATCGGCTCATGAAACCGGTACAAGCCCCGTCCCGATGTCTTGGCGCGATACATCGCCGTATCGGCCCGTGCGAGCAAGACCTCCGGATTGTCACCATCGCGCGGATACAGGCTGACGCCGATCGACGCCGCCACCATGTTCCGTCCGTTGGTCAACTCGAACGGCTGGCGTAATACCTCCAGGATGCGTTGGGCGACGTGCGCGGCATCCGATTCGGAATTCATCTGTTCGATGATGAGCACGAATTCATCACCGCCATGGCGGGCGATGCTGTCGCTCGGTTTCAGGGCGGATTTCATCCGCAATGCCGCGGCACGCAGCAGTTCGTCGCCGGCAAGATGGCCGAGGGTGTCGTTGACTGCCTTGAATCCGTCGAGGTCGAGATACATGACCGCCAGCATCCGGTTGCTGGCCCGTGCGCGCTGCAATGCGCACGGCAGGTAGTTCATCAGCCAATGCCGGTTCGGCAGGCTGGTCAGCGGATCTTCATTCGCCAGCCGCGACAGTTCACGCGCCTGCGCTTCGGACTCGAGCACGTGCTGTTGAGCCAGATCGAGCTGCTGGTTCAGCTTCGCCAGCTCGGCGCTGTGGTTCTCGACCAGCTGCTCAAGCTGCATCCGCATCAGTTCGCTCACCTTGCGGCCGGTGGCCAATGCCACCGCCAGTTCGGCGCCGATGGTACGCAAATGGCGAATTTCCTGTGCCCGCATCAGGGCCGCCTCGACCGCCGGCACCAATTGCTTGGCATCGACCGGCTTGACCAGGTAACCGATCGCACCATGCTCGGCGGCCTGGCGCACGATATCGTGCTGCACGTGCGAGGACAGGAACATGAAAGGCACACTGGTTTCCTTGCGCAGGCGACGCGCCAGTTCCAGCCCCGACATGCCAGGCATGGAGACGTCGAGCAAGGCCAGGTCCGGCGTCCGCCGCGCCACCAGTTCAAGGGCTTTCTCGGCTGTGGTCGCCTGCAGCACTTCGTAACCGGCCCGGCGCATGCCGGCATTGAGCCGGGCCAGCAGGACGCGATCGTCGTCGACCGTCAATATGCAACGCTTGCCTTCTTGTTTTTCTTGCATCACCGGTGCGCTCTCCTGCTGTTGATCGACTGCCGGACTGGCTGTTCGGGCGGTCTTCACAATGTAGCTACCGGCGGTCTGACAGTTTTGATGTGAGGCAAAAGGCGCGGGAAGCCGGCACGAGCTTTATCACGTCCAGGCTTTCTCTACGGAAAATTCGATGACAAGGCCAAGCTTCCCTGCTCGACAGGCGCCCTGCAGGAATTGGCGCGCTATACTGGCCAAAAATGACGTTAACGTAAACGTCAAGTAAACGTAAAAGCCGGAGACCCTGATGACCGACCTGTCCATTGCGCCCAATCTCGCCAGCTACAAGCCCGTCAACAAGGTTCGCTTTGTCACTGCGGCCTCGCTGTTCGATGGCCACGACGCGGCAATCAATATCATGCGCAGGATCCTGATGTCCCAGGGCGCCGAAGTGATCCACCTGGGGCACAACCGGTCGGTCGACGAAATCGTCACCGCGGCGCTGCAGGAGGATGTGCAGGGCATCGCCATTTCCAGCTACCAGGGCGGGCATGTCGAGTATTTCAAGTACATGCTCGACCTGCTGCGCGAACGGGGCGGCGAAAACATCAAGGTGTTCGGCGGCGGCGGCGGCGTGATCGTGCCGGACGAGATCGCCGAGCTGCATGCCTACGGGGTGGCGCGCATTTTCAGCCCGGAAGACGGGCAACGCCTGGGCCTGGACGGCATGATCCGGTCGATGATCCATGCCTGCGACACCGACCTTTCCATCCACGCGCCGGCCTCGCTGGCGCCGCTGCGCCAGGGCGACCTGCCCGCCCGTCATCGGCCGCTGGCGCAATTGATTACCGCGCTGGAAAATGGAAAGGTGGCCCCTGCACTGCTGGATGAACTGCGCCAGGCTGCCGCTGGCAACAAGGCGCCGGTGCTGGGCATTACCGGCACCGGGGGCGCCGGCAAATCCTCGCTCACCGATGAACTGATTCGCCGTCTGCGGCTGGATCAGGACGACCGGCTGCATATCGCTGTGTTGTCGATCGATCCATCGCGGCGCAAATCGGGCGGCGCACTGCTGGGCGACCGTATCCGCATGAATGCCATCAGCCCCTGGCAAGGCCAGACGCGGGTGTACATGCGCTCGCTGGCCACGCGCGAGGGAGGCAGCGAGATTTCCCGGGCGTTGCCGGATGCGATCGCCGCCTGCCGCGCCGCGGGCTTCGACCTGATCATCGTGGAAACCTCGGGAATCGGACAAGGCGACGCCGCCATCGTGCCGCACGTGGACGTGCCCATGTATGTGATGACGCCGGAGTTCGGCGCCGCCTCGCAGCTTGAAAAAATCGACATGCTCGACTTTGCCGACTTCGTCGCCATCAACAAGTTCGACCGCAAGGGAGCGCAAGACGCGCTGCGCGACGTCGCCAAGCAGGTGCAGCGCAACCGGGAATGGTGGACCCGCACGCCAGAGCAGATTCCGGTGTTCGGCACCCAGGCTTCGCGCTTCAATGACGATGGCGTCACAGCGTTGTACCAGGCGATCGCCCAACGTCTGGCAGAGCTGGGGCTGCCGCTGCAGGCCGGCAAGCTGGCCCCCGCAGGCGTGCGCTTCTCGTCCGGCCGCAATGCGATCGTGCCGCCGGCCCGCAGCCGCTACCTGGCCGAAATTGCTGACACCGTGCGCGGCTACCACCGCCAGGTCGAGCAGCAGGTACGACTCGCCAGGGAGCGGCAGCAGCTGAGCGAATCCGGCCGCATGCTGGGCGAGAAGCAGATGGCTGCCGAAGTGGCCGCGGCACTGCGTGAACTGGCAGCGGAAAAGGAAGCGCAAATGCTGCCTGCCGCCCGCAAGCTGCTTAACATGTGGCCCGACATGCAGGCCGCGTATGCCGGCGACGAGTACGTGGTCAAGATCCGCGACCGCGAGATCCGTACCCGCCTGACGTGGACCACGCTCTCGGGGAACACCATCCGCAAGGTGGCGCTGCCGCGTTACGCCGACCAGGGCGAGATACTGCGTTTCCTGATGCTGGAGAACGTGCCGGGATCCTTCCCCTACACCGCCGGCGTGTTCGCATTCAAGCGCGAGAACGAAGATCCGACCCGGATGTTCGCCGGCGAAGGCGACCCGTTCCGCACCAACCGCCGCTTCAAGCTGGTGTCAGAGGGCATGCCTGGCAAGCGGCTCTCCACTGCTTTCGACTCGGTCACGCTGTACGGCGCCGATCCGGCGCCGCGGCCGGACATCTACGGCAAGGTCGGCAACTCCGGCGTGTCGATCGCCACGCTGGACGACATGAAGGTGCTGTACGACGGCTTCGACCTGTGCCATCCGGAAACCTCGGTGTCGATGACCATCAACGGCCCGGCGCCGACGATCCTGGCCATGTTCATGAACACCGCAATCGACCAGCAGCTGGAAAAATTCAGGACCGACAACCATCGCGAGCCGACCGACGACGAAGCGGGAAAGATCCGCGCCTGGGTGCTGGAGAACGTGCGTGGCACGGTACAGGCCGATATCCTGAAGGAAGACCAGGGCCAGAACACCTGCATCTTCTCGACCGAGTTTTCGTTGAAGGTGATGGGCGACATACAGGAGTATTTCGTCCACCACCAGGTGCGTAATTTCTATTCCGTGTCGATCTCCGGATATCACATCGCCGAAGCCGGTGCCAATCCGGTTTCGCAACTTGCCTTCACGCTGTCCAATGGCTTCACCCTGGTCGAGGCCTACCTCGCGCGCGGCATGCAGATCGACGATTTCGCGCCCAACCTGTCGTTCTTCTTTTCCAATGGAATGGATCCGGAATACACGGTCATGGGCCGGGTGGCGCGGCGGATCTGGGCGGTGGCAATGCGTGAAAAGTACGGCGCCAACGAGCGCTCGCAAAAGCTGAAGTACCACATCCAGACATCGGGCCGTTCGCTGCATGCGCAGGAGGTCGATTTCAACGACATCCGCACCACCCTGCAGGCGCTGATCGCGATCTACGACAACTGCAATTCACTGCATACCAACGCTTATGACGAGGCGATCACGACGCCGAGCGATGAATCGGTCCGGCGCGCGCTCGCGATCCAGCTGATCATCAACCGCGAATGGGGCCTCGCGAAGAATGAAAACCCGAATCAGGGCGCGTTCATCATCGACGAACTGACCGAGCTGGTGGAAGAAGCCGTGCTGCAGGAATTCGAACGGATTGCCGAGCGCGGCGGCGTGCTGGGCGCGATGGAAACCGGCTACCAGCGCAGCCGCATCCAGGAAGAATCGCTGCTGTACGAGCACAAGAAGCATGATGGCAGCATGCCGGTCATCGGCGTGAATACCTTCCGCAATCCGAAGGGCAATCCGATGCCGGCGACGCTGCAACTGGCGCGCTCGACAGAGGAAGAGAAGCAGTCGCAACTGCAACGGCTGGCCAGCTTCCAGCAGCGCCACGCTGGCGAAGCGCCGGCCATGCTGCAACGGCTGCAGCAGGCGGCAATTCATGACGACAACGTGTTTTCCTGCCTGATGGATGCGGTGCGGGTATGCTCGCTGGGGCAGATCACCGAGGCCTTGTTCGAGGTCGGCGGCCAGTACCGGCGGAGCATGTAGAACACGCCGGTGACGGCTGTCAACCCGCCCTGGCAGGCTGGCGAGAAACGTAGCGAGCGGGCCGAGATTGGGGCTGAGGAGCGGAATCGTACGCAGGTACGATGAGCACCGGAGGCTCCGGGATCGGTCCGCGCAGTAGTTTCTCGCCAGCCTGCTAGATCTCGATCTGCGTCCCCAGCTCGATCACACGATTGGTCGGCACCTTGTAATAATCCGCCGCGTCGCGCGCATTGCGCGACATGGTGGCGAACATCTGCTCGCGCCAATGCGCCATGCCGCCCTGCGTGGTCGAGACCACAGTCTGGCGCGCGATGAAGAACGAGGTTTCCATCATGTTGAATTCCAGCCCGTAGTCCTTGCACAACTCCAGGGCCTGGGGAATGTCGCGCTCGTCCTTGAATCCGTAATACACGTTGACCTGGTAACACTCGTGCCCGAGCGCGTGCACCTTGACCCGCTCCGACACTGGCACGCTGGGAATATCGCCGTTGAACACGGTCAGGAACACGATGCGTTCATGCAGGGTCTTGTTGTGCAGCAGATTGTGCAGCATCGCATGCGGTACGCCATCGCCCTCGGCACGAAAGAACAGGCCGGTGCCCTCGACCCGGATCGGCGGGCTGATGAACAGCGATTGCAGGAAGTCCTGCAGCGGGATGGCATGTTTTTTCAGATTGCCGAAAACCAGCTCCCGGCCATCCCTCCAGGTCAGCATGATGGTGACCATCAGCGCCGAGATGACCAGCGGAAACCAGCCGCCATGCACCAGCTTCAGTGCCGTCGACGAAAACAGCATAATGTCGATCAGCAGGAAGAAAGCGGTGGCGCCAAAAGCCAGCGCCAGGTTGAGATGCCATTTGTAGCGGATCACGAAAAACGTGAGGATGGTGGTGGTCAGCATCGTCGCCGTGGCAGCGATGCCATAGGCCGAGGCCAGGTTGGATGAGGAACCGAATCCGACCACCGCCACCACCACCGCCGCCAGCTGCACCCAGTTGACCAGCGGGATGTAAATCTGGCCCATTTCCCGGTCGGAGGTGTAGATGACGCGCATGCGCGGCAGGAATCCGAGGGAAATCGCCTGGTGCGTGACCGAAAACGCGCCGGATATCGTCGCCTGCGACGCAATCACGGCGGCGGCGGTGGACAGCACCACCAGCGGGTAGATGCTCCATGCGCCGAGCTGGTTGAAGAAGGGATTGACCACCGCGGCCGGATTTGCCAGCAGCAGCGCGCCCTGCCCGAAGTAGCTCAGGGTCAGGGCTGGAAACACGATCGTAAACCAGGCGAAGCGGACCGGCCGCTTGCCGAAATGGCCCATGTCGGCATACAAGGCCTCGGCACCTGTCATCGACAGCACCACCGCGCCCAGGGCGACAAATGCAAACCAGCCGTTGTGCAGCATGAAACCCAGCGCATGCAGCGGGTTCAGCGCACGCAGGATGACCGGGTTTTGCACGATATTGGTCACCCCCATCACCGACAATGTGGCAAACCACACCAGCACGATCGGACCGAAAAATTTGCCGATGCCGCTGGTGCCCTTGCTCTGGAGCATATAAAGCGCCACCAGCACCGCAAGGGTAGTCGGCACCACATAGGGTTTCAGTGCGGGCGTCGCTACTTCCAGTCCCTCGATCGCCGACAGCACTGAAATGGCTGGCGTGATGACGCCATCGCCGAAGAACAGCCCGGCGCCCACCATGCCAAGCAGCATGACCGGGTAATGCCAGCCTGACTTGGCCACGGATGTCATCGCCAACGCGGTCAGCGCCATGATGCCGCCCTCGCCGCGGTTGTCCGCCCGCAGCACCAGGGTCACGTATTTCAGGGAAATCACCAGCACCAGTCCCCAGAAGATCAGCGAGACCACGCCGAGGATGTTTGCCTCGTTCAGGGCAATGCCATGAGCCGGGGCGAACACCTCCTTCATCGTGTACAGCGGACTGGTGCCGATGTCGCCATATACAACGCCGATGGCGGCGATGGTCATGGTGGCGAGGCTGCTCTTCTGGTTGGGCAAGGACAAAAAGCACCTGATGGTTTTGTTGCGCGAGACGCGTATCTTAACGGAAGTTCAACCTCGCCAACCCGGTCAATGCCGAAGAATGGCCCGGACCACGGGCGTGGCGCCGGACCCAGAACGGACGCAAACCGGACGCAAACCGCCATTTACCCCCGTCGCATGCCAGTTGTCACCCATGCTATGCTCGCCATCGACGTGGAGATCGAGGTGGCAATCCACGGCCCCGCCTGGGAGCAGTCATGCAGCTTGAATCGGGTAGCCGAATGAAAACAAGGCAGCGAGCCGGAAGCGCTTTCGGCGGCGCAGCCATGTCGTCTGCCCGGCGCGTGCCCGTTGCGTGGAGCCTGATCTATTTGCTGGCCGCGCTGTTCCTGGCGGTCTGGCTGGCGCCGCAACTGCAATTCCTCAAGTTCAGCACCAGCGTGATGCCGGTTGGCGTCCATACGCTGTTCGAGATGTTCTCGGTGATCGTCGCGATGCTGGCATTCGGGGTGGCCTGGCACGCCTACGATCCTGCCCGCCCGGCGAATATCCTGATCCTCGGCTGCGGCCTGCTATGCGTGGCGCTGCTCGACAGCGCACATCTTCTTTCCTACAAAGGTATGCCGGATTTCGTCACGCCAGCGTCGCCCGGGAAATCGATCAATTTCTGGCTGTGCGCGCGCTATCTCGGGGCGCTGACGCTGATCGCCGTTTCGGTGCGCGAGTGGAAGCCGGTGCCGACCGTGCGCGGCCGCATGCTGCTGCTCGCTGCCAGCATCGGACTGGCCGGCCTGATCTGGTATTTCGGAATGGCTCATCCGGATCTCTGGCCGCGTACCTTCATCGAAGGACAGGGGCTGACCAGGTTCAAGGTCATGGCCGAGTATGGCATCATCGCCCTGCTGCTAGTCCCCGCCGTGCTGTTCTACCGCCAGCGCGGATCCGCCACCAATTCGTATGATCCGAGCGGCCTGTTCACGGCTACCGCCATCACGATACTGGCCGAGTTGAGCTTTACGCTGTACGTCAACGTCAACGAAGTGTTCAGCTTGCTCGGACACAGCTACAAGATCCTGGCCTTCCTGTTCATATACCGTGCCGTGTTCCTGGTAAGCGTGCGCGAACCGTACAACCTGCTGCGGGAAGAGATCGCCGAGCGCAAGCAGGCGGAAGCCGAGATCCGCCACCGCGTCTATCACGATCCGCTGACCGACCTGCCGAACCGGCTGCTGATGGAGGAATTCGTCCAGCAAGCGCTTGCCAGCCGCGGCGGCCACGGACGGCTGGCCCTGATTTCGCTGGACATGGACCACTTCCAGTCGATCAACGACTCGCTCGGCCTGGCGGTCGGGGACGACCTCCTGACGCAGGTTGCGCAACGCCTGGTCGAGGTCTGCGGCGAGCGCTGCGTAGTCAGCCGGATTGCCGGCGACTCGTTCCTGATGATGTTGCGCGACGCCAAAGACGAAGCGGACGTATTGCCGGTGCTGCGCGAACTGGTCGCACGCATGCTCCCGCCGTACCATGCCGGGCGCCATGAAATCCCGCTCTCGGTTTCGATCGGCGTCTCGCTGTCGCCGCGAGACGGCCGGGATTTCGAGACACTCAAGCGCAATGCCGACACCGCCATGTATCGCGCCAGGCATGGCGGACGCAACATCTGGCGCTTCTTCGACCAGGATATGGATGCGCGCGAGCAGGAACGCATGCAAATGTTCGGATGGCTGCGCGAAGCGATAGACCAAGGTCAGTTCGAACTGTATTACCAGCCGCAGGTGGCGCTGGCCAGCGGCCAGGTGACCGGCGTCGAAGCCCTGCTGCGATGGCGCCATCCGCAACTCGGGCTGGTCACGCCGGACCGCTTCATCCGGGTCGCCGAGGACACCGGCCTGATCACCGAAATCGGAGACTGGGTGCTGGCCGAAGCCTGTCGCCAGGCGATGCAATGGCAAGACAAGGGACTGCCGCCCATGACTATCGCGGTCAACGTGTCGGCGGCACAGTTCCGTAGCCGGCAACTGGAAAGATCAGTCGCCGATGCGCTGCGCGCCTCGGGCCTGTCGCCGAGCCTGCTTGAACTGGAAATGACGGAATCGGTGCTGATGCACGACAGCGATCATGTGCTGGAGGCGGCGCGCGCCTTGCGCCAGCTCGGCGTACGGCTGGCGATTGACGATTTCGGCACCGGCTATTCGAGCCTGTCCTACCTGAAGCGTTTCGCCGTCAGTCGCCTGAAGATAGACCGCTCCTTCGTCGCCGACCTGACCTCCGATCCTGACGATGCCGCAATCGTCCGCGCCATCGTGGAGATGGCGCGCAGCCTGCGCCTGTTCACCGTGGCGGAAGGGGTGGAGAACCAGGCCACGCTGGAAGCCTTGCGCGCGCTCGGCTGCGACGAGGGTCAGGGATTCCTTTTCGCCCGGCCGATGCCGGCGGCCGAGCTGCCCGGATTCCTCGCAGCGGGGTCACTGACGCTTGGCACCACCCAAGCGGACCATCCCGGGCACCAGACCGGCCGCTGAACCGCAGAAAAAGCGCAGCAATAGTGCAGTCTCAAGCGCCCAGATGCGACCGGGCCCAGGCCACAATGCTGCGGCTGTCCATCGCGCCGGCCTGCCGCGCAACCTCCCGGCCGCCGACAAACAAGGCCAGGGTCGGAATGCTGCGTATTCCCATGCGGGCCGCCAGTGCCTGGGCTTGTTCGGTGTCGACCTTGGCTACCCGGACGGCAGGTTCCAGCTGCGTCGCCGCCTGGGCATAGGCCGGCGCCATGGTCCGGCACGGACCGCACCACGGCGCCCAGAAATCCACCAGCAGGGGCAGGTCATTGCGCGCCAGATGGCGCTCGAACCCGGCCTGGTCCAGCTCCACCGGCTGTCCTGAAAACAGCGCTTGCGCGCATTTTCCGCAAACCGGCTGTTCCGCCAGCCGCTCTCCCGGTACCCGATTGACTGCACTGCAGTGCGGGCAGACTACATGCCTGGCATTGTTCATCACTATCCTTTCCCGTATGGACATCAAGCAGGCCGGCCAGCCCCTGGCCGGCAGCAACCGCCTGATTGCCCTCATAATGCTTGCCTGGCAACCACTCTCGCGTGAACCGTTTCATGGGCACAGGCATCTTGTTTGCCGCATTGGCATTTTCCATGTGGGGGCTGTTCCCCATTTATTTCAAGATCCTTGCAGCAGTGCCGGCGGTCGAGATGATTGCACACCGGGTGCTGTGGTCACTGGTATTCATTGCCCTGATCCTCGCCGTCCGCCGCCAGTGGGACTGGCTCAATGCGTTGCGCAGCCAGCCGCGCGTCATCGCCGGTTTTGCATTGTCCGGCGGCCTGCTGGCCCTGAACTGGTCTGTCTACATCTGGGCCGTTCAACACGACCGGGTAATCGACTCCAGCCTCGGTTACTTCATCAATCCGCTGATCAACGTCCTGATCGGCTTCCTGCTGCTGAAGGAACGCATGCGGCCGGGCCAGTGGGCCGCCATCGCGCTTGCTTGCAGCGGCGTGGCGTGGCTTACCTGGCATAGCGGAAGTTTTCCATGGATCGGACTGACGCTGGCGCTGACCTTCGCGTTCTACGGCCTGCTGCGCAAGACCGCATCATTGGGGCCGCTGGAAGGCCTGGCGCTGGAATCGATGGTGCTGGCACCGGTCTGCCTGCTCTATCTGGCGTGGCAGGGCGCACAAGGCCATATCGCTGTCGCTGGCCTGACTCCCGCCATGCAAATGATGGTTGCCGTATCCGGCCCGCTCACCGCCATCCCGCTGCTGATGTTCGCGGCCGGCGCACGCCGCATCCCGCTGTCGGTGCTGGGCCTGATGCAATACATCGGGCCGTCGCTGCAACTGGCGGTCGGCGTCCTGTTGTTTCGGGAACCATTCGGTAACGACCGGCTGGTCGGCTTCATGCTGATCTGGACAGCGCTGGCACTGTACTCGCTGGAAAGCGCCTGGCGGGCGTGGTGGAACCGGCCCGCAGCGGCAGTGGACAAATGATGGGTGAACTATCAATTCCTGCGGCGTTCGAATCCAATCGGCGGGTCCTGTTCCGGCGCGCCTGAGCACGCACCTGGAAAGAAGCCAATAAGGCAGTGGCTATCGGACCGATTTAAACTATCGAATTCCAAAATGAATAGAGAACCTCTATCATTGCATCTGTTCGTTCAACAATGGAGTCACAAAGATGTCCCTCATCAACACCCAAGTCAAACCCTTCAAGGCAACCGCTTTCCACAACGGCAAATTCGTTCCGGTTTCGGATGCCGACCTGAAAGGCAAGTGGTCGGTCGTGTTCTTCTACCCGGCCGACTTCACCTTCGTCTGCCCGACCGAACTGGGCGACCTGGCTGACCACTACGACACCTTCAAGTCGATGGGCGTGGAAATCTACGGCGTGTCGACCGACACCCATTTCACCCACAAGGCATGGCACGATACATCGGACACGATCAAGAAGATCACCTACCCGATGATCGGCGATCCGACCGGCGCCATCACCCGTAACTTCGACGTCATGATCGAAGAAGAAGGCCTGGCACTGCGCGGCACCTTCGTGATCAATCCTGAAGGCCAGATCAAGCTGTGCGAAATCCACGACAACGGCATCGGCCGTGACGCCAAGGAACTGCTGCGCAAGGTTCAGGCTGCCCAGTACGTCGCCAGCCATCCGGGCGAAGTCTGCCCCGCCAAATGGACCCCGGGCGCGCAAACTCTGGCTCCTTCGCTCGACCTGGTCGGCAAGATCTAAAGATCGACCCTGCGCTGCGCCGCGCGCAGCGTTGCCAGCCGCCCGGCTTGCCGGGCGGCGCAATCCCCCAAATCATCAGATGAACTGGCAGCCAAAAGCTGGCCGGGGGGCGGCACTCACCCTGAAGAAGCCCTGTTCACCCGGGTCTGTTCACCATTTACCGGATCGGAAAAGCCATGCTGGACGCAAACCTGAAAAGCCAACTGAAAGCCTACCTCGAGAAGCTTACCCAGCCGATCGACATCATCGCCTCGCTGGACGACAGCGCTTCGTCGGCTGAAATGCAGGCACTCCTGAAAGAAATCGCTGAACTGTCGGACAAGATCTCGCTGATCGAGAAGCGCGACGACCGGGAGCGCAAGCCGTCTTTCGCGCTGAACCGCAAGGGCGCCGACATGGGCGTGCGTTTTGCCGGCATACCGATGGGTCACGAATTTACTTCGCTGGTGCTGGCGCTGCTGCAGGTTGGCGGCTACCCGCCCAAGGCAGATGAGGCAGTGATCGAACAGATCCGCGGCCTGCAGGGCGAATTCCGCTTCGAAACCTATATTTCGCTGTCCTGCCAGAACTGCCCGGACGTGGTCCAGGCACTGAACCTGATGGCGGTACTCAATCCGAACGTGCGTCACGTGATGATAGACGGCGCGCTGTTCCAGGACGAAGTCAACGAGCGCCAGATCATGGCCGTGCCTACCGTATTCCTGAACGGCGAAGTGTTCGGCCAGGGCCGCATGACGCTGGAAGAAATCGTCGCCAGGCTCGACTCCGGCGCTGCCGAGCGGGAAGCCGCGAAGATCGCGCAGAAAGATGTGTTCGACATGCTGATCGTCGGCGGCGGTCCGGCCGGTGCGGCGGCCGCCATCTACTCGGCCCGCAAAGGCATACGCACCGGCGTGGTCGCCGAGCGCTTCGGCGGCCAGGTGCTGGACACGATGTCGATCGAGAACTTCATCTCGGTCAAGGAAACCGAAGGACCCAAGCTGGTGACGGCGCTGGAACAGCACGTCAAGTCCTATGAAGTCGACGTCATGAACAACCAGCGCGCGACCGGCCTGGTGCCGGGCAAGCTGATCGAAGTGCAACTGGCAAGCGGCGCCAGCCTGAAGGCGAAGTCGGTCATCCTCGCGACCGGCGCCCGCTGGCGCAACCTGAACGTGCCGGGTGAAAACGAATACCGCAACAAGGGCGTGACCTACTGCCCGCACTGCGACGGTCCACTGTTCAAGGGCAAGCGCGTGGCCGTGATCGGCGGCGGCAACTCGGGGGTGGAAGCCGCGATCGACCTGGCCGGCATCGTCGCCCATGTGACGTTGCTCGAATTTGACAGCCAGTTGCGCGCCGATGCAGTGCTGCAACGCAAATTGCTGAGCCTGCCCAACGTGACCGTGATCACCCAGGCGCAGACCACGGAAGTGACCGGCGATGGCAGCCGCGTCAAGGGCATCCGCTACACCGACCGCAGGAACGGCGAGTCGAAGCTGGTGGAACTGGAAGGCATCTTCGTCCAGATCGGGCTGCTGCCCAATACCGACTTCCTGAAAGGGGTAGTCGAACTGTCGCCGCGGGGCGAGATCGAAGTCGACTCGCATGGCCGCACCTCGGTGGCGGGCGTGTTTGCAGCGGGCGATGCGACCACCACGCCGTTCAAGCAGATCATCATTGCGATGGGCGAAGGTTCGCGCGGTGCATTGGCAGCCTTCGACTACCTGATCCGCACCTCGGCGCCCGAGGAAGAGGCGCAGTCGGTCGCCGCCTGATTGATCGTCGTCTTCGCTGCGGCCAAGCCCCTCCCCTGGCCTGGCTGCAGAAGCCAGCACTGGTGTTTCCAGTGCTGGCTTTTTTCTTACTGGAAGCCCTCAAACGAACGAATTGCCGGACTCCTGCTGATACACTTTTGAGCGCGATTCGATAATCGCACTTTTGATCGCTAAAACCTTACAGGAGCCCCCATGAACCGTGTCATCAAAGCGATGCTGTTGGCAGCCAGCCTGACTTTCCTCAGCACTGGTGCGTTTGCCGCCAAAGAAGAACCTAAAGCCGGCGGTGCCGACAAGGCAGCAGCCAGCGCCAAGGCCAGCAGCAAGAGCGATGCCGCCGCCGACAAGGGTGCAGCGAGCGCCCTGCTGGACCTGAACACTGCTTCCGAGAAGGACCTGGCAACCCTGCCGCAGATTGGCGAAGCACGGGCCAAAGCGATCGTGGCCGGTCGTCCCTATGCGCGCAAGGATGAACTGGTATCCAAGAAAATCGTGACGCAGAAGGTCTATGACGGGATCAAGGAGAAGGTGATCGCCAAGCAGGGTGCCGCTGGCGATAAAGCGGCGGCCGCCAAGGCGCCAGCCGCCGACAAGAAAAAATAAAACGACGAACGCTGTAACCGGGGCGGGCGGCGCAGCAAGTGCCGCCCGCCTTTCTTATTCGGGAAACAATAGCGCCAAACCGATATAGCCCGGTGCGGCCCGCATCAGTTATCCTTCCGCCCTGTCCTCCATTCATCCTCCGGATTTCCCCGATGGCCAATTACGTCTACACCATGAACCGGGTCGGCAAGATCGTCCCGCCCAAGCGCCAGATCCTGAAAGATATTTCGCTGTCCTTTTTCCCCGGCGCCAAGATCGGCGTGCTGGGCCTGAACGGCTCCGGCAAGTCGACGCTGCTGAAAATCATGGCCGGCATCGACAAGGACATCGAGGGCGAAGCAATCCCGATGCCGGGCCTCCAGATCGGCTACCTGCCGCAGGAGCCGCAAATGGATCCGGAACAGACCGTGCGCCAGGCGGTGGAAAGCGGCCTGGGCGAAGCCTTCGAAGCCAAGGCCAAGCTAGATGCGGTGTATGCCGCCTATGCCGAGCCGGACGCTGACTTCGACGCGCTGGCCGCCGAACAAGCCCGGCTGGAAGCAATCATGTCGACCGCTTCCGGCGGCAATCTCGATCATGAACTGGAGATGGCCGCCGACGCGCTGCGGCTACCGCCGTGGGAGGCGAAGATCGGCGTGCTGTCCGGTGGCGAGAAACGCCGCGTCGCGCTGTGCCAGCTGCTGCTGTCCAAACCGGACATGCTGTTGCTGGACGAGCCGACCAACCACCTGGACGCCGAATCGGTAGACTGGCTCGAACAATTCCTGCAGCGCTTCCCGGGTACCGTGGTCGCCATCACCCATGACCGCTACTTCCTCGACAATGCGGCCGAATGGATCCTGGAGCTGGACCGTGGCCACGGCATTCCATGGAAAGGCAACTACAGTTCCTGGCTGGAACAGAAGGAAGGCCGCCTGCAGCAGGAAGAGGCGACCGAATCGGCGCGGCAGAAGGCGCTGAAGAAGGAACTGGAGTGGGTGCGCCAGAATCCCAAGGGCCGCCAGGCCAAGAGCAAGGCGCGCCTGGCCCGCTTCAACGAGCTGTCGGAATACGAATACCAGAAGCGCAACGAGACCCAGGAAATCTTCATCCCGGTCGCCGAGCGGCTCGGTAATGAAGTGATCGAATTCAAGGATGTCAGCAAGGGCTATGGCGACCGGCTGCTGATCGACAAGCTTTCCTTCAAGATCCCGGCCGGCGCCATTGTCGGCATCATCGGCCCCAACGGCGCCGGTAAATCCACCTTGTTCCGCATGCTGGCCGGCCGCGAACAGCCCGACAGCGGCGAAATCACGGTCGGCCCGACCGTCCGGCTGTCACTGGTCGACCAGTCGCGCGACAGCCTGAACGACAAGAAGACCGTGTTCGACGACGTGTCGCAGGGCTCGGACATACTGACCGTGGGCCGTTTCGAAATGCCTTCGCGCGCTTATCTGGGACGCTTCAATTTCAAGGGCGGTGACCAGCAAAAGATCATCGGCAACCTGTCGGGCGGCGAACGCGGCCGGCTGCACCTGGCCAAGACGCTGCTGATGGGCGGCAATGTGCTGCTGCTGGACGAACCGTCGAACGACCTCGACGTCGAAACCCTGCGCTCGCTGGAAGATGCGCTGCTGGAGTTTGCCGGCAGCGTACTGGTGATCTCGCATGACCGCTGGTTCCTGGACCGCATTGCCACCCATATCCTGGCGTTCGAAGGTAATTCGCAGGCCACCTTCTTCGACGGCAACTACCAGGAATACGAGGCGGACAAGCGCAAGCGGCTGGGCGAGGAAGGCGCGAAGCCGAAGCGGATCCGCTACAAGCCGCTGCACGCCTGAGTCCGGATCCGTTACCCGAACCGCCAGGCACGAATGCAAACCCGGAACACCGGCAACCTGTTCTCGCTGCCCGGCCCCGCAGCGGGGGGCGGTGAACAATTCACTACATTGCTGGCGCGACCGGGGGTGCGCATCGAACGCATCGTGTCGCACGGCGAAGCGTCGCCGCCGGGCCACTGGTACGATCAGGCGGAGCATGAATGGGTGCTCGTGCTGCAGGGACGAGCGGGACTGCTGATCGAAGGCGAGGATGGCGTGCGCCAGCTTGCTGCCGGCGATCACGTCGAACTGCCGGCGCATTGCCGGCACCGCGTCGAATACACGTCGCAGGACGAGCCAACCGTCTGGCTGGCCGTGTTCTGGAGCTAGATATCGCCTGACAGAGCCTGACCGCGCCGACGGGTCAGGGCGGTGGTATTCTGCCAATCAAAGCACGCCTCCCCTTCAAGCCGATGACCGAAAAAAACCAGCCCTCCCCCGCTGCCTCCGACCCGCGCACCCGCCTGGGCAAGCCGGACCGCGGCTGGCGGCGCACCATGTACGCCGTCATCTTCGAATCCGATACCCGGGCCGGGCGCATGTTCGACCTGGTGCTGATCGGCGCGATACTGCTCAGCGTTCTGGTGGTCATGCTGGACAGCGTCCAGGCAATATCCTCGCGCCACAGCAAGACGCTCAACGTGCTGGAATGGCTGTTCACCATTGCCTTCTCGGTGGAATACCTGGCCCGCCTGGCGTGCGTGCGCAATCCGATGCGCTACGCGTTCAGTTTCTTCGGCATCATCGACATGCTTTCCATCCTGCCGACCTATCTGGCGCTGCTGGTGCCGGGAACCGAGGTGTTGCTCGACATCCGGATCCTGCGCCTGCTGCGTGTTTTCCGAATCCTCAGGCTGACGGAATACGTCGAGGAATACGGATTGCTGGGCCAGGCATTGCTGGCCAGCCGGCGCAAGATCCTGATTTTCCTGTCGGTGGTGATGATGATCGTGCTGATCATGGGGACCATCATGTACATCGTCGAAGGGCCAGCGAGCGGGTTCACCAGCATACCGACTGCGATTTACTGGTCGATCACGGCGGTCACCACGGTGGGATTCGGCGACGTCGTGCCAAAAACCGATCTCGGCCGGGCGATTGCATCAGTGATGATGCTGATCGGCTGGGGCATCCTGGCGGTGCCGACCGGCATCATCAGTTCGGAAATGACCGCACAGCGCTTTGGCCGGGTGCTGACGTCGACGCGACGATGCCAGCACTGCCTGAGCGAAGGGCAAGAGACGAGCGCCCGCTTTTGCAAGGATTGCGGGGCGGCGATGGATACGGCGGAAACCTAGGGCAGGGTCAGCAAGCCCACCACGGCGCCGGCCATCAGCGCAAAGCTGGCTGCGGCTGTCAATCCGAATCCGAGCTCGCGGTCGGCCGGGTTACGGTAATACGCACGCGCATAAATCACCCGTCCCAGGATCCAGACCACGCCACCCGCGGCGGCGTAACGATCGCCCAGGAACCACGCGCATAACCACAGTGCAGGCAGGAAAATGATCAGCTGCTCGACGGTATTCATCTGCACCCGCATCACGCTCATGAACTCCTGGGGGCCCTCGGTCTGCGGCGCTGGAACCTGGTAGCGCTGGCGGGCCCTTCCCACGTTCACGATCATCCAGATATAAACCGCGAGCGCGGCAAGCGTGACCCATGCTGTCCAGAACATTGTTGCTCCCTGTTGTGCGGATGGGGGCTATGGTAACGCCGGGATCGGGAGATCACGACGGTCGTTGCATCGTTTTTGATGGGATGGTCATTGGGCACATGTGTTTTTGTGCTAATTTGGTTTTTGCGGCTTTGCGGCTTTGCGGCTTTGCGGCTTTGCGGCTTGCGGGTGGTTTGGTTGGGTTTGATGGTTGTCGGTGTGAAGCCGGGAGACACCCCGGCGGGTGTGTAACTTTCTTTTGGAAAAGAAAGTCACCAAAGAAACCAAAGTCAAAACCCACTTGGCCAACGCTCGCTTCGATAGGCAACCAGACTCGGATGTCTGGGCTAATCCTGTGCGACGTTCGCGAGTGATGATCCCTTGGTTGTGTGCCACTTACCTAATCAGCCAACCCCATGAAGTGTCTTATACCGATGCCCAGCGCACCGTTGACTCTTAATGTTTTTCGAAGCTGCTAATTGGCGCTTGGGGGCACTGGCTCGGGTCGATCGGACCTTACCGTGATGATCAGCCACAAATTGAATCGGGTCACCCGATCATCAGGTCGATCGACGATCAGCGCCACTGTGTTTCAAGCTCTGGCGGTAGCAATACGGTTTTGACGTGCTCCCGTATACGACGCCCCGAAATCTGATGGCATGGCGGATAAAGAAGCGTGCTTGTCTGAGCGAAGCGAGTTTGCACGCTTCTCCGCCAGGCCGTCGGATTTCGGGGGGACCCCGAAGGGGCGGCGTATCAGGGTCGCCTTTCTTTGGTTCCTTTCTTTGGCGAAGCAAAGAAAGGAACACGCCCGCCGGTGCGGAAACCGGCTACGTCGCAAGCAACGCCAGTTCGAAAACAGCACAAACGCCAGCCCTTTTAGTCGTTCGGAGACGGGATCTGGCTAACGATCAGCCTGCCCCCGCCCCCATGGCCGCCGCTGACGCCATCCAGCCATCCACTCCTCCGGCAACACCAGCGACAGGGCCCCGATATCCGCCACCAGCGCACCAAGCCCGGCATGAAGGATATGCACATCACGTGTCAGGGCAGCAAAGCGCGAACTGATCTCTTGCTGCACCACCGGCGCCAGCCAGTCACCATGGTGTTCCCATACCGCGCCGCCAATCACGATGCTGCGCGTGTCCAGTGTCACCGCGACGTTGTACAGCGCCCGGCCCAGCCAGCGGGCGGCCTCGGCTGCAAGCTCAAGGGCAGCCGGCTCGCCCGCGCGGGCGGCATTGAAAACTTCAGCAGGCGTGCGGCCCAGCCGGCGCGCCAGGTTGCGGCCCGAGATCATGCCTTCAAGGTCGCCCCGGTTGCCGCAGCCGCACACCGCGTCAGAGCTTTCGCTCATCAGCATGTGCCCGGCATGGCCGGCATTGCCATGCTTGCCACCCAACAGATGGCCATCGACGCACAAGCCGAAGCCAACTCCGGTGCTCCAGGTAACGTAGACGCAATTGGGCTCGTCCTGCACGGCGCCGAACAGGCGCTCGGCATGCAGGGCGGCGACCGCGTCATTACAGATCACCAGGCTGGCATGGTGGCGCCGCAGCACGCGCTCCAGCGGGATGCTTTCCCAGTGGTTGGGCAGGTCGTTGGCGTCCGATAGCGCACCGCAGATATTGGGGGTGACGAGGACAAGCTGTCCCTCGGTCCGGGCGAAGGGGCCGCAGGAACTGACGCCAACCGCATCCACCACCGGCACGCCAGCCTTGCTGCAGGCCATCTGCAGCAGCTCGAGGATCCGGGACGGCAGGGCCTCCTCGCTGCCGCTCTTGAGTGTGGGCTCGGACAAGCGGCACAGGATGCCGTCTTCGCTGGCCACCGTGACAGCAACTTTTGTCCCGCCGATGTCGATGCCGCCGATAAACCGTTTTGCCACACTGCGCTCCTTGATAGGCCATGCCTGAGCGAAGTCGACGGCTCAGTAGGCGTCATCCCAGGGTATCGAGAGCCGGCTTGCACACTGTATGAGTCCGACCATGCTGTAGGTCTGCGGGAAGTTGCCCCACAACTCGCCGCTGTCGTGCATCAGGTCTTCGGACAGCAGGCCGAGGTGATTGCGCCGCGCCAGCACGTTCTCGAACAGCTCGCGCGCCCGTTCCTTCTCGCCCATGTGGGATAGCGCCAGTATCCACCATAAGGTGCAGACCAGGAAAGCGGTCTCGGGCATGCCGAAGTCGTCTTCCTCGTCGTAGCGCAACAGGAAGTCGCCGCGCTGCAGGTTCTTTTCAATCAGGCGCACAGTGGAAACGAAGCGCGGATCGCGGGCCGGCAGGAACTGGAATTCCGCCATCAGCAGAAGGCTGGCATCCAGCCGGTCGCCTTCGAAGGTGGATACGAAGCTGCCCAGCTGTGCATTCCATGCGCGGGTGCAGATTTCGTCGTGGATCACCTGCGCGTGCGTGCTCCAGTAGATGGCGCGGTCGGGCAGGTCGAGGCGGGTGGCGATATGCGCCAGCCGGTCGCAGGCCGCCCAGCACATCAGGCTGGAAAAGGTATGGATCCGCTTGGTTCCCCGCAACTCCCAGATGCCGGCGTCGGGGACGTTGTAGTTGATGATCGCCTGCTCGCCCAGCCGTTCGAGGTCGTGAAACATCTGGCGGTCGGCGGGCCGCTCCAGCCTGCTGTCGAAAAACGCGTGGGTACTGGCCAGCACGGCTTCGCCGAAGACGTCGTTCTGGATCTGGAAGTAAGCCGAGTTCCCGACTCGCACCGGCCCCATCCCGCGGTATCCCGCCAGGCCGGTCTCGATGCGCTCGTCGAGCACGGCTTCGCGCCGCAGACCGTACACCGGCTGCAGCGGGGCATCGCGGGTATCGGCGATGATGTTGAGGATGTAGTCGAGGTACTTCTCCATGGTGCCGGTGGCGCCAAGGCCGTTCAGGGCGCTCACCACGAAATAGGCATCGCGCAACCAACAGAACCGGTAGTCCCAGTTGCGGCCGCTGCCTGGCGCCTCGGGTATGGAAGTCGTGACGGCAGCAATCACCGCGCCGGTGTCGTCGAATGCATTCAGCTTGAGCGTGATCGCCGATCGGATCACGACGTCCTGCCATTCGAACGGGATCGCCAGGTTGCGCACCCAGCGGTGCCAGTAGGCGCGCGTCATCTCATGGAAATTGCGGCCGACGTCGCCCGGCGCGCCGTTCACGGTTTCGTCGGAACCCATCAGCAAGGTGACGGCTTCCTGCAGGAAGAACGGCTTTTCATCCGTGATCGAGGTGATCGAGGCGTCGGTGGTCAGCCGCATCGCGTGCGCCGAGCCGGTGTAGGAAATATGGTGCGCGCCGCAACGCGCCTGGGCCCGTTCGCTCCCATAGCCCACCATCGGCCGCACCCGCAGTGCAATTCGCGGCCTGCCGCCGGTGCGCCGCACGATGCGCACCAGCATGGACGGCGAGAAGGTGCGGCCGTGCAGGTAGAAGCGCGGCGCGAAATCGGTGATCTCGATGCCATTGCCCGCACCGTCTTCGAAGCAGGTGACCAGGATCGCCGAGTTGCGTTCGTATTGCTGGCTGACCAGGCGCGCGTCCGGGAACACGAGGTCGATCAAGCCGGAGGGATCCTCCTGCGCCCCCCTCAGCAAGGAGCAGCACAGCGGATCGCCATCAAAATAGGGGAAGCACCACCAGACGATGGCGCCCTGCTTGTCGACCAGCGCGCTGGTCCGGGAGTTGCCGATCAGGCCCAGATCGAGATTGCTCAAGCGTCAGTCCTCGCTATCCATTGCCTGCCCGATGCCGCCGGCGCTGCCGAGACCACCCACCGTATCGGCGCACAGCCGCTCGATCAGGTGGTCCAGCAGATGCACGATGTCATGCCGCTGGGGCAGGTAGAACTCGGCCGCGCTCTGGTCATGCGGTTCGATGCGGATCGTCAGCAGGCCGGGATGCTGGATCCGGAACGCATCTTCGTCAGTGACGTCGTCGCCGATATACAGCGCGGTGCTGCACGCGCTGGTCTCGATCAGGCGCTCAAGTGCGGTGCCCTTGTCGCAGGCGGCGTCGGGTAGCAGGTTGTACACGAACTTCCCGTCAACCACGCGTGGCGCCGGGTCGAGCGCGTCGATCAGTTCGCGCAACTGCTGCGCCATGCGCGCGGGATCGCGCGCATGGCGGTAATGCAGCGCCAGCGAATATTGCTTGTTCTCGACGACCACGCCGGGATCGGCCGGCAGGCCGGACTTCAGCTGGGCAACCCACTGCTCGCACACGCTGCGCCACGCCGCGCTGTTGCGCTCCCATCCGGGCAAGCCCTGCAAGCCATGGTTGCCGACCAGGTACTGGGGCTCGAATCCGAGCCGTGGGCGGATATCCTCCAGCGATCGGCCGGTCAGCACCGCCACCGGCGCCAACTGGGACAGGCTCAGCAAACGCCGGAATACTTCGTCCGGAAGGCGGGCGTCGTCGGGCTGGGGCACGATCGGCGACAGCGTGCCGTCGAAGTCGAACGCGCACAGCACGCCCGGCTGCACGATCTGGTCCAGCCGGTGGCGGCCGGCGACGGAAAATAGCGGCTGCACCTCAGACCACCCTGCGCAATGGCTTGCGCGACTGGGAGTGGATGCGCGCGGTGACCCGCTCGCGCCGGCGCAGCCGTGCCGCATCGATCAGCATGCGGCCAGCCCATCGGTAGACATTGAAATCGCGCACCAGGCTGCGCATGCTGCGTATGCGCTCGCGCTGCTCGCCCTCGGGCATGGTCAGCGCCCGGTACAGCGCCTCCGCACCCTGTTCGATGTGATAGGGATTGATGATCAGTGCCTCATGCAGTTCGCGCGCGGCGCCGGTGAACTGCGACAGCACCAGCACACCCCGTTCGTCGTCCCGAGCCGCGATGAATTCCTTGGCGACCAGGTTCATGCCGTCATGCAGGCTGGTGACCAGGCAAACGTCGGCGCCTCGATAGTAGCGATTCACGTCCTCGGACTCGTAATGATGGATCTTCAGGATAATAGGCTCATAACTTCCGCTGGAAAAGCGCTTGTTGATGCGCAGGGCCAAGGCCCGCACCCGGGATTCCAGGTTCTGGTACTCGTCCAGCGAGGAACGGCTGGGCGCGGCGATCTGCACCAGCGAGAAGCGACCGATCAGGCTCGGATGCAGTTCCAGCACCCGCTCCACTGACTGGATGCGCTCGATGATGCCCTTGGTGTAGTCCAGCCGGTCCACGCCCAGCGCCAGCAAATGATTGTCGGGCAAGCCGAGCTCCTTGCGCACGCTGGCCCGGCATTCCGGCACCGAGAGCGGAAACGGCTCCGGCCAGGCGATCGAGATCGGGTACGGCTCCACTTCCGTCAGTTCGCCGCCATAGGAAATGGTCGAGGCTTCATGTTCGATGCGAGCCTCCAGGAAGCGATCCACCGTCTCGAGAAAATTCTTGCAGTGGAATGGCGTGTGGAAGCCCAGGAGGGTATTGCCCAGCAAGCCTTCCAGTATCTCTTCGCGCCATGGGCAGATGCCGAAGGATTCCGGGTTCGGCCAGGGGATGTGCCAGAACATGATGATGGTGGCGCGCGGCAGTTTTTCGCGCACCATGCGCGGCAGCAGCGCGAAATGGTAGTCCTGCACCAGCACCACCGGATCTTCGCCGTGCGCTTCGGCGATGACGGCGTCGGCAAATCGCTGGTTGACCGCGACATACTGCTCCCAGTCGCTGGTGCGGAACACCGGCCGCACATGGGCGATATGGCACAGCGGCCATAAACCCTCGTTGGCGAAGCCATAGTAATACCCCTGCTCCTCTTCCTTGCTCAGCCAGACGCGCCGCAGGGTGTACGACGGTTTCTTCGGGGGCACCGCCACGTGATCGTTGGCATCCACCGTCTCGCGATCGGCCGAACCGGCACCATGCGCTATCCAGGTGCCGGAGCAGGCGCGCATCACCGGCTCCACCGCCGTCACCAGCCCGCTTGCCGGCCTGCGCACCTCGATTCCTTCCGGCGTGCGGGTGTGGATGTAAGGCTCGCGATTGGACACCACCAGGATCTGATCCCCTGCCAGTTCATCATGCAGCAGCGAGCGCAGCTTCTCGGGCGTCCACGAGATCGAGGAGACGCCCTCGCCGCGTCGTTCCACCCGCATGTCGTGCAGCAGCGCACGCAGGTCGCCGACCAGCGGCTGCACCTCGGGCGGGGCCGAACTGCCGCGCGGCGACGGCTCGTCGCGGTGCAGGATGCTCTTGACGGCGCTGATCCAGCCACGCCAGCTCAGGTGGGCAATGAAAACCGTGATCAGCGAGATCACCACCGCCAGCAAGGCAAACAGGGCGATCAGGTAGTTCCGCGTTTCTGCCGTGCGGCGCTCGATATAGCTCATGTCGTGCACCAGGATCAGCTTGCCCAGCACCGCGGTGCCCTGCATCAGCTGGCTCTCGGTGACATGCACCTTTCCTTGGGGCAGGTCGACCAGCGACTGCTGCATGTCAAGCGTTGGCTGGGTAGCGCGACAGCCGAGCGAGGCGGGGTAGCTGGCGCTGCGGTACAACACACGGCCATCGGGACTGCAAAATGCCAGCGCGTACAGACGACCGTCCTGCACCGAGCGCTCGAACAACTGGTTGATCTTGCGCTGGTCCTTGCCGGGCACATAGTCGAGCAGCGGCTGCTGCAGCGCGCTGGCCAGCATCTGGGAACGGGCATCGAGGTCGCGCACGAACCAGCGCAGCGTCATGTCGTTGACCACCGGCATCACCGCATAGGCAAACAGGCCGACGGCCAGTGCGAGCGGCAAAATGAAGCGCAGCGACATTCGAAAGGATTGCATGTTGCTTTCATCAAGTCCGGAAATGCAGCACACCGGCCGGACGCGCTGCATGAATTGGAGCGCCGGCTCGGGGGTAGCGTTCCCTGCCAACAAAACAGCTGCTGTGCCGTCCTGTACCGACGCAGGCCAAAAAAATGCCCTCGAGCATTGAGGGCAGAATCCATACCCTTCGAGGTACGGCTGGAGGAACCCGATGCACCCAAGCTCACCGGATACGGCATCGAGAATCACGCAAAACGCCGCCCGCGCCTGTGCGCAAACTCACGGACTGGAGAACTTTAGCGGCCGCTGCGACTCAGCATTGATATTGGTGAAACAGGAGGTGATATGAGATTGCAGGAAAATCAGCAGCTGCAGGTGCTCAGCGGGCTCAGTGTCGCGATCCTGGTAGCAGACGGATTCGAACAGGCCGAATTGAGCGGGCCGCGCTACGCGCTGGAAGCTGCCGGCGCCACCACCAGCATCGTCTCGCCTCGAAGCGGGACGATACGCGGGCGAAATCAGGATCAGGAGGGCGACGAGATTGAAGTCAGCCTGGCGATCGCAGCTTCATCGCCACAGGACTTCGATGCCTTGCTGCTGCCCGGCGGAGAACTGAATGGCCGCCGGATGCATGGGAACATTGAAGCACAGCAGTTCGTGCAGGAAATGCAGGCCGCCGGCAAGCCGATCGCCGCAATCAGCCATGGATCTTCCCTGCTGATCAGTGCTGGCATTGCCAGGGGTCATGTCCTGACGGGAGCGCCTGGGCTGCAACAGGCGGCAAGGGCAGCGGGCGCAACCTGGGCTGACCAGGCGGTAGTGGTGGATGGAAACCTGGTCAGCAGCCGCGGCGCGCAGGACCTGCCCGCGTTCAATGAAGCCGCCGTTGACGTGTTGCGGCGCCGGGTAGCAAGCAGCGTGGCCGGAACCGATGACGAAACGCTGGGATCAGGATCGGGTTCCTGACGGCGATGAACATGCAGTCTGCGCGGCCATCGCGCTTCAGGCCCCGAATCCCCGCAGGCCATCCATGTCCAGTATCGTGATTCCGCCGTAATCCACTTTCACCAGGCCCGCCTTTTCCAGCACCTGCAAGGCCTGGTTGGCGCGTTGGCGCGAGGTACTGCACAAGTACCCTACCTCTTCCTGCGAAATCTGCAGCTGCCTGCTGGCAATCGGGTTCAAGTAGGGGTTGAACAAGGCTGCCAGGCAGCGCGCCACGCGCGCATCGGTGTCCAGCATGCGGTCGTATTCGACCAGCGAAATGAACAATCCCAGCCGGGCGTTCAACTGCATCAACAAGAAGCGGTTGAAGGGGATGCTGTTGTCCAGCAACCAGTTGAAGGTGTGGCGTGGCATGCAGGCAATCATGCTGTCGCGCAAGGCCACCACGTCGTAGCGGCGCGGCTCGGTCTTGAGCAACGAGCCCTCGCCGAACCAGCCGCCGGCCAGCATGCCGGTGAACGTGACGGTCTTGCCTTCGGGCGAACCGCTGCTCATTTTCAGAAGCCCGTCGGTGACGCCCATCCAGTGTTCAACCGGATCGCCTTTGCGGCAGGCGTAGCTGCCGGCGGGGATGAAGCGCTCGACCAGGTCCACCTCCACCCGCGCCATCTGCGCGGGCGTCAGCACGTTCCACCACATGGTCCTGGCAAGCACTTCACGACAGGATTGCTTCGTCTGGGGCATGGTGCGGCGCAGTATGGAAAGTGGGCAGATTGTCTGCGAAATGACATACGGACAGGATGCCTGTGAATACTATCATTGAACAAAACAAGTTCAATCCGGCTGCCAGTCTCCCGAACAGGGCGCGTAAAAAGCGCGTAAGAGGCGCGTAAGCAAGCCGGAACAGACTCGACGTATAAAAAGGGCCCGGGACAAGGACCCCAACAACGAGACAAGGCAGGACGATGGTGGAGACAACACAACGTCCGGGGGAAGACACCTTCCCCAGACTATTGCTGCGGCATGCCAGTACCCGTCCGCAAAAACCGGCCTTTCGCGAGAAGGACCTGGGGATCTGGCAGACCACGACCTGGGATCAGGTGACAGGCGAAGTGCGCGCCTTTGCGTGCGGGCTTGCTGCACTCGGATTCAAGCGCGGGATGAACCTGGCGGTGGTGGGCGACAACCGTCCGCGCCTCTACTGGGCGATGGCCGCTGCACAGTGTCTGGGTGGCGTTCCCGTCCCCCTCTACCAGGATGCGCCGGCAGCCGACATGAGCTACGTGCTCGACAATGCCGAGATCGACTTTGCGGTGGTAGAGGACCAGGAGCAGGTCGACAAGCTGCTGGAAATCAAGGAGTCGGTACCGCGCCTGTCGCACATCATCTATGACGACGAGCGCGGCCTGCGCAATTACGCCCGGAATGAATTGACTGCCTGGGAAAAAGTCCAGGAGCTGGGGCGCGAGTTCGACCGCCAGCATCCGGACTTTTTCATGCAGCAGGTCGACGCCTGCCGGCCGGACGATGCCGCGGTCATTCTCTATACCTCGGGCACGACCGGCAAGCCCAAGGGCGTGTGCCATTCCCATCGGGGAATGATCGCCACCGCCAGCGTGCTGGCGGAATTCGACCACGTCGATGACAGCAACGACCTGCTGTGCTACCTGCCGCTGGCGTGGGTCGGCGATTTCCTCTATTCGTACACGATGTCGCTGCTATGCGGCTTCTGCCTGAACTGCCCGGAGTCGCCCGGCACTGTGATGACCGACCTGCGCGAGATCGGCCCGACCTACTACTTCGGCCCGCCGCGCGTCTACGAGAACATCCTGACCCAGGTGATGATCCGCATCGAGGATGCGAGCTGGATCAAGCGCAGGATGTTCCACTATTTCATGAAGGTCGCGCGCCGCGTCGGACTGCGCATCCTCGATGACGGCCGCAACGTGGGCCTGGGAGACCGCCTGCTGTATGGCATCGGCGAATTGCTGGTCTACGGTCCGCTGAAGAACGTGCTTGGCATGTCGCGCATCCGCGTTGCGTACACCGGCGGCGAAGCGATCGGGCCCGACCTGTTCGACTTCTACCGCTCGCTGGGAATCAACCTGAAGCAGCTGTACGGCATGACGGAGACCTGCGTCACGGTATGCATGCAGGCCAACGGCGAGGTCAAGCTCGACACGGTCGGCCGGCCGATGCCGGGGGTGGAGGTGAGCATCGCCGACGATGGCGAAGTGCTGGTGCGTGCACCCGGCCTGATGATGGGCTATTACAAGCGGCCGGATGCGACGGCCGAAGCAATCGACGCCGAGGGCTATTTCCATACCGGCGATGCCGGCTTCTTTGACGCCGACGGTCATCTGAAGATCATCGACCGCGCCAAGGATGTCGGCCGCATGGCCAATGGCGCCATGTTCGCGCCGCGCTTCATCGAGAACAAGCTGAAGTTCTTCCCCTATATCAAGGAAGCGGTCGCTTTCGGCGACCAGCGCGACAAGTGCATGGCCTTCATCAATATCGACATGGAAGCGGTCGGCAACTGGGCCGAGCGCCGCAACATTGCCTACAGCGGCTATACCGACCTGGCCGCGCAGGAAGCGGTGTACGACCTGATCGCCGAGTGCGTGGAGAAAGTGAATGCGGACCTGGTCGCCGACGGCATGCTGGGCGATTCGCAGGTCCATCGTTTCCTGATCCTGCACAAGGAACTCGACCCCGATGATGACGAACTGACCCGCACCCGCAAGGTGCGGCGCCGCTTCATTGCCGACAAATATGCGGTCCTGGTCGATGCGCTCTATGCCGGCCGCGCCTCGCAATACATCGAAACCCAGGTCAAGTTCGAGGATGGCCGGCAAGGACTGGTGAAAGCCGACCTCCGCATCCGCGATGCAAAGACTTTCACCCCAGTGAAGAAGGCCGCCTGATGAGCGCAGTCATGTCGACACGACGGGAAATCGGCGACGTCATTCTCAGCTTGGACAACATTTCACTGGCGTTCGGCGGGGTCAAGGCGCTGACCGACATCTCCTTCGACGTCCGCGAGCACGAGATCCGCGCCATCATCGGACCCAACGGCGCCGGCAAGAGTTCGATGCTCAATGTGATCAATGGCGTGTACCGCCCGCAAGCCGGCACGATCAGCCTGCGCGGCAATGCGCGCCGCGACATGAATACCTACGAAGCGGCCCGCAGCGGCATCGCCCGCACCTTCCAGAACATCGCGCTGTTCAAGGGCATGACAGTCCTGGACAACATCATGACCGGACGCAACCTGAAGATAAGGTCGAACTTCCTGCTGCAAGCGCTGTACTGGGGACCAGGCCAGCGCGAAGAGCTGGCGCACCGGCGGGAAGTCGAGAAGGTCATCGACTTCCTCGAGATCCAGCACATCCGCAAGACGCCGGTAGGACGCCTGCCATACGGCCTGCAAAAGCGGGTCGAACTCGGGCGCGCGCTCGCCGCCGAGCCGCAGATCCTGCTGCTGGACGAACCCATGGCCGGCATGAACGTGGAAGAAAAACAGGACATGTGCCGCTTCATCCTCGACGTCAACGAACAGTTTGGCACAACGATCGTGCTGATCGAGCACGACATGGGCGTCGTGATGGACATATCGGATCGGGTGGTGGTGCTGGACTACGGCCGCAAGATCGGCGACGGCACGCCGGACGAAGTACGCAGCAGCCAGGATGTGATCAACGCCTACCTCGGCGTGGCGCACTAGCGGGCTGGTGAATGGACGCGCCTCCTCCTTAAAGGGGGAGCATGGAGGGAATGGTGGCAGCGCCTGCTGCCACCATTCCGGTGCACGATGCGATTGACTGGGAAACGTCACACCAATGAGCTTCTTCTTCGAAGTCCTGATCGGCGGCCTGTTGTCCGGCTTGATGTATGCGCTGGTGGCGCTGGGTTTCGTGCTGATCTACAAGGCCTCCGGCGTGTTCAACTTCGCGCAGGGTGCAATGGTGTTCTTCGCGGCCCTGACCTGCGTCTCGCTGGTCAACAAGTTCGGACTCTCGCTGTGGCTGGCGATACCGCTGACAGTGCTGGTCATGGTGGTACTGGCGCTGGCGACCGAGCGGCTGGTGTTGCGTCCACTCGTAAACCAGCCCGAGATCACCTTGTTCATGGCCACCATCGGCCTGACTTTCTTCATCGAGGGCCTGGCGCAACTGATGTGGGGCTCGACCGTGCAACGGCTGGACATCGGCATCGAGGACGTGCCGCTCGCGTCCCTTCTCGACCGCTTCAACATCGCCGTCTCGCAGTTCGACCTGATCTCTGCCGCGATCTGCGGGGCGCTGGTGGCAGCGCTTGCCGTGTTCTTCTCGGCCACGAAGATAGGGCGGGCCCTGCGCGCGGTGGCGGATGACCACCAGGCAGCGCTGGCGGTCGGCATTCCGCTGCAGCACATCTGGGCCATCGTGTGGGCCGTCGCCGGCTTTGTTGCGCTGGTCGCCGGCCTGCTCTGGGGCGCGCGCAACGGCGTGCAGTTCGCGCTGACTTTCGTTGCGCTGAAAGCGCTGCCGGTACTGATCCTGGGCGGCTTTACCTCAATCCCCGGCGCCATCGTCGGCGGGCTGATCATTGGCGCCAGTGAAAAACTGGCCGAGGTCTATCTCGGCCCGATGGTCGGCGGCGGCATCGAGGGCTGGTTCCCGTATGTGCTGGCGCTGCTGTTCCTGCTGGTACGTCCGGAAGGACTGTTCGGCGAAAAAATCATCCGCCGCATCTGAAAAGGACGACCACAGCATGCTCTATCGCGAAGCAGGCCAGTTCAAGACCACCTACCAGGCCGACAGCCAGATCTTCCCGATCCGGCAGGACCGCATTGCCATCGTGGCCTTGCTGGCCGTGGCCTTCGTCATCGTTCCGCTGGTGGCATCGCCCTACACCTTCTCGGCGATCCTGATTCCGTTCCTGATCTTTTCGCTGGCTGCGCTGGGCCTGAACATTCTGACCGGTTACGCCGGCCAGCTTTCGCTCGGCTCGGCGGCCTTCATGGCGGTGGGCGCATTCGCTTCGTACAATTTCGTGCTGCGCATTCCCGGCATACCGGTGCTGGTGGCATTCATCCTTGGCGGGCTGTGCGCCGCGCTGGTGGGCATCGCATTCGGCCTGCCCTCGCTGCGCATCCGCGGCTTCTACCTGGCGGCGGCAACGCTGGCGACCCAGTTCTTCGTGGTCTGGTGCCTGACCAAGATTCCCTGGCTGACCAACAACAGTTCGTCCGGCGTGATCACGGCGCAGCCGATCGTCATCATGGGCTACCTGTTCGACCAGCCGGTGGAAAAGTACCTGGTGACGCTGGTGATCGTGGCCATCATGGCGCTGCTTGCCAAGAACATGGTCCGCTCCAACGTCGGGCGCTGCTGGATGGCGGTGCGCGACATGGACGTTGCCGCCGAAGTGATCGGCGTGCGGCTGATGCGCACCAAGCTGCTGGCCTTTGCCATCAGCTCCTTCTACTGCGGCGTCGCCGGCGCGCTGTATGCGTATGCCTACCTCGGGACCGTGGAGCCGGAAGCGTACAGCCTGGACCTGTCATTCCGCATCCTGTTCATGATCATCATCGGCGGCGTCGGCTCGATCCTCGGGTCCTTCCTCGGCGCCGCCTTCATCGTATTGCTGCCGATCTGGCTCAACGTCCTGGCGCACGGACTGGGACTGCCTAATTCGGTGGCATCGAACCTGGAACTAATGGTATTCGGCGCCCTGATCATTTTTTTCCTGATCGTCGAGCCGCATGGACTGGCACGACTGTGGCAGATAGCAAAGGAAAAGCTGAGGCTGTGGCCTTTCCCGTATTGACCCCGATGTCTGGTTTCGTTGAAGTTCTTAAAGGAGGAGCGTCATGAATTTGATCAAGTCGTTAGTCGTAGGCGCAAGCCTGCTGGGAGTGCTGGGCACGGCAGCGGCCCAGGCGCAGCAATACGTTCCGCTGCTGTCATACCGGGTCGGGCCCTATGCGGCCGGCGGCTCCGGATTCTTTGGCGGCGTCATTGATTACTTCAACCTCGTCAATGCGAACGGCGGTATCAATGGCGTCAAGATGCAGTGGGACGAATGCGAAACCGAATACAACGCGTCGCGTGGCGTCGAGTGCTATGAGCGCAACAAGACCAAGAACGGCGGCGCGACCCTGGTCGAACCGCTGTCCACCGGCATTGCGTACGGCATCCTCGACCGGGTGGCAACCGACAAGATCCCGATGACGACGATGGGCTACGGCCGCTCGGATGCCGCCAACGGCAAGGTGTTCCCGTATGTGTTCCCGCTGATCTCCAGTTACTGGAGCCAGGCGGCCGGGATGGTCAAGTATCTGGGCGAGAAGTCGGGCGGCATGGACAAGCTCAAGGGCAAGAAAATCGTGCACCTGTACCACGACTCCGCCTTTGGCAAGGAGCCGATGCCGGTGCTTGAAGAACAGGCAAAGCAATATGGCTTCGAGCTGATCAAGATACCGGTCGCACACCCGGGCAACGAGCAGCAGTCGCAGTGGCTGCAGATTCGCCAGGCCAAGCCGGACTTCGTGATCCTGTGGGGCTGGGGCGTGATGAACGCCGTTGCGATCAAGACTGCGCAGCGCAACGGCTTCCCGCGCGAGAACATGCTCGGCGTCTGGTGGGCGGGATCGGAGGAAGATGCAATCCCGGCCGGCGACGCGGCCAAGGGCTACAGCTCGATGACCTTCAACACCCCGGGCAACTATCCGGTGCTGGATGATATCCGCAAGAAAGTATACGGCGCCGGCAAGGGCAACCTGGACGACAAGACCCGTATCGGTTCCGTGTACCACATGCGCGGCGTGACAGCGGCCATCCTGTGGGTGGAAGCAATCCGCAATGCGCAGCAGAAATACGGCAAGGGCAAGGTCATGACCGGCGAGCAGGTGCGCTGGGGCTTTGAGAACCTGAATGTCGACCCGGCGCGGCAAAAGGCGCTGGGCGCGGCCAACATGTTCCCGCCGGTGAAAACCTCCTGCGACAATCATGAGGGCTCGGGCGCCGTGAAGGTGCAGCAGTGGAACGGCACCAAATGGCAAGCGATCACCAAGGACTGGGTGCTCGGCGACAGCGCACTGGTGCGCAAGCTGGTGGACGATTCCTCCGCCAAGTACGCGGCCGAGAAGAAGATCACGCCTGCCTGCATGGGGGGCTGATCATCTCGCGGGCAGCCGGCCCATGCAGGCTGCCATGACCGGGAGCAGGTGCACCGCATCTGCTCCCTCCACCCACGAGCTGAGTCGAACATGAACGCGCCCTCTTCCGCTGCCACCGCCGCTGCCACCGCTGCTACCATCGCTGCCGACCGCCCCTACCTGTCGGTCAACAACATCGAGGTAATCTACGATCATGTGATCCTGGTGCTCAAGGGGGTTTCGCTCAACGTGCCGGGCGGAAAGATCGTTTCGCTGATGGGCGGCAACGGCGCCGGCAAGTCGACCACGCTGAAGGCAGTCTCGACCCTGCTGCGCGGCGAGCGTGGCGAAGTGACCAAGGGCAGCGTCGAATTCCAGGGCCAGCGCATCGACCAGCTGACCCCCAACGAACTGGTGAAACGCGGCTTGTCGCAGGTAATGGAAGGCCGCCACTGCTTCGCCCACCTGACCATCGAAGAAAACCTGCTGACCGGCGCCTATACCCGGCGCCTCTCCCGTGCCGGCCTGCGCGAATCGCTGGAGATGGTCTACCACTACTTTCCACGCCTGAAGCTGCGCCGTACTTCGCAAGCCGGCTATACCTCGGGCGGCGAACAGCAGATGTGCGCCATCGGCCGCGCGCTGATCGCCAGGCCGACCATGATCCTGCTGGACGAACCGTCGATGGGACTGGCGCCGCAGATCGTCGAAGAGATTTTCGAGATCGTCAAAGACCTCAATACGAAAGAGAAAGTGTCCTTCCTGCTGGCGGAGCAGAACACCACCGTGGCGCTGCGTTATGCCGACTTCGGCTACATCCTTGAGAACGGACGGGTGGTGATGGAAGGCGCGGCCAGCGAACTGGCTTCCAACGAAGACGTCAAGGAGTTCTATCTGGGCGTGTCGGCAGCCGGACGCAAGAGCTTCCGCGACATGAAGTTTTACCGGCGCCGCAAGCGCTGGCTGGCCTGAAAGCGAGGAAGCAATGGCTACCGAATACCTGGACGAGCTGGAAACGCGCGACCCCGCGCAACGCGAACACGCATTGATGCAGAAGCTGCCGAAACTCATCGCCGTGGCCAGGCTGGGAGCGGGATGGCAAGCGCAATTGCAGCAGGTCAGCGCTGGCGAGATCAATTCGCGCGCGGCGCTGGCGCAATTGCCGGTAACGCGGAAATCGGCCCTGAAGGACTTGCAGTCTGCCGCCCCGCCATTCGGCGGGCTGACAGCGACCGAAACCCGGAGGCTCCGCCACCTGTTCATGTCGCCCGGCCCGATCTTCGATCCCGAGGGCCCTGGCGACGACTGGTGGCGCTATGCGCGGCCCCTGTTCGCGCTCGGACTGCGGGAAGGGCACATCATCCAGAACTGTTTCTCCTATCACTTCACGCCGGCGGCATTCATGGTCGAGGGCGGCGCGCTGCAACTGGGCTGCCCGGTGATCCCGGCCGGCATTGGCCAGACCGAAATGCAGGTGCAGGCGATTGCGTCGCTGCGACCCCAGGCCTATACCGGAACGCCATCGTTCCTGAAGATCATCATCGAAAAAGCGCACGAACTCGGGACCGACATCAGCAGCATGCAAAAGGCGCTGGTCGGTGCCGAAGCGCTGCCGCCATCACTGCGGAAATGGCTGCAGGAGAATGGCGTGCCGCAGGTGCTGCAAACCTATGGCTCGGCCGACGTCGGCAACATCGCGTACGAAACGATGACAGACGGTGAAATCCATCCCGGCATGATGCTTGACGAAGACATCCTGCTGGAAATCGTGCGTCCGGGCACCGGTGATCCCGTGGCGGAGGGCGAAGTCGGCGAGGTGGTGGTCACCGCTTTCAACCCGGACTATCCGTTGATCCGCTTCGCCACCGGCGACCTGAGCGCGGTGCTTCCCGGAATCTCACCGTGCGGGCGCACCAACACTCGCATCAAGGGCTGGATGGGGCGTGCTGACCAGACCACCAAGGTTCGGGCGATGTTCGTGCATCCGTCGCAGGTAGCGGACATCGCGCGGCGGCACCCCGCGATCAAGCGGGCGCGGCTGGTCATTTCCGGCGAGATGGCCAATGATGTAATGACGCTGATGTGCGAAGTCGACGATCCGGCCGCCGGCGCCGCGCTCTCTACCGAAATCGTTGCCAGCATACGGGACGTCACCAAGTTGCGCGGCGAGGTGCAACTGCTGCAGCCGGGCACGCTTCCCAACGATGGCAAGGTGATCGAGGACGCACGCAAGTACGAATAGTGATGACAGGATTGTGATGACAGCCGGGCCTTGCGGCCGGGCCGATCAGGGCTTTTCCGGATGCTACCTGGGAACCGTTTCAGCCGCGCTGTTACTAATGCAGGTGTTCGCGCTTTGCCCGGCCTTGCCCTTGCCCAGCGTTTTGTAGGCCGTCGAGCGGCAATCGCGTTCCCCTGTGGCAGCGCAAGCCCGAAGTCCACCCGGCCCGCAATCCCATTGCATGGAGGCAGTAATGCCCGGCTCGAACATCCAGAACCTGCACCAGTCCGATCCACCGCGCTTGCCGGACAGCGACGAGCATACCGAAGGCAAGCCCGGCGCGCACCGCAAGTCGATGCCCGACCCTGTCAGTGCCCGGGTAGCGAGATGATCGAACTGCGCCTGACTGAAACAATGATGAGGGCGATCGACCGTTTCCTGCGCGCCGCGGACGGCGGCGCCACCCTGCAAAAGGTACAGCGCGAGGGAGAAACCATCCTTTTCTTCCGCAAGAACGGCAGGCTGGAAGAAAAGCTGGCCAGGAATATCCTCCAGGGGAAATCCGCAACAGGCACCCGCACACCGGTGCTGCGACTGGTCAAGAGCGCGGACCAGGGTACGCAAGGGAACCAGGCCGACCCGAAAAACCGCCGCGACCGTCAGCTCTCGCAACTGGAAAGCACTGTTCCCGGCGTGCTGTCCAGCAAGGCCGCGCAGTCCCTGGCCCGGCGGGGCGGCAAGGCCGGAAGGTAAGCGCCCGGCCAGCGGCGCTCACTTCTTGCGGCCACGGTCGCCTGCTGCACGGTCTCCTGCTGAACTTCCGCTACTGGCCTGATCCCCGGATTTCCTGACCACATCCTCGACGCCGCGCAGTCCATGGCAGTCGGTATCCTGCAGTCCGCTGACGACATCTTCGTACGCTTGAAGCATGTCGCTCCGTGATCCGCTTTCCTGGCTGTCCGCCGATTCATCGACTTCATTCGGCTGCCGCGGCACGACGTCATCGCGAACGGGACGTGCGGTTCTTACCTGAAAGGGCCGTCCATCGGTCTCCATGAAATCCTCCTGGCGGGTTTTTGCACCCAGGAATGGGTACTTATAGCAATTCGACCCGCGCGGGAGCCGGGAATTCCCGGCCGGATAGCACCCAGCGTGGCAAGCACCGCCACGCCCCCGCCTGACGATTCCTGAAGCAGCTCCGTCGTGTAATCGGAGGGGGGGCGATTCCGGATCCGGGGTTTCGGCCCGCAGTTCGCCCCCAGTCCGCCCCTACTCCGCCCTTCCTCAGAGGGCCAGCCGCCGGCGCGCCGCTTCGTACTCGCGCTTGAGCTTGGCCACGACCTCTGCGGCGGGCAACACTTCATCCATCAGTCCCACGCCCTGACCCGCACCCCAGATGTCGCGCCAGGCCTTGGCCGCGCCAAAATCCATCTTGCTCTTGTCGGCCTGCGGCAGGTTGTCCGGATCGAGTCCGGCGCGCTCGATCGAACGGCGCAGGTAGTTGCCATGCACGCCGGAAAACAGGTTGGTGTAGATGATGTCCGCGGCCGAGGAATCGACGATCGCCTGCCGGTATTCGTCGTTGACATTGGCCTCGGTGGTGGCAAGGAAGCGCGAGCCGATATAGGCCAGGTCGGCGCCAGTCGCCTGCGCGGCGAGGATCGCGTCGCCGGTGGCAATCGAGCCGGAAAGCGCGATCGGCCCGTTGAAAAATTTGCGCACCTCGCCAACCAGTGCGAAGGGCGACAGCAGGCCGGCATGACCTCCTGCGCCGGCTGCAACCAGGATCAGTCCATCGACGCCAGCCTCCAGCGCCTTGTTTGCATGGCGGATCGAGATCACGTCGTGCAGCACGATACCGCCGTAGCTGTGTACCGCATCCAGCATTTCCCTGGGCGGCGCGCGCAAGGACGAAATGATGATCGGTATCTTGTGCTTGACGCAAGTTTCCACGTCCTGCGCCAGGCGCACGTTGGAGTGATGCACGATCTGGTTGACCGCGATCGGGCCGATGATGGCGTCCGGATGCGCCGCCTTGTGGGCCCGCAATTCGTCCTGGATCTCGGTCAGCCACTGGTCGAGCGCTTCTTGCGGACGTGCATTCAACGCCGGGAAACTGCCGACTATGCCCGCCTTGCACTGCGCCTTGACCAAGGCCGGGCCGCTGGCGATGAACATGGGCGATGCAATGACCGGCAGCGCAAGATTTTGCAGAACGGGTGGCAATGCCATGGAAGCCTCGTCTATCAGGTTGGAATCAGTGCGGACGATTATAGGTCACTAAAAGCACGGTCGTGCCAGAATTTCCGGACCAACTTCAGCGGTCGACCAACACGCCATTTTCAAGCGCCGCGACACCTGCCTTCACCAGCTGCGCCACGGTCCAGTCGGCCAGCTCGCCCTCCTCCATCTGCAAATGCCGCCGGTTCATCTCGGCGAACAGGGGCACGTCGCGCATCCACTGCCGCAGTTGCGCCAGCGGCACCTGCCGGCATTCGAGCAGGCGAAACTTGACCAGCGCGCGCATGCCGTTCTGCGCATTGCGCACGGGGTCGGCAGCAAGGAAGTCGATGCGCCTGAAGGCGCGCTCCAGCGCGCCGCGCACGTCTGTAAAGGGCGCGCCATGGCCGGGTATAACGCCACGCACATCGAGCTGGGCAATCATATCCAGCGTGGCGCGCGTCTCGAGAAAACCGGATTCGCCTTCCAGCTCGGGAAAAATCACGCCGAAGCCGTTTTCCCACAGCGCATCGGCCGAGATCAGCAGGCCTTCGGCCGGGCAATACAGCACCAGTGAATGGGGGTCGTGCCCGGGCGCGGCAAGCGCATTCCAGTCAAGGTCGCCCAGGCGCAGTCGTTCGCCGCCGGCCAGCGTATCGTCGAACGAGAAGCGCGGGCAGTGCTGCCCGGTGGCACGGTAGGTCAGCGCATCCTCATTCCAGTCGCGCACGGCTGCGGCGTCGGCCGCGGGTATCGTCGTATGGCAGCGATATCGCGCCTGCAGCGCGGCGTTCCCGCCGCAGTGATCGGAATGCAGGTGGGTATTGACCAGCCGGTCCAGCCCACGGCCGGCAAGGCCATGTGCGACCAGCGCCAGGGTCTGTTCCGAATGGGTCGCATACGCGCTGTCGACCAATGCCGTTTCGTCGCGCCCGAGGAACAGGATATTGTTGGCCGACAGCCAGCCCCGCTCGAACACTTGCATGTTCGGCGGCAGCTTCATTTCTTCAGCTGGAAGGCAAGCGAAATCCGGGCGAACTCGACCAGCAATTCGCGGCTGCCGCCGTTGAAGGTGACGAATGCGGTTCCGGTACGCACGATCAGGCGCGGCGGGAACAGTCCGCTCAGGTACGGAATGCCGATCATCTTGGCGCTGCGCACGTCGTCCCACTCAACGCGTTTGTTGTACATCCAGGTCTGCGTGATGCCCCTGGCATCCACGGTCACCGTGGAGCGCAGGAACCAGTAATAGCTGACCACCAGCATCACTGCCGCGCCCAGCAGCAGGATTTTCACGCCGAAGCCATACTGCATGAGCGGGAAACTGAGCCCTATACGCACGGCGTACGCGCCCAGGCCGATGCAAACAAGGGTCGCCAGGATCTTGAACCAGATGCTGTAGGCGGGCCCGGTTATGGTGCGCCCGGGTTGATAGAAATTCGGTTTCATTGGATTGCCCGGCGTTGATCTATTTCCCGCCATATCCTGCGCTTGTCGTCATCCGACGCGCTACCCCAGGCCACGATCTCGGCGATCGTGCGCTGGCAGCCCTCACACAGGCCGGTGCGTGCATTCATCTGGCAAACATTGATGCAAGGTGATGGCAGCGGCAGGTCCATGGTCCCTTGCTTCATCCCGCACGCTTGGCGGCAATCGCATTGCCGGCGCGGCTGATTGCCTTGCGGCCCAGTGCTGCCGAAATGAACTGCCCGGCGTCGACCACCTGATCGAGGTCGATTCCGGTCTCGATTCCCAGGCCCTGCATCATGTACAGAACGTCTTCGGTAGCCACATTCCCGGTCGCTCCCTTGGCATACGGGCAACCGCCAAGGCCGGCCACCGAGGAATGGAAGATCGTGATGCCGCATTCGAGGCTGGCGTAGATATTGGCCATCGCCTGGCCGTAGGTGTCATGGAAATGGCCGGACAGTTGCGACAGCGGGTAATCTTGCACCACCCGGTTCATCACCGCATGCACCTTGTTCGGCGTTGCCACGCCGATGGTGTCGGCAATATCGATCTCGTCGCAGCCGATGTCGCGCAGGCGGCGTACCACGTCAGCCACCGCTTCCACCGGTACCTCGCCCTGGTAGGGGCAGCCGAATGCGCAACTGATCGCCCCGCGCAGGCGCAGCCCATGTTGCTTGGTGGCGCGGGCGACTTCGGCAAAACGGTCTATCGACTCCGCGATCGAACAATTGATGTTCTTTTGCGAGAACGCTTCCGACGCGGCACCGAAAATCACCACCTCGTCCACGCGCGCAGCCAGCGCCGCCTCGAATCCCCTCATGTTGGGCACCAGCGCGGAATAGATGACGCCCGGCTTGCGCTGTATGCGCTCCATCACTTCGGCCGAGGTGGCCATCTGCGGCACCCATTTGGGAGAAACGAAGGACGCCGCCTCGATGTTGGGGAAACCGGCGCGCGTCAGGCGATCCACCAGCTCGACCTTGATGTCGGCAGGGATGGTTTCTTTCTCGTTCTGCAGGCCGTCACGGGGGCCCACTTCGACGATCTTTACCCGGCCAGGGAGGGTCACTTGTGCCATGTTCAATATCCTTTTGTGCGGTCGACCAGACCGGCGATGGGCTCGCCATTTTCCAATTTTCGTATTTTGCCGGCGATCTGCTCCAGGCTGACCTGGCGCAAGGTGACCGCTGCGATGTGGGGCGTCACGGTAATGCGCGGCTCGCTCCAGAACGGATGCCCCGGCGGCAGCGGCTCCGTGCGGAACACGTCCAGCGTCGCGCCGGCGATGTGGCCATTCTGCACCAGCGCCAGCAAAGCGTCCTCATCCACATGCTGGCCGCGAGCGACGTTGATCACGTACGATCCGGCCGGCAGCTTTTCCAGGTTGGCCCGGTTCAGGATGCCCTCGGTTGCTGGCGTCAGCGGCAGGATGCAAACCAGCGCCCGCGACGCCCCCAGGAAAGCGTCCAGCTGCTCGTCGCCAACAAAGGATGTGACACCCGGCACCGACTTGGCGCTGCGGCTCCAGCCGTTGACCTGGAAGCCGAAGTGGGAAAGCGATGCGGCGATGCGCTGGCCCAGCACGCCCATGCCCAGTATGCCGACTGGAAATTGCCGCTTGTCGTTCGGCTTCAGGAAACGCCATTGCGCCTGTTGCTGCTGGCGCGCGAAATCCGGCATACGCCGGAAATAGCCCAGCACTGCCCAGCTGACATACTCCGCCATCTGGTCGCCCATGCCAGCGTCGTCCAGCCGCACAATGTCCAGCCCGGCCGGCAGCTGCTCGCCGTGCCGCAGGATGGCGTCGACACCAGCGCCCAGATTGAACACCGTCTTCAGGCCCGGGTGATTCAGCAGCGCCAGTGGCGGGTGCCAGACCACGGCGTAATCCGCCGGCTCCTGGTCGCCCTCATGCCAGACGCGCAATTGCGCATCCGGCAGATGCGACTGCAGTTCGCTCAGCCATGGTTCGGGCCGGCCTTCTGGTGCGTAGAAAAGGATCTTCATGCTTGTCGGTTCTTTGGTCCGTGGATACGTTGATACGTTGGTACGTTGATTCTTCTTCGCTCTAGCTTCGCTTGCCACGTTCGCGGAGTGCCCGGCGCTCTCAGGCAGCGGGCACCGCGGCTGCTTCGAATGCGATCAGCTGCGCGCCCTCCGCCACCTGCTCGCCGACCGCATACATCAGGTCGGCCACGATGCCGTCGCGCGGCGCCGAAATCGTGTGCTCCATCTTCATCGCCTCCATGATCAGCAGCGGTGTGCCCTTCGCCACGACCGCGCCCTTTTCCACCAGCAGCGCGACGATCTTGCCTGGCATGGGCGCGGTCAGGCGGCCGCCTTCTTCTTCCAGTTCGCCCGCATGCACCATCGGATCGTTCCAGTGCAACTGCACATGCTCGCCTTCGACGAACACGTGTACCGTCTCGCCGTCGAGCACGACATTGCCATGCACTGTCTCGCCACCCAGCCGCAGCGTCAGTTCGTCACGGTTGCAGGTCACCAACGACAGCTGGTCGGTACGGCCGTCGAGGGTAAAGGTCCATGCGCGGCCCTGGTAGTTGATGCCGGCTGCATGCGTGCTCACCGCGTCCTCGAATTGCAGCGAGCGCGTCATGCGGCTGTTCATGCGCCAGCCGCCCACATCCGACCAGGGATCGGCATCGCCGGCCGCCTGTAGCGCTTCCGTCGCAAGGATCGCGCCAGCCGCCAGCGCCACGGCATGGCGCGGCGCCGGGCGCGGCGCGGGCAGCAGCGTGCCGGGGTTGCGCTCGATCAGGCCGGTGTCGAGTTCGGCGCTGCTGAAGGGCGCGCTCTCGACCAGGCGCTTCAGGAACGCGATGTTGGTCGCGAGCCCGGCAATTTTCATCCCGGCCAGCGACGCTGCCATCGCCACGCACGCCTCGTCCCGGGTCGGTGCCCATACGATCAGCTTGGCGATCATCGGGTCGTAATATGGTGATATGGCGTCGCCTTCGCGCACGCCGGAATCGATGCGGGTGACCGGGCGGCTGGCGCCAGCCGCCGTTGCGGCCGTTGCCACCGCCACCGGGGTGGCGAACTCGATCGCCGGCGGCTGGCGCAGGTAGCGCAAGGTGCCAATGGCGGGCAAGAAGCCTTTCTCGGGATTTTCGGCATAGACCCGCGCCTCGATCGCGTGGCCGTCGATGCGCAACTGGTCTTGCCGGCACGGCAGCGGCTGGCCGCTCGCCACCCGCAACTGCCATTCCACCAGGTCGGTGCCGGTGATCATTTCGGTCACCGGATGCTCGACCTGCAGCCGGGTGTTCATCTCCATGAAGTAGAACGATCCGTCCTGGTTGGCTATGAATTCAACGGTGCCGGCGCCGACGTAGCCGACCGCGCGCGCAGCGGCGACCGCCGCCTCGCCCATGGCCTGCCGCCGTTCGACCGTCATGCCGGGCGCCGGCGCTTCTTCAAGGACTTTCTGGTGGCGCCGCTGGACCGAGCAATCGCGTTCGAACAGATACACGCAATTGCCATGGCTGTCGGCAAAAACCTGGATTTCGATATGGCGCGGCCGGGTCAGGTATTTTTCGACCAGCACGCGATCATCGCCGAAACTGTTGCTCGCTTCCCGTTGGCAGGATGCGAGCGCAGCGCCGAAGTCGCCGCTGCGCTCAACGATGCGCATGCCCTTGCCGCCACCGCCGGCGCTGGCCTTGATCAGCACCGGATAGCCGATACGGTCCGACTCGCTGCGCAGGAAATGGCTGTCCTGGTTGTCGCCGTGATAGCCGGGCACCAGCGGCACGCCGGCTTTCTCCATCAGCGCCTTGGCCGCGGATTTCGACCCCATCGCGCGGATGGCTGAAGCCGGCGGCCCGATGAATGCGATGCCCGCCGCTGCGCAGGCCTCGGCAAATGCATCGTTCTCCGACAGGAACCCGTAACCGGGGTGAATCGCCTGCGCACCCGTTGCCTTGGCCGCGGCCAGGATATGGTCGCTGCGCAGGTAGCTGTCGCGCGCGGCTGCCGGCCCGATCAGCACCGCTTCATCGCAGGCGGCCACATGGCGCGCGCCGGCGTCCACCTCCGAGTACACGGCAACTGTCTTGATGCCCAGGCGGCGTGCGGTCGCCGCCACCCTGCACGCTATCTCACCGCGGTTTGCAATCAGTATCTTGGTGAACACCTTGGCTCCTGTTGTCCTGGCCTGCCCCGGGACGGCTTCGTTTTCCGGCTTCGTTTTCCGGCGTCTTTTGCCAACTTCCCGGGCCTGATTTTTTGCGTTATTCGAGTTCGCAGCGCGCGTCGACGTGGCCAGTACGGCTGTGCATGCCGAGCTTGTCCAGCAACGCGGCGTCGGCGTCGACTTCCGGATTGCCGGTAGTCAGCAGCTTGTCGCCGTAGAAGATCGAGTTGGCGCCGGCCATGAAGCACAAGGCCTGCACCGCTTCGCTCATCTGGCGCCGTCCTGCCGACAGCCGCACCCGGGCTTTCGGCATGGTGATGCGCGCCACCGCGATGGTGCGGACGAATTCGAGCGGATCGAGCGGATCCAGGCCATGCAGCGGCGTGCCTTCGACCTGCACCAGGTGGTTCACCGGTACCGACTCGGGGTAGGGATCCATGTTCGCCAGTTGCGCAACCAGGCCGGCGCGTTGCAGGCGCGATTCGCCCATGCCGACGATGCCGCCGCAACAGACCTTGATGCCGGCGTCGCGCACCCGGCCCAGGGTGTCGATCCGGTCCTGGTAGTCGCGCGTGGTGATGACATTGTTGTAGAACTCGGGAGCGGTGTCGATGTTGTGGTTGTAGTAGTCCAGGCCGGCCCCTTTCAGGCGCGCAGCCTGGCCTTCGGCCAGCATGCCCAACGTCACGCAGGTCTCCAGCCCCATATCCTTCACGCCGCGCACCATGTCTTCGATCTGGTCAAGGTCGCGGTCCTTGGGTTCACGCCAGGCCGCGCCCATGCAGAAGCGCGTCGCGCCATGCGCCTTTGCTTCGCGCGCATGCGCCAGCACGGTCTCCAGCGGCAGGATCTTTTGCGCTTCGACACCGGTGTCGTAACGCGCTGCCTGCGGACAGTAACCGCAATCCTCGGCGCAGCCGCCGGTCTTGATCGACAGCAGCGTCGCCAGCTCGACTTCGTTCGGGTCGAAATGCTCGCGATGGGCCTGCTGCGCGCGATAAATCAGCTCATTGAACGGCAGCGCAAATAGCGCCGCCACCTGTTCCACCGGCCAGCGGGATGCTGCTGCAGCGGGGCTTGCCGGAACCGCGCTGGCGGCAGGGTAAAACTCGAGAACTTGTGTGGACATCCTATCTTCCTTTGCTTCGGCTTCTTGCCTCGGTTTTCTACTTCGATTTCTTGCTTCGATTTCTTGCTTCAGTTTGCTGCTTCAGTCTTTTCTTTCGTTTCTTTCAATCATTGCGCCCGTCCGGCGGGCCAGCCGGACAGGCGCGTGAAATCCAGGTGCGCCGCCGCATGGAGGGCATCGGCAGTTTCCAGCCGCGGCACCACGCCGAGCAACGGCGCCGGCAGCCGCTGCTGCAGGGCGTCGATGTTGGCCTGCAATTGCAGCATGGCGGGGTCGATGGTGTTTGCCACCCATCCGGCCAGTTCCAGTCCGCGCGCCGCGACCGCTTCCGCAGTCAGCAGCGCATGATTCTGGCAGCCAAGGCGCAGGCCGACCACCAGGATCACCGGCAATCCGAACCCGACCGCCATGTCAGCAGTGTCATGCTCGCGCGACAAGGGTACGCGAAAGCCGCCCACACCTTCGACCACCACCGCGTCCGCCTGCGCCGCGACCTGATCGTAGCAGGCGCGCAGATGCAGCAGGTCGATCTCCTGCTGTTCGAGCTGGGCGGCAATGTGCGGCGCCAGCGGCTGCCGCATCAGGCACGGGGTCAGCAGCGCTGCTGGCAGCGTGACGCCGGCGCTGGCGGCGAGCATGTCGGCGTCTTCATTGTGCCAGCCGCCGTCACGCCAGGTGGCGCCGGCGGCGACTGGTTTCATGCCGGCCGCGCGCACGCCGCGACCCGCCAGTGCGTGCAGCATTGCCGCTGACACCAGGGTCTTGCCGATCTCGGTATCGGTGCCGGTGATGAACCATCCGGGTGGTCGCTTCATGGCGCCTCCTGCGGCACGGCGCTGTCCAGCGCGCGCAGCGCCGAGGTCAAGCGGCCGGCCTGCTGTGCTGTGTGGGCGGCGGACAGGGTGATGCGCAGGCGGGCCGAACCAGGCGGCACCGTCGGCGGGCGGATCGCCCCCACCCACAATCCCTGCTCCTGCAACGCAGCTGCCACTCGCTGCACCTCGCCATTGCTCCCGACGATGACCGGCTGGATTGCCGTATCGGAATCAAGCAGGCGCCAGCGCGTACCGCACAACTCTTGCTTCACCTGCGCGATCAATGCGCGCAAATGAAGCCGGCGCTGCTCGCCTTCCTCGCCTTCGATCAGGTCCAGGCTTTTCATCAGGGCATGGGCCAGCGCCGGGGGCGACGCCGTCGTGAAGATATACTGGCGCGACCTCTGCGCCAGCCATTCGATCACGGTGTCGTGGGCAGCCACGAAGGCGCCGGCGACGCCGGCGGCCTTGCCCAGCGTGCCGACGTACACCAGATGCGGCGAGCGCAAGCCGAAATGCGACAGCACGCCGCGCCCCCTGGCACCCAGCACGCCGAAGCCATGCGCATCGTCGACCACCAGCAACGCACCGTGGCGCTCGCACAGTTGCAGCATTGCCGGCAAGGGCGCGATATCGCCGTCCATGCTGAACACGCCGTCGGTGACGACGATCTTGACCGCCGCCCGGCTCTGCGCGAGCAAGCCGGCCAACGCATCGATGTCGCCGTGCGGATAGACCCTGACTGCCGAGCGCGACAAGCGCGCGCCGTCGATCAGGGAGGCATGGTTCAGTTCTTCGGAGAACAGCTCCGCCTCCGGACCGCCCAGTGCCGTGAGCAAACCCATGTTGGCCATGTAACCGGTCGAGAAGGTGAGCGCGCGCGCACACGGTATGTGCGCGGACAGCCAGTCGGCGAAACGTTCTTCCAGCGCTACGTGCGCGCGGCTGTGGCCGTTGATCAGGTGCGATGCGCCACTGCCCGCGCCATGAACCCGCGCGCCCTCTGCCAGCGCTTCGACTACTTCCGGATGATTCGCCAGTCCCAGGTAATCGTTGCTGCAAAAGGCCAGCAGCCGGCGGCCATCGACCAGCATCTCCGGCGCGCAGGGCGTCGCCACCACCCGCCGGCGGCGCAATAGCTGCGCCTCGTCCAGTTGATCGAGCTGTCGTTGCAAGCGGTCGAGAAGTTCCATCAGTGCGGCACCACTTGTTCGAACACGGCCCGGGTACGCTGCGCCAGATGCCCGATTTCCTCATCGTCCAGCACGTAGGGGGGCATCAGATAGACGGTGCGACCGATCGGCCGCAGCAGCACTTCCTGATCCAGCCCGGCCGCAAACATGCGGCGGGCGAAGGATGCTGCCTGCGCGGGATCGTCGATCCGGGCGTCGAAGGCCCAGATCATTCCCTGCTGGCGGAAATGGCAAACTCGCGGATGCGCGGCCAGCGGGGCCAGCCCCGCGCTCAATTGCCGTGCCCGCTCCCGGTTGGCATCCAGCACATCGTCCTCATCGAAAATCTGCAGCGTCGCCAGCGCGGCGCGGCAGGCCAGCGGGTTGCCGGTATACGAATGCGAATGCAGGAAGCCGCGCGCCAGTTCGCGGTCATAGAAAGCCTGGTACACCTCATCGGTGGTCATTACCAGCGACAGCGGCAGATAACCGCCGCTGATGCCTTTGGACAGGCAGAGGAAATCCGGCCAGATGCCGGCCTGCTCGCAGGCAAAGAAGGAACCGGTACGGCCGCAGCCGACCGCAATCTCATCGGCGATCAGGTGCACCTGATACTGATCGCACAGTTTGCGCACTGCCCGCAGGTAGGCCGGATCATGCATGACCATGCCGGCAGCGCATTGCACCAGCGGCTCGACGATCACGGCGGCAATCGAATCCCCGCGTTGCTGGAGCAAGGTTTCGAGCGAAGCAGCAGCGCGCGCAGCCACATCGGCCGCGCTCTCGCCCGGCTGGGCCTGCCGCGCATCAGGCGTCGCGACCACGTGCGCTGTCTTCAGCATCGGGCCGTATGCATCACGAAAAAGCGCGACGTCAGTGACGCCGAGCGCACCGATGGTCTCGCCGTGATAGCTGCCCTGCAGACAGACGAATTCCTGCTTGCCCGGCCGGCCGCCGTTGCGCCAGGCATGGAAGCTCATCTTCAGCGCGATCTCGACTGCCGACGCACCGTCCGAGGCGTAGAAGCAATGGCCGAGCGCATGGCCGGTGAGCGCCGACAGCCGCTCCGACAACTGCACCACCGGTTCGTGGGTAAACCCGGCCAGCATTGCATGCTCGAGCCGTTGCAGTTGATCTACCAGGGCCGCGTTGATGCGCGGGTTGGCATGACCGAACAGGTTGACCCACCATGAGCTGATGGCGTCGAGGTAGCGGCGGCCTTCATGATCGAACAACCACGCACCCTGCCCGCGCGCGAGCGCGACCAGGGGCATGGTTTCGTGGTGCTGCATCTGGGTACAGGGGTGCCACACGCTGTCCAGGCTGCGTGACACCCAGTCCCCTTTCAAAGCTGCATTCAATGACTGCTCCGGATTGTTGCGGTAGCGCGGGCCTGGTTCAGGCCAGCCAGCGCGGCTTGCGTTTTTCGAGGAAGGACTGCACGCCATCGCGGCCGTCCTCCGAGGCGCGGATGTCGGCAATGCGGCCGACGGTGTCCGCGATCAGCACGTCGTCGATCGGCCGTCCGGCGACATCCCGGACCAGCCGCTTGGCTTCGCCGACCGCTTGCGGACTGGCGGCCAACAGCGCTTTCAGGATACCGGCGACGGTACTGTCGAGCGCATCGGCCGTCACCACTTCGTGCACCAGCCCGAAGCGGTGCGCTTCCTGCGCGGAAAACCGCTCTGCCGTCAGGAAATAGCGGCGCGCTGCGGACGCCCCCATCGCGCGGACGACGTAGGGCGAGATTGTCGCAGGGATCAAGCCGATTTTTACCTCGGAAAGACAAAACTGCGCGGTAGCAACAGCAACCGCAATATCGGCGATGGCAGCCAGCCCGACGCCGCCGGCATAGGCGTCGCCCTGGATGCGCGCGACCACTGGCTTCGGGCACAGGTCGATGGTGCGCAGCATCGCAGCCAGTTCGGACGCATCGGCCAGGTTTTCGGCCCGGCTGTAAGCAGCCATCTTCTTCATCCAGTTCAGGTCGCCGCCGGCACAAAACGCGGGACCGTTGGCTGCCAGCACAATGGCGCGTACGGCGGGATCGGCGCCGAGCCGCTCGAAGGCGGCGGTGATCTCGGCGATGGCAGTTTCGTTGAAAGCGTTGCGCACTTCCGGCCGGTTCAGGGTCACGGTGGCAACGTGGCCATCGACGGCGACGGCAATGCTCTGGTAGTCAGTACTGGTCAGGCTCATGATTTGTTCCACATTCCTACATCCTGAACAGGCCGAAGCGGGTCTCTCCGATCGGCGCATTCAGTGCCGCCGACAGTCCCAGGCCGAGCACCCGGCGCGTGTCGGCCGGATCGATGACGCCATCGTCCCAAAGCCGCGCGCTGGCGTAATACGGATGGCCCTGGTGCTCGTACTGTTCATGGATCGGCTGGCGAAATGCCTGCTCCTCCTCGGCGCTCCAGCTGCCGCCGCGCGCTTCGATGCCGTCGCGCCGCACGGTCGCCAGCACGCTCGCGGCCTGCTCGCCGCCCATCACCGAGATGCGCGCGTTCGGCCACATCCACAGGAAGCGCGGTGCAAACGCGCGGCCGCACATGCCGTAGTTGCCGGCGCCGAAACTGCCGCCGATGATCATTGTCAATTTCGGCACGGCGGCGGTGGCAACTGCGGTCACCAGCTTGGCGCCGTTGCGGGCGATGCCTTCATTCTCGTACTTGCGGCCGACCATGAAACCGGTGATGTTCTGCAGGAACACCAGCGGTATCTTGCGCTGGCAGCACAGCTCGATGAAATGCGCGCCCTTGAGCGCCGATTCCGAAAACAGGATGCCGTTGTTGGCGATGACGCCCACCGGCATGCCGTACAAATGGGCAAAGCCGCACACCAGCGTGCTGCCGTAGCGGGCCTTGAATTCATCGAAGACGCTGCCATCGACCACGCGCGCGATGACTTCCCGCACATCGAAGGGCTTGCGGGTATCGGTCGGAATCACGCCGTACAATTCGCTGGCCGGATATTTCGGCTCTTCAGGCTGGCGCAGCACCAGTTCGTGTTTCTTGACCGCGTTCAGGTTGCCGACGATGCGACGCGCCAGCGCCAGCGCATGCAGGTCGTTCTGCGCCAGGTGGTCGGCCACGCCGGACAGGCGGGTGTGTACGTCGCCGCCGCCCAGGTCTTCGGCCGAAACGACTTCGCCAGTTGCCGCCTTCACCAGCGGCGGGCCGCCGAGGAAGATCGTGCCCTGGTCCCGGACGATGATCGACTCATCGCTCATCGCAGGCACATAGGCGCCGCCCGCAGTGCAGGAACCCATCACCACGGCAATCTGGGCAATGCCGCTGGCCGACATGTTGGCCTGGTTGAAGAAGATACGGCCAAAGTGCTCGCGATCCGCGAACACATCGTCCTGGTTGGGCAGGTTAGCGCCGCCGCTGTCTACCAGGTAGATGCAGGGCAGCCGGTTCTGTTGCGCGATCTCCTGCGCACGCAGGTGCTTCTTGACCGTGATCGGGTAATAGGTGCCGCCCTTGACCGTGGCGTCATTGCAGACAATCACGCATTCGCGGCCCGCGACCCGGCCAATGCCGGTGATGATGCCGCCGCAGGGCGCCTCGTTGCGGTACATCTCGTAGCCGGCCAGCTGCGAGAACTCGAGGAAGGGCGTGCCGGGATCGAGCAGCGCCTGCACCCGGTCGCGCGGCAAAAGCTTGCCGCGGCCGGTATGCTTCTTGCGCGCGTCTTCACCGCCGCCCAAGGAGATTTGCGCTACCTTCTGCTCCAGGTCGGCGACCAGTGCCTGCATGGCTGCGGCATTGGCGATGAAATCGTCAGCGCGGGGATTGAGTCGGGTTTCGATTGTCGTCATTTGTCTTTTTCGGGAAAACTGCCATCCACGTACCACCACCTGCCCTGCTCCCGCACGAAGTTGCTCACTTCGTGCAGGCGATGCCCGCGCCCATCCGCCCGGTAGCGCGCGACGAATTCAACGATTGCGCTGTCTGCCGCTGTCTCATGCCGCTTTACCTCCAGGCCCAGCCACTTGACGCCATCCTCGGTTAGTGGCGGCACCGGCCGGGTGCGCGCATGCCAGGTCTGCAGCAGGTATTGCTCGTTGCGCAGCACGTAGGCGCTGTAGCGCGAGCGCATCAGCGCCGCTGCGTCAGGTGCCGCTTCGCCGCCCTCAATATAGCGGCCGCAACATTGCGAGAAGATGCCACCTCCGCAGGGGCAGGCCTGTCCCTTGCCGCTCAAGTCTTTTTCGCCTTTTCGGCGACCGGCCCGCCGGCGGCTTTCCAGGCGCCGAAGCCGCCCTCGATGTCCGCCACCCTGGGCAGGCCCATGTCCTGAACGGTTGCCGTGGTCAGCGCGCTGCGCCAGCCGGCGGCGCAGAAGAAAATGAATTCCCTGGGTTCGGCGAACTGCGGCTTGTGATAGGGGGAATCCGGATCGACCCAGAATTCGATCATGCCGCGCGGAGCGTGAAAGGCGCCCGGCACCATGCCTTCGCGTTCCAGTTCGCGCACATCGCGGATGTCGACGAACTGCACGTCCGGATCGTCCAGCCTGGCCAGCGCTTCTTCCACGGTATAGCGGCGGATCCTGGCGCTTGCCTCGTCGACCATCTGGCGATAACCCTTGCTTGCCGTCTTCTCGCCGAGGCTGGTCGCGCCGGATAACAAGGCATCGATCTGTTCAAACCGGTCGAAGCCCCAGAACGGCTCGCCGTCGACAATCATGAATGGCGCGCCAAATACGCCGCGCTGCAGGGCAGCCTCGGTGTCGGCCTTGACCTGCTCGCGCACGCCGGCGCTGTTCATCCCCTCGGTCAGCCGCGCCACGTCCAAGCCCATTGCCACGCCGACCTGCACCACGTTGTCGGGCGAGCCGATGTCGATGTTGTCGACGAAATAGGCACGGAAGATCGACCTGGCGAATGCAACAGCCTGTTCGTCGCCATGTTCGGCACGAACCCACAGCATGGCGCGCGCAGCGGCCGCCGACGACACCGGGAACGGCTCGGGCATGTTGAAGTCGATCTGGTTGAAGCGCGCGGTGCGTTTGAAATCAAGCAGCGCATAGTCGCCCTTGAGCGGCAAGGCGGTCAGCGGCGCACCGCCGGTGGTGCGAAACATAACGCCCAGCAGTATCGGCTGCCAGCGCACTTTCCTGCCATGCCGGGCGGCCAGTGCATCGATCGCGGTGGACGCGAAATACGCGTAGGGCGATGAGAAATCAAAAAAGAATTCGATGTCCGCTGCCATGCTGTCTCCTGTCTGGTCTGATGTCATTTAACGCCGCGGGGGCGCGGCCGGCCGCTCAGGCCAGTGCGCGCGCGATCAGCATTTTCTGTATGTCGCTGGTGCCTTCATAGATCTGGCAAACCCGCACGTCGCGGTAAATCCGCTCGACCGGAAAATCATTGACGTAGCCATAACCGCCGTGGATCTGGAGCGCCGCCGAGCACACCTTCTCGGCCATCTCGCTGGCGAACAGCTTGGCCATTGCGGCTTCGGTCAGGCAGGGACGACCGGCATCCTTCAGGCTGGCCGCGTGCCAGATCATCTGGCGCGCCACCGCAATCTGCGTCGCCATCTCGGCTAGCCGGAATTCGATCGCTTGATGGGCAATCAGCGCCTGGCCGAAACTGGTGCGCTCTTTCGCATAAGCCAGCGCCGCTTCGAAGGCTGCGCGCGCCATGCCGACCGACTGCGCAGCAATGCCGATGCGCCCGCCCTCCAGCCCCGACAGCGCAATCTTGTAGCCCTGCCCTTCTTCGCCGATCAGGTTTGCTGCCGGTATGCGGCAGTCCTCGAACAGGATCTGCGCGGTATCCGATGAACGCTGGCCGAGCTTGTCCTCCAGTCGCGCCACCACATAACCGGGCGTATCGGTCGGCACCCAGAATGCGCTGATGCCGCGCTTGCCGGCATCCTTGTCGGTCACCGCCATCACGATCGCGACGTCGGCGTTCTTGCCACTGGTCGTGAATTGCTTGACGCCATTGAGCACGTACTCACCGCCATCGCGCACCGCCGTGGTGCGCAGGTTGGACGCCTCGCTGCCAGCGTGCGGTTCGGTCAGGCAGAACGCGCCCAGCAGCTTGCCGCTGGCCAGCGGCCGCAGCCATTGTTCCTTCTGCGCGTCGTTCGCCATCGTCAGGCCGATGCTGCAGACCGGGCAATTGTTGACCGAGATGATGGTGGAGGTGCCGCCGTCGCCGGCGGCTATTTCCTCCAGCACCAACGCCAGCGACAGGTAGTCGAGGCCGGCGCCGCCCAGCGATTCCGGCACGACGATGCCGAATGCGCCCAACTGCGCCAGGCCGGCGAGCGCCTCGCGCGGGAACAGATGCTCGCGATCCCAGCGCGCTGCATTCGGCGCAATCTGTTCCCGCACATAGGCGCGAACCGCGTCGCGGACCATCTCATGTTGTTCGCTCAGCAGCATTGCGCTCGCTTCAGTTCGAGGGTCACGAAGGCAGGGGCCTGCCTTCGCTTTGATGAAACTGCCGCACGAATTCCCGGCCGGTCCAGCGCGAAACGCCCGGGGATCAGTGCGACAGCCATCGCTTACTGCACCGTCTTTTACTCCGTTGTTACTCCATCTGCTACACGGTCACTTACACCATCTCGATTGCCATTGCCGTGGCTTCGCCGCCGCCGATGCACAGCGTGGCGACGCCGCGCTTGCCGCCGGTCTTTTTCAGCGCGCCGAGCAGGGTAACGACGATGCGCGCGCCGGATGCGCCGATCGGATGGCCAAGCGCGCAGGCGCCGCCATGGATATTGATCTTGTCGTGCGAGATGTTGTGCTCGCGCATGGCTGCCATGGCGACCACGGCGAAGGCTTCATTGACTTCGAACAGGTCGACGTCGGCAGTGCTCCAGCCCACCTTCTTGTACAACTTTTCGATCGCGCCCACGGGAGCCGTGGTGAACCAGTTCGGCTCCTGCGAGTGGCGGGCATGGCCGAGGATTCGGGCGATCGGCTTGCAGCCGAGCTTCTTCGCCGTCGACTCGCGCATCAGCACCAGTGCTGCCGCGCCGTCGTTGATCGAGGATGAAGAGGCGGCGGTAATCGTGCCGTCCTTCTTGAACGCCGGCTTGAGCGTTGCGATCTTGTCGATCTTCGCCTTCAACGGACCTTCGTCCTTGTCGACCACCACATCGCCGCCGCGGCCCTTGACGGTCACCGGCGCGATTTCCCACTGGAACGAGCCGTCAGCAGTCGCTGCCTGGGCGCGCTTCACCGATTCGATCGCGAATGCGTCCTGCGCTTCACGGGTGAACTGGTACTTGCCCGCGCATTCCTCGCCGAAAGTACCCATCGAACGGCCGGCTTCGTATGCATCTTCCAGGCCGTCGAGCATCATGTGGTCGTAGATCGTGCCGTGGCCGATGCGATATCCGCCGCGCGCCTTGGGGATCAGGTAGGGAGCGTTGGTCATCGATTCCATGCCGCCCGCGACCACCACTTCATTGGTGCCGGCCAGCAGCGAGTCGTAGCCGAACATGGCAGCCTGCATTGCGGATCCGCACATCTTTGACATCGTCACCGCGCCGGCGGAAGTCGGAATGCCGGCCTTGATTGCCGCCTGGCGTGCCGGCGCCTGGCCCTGCCCTGCCATCAGGCAGTTGCCGAACAGGACATCCTGCACCTGTTCCGGCGCAATGCCTGCGCGCTCGACCGCCGCACGGATCGCAACCGCGCCAAGCTCGCTGGCAGTTACAGACGAAAAATCGCCCTGGAAGGCACCCATCGGGGTACGGGCAGCGCCGACAATTACGATTGGATCGTTCATTTTTGCTCCATTTCAAAGTTTCGATAGACTGGTATCAGGCCGCCGTGAGGGCGGCCTTTGCCTGGGGTTTAAAACTGAACCGACTTTCCTGGGGATAGGGAAATACATCCGCCATCCAGCCTTCCAGGATGCGCTGCTTGCCCGCATTCCAGTACTCCGCGGTGAGCAAGTCGGCGTGATGTTTCAGGAACGCCGACTTCACCTGGGGGTTGCCGAGCAGGAAAGTGCCGAACTGCTCGGGGAACACGTCATTCCTTGCCACCGGATACCAAGGCTCGGCCGACATCTCGTCTTCCAGCGTGCGAGCCTCCGGTATCTTGCGAAAATTACAATCGCTGATGTACTCGATTTCGTCGTAATCGTAGAACACTACGCGCCCCTGGCGGGTAACGCCGAAATTCTTGTACAGCATGTCACCGGGGAATATGTTAACCGCAACCATGTCCTTGATGGCGTTTCCGTATTCAATCACACCGTGCTCCAGGGCGCTCAGGTCGCCCTCCCGCTCGGCCTTTTCCAGCCAGATGTTCAGCGGCACCATGCGCCGCTCGATGTACAGGTGCCGTATGACGATCTGGTCCTGTTCCTCCTCCACCACCGAAGGCGCGACCTGCTTCAGTTCCGCCAGCAGCGCCTCCGAGAAGCGGGCGCGGGGAAAGGCGACGTCGGAATATTCCAGCGTGTCGGCCATGCGGCCGACACGGTCGTGATATTTCACCAGCAAGTATTTCTTCTGCACCTGTTCGCGCGTGGTTTCCTTGGGTGGCGGGAAAAAATCCTTGATCACCTTGAACACATAGGGAAACGACGGCAGCGTGAACACCACCATCACCAGCCCGCGTATGCCGGGTGCGCTTTCGAACACGTCCGACGAGTGGCGCAGATGATGCAGGAAGTCGCGATAGAACAGCGCCTTGCCCTGCTTTTGCAGCCCGAGGATGGTGTAGATCTCGCTGGCCGGCTTGAATGGCATCATGCTCTTGAGGAAGCTGACATAGGCCGACGGCACTTCCATGTCGACCATGAAGTAAGCGCGCGTGAATGAAAACAGCAGCGTGATCAGGCGCGGGTCGAACAGCACCGTGTCGAGCTCCAGTCCCGCCGGTCCGTGCAGGATCGGTATCACGAACGGATACTCGCGATTGCCATTGATGATCTTGCCGACCACATAGGCGCCCTTGTTACGGTAGAACAAGCTAGCCAGCACTTGCAACTGGTGATTGGGCTCCAGTTGCTCGGCGCCCAGCATGAAGCGCAGCCTTGCTTCGACAAAACCGACGTCGCGGTCGAGGTCGTCGAACAGCGCATCGAGCTGGAAATTGGTGATGACGCGACGCAGCGCGTAGTGCAGTCCGTCGGCGCCCGGATAGTAGACGCGATAGGTGGGCGCGATTTCCTCGGTCTCGATGTACTCGGTCGATATCGCCGGTCGCACGAAGATGAAATCGTTGTTGAAATAGCGGCGGTGCAATATCCGGCAGAAGACTGAATTGAAAAAGGTCTCTGCCAGCTCGGGCTGCTTGTGGCCGGTCAGCAGCCCGATGTAATGCAGCTTCACTTCGCGCCAGACGTCGTCGGTCAGCGCTGCCTGGCTGGTGCTGCCGCGCAGCGCCTCGACGCACTCCTGTACGCGCGTGTCATAGTAGGCGATGCGTTCCCGGGCCTCCTGCTGCGCGAGCTTCCATTGGCGACGCTCGAAATGCCGGCGCGCCGCCTTGCTGGCCTCGCGGAACAGGCGGTAGTGACGGTCGAAGCCGTCCAGGATCGCGCGCGCCGTGTCGTAGCCGATGCCGGAAGAAAGGAGGCGCGGGAAGGCTGGCATGATGCGTTACCGGGGGGATTGGGTTGCGGCCCGCAATGGACTCAGTCCTGCCTGGTTTCGGCAAACAGCTCGCGGCCAATCAGCATGCGGCGAATTTCACTGGTGCCCGCGCCGATCTCGTACAACTTGGCATCGCGCCACAGCCGACCGGCAGGATAGTCATTGATGTAACCGTTGCCGCCCAATGCCTGTATCGTCTCGCCGGCCATCCAGGTCGCCTTTTCTGCCGAGTACAGGATCGCCCCGGCGGCGTCCTTGCGCAGCGCGCGCACCGCATCCGGCGTCTTTGCGCGGTCGCAGGCCTGGCCTACTGCATAGACATAGGCGCGGCAGGCCATCATGGTCGAGTACATGTCCGCCAGCTTCCCCTGCATCAGCTGGAACTCGCCGATCGGCTGGCCGAACTGCTTGCGCTCGTGGACGTAGGGCACGGTGACATCCATGCAGGACTGCATGATGCCCAACGGTCCGCCGGACAGGACGGTGCGCTCGAAATCGAGGCCGGACATCAGCACATTGACCCCGCGCCCGAGTCCGCCCAGCACATTTTCGGCCGGCACTTCGCAATCCTCGAATACCAGCTCGCCGGTGTGCGAACCGCGCATGCCAAGCTTGTCGAGTTTCTGCGCCACCGAAAACCCCTTTGATCCCTTCTCGACCAGGAAGGCGGTCAAGCCGCGCGCGCCGGCTTCGATATCGTTCCTGGCGTACACCACCAGCACGTCGGCGTCGGGGCCGTTGGTGATCCACATCTTGGTGCCGTTCAGGACCCAGCGGTCGCCTTTCCAGTCGGCGCGCAAGCGCATGTTGACCACATCCGAGCCGGCGTTCGGCTCCGACATCGCCAGCGCCCCAACGAACTCGCCGGACACCAGCCTGGGCAGGTACTTGCGCTTCTGTTCTTCGGTGCCATTGCGGCGGATCTGGTTGACGCACAGGTTCGAATGGGCGCCATACGACAGCCCGACCGAGGCCGAGCCGCGCGAGATTTCTTCCATCGCGACAATGTGGGCCAGGTAGCCCATGGCGCTGCCGCCGTACTCTTCCTCGACCGTCACGCCCAGCAAGCCCAGGCTGCCCATCTTGCGCCACAGGTCCATCGGAAACTGGTCGCTGCGGTCGATCTCGGCGGCACGTGGCGCAATCTCGACCGCTGAAAACTGCTGCACGGTATCGCGCAGGGCGGCGATATCTTCACCGTGGTCGAAATTCAGGCCGGGCAACTGGAGCATGAGAACCTCAAAAGCTAAGTTGGGACAGTGACAGTAACCGCGGCCAGCCGCGGAAGGGCATATGCGGAATTCTGTCTCCCGCTGCCGGCGAAGCCTTGTCCGGCGTCAAGCAGGGATGCGCAATAGCAGCGACTGCCGGGTGGGCCGGAAGCGGTGGAAACCGCAAAGCGGATGCGATGACGGCAGAAATCATACGATGAATTGACGTTAACGTAAACGTAAGGTATCCGGCCGCGCGCTAGGCGGCCTTGCGGCTACGCGCAGGCGGCTTGCCCGGTTCGCGTCTCGTCTCGCGTCTCGTCTCGCTTTTCGTTTCGCCTTTTTTCGGCGCCGTTGCCCTTTCGAGCAGCTTGCGGCAAGCCGCTTCGTGGGCGGCGAGCTCGGCCAGTGTCACCTCGATGTCCTCGCGCTGCTGCTCCAGCGCGTCGCGATGCTGCGCCAGCACCGTCAGGAAACGGTTCAACTGCGGCACCGAGTCCCTGGGCGATTCGTACATGTCGACCAAGCTCTTGATTTCCGACAGGCTAAGGCCGAGCCGCTTGCCGCGCAGGGTCAGCTTGAGCCGGGTGCGCTCGCGCGCCGAGTAGACGCGGGTACGCCCGCCCGTCCCTTCCCGCTTCGGACTGATCAGGCCCTGGTCTTCATAGAAGCGGATCGCGCGCGGCGTGATGTCGAATTCACGTGCCAGTTCGGTGATGGTGTAGGTCGGCATGTCGGACGGAAGGATTCGAGGCAAAACGCGGGTAGTGATAGTGATTTAAAATGGCAGTTAACGTAAACGTCAATCCATTGTAGGCGCGTGGCCGGCAAATGTGAATCAGCGCGCCGGCCGCAAATTTGTTTTTGAGAGAATCAATGAATCTGCTTGAAGCCCAACTCGACTATCCTTTCGGCGACGCATTGCCGGAACCCGGTGCTGTGCAACAGGTGCTGCCCGGCCTGTACTGGCTGCGCATGGCGCTGCCGTTCGCGCTGAACCATATCAACCTGTGGCTGCTCGACGACGAGCTGGAAACGGAACAGGGCGTGGTACGGGGATGGACAATCATCGATTGCGGTATTGCAAGCGAGCCGACCCGAACGTCATGGGAGTCGGTGTTCAGTACCGCGCTGCAGGGACGGCCGGTGCTGCGCGTCATTGCGACGCATTACCATCCCGATCACATGGGCCTGGCGCACTGGCTGTGCGAGCGCTGGAACGTGACGCTCTGGGTCACGGCTGGCGAATATGCCGTGGCACGCATGATGTCGGCCGGGCTGCCCGGCTACAACGGGGCGGCAATGGTGGAGCATTTCCGCCGGCATGGACTGCCTGACGAAGCGACCGGCCAGGTGGGCGAACGCAGGAACCACTACGTGTCGCTGGTGCCCTCGGTGCCGTCGACCTACCGCCGGATGCAGGACGGTCAGTCGATCCGGATCGGAAACGCCGACTGGCGGATCATCACCGGCTTCGGCCATTCGCCGGAACATGCAGCGCTCTACAGCGAGCAGCTGAACCTGATGATTTCAGGCGACATGGTGCTGCCGCGCATATCGACCAATGTCTCGGTGCAATGCTACGAGCCGGAATCCAATCCAGTCCAGCAATACATGGATTCACTCGGCAAATTTGCTTCGCTGCCGGATGACACGCTGGTGCTGCCCTCGCATGGCAAGCCATTTCGCGGCCTTCATACGCGCATACAGCAGCTGCGAGACCATCATGCAGAACGGCTGGCTGAAGTGCTGGTTGCGTGCCGCGAGAAGCCGATGTCGGCCTGCGACATCGTTCCCATCATGTTCCCGCGCGCGCTGGATGCGCACCAACTCTCGTTCGCACTGGGCGAAGCGCTGGCGCACCTGCACCAGCTGTGGTTCGAGGGCTACCTGGTACGCAGGCTGGACGAAAACGGCGTCTACCGGTTCGCTGCCAGGGAATAAGGTAGAGAGCAAGGTCGGAACAGTGAAGGTCGGCACCGCGCAAATCCGGATGCCGCATCGGCTCCGGTCAAAGGGCGGAGCCGTCCTTCGCCATATCCCCCAGGTAGCGCAAGCCCCGGATGGCGCGGCTGCCGTACCACGAAATCATCTCGCCATCGATCACGCTGACCGGAACCCCAAGTTGACGCTCGAGCAGGTCGGCATGCTGCCCGGTGAACCGGTACGGTTCGCTCGATAGCAGGACTTCATCAATGCCGCCGGCCAGCGCCGCACTCCAGTCAAAACGCGGGTAGCGCGCGCTGCCTGTCGCGGGCGCCGGAACCTCCACCTGCTGCCAACCCACCAGCGACAGCATCTGGCCAATGTAGGTGGCGGGGGCGACCGTCATCCACGGGTCCTGCCAGATGCAGTACAACACTTTCCGCGGCCGCCAGGCCTGCGCCGTCAACAACGCGTGCTCCTGCTCGAAAACTCGAGCCAGCATTTCGGCGGCCTCGCCGGCATTGAAGATGCCACCCAGCAGTCGGTACAGGCCCAGATTGTCACGCGGCGCATCGGGATGGGTGACGATCACGTTGGGGATGAAGCTGGCAAGCTGGTCAACGACCGGCTTGTCGTTTTCGTCGATGTTGACCACCACATGCGTGGGGGCCAGTTCGCGCAGCTTGCCGATGTTCACATCCTTGGTGCCGCCGACCTTGGCGACAGCGGCAAGCCCGGGAGCCGGATGAATGCAAAATCCGGTTCGTGCAACCAGCAGGTGCCCGAGCCCGAGATCGAACAGCAATTCGGTCAGCGACGGCACCAGGGATGCGATGCGAACGGTGTCCCGGGAGGAGACCGGGCGATGGATGCGACCGAGCGCATCGATGAACGGGCCGGATGTCATGTAGAGGCAATCTGGTCGGAAGGAAGCACCGATACTAAGGGATCTGCGGCAGGCATGCAGCGCGCTGGAATGATGCAGTCCGCGCGCGCTCGGAAATCAGTCCACCCGGGATGTACACGGCAAAAAAAAGCGCGCCCAAAGACGCGCTTTTTCATTGAGCCCGGCAGGCCGGCTCTTACTTCTTGCCGTTCCCGCCCATCTCTTTTTCGGCCCTCGCCACCAGGTGGCTCATCACCTGCAGCGAGGCTGTGTGCAGCGCCGTTTCCGGTTGGTTGCCCATTGCCGCACCGACGATGGAAGGCGAAGTGATGTACCTGCCGCCGATCGCAATCATGGGCACGCCGTCGACCTTGTAGTCAGCCTGCAGCTGGGTCGCGCGCTTGGCCTTGGTCTGCACCCCGAACGAGTTGTAGACGTCGAGGAATTTCTTCTTGTCGATGCCGTTCTTGACGATGAAATCAGTGATCAAGGCGTCGGTGTTGAGCGCCTGGCGTTCGGCGTGGATGGCGGAGAACACCTTGCCATGCAAACGCTCGACTTCACCCAGCGCTTCCAGCGTGTAGTACAGCTTTTGCTGGGGAACGAAGGAATCGCGGAATGCCACCGGCACGCGCTTGAAGACGATGCGCTCGCCCTGCTTCTTGACCCAGTCATGAAGGCTTGGCTCCAGCGCATAGCAATGCGGGCACGCATACCAGAAGAACTCGGTGACCTCGACCTTTTTGCCGGAATCGGTCGACTGCGCCTTTTCCAGCGTGCGGTAGTCAACGCCGTTCTGGGGATTGGCCGGCGTGGCGCCGGCGGAAAGGGCCAGCAGGCCCAGGCTGAATGCGGCGAAGAAGTGCTTGATCAGGCGCATGGGGGATATTCCTTCCGTTGAGTCCGTCTGTTTCGGTTGTTCAGGTTATTACGGCTATTTGGCCTATTTCGGCACCCGCACCACTGCAACGTCGACGCCGTTGTCGGTCAGTTTGCCGCGCACGCGATTCATTGCCTCGAGTTGCGCGAACGGGCCGATACGAACGCGGTACAGGGTGCCGTTGTCGCTCTTGCGCTCGGCGATACTCGCGCCGACCCCCATCAAGGCCAGCCTGGCCTTGGTGTTTTCAGCGTCGGCCTTTTCGAGGAACGCGCCCGCTTGCAAATAATAGGTGAATTTTTCATCGGCAGCAGAAGACGGCTCGGCCTTGGCCACGCGGGACTCAGCGGCCGTGGACTTGTCGACCACCGGTGCCTTGTTGTCGGCGCGGCTCTCCGGCTTTGCAGCGGGCTCCTTGGCTGCTTGGCGCGCAGCATCCTTCGCATCAAGCGCCGGCTCGCCGGGCTTGGCCTCCTCCTCGGGCTTGGCAAATTGCTTTGCCGCCTCGCGCGCCGGCTCCTTGTTACCCTGCAGCGACTTGTTCGGGTCGACGATCTGTCCGGTCGAGGCAGACGCCGCATCCGGCGCCTTCTCCGGCCGTCCTACCTTGTTGGTGAACGGCAGCGGCGTATTCTTGATCATGACTGCCACGACGACGGCGACCGACAAGCCAATGACCAGGCCGAGTATCAGTCCGAGCAGTGTGCCGCCTGCCTGCCGGTTTCCTTGTTTGATCATGCTGGTGTCGCTTTCTGATTTATCACATGCGCGCTGGCGTCGATACGCCAAGCAGGCCCAGTCCATTACGGATCACCTGCCGCACTGCGATGAGCAGCGCAAGCCGGGCCATTTTGGTCGCTTCATCGTCGACCAGCACCCGCTCCGCATTGTAGTAGCTGTGCAGTTCGCCGGACAGTTCCCTCAGGTAGAAAGCCAGCTGGTGCGGACCGAGCTCTTCGAGCGCCTTCTGCAGCATTTCCGGATATGACGCCAGCTTGCCGAGCAAGATCGATTCGCGCGGCGAGACCAGCGGCGAAAGGTCGACTCCGGCCAGGCTGGCCTCGTCCCCGCCCCATTGCGCCAGCACCGAACAGATGCGGGCGTGCGCATACTGCACGTAGTACACCGGATTTTCGTCCGATTGCGCCACCGCCAGGTCGACATCGAACACGAATTCGGTGTCGGCCTTGCGCGAAATAAGGAAAAAGCGCACTGCGTCGCGTCCGCGGGTCAGGTCGCGCGGCTGGTTCTCGTCGGCGGATCCGGTGGACCACTCGATCAGGTCGCGTAGCGTGACGTAGGAGCCGGCGCGCTTGGAAATCTTGACCTCTTCGCCATTGCGCATCACGGTCACCATCTTGTGCAGCACATAGTCCGGATAGCCTTGCGGTATCCCGACCCCGGCCGCCTGCAGGCCGGCGCGTACCCGGGCAATGGTGCCGTGGTGGTCGCTGCCCTGGATGTTGATCGCCTTGGCAAAGCCGCGCTGCCACTTGGTGATGTGGTAAGCCACGTCCGGCACGAAGTAGGTGTAGGAGCCGTCGGACTTCTTCATCACGCGGTCCTTGTCGTCACCGTACTCGGTGGTGCGAAGCCAGAGCGCGTTGTCGAGTTCGTAAGTCTTGCCCGCCGCGCTCAGGGCGGCGACCGCCGCCTCGACCTTGCCATCGTGGTATAGCGATGATTCGAGATAATAGTTGTCGAACTTTACGCCAAAGGCCTGCAGGTCGAGATCCTGCTCGCGGCGCAGGTAGGCGACGGCAAACAGGCGTATCGATTCCATGTCGTTGGCGTCGCCACTGGCGGTTACCGGCCCGCCGTCGCTGGCAGTCACGGTCTTCTTCGCCAGGAAATCGGCAGCGATGTCGGCGATGTAATCGCCGTTGTAGGCCGACTCCGGCCAGTGCTGGTCGCCTGGTTTGAGGCCGCGTGCTCGCGCATGCACGGAGAACGCCAGGGTGCCGATCTGGTTGCCGGCGTCGTTGTAGTAGAACTCGCGGGTGACGTCGTAGCCCTGCGATTCCAGCAGGGCTGACATGGCGTCGCCCAGCGCGCCCTGGCGGCCGTGGCCGACGTGCAGCGGTCCGGTCGGATTGGCGGAGACGAATTCGACGATCACCTTCTGCCCGCTGCCAATCTGGCTGCGGCCGAATTGCGCACCCTGCTCGCGCACCGCATGCACGACTGCCTGCCGGGCTGCGGCAGCGACCCGCAAATTGATGAAGCCGGGGCCGGCGATCTCGACCGTCTCGATCAATCCGGCGCGCCTGGGATCGGCCAGCACCGCCGCCACCAGCAACTGGGCCAGCTCGCGCGGGTTGCGCTTGAGCGGCTTGGCCATCTGCATGGCGATGTTGCAGGCAAGGTCGCCATGCGAAGGATCGCGCGGGCGGTCCAGCGTCACGACCGGCGCCGGTGCGGCGCCCTCGACCAGCGGCGCGAGCGCTGTCAGGAAAATATCGGCTATCAGTTGTTTCTGTTGGGCGAGCATGGGGTGGCGACGGCGCGAGGCGCGTGCTGAAGGAGTTGCTGAAAGTAGCGATTATACCGGCGGCGGCGGCGCCAACCCGGCCGACGCTGCAAACGCAGCATGCCCGCCTGGCGACAACAGGTCAATTCTCAGCGGTCCGCTTCCGGCAGCGGATTCGACTGCAGGAAACGCCCGGCAAGGAAGGTGTCCGGATCCCAGAGCTCATCCTCCAGCAGCCCCGCCCCGGTGTAGAGGTAAGTACTTGCCATCACTGTTTCCCGCGTATTTTCTATCGCGACTACCACTTGTACACGGCGATAATCATCGCCTTCAAAACGGTCAAGCCGGGCTACATCCGCCGTGGAAACGTCGGAATAGAGCACGCCGCGCACCGAATCCCCTCTGCTGGCGACCATGCCCGGATATTCCTGCCCGTGCAGGGCGTGGCGCGCAAACCCGGCAAGGCTTGCCACCTGCGCCGCATGACGACCCTGAACTACGTGAGCCCAGACCTCGGGGAACATCAGGGACCCATAGGTGAAAATGTGAGTCATGTTTGCCTGCCTGACAAGAATCGATCCGCAACAGGCGTGATCCCCGCAATCATAGTCCGGAACCATGCTCGCGCGATCGCATCAGATGGGCGGACACCTTTGTTTGCCGGATGTAATACGTCCGTGCCCCCTTGCGCCCTTGTTTAGAATAGACGCTTTCCACCTGTCGCCGCCGTGGCCCGATCGTCGGGATCGTCGGGGTCGTCAGGACTATCGTTGCGGCCCTTGACCAGAAATCCATGACTACCATTGCGTCTTCCCTGCCCGAGCAGGAATTCATTTCCCTTCCTGACCTGGTCGCCCGGCATGCCGCAGCCGATCCGCGGCACATTGCCTTGATCGAGGGCGAACGCAGCATTGACTACGCCGGACTCGATCAGCTGATGAACCGGGTCGCGGCCAGTTTGCAGCGCGATGGCGTACGGCCGCAGCAATGCATTGCGATCTGCGCGGCCGGCTCGCTGGACTATGCCGCGACCTTCCTCGGCGCGCTGCGGGCCGGCGTGACCGTCGCGCCGCTGGCGCCCTCCTCCACCGCCGAGGGGCTGACCGCCATGATCCGGGACTGCGAAGCCACCCACCTGTTCCTGGATGCTGCCACCGCCGTACTGCTGAAGGATGCCGCCGGCCTGCCTGCGCTGCGCCGTGTCCATCTCGGCAGCGGCGAAACCGGCTCGGACGGCGTTCGCTGGCAGGACTGGCTGGCCGACGCCGCCTCTGCCCGGCCGGTGACAATTGATCCGTCGTGGGCTTTCAATATCATCTATTCCTCGGGCACGACCGGCACGCCCAAGGGCATCATGCAGCCGCATTCGATGCGCTGGATGCATGTGCAGCGCGGGATCCTGAACGGCTACGGGCCGGATGCGGTGGCAATGATATCCACCCCGCTGTATTCGAACACGACGCTGGTCAGCCTGGTCCCGACCATCGGCCTGGGTGGCACGGCGGTGATCATGCCGAAATTCGACGCCACCGGCTTCCTGGAGCTGGCGCAGAAAGTACGCGCCACGCACGCGATGCTGGTGCCGGTGCAGTACCAGCGGCTGATGTCGCATCCGGATTTCGACCGCTACGACCTGTCCTCCTTCCGGATGAAGTTCAGCACCAGCGCGCCGTTCGCCGCGGCGCTCAAGGCCGATGTGCTCAAACGCTGGCCGGGCGGACTGATCGAGTATTACGGCATGACCGAAGGCGGAGGAACCTGCATCCTGGCGGCGCATGAACATCCGGACAAATTGCATACGGTGGGACGGCCTGCGCCAGGCCATGACATTCGCCTGATCGACGAGAACGGCAAGCAGGTCGGACCGGGCCAGATCGGCGAGGTGGTCGGGCATTCCGGCGCGATGATGACCGCTTATTTCAAGCAGCCGGAAAAAACCGCCGAGGCCGAATGGCATGACCCTGAGGGCAAGCGCTTCATCCGTACCGGCGACCTTGGAAGCTTCGACGAGGATGGCTTCCTGACCCTTTTCGACCGCAAGAAGGACATGATAATTTCGGGCGGCTTCAACATCTATCCGACCGATCTTGAAGTGGTGCTGCGACAGCATCCTGCCGTCGCCGATGTGGCCGTGGTCGGCGTGCCTTCGCAGAAATGGGGAGAGACGCCGGTGGCATTCGTCGTGGCCCGCAGCGGGTCGGTCGTGGACGAAGCAGGGATCATGGCCTGGGCCAACGAGCGGCTGGGGAAAACACAGCGCTTGGCCGCGGTACGGCTGGTCGATGCGCTGCCGCGCAGTCCGATCGGCAAGGTATTGAAGCGGGAGCTGCGGGATGGCTTTGCCGGAAACGCATAGGCTGTCAGGAACCCGGCTGTCCGTCAGGAACTGACGGACAAAAAAAATGGGCGGGTTGAAAACCCGCCCATCCAGTCCGATCAGTGTGAGGTGATCACTCTTCCTGGAACGCCTCTTCGCGCTTGCTCTTGATCGCCGGCAGGGCCACGATCACGACCAGCAGGCCGGCAGCAATCAGCAGGCCGAGCGACAGCGGACGGGTGAAGAACACCGTGAAGTCACCGCGCGACAACAGCAGCGAACGCCGGAAGTTCTCTTCCATCATCGGTCCCAGCACGAAGCCCAGCAATAGCGGCGCGCCTTCGGCACCCAACTTGAGGAAGATGTAGCCGAGGAGACCGAAGCCTGCCGTCATGAACACGTCGAAGGTACTGTTGTTCACGGTGTAGACACCGATACAGCAGAAGGTCAGGATCGACGGATACAGGAAACGGTAAGGCACGGTCAGCAGCTTGATCCAGATGCCGATCATCGGCAGGTTCAGGATCACCAGCATCAGGTTGCCGAGCCACATGGAGACAATCAGGCCCCAGAACAGGGTCGGGTTGCTGGTCATGACCTGCGGACCCGGCTGGATGTTGTGGATGGTCATTGCACCGACCATCAGCGCCATCACGGCATTGGGCGGAATGCCCAGTGTCAGCAGCGGGATGAAGGAGGTCTGTGCCGCCGAGTTGTTGGCCGACTCGGGAGCCGCGACGCCTTCGATTGCGCCCTTGCCGAACTCGGCACTGTTCTTCGATACCTTCTTTTCCAGCGAGTAGGCGCCGAACGAAGCCAGTGACGCACCGCCGCCCGGCAGGATGCCCAGTGCCGATCCGAGCGCGGTACCGCGCAGGATAGGTCCGATCATCCGCTTGAAGTCGTCCTTGGTCGGGAACATGTTGGTCACCTTGCTGGTGAACACTTCCCGCTTGTCCTTCTGCTCGAGGTTGGTCATGACTTCCGCGAAGCCGAACACGCCCATTGCCACTGCCACGAAGCCGATACCGTCGGTCAGTTCCGGAATGTTGAACGCATAGCGGGAAACGCCGGTGTTGACGTCAGTGCCAACCAGGCCACCGAGCAGGCCCAGCACGATCATCGCGATTGCCTTGATCAGCGAACCGGAAGCCAGCACCACCGCGCCAATCAGGCCCAGTACCATCAGCGAGAAATATTCGGCAGGACCGAATTTGAACGCAATCTCCGCCAGCGGCGCAGCGAACGCAGCCAGCAGCAGGGTGCCCACGCAGCCAGCAAAGAACGAGCCCATCGCAGCTGTCGTCAGCGCGACACCGGCCCGGCCGCGACGTGCCATCTGGTAGCCGTCGATACAGGTCACGACCGAGGACATCTCGCCGGGAAGGTTGACCAGGATGGCCGTGGTGGAGCCGCCGTACTGCGCGCCGTAATAGATACCGGCCAGCATGATCAGGCCGCCCAGGGGGGGCAGCGCGTAGGTTGCCGGCAGCAGCATGGCGATGGTGGCGACCGGGCCGAGACCCGGCAGCACGCCGATCAGGGTGCCGATGATGGTGCCGATCAGGCAGTACACCAGGTTCATCGGAATGCTGAACGACATTCCCAGGATCGTAGTCGGCTCCAGGGCGAGCACGGCGCCGAAGCCCGTGCCCAGGTTTGCGAGTAATGTTTCCATAGTTGGCTCCTTAGCCCCTCATGAATACAGGCCAGAGCTGGAATTGCAGCTTGAGCGAGTAAACGAAAACGAAAAGACAGAGCGATATGAGTACCACCGAGTTGCCGATGGAGGCCTTCCAGGTGTGCTCGTGGCTGGCATAGCTCGCCAGCAGGATCAGCACCAGCAGGGAACCGATCAGGCCCAGCGGATTGAGCAACACGCCGAACAGGACGACTGAGCCGATGATCGTGAACAGGACGCCCCAGGCAAAAGGCTGGACCTTTTCCTCAGTGTTCTTGGGAGACAGTCCGGTAACTGCGACGATGAGTCCCAACAGCATCAATATGATGCCAAGGACCGTCGGGAAATATCCGGGACCCATTCGAGCGGCCGTTCCGAACGTGTATTGTGTGCCGACACCGGCAAAGAATCCGCCGAACAGGATGAACATCACCCCTGCCCAGAAGTCCTTTTGATTTCTAATGTGCATACCGCCACTCTCCTTTGATTTTCTGGCCTTGCTTTTAGCCAAGGCGTGATTTTAACGAACAACGATTTCCGCGCAATGCCTCATTTCTTGCTGCATCGCCACATAACGTGCTGGATTGGTATCGCAAAACCCGCATAAACAGTCATGTTTCGAATGAATGTCGAAATTGCTGCGATGCGACATAAGTCGCCTGCCGATTGGCTCGGCTAAGCAAAATTACCTATTGATAAACGTCAATCCTGCCCCTGAACGGACGAATTTCGGGAACTGACCTATAATTTTTTTGCCAATTCCGGCTGCAAGCGCTCACCGAGCCCCCCTTCGTTCGGGCGGCTCCCCATGATCCACAGCAGAAAATAACAAGGAGAAGTCATGCGTAGTTACATCCGTTCGGTAGCGGCAGTCCTGTTCGCCACCGCCCTCACGGGCACGGCGACCCTGGCGGCGGCCCAGAACAAGACCCAGGTGCAGTGGCTGGGCCAGGCAAGCACCAAGATCACGACACCGGGCGGCAAGGTGATCGTCATCGACCCGTGGCTGACCAGCAATCCGAAGACCCCGGCAGCTTACAAGAACCTTGAGGCGCTGGGCAAGGTGGACCTGATACTGGTCACCCACGGTCATTTCGACCATATGGCGGACGCGCCTGCGCTGGCCAAGCTGAACAAGGCGCCCATCTATGGCCCGGCCGGCCTGATGCAGACCTTCGCCGCCCTCGGGCTGGTCCCGGCTGCCCAGGCGGTCCGGTTCGGCAAGGGCGGTACTGTGACGCCACTGGGCGACAAGATCAAGATCACCCAGACCCACGCCGAACACAGTTCGGAAGTCGCCCACAAGAATCCTGCCACCGGCAAGGATGAGGTCCATGTCGGCGGCGAGCCGGCTGGCTTCATCATCGAACTGGAAGACGGCTTCAAGATCTATCACATGGGCGACACCGGCCTGTTCGGCGACATGAACCTGATCGGTTCTTATTACAAACCGGACCTGGTGCTGATTCCGATCGGCGGCCATTTCGTGATGTCGCCCAAGGACGCGGCCGTGGCCACGCGCGATATGATCAAGCCGAAGTTTGCGATCCCGATCCACTACGGCACCATCCCGGTGCTGAAGGGCACGCCGGCCGAGTACACCGCAGCGCTGGGCAGCACGTCGACCAAGGTGTTCGTGCTGGAACCCGGGCAGGCTGTGGAATTCTGATCGCTTTACATCCGGGCCTTTCCCATGACCGCCCTGGCGGTCGTGAGGAAAGCCTGGACCGCCGGCGACGCCGGCTGCTGCGCCAGCCGGACGATGGAAATCGGCCAGTCTGGTTCGAGGTCGCGAAAACGAATCGAACACAGGATTTCCTGCTTCTGGCGCGCCTCCCATGCCAGCAATGCATCATGGTGGATACCGCCGATCGACAGCAGCGCAGTCGTGGCCGGCGCGTTGCCTGCCACGGCGACGGACCGGTAATCTTGCTGTGCCCGATCACCTGCCGCCGCTTTTTCCCCCACCTGACCTGAACCCATGACTACAAGTCCCCCCCTTCCTGCAGCACCTGCACCACCGGCCCTGCCAGACACCGGCGTCGCGATGACGGTCGCCAATCTGGAAGCCTTCGTGTTCCGCGCCCCCTGCGCCGTGCCGGTACGCACGGCGTTCGGCGTCATGCATGATCGTCCCGCGGTGCTGGTTCGCGTACGCGATGTCGACGGCGTCGAGGGCTGGGGCGAGGTGTGGTGCAACTTCCCCGGCGTCGGCGCAGAACACCGCGCGCGCCTGGTGTCCAGCCTGGTGGCGCCAATGCTGCAGGGTGCAACGGTGACACAGCCGGCGCAAACCACGGAAGCACTGGAGAATCGGCTGTCCATCCTGGCAATACAATGCGGCGAGCCGGGACCGCTGGCGCAAGTGCTGGCCGGCGTCGACCAGGCTCTCTGGGACCTGGCTGCGCGTCGCATGAAAACACCCCTGTGGCGGCTGCTTGGGGGTGCCAGTGCCACCATTGGCGCGTATGCCAGCGGGCTGGGACCGGGCGGCGCGATCGAGACGGCGCTGGCGCACCAGGCGCAGGGATATCGCGCGTTCAAGCTCAAGGTCGGCTTCAATCCGCAGGATGACGTCGAAAACCTGCGTGCCTTGCGCCGCGCACTGGGCGACGACGCCCGGTTGATGGTGGACGCAAACCAGGGCTGGAGCCGCGACGAGGCCTTGCGCGCCTGTCCACGGCTGGCCGAGTCCGGCCTCGACTGGATAGAGGAACCCTTGCGCGCCGATGCGCCGCCGGCGCAATGGCGCGACGTGGCTGCAGCCACCAGCGTGCCGCTGGCCGCCGGCGAAAACATCATGGGACTCGATCGCTTCGAGCAGGCGGTCGGGTCGGGCACCCTGGGCGTAGTCCAGCCCGACGTCGCCAAGTGGGGCGGCGTCAGCCGCTGCCTGCCGGTGGCGCGGATGGCGCTGGCGGCCGGCTTGCGCTATTGTCCGCACTACCTCGGCGCCGGTGTCGGCCTGGCGATGTCGGCTCACCTGCTGGCGGCAGCCGGCGGGAATGGCATGCTGGAGGTGGACAGCAACCCGAATCCCTTGCGCGAAATGCTGTGGCCGACGCTGGCCGCACTGCGCGATGGCCGCGTCACGCTGGGTGAAGAGCCAGGCATCGGGCCTGCGCCCGAACTGGATGCGCTCAGCGAGTTTGCCGTGCCAGTGGTTCGCTGAAATCCGATCATCCTTCCACACACGACACACATACAAGAGATGGTGACAACTTCGATCGGCCCCTCGTCCGAAAACGGGCGCAAGCATGTGGTGGTCAACAACCACGACAATGTCGCCACCCTGCTCGACGCCGAGCTCGCACTGACCACCCTGGCCGGCGGCGGGCCCTGCGCTGCCGGCATTCCCTTCGGCCACAAGGCGGCATTGCGGCCGATCGCCGAGGGCGAGGCGGTGATCAAGTACGGCGTTACCATCGGCCATGCCACCGCCGCCATCGCGGCCGGCGAGCACGTCCACGTCCATAACTGCGAATAAGCCCAACCAGACAGCATGTCTCCATTTTCCTTCGCCGGGTACCGCCGCACCGACGGCCGCATTGGCATACGTAACCATCTGCTGGTGCTGTCGACGCTGGCCCTGACCAATCGCCTGGCCGAACTCTCCGCGGCGAGTACGCCCGACGTGTTGCTGGTTGCGACCGACTTCCAGCGCGGTTTGCGCGGGCGTGACGCGCAGATGCAGGAACGGGTGATCCGCGGCCTGCTCAGCCATCCGAACACCGGCGGCGCCGTGATCTTCGTGCATGACACGCCGGCACGCGAGCGCTTCCTGCAATACGCCGCGGCGCTGGGACGGCCGGTGCGGGTGGTGGCGTTCATGGAAGGCCGTGGCATGGCCGATTCGGTGCGGCGCGGCGAGGATGCGATTGCCGCTGTCGGGCGCGAGATGGCCAGCAGGCCGGACGCAACCGGCAGCCTGGGCGACCTGACGCTGGCGCTGGAATGCGGCGGTTCGGATCCGACCAGCGCGGTGTGCGCCAATCCTGCCATCGGCGGCCTGGTCGACCGCGTCATTGCCGCTGGCGGGCGCGCCATCGTCAGCGAAACCGCCGAATTCATTGGCGCGGAGCCGGTCGTGCTGGCCCGCGCGTCCAGTCCCGCCGTCGGACAGCAGGTGCTGCAGGCGATTGCTCGCTGCGAGCAGATGATGCAAGCCGACGGCGAAGACTACCGGGGCGTCAACCCGACTCCCGAGAACATCGCCGGCGGGCTCACCACCTTGATCGAGAAGAGCATGGGCGCCGTCGCCAAATGCGGAACCTCGCCGATTGCCGGCTGCCTGGATTTTGCGGAAACACCGCAGGGTCCCGGACTGTATTTCATGGACACGCCCTTCTTCAGTCCGGTCTCGATCACCGGGATGGTGTGCGCCGGCGCGCAACTGACCCTGTTCGCGATCGGCGTCTTCAATCCATCCGGCAATCCGGTCGCGCCGACCGTGAAGGTTTGCGGCAATCCGCAGACGCTGCGCGACTGGCCGGATGCAGTCGATGTCGATGTCTCGATGCTGGTTGAAGGCAAGGGCATGTTGCCGCAGGCGGTCGAGCAGCTGGGCCATCAGGTCCAGGCAATCTGCAATGGCGAACAGAGCTGGACCGAACGCTGGCGCGAAGGCCAGGTGCTAGGCGTCAGGAGCCTGCCCGCGCTGTAACAACGCTGGCGGGAAACACTGCGCGGGCCGATCCAGGGGCCTCCGGCTCTCATCCCGCCTGCGTGCGATTGCGCTCCTGAGCCCCAACCCAGCCCGAACTTAGCCCGAACTTAGCCCAAACTCAGCCAAAATCGCGACCCCGCCCGCTGCGTTTCTTACCTGCCTGACAGGCCAGGCGCCTTGCCCGGATGGCGCTCGCGCCATGCCGCGACTGCCGCGGCAATGCCGGTCAGCTCGGGTATCGCGTGAATGCCGTCGGCGCCCGACAATCCGCGCTTGCCCAGTGCCTGGCAATGGCCACCGACCCAGATCTCCGCTTCGGCCGCAAGCTGGCCGCGCAGGCTGAGCAGGCCGTCGACCGCCTGCGAAGGACTCATGCACATCGAAAACGACAAGGCGACAATGTCGGCACGCTGGGCATCGGCTGCCATCACGATATCGGGAAGCGGCGTTTGCACGCCCAAGGAAACGCAAGTGCATCCGTGCAGCGCAAGCAGCACTTCCGCCATCAACAGCCCCAGCGCATGCTGCTCCTGCGGGAACGTGGTGAGCACGACGCGTGGCCGATCCTGCGTGGATTCAGGATCGGGGACGCTGCGCCGCACCGACCCCAGCGCGGTGCGCATCACGTGCGTCAGCTGCTCGGTGAAAATATGTTCTTCGAACACACGGATTTCGCCGCGCGCCCATGCTTCGCCGACTGCTGCGCACAGCGGCGCCGCGACATCGATGACGAACTGTTCGAGACCACGCTTGAGTACCGCGGTTGACATCGACTGTGCCAGCGCGCCGGTCTGGTGGCGACGCAGCAGGTCGATGAATTCCGCAATCTCCGGATCGGGCACGGAATCCGGCACGCCGGCCACCTGCCGTCGCGCCGCCACTTCACCCGCCAGCGCGTTCAGCTCGTCCATCCCCATCGGAACGATCTTGCCGGGACGGCAGCCGCCGTCCATCAGCCGGCGCAACAGCCGCAGCTTTACTACCTGGTCATGGGGATAGACGCGTTCGCCATTGGCATCGCGGTCCGGGGCCGGAAAGCCGTAGCGCCGCTCCCACACACGCAGCGTGTCCTTGGACAGACCGGTATCGCGTTCTACCAGCGCAATACTCGCTCCGCGTTGACGATCATCCGACGATTTTTTCATTGCTGTATGCCGGAGGCCTGCATCAGATGGATTATTTTGTCTTGGACAAATCGTTGACAAATGAAATTTTGCCTCATAGGATAGCGCAACACCCCTTCCTTGCCTAGGACAACCTGGATTCCTGCTTGGACACCCGCTACCCTGTCTGCGGCTTTGGCCGCTGCGCAAACTCACCTGGGAAAAATTCGTGAACGCACCCGAAAAAATCTTCCTGCCCGACGTGCAAGCGGATGCCGATGCACGCAATATCGCCATCCAGCGAGTAGGCATCAAATCAGTCCGGCACCCGGTGGTAGTGCAGGGCGTGCAGGGACAGCAGTCCACCGTTGCTACCATCGACATGATGGTCGGGCTGCCGCCGGAGGTAAAGGGCACCCATATGTCGCGCTTTCTGGAAGTGCTGCAGGCGCATCGGGAACCGCTTTGCGCTGGGGGCCTGGCCGATATGCTGGCAAAAATGCTGTTGCAGCTGGATGCCAGCACCGGGCTGATCGAGATGCGCATGCCGTATTTCCTGAGCAAGGCGGCGCCAGTCTCGGGCGTGGAAAGCCTGATGGATTACGAACTCACCTTGCGCGCCGAGCAGCGCGCGGACGGGCCGGCGATCACGCTACAGGTACAGGTGCCGGTCACCAGCCTGTGCCCCTGTTCCAAAAAGATCTCGGCCTATGGCGCGCACAACCAGCGCTCGCATATCGTGATCGCGGCCACCGTGGTACCCGGCGCCGAGCTGACCGTGGAGGAGCTGATCGCGCTGGCCGAGCGCAGTGCATCATGTGAGCTGTGGGGCCTGTTGAAGCGGCCGGATGAGAAATACGTGACCGAGCGGGCCTACGAAAATCCGAAGTTCGTCGAGGATCTGGTGCGGGATATCGCAGTCGAGCTGGACCAGGACCCGCGTATCCAGCGCTATGAGGTTTCGTCCGAGAACTTCGAGTCGATACATAACCATTCGGCTTATGCGTGGATCGAAGGACCTGCGGGCAGGGGATTGCGGGCTCGGGCTTAGTTCGACTTGGCTGATTGAGCGGCAAGGCTGCAGGTCTCTGCTGTTCGGGCTCCCTTTCAAAGGGGAGTCGCTTGGTGAGGCGTTTGGTGGCTTTGTCGCTTTGTGACTTGCGGATGGTGTGGCTGGGTTTGTTGTTTGTCGTTGTGAAGCCGGGAGACACCCCGGCGGGGTGTGTAACTTTCTTTTGGAAAAGAAAGTCACCAAAGAAACCAAAGTCAAAACCCACTTGGCCAACGCCCGCTTCGATAGCCAACCAGACGCGGACGCCTGGCCGAACCAGTGCTGCGTTCGCGAGGAGTGTACTGCCACACGTTCGCCTCTGACCGGGATCAGCCAAACCGCTTCAATGCCGCCGACCGCACACCACCGCTCGTTGACTCCCAATTATTTTCGAAGCCGCTAATTGGCTCTTGAGGTTTGGTTGCCAGGGGGCGCGAGCAATTCAGGGCATTTTCTTCAGTTCTCTGCCTTTCTTGAACAGCCCCCCTCCGTCGTCTGTTTGAAGCTTCGAAAAACATTAAGAGTCAACGGTGCGCCGGGCATCGGTATAAGACACTTCGCCGGGTTGGCTGATTAGGTAAGCGGCGTACAGCCGAGGGACCATCTCTCGCGAACGTCGCACTGGATTAGCCCAGGCGTCCGCGTCTGGTTGGCGTTCGAACCCAGCGTTGGCCAAGTGGGTTTTGACGTTTTTTCTTTGGTTCCTTTCTTTTTTTAAAAGAAAGGAACACACCCGCCGGGGTGTCTCCCGGCTTCACACCGACAACCTTCAAACCCAGCCAAACGAACCGCAAGCCCGAGAGCCGCAAATCAGAACGCCGACACCATCCCGTCCGACCTTGGATCTGACGCCCCCTCCAGCAAGCCATCCGCATGCCGGACCAGCGCACCGGCATGCCCGACCGTTTCATCGTAGGCCTGCAGGATCTCCACTTCATGCCCACGCTGGCGCAGTTCGTCCACCACCGTGGCTGGAAAACGCTGCTCAAGCTTCAGCGAATCGGTGCTCTGGCCCCAGGTGCGTCCCAGTAACCAGCGCGGCGCGCTTACCGCAGCTTGCAGGGCTTGGCCGAACACTACGTGACGGGTGAACACCGCTGCCTGCGTCTGCGGCTGGCCGTCTCCGCCCATCGTGCCGTACACCATCACCCTGCCATCCTTCAACCGCGCCGCTGCGGGGTTCAGCGTATGGAATGGTTTCTTGCCAGGCTTCAGGGCCACCAGCGCCTGCGGATCCAGGCTGAACGATGCGCCGCGGTTCTGCCAGTTGATGCCGGTGCGCGGCAGCACCACGCCACTGCCGAACTCATGATAGATGCTCTGGATGAATGAGACCGCCATGCCGTCCTGGTCGATCGTGCCCATCCAGATGGTGTCGCCGGGCCCGCGTCCCTGGCCCCAGGGTGCGGCGCGCGCAGGGTCGATACGGCGCGCCAGCGCGTCGAGTTGCTGCGCATCGAGCAAGGACTGGCCAGTCACCTGCATGTACGCGGGATCGGTCACGTGCCGGTCGCGCAACCCGAAGGCCAGCTTGGTCGCCTCCACCACCAGGTGCACATGGTCGGCGCTGTCCGCCTCCACAGCAGCCAGGCCGGCACGGTCGAGCAGGCCGAGGATCGCCAGCGATACCACGCCCTGGGTCGGCGGCGTCATGTTGTACAGGTCGCCCGCCGAGTGGTGCAGGTGGAGCGGCACCGTGCGCGCTGCCGCGTAGCGCTGCAAGTCCTCGCCGGATACCAGCGACCCGACCTCGGCCAAGTCGCGCGCGATGTCATCCGCCAGCGATCCGCGGTAATAGCTGTCCAGGCCTTCGGCCACCAGGCGCTCCAGCGTCGCTGCCATGCGCGGCTGACGAAAGCGCTGGCCGGCGACCGGGAGTTCACCATCGATCAGGAATTGCTGCGCAAATCCGGGCTGCTCACGCAGTTCCGGAAGCTTGCTGCGGGTGGCGGCTTCCTGGCTGCGGGTTACCGGCACGCCGTCGCGGGCATAGGCAATTGCATCGCGCAGCAGGCGCGAGACCGGCATCTTCCCGCCCATTTCGGCGGCGAGATCGAGCGCACAACGCCACCCACCCACCGTTCCGGCGACCGTGTTGGCAGCGAGCGGACCGCGCATCGGGATCGCCGCACACCCGCGCTCGCGGTAGGCCTCGATGCTGGCGGCGAGTGCGGCGGGGCCGCAGGCGTCGATTGCAATCGGCTCGCCGCCCGGCGGCACGATTACCCAGAAGCTGTCGCCGCCGATGCCGTTCATGTGCGGATAGACGACAGCGATACTGGCGGCAGCGGCGACCATTGCCTCGATGGCATTGCCACCCTCGCGCATGACTGCCGTTGCGGACTGGGCTGCAAGATGATGCGGCGCGGTAGCGATTGCGCCGTAGGCGCGGGGAGTATTGAGCATTGCAGACCGGTAAAGTTGAAAGGGGATAGGTTGATTGCAGCAGCAAAGCTCCGCAAGAATTGTGCCCTCCTGCATCACGAAGCGTAACAAAAGACGGGCAAAAATGGGTTCATCCCCGGCCACGATTTCCGCTCAACGCCAGGACGCACCAGAATGGTGATTAAAACGCCCACTCCTGTGCGTCCGTGCACCAGGACAACAATGGCTGCGCGTATCTTGCGGCATCGGAATTGCAGTGATACCGTCCTGCCGGTGAATCCATCAAATCCCCCCCTCTCCGCTAGCGCGGATCCTTTGCAGGCAGGTCCGGCTCGCGGCAGTACGCTGCTTCCTCCGGACGACGGCCTGCGCGGCGTGCTCCATGGCGAAATCCACGCGCGCCCCCCGGCCCGCATCGACCTGCCCGCCCTGGTGGTGTTGGTCACGGTGCTGAATGAAGGCGTCGACCGCTCTGCTGAATGCGATCACCTGAACCGGCTACCCGGCCAGGGCGGGCTGGCAGCGGCCGATCTGCAGCTGAACTTCATGCGACTGAGACTCGACGGCGCGACCCTGCGCTGGGAGCGCCATGGCGAGTTCACCCGTTATGTACTGATACAGGCCTTGCCCGAAAATATGCTGGCCGATGGCGCCGGCAGCGCCTTGCATTCTTCGCTGAGGGTGGAGCCTGCATGGCTGGCCGCCATCCCCGGCCGCACCATCGCCGCCATCCAGCTGGCAATGGTGACCGGCGACCTGAGCGAACCGCAGGTGGCGCTGGCCTCGGCGCAACAATGGTTTGGCGGGCGCACTGTAGTCGCCTCGCTATTGGGCAATGGCCATTCGCTGGCGCTGACCGACTTCCATCTGCAAGCCGACGGCTTTGAGCGGATGCTGGTGATCGCCAGGCCCGGCACCAGCCGTGCCCGCGCGGGTCGCATTGCCCAGCGCCTGCTCGATCTTGAAACCTATCGCCTGATGTCGCTGCGCGGACTGCCGTCGGCGAAAGAACTGGCGCCAGTGCTGGCACAGTCGGAAGCGGCCCTTGCCGACATCACGGCCCGGCTTGAATCGCGGACCTCGTCGGAAGATGATTTGCTGGACACGCTGATCCACGTCGCCGCCGGCGTCGAGCGCGCCACCGCCCAGCATGCTTACCGTTTCTCGGCCACCCAGGCCTATGACGCGCTGGTGCGCCAGCGCATCGTCGAGATGCGCGAGCTGCCGGTGCCGGGAACCCAGACCATCGGGGAATTCATGCAGCGCCGGCTGTCGCCGGCAATCGCGACCGTCGTCGCCGCCTCGCAGCGCCTGGGCTCGCTGTCACAGCGGATTGAACGCACCAGCGGCCTGTTGCGCACCCGGGTCGACATCGCGACTGAAAAGCAGAACCACCAGTTGCTTGCCAAACTCACGCGCGGGCAGGAATTGCAGCTGAAGCTGCAGGCGACCGTCGAAGGACTGTCGATCGCGGCCATTTCCTACTATGTTGTCAGCCTGTTGCTGTATGGGGCGAAGTCGCTGAAGGCGCTGGGCGTGCCGGTGCAGCCGGAGGTGGCTGCCGGCGCGCTGATCCCGGTGGTGCTGTTTGGCGTATGGCGGCTGACCCGCCGCATCCACGCGCGGCTGCACTGAACACGCTGCGGCTGGCCTGTTTCAGGCCAGCGCGACAGCTTCGGCGGCCACCACCACGCAGTTGCGGCCATTTGTCTTGGCCCGGTAGAGGGCCATGTCGGCGCAGCGGATGAGCTCTTCCGCCACCGCCCCATGCGTCGGAAAAGTGGCGATCCCGGCCGAGAGCGTGGAGCGGATCTGCGCGGTGTCGTAGCTGACAACGCTGGCGGCGAACGCTTCCCGCCATTGTTCGGCGCGCTGCTGAGCGATCGCGGCCGGCACGCCCGGCAGCAGCAGCATGAACTCTTCGCCGCCGTAGCGGCATGCCACATCGGACGCGCGCGCCTGGCCCTCGAGTATCGACGCCAGCATTTTCAGGACCGCGTCGCCAGCAGGATGGCCATAGTTGTCATTGAGATGCTTGAAATGGTCGATATCGATCATCACGACAGAAAGCGGCTGTTGTTCGCGGGTGCAGCGCACCAGCTCCCGTTCCAGGGTGGCATCGAAGTAGCGCCGGTTGTACAGCCCGGTCAAGGGATCGCGGTTGGCCTGTTCGCGCAACTGGGCCTGCAGCACGCCGATCTCGTCGAGCTGGCGCTTCAATGCCTGCTCGCTCACTCGCAGCTGTTTGCGAGTCTCATGCAGCTTGACCGCGCGGGCATAGCCATTTTCCGCGACCACCAGTATGTAAAGGAATACCGCCAGTATCGCCAGCAACGTCGCCGGCCAGCCGGTGGCGGGAGAAAAATGCCAGCCGCCGATTGCGACCGCCAGCAGCGACCCGGCCAGCATGGACGACAATCCCTGGAAGAATCCGCTGCGACCGCGAAATACCGTCATGTTGACCGTGACCGTCACCAGCGAAATGAAGGTGATCCAGACTGGAAATCCGAGTGCCGCAGACCAGATCCCGAAAAAGAGGCCATCGAGCAGCAGGTTGTTCATCTCGGCCCGGCGCTGGTCGCGCGCGCGCAGGGCCCGCCAGTAGATCAGTTGCGGATAGGCGATGAATTGCAGCGCCAGCAATATCCAGGTGAACGGCCCGTAGTCCAGCGTGGAAATGTGCGCCCCGATGGTGACGGCCAGCAGCAGGCCGCACAATGAGCGGTTACGGCGGTTCATGCGCACTGTCCAGTGAACTGGCTGGACCGGCGGTGCACTCAGGGACAACATTTCCATTCAGCAAGTGTAGCAGGTGGCAGTTGCGCGCCGTTTCAATAAATGTCACCGTCAACGCGATGTCACAATCTGACGTCGGCAGCCCATCCCCACCATTCTTACTGACCCAGCAAACCGGCGGCTATGTTCACGGAAAGGCCGAGGATGGCTGCGTTGAACAGGAAGCTCAACACCGATTGCGCCAGCACCAGCCGCCGCAATGTATGGGACAGGACGATAACGTCGGAGGTTTGCGCCGCCACGGCGATCGTGAACGAGAAATAGAGAAAATCCCAATAGTCGGGCTGCTCCCGCCCGCCCGGGAACATCAGGGGGCGATGCCGGTGGTCGGCTCGATAGAACAGGTGGGCATAGTGGATGGTAAATACCATGCCAAGCATCAGCCAGGAACCGACCAGCGTCACCGCCGTAAAGGCATAGTGGCCCAGGCGGTCGGCCAGCGACAGGTGGCGCGTCCCGGTCAGTTCGAAGGCGATCGCGGCCACGCTCAGCACAGCGGCGAGCGACAAGATGACCAGCACCATGCGAGCACTGTTGTCTTCCTGCGCGGCGATGACGCGCACTTCATCGGGATTGGCACGAACCACCAGCCAGGCCAGCGACACCAGGTAAGCCCATACGCCCACATTCCACCCGGCGAGCAGGCGCTCAATCGGATTCTGCAATGTGGTCAGCAGGAGCCCGGCACCCATTCCGACGACGATGCTGATGGCCAGGCGCGGGCGGTGATGTGCAAAGCGTCTGATCGAGTCCATGCGATGTATCACGATTGCAAGGTGACGATTATGCACCTCCTTGCGGGCGAGACATCGGAATATCGCAGGCCCCGCAGCAAGTCCAGCCACGCCTGCGCATCAACTCAGGCCAGGTTCCACCCGGGATCGCGCGTGAGGGCAACCCCGACGATATAGGTGAATGTCAGGACTGCCCCGCCCAGGGCCGCCACGCGAATGCCGCGGGTGCGGCCCCGTTTCAGCGCCACCGTGCCAAGCAGGATATAAATCACCAGTGCGATCACCTTGGCACCCAGCCAGCCGTGTACGAAGGGATATTGCCGGCTCCAGGCGGCAAGCCCGATCGCGCTTGCCAGCAGGATGGTGTCGATCAGGTGCGGAACGACCTTGACCCAGCGTTGCTGCAGCCGGGGCGAATCGGCCAGCATCCAGGCGGCGCGTAACAGGAACAGGCATCCGGACAGTGCTACGGCACCAACGTGGACATGCTTCAGCGCCAGGTAGCCAATCATTGGTTCAGGCCTTTTTCCGGACAGCAGGAATGAGTGTCACAACCGACAGCGGCACAGACTTGCGCAAGCTGGAAGCGTTGGAAAGTATCTGCTCCAGCGTCACCTCATCCAGCACCGCCAGCCAGGCCTGTGTGGCGCGCCGCAGCAGGTCCTTGAGCTGGCAGGCTGGTGCCAGCACGCAGTCGTTGCGCGCCTGGTCGAAGCACTCGACCATATTGAAGTCAGGCTCGGTCAGCCGCACCACGGCGCCGATATTGATTTCGCCGGGCTCGCGCGCGAGGCACAGCCCACCCCCTCGTCCGCGCGTTGTCTGCACCATCCCGGACAGGCCTAACTGGTGCACCACCTTGGTCAGGTGATTGTTGGATATGCCATAAGCATCCGATATCTCCCTGATCGTCACCAGATGGTCGCGATGCAGGCCCAGGTAGATCAGGGTGCGCAAGGTGTAATCGGTGTAGTCGGTCAGTCGCATGAGCCCTGCATTGTTTCAATGGTTGAGTCGCCAGCGCGATCCGGGGATTGCTTTCCGGCCGCGTCGAATATAACATGCATTTAACTTACATCTTTAAATGACCCGCCATGACAACGCCTGCCATCCAGCAATCCGCGAGCCCGCCCGTCTTCAGGGAAGCCGTCCGGCGCCAGGGAGAGCCACCGGCCGCGAGTCCGATACCGCCTCTGTTCCGGCTCGGCTTCCGTCCCTTCTATCTGCTGGCCGCAACTTTTGCCGGGGTGGCCGTGCCCTTGTGGGCCGCCAGCTTCCTCGGCCTGACGAACATCAGGACCGGGCTCGCCTGGCATGTGCACGAGATGGTATTCGGCTTCGCGATTGCGGTCATCATTGGATTCCTGTTTACGGCCGGCCGCAACTGGACCGGACTGTGGACACCGCGCGGACGCCACCTCGCGGCGCTCGCCGGCCTCTGGCTGGCCGGCCGGCTGGCGATGCTTGCCGCACCGGCCGGCGCCGCTGCGGTCATCGACCTCGCCTTCATTCCCCTTGCCGCATGGCCGCTGTATCAGGTGCTGAGCCGTTCCGGCAACAAGCGCAATTTGTTCCTGGTCGGATTGCTGGGGCTGCTGTCGACGCTCAATGCCATCTTCCATGCCTCGGTGCTGGGATGGCTGGCGGTCAATCCGATCCATCCGGTCCAGTCAGCAATCCTGGTGATTGTCATGATCGAAACCATCATCGGCGGCCGCGTCATTCCCGGCTTCACGGCGAACATGGCGCGCGGCGCGCAGCCCGTGGTCAACGCGCAGCGCGACCGCATCTGCATCGCCCTGGTTGCCGCGACTGCCCTTGCGTGGAGCGTAGGCCTGCCCGCGCCGGTAACCGCCAGCTTCAGCATCGCGGCCGCCTTCGCCGTCCTGACCCGCCTGCTGGGCTTCATGCCGCAGCGCTCCGTGCGCCATCCGCTGCTGTGGATATTGCATCTTTCCTACGGCTGGCTGGTCATCGGCCTGTTCCTGCTCGGCCTGTCATCCCTCGGCTTGGTCAGTACCAGCGCGGCATTCCATGCGCTCGGCGTCGGCGCGACTGCCGGCCTGGTCATCGGCATGCTGACGCGCACCGCGCTCGGGCATACCGGACGCCCGCTGAAAGCGGGCGCAGCAGAAATCACGATGTACCTGGCCTTGCACGCGGGCGCCGTGCTGCGGGTGCTGGCATCGCTGCAGGTGACGGATTCGTATGCCTTTCTGGTGGGAGCCTCGGCGCTTTGCTGGAGTGCCGCTTTCCTGCTGTATGCGGTGGTGTACGGCCCCTGGCTTTGCAGCGCGCGGGCAGATGGCAAGGATGGTTGACCCACAATCACCGGCATTGCCCTGCGGCCAGCGGTCGGGCCGGGGCAAGTACGCCAGACCGGGGCGACGAGGGCTATCGATCCGGGAAGCTCAGAACAGGTGCCCGAGCTTGCTCGATTTGGTATCGAGATAGCGTTCATTGGCCGGGTTGCGGTTCACCGCGAGCGGCAGCCGCTCGGCCACATTAACGCCGGCGGCCTGCATTGCCGCCAGCTTGCGCGGGTTGTTCGTCATCAGCCGCAGCGACTTGATGCCGAGAGCGTCCAGCATGGGCCGGACGATGGAGTAGTCGCGCAAGTCGGAGTCGAATCCGAGCGCGTGGTTGGCCTGCACGGTGTCGGCGCCCGCATCCTGCAGCCGGTAGGCACGCAGTTTGTTGACGAGTCCGATGCCGCGACCCTCCTGGCGCAGGTACAGCACAACGCCACGCCCTTCGGCCGCGATCCGTTGCAATGCGGTTTCCAGCTGCGCGCCGCAGTCGCAACGCTGGCTGAACAGCGCATCGCCGGTCAGGCACTCCGAATGGATGCGCGACAGCACCGGCTCACCGTCGGCGACGTTGCCGAGCACCAGCGCCAGATGTTCCTTGCCAGTTGCATGCTCGACAAAAGCGTGCAGGGCAAATGTCGCCCACGGCGTCGGCAAGTTGCACGGCGGGATGATGTCGAATGGCGGATCCGTTGCCGGGCTGTGTGCCTGCGGTGGCGTTGAAGTCATGAAAGAAAGCTATTGGATGGTTCGGTAAGACAGGTCATGCACGCCAGCATAAACGAGATGGCTGCCGGCGGGTACGCCGCCCTGCGTGCTGACCGTTCAGATGGCGTCAGCCTTCCAGCGAAGGATAATCGATATAACCCACCGGGCCCGGCTTGTAATAGGTTTTCGCATCGGCCTGGTTCAGCGGCGCATCCTTTTTCAGGCGTTGCACCAGGTCGGGATTGGCCAGGAACAGCCTTCCGAATGCGACCGCATCAGCACGGCCGGTCTCGACCGCGTCGATTGCCATCTGGCGCCCATAACCGTTGTTGGCGATGTACGCGCCGCGGAATGCCTTGCGCGCCGCGGCGAAGTCGAAGCCTGACAGCTCACGCGGGCCGCCGGTGACGCCCTCGACGAAATGAATGAAGGCGATGCCGCGCTTGTCCAGTTCTTCAACCAGGCGCCCGAACACGGGCTGGGGATTGCTGTCCGTCAGTCCATTCACCGGCGCCACCGGGGAAAGGCGGATGCCTACCCGTCCAGCGCCAATTTCCGCCACGACTGCATCAACCACCTCGAGAGCAAACCGGCAACGGTTCTCGACCGAGCCGCCGTAACGGTCGGCGCGCTGGTTGGCGCCATCGCGCAGGAACTGGTCGATCAGGTAGCCATTCGCGCCGTGGATCTCGACACCGTCGAAGCCGGCCCGGATTGCATTGGCAGCAGCGCGCCGGAATTCGTCGACGATGCCGGCAATTTCATCCATTGCCAGCGCTCGCGGTTGCGGCACCTGCACCTTGCCTGAATGTGTATAGGCGTCCATCTCGGGCTGGATGGCGGACGGCCCGACTGGCTGCACGCCACCGGTCAGTTCCGGATGCGTGACGCGCCCGACATGCCAGAGTTGCGCCAGGATTTTTGAGCCCGCCTGATGGACCGCGTGGGTGATACGCTTCCAGCCGTCCACCTGCGCATCCGAATAGATGCCCGGCGTCGCCATGTAGCCCTTGCCAAGCGGCGACACCTGGGTGCCTTCGCTGATGATGAGGCCGGCGTTGCTACGCTGGCGGTAATACTCGACGTTCATCTCGCTGCCCGGAATATCGCCGGCGGCTTCATCCGCACGGCTGCGCGTCAACGGCGCCATCACCACGCGGTTGGCGATTTCAATGTCGCCGATTCGGGTCGGCTGGAACAGCTTCACGGCTTCGGCCCGGCTGATGTCGGGATCGGTTTGCGTCAGTGGTGCATTCATCGCTTCTGCTTTCTCTTGCCCTGGGGACGGCCGGACCGGCATGGGCCGGTTGCCGTGGCCCATTGCTGTAGTCCGGTTATTGCGGCCCGACTACTACGCCGTATGCTGCTCAACCCAGGCCGAGAATGCGACCCCGAACTTGGACAGGAATTCGCGCGTGCTTTCTGCCGTCATGTTGCCCTCGGCGTCGAACATGCCGGCGACGTTGCCAAGATAAACCTCAGGCTGCTGCATGCAGGGCACATTCAGGAATACCAACGACTGCCGCAGGCTGTGGTTGGCGCCAAAGCCACCCAGCGGGCCCTGTGAAATGCTGACCACGGCGCCCGGCTTGCCGCTCCAGACCGCTTTGCCGTATGGCCGCGATCCGACGTCGAGCGCATTTTTCAGTAGCGCCGGCAAGCCGCGGTTGTACTCCGGCGTCACGAACAGCAGCCCGTCGCAGTCACGGACCTGGTCCCGGAAACTCAGCCATTGCGCCGGCGAATTGCCAGCATCTTCCAGATCCTGGTTATAGAAAGGGAGCTGGTCGATCTCGATGATTTCCATGCTCAGCGAATCGGGCGCGAGCGACACGATGGTCTTTGCCACCTTGCGGGAAAACGATTCCTTGCGCGGGCTTCCTACCAGTACGGCGATTTTCTTACGGGCCATTTATGTTCCTTTTTGGGAAGGTTACGGAAATGAGGCTGAATCAAGCCGCCCTATTCTACTGACGCCGCCGTCGATTTGCTTGCGGCCAAGCCATCGCAGGATGAAAATCATCTTGTCTTGGACAATTATTGGACAATTCTGATTATGATGTAGAATTTCCGGTGAAATTCAAATATTTGACCAAGACAAACTAAGCGAACTAGGCAAGGCTAATGAACATTGCTGTCATCGGCGCTGGCATCAGCGGACTTGCGTGCGCATGGAAGCTCGAGCGCCTGTTCGCCGAGCGCGGCCAACACCATCACCGCGTCACGCTGTTCGAATCGAACCGCTACTTCGGCGGACACAGCAACACCGTCGAGGTGGGCTTCGACACGCCGGCCGGGGTCGTCTCGCACGGCGTTGACACCGGCTTCCTGGTCTTCAACCGCCGCACCTATCCGCAACTGGTTCAACTTTTCGAGGAACTCCAGGTAGCGACGGCGGCATCCGACATGTCGTTTGCCGTGTCAATCCCGGAACTCGATCTTGAATGGTCGGGCAGCAGCCTGGATACGGTCTTCGCGCAACGCCGCAATTTGCTCAATCCGCGCTTCCTGCGGATGCTGGCCGATATCATGCGTTTCAACCGGCTCGCGACCGGCTTCGCCGCATCGGGGGAGCTGGATCAGTTGCATGTTTCGCTGGGTGATTTCCTGATCCTGCACGGGTTCTCGGCCGAATTTCGCGACTGGTATTTCCTGCCCATGGCCGGCTGCATCTGGTCCTGCCCGACAGCGCAGATGCTCCAGTTCCCCGCCAGTACGATGATCCGGTTTTGCCACAATCACGGACTGTTGCAAGTAAGCGAGCGCCCGCAGTGGAGCACGGTCCAGGGCGGGTCACGGGAATATGTGCGACGGATGGTGGCGCAGCTGCGCGATGCGCGGCTTGACCCGGTGATCGCCGTTCGCAGGAAAACGACAGAACACCAGGCGCAGGACGCGAACAAGGCCCCGGGAAGCCTGCAGGTTCACAGTAATGCCGGGGTCGAAACGTTTGACGAGGTGGTGTTCGCCTGCCACAGCGACCAGGCACTGGCGTTAATGGCGGACGCCACGCCCGACATGCGAGCGGTGCTGGGAGCAGTGCAGTACCAGCCCAATCGAGCTGTGCTGCACACGGACACATCCCTGTTGCCAGCACGCCGCAAAGTCTGGTCGGCCTGGAATTACACCAGGCGCATGCCGGCGTCGCCAGCGGCCGACGGACCGGGAGCGCAGGTGTGCGTGCATTACCTGCTGAACCGCTTGCAAGCGCTGCCCCCGGCCTGGGGTGACCGTGCTGTCATCGTCAGCCTGAATCCCGTGACGCCGCCAGACCCGAACCTGGTGCTGCGCGAAATCGACTATGCGCACCCGGTATTCGATGCGGCGGCCATTTCGGCGCAGCGCGAATTGCCGCAGTTGCAGGGGCGCCGCCATACCTGGTTTTGCGGCGCCTGGACCGGCTACGGCTTCCACGAGGACGGATTGCGCTCCGGCCTCGACGTTGCGAACCGTGTCGCTGCCTTGACGGCGCCCGGGGATTACGACACCGTGCGGGTCGCCTGAAATGAAACCGGGAACAGCGTCAGTGCAGTTGTGCCTTGCCCTGGTGCGGCATACCCGCCTGCGCCCGATCCGCCATGCCTTCAACTATCCGCTCTACCAGTTGCGGCTGCCGCTGCGTTCCATGCAGGAAAAGACCTGGAGCAATGCGCTGCTGTCGCATAACCGCTTCAACCTGCTCTCCTTCCACGACTGCGACCACGGTGACCAGGGTGAACGCAAGCAGCCGCCGCTCGAATGGATAGAGCGCCTGCTGGCGGCCGAGGGCATTGACGGCGCAGACGGCGAAATATGGCTGCAGACTTTCCCGCGCGTCCTCGGCTTTGTCTTCAATCCGGTCAGCTTCTGGTTCTGCGAATCTCGCGACGGTCAGCTGCGCGCAATCCTGTGCGAAGTGAACAATACCTTCGGGGAGCGCCATTGCTATCTGCTGGCCGGCAACGACGGCAACAGCCTGCAGTGGGGCGCCGAACTGAGCGCGCCCAAGCGCCTGCATGTCTCTCCATTCTGCCCGGTATCGGGCCGCTACCGGTTCCGCTTCATGCAAAGCACCCGGCCCGGCCCGAACGGCGCCACCCTGCTGCGTCATGTGGCGCGCATCGACTATGAAGATGAGGACGGCCCGCTGTTGCTGACCAGCATAGGCGGCACCGCCCTGCCACTGACGGCGATGCGGGCGCTGGCCGCATTCCTGCGCCTGCCGTTCATGACCCTGGCTGTTTTCGTGCGCATCCACAGCCAGGCGCTGCGACTGTTCCTGAAGCGGGTACCCGTACTGCGCAAACCCGCTCCCCCTGCCAACCAGGTATCCCGATGATTGAAGCCAGCCCATTCAGAGCCCTGCTTGCACGACGCGACCGCGCGGCGGCCGAGGCCTCCAGTTCCCGTAATCCTGCGCTCGATGTCTCCCATTTCCCGATGGCAGGCAAGATCGCGGTGCGCGTGCTCGAACGCTTGCGGGCAGGAGCGCTGGCCGTGACCTTCCCGGATGGCCAGCGCGCTGTATTTGGCCACGGACCGGATGCTGCCGACATCACGCTGCGCAACTGGAACGGCGTTCACGCCGCCCTGCGCTCCGGAGACATCGGCTTTGCCCAGGCCTACATCGACCATGGCTGGAACACCAGCGACCTTCCCGCCCTGATGCATCTGCTGCTGGCAAACCGGCAGGCGCTGGAACAGTTCGTCTACGGCAGCTGGTTCGGCCGGTTGGCGCACCGCGTGCGCCATCTGCTGAACCGCAACAGCCGAGCCGGCAGCCGTCGCAACATCCACGCCCACTACGACATCGGCAACGCGTTCTACCGCCTCTGGCTGGACCCGAGCATGACTTACTCGTCGGCCATGTTCACCCATGCCGGCTTCAATGACGAAAGCCGCGACGACGAAACGCTGGCGGCGGCGCAGCAGGCAAAATATGAACGCCTGCTCGAACAGTTGCAGCTGCAACAGGGCGCTACCGTGCTCGAGATCGGTTGCGGATGGGGTGGATTCGCCAGCGTCGCGCAAGACCGCGGATTGCGGGTAACCGGGCTCACGCTGTCGTCCGAGCAGCTGGCCTGGGCGCGCGAACGCTGCGACCCGTCGCTGGTTGAACTGCGCCTGCAGGACTATCGCGATTGCGACGGACAGTACGACGCCATTGCCTCGATCGAGATGTTCGAAGCGGTCGGCGAACAGTGGTGGCCTGCCTATTTCGCGGCAATAGCGCGCAAGCTCAAGCGCGGCGGGCACGCATGCATACAGACCATCGTGATCGACGACAAGCTGTTCGAACGTTACCGCGTCAGCAGCGACTTCATCCAGCAAACCATCTTCCCGGGCGGCATGCTGCCGAGCGACCAGCAGTTCCGGCTGCATGCGCAACGGGCCGGCCTGGAAATCATCGACACCTGCAACTTCGGCCTCGACTATGCGCGCACCCTGCGGGTGTGGCGCGAGCGCTTCCACAAGGTGCTGCCACAGATGGACAAGCTGGGCTTCGATCAACGCTTCATCCGCACCTGGGATTTTTATCTCTGCTACTGCGAGGCAGCTTTCCGGAATGGAAATACGGATGTTGTCCAGTACACGCTGCGCCATGAAGGCAGCGGCGGATGAAGCCGGGCCGGGCCCGCGCCAGGTGACCATCATGGCGAACGGCATTGCCGTACGCAGCAGCAGCCTGCTCGCGTATGGGTTTCTCGGCCTGCCGCTGGCGTTTGCCGCCATGCCGCTGTACCTGATGCTGCCGGACTGGTATGCCCGCATGTACGGCATTCCGCTGGCCCTGATCGGCCTGCTGCTACTCGTCACCAGGCTAGGGGATGCCTTGGTCGACCCCCTGATTGGCTTATGGATAGAACGCGTGCGCGCCCGAGCCGACAGCTACCGGGTTCCGGTATGCGTTGCGCTGCCGCTGCTCGCAGCCGGCTTCATCGGCTTGTTCCACCCGCCGTCCTGGGCACTTGCCATGCTCCCCGCCTGGGCCTGCCTGATGCTGGTGATCACCAACCTCGGGTTCAGCACCGCCACCATCGCCTGGCAGTCGTGGGGCGCCGCAGCAGGCGGGTCGGCAGCCCATCGCGCCCGTGTGTCGGCCGTGCGTGAAATATTCAGCATCGGCGGTGTATTGCTGGCAACCGCCCTGCCCTCTGCGGGAGGCATGCCGCTGGTGTCAGGCAGCCTGGTGTTGCTCCTGGTGCTTGCCGCTGTACTGCTTGCGTACGTGCCGAATCAGCAAACGCAGGCAAGCGCCGGCTTCAGCGCTGCAATCGGAACCCGGCCCGCCGCCAGCATGCTGTCCTGCTGGACCGACACCCGCTTTCGGCGCTTGCTGGTCATCTTCGCGCTCAACGGCATCGCCAGCGCGCTGCCTGCAAGCTTGCTGCTGTTCTTTGTGCGCGATTCCCTGAAGCTGGAATCGCAGGCTCCGGTGTTCCTGGCGATCTATTTCCTGGCGGCTGCCTGTGCCATGCCAGCCTGGGTGAAGGCGGTTGCCCGGTTCGGACTGGTGCGCGCCTGGCTCGCGGGGATGATGCTGGCGGTATGCAGTTTTGCCTGGGTGATGCTATTGCCCGGCGCTGCGCCCGGGACCGCCTATGCAGGTTTCGCGCTGGTGTGTGCGGTTTCCGGCGTGGCGGTTGGCGCCGACCTGGCCCTGCCTGCGGCGCTGCTTGCCGGGGTGATCCGGCGTTCAGGTGGCGAGGGCCGGAAGGAAGGTCGGAAGGAAGGCCGGCAAGAAGGCCCGTATTTCGGTGCCTGGAACCTGGTGGTGAAGCTGAACCTTGCCCTGGCCGCTGGCGCTTCCTTGCCCCTGCTGCAACTGGCAGGCTACCAGCCCGGCGCTGGCCATGTTGCGGCACTGACGCTGATGTACGGACTTGCCCCTTGCGTGATGAAACTCTGTGCGGCCGCGCTGCTGTGGCGCTGGCGCACGCATCTGGAGACGACCTGACATGTCCGCAATTGCCGATCCAATCCCCCATCATTCGCGCCTGCCCGGCGCCGCTTCGATCCGCATGCTTGCATCCCGGCTGGCAAGCATGGGAGCGTGGCTGGTGCCGGGCCTTGCGCTTCTTGCCGGCTGCGCCAGCGTCGAGCCGGAAAGCTATGCGCGGGAAACCCCGATCCTGGACGTGAAGGAGTATTTCAACGGGACAGTCGACGCCTGGGGCATCTTCACCGACCGCTCCGGCAAGGTCGTCAAGCGCTTCACGGTAGAGATTCGCTGTCGTTGGGAATCCGTTGACGGCATAGAGACCGGAATCCTGGATGAACAATTCATCTACTCCGACGGCACCCGGCAACGCCGGGTATGGACGCTGCAGAAGACCGGCCCCGGCCAGTTCAGCGGCACCGCGGACGACGTCGTCGGCACCGCGCAGGGACGGTTGGCGGGCAATGCGCTGCAATGGCGCTATACGCTCGCCTTGCCGGTCGACGGCCGCGTCTGGAACGTGCAGTTCGACGACTGGATGTTCCTGATGGACAGCCGCGTGATGATCAATCGCGCCGTGATGAGCAAGTTCGGCGTACGGCTGGGCGAGGTCACGCTCTCGTTCCGCAAGCGGGGAGACTGAGCATGGTGCCATTCCGGATGCGTCCGATGAATCCGCCGGTGACTTCGTGGGCGGGAAGGCGGGTCTGGATCATCGGCGCCTCCAGCGGGATAGGCGCTGCCACGGCCCGGCTGCTGCGGCAGCACGGTGCCCGGCTGGCCCTATCCGCGCGCTCGGGCGCTGCGCTGCATGATATTGCAAATGAGCTGGCAAATGACCTGGCAAGCGAGACGGCGACAGATCAACCGCACGGCGTGACGATCCTGCCGCTCGACGTGACCGATGCAGCTGCAGTTATCGAAGCAGCACAGACCTTGCGACGCCTGTGGGGCGGCATTGACCTGGTGCTGTTCGCGGCCGGCGTCTACCAGCCCATGCGTGCGCAGGACATCGACCCGGTGGCTGCAGGGGCCATCCTCGACACCAACGTCAAGGGTGCGTACAACGTGCTGGGGGCAACCGTGCCGATGCTGCGGGCGCAGGGACAAGGCGCGGTGGCGCTGGTTGCCAGCGTGGCCGGTTACAGCGGCCTGCCGAAAGCCCTGGCTTACGGACCGGGCAAGGCGGCGCTGATCAACCTGTGCGAAGCGCTGTATTACGACTTGCACCCGGCCGGCATCGGCGTGTACCTGATCTCCCCCGGCTTCGTCGCCACGCGCCTCACGGCGGCCAATGATTTCACGATGCCGGCCCTGATCACGGCGGAACAAGCTGCCCGCGAGATCGTGCGCGGCATCGAAGGCGGCGAGTTCGACATCCATTTTCCAAAACGCTTTTCGCGCATGCTGAAGCTGCTGCGTTTGCTGCCCTACCGGCTCTATTTCCCCGCGTTGCGACGCATTACAGGACTGTGAACCAGATGAGCCAATCTTGTCATGCCGGGCACCTGCAAGAGCTGGTGCAATTTTTCCAGTCCATGACCGCCGCCGACGTGCCCCGTTTGCGCGAACTCTACGCGAGCGATGCATTTTTCAAGGACCCGTTCAACGAAGTGCATCACATCGACGACATCGAGCGGATATTTGCCAGGATGTATGCCGACGTCGACCGGCCGCGGTTCATCATCACCGGCACCGTGCAACAGGACGACCAGGCCTTCATTACCTGGGACTTCCGGTTCCACCTGCGGCGCTGGCGCAGCGATGAACAATGCATACGCGGATGCAGCCATGTCCGCTTCCATGAAGATGGCCGGGTCGGGTTTCATCGCGACTACTGGGATGCGGCGGAGGAGTTGTATGAAAAGCTGCCCCTCATCGGGGCACTGATGCGATGGATGAAACGACGAGCGCACGCCTGAGCGCGGCTGAGAGGCGTGACGTGACGTGACGTGACGTGACGTGACGTGACGTGACGTGACGTGGCGGACGGGCCAGGCAAAGCCCGGCCCTCCGCCGTTTTTCAGCCGGCAGGCCGGAACATCGGCACCGCAGTGCCATCCTCCGCTGGCTGGAACACCACTTCGACTTGCTGCCCGATGCGCAGCGCATCGAAATCGCATTCGACGATATTGCTCATGATGGTCGGCCCTTCCTCCAGCGTCACGAACGCGATCGCATACGGCACAGGCACGCGACGCATTGCGCTCCAGGAGTAAATCGTTCCCTTGCCGCGCGATGCCAGCCATTCGGTATCGTCGCTGCCGCAGAAGGGACAGATGCTCCTCGGATAAAAATGCGGCTCGCCGCAGGCGCGGCAGGTTTTCAGCAGCAGCTCGCCCTTGGCGGCCGCCTCCCAGAACGGCATGGTCTCCGGATTCTTTACCGGCGCTGGAATTTTTCTGCTCATGTTGCTACTCCCTTTCCAGGATCACGGTTGCCGAGCCATGCCGCGTGCCCAGCGAACCGCCGGTACCATGCGCGAGCGCGAGGTCGCAGTTCTTCACCTGCACCGCCGGATGCGCTTCACCACGCAGCTGGCGCACTGCCTCCAGCACCTTGGTCATGCCGCCACGGTTGCCGGGGTGGTTGTTGCACAGCCCGCCGCCGTCGGTATTGAAAGGCAGTTTGCCGACACCCGAGATCAGGTTCCCGTCAGCGACGAACTGGCCGCCCTTGCCTTTCTCGCAAAAACCCAGGTCTTCCAGCTGCATCAGCACAGTGATGGTGAAGCTGTCATACACGGAGGCATATTTGATGTCGGCCGGCGTCACGCCCGCTTCTGCAAATGCGCGCTTGCCCGACTCGACGCCACCTGAATACGTCAGGTCGACCTTGCCACCCAGGTGATATTTCAGGGCCTCGGCGGCGCCGATCACCTTGACCCGCGGCCGGTTCAATGTTTTCGCGACCTCGGGACTGACCACAATGATCGCCCCGCCGCCGTCGCTGACCACGCAACAGTCCAGCCGGTGCAAGGGATCGGCGACGATCGGCGAATTGATCACGTCCTCCACCGTCACCACGTCACGCAGCATTGCATGCGGATTGTGTTGCGCATGGTGCGATGCCGCCACCTTGATCCAGGCCAGCTGTTCGCTGGTGGTGCCGTACTCGTACATGTGGCGCATCGCGCACATGCCATACGCATTCACGATCGCCGGGCCGTAAGGCACCTCGAACCCACCCTCCGGGAACAACTCGGTGCGCAAGCCGAGGGAGGGGGCGCCGCCCTCGGCACGCGGGCGGCCTGCCAGCGTGATCAGCGCCACGCTGCATTTGCCGCTGGCAATCGCGCGTGCCGCATGGCCGACGTGCAGGATGTAGGACGAACCGCCGACATCGGTCGACTCCACATGCTTCGGCTTCAGGCCGATATATTCGGCCATCGACAAGGGTCCCAGCCCCGGGGCATCGCCGGCGCAAAAATAGCCGTCAACGTCATCCTTGGTCAGGCCCGCATCCAGCAAGGCGCCGCGTGCCACCTCGGCATGCAGTTGGGCCAGCGACTTGTCATCCGCCTTGCGGGTCGGATGCTCGTAAATTCCTGCGATGTATGCGCTGCCCTGGCTTCTCATTGCTGACCTCTCATTGCTGGCTTCTCATTGTTTGTTTTTCCGCATGGTCTGTCTTCTCCTCTTTTCCGGACAGGATGCTATCAGCATCGCCTTCAGTCGCGCCGGATGCCGGCGCGCTTGACGATCTCTGCCCAGCGCACGATTTCAGTAGCCTGGAAAGCCGCCAGCGCCTCCGGCGTGGAGGTTGACACCTCGCCACCGATGTCGGCAAAGCGGGCCTTGTTGGCGGCCGTATTGAATGACTTCGCCAGGTCCCCATTGATCTGCTGCTGGATGGCGGGCGCGATGCCGGCCGGCGCGTACAGCGCATACCAGGCGAAGGCGTTGAAGTCTTTCAGGCCGCTCTCGGCCAGCGTGGGGACGTCCGGCAAGACCGGTGAACGCTGTGCCGTGGTCACGGCCAGCGCTTTCACCTTGCCGCCCTTGATCAGCGGCAGCGCCGCGACCGATTGTTCAACGATGAAATTGATCTGTCCGCCAAGCAGGTCGGTCAGGGCCGGCGCAATACCCTTGTACGGCACATGCATCATGTTCAGGTTGGCCACGCTGGCCAGCATCACGCCGTTGGTGTGCTCGGTGGTGCCGTTGCCGGCAGAGCCGTAGGAAAGCTTGCCCGGATTGGCGCGGGCATAGTTCAGGAATTCCTGCACATTGTTTGCCGGCACCGTCTGGTTCACGATCAGCACGCTCGGCATCTTGAGCAACATCGAGATCGGCGTGAAGTCCTTCACCGCGTCGTAACGAATATCCTTGTGGATGTGCTGGTTGACCGTCATCACGCCGATCGAACCGAGGAACAGCGTATAGGGATCGCCGGCCGCGCGGGCCACTGCCTCTGCACCGACCATGCCGCCGGCACCCGGCCTGTTTTCCACGATGACCGTCTGCCCCCATGCAGACTGCAAGCCGGAAGCGACTGCGCGTCCGATGTTGTCGGCAGCGCCACCCGGAGGAAACGGGACGACCAGCTTGACCGGCTTGTCAGGGTAACGGGCCGGACTGGCTGTCTGTGCGAATGCGGGGGCGATGGCGGCTGCCATCAATGTTGCAGCGAGCAGGTTCAGCAGTTTCATGTCGTCTCCATGGGTCCGCGCCCTGGGACGAAAATGGCCCTGGCGTCGTCTTGTTTGACGTGAAGTCTACCCTTGCTCGCACGAGCGTGCAACGATACCTCGCACATATGTGCAAGAAATGAAGGCTCCGGCCTGGCAAAGCGGAGGAGACAGGAATGCTGGCATCGCATGCCAGCCCCGGAATTTTTCGACGACGGCTTTGTCGGAATCGGATTGGTCGGCAAGCCGCGCGGATCACGCACCAATCTTTTCAGGCGCTTTCCAACCGCTGGCGCATCGCGCCGGTTTGCCGCATCATGGACTCCCGGCCCGGGGCGCACGGGCACCGTTTACCCGCTGCCAAGGTCGACAAGCAATATCAACAACTACAACGAGAAATCAAAATGAGACCAAGGATGATTCGCAAACTCGCCGGCGCAGCCCTGTTGCTGTGCTCTTCCGCCGCATTCGGCCAGGCCTTTCCCGCCAGCACGGTCACACTGGTCGTTCCCAATCCCCCCGGTGGCCTGGTCGACACTTCCGCCCGACTGGTGGGCGAGCCGCTGTCGCGCCTGCTGAAGCAGACAGTGGTGGTCGACAACCGGCCCGGCGGCAGCGGAAATATCGCCTACCAGATGGTGGCGCGCTCGAAACCGGATGGCTACACGCTGCTGACATCCTACTCGGCCTACCATACCGGCAATCCGAACCTGATGAAGAACCTGCCGTGGCAGCCGAAGGATTTCACACCGGTGGCGCTGCTGACGGTGGCGACCAACGTCGTCGCGGTCCATCCGTCGCTGCCGGTGAACAACCTGAAGGAACTGATCGAGTACGCGAAGAAGAACCCGGGGAAAATCAATTACGCGTCGCAGGGCAACGGTTCGCTCTCCCATCTCGGCACCGAGTTGTTCAAGCAGCTGACCAACACCGAGATCACGCACGTCCCCTACAAGGGATCGGGGCAGGCGATCCAGGACGTGCTGGCCGGGCAGGTTCAGCTGTTCATCACCACCCCGCCGTCGGTGATGCAGCACGTGCAGGCGGGCAAGCTGAAGGCGCTCGCCATCGCCGGCAAGAACCGTCATCCGATGCTGCCCAACGTGCCGACCACTGCAGAAGCCGGCCTGCCCGGCTTTGAACTGGAAAGCTGGGTCGGCCTGTTCGCGCCCGCCGCGACCCCGCCGGCGGTGGTGACGAAGCTGAGCGAAGAAGTGAAACGCGCACTTGAACAGCCGGAGGCGAAGCAGCAGGCTGCCGGGCAAGGCATCGAGCTGCGCTATCTGCCGCCCGAGGCGCTCAACGCACTGGTACGCAAGGAACTGGACTACTGGGGCAAAGTCATCAAGACCGCGAAAATCACGCTCGACTGACGCTTTCACTGCACGGCTGCGCGGGGCCGGCGGCGGTAACTCTCAGGATTGCGGGGTCAGGAGTCCTGCTCCGCGAGCCGCAACGCTGCCACTGCCTTCGCAAAAAGCTCGGGCGATGGCGTGAACACACCGCGGCCCAACAGGCCGTGCTCCCCATTGGCGTCGATCATGGCAATCGCGGCCAGTGGCGCCAGGCCGCTTGCCACGACGCGTCCGGCATCCAGTCCGGCACGCAAACCGGCGTCCGCAAATGCCGGGTGGGTGCCGATCAGGAGCGCGGGCCGGTCCTGCCAGCGGGCCGGCAAGCACCCTTGCAGCGCGGCGCTGATCTCGGGTGAAAAGGACAAGGCCTGGCCGCCGAACCCGACGGCATCGATTGCCCCGCTGTCTCCGATCACCGGCAGCGGCTCCGCTTGCAGGCCGGGATTGAAGCGCGGGCCAACGGGCGGACGCCCGGGCTCGGTAATCCATTGCGACGGGTTGCCGGCCAGGCGGATGCCGAAATGCTCGCCATTGCCGGCAAAGCCCACCACCAGGCTCGACGTCCGGTCTCGCCCGCGGTCGGCGGCGGCGTCCAGCATCAGATGACACGCCGCCATCCACAAGGTGAGGAAAAACAAGGGGCTCGAGGCCAGCATGCTCGCCACTTCGGGCGGCGCATCGTCGGGCAAGGCGGGAATCAGGCGTTCACACAATGCCGCATTGGCCGCACTTGTGCGGCCATGCATGTCGTCGCCACCCGCCAGGCCTGCAGTGGCCAACTGATTGAGCTCGATCGCCCCCTTCTGCAATGCGGCCGACAGCGTAGGCGCAAGCACACGGTCGCGCCAGAGCAGCCGCGGCTGTATCTCCGGATTGCGGCTGCCAAAGCGGATTTGCGGGCCGGCGCCGCTACCCAGCAGCGACCAGGCACGCCGCGCCGGCTGGCCACCGTTCAGGTCCGTCACCTCCACCAGCGAGGTGGACGGCGATATCACCGCTGCCAGCGGCGTCACTGCACCGTGCTGCTGGGCAGGAAAAAGCGCGATTCGTCCATCTTCGATCAGACGCTGCGCTTGCGCCTCGTCCTGTGCCCATCCCTCATGCAAACAGCACAGGATGGCAGAGGCCAGCACCGGCTTGGGCGGCTGCCGCGGATTGTCCAGCGGCGGCCCGGCGTGCAACAGCGTATCTTCCGGCAGGCCGAGCGCCTCGCGCGCAGTGCGCACCGCAGTCCATGCCGGTCGCACCTTGCCAAGCCGCGCCAGCGCGTTCAGGTTGGCCTGGCTGATGGATGCAATTGAAATATCCATGCTGCCTCAAATCCCCATGTACGCCTGGCGTATGCGCGGGTCCTCGGCGAGCTCCGCCGTTGAGCCGGAAAGGGAAACACGCCCCGTTTCCACCACAAACGCCTGGCTGGCCAGATCGAACGCAGTCAGCACATCCTGCTCCACCAGCAAGATCGTCAGGCCGGCGCGATTGATTTCCAACAGCGCCTCGCCCAGCTTTTCGACCGCGCGCGGCGCCAGCCCCAGCGATAACTCATCGATCATCAGCAACTGCGGGCGCGACATGATGCCGCGTCCAATCGCGCACATCTGCTGCTCGCCGCCGGAAAGGGTGGTCGCGTCCTGCTTCTCGCGCTCCTTCAGGATCGGGAACATGCTGTAGATGAACTCCAGGTCATGTTCAATCTCGGCCCGGCTGTCATTGCGCATGTAGGCGCCCAGCAGCAGATTGTCACGGATCGACAGCCCGCGGAACAGCCGCCGCCCCTCGGGCACATGGGCGACGCCGGCACTGAGCATGGCGTCCGGCGTGGCGCCCGTCAGGTCGCGGCCGGCGAAATTGATGGTGCCGGAGTTAACCCGGACCATGCCCGATATGGTGCGCAAAAGCGTCGACTTGCCGGCGCCGTTGGAGCCGACGATGCAAGTGATCGCACCCGCCTTCACCTGCAGGTCGACGCCCCACAACACCTGCACGTCGCCATAGCCGGCGGTCAATCCGGAGATGCTCAGCAGGGATACGTGTTCGCGAGCTGCCGTCCCGAGGGGTGCACTCTCCTTTTCGGCCGGCCCCGTTGCCGGCATCGCCGGCGGGACATATGGTTGGTCGACCAGCATCATGCAATCTCCTTTTTCGCCATCGCGTTCTCGCGTGCCGCGAATTTGTTTCCGAGGTAGGCCTCGATCACGCGGGGATCGTTCAGCACCGCATTCGGCGCGCCCTGGCTGATCAGCTCGCCGTGATGCAGCACCAGCACCCGCTGGCTCAGCGAGGTGACCACCTTCATCAAATGCTCTATCAGCAAGATCGTGATCCCGCGCGCAGCAATCGCGCGCATCAGCCCCAGTGCCTGGTCGATTTCGGATGTGTTGAGACCGGCATTCACCTCGTCCAGCAGCAGCAGTTTCGGCTTCATGGCCAGGCTCTTTGCCAGCTCCAGCCGCTTGCGGGATGGCAGGGTCAGGGCAGTTGCCGGCCGGTGGGCCTGCGGCGCGAGGCCGACGAATTCCAGATGCTCCATCGCGTCGCGCTCGGCCTGGGCGCCACTGATTGCGCCGCCGGCGAACAGTGCGCCGGCCTTGACGTTTTCCAGCACCGTCATTTGCGGAAACGGCTGCACGATCTGGAAGGTGCGCGCCAGGCCAGAGCGCGCGGCTTCATTCGGGCGCTGCCGGGTGACGTCCTTGCCGCAAAAGACGACGCTGCCTTCGCTGGCGTTCAGGACGCCCGTGATCAGGTTGACCAGCGTAGTCTTGCCGGCGCCGTTGGGACCGATCAGTCCGACGATCTCGCCTTGCTCCAGGTCGAAGCTGACATTGTTGGTTGCCAGCAGGCCGCCGAAACGCTTGCTCAGGTTGCGCACTTCAAGAAGCTTGCTCATGAGCGCGCCTCCACTGGCAATGCGGTCTTGCGCCGCAGCATGGGCACGCGATCGAACAAGCGCCGGTAATCCAGCTTCAGCAAGCCACCCGGCAGGAAGAAGATCAGCAGCACGATCACCACGCCCAGGATCGCCTGGTGATAATCGAGGAACTGCGCCCAGATGGATTCTTCCATCAGCACGAAGGCGGCGGAGCCAACCAGCGGACCGTACACGGTGCCGACGCCGCCCAGCATCGCCATGACCGGCACTTTCAAGGTAAGGACGATGCCGAATGCGTCGGCCGGCGCAATGTAGGAAACCCAGGAAGCGTAGATGGCGCCGACCGTGCCGCAGTAGACAGCTGACAAGGTGAATGCCGCCGTCTTGTACCGGACCACCCGCACGCCGACCATGTCTGCCGCGTCTTCGTTCTGATTGATGCAGCGCAGGCCGAAGCCGAGCGGCGAGCGGTCCACGATCAGCGTCGTCGCCCACGCCAGCACCATCACGGCCAGCATGGCGTACAGGAAAACCCTGCCGGCAAAGTCCGGGCCGCCCGGCATGATCGCCACATTCAACCCGTCGCCGCCGCCGGTCACGCCCGACCACAGTGAAGCAATCAGGCGCAACACCTCGACCAGCGTGATCGATCCGATGGCGAAGTAATGTCCCTTCATCCGCAAGATGCCAGCGCCCATCAGCGCGGCAAAAATGGTAACGAAGACCGTGGCGCCAATCCATGCGAGCACCATCGGCGCTCCGGCGTTTTGCAACAGGCCCCCGGCATAGCTGCCCAGGCCGACGAACGCTGCCGTCGAGAAGGATGGATAGCCGCAATAGCCGCCGATGAAATTCCAGGACAGCGCCAGCGCGCCATACATGCAGACGAAGGTAGCGAGCCGGACATAATAGTTGTCGGCAATCCAGGGCATGAGGGCAAGCGCCAGCACCCAGATGCCAAACACGATATGCGCGGTCCTCGGCTTGCGCGGTGCGGGAGAGATAGCGGATTTCATTCGTATCCTTTCTTGCCGATCAGGCCGGTCGGTCTTGTCATCAGGAGCGCCATCATGATCAGCGACCCCAGCAGAATTGCGTATTGCGCACCGAGGAAATTGCCGGCGACGCTTTCAATCAGGCCCAGTGCCAGTCCGCCCACCAGCGCGCCCGGCACTGAACCGAGCCCGCCGATCACGCAGATCGCGAAAGCCTTGCCCAGCAGCAGGCCAGTGATATTGGTCGTGACCGGGAACACGATCGCCATGAGCGAGCCGCAGGCGCCTGCCATCAGCGCGGAGATGCCGAAGGTGATCGCATACACCTTGTTGACCTTGATGCCCATCAGCGCGGCGGCGTCGCTGTCCATGCGCACGGCGACGATCGCACGCCCCACCCTGGAGCTGCGCAACACGTAGTAAAGGATCCCGGTCAGCGCGAAAGCGAGCAACATCGCGACCAGCCGGTCGTTGGGCATGATGACGCCGGCAATTTCAGTGCGCCCGAGGTCAAGCGAGACCCGGCGCGGCGTCGCGTCGAAGCCAAGGTTCATGAAGTTGTACAGGATCATGTCCAGGCCGAATGTCAGCGTCAGCGTCGTCAGAACCGGCTGCGCAACCACGCGGTTGATCATTGTGTATTGCAGCAGATAGCCCAGGAAGAACAGCAGCGCGCTGATCGCAAACAGCGCGACGAAAGGGTTCAGGCCCAGGTGCAGCCAGGCGAAGTAGGTCAGGTAGCCGCCCAGGACGATGAAGCTGCCGTGCAGCATGTTGATCACGTTGAGCACTCCCCATACCAGGGAGAAGCCCACCGCAATACATGCATACAGGGATCCGAGCATCAGTCCATTGACCAGGATTTGTACAAGTAAAGTCATGTTCGATCGGGTCCGATAAAGGGGTGGAAGAAGGTGACGGCTGACGGCTCCATCCACCCCGGTTCTGGCATCGCCGGCGATCCGGCCGCCGGGCGATGCCGCATGCTCAACGAGCCGTAACCGCTTTCAGGTTGGCCTGCTTGACTGCTTCAGGGAACAAGACCACCACTTTCTTGTTCTGCACCTGGATGATCGGCAGGTCACGCCCGCTGTTCATGCCGTTGGCGCCAAACTTGATGGGGCCGAAAAAGGTGATCACATCGAGCGAGGCCAGTGCATCGCGCACTTTTGCCTTGTCCAGCGTGCCGGCTTTTTCGATTGCCATTTGCAGCGCAACCAGCGCGGCGGCGGAAGAAGCATGCACATAGTCGGGGTCATGCTTTTCGCGTGCGTGGAACTCGTCGTAGAAGGCCTTGGTCGAGCCCCAGACATCGTTCGACTTGTACTGGGTCAGGTGGTGCCACCAGGTGGTGCTGGTGATGTTCTCGGCCAGCGGTCCGAGCGCATCGATGAACTCCTGGTAGGCCGGACCGGTGATCATGGTAACGATCGGCGCGGTCACGCCGAGGTCGGCCATTTGCTTGCGGGCCAGGATCAGGTCCTTGGAGTAGCCGGTGATGTAGATCCAGTCAGCGCCCGAGGACTTGATCTTGGACAGCGAGGCAGAATGATCCAGTGCGCCGACCGGATACAGTTCGTTGTGCACGACTTGCATGCCGGCCTTGTCGGCAAGTTCTTTCATCGTGGCTGCCATCGAGCGCGGGAACACGTCCTCACGTCCGAGGATCGCGATTTTCTTCACGTTGGGCAGCTGCTTGGGGAAGGTCTTCAGCATGGTGTCAACCAGGCCGCCGTTTGGCGCCAGCGTGCCGAACATGAACTTGTAACCCTGGTTGAACACCGATTCCGACGATGCCACCGGCGCCATCACCGGAACGCCATAGCGCTCCGCCACACCGGCCACTACCTTGGTATGACCGGAGCCAAAGGGCGAAGTCAGGAAGCTGACCTTGTCCTGGGTGATCAGCTTTTCTGCCAGTTGCTGGGCGCGTTTTTCATCGGACTGGTAGTCGTAGGTCACCAGCTCGACTTTCATTTTCTGGGCGCCGACCTTGATGCCGCCGGTGGCGTTGACGCGCTTGACCCACATGTCGTAAGCGACCTGTTGTTTCTTGCCTTCGTCAGCCAGACCGCCGGTCAAGGCCAGTGGAGCGCCGATCTTGATGGTCGACTGGGCCTGGGCGCTTGCGCCGGCCAGGAACAGTAGTGCGGGAAGCAGATGCCTGAGTCCGAATTTCATGATGTCCTCAAAAAGAAAAAGTGGGAAATGCCCTGGAGCCTGGGTACGACGATCAAACTTTCTTGTCCGGCCTGAAAAAGCCCTTTACACGCGCCACCAGCATTGGCCAGAACAGGCGGCCGAGGTCGAGCGGCGCATTCGGACTGGCCGCCGGCGACGGCTTGCTGACCTCCGCCGACGGCGGCACGCTGCCGGCAGAGGTGATGGATGGTTCCGGAATCGGGATCACGGCGGCGCCGGCTTGCACGCTTTCCGCCTCCAGTGTCTGGCGCAGGTTTTCGGCAAATGCCTCAGTCATGCGCGCGGCCAGCTCCTGCACGATGCCGCCGCGGGAAAATTGGGCAAGGCTGCCGGCGATGGTGAAATCTACGCTGACGTCGACCCGTGTGGACGGCGACGGACCAGCCTGTTCATGCAGTGAAAATGCCGCTTCGCCCTTGACCCGCGATCCGCTCTTGCGGTCGCTGCCGCCACCCGCCACGCTGCCCTGGAAGCCGCTGTCGTCCAGTGTCATCATGGCGTCGCCGGCAAAGGCGGCGACGATCGGTCCGAGCTTGACGGTCATGGCCAGCTTCAACATGCCGTCGACTGGCGGCGCGCTCAGCGACGCGCCCGGCAGGCAAGCGACGATGCCCTCGGCATTCCGGAAGCTGCGCCAGACCAGCGCCCGCGGAAACGGCACCTGGAAACTTTGTTCAACTTGCATGGGGCCCGTCCTTGTCCATGCTTGCGGCGCCCGCGGCAGCGCGAGCTTCACGATCTGCACGACGCGCATCCAGCACGCGGCGAATCGCTCGCACCAGTCCGACATAGCCGGTGCAGCGGCACAGGTTGCCCGACAGTTCGTGGCGGATGCGCGCCTCGTCCGCATCGGGGATGCGGGTCACGATGTCACGCGCGGTGGCCAGCATGCCGGGTGTGCAATAGCCGCATTGCAGCGCGTGCTCGGCCGTGAACGCCGCCCGCAGTTCGGCCATCACCGGGTCCTGGTCAAAGTCTTCGATGGTGCGAACCTCTGCGCCCTGGCAGGTGACGGCAAAGGTAATGCAGGAGCGCTGCGGCACGCCGTCGATCATCACGGTGCAGGCGCCGCAGACGCCCTGCTCGCAACCGAGATTTGTTCCGGTCAGCATGCGCGTTTCGCGCAGGAAATCGGCCAGGTGGGTACGGGGCTCGACGGCGCATTGCACCGTGCTGCCGTTGACTTTCAATTCGATCGGTTTCATTCGGCTTTTCCGGTCAGGGACATGTTCGGCGCGGACAAGGCTTGTGCCGCACGTTCCAGCGCGACGGCGTGGATCCGGTATTCGTAGGTGTCCGGCGCCAGGCCGGCGGCCTGCAACTGCGCCCGGGCGAACGGCTCGTTCCAACCGTCGACCAGCGGCGATGCATCCGCAATCACGAACGGCGTGGCTTCGATGGCGCCGATAACGGCGCGGCAAATTCCTCGCACGGGGTCGACCACGAATGCTGCAATCGCTTCCGCAAACTCGCCGGGCTTGCGATTGAACTTGTAATAGCTCCAGCGAGCCGAGGCCGACAATTTGGCAATTCGCACGCCGGTCAGGATTTCATCCTCGGCCAGGGCGGTGGTGAAGGCGCCCGACATCCAGCCTGCGTTGCCGACGATGCGGCTGCCGCCAGGCCCGGTGACCAGGTATTGCGCGTCCAGCAAGGCCATCACGTTGATCCAGTCTGCTGCCGGATCCGCGTGCGCCAGGCTGCCGCCGATGGTGCCGCGGTTGCGCACCGCGCGGTAGGCGATATTGCGTGCCACGTACGGCATCAGGCCACGGGTCGGGTCGGGCACCTTGCCGTCCTCGATCGCGGCGTGCGTGGTGCAGGCGCCGAGCACGATCGCATCCGGCTCGACATCCGGTACGTCAACCCAGCCATCCAGGGCGGCAATTGCACGCAGGTCGATCAGCATCTCAGGTTGCGCCAGACGCAGGTTCATCATCGGGCCGAGCGACTGTCCGCCGGCGACCGGTTTGTTCATGCCCGCCCCCGTTCCCAACAGGGCGATCGCATCGCCGGTGGAAGTCGGCCGGGCGTAATCGAAGCTGGCGGCCTTCATGCGACTTTCCTTTCTGCTGCGGTCGCCCCGGTCACAGCGGCCAGCGCATCGAGGATCACGCGCGGCGTGATCGGTAATTCATTGACCATCGCACCCAGCGGGCGCAGTGCGTCGTTGACGGCATTGGCAACTGCTGCGGTGGAGCCGATGGCGCCGCTCTCGCCTATGCCCTTCTGGCCGAATTCCGTATAGGGGGCCGGTGTTTCCATGTGTTCGATCCGGATCGCCGGCACTTCGGTTGCGCCCGGCAAGATGTAGTCGGCCAGGGTCGATGCCAGCGGCTGCCCTTCCGGGCTGTAGCGCATTGCCTCGTACAACGCCGTGCCTATGCCCTGTGCGGCGCCGCCGTAGACCTGGCCGTCGACCACCATCGGGTTGATCAGCACGCCGCCGTCTTCAACGATGACGTAGTCGAGCAACTCGACCTTGCCCAGTTGTACGTCGACCGCCGCCACAATCGCGTGGCAGGCATAGCTGAAGGTTCCGGTATCGCGTTTGGCCTGATAGGTGGTGGCTACTTCCAGGCCGCGAGCATCCACATCCGGCGGCAGCAATTGCGGCTTCAGGTACCAGACGTGGGCAATCTCGGCCAGCGTTACCCGCGCGCCGGCGCTGACGGCGACATCGCCTTCCCAGCTGACCTGCGCGGCATCGGTCTTCAACAGCCACGCTGCAATCTTCAACAGCCGCTGCTTCAATTCCTTGCAAGCCTGTCCTACCGCGCCGCCTGCCATCACAATGGAGCGGGAGCCCCAGGTGCCGGTTGAATACGGCGTGACGCCGGTATCGCCCAGCACCACCCGCACGCGCCCGGGGTCGATGCCCAGCACTTCGTTGGCGATCTGCGCCAGCGTGGTTTCCATGCTCTGGCCATGCGAATGCACGCCAGCCCGCATTTCCAGGATGCCATCCGGCGACAGCCGTATGTTCACCGGTTCGCGTCCCGGCACCATCGGAATGCCCCAACCGTGATAGACCGATGTGCCATGCGCGCCCTGCTCGCAGAACACGGCCATGCCGAATCCGATGCGGCGGCCATCCGGCTCGCCTTGCTGCTGGCGCGCCCGCACGGCGTCGAGGTCGATCGCCTTGATCGCGCGCCGCACGCACTCCGGATAGTCGCCACTGTCGAAATGCTTGTTGGTGATGTTGTCGAAGGGCATTTCGTCCGCTTGAACCAGATTGCGCAAGCGCACTTCATGCGGCTCAAGTCCGGCTTCGACGGCGATCGCATCCATCACGGTCTCCATCGCATAGCAAACGCCGGTACGGGCGACGCCGCGAAACGGCAGGATCGGCGGCTTGTTGGTGGCAACCGACCAGGTACGGCAGCGGTAGCGGTCCATCTTGTAAGGGCCAGGCAGGATGCTGCTCACCTGGGCCGCTTCCAGGCAGGCCGAGAACGGATAGGACGAATACGCGCCGGAATCGACAGTCGCCTCGCAGTCGATGCCGATCAGCCGGCCATCGCGATCGGCGTAGGCGGTGATGTCGTAATCGTGCTCGCGGCAATTCGCGTTGGCGGTAAGTTGCTCGCGCCGGTCTTCTATCCAGCGAACCGGGCGCCCCAGGCGCATCGCCAGCCAGGCCACGGCCACCTCTTCCGGCAGCAGGATTCCTTTGTAGCCGAAGCCGCCGCCGACGTCGGGCGCGATCACACGGACCTGGCCTTCGTCCAGGCCGAGGCAAGCTGCCAGTCCGGTGCGGTTGATGTGCGGCATCTGCGCCGCGGTGTACACGATCAGCTGGCCCAGCCGCCGGTCCCAGTCGGCGACCACGCCACGCCCTTCCATCGGCGCCATGCTCTGGCGCGCGGTCCGCAGCAAGCGGTGCACCTTGATAGGCGCGTTGCGGCAGACCGCATCGAAATCATTGCCGTCCTGGCAGCCCACGGCAGTTTCCAGGAACACGTTGTCGCCCCAGTGCTCATGCACCAGCGCCGAGGCAGGCAAGCGCGCGTCCAGCATGTCCACCACCGCGGGCAACTCGTCGAAATCAACGAATACTTGCGCGGCCAGGTCTTCGGCCTGCGCGCGCGTGTCGGCCACGCACATCGCGATCATCTCGCCGACCTGCCGCACCTTGTCGGCTGCCAGCACCGGTTGCGCGGATGGCTTGAAACCCTTCAGCCCGGAGTTTGCGACGATGGGCTTGACCCCGGCCAGATCGGTCAACGTGAATACCGCGTGCTCCATCCCTGGCGGCTTTTCGATGCCGCGTATGCGGCCGTGCGCCACCGGGCTGCGCGCAAACGCCACATCCTGCATGCCGACCATGCGGATATTGGCGACGTATCCACCGCGCCCACGCATGAAGCGATCATCCTCCTTGCGCAGCAAGGAAGCGCCTATGCCCTTGTGGGCAACGCCGGGGGACTCGGGTTTTTCGTTCATGCTGGCTCCTGTGCTCAGGCTGACTGCAGGGCCGGAAGGACCGGAAGAATCGGCGCATCGGCGTCAAAGCGTTCGCCGGCCCGCAGGCAGAACAGCGGCGCCAGCTTCTGCCGCGCAATGACCTGGTTGCCTTCGTTGTCCGTCATCACCCAACTGCCGCGGGCGTCTTCCAGCACCGTGATATCCGCCACGCGCCCGGGTTGCAGTGTGCCGATTTCGTCTTCCATGCCGATCATGCGCGCCGCATTGATGGTGACCATGGGCACAACCTGCTCCAGCGTCAGGCCCAGCGCCAGCATGCTGGTCATGGCCGATACCAGGCTGAAGCGGGTGCGGCCGAGGAACATGTGGTCTTCGTCAGGATGCGCGGCCGGGGTGCCGGCTGGCGCTGGAACCGCGGTGTTATAGCCGTGCATGTCGGCGCCCAACGTGTCAGGGATGAAGCCGGCATCCAGGACCGTGCGCGCCATGGCGTAACTGAAATGCGAACCATGGCCGACATCGATCTTGAGTCCGCGGTTGACAGCCTCGCGCACCAGCGGGTGCACTTTTCCGTTGCGCTCGACAAAGCCGCCGGGGTGGCGGCTGAAAGGATGGGCCAGCACGTCGCCCGCTTTCAGGAGGTCAACCACCTGCTCGAAGATTGTGTCGGCATCGACCGGCAGCCCGCCGTCGGCCGGCATTGGCCACAATTGGCCGAAATGGATGTAAACCGGCAGCCCGGTGCGTACGCCGATCTCGGCGGAGGCCCGCATCACATCCACGCCCCAGCGGGCGAAGCCACCCAGCTCGGCATGTGCCTTGAGTCCTTTCACCAGGTCCGGGTTTGCCATGGCCGACCTGACCGTGGCGTCGACGTCAAGGCACTCGGGGCGGTACAACTCGGGATAGAAATGTCCCTCAAGTCCGCCAACCAGATAAGCGGACAGGAAAGCCACCACCCGCGTCTTCGACGGCTCGACGATGTAATGACGAAAACCGGGCAAGGTGATGCAACTGGCGCCGCCCTGGTCGACCAGCGTGGTCACGCCCGACCTGACGCCGCACATGTCGGGATTGAGGCCGAACCGGCCCGTCACATACTGGTAGACATGGGCATGCGTATCGATCAGGCCAGGCAGCACAAGCCGGCCGCTGCAATCGATCGTCTGCGCGTCGCCCGCAGGCAGGTCTTCACCGACCGCGGCGATGCGGCCCTGGCTGACCCGCACGTCGAGCACGGCATCGGTTCCGGTAGCGGGGTCCATCACCCGCCCGCCTTTCAGCAGAATGTCTTTGAGATTCATTTTTCAGTGCCGGCTGGCCGCCGGGAATATTGGGCAAAAGGTGCAATGCAGGATTTCGGTGGCATGGCTCTCACTCATCAGTTCATTGCTTCGGGAGGCGTTCAATTTCCTGCCTCGTGTAAGGTCGATCTGTTCAGCTGCGCGCCGCGGTGCTGCATCGCTTTGTTGTTTCCATATCGCAAGAGCCGTGCCTGCAAAAAGAGTGGCATAGCCCGCATTTTTCGCACCAGCATGTGGCGGAACGGATGCGCCGGTCAGGTCCGGACCTTCGGAATTCGACCCGGAATGGGGCGTGCCGCATCACGCTTGTGCAAAACAAGTGGCATGCCACATTTATCTGTTTTATTGATGCCAGGAGGCGGGGATTTGGCAATAGAATCCGGTTGTCGACACACTGAAGCGAGCGGAACCTGCTGTCCGCCACAGCTATCCATGCCTACCGAATTGAAGATCAGCCAGAGCAAGGCCGGCATCAAAGCGCAGTTGCGTGCCGCGCACGATCGCTCGGTGTTGCTGAGCCGGCCCGGCTTCCTGATGCGGCGCCTGCACCAGCTGCACTGCGCGCTGTTCCTTGAAGAGACCCGCGAGTTCAATATCACCCCGGTGCAATACAGTTTGCTCACCGCCCTGGCCGAGACGGCCGAGCTGGACCAGAAAAGCCTTGCACATGAAATAGGCCTGGAGCGAACCACTGTCGCCGAAGTGGTTCTCCGGCTGCAATCGCGAGGGCTGCTGGAGCGTCGCGAAAATCCGGACGACGCCCGCGTGAAGCTGGTCAGGCTGACCCGCAAGGGAAGAAACCTGGTCGAAAAGATGGCGCCTGCCGTGCAACGCGCACACGACCGCACCGTCAGCCAGATTCCCAAGGAAGAGTGCGACCTCTTCCTGTTGCAACTGATCCGGCTGGTCGAAGCGAACAACGATATTGGCAATGTCCCGTTCCGCTTGCAGGACAAGCCGCGCTGAGCGCGCAGGCACGCTAGCGCGAAACGCGCTGAATCAGCGGCGCAAAGCCATCAAGGCGATCAAGCCCTGAAGCAGGGCCGGGAGAAAATCGCCGGCCCGCCGTACAATGCGTCCTTTCATCGCGCATCGCGCCCCTGCTAACCCCATGTCCGCTTTCGCCCTGCTGGATGACTGCTCCGGCAATGGCCGCTCCCGCCTTTACACCAGGCATGTCGACACCCTGAGCTGCGACCACTGGTCGGGGCTGTCCGCGCTGCTCGACCGGCTTTCGGCAATCCATGCCGCCGGCAACAGCGTGCACGCGATATTGCTGTTCAGTTACGAGCTCGGCGAAGGCCTGCATGGCATCGAGCCACGCCGGGCAAGCACACCAGCCGCGCAGATCCTGCTTTTCGCCCGATGCGAGACTTTTTCTGCCGGCCAGGTCGACGCCTGGCTGGAGATGCACGGCAACGGCGACGCCGGGATCGCGCAGGCGGAGCCGGACATCACGCAAGCGGACTTCCGCGACGCCATTGCCCGCATCCACAACTATATAGAGGCCGGCGACACCTATCAGGTCAACTACACGATGCGCCTGCGGTTCAGGTGCTGGGGCGAACCGGCTGCACTGTACCGGCGCTTGCGCGCGCGCCAGCCTGCGCCCTACGGCGCGCTGATCGGACTGCCCGACGGCGGTGCGATCCTGTCGCTGTCGCCAGAACTGTTCCTGCAGCACCAGGACGGCAAGCTGACGGCGCGCCCCATGAAGGGCACCGCGCCTGCAAGCGGCGATCCGCTGCAGGATGCCAGCCTCGCATCCGCCCTGGCGGGCGATGCCAAGAACCGCGCCGAGAACCTGATGATCGTCGACCTGTTGCGCAACGACCTCGGCCGGGTGGCGCAGCTGGGCTCGGTGACCGTGCCGGCACTGTTCGACGTCGAGCGGCACGGCTCGGTGCTGCAGATGACCTCGACCGTGCATGCGAACCTGCGCAGCGATATGACCCTGGCCGGCATGCTGGAGGCCGTCTACCCCTGCGGCTCGATTACCGGCGCCCCCAAGCGTCGAACCATGCAGATCATCCGCGAGCTTGAAGACACGCCGCGCGGACTCTACACCGGCGCCATCGGCTGGCTCGACGCACCGCGCGATAGCCGTCAGGTCGGCGACTTCTGCCTGTCGGTTCCGATCCGTACGCTGGTGCTGCAGGAGCCGGGCGCCGATGGCTGGCGGGCAGGCGAAATGGGGGTCGGCGCCGGCATCGTCCACGACAGCGATGCAGCGGCGGAATATGCAGAATGCCAGCTGAAGGCCGGCTTCGTGACTGGCCTGCATCCCGGCTTTGCATTGTTCGAAACCATGCTCGCCACCCAAGCCGGCTGCAATCACATCGACCGCCATCTGCAGCGCCTTGCCGGCGCGGCGGCACGCTTCGGGTTCGCACTGGACCAGGCTGCGCTACGCCGCGCGATCGGGGAAGCTTGCGGCAAGCTTGCCGACGGCAATGCGCACCGGATGCGGGTCGCGCTGCAGGTGGACGGACATTGGGACATCAGCAGTGCGACCCTGACAGCACTGCAGGCCCCGGTGCGGCTGCTGGTCGCCGCCGACCGGACCGATCCGGATGCGCTGTTCTTGCGTCACAAGACCACCCTGCGCGAACGCTACGACCAAGCCTGGCGTGCGGCCGAAGCGCAGGGCGCATTCGACATGTTGTTCTTCAATACCCGAGGCGAGCTGACCGAGGGCGGCCGCAGCAATGTGTTCGTCAAGCTCGACGGCCGCTGGTATACCCCGCCGTTGTCGAGCGGGCTCCTTTCCGGCGTGATGCGCTCGGTACTGCTGGAAGACCGGGCCATGCAGGCCAGCGAGCGGGTGCTGCTGGAGGATGACTTGCGCAATGCGCAGGCGGTGATGGTGTGCAACGCGCTGCGGGGCGCGGTGGTTGCAGAAGTGGATTGGGGCAGTACAGGATGAAAGTCGGTGCCTTCGATGGAGGCTATCTGGCTGTCGGGATGTCGGGCCAAGCCCTGGCCTGCCTGGCCGGAGCGTCTCGACCCGATTTGCGCAGCCCTGCGAATCCAAGTGATAATCGAGCGCAATAGCCCGGCGTAACCGGAACGCCTGCGAATACGGGCGCAGCTTCGTCCCGCGCGCAGAAGCGCGCCAGGCTGGCGCGCCTCCTTTCACCCTGCTTCATGAAAAAACGGCAAGCTGCCCAATGAACGTCCGCTTCCTCGAAACTTTTATCTGGCTGGCAAAGCTGCGTAATTTCCGCCTGACTGCGGAACGCCTGCATACCACCCAGGCATCTGTCTCGAACCGGATCGCATCGCTGGAGCAGGACTTCGGCGTGGCGCTGTTCAACCGCAGCCCGCTTGGCGTCAACCTCACTCCCGAAGGCGCCAAGGCCCTGGTCTACGCCGAACGGATCCTGAAGCTGGCGCAGCAGATGGAGCGCGACCTGTCCGACAATACAGTCGTCACCGGAACCATCCGCATCGGCGTGATCGACACCATCGTCCACAGCTGGCTGCCGCAGTTCCTGGAACGCATCCAGCAGCTCTATCCGAAGATCCTGATCGAGCTCAACAGCGACACGACGGTTCACCTGTCGGAGCAACTGCTCAAGGGCAATCTCGACCTGTCCTTCCAGGGCACGCCGGTCGTTGACGAGGAGATCGTCAATACCAACCTGTGTGCTTTCCCGATGCGTTGGGTGGCCAGCCCCATGCTGGGCATGGGCGACGGGCCGCTCGAGGCAGCCGACCTGGCGCGCTTTCCCGTCATCAGCTTTTCCCGCCGCTCCTTGCCCCATAACGCTGTCGTCCAGCTGTTTTCCAGCGCCGGCATCGATGAGGTTCATATCAATTCGATTGCATCGGTGGCGGCCATGATCCGCCTGGCGGTGGACGGCTTCGGCGTTGCCGTCCTGCCGCCCGCGGTCATCACCCATGAACTGGCATCGCAGCGCTTGCAGCTGCTGGAGACCAGGCAGTCATTTCCCGACCTCGTGCTGTCGGCGTCCCACCGCCCGGCGCCGGTACACCCCGTCGTTGCCTCGCTGGTATCGCTGGCACGCCAGGTCGTTTCCGATTTCAGCCTGCAGCATGGCACCGGGATGGCCGTGGTGCCACGCGAATACCCGTCGCAGCCAACGACTGACAGCGTTTAGCCGTCCCGCCCTCGCCCTCGCCCTCGCCACCAGATTTTTTCAGATGCAGGTGCGCCACTTCGGGATTATCAGCTTGGCAAAATTTCCCTGTTGCAGTGCAGTATCCGCCGCCACACAGTGAATCGGCGCTGCAATTCCCGGGGCAATGCACCCGATCCATGCGAGATAAGAAAACCTTATCGGGAAGAGATAATTTTTCTGGTTGGACACCTGCACCGACACAACCCTAGACTCCAACTCAAATATGGTCCGACCCATTTCCTATTCTTGTTGAGGAGCTTTCTCGTGTTGAACTTTCGATCCCTGTTTTCCCTGGCTGCATGTTCACTGGCGGCTGCCGTCGGCTTTTCCGGTGTCGCGAACGCTCAAACCTGGCCCGAAAAGCCGGTAAAAATCATTGTTCCCTACCCCGCCGGCGGCAATACCGACAACCAGGCACGGATGATTGCCCAGCACATGAGCGGCGTCTATGGACAGCAGTTCGTGGTCGAGAACAAGCCGGGCGCGAACGGTGTGATCGCCGCCGAGTTTGTCGCCAATTCGCCCGCCGACGGCCACACGATATTGATCAGCGCAGTCGCGCAGATGGCGATCGCACCGGCCATGGCAAAGCTGCGCTATGACCCGGTCAAGAGTTTTTCCCCGATCAGCATCGTTGGCACCAACGCGCTGGTGCTGGCGGTCGGCAAGAACATCCCCGTCAATAACCTGAAGGAATTCGTCGAGTACGCGAAAGCCAAGAACGGCCAGCTGAACTACGCGTCCGCCGGCAATGGCAGCGTCCCGCACCTGGCAGCCGTACTGTTCTTCAAGCGTGCCGGCCTGACCCTTTCACACGTGCCATACAAGGGCGGCGCACCTGCGATTGCCGACGTGCTGGCCGGACATGTTCCCCTGTATTTTGCGAACGTCGCAGAAGTCCTGCCGCACGCCAAGACCGGCAACCTGAAATTGCTGGCCATCACCGGCGACAAACGCGTCGACCAGTTGCCTGAGGTGCCTACCATCGCTGAATCAGGCTTCCCGGGCTTCAGTGTCCATACCTGGAATGGCCTGCTGGCACCGGCCGGCACCCCGCAAAAACTGATCGATCAACTGGCTGCACATGTCGCAACGGCAGCCAAACGCCCGGACGTCATCGAGAAAATGAAAGTGATTGGCGTGACGCCGGTTGGCAATACTCCTGCGGCATTTGCCGAAACCATACGCCGCGACATCGCAATGTGGGGCGAAGCAGTCAGGATTTCAGGCGCCAGCTCGAACTGACAAGACGGCCGGGCCACGCCCGCACAGCCGATAGCAGCGCCGGTTTGCAGTCCAGCCAGCCCCCAAGGGCCAGGCCGGGCGGCCACCGGCGCCTCTGCGCAGGCGGGCGCCACGCACAAGGAAAGCAAAGGACAAACATGGTGACGCAAACGATCAACGCATTGGCAAACGCGCTTGCTGCCGGAGAGCTGAGCAGCGTCGAATTGACCGAGCAGGCATTGGCCAGGATTGACGATCAAGCCGGTGAAGGCGCGCGCGCCTTCACCCATGTCTATCACGATGACGCACGAGCAGCAGCGCAAGCCAGCGACCTGCTGCGGGCGCATGGCGGCGCAGTGTCGCCGCTGGCGGGCATTCCGATTTCGATCAAGGACCTGTTCGACGTGCGTGGCGAAGTCACGCTGGCCGGCTCGCGGGTACGCAGCGACGCCGCGCCCGCGACCGCGGACGCACCGCCCATCGCCAGGCTGCGCCAGGCCGGCGCGGTCATCATTGGCAAGACCAACATGTCAGAGTTCGCATTCTCGGGACTCGGCCTGAATCCCCACTACGGCACGCCGAAGAGCCCGTGGGACCGGGCAACCGGCCGCATCCCGGGCGGATCCTCGTCCGGCGCGGCGGTGTCCGTCAGCGACGGCATGGCGGTCGCTGCAATTGGTACCGATACCGGCGGATCCTTGCGGATTCCGGCGGCTTTTTGCGGCATCGTCGGCTTCAAGCCGACCGCAAGCCGGGTTTCGAGGGATGGCGCATTTCCCCTGTCCACCACGCTCGACTCGATCGGCCCCATGGCCAACAGCGTCAGTTGCTGCGCGACGGTGGATGCCATCCTGGCAGGGAACGCGATACCGTCCCTGCAGCCGTCCGCCTTGCGCGGATTGCGGCTGGGACTGGTGCAGGACTACGTGCTTGACGGTATCGATGCGGATGTCGCCGCCGCGATTTCAACAGCCGTCACCTGGCTGTCGGCCGCCGGCGCACAGGTCTACGACGTCGCCATGCCTGAACTGCGCCAGATCCCCGAAATCAACAAGCAAGGCGGCCTGATCGCGGCCGAGGCATATTTCATCCATCAGCACGACCTGGCTGTCGAGGCCCGGGCCGCGCTGTACGACCAGCGCATCGTTGCGCGCATCCGCCGCGGGCATGATATTTCCTCCGCCGGCTATCTCGGCGTGATCCGCGACCGGGCGCAGCTGAACCAGCGCTTGAACGCCATTGCCGGCGAATTCGACCTGCTGCTGATGCCGACGGTCCCTGTCGTTGCGCCGTCGATTGCGCAGCTGGAGCAAAGCGACCAGCAATTCATGGAGACCAATGGCCTGGTCTTGCGTAATCCCACCGTGGTCAACTTCATGGACGGCTGCGCGCTGTCGCTGCCCTGCCACCGTCCGGGCAGCGCACCGGTCGGCCTGATGCTGGTTGCCCCCAATGGTGACGACGACCGCCTGTTCCGCATCGGACTGGCGATCGAGACTTTGATGAATGAAAGACGAGCATGAAATGAACATGAAGCGCCCCATCTACCTGGATTACTCCGCCACCACGCCGGTCGATCCGCGCGTGGCGGAAAAACTGGTTACGTACCTGACCGACAAATTCGGCAATCCTGCCAGCCGTTCGCACGCCTACGGCTGGGAAGCCGACGATGCGGTGGAAGACGCGCGCCAGCATGTGGCCGCGCTGCTCAATGCCGACCCCCGCGAAATCGTCTGGACCTCGGGTGCGACCGAAGGCAACAACCTGGCGATAAAGGGCGCGGCCAATTTCTACAAGGGAAAAGGCCGCCACATCATCACCGTAAAGACCGAGCACAAGGCGGTGCTGGATACGGTGCGCGAGCTGGAACGCCAGGGATTCGAGGCGACCTATCTGCAACCGGAACCCAACGGCCTGCTTGACCTGGCCAAGCTGGAAGCGGCGATCAGGCCGGATACCATCCTGGTGTCGGTAATGATGGTCAACAATGAAATCGGCGTGGTTCAGGACGTCAAGGCGATCGGTGCAATGTGCCGCAAGCGCGGCATCATTTTTCACTGCGACGCAGTGCAGGCCGCGGGCAAGGTCGAGATTGATTTGCAGGAGCTGCAGATCGATCTGCTGACGGTCACGGCGCACAAGATTTATGGTCCGAAGGGCATAGGCGCACTTTATGTGCGCCGCAAGCCGCGCGTGCGCATCGAGGCCCAGATCCATGGCGGCGGCCATGAGCGCGGCATGCGCTCCGGCACCTTGCCGACCCATCAGATCGTCGGCATGGGCGAGGCCTTTCGCATCGCCAGGGAAGAAATGGCGAGCGAGGGCGAGCGCATCGGCCGGCTGCGCAAGCGCCTGCTGGATGGCCTGCAATCGATGGAGCAGGTTTTCCTGAATGGCGACACGGTGCACCATGCGCCAAATATCCTGAACATGAGCTTCAACTATGTTGAAGGCGAGTCCCTGATCATGGCGATCAAGGAAATTGCGGTCTCGTCCGGGTCGGCCTGCACCTCGGCCAGCCTGGAGCCGTCTTATGTGTTGCGGGCGCTTGGCCGCTCCGATGAGCTGGCGCACAGCTCCATCCGCTTCAGCATCGGACGATTCACGACGGAAGAGGAGATCGATTTCACGATCGATCTCCTGAAAACGAAAGTGGCGAAACTGCGCGAACTGTCGCCACTGTGGGACATGTATAAAGAAGGTATCGACATCAGCGCCATCCAGTGGGCGGCACACTAGCAAAGGAAGCGACAAATGCATCAACTCAAATTCTCGATCGACGGCCAGGTTCGTGAAGTAGCAATCAAGGATCTGGTGGTGGCAGGCTGGACCGGGCGCGACGCGGACGCGGTGGAACATCACATCGCCGAGCTGGAAGCAATCGGCGTAGCGCGTCCACGCACGGTGCCGTGTTTCTACCGCGTCAGCAACACCCTGCTGACGACTGAAGAAAACCTGGACATGACCGGCCCGGACTCCAGCGGCGAAGCCGAATTCGTGATTGTTTCGCTGGAAGACGGACTGTACGTCGGCATCGGCTCGGATCACACCGACCGCAAGGTGGAAGCCTATGGCGTGACAGTGTCGAAGCAAATGTGCGCGAAGCCGGTCAGTGCCACGCTGTGGCGCCTGGCCGACGTCGAGGCCCATTGGGACAGCCTGCTACTGCGTTCGTGGGTAACCCGCAATGGCGAGCGCTCGCTCTACCAGGAAGGTCTGGTAACCAAGATGCTGGCGCCGCTCGACCTGATCGGACGTTACACGAATGGCGGCAGCACGCTGCCGGTAGGCACCGCGATGTATTGCGGCACGCTGACCGTGATCGGCCCGATCGGCGGCGGTGAACGCTTTGAAGTGGAGCTTGAGGACCCGGTCAACAAGCGCATCCTGAAGCACGCCTATAACGTGCGCACCCTGCCATATGTAGATTAAAAAGGAAACATCACATGCCCATTCATAAAGAACACAAGGAATTCCACACGATCGACCTGAGCACCGGCTGGGAAACCCCGCCCGGTTATCCGGAAGGCATCAAGCAGCAGATCCTGGCGGGTTCGCTGGACGAGAAGAACAAGACCGGTTCGCGCACGCGGCATTTGCGTTTTGACGCAGGCGTGTACACCACCGCACCCTTCGTTCATGACTACTGGGAAGAGGTCTACCTGCTGTCAGGCGACCTGACGGTCGGCAATGACGTCAACGGCAACGGCGGCACCAGCTTCGCGCCTGGCACCTATGCCTGCCGCCCGCCTGGTGCTTACCACGGGCCGTTCAAGTCGGAGAAGGGCTGCATGCTGCTCGAGATCCACTATTACGACGAAAGCAACAAAGCAGCGTAAGCAGTAAAGCGGCAGAAGCAGCAGGCTGCCGGCATCACTGCCGGCGCCCGCTGTTCACACCGGCACGAAAAAAAATTTACAACAAGCAGTACTGAAAAAAGTACGCAATATTTCGCCCTGCAATGCGGCCCGGAGACAATTTTGGGGCACTGCAACCTGGGTCTTTATCTGACACGGACAAACTGGAGTTCTCATGATGCGCAAAATTCTTCTTACCGCTGTGATGGCCGGACTGGCTTTTTCCAACACCGCTGGTGCCCAAAGCAATGACTATCCCAACCGGCCGATACGCATCATCGTGCCATTCGCCGCTGGCGGAAACACCGACGTGGTTGCCCGTGTGACCGCTCAATACCTGACGCAATCGCTTGGCCAGACTGTCATCGTCGAGAACAAGGCTGGCGCCGGCGGCATGATTGCTACCGAATACGTCGCCAAGGCGGCTCCCGATGGCTATACGCTGCTGATGTCGTCCACCGGTCCGCATACGATCTCGCCGAGCCTGATGGCCAAGATCAACTACGATCCGGTCAAGGACCTGGCACCGGTCAGCAACGTCAGCAGCAATGCGCTGGTCCTGCTGGTCAATCCGTCAGTGCCGGCAACTTCGGTCAAGGAGTTGATCGCACTTGCCAAGGCACAGCCGGGCAAACTGAGTTTCGGCTCGGCCGGCATCGGCGGCACCACGCACCTGTCCGCAGAAATGTTCAAGTCGATGGCGGGCGTCAACATCCTGCATGTGCCCTACAAGGGCGGCGCGCCGGCGACTGCAGCAGCCCTGGCCGGCGAAGTGGCGATCACCTTTGCCAACCTGTCGGACGCACTGCCGCAAATGAAGGCGGGCAAATTGCGCGCACTGGCAGTCACCAGCGCCGCGCGCCAGCCGCAGGCGCCGGACCTGCCGACGATCGCCGAAGCGGGATTGCCCGGTTATCAATGCATCGTCTGGAATGGCCTGGTGGCACCGGGCGGAACGCCGGCGGATATCGTCAACAAGCTGTCAGCCGCAGTCCAGAAAATCACCCGCACTCCTGCCTTCCAGGAAAAAATGACCCAGATCGGCTCGGTGCCGATCGGCGATACGCCAGAACAATTCCGCACATTTGTCGCCAAGGAATTGGTTACATGGAACAAAGTCGTCAAGGATTCCGGCGCCAAAGCTAACTGAGAGTTTCCCCCGGTTGATCCCGGGGGAAGCCCAAGACAGCCGAATCCAGAAAAAAGGAGATCAACATGAGTACAGAACTGCCCGCAGTCATTGACACACGATTCCGCACCGCGCTGCGCCGGCTCGCCGCAGCCGGCCGCATCGAAAGCTATGCCGGCGCTGCCGATGTCGAATACGAGATCGCTGGCGTCCTCAAGAAGCGCGATGGCGGCAAGGCCATCCTGTTCCCCGAGGTCAAGGGCCACGACATGCCGGTGATCGGCAACTTCCTGGCCTCGCAGGCAAACTGCGAAGCCGCCTTCGGGGTCGACTTCCGCGGCATCCGCCAATTCGTGGCGCGCGCCATGGGCAACCCGATCGACCCGGTAGTCATGCCGACCGCCCCATGGCAGGAAAATGTCTACACGAGGGATTTCGACATTGGCAAGTTGCTGCCCGCATTGCGCCATGCAGAGAATGACCCGGGACGTTTCGTGACCGCAGGCGTCGTGATCGTGCGCGACCCGGAGACTGGAATTTACAACGCGTCGTATCACCGGCTGCAACTGGTCGGCCCCAACCAGACCGCCCTGAAAATGGACTACGGGCGCCACCTGCGCCTGGCGTTCGAACGCGCCTGCGCGCGTGGCGAAGACCTGCCGATCGCCGTCTGCATCGGCACCGATCTTTCGGTGCTCTACACGGCAGCGACCATGGGTTCGCAAATGCCGGAGACAGCCGATGAAATGAAGGTCGCGGGCGGCCTGATCGGCGCGCCCCTGCCGGTGTGCAAGGGAATCACGCAGGACTTGCTGATTCCCGCCGAAACCGAGATCGTGCTGGAAGGCATACTGCGCCGCGACCAGAACGTGCATGAAGGTCCCTTCGGCGAATTCATCGGCTACATGTCGGCCGACGGCCCGGCGCCGATTTTCGACATCACGTCGATCGGACATCGCAACGACCCGATTTACTATGCAATCAACGGCTTTGGCCGGGAAACGGTCATGCTGCGCAAGTATGTGCTGGAGGCCAGCCTGCTCAAGGTACTGCAAGCAGCGACGCCGTTTGTCAATGATGTCGAAATCACCGCCGGTGGGCTGCACCGCTTCCATGCGGTCCTCAGCGTGCACAAGACATCGCCCCAGCACGACGGGCTGCAGCGCAACGCCATCCTGGCGTCCTTCGGGGCCTTGAAAGACCTCGACATGATCATCGCGGTCGACAGCGACATCAACATTCACGACCCGGTCGATGTCGAGTACGCGCTGGCGACCCGGATGGAAGCATCGCAGGACCTGTTCGTCATTCCGGGCGCGCGTGGACACGAGTACGTGCGCAAAGGCCGTGACGGCATCCGCGCCAAGCTGGGGATCGACGCTACGGTGCCGTTCGAGCAGAAGGAGCGTTTCACGCGGGTCAAGTTCAAGGACATCAAGGTCGACGAGACGCGTTTCGGTTCGAAGGCAGACGAGCATGTGAAGTGGCTCGGCGAGCAGGGCAAACCGCAGGGCGCGCCCAAGCCGCAATCGGAAGACGGTCGCGTGCCCGCACTCTGAGCTTTGGCCATCGACTCGCCTGGATTGCCAGGCGAGTGCCTGAAACTTTTATAAAAAGGTAGGCAATGAAGGAGACATCAACTCGCAGCGGCGGACACGTGCTGATCGATGCGTTGAAAATTCACGGTGCGAAGACAGCCTTTTGTGTGCCGGGCGAAAGCTTCCTCGATGCGCTCGATGCCCTGTACACCGAGCGGGATTCGATAAAGCTGGTCGTTTGCCGGCAGGAAGGTGGCGCCGCCTACATGGCTGAGGCATATGGCAAGCTCACCGGCGAGCCGGGCATCTGCTTTGTCACACGCGGCCCGGGCGCGACCAACGCCAGCATCGGCATTCATACGGCAAGCCAGGACTCGACACCGCTGATCGTGTTCGTCGGCCAGGTCGCGCGCGAGACCGCCGGGCGCGAAGCATGGCAGGAAATCGACTACCGGCAGATGTTCGGTAACATCGCCAAATGGGTCGACCAGATCGACGATGCACGCCGCATTCCGGAATACGTCAGCCGCGCGTTCCACATCGCCACCTCGGGCCGCCCCGGCCCGGTGGTGCTGGCGCTGCCGGAGGACATGCTGGTTGACCAGGTTTCGGTAGCAGACAGTCCGCGTTACCAGCGCTTCGAAACCCATCCGGCGCCGCAGGTCATGACCAAGTTGCGCAGCATGCTGGCGACGGCCCAACGGCCATTGGTCATGCTGGGCGGCGGCGCATGGTCGGACCAGGCCTGCAAGGACATCGCGCAGTTCGCCGAAAATTTCAACTTGCCGGTGGCCTGCGGCTTCCGTCGCCACGACCTGATGGACCACCGCCATCCGAATTTCGCCGGCGAGGCCGGCCTCGGCATGGATCCACGACTGGCGGCGCGCATCACGGCGTCGGACCTGGTGATTGCAGTCGGGCCACGCCTGGGCGAGACCACGACCAACGCCTACTCGCTGTTTGCGATACCCAAGCCGGTGCAACAACTGGTCCACGTGCATCGCGATTCAGGCGAGCTGGGACGTGTGTACCGGGCCGACCTGATGATCCATGCAGGCATGGACGAATTCGCCAGCGCCGCCCGCGCGCTCGAGCCGATGGCATCGGTGCCGTGGGAGGACTGGAGCGCCGGCGCCAGGGAAGACTATCGCAACAACCTCAAGCACACGCCAGTGCGGCGCCTGGTCGACATGGGCGAGGTGATGAAGCATTTGCGCGAGACCCTGCCGGCCGACTCCATCGTGGTCAACGGCGCTGGCAACTACACCTTGTGGGTGCAGCGTTTCTACCAGTACCGCGGCTATCGCACGCAACTGACGCCCACCAGCGGCACCATGGGTTACGAGGTGCCGGCGTCAATAGCAGCCAAGCTGGTGCATCCGGAGCGTACCGTGGTCTGCTTCGCCGGCGACGGCTGCTTTCTGATGAATGGCCAGGAACTTGCCACTGCCCGCCAGCACAAGCTGAATGTGGTCTTCATCGTGGTCAATAACGGCATGTACGGCAGCATCCGCATGCATCAGGAACGCCACTATCCGGGACGCGTAAGCGGCAGCGATTTGTTCAACCCGGATTTCGTCGCATTGGCCAAGGCATATGGCGCGTCTGGCGAACTGGTGGAGGACACGGTGGATTTCGCAGCCGCGTTTGCACGCGCCAGGCAGCATGACGGCCCGGCATTGATCGAGCTGCGCGTGGATCCGGATGTCATCACGCCCCGCACCACGATCACGGCATTGCGGGCGCAGGCACGCCCCGCGAACTGAGGCAACTGACGCAACTGATGCCCATGGTCCGGTGCACTAGAGGCGCCGGACCTCCAGTGCGGATTGATTTTTCGATGCAGCCCTGATGTTCAGATTTTCAACCATACCAATAAACCACGGAGACAGTAATCATGAAAATCCTGCCACGCCTGATCGCATCGCTGTTGCTCGCCGCAACCGCATCCACCACTGCGCTGGCGCAGTCATCGCCTGCGGCCGCCGATGCGCCGTTCCCATCCCGGACCATCCGCATCATCAACCCCTTCTCCGCTGGCGGTCCGACCGACATCCTGGCACGCATCGTGGGCGCCGAGCTGAGCACCCGCTGGGGGCAACCGGTCATCGTCGAATCCAAACCGGGCGCCGGCGGCGGCCTCGGAATGGAAGCGGCTGCCCGCTCTCCGGCCGATGGTTACACCCTGGTCGTCGCGCCGACCGGACCGCTGGTCATCAACCGCCACATCTTTTCCAACCTGCGCTATGACAGCGCGCGGGACTTCGCACCAGTCTCGCTGATGACCAGCATCGACAACGTGCTGGTGGTCCATCCGGCCGTGCCTGCCAAGGACCTGAAAGAGCTCATCAGCTACGCCAAAGCCAATCCCGGCAAACTCAGCTACGGCTCGGCTGGCGTGGGCCAGCAGCCGCATCTGGCGGGTGAACAGCTGAAGCTGGCGACCGGCACTGACATCCTGCACATTCCCTACAAGGGAACCTCGGAAGCAGTGACCGCCGTGCTCGGCGGCCAGGCCAACATGATGTTCGGGCAGGTCTCGGCCGTTGCGCCACTGCTCCAGAGCGGCAAGGTGCGCGCGATCGGCATCGCCAGCAACAAGCGCTCCCCGGTGATACCGACAATTCCGACCTTGCAGGAACAAGGCCTGACCGGCTTTGAATCGGCATCGATCTACGCCTTGCTGGCTCCCAAGGGAACACCGGCGCCGGTCGTCGAGAAATTGTCAGCGGAAATACGTTCGATACTGCAATCGCCGGCAATCAGGAAGAAAGTGTCCGACATGGGTATGGACGTCGTTGCCAGCAGCGCCGAGCAACTTGCCGAGCTGATGCGCACGGAATCGGCGCGCTACGAGAAGATCATCAAGGACGGCAAGATCAAGGCCGAGTGATCCTGCTACAGGCCGGCCTGCCCCCTGGCCGTATGCGGACCGGGGGCAGGCCGGGAAATTCCTTTTTGGCGGCCGCGAGTCAACCCCAGCCCGGCACGCCGAAATCGGACAGCGTACCGTCATGCGGCGGTACTTTGCTCCACTGGTCGCGCGCATAGGTGCCGTATGCGCCACGGTAAAACAGCAAGGGCTGCGTCGCTGAACGCAGATGAAAATCGGTGACCTGTCCGAGAAAAATGACGTGGTCGCCGCCTTCGACTTCCGACGCCCTCTTGCATTCCAGCTGCGCAACCGACTTCCCGAACAGGGCGCAGCCGCTCGCCCCTTCGGTATAGCTGCCCGCTTCAAATCGCGCGGTCGATGGCTTGGCGAACATGTTGGACAAGGCCTGCTGCTCATGGCCAAGCATGTTCACCGCAAAATGCGTTGCCTGCTGAAAGGTCGCCAGCACGTTAGCGGTGCGTGCCAGCGAGAACAGGATCAGCGGCGGATCAAGCGAGACCGACGAGAACGAGTTGACGGTGACACCCACGTGCTCGCCCGAAGGCGAACGCGTGGTAATGATGGCCACCCCGGTAGCGTAGCAGCCCAGGACGTTACGCAGCGCGCGGGGATCGATCTGTGTCATCGCTCTTGCTTCCCTCGCCTCAGGCGCCGCGTACCGCTTTGAACACCGCAGCGGCATCTTCCGGCAGGCCATAGCTCGACATCATGGTGTCGACCATGCCGACCGCCTTGTCCCAGTCGTAGGTACGGAAGGCATGACCGCGCGTAACCATGTTCGCACCGGAGTAGAACATTTCGTACTGCAGGTGGCGCGAACCGAACTCCGATCCGACCGCATCCCACGCCAGCTTGAACAGTTTCACCCGTCCCAGTGAATCCGTCACGGGCGACTGCTGGGTCTTGTCGATGTGGCTGGCGATTTCCGGATTGGCGAAATCTTCGACGCAGGACGGCAGCATGATCATGCCGCCGCCGGCCAGTTCACGCAGCGAATGCAGGAATTTCGGATACAGCTGCTGGGTCAGCACCGTGGCCGAATAGAGCCGCTTGGCATTGGGCACGAAATACTTGCCATACATCGAGCCGCTGATCTCCATCGACTCGACCATGCCTTCGACCATCGAGACCTCGGCCGCCATCTGGCCGAGCGTTTCCTTGACCGGCGGGAAGCCGATCACGCCGTTGGTTTCGGTGATCTTGCGGGCCAGGCCGAGCAGGAAGCGCATCTTCGCCACCAGGCGGATCTGGCACTGGTAGTTCTGGAACACATGGGTCGGGATGGCATGCCATTGATCCTGCGCCATCTTGATGTCGTTGTGCACGAACACCCGCTCCCAGGGCACCTTTACCTCGTCGAAGTACAGCACGCTGTCGTTTTCGTCGAAGGAGGAGGAAAGCGGATTGTCGAATTTCGAGCGCGCCGCTTCTTCATAGGATTTCCGGGACATCAGCTTCACGCCCTTGGCGTTGAGCGGGATCATCGCGGTAAAGCTGTACTTTTCATCGCCAGCCTTGAGCGGCTGGATACAGGCAACCATGACCTCGTTGGACATGGGGCAGCCGGTGCCAAGCATCTTGGCGCCCTTGATGGTGATGCCTTCATGGTCTTCGTCGACCACCCCGGCCACCAGGAATTCATTGGCCTGTTCCGATGCGCTCTTGCTGCGGTCGGCTTGCGGATTGATGATGACGTAGGTCAGGTACAGGTCGCTGTCGCGCGCATACTCGTAGTAATCCGAGAGCGCATTCGCAAACTTGTCGCCGGAGCGCTTGTACAGGTCCATGCCCATGTACATGCCGGCCAGCGCGGAGCCGACGTGGTCGGGCGAGCGGCCGAAAAAGCCGCCCGACAGGTTTGCCCAGGACTCGAGCGCATGGCGGCGCTCGACCAACTCCGCGTACGACGTCGGCAGCTGCCACATGCGGCTGACCCGTTCGCCAGTTTTCGGCGACGCGAACGTCATGCGTTCGACGTTCTCGGCCTTCATCTGGTAGTCGTACATGGCAGCAGCCGACTGGATGCTGTTGCGGAAGGCAGGGTGGTCGACATGGTCGTCGACCACCGCGCCGTTGATGTAGACTTCGCGCCCGTCTCGCAGGCTTTCAATATGTTTTTTTCCGTCTCTGGACATGATTTGGCTCGGCTTCTCGTCGTTACTTCTTCATTAATGGGCAAACGCTCTTTGCGGCAGGCAAGAAAGCCTGATCGCCAGGGATGACAGCTTTGATCTTGTAGTAGTCCCAAGGCGTGCGGGACTCGGCCGGCTTCTTGACTTCAACCAGCAGCATGTCGTGAACCATGCGGCCGTCGGCGCGGATCCGGCCGTTCTTGGCGAAGAAGTCATTGATCGGGGTGGCCTTCATCTTGGCCATCACGGTCTGCGCCTCGTCACTGCCGGTCGCCTTGATCGAATTCAGGTAGTGCGTAACTGAGGAGTAGATGCCGGCGTGGACCATGGTCGGCATGCGCTTGTGACGCTCGAAGAAGCGCTTCGACCAGGCCCGGCTTGCGTCATTCTGGTCCCAGTAGAAACCGGTGGTCAGCGTCATGCCCTGCGCCAGCGGCAGCCCCATCGAATGAACATCAGAGATGAACACATGCAGGCCGGCCAGCACCTGCTTGCCCGACTTCAGGATGCCGAACTGTTCCGCCTGCTTGACGACGTTGATCACGTCGCCGCCGGCGTTGGCCAGCGCGATGACCTTGGCGCCGGATGCCTGCGCCTGCAGCAGGTAGGAGGCCATGTCGGATGCATTGGTAGGATGGCGCAGCGAGCCGACGATCTTGCCTTTATTGGCGTTGAGCGCGTCCGTTGCATCCTTTTCGAGGGCACGGCCGAGCGCGTAATCGACAGTCAGGAAATACCAGCTGTCGTAACCCTGCTTCTTCATCGCGTTGACGGTATTCGTCGCCAGCGCGTAGGTGTCGTAGGTGTAGTGAACGGTATTCGGCGAGCAATTCTCGTTGGTCAGGCTGGAGGTGCCGCCACCACTGATCAGCACGATCTTGTTCTTCTCGCGCGCCAGGTTGGCGATTGCCAACGCAACCGAGGACGGCAACAGATCGACGATGGCATCGACCTTGTTTTCGTCGTACCACTGGCGTGCCTTGCTGCTGGCAACGTCGGGCTTGTTCTGATGATCGGCAAACACGACTTCGATCGGCATGCCATTGACCTTGCCGCCGAAATCTTCGACCGCCATGCGCGCTGCGATGACCGATCCCTGGCCACCGATATCGGAGAACAGCGAGCTCATGTCCGTCAGGACGCCGATCTTGACGGCGCCATCGGAAATCTTGTTCTGGGCGTGAACGCCGCCTGCTGCCATCGCCAGGGCCAGCGCGCTGGCAAGTACTTTCATCTTCAACATGTCATCTCCAAGTGGGGTTGCGGAACGACGTACATAGCATCGTTCGTGCCAGCGAAAGATAATTGAGACACGACCTTTCGTCAACTAACTTGATTAAGTTGCTTAATTAATTTGGTTGGCGATACCCGGCCCCAATGGAGGCTGTATGCTTATCCCCTTTCAGATTAAAGTGCTGATGTGATCCGCCCGACCAAAACCACGCGCTCGACCAAGCCGGCTTCCGAGCCGAAAAAGAAGACTTTGCCCGCACGCAGTGCCTCCCGCGCCCCAAAAAAGAGCAGCGAGCGCACGTTTACGCTGCTGCCCACGGTCTCCAAACCGGAGCTGCTGGATGAGGACGGAACGTCGGACCGTAATTTCCGGCAATTCCTGTATGACTTTTCCAGCCTCGCGAATTACCTTGCATCCGCCCGCGCCTATCTGGCGGAACGGCTGGGCGTCACATCGCCCCAGTACAACATCCTGATGATCATTGCGCAGTACCAGGGAGCGTCAGGCGTCAGCGGCAGCGACGTCGCCCAGCACATGCACGTCACGACGGCCTTCATCACGAGTGAAGTACGAAAACTGGAAGCCGCAGGGCTGGTGGAAAAGCGGCCGAATCCGAACGACGGCCGCAGCGTATTGCTGCGCCTGACGCCGGCGGCAAAAAAGAGCGTGGAGCGGATCGCGCCGGAACGCCTGTTCGTCAACGACCAGTTGTTTCGCGCGCTATCGGGGGAAGATTTTCGTCACCTGGCCAGCACCGTTGCTTCGCTGATCGATGATTTTTCACATACGGTGGATTTGCTGAAGACAGTGCAGCGCGGGCGGGCGCCGAAGCTGGGGGGACGGAAGTAGGAGCTCCATCAGCGCCAGCAGCTCCACATCGTGATTCACAACGTAGACCGGCGCACGCCACAAACGCTCCCTCCGCATGAAAGCTGAGGCTCGCCCGTAATCTTGGGTGAGCGGTTTTGTGGCTCTCTGGCTCTCTGGCTCTTTGGCTTGCGGTTCGTGTGGCTGGGTTTGATGGTTGTCGGTGTGAAGCCGGGAGACACCCCGGCGGGTGTGTAACTTTCTTTTGGAAAAGAAAGTCACCAAAGAAACCAAAGTCAAAACCCACTTGGCCAACGCCTGGTTCGGTAGCCAAACAGACTCGGACGCCTGGGCCGAACCATTGCGGCGTTCGCGAGGAGGGTCCTGCCACACGTTCGCCTCTGACCGGGATCAGTCAACCCGCTTCAATGCCGCCGACCGCACACCACCGCTCGTTGACTCCCAATTGTTTTCGAAGCCGCTAATTGGCGTTTGAGGTCTGATTGCCAGCGGGGTGGGGATCTCAGGGGATTTTCTGCCGTTCTCTGCCGTCCCTGAACAGATCCCATCCGTCGCTTGTTTGAAGCTTCGAAAACAATTGAGAGTCAACGGTGCGCTGGGCATCGGTATAAGACACTTCATGGGGTTGGCTGATTAGGTAAGCGGCACCCAGCCGAGGGATCATCTCTCGCGAACGTCGCACTGGATTAGCCCAGACATCCGCGTCTGGTTGGCGTTCGGCCCCGCCGTTGGCCAAGTGGGTGTTGACGTTTTTTTTTTGGTTCCTTTCTTTTTCCAAAAGAAAGGAACACACCCGCCGGGGTGTCTCCCGGCTTCACACCGACAACCATCAAACCCAGCCACACGAACCGCAAGCCAAAGAGCCACAGAACCCCTCACCCAGGGTTACGGGCGCTGCTCAGCTTTCAAGTTGAGGGCGCCATAAAGTCGATCGGTCGCGAGCGCTATGGCTGCGCTGGAAACTCAAGCCGCAGCCAGCGCCCGATCCAGATCCTCCAGCAGATCGTCGATGTGCTCGATCCCGACCGACAAACGCAGCATTTCCTCGGACACCCCGGCCTTGGCCAGTTCTTCCGGGTTCAACTGACGATGCGTGGTCGAAGCCGGATGCGTGGCCAGCGATTTCGCGTCGCCGATATTGACCAGGCGGGTGAACAATTGCAGCGCATCGAGAACGCGGGCACCGGCAGCGCGCGGATCACCCTTGTCGGCCGTCTTAAGGCCAAAGGAAATGATTCCCGACGCCTTGCCATTCATGTATTTCTGCACCAGCGCGTGATCCGGATGGTCGGGCAGGCCAGCGTAATTCACCCAGGCCACCTTCGGATGTGACTTCAGGTGCCGGGCCAGGGCCAGCGTGTTGTCGCTGATGCGATCCATGCGCAACGCCAGCGTCTCTATGCCCTGCAGGATCAGGAATGCGTTCATCGGCGCAATCGCGGCGCCCATGTTGCGCAAGGGGACCACGCGTGCACGACCGATAAAGGCCGCCGGTCCCAGCGCGTCCGTATAGACCACGCCATGGTAGGACACGTCCGGCTCGTTCAGGCGCTTGAAGCGAGCCTTGTGCTGCGCCCACGGGAATTTGCCGCTGTCGACGATGGCGCCGCCGACGCTGTTGCCGTGGCCACCCAGGTACTTGGTCAGCGAATGGACGACGATATCGGCGCCATGTTCGATAGGCCGGCACAGGTAGGGACTGGGGACCGTGTTGTCGACGATCAGCGGGATGCCGTGCGCGTGAGCGATGTCGGCCAGCTTGCCGAAGTCGGTGACGTTACCGAGCGGATTCCCGACCGATTCGCAGAAAATCGCCTTGGTCTTTTCGTCGATCAGCGGCGCAAAGCTGTCCGGGTTTGACGAATCGGCAAAACGCACATCGATGCCCATCTGCGGAAACGTGTGCGCGAACAGGTTATAGGTGCCGCCATACAAGGTGCTGGCCGACACGATATTGTCGCCGGCTTCGGCAATGGTCTGGATGGCGTAGGTAATCGCGGCCATGCCGGACGCCACCGCCAGCGCAGCGATGCCGCCCTCCAGCGCGGCGACCCGCTTCTCCAGCACATCCTGGGTCGGATTCATGATCCGCGTATAGATATTGCCCGGGACCTTCAGGTCGAACAAGTCGGCGCCGTGCTGGGCGTTGTCGAAAGCGTAGGCGACTGTCTGGTAGATGGGGACCGCTGCTGATTTCGTTGTCGGATCCGGCGAATAGCCAGCGTGCACGGCCAAGGTCTCGATTTTCATTTTTGTTCCTGTGAGTCGATTGAAGGATGCATCCTGTTAATCAGTTGCAGCGTTCCTGCCAGCTTGCACCCCGAGTTTATCCGATCGGCGTTGGCAAGCGGGACGGTCACTGCTCGACTGGGCCGAAGCCGCCACCACCTGGCGTCTCGATTTCAAAGGCATCGCCGGCCAGCAGTTGGGCCTGGTCAGCATGCCGAAGCGGTTCAACCCTGCCGTCAGCGCGCAGCACGCGCGCAAGTCCGCATGCGCCCGGCGCGCCGCCGCGCAGGCCGAACGCCGGATGGTTCCAGCCATTGGCCAGGATCGAGACCGTCATCGCTTCCAGGAAACGCAGGGTGCGCACGCCGCCATCGCCGCCGCGCCAACGACCGCCGCCGCCGGAACCATGACGGATCTGGTAGCGCTCGAGCCGGACCGGGAAACGCTGTTCCAGGATCTCGGGATCGGTCAGGCGCGAATTGGTCATGTGGGTCTGGACCACCGAGGTGCCGTCGAAACCGCCCGTCAGCGCACCCGCCGCATCGAAGCGGCCGCCGGCGCCGGAACCGCCGGAGATAGTTTCGTAGTACTGGTAGCGCGCATTGCCGAAGGTCAGGTTGTTCATGGTCGGCTGGCTGCCGGCCAAAACCCCCAGCGCGCCGTACAACGCATTGGTCACGCAAGTCGAGGTTTCGACGTTGCCGGCCACCACTGCCGCCGGATAACGCGGATTGAGCATGGACCCCTCCGGCACCACGATGTTCAGCGGCTTCAGGCCGCCGGCATTCATCGGGATATCGTCGCCAACCAGGGTGCGGAACACGTACAGCACGGCTGCCGTCGTGACCGCGCACGGCGCGTTGAAGTTGTTCGGCAACTGGGCCGAGCTGCCGCTGAAGTCGATGGTCGCACTGCGTGAGGCGTGGTCGACCGAGACCGCCACCGATACCTGCGCGCCGTTATCGAGTTGAACCTCGAAGCGCCCGTCCTGCAGGCGATCGATGGCGCGCCGCACCGATTCTTCGGCATTGTCCTGCACATGGCGCATGTAGGCGTGCACCACATCAAGTCCGAAGTAACCGACCATGTGCAGCAACTCCTCGCGCCCCTTTTCATTGGCGGCGACCTGGGCTCGCAGGTCCGCCAGGTTCTGCTCGACATTGCGCACCGGGTAGCGCGCGCCGGCCAGCAAGGCGCGCAATTCGGTTTCGCGCAAGCGCCCTTCCCTGACCAACTGGAAATTGGTGATCAGTACGCCTTCGTCTTCGATTGTGCGTGAATCCGGCGGCATGGAACCCGGCGACAGTCCGCCGATATCGGCGTGATGTCCGCGCGAACCGACATAGAACAAGGGCTTGCGATTGTCAGCACCAGAATCAGCACCAGAATCAGCGCCTGAATCAGCACCTGAATCAGCACCTGAATCAGCACCAAACACCGGCGTGATGACGGTAACGTCCGGCAGATGGGTGCCGCCGGAATAGGGATCGTTCAATACGTAGACGTCCCCCGGGCGCAGCTGGCCGGCATTGGCGTCGATCACGGCACGCACGCTGGCGCCCATCGAGCCGAGGTGGACCGGAATATGCGGCGCATTGGCAACCAGATCGCCATCGGCGTCGAATACCGCGCAGGAAAAATCCAGCCGCTCCTTGATGTTGACCGAATGGGCAGTGTTCTGCAGCCGATAGCCCATTTGCTCGGCGATCGACATGAACAGGTTATTGAAAATTTCCAGCATCACCGGGTCGGCGTCAGTCCCGATCGCCCGCTGCTGCGGACGCGGCACCGCTCGTTCCAGCACGATGTCGCCGCGCTCGGTGACACTGGCGCGCCACTGCGGATCGACGATGGTGGTGGCATTGGCATCGCTGATCGCCGCCGGTCCGGCCAGGATGTCCCCGGCCTGCAGGTCGACGCTGCGATACAGCGGGCAGTCGTGCCATGCGCCGTCGGCATGGATCGAAACGACGGCGACCGGCTGCGCTGCGTCGCCAGCGTGGCGCTGCTCGCGCCCGGCGTCCGCCGCTGCACCGCGCGATCCAGCCGTCGATCCAGCCATCGATGCGGGCGCCACCGCATCATGCGCAGTCGCTTCGGCCACCGCCGATTCGATCATCAGCGCGCGTTCCGGCATCAGGAACGAAAAACGCTGGCGGTAGGCCTGCTCGAAGGCCGCGCGCATCGTGGCGGCATCGGCCAGGCCGACGGGCAGTCCGGTGTCCGTGCCCTCGTAACGCAGGAACAGCCGGCATGCGACGCACACGTCCTTGTCGGCTGCCCCCTGCGACTGCAGTTCGGCACGCGCCGCATCGGACAGCGACGCCAGGACGCGCCGCGCCGCCGCTTCGCCATCGGCGTCGAAGCGGCGCTCCACCGAGCGTTCACGGATCGCCGTTGGCAAGGCCAGGCCTATGCCGTACGCCGACAGCACGCCGGCCAACGGATGGATCAATACGCGCGGCATGCCCAGTGCATCGGCCACGGCGCACGCGTGCTGGCCACCAGCGCCGCCAAAGGTGGTGAGGGTGTAGCGCGTCACGTCATAGCCGCGCTGCACCGAGATGCGCTTGATGGCATTGGCCATGTTGGCCACCGCAATCTCCAGGAAACCATGGGCCAGCTGTTCCGGACTGGTCGGCCGGCCGCTTGCCTGCGACACTTCAGCCGCCAGTTGCGCGAAACGCTCGCGCACCACTGCTGCGTCCAGCGCCTGGTTTCCCTCGGGGCCGAATACGGCAGGAAAATGCCGCGGCTGTATCCGGCCCAGCAACAGATTGGCATCGGTCACGGTCAAGGGACCGCCGCGCCGATAGCAGGCCGGTCCCGGATTGGCGCCAGCCGATTCGGGCCCCACCCGCAGGCGGGTGCCGTCGAATCGCAAGATCGATCCGCCACCGGCCGCCACCGTATGTATGCTCATCATCGGCGCGCGCAAGCGCACGCCAGCGACCAACGTGTCGAAGCTGCGCTCGTATTCGCCAGCGAAATGCGACACGTCGGTCGAGGTGCCGCCCATGTCGAAGCCGATGACCCGATCGAAACCGGCCGCATGCGAAACCCGCGCCATGCCGACGATGCCGCCAGCCGGCCCGGACAGGACCGAGTCCTTGCCCTGGAAGCTGTGGGCATCAGTCAATCCACCGTTGGACTGCATGAACTGCAGGCGCACGCCCGGCAGCGCGGCGGCAACCCGGTTCACATAGGAGCGCAGCACCGGCGACAGGTAGGCATCCACCACCGTGGTATCGCCGCGGGCAACAAAGCGGATCAGTGGCGACACCTGGTGCGACACCGATATCTGCGTGAAGCCGGCCTCGCTCGCCAGCGCCGCCACACGCGCCTCGTGCGACGGATTCAGGTAGCCATGCATGAAGGCAATCGCCACTGCCGTGTAGCCGCGCTCACGCGCCGCCTGCAGCGCAGCGCGTGCGCCCTGCTCTTCCAGAGCCGTCACGATGCTGCCGTCGGCCGCAATCCTCTCCTCGATCTCCGCCACTTCTTCATAGAGCAGATCGGGCAGCACGATTTGCAGGTCGAAGATGCGCGGCCGGTTCTGGTAAGCGATGCGCAAGGCGTCGCGAAAGCCGCGCGTGACGAGGAACAGCACCCGCTCGCCCTTGCGTTCAAGCAGTGCGTTGGTGGCGACCGTGGTGCCCATGCGCACTACGGCGATTTTCCCGGCGGGTACCGGCGCTCCGGATTCCAGGCCCAGCAACTGGCGTATGCCCTGCACTGCCGCATCCTGGTATTGCCCCGGATTTTCGGATAGCAGCTTGGCGGTGACGATGCCGCCGTCCGGCCGGCGCGCCACGATGTCGGTGAAGGTGCCGCCACGGTCGATCCAGAATTCCCAGCGGCCGGCATCGGCGCCCGGAGCTGGCGTTGAAGAGCGAATCGTTGGAGGCATGGCGGGTACTTGATGAAGGTTCAGTTATGCATGCGCAAAGAGTCAGGCATATTCCCGTATTGTGCAACAAGCCAGGCTGTTTCCCGATCGGGGAGCGGCGCAGGAAGCCCGCCGCAATCAGGATCAGGATGAAGTCCTTGTTGCCGGCGGGCGCCCATTTGACAAGGACGCGGGATTCGCCTACCTTCGGGCCTATGGCAATTTCCTTTTTCTTCGTTCGTTCGCACAAGGCCGCACCGTCCATGACGGTCGAGGCGGGCTGTCGCGCGCCCAAACGAACGAACACCAGGAAAACCTGCCAGCCCGACGCAGATTCCTGAGCCCGGCGATACCCCTTCTCATTAGCGCAAACGCTATCGCCGGGCTTAAACCAAGCGCGATAGTTGCCGGCTCATTCCGAGTCCTGGCCGCACTTTTGGGAATCCTCCATGCCTGCGATCATCCGCGGTGAGCGTGTCCTCACCTCGCTCGACTTCGCCCGCTTGTCCAAACTGGACAGCGGCCATCTGCCCGACGATCTTGCCGACAGCCTGGAATCGGCTGACGTGATCCCGCCTCCAGCGGTTCCTGCTGATGTGGTGACCATGTATTCGCAAGTCGAAATCCTCGACCTCAGCTCGGGTCTCAAGCAAAGGCTGACGCTGTGCTATCCCGAGCACGCCGAGCCCCGGCAGGGATTCATTTCAGTGCTCTCGCCGGTGGGTGCAAGCCTGCTGGGCCTTCGCGTCGGCTCGACGGCGCAGTGGCAACTCCCGCACGGTGAGGAGCGCTCGGCTACGGTCGAAGCGATCCTGTTCCAGCCGGAAGCCAGCGGCGATTACACGACCTGAGCGACCTGAGCCACCTGATCGTCCGCCGCTCATTTCTTGAACGAATTCCAGGCTTGCCAGCCTGGAATTCATTCGCATTTCCAGGATTTTCAATGAACATCAAATCCATAGGTGCGCTGTCCAATTTCAGCGCCAACAGCCACGCCTTGGGCCTGCTGCTTTCCCTTCCGGCCGGTCCCCGGACCAGTCCGCGCATCGCCGGGTTCATGAAATTCATCCCTGCATTTCTTCCAGATGCGGAGTCGCCATGGACCTGACACGAGAGTTCGTCAAGGCGAAGCGCCCATGCGCCGACGGCTTTCGCTGGTTTATCCGCAACCATGAGCGCGGCGGCGATTACCAGCCGCTTCTGGATGCCCTGGTCAGGGATGGCCGCGTCAATGATGCTTGCTGGCTTCTGGATCAATTTGGCCCTACCGATGCCGTGCTGACAGTCGATAGCATCGAGGCCGACGCCATCGTGTTTGCCGGAACGCTGGATGTACGCGGCAGCATTGACGTCGATTCCATCGTCCGGGCTGGTAGGTCCATCCGTACGGGCGGCGGTGTGCGTGCGGGAACATCGATCATTGCCGGCGAAGACATTCGGGCCGGTGGAGCAATTCGCTGCAGCGGATCGCTCGACGCTGGCGGCGACGTCAAGGTGGACTGCGGCATCGAGCTTGAGGGGCCCCTGCGTTGCGGTGGAAACTTGCGGGCCGAGTGGGACCTGGTTTGTCGCGGCGCCCTCCATGTCGGAGGCGCTGCGGCTATCGGGCAGGACCTCGTCACGGAAGCCACAGTCCAGTGCAGCAAAGGACTGCGGGTGTGCGGGTCCATCACCGGCATGGACAATATCCACGTGGGCAATGGCATCGAGTGCGGCGAAGCGATTCTCTGCCACGGGCATCTGGAAGCCGGCTGGGGTATCAGGGCCGGCAAGTCGATCAGCGCAGCCGGCGCAATCAAGGCCGGGGAGAGCCTGCTGGCCGAAGATGACATACGGGCTGGCGAAGGGTACGGCATCTATGCCGGCCTGATTGTGCAGTTCGACGCCTGGGAAGCGAGCGCGCAGGTACGTGCCCGGTCCAGGCCGGAGCGCCTGGTCAGCGGTTGGTGGGTCGATACCTGATCCGGCCTGGCAGATCCCGGCGGCGGCCGGGGCCTGCCTGCGCTTGCGCTCGAAGCAAGCCCCGACCGGTGCGAAACCGGACCTTAACGGTTGACTACCGCCGCCCAGCGATCCACGAACGCACTGCGCTGCTCCGCGAAGTAGTTCCAGTCCAGCGTACGCAGGCGATCAATCGTCGGCACCGTGGCTGCCACTTCGGCCGGCACCTTTGCTTTTGCGTTGATCGGCCGGCCACCGCCGATGCGGGCCCATGCTTCCTGTGCTTCGACTCCCAGTACGTGATTGATGAAAGCCTCGGGCGCATTGCCTGCGGAGGGGTTCACCACGCGCGTGATGCTCATCGGCAGCGAGTAAGCGCCTTCGCTGGGCACGCAGAAGCGAATGTCCTGCAGGTCAGGATCGCGCGCCATGGCCAGAACGTTGCCGCTGAAGTAAGGCGTGGCCCAGATCTCGCCGGTCTTGAGCCAGCCGAGGGCGATGCTTTCCTGGTCCCACAAGCCAGGGCCGCTGGTGCGGATGGTATGCATGGCTTTCAGGCCGGCGTCGGGTTTGCGCAGGCTGCCGCCTTCCAGCGAAGCCATGGCGTCCAGCGTGTACACGGAGGAGTTGTAGGTGATATTGGGGGACGAAACGTGGCCTTTGAGGTCGGCGCGCAGCAGGTCGGCCCATGAAGTGACCGGCTTCTTCACCCGCTTGGCGTTGTAGGCAATACCCCAGGCGCCGTAGGTCACCGGCACAGCGTGCAGTCCGACCGGCAGCTTGACGCGCGGATCGATGTCCTTGAGGTTGGGAATGGTCGCCGGGTCCATCAGGCTGATCAGTCCGGAACGGGCGATCAGTGGCAACAGCACGTCGGTGAACACGCCGATATGCAGGTTGGGGTTGCTGCGGTTGGCCTGCATCTGCGTGAAGCGGGCATTGTCGAATGATTCGATGATCCTGGCGCTCTTGCCCGCCGGGTAGGTGTCCAGGAAGCTGCGGCGGAAATTGTTGCCCAGCTGTCCCGGGTACCAGCCAATGGTCAGGGGCTGGGTTTGGGCCCAGGCGGGCATCGAACCCAGGCTGGCGGCGCCAAGCGCAGCAGCTGCTCCAAGGAATTGACGGCGGCTAAAGGTGGAAGTCATGCGATGGTCCTTTCAGGTATAGAGCGGAATGCAGCGTTGGAAGAAAGCTCAGGAGCCGGTGCCTGCGAGATGGCGCAACCACCCGAGACGGTCGATCACGAACGCGATCAACAGTCCCAGCACCACCAGCACTGTGGAAACAGCAGCCGCGACAGGGTCATTTACGTCAAACAGGTATTTGTAGATCGCCACCGGCAGCACGATCTGCTCGGACTGGGTGACGAACAAGCTGACCGTGAACTGGTCGAGCGAGATGATGAACGAGAAGATCGCACCCGAAATGATCCCCGGAACCAGTCCCGGCAGCACCACGTGGCGCAGCGTATAGGCCGGACTTGCTCCGAGGATCTCGGACGCGTCCGTCAGCGCCTGGCGCAGTCCCAGTACGCTGGTCAGCACGGCGCGGAACATGAAGGGAAAAGCGATCACGGTATGCGCGGCCAGCAATGCAGTAAAGGTATCGAGGATCTGCGCCCGGTTGAAAGCGTACAACAAGGAAATGCCAATGATCAGTCCGGGGACGATCAGCGGCGACAGCATGAAAAATTCCAGCGCGACTCGCAAGCGCCCATCGGGCAGCTTCCTGAATGCCAGCGCCGCCGGCACCGCCAGCGCGGTTGCCACTGCGGTGGACGCGATCGCGAGGCCGAAGCTGCGCAAGGCAGGTCCAAGGAACAGCCCGGATTCCCATGCGGCCTGGTACCACCGCAGGGAAAAACCGGTCGGCGGAAATTGCAGGAACGAACGTTCGCTGAAGCTGAACAGGATCACCACCAGCAAGGGCAGGATCAGGAACAGGTACACCAGCAGCGCCATGCTGTTGGCCATGTACCGGAAGGCTTTTTGTGCTTGCATGCTCCGGTCTCCTATTGACGTGTAAGGCGCTTCTGAAGGAAATAGACCGCCAGCACCACCAGCATCAGCAGCATCGACAGCGCGGTGGCTCGCGGCAGGTTGAACAGCACCAAGGCATCGGTGTACACGGCAACCGAGATGTACTTGATTGCAGTTCCGCCCAGAATCAGCGGCGTCACGAACGCGCCCAGCATCAGGCTGAAAACCAGCACCGAGCCGGCAATAAGGCCCGGTACCGCGAGCGGCAGCGTGATGGTGAAGAAGGCCCGCACCGGGCCTGCGCCAAGAATGTCTCCTGCTTCCAGCAAGCGCCGGTCGATCCCCATCAGCGAAGTGGTCAGCGACAGGATCATGAAGGGCAGGAAGACCTGGGTGCCGCCGATGATCAGGCCGAGATAGTTCCCGGTCAGCGCCAGCGGACTGTCGATCAAGCCGGCACCGAGCAGGGCCTCGTTCACCAGGCCCTTGCGTCCCAGGATCAGCAGCCAGCCGTAAGTACGCACCACGGTGTTGACCAGCAGCGGCGCCGCTACCAGGAAGTACAGGATCCCGCGCCATTTTTCCGGTGCGCGGGCGATAGCCGCTGCCACCGGAAAACCGAGCAGGACGCACAGCAGCGTCACGGCGGTGGCGGTCAGGAAGGTATTGACGAACAGCGTCACGTTGCTGGACTTGGTCAGCAACTCAATGTAGTTGCGCAGCACGAATCCGGGCTGGATCTGGCCGAAGCTCTCGCTGCGAAAGCTGATCACGGTCATGTCGGCCAGCGGCAGGACCACGAGTACGGTCAGCAACAGTAGCGCGGGCAGCAGCGCCAGCCAGGGCACCTGGCGCACGGCATTGCTGGTGTTGGGGCTGGACATGGCTTCAGGTTCCAAAAGCAAGGTGACAGTCGGCGAAGGACAAATGCACTGCCTGCCCGGGACTGTCGACGCCGCCTGCCAGTCCGAGGCTACGCACCTTGACCTCCTGGCCGCTGGCAAGCCGCACGTTGTAAATGGTGGTGCCGGTCTGGTGCGCCACCTGGATCACGACGCCGGGGACAGTGTCGGCGCCAGGGCTGGCGATCTTCACGTTTTCCGGGCGCACGGCCAGCCGCACCGGGCCGGCGGGCAGCGCAAGCCGGGCCGGTATGGCACTGCCTTGCGGCAGTATCACGACACGGAGTCCGGGATCATGGATGCCGTCGATGAAAGCCACGTCGCCGACAAAGTCGGCCACGAATTCGTTGACTGGCTGCAGGTAGATGTCCTGGGGCGAAGCCAGTTGCTCGATCTTCCCGCCACGCATCACCGCCACCCGGTCGGACAGGTACAGCGCCTCCTCCTGGTCGTGCGTCACGAACAGGAAGGTGGTCCCGGTTTCCCGATGGATGCGCTTGAGTTCGGCCTGCAGCTGGCGCCGCAGCTTGAGGTCGAGTGCGCCCAGCGGCTCGTCGAGCATCAGCACCGAGGGACGGGTTGCCAGGGCACGCGCCAGCGCCACTCGCTGCTGCTGTCCGCCCGACAGCTGTCCCGGCTTGCGGTCGCGCAGGTCCGGCAATTGCACCAGCGCCAGCATTTCCGTCACGCGTTTTTCGATATCGGGTTCGGGAGCGCGCTGTGCGCGCAGTCCGTAGCCGATGTTTTCACCGACTGTCATGTGCGGGAACAGCGAGTACTGCTGGAACACCATGCCCAGCCGACGCTGCCGCGGCGGCAGGTGGGTCACATCTCGTCCATCGATGGTCACGGTGCCCGCATCCGCGGTCTCGAAGCCGGCGATGATGCGCATCAGGGTGGTCTTGCCGCAGCCGCTGGATCCGAGCAAGGTCAGGAATTCGCCATCCTCGATGTCGAGGTCGATATTGTCGGCGGCAGTGGTCGTGCCGAAGCGCTTGACGAGTCCGCGGACGGACACTTTGGCTTTTTTCATCGTAGTGGTCGCTTCGTCGATGCTGTCAGCTGGCCTGTCCACCCGGGATGACCATGGTCTGGTCCGTGTGGTATTCGGGCTTTTCGTAGTAATGGCGGCCGTCGTAGAGCTCGATCAACAGGCTGCGCTGGCGGGCCACGGTCGGGCCATGCGCGTTGTCCTTCGGATTCATGTAGAAGTCCCCGGGACGCAGCACCAGGTTGTCGGTGGTGTATTCGTATTCGCCCTCGATGCAGTACATGAACTGGTTCGACGCGTGGGTGTGGCGCACCGGGATGCCGCCGCCTTCCGCAAACTCCAGCAAGGCGATGCTGGCGCCGGTTTCAGGGTGAACCCAGTACAGGTATTGGCGCAGCCCGATGTCGGGAAAGTCGATCCAGCGCGCCGGATCAAGGTCTTTCGGGCTGATCAGGATTTCGCCCATTGGCGACTTGATGTGGATGCGTTGGTCGGCGGTCATTTTGCTGAGGATTTGAGGGTTGAAAGGTGGTCCGACATGGCGCGGGCCGCTTCATCGGGATCGTGTTTTTCAACGGCGGCGAGGATTTGCTCGTGTTGCTGCAGGACGACTTCGTATTCCTTGCGTCCCGAAATCGGTGAGTACCAGAGCAGCGAGGAGCGGTGATGCAGGTTTTCGACGAGTTCGGCAAGCACCGGGCTTTGCGCGAATCGGGCCAGGGATTCGTGAAACTCCTGGTCCAGGCGCATCAGCCCTTCACGATCGGATGCCGCAAGCAAGGCGGGTCCGCCATCCAGCTTTTCACGCAGCGTCCGGATATCGCGGTCTTCGGCGCGCTCGGCGGCCAGGCGGACCATCGCGGTTTCGAGCGGCAGGCGTGCTTCCATCAGGTAAGCCAGGTCGCGCGGTGACCAGGTCTTCACCTGGGCGCCCTTGCGTGGGCGTATTTCCACCAGTCCGTCGTATTGCAGGCGATGCAGCGCCTGGTGGATAGGCGCGCGACCAAAGCCGGTCGATTCGACCAGGCTTTGTTCGTTGAGCAGCGTACCTGGTGCCATCTCCATGCTCAGGATGCGCCATTTCAGGATTTGGTAAATCTCGTCTGTCAGGGATGGGCTTGCGGTGCGGGCGGCAGGAGGGTTCTTGCGCTGCCTGTCGCCGGCCTGGGATGGGGTGGACATGTGATTTGCCTTGAGGATTTGGAATAATTTTAGGTCGGATCATCTGATCTAGCAAGTGATACTTCATGTGATATATTACTGATTCCGACTCAGATCGCTGCGCTTGCAGCGTCACCCCCCTTTTTATCCACTCGAGGAGTTATTCATGAGCGAACCGAAAAAACGCATCATTTCCCCCAAAGTCGCCGAAGCGGCACCGAAGCGCTGGTCGAACTGCCTGGTCGTAGGCAACGTTGCATACACCTCGGGCCTGACCGCCCGCGGGCCGGACGGAAACACCATCCTCGGCAACGGCGAATATGAGCAGGCCAAAGTCACGTTCCAGAAGATCAAGGATTTGATCGTCGAGGCGGGCGGCGTGATGGATGACGTCGTCAAGCTGACCATTTTCGTGACGAACATGGCCAACAACACCGAAGTCTGGCGTGCCCGCGAAGAGTTTTTCAGCGGTGACTTCCCGGCCTGCACCCTGGTCGAAGTCAGCTCGCTCGCGAAGCCGGAAATCCTGCTCGAAATCCAGGCGATCGCCCATATCGGCTGCTCGACCGCGGGACGCTGACCATGAAGCTGATGTCTTTTACGTCAGCGCAAGGCTCAAGCTATGGCGCGGTTGAAGGCAAGCGTGTTCGCGACCTCGGCGCCCGCCTGGGAGCCGAGGCGCCGGATTTGCGGGCTGCGATCGCCCTCGGGCAAGTTTCGCGCCTGGAGAAACTGGTCGCTGCCAGCGAAGCCGACTTTTCCCTCGACGAGATCAGCTTCCTGCCGGTGATCCCCAATCCTGGCAAGATCATTTGCGCCGGCCTGAACTATGAGGCGCATCGCACCGAAGGCGGCCGTCCGGACACCAGCGACCCGGCCCTGTTCCTGCGCTTTGCCGAGTCGCAAACAGGTCACGAACAGCCCCTGCTCTGCCCGCATGAATCTGCCGACTTTGATTTTGAAGGTGAAATCGCGGTCGTGATCGGCACTGGCGGCAGGCGCATTCCGCTGGACCAGGCCTTGTCCCATGTGGCAGGCACGGCCTGCTACAACGACGGCTCGGTTCGCGATTGGCAACTGCGGACCACGCAGTGGACGCCAGGGAAGAATTTCCCGCAAACGGGAGCGTTCGGACCCTGGATGGTCACCGCCGACGAGCTGCCGGCAGACCGCGTACTGAGCCTGGTGACGCGCGTGAATGGCCAGGAAATGCAACGCACGACGACGGACCTGATGACCTTTCCGGTTGCACGGCTGATCAGCTTCATCTCCACCTTCACGACGCTGGAGCCAGGCGACGTGATTGTCACCGGAACGCCGGGCGGGGTCGGATTCCGGCGAAATCCCCAGGTGTTCCTCAAGGATGGCGACATCGTCGAAGTGGAAGTCAGCGACGTAGGCATCCTGCGCAACACGGTACGCAAGGAAGTTTTGTAGCAAAGGCGGGCACCACCAGCAATGGCAGGTGCCCGCTCTCATTTCACGATCCAACTTGAATGAAGATCATCATGAAAAAATTCATCCTCGCCATGGGAATGCTGTCCCTGGCCGCGGTACCCGCATTCAGCCAGGAAGCATATCCGGCGCAACCCGTGACACTGGTAGTTCCCTACGCGCCGGGCGGCACTGCCGACCTGCTGGCACGTTCCCTCGGGAAAGCGATCAGCGCCGACACCGGAAAGAGCGTGGTCGTCGACAACCGTCCTGGCGGCGCAACCGTGATCGGTGCCCAGGCGGTGCTCGGCAAACCGGCAGACGGCTACGCCGCCCTCGTCTCCGCAGCCAGCTTCGTCATCAATCCACACCTGATGAAACTGCCGTTTGACCCGGCAAAGGATTTCCAGCCTGTGACCCTGCTGGCGAGCAACCCGCACGTGCTGGTGGTGAGCGCCAAGGTCCCGGCCAACACGCTCTCCGAGTTCATCGACTGGGCTCGCAACAAGCAAGGTGCAGCGACTTTCTCCTCGTTCGGGAACGGCTCATCCGGCCATGTCGGATTTGAAATCCTGAAGCAGCTGGCCAAGCTCGACATGACGCACGTGGCCTACAAGGGCGCTGCCCCCTCCACGCTGGCGGTCCTGAGCGGTGAAGTCGATGCCACGCTGGGCGATATCGGCATCGTGGCGCAACACATCAAGTCCGGCAAGGTCAAAGCTATCGCCATCACCGGCGACAAGCGCAGCGCGGTGCTGCCCGATGTGCCGACCTTCGCCGAAGCGAAGTTGCCGCAATATTCATCGCAGACCTGGATAGGCTTGTGGGTGCGCAGCGACGTGCCGGCCGATCGGGTCAAGAAGCTGAATGAACTGCTTGCCAGGGCGCTGCAGAACCCGGAAACGCAGAAACTGCTGGCAGACCAGGGAATGCAGGCGCGGCCCATGAGCAGCGATCAGTTCAAGGCATTTACCCAGGCTGAAAGCGAGCGCTACCAGGCGGCCATCAAGAAAGCCGATATAAAGCTTCAATAGCCCGGATTCATTGGCAGCGGTGATAGAGCCGGGGCCGGGCGCATCAGAATGGCCGGGATGCGGTTAAGATCTCTGGAACATGCGCCCAACAGGCGCATCAGGACAGTCGGAATTTCGATCTGGAACCGGATGCGCCTGTCACTCCCCCGCTCGAGCATTCCATGTCCTATGACCTGACCGACCTGAAGCTTTTCCTCGCCATTGCCGAAGCAGGAAACCTCTCCAACGGCGCATCCAGCGTCCACATCACCGCGTCGTCTGGCAGCTATCGCCTGAAAAACCTCGAGCACGCGCTGGGAACTGCGCTGTTCGTCCGCACGCCGCGGGGAATGGACGTCACGCCGGCAGGAAAAATCCTGGTGGCGCATGTGCGCCAACTGCTGGCGGGCCTGGAACGGATGCACGGCGAGGTCGGCCGGTTTTCGGCCGGCCTGAAAGGGCAGATCAGGCTGCTGGCAAACAGCAGTTCATTGAATGGCTTCGTGGTACCCAGCCTGAGCCGGTTCCTGGTTGCCCATCCGAACGTCAACATCGATCTGGAGGAGAGAACCAGCCAGTCCATACCCGGGGCGATTGCAGCGCACGAAGCAAACATCGGCATCATGGCCGGAGATATCGATATACCGGGGCTGAAATCCTGGCGCTATGCGGTGGACAAGCTGGTCCTGGCGGTACCCATCGGGCATCCGCTGGCCAGAAAAGCCGAAATACGTTTCGGAGAAGCGCTGGATTTCGATTTCGTCTGCACCGGACGCTCCAGCAGCAATTTCCTGTTCCTGCGCGATACGGCCCAGGATACCGGCAAGCAGCTCAACGTGCGGCTTCACGCCAACAGCTTTGACACTGTCCTGACCTTGGTGGAACAAGGCGTCGGGGTGGCGCTGATTCCCTTCAGCGTCGTCGCCTCTGCACTGGACACGGCGCGAGTAGCCGCGCTCGATCTGCGCGAGCCGTGGGCCTTGCGCAAGCTGTCGATGGTGGTCCGCGCCGAGGAGGAGTTGCCGTCATTTGCCGCTGCGTTTGCCGAGTTCCTGCTGGCCGACCCACGTGTGGCGGCAACCCGGGAAGGGCAGTCCGGATAGGATAGCGCGGGCCCGAACTAGCCGGCCAGCCGGACCGCAACCTTCCTCATTTCGCTGCGCGCTTGCGCTCCAGGAAGTCATTCATGTAGCGCTGCGGCTCGCCGGTATTGAAGGCGGCGCCGAATTCCCTGACGCTGCGCTCGATGGATGTATCGAGAGGCTGGTCGTCCCATTCGCGCAAGAGCCGCTTTTGCTGACGCATGACAGCCGTGCCGCACTCGGCCAGCACTGCTGCCACACGTCGCACTTCCTGGTCCAGGTCCTGCGGCGGAACCAGGCGATTTACCAGGCCCCAGTCCAGTGCTTCCCGCGCCGTCACGATTTCGCCGGAGAGCAGCATCCAGTTCGCGCGTGAATTGCCGATCAATCTTGGCAGCAGAGCCGCATGAATGACTGACGGAATGCCTACCTTGACTTCAGGCATGCCGAACCTGCCGTCCTCGGAGGCAATCCGGATGTCGCAAGCGAGCGCCACTTCCAGCCCGCCGCCCAGGCACCAGCCCGGCAGACGGGCGATGACGGGTACCGGCATATGGCGCAGGCCATCGCAGAATTTGCGCAGAAGGGAGATGAAAATCTCGCCGCTCTCCTGCGTCAATCTTGCCATCTCGCCGATGTCGGCGCCGCCGATGAAACCCTTGTCGCCGGTGCCGCGCAGCACCACTACCCGCAGGTCGTCCCTGGTGGCCAGCAATTCCAGCGCCTGGACCAGATCCTTCATTACCGGTGTGCTCAGGATATTGAGCGACCCGGCGCCCGAGATGGTAAGCGTGGCCACATGGCCGTCCATCTGCACGGCAGCGTGAGTAAGCGTGTCAACAGTATTCATCTGTCCTGCCCTCACAGCTTGGTGAAGTTGATATCGATGACCACTTTCTTCCAGTGATCGTTGGAAGACTTGATCAAGTCGGCGAATTCCTTGCGCGTCGTGTAATCGGGAATCGCGCCCTGCTTCTCGATTGCCTCCACCACGTCTGGCGACTCCAGCGCCTGCTTCACTGCGCTGTTGAGCTTCGCGAGAATTGGGGCCGGCGTACCGGCTGGCGCGCCGATGCCAAACCACGAAGGATTGTTCATTGGCGCCAGGCCTGCTTCTGCGTAGGTCGGCACATTGGGCAGGATCTTCAGGCGCTTCTTGGCGGCCACGGCAAGCGGGCGAATCCGGTTTGCCTGGATCAATGACGAGGACGACGGAATATTGTCGAACACGACCTGGATCTGGCCAGCCATCAGGTCGGTCAACGCCGGGCCGAGCCCCTTGTAGGGCGTGTGCAGCATTTTGGTTCCGGTCGTCTTTAGGAACAGCTCGCCATTCATGTGGCTCAGGCCGCCGTTGCCCGACGAGCCAAATGCGTACTTCTCCGGGTTGGCCTTCAGTTCCTTGACCAGTGCGGGCAGGTCCCTGGCAGGGAAGGAGGGATTGACTACCAATACGTTGGGCACGTCCGCCAGGTTGCTGATCGGGTCGAAATCCTTCACCGGATCGTAGGGCGTCTTGGCATAGACATTCGGATTGACCGCATGCGAACTCTCCACCACCATGACCAGGGTGTAGCCATCCGCCGGCTGCTTGGCTGCAAAAGAGCTGCCGACCGCCCCGCCCGCGCCCGGACGGTTTTCGACGATGAAGGTCTGCTTCAGGATGGCGCCCAGCTTGTTTCCCACGATGCGGGCCAGGATGTCAGTGGTGCCGCCCGGTGCGTAGGGGACCACGATCCTTACCGGCTTGTTGGGATACGAGGGATCGGCGTGTGCGCCACCGCTTGCACCCATCAGGCAGAACGATGCGGCAGTGGCCGCAAATATTTTCGTCAGTTTCATATGTTTCATATTCATGTCTCCTTTGTTGCGATTGATTCGGATACGGCGCGTCATTGAACCTGTCATTGAACCTGCTGGGCCAGCGACCCCAGAACCTGTTGCGTGTGCTCGCCCAGCATGGGAGGAGGCGCGATCGGCGCGGCGGCGTCAGCGACGCCACTGAGCATGGGGTTGCGCACCATGCGGATTGCGCCCATGACCGGATGGGCGACCACTTTCACAAGCTGCCGGTGCTGCACCTGCGGATCCTGGAAAACATCATCCAGCGTGTTGATCGGCCCCCACGGAACACCGGCGGCATCGAAGGCCCGGGTCCAGTCGTCCCGATTGCGTTGCACGAACAGGTTGGCAAGAATCTCGCGCAGTACCCGCAAATTGATGATCCGGTTCGAATTGGTGGCAAAACGAGGGTCGGCCGCCAGGGCCGGCGCGCCAGCCACGTCACAGAAGCGCTGGAACTGACCATCGTTTCCAATCGCCAGGATCAGATGGCCATCGGCGCAGCGGAACACTTCATACGGCGCGCAGTTCGGATGCGCATTGCCGGAACGCGGCGGATTAACCCCCGAGGCCAGATAGTTCGCGCCCTGATTGGCATTCAAGGCAACCGCAACATCGAGCAAGGCCAGGTCGATGCATCCCCCTTCGCCCGTCGTGGAGCGCCGGAACAGCGCTGCCAGCACCGCGGAAGTGGCATACATGCCGGTTGTCAGGTCCACTACCGCGACCCCGGTGCGCAGCGGCCCCGCCCCCGGCTCGCCATCCGGCTGGCCGGTGTAACTCATCAAGCCACCCATGCCCTGGAACACGTAGTCGTATCCCGGCTTGTCGGACATCGGCCCTGATTGTCCGAATCCCGTAATGGACAGATAGATCAGGCGCGGGTTGGCGGCTTTCAGCGATTCGTAATCAAGTCCATAGCGCTTCAAGGTGCCCGGCTTGAAATTTTCGACCAGCACATCGGCGTCCCTGGCCAGCTCGCGAATGACAGCCGCCCCCTCGGGGCTTGCAAAGTCCACCGCAACCGAACGCTTGCCGCGATTGCAGCACACGAAATAGGCCGACAGCCTGTGCTCGCCTTGTTCGGATTCCAGGTACGGCGGCCCCCAGCCGCGGGTATCGTCGCCGCGCGTGGGGTGTTCCACCTTGGTCACCTCGGCGCCGAGGTCGGCCAGGTTCTGCGTACACCAGGGTCCCGCCAATATGCGGGATAAATCCAGGACCTTGATGCCTCGAAGGGCTGTTTGGAGCATGCCGTCTCTCGCTTGCGCAATCAAAGACGGCGAGTATAGGAGTGCCCTTGCATGGCAACCAGTTCAATGTTTCGAAGCCTGCGTTCAAACCAGACCAACACGCCGGCCGGGCGCAGCGCCTGCCGGCGATCGCTTGACAAGCGAAACGCCCCCGTCATATCATTTCTTACAGCGAATGATATTCGGCATAGAGAATAGAAAAAGCATTTTAAGGAGACAAGATGGCGCTTTCATTCCAGTTTTCCAGCGAGCATGAGGCTGTGCGCGACACGGTACGGCGCCTGTGCCAGGAAGAGTTGTCGCCGCTGGTCGACGATGCCGAAGAAAACGAGGTGTTTCCGCGCCATGTGTTCCAGCGATGGGGCGAGCTTGGCTTGATCGGCGTTCGCTATCCGGAACGCGATGGCGGCACCGGCATGGACAAGGTTTCCGACTGCATCGTGCGGGAAGAACTGAGCTACATGAGCCAGGCGTTTGCCACCAGCTGGTCGGCCCATTCCCATCTGGGCATATGGCCGATCTGGAAGGTCGGCACGCCCTGGCAGCGCGAGAACTATTTCAAGCCAGCCCTCACGGGTGAAAAGGTGGCGGGCTTTGGCCTGAGCGAGCCCGACGGCGGCTCCAACGTGCGCGCCCTGAAGACGCGCGCTGAGCGCGTTGACGGCGGCTGGAAGCTAAACGGCAGCAAGCTCTATATCACCAACGCCCCATTTGCCAATTTCCTGCTGGTCGCCGCACGCACCCGGCCCGAGCTGAAGCCGGAATCGATCAGCCTGTTCATCGTGGATTTGCCCAATCCGGGGTTCGAGGTCCACAAGCTGCGCAAGGAAGGCATTCGCGCCTCGGAAACCGGACTCATCCACATCGAAGACGCGTTCGTGCCCGATGAGTGCCTGCTGGGCGGCATTGAAGGCACCTACCCGGTGATCCTGGAGTGCCTGAGCGAAAACCGGGTTGGCGTGGCGGCCAACGCACTTGGCATGGCGCGCGCCGCCTTTGACGCCGCCAAAGCCTATGCCAGCGATCGCATCGTGGCCAACAAGCGCATCGGCGACTACCAGGCGATTGCCCACAAGCTGGCTGACATGGCGGCGCAGATCGAGGCCGCCAAATGGATGGTCTACTACGGCGCATGGCGCGTGGACCAGGGCACTCTCGATGCGGCCACCGCTGCGCGCGTGAAACTCATCGCCAGCGAAACCGCGCTGGCCGTCAGCGAACAAGCCATTCGCATCCACGGCGGCGCCGGCATCATGCGCGAATATCCGGTGGGGCGCATCCACCGCGACGCCTTCGTCTATGTGATTGGGGAAGGCACCAGCGAGGTCCAGCGCAACATCATTGCCCGCGACATGGGATTCAAGCCATGAGCATGGACGCCTTCATCACCGGCGCCTGCGACACCGAAGTCGGTGAACTGGCCGGCAGCAGTTGCATGGGCTTGCACGCGCAAGCGGCGATGGGGGCAGTGGCCGACGCAGGCTTGACGCTGGCCGATATCGATGGCGTGCTGTGCGCCTATTCGTTCACCGAGCCGCACCTGATGCTGGCATCGGTATTCTGCGAGTACCTCGGGATTCACCCGGGTTACTGCACCTCGATCCAGGCCGGCGGCGCCAGCGCAGCCATCATGATCATGCAAGCTGCGGCGCTGGTGGCCAGCGGGCAGTGCCAGCACGTGCTGGTGGTCACCGGCGATAACAGGCTCACCGGCATGACGCGTGACGGCGCAGTGGCCGTGCTCTCCGAAGTGGGGCATGCCCAGTTCGAGCGCCCGTTCGGCATCAGCGTGCCGGCTTCCTATGCGCTGGTGGCGCAGCACTACATGCACGAATATGGCGTGACCCCGGAACAGCTGGCAGCCATTGCCGTGACCCACCGCCAGCACGCCGGCCGTCATCCCAAGGCCCATAAACGCGAACCGATCACCATCGAGCAGGTGCTGGCGTCCAGGATAATTTCCTCGCCATTGCACATGCTGGATTGCTGCCTGATATCCGACGGCGGCGCCGCCCTGGTTGTCAGCAGTCGCGCAGCGGCGGCTGACACGCGTGGAACTGCCATTGAAATCCTGGGCGCGGGCCAGGGCCACACGCACGAGCACATCATCTCCGCTCCCAGCCTGACCGATTTTGGCTGCAAGGCCTCGTCCGCCGCGGCGTTTGCGCGCGCCGGGCTGACGCCGGCGGACATCGACGTTGCGCTGATCTACGATTCGTTCACCATCACCTTGCTGGTCGAGCTTGAATCGATCGGCTTTTTCGAACGCGGAGAGGCCGGGCCTGCCGCCATGCGCGGCGAGCTCGACCTCGGCGGCAGCTTGCCCTGCAACACGCACGGCGGCTTGCTTTCATACGGGCACTCTGGCGCGGCGGGGGGCATGTTCCATGCCGTCGAAGCCGTGCACCAATTGCGCGGCCGCGCCGATGCCCGCCAGGTGCCCGGCGCGCGTCTGGCGTTCGTGCACGGGGATGGCGGGATCCTGTCCGCCCATTGCTCACTGGTCCTGGGAGTAAATTGACATGAGCCGCCCCCTGCCCCGTCCGACTGCGGACACCCGACATTTCTGGGACGGCTGCGCCACCGGCGAACTACGCTACCAGCGTTGCGCCCACTGCGGCGAGGTGCAGCTGATCCCGCGCTCGCTTTGCTCGGCCTGCCAGCATGCCGATCTGGAATGGCACCGCTCCGGCGGCCAAGGCCGGGTGCTGAGTTACACCGTGGTGCACCGCGCCCCGACGCCGGCATTCAAGGACGAGACACCCTACATCATCGCCCTGGTGGACATGAGCGAGGGCTTTCGGCTGATGGTCAACGTCCGCGGCGGCGGCGCAACGCCGCTGGCAATTGGCCAGTCGGTGCGCATAGGTTTCCGCGAGATTGAAGGCATGGCTTTGCCGGAAGCACAGGTGCTGGAATGAAGAAAGCCATCACCTTCGCCGATTTTCAGGCCGGCGCCGTGCTGGGCGAACACATCGAGGCATACGACCGGAACCTGGTGAACGCATGGCAGCGCATTTTCGGCTCTGCGCCAGCCGACGGCGCCAATAGCGCTGCCGAAGCCGCCAGCATTGCCATGGTGCTCGCCATGCGCGCCTTCCTGACCGTAGTCGCGCCACGGCCACCAGGCAATGTGCACGCGCGCCAGCAGTTCAGGCTGGACACTTTGCCGCAGCCTGGCGAGCAGGTGCGCACGGTCGTGTCCTGCGTCGACAAGCAAGTCAAACGGGAACGGCTCTACGTTGATTTGCGCGTCCAGGGAAGCGGCGACGACGGCCGTGCGCTGTTTACTGGCTGCATGAGCCTGATATGGGCCGCCTGATGACTCCGATGAGCACCCTGCCCGACATCCTGTCCCCGGTACGCATGAAGATCGAACCGGCAGTGATCGCCGCCTACGCCGAGCTGACCAATGACTTCAATCCCATCCACCTCGACCCCGAATTTGCGTCAGGCACCCCAATGGGCGGCGTGATTGCGCACGGCACCATGTCGATCGGGCTGATATGGCAGGCCTTGCAGCGCAGCCTGGGGAGCGCAGCATTTGAACAGTCCGAGCTGGACATCCGTTTCGTCAAACCTGTGCGCCCGGGTGAAACCCTGGTTGCCGGCGGCCAGGCACGGCCGGATGCCCCCGGGGTGTACGACGTGTGGGTCCGCGCCGAGGATGACGGCGGCGACCGCATCGTTGGCAGCGTGCGTGTGCCAGGCGCAGCGGCCGGAGTGACATAAAAAAAATGGAACACGCTCCATCCCGCATTGGCAATGGCCAATGGCCAATCGTCAAGGGGCAAGGGGCGGCATCAATCATTGAAGTGGAGCGAGACATGAACATGCTGAGCAAGGCGCTGGACGGCGTCAAGGTGCTGGATTTCAGTCAGGGAATCGCGGGTCCACACGGCGCCTGCCTGCTGGCGGAAATGGGCGCTGATGTACTCAAGCTGGAGCCACCGGCAGGCGACTGGCTGCGCGTGCTGGGCGCGCGCAGGGGCCAGTCCAGCGTACTGTTCGGCACCTTCAATCGTGGCAAGCGCAGCCTCGCCGCGGATCTGAAGCAGCCGGGCGGGCGCGACATAGCGCTCAAGCTGATTGCCGATGCCGACGTGATGATCGAAAGCAACCGCGTCGGCGTGATGGCGCGCCTGGGTCTGGACTACGAGAGCGTCCGGGCGCTGAATCCCCGGCTGATCTACGTATCGGTAACCGGCTTCGGACAGAAAGGACCCTACATCGACCGGCCAGCCACTGACGCGGCCGTGCAGGCGTACACCGGCTTCTCGTTTGGGGCCGGGGACATGGTCGAGCCGGTGCGAGTGCGCATATCGCTGGTCGACATCATCAGCGGCATCTATGCCAGCAACGCCATTGTCGCGGCGCTGTTCCAGCGGGTGCGCACCGGCGCCGGCCAGTACATCGACCTGAGCCTGATGCACAGCATCACCGCGGTGCAGGGCTACAAATACGCGGAGCACGAACTGACGGGCGGCGCATTGAGCGGCGAGTTATTTGCGGGGATCGGCATTTACCGCACGGCAGACGGCTTCATCGCCTTGTCAGCGATGAAGGAGGAGCATGTCACCGACTTGATTTCCCTGATTGGCCGCAGCGACCTGCTGACTGATCCACGTTTTGCGACAGCGGCTGCGCGTTTCGAGCATCAGGGCGAACTGAGAAAAGTCATTTCTGCCGAACTGCTCAAGCAAGCGTCCGCCCGGTGGCTGCCGAAGATGCGTGCGGCCGACCTGATCCATCAGGAAGTCCTGACATACGACGCCTACCGGAACGACCCGCAAGTCCTGGAGCAACGGCTGTTTACCCCGACCGACCTGAACGAAGTCGGCACGCTGCCCACCGTGCGCATGCCTGGACTGCCGCCCGGCGACAGTTCGCCGGCCAGGCCGCCATCGATCGGTGAACACACTGACACGGTGCTGGAAAGCCTGGGATTCAGTGCTGACGAAATCGCCCGGCTGGCGATCACGAAAATTGTTGTGCAAGCAAATGCGAATGGGCCGGTCAATTAAGTGACTGAGCCTGCCCCTTCGCTCAATACCAATAAAGGAGACCAACATGTCCATGTTTCGCAAATGCCTCATCCTGTCCGCCCTGATGATTCCTGCGTTGCCGGCGGTGTACGCGCAAGAGATCCCCGCTGGCAAGCCGATACGCATCATCGTGCCCTACGCTGCCGGCGGCACATCTGACATCCTGGGTCGCTCGCTGGCCCAGCGACTGGGGCAGCGGCTTGGCCGCTCCGTCATCGTCGAGAACAAGGCTGGCGCCGGCGGCTCGCTAGGAACCGAGGCCACGGTGCGCGCCGACCCCGATGGCACTACCGTGCTGCTGCACAGCGGAGCGATTGCCACGGAACCATCCCTCAAGCGCAATCTTCCCTATGACGTGTTGCGCGACCTCGCGCCGATAAGCACGGCAGTGATGGGCCCGTTTGCCGTGCTGGTAAGCCCGCAATTGCCGGTGAAGTCTGTCGCGGAGCTGATCGCCTATGCCAAGGCCAATCCTGGCAAGCTCAACTTCGGCACGCCAGGCACGGGCACCTCGGTACATCTGGCCAGCGAGCAATTCAAGGCAGCGGCTGGAATCCAGATTGTGCACGTTCCCTACAAGGGCGCCGGGCCCGCGCTGACGGCCGCGATGGCCAACGACGTGCAGCTGGTGATTGACCCGCTGGCGACCGCAAAGAAATTTGCCGAGGCGGGCAAATTGCGCGCGCTGGCCGTGACCACTGCGCGCCGCACCGATCTGTGGCCCGAGATGCAGACCGTGGCAGAAACCGGTTTGCCGGGATTCGACGCCTCGGTCTGGTATGGACTTTATGTGCCGGCAAAGACGCCCGCCGCCATCGTCCGGCTGCTGAATGCTGAATTCGTTGCCATCCTGAAGTCAGCCGACATGACGCAATGGCTACGCAATGAAGGTCTTGAAGCGGTAGCTGATTCGCCGGAGCAGTCCAGGCAATGGCTGGCCAAGGACATACAGCGCTGGAAGGCGGTAGTCCAGGCGGCGGGGATCAAGGTGGAATAAGGGCCTTCCCGGTTTCCGTAGCTGGGGAAAGGCACACGCCGGCCGCATGTGCCTTACATTAACGTCAGTTACGCAATTTTCAGAATCAACATGTCCAAAACGAATGCACCTGAAAAGCCGGTCGGGGCGCTGGTCAGCGGACTGGCTGTCCTGCGCTATCTGGCCTCTACAAGAACGCCGGCTGGCGTGACGCGCATCGCGCGTGACCTGGAGCTGAACTCCAGCACCTGCTTCAACCTGCTCAAGACGCTTGCTCATGAAGGCTTGATCAACTTCGATGATCCCACCAAGACCTACACCATAGGGCTGGGCCTGGTTGAACTTGCCAAGGGAGCGCTGGAACAGTCCTCTTACGTGCGAATGGTGCATCCCTTCCTGGAGCAAATCGCCGCCAATCATCGTGTCACGGCGACGCTTTGGCATCGAACCCACGGAGATCGCGTCGTACTTCTCGACCGGGCTGACCATGAAGCCGCGATCCGGGTTCACATGAGCATCGGACAACGCTTGCCCATGTATATCGCCGCCCTTGGGCGCTGCATGGCGGCCTATTCGCGCCTGGAACCCGAGCAGCTTCGTCTCCATTTCGAGAATCTGCGCTGGGAGAGCGGCCCCACGTTCGACGAATATCTGCTCGAGATCGAAGAGGTCCGCAAACGGGGCTATGCCGTCGACAGCGGCAGCTATGTCAAAGGCGTCACGACTGTTTCCGCCGCCGTTCTCGATGAAAGCGAGCGGCCTGTCATGGCAATCAGCGCGGTCGGCTTCAGCGGCCAGCTCGACAAGACCGCCATCAAGGCGCTCGGTGAGGCTTTGAAGGAAAGCGCTGACAAGGTCTCGCGCGCGCTAGCCGGACATGTGCGGGCCCGGCCGTGAGTGCTGGCGCTGCGGCCAGGATTCTTCCCTCAACGCTATTTGCGCCAGCTGTTCCCGCACATCTTGCTACAAGCCTTACGACTGGTGGGGCACTGCGCGTTCGGTAATGTCGATCCCGATGCCGCGATAGCCGGCAAAGCGGCTGGCTGAGTCGAACACCGGTTCGCCGCTGACCTGCAGCACCTGCGTGCTGCCGTCGGCATTGCTGTGGGTGTAGATCAGATCGACGAAAGGCTGTCGCGCCGCAATGTTGGCGTCCAGCTGCGCCCGCGCGATGGCATTGCGTTCGGCCACGGCAGCGGATTCGCCCGGCCGGTCGCCCTCGCCTATGCCGAGCATCTCGAACACCGGGCCCGAGACATTGGTGAATTTCCCCTGCGCGTCCTGCTCCCAGTACCAATCCGAAGAGAGTTCGGTAAAGCTCCTGAAACGTGCTTCGCTTTCGCGCAGCTCGGCCGTGCGTTCCTGCACCGTCTTCTCCAGCAGCCGGTTGTAGTCGGCCAGCTTGCGGTACAGCAGCCGGACCTCCAGCATGTTGCGGATTCTCATCTGTACCTCGACCAGGTCGAAGGGCTTGCTGACGAAATCCCTGGCCCCCGCATTCAGCGCGCGCAGCTTGTGGCCGGGCTGCGCCGTGATGACCAGTACCGGCAAGTAGTCGGGCTCGATTTCCTTCAGACCCTCCATGACCTCGAACCCGTCCATGCCCGGCATCTGCAAATCCAGCAAGATCAGGTCGTAGCGGTGCTCCAGGTGCATCGGACAGACCGAATGCGGATCCATGGTCGTCGCGATTTGCGTGTAGCCGACGTTGTGCAGCATTTTTTCCAGCAGCATCACGTTGGCTTGCTGGTCGTCGACGATCAGGATCCTGGCATTCAGTATTTCGGAGGGCTTAATCATCATGTTCTTTCATGGAAGTCTCACGGCGTTCACCAGCATTTGCCGCCGGCGCCAACATCGCGGAGCGGCGGTCTTCCCCTGTATTTTCAAGCACTACATCCAGCGCTTCCATCAGTTCCACGACCTTGATCGGTTTGGTCAGGTAGCGGAAGAAGCCTGCGTCCATTCCCCGCTTGATGTCGCTCGGGACGGCGTTTGCCGACAGCGCAATGACCGGAATATCCGCTGTCGCCGGGTCGGCGCGCAGCGCTTTCAATGCGCCAAATCCGCTGATGCCGGGCAGGTGGATGTCCATCAGGATGACGTCGGGCTGGGCCCCTTGCGCGATCGCGATTCCCATGTGTCCGTCTGTCGCTGTCAGCAGCTTCAGGTCGCTGCGGCGGCCGATCAGCTGCTCGACCAGTGCCAGGTTCGCCGGATTGTCCTCGACGTAGAGCAAGGTGCGCTGCTGTCCTGCCGGCAGCGAAGGCGCCAGGTCGGCGCCAACCGGCAGCATATGGTCGGCTCCGAACACCAGCTCCGGTGCAGTCGACACTGGCAGCTCGATCCAGAACAGGCTGCCGCCTCCGACGGTGCTTTCCACGCCGATGGCGCCGCCCATCAGCTCGACCAGCTGCTTGGTGACGACCAGGCCTATACCGGTGCCCTCCTCCGTGCTGGCCTGCTGCCCGAGCCGGTTGAATGGCTGGAACAGTTGCGCCAACTGCTCGGGTGCGAGACCCGCGCCGGTGTCGCGCACACTCACACGTATCCGGCTTTCAGCGGCCGGATTGCATTCAACCGTGACCGTGCCATCCATCCGGTTGTACTTGATCGCATTCGACAGCAGGTTGATCATCACCTGCTTGACCCTGGTCCGGTCGGCATGGACGAAGATCGGGTCGTGGAGGCGGGGAAAGTGCATCTGGATGCCACGCTTTTGCGCCTGCGGCTCGAACATCGCCTGGCAATCCTCGAGCACATCCGTCAGCGACATCGACTCCTGCGAAATGGTGACCTTCCCGGATTCGATCATCGCCAGATCCAGGATCTCGTTGATCAGGCGAAGCAGGTACCAGCCTGCTTGCAGGATCTGGATGATCGACTGCTGTTGACCGGAGGAAGGTGGCGGCGTGTCCGACTCCATCAGTTGGGCAAAACCGAGTATGGCGTTGAGCGGGGTGCGCAACTCATGGCTCATGCTGGAGAGGAATTCGGATTTCGCAAGGTTGGCTTTTTCCGCGGCTGCCCGGGCGGCCTCCAGTTCGATATTGTTTTGCTGGAGCGCGTGCTGCTGGTCGCGCAAGCGCTGGTCGAGCACGGCCTGCCTCGCTTCGACCCGCTTGCGCGCCGTGTTGTCGGTACCGATCAGCAGGTAGCCAATGATATTGCCCTCCTCGCTGCGCAGGGCGGTGGCCGATACGATCGCCGGGAAGCGGGTGCCATCATTGCGGATGTAGGTCAGTTCATAAATGTCTTCGATGCCGCGCGATGCCTTGTAGACCAGGGCCGCCAGGCCGGGCTCGATCTGCGAACCCCATTCAAGGCTCAATGCCTCTGCCCGGGCTACCAGTTCGTCCGCGTCGGAGATACCGGCTGGCGTGATCTTGTCGATCACCTCGGCTGCCGCGTAACCGAGCATGCGCTCCGCGCCAGGGTTGAAGATCCGGATCACCCCTCTGGCGTCGGTCGCAATCAAGGAAAAATTGATGCTGTTGAAGATGGCGTGTTGCAGCGCCCCGGCCTGCAACAACGGCCGCGGTTGCAGGCCAAGGACGCCGCCCGGCAGTGCACGGATTCGGCGCCAGACCGGCACCGCCAGCACGGCAAAAAAAACAAAGAGAAGAAAAATGCTGGCCTGGATGACAATCGCATCCGGCGACGGCTGCTTCTCGTTTTTAAGGGCAAGGAAGGCGACCAGAAGCAGCACCAGCAAGGTGGCGCCGATAGCGGCGAACATCAGCAGTTCGATCGACAGTTTTCTGGCCGGGGCTGCAGGGACGGTATCAGGCATGGACATCTTATGGTGACAGGACTAATCCGGGGAAACGCGGTGAAGACCTTGCGCTACAGGCGACGCTCCGGCGGCAGGTGACGATCTCTCGCCGCCGATCATGGCGGATCAGTTCGCCTTGCTTGTGGCAGCGCTGCCCTGGCGCCGGCGAACGTCTGAGAGCAGGCGCGCAAATTCTTTCTTCACCACTTCGTAGCATTCGCAGACCTGGCGCTCCAGCCCGGCCCGATTCAGCACCGTGATATGGCCGCGGCGATAACGGATCAGTCCGCTGGCCTGCAATTTGCCAGCGGCTTCGGTCACGCCTTCGCGCCGCACGCCCAACATGTTGGCGATCAGCTGTTGTGTAATCGTCAGTTCATTGGACGGCAAGCGATCCAGCGTCAGCAGCAGCCAGCGGCATAACTGCTGTTCAACCGAGTGGTGACGGTTGCACACGGCTGTTTGCGACATTTGCGTAATCAACGCCTGGGTGTAGCGCAGCAACAGGCGCATTACCGGTCCGGCCCGGTTGAATTCATCCATCAGGACCTGCGCGCGTAGCCGGTAGCCATGACCGCCGGTCTGGACGATGGCGCGGCTTGGCGTGGTATCGCCGCCCATGAAGAGCGAAATGCCGAGCACGCCCTCATTGCCGACGCCGGCAATTTCCGAGGAGCCGCCGTTCTCCAGCTCATAGTGGAGCGAGACGATTGCCGTGGTCGGGAAATACACGTACTGGAGTTTTCCGCCGGACTCGTAGAGCACATCCCCCAGCAGCATCGGAATCAGTTCGAGGTCAGGCGCCAGGCGGTCGAATTCAGCGTCGAGCAACGCAGCGAGGAGATGATTCTGGTTCGGATCGTGCGACATGAATATGGTTACGGTCCTGTGCCAATGAGTTGCGGTGCCTGAAATGGACAGCCAAGGCTATCTCGCCGGCAGACGGTAACACAGTACCGAAAAGCGCGAGAGAACCAGGTCACGGAAAAATTTTCCGAAATGCGCACGAAATGCCAGTTATGGGCGGTGGCGCACATACGGGACCCGGCAAGCGCCTTATCTTGAGTCGTCCCATCCAAACTCACACAGGAATACAAAATGAAAAACTTCAAGATCCTCTCCGCCCTGGTCGCCGCCCTCATGTTGACCGCTTTGGCGGGTTGCGCCTCCGGCCCCCAGCAGGAAAGCGCTGGCCAATACGTGGACGACACCGTCATCACCACCAGCGTGAAAGCCGCCATCTTCAACGAACCGACATTGAAGGTCAGCGAAATCAACGTCGAAACCTTCAAGGGCATCGTGCAGCTGAGCGGATTCGTACGTTCTTACGACAACATCAACACGGCAACCAACGTTACCAGCGCGGTCAAGGGTGTGAAATCGGTCAAGAACGACATTCGCATCAAGTAAATCCTTTGCCGGTTCCAGGACGAACTGTCCACGGAAGCCAACGCTCAATTTGAGAGAGAGTACAAAATGAAAAATATCAAAAAATTCGCATCGGCCGCGTCGGCACTCGTCGTGGCAATCGCCCTGTCCGGTTGTGCCGGCATGTCGACCCAGGACAAGCACACTGCGGTTGGCGCCGGAGCTGGCGCTGTCGCCGGCGCGGTCCTGACAGGTGGCAGCACGGTTGGCACGGTCTTGGGTGCGGCCGCAGGTGGCGTGATCGGCAACCAGGTCAAGTAAAGCCCGGATGGCCTCCCGGCCATCCCGTGGAAGGGGACTCCCGGACGGGAGTCCCCTTTTTTCGCTTGATGCATGCAATAGCTGTCCCTATGCGCGGTACCGAACGGTCGATATCGCCGTAAAGAAGGACTATGGCTCATCAAACGAGAAGCACGATGCCCTCTCTTGCCAACACCCCCTGTCGGATCGACACCAACTGGCCAGCCGCCAGACAACAACTTCAAAAAGGTATCTCATGGAACCCTCCCTCGGAACTCCGCAAAAGCCAAGTACCCATCCCGCAATTATTGCCGCGGGTGTTGCCGTTGTCCTGTTCTGCGCGGTTGGCACCGCTGCCATCATGGGCTGGATTCCTTTGCCGACAGGCGGAAAGGACGCCGTTCCGCCAACACCAGTGGCAGCGTCGGCACCGGTAAAGTCCAGCGCAGCACGTAGCACCCAGCAGGCATCTGCAACACCCGCCCGCCAGATCGAGGGGACGACGCAATCCACCCACGCGGCAACCATACCGGCAACCGCCTTGTGCGCCAATTGCGGCGTGGTCGAGTCGATCCGCCAATTCAGCACGCGGGGCGAAGGTTCGGGCCTGGGCGCCGCTGGCGGCGCAGTGGTCGGCGGCCTGCTTGGCAACCAGGTCGGTGGCGGTCGCGGGCAGGACGTGATGACCGTGGTTGGCGCAATCGGCGGCGCGGTGGCCGGCAACCAGATCGAAGGCAGGGTTAAGACGACCCAGGGCTATGAAATCGCCGTCCGCCTTAACGATGGCTCGCTGCGCACCGTGCAACAGACTGCCGTGCCGGAATGGCGTCCAGGCGAGCGGGTGCGTATCGTCGACGGTGTCGTCAAATCCAACGCCTGACCCGGTAGTTCCAGCAGATCACGCCCCATGGGGTGAGGCCTGCCGGAACGACGCACAAACGAAAACGCCTTGCCGCAACAGCGCAAGGCGTTTTCGTTTGTGCTGCCACATCGATATTGCCACCTGCGGTCTGCTGTGGCGGATGCGGATCGCCGATGTAAATCGGCCCGGCTCAACAGGACCCGGATGAGCCGGAGAAAAGGCCAGGACCGGCCAGGCCAGGCCAGGCCAGCCGATGCTACTGCATGTTTCAGATGTCGCACCCCGGGGAAAACCCCTTGCCGTAGCAACGCAAAGCGTTTTCCCTCACGTGGCCGCATCAATGCTTCCTCCTGTCGCTGCCTTCTGTTGCGCTACCTGTTGCGCTACCTGTTGCGCCGCCTGTTGCTGCCACCTCCGGCTTGCTGCAGCGGATGCTAATCGGCCCCGACTACCTGGATTCAGGTAGACGGGGCCGAGGGCCCGTCACTTCTGCTGCATGGCTCAGACGTCGCGCACCAGCCCGCCGTCCTGTACCTTCACCTTGTCGCCGACCTTGTAGCCGGGGTCAGAGGCGAACGAGATCGTTTGCTGGCCACCGTTTTGCAGGCGGACCTGCACTTCGTAGTGGACATTCTTCTTGGTGTTGCCTTCAATGGCGCGACCAGCATAGGCGCCACCCAAGGCACCGGCTATGGTCGCAGCCGTCCGGCCGTTACCGCTGCCGACCTGGTTGCCCAGCAAGGCACCGACCACACCGCCGCCAATCGTGCCCAGATAACCGCCCTCACCTTTGGTCTCGATGGCATTGACCGCTTCGACCGTGCCGCAGGCAACGCAGATCGGTGCTGAACGGTAGGCGGTTGGGGCATTGCTTTGCAGCGACTTGTTGAGCTTTCCTGTGACGATCCTGTCACCTACACGCAAGTTGGCGGACACCACGCTGTCTGACGTGATCCGGTCACGCGGCTTGATCGTGTAGACGCCGGTGTACTCGCCGCTGCGCATTTCCTGCAACAGGAACTTTCCTTTCATGCCCTTGATCATGACATTCGCTTTGCCGCCCGGTGTTCCGGTCAGTGTGAACGCCAGCTGGTTGCCACGGCTCAGTTCGGCACTCGGATTGACATCGAAGCGCGAGATCCGGGGGAAGTCGCTGGACGACTTTTCAGGATGGTATCCGACGCCCTTTTGCAGGGACTCGCTGAGCACGGCGCTGACCACTTGGTTGCCCAGCCGGAGATTGGCCGTGACCGGACTGTTTGCAGTGATCTTGTCGCGGCTGCCAATGGCATACGTGCCCTCGTAGACGCCGGCGTCCACCTCATTGAGCGTCAGTCCGCGCTGCGCCCCGGCTATATGCAGGGTGGCTGTTGCGCCGGGCGTACCGTAAATGTTGAAACCGAGTTCCGACCCGGCCCTGAGGACCGGTATTTCATCGACACTGAAGCCGTCGATCCGCAGCACGCTGGCACTGCTGTTGTAAAGCTGGGCGCTTGCTTCAGTGGCCGTGAGCGCCAGTGAGAGCAGCGGTATGAGGGCGAACAGCCCGACGAGTAGCTTGCGGTAGGTTTTGATGAAAATCTCCTTGTAAAAATCAGTTGCGGTCGATCCCGTCATCCGGGCTTGGAGTACCGGAATGCCAGGATCATGAATGGCTGCGTCATGCGTCAACGCCATGGCCTAGCGGCCATGCTTGCCGTTGCCTTTACCTTCGCCATGGCCATTTCCATTTCCATTTCCATTTCCATTTCCATTTCCATGTCCATGGTCTTTCTTTGCATGTTTATTGGCTTTGCGTGCGTCGTTGCGCTGATGAGCTGCCGCGCTGACCACTTGTCCGTGGTTGTGCGGGCTCTCGCGCCAGGCCTGCGCACGCAACTGCCGCTCGCGCCAATCGGCTTCATAGCGCGGATCGATGTAAGCCGGACGCGGCATGGAGGGCGAATACACGACCGCGCCGGGCAGGACCACGTTGACATCGATGGAAGCGGCGACGGCTGGCACGACTGCGAGGGCCAGGGCTGCGCCGGCAATGAGGCCGGCGGCAATACGGCGATATGTTTTCATGGTGGTTCTCCTGACTTGTTGGACTGCAGGATGCTGTTATCCCACCTTCATACCGTTGCTTCTGTTCCATAGCGCACATAAGGGATTGTTGTCGACTCGCCGCTGTGCGCGACACCGAACAGACCCCCCCGGCTACCTGGCATATACCTGCAGCACTTGTGGTTTGACGCAAACGAAAATGCGTCCCGCTGGTGCCACACCAGACACCTGACCTGAATCCGAGCGCACCGCCGCTCACCAAGAGGAAACATATAAATGAGCGCACAAATCCAGGAGCGCGGTACCGCGTCCGGCGACGTAGCAAAGCAGCTGGTCGATCCACAACCCATGCCGCCACCAGAGCCCGGCGCCCCGTTGCCGGAGACATCTTTTTCCGGCATCCCTGTCATTGCGCGCAGTGTCGCGCTGGGGATCATGGCATCGATTGCAGTCGTGTTTGCCTTGCAATGGGGTCAGCGCTTCTTCATCCCGCTCGTGTTCAGTATCGTGGTCGCTTACACATTGAATCCGGTCGTGGTATGGCTTGAGCGCCTGCGGATTCCGCGGATCCTCGGGACCGCCATCGTGCTGACTAGCCTGATCGGGGGCGCCGGCGTGGTCGCCCATTCGCTCAGGGAGGAATTCCAGTCGATCCTGGTCAGCCTGCCCAATGCGGCGCACCAGATCTCGAAAGCGATTGTTGCAAATGACGACGGCCAGCCAAGTACGATCGAGCAGATGCAGGCGGCGGCCACCGAAATCGAGAGGGCAACCAACGGCACGACTGCCGCGCCTGCAACGCGCTCCGGATCCAGGGCGGCAGTATCGGCGGCACCGGTGGCGCCGGCCGCCACGCAGTTCAGCTTGCGGGACTGGCTATGGGCCGGATCGCTGGGGGCGCTCGAGTTCGCGGGCCAGGCGACGATGGTCGTCTTCCTCGTGTTTTTCCTGCTGCTGTCGGGCGATAGCTTCAAGCGCAAGCTGGTGAAGATCACGCCCTTGCTGTCCTCGAAGAAGATCACGGTCCGCATCCTCGACGACATCAACAAATCGATCCAGAACTACATGTTCATGCTGCTGGTGACCAATATGCTGCTGTCCCTTCTGCTGTGGGTGGCCTTTCGCTGGGCAGGGCTGGAAAACGCGGGGGCGTGGGCGGTGGCGGCCGGGTGGCTGCACATCATCCCCTATTTCGGCTCGATCATTGTCGCCTCGGCAACCGGACTGAGCGCCTTCATCCAGTTCGGGTCGCTATCGCAAACGCTGCTGGTATCGGGAATCTCGCTCGCGGTGGCCACCCTGGTGGGCACATTCATCACGACCTGGATGACAGGGCGCATGGCAAAGATGAATCCGGCGGCAGTCTTTATCGGATTGCTTTTCTGGGGCTGGCTATGGGGCGTCTGGGGCCTTCTGCTGGGCGTTCCCATCATCGTGATGGTGCGGGTGGTTTCGGAGCACTTGCAGATGATGATGCCGATCGCCGAGTTGCTCGGGGAATGAGCCGCCACGCAGCCGGACCGGCCGACGGCTGCCTGGCGAACGCCCTGCTGATTTTTTATTTCGTCGCTTGGTACGTTACCTCACATACACGGCGCGACTTGCTGCGTAGTCTTCGGACATCGACGCAAAGCTGCGGTAGCGAATGCGTCATTAACTCAGGAAAAAAAATGTCACGCACACGCAACCAGCTTCTGCACACCGCAATCGTCGCGGCCCTCAGCTTCACCGCATTCACGCCAATGATGGCGTCGGCCCAGGCCACCAATCCGGACTATCTGACGAACTACCCCGGCACCGTCGTGAAGAGCGGATTCGGACTCTGCTGGCACACCACCAGCTGGACCGAGGCCAGCTCCGCCGTCGATTGCGACGCCCCGATCGCAGCAGCAGCGGCGCCTGTCGCCCCCATCGTGATGGCAGCAGCGCCCATGGCAGCAGCTCCTGCCGCCGCTGCGCCGGTTTCTGCCAGCAGGGAGATACGGAAGGTCACATTCAGTGCCGAGGAATTGTTCGATTTCGACAAGTCGGTGTTGAAGCCCGCCGGCAAAAAAGGCCTGGACCAGTTAACTGCCGACCTCGCTGGCGTCACCTACACGAACATCGCCGTGACCGGCCATACAGACCGCCTGGGCACCCCTGAATACAACCAGAAACTGTCAGAGCGCCGCGCAAACACCGTGATGACGTATCTGGTGGCTCAGGGTGTGCAAGGGAGCAAGATCACGGCAGCCGGCGTCGGCGAAACCCAGCCGACTACCAAGGATTGCAAGGGCCCGAAGAGCAAGGCGCTGATCGCCTGCCTGCAACCCGATCGCCGCGTCGAAGTGAGCGTCACCGGTAGCCAGCAAGTCGCGTCGAAATAACAGCCGTCGGGCTTGGCCAGGGGCTCGCAGTGCACGCCCCCTGCCGGGCCATTTTCCGGAAGAGCAAAATCGACATCATCATCAAGACCGGCCGACTCCTCCATTGGATGCTTATGCATCGGTGTTTGCGAATGGCCGGGCTCGTCGGACTCCTGTCTTCGTGCGCAGTCCTGCCAAACGCCCGGATGCTGGACCAGACGCTCACGCCCAGGGCGGCACCGACGGTGTCCAATGCAAAGGGCGTCCTGTCGGATGCAAAAGCCGATGCGCTGCTCAGCAAGCGATGGGCCCGGGCGGCGATCGATCTCAAGACCCAGGCCGCGTTGGAAGAAGCCGCCACAGGCGTGCCACTGATCGCCGGGAACAAGATCACCCTGTTGTTCGACGGCCCAAGAACGATGGCCGCGATGATGACTGCGATCGCGTCAGCAACAAACCATATTCATCTTGAAACCTATATTTTCGACCAGGACGAGATGGGCCTGCGCTTTGCCGAGTTGCTGATCGAGAAGCAGAAGGATGGCGTGGCGGTCAGCGTCCTGTATGACAGCGTTGGCACGCTCGGCACGCCAGAGGCTTTTTTCGAGCGGATGCGGCAGGCGGGCATCCGGCTCATCGCCTTCAATCCGGTCAATCCTGCGGCGGGATCAGGCAAATGGCGGGTGAACAATCGGGATCACCGGAAGATATTGATTGTCGATGGCACGCAGGCCTTTACCGGCGGCGTCAACATCAGCGCGACCTACGCCAAGAGTTCGCTGTTTCGCTCCGGCGCCAAAGCCGATGCGGACGTCGGCTGGCGCGATACCCACATCAAGATCGAAGGTCCGGCGGTAGCCGCCCTGCAGTGGACATTCCTGAAGTCGTGGACGCAACAGGAGGCCGGCGAACTGCCTGCAGCGCATTTCTTTCCCCCTTTGCCTGCTGCCGGCGACAAGATCGTGAGGATCCTGGCAAGCGAGCCGGGCGGCGATCATGAAATCTTCAAGGCTTATGCGCTGGCAATACAAAGTGCGGAAAAGTCGATTCACCTGACCGCGGCCTATTTCGTGCCGGATTTGCAGACCATCGAGTCGCTGACTGCGGCCGCGCGCCGCGGTGTCGACGTCAAGCTGATCCTGCCAGGCGTTACCGACAGCAGCCTGGTGTTTTATGCCGGGCGGGCCGCATACGAACAACTGCTGGCGGCCGGCGTCAGGATCTATCAGCTGAAAGTCGCGGTACTGCATGCAAAGACCGCCGTGATCGACGGCACCTGGTCGACAGTCGGATCCAGCAATATCGACCTGCGCAGTTTCCTGCACAACAGCGAGCTCAATGTCGTGATCCTCGGCGAGTCGTTCGGCCGCGAGATGGAGAACGCGTTTGCGGAAGACCTGCGCGACTCGCAGGAAATCACGCTGCAAACGTGGCAAGCGCGGCCGATTTCCGACCGTCTGCGGGAGTGGGCAGCAAATGCTCTTGGCTATTGGCTGTGAGTTGAACGTTTCTTACGTATCCCAGCGAATTGAACGCAGTCGCTGGTGCACCTGCAACTATTCCTGAATGCGGGGGTCAGGCGGTTTCCCGCCTCGTCGGGCAATCCACGCATGGCACCCGAACTCGCACTACGGCAGCGGCAACCAGACGCCTGCCAGACCATCCCGGAATAGCGAGAGCACCGCGCGAACCCAACCTGGATTGTCCCCGCCGTATTCAGCGCTACCGGCATTGCGTTGCAGGCACCGCTTTCACGCTTTCTGCCCCCGCGTCCGACCACCCGCCCCCTGATGATCAATGCTCGCTGTGCGCAGCCTGAGTTCGACCCGCGCTATGTGTGCTAGCGCCCCGACAACATGGTTCCTGCCCGGCAATATGGCATCAGTCATTCCCCTTTCGCTCAATCAAGGCGCTCCGTGATAAATAATAAATTCCTCCCATTCGCACTGCTGGCCTTGACCCAAGGCGCATTTGCACAGCAGCCGCCGACTTCAGGCGGCCAGATGCAGCAGATTCCGCCGGCGCCGGCGCAGGAACGTCCTGCTCCCCAGATTCAGCTTGATCGCGGCGCCGCCCCAGGGATTGCTGCTCCTGACAGCGCCAGGATCATGGTCAACGCCTTGCGCGTGACCGGCGCCAAAGCCTATTCAGAAAGCCAACTGCTGGCCGTGACCGGCTTCAAACCCGGCACCCAGCTCACACTGGCCGAACTGCGCGGCATGGCAACCCGAATTTCGGACTACTACCGTGCCAATGGTTACTTCATCGCCCAGGCCTATCTGCCGCCGCAGGACATCAAGGACGGCATCGTCGAAATCGCCGTGCTCGACGGACAGTACGGCAAGGTCTCGCTCAACAACAAGACCCGACTTTCCGACCGGATCGCCAATAATTTGCTGGGCGGCCTGAACAGCGGCGACCCGGTGATGTCCGATCCGCTTGAAACCCGGCTGCTCTTGCTATCGGATGTGCCTGGCGTGAACGTGAAATCGACCCTGGCCCCGGGTTCCGATGTCGGCACCTCCGATCTGCTGGTCGACCTGACACCTGGCAAAAGCGTCACCGGCAGCGTGGATGCCGACAACGCAGGCAACCGTTACACCGGCGAATATCGCCTGGGCGCGACGGTCAACCTGAATAATCCGACCGGCAATGGCGACGTCGCCAGTGTGCGGGTGCTGACTTCCGGCAGCGGATTGAACTACGCGCGCGCTTCATACCAACTGCAACTCGGCAAAGCCAGGGCCGGCGTCGCCTACAGCTATCTCGACTATGAGCTTGGACGCGAGTTTGCCAGCCTGCGAGCGCATGGCACGGCAAAAATCGCCAGCGTCTTTGGCACTTATCCGCTGATCCGCTCACGCAACTCGAATCTCTATGCGCAACTCGCGTTTGACGACCGCACTTTCCAGGACAAGGTCGATTCGACTTCTTCCGTGACCGACAAGAAGGCCCGGGTATTGATGGCAAGCCTGTACGGCGATCATCGCGACCGGAATTTCGGCGGAGTGACCGGATATTCAGTCACGCTTGCCACCGGCAATCTCGACATTGTCACCCCCGGCGTTGCCGCTGCCGATGCTGCCACCGCACAGACTAATGGCCATTACAACAAGCTGAGCTTCGGCGTAACGCGGGCGCAGGCGATCGTACCGACCGTCTCGCTGCACGCTGCGTTGAGCGGCCAGATCGCGTCGAAAAATCTCGACGTGTCGGAAAAAATGGGCTTGGGCGGAATGTATGGGGTGCGTGCCTTCCCGCAGGGCGAGGCCTATGCGGACCAGGGCTATTTGCTGAACCTGGAACTCCGTAAGCGCTTGACCACCAGCGCCGAGAAACTGCCCGGCAAAGTGGACCTGATCGCCTTCGTCGACACCGGGACTGTTACCACCAACAAGAGCCCGTGGGCTGCAGGCAGCAACAGCAGGACCCTCAGCGGCGCCGGCATAGGTGTCAACTGGACTGGCAACGACAACCTGATCGTGAAGGCTTATTACGCCCGCAAGCTGGGCAGCGAGACCGCGATCTCGGCACCCGATGAATCGGGCCGTTTCTGGATCCAGGCCATCAAGTTCTTCTGAACCCGGCACCAGAACAAAATCCCGGCTTGAACGCCAATCAAAGAATTCAGGAGCAAACAAATGAACCACATCTACCGATCACTCTGGAATGCCAAGTCCGGGACTTTTGTCGCCGTGTCGGAACTCGCCAGTAGCGCTGGCAAGAAAGCCTCGCCGGTTTCGTCCGGTCCAGCAGCAAAATGCGCATTCGCATTGAAAGCGCTTGCCGGTTCGCTGGTGCTGGCGTTTGGCGCCAACGTCTACGCCCTGCCTGCAGGCGGCGTGGTGGCCGCCGGTGGCGCGACCATTGCCGGCAGCGCCAACAGCACCACCATTACGCAGACTACCGCCAACGCCGTGATCAACTGGCAGAGCTTCAACATCGGCCAGGGCCAGTCGGTCCAGTTTGTCCAGCCGTCGGCCAGCTCGGTCGCGCTTAACCGCGTGATGGATGCAAATCCCTCCAGCATCATGGGCAGCCTGTCCGGCAACGGCAAGGTGTTCCTGGTCAACCCGAACGGTATCCTGTTCGGGCAAGGCGCATCGGTCAGTGTCGGCAGCCTGGTTGCTTCGACGCTGAACATCAGCGACAGCAACTTCATGGCACGCAACTACGTCTTCAGCGGCAACAGCACTGCCTCGATCCTGAACCAGGGCAGCATTGTCGCCAACGGCGGCGGCTACGTCGCCCTGCTGGGCGCAAACGTCACCAACATGGGGCTGGTCTCGGCCAATCTCGGCACGGTTGCGCTGGCCGCAGGCAATGCCATGACACTGGACATGGCCGGCGATGGATTGTTGAACGTGATGATCAGCGAAGGCGCGGTCAATGCGCTGGTGCAGAACGGCGGCATGCTGCGCGCCAACGGCGGCGAAGTCGTGATGTCGGCCCGCACGGCCAGCGGCTTGCTCGCCAGTGCCGTCAACAATACCGGCATCATCGAAGCGCAGACGCTTGAAAATCGCAACGGCACCATCCGGTTGAGCGGCGATCCGCAAGGCGGCACGGTCACTGTCGGCGGCACCTTGAATGCATCCGGCACCGGCGCCGGACAGACCGGCGGCACGGTCGAGATCCTCGGCCAGTCGGTCACGCTTTCAGGGGCGACAATCAATGTCTCGGGTGACGCTGGCGGCGGCACCGTCCTGGTAGGCGGAAACTTTTACGGGGCTGGCCCGCAGCAGAATTCGCAAAGCACCACGCTGGACAGCGCGACGCTGGTGAATGCAGATGCGATCGGCGCCGGCAATGGCGGGCGCATCGCCGTCTGGTCCGACGGCACGACCTCCACCGCGGCCCGGCTAAGCGCCCGTGGCGGCGCAATTTCCGGCGACGGCGGCTTCATTGAGACCTCCGGCCAACGGGTCGTGATCGCTGACGGATCCAACGTGAATACGCTGGCGCCGAACGGCACAACCGGCCTGTGGCTGCTTGACCCGCCCGACTACACGATTGCAACGCTTGGCGGCGACGAGACCCCGGCGGCGGTTGCAATCAGCCTGGCGACGTCAAATCGTCTGATCGTCGCCACCAACGACATCCTGGTCAATGACGCTGTCACGTGGAGCACGGCACAAACGCTGACGCTGAATGCGGGACATGACGTCAAGGTGAACAAGACGATCACTGCCAGCACCGCAGGTTCCGGCGTGGTGCTTATCGCCGGCAACGATGTCACGCTTGCCGCGCTGGAAGCGATCACCGCGAGCGGACTCAATTCAGTGATCCGGATTACCGCTGTCAACGATGTGCTGGCCGATGGCACCATCACCGCCAGCCAGGCCGGGACCCTGGTTGACATCACCGCGGGACGCGACCTCAAGGTTGCGACGGTGACCACCAACGGCGGCGGCAGCATGAACCTGCGCGCCGGCAACAACGTGGTGGTCAACAATGCCCTATCGGCCGACACCGGCGTGGTGACATTGCGCGCCGACAATGACGGCACCGGCCCTGGCGCCGCGGCCGGCACGGTAAGCTTCCTTGGACTGGGCAGTGTCAGTGCACCCACGACCGTGATCCGCTTCAATCCGGCCAACTATGCTGCTACCGCCGCTGAAATAGCCGGCTACACGGCCAAGGTGAATGGCGCGCTCGACGCCAGGGCCTGGGTATTTGCGCAAGGGAATAACAAGGTCTACGACGGCAACACGGCAGCAACACTCGGGCTCAAGGGCGATCCGACCACGGGCGGCGACGTCACCCTGAATGCCGGCACGGCGAACTTCAATACCAAAGACGTTGGCAATGCCAAGCCGATCATCTACACCGGCTATACGCTGGCCGGCGCGAATGCCGCCAGGTTTGCTCTCTACACGCCGACCAACGGCATCGTGGGCGACGGCACGACGACCGGCAATATCACCCAGGCGCCGCTGACGATTACCGCCAATGACGCCACCAAGGTATTTGGCACAGTGGCCACCTTCGCCACTTCGGCCTTCACCTCCACCGGACTGGTGAATGGCGAAACCGTGGGCGGCGTCACCGAGACCAGCCCAGGCACCGTGGCGACGGCACCACCCGGGCCCGCCTATGCAATCACACCCAGCAACGCCACCGGCGGCACTTTCGCCACGTCCAACTATGCGATCAACTATGTCAACGGCAATCTGTCGGTGACTCCTGCGCTGGCCGTAGTCACCCTGCCGGGATCGACGCCGCCGGGTTCCACCCCGCCGGACGCAACGCCACCGGACCTGCCAACCGACACGCTGCCCGGAACAACCAGTCCGAGCACGACCAGTCCGGGAGACAGCGATACCGGGACCTCGACACCCCTGGGATCAGCCGGCCGCTTCGGTTTGCTGGACGTGAGCAACGGTGGGTTGAATGTGCCGCCACTGCGATTGGCACAAGTCTCGGCACCTGATCCTACGCCTGTAGCAGCACCGATTGTGGCGCCGGTTCGCGAGTCAGCGGCCAAGCCATTCGTGGCACCAGTACCTGTAGCGCAGCCACTCGCACCAGTCGCGCCCTTGCGCCGGGTCCCTAAACAAGACCGTAACTGACAACGGGCGGCGGCAATGCGCGGCGGCTAACCGGGATGAAAATCGACCGGCCCGTCGCGCATTGTCAAACGCAGATCAAGGCCTCAAATAACATGATGAGCAGCCACAATCCGCCAGCCGGGCCGGACAAGCCTTTGCTCGCAGCGCGCATTTGCGGGGGATTTTTCCTCGCGATTTTCCTCGCGATGATGGCGGCCGGAATCGGTCCGGCTCCGGCCCTGGCCGCAAGCATTGCGGCCAGCACGGCGAGTCCATCCCTGGTCAGTGCAGACTCTGGACAGAAACAGCAAGCATTACCGGCTCCAGTGCAGGCCAGGGCATGGTTCGGACAAGAAGGCGCATCGGCCGAGGCCAGGCAATTCGCCGATTGGGTAGTCGATTCGCGAGACAATCAAGGCATGCCCTTCATTGTCATCGACAAGGCCGATGCCAGGGTGTTCGTGTTCGCCGCCGATGGAAGACTGCGCGGCGCGGCTGCCGCATTGTTGGGCCTGGCCCGTGGTGACGATTCGGTGCCGGACATCGGCAACCGGCCGCTCGCCACAATTCGACCTGAAGAACGTACTACGCCGGCAGGACGTTTTGTGGCGGCACTCGACCGCAACCTGCACGGCGTGGAAATCCTCTGGGTCGACTACGATTCCGCGCTTTCGCTGCATCGGGTGGTTGCCGGCTCCGCGCGCGAGCAGCGAGCGCAACGCCTGGCAACGCCATCGACGCAGGACAATCGTATTTCCTACGGCTGCATCAATGTCCCGGTGGGCTTTTACAACAAAGTGGTCAATCCGGCGTTCACCGGCACCAATGGCATCGTCTACATCTTGCCGGAGACTCGCTCGCTGGCGGCGACATTTCCCGCGTATTACCCGGTATCAAGCACTGTCGCGTCGCCGAGCTGAAGGCGGCGGCGCCGTCGGCAGCCGGATCGGGCGCAGCAGCTTGCTCCAGTACCACTCGGCGCGCGCACGCAACTGCTCGCCCAGCGTGTCCATGTCGCGCATCATCCAGCGCACCATCCGGCGGCGATGCGCGACGCGGCCGAACAGCGCCTGCGGCCAGAGCGCAGGGCGAAACAGCGGATGGTAGAAAGTGTCGGCGCTGCCCGCGGCCAGGATGTGATTCTTGTCGAGGGCTGCCGGCGGCCCCAGGCTCTCGGCCACGAAATTGAGTCCGCACCACACCGACGCTGACAGGCTGCGCCAGTAGCGAGGGTTGGATTCGAACAGGTAGATCTTGCCGGTTCCCTCTTCCACGCGGCAATCGATGTTCATCACGCCGTGATATCCGCTGGCCCGGCACAGTGCGCAGGCCAAGTCTTGCAGCCAGGCATTCTCGATAAAGTTGATCCTGGAATCGGCATGTTGTGGCGGATCACGGCGCTGAACGGCAAGCGCTCTGACGTCGCCGCGAATAGCCAGCAGGTTCACGCCGAGATCGACACCCGGTACATGGCGCTGGACAATCAGGGGCGCAAACCGGTACTCGGGATTGTCGAGGATTGTGCGGCCCCAGTCCTCGCGGTCCGCGATGACATGCACGCCCCTGGACGCCTGGGTGTTGGTGGGCTTCACCACGAACGGCAGGCCGAGTTCGGCGGCTATCAATGCGAAGTCGAGCTCGCGCTTGGAACGCAACAGCAGAGCCGACGGCACATTGAAGCCGTGCTCGATGCAGAACTGGTGGAATCGCCACTTGTCGTCGAAACAGTCCAGCATCGAAGCGTCGGGCGTGGGCGCTACCCGCGCAGCCAGGCGCTCATCCGGCTGCGCACTCATCTGCTCATTCAGTTGCGCATTTTTCTCCCCACATAGCCTGTTGATCAATCGCGATCCATCGCAATCGGCGGGGATGACCACCAGGTCCGGCGACGCTGCCGCCAGCCGGTTGACGTAGGCGATCACAAGGCCGTCGTCCCTGCCGGCGAAATCCGCCTCCAGCATGCCGGTCGCCAGCGTGGAAAAGGTTCGGGGCCAGGCATCGGAGGACGGTGCACAAACAGCGATACAGTCGGCTTCAGCGTCGGCGTGCAGGGCAAGCAGGACCTGGGTCACAAGTTCCCGGGTCGTTCCAAGCACCACGAATTTTCTAGGCAAAGCCATTCTGCCCCCGCTGCAGCATGCCGGCGGGTCTCAGATGCCGGGACAGCGTGCGCGAGGCAAAGCGGGCGCCGGCGGCGAAGCGCATCACAGGTCCGAATGTGCTGGCGGCGATCGGGCCGGCGAAGTACAGGCCAGGTACGGAAGATTCGAAGTTCGCTGACAGCCGTGGCATCTTGCCGACCAGCTGCAGTTGGTCCAGCAGTTCCGGGCCGAGGAAAGGCAGGCGGCGCACATCCGGCTCGTATCCCGTGGCCGCAATCACATGGTCAGCCTCCAGCCTGCGCTCGCTTCCATCCGGGCCACGCAGCCGCAGACACACACGCCCCCCATCGGCTTGCGCCGCTGTCAGCGCATATCCAAGACACAGGGATAGCGACGCGGCGCGTTCCTTCATGCACCAACCGCCGGAAGGGCCGAGCAAAGCCTTGGCGGTCCGGACGCGATAGCCATCAGGCAGATGGCGATAGGCCCAGGGCATTCCGGAAAAGACGTATTGATACCAGCCGGGACCGATCGGGGACAGCGGCCAGCGTATCCGGTCCAGCCACGACCGTCCCGGCCCGCCCCAGACGCTGCCGAAATTCAAGTAGTCCTTGCGTGCGATCAAGCTGACTCTGGCGCCCGATTCGTGCAGCAGGACTGCGGTGTCGATAGCGGATGCGCCACTGCCCAGGACAGCCACGTCCTTGCCGCGGAAGCTGCCCAGGTCGGAATGATCGGCACTGTGGGAATGCAAGTGCGCAGGCAGCCCGGACAACTGCGATGGGACATGGCGAAAATAGTCCAGTCCGACCGTCAGGATCACTGCCCGCGCATCGAACGATGTCCCGTTCTGCATTTGCAAATTGAAGCCGTCGCGGCAGGGCGAAAGCATCGCCAGCTGCTCGTCCTCCAGTTGCGGGACGAAGCGCCTCTGGAACGCCTCGCCATAGGCGATGAAGGTCTCGATCGGGATGCCCACTCCAAGGTCGTCGTAGGGAAGGTCGTGCTCCCGGCAGAATTGCGCAAGCGTGAAGCTTCCACTTGGCTCATGGAGATTGGACGCAAAGCCGGCGGACTTCAGCAGCATTCCTTTGGGCATGTTGTTGCGCCAACTGTGCATCGCACTGCCGATCACCCGGCATGCAGTCTCCTCTCCTGACATATGCGCGGCCGTCGACAGTCCGAACGGACCGGCACCGACAATGGCGACAGGCGGCGTGGCCTTCATGATGTCCTCCCTCGAATTCGGTCACCCGGACCGGGTCCTGGTTTTAAATCCATCGGCCTGCCCCGGGCCCGGAACATCGGCCCGCATCAGCGCCGCCCTCATGGCGTGGTACAGCGGCTTCAGGCGCGACTTCCCGGTGCTCTTCAGGCGGCTCAGGCGCCCCACCGGCGTGCTGTTGAAGCTGCGGATCCTGCGCACTTCGTAATGCGCCGGCAACCAGTCGCTGTGCCATTCCATGTCGGCCACAAGATTGAGGTAGCGGAAGCCCCCTTGTTCCACACCGTCTCGCAGCACATGATCGAGCAGGACATTCCCGGGGCTGAGATGCGCGTGCTGCTCGTCATAGGCCATCTTGAGAAGGTAGAGCGTGTCCCCCTCAATCAGGCAGAAATGCGCCGCGATAACCTGCCCGTCGATCGCCAGGCAATTCAGGCGGACCCGGCGATTCGGCGCGAATTCCATGATCAGCCTGTGATAGAACGCTTCGAGCGAGGGATCGAGGGCGATGGCGGTACCGCTGCCGGCAAGCCCCTTCCATCCGGCCGCTTCGATACGCAGGAACTCGGAGAAGCCGCGCTCCACCTCGTCGGTCTCGACCGTCGAAAAATACCTTGCGCCATGAACCTTGGCCCAGCGGTTGTGGGCCTTCTTCAGGTTCGCCTGGAAATTTTTCGAGAAACCCTTGACCATCCGCTCAAAGGGCGGCTCGCACACGAAATAGGCGCACGGAGACAGCGCCTTGATTTCGAACTGCTCCTCATCGAGTCCGGCCAGCGGCGATTCGGCGAGAACCGGACCAAAGCGCATCAGGTCCCAGTCCGGCATCTGCCCGCGCCCCAGGCTTGAACGCAAGCCTTGCAGCAGTGCCGGCAAATCCGCGCCAGGCCTCAATAGCATGTCGTGGAAAGGCAGGTGCGCATGCTCGGGAAAGGCCAACTCACGCCGGGGCAGTCCCATCCAGCGCACGACCCGGTACTGCATTGGAAGGATTGCGACTGGTCCCAGAGCGTCGCGAAACAGGAAAAAATGAAGGGAGTCCGGGTCGGGCTCGAGGGTTTCGAGATAGGCACGCCACCATCCCTGGCCATGACAAATGCGCGGACGCGCAAGCTGTGCCGCAAGATGCGACCAGTCCTCTGCCAGGGACGCCAGCCCACCAAGGCCCCGATAAGCTTCGATGGCCATGCTCGCATCGGCCGCCATGTCATTGCGTCCGATGTGAAAAAATGCCAGTGCTTGTGCTGTGATCCATAACTCTGCCAGCCGGAACACTCATTCAAGTCGTCTGCGTGTTTGTGCGTGTATTTTGCAGACCCGTTCGACCCATTCGGTCGCATCACAGATCATTATCAACACGAGCTGCCACTCGGCCTTGTTCTTGCTCAATGCCGTAGATGCGTGCCGGCGCGACATGAATTTCCTCTCCAGGTGCTCAGCGTTCGACCGGGCTCGCGCGGTTCCCGCGGTATGCAAGCAGCGTGTCTCGGCCCCGCTTCACGATGTCTGCCAGTACGAACTTCAGACGTGGACGCTGCAAGGAAATCCATTGCAGGCTGGTTTGCGACGTCGCGAGACTTGCCTTGTAGCGGCTCTCGCCTGCCATCAGGTCAAAGACGCAGGCGCCCTGCTGCGCATGGTGCCGCGCGGCTGATACCAGGCAGACCAGCCCGGGTTTCAACTTCCCGTCCTGCTCGAACACGAATCCGCTGGCGTAGTTTCCTACCCAGCCGCGGTGGATGAAGTTATAGAGATAACCGATCTCGGATTCTCCGGCGCTCACGCGGAGAAGCTCCACGCCTCCCTGCGGGTGGCAGCGGCGGATCAGGTCGCGGTGGAAGCGCTCGAAGAAGGGATTGGAAAACGCGCCCGGCTTGCCGCGGCGGACCCACGTGGCCTGGTGCAGCGACTTCAATCGATCGAGAAATTCGAGTGCTTGCGCAAGGTCGTGCGCCGGCGTCACCGACAGCGCCCCGCGCCGCGCATAGTGCTGCAGCGAGCGGCGGATCTGGTACCGCGTATTGGCGCTCAGGCATGACAGATGGGTACGACCGGAGTCCTGCAGTGCGCGCAAATCGATCGCCGAGGCTGGCTGCTCGTCAATCAGGCGGACCACAAGATCGATACCGGATGCAGAAGCGGCATAGGCGGCATAAGCAGGAGGTACCCCGCTCAAGCGCAATTCATCCCATGCGCCAACGCCATCCAGCCGCTTCTGCAGCATCAGGTGGCGCAGCACCGATTCGATCACGGGCCGCTCCCATCGCCGATCCACCAGGAATCCGTTGTACTCGATATAGAGCGCGTCGATCCGCGGGTCGCCGCTTTCGTGCAGCAGCAGTGACTTCACCGGCAGCCAGCCATTGCGCCAGCTCCACGAGGCATGCACTATGCCGAGGCCAACGGTCTGGCCCTCGATCGAGGCCTTCAGCAGGATCGGGCGCAAACGGGTCTGCGCCAGCCAGCAGCCGATCCAGCTCCAGGATTGAAAGAAGCTTGGGTCGGCGCGCGTTTCCAGTTCACGCCACTCTACCTCCAGCGCGCACAGGTCATCCACCTGGCAGCTTGTAATGGCGATGGGCTGCATGCATTCCCCGGGCAGTCAGATGCTCAAGGATTACACGGTCGGCGGCGCGGCAAGCTTGCGCCATGTCATATCAGGCTTCGCTTTCGACTGCGGCCCGAAACAATGTCGCCGCGAGCTTGTCAATTCTTTCAAGCGAACCTGTGATCTGGTAAAGAATCACGGGAGGGGATCGCATCAGTGTGAACGTAACAATGAGAGTGTCCATCGCGGCGGCCATGATCAAATATGCCAACCTCCCGCCTGCGTTACCGCCTCTCCTGGCGGTCGTGGTCGACACCGAAGAGGAATTCGACTGGGGGAGGCCGCTGGATCGGTCCGAGGTCGGCGTCACATCGATTCCCTGCCAGGAACGGATGCAGGAGATCTTCAGCCGGTACGGGATCATTCCGACTTACGTCATGGATTATCCGGCGGCGACCACCCCGCTTTCACGCGACTATCTGCGCCGGCTGCACAAGGATGGATTGTGCGAGATCGGGGCGCATCTGCACCCTTGGGTCAATCCACCGTACGAGGAGGAGGTCTGTAACAGGAATTCATTTCCTGGCAATCTTCCGCCTGATCTGGAGCGCAGGAAATTGGCGGCGCTCACCCAAGCGATCCAGGAAAATTTTGGCATCCGGCCGCGCATCTACAAGGCGGGACGATACGGGATTGGCCCCAGCACAATGGAAATCCTCGAAGAACTCGGCTTCGAGATAGACCTCAGCGTGGCGCCCCACACCAGCTTCCGTGCATCGGAGGGTCCGGACTTCCGCTCGCATGCTGACCGGCCCTGGCTTGCCGGTGCTTCGCAACGCATCCTGGAGATCCCGCTATCGATCGGCTTTGCCGGGCCGCTCGCGCCGGTCGGCCCGACGATGTTTCGCCTGATTGACCAACCACTCGGCCGCCGCCTGCATCTACCGGGGCTGCTTGCCCGCACGCGGCTGCTGGAGCGGATTTGTTTAACACCCGAGCATGTCGACCTGAGCGCGCAGATGCGGCTGACCCGCTCCCTGCTCAAGCAGGGGAAACGGGTATTCAGCTTTTGCTATCACAGCCCCTCGCTGGCCGTGGGCCATACGCCTTACGTTCGCTCCGAAGAACAACTGCGTGACTTCCTGTCCACCTGCGATGCGTACTTCCGCTTCTTCTCGGAGGAGATCGGCGGGCAGTTCATTTCAATGTCGAAGCTGCAGCGCGCCCTTGCGCCGGCAGCTCGCAGTTCACATCCTGGTCTTGAACCGCCGCCGTATCTGGACATCCGGACATGAAAAAACCCGGCAGGTCGAACTGACCTTCCGGGTTTTTCTGAAACCGGCAACCAGGGCAAACAGGATTACTTGCTGGTAGCTGCTTTCACGTCGGCCTTGCCTTCTGCTTTCACTGCAGCGGTATCCGCTTTCGCGGCTGACTTGTCAGCAGCTGCATTGGATTTTGTGCTCTTGGCTTTAGCGTCGGCTTTGGCCTTTGCTTTTTTTGCTTTGGCTTCAGCTCTGGCCTTTGCTTTGGCAGCCTTGGCTTCTGCCTTGTCCACTTTCACGTCTGCTTTGGCATCGACCTTCGCCTCGCTCTTTTCTGCTTTGGTGTCTGACTTCGCGGCCTTGGTTTCAGCCTTGATGACAGCCGGTGTAGCAGGAACTGCTGGCGTAGCAGGAGTAGCCTGGGCAAAAGCGGAAGATGCAAACAAACCGGCGACGAGAACAGCGATTACTTTATTCATGAGATCCCCTTGGGTTCGATCAGTCTGAAAAGCGGGAGCTCTTCGTGGCTGTGTGTATGTAACGTAAATTTTGCAGCCCCAGTTGACCCCTGGTTCGAAACAAGATGTAAGCGGAAACGAAAGTCGCCTTCTGCTACTTGCTCGTGTTGTCGTCATCGATGTCGGCTTCCTCTGCAGCGGCCTGCTTTGCTTCGACGAGCGGCGGATCGGGACGCGTGCTCGTGACCTGGCCAGGAATGAGGGGCGCGGCAGGAGGCAAGGCCTGCTCCTTGCGCGAACCAAAGGTAAGCGCATAAGCCCAGGTGAATTCGGCCCCCATCAGGAAAATCTGGGCCGAGTAGTAGACCCATACCAGCACCACCACCAATGACCCTGCGGCGCCGAATACCGACGTCACGCCGCTCTTGCCAATATATAGCCCGATAGCAAATTTCCCGATGGTAAACAGCAATGCAGTCACCGCGGCGCCTACCCACACGTCGGCCCAATCGACTCGCGCCCGCGGCATGATCTTGTAGATCATCGCAAACACGGTCGTCATGAGCCCGAAGCTGACCAGGAAGTTGACTACATTGGCAAGCGTCTGCCAATCCGCAAATAGCGGCCCCCAGAATTTTCCGAGTGCCGCCAGCAAGGCGCTGACCACCAGCGACACGGTCAACAGGAACCCGATGCCCAAGATCATGCCGAACGACAGTAGTCGCGCCCGAAGCAAGCTCCAGATGCCGCCCTTGGTCCTCTTTGGTACGCGCCAGATTCGATCCAGCGCATCCTGCAATTCACCGAATACCGTGGTGGCGCCGATCAACAGCAAGGCGGTTCCGACCAACATCGCGGCAATGCTTTCCGCCGGCTGGCTGACGCTGAGAAGCAGGGCCTGCACTGTTTTCGCGCCATCAGCTCCCATCAGTTCATGCATCTGGCCAAGTATTTCGCCACGCGCAGCGTCGACGCCAAAAATGAGTCCCGCAACCGAGATGACGATCAACAACAATGGCGCGATCGAAAACATGGTGTAGTAGGCCAATGCCGCGCCCATGCTCTGCGCATAGTCGTCAATCCAGGACGAGGCTGCAGCCTTGATCAGGATCCAGATATTTTTAAAAGTCATGTGTGCTGCCTGCTCCATGCATTTCCGGGTCACCGGGGCGATACGCATCCCGTGCCCGATTGTGTTCCCGGGCGCCCCGCACGGTTAGAGGTTCCTTGCCCGCACCGGAACCACGGACTTGCTGCGCACCACCTTGCCGGGTGGCGGCGCCACCGGCTTGACGCGGGCGGCCGCTAGCAGCCTGGCGCAGTCACCGTTCGCCTTTGGTCCGGCAGTTATCAGCGGCAGTACCGCCGCCACCGGCGCCAGCACGCCCAGGGCAATCGCCCCTCCCGCCTTCAATGCCATGACGCCCTTGTCCACGCTGACGACCGGCTGCTTGAAGCGTCCTTGCACATAAAGCGGCGCCCGCAGGGAGAACACCCGCAGGCCCTTGCTGCCAGGCTTGATCGTCAAGTCCAGCTGCTCGTCGGCCAAGCTGATGTCACCGCTCACCTCCAGCAGCGCATCCTCGGTATCGATGGTGAAACTCCGCGCATGCATCAGCCCCTTGTTGACCGCAAAATCGGCGGCCATGCAATTCAGCTTTACCTGCTTGTCCCCGGTCAGCGTAGCAAGCACCACGCTACCGATATTGAGTCCCATTTTTTCGAGCATGATCTTGCTGACCGTACCCTTGCTGATGAAGGTCTTGAATTCGCCATTGGATGCGCCCATCAGGCTTGCGATTGAATTGCCCACCGCGGAAAGCGAGGCATCGCCATTGATTTCTCCTGCGCTCTCCTTCAGCAGGTCGACGCCAGGAAACAGTAGTTTGAGCTTGAGTCCGCGGGCGGCCGCCTTGATCTCGCCCTTGATCACGTTCTCGCCGGTGGTGCCGCCATCAAGCTTGATGTCGGACGTGATGCTACCGCCAGCGACATCGAAATTCAGCGGCTTCAGACTCAGGATCCCGTCCTTCAAGTGCAGATTCGTGCTGAGCTTTTCGAGCGGGAGGTTTTTGTCTTTAATGATCTTTTCGGCGCTGAATTTGATGTCGGCATCAATGCCGGTCCAGCGTTGGCTGGCGAACGGCTCCACCGGAAACGCCTTGTTTGCAGGCTGCACTGCCGGGGCGCCGCGCTTTCGCTTGCTGGCGTTCGAGTCGGCGCCGATCAATGGAGCGAGGTCGGAAAACTTCAGTAGATGCGAAACCACCGTCCCGGATAGCAGCGGGCGCGGCGTGGCGGACTGGTAGTCGAGTGTGCCCCTGATATCGCTGCTGCCGACCTTGCCCTGAAAGTCCTTGTACGTCCAGTGGCCACCGCCGGCGCCCAGGATACCGATCAGGTGTCCCTCGGTGGTGAATGGCGGTGTTTCGGGCAGGACCAGTCCAGTGAAGGCGTCAAGCCGCGCCATGCTGACGCCTGAAATCTTCAGTTTCATGTCCAGCGCTGCCAGCTTGCTCGGCTTGGTCAGCGTTCCGGCAAGGTCGATCGCTGTTTTCCCGAGCTTGAGACTGGCGAGAATCGGATACGGCGCGGTCTGGTTTTGCAGCGACAGGACACCGCCCGCCTTGCCTTCCCCGCTGGCCGGCTCGCCCTTGAAGCGTCCATGCAGCTTCCACCCCACTCCATAAATCGGGTCGGCATCCAGCGTGTCGATCGCCATCGTCAGGTCAGCGCGACTGATGGCATCCACCAGCCGGATACTGCCTTTGCTGAAGCGAATCAGCTTTATTTCCAGCCCCCATGGAGACGGCTGGTCGCTGGCGCGGAAAGTCCAGTTATTGATGCCGCTGGCGTTGCGTGCAAGATGGACTGATGGCGCATCGAAGCCGAGAGCGGGAATGACAATTTTCTTGTCCAGCAGCGCAAACGGATTCAGTGAGAATGACAGCTCACCGATAGTGGCCATGTCGCTGGCCGCGGATACGGACGAGCCCACAGGCACAACGGCGTCCAGCGCCGGCGGATTGCCGATGTGGACGTCTCTTGCCACCAGATGCGGCCACGGAATCATCCGCCGCCAGCCTTCGCTCTGCTGGCCCGCGCCGTGCTCGCCCAACCATGTCACCGAAAGGTCGCCCGTAATGGCAAATGGACGGCCCAGCGCCTCACTGGCGCGGGCATTCAGCCACGGCCTGGCGCGGTTCCAGTCAAAATTCTGCAGCACGACCAGCGCAATCGCCGCGATGCCAATGATTGCCGCGCCGACAGCAATCGCGATTGCCTTGCGGCGCGACGGCTTCACCGAAACAGGCTGCCGCTGCCGAACAGGCCGACCAGGCCGACCACGATCAAATAGACTGCAACGATGGTGGACAGCAGGCGCGGTATTACCAGGATCAGGATCCCGGCGAAAATGGACACGACAGGGACAAGGCTGAGGGTGATGTTCACGATGGACTGCTTTCGGCGAAGGATGCAAACCGGGTTGGCTCGCAGATCATTCGACGCAGGGTACGGGCAAGCGGAAATTCGCTCTGTACGTTGACGCACAAAATGATGCGCTAACGTGAATCAAAGTCCGGGCGCGGGTGTCCCTCACGCAATCGGGACTGATCTCACCACTTGCAGGCCAAGGCGTGGTGGCGGCAGGCGCAAGCCTGGCGCAGCCCTGACGGGAGACTCCGCTCGGGGAATCAGGTTGACAAGTCGGATTTCAATGGTGCGGCTGGCTGGAATCGAACCAGCGACCCTTGGCTTCGGAGGCCTCGGATCAGGTCATTTACCATTATTCACCAACATTACAAATCATTGATTTTATTGGCTTTTTTTGTTTTAGAAGTTGCCGGACATTAACGCAGATCGCTTACTATTGCTCTTTCGGGTAGCACAGCGGTAGCACAGGATAAGAATGCCAACCACCAAGTTCATTTTCACGCGGGCCAGCCTCGCTGCCTTACCCTCACCCGCCAAGGGGCGCCTATACCGCGGCGACGCGCAGACGCGCGGTCTGGTTTTGGACATCCAAGCTAGCGGGACGAAGTCGTTTCAGGTCTACAGAAAGGTCAACGGGAAACCGACCAGGATCACGCTGGGTCGCTTCAACCCTGCCATGCCAGAGTCCAGAGAGGTGCCTGCTGGGACGGACCTGCTGGCGTTAGTGGGCACCTCCGCTGAACTCAATGTCCGGATGGCGCGAAGGCTGGCCGATGCGGTCAATGCGTCGCTTGACCGCGGCGTAGACCCCGCAAAAGAGGCTCGACTGAATCGTACCCAGCAAAGCGGTGAATTGACATTGCGCGCTGCGTTTGACACGTACTTCACCGAGCACCTCGTCCCTCATGGACGGAAGACCGCTGAAGACATGCGAAATGACTTTGCACGCTATTTGGGGAAGGTGCCGCCAGGTCAGAAGAAGCCGCGCGGCAAGGAGAAATGCAAGTCGAAGGGCGCGGTAGATTGGGAGCAGCGCAAATTGTCGTCGATCGAGCAGGGCGACATCCGCCGCATGATGATCCAGCTAAAGGAGAAGATCGGCGGGCGCACGGCGAACAAGGCCTTCGTCCTTCTACGCTCGCTGTACAACTGGGTGATCGCCCATGGATTCTATCCAGGAGTCAATCCCTGCTCGAACGTGGAAAAGTTCAAAGAGAACAGCCGCGAACGTTTCCTGACGAGCGAAGAACTTCCGCGCTTCATGGCGGCGCTGAACAAAAGCGAACACCAAGACTTCAAGGACTTCGTGTTCCTCGCGCTGTTCACGGGGGCTAGAAGGGAAAACGTGCTTGGGATGCGATGGGGAGATGTAGATGTTGGGTCGGGCATGTGGACCATTCCCGGGGCGCAGTCAAAGAACGACATGCCACTGACGATCCCTCTGACTTCAGCAACGAAGGCGCTACTCGCGATCAGGAAAGAGCAAGCCGCCGGGCCGTACGTCTTCCCGGCCGTCAGCAAGTCGGGCCACATGTCTGCCCCCAACAAGCATTGGAAAAAGCTTTTGATGGAAGCCGAACTGCCAGGCCTGCGAATTCACGACCTGCGCAGATCCCTGGGAAGTTGGGCTGCAATGACGGGGGCCAGCTTGGCAATCATCGGAAGAGCACTGGGGCACAAGAGCACCGATGCCACGGCCGTATACGCTCGCCTACAACATGATCCTGTCATGGAAGCAATGGAGCGAGCTACTGCTGCCATGTTGGAGAAGGCTGCCGCGACTGGCTAGGCCACTTCAAGACTACGTGAACATCATTCCGATATGGGTTGCGTTCATAGCCGGGCATCAGTCCTTACTTGAAAAGCCGGGCAGAACTGGTCCATGGAGTCCTGCGCGGAGCCACTTGGCTTGCTTGTGCGCTCCAAGAAAGTCAACTGTGTTCCCACGCTCACGTACCCATTGACTGCCCTGTGCGGCAGCTGCCATTGGCTCCGGTTTCGACCGTCTGGATCTGTTCTGAATCACCCAAATCGCGCGCCACTCAATCGAGGCGGCTCAGCGCGCCGTGGCAAATATACGACAGATTCAAATTGCCCCTACATTTCTCTTTTTTCGCCCATCTCCGGTTGTTAACGTCAGTGCCTTGACAAACTGAAGGAGAAAAATAATGAGCCACAGCCCACGAATCCGTCCTGTCTGTTTTCAGAATCCAACAGCACTGACCGTCGAGATGTCTTGTGGAACATGCCGATCATTTTCAGAATGCAATTTCCCAGAACTCCTAGGTGTCGAAAATAGGACCGCGTTGCGCCCTAGGCCGGTTGACCTAGATGACGATATTGATGCGCTGCTTGATGATTTAAACGACGAAGATGAAGTGCCCGTTACTTCAGCCATTGCAACTAAAAAGCTCGAACTGCTCAACCAACCGCTTGCTGCAGAACCAAAAAAAAATAATGCACCAATTTCAGCTGTTGTTACGACGCCGTCGGCTCCGTCGACGATCAGCCCAACTCCGGCGGCGCCTATGGTCAGTAGCCGCTCATATATTTTCCCCCTCGCCGGGCGGCCCTTTGAGAATTCTTCCGATGACCACTTGGCAGAGGAGCTTCGCACACTGGTTGACGCCGTAATTGACGGACGCATCACTTACGCAATCATCCGCGAGTCGCTCTGCTCAATTAATGTTGAACTGAACCTGCGACAGAAGTTTGCACCTCGATTTAGGCCGCTTGTGCCTGTCCCATTCACTGCACTAAACCCGGACGAAATCAATGCCTCCCGCGACAGGCAGGTCGTCGATGCACATTGGGTAGCACATTCAAAAGAGTGTCCAAATGTTCTTCCGGACAATTATCACACGCTGTTTCGAAAAGGCATCTTCTTCGACTTTGCAGCCGCAGCGCGGTTTGCATGTGAAGAATGGCGCTTGCCTGCAAAGGCGGTGCATTTGCATCTATCGGAGTTTCAACAGTGGGAACTAGCCGCTATCCAAGAAGTGGCGATTAGCAAGAAATGGCGGCTGATCCAGTTTGGGGATAAGTGCGGGGATCAGGTCCGAACCGTGGGTGCCATCCACATTTTTAACTCATTAAAACTCGCGTTAGGCAGATCGAGACCTACTCAGTCTGCAGAGGCCATTGATGGAATGGTATCCGCTTGGAAGGCGCGACAGATCGTCGGTGAAAGTCCCCTGGCAATCGTTAATTTTGTCGCGCTGATGACGGGTAAGAAGCCCCGCGACACCAGCGCCATGCGGCGAACGTTGGAGTCATTGGACCGGCATTTGTCCCGCTTGCCGTAGCCTTTTCTTCGCGTGCACCGGCCGGGGCGCTGCAAGTGCAAACCAGACTCGCCGGCGATGAATGCGCCGGTGACCTGGCCGAGACGGAGCCGTTCGGGGCGATGCCGGGTGTTTGGCCTTAAGGATCGCTGCCGGGACGAGAGGCCGGTGGCCCAAGGGGATAGTGGAAAGGATAGGTCAGTACGGAAGATTTCTCCATTGAATCAAGCCACTGGCTTCTGAAGCGGCATCGGATTACGGTCTTAAATACTTAGAGACATACAGACATACAGACTTAACTAAGTATTAAAAAACTATTGGAAAAAATTTGAGTGCCCACCCGCTCCTTCAACGCGGAGGTTAGGCGCCTGCGGCGCCCAAGGTCAAAAGCAAGCGCCTGCGGCGCTAGGCGCCTTCGGCGCCTGAAAGCCTACACCTTTAGTTCAAAACGGAATCACCAGGCGAAGGTTAGGCGCCTGCGGCGCCAGCATCAATGCATGCATCCTAGCTACCGGAAAGAGCGAAGCCGCCTGCGGCGCCTTCTTGGCCCCAGTCCCGGTAACGGGTGTCTTGCCCTCGAAACCTGCAGACGGCGGCGGGCCGCCGTTGCGCACGCGTTCGTGAGGCGTGTGAGCCGCCCCCTCCATACAGGTACAGCGGTTAGGCAACAAGCCTCGCCAACCATGTGGGGGTGCGTCGTATAAGAATGACTAAATATCGGGCACTTCGCGGTAGCGATAATGTGCGCGAAACCACAAATAATACGTACGGAATCAATACGTTACCGTCCATGCACCTCAAAACCATTAATCCAATCCGTCCGCCTGTATTTTGCGCTTGGGGTATGGGCTTTCTGCCGTAGTTTCAAGTGACCCGACAGCTATATTCTCATTGTCGCAACCCAGTTCACTTAACTTCGGAGAATCAAAATGAATCCATCACAGCAAGCACCAACTCTTATCGAAATCCTCTCGTCCGCACAGAGCGAATGCGGCAAGCCCGATGCCGAAATTTCTTCGGCTATCGGCAGTGATCGGGCGAACATATTCGCCATGATCAAAAACGGGAGCATCAAACTGCCGGTCAGCTTCATTCCGCTTTTGGCAGAAACGCTTTCGCTTGATCCAGCCTACCTGTTCCGCCTTACCTTGTCAGAGTCGATGCCCGATGTCCTGAAGGTGCTTGACACCCTGCACCCACATAACGCCCTGACGACCAACGAACGTGAGTTGATCGACTCGTACCGTTATCTGACCAAGGGAAGAGACGTGCGACCAACGGTGATCGATGCGAACTCCCTGATAGCTCTGGTGGCGGCCTGATGGTTGCGAAATTGTTGAGTAACGCCGACCTGCTGTGCGGCCTGCCTACACTCGCGGTTCGTCGGGTGTTCGAAACAGAGGATCGTTTCATCGGCACCATTGATATTGAGAAGTGCCTACATCTGACCACTTCGCGAGCCACTGAGGTGTTCTCGGAATTGGTGAGTCTGGGGTACATCGCTCAACGTCCAGGCCATGAAACGTGGTCGATGGGCGCCGCAACCGAACTGGCAAGAAGCCTTGTGGCAGCGCCAATACCGCCGCCAATGAACCGGCCACTCGCACGGCGTTTGGTTGCTCAAATCATGGAGGAGATCGAACTGGTCAATGTGAGTCCCGCGTATGCCTGCAACGTGACGTCGATCAGGATCTTTGGTGACCTTTTGTTTGGGTCCATCAAAGAATTGCCATTCCTGGAAGCAGAGGTAACCATAAAGCCGAAGGAAGGCAAGGCGTCGGCCCAGCGGGATGCAGAGTCGGTTGCGGCGGCGTTCAGGGACGGTCAGGATGGGCAGCGCCAAGCCGATGATTCGTACCGCGCAATCCAAGTGGCGCTCTTGGCTGTGCATCCGCAGTGGTGCCTGCGTTTTTCGAATGGTTAGGTAACGAGAAGCCGGGGGCGGTCCGGTACGTGCCGGACGCAAATGACCTTCACGTGAAGGTCATCATTGCCTCTATAAGGATGACGCCAGAATTTTTCGGATTGAAGGACTGAGTACCTATAGCGTCGACACTTATATCTAGGACTATTGCTTTCCTCGACTGGTCATGCGGTACAGTCGCAGTCGAATTTGCAGGCTTCCCTCCACACGCTCCTCGGACCCCAGCGGCGAGTCCGGCCCATTCATTGGGTTCCTGCGAGCGGCCCATTCCCTGCCCACGTCCGCAGTCACCTCTGCAGTAGGTGAATGGCTCTTCAGCGAGCCTTGACCACCCCGATCGCAAGGTTCAGTTGTCTAAGCTACTTCAGTGATCGTCGATTTCGATGATCTGGACTTGCAACGAAAGCAGGTCGTTGCGGGCGTCAACAGGCTTGCTTATTGCAGCGTCTCAGATCGGACCGTTCTCGATTCGAGGAAGCGATCCAGGTCTATCAGGCGATATTGAACACGGCGCCCTACTTTGACGTACGGAAGGTCATACCGTTTGGTGCAGCTCCAAACCGCAAGCGTTGCTGGTGCGACACCAAGGTAGTGAGCGGCTTCTTGGCGGCTGAGTCGTAGTGTGGGGGGCATTTTTTCGGCATAAGTCATTTGTGACTCCTTTCGTTCGTTGAGCAGGGTATCCGCCAATACGAGGATTGTAGTCAAAGCCGTTCCTAGAACTAAGGCGAAGTTCCGCGGTTCCATACAGGGGTGCGGATTGGATGCAGAGAAGCGTGACCGCTGCGGTCGAACCGTGGATGGTGGCGGCAGGTGGAACCTGGGGCAGATCCAGGCCGACCTTGCCTGGCACAAACAAAGCAGTCACTCCACTGCCAACCAGATGGCCCGCATCGAGGCCTATGCAGCCGCCAAGGGCCTCCACACCGTGAAGGCCTACCTGGGCAAGGGGAGGAGCGGCGAAAGCTTTCGGGGCCGTCCTGGCCTTCAGAATTGATCTCACGACTTCTCCACGCTAGGCGCTAGCTCAAGGCATTTGGAAGAACTGAAACTGTTATTGCAATTGGACGATTTTGTGCCTAACATCAACTATCAATGCCAATCTGTGATGGCGCTTAAGGGGTACATCCCGTACAATAGGCGGCCATCCCGCTAGGCTGCAGACAGGCACTGGATATGAGAAAACGCAGTGTATGGCGCAGCATTCAAAGATAGTGTTGACCGGCCGCTTAGGCTTTTTTCCAATGGAAAGCACAATGAAAACGAAAACCACCCTTGGCTGGTTCGTGCTTGAAACCGCGCAAGGTAACGCAAAGACCCACGTACTTCAGGAGAAGCAGGCGGAGGAGGTCCGAGACTGCCTGTCACAGCGGATCGATTCAAAGGTCGAGAAGATTCGATCCTCCCAGCGACGTGCATTTGAAGAGTCAAAAGCAATTACCGTTTTTTAAGAATGTGTCTCATTATGGGGCCGCCATCAGGCGGCTTTTTTTATGCCCGAACGTTTAACCATGGTTACCGTCACAAGCGAGGCTGAAATCGCTGACGCAGCCCACGCGGCCTTAAGGGCGCTGAGTCGGAGAGAGACCAAGCAGGTCGGCCCTGGCCGAGTCACGCCGCTGGAAAATTGCTGCAAATTCGCGTTTGACGCGGGGGCCGTCACGATCGTAGTGCAAACAAAGGTTCAAGATCCCGATTTTCTGGCAGAGTTCAGCGCCTACTACAGTCGGCAATTCGTGGACGTCCCTAGATTTTGCACCCGCCTCCACTTTTTTTCGGCGCTGCCCGAACCGGGCGGAGGAGTCTTAAACTTTCTCGATTTTGCACCAAAAGAAAGCTTCCTTGGCTTTCTCACCCTACGACCCGTAGTAAAAAGTCCTGTCGGCGCTACGATCCTAAAAACCAGCCACCTGCTCCCGAAGTACGTGCGGTGCAGCGACAGCTTCCCGGTCAACCTTGCCGGCGTCGAGTTTTCGGTGACCGGCACTCCCTTTATGCAGCAGGACAACGCGGTAGGAGCGTGCGCGCAGGCATCAATTTGGATGGCATTACGAACGTTGCGGAAACGCGAGGGTGCTCGCGCTTACGACCCAGCTCAGATCACAGACGCTGCTACCCGCTATTTCGTTAATGGGCGGACGCTTCCTAACCGCCAGGGACTAACCCATATTCAAATCATCGAAGCGATCCGTGCAGCCGGCTATTCCCCTCACATGGTTCCTCTAGGCGATTGGCATACCAAGGGGGCTTCGGCCATGCTGCCTGAACAATTCGGCGATTCACGGAGAGTTCTACACGCATATATCGAGTCCGAAATTCCCGTGATACTTATCCTTTTCCCGCCATCGGGGGGGCATGCGGTAGTTGCTCTTGGCCACGACTGGGACGTCACGCCGAACCCGCAAGTATGCGTCAGCTTGGACGTCGGAGGTGGCTGCGTATTATCGATCCCGCACTCCGTGAGTTGGGCGCGATCGTTCTTGATTCACAACGATAATACTGGGCCTTACCGTCTTTTGCTGGACAAGAACGACGACGACTACGCGTTTGAACATGCAGCCTACGCAATTCCGCTATTACCCGCGGACGTATTTATGAGCGGCGAAGAGGCTAGCCAGGTCGCACTGGAGCACCTTGCCGACATATTTCGAGAGTTCAAAGATAGAGGCATAAGAACAGATAACGAACTCAAGGACTTAACTGCTGGCTTGGCATTGCGCTTGCTTTTGGTCGAGAAACGAAAACTGCGAAAGTGGGCGGCGACAGAGAAAATGGTGCCAGAGTTACGCGAGCATCTGCGGGTGATGGACCTGCCTAAGCGTGTTTGGATGCTTGAGGTTCATCAGGCGGCTAACTATGGTCAACAGAACGGGCAGAACGCTCCACCAACGTTGGTAGCATTGCTTTTAATCGATCCAACCGCGGACATACCTCCTATGTCTATGCTGTTGATGCACTTCAATCTTCCGGCCTTGGTGGGACTGCCTCATGGGGTCTTGGTCAAGTGGGATACCGATACTGGTGCGCCAAGCATTGGCGTTCAGACGAACGACAATGGCCCGATTAAACCAATTAGAATCTAGTTTATGGGGGCAGAAGCCATCTGCATTGATTTCCTCGTTGGCCGGCCAATTCTCATAACTCTTGGCCACCCCAAATTCCGTCACTCCCTGACCGTTTGACGGAGCTGTAAGGCGCTGGTGGCGGTCATCGGGAGCATCCCGCGGGAGTACGCAAGGTCCAGCGCGAGATCGCCCGCACTCCTCGCGTCTACCCAAGACCATCCGCAGCCGGCTCCTTCATCCACGGCAGCGCCCCGCCGTCAGGTAGAGGCCATGTTCCATCACGAGCGCGCCCACTCAAGCGGTAATTCCCCATTTTCGCCGCTTGCATTGATCACGCCTGAGCTAGCGTGCCAGGCAATGATCTGGTCCAGGCTGCGGACGACCCGTTCTGATGGCAGTGAGAAATCGACGTCGATCCTTAGCGCTTCCCGATTGAAGTCGTCGATCAGATTGGGCCGCCGTATCCACCGTGTATGAGCAAACTCAACACAAGGAGTATGGATTAATCCGAGCCGTGGGATAAGTCTTGGGCGCGAACACATTGCCGAGGCGATCCGCGCATACATGGCAGACCCGAATTGCTTGCCGCGCCCGGCGCTGGTATAGGACCCGCCCCGCGAATCGGCTTACCACGATGAGGGCGCGCATCGACAATAATTTGATCGAGTCCGATATGCGTCCGTTCATGACCTGACGAGCGAAGCGGCTATTCGCGAGTTCCATCGGCTGCGGTCAATAGCTTCATTTTGGCTGCTCCAATCATAAAAGGAAAAATTTTCGCCGGGAGGGATACAAAACGCTCGCTTTGTTACTCATGGGGTTCTGTGCCAAACAATCATTGACGATTTCGCACGAAACGTTAGGCGCAAACAACCGATGAGGCGACCACATGAGCGAGCAAAATGATCCACGAATGGCGGCTGCACAGTACGTCCACATGTCGACCGACTACCAGCGGTACTCCACGGCCAACCAGATGGCACGCATTGAGGCGTATGCGGCCGGCAAATTCGCAGTTAATCTTTCTTTTTCTTCACCAAGTCTTGGCATCCAACGTCTTCGTAAGCCATTCTCTTCAACTCCGATATAACGAGTTCGTCGCTCTCCCTCAAGATGGCTAAGTCCATATTGCTGTGATTTATTTTCTTGGTTGAAACAAAAAAACGGTTAAAGCCTGTATAGCCACCATAGGAATTTTTTGCGTTCACTTCACCGCATAAAGCTTCGCCGCCTTTACCTTCAACAACGCGTAGGCTTTTGAACATAGCACTGTCCGGGTCTTTGAGCCGTTCGATTAACTTAGCCTTGTAGGGTGCCATTTTTTTCTCTAGCGCCGCTGCCTCAGAAGCTGCTTTTTCAGAAGCGATCTCCTCTGCTGACTTGCCGCATGAAGCTAGAAATGCGATACACAATACGATTGTCAAAAGTAATTTCATTAATTCCCCTAAAGAATCCAAGACGGCGCGTAGGTTGCTAGCAACATTGCTGTTTGTCGATATAGGATGAGAGATTAGTGGTTACCACGAAAAAGACTTCGAAGCACTAAGCCTTGTTCCAGCGAAATCACTTGCCAGTGAAGTGGCCTTCCCCAACAACATGGCTCAGCCTGATACCAATTGATTGGCGCAGCAGGTCTTGCCATTGCTGAAGAAAGTGGAATTCCCGACCTGAATGGCTGTATTGCCATTACTGAAAGAGGTCGAGTTGCCGACTTGGTTCGCAGTCACGCCATTATCGTAGAAAGTGCTGCTGCCAACAATTGTACTACTACCGAACAGAACCGGATTCCAAGATTGAGCCATCGCAGGGGGGAATTGAAATCAGGCCTGCGGCGATAAGCAGACGGGAGAAAGATTTCAATGACGCCTCCTAAATATGGTCTGTTTCTCGAAGTTCACATTAGCACATAACCATCGGAATGAAGGGCTGATCTTACAAAAGGGAACGGTTCAGTATACCGAAGTGCTACTTGGCGGCCCTCATGCAGGAACGGCATGTCCAAGTGAACCGTCGCGCTCGGTGATCGCGCATGGCGTGTCCTTCGTTATCAAAATCGGACAGCGAACTTTAGCAAAAACTGCACCATTTTTTTAAGGCTATGACGAACTTCGTCCATTTACACCTTGTGCTGCTGCACCGGAATGGCTGACCGGCTGGCAAACGAACAGGTACAGCAAACGCCTTTATCAAGCAGTGCTGCCTAGCCTAGGATGTGATCCGATCAATAGTCCCAACTTTCTTGGCGCACAGGAAGGCTATTCAACAACTGCCGATGTGACTGCCATTTGGGCATGAACCGGTCCATCAGACCAACGAAACGAACGTTGTGCGACGGCTCCAGCATATGGACCAGCTCATGAACCACGATGTACTCCAGGCATTCACGCGGCTTCCTGGCGAGGTCCGTGTTCAACCGAATGGTCCAGGCCAGCGGGTTACAACTACCCCACTTGGTTTTCATACGTTGCACAAAGAATCGATTTACCTTCACACCGATCTTCTTCTCCCACGTCGCCAATATCTCAGGGACAGCTGTCTTGATCAATTCACGGTACCAACCGTCTAGCAGCTCTTGCTTCCGTGCGCTATCCCAGCCAGGGCGCGTCTGAAAAAACATCCGCTTGTGAACTAATCGAATGCACGGGGGCGCCTCAACTTCCGTGACCGTCATTAGATAGCGGTCACCCCACACATAATGGCTTTCTCTGTTCAGGAACTCGCGCGGCCGTTCACGATCTTGATTAAGTAGTTTGCACTGCTGCCGACGTATCCAACTAAGCTTGGCAATCGCGAAGACGCGAAGGGTGTCAAGCCGCATGTGTGAAGGTGCAGCAATCGTGACGCGTCCAATCGGTGGATGCACACTGAGATGAATGTTCTTTATATCTTTGCGGACAACCTCCAATGTGAGGTCGCCGATTTGAATCTGATTCTTCATTAATATTCGGTTTGGGCTGCAATGATCAGGTAAATCCGCTCCACCTCGGCTCGATCATTCCCAAGCAATGGCAGCAGTGCCGCCTTGATGACGTTCTCTTTGGCCTGATTGCCCCTGAAAGCATTGGGCCGCACCCGGCGGACGGTAGCGTCAATTTGCAGAGCCAAAGCTTCGTTGCTATTCAGGTTGTGAAACAGTGCCCGCTTGCCTGGTGTGTTCAACGCGACGGGCATGTCTTCCGCCGTTCCAGCTTGCACACGCTTGGCCACATCCGAAATTCGCCTCAGGAATTCCTCGTAGTCGATCTGTTTGGCCCGCAGGTTTTCCAGAATCTCGCCCAGCAGCACCGACATCTTGTCGTAAAAAACCGGGTCATTGAGATGTTCTTTGATGATTTTGCTGCGCACGTTATTGGCAATCGTCTCAGCAATCGCGCCAGGGCTGTCTTTGATACCCTTGGGTAGGCTATTGATTGCATCCGCAATGCCACTTTTGACGATCAGGTCCAGGAGGCCTGTCTCGCCAAAGGCCGAAATCGGGCGCGGCCCGGACGCTTCAATGTAGGTATCGATCAGGTGCCGCATATCCGCCTCATAAGCCTTGAGATCGATGGTCTCGCCGCTTGCCTGCCTAATGATCTCTCGAAGCTTCAGGTAACGATCAATGTCCCGCTTAATTTGTTCAATCGCCGGTGCCGAATACCCCGCCCGCGGCAGGTCATCCGAAATGTTTGCGTAGGCCCGCACCAACGTGACCGTAGACTTATACAGAGCCACCCGCTGAGGCTCGGTATATTTCAAACCATCAGCATTTTCAGTGTTGCCACAGAAGTAGTGAATGTGCTCCAACTCGCCCTTGGGTGGCTGTACCGGCTCGCATAGCAGCGCCATTGCTTCCAGCGCTTCCTCTAGCCGTTCACGTCCCTTCTCCAACCGATCCTTCAACAAAATTTCAGGATTGGCCCCGCCCGAATCACTGTTGTCTAGTTCCGAGGTATAGACGGCAATCGCGCCCTGAACTTTTTTGAACAGGTCCTTGTAATCGACGATGTAGCCAAACGGCTTGTCATCCCCATCGAGCCGGTTGGTGCGACAGATAGCCTGAAACAAGCCATGATCTTGCATCGACTTGTCGATGTAAAGGTAGGTGCAGCGCGGCGAGTCAAACCCAGTTAACAACTTGTCCACCACAATTAGCAACCGCATGTTGGCAGGCTGGTTTTTGAACAAATCCTTGGCGTGATCCTCGTAGGTCTCCGTCTTGGTTTTGCCAGGCTGTGCGTTGACGTCTTTAAGCAGCACCGTGTACGTGTTGTACAAGAACTGCTTCTCGGTTTCAGTGTTCGCGCCGGTTTCCTCCAGCGTCACGTTTTGCGCCTGTGGATTGTAAGAAGTCACAACTGCGCACTGGCCCTTGAATGCAGTCTTCTGGAATAACTCAAAATACTTGCCAGCGTCGAAAATACTGGAGGCCACCAAAATTGCGTTGCCTCTGTGGCTGGCTAGCCGTGGCTTCACGCCAAAATCAAACACAATGTCAGCCACCACACGATCCATACGTGAGCGGGAACTGAGCACCTTCTGCATCGTGCCCCACTGGTCGCGCAACGCTGCCTTCTGCCAGTCATTCAGGCCCTTGGTCTTTGCCTCAAACCAAGCATCAATTTTGTCCTGGGAACCGAGGCTTTGCTCGATGTCGCGTGCTTCATACACAAGGTCAAGTACCACGCCGTCTTCGACGCCTTCGTTGAACTTGTAGGTATGAATGTAGCCACCAAAGACTTCCAAGCTGGTGGCCTTGTCTTCTTTGAGAAGAGGCGTACCCGTAAAGCCAATAAATACAGCCCCTGGCAGCATCGCCTTCATGGTCTTGTGCAGCTTGCCGCTTTGGGTGCGGTGACACTCATCCACAAACACAAACAACTCACCCACCGCTGGGCTGGGCTGCTTTTTCAGTTCCTCGATGAATGCGTCGAAGTTCTCCACCCCTCGCTTGCCGAATTTGTGGACCAATGAACACAGCAGACGGGGCTTGGCTTGTCCCAATTGCGACATGAGGTCTTGCCCGCTGCTGGTACGGTAAATCATCTCGCCGCTGTTCTGAAAAACCCCTTCGATTTGCTTGTCGAGTTCATCCCTGTCGGTCAGGATCAGCACGCGCGCGTTGGACTTGTTCTCTAAAATCCATTTCGCCAGCAGCACCATCACGATGCTTTTACCGCTGCCTTGGGTGTGCCACAAGATGCCACTCTTGTAAGCATGAACATGCGCTTGCGCTGCCTTGATGCCGAAGTACTGATGTACGCGAGGAAGCTTCTTTACTCCACCATCAAACAGCACGAAGTCGTGAATCAATTCGAGCAGACGGTCTTTACGACACATCTTGAGAAGGTACTTATCGAGCTTGAAACGGCTGTTGTCGGCCTCGTCCTCTTTCCATTGCAGGAAGAACTTCTCCTCCGTTTTGATTGATCCGTAGCGCAAACCTTCTGAGTCATTGCCTGCAAACACGATTTGCACGGTGCTGAAAAACCATTCGTTGAAGTCTTTCTGCTGGTTCGAGAGTAGCTGCCGGATGCCATCGCCGATAGAGGTGCGGCTATTCTTGAGTTCAATCACGCCTAGAGCGATGCCATTGATATACAAAACCAGATCAGGACGGCGCTCCAGGTTGCCCCGCAATGTGACTTCTTCAGCAATGGCGAAGTCGTTTTTCTCAGGCTCGTCCCAGTTGATCAGCTTGATGTTGTCTGCCGCCGTGCTGGAATCGACCTTCGAATCGACGCCATAGCGCAAAAGGCTGTAAATCGCTTTGTTGTTGTCGTACAGGCTGCGGTTGGGGTTGTTCGCTACTGTTTTGAGCAGATACAGGGCGCGGCTGATCTGGGCAGACGAATAGCCAGCATTAGTTAGGTAGGCGGTGAGCAAGCCTTCTTCGATGTTGCTGTTGTGTTGGTCACCCTTGTCGCCAAGGTAGCGGTAATCCAGCTCGTCACGAAATAGCGCGATGACGCGGTTCTGCGTGGAGCGTTCGGATTGACCGATGGTGCTCATGCCAGAAACTCTTTGAGTCGATCCGGCGACCAAATCTGATTGACCAATCGGCGAACCACTTCTCTGCGCTCCAACTGCTGATCCTTGCCGTATTTCTCATACGGTTTGAACGACAAGCCTTTGGTCGTACGAAACTGCTTGAATTGGGGTTCGTGTTCATATGCAGCAGCGGTGAGACTCGCCGCATACAGGTTTTGCTTCGCGTAGTGGGGCGCCTTCAGATTGAATGGCTTGTCCTGAAGACTACGGTTTACATCGGCAGGCAGGAGCAGCAAACCAGCTACTTGATTTCGCCAGTCCTGAAACTCTTGTTGCGATGAGCATTCGTGCTTGTAGCGATCGTAATCGTCTGCCCAAATGTGTTCAATGTCGCATGGGTTTTTTGTGTCTCGATCAACGTACTTATCGAAAAGGTCAGGTTTCCCTGAACCTACTTCAACGTAAGTGGTGATGCGGGCGAGAAGGTGATAAATGTAACGGCGGCTGAACTGATTGAGACCAAGCCCCTCGATGCCAGTACGGCCTCTGGCTACGCTGCCTTCAAAGGTCACGTCATCTTCCGCCAGCTTGTTGGTCAGGATCGCGACCAATTCAGGCAGCGGTTTCTCCCGAATCTCCTTGCACAGCAGGTACATCGCATAACTAGTGCTCGAATACCCCACTCGGATGTAATTAACTGTGCGCCGCATCAACCAGATGTCAAGGTAGGTCGCCGTAGCCGCCATCTTGCGTTGGACGGTATTGTCATCATCCTTGATGGTAAGCGGTGCAAGCAGCACCGTGTTCTGCCAAGTGAATTCATTATGTGCGTTGTAGAACACAGCTTCAAGACCAGGCGTGTAGGCGAGACTAGCGCTGAGTATTTTCCGATAGGCCTTGCCGAAAAAAGGAAAGTGCTCCGTTATCAGCGAAAGATTTTCTGTCTCGTCGCCGATCTGCAAGCGCACGCGGTTGTCACGCGCCCATCGATGGAACACCGAGCCAATCAATTCCCAATCTTTATCGGTGGAACCAGCCTTGCGTTCACGGATGCTTTCCGCGAATTGTGCACGGAACCAAGCCTTGATGCAGTTGGCGTCGCGCTCCGGTTCATTGGCGTGATTCCATGAAATTAGTTCCAGTACCTGGCTCTTCCATACCTGATTAGCATTACGCCGTTTACCTTCCTCTGTAATAGGTGCAAGGAGGTAGGCTTTGAGCATATCGACTGGGCTGAGTGGCTTGCCACGGTCGTTCATGGTCTCAAATATTGCATAGGCGTAATTGTCGTTATCCGTAGCGATCTCGATCAACCCGACCTTGTTTAACAACCAATAGATGAAATGCGGTAACGCATCATTCAATTCTCCGACCAAATCCATCTGCACAATGTTCTGATAACGGGCGTACATGGTTTGGATGGATTCGTCCTTGCCATCTGGATTGAATGGCGCGGAATGGAATAAGGCCTCGATGACCGGCAAGCGCTCAGGGATACTGAGATTAAACAATGGGTCGCCGTATGGCGCGGAGTAGATGAGCGGTGCAAGACTGCCGACAACGGTCAATGCTTGTACCTTGGCAGCATTATGCAGATAGATCAATAACAGAGTTAGCGAAGTTACGCGCTGCTGACCATCCACCAAATAATTCTTGCCATTACGTTTGCTGATGATGATCGAACCGAGGAAGTAATCTTCGTATTTACTCACCTCGCTCGTTTTGTGACCGGACTGATAGCAATTTAGAAATTTATCCCTGAGATCGATTAGCAGTTCCTCAATATTTTCTCGCTCCCACTTGTACTCGCGCTGGTACTCGTCAATAGAAAAAGATTGACTTTGCAGCAAATCCTTGACGGTACGATAATACGGAGTAATGGTGCTCATACGAGGCGAATCCTTCCAGTCAATAGTTCTTGCATCATGCCTTGCTTGATGATATAGGACTTGTCACGGCGTTGTTCGAGAGCAGCAAGTTCGGCATCCATATCGGAGAGAACGGTGGCGATGGCGGTTTGTTCAATCAACTCAGGAGCCAAAAATTCGAACGTGACGAAATCCTTTTGATACAAGTGATTTATGGTAGAGCCAGCAGTTATCCTCGAAAGGAAGTCATCAAATATCTTTGAAGTCAACACATAAAAAAAGAATAGAGGACTGAAAGACTCATTCAATGGCCTTATTACGTATACGCCACTATTTAATGTGGCCGGCCCATTCAAATTTTTAACATAGCCGACTTTTCCAATTGTTCCGTCTTTGGTTAGCAGGACATCACCATTTCTAAGCTGTATATTTCTGTCTTGGCTATAGCGCCATTGATCAACAAAATGACAGCTCGACCAATCAACTTGGCCATTCAAAAAATCCGTCCCAGTAACCAAGTAATATGCGCCGCTAGTCAAATATTCTGCAGTAGTCAATGCTTGCCAACCGATTCGAGCTTTCAATGAGGCATGCTTGGCCATATTGACCACCTCCCACTCCCCACTAAAACCCGGCAGGCGTGTCTGTCCGGTGAGGAGCTGCTGCATGGCGGCCTGTTTGATGTTGCGCTTCTTGGCGATCAGTCGATCCAGTGAATCGAGCAGGACATCGACGTCTGATAGGGCGGCGGCGATGGCACGTTGTTCGTAAATCGGCGGGAACGGTATCGCTATCTTCCTAATCAACTCAGTATTGAGATTTGGTTGCCCGTTGCCTGTTGCAACGACTTCGCGCAAATACTTCGTCTTCGTGTTGAAGTATTGGCAAACAAACTCCTTGTCTCCGATCCGCTGACCAGTTATGGCTGCAATACCGTCATTCGCACAACAGGTTGTGCCAAGAATCTTGGCAACACCGAGAGTCGCGCCGCTGTTTGCGATTATCATCGTTCCTTTGGTTAATGTGCGGCTATGCTTCGAGCCTTCTTCCGTAAGGAATCCCGCGGTTTCCGTAACATATATTTGATGATCTTCGATGTTTGTAAGAGCAGCGACGGTTAGCCAACGAATAAAGCTGCCTCCGAAATATCTTGAGTCACCTGCTGGCCTTGGTGAACCTCCCCTCACGACACGTCCGAGATCTTCTAGTAGCCTCACATCCCAATTCTCAGGAATTATCCCAGCCTCGGTAAGTTTGTAACCTGGCGTCACTTCCACGCGATCCCCATTTTCTCTAGATGCTCGTCCACGCGAGTTGAAAGCACTTCCACTTCATCATTTATTCGCGGCAGCGGTATCGCATAGCGTTCAGCCAGCTCACGAATGCGCCCCGTCAAGGTCTGCGACACACGATCCAGTTCACCTTGCACCTCAGCCGCCAACGTGCCGATCCACTTGTCGTCCACCACAAGCGTTTTGACTTCATCTTCAGTGAGCTGCCCATATTTGGCTGCGACCTTGGTAATCAGCGCATCTTGTGCCGCTTTGATTCTGCTGCTGGTATCCGCCTCTATGTCAATAAGGCCAAGGTAGGTTTGCAAGCCTTGGCGTTCATCAACTAGTTCCTTGTCGCCCTTGATTTCTTTCAGCCTTGCGGCGATCGATGCTTTGGTGAGTTTGTCCTTGTCGTTCTTAGCATCTTCAAACAACCCGCCTTCACCACCATGCTCCTCGGCCATTTCTTCCAACTGCTGCACTAGCCCAGCAAGTTCCGCCTCCATCGTCTCGATGGCTGTTTGTTCTTTTGCGTAGTAGCGGGCGATGACGAGACCTGGCGGGACAAGCTCAGCGGCGTATTTCTTTTTGCCGACAACAAAATCAGGCTTGGCCTTTGTTTTTCTGGCCTTGTCGTCCACGATGAGTCGGGGTTGCGCGGCTTCGACCCAGCCATCGGCGACAATCAGGTAACAGTCATCTTGGATGGTCTCGCTCCAGTAATCCATCAAGTGCTGATAAACGTCGTAGGCATCTAGCAGGGGCGCATGTTCAAATTTGACGAGCAGTGACTCGGCTACGGTTTCGATCAGCGCCTTTGGGTGACTGTCCTGGTTCAATCCTTTCAAGAGTGGGGTATTGACTGCCCTCCACTTGTCGAAAAGCTGCGTGGCCTTGGCGTTGAATGCGGTGAACTCCTCGTGGGCGAAGATCGTTGGCTTGATGTCGGCAGCAGGAATCCGCAATTCGCTATACCGCGGACGGCTTTCCTTGAACAGTGCAGCACGCACAGCGGGAAGGACTTCCCAGTAGCGCTGAAGTGCATCAAGGTCTCGATTGGGGATGCCGCCACGCAGGTGGCCTTCGATGTCTTGTAGGTCTTCAGGCTCAGTGCTGTCGATATACCGTGGCAGGTTGAGGTTGTAGTCGTTCCTGGCGTCGCTGATCTCGGCCACCGGCACCATGCGGGCATAGCCGGGAATTTCTACCTGTCGCGTGAAGCTATCCACGATTCGGTGGATGTCTTGATCACGCAGGCGATTTTTGGGGCCGTCTTTGCGAAAACCCTTGGACGCATCGACCATGAAGATACCCTTGCGGGCATTTGCGCCTTCTTTGTCCAGAACGATGATGCACGCGGGGATGCCTGTGCCGTAGAAGAGGTTGGCAGGTAAGCCAATGATGCCCTTGATGACGCCGCGCTGGATCAGGTTCTTGCGAATTGCGCCTTCGGCGTTACCCCGAAAGAGTACACCGTGCGGCAAGATGCACGCGCCTTTGCCGGTGGATTTGATAGAGCGCAGGATGTGCAGCAGGTAAGCATAGTCGCCCTGTTTGCCTGGGGGGATGCCATAGCCATCAAATCGACCATAGGGATCCTCGCCAGGGTTCAGACCCGTACTCCAGCGTTTGTCACTAAACGGGGGATTGGCGACGACGTAGTCAAAGGTCTTGAGGCCCTCGCCATTTTTGCCGTCGGTGAAAAGCGGGTTGGCTAGGGTGTTGCCCTGCTTGATTTCTGCCGTTGCGTAGTCGTGCAGGATCATGTTCATGCGTGCCAGGCCCGCGGTGGCATTATCTTTCTCTTGCCCGTAGAGCGTGACCTTCACGTCCTTGCCGCGATGCGCCTCTTCGCCGATTTTCAGGAGCAGAGAGCCGGAGCCGCAGGTAGGGTCGTAGACAGTTGTGTTGTTGGTTGTCTGTGCATTGCGGATTCCCAGCACCTGCGCCAAGATACGGCTAACTTCCGCGGGGGTGTAAAACTGTCCCTTGCTCTTGCCACTTTCTGTGGCGAAGTGACGCATCAAGTATTCGTAGGCATCACCAAGCAGGTCATCGCCGTCCGCGCGATTCTGTGAGAAGTCCAGTGCCGGGTTTTCAAAAATCGCAATCAGGTTGGTGAGGCGGTCGACCTTTTCTTTACCATCGCCCAGCTTGGCTGGGTCATTGAAGTCGGGCATGTCCGACAATTTGTTGGCAAGCGCCAGTGGGCCAAGAATCTTGGTGTTGATCTGGTTGCCAATATCCGATGTGCCCTTGAGCGCCACCATATCGGCAAAGCTTGCCCCTTGGGGAATTGAGATGGGTGCGTATGGCTGACCAGCGAATTTATCACTGATGTACTTCACAAACAGCAAGACGAGGACGTAATCCTTGTACTGGCTGGCGTCCATTCCACCCCGTAGTTCGTCGCATGATGCCCACAGGGAGGAATAGAGTTCCGATTTCTTCAGTGCCATTTCGGGATTTCTTCTTTCGATGATTCGGTGCTGCTATTTAATCGGCCAACCTCATCAATCGCCCCGGAGCGCGATGGCCACGAGTACGAGCGTGGGACTGGCGCGGAGGGGCCGGGGTCGGCCAGCTGGAAAAGCCTTAGCTGCTTCGGGGGTTGTTTCGTGATGCTTACCAGAAAGATTCATTCTAGTTAATTTTGACCGCCTTGGGCACAATGGTCGGCAGAGGCTGCTCCGTCTGAGATCGGGATGGCTGGAAGCAAGGCTTCCATTTCGGTTTTTTCGCTTGCCACACACGCCATCGGCAACAAGCAATCTAAGGTGAGTAAGGACTCAATGCAACCGCAACCAAGCTGTGAAATCAGGAGCGCGAGGGAAGCAGTGGAAGCGGCTGGGGCGGAGCAATTGGGTCGGATCCTGTTCGAGTTCGGCAAATTCGAGATGGACGTCGCCCTTTGTGTAGTCTGGGCGTGCAGCGGCCAGCGTATGGACGTGCTTACGGGCCAAGTGAACAACTCTTCGTTCGGCGATAAGCTCGACTTGCTTCGCCAATTGGTTGACCAGTACACTGCCCCCGACTCGTCAGCTTGGCGAGCTTACGGCGACTGGTTGGCTCGCGCCGACGACATGCGTCGTTTGCGCAACCGCTTCGCCCATGGAAGATGGGGTGTCGACCCAAAGAGCCACGAGATCGTCAATGTCGCCGGCGTTCCGACGTCACTTCACCAAAATGAAGTGCGATTCACGATAGAGGGTCTATCGGCTGTTATTGGCAATATTAAAGAATTGCGGGCGTCGCTGGCGCTGCTGCGAGAAGAATGGCCGCTCTAGCTCAGCATCGACAGTCATGACTACCAAACTGCTTAATCGAGGGAACCGGGCTGATGAGCTACGCGTACTTGCAGGAGAGACCTTTCAGACGTCCAAGAAAAAGCCCCACAGGTGAGTGCGGGGCCTAGAGTGACCAATTTATTCGGCAAGCCCCCACTGGTCTAGGGGATGACTAAAGCGCCACCGAAGTAGCGGCCTCTTGCCTTATTGAATTTGTTCGTGTGTCCAATCCGGGCGTCAGAATCCCCTTCCGGTAGCACAGGGGTAGCACAGGCTTGAAGTCGGAAAACAAAACTGCCTAAAACCGTCTGCTAAGTCTTTGATTTCAATGGTGCGGCTGGCTGGAATCGAACCAGCGACCCTTGGCTTCGGAGGCCAATACTCTATCCACTGAGCTACAGCCGCATGAGGGGAACTTCGGGGTACTGCTGAAGAGGACTGCAGGATACCGGTTTTCGGGGTGATAGTCCACGGAAAGACCGTTTTTGGTGCCAAATCCCCGGCCTTGCGACTATAATCAAAGGTTTGCGATGTTGCGGCCATGTAACCCTTCCCGGCTCCGGGGACGGTCCGCGACACGACACGATTTCGAAAATAGTCTGAGGGAACAATGAGCGACGCACACGACGAGCATCAATCCGCGATTAAAACGCCCAAGCAGCTCATTGCTGCGGTCCTGGCGGGATTTATCGTTCCGATCATCGCCATCATCCTGCTGGTGCAGTACGTGGCCAGCGATTCCAAGGTCGGCGCCGGTTCGAGCGGCCAGACCACCGAAGGGATCGCCGCGCGCATTGCGCCGGTTGCTGACCGTGGCTTCACGCTGAAAGATGCCAGCGGCCCGAAAGTGCTGCAGGGCGGCGAAGAAGTCTACAAGGCGGTTTGCCTGGCCTGCCACGCTACCGGCGCTGCCGGCGCACCGAAAACGGGTGATGCAGGCGCTTGGTCGGCGCGTATCGCACAGGGTTACGACACCGTCCTGAAGAACGCGATTGCAGGCCTGCGCGGCATGCCTGCAAAAGGCGGCAATCCGGATCTCGACGATGTGGAAGTTGCCCGTGCCGTCGTATTCATGGCCAACCAGTCGGGCGCCAAGTTCAAGGAACCTGAAGTGAAAGCTGCGCCGGCTGCGGCTGCGGCTTCCGCTCCTGCAGCGGCGACTCCTGCTGCCGCTGCAACGGCTCCGGCTGCCGCAGCGGCACCGGCACCAGCCAAAACCGCAGCCGCAGACGGCAAGAAAGTGTATGACACTGCCTGCATGGCCTGCCACACCGCAGGTGTAGCCGGTGCTCCAAAGCTTGGTGACAAGGCCGCTTGGGCGCCCCGCGTCAAGCAGGGCAATGCCATCCTGTACGAGCACGCAATCAAGGGCTTCCAGGGCAAAGCGGGCATGATGCCTGCCAAAGGCGGCTCCGCTGCTTCGGACGATGAAGTCAAGGCTGCAGTCGACTACATGACTGCCGCAGCGAAGTAAGTAGTCTGCATACAGAGAAAAGCCGGCTTTCGAGCCGGCTTTTTTTATTCCCGCAGGGGAGCGGGGCCAGCTGCAACAAACATGGCTGGCGGCGCTCAACCGGGCTGGACCGCCCTGTTCCTCCGGCGCCATGCCTTGGCGTCGGGATGGTTTTCGAGGTGGGCGAGCAAGCGGTTTTTCTGGCCTTCGCTCAGCACCGATTCACTGATCAGCGACGGCCACGTGCGCATGGCGCGGTTGACGGTATCCCTCAATACAGCGGTCATCTCGATTTCCGGCAATTCCCAGATATTGGCGAGCTTGCGCACCGTGCCGGGTGCAAGCATCTGCTTTCCGGATTCATCCGGCAGGAATCGCAAGGCATGGCCTTTGCCGTCCATGTAGGCGCCATAGGCCACGATGTCGTAAGCAGGCGAGAGCCGGGGCCGGCCATCGACGCCGTACAACAGGCTGAAGTTCTTGGTGTGGGCGTCGTAGTTGCCCAGCAATTCGTTGACTTTCACGCGGCGTAGCAGCTCGAGCACGTCGGCATGGCCGCTTGCAGATGCATCGAGAAGGACCAGTCCGATGGAGGCGTAATCCCCTTGGTACTTGTCCTCAGGGGACAAGCCCAGCGCCTGCGCGAAATCTTCCATGTGGAGGCGGCCGGTTGCAGTCGGGGCATCGCGGTCGAAGCGGCGCACCAGCAGGAAGTTGCGGGCGTCGTCGCGCAGGGTAAATGGCAGCTTGTCTGCGATCTGGTGCAGCGGCATCAGGGCCGCTTCGCAAACCCTGACACCCGCTGCCGCTGCCAGCAGCAACGAGGTGTGCTCCACTTCAGGCAAGCCCTGGTAGTCGGACGCTGGCAGCTTGGCAATGAAGTGCGCGCCATCTGCCGCAGCCTTCGAGCGCATCACGTAGCGCCCGCCCGGCTCCTGGACCAGGTCTACCTTTGGCTGCACACCAGAGAGCGAAACCGCCTGCGGAGTCGGAAGCTGATGCGAACTGTATTCGAAGCTGTCCTGGCCCTGCGTCAGAAGCCGTCCCATCCTGGCGTCGTCCAGCTTCTCGGGCAGCGCCCACACATCACCGGGCAGATCCTCTCCACAGTATGAAAGCAGGCTCATTTCATCGTCGGCTTCGATGCCAGCGTCGGCAATGAGTTGCTTGCGCAATACACCTTCAGGAAGCAGGTTCCGGAAAAACACCGGAAGCCGGCGCTTGCCGCCGCCGAACCTGACGTGGTCGGGCGGGTTGACGAGCTGCGCGCGGGTTTCCTCTTCGGACTCGCCCAGCAAGAGCACCGCAAGGGTGGGGCGCGAAGGATCGAGGGCATACTCTTCATCGAACTGGAAATAGACACGGCCATCTTCCAGGTCGAACAAGGTGCCGACATCGGTGTGGCCGAGCTTGATCCGCAGCGCGCGCAGTTGGCTCATTTATTTGGCAGTCTTCGCTCGCGCCAGCCTGCCGGCAATGCGCCGCTGCAGCCCGGTCGTGCTGGCTGGCTCGTCCATCACCATCAGCGGTGTGCTGGACGCGCCCTGCCCGGCACCGGCCGCCGCCAGCCGGCTGGCCAGCCGTTTCTGCAGGCCGGTCAACTGCGCCGACTCGCCGGCCGGCTCAAGGTAGGAAGTGGTGTGCCTGGGGACGAGCACGACATCCAGGCCAAGCTGCTCGCATAGCGCGAGCAGGGTATTGAGCTCGACATTGCCCACTCCTTGCTCGAGGGCCGACAAGGTGTTGCGGTGCACGTGACTTTTTTCCGCAAGCGCCAACAGCGTCAGTTGCTGCCGCTGGCGCGCCGTCTTAATCTTTGAACCAATGTCGCGCAGGGTAGCCATGCTTATTCAACTGTGCATTTCATGATTTGCACAGTATAGACAGCAAAATGGCCGGCATGCAAACGAAATGCGCACATCTTATTGTGCATTTTTTTAATCTGCACATTTTAATATGCAGATTGATACAGGAAGATCTGCTGCCCGGCCAAGGCAGTGATTGAAGAACCTGGGATTGCTGGCGCTACGGTCGGGCAGCAGCATGCAAGCGGCACACCCGAACGCGTAGCTGTGAGACCTTGCCGCAGCCGGCAGACTTACCGCTGCTGCGAACCCTGCGCAGTAGCCTGCTGCTCTGCCACGAAAATTTCGACACGCCGGTTACGGGCGCGATTGGCTTCAGTGTCGTTGGCAACCAGCGGCTCATGCGACCCACGTCCGTCGATCGCGAAGCGGTTGGATGCCACGCCGCGGGTGACCAGATAGTCGCGGGTACGCGCTGCACGGTTGACTGACAATGGATCATTGATGGCGTCGCTGCCGCTACTGTCGGTATGCCCGACAATGGTGATGCGGGTGCCGGTATTCTCGACCAGCGTGGTGGCGAACTTGTCGAGCACGGGCCGGAAGTTCGGCTTGACGTCCGCGCGGCCCGAGTCGAACGAGATATCGCTCGGGATCTCCACTTTCAGCCGATTGTCCTGGGTCTGGGTAACCTGCACGCCGGTACCCTGCGTGGCCTGCTGCATCTGCTGCTTCTGCTTCTCCATCCGACTGGACCAGATGTTGCCGGCAACCGCGCCGGCCGCACCGCCAAGCACTGCGCCGGTTGCGGCCCTGCCACCACCACCGCCGCCGGTTGTGGCGCCGAGCACGGCACCAATGCCAGCACCTACGCCGGCGCCGATAGCGGTGCCGCGCTGTTTCTCATCCATGTTCGCGCAGCCCGTCGCCAAGCTCGCAGCAACGAGGGTTAATACAATAGTTTTGCGCATGGGAATCCTCCGGGGGGTGTTGGGTGTCGTTGTGAATCTGGCATGTGCATTTGAGACTTGCTGCGGGAAGCGAAGTTCGGAAGCCGGGACGAAGCGCACTATCACTTCCGCCAGGACGGCTGGCCCTGCTCTCCGGAAAACTCGTCGGAGGACTGCTCCCGGACTTTGTTCTGGCGCTGCGTGACGATACGCCAGCCCAAATATCCGGTAGCGCCGAGTGCAGCGATAATCGCCGCCGGCTTGAGCAGATGCCGTCGTGACAGGAAACCGGCGCTGCTCGCCAACACTGGCAAGAACATGCCCAGCCTACCGTCCAGAAGGGCGTCGAGGGTGAACAGCTGACGCGCGGCTTCGGTGCCACCGTCCACCAGATGCGAGACTGCGCTTTTGACCAGTGCCTCTGCATGGAGGTTGGCAGCGAGTGTTTGCTTTGCCTCGATCACGCCCAGACGGAACATCTGGCCCTGCAAGAGGAGAAGCTTTTTTCGCTGGCCTGCCGGCAATTGCAGGTCGTTCTTCATAGCAGCGCATCCCGGTCGCTGCGCAACTCGGCCATGGTGGCCGGCATCGACAGCTTGTCCTCGCGCAGCATGGACTGCGCGCGCCTGAACAACAGCAAGGCCGCGAGCGTGAACACTGCGCCCAGCACTGCGAGTATGGTCCACCCCATTTTCGGCCACGCCAGCATGACGATCAGCAAGGACCAGTAAGCCAGCGCGAACCAGACCGCAAGCACGCCCAGCGCGCCGACCAGCAGCAGTTTCAGCAACTGGCCGCGCACCTCGCCCAATTCGACCGCGGCCAGCTCGATGCGGCTGATGACCAGCCCTATGGCATTACGGGCCAGGCCGGACACACTGGCAAACAGGCCGGGCTGCTGCCCGGTGCGGTCATCCATTTGATTGGACGCCGCTTATTTGCGGGCAATCAGCACGCCGATCAGCAGGCCTGCGCCAGCCGCTACTGCTACTGCCTGCCATGGGTTCTTGCGTACGTAACCGTCTGCCGAATCAGCGAGTTCCTTGCCGGCTTCGATCGCGGCGGCCTGCAATTCCTTGGCCTTGCCGCCGGCCTCGTCGAGCAGCGCCATGCCCCTCGCGCGCAGGTCGTCTGCCTTGGCGCCGGTGGCCGATGTCGCTTCGCGAAACAGATCCTGCGCGTCGCGCAGCAAGGTGCCGAAGTCGTTGCGGACAGTCTTGAGTTGGGATTGGACCATGGGAATTCTCCTGATTCTGTTGGTTTTGCTTATGGACGGACTGCGGAGAGCGTCTTGTTTGCCGACAACTGCATTAACTTGAGCGCAACAAGGCACTGTCTATTGTAACTGCGGACACTTTGCGTGAAAACAAGTGCGCGGTTGACAATTGCCCTCCTCGTCCCTCGCCCTCAATCACCTCAATCCTCAACGCACCAGTGCACCGCTCTTGCTGACCACCGTCAATTCCACGAAGCGCGAGCCGACATGATTACTGGCCGAGAAAGCGACCGGATAGCCACCCATGTTCATCTGCCCGAGTCCCTCCAGCGCCTGCCGCACCGAGGCCCTGCCGGGCGACTTGCCTGCTTTGCGCAGCGCTGCCACCAGGACCCTGGCGTTCATGAAACCTTCCATCGACGGATAGGAGTACGGCGTCCCCTTGGCGTAGCGGGTCATCAGTGCCTGGTATTCCGAGACCAGCGGCAGCGTGGCACTGTACGGGAAGGGAAAGACCTGCGAAATGCCAACCCCCTGTGCCACCGATGCGCCGATAGCCTTGGTCATGCCTTCGACGTTGGCCGTCGAGATGTTGAACAGGAAGCCGCGGCCACCGGCCGCGCGGTACTGCTTGACGAACTGCGCGGCCGGCGCGGTGAGCGCGACCATGACGACCGTGTCCGGATCGGCAGCGATCACGTCCTTTACCGCCGTATCGACCTTGGTCGTGTAGGGCTCGTAGGAAACCCGTGCAGCAACAGCGATATTGCGCTTTTTCGCGGCATCTTCCAACGCGCGCACGCCGGCATCGCCGAACGGATTATCTTCGTAGAACACCGCAATGCGCTTGGTGCCGAGGCCGGCGACGTGACGCACGATCGCGTCAATCTCGTCGGCATAGCTGGCCCGCAGATGGAAGATGGCTGGATTGTGCGGCTCGCGCAGCAGCCGGGCACCGGTAGATGCGCCAACCAATGCCAGTGGCGTATTGTCGAACAGGCTCTGCTTGAACATTTCCGAAACATTGTCGGTGCCGTAATAGCTTGTCAGCGCAATCACCTTGGGATCGGCGATGAATTCCTTCGTGTTGCTGACGGTCGCTTCGATCTTGTAGCCGTCGTCCTTGACCAGGTGAATGATCTTGTGGCCGTTGACGCCGCCCTCCGTCGCATTGATGTGTTCGAAGTAGATGCGCGCGCCGAGCGAAAGGCCGCGGCCCACCTCGGCGGCCTCGCCACTCAGCGGCGCGGATTGCGCGATGACGACGTCAGCATGGGCAGCGTAAGACGCGAATCCCGCGACGACAGAAATAAGTCCAGCCAGAAGGTTCTTGAAACGCACGATTTGCTTTATGGGAACGTGAAGGGGAGCTTATTTAACCATGATCGATACGCTACATCCACAGCGCATTCGGGCTGTTTGTTTTTCGCGCAACACCCTTGCGCAAAACAGAAAATACCGTCCGATAGACAGGCGAAGCGCTTGTTAATCGCCTTGATGACGGGCGAATTACCGACTGGTTACGGGCGCACTACGAGCAAAGTAATCGCTAATCGGCGCGGCTTGTTTTTCCACTCGTATCAATGTGCTGATATCGCATGCGGTACCACAGCATGCCTATCCATTCATGCATCGCATAGCGGCTGCGCTCGAGGGTGCCGGACTGCGGCAGGAGCTGAAGCGGAGTGAGCACTGGCGGATTGTTGCTGAAACTGGTGGGTGCAGGAACGACGTCGAGGCCGGCAGCCGAGAAAATGCGGCGCGCGCGCGGCATGTGCATCGCATCGGTCACCAGCAAGATGTGCTTCACACCCGCCTGCTTCAGTACTGCGGCGCTGTTCGATGCGTTTTCCGCAGTGTTGTCCGAGCGCCCTTCTTCCCAGCGCACCGGCACCTTGAAGCTGTCGCGCAGCGCGCGGCTCATCAGGGCCGCCTCCGGTTCCTCGCGTCCATCCGGGCTGCCGCCGGTGACGAGTATCGGCAGGCCGGTCTGTTGATGCAGCCATGCGCCGTAACGCAGGCGCGCCAGCGCGATCGCGCTCGGCTGGTCCTTGCCGCCAAATTCCAGTGCGTTCGGGATGCGGCCACCGCCGAGCACGACGATGGCGTGCGCATTGGCCTCGCGCGGCGCGAGCAGGGGCGGCGACTCGGCCTCCAGCGTATTCACGAGCCAGGCAGCCGAGAACGGTGTCGACAGCAGGGCCAGCAACACCAGTGACAGTGCGATCAGCATTCGTCCCATGCTTCGCCATCGGGTCAGCAGCAACCCGCCACCCAGGATCGCGAGCAGCAGCAGGTTCAGGGGCGGGAGAAGAAAAGCACTGACAATGGCGACCGTGAGTACGCTAGCGCTCATGCCGGCCTCATTCGCTCAGTTGCGCTTGCGCGATCGAGCGCAACTGAAAACGACCGTCGCTGTTGAACAGCCAGCTTTCGGCGATGTCCACACGTCCGTTGCGCAGCAGGTGCCGCGCCGGCTTCGGGAAGGGGGCGGCGACCTTCAGCGAGGCCAGCGCCGTCGCTTCGGTGCGGGAATCTCGATTCGAGCGCAGTATCTCGCTGCGCATGAGCTTGCCTTCGCTGTCTATGCTGTAGCGGACCACGACGACCGAGCGCAGCAGCGCCTGCGGACGCCCTTCATACACCTTGGCCGAATTGACTTGCGAAATGCGCTGGGCGAGGTCGACCTTGTAGGCGTCAAGGGCGTTTGCCGCGCGATTTGCAGCGGACTTTGCAGGGGATGCGGCATCGGGCGTGCTTGCCACGGACTCCGGTGGCGGCAAGGGGACGGGGCTTGACGCCTGCGGCGCAGGCGGGGGTGGCGCTGAGCACGCTGCGCCGAGCAGCGCGAGCAAGACAATCGTGAGTTTTTTCATGGCACCACCCGGCAGCGGAAACGAGCGGATTGTAATCCCGCCATGGTTTCCATCTCTCCATTTTTTCGACTGCTTACAAACGCAACAGGTGCGGCAGATCAAGGGATGGGCGGTTGCAGCACTGGGCGCACGAGGAAGCCACACAAGGAAGCCAGGCCAGAAAGCCACACAAAGGCCCTTCTCAAGGCCCGAAAATGCAAATGCCCGCTTGCGCGGGCATTTGCAATAATACTTTGGCGGAGTGGACGGGACTCGAACCCGCGACCCCCGGCGTGACAGGCCGGTATTCTAACCAACTGAACTACCACTCCACGGCCTCGTTGCGACATGAGACTCAAGGGGCGCAAGTCTACATGAAGTTGTTTGATTTTGCCATAGGCGGCGAATCAAAATTTCAGATCATGCAGCGGCTGCGCGCAGCGCGTTCTCTTCGCCACCCAGCGCTTCGACCAGATCGGCAATCATCTTCGACAGCTCGCCGGTCATCAGCGCGAAATCGCCATCGAAACGTTCGTCTTCATCCTTCGACGACACATCGCTGCTTTCCTTCAGCACGTCCAGCGGCGTCACCCGCTTGATCGCAAGCGACTCGGTCAGCACGAACGAGACGCGGTCGGCCCAGGTCATCGCCAACCGGGTGCATTGCTTGCCTGCTGCGATATGACGGCGCACGTCATCCGGGTCGATCGTGTGGCGCACATAACGCACGGTGGCCTTGCTATCGCCGGTGGCCTGCAATTCCGTGTCCTGGTCGACGGTGAATCCGCCGGGCCCATCATCGGCGGCAAGCCAGTCGGTCATGGCCGTACGCGGCGAACGCGCGACATGCAGCGTCTCGAGTGGCAATTTGTCGACCGCCTTTATCAGCAGCTTCAGGACATCCTCCGCCTTGGCGGCGCTGCCGGCATCGACCACCAGCCAGCCGCGTACCGGATCGATCCAGACAAAGGTGCTGCTGTAGATGCTGAAGGCGCGCGGACGGAGTTCATCGGCAACCTGTTCCTTCAGCTCCTTCATTTGCTTGCGGCCCGGCTTGAAGCCTTGCTGCTCTTCCAGCTCGACTGCCTTGGCCTTGGCGACCTGGTTGATCACGGTCGTGGGGAGCAACTTCTTTTCGCGGCCGAGCAAAAGCAGCAACTGGCGGTCGACGACATGCACCAGTTTGCCGTGCGGGCGGGGCGCTACCCAGCCCATGCTCTGCATTTCCAGGCTGCCGGTGGCAACAAAGGATTGTGGCGCGAGCGCCACTTCCAGCTGGTCAGCAGTGACGGGCCAGGGGGCGGGAAGACGGTAGATCTGCAGGTTCTTGAACCACATAGGGTGTCGCGCAAAAAGCGGCCATTCTACAGAAGGCCGGCGACTACAGGCGCTTTCAGGCTGATGAAAAACGCTAGCCTTGCTGGTCGAACAAGCCTGTTTGTTCGTGCAACAGGCCTGATTGTTGGTCGCGCGCCTCGGCTACGCCGATTCCTGCGCCAAGCAGCCGCACCGGACGCGCGCGGCGCTGATAAGCGGTTTCCAGCAAACGATGGAAGGTCTCGTCATCCAGCATGCTGGCGCTGCATTCGGCCGTGGTGCGCTGGAAATCGTCGAAGCGGATCTTGATGAACAGCTTGCTGATGCTGTGCCCCGCCCTGGCGCGCTGTATCCGCTCTGCCAACCGCAGCAGCAATTCGGGCAGCGCCTCGCGGCAGGCAGCCAGGTCCGGCAGGTCGGTGACGTAGGTTTCCTCGACGCTGACCGACTTGCGCTCACGCGACGGGCATACCTCGCGCACGTCGATGCCACGGCACAGGTGATACAGGCGTTCGCCGAACTTGCCGAACTGTTGCTGCAATTCGACCATGCTCCAGCTGCGCAGGTCGGCGCAGGTTTGCGCACCCAGCCGCTTGAGCCTAGCAGCAGTGACCTTGCCGACGCCGAACAGCTTTTCGACCGGCAGCGCTGCGACAAAAGTGTCCACCTCGTGCGGCCGCACGACGAATTGTCCGTCCGGCTTGTTCCAGTCGCTGGCGATCTTGGCAATGAACTTGTTGGGCGCAATCCCTGCCGAAGCGGTGATGCCGACCGTTGCCGCGATACGGCCGCGTATCTCTTGAGCAATCAGCGTGGCGCTGCCGCTGCACTGCTGTACGCCACTGACATCGAGATAGGCCTCGTCCAGCGACAAGGGTTCGACCAAATCGGTGTAATCACGATAAATCGCCAGGATCTGGCGCGACGCAATGCGGTACTTCTCCATGGCCGGCGGCAGCACGATCAACTGCGGACATCGCTTCAGGGCCTGCGCGGTCGACATGGCGGAATGCACCCCATAGCGCCGCGCTTCATAGTTGCAGGTGGCCACCACGCCGCGCTGGTCGGCACGGCCGCCGACTGCGAGCGGCTTCCCCTGCAGGGAGGGGTCGTCGCGCATTTCCACTGCGGCGTAGAAGCAATCGCAGTCGCAGTGGATGATCTTGCGGACAAGCAGGCTGGGGTCGAGGGTCACGCGGGGGTCGCCAGGCAGGAAAACATTGCTACGCACAATTCTACCGATCAGCGGCGCAGCGCGCAGGGACAAGCCGGCGCAAACCACAATGAACTCCCGCCCTCGGCCACTTTCTAATTGTTTTGATGAAAGGAGAGCAACATGGCTGACAGCACATTGGACCCGGCCAACTTCGGGCGGCCCGACCGCAAGCTGGGCAGCGGTCATGGCACGCGCGCGCTGGGGCCGAGCGATATTTCGGATAGCGGCAGCGACATCATGGGCAGCGCCGGCCTGGCGCACGACGAGTTGATTGCGCTGGACACGGGCACGAACTCGGATCCGGAATCCGGAAGCGCGGCACATACGGCGGGGCCGGACATCGGCGATGCCGATCTTTCCAGCGACAGCGATTCGAGTGGAACCGGCGAGCATGCGACCGCCGGCCGCGACACGGTGGCGCGCGCCGGAAGCGATATCGGCTTTGACGAGATACAGAATATCGCGGACCTGAGGCTCGAAGAAGATATCAGCGAAGCGGCGGACATCGACAAGGGCCCGGAATGGCGGGCCCGGCAAGCGGCGCGCTCACCGGGAGGCGCATCGAAGAGGTGAAAAAGACCGCAGGCGCTGCAAATGCCCTCAGGCCCTTACTTCGCCTGCACCAGTATCCACGGCTTCACCACCACGGCCCACACCTGCAGGTCCTGCTCCAGCCAGGCCCGGGCCTGCTCGTCCGTGACTTTTGCGACGCGCTGTCCGCTGATCCAGTCGCTGAACGCGGCGGTATCGTCGCGGGTCATCGCGGCCGCCACCTCGATCAGGTCGAGCTCCGGCGACACCGCGATCACCATTCCCGAGGCGAACCAGCGCGTCAGTTCGGACCACGGTATGGCGGCGGTCTCCTGGTTCAGCTTCGCATGCAACAGAGCTTCGTTTGTGTTGGTAGTACTCATGTCGGTCCAATCAGTAATGCGGTGGCTTCTCGTTCGCCGCGCCGGAATCTGCCTGGCCTTCCTGCACGTCCCTCATCCGCATTGCCAGCGCCGTGCACAGCGACTCAAGTTCGTCGATTTTCTGCTGTTGACGGAAGACCGTCCGGTTCAGGGTTTCCAGCAGGTCTTCCTGCCGGGTCAGCTTGATTTCAATGTCGACCAGACGGTCTTCGTTCATGGCGGTTCCTTCGAATGTTCATGTACCCGTCGCGCGTCAGGCCGCCTTCGGCTTTTGCAGCAAGGCCTTCAGGTTGGCAAGCCGCGCCTGCGGGGTGATTTTCTCGGCTTCGGTCGGCACAGCATCGCCTTCGTCGAGCTTCATCTCCTTGATGAAGCGCGAGACGTCGCAATGCACGCTTTCGCGCGCCCTCTTCCGCTTCTTGCACCAGCTGACCGTCAGGCTGCGCTGGGCGCGCGTGATGCCGACATACATCAGCCTGCGCTCTTCCTCTATGCGCGCGCCGATCGACTCTTCAGGCGCATCGGGATCGCCCTTGTGGGGCAGGATGCCTTCCTCGACGCCAACCAGGAACACATGCGGAAATTCCAGGCCCTTCGAGGCGTGCAGGGTCGACATGCGCACCGCATCTGGTTCTTCGTCGCGCCCATCCAGCATGCTCATCAGCGCGACCATCTGTGTCAGGTCGAGCAGGCTTTTTTCCGGGTCGGTGCCGTCGCGCCCGCCAGTGCCCTTCTCTTTCAGCCAGTTGGTGAAGTCGAGCACGTTCTGCCATTTCGACTGCGCCTGGCCGTCGTCGAAGGTGTCATAGAGGTAGGCTTCGTAATGGATGGCTTTCATCATGTCGTCCAGCACACTGGCGGCGTTGTCGCCGCTGCCGGCCGCGCCGACCCGGCTGGCGCGCGCCTCGAGCTGGTTGATGAAGTCGCCGAATTCACGCAGCGGGCGCAGTTGGCGCTCGTTCAGCTTCGATTCGATGCCGCCTTTGTAGATCGCCTCGAACAATGAGCATTGCCATTGACCGGCGTAGGCGCCGAGCGCTTCCAGCGTGGACTGGCCCACGCCGCGCTTGGGCGTCGTCACTGCGCGGATGAATGCGGGATCGTCATCCTCGTTGGCGATCAGGCGCAGGTAGCTGATGATGTCCTTGATCTCGCTGCGGTCGAAGAAGCTCTGGCCACCGGACATCACATAGGGGATCCGCTCGCGCCGCATCGCCTTTTCGATGATGCGCGCCTGGTGATTGCCGCGGTACAGGATCGCGTAGTCCGAAAAACGCGTGCGGCGCTCGAAGCGGTGCGCCGACAACATGATGGCGATCTGCTCGGCTTCATGCTCGTCGTCGTCCATCGCCATGACCTTGATCGGGTCGCCCAAGCCGTGCTCGGACCACAGCGATTTTTCGAACAATTTCGGATTGTTGCCGATCACCGCATTGGCGGCCTGCAGGATGCGCGTGGTGGAACGGTAATTCTGCTCGAGCTTGATCACCCGCAAGTCGGGGAAGTCGACCTGCAGCGTCTTCAGGTTCTCGATCGTGGCGCCGCGCCAGGCATAGATGGCCTGGTCGTCATCGCCCACCGCCGTGAACATCGGCTTCTTGCCAACGCCGGTCACCAGCAACTTGACCAGTTCGTACTGGCAGGTGTTGGTGTCCTGGTACTCATCCACCAGCAGGTAGCGCAGGCGGCGCTGCCATTTGTCGCGCACTTCTTCGTTGCTGCGGAAGAGTTCGACCGGCAGCCTGATCAGGTCATCGAAATCGACCGCCTGGTACGAGGAAAGCGTGGCCACGTAGCTCCGGTATATCCGCGCTGCCTGCATTTCCAGCTCGCCACTGGCTTGCTGGACTGCCTCGTCCGGCGTGACCAGCGCGTTTTTCCAGAGCGACATCTGGTTCTGTATCTTGCGGATCAGCTGCTTGTCGGTGGTGGCGGCCAGGTCCTGTACCAGGGAATAGCAATCGTCGCTATCGAGGATCGAGAACCGGTCCTTCAATCCCAGTTCCCTGGCTTCCCGGCGCAATATCTGGACGCCGAGCGAATGGAAGGTGCTGACGGTAAGGTGCTTGGCCTGCCTTGGCTCTTTCAGCAACTTGGCAATCCGCTCCTGCATCTCGGTCGCAGCCTTGTTGGTGAAGGTCAGCGCAGCGATGTTGCGCGCCTCGTAATTGCAATGCTCGATCAGGTGGGCGATCTTTTGCGTGATGACGCGGGTCTTACCCGATCCTGCGCCCGCCAGTACCAGGCACGGTCCTTCCATGTAGGCAACTGCTTCACGCTGGGGAGGGTTAAGCCCGGAAAGATGCGGATTTGACATGCAGGAACTCGTTGGAATAGCGGGCCATTTTAGCGGATCGGGACCGCCCGGGACTGCTGATGCAATCATTGATGAACCCGCTGCAACGCAGCTTGTCTCAATGGCAGCGCACGGCGGCGTGCGCTTGGGCCATGGTAAAGTTATCGCTATGCGATTTTCACATCTGGTCGAGATCAACGACCCACTCAATCCCCTGATCGACACCCTCACCCGTGAACAGTTGTGGAACGGGCTGGTGCTGCGGGCGGAAATGTCCAGGCGCTTCATCCCCTGGCTGGACGAATGCAACATCACCAGCCGCTCGGAAGATTCCATCGAGCGCGCGCTGCGCTACGGCGATGCCGTGATCCGCGACCGTGTAACCTATCGCAAGCTCGAAAGCGTGCACTATCACGTGCCAAAGCAAGGCGACATACCCGAATCGGACTTGACCATGACCATCGAGACGCCCTACGAGGGCCGGATGTTCGTGCGTTTTGAATATGACGATCACGCCAGCGAAGCCGGGGGCGAGGCCGAATCGATGGTGAACGATATCCGTCGCTCGGCCTATACGGAGTCCGACATCGACACGATCCGGACCATTCGCGAAATGGCGGCCAATGGCCTGCTTGACGCTCCGATGATGTAAAGCTGCCGGACTAAGAGCAAGGGTCTACGCCCGACGGTTAGCGGGCGACCGTGCGCACGCAGTTGCGACCGGCGCGCTTGGCCTCGTAGAGGGCCGCATCGGCGCGGTTTATCACTGCGGTCAGGGTGTCGCCCGGGTGCCAGGCGCCAATCCCCGCCGAGATGGTGAGATCGAGTCCCGGCGCAATTTCGCTCCAGTCATGCTGTGCAATCAGGTTGCGGGTGCGCTCGAGCGCGACTGTTGCCGTGGACAGTCGCGCGCCTTGCAGCAGCAGGGTGAATTCTTCACCGCCGTAGCGGCCCAGGCTGTCCGTCGCGCGACGGGAAAACTCGAGCATTTGTCCAAACTCATGCAGTACGGCGTCGCCCACGAGGTGGCCGTATTTATCGTTCACTTCCTTGAAGTGATCGATATCGATGATGGCGACGCAAAAACTGGTCTGGCTGCGCGCCGCGCGGCGCGCCTCATCCTGCAGCAGGCGCATGAACTCACGGCGGTTCCACAGCCCGGTCAATTCGTCACGACTGGCCAGCACGGTCAGCTTGTCGCTGGCGGACTGCAATTCTTCATTCTTGCTTTTCAGGTCCGTGCGCAACCGGGACACTGCGGCACTGATTGACAGGAAGCGGCCAAGGGCAACCACGGCAACCAGCCAGAACAACAATTGCTCGGGCAGGCTCTTCAGCGGGGCCACGTCCACAAGATCGCCAACCGCCGCGATAGCCAAGCCAAGGGTAATGGACAGGTAGTACCAGGTTGCGAGGTACATCCGCGTGCTGAAATGCAGGCTGGCATAGGACAGCGGCATGAACAGCAACACGATGAACAGGTGCGCTAACTGCGGCGCAAGCAGCAAGCCGGCCACATTTGTTGCACACGCGGCCATCACCTGGGTTGCGGTCATCGCAGGGTCTCGCCATCGACGGCTGAAGCCGCTGGCGATCGCGGTCAGGAATACCGAATTGATGATGATGCCAACTGTGAGCAATATGACCGGCACCCTGAAGGGGATCGTGCCGATCCATGCAAATCCGAGCAGGATGATGCCTGTAAGGAGGTAGTCAAGTGAGGCCAGCGCCGTCCTGCGCAAGCGCAGCCGCGTATTGCGATCCAGCGAAGCGATCCAGCTTTGAGCGAGTGCCCCCATTTTTCCCCGGCCCGTGCGAGGCATCGAACCTCGTGGCGATCTTGAAGCTGCGATTTTGAAGCTGCAATTCTTAAGCTGATTGCGAACCTGATTGTTAAGCCGACTGTAAAGCCGATTGTAAAGCCAGTTCCCGCCAGCGGCGAGTGCTGCATCCCGAGTGTTGCAAATCAGATTTCCATCGGATCCACCTCGAGCGACCAACGCACGCGACTCTTCGTGTGGCGAAGCTGGTGTACCCAAGCCCGCAAGAACGACTGCAGTGCCGGGCGCGAAGACGACTCCACCAGCATCTGTGCCCGTTCCAGATCCGCCACGCGGGAGATGGTCATCGGGATCGGATCATTCAGCATGACCGATGGCGGCCGGTCATCCGCGGCATTGATCGCAGCTTGCAGGAACTCGAGCGCCGCTTCCAGCGTCTTTGCCTCGGCGCGCAGAAGGGCCTGATGAACGAATGGGGGCAGCCCGGCCTGGGCCCGCTCCGCCAGGGTCACGGCGGCGAAGCCCGGATAATCGTGGGCCGCCAGGGTAGCGTACAAGGGATGTTGCGGGTAACGGGTCTGCACCAGTACCTGGGCCGGGTTGCCCCCCTCTTTTCCCTCGGCGCGGCCGGCACGGCCTGAGACCTGCATCAGCTGGGCAAAGAGCCGCTCGCTGGCCCGATAGTCATGCGAGAACAGCGCAGTGTCGGGGTTCAGGACCCCGACCAGCGTCAGGTTTTTGAAATCGTGTCCTTTTGCCACCATCTGGGTGCCGACCAGGATATCGACCTGGCCGCTGTGGACGCTTTCGAACGCCGCCTGCGCAGCCCCCTTGCGCCGCGTCGAGTCGGCATCGATGCGCAAGATGCGCGCCTCGGGGAATACCGCCTGCAGACCTTCCTCGACCCGCTGGGTGCCGCGGCCCATCGGCTGCAGGTCGATGTTGCCGCAGGTGGGGCAGGAGCGCGGTATGCGCATCTCGAGGCTGCAGTGATGGCAGCGCAGGCGCTGCTCGGGCTTGTGCAGCACCATGAATGCCGTGCATCGCTTGCAGCTGCTGACCCAGCCGCATGACTCGCAGTTCAGCACGGGGGCATAGCCTCGGCGGTTCAGGAACAGCAGGGATTGTTCGCCGCTTTCCAGGCGTTTTTTCAAGGCGGACAACAAAGCGTCACTCAGCCCCTGCTTGGGCTTGTCGCGTTCAAGGTCGACCAGCCCTACCTTCGGCAGCGCGGCATTCTGGACCGCCCTCTGCGCCAGCGCCAGCTTCTGGTAGCGTCCGGACTCCGCGTGCTGCCACGATTCAAGGGAGGGGGTGGCCGAGCCAAGGACGATCGGAATCTGCAGCTGATGCGCTCGCCATACTGCCAGGTCCCGGGCCGAATATCGCAGACCCTCCTGCTGCTTGTACGACGCATCGTGCTCTTCATCGACAATGATCATCGCCAGGCCAGGCAGCGACGCGAGCACGGCAAGCCGGGTGCCGATGATGATTCGGGCACGCCCCGTATGGGCTGCCAACCAGTTCAGCAGCCGCTCTCCCTCGGCCAGTCCGCTGTGCATGGTGGCGATCGGCTGGTCCGGGAATCGGGCCTGCACGTGGGACAGCAATTGCGGGGTGAGGTTGATCTCGGGGACCAGCATCAGCACCTGGGCATCTGGCGAGCGCGCCAGGATTTCCGCTGCCGCATGCAGGTACACCTCGGTCTTGCCGCTTCCCGTCACGCCGAACAGCAGGATCGGCGCGAATCCTGGCTGGCCCGTTATATGGGCGACTGCCACGGCCTGTTCTTCATTCAGCGATGGCGGGGTAGCAGCGTCGTCCGAAATGGGGCCGGAGTGGCCGAATGATCGAGCCGGCGGCGTTTCGGCCTGGGCCGCGTCCGGGTTCACCTTCGCCGCTTTGCGGCGACGGGGGCCGGCCTGCTCCGGCGCCAGCTTGCGCAGTGCTTTCAGGAGCGGTTCGGGCTTTGGCCCGCGCAACTGCTTTGGGAGAGCAGGCAGCGCCACCTCGCCCAGTGGCCGGTGATAATACTCGGCGGCGAAGGCGCACAGCGAAAGCCAGCGCTCACTCAGGGGACCGAGTTCCCGTCTCCAGGCCAGGATCGTCTTGATCTTATCCGGTGCCAGCTGGCTTTCGCCAATGATGGCGGCGACGATGCCGGCCACCTCGCGGCGCCCGAACGGAATCAGCACCAGCGAGCCGACCGGTGGCACATCCTGATCAACCGGACACGCGTAGTCGAACAACCCTTCCAGCGGCGTATCGAGGGCAACCTGGAGAATGACCGGTTTCAAAGTTAATGTAAGACTTTAAATATTGGCGTAAGGCCCGGTTTTGTAAGGGCTTTTCCCAGTATCCACAAAATCTGTGGATAACTATGGGGATAACAGCTGCTTTTGGGCCGGAACACTAGATTCCATGCGGGTTTCGGCAGATTGCCATAGCGCAAGGCAAGAATAAATACCCTATCTTTTCAATGACTTACGAAATCCGTTTTTCACACATGGCGAGCGGCGTCAAGCGCGCCGGCAACGTGCCGAAATTGTGCATAACTGAAATTTGATTGTCACGAAAATTGACTTCAAACAGAGGGAAAGTTTGCAAATACGTCAGAAAGTCCCGTTTGTAACCTGAGAAAGCACATGAAGTATTAATGAAAACACGCGGTTTCTTAATGGAAATCTTCTGACGGGGAAAAGCTGTGGAAAACTTTGTGTACAACGCCTGTGTCCCGCTCTGAATCCTAAGCTGACAATTCTCTGCCGATGCGGGCCACGGACCTTCCCTGGCGGAATTTCCTGTTTTGATTCAGAAACTTAGCGCCACCTTCCCCGAACAGCCATTCAGGGACCGGTTGCTGCTTCGCACAAATATCCAGATGTGCATAACTGTGCATGGGCGTGCACAGGATCAGGTCATTTGCGGAGTTCGCGGCTGATTGCATGAACCGCCTGCACCAGTTCGGTCACAGCCTCGGGTGGGGTGAATTGGGAGATTCCGTGGCCGAGATTGAACACGTGTCCGGAGCCAGGACCAGGCCGGCCAAATGATTCCAGGACGCCGCGCACTTCCTGGCGAATCTGGTCGGCACCGGCAAACAGCACGACCGGATCGAGGTTGCCCTGGAGCGCGACGCGGTCGCCAACCTTGGCCCGGGCTGCAGCGAGATTGACTGTCCAGTCGAGGCCAACGGCATCGGCACCGCTGTCGGCAATCTGGTCCAGCCACAGTCCACCACCCTTGGTGAAAACAATCAGCGGAATGCGTTGGCCATTGTGTTCGCGCTTGGTCAGGCGTATCACTTCCTTCATGTAATCAAGTGAGAAGCGCTGGTACACGCCGTCGGCCAAGGCGCCACCCCAAGTATCGAAAATCATCAGTGCCTGGGCGCCGGCATCGACCTGGGCGTTCAGGTATGCCGCCACCGACGCTGCATTGATGGAAAGAATCCGGTGCATGAGGTCAGGGCGGTTGTAGAGCATCGCCTTGACTGTGCGGAAATCGTCGGAGCCGCCACCTTCAACCATGTAGCAGGCCAGTGTCCACGGACTGCCAGAAAAACCGATCAGCGGTACCCGTCCCTGCAGCGCGACGCGGATCTGCGTGACCGCATCGAATACATATTGCAGCGACGAAAGGTCCGGCTGCTGCAAAGCCATGACCGCCTTTTCATCACGCAGCGGGTGGGCGAAACGTGGCCCCTCGCCCTCGGCGAAACTGAGTCCCAGTCCCATCGCATCGGGAATGGTCAGGATGTCCGAGAAAAGAATTGCGGCGTCAAGCGGGTAGCGATCGAGCGGCTGCAGGGTGACTTCGGTCGCCATTTCCGGGTTCTTCGCGAGGGCGAGGAAGGATCCTGCGCGGGCGCGTGTGGCCCGGTATTCCGGCAAATAGCGGCCGGCTTGTCGCATCAGCCACACCGGCGTGTAATCAGTCGGCTGGCGCATCAGCGCGCGCAGGAAGGTATCGTTTTTCAGCGGGGCGAAGGAAGGCATGGACGAGGATAGTCTGCGTGAAGACCGCTATTATCGCCTAAAGCGAGGCCTGCACGGTCACTGCTGCCCTTGGTCGAGAGCGATGCCGGCGACAAAGTCGGGCCGCCGGCAGGCTTGCACCAGGATCTCGGCCCACACTTCGCAACCTGCTGCCGACGGATGATAGCCATCCGGCGCCATCAGGGCAGCATCTGCCAGTGCAGATGGCAGCGGGGCATGGCTTGTGTCGGGCCGGGACGCGGCAATCCGGGCAAGTGCGCTGTCGAGTGCCGATGCCTTCAGTCCCAGCACCGCCCGCAGCGGCCATGGCAGGGCCGGGAAATCGGCCAGCGGTGGCACGCCGGAGAGCACGATGTGGCGCGGGTTGATGCGCTGCTCGATCAGTTCAAGCATCCGGATCATGTCGGAATGCCATTCATGGCCACGACGGAATGCGGTGCAATCGTTGACACCAAAAGCGACACAGGCGATGTCCACGGCTTGCGCAGGGAGCAAGGGCAACAGGTCGCGGATTGCATCGGCGACGGTGGCGCCATTGCGGCCCCACGCGCTCCACTCTACGGCGCGGCCGGATCGTCGTCCCAGGCTTCCCGCCATCATGGCAGCCAGGCTTTGCTGATAGCTAGTGACGCCGATTCCGGCCACCGGCGATTCACCGATGACCAGCAGCTTCATCGGCTCGCCAGGCCCACCCGCGATCTGCCCCCAAGGGTCGTCTGTCGGCTCCGGCAGCCGTGGCACGTGGCGCCGGGTATGCCTGCCCTGAAGGATCAGCACCGGCATCAAGGGCAGCGCAACCAGTTCCGGCAGGAGTTCACGCAAGCGCTTGATCATTCTGGAATCAGTGTGGCGGTGCTGGACGGCTGGACTGCCTGCTTGCCGTGCTCGATCATCATGGCCATCTGGGCTCCTTGATTCCTGCGTCAGGACCATGCGGTCCTATGCGGTCACCCGGCGGAATAAAAAAGGCAGCCGAAGCTGCCTTTCTTTGCCATCCTTAGTGCGCGACGAATCAGCGCTTCTGCCGCAGCTTGTGGATCGCTGCCAGTTGGGCAACGGCCACTGCCAGCTCAATCTGCGCTGCTGCGTAGTCGATCTTGGCTTCGCGGTTGACCAGTGCTTCTTCCGCCAGTTTCTTGGCTTCAGTTGCCTTGGCTTCGTCGAGGTCGTGACCGCGGATTGCGGTATCGGCCAGCACCGTCACGCTGTTGGGCTGCACCTCGAGGATGCCGCCGGCGACGAAGACGAATTCATCTTCCTGCTGGCCGCTCACCTTGATACGCACCGCACCGGGACGAATACGGGTGATCAGCGGCGTGTGCTTCGGATAAATGCCGAGCTCGCCGGATTCGCCCGGCAACGCGACGAATTCAGCCTCGCCCGAAAAGATCGACTCTTCGGCCGAGACCACGTCAACGTGTATCGTATGTGCCATAAATTTGCCTTGTCTGCGAAATCGGAAGTCCAGTCTTGCGAAGGGTCCGCAGCGATTTGCCGCGGACCAGCTTTCGCATTACTGCATCTTCTTCGCTTTCTCGATGGCTTCGTCGATCGTGCCAACCATGTAGAACGCTTGTTCCGGCAGGTGGTCGAGTTCGCCCGATGCGATCATCTTGAAGCCCTTGATCGTATCTTTCAGCGAAACGTACTTGCCTGGCGAACCGGTAAACACTTCGGCGACGTGGAACGGCTGCGACAGGAAACGCTGCATCTTGCGTGCACGGGCCACCACCAGCTTGTCTTCCGGCGCCAGTTCGTCCATGCCCAGAATCGCGATGATGTCACGCAATTCCTTGTAGCGTTGCAGGGTGCCCTGCACTGCTCGTGCCGTCTCGTAGTGCTCCTGGCCGACCACGTGCGGGTCGAGCTGGCGCGAAGTCGAGTCCAGCGGATCCACTGCAGGATAGATACCCAGCGCAGCGATATCACGCGACAGAACGACGGTCGAGTCCAAGTGGGCGAACGTGGTAGCAGGCGACGGGTCGGTCAAGTCATCGGCTGGCACGTACACGGCCTGGATCGAGGTGATCGAACCGGTCTTGGTCGACGTGATGCGCTCCTGCAAGCGGCCCATTTCTTCAGCCAGCGTTGGCTGGTAACCCACTGCGGAAGGCATACGGCCCAGCAGTGCGGACACTTCGGTACCGGCCAGCGTGTAACGGTAGATGTTGTCGACGAAGAACAGGACGTCACGGCCTTCATCACGGAAGCCTTCGGCGATCGTCAGGCCCGTCAGCGCCACGCGCAGACGGTTGCCCGGCGGCTCGTTCATCTGACCGTACACCATCGCGACTTTCGAGTTCGGCAGGTTTTCGAGGTCAACGACCTTCGCTTCCGCCATCTCGTGGTAAAAGTCGTTGCCCTCACGGGTACGCTCGCCCACGCCGGCGAACACGGACAGACCCGAGTGCGCTTTTGCGATGTTGTTGATCAGTTCCATCATGTTGACGGTCTTGCCCACGCCGGCGCCGCCGAACAGGCCGACCTTGCCGCCTTTTGCAAACGGGCAGACCAGGTCAATAACCTTGATGCCGGTTTCCAGCAGGTCGGTCGAGGGCGAAAGCTCGTCGTAGGCCGGAGCCTTGCGATGGATCGGCGCCGATTGCTCGGCGCTGACGGGACCACGCTCGTCGATCGGGTTGCCCAGCACGTCCATGATGCGGCCGAGGGTCGCCGTGCCGATAGGCACCGTGATCGCCTTGCCGGAGTTCTGGACCATCATGCCGCGACGCAGGCCTTCAGAGGATCCCAGTGCAATGGTACGGACAATGCCGTCGCCCAGCTGCTGCTGGACTTCCAGCGTCAGCGCAGTGCCTTCCATTTTCAGTGCATCGTAAACCCTGGGCATCGCGTTGCGCGGAAACTCCACGTCCACCACTGCACCGATACACTGAACGATCTTGCCTTCAGCCATTTTCGTTCCTTCAATTATCTAAATTTTAAAATTCTTGACGTCTGCTTAAACAGCGGCCGCACCGGACACGATCTCAGACAGTTCCTTGGTGATCGCTGCCTGCCGGGTCTTGTTATAAACCAGCCGCAGTTCATTGATCACATTGCCTGCATTCTCGCTCGCTGACTTCATCGCCACCATCCGGGCCGATTGTTCCGAAGCCAGGTTTTCGGCGACTGCCTGGTAAATCAGTGCCTCGACATAGCGCACCAGCAGTTCGTCGATAACGGCCGCAGCGTCCGGCTCGTAGATGTAGTCCCAGGCATGGGTGCTGGCGTCAGCCGTCATCTTCTCGGACGACAGCGGCAGCAGCTGCTCCATCACTGGCTCCTGCTTCATGGTGTTCACGAAACGCGTGTACACCACGTAGACGGCATCCAGCTTGCCCTCCTGATAGGCATCAAGCAAAACCTTGACCGGTCCGATCAGCTTGTCCAGATGCGGCGTATCGCCAAGCTGGGTCGCATGCGACACGACCCTGGCGCCAATCCGGTTCAGGAAGCCGAAACCCTTGTTGCCGATAGCGACTGTTTCCGCCTTCACGCCTGCGGCATCCAGCTCGCGCAGCTTCGTCGTGACAGCGCGCAGTGCGTTGGTGTTCATGCCACCGCACAAGCCCTTGTCGGTCGTGACCACGATCAGGCCAACCGTCTTCGCACTATCCTGACGAACCAGGAAAGGATGCGTGTATTCCGGGTTCGCAGACGCCAGATTTGAAGCGATGTTACGAATCTTGTCACTGTACGGACGAGCAGCCCGCATCCGTTCCTGCGCCTTGCGCATTTTGGAAGCGGCGACCATCTCCATCGCCTTGGTGATCTTCTTCGTGTTCTCTACGCTCTTGATCTTGCCGCGTATCTCTTTACCTGCAGCCATCTGCAATTACTCCTTGCGGTCGCGTTGTCTTCAGAAGGTTTTCTTGAAGTCGGCGACTGCTTTTGCCAATTGCTCTTCGGCGTCCTTGTCGAGCTGCTTCGTGTCTTCGATCTTCTGCAGCAGTGCGGCGTGGCTGGTCTTCAGGAAGCTGTGCAGTCCGGATTCGAACGCCAGCACCTTGCTGACTTCCACGCTGTCAAAGTAACCCTTGTTGACGGCAAACAGCGACGCGGCCATCAGCGAGATCGGCAACGGCGAATATTGCGGCTGCTTCAGCAGTTCGGTGACGCGTGCGCCACGGTCGAGCTGCTTGCGGGTCGCTTCGTCAAGGTCAGATGCGAACTGCGCAAATGCTGCAAGCTCACGGTACTGCGCGAGGTCGGTACGGATACCGCCGGACAGGTTCTTGATCACCTTGGTCTGCGCTGCACCACCCACACGCGACACCGAAATACCGGCGTTGATTGCAGGACGGACACCAGCGTTGAACAACGAGGTTTCCAGGAAGATCTGGCCGTCGGTGATCGAGATCACGTTGGTCGGAACGAATGCGGAAACGTCGCCAGCCTGGGTTTCGATGATCGGCAGCGCCGTCAGCGAACCCGTCTTGCCCTTGACTTCACCCTTGGTGAACGCTTCGACGTAGTCGGGGTTCACGCGAGCTGCACGCTCGAGCAGGCGGCTGTGCAGGTAGAACACGTCGCCAGGATAAGCTTCACGGCCCGGTGGGCGGCGCAGCAGCAGCGACACCTGACGGTATGCAACAGCTTGCTTGGACAGGTCGTCATACACGATCAGGGCGTCTTCGCCGCGGTCGCGGAAGTATTCGCCCATTGCGCAGCCGGAGTAGGCCGAGATGTACTGCATGGCAGCCGATTCGGATGCGGTTGCAGCGACCACGATGGTGTATGCCATGGCGCCGTTCTCTTCGAGAGCGCGCACGAGGTTCTTGACGGTGGATGCCTTCTGGCCGATCGCGACGTAGATACACGTCATGTTCTGGCCCTTCTGGTTGATGATGGCATCCACTGCAACTGTCGACTTGCCGGTCTGGCGATCGCCAATGATCAGCTCGCGCTGGCCACGGCCAATCGGCACCATCGAGTCGATTGCCTTCAGGCCGGTCTGCATGGGCTGCGACACGGACTGACGGGCGATAACGCCCGGTGCGATCTTTTCGATCGGCGAGGTCAGCTTTGCGTTGATCGGGCCTTTGCCGTCGATCGGCTGGCCGAGCGCGTTGACCACGCGGCCAATCAGCTCCGGGCCGACCGGCACTTCGAGAATGCGGCCGGTGCACTTGACCGTATCGCCTTCCGACAGGTGTTCGTATTCACCCAGGATAACGGCGCCGACGGAGTCACGCTCGAGGTTCAGCGCGAGGCCGAAGGTGTTGCCCGGGAACTCCAGCATTTCGCCTTGCATCGCATCGGACAGGCCGTGGATGCGGACGATGCCGTCGGTCACGGAGATGATCGTGCCCTGGTTGCGAATCTCAGCGGTGTCGCTTAGACCCTGGATCCGGCTCTTGATCAGTTCGCTGATTTCAGACGGGTTGAGTTGCATGCTAACTCCTAAAAATGTTCTGTGTGCTTACGTGACGATCACTGGCTTGCGGCGTTCGTCACGCTGCCATGGCGACGTGCATCTTTTGCAGCTTGGCGCGAACCGAAGTGTCAAGCACCTGGTCGCCCACCACGACGCGCACGCCACCAATCAGCGAAGGATCGACAGTGACGCTCGGATTAAGCTTGCGGCTGAATTTCTTTTCCAGCACTGCAACCAGATCCTGCACCTGGGCCGGAGTGATCTCGAATGCACTGAAGATCTGCGCATCGGCTGCGCCTTCCTGGGCATTCTTGAGCACGTGAAACTGCGCGCCGATTTCGGGCAGCAGCGTCAAGCGGCCGTTCTCCGCCAGCATCGCCACGAAGTTTTTTGCCTCGGGCGTGACTGGCGACTTCAGCGTCGACAGGAAGATCTCGGCGGTGTGCTCGTCCGACACCCGAGGGTTGTCGTCCAGCATCTTCACTTCGGGCAGCGCCGCGACCTGCGCCATTTCGCTGACCAGGTCCGACCAGGCCTGCAGGTTGCCTGCAGCCGCCACGCGAAACAGCGCTTCGGCATAGGGGCGGGCAATGGTTGCGAGTTCAGCCATGATTACAGCTCTGCCTTCAGTTGGGTGAGCAGGTCGGCGTGGGCGGCCGAATTGATTTCGCGCTTGAGGATCTGCTCGGCGCCACTGACTGCCAGGGTCGCCACCTGACCGCGCAATTCTTCGCGGGCACGGGTAACCTGCTGTTCAGCGTCGGCTTTGGCGGCAGCGATGATGCGTGCTGCTTCTTCGGCTGCGGTCTTCTTGGCGTCTTCGATGATGCCCAGTGCGCGCTTCTCAGCGTCGGCGATGCGCTTCTGACCTTCGTCGCGTGCGCTCGACAGCTCGGCTTGAGCACGCTTTTCAGCGGCGGCCATTTCTGCCTTGCCGCGATCTGCTGCGGCCAGACCCTCGGTGATCTTCTGGGCGCGCTCGTCGAGCGCCTTCATCAACGGCGGCCACACGAATTTCATCGTGAAGCCGGCAAGGATGAAGAAGACCACGAACTGAGCAAACAGAGTTGCATTCAGGTTCACAGTAATTTCCTTCTCGTAATGACGATTGCCGGGCCCTGGGTACTTTCGTCCTCGGCCCGGCGAATTGGTTACAGCTGCTTATCCAACGAACGGGTTGGCGAAAGCGAACATCATGGCGATACCGACACCGATCAGGAATGCAGCGTCGATCAGACCAGCGAGCAGGAACATCTTGGTTTGCAGTGCGTTCATCAGTTCAGGCTGGCGAGCCGAAGCTTCGATGTACTTGCCGCCCATGATGGCGATACCGAGACAAGCACCAATAGCGCCCAGACCGATGATCAATCCGCAAGCCAGTGCAACCATAGCGACGTTAGTCATGAAAACTCCTTAATAGTCAAAGTCAAAATTAAAAATACGGGAAACTGCAAAACAAGATTTTTACTGCAAAACGTTCGAGGTCTTAATGCCCCTCATGCGCCTGTCCGATATACACCAGCGTGAGCATCATGAAGATGAACGCTTGCAACAACACGATCAGGATGTGGAAGATCGCCCAGACGGATCCGGCTACGACCTGCATGCCGAAGCCCCACCACGTTGCCGTCGAACCGAGCAGTGCGATCAGGAGGAAGACCAGTTCGCCGGCGTACATGTTACCGAACAGCCGCATGCCGAGGGACACGGTCTTGGCGGCAAATTCGATGATATTCAGACCCAGATTGGGGATCCACAGCGCCGGATGCGATCCGAACGGCGCACAGAAAAGCTCGTGCACGAAACCGCCCAGGCCCTTGATCTTGACGCTGTAGTACAGCATCAGTGCCAGCACGCCGAGAGCCATGCCCAGGGTACCGTTCAGGTCAGCAGTCGGAACCGCGCGATGGTAGTGAATATGCAGGCCAAGGGCCTTGAACAGCTTGTCGAACATGTCGACTGGCAGGAAGTCCATCGCATTCATCATGAAAACCCAGATGAATACGGTCAGGGCCAGCGGAGCGATGAATTTGCGATTGCCGTGAACGATGGATTTGGACTGGTCCTCGACCATCTCGACGATCATCTCGACCAGGGCCTGGAAGCGGCCAGGAACGCCGGCAGTTGCCTTGCGTGCGGCCAGCCACATCAGGAAGCAACCCACTGCCCCCATGGACACCGACCAGAACATCGTGTCCAGGTTGATGATCGAAAAATCGATGATCGATTCCTGCTGGCGCGAGGACAGATGCGTCAGGTGGTGAACAATGTATTCAGATGCCGTCGGTGCTTTCGCCGCCCCTGCAGCCGCCAGGTCAGTTGCCATTTCAATGCCTAAACAATAAGATTAAATAACTTTTCATAGCCACGACGAACCCGACGATCAATGCCAGCCAGTTCAAGTCCCGGTACAACGTGGCGACCGCGAACAACAGTGCGACCGTCAAAGCAATCTTGATAAACTCGCCGATGAAAAACGTCATCGGATTTGCGCCTTCCGGTTTGCGAGCGCTCGCAAAGAGGCGCAGTGCGAAAAGACCATTTGGCACGACGTAACACAGTCCGCCCAGCCACGCCGAAAACAGCGCGTACTTGCCACCCATCAAACCGGCAATCACGCCGACCGCTGCCGTAACAGCAAGTTGCATTAGGACGAGGCGAAGCATCATTGTCCAGATTCGTGCAACCGCGCGACATTAGCCGCATACGTGCCGCAATATTTTTTGAGATAAGGCTGCTTGGGGGGTGCGTCCGCCGAAGCCACGGGATTATAAGTGTTTTCCGAAGGCCGAGTCAAACTTTGACTTGGCGCGCAGCAATCTTTCCACACCGATCCGGATGATCCAGCAGTGGGTGATAACCACACGGAAATCACTGGTCAGCGAGCTACCCTCGCAGCCGGGCAATCACGCCATCCAGGGCATCCAGGTCGGTGAAGTCGATCACCAACTGACCCCGGCTTTTGGCGCCCATGCGGATCGTCACGGTCGTTGCCAGGAGGTCGGAAAGCTCCTCCTCCAGCCGCTTGATGTCGCGTGACTTGTCCTTGGCGTCACCGCGCGCGCCGTCGCCTTGGGACTGCTCCTGGGTGGCTCGCACGACCAGCTTTTCTGCCTCGCGCACCGACAGCCGCTTCGCCACGATCTGGTTGGCCAGCGTGATCTGCGTGGCGGCGTCCACCGCCAGCAAGGCCCGTGCATGACCCATGTCGATGTCGTTTGCCATCAGCATGGTCTGCACCGGTCCGGCCAGGTTCAGCAGCCGCAGCAAGTTTGAAACCGCGCTGCGCGAGCGTCCGACCGCATGCGCCGCCTGCTCGTGAGTGAAATGGAAATCGCTGATCAGGCGGTGAATGCCCTGGGCTTCTTCCAACGGATTCAGGTCCTCCCGCTGCATGTTCTCGATCAGCGCCATCGCCGCAGCCGCTTCGTCGTCGACCTTCTTGACGAGTACCGGCACTTCGGTCAGGCCCGCGATCTGTGCAGCGCGGAAACGCCGCTCGCCGGCGATGATTTCATATTTTGGTCCGCTCCCCTGCTGCTCGATCGGCCGTACCAGGATCGCCTGCAACAGACCTTGAGTCCTGATCGATGCTGCCAGTTCATTCAGGGCTCCCTCGTCCATCCGGGTGCGTGGCTGGTATTTTCCGGCCTGCAGGTCGCCGACACCCAGGATAGTGGGCGCGGAATCGGGAATGCCGGAGGTCTCGGTGAAATCCGAGGACCCTGTGCCGAGCAGTGCTTCCAGGCCGCGGCCCAGTCCTTTTTGTTTTTTTGTCGCCATGGTGTGCATTCCCGGAATTACATGGATTTGATGCGTTCGACCATCTCGGTGCCAAACGCGACATAGGCCTGGGCGCCCTTCGAGGAAGGATCGAAGACGACGCCCGGCATGCCATACGACGGCGCTTCCGCCAGCCGTACATTGCGCGGGATGATCGCCTTGAATACCTTGTCGCCGAAGTGCTGTTCGAGCTGCGCGGACACCTGCTGGGACAGCGTGACGCGTGGATCGAACATCACGCGCAGCAGGCCGATGATCTTGAGATCAGGGTTCAGCTTTGCGTGCACGATCTTGATCGTGTTGACCAGGTCCGACAAGCCTTCCAGCGCGTAGTACTCGCATTGCATTGGTATGATCACGCCGTGCGCCGCACACAGGCCGTTGAGCGTCAGCATCGACAGCGCCGGAGGACAGTCGATCAGCATGAAATCGTATTCGGCTTCGACCTCGGCGAGTGCATTCTTCAGGCGTTTCTCGCGTTGTTCGAGTTCGACCATCTCGACCTCGGCGCCGGCCAGTTCACGATTGGCCGGCAGTACGTCGAACTTGCCGGTTTCGGAGTGCTTGCGGGTCGACTTCACGTCCGCCAAGCCCAGCAGTACCTGATATACCGTCGCTTCCAGCTCAGCCTTGTTGATGCCGGCACCCATCGTCGCGTTGCCCTGCGGATCGAGATCGACCAGCAGGACGCGCTGGCCGATCTTTGCCAGCCCAGCCGCCAGGTTGACCGACGTGGTGGTCTTCCCGACTCCGCCTTTTTGGTTCGCGACGCAGAAAATCTTGGCCATGATTTGCTTTGGTTGGTTCTAGTTGGTCGTAATCTTGATGCCGAAGCCGATCAGAAAAATACCGGCGAGCTTGGAAGACATTGCAGCAAGGCTGCGATTGCTCCTGAACCTGACCGCAGCCACATTGCCCGCGAGGACAAGGAAGGAGCCATAGGTCAGGGTGCAGCAGAGAATGATCGCCGCGATGGCAAGGAAAGTCGACGCTCCTTGCTGGGTGGCGGGGTCGATGAAGAGCGGGAAAAACGCCATGTAGAAGATGATCGCCTTCGGATTCAGCAAGGTCACCAGGAAGCCGCGCCGCAGGTCGACGAATTGGCTGAACGCCACCGCTGACGCAGCGCCCTCGCCTTTCGCCAGCAACAAACGCAGCCCCAGCCAGCACAGGTAGGCTGCGCCCACGTATTGCAGGCCGGCGAACCACATCGGATGCGCACGCAACAACGCAGCCACGCCAAGCGCAGCCAGCAGCATCAGCACCGAGTCTCCCAGCATCACCCCGAACAGCGAAGCATAACCGCCGCGCACGCCGCGCTGGGCGGCGCAGGTCAGTATGCAGAACGTGCCAGGACCAGGCAGCATCAGGAAAATCATGGTGGTGGCGATCAATTGCCACAGGTCGTTCACCCCAAGCTGCGCCAAGGACGGAAGCGCGATCATCGCGGGCTCTCCTGCGAGGCGCGCTGGATAATGACCAGATGGCGCTCGGCATCCAGGCCGGGTACGCTCAGTTGCTCGACGCCGGTTACGATCCATCCCGGCGGCAGCGCGGAAATTTCATCCGCGGGCATGACGCCCTTCATCGCAACGAAGCGCCCCCCCGCTTCAAGCAAGTGCGCTGACCAGGTAATGAAATCGCGCAACTCGGCAAAGGCGCGGGAGGTAATCACGTCGAACTTCACGGCGGGATCCATCTGCTCCACCCGCCCGGTCACAATGGTCACGTTTTCGAGGCCGAGTTCGGCCTTGGCCTGGGTCAGGAACGCAGTTTTCTTGTGGACCGTGTCGACCATGGTGACGCGCATCTCTGGCGCGCACTGCGCAGCCCAGATTGCGAACACCATGCCAGGTAATCCGCCGCCGGCGCCGACATCGAGCAGGCGGCGGGCATTCGCCACCGCAGGCACTGCTGCGAGGCTATCGAGCAGATGCTGGGTGATCATGCGCTCCGGATCGCGCACCGCAGTCAGGTTATACACACGATTCCACTTGACCAGAAGCGCGGTGTAATCGAGCAAGCGATCCAGCCCTGCCTGGCCAAGGTCGAGGCCGAGCGCCCCGATGCCGCGTTCGAGCAGGGCGGCAAGCGCCGGTCGGTTGAAGTTTCCAGCGCTCACGCTGCTGCTTCCGGCGGGGCCACGAATTCCTTGAAGCCACCCTTCTTCAGGTGGACCAGCAATAGCGAAATGGCGGCTGGCGTCACGCCGGATATGCGAGAGGCCTGTCCTAGCGTTTCAGGCCGATGCTTGGTCAGCTTCTGGCGGACTTCCATGGAAAGTGCAGCAACCTGCATGTAATCCAGCTCGGCCGGAAGCTTGAGGTTTTCATAGTAATCGTGGCGCTCGACCTCACGCGCCTGGCGGTCGATATAGCCGGCGTACTTCACCTGGATCTCGACCTGCTCCTTGACCGCAGGGTCAAGCGTCGCGGACGGCGCATAGTGCGTCCCATCAAGAGCGGTCATCGTCGCCAGGCTTTCCCACGTGACGTTCGGGCGGCGGAGCAGGTCAGCAAGTGCATACTCTCGCTCCATGCCTTTACCCAGAACACGTTGGGCTTCCGCCTCTGAAACAATCCGGGGATTTACCCAGGTCGATTTCAGGCGCTCCATTTCCAGCGCGACTGCTTCCCTCTTCAACTCGAAGGCAATCCATTGCTCATCGCCTACACAGCCCAGTTGCCGGCCGGCTTCGGTCAGTCGCAAATCGGCATTGTCCTCGCGCAGGCTCAGGCGATACTCGGCCCTGCTGGTGAACATACGATAGGGCTCGGCAACACCCTGAGTGACCAGGTCGTCCACCAGCACCCCCAGGTAGGCCTGGTCGCGGCGCGGAGTCCAGGACTCTTTCCCCTGTGATTGCAGGGCAGCATTGATTCCGGCCAGCATTCCCTGGGCGGCAGCCTCTTCATATCCGGTCGTGCCATTTATCTGGCCGGCGAAAAACAGGCCCGCGATTGCCCTGGTTTCGAGCGACACCTTCAGCCCGCGCGGGTCGAAGTAGTCGTATTCGATTGCATATCCGGGACGCAGTATGTGGGCATTTTCCAGGCCGCGCATCGAACGCACGAGTTCGAGTTGAATATCGAAAGGAAGACTGGTCGATATCCCGTTCGGATAGAACTCGTTGGTTGTGAGCCCTTCTGGCTCCAGGAATATCTGATGCGACTCCTTGCCGGCAAAGCGGTGGATCTTGTCTTCGATCGACGGACAGTAACGCGGACCCACACCTTCGATGACGCCGGTGTACATCGGACTGCGATCCAGTCCGCTGCGGATAATATCGTGGGTCTTGCTGTTGGTATGCGTCACCCAGCATGGCATCTGGCGCGGATGCATGGCTACCGACCCCATGACGGAAAACACCGGAATCGGATCGAGGTCGCCGGGTTGCTCGTCCATGACGGAAAAGTCGATGCTACGCCCATCGATCCGTGGCGGCGTTCCCGTCTTCAATCTTCCTTGGGGCAGCTTCAACTCCTTGAGCCGGGCCGACAAGGAGACTGCCGGCGGATCACCGGCGCGGCCAGCGGAGTAATTGTTCAGCCCGACGTGGATCTTTCCATCCAGGAAGGTGCCTGCCGTCAGCACCACTGCCCTGCTCCGGAACCGGATTCCGACCTGCGTTATTGCGCCAACCACCCGCTCACCCTCGACCATCAGGTCGTCGACTGCCTGCTGGAACAGCCAGAGGTTGGGCTGGTTTTCAAGCCGGTGACGGATGGCTTGCTTGTACAGCAGGCGATCTGCCTGGGCACGCGTGGCGCGCACTGCCGGCCCCTTCGACGAATTCAGGATGCGAAACTGTATGCCAGCCTCGTCCGTGGCGATTGCCATTGCACCGCCCATCGCATCGACCTCTTTGACGAGGTGGCCCTTGCCGATGCCGCCAATCGATGGATTGCAGGACATTTGTCCAAGCGTCTCGATATTGTGCGTCAGCAGCAAGGTCTTTTGGCCCATGCGGGCAGCAGCAAGCGCAGCCTCGGTACCGGCGTGCCCGCCGCCTACGACGATGACATCAAATTCAGTGGGAAATAGCATGGAGCGCCTCGGATCAGTCAGGCTGGAGCAGAGGCGAGATTATAAGCGGTTTTGGAGCCGGCCGATGTTTCACGTGGAACAGTCCGTGCGAGCGCTGGTGAATGTTTCACGTGGAACAATCAGGACCGGCTCCCGGGAAATGTTCCACGTGAAACATTCATCGCAAGAACGCGTCGTATGCTGTTTTCAGGACCAACGCAGACACCACGACCAGGAACAGGCGGCGAACAAAAGGTAGTCCACGCGTGATCGCCAATCGTGTTCCTGTGACAGATCCGACGATATTGCACACGGCCATCAGCAATCCCACCTGCCACAGGATATGTCCGGTCCAGGAAAAAAGAAGCAAGGCCGCCAGATTGCAGGCGACATTCACCACCTTCGCCGCTGCGGATGCACTGAGGAAGTCGAAGCCAAAGAAACGGACGAACATGAAAACCAGAAAGCTGCCTGTCCCCGGCCCGAAGAATCCGTCGTAGAAACCGATGCCGCCGCCGACCAGTACCGCCAGCAACTTCTCCTTGTGTCCAGAATGCTGGGGAGCATGATGCTGGCCAAAATCTTTTTTCACATAGGTGTAGATCGCGACCACAACCAGTACGAAGGGGAGCATCTTCCGGACAATATCCGGCGGTACGTGGGTGACGGTAAATGCGCCGAGAAATGCCAGCAGGAAAGCAGCTGCGGCAGCGGGTGCAGCGGTGGCCCACCTGACTTTAACCCGGCGAGCATAGCTTGCTGCAGCCGCTGCTGTTCCCCAGATGCCAGCCAGCTTGCTGGTGCCTAGCAGTGTTGCAGGGGCCGTCTGGCCGAACACGGAAAAAAGGGCTGGCGTCTGGATCAGCCCTCCCCCGCCGACCACCGCATCAATCAAGCCAGCGAGGAATGCAGCAGCACCCAGAAGGAAGAAGTCGGTCATGAGTCAGGGGCTGAGGAGAGAAGTTGCGGCCCGGAATTGTACTACCGGGCTGGGTGTATCGGCGCTGATCTGCACTCGGCCACATATGTGGCCTACAAGCAGCGGGCATCTGGAAGGAAGACTGATGGGATTCAGATTGCTCCGCTGTCCGAGTTCTGGGTATTGCCCAACTCCCTGGGTGACCGGTTTTGCGGCTCTCTGGCTTGCGGTTCGTGCGGCTGGGTTTGATGGTTGTGGTTGTGAAGCCGGGAGACACCCCGGCAGGTGTGTAACTTTCTTTTGGAAAAGAAAGTCACCAAAGAAACCAAAGTCAAAACCCACTTGGCCAACGCCCGCTTCGATCGCCAACCAGACTCGGATGTCTG
>NZ_VTTH01000008.1 GCF_008831265.1 Lacisediminimonas profundi
ACCCCTTCCCATCCCGAACAGGACCGTGAAACGACTTCGCGCCGATGATAGTGCTGCAACCAGTGTGAAAGTAGGTCATCGTCAGGCTTTTATTCGAAAACCCCCTGAGAGTCTCAGGGGGTTTTTTTTCGTTTACAAATTTGCTTCGCGTGAACGGTCTCGCCCCATCCGCACCTCAGATCCGGCACAGATTCTCGATCCGCCCGGGTACATCAACACGCATCTGCAATACTTTTCCTGAAAGCGGATTGTTGCGCAATTCTTCTGCCGGGCGCTTGAAGCTTACTGTCGTGATGAACAGCGTACGCATGTCCTCACCTCCGAAAGCGATCATTGTGGGACACCGAACCGGCAAGGGAAATTCGCCCAGTATCGCGCCGGCAGGGGACAGCCTGAGTATCCGCCCCCCCTCGTACATCGCTATCCAATAGGCGCCCTCACTGTCCACCGCTGCGCCATCCGGTCGTCCACCGTAGTTCTCGTCACGTGCCGTATCGAATTGCCGGAGAATCCTTCCAGGTCCCACCTGCCCAGTGGAAAGCTGATAGTCGTACGCCTTGATCAGGTGGGCGCTCGTGTCGGCATGGTAAAGCGTGCGGCTGTCAGGGCTGAAGGCCAGTCCGTTGGACACGGTAACGGGCAAACCCGCATCGCGCAGTTGACCGCCCTCCAGGCAGAACAGGGTGGCTTTGGGGCCGTCGCGCGGCTCATTGATTGTTCCGACCCAAAGGCGCCCCATTGGATCGCAGCGGCCATCATTGAAGCGCTGGGTAGCGCCGTCGAATGGCGCAGGTGTGACCTGTCGGAGATAGCCAGACAAGGTGTCCAGTGTCGCGATCCCGGTCCGCATCGCGACCACCAGTCCGGACTCGGCCCGGGCGATGCAGCCTGGTTCAGACGGCAAGCTCCATGCAGTATGTTGCCGCTGTTTCTCGATGTAGCGATGCACTGCCCGCCCCTCGATGTCGATCCAGTAGAGCGCTCCTTCGCGCGGTTCCCAGAGCGGACACTCTCCGAGCAGCATGGGTTCATCATAAAAAACATGCACCATATTCATCCGATACCTCCACCCCAATGCAGCAATTATGCAGGACGATCTCGGACAAGGCCGTTGCAACCGTCATATCGTAGTATCCTTTTTGATGCTGCAGGCTGCTACCGGAAACAGTTTTCCGGCGGTCAAACAGGATGCTCAGCCCGACATGCCGGGCGACGCCATACATCCAACAAAAGAAGAGAGACAACATGCAAATGAAACATTTTTTTGCCGCATTCATCGCGGGGGCGGCGATCCTCGCCAGCGCCCCTGGCTATTGCGATACCTACCCGTCCAAACCGATAAAAATCGTCGTGCCGTTTTCGGCGGGCGGGACGACTGATCTGCTCGCCCGCGCTGTCGGGGCCGAGTTGACCAAGTCGCTAGGCCAGACGGTCGTTATCGACAACCGCGGCGGTGCTGGCGGCAACGTCGGTGCTGACCTGGTCGCCAAGTCAACTGCCGATGGCTATACGCTGTTGATGGGTACCGTCGGTACGCACGGCATAAACCAGTCGCTCTACCCGAAGCTGCCGTTTGACCCGATCAAGGATTTCGCCCCGGTCACGTTGGTAGCTTCCGTGCCGAACGTGCTTGTCCTGAATCCCGGTTTCGCCAGCAAGAACAAGATCACCGACCTGAAAAGCTTTATCGCTTTCCTGAAGGCCAATCCAGGCAAGGTCAACATGGCTTCCAGCGGGAATGGCACGTCGATCCATCTGTCAGGTGAATTGTTCAAGACACAGACGCGTACATTCATGCTCCACATCCCCTATCGCGGATCGGGCCCCGCGTTGACCGATCTGATGGCCGGGCAGGCTGACGTCATGTTTGATAACCTGCCGTCGTCGCTGCAGTTCATCAAGTCGGGGCGGCTGCTCGCTCTGGCGGTCACCAGCAGCAAGCCATCACCAGCGTTGCCGGGAGTGGCGCCAATCGCGGCCGCCGGCGGGGATCTCAAGAACTTCGAAGCCAGCTCTTGGTTCGGTATTCTTGCTCCGGCGGGGACGCCCAAGGACATCGTGAACAAGTTGCAGCAGGAGATTGCCAAGGCGTTGTCGTCGCAGACCGTTAAAGAACGACTGATCTCGCAGGGTGCCGATCCTGTAGGGAATACGCCGGAGCAATTTGCGGCGCACATCCAGGCAGAGACGCTGAAGTGGGCCAAAGTCGTCAAGGCGGCTGGCGCCAAGGTCGACTAGACGGGGTTGCCTCGGGGCGCGATCCGGGTCTGCGCCAGACGTCCCGGGCACCATCCTCCTGCTGGAGGCGGGATGGTGCCCGGAAACCGATTGGCACAGACAAGGCCACACCGCATTCACTCTAGAGCCCTGCGGGTATTTGGCCGCAAATGTGCGATCGTTAAATACGATAGTTAAGTCCGATCGCTACGCCAGGAAGCTTTCCGCCAGACGCACCCAATAGCTTGCGCCCAGCGGCAGCAAGCGGTCATTGAAGTCATAGCAGGCATTGTGCAGGTTACAGGGTCCCAGGCCATGGCCTTCGGCACGGTGCTGTCCCTCCCCGTTTCCGATAAAGACGTAGCAGCCGCGCTTGAGTTGCAGCATGAATGCGAAGTCCTCCGCTCCCATCGTTGGCTCTACAGTGGCGTCGACACGATCCTCACCGACCAGGCTTTGCATGACACCGATTGCGAATGCCGTTTCGGCAGGGTGATTGATCAGTGCCGGATAGTTTCGCTTGAAGTTGAAGTCGACCGATACGCCGAACGCGCTTGCGATATGAGTGGCCATCTCCTCCATGCGGGACTGGATCAGGTCCAGCGGCGCTTCCTGGAAGGTCCGGACCGTGCCGACGATCCTGGCTTCGTCCGGAATGATGTTGGTGGCACTGCCAGCGTGGATCTGGGTCACTGACAATACTGCGTTGTCCATCGGATTTTTGTTCCGGGTAACGATGCTCTGCCAGGCCTGCACGATTTGTATCGCCGCCATGATGGGGTCGATACTCTTGTGCGGCTGGGCCGCGTGTGCGCCCTTGCCGCAGACAACGACTTCGAACTCATTGGACGATGCCATCATGGGGCCGGGCGTCACGGCGAAGCTGCCCTCCGGGATTCCCGGCCAGTTGTGCATGCCGAAGACCGCGTCCATCGGGCATTTATCGAACAGCCCATCTTCCATCATGCGCCGGGCACCACCACCTCCTTCCTCGGCCGGCTGGAAGATCAGATATACGGTTCCGTTGAAGTTCCTGTGCTGAGCAAGGTAACGGGCCGCTCCCAGCAGCATTGCCATATGGCCATCATGACCGCAGGCGTGCATTTTCCCGGCATGCTGCGACGCATGCTCGAACCCGTTCAGCTCCTGCACTGACAGTGCATCCATGTCCGCTCGCAGTCCGACTGCGCGCGGACTGTCGCCGTTCTTGATGACGCCGACCAGGCCGGTGCCAGCCAGGCCGCGGATGATTGGTATGCCCCACTGCGCCAGGCAGTCAGCGACCAGCGCCGATGTGAGGTGTTCCTCGAAACACAGTTCGGGATGACTGTGCAGTTTGCGCCGAATTTGTTGCAGCTCACTGGCGTCGTCCAAAATCGCTTGTATCAGTTTCATCGAATCTTCCCAAGTCTTGCTGCGGCGCACATTCGAATGCGTTCATCTCTCCGTCAGATCTTAGCGCCGTCACGAATTCCATGCACCCTGATAATACTTTTCCGGCTCTCGTCAGCGCTGGCAAATATTTTACGAAATCTTGTCTTTTCGGTGCTTTTTCCGGGGAGGCGATTGCAGTACGATGGGTTGTGCCGGCTTGCCCGGGGAAATGAACGCAGTGCAGGCAATCAGGTATTTGAGCGGAGCAGCAGGATCACATGAAGATCAAGTGGCGGGCCATGACAACGGTTGTTTCTGCAGCAGCGCTTTTCATGCTGTCAGGTTGTGCGCAGGTTGGATATTACATGCAGGCGGTCGAGGGACAGATGTCATTGCTGTCCGAGGCTCGTCCCATAGATGACTGGCTGGCCGATCCGGGTGTCGAGGGGAAGCTGAAAGACCGCTTGGCGAAGGTGCAGGAAATTCGCCGCTTCGCAGCCATCGAACTCGGGCTGCCGGACAATGACAGTTACAAGACCTATGCTGACTTGAAGCGCTCCTACGTCCTGTGGAACGTGGTCGCGGCGCCGGCACTCTCGCTCAAGCCGATGAACTGGTGTTTCCCCATTGCCGGCTGCGTGAATTATCGCGGCTACTACAAGAAGAGCGAAGCGCAGGCCTTCGCCGATGAACTGCGGATGCAGGGCTACGACGTGCAGGTGTCTGGTGTGCCGGCCTATTCCACGCTCGGCTATTTCAACGACCCGGTGCTATCCACTTTCATCAAGTATTCGGATGCGGAACTGGCACGGCTGGTATTTCACGAACTTGCCCATCAGGTCGCCTACGCGAAGGATGACTCCAGGTTCAACGAATCCTTTGCCGTCGCGGTTGAGGAGGTGGGTGTCGAACGGTGGATGGAAAGGTTCGGCGATGAGGGGATGAAGAAGCGCTTTTCCGATTACACAGCGCGCAAGCGGGACTTCCTGGATCTTCTCACCAAATATCGCCAGCAGTTGCTCGTGAACTACGCAGGCGGTGGTAGCGACGCGGAAAAGAAAGCACGAAAGACGGAGATTTTCCAGGCGCTCAAGGATGAGTACAAGCAGGTCAAGGCGGACCGGTGGGCCGGTTATCCCGGGTATGACCGCTGGTTCGCAGACCCCCTGTCGAACGCCCACCTGGCCACGATCTCGACCTACCATGACCTGGTGCCCAAATTCCGGGCAATGCTTAAACAGGAACGCGACTTGCCGCGTTTCTACGAAGCGGTCCGTCGACTGTCATCGCTGGACAAGCAGGCGCGGCACCAGTCGCTCGCGCGATTCGGCGACGGTGCCGCGACAATTGCGACCAGTGATGCCGCAGCCGGACTGACCAACTGATACCGGTTCTTCCGCCATCCCCTGAAGGGCGAAGGCCGCTGCGCGACCGGTACGGTTGTGCCCCGAAACGCCCATGCTGCGCTGCAAAAGCAGGCATGGACGCCCTTTCACGCCTTCGCAAATCCCTTGCGCCAGTCATCCGTGCCCGATAGCATCACATTGCCAGTCAGGTTCGCGAGCCGGCTGGCATGGCGCGAATGCCACATCCAAAATAAATAACTACATCAAGGTGGAGAATGGACAAGTTCTGGCTGAAATCCTATCCCGCGGGCGTTCCCGCAGAGATCGACTACACGCAGTACCGGTCCCTGGTACACCTGCTGGAGGAGTCGTTCCGGAAGTACGCGGACCGGAATGCCTACGTATGCATGGGGCAGTACCTGACCTATGCCGAACTTGACAAACTCTCCATGCAACTCGCCGCCTGGCTGCAGAGCAGGGGGCTGGCGAAAGGCGCCCGGGTTGCATTGATGATGCCCAACGTGTTGCAGTATCCGGTGGCACTGGCCGCCGTGCTGCGTGCCGGATACACGGTAGTCAACGTCAATCCGCTCTATACCCCGCGTGAGCTCCAGCACCAGCTCAATGACTCTGGTGCGGAAGCGATCATCATCCTCGAGAATTTTGCGCATACCCTCGAGCAGGTCATCCATTCGACCCTGGTAAGGCATGTGGTGGTCGCCAGCATGGGCGACATGCTCGGCGCGAAAGGGCTGTTGGTGAACTTCGTCGTCCGCCATGTCAAGAAGCTGGTGCCGGCGTTTACCCTGCCTCACGCGATACCCTTCAAGAAGGCGATGAGCGAGGCCAGCCGGATGACTTTCAAGCCGGTCGAACTCAACCACGATGACGTGGCCTTCCTCCAATACACCGGCGGGACAACCGGGGTTTCGAAGGGCGCGATACTGATGCACCGCAATGTGATCGCCAATGTCCTGCAGAACGAAGCCTGGGCCGAGCCGGTGCTTACGCGCGAACCGAAGGTGGATCCGATCACCATCGTCTGCGCGCTCCCGCTTTATCACATATTCGCCCTTACGGCGTGCGGCTTGCTGGGTGCCCGGCTTGGGGCCATGAACCTGCTGATACCCAATCCTCGCGACATACCGGGCTTCATCAAGGAGCTGTCCAAGCACGAGTTCCACATGCTGCCGGCCGTGAACACCTTGTATAACGGGCTGGTGAACCACCCCGATTTCGCCAAGCTTGATTTCTCCCGGCTGAAGGTATGCAATGGCGGCGGCATGGCTGTGCAGAAGGCGGTCAACGACAAATGGGTCAAGGTGACAGGCTTGGCTATCGCTGAGGGTTACGGGCTGTCGGAAACGTCGCCAACAGCCACCTGCAATCCGGCGGATGGCGAGTTCAGCGGCACCATCGGACTGCCAGTCCCGTCGACCGAAATCGCAATCCTCGACGACGAAGGCCGACCGGTGCCGCTCGGGCAGCCGGGCGAAATCGCGATACGCGGGCCGCAGGTGATGGCAGGGTACTGGAATCGTCCGGATGAAACCGCCAAAGTCATGACACCTGACGGCTTCTTCAAATCCGGAGATATTGGCGTGATGGACGAACGGGGCTTTACCCGCATCGTCGATCGCAAGAAAGACATGATCCTGGTTTCTGGCTTCAACGTGTATCCAAACGAGGTCGAAGCAGTCGTGGCCATGCATCCCGGCGTGCTGGAATGCGCTTGCGTCGGCGTTCCCGACGAGAGCTCGGGGGAGGTGGTCAAACTCTTCGTCGTGCGCAAGGATCCGGCCTTGACGGCCGATGAACTGCAAGCCTATTGCAAGGAACAGCTGACCGGCTACAAGCGGCCGAAGTTCATCGAGTTCCGCGATGAGCTGCCCAAGACGAACGTCGGCAAGATCTTGCGGCGCGAGCTGCGGGATGAGAAAAAGGCCGCCTGAGTCGATGCGCGGGTCCGTTTCCACGGACCCGCATCAATCAGGTCACTCGTTCTTCAGAAGGCCCGGCTTGCCGGAATCCACCCGAAAAGTCGCGACCGTCTCGATACTTGAATCGGGAGCGCGCACGTCCTCCAGTCCCATCAGGCTGGCCCGAAGGCGGGCCGGCGTCAACTCCATCAGCATGTAGCCGCGCCGGTCGCTGCGTCCGTACTTGATATGCGGATTCTGGGCGACATATTGGTCGGTGCGTGACTGCGGCCGCGAGCTGGATGTAATCGAAGTTCCGCAGAATTCAGCCGCGAGAACCGGATTTTCCGGCGACACCGGCCGGGAAAAATTCCGCCGTATTTCCGCCGCATAGAAAGTGTGGACGTCTCCCGAAAGCACCACCGGGTTGGCCGGCCTGTGTTTCGCGATATCGGCGAGCAACCGCTCTCGGGCGGCGGGATAGCCATCCCATCCATCGGTCCAGAATTGGCCGTCATCCGGTTTCTCGATGGCCGTCTGGCTCGCTTGCGCCATCAGCGTTTGCTGGGCCAGGAAGTTCCACTGAGCCCTTGATTCAGCAAACCCGTTTGCCAGCCAGGCCTCTTGCGCGGCGCCCAGCATGGTGCGGTCTGTGGCCAATCGTTCCTGGCAAGCGCTGGTGACTGAATTCGATCCGCCCCGGCCTGGCCGGGGACAGACCTGCGGCGAGCGGTACTGGCGGTCGTCGAGTACGTGAAAGCGCGCCAGCCGACCCCAGTCGCAACGGCCGTAGATTTGCAGGTGCGCGAATGATTTCCCCGGGGCCGGCACGGAAGGCAGCCTCACCGGCATATGTTCATAAAAGGCCTGGTAGGCAGCTGCACGACGGTCGAGGAACCCGGGGTCAAGACGCTCATCCCTGCCGGCTCCGTAGTCGTTGGCGACCTCATGGTCATCCCAGGTGACGATCCAGGGTGCGGCGTGATGGGCTGCCTGCAGGTTCTTGTCGCTCTTGTACTGCGCATACCGGTTGCGGTAATCGTGCAGCGTGAATGATTCGTCGACTCTGCGCGCCGAGTCCGGGTGCTGCAGATCGTACGGGCCCCATTCGTAGATGTAGTCGCCGAGGAAGGCGACCAGGTCCGGCGCAGCCGCGGCAATATGCCGGTGCGCGGCGTAGTGTCCGAACTCCCAGTGCTGGCAGGATGCAACCACAAATTTCATTGATGCCGGAAAGGAATCTGGCGCCGGTGCGGTGCGGGTGCGGCCCACCGGACTTGTGGCATCCCCAGTCATGAAGCGGTACCAGTACCACCGGTCGGCTTGGAGGTTGACGACATCGACGTGAACGCTGTGGCCGAGTTCTGGCAGGGCGGTCACCTCGCCGCTGTTGACGACTTTCCTGAACTGTTCGTCTTCCGCCAGTTCCCATTTCACCCGGACCGGTGCTGCAGGCAGGCCGTTGCCGAGAATGCTTGCCGGCACCAGTCGTGTCCACAGCATGATTCGATCTGCTTGCGGTGCGCCGGATGCGACCCCAAGGCCGAACGGATAAACCTGGGTGCGGGACAGCGCCGGACCCGGAAAGGCAAGTGAGAGGGCTGACGCGGCGCTCAGCCGCGCAACATGGCTCAGGAATTTTCTTCGGTCGAAATTCATCTGGAATCGGGGATCAGAGTGGTCAGGAAGGGCTTTGCTGGCAGCTAGCGTGAGTCAGTCAGTCTTGGGGAAGGGCTGGCAGCAAGCGCGGTTTCCGGTCCTCGCCTGTCGCCACATAGGTCAGGGTCGCTTCCGTGACCTTGACGACATCGGCCTGCAGCCGGTTGCGCTCGGCATAGACCTCGACATTGACGGTGATGGAGGTGCGGCCCACCTTCACGACCGTGGAGTAGAACGAGAGCAGGTCGCCGACGAAAACCGGCTGCTTGAAAACAAAGGAATTGACGGCAATGGTTGCAACGCGTCCATTCGCGCGCCGCACTGCCGGCAATGAGCCGGCGATATCGACCTGGGACATGATCCAGCCACCGAACACATCGCCATGGACGTTGGCGTCGGCCGGCATGGGCATGACCCGCAGTTGTGGCATGCCGGGCGGCAGTGTGGTCTGTTCGTTTGTGTTCATACGTATCCTTGAATTGAGAAACCGCTAAAATGCGTCGATCATAAGTCATTCCAGCGCCATCCTCATGCGTCGCCACGCCCACTCCAACGCCACGCACGAACAATCTGCTCCACCGGGAAATCGCAACGACTGGCAGACCCTCAGGACGCTATTGCCCTATCTGTGGCAATACAAATGGCGGATGTCGCTGGCGCTGGTTTTTCTGGTCAGCGCCAAACTGGCCAACGTCGGCGTTCCGCTGGTACTGAAACAGCTGGTCGATGCGCTCACCATCAGTCCGTCGCATCCCCAGGCATTGCTGGTGCTGCCCCTCGGGCTTCTGGTGGCATATGGCGCGCTGCGGCTGGGAACGACGTTCTTTACCGAAATGCGCGAATTTGTATTCGCCAAGGTCACCCAGCGCGCAGTGCGGACCATCGCGCTCAGGGTTTTCCGTCACTTGCATTCGCTGTCGCTGCGCTTTCACCTCAACCGCCAGACCGGCGGCATGACACGCGACATCGAGCGCGGCACGCGGGGCATTTCATCGCTCGTATCCTATACCCTGTTCAGCATCTTGCCGACGCTGATCGAGATCACGCTGGTGCTCGGATACCTGATCCTGAACTACGACATCTGGTTTTCGGCGATCACCGCAATCGCGCTGGTCGCCTACATCGGATACACGGTGCTCGTCACCGAGTGGCGCACGCATTTCCGGCGCACCATGAACGATCTGGATTCCAGGGCAAACACGCGCGCCATCGATTCGCTGATCAACTACGAAACGGTCAAATATTTCGGCAACGAGGATTACGAAGCGCGCCGCTACGACGAAGGGCTGCAGCGTTATGAAGCGGCGGCAGTACGGTCGCAGACCTCGCTGTCGCTGCTCAACACCGGACAGTCGGCCATCATCGCCGTCGCCGTCACCCTGATCCTGTGGCGTGCCACTCTCGGCGTGATCGACGGCAGCATGTCGCTGGGCGACCTGGTCCTGGTCAATGCGTTCATGATCCAGCTTTACATTCCCTTGAATTTCCTTGGCGTCATATACCGCGAGATCAAGCAGAGCATGGCTGACATGGAGCGCATGTTTTCGCTGATGGACCAGCACCGCGAAGTCAGCGACTCGCCGCAGGCCAGGCCGCTGCAGATCCGCGGCGCTGAAGTCCGTTTCGACGCTGTCGATTTCAGCTACGAGCCGGACCGGAAGATCCTGTTCGGCGTCGATTTCACCATCCCGGCCGGCCACACGATGGCTGTCGTGGGACATAGCGGTTCCGGAAAATCCACCCTGTCACGCTTGTTGTTCCGCTTCTACGACGTCGGGAGTGGCGCCATCACCATCGACGGCCAGGACTTGCGCAACATCACCCAGTCCTCGTTGCGCGCAGCGATCGGCATCGTCCCGCAAGACACGGTCCTGTTCAACGACACGATCGAATACAACATCGCCTACGGCAAGCCGGGCGCCAGCAAGGACGAAATCGTGGCCGCCGCCAAGGCCGCCTGCATACATGATTTCATCGCCAGCCTGCCGCAGGGATACGGTACCAGTGTCGGCGAACGCGGCCTGAAGTTGTCCGGCGGCGAGAAGCAACGCGTGGCGATCGCCCGTACCCTGCTGAAAAATCCCGCCATACTGATTTTCGACGAGGCGACCTCGGCGCTCGATTCGAAGGCGGAACAGGCAATCCAGGCGCAGCTGAAAGAGATTGCGAAGGATCGCACCACCCTCGTCATTGCGCATCGTCTGTCGACAATTGCTGATGCGCATCAGATCATCGTGATGGATCATGGCCATATCATTGAGCGTGGCACGCATGCCGAGCTGCTGGCCGCCGATGGCGCCTACGCACAGATGTGGCAGCGACAGCAGGCAGGACAGCAGGAGGGCCTGATTTTGTCGTCTCTCCCTTAGTCCGACGCGTTGCTGCCGTTGTCGGCAGCTTGAGTTCCTGTTATTTGCGGAGCATGCATGGTCGCTTATCAGCCGCTTTCCTTTCTCCAGTCCCAGCCCTGTGGCCCATGGGAGGTTTATCTCGAGCAGATCGACAGGGTCACGCCGCATCTCGGCCACCTCGCGCGCTGGATAGACACATTGAAGCATCCCAAGCGCATCCTGATTGTCGATGTTCCGATAGAGCGGGATGACGGCTCGATTGCGCATTTCGAAGGCTATCGGGTGCAGCACAACACCTCGCGCGGTCCGGGCAAGGGCGGGGTACGCTTTCATCAGGACGTCACCCTGTCGGAGGTCATGGCGCTTTCGGCCTGGATGACGGTCAAGAACGCGGCCGTCAATGTGCCATATGGCGGCGCCAAAGGCGGTATCCGGGTCGATCCGAAGCAATTGTCGATGGCCGAACTGCAGCGCATGACGCGCCGCTATACCAGCGAGATCCAGATCATCATCGGGCCCATGAAGGATATTCCGGCGCCCGACGTCAACACCAATGAGCAGATCATGGCCTGGATGATGGACACCTATTCGGTGAACGAAGGCAGCACCACTACCGGCGTGGTAACCGGGAAGCCGGTTTCGCTTGGCGGAAGCCTGGGCCGGCAGGAAGCGACTGGCCGCGGGGTGTTCGTGGTGGGATGTGAAGTGGCGGCGCTGCGGGGACTGGATGTCGCCGGCATGCGCGTGGCCATACAGGGCTTCGGCAATGTCGGCGGCGTTGCTGCGCGGTTGTTCGCGCAATCCGGCGCTCTGGTGGTCGCCATACAGGACCACGAAGCGGCGATCGTCAACGAGGGTGGGATCGACGTCAATGCCCTGCTGGGGCACGCGCGCAGCAGTGGCAGCGTTGCCGGGTTTGCGGGCGCTACCCGGCTCGACAATCGTGACGAGTTCTGGGAGATCGACTGTGACATGCTGATCCCCGCCGCGCTGGAGCAGCAGATCACCGCAGCGAATGCGGGGAAAATCAAGGCTTCGATCGTGCTCGAAGGCGCCAACGGACCGACGACGCCGGCGGCCGACGACATACTGGCCGAGCGCGGCATCCTGGTGGTGCCGGACGTGATTGCGAATGCCGGCGGCGTCACGGTCAGCTATTTCGAATGGGTGCAGGACTTCTCCAGTTTCTTCTGGACCGAGGATGAAATCAACCAGCGCCTGACCCGGATCATGAAGGAAGCCTTGGCAGCGGTATGGCAACTGGCTGCGGACCGCAAGGTGTCGCTGCGCACGGCCGCGTTCATCGTTGGCTGCACCCGGGTGTTGCAGGCGCGGGAGATGCGCGGACTCTATCCGTGAATCTCCCGAAACGAGTTCGCCTGCCGGCCTCCCTTTTGCTACACTAGCCCGATTGGCAAAACGGCAAGGAGAGGCAATGAAGGCATCCAGGTTGGTGGCAGTAGTGATTGGAGCGGGTTTGCTCGCCGGTGCCGCGACGGCCCAGGAATTGACCGGTACGCTCAAGAAAATCAAGGACACCGGCAGCGTCACGCTGGGCGTGCGCGATTCCTCGATTCCGTTTTCCTATCTCGATGACAAGCAGTCCTACCAGGGCTACTCGATCGACCTCTGCCTGCGCACGGTCACGGCCATTCAGAAGCAACTCGGCCTGACGGCCCTGAATGTGAAGATGAACCCGGTCACGTCGTCCACCCGCATACCGCTGATGGCCAACGGCACGGTCGACCTCGAGTGCGGTTCCACCACCAACAACCTGGAACGGCAAAAGCAGGTGGCTTTTGCACCCACCACCTTCGTCACGGCGAATCGTCTGCTGGCGAAGAAAAGTGCGAATATCACCAAGCTTGATGACATGAAGGGGAAGACCCTGGTGTCAACGGCTGGCACGGCGAATCTGAAACAGGTGACCGCACTGAACGCCGAGCGCAAGCTGGGAATGAACATCCTCGCCGCCAAGGATCATGCGGAAGGATTCCTGATGGTGGAGACCGGGCGCGCCGTCGCTTTTGCCATGGACGACATCCTGCTTTCGTCGCTGGCCGCCAGTTCGAAGTCGCCGAACGACTATGCGATCACCAAGGAATCCCTGTCGGTCGAACCGTACGGCATCATGATGCGTCGAGGCGACGAGCCGTTCAAGAAGGCTGTCGACAGCGCCATCATCAAGCTGATGAAGTCCGGAGAGATCAACAAGATCTATGCGAAGTGGTTCCAGTCGCCTATCCCGCCGAAAGGGGTCAACCTGTCGATACCGATGAGCGAACAACTCAAGGCGGTGATCGCCAATCCGACCGACTCGGGCGATCCCGCCACCTACGCAGCCGTTCCCCCGACCCAGAAAAAATAGGCCTGGTGCCTGTCGTGGCCAAGGTCAAGCCTGAGGGGTTAGCTTGAACTACAACTGGAACTGGCGGATCTTCTGGGAGGTTTCCCCCGACGCCGCCGGAACCTATCTCGACACTTTGCTCAGCGGCCTGCTGTGGACCATTGCGACCTCGATGTCGGCCTGGATCATGGCGCTGCTGCTGGGCGCCATTGTCGGCACTTTGCGCACCGTCCCGCACCGCTGGCTGGTCGCCCTGGCCAACGCCTGGATCGAGCTGTTCCGGAATATCCCGCTGCTGGTCCAGATGTTCCTCTGGTACTTCGTTGTGCCCGAGTTGCTGCCCACTGCTGCCGGAGACTGGATAAAAGGCCTGCCCAATTCGGCTTTCATCACCGCCGTGCTTTGTCTTGGTTTTTTCACGTCGAGCCGGATTGCCGTGCAGGTCGCGGCCGGCATCGGCTCGCTGCCGCGGGGACAGCGGCTCGCCGCGCAGGCGCTGGGCCTGACCACGCTGCAGACCTACCGTCATGTGCTGCTGCCGATGGCGTTTCGCATCATCATCCCGCCATTGACCAGCGAATTCCTCAACATCATCAAGAACAGTGCGGTCGCGCTCACGATCGGATTGATGGAGTTGACCGCGAGGGCGCGGTCAATGCAGGAATTCAGTTTTCAGGTGTTCGAGGCATTCACCGCGGCCACCCTGATTTACGTCGCGTTGAACGTGGTCGTCGTTCTCCTGATGAACAGGCTGGAACGCAACTTCGCTGTTCCCGGATACATCAGCCGCAGCAATCCGGGCGGAGGGCACTGATTGTCCAGCTTCGATTTCAATGTGATCGAGCGTTCCTGGGTCTACCTGTTCACGACGGGGATGAGCTTCACGCTGCAGTTGACCGTGCTGGCGATGATCGGCGGTCTCGTGTTCGGCACGGCACTGGCGATGATGAGGCTGTCCCGTTTCCGGGCGCTCTCGCTGGCAGCTGCAGGCTATGTGAACCTGATCCGCTCCATACCGCTGGTACTCGTCATCTTCTGGTTCTATTTCCTGGTCCCTTACATCGGCGCCTGGCTGATCGGCGCGAGCGAGCCGATCAGGGTCGGCGCCTTCTCCTCATCGTTGATCACGTTCATCCTGTTCGAGGCCGCGTACTACTGCGAAATCATGCGTGCCGGTATCCAGTCGGTTCCGCGCGGACAGGTCAGCGCCGCCCAGGCGCTCGGAATGAATTACTGGCAGGCCATGGCGAACGTCGTCCTGCCACAAGCATTCCGCAACATGATTCCGGTCCTGCTGACCCAGACCATCGTGCTTTTCCAGGACGTCTCGCTGGTGTACGTGCTGTCGATCACTGATTTCGTCGGTGCTGCATCGAAGGTGGCGCAGCGCGATGGGCGACTGGTCGAGATGTACCTGTTCGTGGCGCTCGTCTATTTCGTCATCTGCTTCGGGCTTTCCTTGCTCGTGAAACGGTTGCAGAGGCGGGTGGCAATTGTGCGTTGATCCTGCCTTGGGCCGGCGCCGCCCGACCGAAACAGACTTGCCTGCCTCACATGACTGGAAACACAAAATGATCGAGATGAAAGACGTCAGCAAATGGTACGGCAGCTTCCAGGTGCTGACCGATTGCAGCCTGTCGGTGAAGAAAGGCGAGGTTGTTGTGATCTGCGGCCCTTCCGGTTCTGGCAAGTCGACGCTGATCAAGACGGTCAACGGTCTGGAGCCGATCCAGAAGGGCGAGATCAGCGTCGACGGCATCCGCGTGAACGATCCGGGCACCAATCTTTCTGCATTGCGTGCCCGAATCGGCATGGTGTTCCAGAACTTCGAACTGTTCCCTCACCTGTCGGTCCGCGAAAACCTCACCTTGGCGCAGGTCAAGGTGCTCCGCCGCGGCAAGGACGAAGCAACGGCACGCGGGCTGCAATACCTGGATCGGGTCGGCTTGCTGGCCCACAAGGACAAGTTTCCCGGACAACTTTCCGGTGGCCAGCAGCAGCGCGTGGCAATTGCGCGCGCACTGTGCATGGATCCGATCGCCATGCTGTTCGACGAACCGACTTCAGCGCTTGACCCCGAAATGATCAACGAGGTCCTCGATGTCATGACGCAACTGGCCCGGGAAGGGATGACCATGATGGTCGTGACCCACGAGATGGGATTCGCCCGGCGGGTCGCGCACCGCGTCGTTTTCATGGACCACGGCCGGATCGTGGAAGACACGCAGAAGGACGTTTTTTTCGACACGCCGCAGTCCGACCGGGCGCGCGAATTTCTCACCAGGATCATTCATTGACTTCCGTGTCAGTGGCATCGGTTTGCACGCAATTGCGGTTATAGTTGTCGCCTTCGACGGCGCAAACAATTACCAGAATGGATTACAAGAAGCTTTTGCTGGAGAGTTTCCAGCATGCGGTCGCTGCTGCCGACCCGCTCAAGATCGTTGCCGGACATCTTCCTCCGCCGCCAAAAGGCCGGACCCTCGTGGTCGGCGCTGGCAAGGCAGCGGCCAGCATGGCGCGGGCGGTGGAACTGGCATGGCCATCCGATGCTCAGCTGGAGGGCTTGGTCGTCACCCGCTATGCACACGGCATGCCGACCACCCGGGTCACCGTCGTGGAGGCCGGTCATCCGGTTCCGGATGACGCTGGGGAAAAGGCGGCGGCGGAGATTGCACGCCGCGTTTCCGAACTGACCGAAGACGATCTGTTGATCGCTCTTGTTTCCGGCGGCGGGTCGAGCCTGCTGTCCCTGCCGGTTCCGGCCGTGGACATGGCAGACCTGAAGGCCGTCACCAAAGGGCTGCTGATGTCCGGCGCCCCCATCACCGACATGAACATCGTGCGCAAGCACCTGTCGCGCATACAGGGCGGCTGGTTGGCCGCAGCGTGCCGGGCACCGGTGCTTACACTGATTGTCAGCGATGTAACCGGCGACGACCCGAGTGCCATCGCCTCGGGCCCGACCTGTCCCGACCCATCGACTTACCAGGACGCATTGAATGTCCTGCAGCGCTATGAGGTAAGGGCACCTGCTTCGGTGCAGCAACATTTGCAGTCAGGTGCAGCCGGGAATATCCCGGAAACGCCCAAACCTGGCGACCCCTTGTTCGAGCGGGTGCGCAATCATGTCATTGCCACCGCACACCAGAGCCTGGAAGCTGGTGCTTCTTACTTCCGTGCGCAGGGCATCACCCCGGTCGTGCTGGGTGACACGGTCACCGGAGAGGCGGCCGAAGTCGCGAAAGTCTATGCGGCACTGGCGAAGGAAATCCGCCTCTACCAGCAGCCGTTCAAGGCGCCGGTCGCGCTGATTTCCGGCGGCGAGTGCACCGTGACCGTCAAAGGGAATGGACGGGGTGGGCGCTGCGTCGAATTTCTCGCTTCGCTGGCGGTCGAGCTCGGTGGTATGCCGGGTGTGCATGCATTGGCGGCCGATACTGACGGCATTGACGGCACGGAGGATAATGCGGGCGCTGTGTTGGGTCCGGATACCAAAGCGCGCGCCGAGGAAAAAGGACTGAACGCGCAAAAAATGCTGGCCAACAACGATGGCTACACTTATTTTTCGGGGCTCGGCGACCTGGTGCTTACCGGGCCGACAAGGACCAACGTCAACGACTACAGGGTCATCCTGATCGTCTAGAAAATGCGGCTGCCGCTGCTATTCAACGCTTCCAAGCTAGACCATGCAAATCGATTCAGATCACGATTCAGATAACAACGGCATCACCAACACCGTCACCATTACCCGCCCGGACGACTGGCACCTCCACCTGCGCGACGGGGCGACGCTGGCAAGCGTTCTTCCTCACACCGCACGACAGTTCGCGCGGGCAATCGTGATGCCCAACCTGCGGCCGCCGGTGACGACGACTGCCCAGGCGCTGGCCTATCGTGAACGGATCATGCAGGCCCTGCCGGCCGGCATGCGCTTCGAGCCGCTGATGACGCTGTACCTGACGGACATGACCTCCGGGGACGAGATACGCCGGGCGCGGGAGAGCGGGTTCGTACATGCGGTCAAGCTTTACCCGGCAGGTGCAACCACCAATTCGGATGCGGGCGTGACCGACTTGCGAAAATGCAGGCAGGCGCTGGAAGCGATGCAGGAAGCGGGCATGCCGCTTCTGGTGCATGGCGAGGTGACCGATCCGGAAATCGATATTTTTGACCGGGAAGCGGTGTTCATCGATAGGGTGCTGACCCCGCTGCGGGCAGATTTCCCGGCCCTGAAGGTCGTGTTCGAGCACATCACGACCAAGGATGCCGCACACTACGTCCGTGATGCGCAGGGGCCAGTCGCCGCTACCATCACCGCCCACCACCTGCTGTACAACCGCAACGAGATTTTCCGTGGCGGCATCCGCCCGCACTACTACTGCCTGCCGGTATTGAAGCGTGAGGAACACCGCTTGGCGCTGGTCGCGGCGGCAGTGTCCGGAAATTCGCGTTTCTTTCTTGGAACCGATTCGGCGCCCCATCCCAAGGGCCTGAAAGAACATGCCTGTGGCTGCGCCGGCTGTTACACGGCGCTGCATGCGCTGGAACTTTATGCGCAAGCCTTCGACCGGGCCGGTGCGCTCGACAAGCTGGAAGGCTTTGCCAGCCTGCACGGACCGGCTTTCTATGGCTTGCCGGTGAATGTCGGGTCGATCACCATCGAACGCCAGGAATGGCAGGTTCCGGACGAACTTCCCATGGGTGAAGCCACGGTGGTGCCTCTCGACGGCGGCGGCAAGCTTGACTGGCGCGTGGCCTGATCCCCTTTCGCTGTACGGTGAGCTGATGCCCGCCTCCTTTCTTGAGCCGATCGACTGGACGGCCCCGTGGCTGGGGCCCTACCTTGATACCGGGCGCCCCATCGCAGAGTCTCCAGACTGGCGCGCTGCGCTCAACCGGGCGGCGCAGCAAGGGCAACTCGTCAATTTCCAGGGCAGCCCGATTCAATTCGTGTCGCAGGAGTCCTTGCCAGACGGCGAGCCCTACGAAGCGCACATCGGCCGCACCGGATGCGTGCCCACGCGGGAAAATCTTCATGACTTTTTCAATGCGCTGGTGTGGCTGACGTTCCCGCAAACCAAAGCACGGCTCAATGAGTTGCAGTTCAATCAGTTGCAGTCGGAACTGGAAGTTCAGCCCGCCGGGAGCAGCTACAGGGTGGGAAACCGCCGGGGCGCGCTACGCGACGCGGCGACAATTTTCGATGAGAATTCAGCGCTACTGATTGCATTGGACGGCGAGGTGCCTGATGCCCTGGTCGCACGCCATTGGTCCGAGGTGTTCCTCGAGCGCAGGGACGATTTTGGACGCTTGTATGACGTCCTGCTTTTCGGTCATGCCCTGATGGAGAAGCTGGTGAAGCCCTATGCCAGCATTACCGCGCATTGTTTTCCGCTGATTGGCCGGGATCTGCCGATACCCTGTTCGACTGCCGGCGCACGTGCGCAGCTGGATCAGCTTGCACGCTCCCAGTTATCCCCGGCAACATCCACATCTTCATTCTTCCCCGTTCCGGTGCTCGGTTTTCCCGGATGGCATGAAGGGCAGGATCAAATGTTCTACGCCAACGAAGACGTGTTTCGAGTGGTGAAGCGAAAAAAAGCGAGCGGCTGAGACCGGCAGGAATATCCAGGCCGCGTTGCTGTGGTCCCATGCATGAAAAAAGCCACCCCGAAGGGTGGCTTTTTCTCTAACTGCAACCGGATTAACCGGCGGCAAAATTAGAATGCGTGACGCACGCCCAGGACGGTGTCGCGCAGGCCGCCAACTGCAGCGTCTTGCTTGCCCCAGAACAGGTACGCAGTCGTACGCTTGCTCAGGTTGTAATCGGCGCCAACGCCAACTGCTTTCTCGGTAGGCGAGACAGCAGTTGCTGCATTGCGCTTGGAGTATTGTGCTTTCAGGACGATTGCCGTTCCTGGCACTGCGCCTTCTGCACCAACCAGCCATGCGTTCTTGTTGCCAGCTGCGAGGCCAGTGTTCTGATCGCGCTCAAACTGAGCTTTCAGAGTGGCGACGCCGAAGTTGTACGAACCACCCAGGTTCCAGACAGTGTCAGGACCAGCCGAACCGTTGCGAACAACAGCCAGGCCTGCGCTCAGGGGGCCAGCGCCGTAGGTCAGACGTGCGTTCATCGGCACGCCAAAAGCGGCGACTTGAGCAGCGGTGTAGCCAGCGGTCGTGAAGTTGGCGCCAGCGACCAGCGTGGTTTCCTGACGCGGAGCAACCATCAATTGCAGGCCAAAACCGGACAGGTTCGGGGTGACGTACTGAACCGAGTTGTTCCAGCGAGCGTCAACCGAACCGGCGTTCATCGAGGACCGGTTGTTCAGGAAGCCCGTGCCGAAAGTCGAGTAAGCCGAAACTTGCAGGAATTGCGGGGTCAGGTCACGACCCAGCTTGACCGTGCCGAAGCCGCCTTGCAGGCCGAGCCAGACGTTCTGGTCACCAACCGAGCTGGCAGTGGATGCGTCCGAACCGTAGCCGGTACGGACTTGGAAGATACCTTTCAGACCGCCACCGATGTTTTCGGTGCCGCTGATGCCGATGTAGTTGGTGTTGCGCTGGTTGGAAACCAGTTCAGTCGTGTTCGAACCAGCTGCAGGAGCGCGGTTACGGATCGACGTGTCGATCGAGCCATCGATGACGATTGCGGTCTGCGCGTTAGCTGCGCCGACTGCGCCGAGCACTGCGAGCGCGAGTAGGGTCTTTTTCATTGGGTAATCTCCAGAGAGTTGTAATGCTAAAATTTATTTTCCAGCATCCAGCAAGAACCACTAGTGGACGTTCCTGCTGAGGCTTCAAAACCATGCGATCGAGAAGCTGATAGCCATTTCATCAAATTGAAGGCCGCAGGGCAAAGAAATTTTGGCTTTTGCACCACATTTCTGGCAAGGCTGTCGCATGCAAGCAACGATCTGCCGGGAAAAAGAACATACTACCAATATAAATATGACAACACATGACCGTTTGATCATTGGATTCGACCGCGCACTCAGGGCGATTACCGGCACTGCGAGCGCCGCTCGGCCCAATCCGTCCGCGAAGGTCGTCGAGCAGGCCTTGACCGATTCCGAGCGAAGGCACAGTGCAGGCTTGATGCGCGTCAATCATGTCGGGGAGGTGTGTGCCCAGGCGCTCTATGATTCCCAGGGCGCTTTCTCGCATAACCCGGAGACTCGTCGCCAGTTCGAGCAGGCCGGGCGCGAAGAAGAGGACCACCTGGCATGGACTGCGGAGCGCCTGGCCGAACTGAATTCCCGCACCAGCTTGCTCAACCCTCTCTGGTATGGCGGCGCTTTCCTGATGGGCGCGGCGATGGCAAAGCTGGGCGATGCCAACAGTCTGGGATTTGTGGTGGAGACCGAGCGCCAGGTGGAGGCTCACCTCGACCATCATCTCCAGGTGCTGCCTGCGGCGGATGTGAAGTCGCGAGCGATCGTCGATCAGATGCGTCTGGATGAGATCGAGCACGGCGCGGCAGCGCAGGCGCTCGGCGCCAGCGAACTGCCGCTGGCGGTCAGGACGGCCATGAAGGGCGTGGCCAAGATCATGACCACGATTGCCTATCGAATATAGGTGCTGCGCTCTTTTTGTCAGTCGGCGGGGGGGAGGTCAGCCAGATCCTCGACGATCTCGAACGAGTGTGTCATTACTGCGGTCTTTTCCAGCATGATCGAGGCGGAGCAGTATTTTTCATGCGAGAGCTTGATCGCCCGTTCGACCAGATTGGGCTTGAGCTTGCGGCCGCGGACGGTGAAATGGAAATTGATCGAGGTAAATACCTTCGGGTCTTTTTCCGCGCGCTCGGATTTCAGGGTTACGTCGCAACCGCGGATGTCCTGGCCGCTCTTGCGCAGGATCAAGACGACATCGTAAGCAGTACATCCGCCGGTCCCTGCCAGCACCACTTCCATCGGCCGGGGTGCGAGATTGCGACCGCCGCCGTCCGGGGCGCCGTCCATCGCAACGACATGTCCGGAGCCGGTTTCGGCGAGAAAGGTCATACCCGACAATCCAGTCCAGCGAACGGTGCATTCCATGATGTATTCCAATTGTCCTTTTGAATAGAAGTGCGATTTTAGCCGCGGAGGCGCCGTTCTTGCAGCATCTCTCGGCGTTAGCTGGGCGGAATTGCACGACAGGGTTGACGCCAACTGCTTGAAAACGCTATACTTTTCGGTTCTTCCTATTGCGCCCGGAAGATGCACAACAAGGATGAGTCCCCCGGCGGCAGTATCTGGCCAGGGGAACCACCGCAACAGGGCCTTCATTCAGACAGGTAGTCATCATGCAAAAAACCTTTTCCGCCAAGGGCCATGAGGTCCAACGCGACTGGTACGTGATTGACGCGACAGATAAAGTTCTCGGACGTGTTGCCAGCGAAGTGGCACGCCGACTGCGCGGCAAGCATAAACCGGAATTCACTCCCCACGTCGACACCGGGGATTTCATCGTCGTGATCAATGCTGGCAAGCTGCGCGTTACCGGCGCCAAGGCGACCGACAAGATTTATTACCGCCACAGCACCTACCCGGGTGGCATTTATGAGACCAACTTCCAGAAAATGCAGCAGCGTTTTCCGGGACGCGCGCTCGAGAAGGCCGTCAAGGGCATGCTGCCCAAGGGTCCGCTCGGCTACGCAATGATCAAGAAGCTGAAAGTTTACGCGGAAGACAGCCATCCGCACTCGGCTCAGCAACCCAAGCCTCTCGAGATCTAAGGAACGGACATGATTGGTATCTACAACTACGGCACTGGACGTCGCAAGAGCGCAGTCGCACGTGTCTTCATCAAGTCCGGATCCGGCAAGATCGTGGTCAACGGCAAGCCGGCCAACGAGTACTTCTCGCGTGAAACGGGCCTGATGGTGATCCGCCAGCCGCTGGAACTGACCAACAATGTCGATCGCTTCGACATCATGGTCAACGTCAACGGCGGTGGCGAATCTGGCCAGGCTGGTGCTGTTCGCCACGGCATCACCCGCGCCCTGATCGACTACGATGCAGCCTTGAAGCCTGACCTCGCCCGTGCCGGTTTCGTCACCCGCGACGCCCGCGAAGTCGAGCGTAAAAAGGTCGGCCTGCGCAAAGCACGTCGCGCCAAGCAGTTCTCGAAGCGCTAATTTCGCACGAGCGCCGCACGAAGAGCTGCCGGGCTTGCGCCTGGCAGCTTTTTTTTTCGTCATTGCGGACCGTCTGGCAGCACTTTGCCGTGCTGCTAGAATCGATATTCATTCTCAAGCAGGCACGGACATGATCAAGGTAGGAATCGTAGGCGGCACAGGTTATACGGGCGTCGAGTTGCTGCGGCTGCTGGCTGCTCATCCGCAGGTGCAACTCACCGCAATCACTTCGCGCAAGGAGGACGGGCTGCCTGTCGCCGACATGTTCCCGTCCTTGCGCGGCCATGTGTCGCTGGCTTTTTCCGCGCCTGAAAAGGCCGATCTGAACGCCTGCGACGTCGTTTTCTTCGCCACCCCTCACGGTGTGGCCATGGCCCAGGCGCGCGAACTGCTGGCCACCGGCGTGAAGGTGATTGACCTTGCAGCCGACTTTCGCCTGCGGGATACCGCTGTCTTCGAGCAGTGGTATGGCATGCCGCACTCCTGCCCGGATATCCTGGGGGAGGCGGTCTACGGTCTTCCGGAGGTCAATCGTGATGCGATCAGGAAGGCGCGTGTCATCGGTCTGCCGGGTTGCTACCCGACTTCGATGCAGCTCGGGTTTGCGCCCTTGCTGGCGCAGGGCAAGCCGCTGGTGAACGAACTGGGACTGATCGCCGACTGCAAGTCGGGCGTGTCCGGCGCCGGCCGCAAGGCGGAAATCGGCAGCCTGCTGGCGGAGGCATCGGACAATTTCAAAGCCTATGGAGTGAAGGGACATCGGCATCTTCCCGAGACCGTGCAGGGGCTGGAAGCGATTTCAGGCAGAAAGGCCGGGCTCACCTTCGTCCCGCATCTGGTTCCGATGATCCGTGGAATACATTCGACGCTTTATGCGCAATTGCTTCCCGAGGCGCGCTCCACCGACTTCCAGGCGCTTTACGAAAATCATTTCAGGAACGAGCGGTTTGTCGACGTGATGCCGGCCGGCAGTCATCCTGAAACCCGCTCCGTGCGTGCGTCGAACATGATGCGGATTGCTGTTCACCGGCCGGGCGGCGGGGATTTGCTCGTGGTATTGGTGGTTGAAGACAATCTTGTCAAAGGTGCGGCCGGACAGGGCGTGCAGTGCATGAACATCATGTTCGGACTGGATGAAACCACCGGCCTGATGCAGGTGCCGGTGCTGCCCTGAACGATCGCCTGATCAGGGTCATGATGGTCGTCATGCTTAGCCTCCCATGAAAGTAAAGCTGTGGCTGCGACGGCGCTCCATTTCCGCTCCGCGGATGACGGTCACGACTGCCATGTCGTGGCCGGCGAGGATCGTTGTCGGGGTACTGTTGCTGGTGCTGGGGGCTCTGATCGGACTGTGGGCCTCGGATCACGGCCGGGCGGTCGCGGGACTGCCGGCGCGGCCGTCGGCGTCGGAATACGACGATGCGGTGCAGCAGATGTCGGCCTTGCGGGCCGAGCGCGACCGGCTGGCGACCAGTGCCAATGCGGCTGAAAGCCAGCTGACGATCGAGAGGTCGTCGCAAAAGGGGCTGACCGCACAGATCAAATTGCTGGAAACCGAGAATGTCGCGCTCAAGGAAGATCTTGCGTTTTTCGAGAGGCTGCTTCCGGTTGATTCCCGCAGTACCGGCATCTCCATACGGGGTATAACCGCTGAAATGGGCTCGCCCACGCAGTTGCAATATCGCTTGTTGGTCATGCAAGGTGGCAAGCGAGCAACAAACTTCGAAGGAACGTTGCGGCTGAGTATCTCAATCATCCAGAATGGTCGTGCGACAAGCCTCAATTTCCCGGACGGAAAGTCGTCAGAGATCAATAATTTCAAGTTGGGCTTCAGGCATTATCAGCGCCTGGAGGGAACGCTGTTGCTGCCGCCTGGCGCAACGCCGCGCTCGCTCCAGGCGACCGTGCTCGAAAAGGGGCAGGTCCGGGCGCAGCACACCTTGAACTTGTAAAGGAGAGCCAATGTTTGGCCACAAGACCAAGAACACGATCGACAGCCTGATCGGCATGTCGACCCGGATTGAAGGTGACCTGCATTTCAAGGGCGGCCTGCGCATCGATGGTATCGTCAATGGCAATGTCATTGCCGATACTGCAGAGACCAGCATGCTGGTCATCTCGGAGCACGCGCGGGTGGAAGGCGAGGTGCGGGCAGCACATCTGGTCGTGAATGGCGAAATCGTCGGGGCGGTCCATTCGTCCGAACTGCTTGAATTGCAGCCGCGCGCCCGCATAACTGGCGATGTGTACTACAAGGCACTGGAGATGCATGGCGGCGCTCTCGTCTCGGGGCGCCTCAGTCATGACCAGGCCGGGGAGCAGGTCCTGAAGCTGGCAGCCCCGATTCTGGCGTCCTCAGCCTGAAACCTGCCAAAGGCCTATAATCTGTTTTTGCACCGATTCGCAGGAGTCTGATATGAATGCTGTTACCGAAATGCCGGCGCCGATCATCTTTACTGACAGCGCTGCCTCGAAGGTCGCACAACTGATCGAGGAAGAAGGAAATCCTGACCTGAAGCTGCGCGTGTTCGTACAGGGCGGCGGGTGCTCGGGCTTCCAGTATGGCTTCACGTTCGACGAGATCGTCAACGAGGACGACACCACGATGGACAAGAACGGCGTCCAGTTGCTGATCGATTCCATGAGCTACCAGTACCTGGTTGGCGCCGAGATCGATTACAAGGATGACCTCGAGGGTGCGCAGTTCGTGATCAAGAATCCGAATGCGACGACAACCTGCGGTTGCGGTTCCTCGTTCTCGGCCTGATTTTCGGCCTGATTCAAGGCCTGATTCCGGGCGGTCGTTTCCAAAAAGCGCGGCACCTGCCGCGCTTTTTTCATGCCTTTTTCGTGTCTTGGTTATTCACGGCATTCATGCCGGATACAAGGCTCCCAGCACCCGGCTCCCCTGCGCACCAGTCACGGCAGGAAGATTCCCCGGGCGGCGCTCGATGAACTGACGCGCGAGCCAGGCAAAAGCCAGCGACTCGACGCAATCGGGCGCCATGCCTAATGAGCCGGTGGTGCTGACCGTGACACGCATGCCAGCATCATCCAGCGCGCCCTGTATGCGCTGCATCAGAAAATCGTTGAACGCTCCGCCGCCGCAGATGAATACCGCGCGCGCTTCGGGTGCACTGCGCCGAATGGCGCTGGCGAGCGAGCTCGCGGTGAGTTCGCACAATGTTCGTTGCACATCCTCGGGGCGCAGTCCGGCCGCACCGGCCAGATGGCCGCACAACCAATCTTCATGGAACAGGTCGCGTCCCGTGCTTTTCGGTGGCGCCTTCGCGAAATACGGTTCACTGGACAGGCGCTCAAGCAGGTCCGGAATCAAGGTTCCGCTCGCGGCCCACGCGCCCCCGGCATCGTACGCCTGGTTGCGATGCCGGCCGATCCAGAGGTCCATCAAGACATTTCCGGGGCCGGTGTCGTAGCCGATCGTATGCCCGCTTGCATCGGCGGCGTCCGGCGTCAGTACGGTGATATTGGCAATGCCGCCGATGTTTGCGACCACCCGGCAATCCCGGTCCGAGCCGAATACTGCCTGATGAAATGCCGGCACCAGCGGCGCGCCCTGGCCGCCGGCTGCAATGTCCCGGCTGCGAAAGTCGGCAACCACATCGATGCCGCATAGCTCGGCCAGCAGCGATGGATTGTTGGTCTGCCGGGTGTAGCCGAGTTCCGGACGGTGCCGGATGGTCTGCCCGTGGACACCCACTGCCTGCACCCGGCCGGCCACAACCCCCGCCTTGTCGAGCAAGCCGCTTACGCATTCCGCGTAGCGTTCGGCGAGCACATTGGCAAGCTGGGCTTCACGATCTATTTCGTTGGCTCCCGGTGTTTGCAGGGCCATCAGATCGCGGCGTAGTGTTTGCGTGAACGGAATGTGTGCGTGGGCCAGCGTCTGCACTGGTTTGCCTGGGTCATCGGAAAAGGATCCGAGCACGCCATCGACGCCGTCGAGGCTGGTGCCGGACATCAGGCCAATGTAAAGCTGGCCTGCCGGGTGAGGCGGAGAAGGTGGTCGGCGGGAAGTCATGAGCGGGACTGCGGGGCAGGCGGCGAATCGGTAAGGACCGATTCTACAGCCTGCCCGGGTCTTGAGTCCTGCCCGCGGGGCTCAGTGGGAGCTTGAGCGAGAAGATCAGCGAAAAGATCAGCGAGAAGCGAGTTTGATGCCCTTGTCTTGCGGTGCCAGCAGTGCCAGGCGGTGCGACATGTCGCCGGACACGGAACGGAAGCGCTGCAACTCGGCGCCAGCCAGCGGCTGTGCGTTCGGGATTTCCACTGACATCGGATCGCGCGGCTGGTTGCTGACGCGGAATTCGTAGTGCAGGTGCGGCCCGGTCGACCAGCCGGTGGAGCCGACGTAGCCGATCACTTCACCTTGGGAAACTTTCGAGCCCTTGCGCATGCCGGCCGCAAAGCGGCTCATGTGAGCGTAGGCGGTGGTGTAATTGGACCAGTGCTTGATGACGACCACATTGCCGTACCCACCCTGCACGCCAGCGAAATCGATCACGCCGTCACCGGCGGCCCGGATAGGCGTGCCGCTCGGCGCTGCGAAATCGACACCCTTGTGCGCCTTCCATTTTCCCGAGAGCGGGTGCACACGCATCGAGAAGCCGGAGGATACCCGCGAAAATTCGAGCGGCGATTTCAGGAAGGCCTTCTTGAGCGATTTGCCGTCGAAGCCGAAGTAGCCACCACCCTGGCGGGTGCCAGGCTCGTCAAACCATACCGACTGGTAAGTCGCGCCGGCGTTGTTGAACTCGGCGGCCAGCACGCGGCCGGCACGCACGTATTCCCCACCTTGCCAGAGAGTCTCGTAGACGACGCTGAAACGGTCGCCGCGTCGCAAGTCGGAAGCGAAGTCGATGTTGGTGGAGAACATCTCGACCAGTTGCAGTGCCACTGAGTCCGGAATTTGCGCATTGTCGGTTGCGCCAAACAGGGATGAGCGGATCTCGGCCGTGCGCATTTCGACGCGCTTCTCGATCGGCGCTGCCTGCTCTGCCGTGCGGAATTGATCGCCCTCACGGGTGATGGTCAGGTTCTTGATCGGATTGTCGCGGCCGTCCGCGATCGTGGTGCTGATGCTTTGCAGCGTGCCGGCGGCATCGACCTTGGCCTGGATCCGGCGCCCTGGCCGCAGCTGCATCAGGGCACGTGCCTGGCTGTCGCTCTTGATGTAGTTGGCCGCCGCGTCGTCATTGACGCCGAGCCGGTGAAGCAGCGTGGCGAGCGTGTCGCCGGGCCGGATCTTCTCTTCGCTGATGAAGGTTTGCTGGGCCGGGCTGAGTTGCTCGATCTGTTGTGCCAGTGTCGGCAGGCTCAGTTCCTCGCTGACCGAGCGAACTGGCAGGTCGGCGGCATCCGGCGCAATAGGGGCGACGCCAGCCGCGCCGAACGCGCATAGCGTCAGGAACAGTGAAGTCGCCGCGATGATGCGGTTCTTGCGGGAGCTGATTGCCCTGTGCTTCAGCTGGGCGTACCAGTCCGTCAATTTATGAGTGTCGACCATTCAATACGTTAAAATCCACCGTTTTACCGCTTCGGCCTTACCGTTTTTTCTTTTTCTTGTTCTGTTTCGGTATTGACGATCGGAAAGGTTAAAAAAAAGAGGGGCCATTATAGCAAAGCGCCTTTGGTGCCTGACTGAAATTCCTCAACCGTTATCGAAAATGAATGCAAAGCCCGACCAGTTGCCAGCTTCCCACCCAATCACTGATGCGGTGCAGCATGCGCTCGCAGTCACCAGGCGGGGTGTAGAAGAGATCTTGATCGAGGCCGAATTTGCGCAAAAGCTGGCGCGCGCCGAGGCAAGCGGCCAGCCATTGCGGATCAAGCTCGGGCTTGATCCGACCGCGGCGGATTTGCACCTCGGACATACCGTGGTTCTCAACAAGATGCGCCAGATGCAAGACCTGGGCCATCAAGTAATATTTCTGATCGGCGATTTCACGTCCATGATCGGTGACCCGTCCGGCCGCAACGTGACCCGCCCGCCGCTCACCCGGGAGCAGATCGAAGAGAACGCGAAGACTTACTTCGCCCAGGCGAGCCTGGTGCTGGATCCGGCGAAAACCGAGATTCGTTACAACTCCGAATGGTGCGATGCGCTCGGCGCGCGCGGAATGATACAGCTGGCCGCCAAATACACCGTGGCGCGCATACTCGAGCGCGAAGATTTCACCAAGCGGTTCAAGGCGGGCACGCCGATTTCGGTGCATGAGTTGCTCTATCCGCTGATGCAGGGTTATGACTCGGTTGCCCTGCGTTCAGACCTGGAGCTGGGCGGCACAGACCAGAAATTCAATCTCCTGGTCGGACGCGAACTGCAGAAGGATTACGGCCAGGAGCCGCAGTGCATACTCACTATGCCGCTGCTGGTAGGGCTCGACGGCGTCGAGAAAATGTCCAAGTCCAAGGGCAACTACATCGGCATCACAGAGCCGCCGAACACGATGTTCGGCAAGCTGATGAGCATTTCCGACGACATGATGTGGCGTTATTACGACTTGTTGTCGTTCCGCAGCCTGGCGGAAATTGCAGGCTTGCGCCAGTCGGTGGCGCAGGGCCGCAACCCGCGCGATGTGAAAGTACTGCTCGCGCAGGAAATCGTCGAGCGCTTCCACAGCAGCAAATTGGCCGAAGACGCGCTCGCCGACTTCAATAACCGTGCACGCGGCGGCATACCGGACGAGATTCCTGAAGTCATGCTTTCCGGGGCGCCGCTCGGGATCGGCCAGTTGCTCAAGCAGGCCAACCTCTGCGCGTCGACCTCCGAGGCCCTGCGCATGGTCGAGCAGGGCGGCGTTCGCATCGATGCGTCGCCAGTCAGCGACAAGGGCCTGAAGGTAGAAGCGGGCACCTTTGTGGTGCAGGTTGGCAAGCGCAAGTTCGCCCGGGTCGTACTGAATTGATCGCTTTGCTGCAGCGGGTGAGCCAAGCATGTGTCGTGGTGGACGGTGCCATCGTCGGCCAGATCGCGCGCGGGTTGCTGGTATTCCTTTGCGCCGAACGAAACGATACCGAAGCCGACGCTGACAGCTTGTTGTCCAAGCTGCTGTCTTACCGGGTCTTTCCGGACGAGAGCGGAAAGATGAACCGTAGCCTGGCAGACATTGGGGGCGGATTGCTGGTCGTTCCCCAATTTACCCTCGCTGCCGACACCCGGTCGGGCACCCGTCCTTCATTCACGCCGGCCGCTCCGCCTGAAAAAGGGCGTGCGCTGTTCGATCATTTCGTGGCCGGTGCGGTCGAACGTCATCCGCAGGTACAGACCGGGCAATTTGGTGCCGACATGAAAGTGTCGCTCACCAACGACGGTCCGGTCACCTTCTGGCTGCGGATTCCGAATACGCCAGCTGTCTAGTTTTCAAATCGAGCCATGACAGAACTGATACTCATACGCCATGGCGAAACCGCCTGGAACACCGAAAAGCGGCTGCAGGGTCATATCGACATCCCATTGAATGACGAGGGCCGGCGTCAGGCGCAGGCAGTGGCGGCGGCGCTTGCCGGCACCCGCGCTGACCGCGTTATCGCGAGCGACCTCGGCCGCGCGCTTGACACCGCCGGCCCCATCGCACGCAATCTGGGACTGGCCGTGGATCGTGACCGTCGCCTGCGCGAACGCAGCTTCGGTGCCTTCGAGGGCTTGCAGCACGACGAGATCCGCGACCGGTTTCCGGACGCCTGGCGGCAATGGCAGGCGCGCGAGCCGGATGCACGCTATCCGGGTGGTGAGCGGGAGGCGGAAACCCTGAGCGAGCTTGCCGGCAGGGTCAGGGATGCGCTGGCCAGCATAGCTGGCACGCATCAGGGTGGGCGGGTGATCCTGATTACCCACGGCGGCTTCCTCGATTGCGCTTACCGCCTTGCAACCGGCATGGCGATGAACGCGGCGCGCAACTTCGATGTGCGCAACGCCAGCATCAACCGCTTCGGATGGCACGCAGATGCAGGATTGCAGTTGCTCGAATGGGGTGCAGTCGACCATCTCGCGGCATCACTGGACGAGGTGGCGCGCTGAGCGTGTTGCTTGAGGTGTTGCATTAGTGAGAGTTCGGTATTCGACCGATTGGTTATATTTGTTGCGGCCCGGCATTTTTGTCGGCAGGTATTGTAGGATGAGCCAAAAAGATCACGTGCGGCCAGCGCCACACTTGATCAGCTCTTCAGGATCCTGCCATGTGGTTCAACCTATTCTCACGCAGAAGCGTTTCCTCTGCCGATTCCGACCAGACCGTCCCGGAAGCCTCTGCCCAAGCGGAACGTGCCTTGCTGAGCGCTGCCCTGTTCAAGGTCCTCGAAACCTTGCCGCAATCGTTCAGCGGCCGGGAAAACATCCGCGTGCTGTGCGATGCGATCGCGTCGGCCAGTTCTCATTTGCGCTTTGTCTGGGTTGGTTTTACGGAAGGGAATGCAGAGCGGGTGAAACCGTACGCGTTTTCCGGCCCGTGCCACCTCGAATCCCACGACTGGACCCTGCCGGTGGATTGTTTCGACAACACCGGACCGTATTCGCAGCGACGTCCGGAACCGGAAGACGGGACGATGGCGGAGGGCTTGTTCGCTCCCTGGCGCCGAGCACCATCCGACTGCTCGGTCTGCTGCGCGCTGGCGGCGCCGCTGCGTTCGGAAAAAGCCGGTCTCCGGGGCATGATCGTGTTCTATGCCGACAAGCCGGACTACTTTGATGACATCGGCCTGCCATTGATGGAGGCTTTTTGCCATGTCGGCGAAATCATCTGGAAGCAATCGAACCTGGTCCATGTCGCGACCCAGGTTGCGCAGCAGGATCCGCTGACTGCACTGATGGGGCGGCGTCACACAATGACGGTGCTCGACAAGGAAATTGCCCGCGCCGAGCGTACCGAGCGGCCCTTGTCGATCCTGATGTGCCGGATCGACGGACTCAACAAGCTCAACGACATGTACGGCCTGCACGCCACCGACGCTATCCTCGCCGCATTCGCGCGCGAAGCGGGGGAGCAGTTGCGGCCGGGCGACAAGGGCGGCCGCTGGGCCGGCACCGAGTTCATCTACATCATGCCCGGAACGGATCATGATGCTGCAGAAAGCATGGCCGTGAAACTGGGTGACTATTTTCGCAACCGGCCGATCAATGTACGGAACTGGTCGATCCGCCTGGCGCTGCGTCTCGGAACTGCAACATATACCCGGCACAGCCTGGGCCTCGACGACCTGATCATGCAGGCCCACCAGAGCCTGGCGGCGACCAACGACGAGCTTCCGACGTCGGTTCTGTGAGGCCTTTGCTGCGACAGGCGCTAAAATAGCGAGCTTCCCATTTTCTTCCCCCTCCCGTGAAAATCGGCCCCTACCTGCTTGCCAATAATGTATTTGTCGCGCCGATGGCCGGTGTGACCGATCGCCCGTTCCGGCAGCTCTGCAAGCAGCTCGGCGCAGGCTATGCCGTGTCGGAGATGGCCGCATCCGATCCGCGATTGTGGGCGAGCGAGAAGACATCCCGGCGAATCAACCATGATGGCGAAATGGAGCCGCGGGCCGTGCAGATCGCTGGCGCCGATCCGGTGATGCTGGCGGATTGCGCCCGTTTCAACGTCGAGCGCGGGGCGCAGGTCATCGACATCAACATGGGTTGCCCGGTCAAGAAAGTCTGCAACAGCTGGTGCGGTTCGGCGTTGCTGCAGGACGAGGCATTGGTGGCGCGGATACTGGAAGCGGTCGTGGCCGCGGTTGACGTCCCGGTCACATTGAAATTCCGGACAGGCTGGGATCGCGCGCATCGAAACGCCCTTGCCATTGCGCACATCGCCGAGTCCAGCGGTATCGCCATGCTTACCCTGCACGGCAGGACCCGTGCCGACGGCTATAGCGGCCTGGCCGAGTACGACACCATTGCCGCGGTGAAGGCGCGCGCCGGCATACCGGTCGTTGCCAACGGCGACATCGATTCGCCGCAGAAGGCACGCCAGGTACTTGATGCTACCGGCGCCGATGCGGTGATGGTTGGGCGTGCGGCCCAGGGACGGCCGTGGATATTTCGTGAAATCGCACACTACCTGGCTACCGGCAGCGAACTACTCGCGCCCGAGGTGGAGGAAGTGCGCCGGCTGATGCTGGAGCATCTGCAGGCGCACTATGTTTTTTATGGCGAGTACCTTGGGGTGCGTACCGCACGCAAGCATATTGGCTGGTATGTGAACGGACTGGAGGGTGGCGAAACTTTCCGGCGCCAGATGAACCGGATCGAAGACTGCAATGAACAGTTGGCAGCGGTGGACGGGTTTTTCCAGTCGCTGCGCGCAAGGGGCCAGCGGTTACAATACGCCCTTCGCGAACTCCCCGCGGAATCGCTGGCTGCCTGACGCTACCAGAACAACATTCAAAAAATATAACAGCCATGAGCAAAGACACGATTCAGGACGTCATCAAGAAAAGCCTGGAGAGATATTTCAAGGACCTGGGCGAGCAGCAACCAACCAACGTCTATGAAATGGTGGTCTTTAGCGTGGAAAAGCCGATACTGGAAGTCGTGATGGCCCGCGCCGACGGCAACCAGTCACAGGCAGCCGCAATGCTTGGCATCAATCGAAACACCTTGCGCAAGAAGTTGCAGCAACATGGCCTGATCTGATCGGCTGCCGATCCGGTTTCCCACCCTCGATCCGGAGGCTGGCAATCCAGGCCGGCTTTGAACATCCCTCTCGGGTTACCTTTTTTCTGTTTCCAATTCCATGATCAAACAAGCCCTCATTTCCGTGTCCGACAAGACTGGCGTGCTCGACCTGGCGCGCGCGCTGTCGGCACTGAACGTCAAGATTCTGTCCACCGGCGGTACCGCCAAACTGCTGTCCGACAACGGCATTGCAGTCACCGAGGTGGCTGATTACACCGGCTTCCCCGAAATGCTGGATGGACGGGTCAAGACCCTTCATCCGAAGGTGCACGGCGGGATCCTGGCCCGGCGCGACCTGGCAGCCCATGCGGCCGCGTTGCAGGCGCACGATATTCCCACCATCGACCTGGTCGTAGTCAATCTCTATCCGTTTGCGCAGACCGTGGCGCGCGAGCAGTGTTCGCTTGAAGATGCGATTGAAAACATCGACATCGGCGGTCCCGCAATGCTGCGGTCGTCGGCCAAGAACCATCGCGACGTCATCGTCATGTGCGACCCGGCGGACTATGCGCCGGTGCTCGACCAGATCAGGCAGGGCGAGGTGGCCTACGAGACGCGGTTCCGGCTGGCATTGAAAGTGTTCGCACATACCGCGCAATACGATGGCGCCATCACCAACTACCTGGGTTCGCTCGGCGCCGATCGCGAGCACGCGACGCGCAGCGCCTATCCCTCGACGCTCAACCTGCATTTCGAAAAAGTCCAGGAAATGCGTTATGGCGAGAATCCTCACCAGTCCGCAGCTTTCTACCGCGACCCGAACGCCGGTGCCGGCGCGCTGGCCAATTACCGGCAATTGCAGGGCAAGGAACTGTCCTACAACAACATCGCCGACTCCGATGCCGCCTGGGAGTGCGTCAAGACCTTCGAGCAGCCTGCATGCGTCATTGTCAAGCACGCCAATCCGTGCGGCGTGGCGGTTGCGGCCGATCCTGCCGGCGCCTATGCAAAAGCCTTGCAGACCGATCCGACTTCGGCGTTCGGCGGCATCATTGCCTTCAACCGGCCCGTGGATGGGGTTGCCGCAGAAGCGGTGTCGAAACAGTTCGTCGAAGTGCTGATCGCCCCCGCTTTCACGGCGGAAGCGCTGGCCGTATTTGGCGCCAAGCAGAATGTGCGCCTGCTGGAGATCGCGCTCGGCGATGCGGTCAATATCCATGACTTCAAACGGGTCGGCGGCGGCCTGCTGGTGCAGTCGCCCGACATCAAGAATGTGACCGAAGCCGAGTTGCGTGTGGTCAGCAAGAAACAGCCGACCGAGCAGCAACTCCGCGACCTGATGTTTGCATGGCGGGTCGCCAAGTTCGTCAAATCCAACGCCATTGTCTTCGCCGGTAACGGCATGACGCTGGGCGTGGGCGCGGGGCAGATGAGCCGGGTCGACTCGGCCCGGATCGCGTCGATCAAGGCGCAGAATGCCGGCCTGACACTGGCTGGTTCGGCAGTTGCCTCCGATGCGTTCTTCCCGTTCCGTGACGGGCTCGACGTGGTGGTCGATGCCGGTGCGACTTGCGTGATCCAGCCCGGCGGCTCCATGCGCGACCAGGAAGTGATCGCGGCCGCCGACGAGCGCGGCGTTGTCATGCTGCTGACCGGCACCCGCCACTTCCGGCACTGAGCAACTGCCGGTGAAAATCCTCGGCATCGACCCCGGATTGCGGGTTACCGGATTCGGGGTGATCGAGAAGCAGGGGGCGCGCCTTGCGTATATTGCCTCCGGCACCATCCGCACGCCGGACGGCGATCTGCCGCAGCGTCTCAAATCCATCTTGTCCGGCGTCGGCGAAGTGATCGGGACCTATCGACCTGATTGCGCCGCGATCGAAAAAGTATTCGTCAACGTCAATCCGCAGTCGACGCTGTTGCTCGGCCAGGCACGGGGCGCCGCGATCTGCGGGCTGGTTCAGGCTGACCTGGCCGTCGCCGAGTACACCGCTTTACAGGTCAAGAAGGCGGTGGTCGGTCATGGCAAGGCGCACAAGCAGCAGGTGCAGGATATGGTGCAGAGGTTGCTCAGCCTGTCGGGCCTGCCTGGCACCGACGCTGCCGATGCGCTCGGTGTGGCGATTTGCCATGCACACAGCGGCGATGCCCTGAAGGCCCTGCAGGCGTTTGCTCCTGCGCTGGGCGGCAAGGGATTGCGGATGCGTGGCGGGCGCCTGGTCGGGTAGTCGTTGCGATGGACTTGATCGGGGCTTGAATCGTGGCTTGAATCAAGGTCGGATCAGGACTTGAATCAGGACTTGAATCAGGGCTCAAGAATGCCGCTCGGCCCGTCGCGCCGCCACTTCGAATGCATTGTTCCAATACGCATCGTGCCCATGCAGCACCGCCCACAGGCTGGCGGCAAGGTAGGCAAAGGGAAACAGTGCACCCCACACCGCCGCTTGCCTTACATGCGCCAGTTCATGCGTGAGTATTTGTGGCGTCAGGCTTTTCAGGTCCGCAATCAGGATATGGCCGATCGCCATCGCGCACATTGCGCCGAACGGATGCCGGTCCAGCAGGTAATCAGCCACTTTTCCAGAGACCAGCAGCGCCGGCGTGGGGGAATGGACCACGGCCAATTGGCCTTTTCCGATCATGATGGGCAAGGCCAGCAGCAAGCCGCACAGCGTCAGCGGCGAAGCCCACAGGATGCCCGCCAGCGTCAGCAATGCCGATCTGCGGTCCTGGTGCGGCCCGTCCGAGAATATCCTGCGTCTGGCGCTGTACCGGAAAAAAGACATGGCTGTTCTTGAATTGCCCCTGTTGAAATGCGTATTCCGTCCACTGCCGGCGCAGGGTTCCCGTCATGTATCATGCAGCATTGAATTGAAAGCCAGTGGAACATGATAGGCCGCCTTTCCGGAGTTCTGCTTGAGAAAAATCCACCGCAACTGCTGGTGGACTGCAATGGCATCGGGTACGAAGTCAGCGTGCCGATGAGCACCTTCTACAATCTTCCCGCAATCGGTGAAAGGGTCGTCCTGCTGACCCACCTGACCGTGCGCGAAGACGCACACCTGCTGTACGGTTTCGGCGGCGCCGAAGAGCGCAACGTGTTCCGGGAACTGATCAAGATATCGGGCATCGGTGCGCGTACCGCGCTTGCCATCCTGTCCGGCATGTCGGTTCCCGACCTGGCCCAGGCGATCACGCTGCAGGAGGCCGGCCGCCTCACTCGCGTGCCGGGCATCGGCAAGAAGACTGCCGAGCGACTCTTGCTTGAACTCAAAGGCAAGCTGGGCGCCGACCTCGGTGGCGCACCGGCAGCAAGCAGCGACCACTCGGCGGATATCCTGAATGCACTGCTCGCTCTTGGTTATTCCGACAAAGAGGCCTCGCTTGCACTCAAGCAGGTGCCGGCGGGCAGCGGCGTATCGGACGGTATCAAGGCAGCGCTGAAGTCCCTTTCCAGGGCATGAGACCAGAGCAGGGCAGGACATGAGCATACAGACCGACAATTTCACCGAACAACGGATCATCGCCCCGACGCCGGTGTCGCCCAATGAAGAGGCGATCGAGCGGGCGTTGCGTCCCAAGCAACTGGACGAGTATGTCGGCCAGGAAAAGATCCGCGACCAGCTCAGCATATTCATCGCCGCTGCCCGCAAGCGCGGCGAAGCCCTCGACCACACCCTGCTGTTCGGACCGCCCGGACTGGGCAAGACCACCCTGGCACACATCATCGCCCGCGAAATGGGCGTCAACTTGCGCCAAACCTCCGGTCCGGTGCTGGAGCGCCCGGGCGACCTGGCGGCCTTGCTGACCAACCTGGAAGCCAACGACGTGCTGTTCGTCGACGAGATACACCGGCTGTCGCCGGTGGTCGAAGAAATCCTGTACCCGGCGCTCGAGGATTACCAGATCGATATCATGATTGGCGAAGGGCCGGCGGCACGTTCGGTCCGTCTCGACCTGCAGCCGTTCACGCTGGTCGGCGCCACCACCCGGGCCGGCATGCTGACCAACCCGCTGCGCGACCGCTTCGGCATCGTTGCACGGCTCGAGTTCTACACGCCCGAACAGCTGGCCAGCATTGTCACCCGCAGTGCCGGCCTGCTGAACGCGCCGATTGTCGCCGAAGGGGCGTTCGAAATCGCCCGGCGCAGCCGCGGCACGCCGCGGATCGCCAACCGCCTGTTGCGGCGGGTGCGGGACTATGCCGAGGTAAAGGGCAATGGCCGGATCGACCAGGCCACCGCCGACGCTGCGCTGGCGATGCTCGACGTCGACCGGGTTGGCTTCGACCTGATGGACCGCAAGCTGCTGGAGGCCGTGCTGTTGAAGTTTGGCGGCGGGCCGGTCGGGCTGGACAACCTGGCGGCCGCGATCGGCGAAGAGCGCGATACGATCGAAGACGTGCTCGAACCCTACCTGATCCAGCAGGGTTTCCTGCAGCGTACCCCGCGCGGACGGATTGCTACGCCAGCCGCCTATCAGCATTTTGGCGTTGTGCTCCCGAATGCGGGGGCGACGCCGGAACTCTGGGCGCCGCCAGGCCTCGCATCCTGACCCGATTCCGGTCCCGGCCCGGTTGAGCGCACGCAAGCGGCAAGCCGGGTGCTTGTGCAAGCATGAAAGCTCGCAGACAATGCGGCATATTGCTTTTTCACAAAGCCTGCGCGGATACCTTTCATGCTGGTCGCCTCTCAAGCCAGTCGCTATGCGCATCAACTGCTGGATGCGCGCGCCGACTCGCGACAACTTTCACCGCTGACCGACGACGCGCCGCTGTCAATCGGCGACGCCTACGACATCGCAAAAACCATCCTCGACGTCCGGGTCGCGCAGGGTGAAATGATGGTCGGGCGCAAGCTCGGTTTCACCAATCGGACAATCTGGCCCAATTATGGCGAGCACGAACCGATAAAGGCGCCGATCTGGGGGCCGATGTTCGATACCACCGTGCGCTATGCGCAAGGCAACGCCGGAGTCCAGAGCCTGGCGGGCGCGGTGCAGCCGCGACTGGAACCTGAAGTGGTTTTCAAGCTGGGGCGTACGCCCGGCCCGGATTGCCGCATGGAAGAGTTGGCCGACTGCATCGAATGGATGGCGCACGCATTCGAAATCGTGGCCTGCCCGTTTCCCGGCTGGAAGTTCGAGGCTGCGGATGCGATTGCGGCTTTCGGGCTGCACGGCACGCTGATTGTTGGCGAGCCGGCCAGCATTGCCCCGCGGGCGCGGCGCAAGCTGGCGGGCGTGCTGTCGAATGCCAGCGTTTCCCTGTCCTGCAGTCGCAATGGCACATTTTCGCTGCGTGCAGCAGGGTTTGGCAGCGATGTCCTCGACAGCCCGGTGCATGCGCTGTGGCATGCACACCAGTTGCTGAAGACGCAGCCGCAGTTTCCGCCGCTGGCCGCTGGCGAAATCATTTCGACCGGCACCTGGACCGACGCCTGGCCGATCGAGCCGGGGCAGACCTGGACATCGGCGTTCTCCGGCGTGCTGCTGCCGGGGCTTGCCGTGTCCTTCGTCTAGCGTTCCATTCCCGCACTCAAGTCCGCGCCTGTCCCCACGATGTGGGCGAATGCATGGTTTTCAGGCGGCAGGCAGCTTTGCCAGCTGCTCCTGCAGGCGCTCAACCGTGGCTGTGAAAGCTTGCAGCCGCTCGCGTTCCTGCGCCACCACCTGGGCCGGGGCGCGCGCCACGAAGCTTTCGTTGCCCAGTTTGGCGTGCGCCTTGCCGATTTCGCCTTGCAGCCGGTTGACTTCCTTGGTCAGCCGCTCGCGCTCGGCGGCGGCGTCGATCTCGACCTGCAGCATCAGCTTGGCCTCGCCCACCACGGAAACCGGGGCAGGCGAGGTCGGCAGCGTGTCGACCACAGTGACTTCCGACAGCTTGGCCAGTGCCTGCAGGTAGGGGGCCAGTGATTGCAGCATGGCCTTGTCCCCCTCCATCAGCAGCGGCACGCGCAGGGCGGGCGACAACTGCATTTCCCCGCGCAGGTTGCGGCAGGCATCGGTCATCGATTTCAGCTGCGCCATCCAGGCTTCCGCTGCTTCGTCGATCTTGGACGGCTGCGATTCCGGATAGGGCTGGCGCATGATGGAATCGCCAGCCGGGTCGAGCTGCCGGCCGGACAGGGGTGCTACCGTCTGCCACAACTCTTCGGTGATGAACGGAATGATCGGGTGCGCCAGGCGCAGCACTGCTTCCAGCACGCGCAGCAGGGTGCGGCGGGTCGCCCGTTGCTGCGACTCGGTGCCGTGCTGCATTTGCACCTTCGCCACTTCCAGGTACCAGTCGCAATATTCATCCCAGATGAATCTGTAGATGGTCGACGCGATGTTGTCGAAGCGGTAGTCGGCGAAGCCTTTTGCGACCTCGGCCTCGGTGTGCTGCAATAGCGAGACGATCCAGCGGTCCGCCTGCGAGAAATCGAGGTAGCCGCCCGGCACGCAGGCGTCGGCGCCGTGCTCGGCCAGGCCACAGTCCTTCCCTTCGGTATTCATCAGCACGAAGCGCGTCGCATTCCACAACTTGTTGCAGAAATTTCGATAGCCCTCGCAGCGGTTCAGGTCGAAGTTGATGTTGCGTCCGAGCGATGCGTAGCTCGCCATCGTGAAGCGCAGCGCGTCGGTGCCAAAGGCGGGAATGCCGGCTGCGAATTCCTTGCGGGTGGCACGGGCAATGCTGTCGGCCTGCTTCGGATTCATCAGCCCGGCGGTGCGCTTGCCTGCCAGCGATTCGACGTCGATGCCGTCGATCAGGTCGATCGGATCGAGTGTGTTGCCCTTGGACTTCGACATTTTCTGGCCATTGGCATCACGGACCAGGCCATGCACGTACACCTTGCTGAACGGAACCTGCCCGGTGAAATGCGCGGTCATCATGACCATGCGCGCCACCCAGAAGAAAATGATGTCGAAGCCGGTCACCAGTACCGTGGACGGCAGGAACATCGCCAGGTCCCTGGTCTGCTCCGGCCATCCCAACGACGAGAACGGCACCAGCGCCGACGAGAACCATGTGTCGAGCACGTCGGCGTCGCGCGTCAGCGGACCTTTCGATCCCGCGGCATCCGCCTTGGCGCGCGCCTCTTCCTCGGTGCGGGCGACAAATACCTGGCCCTGTTCGTCATACCAGGCCGGAATCTGGTGGCCCCACCACAGCTGGCGCGAGATGCACCAGTCCTGGATGTTGTTGAGCCACTGGTTGTAGGTCGTGGTCCAGTTTTCCGGGATGAACTTGACCTCGCCCGATGCAACTTTCTCCAGCGCGACTTCCGCGATCGATTTGCCGGGGAAATAAGTACCTTCCGGCGCCGGCTTGCTCATTGCCACGAACCACTGGTCTGTCAGCATCGGCTCGATCACAACCCCGGTGCGGTCGCCGCGCGGAACCATCAACTTGTGCGGCTTGACCATTTCCAGCAGGCCTTGCGCGTCCAGGTCGGCAACGATCTGCTTGCGCGCAGCGAAGCGGTCCAGGCCGCGATACTGCTCGGGCGCATTCTCATTGATCTTCGCATCCAGCGTCAGGATGCTGATGGGTGCCATGTCGTGGCGCTGCCCGACCGCATAGTCGTTGAAATCGTGCGCCGGCGTGATCTTCACGCAGCCGGTGCCGAATTCCTTGTCCACATAGCTGTCGGCGATCAGCGGAATGGTGCGTCCGGTCAGCGGCAGCACCAGCATCTGTCCGACCAGGTGCGTGTAACGCTCGTCGGTCGGGTCGACTGCCACGGCGACGTCGCCCAGCATGGTTTCCGGCCGCGTGGTGGCAACGGTGATATGGCCGCTGCCATCCGCCAGCGGATAGCGGATGTGCCACATGCTGCCATCTTCTTCCTCCGACACCACTTCCAGGTCGGAGACCGCGGTGCCCAGCACCGGATCCCAGTTCACCAGCCGCTTGCCGCGATAGATCAGGCCTTGTTCCGACAGCCGGACGAATACCTCGGTCACGGCTTTCGACATCTTGTCGTCCATCGTGAAGTATTCGCGCTTCCAGTCGGTGGACGCACCCATGCGGCGCATCTGGCCGGTGATGGTGGAGCCCGATTTCTCTTTCCACTCCCACACTTTTTCCAGGAATTTTTCGCGGCCAAGGTCATGGCGGGAAATTTTCTGCGCATCGAGCTGCCGCTCCACCACGATCTGGGTGGCAATGCCGGCATGGTCGGTGCCGGGAATCCAGGCGGCATTGAAGCCGCGCATCCGGTGGTAACGGGTCAGCCCGTCCATGATGGTCTGGTTGAACGCGTGGCCCATGTGCAGCGTGCCGGTGACATTGGGCGGCGGCAACTGGATGGAAAAGGCGGGTTTGCCCTCATCCATCGATGCCTGGTAATAACCCCGCTGCTCCCAGGCGTCGCGCCAGTGTTTTTCGATTTCTGCGGGTTCGAATGCCTTGGCTAATTCCATGATCTTGCTTGGGTTTTTTCAAAAGATAGGATTATACGTGCCATCGACCCGCTGGCCCGGCAGCCGGCCGGGCGGCGGCTGTTGCCATGCAGGCTGCCAGCGGCTTGATCAGGGTCAATTTTTTAAAATTCCGTCGTTGCGGACCGCTGGCGATGCTACCCGCCGGCGCTGCCGGCGCTATAATCAGCTCGCTGTCGCTTGTGCGGCAGCCAAGCGCTAGGGGTCCTGATGCCGGTCTTGCAAGACCGTGAATCGGGTGAGAGACACCCTTGAACCTGATCTGGATAATGCCAGCGAAGGGAAGCACGGCAAGCAGGCATCGGTATTTCCACCGCCTGCGGCATGGTTTCCTTCGCAACTATCTGCAAAGCAAAGGAAGACCATGAACGCCAATCCGCAATTCCTCGCCGCCACCGCACAGGTGGATGAGGCGGCGATCCAGCCGCTGCCAAATTCGCGCAAGATTTATGTGGAAGGCTCGCGTCCCGACATTCGCGTGCCCATGCGTGAAATTTCCCAGAGCGACACGCCGGCTTCGATGGGGGCCGAGTCCAATCCGCCGATTTATGTCTACGATACGTCCGGTCCGTACACCGACCCGTCGGTGAAGATCGACATCCGCTCCGGCCTGAGCGCACTGCGCGCTGGCTGGATTGCCGAGCGCGGCGACACCGAAGCGCTGGAAGGCCCGACTTCGGCCTACGGCGTCGAACGCCTGAACGACGCCAAGCTGGCCGAGCTGCGATTCAACCTGCACCGCAAGCCGCGCCGCGCACAGGCCGGCAAGAACGTCTCGCAAATGCACTATGCGCGCCAAGGCATCATCACGCCAGAGATGGAATACATCGCCATCCGCGAAAACCTGCAGCGCAAGGAATACATCGAAAGCCTGCGCAATTCCGGCCCGACCGGCGTGCGCATGGCTGAACTGATGGGCCGCCAGCATCCAGGCCAGTCCTTCGGCGCTGCGATTCCGGCCGAGATCACGCCGGAATTCGTGCGCAGCGAAGTGGCGCGTGGCCGTGCCATCATCCCTGCAAACATCAATCACCCGGAACTGGAGCCGATGATCATCGGCCGCAATTTCCTGGTAAAGATCAACGCCAATATCGGCAACTCGGCCGTGACCTCGTCCATCGGCGAGGAAGTCGAGAAAATGACCTGGTCGATCCGCTGGGGCGGCGACACCGTGATGGACCTTTCCACCGGCAAGCACATCCACGAAACGCGTGAATGGATCATCCGCAATTCGCCGGTCCCGATCGGCACCGTGCCGATCTACCAGGCACTGGAAAAGGTCAACGGCAAGGCAGAAGACCTGACCTGGGAAATCTTCCGCGACACGCTGATCGAGCAGGCCGAGCAGGGCGTCGACTACTTCACGATCCACGCAGGCGTGCTGCTGCGCTATGTGCCGATGACGGCCAAGCGCATGACCGGCATCGTCTCGCGCGGCGGCTCGATCATGGCCAAATGGTGCCTGGCGCACCACAAGGAATCCTTCCTGTACGAGCATTTCGAAGACATCTGCGAAATCATGAAGGCCTACGACGTTTCGTTCTCGCTCGGCGATGGCTTGCGTCCCGGCTCGATCTACGACGCCAACGACGAGGCGCAACTGGGCGAGCTGAAGACCCTGGGCGAACTGACCCAGGTAGCGTGGAAGCACGACGTGCAGGTAATGATCGAAGGCCCGGGCCATGTGCCGATGCAGTTGATCAAGGAAAACATGGACCTGCAACTGGAGCAGTGCCACGAGGCGCCGTTCTACACGCTGGGGCCCTTGACCACCGACATCGCGCCGGGCTACGACCACATCACTTCCGGCATCGGCGCCGCCCAGATCGGTTGGTATGGCTGCGCGATGTTGTGCTACGTGACGCCGAAGGAACACCTGGGTTTGCCTAACAAGGTTGACGTCAAGGACGGCATCATCACCTACAAGATCGCGGCCCACGCTGCGGACCTGGCCAAGGGACACCCGGGCGCGCAGATCCGTGACAACGCCCTGTCCAAGGCACGCTTCGAGTTCCGCTGGGAAGACCAGTTCAACATCGGTCTCGATCCGGACAAGGCGCGCGAATTCCACGACGAGACGCTGCCGAAAGACTCTGCCAAGGTCGCGCATTTCTGCTCGATGTGCGGACCGCATTTCTGCTCGATGAAAATCACGCAGGACGTGCGCGATTACGCGGCCAAGCAGGGCATCAGCGAGATCGATGCGCTCAAGAAGGGCATGGAGGTCAAGGCGGTCGAGTTCGTCAAGGCAGGAGCCGAGATCTACCGCAAGCAGTAAGCCATGATCGAGATCGAACTCAACGGAGAGCGGCGCACGCTTGACGAGCGCCGCACGGTGCAGGACCTGGTGGCCGAGCTGGACCTGGCTGGCAAGGCCTGCGCCGTTGCCATCAACCGTGAGGTGGTGCCGCGCCAGCAATGGCCGCAGCGCCACCTGCAGGCTGCGGACCGGGTCGATATCGTTCGGGCAATCGGCGGCGGATGAGGCAGCTTTCAGCGCCCGCAATTTGCAAGCAGGAACGCAAGCAGGAGAAACCATGAGTGCAGCGCAAGAAAACAAGCAGCAAGAGAACAAGCAGCAAGGCGGCCTGACCATCGCCGGCAAGACGTATCGGTCGCGCCTGCTGGTGGGCAGCGGCAAGTACAAGGACCTCGAGGAGACCCGCATCGCGACCGAGGCCAGCGGCGCCGACATCATCACGGTCGCAATCCGCCGCGTGAACATCGGGCAGGATCCGAACGCCCCCAGCCTGCTGGACGTGGTGCCGCCGTCGAAGTACACCATCCTCCCCAATACCGCGGGCTGCTACAACGCCAAGGACGCGGTCTACACGTTGCAACTGGCACGCGAACTGCTGAACGGTCACAAACTGGTCAAGCTGGAAGTGCTGGGGGACGAGAAGACCCTGTTCCCCAATATGCCCGAGACGCTGAAGGCGGCCGAAACGCTGGTCAAGGACGGTTTCGACGTGATGGTCTATTGCAGCGACGACCCCATCCAGGCGCGCATGCTGGAAGAAATCGGCTGCGTCGCAGTGATGCCACTGGCGTCCCTGATCGGCTCCGGCATGGGCATCCTGAACCCGTGGAACCTGTCGCTGATCATTGAGCAGTCCAAAGTGCCGGTACTGGTCGATGCCGGCGTCGGTACCGCCTCCGACGCCGCGATTGCGATGGAACTGGGTTGCGACGGCGTGCTGATGAACACCGCCATTGCCGGCGCAAAAGATCCGGTGCGCATGGCGCGCGCCATGAAGCTGGCAGTCGAAGCCGGCCGCGAGGCCTTCCTTGCCGGTCGTATACCTCGCCGTTTTTCCGCTTCGCCGTCGTCGCCGATGGCGGGACGGGTCGCATGAGGAAAGCCTGCGTCCTCGTGTTTGCGGGCCTCGACCCGAGCGGGGGCGCGGGCATACAGGCCGACATTACGGCGATTGCCGCGTTCGGCGCCCATGCGCTGCCGATTGTCACCACGCTGACGGTGCAGGATAACGACCGGGTGTACGCGATCCATCCTGTGGATGCGAAACTGATTCGCGAGCAAGCCGATGTGCTATGCGCAAAGATTGCAGTGGCCGCGGTAAAGATCGGCATCGTCGGCAGCCGCGACAATGCGCAGGCGATCGCCGAGGTGATCCAGCGCCTTCGCACCCGCAACCCGGCGCTGCCCGTGGTGCTCGACCCGGTGCTGGCCAGCGGTCACGGCGATCCGCTGGCACGCGACAACGCGGTGGCTGCGCTGGAACCCTTGCGCCGGCTGGCGACGCTGATCACGCCCAACATACCGGAAGCCGCCTTGCTTTGCGGCGGCGTCGGCGAAGTACGACAGCAGGGCGCCATGCTGCTCCAGGACTGCCCCGACGTACTCATCAAAGGCGGCCATGGCGAAGGCGAGATCGTCATCAACCACTGGTTCGAGAAGGGTGTCGAGCGCTGCTGGAGCCTGCCGCGGCTGCCGGGCAGCTTCCACGGCACTGGCTGCACGCTGGCCTCGGCCATTGCCGCCCTGCTCGCGACCGGGCACTCGATGGAGCAAGCGATAGGCCGGGCCCAGGTCTGGTGCCACGGCACGCTGGAGCAAGCCTACTCGATTGCCGAGGGACAGCGCATTCCGGATCGAATCAACGCAGCAGAGGAAATGGCATGAAGGGTTTGTATATCGTGACGCCGGACTGGGACGACACGGCAAAGCTGGTTCAGGTGAGCGAAGAGGCCTTGCGCGGCGGAGCGGCGATTGTCCAGTACCGGCACAAGACGGCGTCGCCAGAGTTGCGCCGGGAGCAGGCGGCGGCACTGCTGGCGCTGTGCCGGCGCTACCAGCGCCCGTTCATCATCAATGACCACCTCGACCTGTGTCTTGAGCTGGATGCGGATGGATTGCATGTCGGTGGTACCGATGCGCCGGTGGCGGAGATCCGGGAGAAGCTCGGCGCCGGGAAGATTGTGGGCGCTTCCTGCTACGGAGACCTGGGCCTCGCACATCGCGCGCATCGTGAAGGCGCGAGTTATGTCGCCTATGGCGGGTTCTACCCGTCGCGGGTCAAGAAGTATCCGGTGACCACGCCCGTGTCCATCATCGCGCAGTCGCATGCGGAAATCCCGCTGCCTGTGGTGGTGATTGGCGGCATGACGGTGGAAAATTCCGCGCCGCTGGTCAAGGCCGGTGCCGAGATGGTGGCCGCGATCAGCAGTGTTTATCTCGACCAGAGTCCGCGGGAAGCGGCGCAAGCATTCGGCCAGTTGTGGGCCTAAGCCGGCGTACTGGAGGTGCAGCCCGGCTTTTTCCGGCTGCACCTGGCATGCTCAAATCGAGGACTGTCCCTGGCCCTTGCCCCGGGCCGGGGACGGGCTCCTGAATAGCGTATAGTCGATCGCAATACAGTCGTCTGCCGTCCTCACCTTCGCCTCCCCAAGGTTCATGCGTATGCTTCCGTGGCGTACCTGCTCGTTTCCTTTGGCCTGATTGCGCGTCATCACCAGCGGCAAGACATTGCCCGAACCCTGCTGTTCCAGCGACAGTGACAGCTTTTCAAGCAAGCCCGGTCGTGTCGTGCCGAAGGTTTCCCTGCCGCCGGTGTCCTTTAGCACTTCCTGAGTCCCGTGGACCAAGGCGGCGCCGATGCGGACAATGATGGTCTTGTCCGGATGTTCCTTGCTCAACTGCGCGATCTGATTGGCGCGGGCGGCATGCAGTGTGCCAGAGGATTGCTCGCGCATCTCCTCGTCCTTTTTGCGCTGCATGTGGCTGAAGGCGAGATGGCTCAGCCCGGCGCTGATATCGGGATATGCGCTCGATTTCACATCTTTCCCTTCGCTCACTTTTTTCAGCAGTTGGTCAAGGACATTGTGGTCCGCGTCCTTGGTGAAAGTATTTTCGGCTGCATGCAGTTTAAGCGCCAGCCCGATGTCGGTCATCAGTCGCCTGGTGGTGGATTTGATCTCAGCCATTTGCTGGCGCAATTGTGCTTGCCGTTGTAAAGTCGGCCCCGATTTAAGTTCATTCTTGCAAGCAGTGCGACTCTTCGAAACGGTGCCCAGCAGATCGCTCAGGAATTGCAGCTCCACGTACTGGTGGCTCGACTTCGACACTGTCAGGGCCACCAATTGCAGTCCATCCAGATCCTTGAAGCCGGGCGGAAGCGTGCATCCCTTGAAGCCATAGTCCTGGGCATTTCCGGGAAGACCGTCGAGGACGACGATGAACTTGCCACTATTAAGATGCGCCAGGTTGTCCTTGAAAAAATGGTCGCAATAGCCGAGGTCATTCTCGTATCCCACGGTGATCACGGCCGGCGATAAAGCGCATAGGCTGGGCAGGCTGAGCAACGCTCGCGCTCCCGCCAGGTCGCCTTGATCAAGTGTTTGCTGAGCTTTGTTCGCCAGTGAGCGAGCAGGAGGGATCGCTACCTTGATTACCGAATCTGGCGATATTGCGTTTTCCCGTTTGAGCTTGTTCCTCCTCGGGCTCGCCAGCGCATTGGAACCTGCTTCCTGTATGAGATAGTTTTGCGTTTGCTGCCGGGGTGGCGCTGAGGTTTTCCCTGGACCTCTTGCCGGCTCATCTTGCCGTACCACTACCTGCGGCGTGGAAACGCGGGCTTTATCCAACGAAGGAAGTTTGGCTATCTTCATTTTCGTCCTCACGTTCTCCAAAGGTCGAGCCCGGGTTTTTAGCGGGCGCGAAAGATCGCCTCTCTGCAACGCAATTGCAGCGACCGGATCGGCTAACTCTTGAAGATGTAGTTCCTGTTCATTTCGTCATCGCGATTGATGCGTTCAGTGATGTAGTTGGCAATCGACAGCAAATCCTTCGGCCCCGGATTGTCCTTCCTGATCAGCTTGCTGCTTGCCTTGAATGCAAGCTCGTCAGGCCCGGAATTTCTGTGAAGCGCTGTAATCGACTGCCAGTGGCCCAGGAGCTGTTTGTGTTTTTCCTTGCAGGCTTTCTTGTCCAGCGGTCGCGCCGCGATGTCGTTGCATAGATTCTGGATCGCCGCAAATGTCGGCCTCATTTCGCGTTCTCCGGTTGAAGGCGCGAGATTGGTCGCGTGCGACGGCGCCCTGGCAGACAGAAGTCGCTCAGGTGGAGGCGGCGCCGGGATGTAGTTCGGCGGCGGCGGACCCTCGGATTCCATGGCCGGCTTATCGAATCTCGGTGACCGGATGTTCGTGGTGGCTTCGCTCGCAAGTTCGGCTAGCGCAGCATTGACCAGCTTCTTCGCGTCCTGCTTGCTCAGCACTCCTTGCGAATGGTGAGGCTGCCGGGCCGCATTTTTCAGAAAGATCGGCTGGGGGGGGGCCTGGCGACCGGTTTGCCACTGGATTTCGGCGGCGGTCGAGCGCCAAGTGGGCCGGCGGCGGGATCAAGGGGTGAATCATTACAGGTCTCCATTCGGATCGATTACTGCGGTGCCCGGCTTGTGATCGGGGGAACCGAAAATTCGGGCTCCCGGTCGAACAGATGCCGACATGGTTGCGCTTGTCGGCAGCGTCCAGGCTTCGGGGCAAGCTCAAGAGGTGGAGCAACGCCTCCCTCCGTCCAGGACATCCAGCCGTTGAATCCCATGGCGTCGCCGGTCTTGCCAGGGGCACTGGCTTACTGAAGTTTTTCCATGATTGCATCCAGCAGGCGCTTGATCTCTGCGGCGGGCACAACATTACGGTGCCTGACCTCGGCCTTCGCCACGTAGGCACGCATCTCTCCCGCGATCAGGGACGCTCCCCGTACATGGCCGGCGGTGAGCACTTCGGACAACTCCCTGGCAAAAGCTGCCGCAGCCTTGATGCCGATCTTCTCGCCCTTGAAGATATTGTGATGCCGCGCCGAAATGCCCAACACCTCGGCGCGCGAGACTTCGACATCCGGATGGATCGACAACTCGTCCTCCGCCTGGAGCGAAGCTTTTTTGCTCGCCTTGGCCGGGGCGGCTTGTCGTTTGCTTGAATCCGGCTTCCCCTCCAGCTGCCCGATCAGGTCATCTATTTCCTTGAGATCATCAGCGGCGGTCGACGGCCTGTTTCCCTTGGCGGCGATTATTTGGGGCTTTGACATGTGGCCAACCAGCGGGGCCAGCAGCTGGTCAATTTTCTGGCCCAGGGATTCCTGCCTGGAAGGCAACATTGCCTCCAGTCCGTCGAGCTCGGCGTCAAGGTCCTGCCCGTCATTGTTGATCGAGGCGGTGGCGGAGTTCGTCGATCCTTGGGCAGCCACTGGTTGTTCGAGTTGATCCTCAAGTTCTTTCAACTCCCTGTCGAGTTCCGTAGTTTCCAGGTCGGCCTGGAGATGGTCGAGAGCAAGAAGGGCGTCAGCTTCGAGTTGGGCGACTTTTGCCTTGGTTTGCGGCGCGCTTGCCTTCCCGCTTGATCTGGGCATGCCTTTGGGCGCAGTGCTCGAGGATGGCGTCGTCCCCAGGCCTTTCAACGCTGCCTCCAGTTTGGCGTCCAGTTCGCTTCGCTTCGTATTTGCGGGGACCTGGTATGTCCTTTCCTGGGCCAGTTTCCCGGACGGAGCCCAGGAAACGCGATTGCCTGCCTTTTTGTTGCTAGCTGGTGTCGCTTGTCCGGTGTTGTCAGTTGCATTTGGCATCGGCGATCGCACATTCCTTGGATCTGGTCCGGGAAAGCGAAACTTCAGGATTTCGCGTTTCTCAAGATTCGACTGGAAGTTCTCCTTGATCGCGTCCATGCGTGCCCGGGATTCTGCAGTGGGAACGCTCCCTGGATCATTCCTGCTTTCCTTGGTAATTGCATCTGACAAATCGAACTTGCTGGATTGCTGCAGGTTGCGTAGAAAAAGCACCCGGGTATTGTTGCCGGCAGCCGGCGATGGCGCATTCGGGGCGCTGGCGGGGCTTGGAACATGACCGGCCGAGGATGATATTTTGGGAGATCCCATTGCTTGTGCACTCCTTCCGCTTGTGGACCGATTACCTGGCAATCAAGGGGGTACTTTCCACGCCTGTCGCGTGACCGCGCCGCCGAATGGGCAATGAGTAACATTTAACGAACTTTTGTTCCATAAACGAACAGCGTGCCTTGCTTGGGCTCCCTCGACCCGCCCGGTATAATCCCAAGATGCAAAACCTCCTCCTTGGCCTCAATCCAGAGCAACTCGCCGCCGTCACCCTCCCGCAGCAATCCGCGCTGATCCTGGCCGGCGCCGGCTCGGGCAAGACCCGCGTCCTGACCACCCGCATTGCATGGCTGATCCAGACCGGGCAGGTGTCGCCGGCTGGCGTTCTGGCCGTGACGTTCACCAACAAAGCGGCCAAGGAAATGATGTCGCGGCTGTCGGCCATGCTGCCGATCAACACCCGCGGCATGTGGATTGGCACCTTCCACGGCATTTGCAACCGGCTGCTGCGCGCGCACTACCGCGACGCGGCGCTGCCGCAGACTTTCCAGATCCTCGACAGCCAGGACCAGTTGTCCGCCATCAAGCGCTTGCTGAAGTCGCTCAACGTCGATGACGAGAAATACCCGCCGCGCAACCTGATGTACTTCATCAACAGCGCCAAGGACCAGGGACTGCGTGCCCGAGACGTCGAGGCCAATGACGAGTACAACCGGCGCTTCGTTGAACTGTACGAAGCCTATGACCAGCAGTGCCAGCGCGAAGGCGTGGTGGATTTCGCCGAACTGCTGCTGCGCACCTACGAGCTGCTGTCACGCAACCAGCCGTTGAGGGAGCATTACCAGGCCCGTTTCCGCCACATCCTGGTGGACGAGTTCCAGGACACCAACGACCTTCAATACAAATGGCTGAAGCTGATGGCCGGTGAGCACAACGCTGTGTTCGCGGTTGGTGACGATGACCAGAGCATTTATGCTTTCCGTGGCGCCAATGTCGGCAACATGTCCGCCTTCGAACGCGAGTTCCGGGTCGAGAACCTGATCAAGCTGGAACAGAATTATCGTTCGCACGGACATATCCTCGACTCGGCCAACCTGCTGATCGCCAACAACAGCAAGCGGCTCGGCAAGAACCTGCGCACTGACGCCGGGCATGGCGAACAGGTGAGGGTATTCGAGGCCACCAGCGACCTGCAGGAAGCGCAGTGGATAGTCGAGCAGGCCAAGAGCCTGATCGGCGAGGGCGCCGCGCGCAGCGAGATCGCGATCCTGTACCGGTCGAATGCACAGTCGCGGGTGCTGGAACATGCGCTGTTCAGCGCCGGCATGCCTTACCGCGTCTACGGCGGGCAGCGCTTCTTTGAACGCGCCGAGGTCAAGCACGCGATCGCCTACCTGCAGCTGATGGACAATCCGGGTAACGATTCGGCCTTCCTGCGCGTCGTGAATTTTCCCACCCGCGGCATCGGCGCCAAGTCGATCGAGCACCTGCAGGATGCTGCACGCCAGTACGGCATCTCCCTGTATGCAGCGGTTCCTCATGTGGCCGGCAAGGCCGGCAGTTCGCTCGGCGCTTTCATCAAGTTGATCGAGGGTGCGCGCTTCGAGACGCAGCGCCTGCCGCTGCCGGAAACGGTCCAGGTGGTGCTCGAGATGAGCGGCTTGCTGGACCATTACCGGAACGAGAAGGAGGGCGCCGACCGGATCGAGAACCTGGAACAGCTGGTCAGCGCGGCCACGCTGTTCATTTCCGAGGAAGGCTTCGCGACCGATGCGCCGGCCCTGCTTGGCCCGGCCGTCAGCGTGCCAGCCGGACCGGCACTGGTGCAGGGCGACGGAACCGAAGTGATCGATGCGGATGCGCCGCTGGCGACCATCCTGTCGCCGCTGTCGGCGTTCCTGTCGCATGCGTCGCTGGAAGGCGGCGACAACCAGGCCCAGGCCGGGCAGGATGCGCTGCAACTGATGACGGTGCATTCGTCCAAGGGACTGGAATTCGACGCAGTGTTCATCACCGGACTGGAAGAGGGCCTGTTCCCGCATGAGAACAGCGCGCAGGAGCAGGGCGGTCTCGAAGAAGAGCGGCGGCTGATGTACGTGGCCATCACCCGCGCGCGGCGGCGGCTGTTCATCAGCTTCGCCCAGACCCGCATGCTGCACGGGCAAACCCGCTACAACGTGAAATCCCGCTTCCTGGCCGAGTTGCCGGAGGAGGCGGTCAAATGGCTGTCGCCGAGGGTGCAGCAACAGCCGCACTGGTTTGCCCGGTCCGGGGCCGGCGCCAGTGCCTGGGCCGACGAGCCGCAAAACGGAGCCAATGCGATTGCGCAGAACATCAGCAGCAAGCGGGACGTCGGCTGGCGCGCTGGCGAGACCGTTTATCACGCCAAGTTCGGCGAGGGGGTGATCGTGCAGATAGAGGGCGGCGGAACGAATGCGCGGGCCAGCATCAATTTCGGCCGGCATGGGATGAAGTTGCTCGACCTGTCGATTGCGAAGCTGGACAGGACGCCGCTGGTGTCGTAGCCCGGCTCGGTATCGGGACGGGCGGCCTGCGGTTCAAGCTGCCGCAGGCATCGCCGGAATCCGTTCCCGGCCGAACACATGCGTGTACGTCGGATAGAACGAGCAATACATGACCACCGTCAGCAGGATGGACAGCGGCAGCAGCACCACCACGGTGACGATGGGCTGGCCGATGATCAGCGCCAGCAATGAGCTGAACAATACCGGCAGCACGACACCCACCAGGATCCACGCCAGCGCATAGACCAGGAAGGCGCGGCCAGCACGCAGCACAGCGAAGAAGCTGTAGAACACCGCCTTGGCCACGCCCATGTCGTGCCAGGCGACCAGTGGCGCCGCATACCAGAAGGCCATGGCCGCCGGTGTGTACAGCAGGCCGGCGACCAGCATGCCGGACATCATGTCCGATTCCTGTATGGTTTTTGCATCCGCCGGCGTTCGGCCGGCCATCATGCTGAGGAAGGTGCCGCCATCGACCAGGCTGGAGGCGGCCACGGCCATCGATGCCAGCACCACATACAGCAGGCCCAGCATCAGCAGCCGGCGCAAGGCTGGCGAGCGGAAACCGATCGCCAGCAGCTTGGGGGTGACGCGGCGCCCGGATTCCACATTGGCGCAAGCCTGCATGAATGCAATCGAAAACACGGGAATCAGCATCAGCGGCAGCACTTGCCCAAGCAAGGGCACCACGCCGACCAGCAGCATCAGCATCATGTAACTGAGGAACAGCGTGGACATTTCAGCTGGCTGGCGGCGGAACAGGGCAAAGCCTTCCTTGATCCAGAGCCAGCCGGTACGCGCCGGGATTTTTTCCATTTGCCTGTAGTGCCGGGAACCGGCTTAGTAGAGTGGCGGTGCCGCGTGCGCGATGCGCTCCCGCAGTATCCGTTCGAAATGTGATGGGTCGTGCGGCGTCAGCAGTTCGGCGTCGCGCGGCAGGTGCAGGTCGTACAAGCGCGACAGCCAGAAGCGCAGCGCGGCGGCGCGCAGCAGCGGCTGCCAGGCAGTGTGTTCATCTGCGGTGAACGGCCGTACCTTATGGTAAGACTCGAGCATGGCTCGCACACGGCCTGCATCGAGCGTGCCGTCGTCGAGATCGATGCACCAGTCGTTGACGGTCACCGCGACATCGAACAGCCAACTGTCACATCCGGCGAAATAGAAGTCGAAAAATCCGGTCAGGCGTTCGCCATCGAACATTACGTTATTGCGGAACAGGTCGGCGTGTATCGGCCCGCGCGGCAGGTGATGGCTGGCAGGTGTCGCGGCAAAACTTTCCTGAAAGTGCATTTCCGCCCGCAACAGGTGCTGGTTGCTGTCGTCCAGGAAGGGCAGCACGACCGGGGTGGTTTCATTCCACCAGTCGATTCCGCGCAGGTTCGGTTGCTGCATGGGAAAGTCGCGCGCTGCCAGGTGCATCCGCGCCAGCATGTCGCCGACGGCGGCGCAATGGACCGGGCCGGGGGCCATCTGGTGGCTTCCTTCCAGCTTCGTCACCAGCGAAGCCGGCTTGCCGTGCAGCGGCGTGATCAGCGCGCCGGCGCGGCTGGCGATCGGCGCCGGCACCAGAACGCCCCGTTCGGCCAGGTGGCGCATCAGGTTCAGGTAGAACGGCAACTGCTCGAAAGTCAGCTTCTCAAAGATGGTCAGCACGTATTCGCCGGTGCTGGTGGTGGCGAAGAAATTGCTGTTTTCTATGCCGGAAGCGATGCCCTTGATGGCGAGCGCTTCCCCGATCGGGAATTGCGCCGCCCAGGCGCGGAAATCATCGAGTGTGACGGGAGTGAAGACAGCCATGTATGGAAGCAGCGGATCTGGATCGGATGCGGGCCGGCTTTTCAGCGAGCCGCTGGTGCTGGCGGTGCTGGAGCTGCGGCTGGCGGCGGCGCAGGGACTGCTGCCGCGGCTTCGCCACGGGCATCCTTTTGCCGGTCGGCACTGAACTCCATTATTTGCCACTGCGCTGGCCGGTTGCTGGTGCTCTGCACGTCGCCGGGCTGGGCGCTGCCCTTGGGCGCGTTGGGCGTTACGTAATAAGTGCTGCCGCCACTCGTCACGCGTACCGAGGTCACACGGCCATTTTCGCGCGTTTCCTGGATCTGTTGCTCGGAAGACTTGCCTGGAATGGTGATCGCAGGGGCGTCGCCTTCCTCCAGCTTTTCAAGCCGTGGTGGCGGCGGCGTGTCGGCCCGCGACTGGGCCATGGCGGCGTTGGCGGCAAGGATGCCGCAGCCGGTAATCAGGGCGATCGCAATTGATCGGGCGCGCAGGGTATGCATGGATATTTGCCGGAAACGGAATGCCACGCGAGCGGGGGCTGCGCGACATTCTCGGGTCAATGTGACAAACCGGATTGTAACGCAGCCCGCAGCGCGCTCCCTGCGGCGGCTGGCAAAAACATTACAAAAAGCTGCTGCTCGGATGTTCCGTTTCGGACGGGACGATATCGCGCTCCTCGTAAAAGGCATAAATTGCATTGACCACGTTGATCGGCTCGTCGATCAGCTGGACCAGTTCGAGGTCCTGCATTTCGATCGTGTCGTTGCCGACCATCTGTTCCTTCATCCAGTCGAGCAGTCCCTGCCAGAACCGGGTACCGACCAGGATGACGGGAATGCGGCGCGTCTTGCCGGTCTGGATCAGCGTCATCACCTCGGTCACTTCGTCGAGCGTGCCAAAACCGCCCGGCAGGATCACATAAGCATCCGCATATCTGACGAAAGCTACCTTGCGCGCAAAAAAGTGGCGGAAGTTGATGGAAATGTTCTGCCACGCATTGTTGTGCTGCTCGCGCGGTAGTTCGATGTTCAGTCCCACCGACGGCGAGTTTCCTTCGTATGCGCCCTTGTTCGCTGCTTCCATGATGCCGGGGCCGCCGCCCGAGATCACCGCAAAGCCGTCATCGGACAGGCGGCGGGCAATTTCCAGTGCGGTCTGATAGTAGGGGGATGCCGGTCCCATGCGGGCGGAGCCGAAGATGGAGACCGCCGGCCGCAGCTCCGAGAGACGTTCGGCCGAGTCGATAAACTCTGCCATAATCGTGAACATTTGCCACGACTCGTTGGCCTTCTTCGAGGTAGCTTTCTCGGGGTTGCTCAGATGCCGCAACGACGGCACCTTCTTTCTGCTGATTTCCATGAATAAAACCCTGCTGCTTGTCGATGGCTCCAGCTATCTTTACCGCGCGTTCCACGCGCTGCCGGACCTGCGCAATGCGGAGGGAGCACCTACCGGCGCCATATACGGGATGATCAACATGCTGCGCAGGCTGCGCAGCGACTATCCGGCAGCATACATTGGGTGCGTGTTCGACGCAAAAGGTAAGACCTTCCGCGACGATCTCTACCCGGAATACAAGGCGAATCGGGCCTCGATGCCGGAAGACCTGGCGCGCCAGATCGGCCCGATCCACGAAGCGGTGCGTGCCATGGGCTGGCCCATCCTGGAGGTGGCGGGGATAGAGGCCGATGACGTGATCGGCACGCTGACCGTGGAAGCCACCAGGCAGGGCCTGCAGACCGTGGTCTCCACCGGCGACAAGGACCTGGCGCAACTGGTCAACGAGCATGTCACGCTGGTCAATACCATGAGCAACGAGCGCCTCGACCGCGCGGGAGTGATCGCGAAGTTCGGCGTTCCGCCCGAGCGTATCGTCGACTACCTGAGCCTGGTCGGCGACACCGTCGACAATGTGCCCGGCGTGGAAAAGGTGGGTCCGAAAACAGCAGCCAAGTGGATCAGCCAGTATGGCTCGCTTGATGCGATCATCGAAAGCGCCGAAAAGATCGGCGGCGCCGTGGGCGAAAACCTGCGCCGCGCGCTCGATTGGCTGCCGCAGGCGCGGGTGCTGGTCACGGTAAAGACCGACTGCGACCTGACCAGCCACATGGCGTCGATCCCGGAGTCGCTCGCACACAAGCCGGAAGACCGGCCGGCGCTGCGCGACTTCTTCGCCCGCAATGGCTTCAAGACCTGGTTGCGCGAGCTGAACGCGGAACTGGGGCCGGCGACCCAGGCCGGAGGCCCGGCTGTAACCCCGGCCAGCGGCGCGCAGGGCGGGCTGTTCGATGCGCCCATGACCTCGACGACGGTAGTGGCGGTGGCGCCGGTACCGGCGGTCGCCTACGAGACCGTGCTGACGCAAGAGCAGCTCGACACCTGGCTGCAGCGCATTGACCGCGCTGCGCTCACGGCATTCGATACCGAGACCACCAGCCTGGACCAGATGCAGGCGGAGCTGGTCGGCCTCTCGCTGAGCTGCGAACCCGGGGTGGCGGCCTATATTCCGGTGGCACACAAATATCCCGGCGCGCCCGAGCAACTGGGCCGGGACTACGTGCTGGCCCGCATGAAGCCATGGCTGGAGGACGATGCCAAGCCAAAGGTCGGCCAGAACCTGAAGTACGACAGCCATGTGCTTGCCAACCACGGCATTGGATTGCGCGGCATCGTGCACGACACGCTGCTCGAATCCTATGTTTTCGAAGCGCACCGCAGCCACGACATGGATAGCCTGGCGCTGCGCCACCTGGAGCGCAAGACCATCACCTTCCAGGAAGTGTGCGGCAAGGGCGCCTCGCAGATCTGTTTCGACCAGGTCGAGCTGGAGCGCGCCACCGAGTATGCGGCCGAAGATGCGGACGTCACGCTGCAATTGCATCAAGCCATGTGGCCGCACATCGAGCAGAGCGACAAGCTGCGCTACGTCTATGAAAAGATAGAGATCCCGACCGCGGTCGTCCTGCAGAAAATGGAGCGCAATGGCGTGCTGGTCGATGCCCACCTGCTGGAAGTGCAGTCGGGCGAACTGGGCCGGCGCATGCTGGAGATCGAGCAGCAGGCCTATGAACTGGCAGGGCAGCCGTTCAACCTCGGATCGCCAAAGCAGATTGGCGAAGTGTTCTTCGACAAGCTGAAGTTGCCGGTCCTGAAAAAGACGCCGTCCGGATCGCCATCGACTGACGAGGAAGTGCTGCAGAAACTGGCCGAAGATTATCCCTTGCCGCGGGTGCTGCTGGATTATCGCAGCCTGTCGAAGCTGAAGTCCACCTACACCGACAAGCTGCCGCGCATGATCAACCAGCGCACCGGCCGGGTACACACGAACTATGGCCAGGCGACCGCAGTCACCGGCCGGCTGGCGTCGAACGATCCCAACCTGCAGAACATCCCGGTGCGCACGACGGAAGGCCGGCGCATCCGCCACGCCTTCATCGCGCCGCCGGGCAGCGTGATCCTTTCTGCCGATTATTCGCAGATCGAGCTGCGCATCATGGCCCACCTGTCGGGCGACGAGAACATGTTGCGCGCCTTTGCGCAGGGTGAAGACATCCACCGCGCGACCGCGGCCGAAATCTTCGGCATCGCCCCGGCCGATGTCGCCAGCGAGCAGCGGCGCTATGCGAAGGTGATCAATTTCGGGCTGATCTACGGCATGAGCGCGTTCGGCTTGGCGGGCAACCTGGGCATCGAGCGCAGCGCAGCGCAGATGTACATCGACAAATATTTCATGCGATTCGCCGGCGTCAAGCAGTTCATGGACGAGACGCGCGCGCAGGCCAAGGCAAACGGCTATGTCGAGACCGTGTTTGGCCGGCGGCTGTGGCTGCCGGAAATCAATTCGCCCAATGGCCCGCGCCGGCAAGGCGCCGAGCGCGCCGCGATCAATGCCCCGATGCAGGGCACGGCGGCGGACCTGATCAAGCTGTCGATGATCGCGGTCCAGCATTGGCTTGAAGAGTCCGCCATGAAGACCCTGCTGATCATGCAGGTGCATGACGAACTGGTGCTGGAAGTGCCCGGCGAGGAACTGGATGTCGTGCGGGAACGCATTCCGGCGCTGATGGCAGGTGTGGCGGCGCTGCGGGTGCCGCTGCTGGCCGAGGTCGGCGTGGGCAAGAACTGGGAAGAAGCGCATTAAGGCGCATTGACAGCGGGGCCGGGCCCGGGGTCTCCGCGGTCGCCTGTGCGCCGCCGTGATTCTCGTTATGATCCAGTGCACGCTGGATCTGGCAGGGACAGGCAGCGACGGGATTTTCAACCATGACGACAGGAGCGGAGAATGAGTAACATGGAACGGGATATCGACAGTCTGGCCCCGGCTACATCGCTGCGCGAGGGCACTGACCGCCGCGGCTTCATAAAGACGGCGCTGGGGACGGGATTCGCCGCTGCCGCATTGCCGGTGGTGGCGCAGAATGTGGTCAAGACCGATACCGCCGGCCTGACTGCCGGTGAAGTGACGATCAATGTCAAGGGTCAGAACGTGCCGGTGTACCGGGCACAGCCGGCGGGCAAGACAGGATTGCCGGTGATCCTGGTGATCTCGGAGATTTTCGGTGTCCACGAGCACATCGCCGACGTCGCGCGCCGCTTTGCCAAGCAGGGCTACATGGCGCTCGCGCCGGAGCTGTTCATACGCCAGGGCGATCCGACTTCCTATGGCACCATGGCTGACCTGATCCGCGAAGTGGTTTCCAAGGTGCCGGACGAGCAGGTGATGGGCGACCTCGATGCCGTGATGGCCTGGGCTCGGGAAAACGGCGGCAATACCCAAAAGGCTGGCATCACCGGCTTTTGCTGGGGCGGCCGCATCACCTGGCTGTATGCCGCGCATAACCCGCAGATGAAGGCCGGTGTCGCCTGGTATGGCCGCCTGGTGGGCGACAAGACTGCGCTGACGCCGCGACATCCGGTCGATATCGGGCCGCAGCTGAAGGTGCCGGTGCTTGGACTCTATGGCGGCAAGGACACCGGCATTCCGCTGGCCAGCGTCGACCAGATGAAGGCAGCGCTGGCCCAGGGCAGCAGCGGGTCGCAGTTTGTCGTCTATCCGAATTCGCCTCATGCGTTCCACGCGGACTACCGCCCCAGCTATGTCCAGGCTGATGCGAAGGACGGCTGGGACAAGGCGCTGGGCTGGTTCCGCACGCACGGCGTCGGCTGAGGCCGGCGGACTGGCGGTTTGGCGGGGTTCGCGCCGGGATTGCACCGGGTTTGCACCGGGTCTGCGAATACCCCGCCAGCGATGCTTTATAATCTCCGGCTTGTTTTTGTACCGAGGTTCCCATCAACTCCACGCTGCTCTATATCCTGCTGGCCACCGCGATTGCCGGTGCGCTGAGCATCAGTGCGGCCGCGCTGTTCTCGTTTTCACTGCTGTCGCGCATGGTGGACCGGATGGTGAGCATGTCGGTCGGCATCCTGCTCGCGACCTCCTTGCTGCACGCGCTGCCCGAAGCATTCGAATCCCAAGCCGATCCGCGGACGCTGTTCGCAACCCTGCTCGCCGGCTTGTTCGGATTTTTCCTGCTGGAGAAATTGGCGATTCTGCGCCACTCGCACCACCATGAGGGCGACGGTCACGGGCATGAACATGGTCATGACCGGCACGAGGCCGGCCGCTCCGGCTGGATGATCCTGGTCGGCGATGGCCTGCACAATTTCACTGACGGGATACTGATTGCGGCAGCTTTCATCGCCGACCCGAAGCTTGGGCTGGTTACGGCGATTGCCATCACCGCGCACGAGATACCACAGGAGGTCGGCGACTTCATCGTGCTGATGAATGCGGGCTTTACCCGCGCCCGCGCCTATGTGTACAACCTGGTGTCGAGCGCGATGGCGGTGATTGGCGGGGTGGTCGGGTACCTGACGCTGGGCCAGGGCGCGCAGTGGATTCCGTATGTGCTGGTGCTGGCCTCGTCAGGCTTCATCTATATCGCCGTCAGCGACCTGATGCCGCAGATGCAGCGTCGGGCAACGGTACGGGAGACCGTGCCACAGGTTTTCCTGATCAGTGCCGGCGTCGTGATCGTGCTGCTCCTGGCCCAGGTCACCGGGCGCCATTAGCAGCCGGTCAGGCCGCGCCGGTCGCTACCGGCCGCTGCGGATCCGCGCACCATTCGCTCCACGATCCCGGATACAGCGCGGCACCGGCCAGTCCGGCCACTTCCATTGCCAGCAGGTTGTGACATGCCGTCACGCCGGAACCGCATTGCATGACCGTCAGCGCCGGCGTGCCCAGCAGCGCCGAAAATTCCGCCCGTAATTCACTCGCCGGCCTGAAACGTCCGGCCGCGTCGAGGTTGTCCTTGAAAAAGCGGTTGCGCGCCCCCGGAATATGGCCGCCGACCGGATCCAGTGTCTCGTTCTCGCCGCGGAATCGGTCCGGCGCACGGGCATCGATGATGGTCAGCGACGACGCCGCGAGAAGTTCGGATGCATTGACCGTCCTGGCCAGCGAGGGCCGTATCGTGATTGTGCCTGCCGGCCGCGTCCCGGCGTCGGTCGACAGCGGTTTTCCAGACGCAGTCCAGGCCGCCAGGCCGCCGTCGAGCACTGCAACGGCTTCGTGCCCGACCCAGCGCAGCATCCACCACAACCGGGCCGCGAACATGCCGCCCTGGGCGTCATAGGCGACCACCTGCGACTGCGGGTTTACTCCCCAGCGGCGCAGCGTGGCGATGAAGGCTTCGGGCGATGGCAGCGGATGCCGGCCGCGGAACTCGCCGTTCGGACCGGGCGATTTGTCGGAAAGCTCGGTCTCGATATCGACGTACTGCGCTGTCGGGATGTGGCCGGCCTCCCAGGCGCGGCGACCGGTTTGCGGGTCGCCAAGGTCGTGCCGGCAGTCAAGCACGACCCAGTCGGGGTCCTGCAAGTGCGCCGCCAGTTCTGCGGCGCCGATCAATGTGGCAGTGCTCATGGCGTGACCTCGATGCGCGAGCGGTACCATTCATGGAAGTGCTGCATGCCGTCTTCCATCGGCGACTGGTAGGGGCCGACTTCGTTGACGCCGCGGTCGAGCAGGATCTTGCGTCCGGCATCCATGCGCAGCGCAATCTCGTCGTCCTCGATGCAGGTCTCCATGTAGGCGGCGCGTTCGGCCTCGACGAATTCCCGCTCGAAATGCACGATCTCTTCCGGGTAATAGAACTCGACCACGTTGGTGGTCTTTTGCGGACCCTTCGGCCACAGGGTCGAGACCACCAGCACATGCGGGTACCACTCGACCATGATGTTCGGGTAAAGCGTCAGCCAGATGGCGCCGTAGGGCGGCGCTTCGCCGTTGCGGAACTTCAGCACCTGCTCCTGCCAGCGCTGGTAGGCCGGCGAGCCTGATTTCCGGAGCGACTGGTTCACGCCGACGGTCTGCACACTGTACTGTTCGCCGAACTCCCATTTCAGGTCCGAGCAACTGACAAAATTGCCCAGGCCCGGATGGAACGGCTCGACGTGGTAATCCTCGAGGTAGACCTCGATGAAGGTCTTCCAGTTGTAATCGCAGTCGTGGACCTCGACGTGATCGAGCATGTAGCCGCTGAAGTCGAGTTCGCGCATCACACCGAGTTCGCCGAGCATGCTGGCGACGTCCATGCCGTTCTTTTCAAACAGCAGGCCGTTCCATGATTGCAGGGGCGTTTTCGACAGGTTCAGACAGGGCGTCTCGCCGAAATGCGGCGCGCCTATAAGTTGGCCCGTCAGGTCATAGGTCCAGCGATGCAGCGGACAGACGATATTCCGGGCGTGCCCGCGGCCATTGAACATTTTCGCCTGCCGGTGCCGGCATACGTTCGACAGCAGCTCTATGCCCTGCGGGCTGCGCACCAGCATCCGGCCTTCGTTTTCCCATGGCAGGGTTGCAAAGTCGCCGTTCCCGGGAACCATGAGTTCGTGCCCTGCATAGCGCGGGCCCTGCTGGAATAGAAGCTGCGTTTCCTGCTGCAGCAGCTTTTCGTCAAAGTAGACGCCGACCGGAAGTTGCGCGTTCGAGCGCGCGAGTTTGGCAAGAGTAGCCAAATCGGACATCCCCACCCCCAAATTAATTTGCACCAACCTAAGAGAGAAAGAATCCGCAAAAACCTGTGTTCAAACGAGATGAAGAGGAGATTTTGGACAGAACCGACGATTATACCCTGAGACCCTTGTCGCGAAATACTTAAGCGAATGCCAATCAATGCGAATCAATGCCCATGGCCATTCTTGCGGGCAACAACAGAATTGATGTCCGACAGCCGCCCAGTCATGCCGCGAGCGAACCTGGAATGGGGGTTTGGACTAAAATAGAGGGTTCACCACCCCGACTGCATGTATATATGGCACAACCCCCCGTCAATGGCGATGCGTCCGCATCCTTCGAGGAGGCGATGGCTGAACTGGACAAGCTGGTGGCTCAGATGGAGTCCGGCCAGTTGCCGCTGGAGGCATCGATTGCCGCCTACCAGCGCGGCTCGGAACTCATCAAATTCTGTGCGGCCCGTCTCGATCGGGTCGAGAACCAGGTCAAGGTGCTGGAAGGCGACATGCTCAAGCCGTTTGCGGGAGATAGTGTGCAGTCCGGGGCTGACGAATGAGGCAAGACAAGAGGCAAGACGAGACGCAAGACGATTTTGCAGGGTGGGCCGGGCTGGTGCAGGCGCAGATGGAAGAGGCACTGGACTCCTTTCTTCCCCAGCCGGGACAGGTGCCCTCCAGCTTGCATGAAGCGATGCGTTATGCGGTGCTGGATGGCGGCAAGCGCGTCCGGCCGCTGCTGGTGTTCGCAGCCGGAGAGTTGGTGAAGGCGCCGCCCGCAGCCTTGGCCAGCGCGGCGGCGGCGGTGGAAATGATTCACGCGTATTCGCTGGTGCATGACGACATGCCCTGCATGGACGACGATGAATTGCGGCGCGGCAAGCCGACGGTGCACGTCAAGTTTGGCGAGGCGATGGCGCTGCTGGCGGGCGACGCCTTGCAGGCGCAGGCCTTCATGGTGCTGGCGGGCGGCGCAGGCAGTGCGCCCAACCGGCTGGCGATGGTGTCATTGCTGGCCTCGGCTGCCGGCTCGGCCGGCATGTGCGGCGGACAGGCGATCGACCTGGCCAGCGTGGGTGTCGCGCTGTCCTTGCCGGAACTGGAACAGATGCACAGGCTGAAAACCGGGGCGCTGCTGCGGGCCTCGGTGTTGCTCGGGGCACTATGCGGTTCCGATTCGCTGGGTGGGCCCGAGCGCGCTGCGCTGGAGGCGTACTCGAATGCGGTCGGACTGGCCTTCCAGGTGGTTGACGACGTACTGGACGCTACCGCCGATTCGCAGACGCTGGGCAAGACCGCGGGCAAGGATGCGCAGGACAACAAGCCGACTTATGTGTCGATGCTGGGGCTGGAGCAATCGCGGGCGCTGGCAGCCCAGTTGAGAAATGAAGCTCATGCTGCAGTGGCAATGTGGGGTGAGGACGCGATTCGCCTGCGCCAGCTGGCAGACCTGATCGTGCACCGGAAAGCATAGATATGCAAAGTATGGATCTACTGAAGAACATCGACGGACCGGCCGATTTGCGGCGCCTGAGTCGCGCCCAGCTCAAGCCGCTGGCGGACGAGTTGCGCGCATTCGTGCTGGACTCGGTATCGAAGACGGGTGGCCACCTGTCGTCCAACCTGGGCACGGTCGAGCTGACGATTGCCTTGCATTACGTGTTCAACACGCCGGAAGACCGCATCGTCTGGGACGTCGGCCATCAAACCTATCCGCACAAGATCCTGACCGGCCGGCGCGAGCAGATGCATACGCTGCGGCAGCAGGGCGGCATATCCGGTTTCCCGCGGCGCGATGAAAGCCCGTTCGATACCTTCGGCACGGCGCATTCTTCGACCTCGATTTCCGCTGCGCTGGGAATGGCGCTGGCGGCGCGCACGCTCGGCCAGCAGCGACATGCGATCGCCGTTATCGGCGACGGTGCGATGACCGCTGGCATGGCCTTCGAGGCACTGAACAACGCCGGCGTGCATGAAGACGTCAACCTGCTGGTGATCCTGAACGACAACGACATGTCGATTTCGCCGCCGGTCGGGGCGCTCAACCGTTACCTCGCGCGCCTGATGTCGGGCAAGTTCTACGCAACCGCAAAAAACGTCGGAAAGTCGGTGCTGCCGGCTCCCATGCTGGAACTGGCCAAGCGCCTGGAGGAGCATGCCAAGGGCATGGTGGTGCCGGCCACGATGTTCGAGGAGTTCGGTTTCAATTACATCGGACCGATCGACGGGCATGACCTCGAATCGCTGATTCCGACCCTGCAGAACCTGCGCCACCTGAAAGGGCCGCAGTTCCTGCATGTGGTGACCAGGAAAGGCCAGGGCTACAAGCTGGCCGAAGCCGATCCGGTGCTGTATCACGGACCAGGGAAATTCAACCCGGCAGAAGGCATCAAGCCGGCCAAGGCCGGCAAGCTGACCTACACCCAGGTGTTCGGCGACTGGCTGTGTGACATGGCGGCGCATGACAAGCGGCTGGTCGGCATTACGCCGGCCATGCGCGAAGGTTCGGGGATGGTGCAATTCGAGCAGCGTTTCCCCGATCGCTACCATGACGTCGGCATTGCCGAACAGCATGCGGTGACCTTTGCCGCCGGCATGGCGTGCGAGGGCGTGAAGCCGGTGGTCGCGATCTACTCGACCTTCCTGCAGCGCGCCTACGACCAGCTGATTCATGACGTCGCCTTGCAGAATCTCGACGTTACCTTCGCGCTCGACCGTGCCGGGCTGGTCGGCGCCGACGGCGCCACGCATGCCGGCAATTACGACCTGGCCTACCTGCGTTGCATTCCGAACATGGTGGTGATGGCCGCCTCCGACGAGAACGAATGCCGGCAGATGCTGAGCACCGCATTCCTTCACAAAGGCCCGGCCGCCGTGCGCTATCCGCGCGGCGCCGGCATTGGCGCGGCGGTGCAGCCGGGGCTCGACACCATTCAGCTCGGCACCGGTGAACTGCGGCGCTCGGGCAAGGGCATTGCCATCCTTGCCTTTGGCACCATGGTGGCGCCGGCAATTGGCGCCGCGGAAGAGATCAATGCCACCGTGGCCAACATGCGCTTCGTCAAGCCGCTGGACGTCGCGCTGGTGCTGCAGTTGGCGCAGACGCACGAGGCCATCGTCACGGTCGAGGAAGGCTGCCTGATGGGCGGCGCCGGGTCGGCAGTGGCGGAAGCGCTGGCCGAGGCAGGAATTGTCAAACCAGTCTTGCATCTTGGCCTGCCGGACCGATTTATCGATCATGGCGACGCCGCAGTGCTGCTGGCCCAATGCGGGCTGGACGCAGCCGGCATTGCCGGCTCGATCAGGCAGCGCTTCGGCAAGGGCGAGCCGCGGCTGGTCGTCAACAATCAATGACAACATCATCCAGGGGCGCAGCCCCTGCATATACAGGTAATGCCATGAATACCCGCGATCTCAGTCTCACCGCCATTCCCGACGTCCAGAGCACGCTCGACACGCGCCGCATCGCGATCCAGCGGGTTGGTGTCAAGGGGGTAAGGTACCCGGTCTCGGTGAAGTCGGGCGACGGCGTCCAGCCTTCGGTCGGAACCTGGAACATGTACGTGCACCTGCCGGAAGACCAGAAGGGCACGCACATGTCGCGCTTCATTGCCTTGCTGGAGGAAAACCGCACGCCGCTCGACGTCGGCAGCTTCACGCGCCTGCTGCAGCGCATGGTGCAGTTGCTGGATGCGAGCAGCGGCCGCATCGAGGTCAGCTTTCCCTATTTCGTCAACAAGACGGCCCCGGTGTCCGGAGTCGAAAGCTTGATGGACTACGAGGTCGGCCTGACCGGCGAGATTCGTGAGGGCGAGGTCGAGGTGACGCTGAAGGTGCTGGTTCCGGTAACCAGCCTGTGTCCGTGCTCCAAGAAAATCTCGGCTTACGGCGCGCATAACCAGCGCTCGCACATCACGGTGAATGCGGTGCTTGCTGCGGAATTGCCGATCGATGGACTGATTGCCGGGATTGAAGAGCAGGCATCGTGCGAACTGTATGGTTTGCTGAAGCGGCCGGACGAGAAATACGTGACCGAGCGCGCCTACGAGAATCCGAAGTTCGTGGAAGACCTGGTGCGCGACGTGGCCGGCATGCTCAATGCCGATCCGCGTATTGCCGCCTATGCGCTGGAAGCCGAGAACTTCGAGTCGATCCACAATCATTCGGCCTATGCGCTGATCGAATTCGACAAGCGCACCGCCTGATCGCGCGACTCCTGACCGGAGCCGCTGCGCCCCTTTTGATCGAGCGACTCCCTTCAGGAGCCGCTGCGCCCCTTTTGATCGCGCGACTCCCTTCAGGAGCCGCTGCGCCCCTTTTCCCACAATACGTCCGAGCCGCCGCCAAAGCGGTTCAGCGTTCGTGCCAGCACGAAAAACAGATCCGACAGCCGGTTGACGTATTGGCCGGGCGCTTGATTGGTCGCCTCGGACCGGCCCAGCGCCACGATCGAACGCTCGGCGCGGCGGCACACGGTGCGGCAGACATGCGCCTGTGCAGCGGCGCGCGAACCACCCGGCAGTATGAATTCTTCCAGCGCAGGCAGTTTGGCGTTGTACTTTTCCAGCAACGCGTCAAGGCGGGCCACGTGGCTCTCCTTGACCAGGCTGTAGCCAGGAATGCAAAGCTCGCCGCCCAGGTCGAACAGGTCATGCTGTATGGTCAACAGTTCGGCCCGCAGGTCGTCTGGCATGTCCTCGCACAGAAGCAGGCCGAGATGGGAATTCAGTTCGTCCACATCCCCCATCGCCTGCACTCGCAGCGCATCCTTGACGGTACGGCTGCCATCGCCCAGGCCGGTGGTGCCGTCGTCTCCGGTGCGCGTGGCAATTTTCGAAAGTCGCTTTCCCATGGCCTTGATATAAAAAATGGATTGGGCCGAGAATAAGGCAAAATTCCAGTATTCGCTTGGCAGTCGTTTCTCGCCAGCCCGGGAGGCGGGCGAGCGGCCTGCCACATCCATTTTCCGGAGGCACTGATGAACCACCCCGTTGCGCCTGCCGCCATGCGGCTGCCGCTGCCAGAGGCATTCCTGGCCGGCCTGCAGGCATTGTTTGGCGAGCGCCTGTCGACTTCAAAGGCGATGCGCGAGCATCACGGCAAGGACGAGTCGTCCTACGACCCGATGCTGCCCGATGCAGTGGTGTTCGCCCATTCCACCGAAGAAGTGGCGGCCGCCGTCACCCTGTGCAACCAGCATCGGGTGCCGGTCATCGCCTACGGCACCGGCACTTCGCTGGAAGGCCACATCCTGGCATTGTCGGGCGGCATCACCATCGATCTGTCGCAAATGAACCGGGTGGTAGCAGTCCATCCGCAAGACCTGACGGTCACCGTCGAGCCGGGCGTCACTCGCAAGCAGTTGAACCAGGAAATCAAGGACACCGGCCTGTTTTTCCCGATCGACCCCGGCGCCGACGCCTCGATCGGTGGCATGGCCGCGACCAGAGCTTCCGGGACCAATGCGGTGCGCTACGGGACCATGCGGGAAAACGTGCTGGCGCTGACTGTTGTCACCAGCGATGGCCGGGTGATCAAGACCGGGACCCGGGCCAAAAAATCCGCCGCTGGCTACGACCTGACCCGGCTCTTTGTCGGCAGCGAGGGCACGCTCGGCATCATCACCGGGATCACCCTGAAGCTGTACCCGCAGCCGGAATCGATTTCGGCTGCGGTGTGCTCCTTCCCCGATATCGCCAGTGCGGTCAATACGGTCATCGTCGCGATCCAGGCCGGCATACCGCTGGCGCGGGTCGAGTTCCTCGACGAGAACGGCGTCAAGGCCATCAACAAGCACGACAAGCTGAGCCTGCCCGAAAAGCCGCTGCTGCTGTTCGAATTCCACGGCAGTGCCAGCAGCGTGCAGGAGCAGGCGGAGCAGGTGCAGGCTATCGCCGGCGAACACGGCGCGATCGGCTTCGAATGGGCGACCCGTCCCGAGGAGCGTTCGCGACTCTGGCAGGCGCGCCACAATGCGTACTTCGCCCTGCTGCAGATGCGCCCCGGCTCGCGCGCGATCTCTACCGACTGTTGCGTGCCGATCTCGCAATTGGCCGACTGCCTGCTGGAGACCAAGGCCGACTGCGAAAGGGAGAACCTGGTGCATTCGATCATCGGGCATGTCGGCGACGGCAATTTCCATGTGCAGATGCTGGTCGATCCCGATGATCCGGCCGATATTGCCCGGGCCGAAGCAGTCAATGCGCGCATGGTGACGCGCGCCATTGCCATGGATGGAACCTGCACCGGCGAGCATGGGGTCGGCATGCACAAGATGGGCTTCCTGGTGCAGGAGCATGGCGAAGGCGCGATCGACACCATGCGCGCCCTGAAGCACGCGCTCGACCCCAACAACATCATGAATCCCGGCAAGATCGTGCGCTGGTAGCGCACGGCCCCTATTCAATCCTTCAGTCAACTCAGCCCACTCAATCCAATCAGGCAATCCTCACGTGACACGTATTCCGCCAGTCCATGCTCTCTCCGCCTTCGAGGCGGCGGCGCGCCATGGTTCGTTTGCATTGGCAGCCAGCGAACTGTGCATCACTCCCTCTGCGCTGTCGCACAGGATCCGGCTGCTGGAGGACATGGTGGGCGAGCGGCTGTTCCTGCGAGAAGGGCGAAGCCTGGGGCTGACCGACTTTGGCCGCCGCTACCTGGATGTGGTGCGCCAGGCATTGCGAACCCTGACTGAATTCCCCATCGTGCAGCGCGAGCTGCGCGATGACAGTCGCGTCAAGGTCACGCTGCCGCCGACCTTTGCCCGCTACCTGTTCGTGCCGCGGCTGGCCGACTTCATGCGCCTGCATCCCCAAGTCAATGTTGAACTCTACCTGTCGGTGCCCTTGTACGACCTGTCCTTGTCGGAATGCGACATCGAAGTCCGCTTTGGCGCCGGCAACTATCCGGACCTGGTGTCGGAAAAGGTGTTCGAGGAACCGGCGTTCGCCGTTGCCAGCCCGGCATATCTTGCTGGCATCGCGCCCTTGCGCGCGCCGGCCGACCTGAAGCAGGCCAGCCTGATCCGCTCGGCGCTGGAGCCGTGGCAGCCATGGTTCGAGGCCGCCGGCCTGGACTGGCCGGAGCCGACCAGCGGCGTGCGTGTCGACGATCTCGGGCTGCTGCTGGAACTGATCAAACATGGGCACGGCGTCGGCCTGACGCGCGAACATTTTGCCCGCGAGATGCTGGAACGCGGGAAAGTCGTGCGCCTGTTCGACATCGAACTGGAGTCGCCGCCGCACGCCTATTACATGGTGTACGAAGAGCACACGGCGAAACGTCCGGAAGTGGCGCTGTTGATTGAATGGATGCGCGGCGCCCTGGGCAAGGCGCGCCGGGACTGACAGGAGATATTTCCTCCGGGCGAAAAAATTTCATCCTCCCCGGCCGGGCGGCCGGGCCCGGGCCGGCCTACAATCCTGAATCTTGCGGCCAAGGGCGGACCTGCCCGGCTGCGGTTTTCTGGTCCCATATCCGATGAACGCTCCGATCACAGTCCCCTTCACTGCAGCCCGCCAGCGCGAAGTCGTCGACGCCCTGCGTGCGGTACTGCCCGCGCACTGCGTTCTGTTCAATGAAGAAGATACCCGGCCCTACGAATGCGATGGGCTGTCTGCCTATCGCCAGCTGCCAATGGTGGTGGCGCTGCCGGAGGACGAGGCGCAGATCGTCGAGGTGCTGAATGCCTGCCGGCGGCTGGAAGTCAGGCTGGTGCCGCGCGGCGCCGGAACCGGCTTGTCGGGCGGCGCCATGCCGATTGCCGATGGCGTCGTGCTGTCCACTGCACGCCTGAGCCGGATCATCAAGGTCGATCCGTATTCCCGCACCGCGATTGTCCAGCCTGGCGTGCGCAACCTGGCAATCTCGGAGGCGGCAGCTGTCCACAAGCTGTACTACGCTCCAGATCCTTCCTCGCAGATCGCCTGCACCATCGGCGGCAATGTGGCCGAGAATTCCGGCGGCGTGCACTGCCTCAAGTATGGGCTGACGGTGCACAACGTGATGCGGGTGCGCATGGTCACGATCGAGGGCGAGATCGTCGAACTTGGCAGCGAGGCGCTGGATGCCCCGGGCCTTGACCTGCTGGCAGTGTTCATCGGCTCCGAGGGCATGCTCGGGGTCGTCACCGAAGTCACGGTCAGGCTGGTGCCCAAGCCGCAGCAGGCGCGCGTGATCATGGCGTCCTTCGACGATGTCGTGAAAGGTGGCAATGCCGTGGCCAACATCATCGCTGCCGGCATCATTCCGGCCGGACTGGAAATGATGGACAAGACCAGTACGCGCATGGTCGAGCCCTTCGTCAAGGCCGGCTATGACACCGAAGCCGAGGCGCTGCTGCTATGCGAGTCGGATGGCACGCAGGAAGAGGTGGAAGAGGAAATCGAACGCATGACGGCGGTGCTGACAGAATCCGGCGCGACCGCGATTGCGGTGTCGCATTCGGAAGCGGAGCGGCTGAAATTCTGGTCGGGCCGCAAGAACGCATTTCCCGCCGCCGGGCGCATCTCGCCGGACTATTACTGCATGGACGGCACCATTCCGCGCAAGCAGTTGGCCGCCGTGCTGTCCGGCATCACGCGGATGGAAACGAAATACGGTCTGCGTTGCGCCAATGTGTTCCACGCCGGCGACGGCAATTTGCATCCGCTGATCCTGTTCGACGCCAACCAGCCGGACGAACTGCATCGCGCCGAGCTGTTCGGCGCCGAGATCCTCGAATTGTGCGTCGAGGTCGGCGGCACCATTACCGGCGAACACGGTGTAGGCATCGAGAAAATCAACTCGATGTGCGTGCAGTTCGCACCCGAGGAGCGCGAGGTGTTCTTTGCCGTCAAGCGCGCATTCGACCCGCCCTTCCTGCTCAACCCGGACAAGGCCATACCCACCCTTCATCGCTGCGCCGAGTACGGCAAGATGCACGTCAGCAAAGGCAAGTTGAAATTCCCCGACCTGCCGCGCTTTTGAATCGGTCGCGAGAATCCTCGGACTCCCGGAAAAGATATGGAACAGGTACTGCAAGATTTTCGCGAACGCATTCGCGCCGCCGCCGCTGCCCGCCAGCCGCTCCGGATCAGGGGCGGGGGCACCAAGGACTGGTACGGCCAGACGCTGGCCGGCGAGGTGTTCGACACCCGGCCTTATTGCGGCATTGTCGACTACGATCCGACCGAACTGGTCATCACTGCCCGCTGCGGCACCCCGCTGGCCGAGCTGGAGGCAGCGCTGGCGCAGCAGAACCAGATGCTGGCCTTCGAGCCGCCGCATTTCGGCGCCGGCGCCACGGTGGGCGGCATGGTGGCTGCTGGCCTGTCGGGGCCGCGCCGGCAGGCCGTGGGCGCGGTCCGCGATTTCGTGCTTGGCGCAACCATCATGGACGCGCACGGCCAGGTCCTGAATTTCGGCGGCCGGGTCATGAAAAATGTCGCCGGTTACGACGTGTCGCGCCTGATGGCCGGCTCCATGGGTTCGCTGGCGCTGCTGCTCGAGGTATCGCTCAAGGTGCTGCCGCGGCCCTTCATGGAAACCACGCTATGGCTGGGTGCGGACCAAGCCAATGCGATTCGCATGCTCAACGAATGGGGCGGGCAACCGCTGCCGATCTCGGCCAGCCTGTGGCACGACGATACCCTGCTGGTGCGGCTGTCCGGCGCGCGGTCGGCAGTCGGCTCTGCTCGCAAGCTGCTGGGCGGCGAAACGGTGGACGACGCTGACGCGCTCTGGCAACGGGTGCGTGAACAGCAGCATCCGTTCTTCGCGGCGCAGTCGGCCACGCCATGCTGGCGACTGTCGGTGCCGTCGAGTACGCCACCGCTGGCATTGCCTGGGGAGCAGATGATCGAATGGGGCGGCGCGCTACGCTGGCTGCGTGCCGACGATGCCGATGCCGGCACGGTGCGCGCTGCGGCCGAACGGGTGTGCGGTCACGCCACGCTGTTCCATGGCGGTAACAAGCAGGACGGCGTGTTCCATCCGCTGGCGCCAGGGGTGGCCACCATCCAGCGCAAGCTGAAAAAGAGCTTCGACCCCGACGGCATCTTCAACCCGGGCCGTTTGTACAACGACTTCTGACCATGCAAACCAATCTCGCAGATTTCATCAAGGACACGCCCGAGGGCAGGGAGGCGGACGCCATCTTACGCGCCTGCGTGCATTGCGGGTTTTGCACCGCGACCTGCCCGACTTACCAGTTGCTGGGCGATGAGCTCGACGGTCCGCGCGGCCGCATCTACCTGATGAAGCGCGTGCTGGAAGGCGAGCAGCCGACCCGGCGCACGCAGCTGCACCTGGACCGTTGCCTGACCTGCCGCAATTGCGAGACCACCTGTCCCTCGGGCGTTCAGTACGGCCGCCTGGTCGACATCGGACGCAAGGTGGTGGAGGACAAGGTTACCCGTCCTTTCGGGGAGCGGGTGGTGCGCACCCTGTTGAAAGAAAGCTTGCCCCGCCAATGGATATTCAGCCCCGCGATGAAGCTCGGGCAGGCGCTGCGCCCCTTGCTGCCGCCGTCCTTGCGCAACAAGGTGCCGGCACGGCAGGAGAGCGGCATCTGGCCGGTCCGCCAGCACGCGCGCAAGATGTTGTTGCTGGAAGGTTGCGTCCAGCCGTCGATGTCGCCCAACACCAATACGGCGACAGCCCGCGTGCTCGATGCGCTGGGTGTCGAGTTGATCCGCGCAGCGGAAACCGGCTGCTGCGGCGCGATCCGCTACCATCTGAACGATCACGACGGCGGACGGGACGATGCCCGCCGCAACATTGACGCCTGGTGGCCCCATGTCCAGGCCGGTGCCGAAGCAATCGTGATCAACGCCTCCGGTTGCGGCGTCATGGTCAAGGAATACGGCCACTTGCTGGCGGCCGACCCGAAATACAGCGCCCGGGCGCAAGCCATTTCGCGTCTGGCCAAGGATATATCCGAGGTGCTGCACGAGCATATTGACGGACTGCGCGCCAAGGTGCAGGCGATGCAGGCCAACGCGGGCGAGGAGGGCGGCCACTCGCCGGTAGCCTGGCATCCACCCTGCACCTTGCAACATGGGCAGCAGATTCGTGGCGTGGTCGAGGAGATCCTGCAGGCCGCGGGAGTCGAAGTGAAGATGTGCGCCGACAGCCATTTGTGCTGCGGATCGGCCGGGACTTATTCGGTGCTGCAGCCGGAGCTTGCCTATCGCTTGCGCGATGACAAGCTGAGGAAGCTGGATGAAACCGGTGCGAAGCGGATTGTTTCGGCCAATATCGGTTGCGTGACGCACCTGCAGTCAGGGACCGACAAACCGGTCGAGCATTGGATCGAACTGGTGGACCGGATGATTTCGAGGGCCGTCAGCTAAACGCTTCTTCCGCTGATTCCGTCCAGTCTGCCTTGCCGGCGCGCGCATCATGCCCCCGATTGCCACGCTGCAAGCTGGCCGCATTCCATTCCTTGCGAAGCCGCTTGGCCTCGCTGGCGCAGTTGCGCATCGCGTCGGCAACCCGTCCGGCAGAGATTTGCTCCAGATGGCCAAGCGCCAGCGTGAACACTGCGTGTCCGGTCAGCGGCTCGATGCCATAGCTGCCAGCTGCTTTTGACATGTTCAGCTGGTTTTGCATCAGCAGGGTTTCATAGGCGGAGGCCTGCAGTTGTGGATCCACCGGACCGAGGTCTGCATAGCAGAACATCCGGTGAGGAGCGCTGCCCGGTTCAAGGAACAGGCCGACCGGAATGCCGTCAATGGCGAGGTATCCCTTTTCCATCAAGCTGACTTCACCGCCGATACCCAGCGTCTTGCATGCCGCGCGGCAGAGAGCGCCAAAATTCGTCTCCGTCATGAACTTCTCCTGCAGGAAATTGAGAGGCGAAGGGCCATTGAACCGGCGACCTTCAATCGTGCTGGTCAGAACCGGCGGGTGTGTAACGGAGATTGCGATTACGTTCCCGTCACAGGCGGCGACATGCCTGCGAAACCACAAGCATGTCGGCGTGCGGCCAAGTGCGGACTATTGGGACTATTGTGCGGAAGGCGATTCGTCGAGCAGTCGCTCGATCGAAGGAATCATCCGATTCGGCGGCACGATCGGTGCGAACCGCTCTTGCACTTTGCCATTGCGGTCGACCAGGAATTTGGTGAAATTCCACTTGATCGCCGTGCTGCCGAGAATGCCTGGCGCAGCTTCTTTCAGGAAGGTGAACAGTGGGTGGGCTTGCGGGCCATTGACGTCAAGCTTGTCGAACAAGGGAAAACTGAGCGCGAAGCGGGTGCTGCAAAACTGCGCTATGTCGGCGGCGCTGCCAGGTTCCTGCTGGCCGAACTGGTTGCAGGGAAAGGCCAGCACCACCAGGCCGCGCTCACGGTAGCGTTGATACAGTTCTTCCAGGTCGCGGTACTGGGGTGTGAATCCGCAGTTGCTGGCGGTGTTCACCAACAGCAGCACCTTGCCGCGGTAGCAGTCGAGACCGACGCTTTCTCCCTGCAGCGTCCTGGCTTCGAAATCGAAAACCGAGCGCGGGGTGTCCGTCACACGATACCCAGGTGCTCGGTGCCGGCCGCGAGGTCGCGGTCGCGCGAGTCCTTGCCGTGCAACTTGATGGACAGGCGCAGGTCGTTGACCGAGTCGGCGTTGCGCAAGGCATCTTCGTACGAAACCTTTCCGGCTTCGTACAAGTCGAACAGCGCCTGGTCGAAGGTTTGCATGCCGAGTTCGCGCGATTTCTTCATGATTTCCTTGATCTCGTGCACATGGCCCTTGAAGATCAGGTCCGAGATCAGCGGCGAATTCAGCATGATCTCGACCGCAGCGGCGCGCCCCTTGGTCGCTTTCAGCGGGATCAGGCGCTGCGAGATCATTGCCTTCAGGTTCAGCGACAGGTCCATCAGCAACTGCTGGCGGCGTTCTTCCGGGAAGAAGTTGATGATGCGGTCGAGCGCCTGGTTGGCATTGTTGGCATGCATGGTCGCCATGCAAAGGTGTCCGGTTTCGGCGAAGGCGATCGCGTAATCCATCGACTCGCGGTCGCGGATCTCGCCGATCAGGATCACGTCCGGCGCCTGCCGCAGCGTGTTCTTCAGCGCCGTGCTCCAGTCCGCTGTATCAACCCCGATCTCGCGTTGCGTGATGACGCAATTCTTGTGCGGATGGACGTATTCGACCGGATCCTCGACGGTAATGATATGGCCGTAGCTGTTTTCGTTGCGGAAGCCGATCATGCCGGCCAGCGTGGTCGATTTGCCGGAGCCCGTGGCGCCGACCATGATGACCAGGCCGCGCTTGGTCATCACGATTTCCTTCAGCACGTCCGGCACGCCGAGGTCGCCCAGGGTCGGGATGGTGGTCGTGATGGTCCGCAGCACCATGCCGACCCGTCCCTGCTGGACGAAGGCGGAGACCCGAAAGCGGCCGAGGCTCGCCGGGCTGATTGCGAAGTTGGCTTCCTTGCTCGCTTCGAATTCGGCCGCCTGCTTGTCGTTCATGATGGCCCGCGCCAGTTCCATCGTGTGCTGGGCGGTCAGCGGCTGGTTCGACACTGGCGTCATCTTGCCGTCCACCTTGAAAGCCGGCGGGAAGTCGGCGGTGATGAACATGTCGGAGCCGCCCTTGCTGAGCATCAGCCGCAGCAGGTCGTGCATGAATTTTGTCGCTTGCTCGCGTTCCATCTCGTGTCCTTTGGTGCTTCAGTGGGGCCGGGCCGGCGCTTGCCGGCACCGGGGTCAGCCGGGGAAATTTTCCGGTGTCTTCGCAGCGAAGCGCGCGGTTGCGGGGGAAATGATGTTGCGCTTGACCAGGTCGGACAGGTTGCCGTCGAGTGTCTGCATGCCGACGTTCGATCCGGTCTGGATTGCCGAATACATCTGCGCAATTTTCGCTTCCCGGATCAGGTTGCGGATTGCCGGCGTGCCGAGCATGATTTCATGGGCGGCGACCCGGCCCGAACCGTCCTTGGTCTTGAGCAGGCTTTGCGATATCACCGCCTGCAGTGATTCGGACAGCATCGCCCGCACCATCTCCTTTTCGTCGCCGGGGAACACGTCGACAATACGGTCGATGGTCTTGGCCGCAGACGATGTATGGAGCGTGCCGAACACCAGGTGGCCGGTCTCGGCTGCGGTCAGCGCCAGCCGGATCGTCTCGAGGTCGCGCAGTTCGCCGACCAGGATCACGTCCGGATCTTCCCGCAAGGCCGAGCGCAGCGCGTTGGTGAACGAGTGGGTATGCGGTCCGACCTCGCGTTGGTTGATCAGGCTTTTTTGTGACTCATGCACGAATTCGATCGGATCCTCGACCGTCAGGATGTGGGCGTACTCGGTCTCGTTGATGTGGTTGACCATCGCGGCCAGCGTGGTCGACTTGCCGGAGCCGGTCGGGCCGGTCACCAGCACCAGGCCGCGCGGCTTGAGCGCCAGGTCGGCAAGGATTTTTGGTGCGTTCAGCTGTTCCAGCGTCAGCACCTTGGACGGGATCGTCCGCAGCACGGCCGCGGCGCCGCGGTCCTGGTTGTAGGCATTGACGCGGAAGCGCGCCAGGCCCGGAATCGCAAACGAGAAGTCGCACTCGAGGTTTTCCTCGTAAAACTTGCGCTGGCCGTCGTTCATGATGTCGTACACCATCGCGTGTACTTCCTTGTGGTCCATCGCCGGCAGGTTGATGCGCCGGACATCGCCGTGGACCCGGATCATGGGTGGCATGCCTGCGGACAGGTGCAGGTCAGATGCCTTGTTCTTGACGGCAAAGGCGAGTAGTTCCGAAATGTCCATTTATAATCCCTGCTCCGTGGAGGAAAACCCGACCTGGATGAAGTCGAATTGATTCGATTTGTCGAGGCGGCAAGAAGTTGCCTGCAGTCATCCCGAAGTCATCCCGATTATGTCTCCAATATCTCGCAACCTGCAAGCCGTGCAGCAACAGATCGCCGCTGCGGCGCTCAAGGCGTCGCGGGACGTGCACGACGTGACACTGCTGGCTGTGTCCAAGACCTTCGGTCCCGAGGCGGTGATCGAGGCAGCCGATGCCGGGCAGCGCGCCTTTGGCGAAAACTACCTGCAAGAAGCGCTCGACAAGATCGATGCGGTGCGCCGATTGCGCCCGGACCTGGTGCTGGAATGGCATTTCATTGGCCCGATCCAGAGCAACAAGACGCGCCAGATCGCGGAACATTTCGATTGGGTGCATTCGGTCGAGCGCGAAAAGATTGCACAGCGCTTGTCCGACCAGCGTCCGGCATCGCTGCCGCCGCTGAACATTTGCCTGCAGGTCAATATCAGCGCAGAGGAAAGCAAGAGCGGTGTTGCGCCTGGCGAAGTGCTGCCGCTGGCGAGGGCAGTGGCGGGCTTGCCGCGCTTGCGCCTGCGCGGGCTGATGGCAATTCCCGAGCCGGCGGCGGATTATGAACAGCAGCGCCTGCCGTTCCGGCGCGTGCGCGAGCTTGCCGACAGCTTGATCCGGGATGGCGTGCCGCTCGACGCGCTGTCCATGGGCATGTCAGCCGACCTGGAAGCGGCGGTGGCCGAGGGCGCGACCATCGTGCGCGTCGGCACGGCGATTTTTGGCAAGAGAACCTGAAGCAAAGACCGAACAAAGCGAAACCGGAAAACACATCATGCAAAACAATATGCGCATTGCCTTCGTTGGCGGTGGAAACATGGCCACTGCCCTGATCGGCGGACTGGCCGGGAAACTGACTGCCGCAGCCAACATCCACGCGATAGATATCAGCGAGGCTGCGCTGTTGAAATTGAGGGAGCAGTTTGGCGTCACGACGTCCGTTGCGATCGATGCGGCAGTCGCCCAGGCGGATGTCGTGGTGCTGGCGGTAAAACCGCAGCAGATGAAGGAAGTGGTGGCGGCCTTGCGGCCGCACCTGGGCTCGCAATTGCTGTTGTCGATCGCTGCCGGCATTCGCGCGCTTGACCTGTCGCGCTGGCTAGGCGGCTATGGCGCAATTGTTCGCACCATGCCGAATACCCCGGCGCTGATCGGACGCGGCATCACCGGCATGACGGCGCTGCCTGGCGTCAGCGCTGCGCAGCGTGAATTCGCGGACGCAATCATGCAGGCCGTAGGACAGACCGTGTGGCTGGATGACGAAAGCCTGATCGACCCGGTGACGGCGGTATCCGGAAGCGGACCTGCTTATGTGTTCTATTTCATCGAAGCGATGCAGGAAGCGGCGCAGGCCATGGGCCTGACTGCCGAGCAGGGCAAGCAACTCGCGATTGCCACCTTCACCGGCGCGGCGGAACTGGCTGCCAAGTCCAGCGACCCGGTCTCGCTGCTGCGCGAGCGGGTCACCTCCAAGGGCGGCACGACTTACGCTGCGCTGACCAGCATGGAGCAGTCAGGCGTGAAGGAGTTGATCATCAAGGCGATGAAAGCGGCATCGGCGCGCGGCAAGGAGATGGGGGAAGAGTTCGGGCGGGATTGAGTTTTTTTGATGGTGTGGTTTTGCGGCTTTTTGGCTTGCGGATGGTGTGGCTGGTTTTGATGGTTGTGGTTGTTAAGCCGGGAGACACCCCGGCGGGTGTGTTCCTTTCTTTTTAAAAAGAAAGGAACCAAAGAAAACACCGTCAAAACCCACTTGGCCAACGCCCGCTTCGATAGGCAACCAGACTCGGATGTCTGGGCTAATCCAGTGCGACGCTCGCGAGTGATGATCCCTCGGCTGTGTGCCGCTTACCTAATCAGCCAACCCCATGAAGTGTCTTATACCGATGCCCGGCGCACCGTTGACTCTTAATGTTTTTCGAAGCTTCAAACAAGCGACGGGTCTGTTTCACGAAAGGCCGAGCACCGCAGTTGTTTCCGGAGATCCCCGCGCCCCCTGGCAACACGCCCTCAAGAATCAATTAGCAGCTTCGAAAATAATTGGGAGTCAACGAGCGGTGGTGTGCGGTCGGCGGCATTGAAGCGGGTTGGCTGATCCCGGTCAGAGGCGAACGAGTGGCAGGACCTTCCTCGCGAACGCCGCAATGGTTCGGCCCAGGCGTCCGCGTCTGGTTGGCTATCGAGGCGAGCGTTGGCCAAGTGGGTTTTGACTTTGGTTTCTTTGGTGACTTTCTTTTCCAAAAGAAAGTTACACACCCGCCGGGGTGTCTCCCGGCTTCACAACGACAAACAACAAACCCAGCCACGCCACCCGCAAGCCAATAAGCCAACAAGCCGCCAAACCATCCACCCCCGGATGTAGCCCGCACTTTCAGCGCAACGCAAAATCCATCGCAATCCCGGCAAACACCGCCGCCCCCAGGTAATTGTTGTACCTGAACGCCGCAAAACACCCCATCCGGTCGCGCGCCCGGATCAGGGTGTAATGATGCACCGCCATCCCCGCTGCCACCGCCATCCCGGCGGCAAACCATCCGCGCAATCCCAGTTGCCAGCCAATCACGAAGATCATTCCCAGTGCCACCGCATAGCAGGCCATCACCGCCGCCACGTCCAACCGTCCGAAGGTGATGGCCGAGGTCTTGATGCCGATCTTCAGGTCGTCGTCCCGGTCCACCATCGCATATTCGGTGTCGTAGGCAACCGCCCAGAACACGTTGGCCAGCAACAGCATCCAGGCTTCCGGCGGCACCTGGTTCTGCACGGCCGCATAGGCCATCGGAATCCCGAACCCGAATGCAATCCCGAGGTAGGCCTGCGGAATCGCGAAGAAGCGCTTGAAGTAGGGATAGCTGCCGGCAATCGCCAGTGCCGCCAGGGACAGCAGCTTGGTCAGCGAATTAAGCGGCAGGATCAGCAGGAAGGCGGCCAGCGACAGCGCCGCAGCCACGGCCAGCGCCTCCCAGCCGCTTATGCGGCCGCTGGTCAGCGGCCGGTCGACGGTGCGCTTTACATGGCGGTCGAAATCCTGGTCGGCGTAGTCATTCACCGCACAGCCGGCAGAGCGCATCAGCACCGTTCCCAGCGTGAAAATCACGACCAGCTTCCAGTCCGGATTGCCGTTGGACGACAGCCACAAGGCAGACAGGGTTGGCCACAGCAGCAGAAGGATGCCAATGGGCTTGTCCATCCGGATCAGGCGCCAGTAGAGCTGCAAGCGGGACTCGGCCAGTATCATTTCACGCATCCGTTGCGGCCGGGTCCTGCAGCATCTCCACCCCATGCAGCTTGCAGGAATGCACCGCATTGCGCACTGCCTCGATCGCTGCGGTGCGGGTGAAGCTCTTGCGCCAGGCCAGCACCACCCGGCGCGACGGTCCCGGATCCTTGAAGGGGATGTAACGCAGCATGCTGTCCGGCGCTTCCGTTTCCGGCACCGAAGCTTGCGGCAGTACCGTAATGCCGATGCCCGAGGCCACCATGTGGCGAATGGTTTCCAGCGACGAGCCTTCGAAGGTGCGGGCGATGCCGTCACCGGTAGTCGAAAAGCGCGACATCTCGGGGCAGACTTCCAGCACCTGGTCGCGGAAACAGTGGCCGCTTCCCAGTAACAGCATGGTCTCGCTCTTGAGTTCATCGGCCGGAATGACGTCGCGGCCGGCCCATCGGTGATGGCGCGGTACGGCGACCACGAAGGGTTCATCATACAAGGGCAGCACCGACAGTCCCTGGGTGGCGAACGGCAGGGCCATGATGGCGGCGTCGAGTTCCCCCTGGCGCAGTTGCTCTATCAGCCGGGTGGTGAAGTGCTCCTGCAGGATCAGCGGCATCTGCGGCACGCGGTCAATCATCACGCGCACCAGTTGCGGCAGCAGATAAGGGGCAATCGTGTAGATCACGCCCAGCCGCAGCGGCCCCGCCAGCGGATCCTTGTTCTGCTTGGCGATTTCCCTGATGGCGGCGGTCTGTTCCAGCACCCGCTCGGCCTGCGCGACGAGCTGCGTGCCCAAGGGCGTCATCGTCACTTCGCTGCCACCGCGCTCGAATATCACGACGCCTAATTCGTCTTCCAGTTTCTTGATCGCGACCGACAGGGTCGGCTGGGCGACGAAGCAGGCCTCGGCCGCATGGCCGAAATGTTTCTCGCGAGCGACGGCGACGATATATTTGAGTTCGGTGAGGGTCATGGCGGATATCTTACCGCAGTGGGCGGGGGAAGGATTCTCAGTCCGGCGCGGTTCAGACCTTGAGATAGTCCTCGCGGTCGCCAAGCCAGCGTGCCAGATGGCGCCGTACCGTATCCATGTCGCCGGCCAGCAGTTGCGCTGCCAGGTCGCGCGCCTTTTCGACCAGCCACTGGTCGGTTTCCAGGTCGGCAAAGCGCAGCATGGCCTGGCCGGACTGGCGGGCGCCGAGGAATTCGCCCGGGCCGCGCAATTGCAGGTCGCGGCGGGCGATTTCGAAGCCGTCGGCGGTCTCCCGCATGGTGGACAGGCGCTGCCGCGCCACCGGCCCGAGCGGCGCTTGATACAGCAACAGGCAGACGCTGGAAGCCGACCCGCGGCCGACCCGCCCGCGCAACTGATGCAGTTGCGACAGGCCGAAGCGCTCGGCATGCTCGATCACCATCAGCGAGGCATTTGGCACATCGACGCCGACCTCGATCACCGTGGTCGCCACCAGCACATGCAGTTCACCGCTGGAGAAGCGATCCATCACGACTTGCTTGTCGGCCGGCTTCAGGCGGCCGTGTATCAGTCCGACCTGCAGTTCGGGCAGGGCCGCTGCCAGCGTCGCATGGGTGTCGGTTGCGGTTTGAAGTTGCAGGGCTTCCGACTCCTCGATCAGCGGGCAGACCCAGTACACCTGGCGGCCTTCCAGCGCAGCGGCGCGGACCCGTTCGATCACTTCCTCGCGCCGGTTCTGGTCGATGATGCGGGTCACCACAGGCGAGCGCCCGGGCGGCAGTTCGTCGATCACCGACACTTCCAGGTCGGCGTAGTAGGTCATGGCCAGCGTGCGCGGTATCGGCGTGGCCGACATCATCAGCTGGTGCGGCTGGTTTTCCGCTTCCAGCCCCTTGTTGCGCAGCGCCAGCCGCTGGGCCACGCCGAAGCGATGCTGTTCGTCGACGATCACCAGCCCGACCCGCGAAAATTGGACCGTGTCCTGGATCAACGCATGAGTGCCGACGATCAGTTGCGCATCGCCGCTGGCGATTCGCTCGCGCGCATCGTCCTTTTCCTTCTTCTTCAGGCTGCCGGTCAGCCATGCGACCTTGACGCCGAGCGGCGTCATCCATGCCGCTATCTTGCGGAAATGCTGGTCGGCCAGGATCTCGGTGGGCGCCATCAGCACTGCCTGGAAGCCGCTGTCGATTGCCTGGGCGGCAGCCAGCGCGGCAACCACCGTCTTGCCGCTGCCGACGTCGCCTTGCAGCAGGCGCTGCATCGGCCACGACTGGCGCAGGTCGTGGCGGATTTCTTCCAGCACGCGTTGTTGCGCGCCCGTGAGAGCGAACGGCAGGCTGGCGAGGAACGCGGCCGACAGCTCACCCACGGATTGCAGCGGCACGGCGCCCCTGGTACGGCGCGCTTCCTGCGAGCGCTTCAGGGACAGTTGCTGCGCCAGCAGCTCGTCGAACTTCATCCGTATCCAGGCCGGATGGCTGCGCTCCATCAGCGCGTTTTCATCCACATCCGGCGGCGGATTGTGAAGCAGCTCCACCGCCGGCCGGAACGGCCAAAGGCCGATCTTCTCCAGCAATGCCGGCGGCAGCGTGTCCTGCCAGTCGATGCGCTGCATTGCTTGTGCAATCGCGCGCCGCAGCAGTGTCTGCGACAGGCCCTCGCCGGCAGGGTAGACCGGCGTCAGCGCGGTCGGCAGCGGGGCGCCTTCCGGCACCACCTTGTAGACCGGATGGACCATCTCGTCGCCGAAGAATCCATGCCGCACTTCGCCCCGTGCGCGGACCCGGGTGCCTTCGCTCAGTTGCTTGACCTGGCTACCGTAGAAATTCAGGAAACGCAGCACCAGGCTGCCGCTGTCGTCTTCGATGGTGACCAGCAGTTGCCGGCGCCCCCGCAATGCGATTTCGCTATTGCGCACCACGCCTTCCACCTGCGCCGGCGCGCCGCCGGTGAAATGCGCTTCCCGTATCGGCACGATCCGGGTTTCGTCCTCGTAGCGCAGCGGCAGGTGCAGCACCAGGTCCATGTCGGTTCGCAAACCCAGCCGCGCCAGCTTGTCGGCGACCGTATTTCCGCCCTTGGCAGTGGGGCGAGGCGCTTTGGGCGTGGCAGGGGGCATGGGAAGGGGAGTGCGAAGTCCGTCAATGGCAATCCGCGTAGAATAACGGGTTTTCCAAAGGGCGCATCCGCCGCGCAACACGGCCGGCCCCTGCCCTGGCCCTCGTTGCCGGCCTGCGACACCATGCATTCACTCTATTCACTCTCCGATTTTGATTTTGAACTCCCGCCGGAACTGATCGCGCAATTGCCGCTGCCCGAGCGCAGCGGCTCGCGCCTGCTGCATGTCGTCCCCGGCCAGCCTGCCCGTTTCGAAGACCGTTCTTTCACGGATATCGTCGAACTGGTCCAGCCCGGCGACGTGATGGTGTTCAACGATACCCGTGTCCTGAAGGCGCGCTTCCATGGCGTGAAAGCCAGTGGCGGCAAGGTCGAAGTGCTGGTCGAGCGCGTGCTGGACAATCGCAATGTGCTGGCACAGGTGCGCGCTTCCAAGACGCCGCAGCCTGGTTCCTTCATTCGCCTGGCCGACGCTTTCGAGGTCGAGGTGGGGGAGCGCGCCGGCGAATTTTTCTCACTGAAATTTCCGGCGGAAGTGTTCGACCTGATCGAAGCCCATGGCCGCCTGCCTTTGCCGCCTTACATCGAGCATGCGGCGACCGGCGAGGATGAACAACGTTACCAGACCGTGTATTCCCGCGAGCCGGGCGCGGTGGCGGCGCCAACCGCCGGCCTGCATTTCGATGCGCCCTTGCTGGAGCGCCTGCGCAACAAGGGCGTGCAGATTGCTTTCGTCACGCTGCATGTGGGGGCCGGCACCTTCCAGCCGGTGCGGACCGAGAACCTGGCGGAGCACCACATGCACAGCGAGTGGTACACCATCCCGCAGCAGACAGTGGACGCAATCGGCGCAGCCCATGCAGCCGGGCGCGATGTGATCGCGGTCGGCACCACCAGCATGCGCGCGCTGGAATCTGCTTCCCAGGACGGTCCTCTGGCCGCCGGCAGCGCCGACACCAGGCTGTTCGTCACGCCCGGCTACCGCTTCCGGACGGTCGACCGGCTGGTGACAAATTTTCATCTTCCCAAGTCGACCTTGCTGATGCTGGTATCGGCATTCTCCGGCTACGACACGATACGCGCCGCCTACCGCCATGCGATAGCGCAGCGTTATCGCTTTTTCAGCTATGGCGATGCCATGCTGCTCACCCGTGACAGGACCGGCGCCAGCGGCGCCACCGGCACCAAGGCGCCCGACCATGCTTGAATTTACCCTGCTGAAAACCGATGGAAATGCCCGCCGCGGCCGCCTGAAGCTGAACCACGGCACCATCGAGACGCCGATCTTCATGCCGGTTGGTACCTATGGTTCGGTAAAAGCGGTGACGCCGGACCAGCTTGATGATGTCGGCGCCCAGATCATCCTCGGCAACACCTTCCATCTGTGGCTGCGCCCGGGCACCGAGGTGATGGAGAAATTTGGCGGCCTGCACCGCTTCATGGGATGGGACAAGCCGATCCTGACCGACTCCGGCGGTTTCCAGGTGTTCTCGCTGGGCGCCATGCGCAAGATCACCGAGGAGGGCGTGAAGTTCGCTTCGCCGCTCAACGGTGACCGCCTGTTCTTGTCGCCGGAAGTCTCGATGCAGATCCAGCGCTCGCTGAATTCCGACATCGTGATGCAGTTCGACGAATGCACCCCTTATGAAATCGAGGGCCGGCCGGCCACGGTTGATGAGGCGGCAAGTTCGATGCGCATGTCGCTGCGCTGGGCACAGCGTTCGAAAGATGAATTCGAACGCGGCGGCAATCCGAATGCGCTGTTCGGCATCGTGCAAGGCGGGATGTTCGAGCAGTTGCGCGACGAATCGCTGGCTGGCCTGGAAGGGATCGGCTTCGACGGCGTGGCGATCGGCGGGCTGTCGGTTGGCGAGCCGAAGGAAGACATGATGCGGGTGCTGTCGCATATCGGCCCGCGGCTGCCGGCTGCCAAGCCGCACTACCTGATGGGCGTGGGCACGCCGGAAGACCTGGTCGAGGGTGTGGCCAATGGCATCGACATGTTCGACTGCGTGATGCCGACCCGGAACGCGCGCAATGGCTGGCTGTTCACCCGCTTCGGCGACGTCAAGATCAAGAATGCCCGTTACAAGGATGACCAGGCGCCGCTCGACGCCAGCTGCACTTGCCACACCTGCAAGCATTTTTCGCGGGCCTACCTGCACCACCTGCACCGCGCCGGCGAAATCCTGGGTGCAACGCTCAACACCATCCATAACCTGCATTACTACCTGACCCTGATGCAGGAGCTGCGGGACGCAATCGAGGAAGGTGATTTCGACAACTATCGGGCCCGTTTTGCAGTCGAACGCGGGCGTGGCGTGGCCGTCCGCTGACGTCTCGGCATACTGCCGGGTCAACGGCATCCGGGTTTGCCGCAACCCGATGCTAAAATGCCCGCCTGTTCCCATAACAACACCCGGAGAAAACCGTGTTCATATCCAATGCCTACGCCCAGGCCGCCACCAGCAGCGTGGAAAGCAGCCTGACCAGCTTTCTGCCGATCATCCTGATGTTCGTCGTGTTGTACTTCCTGATGATCCGTCCCCAGATGAAGCGGCAGAAGGAACAGAAAGCCATGATGGAAGCGCTGGCCAAGGGCGACGAAGTCGTCACCGCCGGTGGCATCCTGGGCAAAGTGACCAAGGTCACTGACGCCTATGTCACGGTCGAAGTCGCCGAAGGTACTGAAGCCATCGTGCAGAAAGCGGCCATCTCGACCCTGCTGCCCAAGGGAACCATCAAGTCCCTCTGACCCGGCGGATCCCGCTCCGGCAGGGGCGACTGGTCGCCAACGTCTCAATTCGACTTTAAAAAATGAATCGCTATCCTCTCTGGAAGTACATCCTGATCGCCGTCGCGCTGCTGTTCGGGGTGCTGTATACGTTGCCGAACTTCTACGGAGAGTCGCCCGCAGTGCAGATCAGCAGCGCCAAGGCGACGGTGAAAGTCGATGCGAGCCTGATCACGCAAGTCGACCAGGTGTTGCAGACGGGCGGGTTCAAGCCGCAGGCCGTTTTCTTTGACGGCAGTGGCACGCACGGCACGGTGCGTGCCCGTTTTGCCGATACCGACACCCAGTTCAAGGCCAAGGCGGTACTGGAGCGCGAACTCAACCGCGATCCGGCCGACCCGACCTACCTGGTCGCATTCAACCTGTTGCCCAACACGCCCGCCTGGCTGCAAAGCCTGAAAGCGTCGCCGATGTATCTCGGCCTCGACCTGCGCGGCGGCGTGCATTTCCTGATGCAGATCGATACCCGCGCGGTGATGAACAAGCGCTTGCAGGGTTTGCAGTCCGGCATCCGCAGCACCCTTATCGACAAGAAGATCCGCTATTCAGGCCTGAGCCGCAGCGGTAACAGCATCGAACTGAAGTTCCGCGAAGCCGAGACACGGGCGCAGGCGAAAAGCCTGCTGGCCAGCCAGTTGCCGGAACTGGTGCTGGAGGAATCCGGCGAGGGCGCCGAGTTGCGGCTGGTGGCATCCATGCGTCCGGATGCGCTGAAGCAGACTGTCGAGGAAGCCGTCCAGCAGAACATCACGACGCTGTCCAAGCGGGTCAACGAGTTGGGCGTGGCCGAGCCAGTGATCCAGCGCCAGGGCGCGGACCGGATCGTGGTGCAGTTGCCTGGCGTGCAGGACGTATCGCGGGCGAAGGACATCATTGGCCGCACCGCAACGCTGGAAGTGCGGCTGGTGGACGAGACCGTGACGCGCGGCACCGAGGAAAGCGCGGCGATTCCGTTTGGCTCCGAGCTGTTCAAGGTCGGCAAGAACGCGCCGGTGGTGCTGTACAAGGATCCGGTGATCACCGGCGACTACATTTCCAATGCCAGCGCCAGCTTTGACCAGAACCAGCAGCCCGCAGTCAGCATCGACCTCAATGGCGATGGCGGCCGGCGCATGCGCGAAGCGACCCGCAGCCGGGTCGGCAAGGGTATGGCAATCGTGCTGTTCGAAAAGAACAAGGGCGAGGTGCTGACGGTCGCCACGATTCGCGACGAACTTGGCGCCCGCTTCCAGATCACCGGCATGGGTTCGGCTGAAGCTGCCTCCGACCTGGCCCTGCTGCTGCGCGCAGGTTCGCTGGCAGCGCCGATGGAAATCATTGAGGAACGCACCATCGGGCCGCAGCTCGGCGCCGATAACATCGGCAAGGGTTTCAATTCGACCATGTACGGCTTCGCCGCCGTGGCCGCGTTCATGATCGTCTACTACATGCTGTTCGGCGTGTTCAGCGTGATTGCGCTGTCGGTCAACCTGTTGTTGCTGATCGCGATCCTGTCGATGCTGCAGGCCACGCTGACCTTGCCCGGCATTGCTGCTATCGCATTCACGCTGGGCATGGCGATCGACGCCAACGTGCTGATCAACGAGCGGATCCGCGAGGAGCTCCGCAATGGCAACACGCCGCAAGCGGCGATTGCCACCGGCTTCGACCGCGCCTGGGCCACCATTCTGGACTCCAACGTGACGACCATGATTGCCGGCCTGGCGCTGCTGATTTTCGGATCGGGTGCGATCCGCGGCTTCGCCGTGGTGCATTGCCTGGGCATCCTGACCTCGATTTTCTCGTCGGTTGTCGTTTCCCGCGGCCTCGCCAATCTCTGGTACGGCCGCAAGAAGAAACTGACATCGGTGTCGATCGGCCAAGTATGGAAGCCCACCCCCTGAGCGCACCAGCGCCCCGGACAACGTAACAGGTAACAAGAGGAAGGCATGGAGTTATTCCGTATCAAAAAAGACATACCGTTCATGCGCCACGCATTGATATTCAATGTGATTTCGGCGCTGACGTTTGCCCTCGCGGTGTTTTTCCTGTTCAGCAAGGGTTTGCACCTGTCGATCGAATTTACCGGCGGCACCGTGATGGAAGTGGCCTATCCGAAGGCTGCCAATGTCGAGCAGGTTCGCAAGACCATCGAGGGCCTCGGGTTTGCCGACAGCCAGGTGCAGAGCTTCGGCACGGCGCAGGATGTGCTGATCAGGCTGCCGGCGCAGAAAGGCGTCACCACCGCGCAAGTCAGCGAGAAAGTGATGGCGGCGCTCAGCGGGCCGGATGCTGGCGTGAAGCTGCAGCGGGTCGAGTTCGTCGGGCCGCAGGTCGGGCATGAGCTGACCCAGGATGGCCTTACAGCGCTGGCCATGGTGATCATCGGCATCATCATCTACCTGGCAATCCGTTTCGAATGGAAATACGCAGTGTCGGCTGTGATTGCCAACCTGCACGACGTGATCATCATCCTCGGCTTCTTCGCGGCATTCCAGTGGGAATTCTCGCTGACCGTGCTCGCTGCGATACTCGCCATCCTCGGTTATTCGGTGAACGAGTCGGTGGTCGTGTTCGACCGGGTGCGCGAGACCTTCCGTGACCGGCGCTTCGGACGGATGGGGACGGCGGACGTGATGAACCATGCGATTACCAGCACCATTTCGCGGACAGTCATTACGCACGGATCGACTCAGATCATGGTGCTGTCCATGCTGTTTTTCGGCGGCCCCACGCTGCACTATTTCGCCATCGCGCTGACCATCGGCATCCTGTTCGGTATTTATTCATCCGTGTTCGTTGCGGCCGCCGTGGCGATGTGGCTGGGCGTGAAGCGCGAAGACCTGATCAAGCCGGTCAAGGAAAAGGACGAGACCGACGGCGCAGTAGTCTGACATGCCTGCAGGCCAGCAGTAGCCGGCACGACTGTTTCATATCCCGGTTTACCGCATCGCGGCCAAGCCGGGCTCTGGAGAAGGAGGCGGGAAATGAAACGGATACGGGTGTGGGATCTGCCGGTGCGGATTTTTCACTGGACCCTGGTGGCGCTGGTCGTTACCGCGGTGGTCACGCAGGAAATCGGCGGCAATGCGATGCAGTGGCATTTCCGGACCGGGTACGCCATCCTCACGCTCGTGTTGTTTCGCATCATCTGGGGGCTGGTCGGTCCCCGCTATGTCCGTTTCTCGAATTTCCTGCCCACGCCCGCGCGCCTGCTCGACTACCTGCGCGGCCGCAGCCAAACCAGATTTCCCGGTCACAATCCGCTTGGCAGCCTGTCGATCGTGGCCATGCTCGGCGTCCTGCTGCTGCAGGCCGGATTCGGGCTTTTCTCCAACGATGACATTGCCAGCGAAGGCCCGTTGGTCAAGTTCATTTCAAAGGAGCTGTCCGACCAGGCGACCTGGCTGCACAAGGAAATTGGCGCCACGCTGATCTTCGTGCTGGTCGGGCTGCATGTGGCAGCCATACTCTGGTATTTGCTGCGCAAGAAGGAAAACCTGGTGGTGCCGATGCTGACCGGCGACAAGAAGGTCGACTTCGATGCGCCGGACGCCAACGACAGCTGGGGTGTGCGCCTGTTCGCGGCGGTGCTTCTCGCGCTGTGCGCTTCGGCGGTCTACCTTCTGGTCAACATGAAGCCATAGCAGGAAACCGGAAGCAGGGAGCACCAGCAAAAACGCCCCGCGGTCGACAAGACCGGCGGGGCGTTTTTCTTGCAGCAGGTAAAGATTATTTCTTGCGGAAGTCGTCGTGGCAGGCCTTGCAGGACTGGCCGACGGCGCCGAACGCAGTCTTGATGGTGTCGATGTTGCCGGACTTGGCAGCGGCCGACAGCTTGGCGACCTCGGACTGCATCTTCTCGCCGGCTGCCTTGAACTTGTCCTGTTCCTTCCAGATTTCCGCCTTGGCCTTGGAATTGGCCGCCTCCGAACCCGGCGGGAACGCTGCGAACGGGAGCTTGCTCAGGGTTTCGACGATGGCAGCGTCCCGTTCCACGGTCGCCTTGTCATACGGCTTTTCGCCCTTGACGACGGCGCCGATGCGGCCAAAGTGAGTGCCCATCACGGAAAGCGCGGATTGGCGGTACTTGACCGCATCCTCCACCTTGGCAAACTGCGCCTGGGCGGAGAAGGGCACGGCGAGGAGGCTACTGAATGCGAGTGCGGCAGACAAACGCTTCATTGCGGATCCTTTTGCTTGATTGTTGTGGAAACCGCATCATATGCGTTTTCCCGCGAACTCGCAGTCCTCAGATTTCGCCCGCCAGTTTCGCCGCGATGCCAATGTAATTTGCCGGCGTCATTTGCAGCAGGCGATCCTTTGCATCGGCCGGAATAGCCAGCCCGCGGATGAACTCGTGCATGGCATCTTTCGAAATGCCCTTGCCGCGGGTGAGCTCTTTCAACTGCTCGTAAGGGTTCTCGATGCCGTAACGGCGCATCACGGTCTGCACCGGTTCGGCCAGCACTTCCCAGCTGCCCTCCAGGTCTTCCGCCATTTTTTCCGGATTCACTTCCAGTTTGTTCAGGCCGCGCAGGCAGCTGTCGTAAGCCAGCACGGCATAACCCAGGCCGACACCGATATTGCGCAACACGGTCGAATCGGTCAGGTCGCGCTGCCAGCGCGAGATTGGCAGTTTCTCTGCCATGTGCCGCAGCACGGCATTGGCCATGCCGAGGTTGCCTTCGGAATTTTCGAAGTCGATCGGGTTAACCTTGTGCGGCATCGTCGACGAGCCGATCTCGCCGGCCTTGGTGCGCTGTTTGAAATAGCCGATCGAGATGTAACCCCAGATGTCGCGGTTCAGGTCGAGCAGGATGGTGTTGGCGCGTGCGATCGCGTCGAACAGTTCGGCCATGTAGTCGTGCGGTTCGATCTGGATCGTGTACGGATTGAATATCAAGCCCAGCCGCTGTTCTATCACTTGGCGCGAGAATGACGGCCAGTCCACGTCCGGGTAGGCGGAAAGGTGGGCGTTGTAGTTGCCGACCGCGCCATTCATCTTGCCCAGGATTTCAACCGCGGCGATCTGCTTCACTGCGCGGCGCAGGCGGGCGACCACGTTCGCCATTTCCTTGCCGAGCGTGGTCGGGCTGGCCGGTTGGCCATGGGTGCGCGACATCATCGGCATTGCGGCGTTGTCGCGCGCGATGGTGGCAAGCGTATCGATCACCTGGTTCAACGCCGGTAGCAGCACCTCGTCGCGCGCCGCCTTCAGCATCATGCCGTGCGAGGTGTTGTTGATATCTTCGGAGGTGCAGGCGAAGTGAATGAATTCGGACGCCGCGACCAGTTCCGGCACGCCGGCAACCTTTTCCTTGAGCCAGTATTCAACCGCCTTGACGTCGTGGTTGGTGACCGCCTCGATCGCCTTGATGCGCTCGGCGTCTGCTTCGGTGAAGTTCGTTGCAAGCGCATCCAGCAGCTTGCTGGCGTCCGCGGAAAACGGCTTGATTTCGTCAAAGCCGGCGGCGGCCAGCGCCTGCAGCCAGGCAATTTCCACTTTCACCCGATGATGCATGAATCCCGCTTCGGAGAGCAGGGGGCGCAATTTGTCGGTCTTGGCGGCGTAACGGCCATCCAGCGGCGAAAGGGCAGAAAGGGCGGTAAGAGGCATGATTGTGGGGAACGGGTCAGGAGAAAATGCGGTCCGCAGGCGTGAAGCCGAACGGATCGGGTGCGCGGTAACCCGCAATTTTACCACCGGGGCCGGGCTGCTCCGTCAGCACCGCCCGCAGTGGTGGCGGCGATTGCCCCGATGCTATAATCGGCCGCAGCCAACACCAAGACTACCTATGAAACTGATTGGATCACTCGCCAGCCCCTACGTCCGCAAGGTCCGCGTCGTCATGGCCGAGAAAAAACTCGACTATGAACATGTGGTGGAAGACGTCTGGAATCCGAAGACGACCATAGGCCTGTCCAATCCCCTGGGCAAGGTTCCGTGCCTGATCATGGAAGATGGCGGCGCAATGTTCGATTCGCGCGTGATTGTCGAATACCTGGACACGCTCACGCCGGTCGGCAAGTTGATTCCCGTCCAGGGACGCGAGCGGGCCAGCATCAAATGCTGGGAGGCGCTTGCCGATGGCATCCTGGATGCGGCAATTCTGGTGCGTCTGGAAAAAACCCGGCGTGCGCCGGAGCAGCAGAGCCAGGAATGGATCGATCGCCAGATGGGCAAGGTTCACGACGGCCTGAAAGCGATGTCCGCCGGTTTTGCCGACACGCCGTTCTGCGCCGGCAACCAGTACACGCTGGCGGATGTGGCCGTGGGCTGCACGCTGGGCTGGCTGGCCTTCCGCTTCCCGGAGATCACCTGGCGCGACGACTATCCGGATCTTGCCAAGCTGTTCGACAAGCTGTCGGAGCGGCAGTCGTTCAAGGACACCGCGCCACGCTGATCGAATGTGGGAGGGCGAAAGAAAAAACGGAGCTGCGGCTCCGTTTTTTTATTGGGGGAAGGACGCGCGAGCTTGCCTGGACTGCATCAATCCTCGCTCCCATCCATTTGCGACTGCAGATAGTTCTGCAGCCCCACTGCATCAATCAGGCCGATCTGCGTCTCGAGCCAGTCGATGTGCTCCTCGGTATCGTCAAGGATCTCGACGAAGATCTCGCGCGAAACATAATCGCTGGCCGCCTCGCAGGCCGCAATTGCTTCCTTCACGGTCTTTTGCGAGAGATGTTCCAGCTTCAGGTCGCACTTCAGCATTTCCGCCGTGTTTTCGCCGAGCATCAGTTTGTGCAGGGCCTGCAGGTTGGGCAGGCCTTCGAGCATCAGTATCCGGTTGATCAGCTTGTCGGCGTGCTTCATCTCGCCGATTGACTCGTCATACTCTTTCTTGCCCAGCTTCCCGAAGCCCCAGTGCTTGTACATCCTGGCATGCAGGAAATACTGGTTGATGGCAGTCAGCTCGTTGGTCAACTGTGCGTTGAGCAGCTTGATGATCGTTGGGTCACCTTTCATTTGATGCCTCGGCTAAAGAGAGTGGGGTGATATGAATTTCATCATACATCAGCCGGGCCACAGGCGATTTGATCAGGGTGATGCGCTTGATGAATCAGGCCGCGAGCGCGCCGGACTGGAAAAAGACCGGCACGGCTGACAGCTTCTCGTCGAGGCACTCGCGCAGTACCTGCTTGGCACAGGCGTGGCATTTGCCGCAACAGGTGCCGACCTCGAGTTCGCTGCGCAGTTCGCGCATCGACGTCAGGCCCTCGTCCACGGCGGCACGGATTTTTCGGTCAGAGACGTTATTGCAGACACAAACGATCATTTAGGCACCGGAGTTGGTGGAAGGGTTCAGTGGACGGCGGAGCGGGTGGTTCCGGCGCGGCGGTCAGCCAGCCAGGAATAAAGCAGCCAGCCCAGCGGCAGGATGCCCAGGCTGTACGAGAACCACTGGCCATAGTCGCCTTCCGGTCCCCAAGGTTCGGTCGCAATATGCCACCAGGCGTTGTCGAGGAATGGCAGCGAAGCCGATTCGGTAAATTCATGAAATGCGTAGATGACGAGCTGGATGGCGAACGCCACCATGAATATCGCCGTCAGCTGGAAAAAACGCTGCAGGTTCACGCGCTGGCCGAAGCGGACCCAAGCCCATGCGAGCATGGCGGCGAGGACGACGCCGATGAATCCGCCGGCAGCCATCTGTCCGTTCCCGGCTTGCTGCGACAGGGATGCAATCATCGTCGCCGTTTCCACGCCCTCGCGGCCCACCATGAACGCGGAAAACAGGAACACCAGCATCCATGCCTGGCGTGCCGAACGATCGGTTCGGCCAAGACCTTCGGCAATCTCGCGCTTCATGAAACGGCCCATCTTCATCATGTGCACGGTGCAGTAGATCACCGACACCGCCGCGATCAACGCCATCAAGCCTTCCCAGAACGGCGACAGGGCGCCAAGCCGTGCCAGCAGCACGCCCAGCAGGCAGGAGAGCACGACCGCCAGCGCGACACCTGAATACACCGCCGGAACCAGCTCGCGGCGATTGGTGTTCTTCAGGAATATCAGGGAGATTGCGATGATCAGGAATGCTTCAAGTCCTTCCCTGAAGCTGATCATGAGTGTCGGAATCATGGCAGTGTCCTTGTTGTCAGGCGGTCAGGATCAGTTTGTTGGACTGGGTCAGGCGCAGGCGGTAGATGCGCCCGTCGTGATCGATTTCGAGCTCGCGGGTGTCGCCCAGCAAATCCCGGCTCGAGATGCGGCGGACGGCCGAAACCGCTGGCCGGCTCTTGCTTTCTCCACCTGCTTCATCGACCTTCAGTTCCATCCCGATCATCTTGTTGCCGCCCGTATCTGTTGGCTAAATCTAAATGCGAACAATTCGCATTTAGATTATTCTCGAAAAGAACGAGCTTGGCAAGTGGAACGTGCGGAGCGTGTGGAACGTGCTCAAGTGCCGGCAAGCCGGCAAGGCGCGGCCGGAGGGGATCGTGCAGGGAGGGGGGGGGCAGCGCCGTCGTGGCGGCGCTGCGTCAGGCTGGTACGACTGCGCCGGCGGAAGCGATGATGCCCCCGCCAAGGCAGATTTCACCATCGTAAAGCACGGCCGACTGGCCGGGCGTGACCGCCCACTGGGGCTGCGGGAATTCAAGGGCGAACATGCCCGGTTCGGCCAGCAGGTGGTGGCGGCAGGCGACGTCGGCCTGGCGGTAGCGGGTCTTGGCTGCCAGCAGCGCATCGCCGGGCGCCTGGCCCGAGACCCAGCTCATCTGGTCCGCGGTCAGCGATGTCGACAGCAGCCAGGGATGGTCATGGCCCTGCACGACGTACAGGGTATTGGTGGCGATGTCCTTGCGCGCGACATACCAGGGTTCGGCTTCGCCCTGGTCGTTGCGGTAGGACTTCATGCCGCCCAGGCCTATGCCCTTGCGTTGGCCCAGCGTGTAGAAGCTCAGGCCTACATGCTCGCCGACCACGTCGCCTTCCGGCGTCATCATCGGGCCGGGCTTGAACGAGACGTAGCGGTTCAGGAATTCGCGGAACGGGCGCTCGCCGATGAAGCAAATGCCGGTCGAGTCTTTCTTCTTCGCGTTAGGCAGGCCAAGCTGGGTCGCAATCCTGCGTACTTCCGTCTTGTGCAGTTCACCCAGGGGGAACAGGGTGCGCGCCAACTGGGCCTGGTTCAGGCGATGCAGGAAATAGCTCTGGTCCTTGCTGGCATCCAGCGCCTTGAGCAGTTCGGAGCGGCCATCGGCGGCTTGTCGTACCCGCGCATAATGCCCGGTCGCGATCAGGTCCGCGCCCAGCGATATGGCATGGTCCAGGAATGCCTTGAATTTGATTTCTGCATTGCACAGCACGTCCGGATTCGGTGTGCGTCCCCCTTCGTATTCACGCAGGAATTCAGCGAACACCCGGTCCTTGTACTCGCTGGCGAAATTGACCGCCTCGATGTCGACGCCGACCACATCGGCCACGCTGGCAGCGTCGATCCAGTCTTCGCGCGTCGAGCAGTACTCGGAATCGTCATCGTCTTCCCAGTTCTTCATGAACAGGCCGATCACTTCGTAGCCCTGCTCCTTCAGCATCCAGGCTGCGACGGAGGAGTCGACCCCGCCCGACATGCCAAGCACCACGCGCTTCCTAGCCATTCAGGTCTCCGATCACGCTCGGCGTGGTGTGCAGCAGCGAAAGCGGGGCGCTCTGGCCCTTCAGGTAATCATCGACGCATTGCAGGACCAGCGGGCTGCGGTGCAGGTCGCGGGTGGCCAACAATTCGTCGTATGTCAGCCACAGCGCGCGCAGGATGCCATGGTCCAGCGGACGATCGTGCACCCGGCCCACCGTGCCGCAAAATGCGAAGCGCAGGTAGGTCACATCCAGTCCGGTGCGTGCCGACTGGTAACGTGACATGTACACACCGACCAGCGAGCTTGGAGCGAATTCGTGGGCGGTCTCTTCCATTGTCTCGCGTGCAACAGCCTGTTCCAGCGATTCGAACGGATCAAGATGGCCTGCGGGCTGGTTGAAGCGCACACCTTCGCTGGTCTCTTCCTCGACCAGCAGGAAGCGCCGCTCGCGCTCGATCACGGCGGCCACGGTGACGGATGGTTTCCAGATATCGGACATGACTTCCCTTCAGAGAGGCGTCATTTTACAGCGGCGCGGCCCAAGTTGCGCCAGGGCAGGGCCCGGAATGCGGCACCACAGCAAAATTGGAGAATCCGTGGCGGGGCTTATGTCTCGCCATGCCTCGCCATGCTTCGCCAAGGCGCGCGGATCATTGAATCTATTGATCGTATCCATTAGCAACAAGCAGGGCTCGCTACGGCTTCCCCTATGAGCGGTGGCCGGAGCACGCAGCTTGTAGCATGCTATCCCGTTCGCAGCCCGCCCCAATTTGGTGCGTCGCTTCCGGATTGCCTGAATTTCCGCGTAATTTCCGTGTAATATCTTGCCAAACTTTACTATTGCATCTGGAGATATCTATGAAAATCGGCATTCCCGCCGAGTCGCGGCAGGGGGAGACCCGTGTCGCCGCTACGCCGGAAACCGTAAAGAAGCTGGTGGCGGCAAAGCACCAGGTGGTGGTTCAGTCCGGCGCGGGCGTCAGTGCCAGCGTGACGGACGATGCCTATGTTGCGGCCGGCGCGACCATAGGCGGCGCAGCTGACGCTTTTGGCGCCGAGATGGTGCTCAAGGTGCGCGCTCCCTCCGCTGAAGAACGCACCCTGATGAAAAGCGGGGCTGTGGTGGTCGGCATGCTGAACCCGTTCGATGCCGAGAACACTGCCGCGATGGCCGCACACGGCCTGACCGCGTTCGCGCTGGAGGCAGCGCCCCGCATTTCGCGTGCGCAGTCGCTGGACGTGCTGTCGTCACAAGCCAACATTGCCGGCTACAAGGCAGTGATGCTGGCCGCCAATACCTACCAGCGCTTCATGCCGATGCTGATGACAGCAGCAGGCACGGTAAAAGCCGCGCGCGTGCTGATCATGGGCGTGGGCGTGGCCGGACTTCAAGCCATCGCAACGGCCAAGCGGCTGGGTGCGGTGATCGAGGCGTCCGACGTGCGTCCGCCGGTGAAGGAGCAGGTCGAATCACTCGGTGCGAAATTCATCGACGTGCCGTTCGAGACCGACGAAGAGCGCGAGATCGCCAAAGGCAGCGGCGGCTATGCCCGTCCGATGCCGGAAGCATGGATGAAGCGCCAGGCGGCACTGGTGCATGAGCGCGCCAAACAGGCCGACATCATCATCACCACTGCGCTGATCCCGGGCCGCAAGGCACCGACGCTGATCAGCGAAGAGACCGTCAAGGCAATGAAGCCGGGTTCGGTCATCGTCGACATGGCGGTGGAGCAGGGGGGCAACTGCCCGCTGTCCGAACTGGGCAAGACGGTGACCAAGTACGGCGTGCACATCATCGGCGAAGCCAACCTGCCGGCGCTGGTCGCCGCGGACGCATCGGCCCTGTATTCCCGCAACTTGCTGGACTTCATGAAGCTGATCGTCGACAAGGATGGCGCGCTGGCGATCAACCGCGAGGACGAGATCGTGGCCGCGACCATGCTGTGCAGCGGCGGTGAAGTGCTGCGGAAGTAGGGGCTGGCAATGCAGAGGATCATGCTTCGTTCGAAGATCCACCGCGTCACGGTGACGCAGTGCGACCTCAACTACGAGGGATCGTGCGGCATTGACGAAGACCTGCTCGACGCTGCCGATATCCGCGAGTTCGAGAAAATCGAACTCTACGATATCAACAACGGCGAGCGCTTCTCGACCTATGCGATCAGGGGCAAGCGCGGCAGCGGCGAGATTTCGCTGAACGGCGCCGCTGCGCGCCGCGCTCACCTCGGCGACTTGCTGATCATCTGCACCTACGCGCCGATGACGGAAAACGAGATCGAGGCTTATCGCCCGAAGATCGTCTTTGTCGACCAACGCAACCAGATCACCGGCCTGAAAAAATAAGCGGAACAGATGCCGCGTTGCTGCGGCTTCATCATCAAAGGAAACAGCATCATGGAAGTTAGTCATACCCTGATCAACCTGATCATCTTCGTGCTGGCGATCTACGTCGGCTACCACGTCGTGTGGACGGTCACGCCGGCACTGCATACGCCGCTGATGGCAGTCACCAACGCCATCTCCGCCATCATCATCGTCGGCGCCATGCTGGCGGCTGGCCTGACCGAAGGCCCGCTTGGCCAGGTCATGGGCACGCTGGCGGTTGCGCTGGCAGCCGTCAATGTCTTCGGCGGATTCCTCGTGACCCAGCGCATGCTGGAAATGTTCAAGAAAAAGGAACCGAAATCGGCTTCCGCTGCTGACGCCAAGGGAGCGAAATAATGAATCTCTCTTTTGTCACGATGAACCTGGTGACGCTGCTGTACCTGATCGCGTCGGTATTCTTCATCCAGGCGCTTAAAGGCCTGTCCCATCCATCCACCGCGCGCCGCGGCAATGCATTCGGCATGAGCGGGATGGCCATTGCGACCGTCACCACCATCCTGCTGATGATCAAGCTGAAGACGCAGATGAGCAGTGGCGGCATGGGCATGGGCCTGGTGCTGTTGGGTGTCGTGGTCGGTGGCGGCATTGGCACCTTCCTGGCAAAGAAGGTCGAAATGACCAAGATGCCGGAACTGGTCGCTGCGATGCACTCGCTGATCGGTCTTGCTGCCGTTTGTATCGCTGTCGCTGCCGTGTCCGAACCGTGGGCCTTCAGCATTGCGGCAAAAGGACAGCCGATCCCGTTCGGCAACAGGCTGGAACTGTTCATCGGCACCTTCGTCGGCGCCATCACGTTCTCGGGTTCGGTGATTGCCTTCGGCAAGCTGGCCGGCAAGTACAAGTTCCGCCTGTTCCAGGGCGCACCGGTCCAGTTCAAGGGCCAGCATTTCATCAACCTCGCCCTGGCAATCGCGATGGTCGGCTTTGGCCTGATCTTCGTGTTCGCACCGGGTGCCGAGTCGTCCTGGCTGCCATTCGTGGTGATGACCGCGATCGCGTTCATCCTCGGCGTGCTGATCATCATTCCGATCGGCGGCGCTGACATGCCGGTGGTGGTGTCAATGCTGAACAGCTATTCCGGGTGGGCCGCTGCGGGCATCGGCTTCTCGCTGAACAATTCGATGCTGATCATTGCAGGCTCGCTGGTCGGTTCTTCCGGCGCGATCCTGTCCTACATCATGTGCAAGGCGATGAACCGCTCGTTCTTCAACGTGCTGCTGGGCGGCTTTGGCGGCGAGACGGCAACGGCGGCTGCCGGCGCCCAGCAACAGCGCCCGGTCAAATCCGGTTCTGCCGACGATGCTGCCTTCCTGATGGGCAACGCCGAAACCGTGATCATCGTTCCCGGTTACGGCCTGGCGGTGGCACGTGCGCAGCACGCCCTGAAGGAGCTGACCGAAAAGCTGACCCACAAGGGCGTGATCGTGAAGTACGCGATCCACCCGGTCGCGGGACGCATGCCCGGCCACATGAACGTGTTGCTGGCCGAAGCCGAAGTGCCGTACGACCAGGTGTTCGAGATGGAAGACATCAACAGCGAGTTCGGCCAGGCCGACGTGGTGCTGGTGCTGGGCGCCAACGACGTGGTCAACCCGGCTGCCAAGGATCCGAAATCGCCGATCGCCGGCATGCCGATCCTGGAGGCGTACAGGGCCAAGACGGTCATCGTCAACAAGCGTTCGATGGCGGCGGGTTATGCCGGCCTCGACAACGAACTGTTCTACATGGACAAGACGATGATGGTGTTTGGCGATGCCAAGAAAGTGATCGAGGACATGGTGAAGGCGGTCGAATAGATCCGCATGCGGCATGCAAAAAGGGCGGCCTCGGCCGCCCTTTTTTATTCCACCCGGCGTTGATCCTTGGCCGTCAGCGCCACCCGAACATCATCTGCCCGGCCAGCAAGCGCTTGGCCGGTCGTATGGCATCGATCAGTCCCAGCCCCACGCCCAGCATGGCCTGCGATCCGCTGCCATCGGCTGCGCCGGCAAACAGGCGCGCCATCGCATCTGTCAGCCTGATCGTCAGGCCGCGATCGGATTTGCGCATGGCCGAGAATCGGGCCAGGGCGTCGGGGGCAGTGTCGGAGGCAAGGTCACGCGCCAGCAATTCCGCCAGTACGGTCGCATCACGCAGGCCGAGATTGAGCCCTTGGCCGGCGACCGGATGCAAGGTTTGCGCGGCATTGCCGATGGCGACGCAGCGCTGCGTCTGAAGCGGGTGCGCATTCAGGCCGAGCGGGAACGGGTGGCGCGCACTGGCGCTCACGAATCGTCCGACGCGTTCGCCAAATGTTTTCTGCAACTCGGCCAGGAATTCATCGTCCTTGCACGCCATCAGCATCTGCGCCCGATCCGGCCCGACACACCAGACCAGGGCATAACCCTGCTCTTGCGGCAGCAGCGCCAGCGGGCCTTCTTCCGTGAACCGTTCATAAGCCCGCCCGTCCTGCGGTGCAGAAACGCGCACATGGCTGATGATGGCGGTCTGGCCGTAGTCGCGGTGCACCGGCCGGTCAGCCTGCGCGCCGAACAAGCCGCCCTCGGCCTGTACCAGGATTCGCGATGACAGCACCTGGCCGTTGTCGAGGCTGATGCTCACCTCGTCCGCCGCCTCTGCCGTATTGATGACGGTGAGGGGGCGCCGGACCGTGACGCCGGCTTGTGCCACGCTGCCCGCGAGGCGCTCGACCAGCTTGCCGTAGCGGCAGACATAACCGAGCTCGGGTACCCCGAACTCACTGCTGCGCAGCAGCGCGCGCCCGAAGTGCCCGCGGCGCGATACGTGTATTTCCCGGATCGGGTCGTGCGCAACAGGCCATGCTCCGATCTGTTCCAGTACCTGACGGCTGCCATAGGAAAGGGCAATGGTGCGCGGATCGGCGACCGATGCCGCCAGCGTTTTGCCATCGATCAGGGCTATTCGTGCAGGTTCCACGCCGCGGCGCGCCAGCAAGGCAGCAAGCGCCAGGCCGACCGGGCCGGCGCCGCAGATCGTTATGTCGAAATCAGTTGGCATCGGGTGGTCAATACTCAATGCCGCATCAGCGCTTCAATGTCGGCAATCGACTTCGGCGTATTGCGGGTGATGATGTCGCAGCCGCTTTCAGTCACGACGGCGTCGTCCTCGATGCGGATGCCGATATTCCAGTACTGCTCCGGCACGCCGGGCGCCGGGCGCACGTAGATGCCCGGCTCGACCGTCAGCACCATGCCGGGCTTCAGCTTGCGCCATGGCTTTTCCTCCTCCAGCGCTTCGCGTTCACGATATTCGCCGACATCATGCACGTCCATGCCCAGCCAGTGGCCGGTGCGGTGCATGTAGAACTGCCGGTAGTCGCCCTTGGCGATGACGTCGTCGAGCGTGCCGAGCTTGTCCCGGTTCAGCAGGCCGGTGTCGAGCATGCCCTGCGCCAGCACCCTGACGGCGGCATCGTGGCCTTCCATGAAGGTCCGTCCCGGGCCGGTATGGGCAATTGCCGCCTCCTGCGCGGCCAGCACGATTTCGTACAGTTCGCGCTGCGGCCCGGAAAAGCGGCCGTTGGCCGGGAAGGTGCGGGTAATGTCGGACGCATAGCTGTCGAGTTCGCAGCCGGCGTCGATCAGCACCAGGTCGCCATCCTTCAGGATCGCATCGCCGGCGCGGTAGTGCAGCACGCAGGTGCTGGCACCGGTGGCGACGATCGAGCCATAAGCGGGAAACTGCGAGCCGTTGCGGCGGAACTCATGCAGAAGCTCGGCTTCGAGTTCGTACTCGCGCCGGCCAGGTTGCGCCAGCTTCATCGCGCGGATGTGAGCGACCGCGGAGATGTCGGCGGCGCGCTGCATGATGGCGATTTCGCCGGCATCTTTCACCAGCCGCATCTCGTTGAGCATCACATGCAGGTCGATCGCGGTGGACGGGGCAACCACGCCGGAGCGCGCCTGCATGCGTACCGCGTCCAGCCAGCGGCGCACATGGGCATCCAGCTCATGGTCGGTGCTGAGCGCATAGAACACTGCCGGCGCGTTCGCCAGCAGCCGGGTCATCTCGGCATCGAGCTGGCCGATCGGATGCGCAGCATCGAAACCGAACGATTCGCGCGCCGCTTCCGGACCATAGCGATAGCCATCCCAGATCTCGCGCTCTTCATTTTTCTCGCGACAGAACAGGATCGACTGATCGGCCTGCCCGGCCTGGCCGGTTACCAGCACCAGCACGGCTTCCGGCTCGGTGAACCCGGTCAGGTAGTAGAACGAACTGTCGTGGCGATAGGGGAAATCGGCGTCCGCATTGCGCATGGTTTCGCGCGCGGTGGCCAGGATGGCGACGCCGCCGCCTTTTTCGCGCATCTGGCGCAGCACTTCGGCGCGCCGCCTTGCATATGAACTCATTTCAGCTCCTTGGGGAGTAGGGTGCATTCAGCTGGTCCAGCCGTTCGGCGGTGCCGACATCGGTCCAGTCGCCGCGATAGACTTCTCCGCCGACCTGGCCGCGAGCGGCATATTCGCGCAGCAGCGGCGCCAGCTTCGCCGTATCGCCTGCCTGCACGCTGTCGAACATCGAGGGCCGATAGACGGCGATGCCGGAAAACGTATAGCGTGGCTCGCCTTCGTTGGTGACCGAAAAATTGTTCAGGGCAAAGTCGCCCTGTGGATGGTGCGCCGGATTCTTGACCAGGTACAGCCAGGCGACGTCGCGCTTGTCGATCGCATGCGGGTTTCCCCACAGGTCATTGTCCTTGAGCGTGTCGCTGACTTGCGAGAAATCGAAATGCGGGCAGTAGACGTCGGCGGCGATCGCGACAAACGGTTCCACGCCCAGCAATGGTCGGGCAAGGGCGACGCCGCCCGCCGTTTCCAGCGCAGTGCCTTCCCGAGAGTACGCGATGCTGGCGCCGAATGCCGAGCCGTCTCCCAGCGCCTGCTCGATCATGTCGCCGAGGTGCGCATGGTTGATGACGATCTCGGTAATGCCCGCCCGCACCAGGTTGAGAATGTGCCACACGATCAGCGGCCTGCCGCGCACCTTCAGTAGCGGCTTGGGGCAATCGTCCGTGAGCGGACGCATGCGCTCGCCGCGGCCGGCAGCGAAGATCATTGCTTTCATCGGCTGGCCTAGAAGGTGTATCCGACCGAGGGCGCCTTGTCTTCCAGCGCGTCGAGCAGGCGGATCAGTGGTGCCAGTTCGCGATAGCGTCCTGCTGCCCGCCGCGTGTATTCCAGCACCAGCGGCATGTCGTTCAGGTAAGCCGGCTTGCCGTCGCGGTGATATAGCCGGGCAAAGATGCCAAGCACCTTGAGATGCCGCTGCAGTCCCATGTATTCGAAGTCGCGGTAGAACGCGTCGACATCGTGGCTGACCGGCAGGCCGGCGCGGCGCGCGCGCTCCCAGTACCGGATCGCCCAGTCGAGCACCATTTCCTCATCCCACTGGATGTAGGCGTCGCGCAGCAGCGATACCAGGTCGTAAGTGATCGGCCCGTAGACGGCATCCTGGAAGTCCAGAATGCCGGGGTTGCCCTTGGGCAGCACCATCAGGTTGCGGGAATGGAAATCCCGGTGCACATACACTTGCGGCTGGGCCAGGTTGTTGGCCAGCAGCGCATCGAACACCTTGTTCAGGTCGGCAGTCTGCTGGTCGCTCAGGGCCAGGCCGATGTGCTTGCCGATATACCAATCGGGAAACAACATCAGTTCCCGCAGCAGCAGCGCGCGGTCGTATTCGGGCAGCACGCCGGGCTTGCTCTGCACCTGCATCAGCACCAGCGCGTCGATCGCATCCATGTACAGCTTGTGGGCGGTGTCGATATTGAGCTGGTGGAGATAGGTGGTGGACCCGAGGTCCGACAGCAGCAGGAAGCCCTGGGGGACGTCGGCGGCGATGATCGCCGGCACAGATACCCCGGTCTTGCCGAACACGTCGGCAACATGGATGAATGGCCGCACGTCTTCCTGCGGCGGCGGCGCGTCCATCACGATATAGGTAAGTCCGTCGTCGCCGTCGGCACGGAAGTAACGGCGGAAACTGGCGTCCGAGGACGCTGGCCGGATGCTGCCGGCGTCAATTGCGGGGGCCTGCAGGGTGGCCAGCCATTGCTGGAGCGCCACCAGGCGTTGATCTGAAGTGGAATCGGAGGGCATGGCGAAGGGAGGAGGTGCGTTTGAGCTGCGTTTGATTGGCGATGAGTTAGTGCGATGAGTTAGCGCGTTGAGTTCCCCTATAATACGGGATTCACCCTGAAAAATCGTCCCTACATGGTACGCCTTCCGCCCGCTACATGACCCTGCGCAGACGATTTACCCGAACCAGCCGGCTGGTGCATGCCTTGACGGTTGCGCTGTCGGCGGCCGCCATGGCGGACGGGGCGCTGGCACAGGGGGGGCCGAAACCGGCTCGCCCGGACGAGAGCGACGCCCCGACCACGGTGGACGCCGAGCGGCTCTCCGGGCGCCCTGATCGCGAGATCAGCCTGGAGCGCGATGTCGAAATCCAGCGCGGCAGCATGACGCTCAATGCCGACCGGGCCGATTTCGACATCGTTGACGACCGCGTGCGCGCGACCGGCAATGTCCGCCTGCGCAATTTCGGCGACCGCTACACTGGTGAGGAACTCAACCTGAAGCTGGACACGGGCGAGGGCTACGTCGTCCATCCGACTTACCGGCTGGAGAACAACAACGCCCAGGGCAGCGCCGAACGCCTCGAGTTCGAGTCGCGTGACCGCGCCGTGATCGAACAGGGCAACTACAGCACCTGCGAGGGGCCGGATCCCGACTGGCAACTGCGTGCCGGGAAGCTGACGCTGGATCGTGAGCGCGACATCGGGACCGCCAGGAACGCGGTCGTGATCTTCAAGGGCGTTCCGCTGCTGGCCTCGCCCTACCTGTCGTTCCCGATGACGTCCGAACGCAAGTCCGGCCTGCTGCCGCCGAGCTTCGGCACCAGCAGCCGCGGCGGCCTGCAGATCCAGATGCCTTATTACTGGAACATCGCGCCCAATCGGGACCTGACGCTGTACCCGCGCATCATTGCGCAGCGCGGCTTCCAGATGGGGGCGCAGGCGCGTTATCTCGGCCAGACATATTCCGGCCAGACCCGATTCGAAGGGATGCTGGACGACCAGCTTGCCGGCCGCAGTCGTTACGCGATTTCATCCGTGCATTCCCAGCAGTTGACCCCGCAACTGGCACTCAGTACCAACATCAACGCGGCGTCGGACGGCAATTATCCCAACGACTTCACCAATACGATCACGACGTCGACACAGCGCATCCTGTTGCGCGACGCCAGCCTGGGCTATGCCGGCGCCGGCTGGACAGCGTACGCCCGCGCCAGCGGTTACCAGGTGTTGCAGGACCCGCTATCGCCTATCGTCAAGCCTTACGAACGGCTGCCACAGGTCGGACTGGTCGCATCCAGGGTCGACGTCAAGGGCTTCGACCTGGGGTTCGACTCGGAACTCACCAGGTTTGCGCATCCGACATTCGTGCAGGGCACCAGGATGGTGGTGAATCCGCGGGTATCCTATCCGCTGATCTACCCGGGATTTTTTGTTACGCCGAGCGCTTCGGTGCATGCGACCAGCTATAACCTGACCAACCAGGCAGCAGGCCTGCCGACCACATTCAACCGGGTGCTGCCAACGCTGTCGGTAGACAGCGGCGTGGTGTTCGAGCGGCAGACGGCGCTCATGGGCCGGACGCTGACCCAGACGCTCGAGCCGCGCCTGTACTACGTGTACACGCCCTACAAGGACCAGAGCCAGTTCCCGATCTTCGACACCGCGCTGGCCGACTTCAACTACACGCAGATGTTTCGCGAAAACCGTTTCAGCGGCCATGATCGTATCAGTGACGCCAATCAGCTTACTGCTGCAGTGTCGAGCCGTTTCATCGAAGAGAGCGGCGTCGAGCGGATGAACGTCGCCCTGGCGCAGCGCTTTTATTTCAACGATCAAAGGGTGATCGGCGGGCTGCAGTCCGAGACAAAATCCGACATACTGCTGCTCGGGTATGGGCAGGTGTCTTCCACGGTGGCGGTGGACAGCACTTTCCAATACAGCCAGAGCCTGCATTCCTGGCAACGCACCAGCTTCGGCGTGCGCTGGCGTCCTGGCGCCAATCGGGTGCTGAACGTGCAGTACCGGCGCGACCAGACCACGCCTTTGCGGCTGTTCGACATTTCGGCGCAGTGGCCGCTGACCAACCGGCTGTACGGCGTGGGCCGGCTGAATTACTCGCTGCAAGAGAACCGCCTGGCAGAAAGCGTAGCCGGCATCGAATACAAGGCGGACTGCTGGATCTTCCGTCTGGTGGCACAGCGGATACCGACCGGCACCGGTGTGTCCACATCCACCATCTTCCTGCAGCTGGAACTGAACGGCTTGTCGAAAATCGGCTCGAATCCATTGCAGATCCTGCGTACCAACGTCCCAGGTTACCAGTCGCTTACCTCGCCCTAGGCATAACGAGAAACGAACATGAAACAACAGTCATCTTCTGCAACCGCAATTCGTCGATCGCCACGCCAGCCCCGGCGCGCGCCTGGCGGCTGGCTGTTGGCCGCCGCCGCCATCCTTGCGCTGCCGGCGGTCCATGCCCAGACACAAGGCCCGGCAGCAGCGCCCGCCCGGCAAAATGTGCAAGCGGTCGATTCCATCGTTGCGGTCGTGAACAACGAAGTGATCACCAACCGTGAACTGGAAGACCGTATCAAGATGGTCGAGGCGCGCATGCGCAGCCAGAACGTGGCGATGCCGCCGCGTGCCGAATTCCGCAAGCAGTTGCTGGAGCGGCTGATCGTTGACCGGGCCCAGATGCAGCTGGCGAAGGAGTCCGGCATACGGGTGGACGACCAGATGCTGGACCGGGCGGTCGCCGGCATTGCAGAGCAGAACAAGATGAACATGCAGGAGTTCCGCAACCAGCTGGAACGTGACGGCATGAGCTTCGCCCGTTTCAGGGAGGATATCCGCGAGGAGATCACCCTGCAGCGGCTGCGCGAGCGGGAAGTCGACAGCAAGATCCAGATTTCCGAATCCGAGATCGACAATTTCATGGCCGAGAGCCCGGCCACCGCCGAACCGACCGAACTGAACATTGCACAAATCCTGATCCGGATTCCTGAAAACGCATCGCCGGAGCAAATCAGCCAGCGCCGGGAACGTGCCGAGCAGGCTGTGCAACAATTGAAAGGCGGCGCTGACTTTGCCAAGGTCGCCGCCACATTTTCGGACTCGGCCGATGCATTGCGCGGCGGCGAGATCGGCTGGCGCACGCCGGATCGCCTGCCTGAATTGTTCGTCGATTCAATGGCCAAGAGCAAGCCGGGTGACATCGCCGCCGTCAAGAGCGCAAATGGCTTCCATATCCTGAAGCTGCTCGGTACCCGCAAGGCGGAGGCCGGCACCAGCGGCACCAGCGGCGGCAGCGTGCCGGCAGTAGTGCAGACCCGGGCGCGCCATATCCTGATCAAGGTGAACCAGGTCGTGTCGTCCACCGATGCCCGCCGCAAGCTGGCCGAGGTCAGGGAGCGCCTGGCCAACAAGGCCGCCACCTTTGAAGAGATGGCGCGCCTGTATTCCAACGACTCCACCGCGTCCCGCGGCGGCGACCTTGGCTGGGTCTATCCGGGCGACACGGTGCCCGAGTTCGAGCGGGCCATGAATGCATTGCAGCCGGGCGACATCAGCGAACCGATCGAGTCGCAGTTCGGCTTCCACCTGATCCAGGTGATGGAACGCAAGCGTGATGACGTATCGAAGGAGCGGCAGCGGCAAGCCGCAAGGCAAGTCCTGCGCGAGCGCAAGGCGGCCGAGGCCCAGGAGGAATGGCTGCGCCAGTTGCGCGACCGTGCCTATGTCGAATACCGCGACGACGCCGACGGCCGGCGCTGATGGGACGTCCGCGCATCGCAGTCACCTGTGGCGAACCGGCCGGTATCGGACCGGAGATATCCATACGCGCGGCATGGGCCCTGCGTGACAGCGTCGAATGCGTGCTGATCGGCGATTCTGCGCTGTTGAGCATGACCGCCCACGCAATCGATCCCGAAATCCGGCTGGTAGCACTGTCGTGGCAGGCGGTACGCAATGACGGCTTGCCGTCATTCGGCGTGGATCGTGTCGCGGTGATCGATTGCCCCCTGAATGCGCTGGTCGTGCCCGGCAAGCTCGATGCCGTCAATGGATTGCCGGTGCTGCGCACGCTCGACATGGCGATCGACGGCGGCATGAACAAGCTGTTCGACGCAATCGTGACGGCACCGCTGCAGAAGAGCACGATCAACGATGCCGGCGTGCCATTCTCCGGCCACACCGAATACCTGGCTGAAAAAACCGGCACGCCGCGGGTGGTAATGATGCTGGCTGACGGCGCCGGGCCGCATCCGCTCAGGGTCGCGCTGGCGACCACCCATCTGCCACTTAAAGATGTCGCTGCGGCGATCACCATCGACAGCCTGCTGCAGACCATCTCCATCATCCATCGCGACCTGCAAGCGAAGTTCGGATTGGCGCAGCCGCGCATACTGGTGACGGGACTCAATCCGCATGCGGGCGAGGGCGGTTACCTCGGCCGCGAGGAAATCGACATCATCGAACCGGCGCTGGCGCGTGCCAAGGCACAGGGCATCGCGGTCGAAGGCCCTTATCCGGCCGACACCCTGTTCCAGCCAAAATACCTCGACCGCGCCGACTGCGTGCTGGCGATGTATCACGACCAGGGGCTGCCGGTGCTCAAGCACGCCAGCTTCGGCCGCGGCGTCAACATTACACTGGGCCTGCCCCTGATCCGCACCTCGGTTGACCACGGCACTGCGCTGGATATCGCCGCTGCCGGAATCGGCCGTGCGGACGTCGGCAGCATGCTGCAGGCAATCAAGGTGGCGGCAAGCATGGCCGCTGCACAGAAGGCGCAATGAAACACATTCCCCGCAAGCGCTTCGGCCAGAATTTCCTGACCGACAAGACCGTACTGCATGACATCATCAGTGCGATCGGGCCGCAGCCCGGCGACCTGATGGTGGAGATCGGCCCCGGTCTGGGTGCCATGACCAGCCTGTTGCTGGGCTCGCTTGAACGCCTGCACGTAGTCGAGCTCGACCGCGACCTGGTCGAACGGCTGTCACGCAAGTTCGACCCGGCCAGGCTGATCGTGCATTCCGGCGACGCGCTGGCCTTTGACTTTCGCTCGCTGCTGCCGTCCGGCGACGTTCAAGCGCCACCGGGATCCGGTTCGCAGCGCAGCTTGCGCGTGGTCGGGAACCTGCCGTACAACATTTCGTCGCCCCTGCTGTTCCATCTCGCCGATTTCGCCGACATCGTGGTCGACCAGCATTTCATGCTGCAAAAGGAAGTGGTCGAGCGCATGGTGGCGGAGCCTGGCAGCAAGGTGTACGGACGCCTGTCCGTGATGCTGCAGTGGCGCTACCAGATGGATATGCTGATGGTGGTGCCGCCGACTGCGTTCGACCCGCCACCGAAGGTTGAATCTGCGATCGTGCGCATGATCCCGCTGCGCGAGCCGCTGGCCTGCGACCCGGCCTTGCTGGGCCAAGTGGTGACCAAGGCGTTCTCGCAGCGGCGCAAGGTCTTGCGCAATTGCCTGTCGGGGATGTTTACGGAAGAGCAGATCAGGGACGCAGGGATCGACCCGCAGGCGCGGCCGGAGACGGTGGCGGTAGAGGGGTTTGTAGGCTTGGCGAGGATGCTAGGAACTTGACTGGTATCCGTTAAATGGGGTGACTTAAATGGGCTCAGGCTCGAATTAAACTCGTTTAATTCGAGCCTGAGCCCATTTATGCATTGATTACGTCCCGCGCTGTATCAACTCGATCTTGTATCCATCAGGATCGGTGATGAACGCGATCACGGTACTGCCGCCCTTCACCGGGCCGGCCTCGCGCGTGACATTGCCACCCTTTGCCTTGGCCTCGGCGCACATCTTGTACGCGTCGTCCACGCCGATCGCGATGTGGCCGTACGCGCTTCCCATCTCGTACTTGTCGACGCCGTAGTTGTAGGTGAGTTCGATCTCGGCCTGTTCCGGATTTGATTCGTAGCCGACGAATGCCAGCGTGTATTGCTGGTCCGGGCGGTCGGTCGTGCGCAGCAGTTTCATGCCGAGCACCTTGGTGTAGAAGTCTATCGATCGCTGCATGTCGCCTACGCGCAGCATGGTGTGTAGCAGTCGCATTGTCTGTCCTCGATGTTGGTTGCTTGCCCCGAGTTAAACGGGGAAACGTTACTTCAGAAAATCGGCAGCGTTTCCGGACCCTGTTCGCGCAGCGCGCGGCGCGCGGCTTCGAACTCGGGAAATACGGATTGCACGGTGGCCCAGAAGCGCGGACTGTGATTCATCTCGCGCAGGTGGGCAAGTTCGTGCGCGATCACATAATCGATCTGCTGCAGGCCGAAATGCATCAGGCGCCAGTTGAGCCGGATGCGGCCGTCATGCGTGCACGATCCCCACTGCGTCAGCGCCGATGATAGCGCGAAGGAGCGGTATTCGACGCCGAGCTTTTCTGCGTACAAGGGCAGCCGTTCCGCAAACACGCGCTTTGCTTCCCGCTGCAGCCAGCCCAGCACCTGGTCCTTGAGCTGCTGTTCGCCAGCATCGCTCGGCAGGCACACCAGCAGTTCATTGCGGTCCGCGTCGAAATGCGTGGCCTGCTGGCGCTGCTGCTGTTGTTGCTGTTGCTGCAAAATGCGCAGCACCACCTCGCGTCCCAGGTAGGGCAGGCTGGCCCCGTCGCGCCATTCCATTGGCGGGCGCATGCGCGCCGATCGCTCACGCCGCTCCGCCAGTTTGGCGAAAACCCAGCGTTCCTTTTCACGGATTGCGCCTTCGATCTCGGCGACGGTCACCCAGCGCGGCGCTGCAACGTGCAGCCCGTCTTCGTCGATGACGAAGCCAATGGAACGCCGCTTGGAGCGCCGCAGCGTGTAATCGAGCGCGTTCTCGCGCAACTGGATCCGGCGCCGGCCAGGGGTGGCCTGGCCAGGCGTTGCAGTCTTGGGTGAGGGGGGCGGGGCAGCAGGCGCAGCAGGGGCCGGATCTCGCGATCCGGTCCTGAAAATCGAAGGCGATGTGAAAAAGTCCAGTTGCAGCGCAAGCTGTTTTGGATCGGGCAGCAGGTTGCGGAGCAGCTTTTTCAAGACGTTGGCGGACTCTGGACTGGACTGGATCGGGCGTACACAGCAGGAGAAATTACCCGCATTTCCGATTCTATCCAATTTTCAACTTCATGCAGCAATTCGAGCGCGCTCTTCCCTTCCGACGAGATCGGCTTGCCGATCGATACGGTGATCAGGCCCGGCTTCTTGATGAAGGAATTCTTGGGCCAGCATTCGCCCGAATTCATTGCCACCGGTATGACCGGCACCCCGGTCTCGACCGCAAGGCGGGGGCCGCCGATCTTGTATTTTTCCTTCGAGCCGACCTGGCTGCGGGTGCCCTCGGGGAACATGATGATCCATTGTCCGTCGGCCAGGCGCTTGCGCCCGATCGCGACCACCTGCTTCATCGCATCCGTGCCCTTGCTGCGGTCGATCGGAATCATGCGCAACAGCGCGATGCCCCAGCCGAAGAAGGGAATGTAGGTCAGCGCCTTCTTGAACACATAGACCAGTGGACGCGGCATCAGCACGATGTAGAAAATTGTCTCCCAGGCGGACTGGTGCTTGGAGAGCACGACGGCCGGTGCATCCGGCAGGTTCTCCATGCCTTTCACCTGGTAGCGGATTCCGCAGATCACCTTCGCCGCCCAGATTACGACCACATTCCAGCGCCCGGTCATGTAGTAGCGCTGGTGATAGGGCAGCGGCGCGAACAGGAAGCACAGCGGCGCCCAGATCACGGTCATTACCAGCATCACCAGGGCGAACAACAAGGAACGCAGGAACAGGTTCGGCAACGAGCGCCGCGGGCTGGTCATTTCTTCATGGGTCACTGTTTTTTCCTGCTTTCTTTGGATGCGCCGGCGTCGCTGCCAGCGGCGGTGGGCATGAGCAGCAGGTGGTCCACCACCGCCGCGAGATTGTCGAATGTCTGGGTGCCGGGCGGGAGGCCGCCCTTTTCGAGGGTTTTTTCGCCTTTGCCGGTCAGTACCAGATAGGGCACGCAACCGACCACGAATCCGGCCTGCAGGTCGCGCAGGGAGTCGCCGACCGCCGGCACCCCTTTCAGGCTCACATTCAGGCGGCGGGCAATGGCATTGAGCATGCCGGCCTTCGGCTTGCGGCAATCGCAGTCCTCATCGGCGGCGTGCGGGCAGAAGAAGATCGCATCGATTTCGCCACCTGCTTTCTGGGCGCTGTCGTGCATCTTCTGGTGGATCGCGTTGAGCGTCACCATGTCGAACTTGCCGCGCGCCACGCCCGACTGGTTGGTGGCGACAACCACCCGGTATCCGGCCTGGTTCAGGCGTGCAATGGCTTCCAGCGATCCGGGAATCGGGATCCATTCACGCGGCGACTTGATGAAGCTTTCCGAATCGAAGTTGATCACGCCGTCACGGTCGAGGATGATGAGTCTCATCGCCCCGGGGCCGGTCATGCGGCCAGTTTCGAAATGTCGGCGACGCGGTTCATCATCGCGTGCAGCGCCGCCAGCAGCGCCAGCCGGTTGTTTCGCAAGGCTTCGTCTTCCGCCATCACCATCACGTCATTGAAGAACGCGTCGACGTCGGCCCGCAGTTGGGCCAGCGACATCAGCGTGCCGGCGAAGTCGCCCTGCGCCCAGGCCTGCTCGGCCTGCGGCTGCAGCCGCAGCAGTGCAGCGTGCAGTCCCTGCTCCGCACTCTCCAGCAGCAGGCTGGCCTGTACCTCGCCGGTCGCGGCGCTGGTCTTCTTCAGGATATTGGTGATGCGCTTGTTGGCTGCCGCCAGCGCCTCGGCTTCCGGCAGTGTGGCAAAGGCCTTGACCGCTTCCAGCCGCTCAACGATGTTATCCAGGCGATCGGGATGCTGCGCCACCACTGCTTCGACCTGGTTCTGTGCGTAGCCGCGCTCGCGCAGCAGGCCGCGCAGCCGGTCCATCATGAAGCCGGTGATGTCTTGTTCCGGATCCTTGAACGCGGCATTGCCGGCAAACAGGGACACGCTGCTTGCCAGCAAGATCGACAGCGACAGCGGCAGCCGCTTTTCAATCAGCATGCGCAGCACCCCCAACGCATGCCGGCGCAGTGCGAACGGATCCTTGTCGCCGGTCGGCGCCAGGCCAATGCCCCAGATGCCGACCAGGGTTTCCAGCTTGTCGGCCAGCGAGATCACGGTGCCGGTCTGCGTGGAGGGCAGGGCGTCACCGGCGAAACGCGGCTGGTAATGTTCTGAAATTGCGCGCGCGACCTCTTCCGGCTCGCCGTCATGACGGGCGTAGTAGGTACCCATGATGCCCTGCAGTTCGGGGAACTCGCCCACCATGTCGGTCAGCAGGTCGGTCTTCGCCAGCAGCGCGGCGCGTTCGGCCAGCGCAGCGTCCGCGCCCATCTGGTCGGCAATGGCAAGCGCCAAGGCGCGCACGCGCTGGGTGCGCTGTTCCTGGCTGCCCAGCTTGTTGTGATAGACCACGTTTGCCAACGCCGGCAGGCGGTCGGCCAGTTTCTTCTTCTGGTCCTGCTCGAAGAAAAACTTGGCATCGGACAGGCGCGGACGCACCACCCGCTCATTGCCGCCGATGATGTGTTCCGGACTCGCCGTTTCCACGTTGGAGACCACCAGGAAGCGCGAACGCAGGCGCCCTTCGGCATCGGTCAGCGCGAAATATTTCTGGTTGGTCTGCATGGTCAGGATCAGGCATTCCTGCGGAACCGACAGGAATTCGTCGCCGAAGCGGCAGGCGTACACCACTGGCCACTCGACCAGGGCCGTCACTTCGTCGAGCAGCGCCTCGGGCATCAGGATCTGGTCGGAACCTGCTTGTGCCAGTAGCGCCTGGCGGATTTGCTCGCGCCGTTCAGGGAAACTGGCGACCACCTTTCCTTCGGCATGCAGCGTGGGCGCCCAGGCGTCGCTGGAGGCGATGCTGATGTCGCCGTGCGACAGGAAACGATGGCCCTGGGTGACCCGCCCGGCCTGGAGTCCGAGCAGCGTCAGCGGTACAAGCTGTTCGCCGTGCAGCGCGAGCAGCTTGTGCACCGGGCGCACGAACTGCACCGTGCTGCCATCCGGCCGCTGGTAGCTCATGAGCTTCGGTATCGGCAGCTTGGCCACCGCTTCTTCCAGACTCGCCTGCAAGCCAGCCTGCAGCGGCACGCCGGCGGCGGTGTATTCATGAAACAAGCTTTCGGCCTTGCCGTCCTGCGCCCGCTGCAACTGTTGCAGCGTGATTTCGCCGACGCCGGTGGAGGCGGCAAGCGCCGCCAGTTTTTTCTGCAGCGGCGCAGTCGGATTGCCCTGGGCGTCAAGGGCGACCGATACCGGCAGCACCTTCTCGCGCACCTTCTTGTCCGGCGACGCGCTGCGCACGCCGGAGATGTGCACGGCCAGCCGACGCGGCGTGGCGTATGAGGTCGTGACGGAACCATCGTCCAGGAAGGCGCGGGCCTTCAGGCCATTGGCGATGCCGGAGGCGAAGGCTTCGCCCAGTTTTGCCAAGGCCTTGGGCGGCAGTTCTTCGGTAAGCAGTTCGACAAGCAATGTCTGGTTCATATTCAATCTACGCTTTTCCCGATCTCACCCTCCCCTTCAAGGGGAGGGCCGGGGTGGGGATGGGGTCAAATCTACGCTTTTCCCGCCTTCACCCTCCCCTTCAAGGGCAGGGCTGGGGTGGGGATGGGGTCAGATCTACGCTTTGCCTGATCTCGCGCCTCTTGAAAGAGGAGCGGCAGTGCTTGCTTCAGATATTTCGCTTATCAAGCCGCCTGGCGGCTGTCGCCGCACATCGGGAAGCCCAGCTTTTCACGCGATTCGTAATAGGCCTGCGCCACCGCGCGCGACAGGTTGCGGATGCGGCCGATATAGGCCGCCCGCTCGGTCACCGAAATCGCGCCGCGCGCATCCAGCAGGTTGAACGTATGCGCGGCCTTCAGGATCATTTCATAAGCCGGCAGCGTGACCGGCACGGCCAGCAGGCGCTTCGCTTCCGACTCGTAGTTCGAGAACAGCGAGAACAGGAATTCGGCATTGGAATGTTCGAAGTTGTAGGTCGACTGCTCGACTTCGTTCTGGTGGAACACGTCGCCGTAGGTCAGGTGCTTCTTGACGCCATGCTCTTCCCATTCGGTCCAGACCAGGTCGTAGACGTTCTCGACGCCTTGCAGGTACATCGCCAGCCGCTCGATGCCGTAGGTTATTTCGCCCAGCACCGGCTTGCAGTCCAGGCCGCCGACCTGCTGGAAATACGTGAACTGCGTGACTTCCATGCCGTTCAGCCAGACTTCCCAGCCCAGGCCCCAGGCGCCGAGCGTCGGATTTTCCCAGTCGTCCTCGACGAAGCGCACGTCGTTCTGCTTCAGGTCCAGTCCCAGCGCCTGCAGCGAGCCCAGGTACAGTTCGAGGATGTTTTCCGGCGCCGGCTTGAGCACCACCTGGTACTGGTAGTAGTGCTGCATGCGGTTGGGGTTCTCGCCATAGCGGCCATCCTTGGGACGGCGCGAGGGCTGCACGTAGGCTGCCCGCCATGGCTCGGGGCCGATCGCCCGCAGGAAGGTGGCAGTGTGCGAGGTACCCGCGCCCACTTCCATGTCGTAGGGTTGCAGCAGCGCGCAACCCTGACGATCCCAATACTCCTGCAGCTTGAGGATGACCTGTTGAAATGTGAGCATGTTGAAGTCCGCCGCGAAGGGCGGGCAGATAGCGTGGAAAACCCTCAATTCTAGCGGGTTTTTACTGCCCCAGACACGCTTGCGCGCCGCGTCGACAGCCAGGCGGCCAGCAGCAGCCCCACCGCCAGCGTTACGATGGTCACGTTCCCGGCCAGCATGTAGGGCGTCCAGCCCTGCATTCCCTGCACCCGCGCCGCCAGTGTGGCGCGCTGGTAGGCAGGCAGTTGCGCCAGCACCGTGCCGCGCTGGTCGATGATCGCGGTGACCCCGGTGTTGGTCGCCCGCAGCATCGGCCGCCCAGTTTCCAGGCTGCGCATGCGCGAAATCTGCAGATGCTGGGGCAGGGCGATGGTGTCGCCGAACCAGGCAATGTTGGACATGTTCAGCAGGATGGTCGCCGGCAGTTTGCCCGCATGCCAGGCATCCGCCAGCTGGACCGCAATTTCTTCGCCGAACAAGTCTTCGTAGCAGATGTTGGGCAGCACCTGCTGATCCCTGACGGCAAATGCCGGCTGCACCGCCCGTCCGCGGGTGAAATCGCCAAGCGGGATATTCATCATCTGGACGAACCAGCGCGCGCCCGGCGGAATGAATTCGCCGAAGGGCACCAGGTGGTGCTTGTCATAGCGGTAAAGCGGCGCGGATTGCGTGGATTGCGCGGCTTGCGACTGCGGCGCAAGCCCCAGCGCACTGTTGGCATAACTGTCGTGGCCATCGCTGACCGGTACGCCGAGCACGACATGGCTGCCGCTCTGCGTCGCAAACTGTTGCAAGGCCGGCAGGTAGCCGGCCGGCAGCCGGTGGGCCAGCATCGGCAATGCGGTTTCCGGGGTGGCGATCAGGTCGGCCGGGGTTTCGGTGATCATGCGCTGGTACATGTCCAGCGCAGCCTGCACCTGCTCGTGGGCGAATTTGAATTCCTGCGGCACATTGCCCTGCACCAGTCGCACGCTGACCGGATTGCCATGCGCTTCCGTCCATGCCACCTGGCGCAAGCCGAGGCCGGCGGCCACCACCACGATCGCGACCGCAATCGCCCGGCGGCCGCGCAACACCAGGCAGCCGGCCAGCAGGGCTGCCAGCCAGCCGATGCCATACACGCCCAGGACCGGCGCAAAGCCGGTCAGCACGCCTTCGGTATGCGCATAGCCGGACGCCACCCAGGGAAAGCCGGTGAACATCCAGCCGCGCAGCCATTCGGCCAGCATCCACAAGGCCGGCAATGCGACCAGCAGCATTGTTGCGCGCGATGCACCGCGCTGCTGCAGCCAGCGTCCTGCGCCCATCGTAACCCCAGCGAAGGCGCCGAGCGCCAGCGCCAGCAACACGACGGCTGCGGCCGCCATCCAGGCCGGAAGGCCGCCGTAGCGGTGCATGCTGACGAACAGCCACCAGATGCCGCAAGCGCTCCAGCCGAAGGAAAATGCCCAGCCGCGCAGGGCGGCCTGCCGCACCGTGGCGGCAGCATCCACCTGGACGAACAGGATGGCCATCACGATGAATTGCAACGGCCACCAGCCGAACGGCGCAAATGACAGGGTCGCGGCAGCGCCGGCAGCGGCAGCCAGCAGCAGCGGGCGGGAGGGAATCAGGCGGGACAGGATCACTGCGGCGACCGGCTCAGCGCGGGTCTGCTTCGGATGGGCGCGGCGGCAGCTTGTCGACCAGCAGCACGTGCACCTTGCGGGCATCTGCGCGCACGACTTCGAAGCGCACGCCCTCCATCTCGAATACCTCGCCCTTGTGCGGCACGTGGCCGATATGGGTGACGAGCAGGCCGCCGACCGTATCGACCTCCGCATCCGAGAAGTGCAGGCCGAGCATGTCGTTGAACTGCTCGATCGAGGTCAGGGCCTTGACCCGCCAGCGCGGGCCATGCTCAGCCGGCCGGGCCGGCAGGATATTATCCTCGTCCTCGTCGAAATCGTATTCATCCTCGATATCGCCGACGATCTGCTCCAGCACGTCTTCAATCGTCAGCAGTCCTGCCACGCCGCCATATTCGTCGGCCACGATGGCAATGTGGTTGCGGTTGGCGCGGAAGTCGCGCAAGAGCACGTTCAGGCGCTTCGATTCCGGAATGAACACTGCCGTGCGCAGCATGTCGCGCACCACGAAGCTTTCATCACCGAAATAGCGCAGCAAATCCTTTGCCAGCAGGATACCGACCACCCGGTCGCGGTCACCGTCAATGACCGGGAAGCGGGAATGGCCGGAACGCAGCACCTGCGGCAGCCATTGATCGATCGGCTCGCTGATGTCTATCGTTTCCATTTGCGCGCGCGGCACCATGATGTCGCGCGCCGACAGGTCGGAGACCTGGAACACGCCTTCGATCATCGACAGCGCATCGGCGTCGATCAGGCCATGCCCGTGGGCGTCGTGCAGGATTTCGAGCAGCTCTGCCCGGTTTTCCGGCTCGGGAGAGATAAGTGCGGTCAGCCGCTCGAACAAGGAGCGGTGTGGCTTGGTGTCGGGATGTTTGTCCCGACTGGGAGGTTCTTGCATAGGGGCCGTCAGGCTTCAGGAATGATGAAATAGCATACAACAATCAGGTTGCGGCTTGATGAATTGTGGGCCGGGGAGGGGTGCCGCCCACGCATTCAACGCTCGCGATACGGATCCGGCAAGCCGAGAGTCGCCAGGATTTCGGTTTCCAGTTGCTCCATCTCGGCCGCTTCGTCGTCGTCTTCGTGGTCGTAACCCTGCGCATGCAGCACGCCGTGCACCACCAGGTGGGCCGCGTGGTCGGCCAGCCCGATGCCCTGCTCGGCGGCTTCGCGCTCCAGCACGTCGCTGCACAGGATGATGTCGGCCTGCACCACGGCCTCGTCGGCGGTTTCGCTGTAGGCAAAGGTCAGCACATTGGTCGCGTAATCCTTGCCGCGGTAGTCGCGGTTGAGCACACGACCTTCTTCCGCATCGACGAAGCGGATGGTCAGTTCGGCCGGCGCCAGCAGCGCCGCCTGCACCCAGCGCCGGATCGCCGGGCGCGCAATCGCATCCTTCAGACGGGCGTCGGCATACTGCACCGACAGCGACAGTGGATGCCGGCTACGGCTTGCCATGCGATGTCCCGCCGCCAGGTGATGCTTCGTAAGCGTCCACGATGCGTGCCACCAGCGGATGGCGCACCACGTCGGCGCTGGTGAAATGGGTAAAGGCGATGCCACGCACGTCTTTCAGCACAGTCATCGCGTCGACCAGCCCGCTCTTCTGGTTGCGCTGCAGGTCGACCTGGGTGACGTCGCCGGTGATCACGGCCTTGCTGCCGAATCCGATGCGGGTCAGCATCATCTTCATCTGCTCGGGCGTGGTGTTCTGCGCTTCGTCCAGGATGATGAAGGCATGGTTCAGCGTGCGGCCGCGCATGTAGGCCAGCGGCGCGATCTCGATCGCCTGCTTCTCGAACATTTTCTGGGTGCGGTCGAAGCCCATCAGGTCGTACAGCGCGTCGTACAGCGGGCGCAGGTAGGGATCGACTTTTTGCGCCAGGTCTCCCGGCAGGAATCCCAGCCGTTCGCCGGCTTCCACTGCCGGGCGGGTCAATACGATGCGCTTGACCGCGTCCCGCTCCAGCGCGTCCACCGCGCAGGCCACCGCAAGATAGGTCTTGCCGGTGCCGGCCGGGCCGATGCCGAAGGTGACGTCGTGCTCCAGGATCGACCTGAGGTAAGTGTTCTGGTGCGGCGTGCGTCCGCGCAAGTCGCTGCGGCGGGTTTTCAGTACCGGGCTGCTGGCCTCCGCCTCTTCGACTTTTTTCGCCAGCGCGCTGGCGGCGCCGCGGTCGTCAGCATACGAGGCAGTCGCCCGTTGCTCGACTAGCGCCAGCTGCACGTCGTCGATATGGATCGGCCGCTCGGCTTGCGCGTAGAACTTGCGCATCAGCTCGACCGCCCGCTCGGCGTTGGTGCCGTTGACGATGAATTTTTCGGCACGCCGGATGATGGTGACGTCCAGGGCTGCTGAAATCTGGCGGATGTTCGCATCCATCGGGCCGCACAGGTGGGCCAGGCGGTTGTTGTCGACCGGATCGGGCGCGAAATCGAGCGAGGGAAGGTTTCTGGTTTTCAAGCGTTCTGATTTCATATGCGCACGACGACTTCGCCGCGCAGCGAGAAGGTTGTAGTGGCAGTGATGGTGACGTCGACCAGCTGTCCGATCAGGCGCGAGCCATTCGGACCGGCGCTGAAATTCACCACCCGGTTATTTTCGGTGCGGCCCTGCAGTTCGCTGGCGTCGCGCTTGGAGGGGCCTTCGACCAGTATGCGCTGCACGCTGCCGACCATCTGGTCGCTGATTTTTTTCGCGCTGGCAACGATGGCGGACTGCAGGCGTGCCAGCCGCTGTTGCTTGAGTTCCGCCGGCGTGTCGTCCTGCAAGCTGGCTGCGGGCGTGCCGGGGCGCGGGCTGAACACGAAGCTGTAGCTGTTGTCGAAGCCGACGTCGTCGAAAAATTTCATCATCGATTCGAAATCGGCATCGGTTTCGCCGGGGAATCCGACGATGAAATCGGATGAAATCGTGATGTGCGGACGCACTTCGCGAATACGGCGGATGATGGATTTGTATTCCAGGCTGGTGTAGCCGCGCTTCATCGCAGCCAGGATGCGGTCCGATCCATGCTGGGCCGGCAGGTACAAATGGTCGACCAGCTTGGGCACCTTCGCATAGACATCGATCAGGCGCTGGGTGAATTCCTTGGGATGGCTGGTGACGAAGCGGATGCGCTCGATTCCCTCGATCTCTGCGATGTACTCGATCAGCAGTGCGAAATCGGCGGTTTCGCCGTCTGCCATGGCGCCACGGAACGCATTCACGTTCTGTCCCAGCAGGGTGATTTCCTTCACGCCCTGCAGCGCCAGGCCGCTCACTTCGGTCAGCACGTCTTCGAAGCGGCGCGACACTTCCTCGCCGCGGGTGTAGGGCACCACACAATAGCTGCAGTACTTGCTGCAACCTTCCATGATTGACACGAAGGCACTCGGGCCGTCGACCTTGGCCGGCGGCAGATTGTCGAATTTCTCGATTTCCGGGAATGAAATGTCGACCGCCGGTTTGCCCGTGCGCTTGCTCTGCGACAGCAGTTCCGGCAAGCGGTGCAGGGTTTGCGGGCCGAACACCATGTCGACATAGGGCGCGCGCTTGATGATCGCGGCCCCTTCCTGCGAGGCGACGCAACCGCCGACGCCGATCACCATGCCGGGCCGTTTTTCCTTGATTTCACGCAGGCGGCCGAGGTCGGAAAACACTTTCTCCTGCGCCTTCTCGCGCACCGAGCAGGTGTTGAGCAGCACGATGTCCGCATCTTCCGGGGTATCGGTCTTGATGTAGCCATCGGAGGCCCCCAGCACGTCAGCCATCTTGTCCGAGTCGTACTCGTTCATCTGGCAGCCGAATGTCTTGATATAAACTTTTTTTTGCATTGTTGCGATGGTGTGCAGTCTGCTCCGGGAATTACCGGGATGGGACCATGGCGGGTTGGGCCTGCCGCTCCGCGGGTGCCGGACGGCTGGCTTCTTCCGCGCTCAGGATCCAGACACGGTCGATTTCGCCCTGCGCGTTCTCGGTGTAATTGACTGTGTAGCGCCGTCCGCGCAGGGTGACGGGCATGTCTATCGTGTTGTTTTCATTGCGTATCCAGCCGCCGGCCGACAGCCTGCGCGGCTTGTCATCCAGCAGGATGACCGGATACTCCTCCATCGAAAGCTGGCCGCGCTTGGCGATCGGAGGGAATGGGCGCTCGAACGACCAGGCCGCAGAGGCCGCGGCGACGAGCATCACAAAACAGAGGAATCGAACGATTCGCATGGGCGGACACTCCGGTAAGGCGCTGCGCCGGATGCCGGAACAATGACAGCGGCAGGCAATGGCAGCGGGGCAATCCGGAGCCGGCGCACAGAACTCGCAAGGATACCACGCCCGGCCTTTGGCCTGCCGCCGGCAGGACGGGCTTTGCAGCGCGGCCATGATCGGCCATCATTGCCATCCGAACACAAGCAGGACACCCACCTGATGATTGACGCGCATTTTTCACGGCTCGGGCCTGTCGTTGACCTGGTCGACCGGGCCGGCGAGGCCATCCTGCAGGTCTACCGGGGCGCCGACCTTGGCATACAGGCCAAGGCCGACAGCAGTCCCTTGACCGAAGCCGACCTGGCGGCGAACGAGATCATCTGCAAGGGGCTGGCCAGTCTCTGGCCGGCGATCCCGATCCTGAGCGAGGAAGCTGCCAACCCGTTCGCTGGCGAGCAGGAGCCGCCGCTGTACTGGGCGGTCGATCCGCTGGACGGCACCAAGGAGTTCATCAAGCGCAATGGCGAATTCACCGTCAATGTAGCCCTGGTCGAGAACGGTTATCCGGTGCTGGGGGTGGTGGCGGCCCCCGCGCTGGGGCTGTTGTACGAGGGGGTGCAAGGGCATGGCGCCCGCCGGCGCAGCAGCGCCGGATGGGAATCGATTGCGATCGGCGGTCCAATTGTGCCCGAGGCTGTGGTCCGGGTGGCCAGCAGCCGCTCCCACCCGTCGCCGGCAGTGGATGTGTGGCTCAAGCGCTTCGAACGCATCGAGCAGCGCCCGAGCGGCAGTTCCCTCAAGTTCTGCCTGCTGGCGCAAGGCGATGCAGATGTCTACCCACGGTTCGGACCGACCTGCATCTGGGACACTGCCGCCGGGCACGCGGTGCTGGCCGCGGCGGGCGGTTGCGTGACGTCGGTGGATGGCAAGCCCCTGCTCTACAAGCGCCCTGCCAATGTGCTGAACCCGGATTTCGTGGCGTGGCGCAGCGCCGGCCCTTTCCTGAAAGCACTGTAGTCCGCTCGGTAGTTCGTATCGGCCTGAAGTGGCGCAGCGCCCGGGACGGACTCGGCGTGGTTTGAGCCTTCGCAAGGATCGCCTGCCGTTGCCTCCTATAGTTGAGCCGGTGGCGAACAAGGACCGATTCCCTATGGCTGGCAATGGCACTCCGCATCACCCGCAGGTCGGCGCGCCCGACCCCGAACGCGATACTTCCCCCATCATGGGCGGCGGCCTCGAAGAACAGGCGGTCGAGCCCAATGTTGGCGACGGCAAGGTCTGCTACTTCAACAACGTTCCATTTCCGATCGGCGAGTTTGTGCTGAGCGGCAGCGAGGTCCTGCGTTGCGAAGCGCCTGGTGTGTGGGTGCGTGAAGGGGAATTGCCAAGCTGGCCCGGCCCGACGCGCTGAGTGCCGGCCGTCACAGGCAGGCGCAGGCATCCGCAGGACAACACCGTGAGGAGGAATGTTGATGAGCACCCAATTTGATCATGTAAGCGTCGGCAAGAAAGCGAACATTTATTTCGACGGCATGTGCATTTCATACAACCTGACATTCCCGGACCAGACGAAAAAGACCTTGGGCGTGATCCTTCCCTCGGTGGTGACCTTTGACACCACATCGCCGGAAATCATGGAGATCGTGTCTGGCAAATGCCGGGCCCGGATAGGCGAGGCGGCCGACTGGGACAGCTACGATGCCGGCCAGCGCTTCCAGGTGCCGGCCAACTCGCGCTTCCAGCTGGAGGCGCTGGAACCGGTGCATTACGTCTGTCATTTCGGCTGAGTCTGGCGGGGTTGCCTTGGGGCTGGCCTGGGGCAGGCCGGGCGGAGCCGGTTGTTGTCAGGGTGCCGGATCTTTTCCGCCGTCGTCATATTGCGAGAGCCATGACACCGCGGCATCCCGGTAGCGGCTGAACCCCTTGTAGTCGACCAACTGCTGATCGAGCGACTTGAGCACGCGATGCATGCGTCGCGCCCATGCCGGATTGGTGGCGATGTCTTCAAGGCTGAGCAAGTACGTACGTATCGGAAAGACAATCGCATTGGAGCGCGGAAGCCGATGCAGTGGCTGCAGTTCAATGCGCAGGTAAACCAGCCGTCCGGCATTTTCGGGCGTGACGATGGTGCGATCCGGCGCCCATTCCGGAAGGCTCTCGGCGGAAATTTCCAGCCGGGGGTGTACCGTCAGCGACCAGTTCAGGCGACGCACGGGATGTCCGGTGCGCAGGCGCAGCAGGAACTTGAGCGCACGGTCGATTACCCCGGTTTCCTTCACCATCGGAACCGGGCCATGAAATTCTGCCCAGCTCATCCCGAGGTTGAAGCGTAGCGAGTAGTCCGCGCGCTGGGTTGCGATGCCGGCGCCCCAGAACAGGGTTCCGTCGCGCTCTTCCTGCAGTACCCAGTCTCCCTGTGCCTGGCGGGTTACGTATTCCATCGGCTCGAATGGCAGGGTGGACGGGTCGCCGAATGTGAACCGGTCATCGATTCCAAGTGGACGATTCACCCAGTGCCAGCGCGCGCCATCTTTTTGCAGGCTGAAATACTCGGGGTAGTCGCGTGCGTACGATTCCATGATCAGCTCCAGCAGGTCCCATTGCGCCGCCATCATGTGGGGCGCCGAGACATAATGCATCCCGGGATCCTTGTCGAGTGTGATGGCACGATCCCGGCATTCGCTGATGTAGTGCTCGTCGATGTCGAATGCGAAACGCAGCGCGCCGTCGCCCACCGGAACGTGCGGCTCCAGGTTCATCGAGTACATGTAGATGTCGTCCGGGAACGGAAACGGTGTCCGCGCAATGCACTCGGCACTGTTGGAGTAGGTGTAGTCGTCCCGATAGGTTTCGTCCGGCTTGAACCTGATGTTCATTTTCTCGTCCTGAGTTTAGCGATCGATGACCAGGCGGGTGCAGCTGGCGCGTGATACACACGGCATGATCTTCGTGTTCGCGCTTTTTTCGTCACTGGATAGCCAGTCGTCGGCATGCTGGATTTCTCCTTCCAGTTCCAGGACGTCGGATTCGCAACGTCCGCAGGCGCCACCGCGACACAAGTAGGGTATTTCCAATCCGGCAGCTTCGACCGCTTCGAGCATGCTCTGGTCGGGTGAAACATGGACGGTGATGCCGCTGCGCGCCAGGGTGACGCTGAAAGGGTCGCCACCACTGCTTTGCTGCAGGAAGCGTTCGTAATGCACATGGCTGTCAGTCCAGCCGTTTTCCCGGGCGCAGGCGAGCGTGGACTGGATCATGCTGTCCGGACCGCATACGTAGACGTGGCTGCCCAGCGGGCGTTGGGCCAGCACTGCTCCTGTGTCGAGCCGGTGTCCTGCGTCTGCCCGATAGAGGTGAACACGATCGCCGAAGATTGCGACCAGTTCCTCGCCAAGCTGCGCATGCGCGGCGCCTCGGACGGCCAGGTGAACCTCGAATGGCACATCGGACAATCGCAGTTCTTCGAGCTGTGAAAAAAACGGCGTGATGCCGATGCCGCCAGCGATGAAAATGTGCAGGCGCGCCTGCTTGACCAACGGAAAGAGATTCACCGGCGGCGTGATCTCGAGCAGGTCGCCTTCCCTGACCTGCCGGTGCATGGCCATCGAGCCACCCCGGCCACGGTCGTCGCGTCGTACCGCAATCTGGTATGTGCTGGTGTCATAGGGCGAGCTCATCAGCGAGTAGGGATTGCGAAAGGCGGCGTCGCCGTTCGGAATCACCACCACCACATGGCTTCCGCCGGAAAAAGATGGCAAATGACGGCCATCAGGCGATGCCAGCGTGAAGCGCCGGATTTCCGGGCTGACCTCGTCGATTTTCGTCACGCATACGCCAAGGGTTCCCGCGCTCAGGCTCATGTGTCGAGCTCCTCGGCTGCCGGCAGTTCCCCGGGGACTTCGCCGTCGGCCTTTACTGCCTGGAATGCGGCCAGGCGGCGCGAATAATGATCGCGCACTACCAGATCCAGCTTGCAACCCGGGCACTTGAAGATGCGCTGCGTGACATTTTCCGTGAAGGTGTCGCAGTGCACGCACCAGACGCGGCGTACCAGGGTGCCGGAGTGCTCGCGCAGCACTTCGTCGCGATTCAGGTCGAACAGGCTTGCGATCTGCATGGCCCTGCCGATGAAGCTCTCGGACCCCGACAGGTACAAGCGGGTTCCCATGAAGGCTGCGCCCAAGAGGCTTTGCAGGTCAGCGATCAGTTCCTGATTGGACGCATGGACACGCAGTTCATTGACTTGCCGTGCCTGTGGCTGGGCCTGTGGTTGCGTCTGTAGGTGCGCCTGTAGTTGCGCGTGAAATTGCTCCTGAAATTGCTCCTGAAATTGCGCCTGAAATTGCGCCTGCAATTGCGAAAGGAAATCCTGTCCTGAAAAGGATTCACGCGAATATAACAAGGTGGTCTTCAGGTTCATCCCGGACATGTCATCGAGCAGCCGCAGCATGGCTCGCCCTCCGCTTCCCTGGCCGGCGATGATGTGATGCGTCCCGCCGGCCATCGGGTGCAGCTGGTCGTAGACCGGCCTGCTCTTTATGCCTGTTATCAGCATGTTCAGTCCTGTTTTCAGTCCTGTTATTGGCTGGATCCGTGCTTCACCATGACGTGCCGCACCGTGGTGTAGTCTTCCAGTCCATACATGGACATGTCCTTGCCATAGCCGGACTGCTTCATCCCGCCGTGCGGCATTTCGCTGACCAGCATGAAGTGCGTATTGACCCAGGTGCAGCCATATTCCAGCTCGGCTGCCACCCGCATGGCTCGTCCGACGTCCTGCGTCCAGACCGACGATGCCAGCCCGTACTCCGAGTCGTTGGCCCAGCGGATCACTTCTTCCTCGTCAGAAAAACGGGTGACGGTCACGACCGGGCCGAATACTTCGCGACGGACGATTTCGTCCTGCTGCCGGGCGCCGGCAATCACTGTCGGCAGATAGAAAAAGCCATCACCTGCGGCGGCCTTGCCGCCGCACAGTACTTCAGCGTGGGGCAGGCCGGCTGCCCGCTCGACGAAGCCGGCGACGCGTTCAAGGTGGCGGGCGGATATCAGCGGACCCATTTCGACGGCCGGGTCGTCCTGCTCGCCGATCCTGATGCCTGAGACGGCGCTCGCCAGTTCGGCCACCAGCCGCTCGTATATCTTCGGCCCTGCATAAACGCGGCAGGCCGCTGTGCAGTCCTGTCCTGCGTTGTAAAAGCCGAACGCGCGCACGGCCTCCACGACCGCGGTGACATCGGCGTCGTCGAACACGATGACCGGCGCCTTGCCACCCAGTTCGAGATGGGTTCGCTTCATGCCGCTTGCCGCTGCTTCGAGCATCTTCCGGCCAGTGCCGATGTCACCGGTGAGCGAAATCATCCGCACGCGTGGATCCGAGATCAGCGCCTGGCCGGCGGACGCGCCACGGCCGGTCACGACATTGAGGACACCGCGTGGCAGGACCTGGGAGGCGAATGCCGCCAGCTTCAATGCGCTCAAGGGCGTCATCTCGGAGGGCTTGAGAACCACCGCGTTGCCGGCCACGATGGCAGGTGCGATTTTCCACGCCATCATCATCAAGGGGTAATTCCACGGCGCGATCGAGGCGACCACGCCGACCGACTGACGGCGGATCATGCTGGTATGCCCTGGCAGATATTCCCCGGCTGCCGAGCCCGGCATGCACCGGATCGCGCCGGCAAAAAAGCGGAACACGTCCGCCACGGCAGGCAGTTCGTCGCCCAGGGCAAGGTGGTAGGGCTTGCCGCAGTTGAGCGACTCCAGTCGTGCGTAATCTTCCGCGTTCTGGTCCAGGTGGTCGGCAATGGCGAGCAGCGCAGCTGCCCGCTCTCGCGGTACGGTGCGGCTCCAGTTGCGCTGGCCTTCCTGTGCCGCCCGGACCGCCGCGGCAATCTGCTGTGGCGAACATTCGGCGACCGATGCGATGGCCTGGCCAGTGGCCGGGTTCAGGATGACTTCGTGGGCGAGTTCGCCTGCGACCAGCTCGCCATCAATCAAAGCGTTGACGTTCATTTCTTCCCCCGTGTGCCTGATGCTTGTCGAACCCGGCGCCGCCTTCACAGCGCAACAGTGATTGCGTTGCCGTCGTGCCCCGGATCGGCCCCACCGTCGAGGCGGTCGCCGTCGATGCGGACGCCGTGCACGGCCGCGAATCCGAACGGGTAGGGGCTGCGGATGGTCTGGTAGCCTTGGGCAGCAAGGCTGCGCTCGGTCGCGTACGGCACCCGATTCGACAAGTCGATGGCATCACTGGTCGCGGAGAACCGCGCGGCACTGACTGCCTCGGTCATGCTCATGTCGAAGTCGAGGACATTCAGGCATGCCTGCAGCACGCCCATGGCGATCTGCGTGGCACCGGGCGCGCCGATTACCAGGCAAGGTTTTTCGTCCTTGAAGACGATTGACGGACAGATGGAGCTGAATCGCGCCTTTCCCGGCGCGAGCGAGCCAGCCCGGCCCGGCCGCGGGTCGAAAACGCCCATGCAACCGTTGTACATGAAGCCCAGGCCATCCGTGATGACGCCCGATGGCATGCCCAGCGAGTGAGTCATCGTCACGCAGTTGCCGTCGGCGTCCACCACGCATACCTGGGTGGTGTCCTTGGACGGGAAGCCGTTGTTGATGCGTGCAACGGATGCCTTATGTCCCCTGCGGATCTCGTCGGCAGCAGTCTCCGCATGCTCCTTCGACAGCAGCCGCGCGACAGGCACGTCATAAAATGCGGGGTCGCCCACATGCTGGTCCTTGTCGACCGTCGCCCTTTTCATTGCTTCGGCGACGACCCGTATGTATTCAGGACTGTTGTGGCCCATGCCGCGCAGATCGAAGTGCTCAAGGATGTTGAGCATCTCCAGCAACATGATGCCGCCACCCGGCGGTTGGTTGGTCGAGACTTTGAAGCCCCGGTATTTCCCCCACAATGGACTGGATTCCAGGACCTTGTAGTTTTTCAGGTCGGTTTTTGAAATCAGCCCACCATGCGCCTGCATGTCGGCAGCGATCAGCTCGGCGATCTCGCCGGTGTAGAAAACATCGGAGCCGCCGGCTGCGATCAATCGCAATGTATTGCCGAGATCGCGATTGATGACGATATCGCCGACGCGCTTGGGCGAGCCATCTTCCCGGCAGTAAAGGGCACGGCCGCTGGCCGAATAGGCGATGCGCTCCGGCGTTGGCACGCGGCCCATCTGGCCTTCGTCCGACCAGAAGTAGTGGACGTGCGGCCGGACGGCCCAGCCTTTCTCGGCCCATTCAATTGCTGGCTGCACGATCTCGGCCCACGGCAGCACGCCATGCCGCTGATGCGCATGGAAATACGCTTTCAACGAGGCCGGGACGCAAATGGATTGGTAGCCGATGTCATTGACGCGGTCCTTGAGAATGAACCCGTAGCCGTCACGCGCCTCAGATTCGACGAGGTGCTCCCACATCTCTGGCCGCGTGCTGCCGGGGGCGGGCGCGTGGAAGTCGAAATACTTGTGCTGGCCGGTTCCCGGCATGTAGAGACCCATGCTGCCAAAGCCGGCAATGCCGGCCATCAGCGGATCGACGACTCCCTGGACCAGGGCGACCGCAATTGCCGCGTCGACGGCGTTTCCGCCCGCCGCCAATATGTCTGCACCGGCTTCAGTTGCTTCGGGTTGGGCCGTGACGACGATGGCCTTTCTGTTGTTGGACATTCAGCTTCCTTTCTTTGGGAACGGGACGAGGGTGGCATTGGCGTCACCGGCGTAAAGATGGCATTCGATAACCGAGCCCGCACTGGTCATGCGGGCGGGAGCCTGTTGGACGCATTTCTCCATGCGCGCCGGGCAGCGCGGATGAAAACGGCAGCCGGATGGTGGATTCATGGGGCCCGGCGACATCACGCCCAGCGTGTCCTTGGGAAGACCAAGTCCGGGTTCGGGGGTCAATACCGAATCGAGCAAGGCCCTGGAATAGGGGTGCCGCGGATTGCTGAAAAGCGATTGCGTGTCGGTTTCCTCGACGATGCGGCCGAGGTAAAGGACTGCAACGCGGGTGGCGATGTGCTCGACCACGGCAAGGTTATGCGTGATCAGCAGATAGGTGAGGCCGAATTCTCTTTGCAAGTCCTGCAGCAGGTTCAGGATCTGGGATTGGACCGACACATCGAGGGCAGACGTGGGCTCGTCGCAGATCACCAGTTCCGGCTTGATGATCAAGGCCCGGGCAATGGCAACACGCTGCCGCTGCCCTCCTGATAACTGGTTGGGTGTGACATTCGCCAGCCGGGCAGGCAAGCCGACATGTTCCATCATGTCGCGCACAGCTTTCGCCTGGGATGCCGTATCGCCGACACGGTGCACGCGCAGCGGCAGCGAGATGATCGATTCGATGGTCTTGCGCGGATTCAGGGAAGAGTAGGGGTCCTGGAATATGGGCTGGATCCGGCGGGCAGTGGCGATCCGGTCCTGGCCGGCAAGGGGAACACCGCCAAAGATCACTTGCCCGGCAGTGGGAGCGAGCAAGCCCAGCAGCATGCGGGCCAGGGTGGTCTTTCCGGAGCCGGATTCGCCAACCAGCGCCAGTGTCTCGCCGCGTTTCACGCTCAGGTTGACGCCATTTACCGCATGCAAGGTTCGCTTGGGCCCGAAAAATGTCCGGGGCATGTCGAAGCGGCGCTCGAGGTCGCGTGCTTCCAGAAGGGGAGGTGACAGATCTGGTTTCATGTCAAAGCGTTGGTGCGGGCGAATTTGCGGCAATCGGCAGGCGAGTTTCTCGTTCGGACGGCTCAAACAGGCATCGGTACCGATTGCCGGGCGAGCGGACGCGATCCGGAATCTCGCTGTCCCGGCATTCTGGCCGGGCGAAGCCGCAGCGATTGGCGAATGCGCAGCCGCGCAGATCGCCAATCAACGAGGGGACGATCCCCGGGATCGAACCCAGGCGCTGGCCCCGCTGTACCCGGCCGGGTATGGGAATGCAGTCCAGCAAGCCACGCGTGTACGGATGCGCCGCGGAAGAAAACACTTCCTGTGCAGTTCCCGATTCGACGATTTGTCCCGCATACATGACGGCCACCTGGTCCGCCATGCGGGCGACCACGCCCAGGTCGTGCGTAATCAGGATCAGCGCCATGTGAAACTCGTGCTGCAGATCCTTGAGAAGACGGAGCGTCTGTGCCTGGACGGTCACGTCCAGTGCCGTCGTCGGCTCGTCGGCCACGATCAGTTGCGGCCCGCACATGAGCGCCATGGCGATCATCACGCGCTGGCGCAAGCCGCCGGACAACTGGTGGGGATACTGTCCCAGGCGGCCACTGGCGCCAGTGATGCCGACCTTCTCCAGCAGGTACACGGCGCGCTCGCGGGCTTGCTTGCGCTGGCCCGGATTGTGGCGAAGGAAGACCTCTTCCAACTGGTTCCCGATCGTATAGGCCGGGTTGAGGCTGGTCATCGGCTCCTGGAAGATCATTGACATCCGGTTGCCGCGGATCTCGTTCATCTGTGCTTCCGAAAGGGACGACAGGTCCTGTCCATCGAACTGCAGGAGGTCAGCCTCGACTTTCGCCCGCGATGGCAGGAGCCGCATCAGCGAGAGCGACGTCAATGACTTGCCGCATCCGGACTCGCCGACTATGCAAAGGGTCTCGCCCTTGCGAACCGAGAAATCCAGTCCGCGCACCGGGCGCAGCAGCCCATCCTCGAGCGGAATCGAGACGCGCAGGTTGCGCACTTCAAGCAAGGCGCTCATGACCGTCCCTTCGGTGCCGCCAGGTCGCGGATGCCATCGCCAAGCAGATTGATCGCAAGGACCAGGATGAACAGCGCCGTGCCCGGGATCGTGATCATCCACGACGAAAAGAAGATGTCCTCCTTCGATTCGGAGAGCATCAGCCCCCATGAGGGAGCGGGTGGTGCGACCCCCAGTCCGAGAAACGACAGGGCGGCTTCGAACAGGATCGCGTTGGCCATCTCGATGGTGGCGATCACGATGAAGGCGCTCAGTACGTTAGGAAGGATTTCGGTCAATACGATGCGGGTTGTCGAGCAACCGATGGCGCGCGCCGCGGTGACGTACTCGAGCGAGCGGACCTGGTGCGTGACCGAGCGCATCACTACCGCGAAACGATCCCACAGCAGAAACCCCAGCACCAGGATGATGATGAGCAGCGAGCTGCCGTGGAGCGCAACGATCGACAGCGCGACAAGCACCACCGGAAGCGCAAGGCGCGTGGTGATCAGGAACGAAATGAACAAGTCGACCCGCCCTCCGAAATAACCGGCGGCAACGCCCAGGGTGGTGCCGATCAGGCCGGATATCAATGCCGTTGAAAATCCGATCAGCAGCGAAATGCGGGCGCCGTGCATCAGTCGGCTGAGATAGTCGCGTCCCAGTTTGTCCGTGCCCAGGACATGGGTCCAGCTGGCGCGCGGATCGTCAAAGAACCACTGGTACCAGATGGGAGGCACGCGCTTGTTCATGATGTCCTGCGCCAGCGGGTCATGCGGCGCTATCCACGGTGCGAGCAGTGCGATCGCAATCATTGATGCCAGCACGACGAGGCCGAATGTGAAGCCGCGATGCGCCAGCATCCGGCGCCATGGCAGGCCGATCGTTACAGAGGTCTTGCCGGTCGCCGTGCCGGGCGTGCCGGCATCGGCGAGATTGGTAGTTTGCATCGGAGCGATTTCCTTCGAGCGCAATCAGGAGATCCGGATGCGCGGGTCGAGCCACGCATTGAGGATGTCTGAAGCCAGCGTCAATAACACGTACAGCACGGCCATCATCAGGACGATTGCCTGGACGACCGGCAAATCGGACAGGGAAATCGATTCCCAGGCGAGGTAGCCGACGCCCGGCATGGCAAAAATGGTTTCAATGACGACCGAGCCTCCCAGCATGAAGCCGAGCTGCACGGCGGCCACTGCCACCACCGGCAGTATCGCGTTGCGCAAGGCATGCTTGATGATCACGGAGGATCGGCTCAGGCCTTTGGCGCGTGCGGTCCGGATGTAGTCCGCCTCGAGCACCTCCAGCATTCCTGCGCGCGTGAGACGCATCAGGGTTGGCGCCGCGTAGTAGCCCAGGGCAATTGCGGGCAGGACAAAGCCTTTCCAGTCGTTTGCGCCGGATGCCGGCAGCCATCCGAGCGTGACGCTGAAAAGCACGATCCCGAGCAGCGCAAACCAGAAGGTCGGCATTGCCTGGCCCACCAGCGCCAGCCCCATCGCGAACCGGTCGATCCATGAGTTGGGCCGCAAGGCCGCGACAATGCCCAAGGGCAGGGCAAGCACGATGGCAAACAGAAGGGCCGCCGTGCCAAGCACCATCGTGACAGGAAGGCGCTCGGCAATGACGCTTACCACAGGGCGCTTCTGGCGGAACGACTCACCGAGGTCGCCCGACAGCGCCCCCTTGAGCCATTGCACATACCTGGTCGCCACCGGCTTGTCGAAGCCGTAGGCAATCCTGATTGCCTCGACATCACCGGCGGTCGCCCCATTGCCGGCGATCGCCTGTGCCGGATCCATCGCTGCATTGGTTAATCCGAAAGTCAGCACCGAGATGGCAAGCATCACCAATGCCCCGATGAGGACGCGCTTCAGCGAATAGATCCACATGTCGTGCTAGCCCCTGATCATTTCCAGCGGGTGAGGAACAATCTCGGGTTTTCGTCAGAAAATGGACGGAAGTCGAGGTTGGTGTCAGTGGCGTAGACAACCGGGTGCACCCAAAGCGGCAGCCAGTAGATCTCGGAAGCGATCTTGGCGACGGCCTTGTCATAGTTCACCTTGCGGGTTTTCTGGTCGACCGTTGCCGATGCCGCGCGCAGCCAGCCCGCGAGTTCCTTGTCCTGTGCCATGTCATTGGGTGACAAGGTGAAGAAGTTGTTCAGGATTGCGGAAACGTCGTTGATCGAATACGAACCCCAGTCGCCAAGGTACAAGTGAGCGCTGTTGTTCGTGACTTTCTCGAAAGCCGCTGCGTACTGGAGGAAAGTGATATTGGTCTTGATGCCGACGGCATTAAGGTAATTGGCGACCGCTTCGGTCCATTCCCGGCTGCGAAATGCGGTCAGCTCGATCGTGAGTCCGTTGGGGTAGCCCGCTTCGGCCAGCAGCTTCTTGGCCAGTGCCGGGTCATAGTTGAATTGCTTGACGTCCTGGCGGCAGCCAAACTGGGTCTTGTAGCAGCCTGACTTTGGTGTGCTTGAGCCGGCTCCGACAACGAATTTCGTGATCTTGTCCCGGTCGATCGCATGGGCGATTGCTTCGCGCACCTTGGGCTTGAGCATCGGATTCGGCGTTGCCATTTCCCGCGTATTGAACGACAGGAAGCTGATACGCATTGTTTCGGCCGCTTGCACGTTTACTTTCTTTACCTCGGAAAGCCGCTTGGCCTGGTCTGGTGGTACGTACCACATCCAGTCCAGCCCGCCGCTCATCAGGTCGCCCATCTGGGTCGAGTTATCCGGTATGACGCGGTAGCGGATTTTCTTGATCGCGGGCTTGCCCTTCGGACTGCCGCTGAAATAACCGTCAAAGCGCTCGACATCGATGGTCGATCCAGGAACGAAGCTGGTCAGGCGATAGGGGCCGGTTCCCACCAGCCGGCCGTTGCCGCCGGCGACACCGCCCGCGCCGAAGAAATCTTTTGGAAGAATCGCAAGCAGGCTGGAAATGTATTCAAATGCTGGCGGGAACGGGGCTTTCAGGTTCAGCTTGAAGGTGTGAGTCCCGGTCTTTTCCGCATTCTTGATCCAGTTGACGTTGCTCTGGACGTTGACCTTGTTCTTGGGGTCGGAAACATAGTTGAGCGTATAGACGGCGTCGTCCGCCGTCAGCCCGATTCCGTCGTGAAACTTGACGTCGTCACGCAGCGTGAATTCGATGGTCACATCGTTGAGCCAGCGCCATGACTTTGCCAGCAGCGGCTTGTATTCGCCAGTGCCCGGGTCGCGGTAGGCCAAGGTGTCCCACACCAGCTGGCCGTTCACGATCATCGCCTCACGGTGGGCGTTGAAATAGGGATCAACGGCCGTAATCGACGCCGTGCTCGCCCACCTCAGTGTGTCTGCGCTTTTTTGCGCCGCTGCAGGGCCCGCAAAGCACGCGGACAGGATTGCCAAGCTTGCAGCAAGGGTAAATCGTCTCATCACCACCCTCCTTCGGGTAAAAAACAGCTTGTTGAAATTATTTGCGGCTGGCCGATATTTTTTGTGCCGAGGCGGCGAGCCACTCGCCCACCTCCTTGATTCGTTTGTTGTCATAGCGCTGCACCAACCCGCCTATGCTGATCGATCCCAGCAGTGCGCCGTCGGCGGCAAAAATAGGCACGCCGATCGCGACCACGTATTCAAAAAGATCCTGATTGCCGACGGCGTATCCGCGCGCGCGGGTCTTTGCGATCTGCGCCCTGATCAGCTTGGGGTCGGTCAGCGTCTTTGCGGTACGCTTTTCCAGTGGGCTTGTGCTGAGATAGTGGTCGATGTACGAGTCGGGAGAGAACGAAAGGATGGCCTGCGGGCCGCCGCCACAGTGCAAAGGCAGGCGCGTGCCGACCTGGGTCCCGGAGGAGCGCAGGGGATAGCGTCCTTCCTTGCGGTCAATGCAGACCGCCTCGTCACCGTCGCGAACCATCAGCAGTGCTATGTCGTCGGTATGGCGGACCGTCTCTGCAACCAGATCTGCGGCCTGCAGCGTAAGCGGGTGGCGGCTCTGCACCTTGTGAGCAAACGCCAGCATGCCCAGGCCGAGCTTGTAACGGCCGCTCGATGGATCCCTGTCAATCAGTCGCTCGATCTCCAGCGTTGCCAGCATGCGATGGCAAACCGTCGTGCCAAACCCGGTCGCCTTGGCAAGATCTTTCAGCGTGGTGCCATTTTCGCTGTCGCCTACCAGCGTCAGCAATTGCGATGCCTTCAGGACTGACAGGCTGAGGTCTTTCGTCGCCGAAGCGGGAGGGGGCAATTTTTTCGGGGGTGTCGATGGCACTGCGGTTTTCCGGCGATTTAAATTTCCGATATTCGGAATGTTATTCCGAAAAACTAGGGGTGAATTTATATTTTCTTCATGGCGTTGTCAAACGGGAAGTTTTGTTCCGGCCGTCGGGCGCGCCGGGTGGCCAAGTATTGCTACCTGGCCCTGCGGGGATCGGCACTTGTTGTGCTGTTTTGGATCAAAAACGCGACATATTGCATTTTTAAAGTTCAGAAACACGACAAATCGTCCCGGGAATGGAAATTGGCATCGAAAAAGACGACAAAATGGACGCCCGATGAAGAAGTCGACTCATCATGGGGCGTGTCATTGCTGTAAATTAACACACAAAAACGCGACAAAGATGTATTATAAAAACTCAAAAACACGACAAACTCGCCGTGAGCACAAAATTAGCAGCGAAAAACACGACAGGGCAGGATGACTCTCTCCTGCTCTATGCGGAGATGGACGGCGCCCGGATCCGGGCGGTCCAGCGCAGGCTCAAAGCTGGCGACCTTGCGCTCATCGCCAAAGGCATTGCCACCAACCGGCCGCCGGAGGACTGGCCGGCACTGATCGCCCGCGACCGCATCCGGGTGCTCGCTGCTCTTTTCCCGGGGGCAATCTTCGGCTACCGAAGCGCATTTAACGGCGGTGTGCCCGTGGACGGCGTGGTCTACCTCAGTCATACCTACAAACGCATTCTGGCGTTGCCTGGCCTGACTGTTTCTGTCCTGAAGGGCGCTGCAAAGCAGGCGGGCGACATGCTAATGCAAGGCAGAGACCTGTATTTCCCCTCAGAGCCACGCCTTTTGCTGGAGAACCTGACGTCAAGCCGGGGCCCCGTGAAAAAATCGGCTGGCCGTGAGGCTGTGGAAGCCCGCTTGCTGAATATTTGCGATTCCCGCGGGGAAGATGCGCTTTCCCGGTTGCGTGAATCTGCCCGAGCACTGGCTCCGACGCTTGGGTTTGAGAGGGAGTTCATGGTGCTCGACTCCCTGGTGGGAAGTATCCTTGGAACGCGGGTCTCGCAACTGACGACCGTGGCAGGCAAGGCCCGCACCGCCCCTGTGCCCTACGACCCGGACAGGCTCGCACTGTTCGAGAAGCTGGCTGCTGAGTTGCGCGCCACTCCTCTGCGCCAGCCGGCGATGGTCGCCCCTACCAGCCAGGCACGTACCAACTTCGCTTTCCTCGAGTCCTATTTTTCGAATTTCATCGAGGGGACCGAGTTTGATGTGCAGGAAGCCCGAGGTTTCGTGCTGGACGGAAAGCCGATCGAGGACAGGCCCAAGGATTCGCACGACATCATGGGGGTTTGTCGCCAGGCACTGAGTCCCGCCTGGGTGAACCAGACGCTGTCATCCGGCGAGCCCGTCCTGGCCCAGTTGCGCGCAAGGCACGCAGACCAGATGGCCGAACGCCCCGAGGTAAGCCCAGGTGAATTCAAGGTCAAAAGCAATCGGGCGGGCAACACCGAATTCGTAGTTCCCAAGCTGGTTCGAGGCACGCTCATCGAGGGGTCCAGGATTCTGCCCTCAGTTCCCGCTGGCACCGCCCGAGCCTTGCTGGCCATGTTCCTAGTGTCCGAGGTTCACCCCTTCACGGATGGGAATGGCAGGTTGGCACGACTGGTCATGAATGCAGAGCTTTCGGTTGTCGGAGCGTGTCGCATCATCATTCCGACGCTTTTCCGCGAGGAATACCTGGACTGCCTGCGAGTTTTGACGCGCGAGGGGAACGCGGCTCCTTATATCGCCGCAATGCAGAAAATCCAGGACTGGACTGCCGCTTTTGATTATCAGGATATTGATGGGGTGATTGCCAGGATGAGAGCCTGCAACGCATTCGAGCGATCTTTGGTCCAGTTCAGGCTGTTGAAGCCGTGATTGGGCGTGCCGGGTACTCTCCGTTAACCACAAGAAGCAAACCTCTACCAAGCCTCAAACCTGCGCAATGGCCAGCCTGCCTGGACCTTGCACGACCCGGTGCGCAACCTTTACTTCCAACTGGACTGGATGACGTTCGAAATCTTGGCCAACTGGTCTTTGTCGGATGCTGCAGCGATCGTTTCGGCGATCCGTGAGCAGACCACCCTGACACGCCAATCGCTCGCTGATCCGCAAGCGTGCACGCAGTTGGCTCTCGGCATCAATTGCCGTGCTGTTGCTGGCAATGGCATGGGTTCCTTTGCCGGCGCCGGTGCGCGTTTCCGGACTCCTGTATCCGGGCGAGGGTTTTGCGGTCCATGCACGAGATGGTTCCCAGCTCGAAGCGCTGCACGTCGCCGATGGCGCGCAGGTCAAGGCCGGTGCGCCCTTGCTGCGCATGAGCAGCGAGGGCATCGACCAGCGGCTGCTGGCGGTTCAAAGCCGCATCACGCGCTTCGATTCGGAGATTTCCTTGTCCGCTTTCGACCCGGAACAACGAGCACGGCTGAAGGTGAGGGAAGGGCAGTTGCGCACAGCGGGCACCACGCTTCACAGCCTTCAACTGCAAAAGCGCGAATACCAACCCATTGCGCTCGTCGACGGTCGCTTCCGGCTCGCAGATCCGGACATCAAGGCGGGCGCCTGGATGTCACGCAATGAACAGATCGGCACGGTGATCAGCAGCGCCGCATGGTATGTCGAATGCTATGCGAGCGAAGACGTGGTGCACCGTGTCACGGTAGGGGACGGCGCCCGTTTTTATCCCGACGGTCGAGCCGGCACTGTGTTCAAGCTACGGGTCGTGGAGATCGATCGGGACGCGACGCATTTGCTTGATGCCGGTGTGTTGGCGGCACAATTCGGTGGCGCTGTCGAGGTACGGGAGGCAGAAGGCAAGTTGGCGCCTGAGAAAGCGAGCTATCGCGTACGACTGGAGGTGCTGGAGCGCTCGGCCGCCTACGCTGAGAAAACCTGGCGTGGCGCCGTGGTCGTGAGCGCCGCCTATGAATCTGTTGCCGGGCGTTTCGCGCGAACCGCGTTATCCCTGATTTGGCGGGAAGCTGGCGTGTGAGCGAGTGATTTCGTAAAGTGCGCAAAGCCCTTGATTCCTCAAGGGCTTTTTGCTTTCCGGGTCTCGTTTCGATGCCTTGGCCATTGCCGGCTATCTTCACAGCGGCAGTTCTTCGGTCAGATCCTGATTACTTCAGCCTTCATCGACCAAAGTATCGCCAGTACTTCGTTGCGGGTGGACAAATCGACGTCGCAGGTCTCCAGTGCTGCCATTGCATCGTCGATCACCGCAACGAATTCCTGTTCGTTGACGTTCATGCCGCGGTGCGTGGCGACCAGATCCTTGCCGTGGTAGGTTTCCGGTCCGCCAGCGCCTGCGCAAAAAAAATCGATCACGTTGCGCTCGACGCGATCCATGTCCTCGATTTGCGCATACCGACGGTTGACCAGCGGATTGGCGAGATGGTTCTTGATCAGTTCCCGGGTGATGCGCGTGATGCCATCGCGACGGCCCAGGCGGTCATACAACGTAGTGGTGGTGGCTTGGCTCATGTCTGTCTCCTTGTTTGATTGGCGCGAGGCCGCATTGGCCTCGCCGGTTCGCAAGTCATGTCGAAATTGTTCGTGTTCCCTGGCTTGTTCGCTTGGGTGATGGACGCGAGAAGGGGACAACAGCGCCGTCAATGCGGCGATATCGGCTGCATCCAGGCCGTTCTCCTCCAGCGTCAACCCAATGTCCTCGATCACCGCGGCCAGCTCGACGCCGTCGAATTGCATGCCGGCATGGGCCAGTGACGAGTTGCTTCGATCCGCAGGGCAGGATGCTCCGAGGCAGGTACTGAAAAACGCCACACTCTGCGCTTTCAGTTGCGGCAGGTCGCAGTCGCGAAACCGCCTCGCCAGCAAGGGGTTGGCTGCGTGGCGGTCGACCATGCCATCGACCATGGTGGCAATGCCCGCCGCGCCGCCCATTCGCCGGTACAGGCAGGCGTTTAATGGCTCAGTTGCGGCATCCACGATGCGTACTCAAGTTGTCCGGCATCAATCGATCCGCCGCACACTTCCGCCCTAAGCGTGCCGAGAACCGTGGCGAGCGAGGTTTCCAGGGAGTGCAGGGCATCGGGCGTCAATGGATCCGGCAAGGTCAGGATGGCAGGCCCATGGGCGGATAAGGGGACCTGCATTTCGCGAGCGCTCATTTTTTGCTCCTTCAGGATCTGGCAGGCCGGTATTGGCTTGCTGGACTGAAGCATGTACCAGTGTTGTTCCTCAAACGTTCCTCGGATTTTCTATTGCGGAAATCGGCCTTCGGCCGGCACACTACAGGCCATGGATACCATCGTGCCCTCGCTGGCGACTGGCAACGTACCGGGTCAGCCAGCGCGGCTGGAAGTCGCTTTGCTCGGCCGCTTCGCGGTCGCCGTTGACGGCGTCGAGATCGCCGCCGAGCGCTGGCCCAGCCTGCGCGCAACCCACCTGTTGCAATTGCTCAGCCTGCAACCACGCCACCGCCTGTCGCGCGATCTCGTCATTGACGCCTTGTGGCCGCAACTCGATCCGGACGCCGGCGCGGCCAACCTGCGCAAGGCCCTGCACCATGCGCGCCAGGCCTTGGGCCGGCACGACAGCATCTTGCAGCATGCGGGTGAACTGGTGCTGTGGCCGGATCGGCCCGTGTCGGTAGACATCGAGGTATTCGAGCAGCATGCTTTGGCTGCGCTGGCTCGACACGACGCCGCCGCCAGCGTCAGTGCGGCCGGCTTCTATCAAGGGGACTTGCTGCCCGGCAGCCGCTACGAAGACTGGACCGAGCCTGCGCGCGAACGTCTGTCGGCGCTTTATCTGGATCTACTTCGAGCCAGCGCCCAATGGGAGCGGCTGGTGCAGCAGGAGCCCACCGATGAGCCGGCCCACCGCGCATTGATGCAACGTGAAATTGACGCTGGCAACCGCGCGGCGGCGTTGCGCTGGTATGCGCAATTGCGCAATGCGCTCGGCGTCACGCCCGACGCGCAGACCGAGGCGCTCTATGCGCATTGCGTTGCTGGCTTGCAAACCGCCGGGCCAGCGCTGGTCGGACGGGTGCAGGTGCTGGCAAAAGTCCCGCGTGGATGGCCATGTCGCGCACCGGGCGGCCGGGCGGCATCGTATTGCGGGGGCCGGCAGGCATCGGCAAGACCGCCCTGTGCCGCGAAATTGCTTCACAGGCGCGGGAGCGCGGCTGGACTGTGCTTCGTGCCGACGCAGCCGAGACCGGCGGGGCCTATGGCGCCATCGCCTCGCTGGCCGAACGCCTGATCCTGGATGACCGCTCGCTGCTTGACCGCATCGGCGGGCCGGCGCGTACCGTGTTGTCGCTGCTCAGTCCACTGGCCGCGCCGGCAACAATGCCGCTCGGCCCGCTTGGCCGGCACCAGGTGGTGGGCGCGGTGCGGCGCTTGCTGCTGGCCGCGGCGCAGGGTGCAGACATCCTGCTGCTGGTCGACGACGGCCACCTGATCGACGACGCCGATGTCGATGTGCTGATGCAGTTGGCCGTCGTCGGTGGTCCGGTTTGCATGTTGTTGGCGACGCGGCCGGTGGCCGCCAGCACGGCGCTGGCGCGCAGCCTTGCGCGCCTTCAGCGTGCCGGTGTCATGCAATCTATCGACCTCGACCCTCTGGACGACGACGAGAGCCGTCGTCTGGTCACCAGCACATTGAAAGCGCCGCAGCCCGAGGAAGTGGTGTCACGCATCGTGCAGGCGGCGGAAGGCAACCCGTTTGCCGCCATCGAACTGGCGCGCTGTGCTACCGCAGACCACAAGCGGCAACTGCCGGGCAGCACTGCCGAAGCCATCACCGAGCGCTTGTGTGATGTGCCGGTCGATGCACTGGTGCTGCTGCGCTGGTTGGCATTGAGTGGCGATGCGCTTGACCTCCACATCGTGGAGGCACTGGCTGTCCTGGCGGAGGTGCCGGCATTCGCCGCGCTTGACAGTGCGCTGGAGGCGGGCGCGCTGGTGCTCTCGGCCAGCGGCTATCGCTTCCGGCATGAACTGGTGCGGCAGGCACTCATCGAGCAGGTGCCACTGCACCGGCGCCTGAAGATGCATCGGCAGATCGCCGCGCAGTTGTCTGAAATGGATGCGCCCCCGGCCCTGGTGGCCCGGCATTGGCTGGAAGGCGGCAACCGTCGCGATGCGATGCCGTGGCAACTGGCTGCCGCCAGCCAGGCTGTGCGGCTGGCTGCTTTCAGCGACGCTTTGCGCCATCTTGAACCTTTGCTGGCCTTCCAGCCGGACCACGCAGACGCGCTGCGCTTGCGTGCCGAGTCGCTGGACGCGATGGGCGACCCGGGCGCCATGGGAGCCTACCGGCGCGCGGCGGACGCAGCAGGCGAGCCAGGCAGCCATAACCTGCGGGCCAAAGCGGCACTGGCACAAGTCAAGCAGGGCGATCCGAAGGGGGCATTGCTGGCGCTGGAAGGCATCCGGCCGACGTCGGTCGATGGTCTGCTGAGCGAAGCGCTGGCCTACAGTGGCGCAGCCGCGCTGGGTGTGGCCGATCCGGCGACGGGCACCGCCAAGGCGGCAGTGGCGCGCCGGCTGGCGCTGGAGTCGGGCGACACCAGCGCTTTGGTCATTGCCTCCTGGGCGCAGGCCGCCGCCGCGCACGCACGCGGCGAATTGCATCGCAGCGTCTGGGCCGACCTGCAAGAAACCAGCCATGTCCCCCACCTGGCGGTGCGGGTGTTCGACGGTCATCTGTGCATCACGCAACGCTTCCTGTATGGTGCGCGTCCCTATGCCGACGTGATTGAATTTGCCCAGGCCATATCGGCAGAAGCGCAGCGCCTGGGCGCGGCGCGCGGCCATGCGTTCGGCGTCACCTTGCGCGGCGAAGCGGAGTGGCTTGCCGGCGACCTGGCAGCCGCCCGTATCCACCTGCGCGAAGGCGCGCGGCTGCATCGGGCAATCGGCGGGCCGGTGGGCGAGGCGCTTTCCCTCCAGCGCCTGGCCGAACTTTCCTTGCATGAAGGCCGGCATGACGAGGCGCGCGACCTGGTTGACGAGGCGCTCGACCTGGCCCGCCAGACCGACATCGGCTTTCACTTGCTGGACCGCATCTACGGCACCCGCATCAACCTGCACGCCCATGATCCCGTCGCCGCATTGCACGTGATGGAAGATGCCAGCGAATCGGTACGCGGCCCGCTGGAAACCTGTCCGGGGTGTCGCATCACCTTCGCGGTGCCGGCAGCGATTGCCGCGGCTCGGGCTGGCGAACTAGACCTCGCCGAGCAGCATGAGGCGCAGTGCGCCTACCTGGCTAACGTCGTGATGCGACTGCCTGCCTGGTATGCGGCTCATGACGAGGTCCTGGGGCACATCGCCGCAAACCGGAGTCAAGGCAAAGACGACGCTATCGCACGCTTCACTGCTGCGGCCGCGTGCTACCGTCAAGCCGGACATCGGCTGGATGCCGCGCGTTGTGATGCACTGGCACGGCGTCCACGGACGCCGACCTGACGCGCTAGTCGTGAATCGGGCGTCAGCCGGGACGGCCCTGATGAGTTCGGATCCTGATCCGGGTACGCCGGAGGGGGATCGTTTCGACATCCTGGCCACCCTGGTGCAGGCCTACGAGGCTAAACACGTAATCCCTCAGCAATCGTGGAGGGTAATTTTCTTGCTGACCGGTTTGCAATGATTTGTTTCCGGGTCGCATATACTGTTGCTCGTCCAGACGGGTGCGCCCAAATGGATCCCCGGCCGCTTGAAATCCCGACTCCGCAACGTGGTGGTTGGAGACTGTATCCAAATCCATCCAGCGGCACCAAACGATCTTGCTCAATCTGTGTCGTCGTGTCATGGACCAGCCGCTCGACTCTGGTACCGGCATGGCGCGCAATGGCGCGCCGATCCAGCAGCCAGTCACCGAGGCCATCAAACATCCGATTGGGCATGTCACCCAGGCGCTGCTCAATCTGTGGCTCAACAGTGCGCCGAACGATCAACTGCCCGCCGATATTGAGGCATTCTTCACCCAGCTCTGCGATACCCAGGTAGACCGATTCCGCCGCGGCAGGCTGTTGCTGGCTTCAAGGCTGATCGCGCTTTTTCGTGTTGATCGATCCTGGACGGAGGGGCATTTGTTGCCGTTGTTCCAATGGACGGTCAATCCGGCGGAGGCAAAGTCGGCGTGGGAGGGATTCCTTTGGTCGCCACGCCTGTTCCGGCCATTGTTGATTGCATTTAAGCCACAGTTCCTTGAAACCGCTGGCCACCATGCCGACCTTGGCGAGCACAGCCGCCAGTTCGCAGTGTTCCTGACCTATGCGGAGCTTGAACCCTTGGATGAATATACGCAGGAGGACTTCCGTATTGCCTTCGATGCGCTATCCCAGGAGGGACTGCAGGAAGCTGCTCAGGCTCTAGCACAAGCTCTAGAGGGGGCTGGAGATCAGCGGGAGGACTATTGGAGAAACCGTATCCGGCCGTTCTGGCAAGTCGTCTGGCCCAAGTCGCGTGATCTGGCGACAAACAGCGTCGCCGAATCTCTGGCTTCTGGAACCAGGTTCCTGCTCAAGGCTGTCTCGGGTGGCAGGAGGAGTGAGTTGAGTGGTCCGCTGTGGCGCGGCAAATAAAAAAGCCCTAAGTCCTTGGTTTTCAAGTACTTAGGGCCTTAGTGTCCTGGTGGTGATAGGTTCAATTGAACATCTGGCTGAAAGCCGCATGAACAAAGGGCTTGTCTTATTACGCTCCGAAAAATACCGTCAAAAATACCGTCAAAAACTTTTTCTCACTCTGTCATCACCGATATACTCCCGTTCCGATTCTTGCCTCCGGGGAGAGGACGAGCGAGTTTGATTGAGACGGAGGAAGTCAGCGTTTCTTATTCGCTTGCGATAACACCGTCCCCGCCAGCTTCCTGGTATTGACCGACGTGCGTTTGTCGGCTAATGCCTTCGAAGCCGTATCTTCCGTTTCCGCACCGGTCTGCTTACTCGAGCCGTGCTGTGACAAGGCCGATGCTGCCAGTCGCTTTGCAATCCTGGACGACGCGTCGTTCTGCAGCACTTCCGCAGCCAGCTTTGCGATCTGCGGGGATGTTTGTTTCAGATTTTTAGACACTGCTACCTCTCATCATCTGGACTTCAATGGAGACCTAAACTGAACAACATTATTTTGTGCGTTCTCTGTAGGCGAAGAATCTGTCTGCAATGTCCTTAGCTTTGCGAGCTGGACGACGTTATTCTTTCCTTCGAAGTAATTCCGCGGAAGGCCCGCAAGGGCCGCAACGTCGTTGGCTGCCAAGCCAATGTGCCGCGGGATCGCGTCCAAAGGCATCACGTTTTCATCGACCAAAAGATTTACCGTCCGTAGAAGCAGCCTCGGCCTCTCAGGCGGACGATCGAGATCGTTAGGCTCTGACTTTGCGCCCCATCTCGCCGATCGACGTTTGAATAGCGTGAGGGCCTCGTCTTTTTCCAGCAGATCCAAAGCGCGCAAACGCATGATCATCGCCGCTGCTGATGCTCCCCAACGCTTTTTCAGGATAAGTAGGTCATCAAGAGTGGGGGGAACTCGAACTTCGCGAGCAAAGGTCTCGGCGGGCAGCAAAAGAGCGCCGGCGAATTGGTGCGCTTGCTGCTCAAGCAGCTTATGCCTATCTCGTTCAGTCGGCCGTTCCACATGCCGGTGCAACACTAGATGCCCTAATTCGTGCGCCAAGTCGAAGCGACTACGATAGCCGTTGTCCTTGTCGGCAGACAGCAGAATGAAAGGCCGTTGTAATGCCGAGCTCCAAGCGGAAAGGCCTTCGATTTGAGCGATGCCGGTTTCTTCACGAACGAGAATAACGCCCGCTCCCTCAGCCGCCAGAGCTAAGTCCTGCACCGGGGATCGGCCCAGGCGCCAAAGGTCGCGGCACTCGCCGGCCGCGAGTTCGATGTCTTCGGCCGTGATTTCTTCGGGATTCCTATAGAACCGAGTGGGCAGGTTCACCTCTGGATAGTCAACGAATTCGCTCAGTTCCAACGCAAGATCTTGACTCCATTCCATCCGCGCCTCGAGCATAGCTCGCGCGGCAACGTGGGCCGAGGCGTTGCTCCGAAATAACGGGGGCGAAACCTTCGCAGTCATGGGGCGGGTGAACCAATCGGGGGACACGTTAATAACCCCCGCAAGCCGCTCGAGCGCATCCCGCTCAGGCGCTTGAGTCCCCGCACGCCACTTGCTAATAGTAGCCGGTGATACACCAACCATCGAAGCCAGCTGCGCCTGTGTCAGACGCCGCGCAGCAAGCGCCTGGACGAGACGGTCCTTTTGAAAAGACTGGACACCACCTCGGCTCATTGCGCTGTCCCGGTATTTTTTTGCCCGCCAACGTTCTTCTTCAACTTCGGCAGCGCGAGATCGGGCTCAATCGCAACCGGCATGTCGTATCGCTTTAGAAATTCAGTCAGAGACTCTTTGCAAAGCCAAGCGCGCATGTGCCTATCGGGTACAGCAAGATGAATGGAGACCGGCATCTCAGGCGTGATACATATCGAGTCGGCGAACGAAGCGACAAAAAATGCCACTGCCCGCGTTGGTGGTGTGAAAGTTCCAAAAAGGCCAGGTTGGACCAGCGGCTCGACCGCTTGATTTGCCATGGACATTTGTCTCCTAGTTTCGCTTCGTCGACCGTTGGTCCAGACGCCAACTCGAGTGTTGAATCGGGCGAGAGTGAGAATTCCTGTGGTGCCGGTGACGATACGATTCCCCTTCAACTGTGAAGGGGATGCGCCGACTGCAGACAGTGCCCTTTCGAAGGCCTCATTCATATGGAAATGCCGTAATTGCCCCACGACCGCAGGAAGGTGTCCCTCATGCATTCCCTTGGCAGCGGAAAATGCCCGATGGGCACCTACCAAGAGCGCCTCTTCCACAGCCAAAAGGAGGTCTCTGGGAATATGCTCTATCAGTAAACCCTCAATGGTTTGTTCAGTCGTCAGATCCACGGTAAGCCTCATGTTCGGTTTCGTTAAAATGGATTGTACATGTGAAATATTTCGTTTAGGGGCGATTCTTCGAAAAATGTAGGGCGGTCCCGATTCGATTCGACCGCAAGCCTCGGGCGCGGAGAACAATCCGGCAAATAGAGGGGAATGACGCTACAAAGCTCAGGCATTTGGAGGTTCATCGGAGGCGGCGGCGCAGCGGCCACGGAACAAGGCAGTGCCGGTCCTACCCCACGGCATGCAGACCTCGACACGACGAACACCAGGATCAACGGTCGGCCACTTGATCAGGCAAGCTTGTGGCCCTTCAGCAGCGGGCAATCGGGGAAGTAGGGGTTTAAAACAACGAGTTGATGTCGTGCTCGGCTCGCGGCGACCCGGACGATCCTGCGACTCTTTGTGTACGGCTCTTGATCGTCACGCCACACGAAGCTGGAGACTGTTTGTTTTGCTCCGATGTGGCGAGCCTGCCTAACAAGGATAACTGCGTCGAATTGCTTACCCTTCGACTTGTGCACGTTCATCACATGCAGCCCAGTTAATAGCTCGATGCTATCCAAAATTTGTTCTTGGGACAAGGCCATGTCGAGCACAGCTCGTGCTCGAGTGTATGCGTTGTTGCGAAGCCATTCGTCCGCCAATCCTGCCGAGATCCGATGCCCCCGCTTGAATGCCACTACATAGTCGAGCTGTCGCACCGCGCGCTGCAGATCAGCGTGATGTGTCTCTCGGAGCGCTCGCTTTACAAAAATCCAGTCAGCGGCTGGATTGCCTGTGAACCCTTCGGTGTCGAGCCGGACGAGAACGTCGCGGAGCGCCTGCACGATGCCGGCTCGCGACTTCTTACCCGCTCGCAGTTCAAGCGACTGCTTGAGCAGCACTTGCGTTTCCTTCTTACCCATGCCCGTTGCTCTCTTTGCTGCGGCCAGCATCTCCATGCATGTGGCTATGTCCTTGTCACGTGCGTCGGGATGCTTTGGCTCAAGCAGATAGGCAACCAGGCGCGAGACTAACAGCGCTTCAGCCTCGTCGAAATGCAGCTTGTGAGGCACCTCCTTCCCGATGTTGGCATCACCAATCCCGCTAAGTGCCTTCGATATTTGTAGCGCGTTCCCGGCTGTGTCCGTCAAAATTGCAATCGTTTCGGGCCTTGTCCGGCCCTCGGCCACAGTGGCATCCAATATCCACTTGATCGATCTACGGAGCAACCGATTCCAGTTCAAGTCCTTCCCGGGCTTATAAGGGATCTGTTGCACTCCCTTGTAGGGCGAACCCCGGGGCCGTCCAGTGAGTAGGTCATTGGCGAACGTCAAGATCTCGCTGTCTGGACTGCGACCGTTGTCGCTCCCCAAATCAACTTCAAAAGGGACGAGGGCAAGCCGTATTTCTGCCACGCGCTCCGGCCCGACACCTGGCAGGAAGTCGAATATTTGTTGCTCTAGGTCCGCCAAGCAGACGATTTGAGCTTGGCTCCCCAGCAACTGCACGCAACGCCACGCGTAAGTGCCGGTGTCTTGTGCCTCGTCGACAATAATCAGTGGATGGGTTGCAGCAACCATAGGCGCCAGATGGCCGCATCGAGAAAGGAGGGCTGCTGCATGGGGGGCGAATAGATCGAAGGCAACCCGTCCCTCTTCCAGGAACAGCCGATTGCGTTCCTGTTCCCATGCCGGCCACTCGTCATCATCGCGATCGATTCCGCCATTCAAAGCCTTCTCGTCGTGAGGCAGCAGGATCGACAGTCGCCGCGGCGCACCCAACAAATAGCTGTGGGTCTTGAGCAGGCGCCAGAAGAACGCGTGGAATGTCTCAACCGTCAGTTGAGACAGATCCTTCCTCGATACCTCAAGCTTTGCTGCGTCAAGGACGCGCGCCACCGCAGAGCGTGAAAACGACAAAAAAAGCACTGACTGCCCTTCAACCAGACCGTGCCTGATCCTCGCCATGGCCTTGCGCAGTGCCACAGTGGTTTTGCCGCTGCCGGGACCGCCCAGCACAAGACAATGACTGTCGCATTCGATGATGCTTGCTCGCTTGGGACAGTTTGGGTCGATGGGCATTACACACTCCATTACACACTCATTTAGTGCGGCTTGCCGTGCACTGCATTGACCTCGCCGGCGACTTCTTCCTGGTCCCCGATCTCCGGCGGCTTGGGCAGGGCGGCGTACACCTCACGCAAAAACTGCAGAACGGTTGAGGGAATCTCCCCGTATTCGCACTCACTAAATAGGCGCGCTGCCCAGCCCGCACCCTTTCCGCTCTTCAAAGCATCCCGCGCTAGCTTCCGAATGAAATCGCCGTCATAAGGTTTGATCGCCGGGATTCCTATTTCACCGTTCTCTTCGTTTTCCTTGAGCTGCTTCAAGAAGCACCAGAGGACGTCGACAGGCATTTCAGTGACTACTAAGTCCTCGAATCCCTTGTACTTGTGTTCAAGATTGATGCTGTATTCGGCTTGAATCGCCTTGGTCGCTTTCTCAGGACGGTTCGGCTTGTGGTCGTAAAAACCGAAGGTCTTTAGGCCGAGCGTCCTGAAGAACTTGCCAAACTTGGCCATGTTCCCGTCGCCGTCTGCATAGAAGAAAGTAGCGCCAAGAATGTCGAGTGATTGACCGGCGGTGACAATGCTTTCTTCCTGCTCCATACGCGCGGCCGCGACCGGCAGGGCGTGCAGTTCGGTCAGACCTTCGACCACAATCGCGGCCCTTCCGAGCATGCATTCACATAGGCCCCATCGGGCGAACTGCTTGAACTCTTTATCGGTAAGCCCTGATGCGTCAGATACCTTCTGGGCCTTCAACTCGCCTACCGCGCGGGTGAGCAGCAGCGTTGCCGACGGATCGAAACGCTCGATCACGAAAGGGGAGTGAGAAGTAACGAAAGCTTGTGTTGTTTTGCTAAAAAGGTACTGTGCTATGCGACGTTGCGTAGGCGGGGGCACGGCGATCTCCGGCTCCTCCATCGCGAAGATCACAGTCTCCGGCTTCAAGTCGGCAATAAATGAGAGCAGTGCTAATACGAGTGTATTGAGCGTGCCCGTACCCGCATGCGCAAACGGGACGTGCTGCTGATCCGTTGAAAGGGCCAAGAAAAATGACATCGTCCGCCGCAGATGATCACGGGTTAGTTCCGAAATTCGAAGTTTTGTCGCGTCGCCTGGTGCGTCTAGAGGGATGTAGCGGGCCAGTCGCTTCTCGATCTCCCGAAGCACAGGCGCGATCTCTGCGGCGTCCGCCTCAACGTCGTGTTCCTTCAGCTTGAGGATCGTCTTTTCCCACAATTGGGTTCTAATGCCCTTGGTTCGCAGAATGATATCGAGTAGGCTTCCCCGCTCAAGGCTCAGAGCTCGTGAGCCGGTTCGCAGCGCGCGCAGATAAAGAAAACCAAACTCCCGCTTCACCCATCGAGGAACCTCCTTGAGAATTCCCTCTTCGTCAGAATCGGGACTGTGCGAGAAAAAACTTTTTGCCTCGAATTCGTCCTCCTCTAAGCTGTAGCGGCCGACGGTTTCCAGACGGAGACACGGCACCGAGATCGGAGGTTTAGCCAAATCAGCTTCACCACCATTCAAAAGCCGCTTTTCACCCAAGTGCCAAAACTCGGTATGACTACCGCACTTGCTCATAATCGCCTGACTCGGCTCGATCAAAACGACCTCGATCCGAAGCGGAACAGCCTTTGCCTCCTCGCCATCCTGTCCGGCCTTCTCCAGGTAGTGAGCGTTGTAGAAGTCAAATTCGTCGATTGAGGTCGTTCGGTTCAAACGGTCAGGTCCGAGCGCGAGATCAAGTGCCTCACAGACGGTGCTCTTGCCTACGTTGTTCGCGCCTATCAGTAACGTGTGCCCTTCGAAAAGCAGCTCAGCGTTTTTGATACTGCGGAAGTTGGTAATCGAAAGTCTGACGACCTTCATATGTTCCTCCCTTGGGTCGCGCGCCCATTGGTTCTGGAACGCCGCTGTCGCTTCTTTTTTAAATTGTGGTGAGCACGGGCATTCAGAGATTGGACTCTCAATTGCCCCATGCCCTTGAAGACATTACCAGAAGAAAGGGCAGGAGACACCGAGCAGCAACTTATGCGGCCCCATCATGACCTTCGTGATGCCGGCTACACCCGAGGAGCAGCCCGACCGCCTACGAGCACAGCCAGAGGGAGAATTGCTGATCACCGCCGCACCGCCAGCCGCCACCAGGCACAAGGACACTGCGCGTTATGAGGCCAGGCGAATCTGACCACGTCGTCTGGAAGAATCTGGGAGAGTGAAGCGCGCCAAGGGATAGATAGCGCTCGCCACGACGTGCCAGTGACGCGGCCGGCAACAGAGCAGTCCAACGCCGCCAACAACAAAGTTCGCACCTCACGTCAAAGCATGCCGCCAGCGCGTACACGGCTCAGCATGACGCATGCAATTGAGTGCGGTGGTACACAGAGCGCCAACCAAAATGCACTGATGAATGGACGAATGATTTGGGGCCTCATCTCTGCTGAGGAAATCCTGCTTGTCTAGGCGCCGTCCTCACCACGTGCTATACCCCCCCTTCCCATTTTTCCCGTTTTTGCAAACGACGATAGACGAGCGGTCTTGGCCCTAAGGACTCCAAACATTTGACACCCCCCACCCCGTACACTTCTGCGCCGGCTTCAGCGTGACCAGGTGTTCCGCCCCCGCTTGCATCGTGGCCCCATTGCTCGTCCAGGCGCGGTGCTGGCATGCCCGCACGTTCGCATCGGGCACCGCGTGCGCGAGCTGGTGCTCGATGCGGACCGCAGCTCCTGAGCCGCACCGGCAAGCCGGGCTATTGCGCTTTGCATGGGAGCGCCGATGCCGGGGCTGTCGTCGGGTTTGCTCCGGGGGTCATTTTTTTTCTTGGGGACACCGGGGACAGATTGTTAAATCGGGCTGTAACCCGCGCCGTCATTGGGTTTAGCTGTCCCCAAACCCTGTCCCCAAGCGGCCCAATTCTCTTGGGGACATTGGGGACACTTGGCCTCACGGAGGCATGTGTCAGGCTGAAACCCGCATGAACATTGGGTTTCCGTGTTTTGTCGTCCGTTTATGAATTGTTAAATCCTCTGATTTATTCCGCATTGTGGAATATTTTAGCCTCGACAGTGCTTCTACCTGGAGATTTCTTACGCCAAATCGGGAGAAACGGCCGCGCGAAAGGAGTATTCCGCCCTCACCCCGCTCCGGCGCGCGCAAGTGACGGCCGATCCGATCCGGGCGCTGTAGCCGCCTTGTCGTGCTTGCCCTTGTCCGTGGCTGGCGGCGTTACCTTCGTGGCCACAGCGGGCGATTGCACTGCCAATCTCCGTGCCGAACGGCAGCAGCGGGTAAGACCCATGCCAGGCAGACGATCCTTCCGGCCGGCTGCGCCAGTCGTCGGTGACCTCGGGCACCAGGTGGTCACGCTCGGCCAGCTCATGTTCGGCATGCTTGTTGAACCCGCGATGCCGGAGACCACGCTTGTCAGCATGGAAGACTGGCTGCATCGATGGCGCGCCACTGGCCGCCGATCCGGGCGCTGTCGCCCCCTTGTCGTGCTTGGCCTTGTCCGTGGCTGGCCGCGTTACCTTCGTTGCCACAGCGGGCGATTGCACTGCCAATCTCCGTGCCGAACGGCAGCAGCTGGTAAGACTTATGCCAGGCAGACGATCCTTCCTACCGGCTGCGCCCTGTCGTCGGTGACCTCAGGCACCAGGTAGCCAGCATGGAAGAATGGCTGCATCGATAGCGTGCCACTGGCCGCCGTATCGGGCCCGTCAGCTGCTTTGTTGTGCTTGCCCCTGTCTGCGTCTTGCCGCGCGTCATTCGTGGCCACAGCGGGCGATTGGTCCGCCTCGGCGACCGTGGTGGCCGAGGCGACTTGCGGCAGCACCTTCAAGACCTTGAAGAAGCTCCCCCATTACATTTTCGGCGCGAGCCGCGCGGGTCACGCCTCAGCTGCAGCAATCTTTGGGCTGAATCGGTAGCAGCGGGTCAGACCCATCCCCGGCAAACGTTCCTTCCGATCGGGCCGCACCTTGTCGCCCGTGCCCTCGGGCACCAGGTAGCCACGTTCGACCAGCAATTGCGCCACAGCTTTGGGGCTGAAACCTTTGCATAGCTCTTCCCGGAAGACCTCGGGCAATACGAAGTACTCAAATTC
>NZ_VTTH01000009.1 GCF_008831265.1 Lacisediminimonas profundi
AGGCCGCATCGTCGCCGGACAGGCTGTACGTCACGCCAGCACTGGTGTCAGCGGTATCGGTCGCAATTGCCGTGTACACGACCTGCCCCGCGCCGCTGTTCTCGTTGATCGCCGTTGCCGTCGTCGACGACGTGATCGTCGGGGCAACTTCATCGACGTTGTTGATCGTCAGCGTCACTGCCTGCTGGCTGGCCGTCGTCACGCCATCGCTGGCGACGACATTGAAGCTGTAGCTGGCCTTCGTCTCGTGGTCCGGATTCGCCGTCAGCGTCACGGCGCCCGTGCTGCTGTCGATCGTGAACAGGGCAGCATCCGTTCCGGACAGGCTGTAAGTCACGCCGGCGCTGGTGTCGCCGCTGTCGGTCGCAATGGCCGTGTAGACGACCTGGCCCGCGCCGCTGTTCTCGTTGATCGCCGTCGCCGTCGTCGACGACGTGATCGTCGGCGCAATTTCGTCGACGTTGTTGATCGTCAGCGTCACTGCCTGCTGGCTTGCTGCCGTCACGCCATCGCTGGCAACGACGTTGAAGCTGTAGCTCGATTGCGCTTCGTAGTCCGGATTACCGGTCAGCGTCACCGCTCCAGTGGTCGGGTTGATCGTGAACAGGGCCGCATCCGTTCCGGACAGGCTGTACGTCACGCCAGCGCTGGTGTCGCCGCTGTCGGTCGCGATCGCGGTGTAGACAACCTGGCCCGCGCCAGTGTTTTCGTTGATCGCGGTCGCCGTCGTCGACGACGTGATCGTCGGTGCGACTTCATCGACGTTGTTGATCGTCAGCGTCACTGCCTGCTGGCTTGCCGTGGTCACGCCATCGCTAGCGACGACGTTGAAGCTGTAGCTCGATTTCGCTTCGTAGTTCGGATTGCCCGTCAGCGTCACCGCTCCGGTCGTCGCGTTGATCGTGAACAGGGCAGCATCGTCGCCGGACAGGCTGTACGTCACGCCGGCACTGGTGTCAGCGCTGTCGGTCGCGATAGCGGTGTAGACCACCTGGCCGGCGCCGCTGTTCTCGTTGATCGCCGTTGCCGTCGTCGACGACGTGATCGTCGGGGCAACTTCATCGACATTGTTGATCGTCAGCGTGATTGCTTGCTGGCTGGCCGTCGTCACGCCATCGCTGGCAACGACATTGAAGCTGTAGCTCGCCTTCGTCTCGTGGTCCGGATTCCCCGTCAGCGTCACCGCTCCGGTCGTCGCGTTGATCGTGAACAGGGCAGCATCCGTTCCGGACAGGCTGTAGGTCACGCCGGCGCTGGTGTCGCCGCTGTCGGTCGCAATGGCCGTGTAGACAACCTGGCCTGCGCCGCTGTTCTCATTGATCGCCGTTGCTGTTGTCGACGACGTGATCGTCGGTGCGACTTCATCGATATTGTTGATCGTCAGCGTCACCGCTTGCTGGCTCGCCGTCGTCACGCCGTCGCTGGCAACGACGTTGAAGCTGTAGCTCGATTTGGTCTCGTAATTCGGATTTCCCGTCAGCGTCACCGCGCCGGTCGTCGGGTTGATCGTGAACAGGGCCGCGTCCGTTCCGGACAGGCTGTACGTCACGCCAGCGCTGGTGTCGGCGGTATCGGTTGCAATTGCCGTGTAGACAACCTGGCCGGCGCCGCTGTTCTCGTTGATCGCCGTTGCCGTTGTCGAGGACGTGATCGTCGGCGACACTTCATCGACGTTGTTGATCGTCAGCGTCACTGCCTGCTGGCTCGCTGTGGTCACGCCGTCATCGGCGACGACGTTGAAGCTGTAGCTCGACTTCGCTTCGTAGTCAGGATTTCCCGTGAGCGTCACAGCACCGGTCGTCGCGTTGATCGTGAACAGGGCCGCATCCGATCCGGAAAGGCTGTACGTCACGCCCGCGCTGGTGTCGGCGGTATCGGTCGCAATCGCCGTATAGACCACTTGGCCTGCGCCGCTGTTCTCGTTGATCGCGGTTGCCGTTGTCGACGACGTGATCGTCGGCGCAACTTCATCAACGTTGTTGATCGCCAGCGTCACTGCCTGCTGGCTCGCCGTCGTCACGCCGTCATTGGCAACGACGTTGAAGCTGTAGCTCGATTTCGCCTCGTGGTTCGGATTGCCCGTCAGCGTCACCGCGCCAGTCGTCTCGTTAATCGTGAACAGGCCCGCGTCGACTCCGGACAGGCTGTACGTCACGCCGGCGCTGGTGTCAGCGCTGTCGGTCGCGATAGCGGTGTACACGACCTGGCCTGCACCGCTGTTCTCGTTGATCGCCGTTGCCGTCGTCGACGACGTGATCGTCGGTGCCACTTCATCGACGTTGTTGATCGTCAGCGTCACTGCTTGCTGGCTGGCTGCCGTCACGCCGTCGCTGGCAACGACGTTGAAGCTGTAGCTCGATTTCGCCTCGTGGTTCGGATTGCCCGTCAGGGTCACCGCGCCGGTCGTCTCGTTAATCGTGAACAGGCCCGCGTCGACTCCGGACAGGCTGTACGTCACGCCTGCGCTGATGTCGGCGGTGTCGGTCGCAATTGCCGTATAGACAACTTGGCCGGCGCCGCTGTTCTCGTTGATCGCGGTCGCCGTTGTCGACGACGTGATCGTCGGTGCAACTTCATCGACGTTGTTGATCGTCAGCGTCACTGCCTGCTGGCTCGCTGTGGTCACGCCGTCATTGGCAACGACATTAAAGCTGTAGCTCGATTTCGACTCGTAATTCGGATTTCCCGTCAGCGTCACCGCGCCGGTCGTCTCGTCAATCGTGAACAGGGCAGCATCGTCGCCTGACAGGCTGTACGTCACGCCAGCACTGATGTCGCCGCTGTCGGTCGCGATGGCCGTGTACACGACCTGGCCCGCGCCGCTGTTCTCGTTGATCGCGGTCGCCGTCGTTGACGACGTGATCGTCGGTGCCACTTCGTCGACGTTGTTGATCGTCAGCGTCACCGCTTGCTGGCTCGCTGTCGTCACGCCGTCATCGGCGACGACGTTGAAGCTGTAGCTCGACTTCGACTCGTAATTCGGATTCCCCGTCAGCGTCACCGCGCCGGTCGTCTCGTTGATCGTGAACAGGGCCGCATCCGCTCCGGACAGGCTGTAGCTCGCGCCGGCGCTCGTGTCAGCGGTATCCGTCGCAATCGCGGTGTAGACTACTTGGCCCGCGCCGCTGTTTTCGTTGATCGCGGTTGCCGTCGTCGAGGACGTGATCGTCGGGGCAACTTCATCGACGTTGTTGATCGTCAGCGTGATTGCTTGCTGGCTGGCTGTCGTCACGCCATCGCTGGCGACGACATTGAAGCTGTAGCTCGCCTTCGTCTCGTGGTCCGGATTCGCCGTCAGGGTCACCGCTCCGGTCGTCTCGTTGATCGTGAACAAGGCCGCATCCGTGCCGGACAGGCTGTAGCTCACGCCAGCACTGGTGTCGGCGGTATCGGTCGCAATGGCCGTGTAGACCACCTGGCCCGCGCCGCTGTTCTCGTTGATCGCGGTTGCCGTCGTCGACGACGTGATCGTCGGTGCGACTTCATCGATATTGTTGATCGTCAGCGTCACTGCCTGCTGGCTTGCCGTGGTCACGCCATCGCTAGCGACGACGTTGAAGCTGTAGCTCGATTGCGCTTCGTAGTTCGGATTGGCCGTCAGCGTCACGGCGCCGGTCGTCTCGTTGATCGTGAACAAGGCCGCATCCGTTCCGGACAGGCTGTACGTCACGCCTGCGCTGGTGTCGGCGCTGTCGGTCGCGATAGCGGTGTAGACCACCTGGCCGGCGCCGCTGTTCTCGTTGATCGCGGTTGCCGTCGTCGAGGACGTGATCGTCGGGGCAACTTCATCGACGTTGTTGATCGTCAGCGTGATTGCTTGCTGGCTGGCTGTCGTCACGCCATCGCTGGCGACGACATTGAAGCTGTAGCTCGATTTCGCCTCGTGGTCCGGATTCGCCGTCAGCGTCACCGCGCCAGTCGTCTCGTTAATCGTGAACAGGCCCGCGTCCGTTCCGGACAGGCTGTACGTCACGCCTGCGCTGATGTCGGCGGTGTCGGTCGCAATCGCCGTGTAGACAACCTGCCCCGCGCCGCTGTTTTCGTTGATCGCCGTTGCCGTCGTCGACGACGTGATCGTCGGTGCGACTTCGTCGACGTTGTTGATCGTCAGCGTCACTGCCTGCTGGCTCGCTGCCGTCACGCCATCGCTGGCGACGACGTTGAAGCTGTAGCTCGACTTCGCTTCGTAGTTCGGATTGCCGGTCAGCGTCACGGCGCCCGTGCTGCTGTCAATCGTGAACAGGGCCGCATCCGTTCCGGACAGGCTGTAGGTCACGCCCGCGCTGGTGTCGGCGGTATCGGTCGCGATTGCCGTGTAGACCACCTGGCCGGCGCCACTGTTCTCGTTGATCGCCGTCGCCGTCGTCGACGACGTGATCGTCGGCGCAACTTCGTCGACGTTGGTTATCGTCAGGGTCACTGCCTGCTGGCTAGCGGTCGTCACGCCATCGCTGGCGACGACATTGAAGCTGTAGCTCGATTTCGCTTCGTAGTTCGGATTACCCGTCAGCGTCACGGCGCCCGTGCTGCCATTGATCGTGAACAGGGCCGCGTCCGTTCCGGACAGGCTGTAGGTCACGCCGGCGCTGATGTCGCCGCTGTCGGTCGCAATTGCGGTGTACACGACCTGGCCGGCGCCACTGTTCTCGTTGATCGCCGTTGCCGTCGTCGAGGACGTGATCGTTGGGGCAACTTCGTCGACGTTGGTTATCGTCAGCGTCACTGCCTGCTGGCTAGCGGTCGTCACGCCATCGCTGGCGACGACATTGAAGCTGTAGCTCGCCTTCGTCTCGTGGTCGGGATTGCCTGTCAGGGTCACCGCGCCCGTGCTGCCATTGATCGTGAAGAGGGCCGCATCCGTTCCGGACAGGCTGTACGTCACGCCAGCGCTGGTGTCGGCGGTATCGGTCGCGATGGCCGTGTAGATCACCTGGCCCGCACCGCTGTTCTCGTTGATCGCCGTCGCCGTCGATGACGAAGTGATCGTCGGCGCAACTTCATCGACGTTGTTGATCGTCAGCGTCACTGCCTGCTGGCTCGCCGTCGTCACGCCGTCGCTGGCAACGACGTTGAAGCTGTAGCTCGATTTGGTCTCGTAATTCGGATTGCCCGTCAGGGTCACCGCGCCGGTCGTCTCGTTGATCGTGAACAGGGCCGCGTCCGTGCCTGACAGGCTGTAGGTCACGCCGGCGCTGGTGTCAGCGGTATCGGTCGCGATCGCGGTGTACACGACCTGGCCGGCGCCGCTGTTCTCGTTGATCGCGGTCGCCGTGGTCGATGAGGTGATCGTCGGCGACACTTCGTCGACGTTGTTGATCGTCAGCGTCACTGCCTGCTGGCTTGCCGTGGTCACGCCATCGCTAGCGACGACGTTGAAGCTGTAGCTCGATTGCGCTTCGTAGTTCGGATTGGCCGTCAGCGTCACGGCGCCGGTCGTCTCGTTGATCGTGAACAAGGCCGCATCCGTTCCGGACAGGCTGTACGTCACGCCTGCGCTGGTGTCGGCGCTGTCGGTCGCGATAGCGGTGTAGACCACCTGGCCGGCGCCGCTGTTCTCGTTGATCGCGGTTGCCGTCGTCGAGGACGTGATCGTCGGGGCAACTTCATCAACGTTGTTGATCGTCAGCGTGATTGCTTGCTGGCTGGCTGTCGTCACGCCATCGCTGGCGACCACATTGAAGCTGTAGCTCGCCTTCGTCTCGTGGTCCGGATTCGCCGTCAGGGTCACCGCTCCGGTCGTCTCGTTGATCGTGAACAGGGCCGCATCAGTGCCGGACAGGCTGTAGCTCACGCCAGCACTGGTGTCGCCGCTGTCGGTCGCAATGGCCGTGTAGACCACCTGGCCCGCGCCGCTGTTCTCGCTGATCGCGGTTGCCGTCGTCGACGACGTGATCGTCGGTGCGACTTCGTCGACGTTGTTGATCGTCAGCGTCACTGCCTGCTGGCTCGCTGCCGTCACGCCATCGCTGGCGACGACGTTGAAGCTGTAGCTCGACTTCGCTTCGTAGTTCGGATTGCCGGTCAGCGTCACGGCGCCCGTGCTGCTGTCAATCGTGAACAGGGCCGCATCCGTTCCGGACAGGCTGTAGGTCACGCCCGCGCTGGTGTCGGCGGTATCGGTCGCGATTGCCGTGTAGACCACCTGGCCGGCGCCGCTGTTCTCGTTGATCGCGGTTGCCGTGCTCGACGACGTGATCGTCGGTGCGACTTCATCGATATTGTTGATCGTCAGCGTCACCGCCTGCTGGCTGGCCGTCGTCACGCCGTCAGTGGCGACGACGTTGAAGCTGTAGCTCGACTTCGACTCGTAATTCGGATTCCCCGTCAGCGTCACCGCGCCGGTCGTCGCGTTGATCGTGAACAGCGACGCATCCGTTCCGGACAGGCTGTACGTCACGCCTGCGCTGGTGTCGGCGGTGTCGGTCGCGATAGCTGTGTAGACCACCTGGCCGGCGCCGCTGTTCTCGTTGATCGCCGTTGCCGTCGTCGACGACGTAATCGTCGGGGACACTTCGTCAACATTGTTGATCGTCAGCGTCACTGCTTGCTGGCTCGCTGCCGTCACGCCATCGCTGGCAACGACATTGAAGCTGTAGCTCGCCTTCATCTCGTGGTCCGGATTCCCCGTCAGCGTCACCGCTCCGGTCGTCGCGTTGATCGTGAACAGCGACGCATCCGTTCCGGACAGGCTGTAGGTCACGCCGGCGCTGGTGTCGCCGCTGTCGGTCGCAATCGCGGTGTAGACCACCTGGCCTGCGCCGCTGTTCTCGTTGATCGCGGTTGCCGTCGTCGAGGACGTGATCGTCGGTGCCACTTCGTCGACGTTGTTGATCGTCAGCGTCACCGCTTGCTGGCTGGCCGTCGTCACGCCGTCGCTGGCGACGACGTTGAAGCTGTAGCTCGATTTCGCTTCGTAGTTCGGACTACCCGTCAGCGTCACCGCTCCATTGGTCGGGTTGATCGTGAAAAAGGCCGCATCCGTTCCGGACAGGCTGTAGGTCACGCCGGCACTGATGTCGGCGGTGTCGGTCGCAATCGCGGTGTAGACCACCTGGCCTGCACCGCTGTTCTCGTTGATCGCGGTTGCCGTCGTCGACGACGTGATCGTCGGTGCCACTTCATCGACGTTGTTGATCGTCAGCGTCACTGCTTGCTGGCTGGCTGCCGTCACGCCGTCGCTGGCAACGACGTTGAAGCTGTAGCTCGATTTCGCCTCGTGGTTCGGATTGCCCGTCAGGGTCACCGCGCCGGTCGTCTCGTTAATCGTGAACAGGCCCGCGTCGACTCCGGACAGGCTGTACGTCACGCCTGCGCTGATGTCGGCGGTGTCGGTCGCAATTGCCGTATAGACAACTTGGCCGGCGCCGCTGTTCTCGTTGATCGCGGTCGCCGTGGTCGACGACGTGATCGTCGGGGCAACTTCATCGACGTTGTTGATTGTCAGCGTCACTGCCTGCTGGCTTGCCGTTGTCACACCATCATCGGCGACGACATTGAAGCTGTAGCTCGACTTCGTCTCGTAATTCGGATTTCCGGTCAGCGTCACCGCGCCGGTCGTCGCGTTGATCGTGAACAGGGCCGCGTCCGTGCCTGACAGGCTGTAGGTCACGCCGGCGCTGGTGTCAGCGGTATCGGTCGCGATCGCCGTGTAGACGACCTGGCCGGCGCCGCTGTTCTCGTTGATCGCGGTCGCCGTCGTCGACGACGTGATCGTCGGTGCGACTTCGTCGACGTTGTTGATCGTCAGCGTCACCGCCTGCTGGCTTGCCGTGGTCACGCCATCGCTGGCGACGACGTTGAAGCTGTAGCTTGATTTGGTCTCGTGGTCCGGATTGCCCGTCAGGGTCACCGCACCGGTCGTTTCGTTGATCGTGAACAGGCCCGCGTCCGTTCCGGACAGGCTGTAGGTCACGCCGGCGCTGATGTCGCCGCTGTCGGTCGCAATTGCCGTGTAGACAACCTGGCCTGCACCACTGTTCTCGTTGATCGCGGTCGCCGTCGTCGTCGACGTGATCGTCGGGGCGACTTCATCGACGTTGTTGATCGTCAGCGTCACTGCCTGCTCGCTTGCCGTCGTCACGCCGTCATCGGCAACGACATTGAAGCTGTAGCTCGATTTGGTCTCGTAGTCCGGATTGCCGGTCAGCGTCACCGCACCAGTCGTCGGGTTGATCGTGAACAGGCCCGCGTCCGTACCGGACAGGCTGTAAGTCACGCCCGCGCTGGTGTCGGCGGTATCGGTCGCGATTGCCGTGTAGACCACCTGGCCAGCGCCGCTGTTCTCGTTGATCGCGGTTGCCGTCGTCGACGACGTGATCGTCGGTGCCACTTCATCGACGTTGTTGATCGTCAGCGTCACTGCCTGCTGGCTCGCTGCCGTCACGCCATCGCTGGCAACGACGTTGAAGCTGTAGCTCGATTTGGTCTCGTAGTCAGGATTGCCCGTCAGCGTCACCGCACCAGTCGTCGCGTTAATCGTGAACAGGGATGCATCGTCACCGGACAGGCTGTACGTCACGCCGGCGCTGATGTCGCCAAGGTCGGTCGCAATCGCCGTGTAGACCACCTGGCCCGCACCGCTGTTCTCGTTGATCGCCGTGGCCGTCGTTGAGGACGTGATCGTTGGGGCAACTTCGTCGACGTTGTTGATCGTCAGTGTCACTGCCTGCTGGCTCGCTGCCGTCACGCCGTCATTGGCGACGACATTGAAGCTGTAGCTCGACTTTGTCTCGTAGTTCGGATTGCCCGTCAGCGTCACGGCGCCCGTGCTGCTATTGATTGTGAACAGGCCCGCGTCCGTTCCGGACAGGCTGTACGTCACGCCGGCGCTGATGTCGCCAAGGTCGGTCGCAATCGCCGTGTAGACCACCTGGCCTGCACCGCTGTTCTCGTTGATCGCCGTCGCCGTGGTCGACGACGTGATCGTCGGCGCAACTTCATCGACGTTGTTGATCGTCAGTGTCACTGCCTGCTGGCTGGCCGTCGTCACGCCGTCGCTGGCAACAACGTTGAAGCTGTAGCTCGATTTCGCTTCGTAGTCCGGATTGCCCGTCAGCGTCACGGCACCGGTCGTCGCGTTGATCGTGAACAGGGCAGCATCGTCGCCGGACAGGCTGTACGTCACGCCAGCGCTGATGTCACCACTGTCGGTCGCAATCGCGGTGTAGATCACCTGGCCGGCGCCGCTGTTTTCATTGATCGCCGTCGCCGTCGATGACGAGGTGATCGTCGGCGCAACTTCGTCAACGTTGTTGACATTGATCGTGACCGCTTTGCTAGCAAACAGCGTACCGGTGCCGGCATCGGTTGCTACCACCGTGATGCTGTAACTCGACTGCGTCTCATAATCAGCCGAACCGTTGATCGTCACTACACCAGTCGTGCCGTCAATCGTGAATGCCGATGCATCCGCACCGCTCAGGCTGTAGGTCAGCGTCTTGTTCGGGGCAGTTGCATCCGGATCCGTCGCGGTAGCCGTGTACACGACCGCACCGGCCTGGTTCTCGGCAACGCTGCCTGAGGCGCCAGATGTGATCGTCGGTGCTTCGTTCAGATCGTTCACGTTCACCGTGAAAACCTTGTCGAACGAAAGGCCGCCCTGGTCCGTCGTGCGGACCAGAACGCTGTAGCTCGACTTCGCTTCAAAATCCGGCGACGCGCTGATCGTCAGCGCATTGCCGACAATGCTGAACGACGCATTGTCCGTGTCGCCGGTGCCCGTCACCAGGCTGTAGGTGAAGGTGTTGCCGGAATCCGGGTCGGTCGAGGTGAAGGTGCCTACCGTCGTACCCGCCGCAACGTTCTCGTTGATCGCGTTGGCGCTGATCACAAGATTGGTCGGCGCTGCGTTCAGATCGTTCAGATCGTTCACGTTCACCGTGAACACCTTGTCGAACGAAAGGCCGTTCTGGTCCGTCGTGCGGACCAGAACGCTGTAGCTCGACTTCGCTTCAAAATCCGGCGACGCGCTGATCGTCAGCGCATTGCCGACAATGCTGAACGACGCATTATCCGTGTCGCCAGTGCCCGTCACCAGGCTGTAGGTGAAGGTGTTGCCGGAATCCGGGTCGGTCGAGGTGAAGGTGCCGACCGTCGTACCCGCCGCAACGTTCTCGTTGATCGCACTGGCACTGATCACAAGGTTGGTCGGCGCTTCGTTGACGTCAATCACACTGATCGTGACCGCCTTGCTGGAAAACAGCGCACCGGTGCCGGCATCGGTTCCTACCACCGTGATGCTGTAACTCGACTGCGTCTCATAATCAGCCGCACCGTTGATCGTCACTACACCAGTCGTGCCATTGATCGTGAATGCCGATGCATCCGCACCGCTCAAGCTGTAGGTCAGCGTCTTGTTCGGGGCAGTTGCATCCGGATCCGTCGCGGTAGCCGTGTACACGACCGCACCGGCCTGGTTCTCGGCAACACTGCCCGAGGCCCCAGACGTGATCATCGGCGCTTCGTTCAGATCGTTCACGTTCACCGTAAACACCTTGTCGAACGAAAGGCCGTTCTGGTCCGTCGTGCGGACCAGAACGCTGTAGCTCGACTTCGCTTCAAAATCCGGCGACGCGCTGATCGTCAGCGCATTGCCGACGATGCTGAACGACGCATTATCCGTGTCGCCAGTGCCCGTCACCAGGCTGTAGGTAAAGGTATTGCCGGAATCCGGGTCGGTCGAGGTGAAGGTGCCTACCGTCGTACCCGCCGCAACGTTCTCGTTGATCGCGTTGGCACTGATCACAAGGTTGGTCGGCGCTTCGTTGACGTCAGTCACACTGATCGTGACCGCCTTGCTGGAAAACAGCGTACCGGTGCCGGCATCGGTTGCTACCACCGTGATGCTGTAACTCGACTGCGTCTCATAATCAGCCGCACCGTTGATCGTCACTACACCAGTCGTGCCGTCAATCGTGAATGCCGATGCATCCGCACCGCCCAGGCTGTAGGTCAGCGTCTTGTTCGGGGCAGTTGCATCCGGATCCGTCGCGGTAGCCGTGTAAACGACCGCACCGGCCTGGTTCTCGGCAACGCTGCCCGAGGCTCCAGACGTGATCGTCGGCGCCTCGTTCAGATCGTTCACGTTCACCGTAAACACCTTGTCGAACGAAAGACCGTTCTGGTCCGTCGTGCGGACCAGAACGCTGTAACTCGATTTCGCTTCAAAGTCCGGCGACGCGCTGATCGTCAGCGCATTGCCGACAATGCTGAACGACGCATTGTCCGTGTCGCCAGTGCCCGTCACCAGGCTGTAGGTGAAGGTGTTGCCCGCATCCGGGTCGGTCGAGGTGAAGGTGCCTACCGTCGTACCCGCCGCAAGGTTCTCGTTGATCGCATTGGCGCTGATCACAAGGTTGGTCGGCGCTTCGTTCACATCGCCAACCAGGACAGTCAGGGTGGTGTCGGTGTAGTTGCCCGCTGCATCGGTCGCGCGCACCGTGATGCTGTGCGAGGTATTCGCTTCATAGTTCAGCAAAGCACTGTTCGCAACGACAATCTGGTTGCCGCTGACGCTGAACCGTCCACCGGCATCGGCGCCGGAGACGAGACTATAGATAAGGGTGGTGTTATCAGAGGCCGAAAGCGTACCGACCACAGTACCGTTGGCCGAATTCTCTGCAATATTGAGTCCGGCGCTTGTCGATCCAGGGGCGGTGGAATCTACCGTAATTGCCCACGAACCTGACCCGGACTGCATGACAGCGGTCACGCTATCCTCAACCCGGACAGTGTAGGTGTAGCTGCTGCCGTTGTTCAGCCCGCTGTCGGCATAAGTCCAACTGGTGCCGGTGACGCTCGCGTTGCCGATCTTGACACCGTCGCGATACACGGCCAGCACGAGATTGCCAGTCAGGCTGGTAGTCAGCGTACCCGACAGGGTCGGGGTCGTATCGTTCGTCGTACCGCCATTGCTGATCGTGCCCGTCACCGCGGCAACGTCGTCGTTGATTGCCGTGATGGTCGCTACCGGCATGTCATTGTCGGCGGCACCCGTCGTCGGCGTGCCGCTGGCAGAGCCCGTCAGGAAAACATTTGTGCTGGTGCCGTCATCCACAATCGTGCCGGAGCTGCTTGCCCCCGCCGAATTGCGTACGGTTTGAGATCCGCCGATCGCCCCAGTATTGAAGGTGAAATATTCCGGGCCTTCATAAACGGTATCGCTGGTGACAGCCGACCGTACCAGAACCGTCCTGACGCCAGTTCCCGCAGCGACGGTAATACCCGAGGATGCCGAGACCCACTGCGATCCGTTGTAATACTCCAGCGCGCTGCTCAGGTCGGAACCCAGCGTTGCAGTACCCGAGTTCAAGGTCGGCGTAAACGTCATGCTCTGCGTGGTCGTCGCACTCACCGTTACAGCAAAGACGATGTAGTTTGACCCCTCGCTGACAGTGACATCGTTGACGCTCACGGTAGGTATGTCGGGCGTTGCCTTCAGCGTCAGGCTCAGCGTGCCGGTCAGCGACGTCGTGCCGTCAGATACGGAAAGATTGGCGGTATTAAGCGTATCGCTGGCGACCGTGCCTGGCGTAAATGTGATCAACCCCGCCTCAACGTCAGCCTGGGTAAACGTGTTGCTGCCACTGGACGTCGTGAGTGCCACGCCGCTGCGATACAAAGTACCGTTCGCCGGCAAGGACGTCAGTGTGTAGGTCAGGCTGCCCGACTGGGTATCCGGATCGAAGGTGCTGAGATAAGACGTATCGATCACCACCGGCGTCGCCGGATAAACCACGACAGGCGCGGTCAGCATGGTCGGACCGTCGGCCTGGGGGGTGATCGTTACCGTGCGCGTAATTCCCGGCGCAGCGGTATCGGATCCACCGTTCGCTGTCCCGCCGCTGTCCTTCAGTGCGCTCAGCGTGATGACGCGACTGGTCGCCGCGCCGTAGTTGGTCGGATTGTCGCTGGTCGAACCATATTGCAGCCCGGTCACCAGGGACTGCAGGGCGGTCACTCCGATCTCCGGGGTCGATACAGTTACCGTTGCCGTGGTGCCGCTCAGGCTGACGCTTACCGTATAGCCGCTAGCCGTAACGGTGCCCGAACTGTTGGCGTCGATGTAGATGGTCGAGCCGTCAATCGTGATCTGGTCGCCGTCGAATACATTGCTGACGGTAATGCCCAGCTGGGTGAAGGCTTGGCCGGTCTCGCCGGCGCCAAAAGCAGCCGTTGCTGCTGTGAACAGGCTGACTGCCGTACTGTTTTCAGTGAAGTTGGCCGAGCCGGCCGTGGCCGACAAAGTTGGCGCATCGTTGGCGCCGACGATCGTGACCGTGACATAAGCGGTCTTGCCACCAGTGGACGTAACCTGGAAGGTTTCCGTAATGCTTCCACCGGCGGTGAGTGCCTGCACACTGGCATTCGTATTGGCTACCGTGTAGGTCCAGCCGGTAGCACTGGCCGTCAGGGAACCAAGCGCCGATGCGCCACCGAGCGAATTGCCGACAAAGGTTCCAGCACCTGCCATCAGCGTACCGCTCGTCAGGGAGCCGCCTGCGGTCAGTGTCGTGGGAGATGAGTCCTCGATGACCGACCCGATGAAGGTGCCGATCAGCGAAGGCGCATTGATTACGGTAAGCGTGCCGACCACCTGGCTCGCCGTGCGGGCGCCGCCGCTGCCGATATTGCCTTGATCATTCACGCTGAAGGTGACAGCTACCGAACCGCTTGCGCTGCCGGGCTGGTACAGGAACTGGGTACCCGTGCTGCCGGCCAACAGCGTGTTGATGCTGGTGGCGGTCCCGGTCATCACGATGCTGTTGGTGCCAATGCCGGTGATCGTGACGCCGCCTATCGTGTAGGAGCCGGCTTTTTGGGCGTTTGCACTGTCATAGACTTCGATGATGCCGCCGGCGACGGAAAGGGTCGCAACCACGCTGGATGAGGATGCGTCCACATCGGCAATCGAAAGTCCGGACGCGATGCCGTTCTGCAGCAGCAGAGCTGCCGTCGTCGCTGTCGTATTGATGGTTTCGGTGGTCAGGCCGGCGCGATTCAGGGTGCTGCTGCCGCTGCTTGCCGTGATGGTCGGCGCGTCGTTGACCGCTTGCACGATCACGCTTGCGGTCTTTGCCACGCTCACGAAATTGTCCGGGTCGGTGACGACGAAGCTGATGGTGCGCGTGGCCGTCGCCGGTGCGTCGCCCGAGTTCGAATAGGCGACCGCGCGCATGACCGACTGCACCTGCGCCTGGGTCACGCCGGCGGCGGTAAAGTTGACGGTCAGCGTGCCGCTGGAATACGCCCAGGTCCCGACGGTGGTGCCACTTACCACCACGTTCCCGCTCGTGGTGCCGGTGTAGGTAACGGCACCCGAACTGTCCACAAAGCCCAGCGCGTCACCGGTCGACAAGTTGGCCGAGATGCTCGCGGTCAGCTTGCCGCCGGTGTAGATCACGCTGTCCAGGTCGGTCAGCCGGGCGGCCGCAGCGACGTTTACGCCGCTGGCATTCTCGGTATAGATGTAGGTACCGGAAACGTCAATGCTCGGCACCGAAAAATTCACCTGCTGCATCAGCCCCAGGCTGTCCCAGGTCATGGACTTCTGGGCGTTGGTCAGGGCGCCGATGCCGCCAATATCGCCGTTGATGCTGTTGTTCTGGGTCATCGTCATCAGCACCATGCCGATGGTGGATGACGGCGTCAGGGTAGTACCGGTCAGCAGGGCCACGCGATTGGCCAGGGCACTGAACGACAGCTTGAAGGTCACGTAGGCATCGGCCTTGCCATCCGCATTCAGGTCGCCGCCAGCGCCATAGGTAGAGGCCAGTTTGACGTCGAAGCTGCCGCCGGCGGACTGCGGATTGCTGATGGAGGTCGTGCTCGGACTGATATTCAGGCCGCTGCCTGCTCCGAAAGTTACGACACCCAAGCCATTGTTGCGGCCATCGACACCGACAAAAATGTCGATCTTGCCGTCGCCATTGACGTCCATGCCCACCAGCAGCACCGCCGAGAAGCTGGGCACGCCGCCTTGCATGGTCGGATTGCCGATCCGGACCCGGTAATACAGGTCGCCGTTGATCGAATCGTAAGCGCCCTGCAACAGAGGGAATGATGCGCCATTTCCGTTCAGGTCGAGATCCGACGAGTTGGCCTGGGTGTCCCTGGCCGGGTCGAAGCGGGTGCCCGCCTGCAAGTCGAAGAATGCGGCATCGGAAGACGTCAGGCTGTAGCTCTGCTTCAGCGACACGGCGACGGTATCGGTGACCGTCGAAAAGGCGCTGGTGCCGCCGGTGGTAGCGATATTGACCTTGGTGCCAGCGGTGCCGCTGGTGGTGTCCCAGCCACGGATGGTCAGGCCCGCGGTTTCCACCACGCCGGCAGTAGCGGAGGTGGCCGCAAAATACAGCCGGGTGTTGGCGTCCGCCGCGAGCAGCAGTGCGCTGGCGCCGCTGACGGTGCTGACCGCCGTCCAGGTGCTGCCATTATTGGTCGTGTAGTACCAGGTGCCCTGCGTCTCGTTCGTGCTGACGATGGCGATACCCTTGCTCGCGCCAGCGTCGACGTCCGATACGCCGCCGGTCAGGGTGCTGACCAGGCTGCCGACTGCACCGCTTGGTGCAGCCCCTGATACCGGGGCGTTGAATACGAGGTTGGTATCGGCCAACGCCGGGGCGTTGTTGGTGGAAGTGATCAGTACGTAGGTGCCCTGATCAGTGGTGCTACCCTTGGTTGCGATTACATAGATGTAATTACCGGCGTCTGTTCCAGCGACAGTTGTGTAGCTTTGCGCCGTAGCGCCGGATATCGCCGTTCCGGCGCCCGAACTGGTTGTACTGCGGTACCACTGATATGTAATTGAGCCCTGTCCTTTAAGGTCGCTTGTGGCGAAAAGGATCTTGCCAGGAGTTGTCGATCCCGAAATGACTGCGCCGGTGCCGGTCGTGTCTGTGTAAGTTATGATCAGCAGATGGTCATAATTCTCGAAGGCAAGCGTATCGGTTTCAATGACGCCGGTCTTTGCCTCAAGCACCCAGTTGCCGCCGACGCCGACATCACCAGTCGCGTCGGTAGACGCGGCGACATCCGCGCCTGTCAGCGCAGCCAGTGACTGGACGAACTGACGGCCATCTGCCTCCGCCACGTCGCAGCCGTACAGCAAGATGTCGGCATCCGCGGCCAGGTAATCCTTCCAGGATTCCAGCGTCTGCTGAACGACGCTCAGCGTCGATTGCTCCACCCTTTGACCGTTGAGGACGATGCCGCCCTCGTAGCCGTGCGACAGGATGTGGATTGCAGAGACCTTTCCAGCCGACTGAAGGGCGCCAGTCATCTGGGACCACGCGTCTACGTTCGGATCCAGGAGAACCACCCCGATACCGGGGCGCAATTGGTTGATCAGCTGCTGGTAATCCTGCACCGATGAATCAATGAATACAATTTCCTTGTGCGCCTCCAGCTGGGCTGCGATTGCAGGCTGCTCCGCGATCAGCTTGTCGAGTTCAGCTATCGGATCAACAGTGGCCTTTCCGTCGCCAGCGCCAGCGTCGACATCCACGACCGCCTGGCTGTCAGTGCCGGCCTTTTCGGCATCGGCTACAACAGACGCGTCAAGCGATGCATCCAGCAAGTGGGTCAGCGGCGCCAGCGTGTCCGGCAAAGCCGGCACCGGCGTTGCCGCGTCCGGCACTCGGTCCATCACATCGGCTGCGGTGCTGACGGCAGCCGCATCGAACATGAAGCGCTGCTCCAGCACCATCGGCGCCGGACTGCGTCGTTTCAGCGACGACTTCTTGCCTGCCTTCTTTTTCGTATCATCAGGCGTGGCGGAAGCGACTATGTCCTGCTTCTTCCTTGGCGACTTGGCCGTCGAAGATGCAATTGCTTTTTTCTGGCTCGTTTTTTTGGTAGACATAGGACCTCCCGCTTTTGCGGCTACTTGCTTTCGACGCTGGCGGCATTCATCGCCGCATCGGACTTTTTCTTCACACCACCATGACCACAAGGCCGGAGCCTTGCGCCCGTATCCTTACTGGCCGTCCATTCCGGTGATCCGGACCCGGCCACTCATGCCGGAAATCAGTTCCGGGAATCGGCCATCGATTGCCGCCGCCACTTTGACTGACTGGCTGACGGCATCCACCCGGGCGCCGATACGGATGAATCGCGCCGGATAGCTCTTTCGCGTCTCGTCGATGTCGACTTTGAATAATCCACCCGCACGCACGGTATTGAGCCAGCGCGACGGGATGAGGAATTCGAGTTCAAGAACGCTGTCGTCCAGGATTTCCAGCAGGGGCTGCCCGGCCTGCGCATACTGCTGCTCCCTGACCTTCTGCTCCGCGATCCGGCCGGCGTACGGGGCCGGGATCACGCACTTGCTCAGCACCGCCTGGTTGGCAGCCACTTCCGCGAGCGCCCGGTCTGCGGCTGCTTTCGACAGATCAAGGTCCATCAAACCCACCGAGTTCAATTCGGCAAGGCGCACATTGGCCTTGTAGGTGGTCTGGGCTGCGTCCAGCTCGGCCTTTGCCTTGGCCATCTGGGCCTGCTGGATCGTGCAGTCGAATGTCACCAGCGGCTGTCCGGCCCTGAAAGATCCGCCCTCGGCCACCGGCAAACGGCTGACCTTGGCGCCGATCTCGGCCGCAATGGTGGTAAAGCGGCGTGGCAGCAACTGCGCGCGAATTTCCTGCCGTTCGAGGGAGGAACGCGGCGTCGACCCGACCGCTGCCTTTGGCGCGCCGCCCGCCGACGGGGCCACTGACGGGGCCACTGGCCTGGCGACCTCGCCGGCGGCATGTGCGCTTGACACGGCGATCAACGCCAGTAACGCGAAAATTTTCGGGATCGCCTTCATTTTGGTTGCTGTTCCTTGTTTTTTTCCAGGCCTTGCTTCTTCGCCTGTTCAGCCAGGATCGACTGCCAGACCAGCCCGTGCAGGGTGAGTTTCTGCGCCAGTTCGTCGGTTGCGATTTCATCGACGCTGGCGATTCGTGGCTCCACGCCCAGGCTTGCTTGCATGCGGCTCTCGGCCGCCTGCATTTGGGCAGCAGCCTGATAACGGCGCAGAAGGCTGAGGACCTCTGCAGTTTCATTGCTGATGCGCTCGAGCTTGCTCTGTGCCCGAGCCGCTTCACGATTGATGACGATTTTGGAGATCTTGTGGTCGACGTTCCAGATCTCGTCCGCGCGGCCGAACTGGCTGGTCGCATTCAGGAGCTGCAGGCGTGCGAGATGAACCTGGGTCAGCACTGCCAGTTGCACAGCGACGCGCTTCTGGTCAGCAAGTGCCACACCGGCATCCGCCAGCCTGGTTTGCGTGGAGGCGGTAAGCAGGTTCAGGATGTTGTAGGAAACCTGCAAGCCAGCCTCGTTCCACCTCTGGTTCACCAGGTAGCTGTCGGTGTCGTAACTCACCGAATAGCTGAACGACAAGTTGGGGAAGAGCCGGTACAACACCTTGCGCGTCTCGGTGCGCGCGATGCGCGCGTTATATTGCTGCTCCCGCAGGTCGGCATTGTTGACCAGGGCCGTTTCCTCCAGCTGGTCGAGCGAGATTTTCAACGCATCCGAATTGATATTGAAAGCCGTGTCCACCAACTCGATGGCCGTGCCCTGCGGAACGTTGATCAGCGTGGCAAGTTCGACCTGGGCGGACGACAGCTCCTGCTCGATCGCTTCCAGCAATCGCAGGTTCTCCAGGATCTGGCGCTGGTACCGCAGCGCGTCCAAGGGATTGCGCAGGCGCTCTTCTTCGGTCTTGCGGGAATCGACCAGCGCTTCTTCCGCACTGGCGATGATACGTTTCACTTCCCCTTTGAGCTTTTGAGCACTGACGGCTCTCCAGAACACGGTGCGCACATCCTGCATGAGCACATGCATCGCCTTGCGGCGCTTCTCGGTTGCGATCAGCACGCGATCTGCGGCTTGCACCGTGTTCAGGTAGCCGACGCCCATTTCGAGCATGTTCCAGGTCAATCCCAGCTGACTTGCGGTATGGCTTCGGTCCTGGGAAACAAAATTGGACGGCACCAGCGCGCCAGTCTGGATGTTGCGGCTCAAGGTGGTACGGTCACTGTCGCGTGAGGAAAAACCGGACTGTGCAACCAGCTTCGGCAACATGTCCAGCCGGGCGACATCGAGCTGGTTGAGGGCGATCGCCTCTTCCATCAACTTGGTACGCCGGTCCAGGTTGTACTTGAGCGCGCGCGCCATTGCCTGCTCGAGCGTGAGCGGTCCCTTTATCGCGTCGACTCCCTTCTGCGCGGCGGCACGATCGGCAGCCGTCTGCTCGAGCATGTCCTTGTCCGATACAGGATTTGGCGCGATCGTGGTACACGCTGCGACGAACATGAGTAGTGCGCCCCCCGACAGTCTTGTTAAACTTTTATGCATGCAGGTCGATCGGATATTGCTTACGGATTGAATACAAGCGCTTGTGCTACCGTGATTCCAGGCACAAACGGTCGAAGCTGCAGCGCCGAATTCGCACTGCAGACCAAGGGATTACCACCGGGCACATCAAACCGCCGACGTTCGCACACGGGAACATTCCCCATGCTGACTAGAGAGAGGGTCATTGACCTGCAGCCGAAACGACTGGCTGCTTTTGACTTGACGCAAAAGATGTCAACCTTACCTTTTATCCACAGCAATAGCACGAGTATATCGGCCTCTCCGGTACCGATGTTAGTGTCTGGAAATTTTTTTTAATTAATTTCTTATTGACAATATTATTGTCCGGAAATAATTGGCCTATTGAGCCGATTATCGAACGATTCTTCATAGCTAAAACAGGATTTATTGCCCAATGGCAAGACCACCCAGATTCGTTGCCATTCAGCAACCACATTTACTTGCGCAATCCGCATTGGATGGCATGCATTTATGTCAGGAAAATGACGATTTCGTTTATTTTCTTGAATTGCTTAAAAATTCAGCAAAGGTGAGCAAGGTAGCAATACACGGATACGCATTACTGCCCCGCAGTGTGATGATTATTGCTACGCCATTTGCCGCCAACTCCTTGTCTGAACTGATGCAATGGATAGGACGGCGATATGTCCCGTATTTCAATCGCAAGTACGGACGCGCCGGCACACTCTGGGGCGCGCGTTTCAGGGCAGCCCCGGTCGAGGCACCCGAGCACTTCCTTCCTGCCTGCCAATATGTGGAAGAAAGTCCCGTTCGCGAAGGCCTTGCCGGCACCGCGGGTGAGTATCCCTGGTCGAGCTTCCGCGCCCATGCCGGCAGGGAGCAGAACCCGCTGCTGACTGAGCACCAGGGCTATTGGGCCTTGGGAAATACCCCCTTCGATCGCGAGGCTGCATACCAGCGACGCCTGGAGCATCCGCTCCCGGCGAGTGAACTCCAGCTCATCGAAAACGCCTTGCGGGGCGGTTGGGTTATCGGTTCTGCTGCATTTGCAGAATCGCTGCAAAAGGACGCCGGCCGCAGGCTGCTGCCAGGAAAAAGAGGGCGGCCGCCCAGCCAGGGTGCAAGTAATGCACCAAAGCAAAATTGATCTGTCCCCAATTAAACGACCGCACCTTGTTGGTGCAATTAAATTGGTGTACGACCCTATTTTATTTCCTTGTACTGTGCCGGTGCGTGGACTATCCTTGCGGTTCGATCTGAATCAGCATTGGAGTAGGTTATGCGCGCGCAAGGTTTGTACGACCCGGCAAATGAACACGACGCCTGTGGCGTTGGCTTCATTGCCCATATAAAAGGCCAGAAAAGTCATTCGATCGTCGAGCAGGGCTTGCAGATCCTGAAGAACCTGGATCACCGCGGCGCGGTCGGGGCGGACAAGCTGATGGGCGACGGCGCGGGCATCCTGATCCAGGTACCGGATCAGTACTATCGCGAAGAAATGGCAAAGCAGGGCGTCAGCCTGCCGCCGCCCGGCGAATATGGCGTGGGAATGATCTTCCTGCCCAAGGAAAGCGCCTCGCGCATGGCCTGTGAGCAGGAGATCGAGCGCACGGTGCTGGCAGAAGGCCAGGTTGTGCTGGGTTGGCGCGATGTCGCCATTGACCACGACATGCCGATGTCGCCGACCGTGCGGGACAGGGAACCGGTGATCCGCCAGATTTTCATTGGCCGCGGCGCCGACATCATGGTCACCGACGCGCTCGAGCGCAAGCTGTTCGTGATCCGCAAGGCATCGGGTCATGCAATCCAGCGCCTGAATCTCCTGCATGGCAAGGAATTCTTCGTGCCGTCGATGTCGGCCCGCACTGTTGTATACAAGGGTTTGCTGCTGGCAGACCAGGTCGGCGTCTATTACAAGGACTTGCAGGATCCGCGCTGCATCTCGGCGCTGGCGCTGGTTCACCAGCGTTTTTCGACCAACACCTTCCCGGAGTGGCCGCTGGCCCACCCGTATCGCCTGATCGCCCACAACGGCGAGATCAACACCGTCAAGGGCAACTTCAACTGGATGCGGGCGCGCGAAGGCGTAATGAAATCCGCCGTCCTGGGTGAAGACCTGCAAAAGCTTTTCCCGCTGATCTATGAAGGCCAGTCGGACACGGCTTGCTTCGACAACGCGCTCGAACTGCTGGTCATGGCCGGCTACCCGATCGCGCAAGCGATGATGATGATGATTCCGGAGGCGTGGGAAAACCACACGCTGATGGACGATAACCGCCGTGCATTCTACGAATATCACGCAGCAATGATGGAGCCATGGGACGGCCCCGCCGCGATGGCGTTCACCGACGGCCGCCATATTGGCGGCACCCTGGACCGCAACGGCCTGCGGCCTGCGCGCTACCTGGTCACCGATGACGACCTGGTGGTGATGGCGTCCGAATCCGGCGTGCTGCCGATTCCGGAAGCGCGCATCATCCAGAAATGGCGCCTGCAGCCAGGCAAGATGTTCCTGATCGACCTGGATGCCGGCCGCATCATCGACGACAAGGAACTGAAGGCGACCTACGCTGGCGCCAAGCCCTACAAGCAGTGGATCGAATCAGTTCGCGTCAGGCTCGGCGATCTGAAGAGCGAAGCGGCCGAACCGGCTTCCGAGGTATCGCTGCTCGACCGCCAGCAGACCTTCGGCTATACCCAGGAAGACCTCAAGTTCCTGATGGCGCCAATGGCATTGCAGGGCGAAGAAGCGATCGGCTCGATGGGCAATGATTCGCCGCTGGCGGTCATGTCCAACAAGAACAAGCCGCTGTACAACTACTTCAAGCAGTTGTTTGCCCAGGTGACCAACCCGCCGATCGATCCGATCCGCGAGGCGATGGTGATGTCGCTGGTTTCGTTCATTGGCCCGAAACCCAATCTGCTCGACACCAACAACATCAACCCGCCGATGCGGCTGGAAGTGACGCAGCCGATCCTGGACTACGCCGACATGGCGAAACTGCGCCAGATCAGCAAGCACACCGGCGGCAAATTCAAGTCGCATGAGCTGAACATCTGCTATCCGATCGGATGGGGCAAGGAAGGCATCGAAGCCTGCCTGGCATCCCTGTGCGCGAAAGCAGTCGACGCAGTCCAGTCCGGCGCGAACATCCTGATCCTGTCGGACCGCATGGTCAACGCGACCCAGGTCGCGATACCGGCCCTGCTGGCCACTTCGGCCATCCACCTGCATCTGGTAAGCCGTGGCCTGCGCACCTCGACCGGCCTGGTGGTGGAAACCGGCTCCGCTCGCGAGACGCACCACTTTGCCCTGCTGGCCGGCTACGGCGCCGAGGCAATCCACCCGTACTTGGCAATGGATACGCTGGCCGAGATGGCGAAGGGCATGTCCGGCGACCTGTCGCCGGAGAAGGCGATCTACAATTTCCAGAAGGCCGTCGGCAAGGGGCTGATGAAGGTGATGTCGAAGATGGGCATCTCCACCTACATGTCCTACTGCGGCGCCCAGATCTTCGAAGCGATCGGACTCAACAGCGCGCTGATCTCCAAGTACTTCAAGGGCACCGCCTCCAATGTGGAAGGCATCGGCGTGTTCGAGGTAGCCGAGGAGGCATTGCGCCTGCATAACCTGGCGTTCGGCAGCGACCCGCTGTTGTCCAACGCGCTCGATGCCGGCGGCGAATACGCTTTCCGGGTCCGCGGCGAAGACCACATGTGGACGCCCGATGCAATCGCCAAGCTGCAACATTCCGCACGCTCGGGCAACTTCAACACCTACAAGGAATACGCCCAGATCATCAACGACCAGTCGCGCCGTCACATGACCCTGCGCGGGCTGTTCGAATTCCGGCTCGATCCATCCAAGGCCATTCCGCTCGATGAAGTCGAGCCGGCCAAGGAGATCGTCAAGCGCTTTGCCACTGGCGCGATGTCGCTCGGCTCGATTTCGACCGAAGCACATGCCACCCTCGCCATTGCCATGAACCGAATCGGCGGCAAGTCCAATACCGGCGAAGGCGGCGAGGACGAGATGCGCTATCGCAACGAGCTCAAAGGCATTCCGATCAAGCAGGGCGATACGCTGGCTTCGGTCATCGGACGCGACCGGGTCGAGGTCGACCTGCCGCTGCAGGCGGGCGATTCGCTGCGCTCGAAGATCAAGCAGGTTGCATCCGGCCGCTTTGGCGTCACTGCCGAATACCTGATTTCGGCCGACCAGATCCAGATCAAGATGGCGCAAGGCGCCAAGCCCGGCGAAGGCGGCCAGCTGCCCGGCCACAAGGTGTCGGAATACATTGCCAAGCTGCGATTCTCCGTCCCTGGCGTCGGCCTGATTTCGCCGCCGCCGCACCACGACATCTACTCGATCGAGGATCTGGCGCAACTGATCCATGACCTGAAGAACGCCAATCCGAGAGCATCGATCTCGGTCAAGCTGGTATCGGAAGTCGGGGTTGGCACCGTCGCAGCAGGTGTGGCCAAGGCCAAGGCCGACCATGTGGTCATCGCCGGCCACGACGGCGGCACCGGCGCCTCGCCGCTGTCATCCATCAAGCACGTCGGCACGCCTTGGGAACTGGGCCTGGCCGAGACACAGCAAACGCTGGTGCTGAACCGCCTGCGCAGCCGGATCCGGGTGCAGACCGACGGCCAGATCAAGACCGGCCGCGATGTCGTCATCGCCGCCATGCTCGGCGCCGACGAACTTGGTTTCGCGACCGCGCCGCTGGTTGCCGAAGGCTGCATCATGATGCGCAAGTGCCACCTCAATACCTGCCCGGTCGGCGTTGCCACGCAGGACCCGGTGCTGCGCGCGCGATTCGCGGGCAAGCCGGAACACGTGGTGAACTTCTTCTTCTTCGTCGCCGAAGAAGCGCGCCAGCTGATGGCCCAACTGGGCATCCGGACCTACAACGAACTGATCGGACGTTCCGACCTGCTCGACAAGTCGAAGGCGATTTCGCACTGGAAGGCAAGCGGCCTGGACTTCTCCCGCATCTTCCACCAGCCGGAAATGCCGGCATCGGAACCGCGCTATCAGGTTGAAGAACAGGATCACGGCCTGGAGCGTGCGCTCGACCACAAGCTGATCGCCCAAGCCATGCCAGCGCTGGAAAAAGGCGAACGCGTCTCCTTCATCACGCCAGTGAAGAACGTCAACCGCACCGTCGGCACCATGCTTTCCGGCGAGGTGGCCAGGCGCTACGGCCACGACGGCCTGCCTGACGACACGATCCACATCCAGTTGCATGGCACCGCCGGCCAGTCGTTCGCCGCCTTCCTTGCGAACGGCATCACCTTCGACCTGGTAGGCGAAGGCAACGACTATGTCGGCAAGGGCTTGTCGGGTGGCCGCATCATTGTTCGTCCGAACAATGAATTCCGTGGCCGCGCGCTCGACAACATCGTGATCGGCAATACGGTCCTGTACGGCGCGATTGCGGGCGAAGCTTATTTCAACGGCGTGGCCGGCGAACGCTTTGCAGTGCGCAATTCCGGCGCAGCCGCTGTCGTTGAAGGCACCGGCGACCACGGATGCGAGTACATGACGGGCGGCACGGTGGTGGTACTCGGCGACACCGGCCGGAATTTCGCGGCGGGCATGTCAGGCGGCATCGCCTACGTCTACGACCCGGACGGCGACTTCGCCGGAAAGTGCAACACCGCCATGGTCGCGCTGGACAAGGTATCGAGCACCGCCGAGCAGGAAGCCAATCTGCCGCGCGCTGCATGGCACGCCATCCTGCGGGGCGGCGAGACTCAGTCCGACGAAGCGATCCTGCGTACCCTGATCGAGCGGCACTTCAAGCACACTGGCAGCACCCGCGCCCGGGCCCTGTTGGACGACTGGGCCAATGCACGCGCCCGCTTCGTCAAGGTGTTCCCGACCGAGTACAAGCGGGCCCTGCTGGAAATGGATGCAGCCCGCAACAAGGCGGCCAGCGAAAAAGTCGCAGCATAACGATCAACAAGTGCGCATCGGCCTGCCTGCCGGGCAGGCGGGCCGATGCGCCGCAAGAAACGTGAGTGAAAAATGGGAAAAGTAACCGGCTTTCTGGAGTACCAGCGTCTGCAAGAAGCAAGCGAGGCATCCACGTCGCGCCTGAAGCACTACAAGGAGTTCGTACTGCACCTGAGCGACGAGCAGGCCAAGGTGCAAGGCGCGCGCTGCATGGACTGCGGCATCCCCTTCTGCAACAACGGCTGCCCCGTCAACAACATCATCCCCGACTGGAATGACCTGGTCTATCGCGGCAACTATCGCGAAGCGCTGGACAACCTGCATTCGACCAATAACTTCCCGGAGTTCACCGGCCGCATCTGCCCTGCCCCGTGCGAGGCGGCATGCACGCTGAACATCAACAGCGAAGCAGTTGGCATCAAGTCGATCGAGCACTTCATCATCGACAAGGGCTGGGAAAACGGCTGGGTAGTGCCCGCTCCGGCGGCAGCGCGCACCGGCAAGAAGGTGGCAGTTGTCGGTTCCGGCCCGGCCGGACTGGCGGCGGCGCAACAGCTTGCCCGCGCCGGCCATGACGTGACGGTATTCGAGAAGAACGACCGGGTTGGCGGTCTGCTGCGCTACGGCATCCCCGACTTCAAGATGGAGAAGTCCGCGATCGACCGCCGTGTCGAGCAAATGAAGGCTGAAGGCGTGAGCTTCCGCACCGGCGTCCTGGTCGGCAAGGATTTCCCGGCCATCGTGCTGAACGACGCCAAAAAGACCATCTCGCATGAGCAGCTGCAGAAGGACTTCGACGCAATCGTCCTTGCGGGTGGCGCCGAGCAAGCGCGCGACCTGCCCGTTCCCGGACGCGAACTGAAGGGCGTGCACTATGCGATGGAGTTCCTGCCATTGCAGAACAAGGTCAACGCTGGCGACAAGCTGAAGGATCAGATCCTGGCGGCCGGCAAGCATGTCGTCGTCATCGGCGGTGGCGACACCGGCTCCGACTGCGTCGGCACCTCGAACCGCCAGGGCGCCGCCTCGGTCATTCAGTTCGAACTGATGCCGCAGCCACCCGAGCTGGAAGACAAGCCCATGGTCTGGCCGTACTGGCCGATCAAGATGCGCACCTCCTCCTCGCACGAAGAGGGCTGCGAACGCGACTGGGCAGTCGCCACCAAACGACTGGAAGGCTCGAATGGCAAGGTCGAAAAGCTGATCGCCGCCCGCGTCGAATGGAAGGACGGCAAGATGCAGGAAGTGCCGAACTCCGAATTCGAAATGAAAGCCGACCTGGTGCTGCTGGCGATGGGCTTCGTTTCGCCAGTTGCCCAGGTACTGGATGCATTCGGCCTGGAGAAAGACGCACGCGGCAACGCCCGCGCCACAACGGACGGCGAGGGCTGCTACAAGACGTCCGTCGACAAGGTGTTCGCGGCCGGCGACATGCGCCGTGGCCAGTCGCTGGTGGTGTGGGCTATCCGCGAAGGCCGCCAGTGTGCTCGTGCTGTCGACGAGTTCCTGATGGGTAGCAGCGTCCTGCCGCGCTAAGTCAACGTGGCATTCACAACGGTGGCATTCTGATGACGTCATACCCGCTGGCGTATAGGGATGCCACCGAGCTTGCCGGACTGATCGCCTCGGGCCAGCTGTCGCCGCTCGAGTTAATGGAGCGGACATTGGCCCGGCTCGACCAGTTCGAACCCCGCATCAATGCCTTCAGCCATGTAATGCGCGCCGAGGCATTGGCCGCGGCTCGCAAGGCCGAAGCAAGGTGCTCGACCGGGGAACCCCTTCCTCCATTGCACGGCATTCCCGTCTCGGTGAAAGATTTGATTGCCGTTGGCGGGGTGCCGTATGCTTTCGGCTCGCGGGCCTTTGCCGACAACATCGCAGCGGCGGATGCACCCGCGGTTGAAAGGCTGCGCCGCGCCGGCGCCATCGTGATCGGCAAGACCACGACCAGCGAACTCGGCTGCAAGGCAGTCGGCGACTCGCCCCTGACCGGAATTACCCGCAACCCATGGGACCTGTCCACGACGCCTGGCGGTTCGAGCGCCGGCGCTGCGGCCAGCGTCGCGGCCGGCATCACGCCGATCGCGCTTGGCACTGACGGCGGCGGATCGATTCGCATACCGGCTGCATTGACCGGACTGTTCGGGATCAAGGGCCAGTTCGGGCGCGTGCCAGTCTTTCCGCGCTCGGCCACGCCAGAGTTGGCCCACGTTGCCCCGCTGTCGCGCTCCGTTCGTGACGCAGCACTGCTGCTGGGCATCATCTCCGGCTACGATGCGCGCGACCCCGGATCGCTGCCGCAACCGGTGCCCGATTTCGTACAGGCTTGCGATCAGCCAATGCGCCGGTTCCGGATCGCCTGGTCCCCGACATTCGGTTATGCCAGGCCCGATCCCGAGGTGCTGGCAATCGTCGAGCGCGCGGTGCAGACGCTGGGCACGCTGGGATGCGAGATCGAACTGGTGGAGGCGCCGTTCGGACCAGATCCCGCCGATGCATGGAGCCTCATTTTTTACTCGCAGGTCGCCGCCCGCGTCGAGTCCATTCTCAAGACGGATCCGGACTTGCTCGACCCCGCGGTCCGTCCCTGGCTTCAGGCCGCGAAACAGCGATCGGTGATGGATTACTGCCAGGCGGCAAACGTGCGGCATGAGCTCTACCAGCGCCTGCGTGGCCTGTTCGATCGATTCGACCTGCTCGTCTCACCCACATTGCCGCTGTCGTCCGTCGAAGCAGGCATCACCATTCCGCCCGGGTTCGAGCATTGCAATCCGGTGACCTGGACCTCCTATACCTACCCGTTCAATCTCACCGGCAACCCTGCTGCGTCGGTACCCGTCGGTTTCACGACCAGGGGTCACCCGGTGGGAATGCAGCTGGTATCCCGGCCCTATGCCGAGGCCGATCTGTTCTGCATCGCTTCAGCGTTTGAAGCCGCCTGCCCCTGGAGCCCGGCAATACCGCAAGCGCTGGAAGCGGCCGTCGAATAAGCGCACGGCCCCGCCCAACGGGCCGCGGCAAAATTGAAAAGCTGGAAGCTCGCGCTTCCCGCTTTATTTTTGTGCATCGACAGGCAAACAGGCTGTTTCAAGTCCCGCGGGAATCGCCTCGGGATGCGCTTCGGGAGGAGCTTAGATGTTTTTATTATGGTTTTAGAAAAAATCGATAGTTCACCGCATAAAGAATGATGCCTAAGATTCGCATACGTCTACGAACCAACGGTATCTACAAATGCAACGCAGAAACTTTCTCATCAAATCGATCGGACTCGCCGCTTCGGTATCCCTCCCCTTCCCGGCCCTGGCCAAGTCGGACTGGCCTGCCAAGCCGATCCGCATCGTCGTTCCCGTACCGCCGGGCGGTAGCCTGGACATCCTGGCCAGGACCATTGCCAAAGAATTGACCCCCAAGCTCAACCAACCGGTGGTGGTGGAAAACATGGCTGGCGGCGGCAGCAACATCGCTTTCAGCCATGTTGCCAAAGCACAGCCTGACGGCCACACCTTGCTGCTGGGTTGGGACAGCCTTGTCATCAATCCCAGCCTGTATTCCTCGATACCGTACACACTGCAGCAGTTCGCGCCGATTACCCTGGCCATCACATCACCCCAGGTGCTGGTGGTTGGATCCAAGTTGCCGGTCAACAACCTGAAAGAATTCATCGAAGCAGCCCGGAAAGCTTCTGGCGGCCTTACCCTGGCAAATGCGGGCAGTGGCAGCCCGGGCCACCTCGCCGGCACCTTGCTGGAAACCCATACCGGGTTGAAGTTCACCAATGTCCCCTACAAAGGCGGTGCGCCCGCGGTTGCCGACCTGCTGGCAGGTCATGTGGATGCCCTGATGGTGACATTGCCGGCCGCATTCCAGCACATCAAGGCCGGCCGCCTGAAAGCGCTCGGCGTAACCTCGGCCAAACGCTCAACCGGCGCATCCGAGATCCCCACCATCGCCGAAGCCGGCGTGGCCGGCTATGAGCTCAATTCCTGGCAGGGGATTCTTGCGCCGGCTGGAACGCCCGCCGACATCATCAGCACGCTGAACAAGCATATCGTGGCAATATTGCGTGACCGTGCAATCCGGGAACTGTTGGTCCCCCAGGGATTTGAAATCGTGGCCAGTTCGCCCGATGGCCTGGCCAAGGAACTCGCAAGGCTGACGCCACGCTGGGCCAAGCTGGTCCAGGCCTCTGGCGCCAGGGTTGACTGATTTCCCGTTTGCGTAACCCGACTCCACTATCAAATCAAGCCATCGATGTCTTCATCCCGCCCGCGCATTGAGTATTACTTCAGCTTCGTCTCCCTCTGGTCCTACATCGGGAGCGAGGCCTTTGCGCAGCTTGTAAAGCGGCACAATGCCGAGGTGATCTACAAGCCGATCGACCTGCACGCAATTTTCAAGGCGGGCGGCGGCTTGCCTGTCACGCAACGGCCACCGCAGCGGCAAGCTTACCGGTTCGTCGAGATGCAACGCTGGCGGGACATCCGCGGCATTCCACTGGTCCTGAAGCCCAAGCATCATCCATCCAATCCCGAGATCGGGCACCGCATGCTGCTGGCAGCGCTGGCCCAGGGGCAGGACGTAACGCAGTTCGTTCACAATGCGCTGAAGGTGCTCTGGGTCGACGACCTGAATGTGGAAGATCCGGCGGTGATGGTGGCCGTGGCTGACAAGTCAGGCCTGGATGGCGCCGCACTTCTTGAGGCAAGCAACGCCGCCGAACGCCATGCCGAAGTACAGCAATTGACCGACGAAGCCGTGGAGCGAAAAGTTTTCGGAACGCCTTTCTACATGTACCGGGATGAACCTTTCTGGGGGCAGGATCGCCTTGACCTGCTGGACGCTGCGATCACCAGCCAGCGCCCTGCCGTGCCTTTCAAATTGATCTGAGCCTGGCCTCGTGCCCACAAAAATGCCTGCCAAGGCTCCCGTGTTTCCCGGCCCGCGTACGGGACGTGGCGCCGTACTTGCGGTGCTGCTTTCAAACACGGACCAGACTCGTGCCGAACCGCTGCGCGGACGCGTGACGCTTGCCGCGATCGTCAGGACCTTGAAGCGCAAATATCACTGGCCTGTAGAAACGACAAGTTTCCCGTCCAATGCCGCCGACGGCCGCGCAACCTGGGCCACGGTTTATAGCCTGCCACCCGAAGTCATAACCGCCGCCATGAACGCAGGTGGCCGCGACTGGCTCAAGACCAGTTTGATGGACAGAATACACAGGTAGAAGCGACGCTCCAGTGCCGTAAGGCGCAAAGGTCTTCCTGTGACCTGGCCGATTCGATTCCCGCAGGAGTCGCCGAATATTTTTCCCGGAACGTCGGAATTGGCATGCTCTCGTTCGGACCGGAGGCTGCCGGAAATCCCGCTTTAGCGCGTATGATGCGGCTGACATCACGACCGCGCGAAAGTCTCATATTTCATGCAAGAACAAGATAATGCGGCGCCAGTTCTACGCTGGACTGAAAACGACGCGCCCTGCGCTGCCCGCTGGCGCTCCGAAGCCGGCTTGCCGCCGCCAAAGCGCGTCGTTATCGCCGATGATCGCCTGACTGCCGATACCGCCTATCGTTTTGCCTGCGAAGGAACGGCGATGCTGTGGCGCGGTGATTTTCAGAATGCGCGTCAGCTGCTGCAGGCAATGATGCGCCGCATTGACCGCAAGCCAAAGAAAGCCGTCAAGCCAGCAGGGCGGCCGCAACAGCCGATGTCGATGACCGAAGCGTTTCACCTGCACCGGCAGGCACAATCGCAACGCGCCCGCACGCTGGCAATGCTGCTGCTGCCGCTGGACGGGAACTATAAAATTCCGCTGCGCCGCGCACCCGACGTACGACAGGCCTGCGAAGAAGCATACGGCGCGGGCGGCGAAGCATCGGTAGTGTCGCTGCGCGAAGTGCTCGGCCTGATCGGCGCCCATGAATGGCGCAAGAACGGCGTCGAAATTCCGGCGTTGGGGGCGCGCATTCATCCGCATTACGGGGTGTTCTCGCCGGTGCGCGGTGAATATATCGACCTGGTTGCACAAGCACCGCTACCGTCGACGGCGCTCGCGTTCGATATCGGGACCGGCACCGGCGTGCTGGCAGCGGTGCTTGCAATGCGTGGCGTGGCGCATGTGGTCGCCACCGATCAGGACAGCCGCGCGCTCGCTTGTACACGCGAGAATATCGAGCGCCTTGGCTTGCTCCAAAAGGTCGAGCTGCAACGAACCGACCTGTTCCCGGCCGGCCGCGCCGGGCTGGTTGTCTGCAATCCGCCGTGGATTCCGGCACGCCCCAGCTCCCCGATCGAGTCCGCAATCTACGATCCCGAGAGCCGCATGCTGCGCGGCTTTCTCGGGGGATTGGCGGAACATCTCGAGGCTGACGGCGAAGGATGGCTGATCCTGTCCGATATCGCCGAACATCTCGGCCTGCGCTCGCGTGACGAATTGCTGGCATGGATAGAGGCCGGTGGCTTGAAAGTGATCGGCAAAATCGACACGCGGCCAACACATGCCAAGGCAACCGCCGGCACCGATCTGCTGCATGCCGCGCGCTCTGCTGAGGTTACATCGCTGTGGCGGCTCGCGCGCCAGTGATCACTTTTCAGGAGGAAATAAATTGGTTACCATGCAACATTAATAGCCTGCATGGCAATTCTATGTCCGTCCGTATTGAAGCTTCTACTGTCGATGATTTGCTGAATAAGGCACTTCAGCACCTGTTTGCTAAAGGTGAGCCAAGGAAAGCTACGCGCGGTGATTTTTGCGAAGTAATTGGGCCGACGTTTGTACTGACGAATCCTCGTGCCCGCCTCAGCCGGTCGGAGAGCCGCAGTAAGGTTTTTAGCGCAATTGGGGAACTCTTCTGGTATCTCTCAAAGGCTAACGAGCTCGATTACATCGATTGGTTCGTTCCGGATAAATACCAGAACGAGTCGGCAGACAAAAAGACCGTGCGCAGCGGATATGGGAACCGTCTTTTCAACTGGCGAGGTATTGACCAGGTTCAGAATGTCATCGACCTGCTCAGCCGGAAGCCGTCGTCACGACAAGCCGTGATCCAAATAATCGATGCCGACGATGTGGACTCGGAAGAGGATGCGATTCCTTGTACGTGTACTTTGCAGTTCCTGTTGCGGGATGGACAGCTCCACCTATTAGTCAGCATGCGCTCGAACGATACTTACCTGGGCTTCCCGCATGACATTTTTGCCTTCACCATGTTGCAGGAACTGATTGCACGAACTTTGAACGTGGAGCTCGGCACCTACTTGCATACAGTTGGTAGCTTCCATCTATATGACAAGCACATAGAGGGCGCTGGAGAATATCTGCGTGAGGGCTTCCAGAATATTGTTCCGATGGCCCCCATGCCTATGGGTGACCCATGGAATGGGATCAAAGAAATACTGGAATTCGAAGCCGGGGTTCGGGTGGATCCGTTCGCCGAAATACCAGCGATGGATCCGTACTGGGCAGACATCTGCCGCTTGCTTGCGATCTATAGCTTGACCAAATTAAGGCCAGCAGGTGCGCTTGCGGCCTGCGAACAGATCGCCGGGGCAATCACGAACAAGGCATACGGCATGTTCATAGATGCTCGCGTTTCCAAACTACGAGACAGCAATGTATAGACACAACGCCCAAACACTTCAAAGAATCGAAGACACGTTATTAATCGTTGAGGAGGAACACTTCCCCCTTCCTGGCATTGAGCTGGATGCAGCAAGGCGCGCATTTGCTATGCAGGTTGTTGATAGCATTCGTCGTGTCGAGTTTGTCTCTGTTGTCTCACAGCGGCCGATTTCACCTCGCAGAGCCAACCCAAACGAAGAAATGTTCGATCCGGTTCGGGCAGCTATCTTAGCTCATCGACGCGGCAACGTGGACGAAGCCTGTTGGATTACTTTTTTGTTCGTGCATTTCGGAATGCACCCAATAGCAAAGTGGCGATTCCTGCGAGAGGTCTATGGGAAGCTAGGAGAGGAGCCTGGTTGGACCTGGGCCAATGTGTCCAGACACCCAGATGATTTTCGTGACTGGTTGCGCGCTAATCAAGAGCACCTGTTACGTGGACGTCGCCGCGGATTTGGAAATCATCGAAAGTATCAAAGCATGGATGCTGATAGCCCGACGGGGACCGGTGCAGCGGTGCTTAGCTATGTCGATTGGGTACTGCAAGGCGGCGGCCACGCCCAGCTGATCGCAAATGTATATGCTGACAATAACAATGACGACTATGCTGCCTTTGATTCGCTGTACAACCAGATGGATGCAGTAATTTCGTTCGGAAGAATTGCAAAGTTCGATTATCTGACCATGTTGGGCAAATTGGCCATCGCCAGAATTAAGCCCCCCAAAGCATACGTCGCAGATTCGACAGGTCCCAAAAATGGCGCAAAGTTGATGTTGCAGGGAAATGTTGGGGCAGGACTATCATCGAGAGAGTTGGAGTGCCGGCTTCGCGTCATGGGGGATCAACTAGGTGTTAACATGCAGGTCATCGAGGACTCGCTCTGCAATTGGCAAAAGTCACCTGAACGTTATCGATTGTTCGCCGGCTGAATTAATGATTCCAATGCGAGAAAAATGTGCTCAGCCGCACGGCGGTTAGGTTCCGACCTTATCGCAAACTTCTCAAAGCGTGCGCCTAGTGCGCGCGCTGAGGGTGTATCTAGATTTATTTGCAAATTACAAAATGGTCTGATGGCAGCATACGTAGATAATGTGGCGATTGAGTGGAGAGGTAATGCTTGGTGCCATCTCGTAGCGGACTCGCTGAACGAGCTGCATGAGATTGCGCGCCGACTAGGCCTGCGACATGAATGGTTTCAAGTAAGCGCCTCATACCCCCACTATGATCTGACAGCTCAAACGCGTGCGCGAGCAATTGCACTCGGGGTATTAGTAGGGGATAGAAGACAAATTATCCAATGTGCTCGGGCGTTAAAGGATGAATTGGCATCAGTTCCCAAGCCGCCCGTTCAGCTTGATCTATTTCCTTAGTAAGAGGATATCTTGAAGCGCAGAGAGATTTTTCGGCAATTGACTAGTGCGCTTGAGTCGTCGGATGTGCAGAAATGGTCAGCGCTACCCTGGGCTTGTCCAGTCCCTTATTTTGGGAGTTTAGATACAGCCAAGCTGGCTACAGTGGGCTTGAATCCAAGCAATCGCGAGTTTGTGAATGCCATGGGTGAAGAGCTAACTGAGAATAGTCGGCGCTTTCCTACATTGACATCATTAGGCCTCCAACGGTGGAGCGATGCTTCAGGCGAACAGTTCGATGCAATTGCCCATGCGTGCTCGAAATATTTCTTTGGCAATCCCTATGATGGGTGGTTCAGAGCTCTAGATAAAATAATCATTGGTTCTGATTGTTCATTCTATGGGATGTTTTCTGAAGCATGTCATCTAGACCTATGCCCCTACGCAACCTCAACGAAATGGGGTGAACTATCCGGAACAGCGAGGCAAGCTCTGCTTAATGTAGGGGGAGATTTCCTTGGAAACCTCATTGCAAATTCCGATATAAGAATTCTAGTTCTGAATGGCCAAGCAGTCATTCGTACTTTCGAATCCCTCTGCGAAGTTAAGTTACAAGCGCTGAGGATGGATGAATGGACTTTGCCGCGATCACGAGGCGATGGGGTGAGCGGCTTTTCTTATTTCGGCAAGTTGTCAAAAATCGGAAATAGGAAACTAAACAGAGAAATATTGGTTCTCGGTTATAGCCACAACATCCAGAGTAGTTTTGGTGTCACGAGCAAGGTGCGTGAATCGATAGGTTCTTGGATTTCGGCAACGACCAAGCGCGAAATGATATCTATTACCTGATCAATCTGCCCATTTATATCGCTGCTTCAGGTTGTTTAGCTGGGAAAATGTCACCAACTTTTGATGTTGCATTTGTCCAACAACGATCCCGGGTGCAATGCCAATATCTTTCGCAAACCTCATAACAGCCCGACCATTCGCGCCTAGTGTTTTCAGCGCTTGCACATACTCACGAGGAATTAGAGAAAATGAAGCAAACTCGTTTGCTTCATTTTCTTCATTTCCAGTCGCACTTCCATCACCCTCTACGAACCTCTTAGTTTCACTGTGCAGTATTAAATGCCCAATCTCGTGAAATACCGTGAACCAAAATTGATCGTCGGATAGATAGCGGAAGCTAAGCAGCACAACCGGATGGCCATTTGAAAAGAACGTCGCCCCGTGTGCCTTGCATCCTTTAGTGGGACGCAAGATCACAACGCGAACGCCGCACTCCTTTAATATATTCTGAAGTTGCGGGATGAACTGTTCCGGGTGGGAAAATCGGGTCAGAGCCCTCAGCGCAGGCAAGCGATTCTGTAGTTCTTGCCTGTCCCATTTACGGCATGATTGCTTTTGAGCCTCCAATTCGCCTTTCCGCAACCAGGCAAGTACCGCTCCGTCTGAGGATTCAAATTTAGAGGTGTTTCGGAATGCGGCCTGGTCCCTAGCATTCGAATACATCTGGAACCACTCGTCTGTTGTCCCGACGCCGAAAAACGCTAAGCATGCATGGATCTGAGACAAATGATCAGATGCTGATGTGAGCCATCCCATCCGCACCATCTCCGAAACAGGGAACAAGCTTGCCCAGCTCTTTGCTATCTCTACACGTTCTACCGATGCGCGATACTGAGCTTCACGAGTCAGCCAAAAGCTTGGCGAGCCACCGACGAATCCAGAAAGCCCTTGGGCAATTTCAGCATTGATTTTATAGTTGCCGTCTAAGAGATGCTCAATGTCTTCAGCAGTCGTTCGTAAGTACCCGGACAGGTCACGTGGCGTCATTCCCCTTTTTTCCATTAGGGCTCGGACAGTCGCCCCTGGCGGGACTGCCCAGTCTGGTATGAAAGTAGCATTAATCATCGATTCTCTCCAAGCTTACTATTTTAACTCGCTTAACACGCGACCAGTCTATTTGGCCAGTGGCGGCAACAGGAAGGTTAGTGTGGGCCTGTGCGACGATAAGAACCATGGTGCTGAGCTTGATATAAAGCTCCGAACCATCTTCAGAGACGCTGACATCGTCCTGGAAGAGGTCCATATACTCAGCAGCATTGTTCACCGCATCCAAGTCAGCTAGTCGTTGTTTCAATACCGAAAAGTCGTGCTCGCCAATCGCATCGATGGCGGTTTGCACGTTCAAGCAAAGATCGCGAATTTCTGGCGAAACGAAAGAGAGTTCCAAGTTTTGGATTGGAGGTTGAATTGATGCAATGATAATGCATTTTGGTCACTTTCCACTAGTAATAGGTGCAGCTTAACTATGCTTTCCTGATTGCTGCGCGCCACCACAATTAGGTCGACCGGTTTTGTTGTCGGCCCCGCGATCCCTTAAAATTAGCTCGAATCCGCGTAGATCTTGCTTAGCAGGTTTTCAAGCAGGAACGGCCACATCGATCCGTCGGTCAATTAGAATAGATCCCAGCGAACTGAGCCGTCCAAGCCGGCTTTGCCCCCCACAGAGCCTGTTATTGCTAATCTTAAGCAATCTGAAAGGCCGGAGCTTCCAAGCTTAGAAACAATGAGGCCATCGCGAATCAGGGCCTAGCGTTTTGTCAAAATTTACTACTTTTGTCAGATTTTATTTTTTCTATACTGCTACAGAGCCAAGATAGCCTTGCTCGGCAAACGCTGGCCGGACAGAGATGAAAAACCCTAAAAATTCTTACCTGATAATAAGCATTATTAGGTAAGGCCCGCAGACACCCGCCTGGATTGAGCTGATCGTATTGACCAACTGGGTGAAAACGCTGACCGCTGAAAAATCAAAGTAGCGGTCGGACTTAACTGTTGCGAGAATTACTCGGGAAGTCGACAATTTGCTCCTCATGGCTATACTAAGCCATTGATTATTAAAGATATTCTTGAACTCTCCGGCAAAAATGGGTACTCTTTCTTCTTTGGAGGGTCACCCCTCACTCAAAAAAGGAAGAACGTGCGTTCTGATTCCGAGTAGTCGCCATATTCCTGCTCCCCCCATTGGCCAGTTGCAATCCACAAATCCACTGGCCCCACTGGTTTAGCGGGAAAGGCCGGGCAAGACAAGGGACCTTTTGGCCTGCCAAACGGTCTGCCAAGCGCTCAACCAAGCCGCAAAATCAGATCCAGCCCGGTATCGCTAAACTCCGTCCCCTGCTGATGCCAACCAAAACCAGGGTTGGCCAGCACCAGTTGCGCCGTGCTGTAGCCCGCTTCACCGGTGAATCCACCGACTGCATACTCGGCGGCCAGCGCGCCGCCGATTGCCTGTCCTGCGCTGGCCGAGACCGCAAGCTCGGTACTGTCATTGGCAGGCGCCCAGGCGGCGGTTGATGCATCGATCGCCTGCCATTGCTCGAAATGCGCGACCAGTTCGTGGAAGTCGACGCTGCTGACCGTGGGCGGCGCCGCGCCGTTTGCGTCCGGGTGGATCAGTTGCAGCAGCGCCACGCTGCGGTGCTCCAGCGTCAGGAACCAGTCTTTCAGATTCAGCATGTCCGAGCCGCCCGTCAGCAAGTGCAGGTCATTGCCATTCTTTTTCAGCGCCAGCTCGCTGAACTGGATGCCGCCCAGCGACACGGTGTCATCCTGGCCCGCGCCGGCCAGCACGGTGTCTTGCCCATCGCCACGATTGAAGACGATGATGTCCGGCCCGCCGCCAGTATCGATGATGTCGTCCCCTGTCCCGCCGGCGAACAGTTCGGCGCCCATGCCGCCGTGAAGTGCGTCGTTGCCCGCGCCACCGGAAAGCAAGTTCTGCCCGCCGGTCATGCCCGCGGTGCCAGCGGTGCCGGTGTCGCGCAGAACGTCGGCGCCATCGCCGCCGACCAGCACGTCATTGCCGTTGCCGCCGGTCAGTGCGTCATCGCCGGCACCGCCATGGAGATAATCATTGTTATTGCCACCGGTGATGGTGTCGTTGCCTGCTTCGCCATGCAAGAAATTCGGCGCCGCGAAGGACGCCTTGAGCGTGTCATTCGCCGCTGTGCCCCGCGTAGTCAGCGGCTGCGCCAGCAATGCCGACTTGTCCCACACGCTGCCATCGGCGAATTCCAGGCGATTGATGCTGTCAGGATTAGCACCTTCCAGATAGCCCACCACCCGGACCGAGTCAGCGCCGCCGGCCAGGCGAATCACGAGGTCGCTGCCGGAGCGCTCGAAATTCAGGTCGGTTGACAGCACGTCGACCCATTGCAGCGTATCAATGTCGCCGCTGCTCTTTTCGCGCCAGCTGTTATCGATCACGTCTTCGCCATCGCCCCGGCGCAACACAATGGTGTCGCTGCCGTGGCTGGCGTACAGAAGGTCATTTCCCGTCCCGCCGATCAGGGTGTCGTTGCCGGCAAGCCCGTACACGGTGTCATTGCCGTGGCCGCCTTCAAGCCAGTCATGGCTCTCCGCCCCAACGATCCTGTCGTTGCCGTCACCCGCAAAAATCCGGTTGGGCGCACCACTGGAGCCGCGCAGGATGTCGTTGCCCGCCGTGCCGTAGAAAGGGATCGCCTGCGCCATCAATTGCGCCCGGCTCCACACGGTGCCATCGTCAAATACCAGCTGGTCCAGGCTGGCGGGACTGGTGCCGCCCAACATGCCGGTCACGCGGATCGAATCGGTACTGGCCGTGTTGCCGGCGCTGCCGTCGTCACTCTCGCCGAAACGGATCAACAGGTCGTTGCCGATCCGCTCAAAGCCAAGGTCGGATTGATCAATACCCGACAACTGCAGCGTATCGACGTCGCCGGCCTTCTTGTCGTAACCGGGATTGTCGATCGTGTCGCGGCCATCGCCGCGCCGGTAAATGATGCGGTCGCTCCCTGCGCCGCCATTGATCGTATCGACACCGGCTGCGCCACTCAAGGTGTCATTGCCGGCGTTGCCACGCAGCAGGTCGTTGCCGCTGCCGCCGTCCAGCAAATCGGCACTGCTTGCGCCATGAAGCGCGTCATTGCCGTCACCACCGTAGCTGATGTTGGGCCCACCTTCGTAACCCGCGATCGTGTCGTTGTTGGAACTACCGTAGTTCGGTATGGCCGGCGCCAGCAGTTGCGCCCGGCTCCAGAGCATGCCGTCGGCAAACACGATCTGGTCGATGCTGTTTGGATTTGCGCCGGCGAGCATGCCAGAGAACCGGATCGTGCCGCCGTCGTCGGCCACCCGGATCAGCAAGTCGGTGCCGATGCGCTCGAACGTCAAATCCGATGGCAACAGGTCGGGCAGTTGCAGCGTGTCGATGTCGCCAGCGCCACGATCAAACTGGCTGTTGTTGACCGTGTCGCTGCCATCGCCGCGCCGGTAGACCATGGTGTCGCTGCCCGCGCCGCTATTGAGCGTGTCATTGCCGGTGCCGCCGGCGAGCGTGTCGTGGCCCTTGAAACCGGTGAGGTTGTCATGGCCTGCGTCACCATTGAGCAGGTCGGCGCCGTTTGCACCGCGCAGGGTATCGTTGCCATTACCACCGAAGAAGGTGGCCGCGATGGCGTCGAAGCCACCGAAATTATCGTTGCCAGATGTGCCGAAGTTGGGCGCGGACCGGGCAATGGCCTGCAAGCTCGCCTGGTCCCATTGCACGCCATCGGCAAACAGCACGCGGTCGATCACTGCGCCTTTTTCGCCGAAGTAGGCGGCGACCGTCACGCTGTCGGCTTCACCACCACCCGTCTCGCTACCGGCCATATCACGGGAGCGAAATACCAGGTCCTTGCCACGGCCTTCGACAATGATGTCGGCCGCATTGCGGTCAGCGAAGTAGAGGGTATCGACATCGCCCATGCTCCTTTGGGCATAGGGACTGACAACGGTGTCATGGCCATCGCCGCGATGGAATACCAGGGTGTCGCTGCCATAGCCGCCATCGAGCGTGTCGGCGCCGGCACCGCCGGACAGCGTATCGTTTCCGGCCTCGGCATAGATCATGTCGTCGCCGGCCCTGGCGATCACTACGTCGTTGCCGTCGCGGGCACGGACGGTGTCGGCAAGGTCCGATGTCGCCAGCAGTTCGGCGGTGCTGTCGCCAGTCTGGCTGGCACGCCCCGAATTGGCCAGGCTGAGGACCCAGCTTGCGAGATCGTTCGTGTAAGCGCCCAGGTCGGGCGTGCCCTCGAGTTCGGCGATCACCGGCGCTGCCAGGTCCGGTCCGGTGTTTGCCGCACTGCGATGCCCGAGCACGCTCAGGAATTCAATCATGTCGACCACACCGCTGTCCCGGTGCTGCTGGATGGCTGAACGAAATGCAGCCGCCACACCGGTCAGGTCGAGAGCCGGGATACCGTCTGCCACGCTGACCTGGACCTGGTCGTAATACGGCTGCAGACGGGTCACCAGCAGCAGCGATTCATAAATATCGGCCTTGAGGCGTTCATACGCCCGCTCGACGTTTGCGATCTGGTTCGGCACCATACGAACCGACAGGTCGCCATCGCCGGCGCTCAGTGCGGTGAAGCGTGCACCGCCGCCGGTCGTGCCATAGGTAAAGCCCATGAAGCGCTCGACCACGCCAAGCTTGTCCAGGAAGGCGTCGCGCGCTGCCGGTGTGGCGGCCAGCGAAGGCAGGTCATAGGTGAGCGTCACGCCCTGGGCTGCCAGTGCTTCGGCCTGCATCTTCAACGACAGCATGTCGGAAGTATCGGCCCACTGGGCAATCAGATCGTCGAGCAGGGCCAACTGCCCGTCGCGGGTGCGCGCGATGGCATAGCCATGGAGCACCTCACCCAGTTCGGGCGACAGGCTGACCGCTTCGCGCAGGTCGCGCACGCGGCCGGAACCCTGCATGTCGGGCAAGACGCTGGCTTGGTCGGTGAGCGCAATCGTGTCGTCAAACTGCCGATGGAAGGTGTTGACGCCCAGTTCCAGGTTGGCGACATCGCCCATGGATTCGCCAGTGGTGCCAGCCCTGCCATCGGCCCACACGAAGCTGCCGGTGGCGGTCTGGAAATTGCCATTGCCCAGATTCGTCATGCTCGCACTGGCATTGACGTTGATCGCGACGATGCCGGCAACGCCGAGAGTGCTCAGCTCGCTGGACTGGCTTACGCCGTCCTGGTTCTGGTCGCGCCAGATGCGAAGACTGCCGAAGGCAGCGTCCTGCGCGTCAATGCGGCCGTCACCGTTGATGTCGAGCTCTTTCAGGGCATCGAAGCCGTCCGTCGCGAGTGTGCCGTTGTTCTTGATCGTGTTCACGCCAAACAGTTCGCGCCCGGAATCAACCATGCCATTGCGGTTACGATCAAACACGATCCAGCCGTCATCCGGCGCCAGCCAGCCGGTGCCGGCCTTGATGCCGTCGGCATCGTGATCGAACAGCACGACCGGGCCTGTCGTGGCGCTGGTGGTTTCCAGTCCATCGCCATCCAGGTCAATCGCCAGCGGATCCAGCCGCCTGGGGCCGACGGTGGCGTTGAGAGCCAGCGCGGCGGCGGCGTCACTCAACTGGCCAACCCATTGCTTGAACTGGTCGCCCCCGACCACGGCGCCGGCAAAGCCTGAAGCCAGCGTCAGCGCACCAGCGATGATCGCGCCGGCCGGACCGGTCAGGTACACCGGCGTCAGCGCTGCGCTGGCCAGCTTGGCCGCCAACAAGCCACCGGCCAGGCCCCCGAGGAATTCGGCCGACCAGTCCCTGACGAGTTCGAAGGCCTTGGCGGTGTCGCCCTCTGCGTGGGCGGCATTGGCCGCGCGCGCCACCAGGCCCAGCGCCAGAACGTCGCCCGCAATGCCCATGCGATCCAGCGCCTTGTACGCAGCGGCTTTCAGATCCAGGTCGCTGGAGTGGCGCAGTGTGTCCTCGTAGGACGAGCGGATTTCGCGCAGCACCTGGCTGCCTTCGATGTAGGTGCTGATGCGGTCGGGCGGAATGAGTTCGGCCATGCTGCGCATCGCCGTATGGATCACGGGGTCGGCGGCGGCGATGCCGGGGGTGCTGGCAAAGAAGTCGCGGGTGTCGACGCGGGGAACTTCGCCCACCTTCAGGATGTTTCCGTCGCTATCGACGGCAATCTTCAGATTGGCGCTCAATGCTTCGGATTGGGCGCGCACTGCTTCGAAAATCTGCGACTCGGGCCGAGCCCGCAGCGCTTCGGCGGGAATGCCGTCCACGTGCGTGATGTTGACGTTCGCGCGCATTGCCTGGACTTCGGCAGTTGCGAAGACACGCTCGGGATCTGCGCCTCCGACGAGCGTGCGCACTTCGCCGTGGGTCGAAGCAACGAAGCGGACTGCAGCGTCTTCCCAGACGCCGGCGATCCTGGTGCCGTCAGGATTTGTACCGCTGTAGAGGAAATTGTTGGCGGCGGTCTTTTCGGGACTCGCAAAATCTTTGACGTCAAAGTCCTCGACATCGACACCATGGGCTCGCGCTACGGCATTGCGGAACTCGGGCCTATCCAATAAAAGGCCGGCATCCGTTTTGTCTAAGACGCGAATATTTTCGCCGTTAGCCAGCATGCCCTTGACAACTTGGCCTCCTCTGACCCCCGGAGCAATATTTCCGCTGTAGAGAACGGTGACAGAACCGGTCGAGTTCGTCGCATCAACCTGCGCGACCAGCCTGCGCAGTGATTCCGGCGTTGCGAATTCCGTGGGACTGCTGAGCAACAGATCCAACGCTTGCTGCAATGCGAGGAAGGTCATGACACCTCCTTACCCACAATCAGCATCACATGCCAAGGTCTGTCGGGCTGGGACGCGTAGACTCCGATACCCCCCTTGCTCGCCTCCAGCGCCTCCTTCAGATCCCGGATGAGTTCACTCCGCCTTGCCTTCAATTCCGATGAGAGATACCCTGAACCATCCTCACTCCAATGCACGAGTTTGAAGGCTACAAGGCGGCTTCTCGGATCTACCGGCTCACCTTCACCGAACCGCTCGCCTTCAGCTTGCTGTGCTTCCTCTTTACTCAACCCCTCCAGGGTTAGCCAGATCAGCCGTCCTTTCCAATCGAACGTGTTGATCGTCTCTGAGCGAAACTCCTCCCTCCCGCGCGCGACTTGGCGAAAGTAGATGTCGCGTGCCCGGTCAATGGTCCATTGTGTCGATCCATTAAAGCCGAGGTACACCTTCTTGTTGATCTCCTCGATGTGATATTTCTTCACATCGTCCGCCGGGATGTACTCGTTCACGAATGGCATGAGGGCTTCCTTCAATGGGCAAGGGAGAGGCGAAATTTTTAGTGCCGGCGAGCGCAATCGAACGCGTCGTCAACGATGACGAAACGATGCCTGATGCCGTTGACGATCGGGCGGATGTTAATGATGTATTAGTGGCGTCCGTCGACAGAACGCGACAGTTGGAATTGGTCAGCGGCCGGCAAAGATGAAGCGACGCTGCCATCGCGTACGGGGATGCGTGAGACCGGTCGAGGCCATGCGAAAACCGCCTTTTTGGCCGCTTCTTCAGGACGACTCGGATCGAATTCGCTGCGTCGACTTGCGAGGCTAGTGTGCGCATTGATTCAGGTTGACGACCTGCGCAGGACTGCTCAGCAAAAAATCCAACGCTTGCTGGAATGTAAGGAAGGTCATGACACTTCCTTCCCTACAATCAGCGTCACATGGCACGGTCGGTCGGGCTGAGACGCGTAGACGCCCACACCGCCCTTACTCGCCTCCAACGCCTGCTTTAAATCCCGGATGATTTCGACCCGCTTTGCCTTTAGCTCCGGGGATAAGAAACTGAAATCGTCCTGCGTCCAATGCACAAGTCTGAAGCGAAGAAATCGACTTCTTGGATCCGCTGGATCTTCTTCACCAAACCGCTCTCCTTCAACTCTCCATGCTTCCTCTTTACTCAACCCCTTCAGGGTTACCCAGATCAGCCGTCCCTTCCAATAGAAGTGGTTGGTCGTGCGATAAAAAAAATCCTCACTCCCGCGCCAGACTTCCCGAAAGCAGATGTCACGCTCGCGGTCTATGGTCCACTGGGCCGATCCGCTAAAGCCGACCTGCACGTTCTTGCGGATCTCCTCGATGCGATATTTCTTCACGTCGTCCGGCGGGATGTACTCGTTCACGAATGGCATGAGGGCTTCCTTCAATGGGCAAGGGAGGCGCGAAATTCTTAGTACCGGCCAACGCGATCGACCCCGTCGTCAACGACGACGCGTTCAAATCCAATTCCTTGCGCCGACTTGTCAGGCCAGTGTGCGCATTGATTCAGGGGGGCGAACTACTTGGACTGGTCCGGTCATGACACCTTCGCCCCCACAATCAGCGTCACATGACATGGCAGATGTTTCCGGGTTGCTCGAACACCGATGCCGCCATGACTTGCCTCCAGCGCCTCCCTCAGATCCCGGATTATCTGGACTCGCATTGGCTGCAATTCCGAGGTAAGAAAGCCAAAGCCATCCTCGCTCCAATGCACCAGTTTGAAGGTGAGAGCGCTGCCTTTTGGATCTGCTGGCTCGTCCCCACCAAACCGTTCTCCTTCAGCTTGCTGAGCTGCCTCATTGTTCAGTCCATCCAGGGTTACCCAGATCAGCCGTTCCTTCCAAAAGAAGGTGTTGGTTGTCCGATAAAAATACTCCCCACTCCCGCGCTGGACCTCCCGAAAGTAAATGTTGCGTTCGCGGTCAATGGTCCAATGTGTCGATCCATTAAAGCCGGGGTACACCTTCCTGAAGATCTCCTCGATGCGATATTTCTTGACGTCGTCCGGCGGGATGTACTCGTTCACGAATGGCATGAGGTGTTCCTTCAAGAGGCAACGGAGGTGCGAAATTTTTAGCGTCGGCCAACGCGATCGAATGCGTCGTCGCCAATCCAGGCAGCAACGGTTGATGACATTAGCAATTGCGGCCCTCGCCGGATAGAGGGGCGCTTTCGCACAGATGGACTAAGAAGATTGAATTGCTCGATCACCAGACAGAATGGGCGGTGACGGGATGAGAAATCGTCGAAAATTGGCAACGATGCCTGATGTAGTCGAAGATCGGACTGGCGTTAATAATGTATTAGTAGCGCCTGTCGGTAGAAGGCGACAGTTGGCATTGGCCTGCGCTCGGCAAAAGTGACGCGGTGCTGACATGGCGTGCGGGAATGCGCGCAAATGCGTAGAACAAGCCGGAGAGGATTTGCAGGGAATTGGCGGACTGCGGATATCGCCAGATCTATGCGGGCCGTGCAAAAAAACAAAAAGCCTGCAATCTTGACGATTTGCAGGCTTGGAGATACTTCCGGTGGACTGTATTCCTCAGAACGGAATATCGTCATCCATGTCCGAAAAATTCGGCGCCGGGCGCGAAGCCGGGCGATTGGCCGCCGCCGCAGGCGCGGGAGCTGCCTGGCGCGACGGTGCGCCGCCGCCATAACTGCCCTCGTCCGCCGACATGCCGCCGCCTGCACCCTGGCGGCTGCCCAGCATCTGCATGCTGTCAGCCTTGATCTCGGTGGCGTATTTCTCGACGCCGTCCTTGTCGGTGTACTTGCGCGTGCGCAGGCTGCCTTCGATATAAACCTGCGAGCCTTTCTTCAGGTACTGCCCGGCGATTTCAGCCAGCTTGCCGAAAAACGAGATGCGGTGCCATTCGGTCTGTTCCTTCTTCTCGCCGGTGGTCTTGTCCTTCCACGTGTCCGTCGTCGCCACTGCGATGTTGGTCACGGCGTCGCCGCTGGGCATGTAGCGCGTCTCCGGGTCACGACCCAGGTTGCCGACGATGATTACCTTGTTTACCGATGCCATATTCTCTCCTTTACGCCGGGGTAGCCTGGGGCTGGCTCCGCCGCGGCAGATTCCTCATGTTGACGGCGATTATAAGCCAGGCCAGGGACAATACCGCGCCAAGAATGAACACGGTGGACGGGCCGGCGTTCTGCGTCAGCCAGCCCCCCAGTGCGCCGCCGCAGAACAGGCCCAGCGCCTGCAACGTGTTGTAGACACCCAGCGCAGCGCCACGGCCGGCGGCCGGCGCGATTCGCGACACCAGTGAAGGTTGCGACGCTTCCAGTACGTTGAATGCAATGAAAAACAGCAGCAGCATTGCCACCAGCACCCAGGCCGGCGTGCCGGCATTCCGGAACACCAGCCACATCGCGACCTGCACCAGCAGCAGCAAGCCGATCGCTGCCACGAAAACCTGTTTCATCGCTCCCTTCTTTTCGCCGACGAAAATTGGCGGCAGCATCAGCACGAATGAGGCGAGCACGACCGGCAGGTAGATCTTCCAGTGCTCTTGCAGAGGCAGCCCGGCATGGCTGATCAGGGCTGCGGGCATGACGACGAACATTGCCATTTGGGTCGCGTGCAGCGCAAACACGCCGTAATTCAGGCGCATCAGCTCCGGATCGCGCAGCACTTCGGTGAATGAAGCCGGCTTCTTTGGCAGGGGCGGCGCCTCCGGGGTGATATAGGCGACAACGAATATGCCGGTGATCGAAAGCGCTGCAATCAGGTAGAACATGCCCGACATGCCAATCAGGTCATAGAGCAGGGGCGCCGCCACCAGCGATCCGGCAAAGGTCAGTCCGATCGATCCGCCCACCATGGCCATGGCCTTGGTGCGGTGCTCGTCGCGCGTGGAATCGGCAATCAGGGCCGTGATGGCAGCCGAGATCGCACCGGCGCCCTGCACTGCCCGTCCGGCAATGACCCAATAGATGTTGTCGGCCAGCGCGCAGATCAGGGAGCCTATGGCGAACAGCAGCAGCCCGATGACGATGATGCGCTTGCGGCCGAAACGGTCGGATGCGGCACCGAGCGGTATCTGGCCGAAGGATTGGGTCAGGCCATAAATGCCCAGGGCCAGGCCGACCATCGTGGCGCTGTTGCCTCCGGGCAAACTTTTTGCGTGTACCGCAAATACCGGCAGGATCAGGAACAAGCCGAGCATGCGCAGCGCGAAGATCGACGCGAGCGACGCGCTGGCGCGTATCTCGACTGGCGTCATGCGCGAAACCGGGGGGGAGGAAGGAGTGGATGCCATGGTGTCGACGCTTGTCGTCCAACAGTCGCGTAACGACCGCTTTTAAAACCCGCTATAGTAGCAGGTTGGTCCATTTACCCGGCACGCGCCCTGACTTCACCGTACGCGTGCCTTTCGCGAAAGCAGTCATGGAAGAAATTCGAATCCGGGGTGCGCGTACGCACAATCTCAAGAACATCAATCTTGACCTGCCACGCAACAAACTGATTGTCATCACCGGTCTTTCCGGCTCGGGGAAATCCTCGCTCGCATTCGATACCTTGTATGCAGAAGGACAACGCCGCTACGTCGAGTCGCTGTCAGCTTATGCCCGCCAGTTCCTGCAGTTGATGGAGAAGCCCGATGTGGACCTGATCGAGGGCTTGTCGCCCGCGATTTCCATCGAGCAAAAAGCAACCTCGCATAACCCGCGCTCGACAGTCGGCACCGTCACCGAAATACACGACTACCTGCGGCTGCTTTACGCCCGGGTCGGCACGCCCTACTGTCCCAACCATCCCGAGCATCCGCTGGCAGCGCAGTCGGTGTCGCAAATGGTCGATGCGGTACTGCAGTTGCCGGAGGACACGCGGCTGATGATCCTGGCGCCGGTGGTGGCCAACCGCAAGGGCGAGCATGTCGATCTGTTCGAACAGATGCAGTCGCAGGGTTTCGTCCGCTTCCGCGTGCAGAGCGGCACCGGCAAAGCGCGCATCGTCGAGGCCGACGACCTGCCCAAGCTGAAGAAAACCGAGAAGCACACGATCGACGTGGTGGTCGACCGGGTGAAGGTGAAGGCCGACATCAAGCAGCGCCTCGCCGAAAGCTTCGAAACCGCGCTGCGCCTGGCCGACGGCCGGGCGATCGCGCAGGAAATGGACAGCGGCACCGAGCATGTGTATTCCAGCAAGTTTGCCTGCGCGATCTGCGGCTATTCCTTGCAGGAGCTGGAGCCACGCCTGTTCTCGTTCAACAACCCGATGGGCGCCTGCCCGGAATGCGACGGGCTCGGCCATATCGAATTCTTCGATCCGAAGCGCATCGTCGCCTTCCCCAACCTTTCCCTCGCCTCGGGCGCGGTGAAGGGCTGGGACCGCCGCAACCAGTTTTATTTCCAGATGTTGTCCGCGCTGGGCGCCTTCTACGAGTTCGACCTGGACACCCCTTTCGAGAAGCTGGACGAGAAATCGCAGCAGGTGATCCTGGCCGGCTCGGGCAAGCAGGCGATTCCCTTCACCTACCTGAACGAGCGCGGCCGCGCTGTCGTGCGCGAACACACTTTCGAAGGCATTGTTCCCAACCTGCAGCGGCGCTACCGGGAAACCGACTCGATGGCGGTCAAGGAAGAACTGGCCAAGTTCATCAGTGAAAAAGCCTGCCCGGCCTGCGAAGGTACCCGCCTGCGGATCGAAGCGCGCTACGTCAAGGTCGGCAACGGCGACCAGGAGCGCGCGATCTACGAGGTGGCCGCGACGCCATTGCGCCAGACGCTGGCGTTCTTCGAGAACCTGACCCTGACCGGCTCCCGGCGCGAGATCGCCGACCGCATCATCAAGGAGATCGTGTCGCGGCTGCGATTCCTGAACAATGTCGGCCTTGACTATCTCTCGCTCGATCGCAGCGCCGACACCCTGTCGGGCGGGGAATCGCAGCGCATCAGGCTGGCATCGCAGATCGGCTCCGGCCTGACCGGCGTGATGTATGTGCTGGACGAGCCGTCGATCGGGCTGCACCAGCGCGACAACGACCGCCTGATCGACACACTCAAGCACCTGCGCGACATCGGCAATAGCGTGCTGGTCGTGGAGCATGATGAAGATGCGATCCGCAGCGCCGACTACATCGTCGACATGGGGCTGGGCGCGGGCGTGCATGGCGGCGAAGTGATCGCCGAAGGAACCTTGCCGGAAATACTGAAGAACAAGAAGTCGCTGACGGCGCAGTACCTGAACGGCAACTTCCAGATCAAGGTGCCGAAGAAACGCACGGCGCCGGATCCGAAACGGCAACTGGTCATCACCGGCGCATCCGGCAACAACCTGAAGTCGGTCGACTTCCATTTGCCGGTGGGCCTGCTGACCTGCGTGACCGGCGTTTCCGGCTCCGGCAAGTCGACACTGGTCAACGATACGCTGTACCTGAGCGCATCGCGCCACCTGTACGGCTCGCATGCCGAGCCGTCGGCGCATGAATCGGTTTCGGGGATCGAACACTTCGACAAGGTGATCGCGGTGGACCAGGCGCCGATCGGCCGCACCCCGCGCTCCAATCCCGCCACTTACACCGGCGTCTTCACGCCGATCCGGGACCTGTTCTCGACCGTGCCTGTGGCCAAGGAACGCGGCTACTCGGCCGGCCGGTTCTCGTTCAACGTCAAGGGCGGACGCTGCGAAGCCTGCCAGGGCGATGGCGTGCTGAAGGTCGAGATGCATTTCCTGCCGGATGTCTACGTCCCCTGCGACGTGTGCCACGGCAAGCGCTACAACCGCGAGACGCTGGAAGTCCTGTACAAGGGCAAGAACATCACCGAAGTGCTGGAACTGACCGTGGAGGACGCGCACGAGTTCTTCAAGCCGGTTCCCGTGATTGCCCGCAAGCTGCAGACGCTGCTTGACGTCGGCCTTGGCTACATCAGGCTCGGCCAGAGCGCGACGACCTTGTCCGGCGGCGAGGCGCAGCGCGTGAAACTCTCGCTGGAATTGTCCAAGCGCGACACCGGGCGCACGCTGTATATCCTGGACGAGCCGACCACCGGCCTGCATTTCCACGACATCGACCTGCTGCTGAAGGTGATCCACCGGCTGCGCGACCAGGGCAATACCGTCGTCATCATCGAACACAACCTGGACGTCATCAAGACTGCGGACTGGGTGGTCGACATGGGGCCGGAGGGCGGCGCAGGCGGTGGCCAGATCATCGCCGAAGGCACGCCGGAAGCAATCGCCGAGGCCTCTGCCAGCTTCACGGGGAAATATCTCGGGCCATTGCTGAGCAAGAAAAAATGACGGCGGCCCGCCTCGTCATCACGGGCATGGTCCAGGGCGTCGGCTACCGGGCTTCGTTTGCCCGCGAGGCGCTCAGCCTGCAACTTGACGGGTGGGTCCGCAACCGCAGCGATGGCGCGGTCGAGGCCCTGGTCGCCGGCGAGCAGCATGCGATCGACGCCATCATCGGCTGGTCTCGCAAGGGGCCGCCTGCGGCATGCGTGATCGGCGTTTCCGTGACCCGGGAAGACGTGCAGCTTGCACCGGGCTTTCGCATCGCTGCCGGCGGCTGACGCCGCTGGCGCGACCTGCCGCCGTCAGGCGCCGAGCAGGCGTGCTTCGGCCCTGGCAATTCCTTCGGTATCGCCGCGCAGAACCACGATGTCGCCCGCTTCGAGAACCGTGGCGGACATCACCGCGATCCTGTTCTTCCCCCGTCGTATCGCGGTGACTTCAGCGCCCAGTTCGTGCAATTTCAACTCGCTCAATGGCCGGCCGGCGGCGCGCGCGCGCTCGCCCAGCGACACCGAGTGCAAGCGCAGGTTCAGGTGGTCGCCCTCGTCAGTATGACTGGTGCTTCCGTGGAAATAGCCGCGCAGCGATGCATAGCGCTCGCCGCGCGCGGCCTGCACCCGATGCACCACTTTGCGCAGCGGCACGCCGAGCAACAGCAGGGCATGTGAAGCCAGCATCAGGCTGCCCTCGATCGCTTCGGGCACGACCTCGGCCGCGCCGCCTGCCAGCAATTTCTCGATATCGGTGTCGTCGTAGCTGCGAACAATGACGGGGACACCCGGCGCGATTTCGTGCGCGTGATGCAGCAGCTTGAGCGCAGATGGCGTATCCGCGTAAGTGATGACCAGCACAGCGGCCCGATTGATGCCGGCCGCCACCAGGCTCTCACGCCGCGAGGCGTCGCCGTAGGATACCGAGGCGCCGGCCGCCCGGGCTTCATGCACCCGCTCCGGGTCGAGATCCAGGGCCTGGTAGCCGATCCCCTCCTCCTCCAGCAGTTTTGCCAGGCTCTGGCCGCTGCGGCCAAACCCGGCAACGATCACATGCCCCTGGACGTTCATGGTTCTTGCCGCAATCTGCGTCAGCGCCACCGACTGCATCATCCACTCGTTGGCGGACAGCTTGAGGGCAATGGCGTCCATCTTGTTGATGATGAACGGCGCCAGCAGCATCGACAGCACCATGGAGGCAAGGATCAGCTGGATCAGGAATGGATCGACCAGTTTCAGGCCGCCAGCCTGGTTGAGCAACACGAAGCCGAACTCTCCGGCCTGGGCCAATCCAAGCCCGGTCCGGATCGCCACGCCAGCGGTGGCGCCAAAGGCGCGGGCCAGCAGTGCGATCAGCCCGAACTTCAGCAGCAGCGGAATCACCAGCAGCAGCAGGACCAGCCACCAGTTCTCCAGCACTAGCCGGATGTTGAGCAGCATGCCGATGGTGATGAAAAACAGGCCCAGCAGGACGTCGCGGAACGGCTTGATGTCCTCTTCGACCTGGTGCCGGTATTCGGTCTCGGAAATCAGCATCCCCGCCACGAATGCGCCCAGCGCAAGGGACAGGCCCGCCATTTCGGTAATCCATGCCGCGCCGAGCGTGATCAGCAGCAGGTTCAGCATGAACAGTTCCTGCGAACGTCGCTGTACGACGATCCTGAACCAGCCGCGCAACAGGCGCTGGCCGAAGAAGAGCAGGACAATCAGCACGGCAACCGCCTTCGCCCCCGCCCACATCAGGGTCGGCCCGATATCTGCCGGCGCCGCCAGCGCCGGAACCAGGATCAGCAGCGGCACCAGTGCCAGGTCCTGGAACAGCAGCACGCTGATGATGCGCCGGCCATGTTCGCTTTCCAGTTCCAGCCTCTCGGTCAGCAGCTTGGAGACAATGGCGGTGGACGACATTGCGAGCGCACCGCCGAGCGCAAAGCCGGCGCGCCAGTCAATATTGAAATAATCCGGCAACACGGCCGAAGCCAGCCAACCGATACCGAGTGCCGCGGCGATGGTCACCACGACTTGGGCGAGCCCGAGTCCGAAAACCGCCCTCCGCATCGCCATCAGCTTGGGCAGGGAGAATTCCAGCCCGATCGAGAACATCAGGAAGACAACACCGAACTCGGCCAGCCGATGGGTAGTCTCGCTATCCTCGGCCAGGCCGAGTGCGTGTGGACCGATCAGTATTCCGACCGACAGGTAGCCCAGCATGGGTGGCAGGTGCAACATCCGGAACACCACCACGCCCAGTACGGCGGCACCCAGCAATATCAGTGTGAGTTCTAGCGTGGAGAACAAGAAAAATCCTGTAAAGGTGGTCCGTGGACGAGCGGCTTTGCGACCGCTCAAGCAGCAAAATAAGCTCTGGCAGGTTTTTTGCTTTTCTTATTCGTTTATACTGCGTTCATGAGTGTAAACCATGAAAGTCCGCAATCCCTCGCTTTTACTCCTGAGCAAGCGAACCGGGCGCTGAAGCTTGCGCGCGACACCCTCCTGATCGAATCAGAAGCGATCGCAGCGGCGGAGCGGCGCCTGCTGTCCGCAGCCGGCCCTGCATTCACCCGCGCGCTCGAACTCCTGCTCGCCTGCCGCGGCCGCGTGGTGGTGTCCGGGATGGGTAAATCCGGCCACATTGCGCGGAAGATAGCAGCGACACTGTCCTCGACCGGCACGCCGGCCATGTTCGTCCATCCGGGCGAAGCCGCGCACGGCGACCTCGGCATGGTCACCGAAACCGACGTATTCATCTCGATCTCCTATTCCGGCGAGAGCGCGGAATTGCTGGCAATCGTGCCCGTCATCAAGCGCATGGGCGCCAGCATGATTGCCATGACCGGCAACAGCAGTTCCAGCCTGGCCGAACTGGCGGACGTGCACATCGACATTGCCGTCGAAAAAGAAGCCTGTCCGCTGAACCTGGCCCCTACCGCCAGCACCACGGTCACGCTCGCGCTTGGCGACGCCATCGCGGTCGCCCTGCTTGACGCCCGCGGGTTCCGGGAGGAGGACTTCGCCCGCTCGCACCCCGGTGGCGCGCTGGGACGCAAGCTGCTGACCCATGTGCGCGACGTGATGCGCACCGGCGATGCGATTCCTGCGGTTCTCAGGGAGGTTCCGCTGACAACCGCCCTGCTCGAAGTGACGCGAAAAGGCATGGCCATGACGGCTGTGGTGGACCAATCGTTCCATCCGGTTGGCATCTTTACCGACGGCGACCTGCGCCGCATGCTGGAAACAAAGCAGGACCTGACCGGAATCACGGTCGACAACCTGATGCACCCCAACCCGCGCTTCGTGCGCCCCGGCCAGCTGGCAGTCGAAGCCGTGGAGATCATGGAGCAGTTCCGCATCAACCAGTTGCTGGTGGTCGACGATGCGGGCGTGCTGGTGGGCGCGCTCCATATCCACGACCTGACCCGGGCCAAGGTGATCTGATGCATGCCGACACAATCCAGCCGGAACTGATGGCGCGGGCACGTGCTGTGCGGCTGATGATTTTCGATGTCGATGGCGTCCTGACTGACGGCAGCCTGCATTACGGACCGGATGGCGAACTGATCAAGACCTTCAACGTGCTGGACGGCCTAGGCATCAAGCTGTTGCAGCAGGCAGGCATTGCAACGGCAATCATTACCGCGCGCAAGTCGGCCAACGTCGCGCGCAGGGCGGCGGACCTCGGCATTGCCCACCTTTACCAGGGCGTTCATGACAAATTTGCCGCCTTCAACGAGTTGCTGCTGCAGCTTGGCATCGGACCTGAGGCCGCCGGATTCATCGGTGATGACATCATCGACCTGCCGATCCTGCGGCGCGCCGGGTTTGCTGCCAGCGTGCCCAACGGCCACCCCGAGGTGCGAAGCCGGGTTCACTACGTGACGAGCGCCGGCGGCGGCAAAGGCGCAGCGCGGGAAACCTGCGACCTGATCCTGCGCGCCCAGGGCCGCTACGAGGACATCCTTTCGGCATACCTGCAATGACGACGGCGACACATTCCATCAGCCGGTTTGGCATGGTCACCCTGCTCGTGCTGACCACCGTTCTGGTGCTGGTCAGTTTCTGGGTGCTGGAAGTGATGCGTCGCTCCGCCGAGGACAGCGGTCCGCAGGCAAAGCGGATCGACCCGGATTATTTCGTGGAAACATTCACCTTCCTTCGGCTGTCGCAGGCAGGCGGAGCGCGTTACAGCATTTCGGGCAAGCGGCTGGAACACAATCCGGTCGACGACACGCATCATATCCAGCTGCCCGAAGTGAACAGCTTCAGCGACGAACGGCCTCCGGTGAAATCCACCGCGCAACGAGGCATCGTCACCGCGGACAACAGCAAGGTGCATCTGTACGACGACGTCCATGTCGACCGGCCCGCGTCAGGGCAATCCAGACACTTTCACCTGAATTCGGACTACCTGCTGGTATTGGTCGACGAAGACATTGTCCGGACCGACAAGCCGGTTGAAATAACGCTCGGCAAATCCGTGCTGCGCGGCACCGGCATGGTGGCCAACAATGCCACCCGGCAGCTGCAACTTGGCAACGCCGTGCAAGCCACTTTCGCTTCACCTGAGCGTTCCCGCTGAGCCGGGCTTTCGAGGAAGAAGGAAGAATGACAAACCGATATTTCCTGTCCCTGCTGACACTGCTGGCACTGTCCCAGCCAGTGCTGGCAGAAAAGGCGGACCAGGACAAGCCAACCAATGTCGAGGCCAACCAGATGGCCTATGACGACGTCAAGCAGATCAACACGTTCACCGGCAACGTGGTCCTTACCCGTGGCTCGCTCGTGATGAATGCCGAGAAGATGGTGGTGGTGCAGGATCCGGCCGGCTACCAGTACGCGACCCTGTATGCCCCGAAGGGCGGCTTTGCCACGTTCCGGCAGAAGCGCGACGGCGGCCCCGATCTCTGGATGGAGGCGCAAGCGGCCGATCGCATCGAATACGACGGCAAGACCGAAGTAGCGAAGCTGTTTTCGCGCGCCCGTATCCGCCTGCTCGAAGGCAAGAAAATCACCGACGAGGTCGAGGGTGATTTCATCTCCTACGACAGCAAGACGGAGTTCTACAAGGTCAACAACACGGCTTCGGGTGAAAGCAAGCCCGGCGCCGGCCGCATCCGGGCAACGATACAGCCGCGCCTTGAAAACCGGAGCAAGTGAAATGGCAAGCAGGCTGGCCGTCAATGGGCTGCAAAAAAGTTATGGCGCGCGCCAGGTGGTGCGCGACGTCTCGCTCGAAGTCCACAGCGGCGAGGTGATCGGACTGCTCGGCCCGAACGGCGCGGGCAAGACCACGTCGTTCTACATGATCGTGGGCCTGGTTCCCTGCGATGCCGGCGAGATCGAACTGGACGGGGTAAATATCTCCCACATGCCGATCCATCGGCGCGCCGTGCTCGGCTTGTCCTACCTGCCGCAGGAAGCGTCCGTGTTTCGCAAGCTGAGCGTGGAAGACAATATTCGCGCCGTGCTTGAACTGCAACAGGAAGACGGGCGGCCACTCAGCAAGGTCCGCATCAACGAGAAGCTCGACGAGCTGCTTGCAGAACTGCAGATCGAAAAGCTGCGCGAAAACGCAGCCCTGTCCCTGTCCGGCGGCGAACGGCGCCGGGTCGAAATTGCCCGGGCACTTGCCACGAATCCTCGCTTCATCCTGCTCGACGAGCCCTTCGCCGGCGTCGATCCGATTGCCGTGATCGAGATCCAGCGCATTGTCCGCTTCCTGAAAGAGCGCGGTATTGGCGTGCTGATCACGGACCACAATGTGCGCGAGACGCTGGGAATTTGCGATCGGGCATACATCATCAACCAGGGCGCCGTGCTGGCAAGCGGCAGTCCGGATGACATCATCGCCAACGAGTCCGTGCGACGCGTTTATCTGGGTGAGCATTTCCGGATGTGACGGATCAGACCCAATGAAACAATCGCTTCAATTACGCGTATCGCAGCACCTGGCTCTAACGCCGCAACTTCAGCAGTCGATTCGACTGTTGCAGCTGTCCACCCTGGAACTGCATCAGGAACTGGAACAGATCCTCGCCGACAATCCGATGCTCGAGCGGCTTGATGATCCGCTGGATAATTCCGTCCGCTTGCTGGCCGACGGCGCCGTATCGACCCTGGCGTCCACGCCAGCCTCGCCGGAATCGGCTGCCGAAAGCAATGAACGCAGCGAGAGCGCGGAACCGGAGGCCAGCTACGAGGGCTCGGACAGCGCCGAAAATACGGCGCCGGCAGAGTCCGACTGGAGCTTTGACGACGTTGCACGCACCTCGAAGGCGCCCGAGGACGACGATGCGCGTCCACAGTTGGAAGCGCATCAGACCACGCTGCGCGAGCATTTGCTGGAACAGATGCGCGTCACCGTGCGTAACCAGCGCGACCGTGCCTTGGTCGAACTGATCATTGATGCGATCAACGACAACGGCTATCTGGAAGAGCCCCTGGAGGAGATACATCAGCGGCTGCCGGAAGAACTGGAAATCGAATTCGACGAACTGTCCATGGCGCTGAAGCTGATACAAAGCTTCGAGCCCGCTGGAGTGGGAGCGCGCAATGCATCCGAATGCCTGGCGCTCCAGATCCGGCGATTCCCGAAGGTTGCTCTCGTCACGCGGCGCATGGCATTGCGCATCGTCGAAGACTACTTGACGCTGTTCGCACAGCGCGACTTCAACAAACTGAAAAAAGCGCTGGACTGCGATGACGAGGATTTGCGCGAGGCGCAAGTCGTCATCCGGCAGTGCAACCCCCATCCCGGCAGCGCGTTTGCCACCGACGCTTCAGATTTCGTCGTGCCCGACGTAATTGTTAAACGCTCCCGTAACGGCTGGCAGGTGTCGCTCAATCGCGAAGTGATGCCCCGGCTGCGCGTCAATGCGCTGTACGCCAGCATACTCAAGCAAAGCAAAGGCGAGGGATCGCTGGGTTCACAATTGCAGGAAGCAAAATGGCTCATCAAGAATATGCGCCAGCGCTTCGACACCATTCTTCGCGTGGCACAGGCAATCGTTGATCGCCAGCGCAATTTTTTCTCGCATGGCGCGGTCGCCATGCGGCCACTTGTGTTGCGCGAGATAGCTGATACACTGGGTTTGCATGAGAGCACGATCTCACGCGTCACGACGCAGAAGTACATGCTGACGCCACACGGCGTGTTCGAGCTGAAGTATTTTTTCGGCAGTCACGTCGCAACGGAAGCGGGCGGCGAAGCATCATCTACTGCGATCAGGGCGCTCATCAAACAACTCATCGGAGCGGAGGATACCCGGAACCCATTCTCGGATAGCAAAATCGCAGAGATGCTGGCGGAACAGGGAATGGTGGTGGCCCGCCGCACAGTCGCAAAATATCGCGAAGCTCTCAAGATACCCCCGGTCAATCTGCGCAAATCGCTATAGTAGTTGTAGTAGTTGTAGTCGCTGAATATGTACTGAAGTCACTGAAGTCTTGTCACACCAGTTGCTGCGTGCTGCGTGGCAGAGGCCTGCGCCGTACCTCCGGCAACATATTCTTAGGAGCGGTCTATGAATCTCACTATCAGTGGACATCATCTCGAACTGACCCCGGCATTGCGCGAATATGTGCAAACCAAGCTGGAACGCATCAAGCGTCATTTCGACCACGTGATCGATGTGGTCGTCATCCTGACGGTCGAGAAACTTACTGAGAAAGAGAAGCGACAGAAGGCTGAAATCAATCTCCATCTACGAGGCAAGGACCTGCATGTTGAAAGCTTCGCGCAGGATCTGTATGCCGCAATCGATAGCCTGATCGACAAGCTGGACCGGGCGGTCATCAAATACAAGACCAAGCTGCAGGACCACCAGCATGCCGCGCTCAAGCACATCTCGGGCGAGCCGGAAAATGAGGAAGCGGCTCCCGGCTGAACAGGGACGCATTGCTACTGAAGGGGGGCGCCGCGGCGCCCTTTTATTTTGCCCGCCACCACCGTCATTGAAGTGACATCGCCAGTTCCGGAATGAGGATTGTGGATTGCGGATTGAGGATCGGGTGCGAGGCCGGTACACTGCATCGCTATCCTCAACTGCCGCAAGCACGCATGAACCCCCACGTAATTTCAAGCACAACCGGCGGCGTCGGCATCCTGACGCTGAACCGGCCCGAGGCGCTCAATGCGCTCTCGCTCGACATGATCCGCGCCATCACACAAGCGCTGCGCAACTGGCGCGACGATGACAGCATCGACCTGGTCCTGTTACGCAGCAGCAGCGAGCGCGCATTCTGCGCCGGCGGCGATATCCGCTTTTTCCATCGCGTCGCCAGCGGCGGCCCGCGCGATGGAAGCGCGCTGCTGGAAGATTTTTTTACCGAAGAATACTGGCTCAACCATCTGATCCACACCTACCCCAAGCCTACCGTCGCCCTGATGGACGGGATAGTGATGGGGGGCGGCATGGGAATCAGCCAGGGCGCGAGCATGCGGATCGTGACGGAACGAACCCGGATGGGCATGCCGGAAGTCAGCATAGGACTGTTTCCGGACGTGGGCGGCGGCTACTTCCTGTCCCGCGCGGCGCGTCGCACCGGCCATGACCTGGCGTTGACGGGCCGTGTCATCGATGCGGCCGATGCGCTGTATGCCGGACTGGCGGATCGCGCAGTGCGGTCCACCGCACTGGCCGGCATCGTCGATGTCCTGGCACGGGCAAAGCCAGGCAAGCGCCTGGACGCGCTCGCGCAGCATCTTGATCAGCCGGACGCAAAGATTGAATGCGCAACCGGGGTCTTCGGGAACAACATCGACGCGCTTGAACATCATTTTTCCCATGATGACCTGCCGTCCATCCTGGCGTCCTTGCGAGCGGACGACGGCGACTACGCCCGCACGGCAATTGAATTGATGGCGCAGCGGTCCCCGCTGATGATGTGCGTCACGCTCGAACAATTGCGGCGCGCGCAGGACATGAGCGTTGCCCAATGCCTGCGCATGGAGCGCACCATGATCCGGAGGAGTTTCGAGGGGACTGAGGTGCTGGAAGGAATCCGTTCACGCGTCATCGACAAGGACCATGCGCCGCGCTGGCAGCATGACAGCGCGGCCGGCGTGCAGCCCGAAGCCATCGCGCGCTATTTCGTTCCTGCGTGGCCGGACTACGCGCATCCGCTGCGCGAGCTGGACTGAGGCGGCCGGCGAGAATCCTGGCAGCCTGTCAGGCCTCGTCGACCGTGAACAGGCGGCGATATTCGCGCATCGCATAGCGGTCGGTCATGCCGGCGATGTAGTCGGCAATCTTGCGCGCCTGTTGCTCGCGTGTCGCATCGGTGAGCTGGTAATCCGGTGGCAGCAGATTCGGCTCGCCGAGGAATGCCTCGAACAGTTCGCGCACGATGCGGCGCGCCTTGCTGGTCATCCGGTTCACCTGATAGTGCTGGTACAGGTTGGCACGCAGGAAGCGCTTGAGCACCAGCGCTTCCGCCTCCATCCCCTCGGAAAATGTAATCATGGCTGGCGCGTCGCGCACGTCATCGAGGGTCTGGGGCCGGACCTCGGCTATCCTCGCGCTGGATGCGTCGATCAGGTCGACGATCAGTGCATTGATCATCCGGCGCACCGTTTCATTGATAAGCCGCCGGCCGGAAATTCCCGGGAAGGCCTGTTCCACTTCAACGCGATGCCGGGCGAACAGATCGACGTCCTCCAGCTGCTTCAGCTGCAGCAGGCCCGATCGCAATCCGTCGTCGATGTCATGATTGTTGTACGCAATCTCGTCAGCGAGATTGGCAAGCTGCGCCTCGAGTGAGGGCCGCCGGTTGAGCAGGAAGCGCTGGCCCACAGGACCGAGTTTGCGCGCGTTGGGGGCTGAACAATGCTTGAGCACGCCTTCGCGGGTTTCGAACATCAGGTTCAGGCCGTCGAAGCCACCATAGCGTTCTTCCAGCGCATCGACCACGCGCAGGCTTTGCAGGTTGTGCTCGAAGCCGCCGTAGTCTTTCATGCAGGCATTGAGCGCCTCCTGGCCGGCATGGCCGAAGGGGGTATGCCCGAGGTCATGGGCCAGCGAGATGGCCTCCACCAGGTCCTCGTTCAGGCGCAGGTTGCGCGCGATCGAACGGGCAATCTGCGCTACCTCGATGCTGTGCGTGAGCCGGGTACGGAACAGGTCGCCTTCATGATTGACGAAAACTTGGGTCTTGTATTCGAGCCTGCGAAAGGCCGATGAGTGGACAATCCGGTCGCGGTCGCGCTGGAATTCAGAGCGCGACGCCGACGGCGCTTCCCGCCAGGTCCGGCCGGGCGAGGTATCAGACCTTGCTGCGTAACTGGCGAGTTGCGCTTCCGGATTCATTCTGGTCGGGTACAGTCCCTGAGCGTAGCGATCAATGCTTCCTGGGGCACGGTGGTGATCAGCGGCGTTCCCAGCGGCTTGAGCAGGATGAAGCGGATCTCGCCGCCTTCATTCTTCTTGTCCACTTCCATCAGTTCCAGCCAGCGCGACTCGCCCAGGTCCGGCGCAGTGACCGGCAGGCCGGCTTTGCGCACCAGCGCCTTCACGCGGTCACGGCTGCCGGCATCCAGATAGCCGAGACGATGCGACAGGTCGGCTGCCATCACCATTCCGCAGCCCACTGCTTCGCCATGCAGCCAGTTGCCGTAGCCAAGTCCGGACTCGATGGCGTGGCCGAATGTATGCCCGAAATTCAGCACCGCGCGCAGGCCGCTCTCGCGCTCGTCCTGGCGCACGACCTCGGCCTTGATCTCGCAGGAGCGCTTGATCGCATAAGCCAGCGCTTCCGGGTCCCGCTCCATCAGGCGGCCGATATTGGCTTCGATCCAGTCAAAAAACGGCACGTCAATGATCGCGCCATGCTTGATGACTTCGGCCAGGCCTGCCGACAGTTCGCGCGCAGGCAAGGTGTTGAGCGTGGTCGTGTCCGCAATGACTGCCTGCGGCTGGTAGAACGCGCCGATCATGTTCTTGCCCAAGGCATGATTGATGGCCGTCTTCCCACCCACCGACGAATCGACCTGCGACAGCAAGGTCGTCGGTATCTGCACGAACGGTATGCCGCGCATGTAGGTGGCTGCGGCGAAGCCGGCCATGTCGCCGATGACGCCGCCGCCAAGAGCAAGCAGCGTGGTCTTGCGGTCGCATTTTTCCCCCAGCAGAACATCGTAGATTCGCATCAGGTTCGGCCAGCTCTTTTCCTCCTCGCCATCCGGCAGGATGACCTCGATCACGCTCTTGCCCGCTGCTTTCAGAGTCGACTTCAAGCGTTCCAGATAAAGTGGGGCGACCACCGTATTGGTCACGATCGCGGCCCGCGGACCCTTCACCGCGGCCTCAATGCCGGCCACATCATCCAGCAGGGACTGGCCGATAGTGATCGGGTAGCTGCGCTCCCCCAGGTCAACCGTCAGGGCGATGGTGGCAGGAACGGCTTGGCTTTCAGGTGCGGCGGCAGGATTCATCAGGTTCGGGGATGATTGAGTGGGTGCGGCATCGTCGCAAGGACGGCCCGTGCGGCCTTCGCGGGCGTCAAGCTGCTGCAGGATCGACTGTACCAGCGATTGGACATTCGGGCGGCCGGTATCGACCGTCATGTGAGCGACCTCGCGGTACAACGGTTCACGTTGGACCGCGAGCTCCTCCAGCCGCTTGCGCGGGTCGGCGGTCTGTAACAGCGGGCGGTTGCGGTCATGGCCGGTGCGTTGCAGGATGCTGTTGACGCTCGCCCGCAGCCAGATCACGGTTCCCCGCGTTTTCAGGAATTCGCGGCTGGCGGCATTCAGGACTGCGCCGCCGCCGGTTGCCAGCACGATGCCATCCTGTTGCGTGAGATCGCGTATGACGTCCGCTTCGCGCTGGCGGAAGCTTTCCTCTCCTTCAATCTCGAAGATCAGCGGGATGGTCGCGCCAGTGCGCGCCTCGATTTCGTGGTCGGAGTCCACGAACCGGAGGTCGAGCTTGCGCGCCAGTGCGCGGCCGACGGTGGTCTTCCCAGACCCCATCAGCCCTACCAGGAAGATATTGCGGGACACGTTTTGTGCGCCCCCGGCAGCCGCCGGGGGTTTGCCGATTGTAAAACCGGATTATCGCACGGCCACTTTGTCGTTGAGGACCTTGGGCGTCAGGAAGATCAGCAACTCGGTCTTGTCATTCGTGCGGGCAGTCGATTTGAACAGATTGCCAACGACCGGGATATCGCCGAACAGCGGCACCTTGTTGATCGTCTCGCGATCCTGCTGGATGTAGATGCCGCCGATGACTACCGTCCCGCCGTTGTCGATCAGCACCTGGGTCTTCACATGCTTGGTGTCGATCGCAAAGCCTTGCAAGGTTGCCTGTCCGACGCTGTCCTTGTTGATGTCGACGTCCAGGATCACGTTGCCATCGGGCGTAATCTGCGGGATCACCTCGAGCTTGAGATTGGCCTTGCGGAAAGCCAGCGAAGTGGCGCCGCTGCTGGTTGCCGTCTGGTAGGGAAGCTCGGTGCCCTGCTCGATAGTCGCCTTCAGCTTGTCGGCGGTGATGACGCGTGGGCTGGACAGGACCTTGCCCTTGCCATCCGACTCGAGCGCCGAAAGTTCCAGGCTGATGAAACGGGTTGCAGCCGCATTGAAAAGGGTGAGCGCGACGGACCCGACAGTGGCGCCGCCGATACCTTGCGCCGGCAGGTTCACCGAGTTGCCGCCAACCGACCCGACCGAGGGGCCGGGCGTGATCAGTTGTCCGCCGGTGGCAGCCGTGCCGCCGTTGGCCGTCGCCTGCACGCCGAATCCCAGCTTGGCGCCGAGGTTGCGGCTGAAGGTGTCGTTTGCTTCAACGATTCGTGCCTCGATCAGGACCTGGCGGCTGGCGACGTCGACCTTCTGCACCAGATTGCGTACCGCTTCAACCTTGGAGGCAATGTCGGTGACGAACACCTGGTTGGTACGCTGGTCGATCATGGCGCTACCGCGCTTGGACAGTATGGATACGCCACGGCCACCAGCATTGTCGAGCAAGGCCTTGAAGGCGTCGGCCTTCTGGTAGCTCAATTCGAAAGTCTCGGTGCGCAAGGGCTCCAGTTCGGCGATCTGCGAGCGCTGCTCCAGTTCGAGCTTCTCCTTGGTGAGCAATTCTTCCTTGGGCGCAATCCAGAGCACCGAGCCATTGCGGCGCATGTCCAGTCCGGTCGCCTGCATCACCAGATCGAGCGCCTGGTCCCACGGCACGTCTTTCAGCCGCAATGACAGGTTGCCGCCCACGGACGGGCTGGTGACAATATTCAGTCCGGTGAAATCGGCGATCACCTGGAGCACCGCGCGCACCTCGACATTCTGGAAATTCAGCGACAGCTTCTCACCGCGGTAGGTTTGCGTGCCCTGCCCCAGCTTGGTCGGATCGTCCTTCACGGCCCGCACTTCAACCACCAGCTGCGTATCGTTCTGATAGGCGTTGTAGTCCCAAGTCCCCTTGGGTTCAATGGTCATCCGGACATTGCTGCCCTGGGTAACCGTCGTGATCGCCTTGACCGGCGTGCCGAAATCCGCCACGTCCATGCGACGCCGGAGCACGTCGGGAAGCGATGTTTGCGGGAAGTCGATCAGGATCGTCTGTCCCTGCTGACGCACGTCCACGCCTCCCGGACTGCCAGGCAGTTCGACCACGATCCGCCCCTCGCCTGCGGGACCGCGGCGAAAGTCGACGTCACGGATAGCCTGGCGGACCGCTGCGCCAGTGGACCCTGACCCGGATTTGGCCGTGCTGTCCGCCGCAGGGGAACTCGCAGGTGCGGCCGCGACTTCGGGCGAGCCATCCATCTTCACCACGATGGTCTTGCCGTCCACCGTGGTCGAGTAATTCAAGGGGCGCTTCAGGTTGAACACCAGCCTGGAGCGGTCGCCGGCCTGGATCACATTCACGTTGCGGACATCGCCCAGCCCGATTTCCCTGGTCGTGCTGCCCGTGGCATTTGCCGTATCGGCCAGGTCGAGCGCGATACGCGCCGGATTACTGATGGAAAAGCCGATCGGTTGTTTTACCAGCGGGTTCTTCAGGTTGATCCGGACCACCACGTCGGCCCCCTGTCGATTGGCCGTGATCGATTCGATGGCGTTTCCCTGCGCGGCGTAAGCGCCGCCAGCGGCACTTGCCAGCGCAGCGACACATGCAACCTGCAGGCCAAAGCGGCATGCCGCCAGCCGGATATTTTCTTTTTTCATTTTTTGCTCTCCTGGAGCTCCAGCTTGGCCTTGCGCTCTATCCACTCGCCGCCCGCATCCTGGACGACTTCCTTGAGTTCGACTTCGTTGTCCGTGATGCGCGTCACCATGCCAAAGTTCTGACCCATGTAGTTGCCGATCTTGACCTGATAGACCAGCTTGTCAACTTCAATTAACGCGAAACGCAGGTCCCTGGACTGCAGGGTACCGACCATCTTCAGGCTATCCATCGGATATGCCTCCAGCGCCTCGCGGCGCCGTTCCATATTCGGGCGCAGCTTGCTGGAAGTAGCTGACTGCTGACGGGCCAGCGCGACTTGCAGCTTGACCGGATTGAACGGGTCGATCTCGCCCTTCTGGCTGTAAAGGAAGGGCGTGAATTTCTTCGGTTCGATCAGCTTGGGGACGGACACCCGGGTCTGGCTGCGCGTCTCGTTCATCCATGTCCGTACTTCCTGCTCGCCGCTGTCGCCACAACCGGCGACCAGCACCGCTGGCAACAGCCACAGCATTCCCAGCCGATTCGGGATGCGCATCATTTCTTTGCCCCCTTGGCGGCCGTGGTTGTCTTGCGCTGCGCGGACACCTCGTCCTTGTCGAGGTAACGGAAGGTCTTCGCCACCGCATCCATTGACAGCGTGTTGTCCTTCGCCGCCGTCAGCGATACGTTATTGATCGTGACGATGCGTGGCAGGTTTGCAATGTCGCTGCTGAAGGCGCCAATGTCGTGGTAGTTGCCGGTGATCCGGATATCGATCGGCAGCTCCGCGTAATACTCCTTGACCAGCACCTGCCCCGGCTTGAAGAGCTCGAACTGCAGCCCGCGTCCGCGTCCGGCCTGGCTGATGTCCTGCAGCAACGCATCCATCTCGGCCTTGCTCGGCAACTGCTTTTCCATCGTCGCCACGTATTCGCCGACCTGTTCCTTCTGCTTGCGCAGTCCAGGCAGGTTAACCGCCTGCTGTATCTTGAGCTTGTACTCGTCCTTGAGCTTCGCCTCTTCGCGCTCGCCGAGTTCGAGTTCCTCCATCTGGCCATCCCAGTACAGGTACCAGCCCAGCACCGATACGCCCACCAGCACGCCAACTCCGCACAGTAGCCGGGGCAACAGCGGCCATTGGCCGGGGTGCCGTCCATTCAGCCCGCGGAACTGCGCGCCAAGTCGCTCGCCCAAATTTTTCACGTCTGCCATGATGCGAATCTCATCCTACGATTTGGGAGCTGCGGGATTGCCAGCGGGCGGTGGCGTGCCGGTAGCCGGCGCGCCAGGTGCGGAGACATTCTGCAGCGCCGGTACTGGCGTCTGGGCATTTGCTTCCTTGTCGCGGGCACGCCGGATTCCGACGTTGACCGTGAAGTCGAAGGCTTTGCGCGCGTCCTTGGTGCCGATTGGCGTCGAACGGATTTCAACCAGCTCCGGCCGTTCCAGCCACGACGAACTGTTGCCGAGGTTGCGCAGCAACTCGGACACCCGCTCGTTTGAATGAGCGATGCCGTTCAGGACAACGCGCTGGCCGGTCTGCTTCAGTGAGCGAAGATAGATCCCCTCCGGCACCTGCTTGACCAGTTCGACCATCAGGTAAACCGGCTGGTTGCGATCGCTTTGCAGGTCTTCGACCGCCTGCTGGCGTGCCTTCAGGGCGTCGATCTCCTGCTTGAGGGACGCGATCTCCTTGATCTGCAGGTCCAGCTTTGCATTTTCGCCCTTGATGAAGGCATTCCGGTATTGCTGGTTCGATATCTGTGTGCCGAAATAGCTTCCGACCCCGAGCACGATGACGCCACCGGTCAGTACCGAGGCGACCAGCGATGCATAGAACGCGTTCTTGCGTTCCCGCCGTTTTTCCTCGCGGTGCGGAAGGAGGTTGATCCGTATCATTTGTCGAACCTCCGCATTGCCAGCCCGCAGGCGACCAGGTAACCGGGCGCATCCAGCCGCAACTGCTTCTCGCGCACGTCCTGGCCTAGCTGCATGCCCTTGAAAGGACTGACGACGGAAGTGTTGACTTCGGTCCGGCTGGCGACAATATCCACCAGGCCCGGCATGGCGGCGCATCCGCCAGCCAGGAAAATCTGATCGATGCGGGTGTAAGGCGTGGAGGTGAAAAAAAACTGAATCGCGCGGGTCACTTCCAGCGCGGCATTTTCGAGGAACGGCTCGAGCAACTCGGTCTGGTAGTCGTCCGGCAGGTCGCCGGATTTTTTCCTGGCTTCCGCCTCTTCCTGCGACAAGCCGTAGCTGCGCACGATGTCCTGCGTGAGCTGGTTGCCGCCGAATGGCTGCTCCCGTTCGTACAGCACCTGGCCATTCAACAGCGCCGAAACGTGGGTCACCTGCGCGCCAATCTGGAACAGGGCCGTGATGCGGCTTGCCCCATCCTGCCGGGACAAGGCGTTGACCCGTTCGATCGCCGCGCGCGCCGCGTACGATTCGATGTCCATCACGATCGCCTTCAGGCCAGCCGCCTCGGCGACGGCAACCCGGTCCTCGACCTTCTCCTTGCGCGATGCCGCGAGCAGCACCTCGACATCCTCCGGCGAGTTGGCGACCGGACCGATCACGTCGAAGTCGAGGCTGACTTCGTCAAGGGCAAACGGGATGTACTGGTTGGCTTCGGTTTCGACCTGGATCTCCAGTTCTTCCTCGGAGAGGCCGGCAGGCAGGATGATTTTCTTGGTGATGACAGAGGCCGGCGGCAGTCCGAGCGCGGCGAGCTTGGCACGGGTGCCGCTCTTCTTGCATACGCGCCGGATCGCCTCGGAAACCTGTTCTATGTTTTCTATGTTGCCGTCGACGACGGCGCCACGCGGAAGCGGCTCGATCGCGCAGCGTTCAAGCCGATACTCCTCGGGCGCCGCCAAGGACAACTCGACCAGCTTGACACCGGATGCGCTGATGTCCAAGCCAATCAGTGGCGCGTTCCGTTTGCCCAGTAAGGACGCAATATCGAATGACAAGGGCATATCTCCGGAAGGCTGGTCGGTGAACCAGCCCTCTCCTTGGTTGTCTGAGCCGGTGAGGAACCGGAATTTCTGGCAAAAGTTGTTTAAATACTTGGAGTTAGCAAATATTTATCAATCGTTACATTAAATCGTAGCAACGGGGTATCCCCATGTAAAGATTTTCTGCAGAGTAAGCAGGGACCCGTTGCCAAAACCCCACGCGGGTGTTGCAAAGAGGGTAAGTACTCATTAACTTCCTGTTACGCGGGCACCATCGCAGGGTGCCGTCCGCGCCGTTATAATGCGCGGCATCCATCCTCTTCCCCTCCGCTCACCGAATGGCATCCTCCGCTTCCGGCAGCACCCCACCCAGCAAGCAACGTAGTCTCGCGCTCAAGCTGACCCTGACCGCCGGTGGCATCCTCGGCGGACTGGGCCTGGGCGGCCTGCTGCTGATCGGCTTCATGCTGGTCATGGCCTATCCGAACCTACCGGCCCTGGATACCCTGACCGACTACCGTCCCAAAATGCCGCTGCGGATTTTTTCAGCGGATAACGTCCTGATCGGCGAATTCGGGGAGGAGCGGCGCAACGTCGTCCGTTTCAAGGACATTCCCGATGTCATGAAAAAAGCCGTCCTGGCGATCGAGGATGACCGTTTCTACGAGCACGGTGGCGTCGACTATCTGGGCATCCTGCGGGCAGCGGTCCACAACCTGTCTGGCGGCGCCAAGCAGGGCGCATCGACCATTACGCAGCAGGTGGCGCGCAACTTCTTCCTGTCCAGCGAACAGACGCTAAAACGCAAGCTCTACGAAGTCCTGCTGGCCTGGAAGATCGAGGAGAGCCTGAGCAAGGACCAGATCCTCGAGGTCTACATGAACCAGATCTACCTGGGACAGCGCGCCTATGGCTTCTCCTCCGCGGCCCAGATCTACTTCGGCAAGAAACTGAGCGAGATCACGGTGGCCGAGGCGGCAATGCTGGCCGGCCTGCCCAAGGCGCCGTCGGCCAACAATCCAGTGGTCAACCCCAAGCGCGCCCGCGCCCGCCAGCTGTACATCCTGGAGCGCATGCACGGGCTGGGCTACATCACGCAAGCCCAGTACAAGACGGCCCGCGAGCAGGAACTGCGTGTAAAGACTGACAGCAGCGAGTTCGGCATCCATGCCGAGTATGTCGCCGAGATGGCGCGCCAGATGGCTTACGAGCAATTCAAGGAAGAGACTTATACCCGCGGCCTGAACGTTTTCACGACGATCACAAAGACCGACCAGGATGCTGCCTATTTCGCGTTGCGCCAGGGCGTGATGGATTACGACAAGCGCCATGGCTACCGCGGACCGGAAGGCTACATGGAGATTCCGGCCAACAAGGAACAGGCTGAAGACGCCATCGAGTCGGAGCTTGCCGATCGTGCTGACAGCGACGACATCGTCGCCGCGGCGGTACTGGATGCGTCGCCAAAGCAGATCACGGCGATGCTGGTGTCCGGGGAAGAAATCACGATCACCGGGCCCGGCCTGGCAATCGCAACCAATCTCTTGAGCGACAAGGCCCCGCCCAACCGCCGGGTGCGCCGTGGCGCGATCATCCGCGTGATCCAGGATGGGAAGAACTGGGCCGTCACCCAGTTGCCGGAAGTGCAGTCGGCATTCGTCGCGGCCAACACCACCGATGGGGCGATTCGCGCGCTGGTAGGCGGATTCGACTTCAACCGCAACAAGTTCAACCACGTAACGCAAGCGTGGCGGCAGCCGGGTTCGTCGTTCAAGCCCTTCATCTATTCCGCCTCGCTGGAAAAGGGCCTGTCTCCGGCCACAATCATCAATGACGCGCCAATTACCTTCGACGCCGGCCAGACTGGCGGACAGGCGTGGGAGCCGAAGAACTACGACGGCAAGTACGAAGGCCCGATGAGCATGCGTCGCGGCCTGACCAAATCGAAAAACATGGTCTCGATCCGGATACTGCACAAGATCGGCGCCAAATACGGGCAGGAATACGCTACCCGTTTCGGCTTCGATGCCGAGAAAAATCCGCCTTACTTGACGCTCGCACTCGGCGCGGGTGCAGTAACGCCGTTGCAGATGGCGAGCGCCTATGCGGTATTCGCCAACGGCGGATACAAGGTCAGCCCTTACCTCATCACCAAAATCACGGACAGCAGCGGCCGCGTGCTGAGCCAGGCTGTGCCCGAAAAAGCCGGCGACGAGGCCAACCGGGTGATCGACGCCCGCAATGCCTTCCTGATGGACAGCATGCTCAAGGATGTCGTCAGGCAGGGCACGGCGACCAAGGCGCTGGCGCTGAAGCGGACCGACCTGGCAGGCAAGACCGGCACCACCAACGACTCGATCGATGCCTGGTTCGCCGGCTATCAGCCCAAACTGGTCGGCGTGGCGTGGATCGGATACGACCAGCCGCGCAATCTCGGCAATCGCGAGACCGGTGGCGGCGTCGCATTGCCGATCTGGATCAACTACATGCAAAAAGCGCTCAAGGGGGTTCCGGTAGAAGAACGCCCGGCGCCAGAAGGCTTGATCACGGCCAATGGGGATTACTATTACGCCGAGTACCCGCCATCAAACAGCGTTCGCAGCCTTGGCGCTGGTGGCCCCGAAGGCGGCCCGGCCGAGGGAAATCGCGCGCGGGACGAAGTCAAGAGCGAACTGTTCTAGCGGCTTAGCCGGGCGCCAGGACTACTGGCTGCCCGGCTTGCGCACTCAATATCTTCGATAGCGCTTCGAACAATTCCGCGCCGCTGCGCGTGTCGATCCAGCGCCCTTCCTGCTGGCGATAGTGAAAGCCACCCGAACGAGCCGCCACCCACATTTCCTGCATCGGCGCCTGGCTGTTGATAATCACTTTCCCGCCGTTTCCGGGCAACTCGATCTCCAGCACATTGCCGCGACGGCTGCACTCCAGGTCGAGGTCGTCCTGGTCGGCCAGGCGTTCTGCCGCCGCCTCTATTGCGGCTAGCGTCGACTCCGCCAGGGCAAGGAATTCCGATTCCGTCATGCTAAACTCCAATCACTCATTCGTCTGTCCATCCCGGATTCTAAACGTGAAGCACCTAGTCCTGCCTTTGCATGTCGCGCTGGCCGCGGCAATCGCCTTCCTGGCAAGCGGCTGCGGACAGACCGGACCGCTCTACCTGCCCAATTCCGGGCAATCCGCGCCTGCAAGCGCTGTCACGGCGCCGGCCCCTGTGCCCGGTACCGTCCCGGCCGCGAACGACGCGCAATTGCAGCGGCCAGCGCCAACCACCACGATTCCCTACCCGGGAACCCGATAGGCCTTTGTTCATGTCCCATTTTTCTTATCGCAACGGCGAGTTGCATGCCGAATCCGTATCGCTGGCAGACATTGCCAGTCGTTTCGGCACGCCGACCTACGTCTACTCGCAGCAGTCCCTGCTGGAAAACTTCGCGTCATATGCCGATGCCTGCGCCGGCCGGGATGCCCTGGTCTGCTATGCAATGAAAGCCAACTCCAACCTGGCGATCCTGCGCCTGCTGGCCTCGCGCGGGGCAGGCTTCGACCTGGTCTCTGGCGGCGAGCTGCTGCGCGTGATCGCAGCCGGCGGCGATCCGCGCAAATGCCTGTTTTCCGGCGTCGGCAAGACGCGCGACGAAATGCGGCTGGCACTGTCGCACGATATCCTGTGCTTCAACGTGGAGTCGATTCCCGAACTGCGGCGGCTCAATGAAGTCGCGGGCGAAGCAGGCAAACGCGCGCCGGTCAGTTTGCGGGTCAACCCCAACGTCGATCCGAAGACGCATCCCTACATTGCGACCGGCCTGAAGGCGAACAAGTTCGGCGTTGCTTTTACCGACGCCCTGGATGCGTACCGCCTGGCGACCAGCCTTCCCAATATCGAAGTCGTCGGTATTGACTGCCACATCGGATCCCAACTGCTGGACGACGCGCCGCTGCTGGAAGCGCTCGACAAGCTGATCGACCTGATCGACACCATGGAATCCGAGGGAATCCCGATCCACCATCTCGATCTCGGCGGCGGCATCGGCATTACCTATGACGATGAGCAACCGGTCGCGGTCGGGGATTACCTGGGCCGGGTATTCGCGCGTATCGACGCATGGCGCCAGCAGAAACATGGCGGCCGGCCGATCAAGGTGTGCTTCGAACCTGGCCGCTCGATCGTGGGCAATGCCGGCGTGCTGCTGACCAGGATCGAATACCTGAAGCCGGGGGAGGAAAAGAATTTCTGCATCGTCGACGCCGCCATGAACGACATGATGCGCCCGGCAATGTATGAAGCCTGGATGGGCGTGCAGGCGGTCACGCAACGCAGTGGCGATGAGGTTCAGTACGACGTGGTCGGACCGGTATGTGAATCCGGCGACTGGCTTGCCCGTGATCGTGGACTGGTCGTGGCCGAAGGTGACCTGCTGGTGATCAACAGCGCAGGTGCGTATGGCATGACGATGGCGTCGAACTACAACACCCGTGGCCGGGCTGCGGAAGTGCTGGTCGACGGTTCACGATGCACGCTGGTTCGGCAACGCGAGACGCCTGAGAGCCTGTTCGCCCTGGAGCAACTTCCCGCCCAGTCTTAACTGCGCCGGGCCGGTGCAGCGGCTCTCACGCGCCGCTGCGACCATGCCCACCAAAGCCGGAACAGCAACAGTGCCAGCACAATGCTGCCAAGCAGGATCGGCTGGGCAAAATCATTCTTGCCGGCCTTCATCCAGAAGTAATGCAGGATACCCAGTCCGGCGATGAGGTACACCAGCCGATGCAGCAACTGCCATCGCTTGCCTCCCAGCCTCCTGACCATGCCGTTGCTGCTCGTCACCGCCAGCGGAATCAGCAGCAGGAAGGCAATGAATCCGACGGTGATGAAGGGCCGCTTGATCACATCCTTCCACATTTCCTGCAGATCGAAGAAGTGATCGAACCAGAGAAAGGTCAGGAAATGCAGGCAGGCATAGAAAAAAGCATATAAGCCCAGCATGCGGCGCAAACGGATCAGCCACGGCCAATTCGTCAGCCGCCGCAGCGGCGTGACGGCCAGCGTGATGCACAGGAAATAAAGCGTCCAGTCACCCGTATTGCGGGTAATGAATTCAATCGGATTGGCGCCCAGCCTGTCGGTGAGCGTGAAGACGACCAGCCGCAGGAACGGCAGCAATGCGGCAGCAAAAAGGACGCCCTTGATCGCCTTGAGCTGGCCGGGCGTCGGATGGAAGTTCGGGTGGAACATCACTCACCCGTCAGTAGAACTTCCTCAGGTCCATCCCCGCGTACAGGGGCGCAACCTCGCTGTAGCCGTTGAACATGAGCGTCTTGCGCTTCTTCGCAAACAGTCCGTCCTCGCCGATCCGGCGCTCGGCTGCCTGCGACCAGCGCGGATGGTCGACCTCGGGATTCACGTTCGAATAGAAGCCATACTCGCGTGGCGCCGCACGGTTCCAGGCGGTTTGCGGCTGCTCGCGGACAAAACGGATCTTGACGATCGACTTTGCCGACTTGAAGCCATATTTCCACGGCAGCACCATGCGCACCGGTGCCCCATTCTGGTTGGGCAGCACTTCGCCGTACATGCCGAATGTCAGCAGCGTCAGCGGATGGTTGGCCTCGTCGATGCGCAAACCCTCGACGTAAGGCCATTTGAGAACGCGACTATTGAGTCCCGGCATCTGCTTCGGATCGGCAAGCGTCGTAAATTCGACGAACTTCGCGTTACTGTTCGGTTCGACCTTCTTCATCAGGTTCGAGAAGGAATAGCCTACCCATGGAATCACCATGGACCAGCCCTCCACGCAGCGCAGCCGGTACACCCTCTCTTCGAGGGGAGCGAGCTTGCTCAGGCTGTCGAAGTCGAGGGTGAGCGGTTTGGCCACCTCGCCTTCGATCGACACCGTCCAGGGCCGGGTTTTCATTACCGATGCGATGCCTGCCGGCTCGTCCTTGTCAGTGCCGAATTCGTAGAAGTTGTTGTAGCTGGTGGCGTCCTTGTATGCCGTGTGCTTGTCCATCACGACATAGGAGGGATTTGCTCGCGCGGGCAGCCTTTGTCCGGACTGCGCAAAGGCTTCGCGGCTGGCCATTTCAAGCAGCGCGGCGCCGCCGATGGAGCCCAGTGCCAATTGCTTGATGAAAGCGCGCCGGGACTCGAATACCGCGCGCGGCGTGATCTCGGAAGGAAACGGCAGATCGATGCCGTTGGGACTACGTTTGATCAACATGGCGACTCCTGGGCAGCTTGCTCGATAGGTGTATGCCTTGGTCGGGCGGAACCGGCCAACCTTACACGATTTCGGCAGGAGTCGCCGGGGCGGTCACAACTGGCCGTAGGAATGCAGTCCGGACAGGAACATGTTCACGCCGAGGAAGGCAAACGTGGTCACCAGCAGCCCCACCAGCGCCCACCATGCCGCGACCCGTCCGCGCAAGCCCTTCATCAGCCGCATATGCAGCCAGGCCGCGTAGTTGAGCCAGACAATCAGCGCCCAGGTTTCTTTCGGATCCCAGGACCAGTAGCCGCCCCAGGCATCAGCAGCCCACAGTGCGCCGAGGATGGTTGCAATGGTAAAGAATGCGAACCCGACGGCAATCGCCTTGTACATCACGTCGTCGAGCAGTTCGAGCGATGGCAGGCGGTCGGTAAGGTGGCCATGCGACTTCAGCAGGTAGGCGATCGAAACCATAGCCGCCAGTGCGAATGTGCCATAGCCGATGAAGTTGGCCGGGACGTGGATCTTCATCCACCAGCTCTGCAGGGCAGGAACCAGCGGCTGGATTTCATGCGCCTCGCGGCTGATCGTGTACCAGAGCAGGAATCCAACCGCAGCCGAAATGACCAGCATGACAAACGCACCCAGGGCGCGCGTGCGGTACTGAAGCTCGTAATACAAGTAGAACAGCGCGGTGATCAGGCAGAACAGCACGAACACTTCATAGAGGTTCGAGACCGGAATGTGCCCGACGTCTGCGCCGACCAGATAGGATTCGTACCAGCGCACCAGCATGCCAGTAAAACCGAAGACGACGGCGGACCAGCACAGCTTGTTGCCGATGGAGCCACCGGTTTCGGATCGCAGCGCCAGGCCGCCGACGTAAAACAGGGTGGACAGAAAGAACAAGGTGCTCATCCACAAAATCGCCGACTGGCTCGACAACAGGTACTTGAGCAGGAATTTCGTGTTTGCCGCTGCCAGCGAGCCGTCATATAGCGCAATGGCCCCCAGCGACAGCAGCGCCAGCCCTGCCATCAGCGCTTGTGCCGCGCGCCAGTTCCAGCCAAGCCATGCAAAAACTGGGGCGGACAGCAGGAGGATGGCTTTCTCGTACACATCCATGTAGCTGCCGTAGCGGTTCAGCGCAAACAATGCGCCGCCCAGCAGTGCGGCTGCATACAGCCAGTCGAGGACCGTCAGCCGTTTGAAAAACCCGGGCGCGGGCGAGAAGCCACGCGCTGATTCTTGTGCGATATCCATTGTATTTCTCCAGACGTATCCGTCGTTGGCGGCGCCTCCGCGAAGGGAAGCGCCGCCAGTATAGTTGAGCTCGGGTTCAGCTGCCGGAAGCCGCCCGGGCCGGCGTGGCGGCTCCAGTCAGGTCGATCTTCATGGATTCGAATTCTTTCTCGAAGTCGAGGGTCTTGCGCTGGGTGCTCATGGCCATCAGCGCGTGAGCGCCGCCCTCCTGCCCGTCCGGACGCACCCATATCCACAAGCGGCGTTCGCGTATGTACAGCATCGCGAACACACCCAGCACCAGCAGCAGGCTGCCAAAGTACACTACATTCTTGCCGGGCGAGCGCGTCACCTGCAGCACCGAGGCTTTGACCTCATCGAACTCGTTGAGTTGCAGAAACACCGGTGCACGATAGAAGAAGGCGTCGGCCAGGGCGTTGGTCGCCAGTTGCAGGAACTTGCCATGCTTCTCGTCGGCAGCCAGCGCCGGCAATCCGTCCGCCTCCCGCGCCACCTGCCACAAGTCCCACAGGCTGCCGTTCAGTATCTTCATGAAAATGTCGGCTGCCTTTTCCTGCTCGGCGGCGGGAATTTTCTCAAGGAAACGGGAGATGGCGAGAAAGCCCGCCTGCTGCTCGTCCCCGGCGAATATCTCCAGGCCACGCAAGGCCGACTGCCGCAGCCGATCCTGCATGCCGCCATCGGCGTTTGCCGCCATCGCTTTGGCTGCATATCGACGAGCGGCCTGTTCGCGCAATGCCGGGTTCCTGATTGCCGCCCGCAGCCGCATCCATTCCTCGACCGAATCCTTGTCGTCTGCAGGAATGCGCAAATACTTGAATGGCTCGGACGGCGATTCCCGCATGCCGACCAGGAACACCCATGCTCCGTCCACCTGCACGGGCTGCATGTAGTTATGGAACTCCCGCGCCTGCCCAGTCTTGTCGCGCAATTTGTACTGGAGGCTCGGACCGACGTTTTTCAAGTCCTTGTTGCCGCCGGCCTTGGCAGCAGAGCCGAGCCGGGAATCCAGGCTTTCGGCCAAGGTCTTGTTGCGTGACACCGCGCGCACGTCGCCGTTGGCCGCCATGTTTTCGACATTGAATGCCCGGAATCCGCTCCACTCGACCGTGTATTCATTGCCACGATCGCTGGACAGCGGCGTCGTTCCGCCAACCTCGCCGGTAAGCTTGAACCCGTAGCTGCGCTCGCCCACCATCGGATAGCCGGTGACTTTCAATTTGGTGCCGCCATCCTCGAAGCTCGACTGGTACACCGCCATGCCTTTGAAGATCAGGGGCTCGTTCACCTTGATGGTCGCCGGAAACTGCTTGCCGGTCTCGTTATCGGTGACGATCACCTCGCTGGCGAACAGCTTGGGCATGCCGGTCGAATAGAAATCCACCACGAACTTTTTCAACTCGATGGTGAATGGCAATTCCTGTATCAGCACGCCGGTCGCCTGCGGCAGGATTGCGGTGTCGCTCTTGCCGCCCTCGGGTATCAGGGTATTGCCGCGGAAGCTGGGGTTGCCCAGCCCGAGCCGGTGCTTTGCGGGAATCTCGGCAATTACGCCGCTACCGGAAAACGGTGTCTTGCCGAATGCCCACTGCTGGAAGCGGATCGGCAGGTCCGAGTCAAGCAATCCGCCTATGCAAATGATCACAATCGCCGAGTGGGCCAGGATATAGCCCCACTTGTTGGCGGCGCCGCGCTTGGCGGTCAGGAGGGCCGCGCCATCTTTCTGGACCACCTTGACCTTGTAGCCGCGGGAGGAGACGACGGCCAGCGCGCGCTGCAGCATGGCCTGTTCGCCGCTCGCTTCAGACCACTCGGCCCGATGATGGAAATTGCGCAAGGATTGTTCCCGCACGTTTTCTCGCCAGCTGCGCATGTCGCTGAGCATCCTGGGTGCATTGCGCACGATGCAAAGCGAAGTCGAAGCCACCAGGAATCCCATGATCAGCAGGAACCACCAGGCCGAATACACCGCATACAGGCCAAGCTTGCCGAACACCTCGAACCAGAACGGTCCCAACTGGTTGACATAGTTTGGCATCGGCTCGTTCTGCTTGAGCACGGTGCCGATCACCGACGCGATGGCGATCAGGCTCAACAAGCTGATGGCGAAGCGCATCGACGACAGCATCTCGACGAAGTCGCGCAACCAGCGGCGCTGGGTCTGGAGTTCAATGCCTGACGTCGTAGTATCCATGTCTGCCAAAAGTGGGGGCTGCAATCCAAAGCAAAAGGGGCGGCATTCGCCACCCCCTTTGTCCGTCATTCCGATTTCCGATGTCTGGTCTTCTGGTGCAGCGTCAACCGCTGCTGATTCCTGAAGCGGCTTACTTCAGGCCGGCAACGTAATCGGCGACCGCCTGGATTTCGTCGTCAGACAGGCGCTTGGAAATCGTGGTCATCTGCTCGCTGTTCTTGCGCGCGCCAGTACGGAAATTCACCAACTGGGCTGCCGTGTAGTCCTGATGCTGGCCGGCCAGACGCGGGAACTGCGCGGGAATACCAGCGCCATTGGCAGAATGGCAGCCTGCGCAGGCGGGAATGTTTTTCTCGGCGATACCGGCCCGATAAATTTTCTTGCCCATTTCGACCGTAGCCTTGTTCTTGGCTGCGCCCGGCTTCGCCTGCTGCTTGGCGAGGTAAGCGCCGATGTTCTTGATCTCGTCGTCGGTCAATGGCTTGGAAATGGCGGTCATGACCGGATTGTTCCGGGTCGGCCCCTTGAATTCGGTCAGCTGCTTGACCAGATAGGCTTCGTGCTGTGCCGACAGCTTGGGGTTCTGTACGATGGTCGAATTGCCGGCAGCGCCATGACAGGAGACGCACGCAGCAATATTGCGAGCGGCGTCGCCATTGGTGTAGATCGCTTCGCCCTTGGCGGGATCGGCTTTGGCGGCCGGTTTTTCTTGCGCAGCCTGGCCAGCCATGGAGGTCGCGGCCAGCACTACCAGCAACGCCGACTTCAGAAACGGGATCAATGCACGGTTCATTCAAACACCCTGAGAAGATTTAAAATTCTGCCCTGATGGCCGATGGCGCTGGAATGGAATACCTGAGTACCTATCGCGCCGGACTACCGACCTCACGCGCCGGGTACTGACCGGAGGGAGATCCGGTTGACTTCTCGGCGTACGCAACCCGATATTGTACAATAGCTTCCGGGCATTTTCGCCTCCCCCCTGTATTTTCTACCCTCCCTCATGTCCCAAATCTGGCAAGCGCGCTTCTTCACCACCGTCAACCACCTGCGCGACCTGCCAAGTACGCAGGTGCCCGAGATCGCCTTTGCAGGACGCTCGAACGCCGGCAAGTCCACCGCAATCAACGTATTGTGCAACCAGAAACGGCTGGCTTTCGCCTCCAAGACGCCTGGCCGCACCCAGCATATCAATTATTTCTCGATCGGCGGCTCCCATGTCGGGCAACACCGCAAGGACCCGACCCGGGTCGATGAGATCAAGGGCTTCCTGGTCGATTTGCCGGGCTATGGCTACGCAGAGGTGTCCGGATCGGCCAAGGACCATTGGCAGATTCTGCTGGGCGACTATGTTCAAACCCGGCAGCAACTGGCCGGACTGGTCCTGATCATCGACAGCCGACGCCCCTTCACCGACCTCGATATTCAGATGCTTGAGTGGTTCGCGCCAACCGGAAAGCCGATTCATTGCCTGCTGAGCAAGGCCGACAAACTCAACCGCAACGACAGCACCAATGCGCTCAAGCAGGCACGCACCATCCTTGCCAGCTATGTCGACGAGAAGGGGCAGCCGTTCCCGTTCACTGCCCAGCTGTTCTCTGCGCTGAAGCGGACCGGCCTTGAAGAGGCTACCGAACGAATCGAGGGGTGGCTTGGATTGGGCGGCGAGGATGCCGACGTTGCCAACGCTACCGACGACATTGAGGCCAATACCGACGCTGCCGCAAAAGATGCCGCCGACGAAGAAAAAAGCCCTGGAGAAAGGGGAGCATCTCCAGGGCAGTAACGCCGGCCGTGAAAACGGCCGGCCCCGCTCAGGGAGGAGAAGCGGGAGGTGACGAATCACCTGCTGTGGTAGAGACTCCCTGAGCGAAAAAAGTTTCGTTAAATTCCGGATTCTTCATCCAATTCTTCACAGAACACACCATGACGCGAACCGACCCAAAGCCTGGCTTTCCGCAAATCCGCATGCGGCGCATGCGCAAGGACGTGTTCTCGCGCGCGATGATGCGCGAGAACACGATCACTCCCTCGGACCTGATTTACCCGGTGTTCATCCTGGAGGGAACGAACCGGCGCGAGAGTGTCGCCTCGATGCCGGGAGTTGAACGGGTGTCGGTCGATGTGCTGCTCGCCGTCGCAGCGGACTGCGTGGCGCTGGGCATCCCGGTGATCGCGCTGTTCCCGGTGATCGACCCCTCGCTGAAAACGCCGGACGGAATCGAGGCAGTGAATCCGGCAGGCCTGGTTCCGCGCGCAGTGCGTGAACTCAAGCAGCGCTTTCCGGAACTGGGAATCCTGACGGACGTTGCCCTTGATCCCTACACCAGTCACGGACAGGATGGCGTGCTGGCAGACGACGGCTATGTGCTGAATGACGAAACCACCGCGATCCTGGTGCGGCAGGCTCTGGTGCAGGCGCAGGCGGGCGTGGACATCGTCGCCCCGTCGGACATGATGGACGGACGCATTGGCGCCATCCGCGCCGCACTGGAGGAGCAGGGACAAATCCATACCCGCATCATGGCGTACTCGGCAAAATACGCATCCGCATTCTACGGACCGTTCCGCGACGCGGTCGGATCCGCGACCAACCTCGGCAAGGGCAGCAAAGCCACCTACCAGATGGATCCGGCCAACAGCGACGAGGCCTTGCGCGAAGTTGCGCTCGATATCGCCGAAGGCGCCGACATGGTGATGGTGAAGCCCGGCATGCCCTACCTCGACATCGTGCGGCGGGTGAAGGACGAATTCCGGATGCCCACCTTCGCGTATCAGGTGAGCGGAGAGTACGCGATGATCAAGGCCGCCGCGCAGAACGGCTGGCTCGATCACGACAAGGCGATGATGGAGGCGATGCTCGCTTTCAAGCGTGCAGGCGCTGACGGCGTGCTGACTTACTTTGCCCGTGACATAGCACGCTTGTTGAAGCAATCCAACTAGCCTGTCGATCAACCGGAGGGGGTCAGCTTGGACGCATTCCTGGTAGCGGATGGTCAGGCGAAGTTGTTGAGCGAACTGCCGGTCGGCCTTCCGTCCAGCGGGTTCTACTGGCTCGACTTCACCCACGACGAGGTGCAGGCCGATCCGGAACATTGGCGCGACCTGCTGCAACAAGCAACCGGCATCCAGGTGTATGACCCGCACCTGACCGACGCCGTTAATCTCCGGCATCCGTCCTATTTCGACGCGACGCACGATTACTACATGCTGGTGTTCCGCAAGCTACTGCTGGGCGGCACCGAGGCCGCACAGGAGCAGGCGGGCGAGCGTCGCCTGCCACCGGCGGTGAGCAAGCTTTCGACCGTGCCGGTTACCTTCCTGCTTCTGGACCGCGCCCTGGTGACGGTTCATGCAGCCGGCAGCCGCACGGTGGAAATGGTACGCGCCAAGCTGCTGGATCAACGGCCGCGCGGCAGCCAGTCAAGACTGCCACAGTCTGCCCAGGAGTTGATGCTGCGACTGCTCAACGCCATGGTGGATCAATATCTCGATTTGCGACAGCCGCTGTCGAATCAGATCGATCGCTGGCAACGCACGCTGCTCAACCCTCGCCGACAGTTCAACAACTGGATGTCGCTGCTGGATGCCCGGGTGGAACTGCGCCGGCTGGAGCATCTGTGCGAAGAGCAACATGATGCCCTGCAGGAGCTGCGCGACCATTTCGTCGACAACCTGTCGGAGCTACCGCAAGGGCACGGCAGCGACCTGCTGCTGGTACGCATCAACGATCTGATGGAGCACGTGACCCGGGTACTGAACCATGCGCGGCGGCTTGAATCGTCGATTGAAACCGCGGTCCAGATCCACTTCGCCGCAATGGCGCACCGGACCAGCGAGATCATGCGCATGCTGACCGTGATCACCGCGTTGTTCATGCCACTGACCTTGATCACCGGTATCTTCGGCATGAACTTCATTGACATGCCGCTGCTGCGCGAAAAACAGGGATTCTGGATGGCGATCGGAATAATGGCGGTGGTGGTCGTGGTCCTGCTGTTCCTGTTCCGCCGCCAGCACTATCTCGACGACGGTCCCGACCCGAAATAGAAACACTATACGACTTGCAGCCAGCTACAAGCCACGTGGCGACGGCCTGGCGGGTTGCGCTGCAGTCAATGACAGTGACTGCAGGAATTCTTCCGCAGCCTGGTAGCCCACCACGCGCGCGGGCCGGATTTCCTGCCCTTCGGCGTCGAAGAAAAGTATCCCGGGCGGTCCGAACAAGCCGAAACGCTTCAGCATTGCCTTGTCGTCGGCATTATTGGCAGTGACGTCGATGCGCAGCAACACCATCTTTTCCAGGTCCGCGCGAACCCGCGCATCGGTGAATGTCAGCTTCTCCATTTCCTTGCACGATATGCACCAGTCCGCATAGAAATCGAGCATCGCGATCTTGCCGCCGGTCTGCCTCAATGCCTGGTCGAGTTCTGCAACCGAGCGCACCGGCTGAAATTCGATCGGGCGCGCTTGACCGGTCAAATGCGCAATTGGTTCAAGCGGGTCGCGCCCGCCGGTGGCAAGTCCGACAAATTGTACTGCTCCAGCCACGAGAAAAAGCACGCCCGCAATCTTGAAAACCCAACCGGTCTTGCTCCTGCGCAATAGCCAGATCCCGGCACCGGCACCGAGCAGGCTCCACGCAAGCATTGCGATCCATCCTGGAATGACGGGCGTGACCATCCACACCGCCATACCGAGCATCAGTACGCCGAAGAAGCGCTTGACGGTGTCCATCCAGGCTCCGGCACGCGGCAGCAGCGTGCCAGCGGATAGGCCAACCAGCAGCAAGGGAATGCTCATGCCCATTGCCATGGCAAACAAGGCGCTGCCGCCGGTCACCACATCCCGTGTCTGGCTGATGTAGACCAAGGCGCCGGCGAGTGGTGCGGCGACGCAGGGGCCGACGATGAGGGCCGAGATTCCACCCATCAGTCCCACGCCAAGCAGCTTGCCGCCGCCCGTGCGGCCAGAGGCCTGCATCAGGCGAGTCTGTAGCGCGGCTGGCATCTGGAGCTGGTAGAAGCCGAACATGGAGAGCGAGAGCAAGACCATCAACCCCGCAAAGGCCGACAACACCCACGGGTTCTGGAGACTGGCGGAAAGGCCCTCGCCTACCAGTCCGGCCGCAATACCCAGCGCCGTATAGACCAGTGCCATGCCAAGTGAATAGGACAGCGCCAGTGCGAACCCGCGCGCCCTTCCGGACTTGCTGCCCTCGCCGACGATGATGGACGAAAGTATCGGCACCATCGGCAGCACGCAGGGCGTGAATGCGAGGCCGAGGCCGAGCAGGATGAACAGCGGCACGATCAAGGCCAGCCGGCCGCTTTGCAGGGATGCTTCTATCCTTCCCATCTCACGACCGGCAGCAAGCTTGCCGGCCGCAGGCGCTGTCGCCCCCGGTGGCGGCGCCTGCGTGGCATTTGGCTCCAGCGCATTGCGCGCGGCAGACAACAAGCCGCTGCCCGGCTTGGGCGACAGGCGGATCTCGGAGTCCATCGGCGTATAGCAAAGTCCCTTGTCGGCACAACCCTGGCTGGTCGCGATCAGTTTGAATTGCTGGTCGGCAGTCACCGGCACGCGGATCGTCACCGACTTGCGGTAAGTTTCGACGTCCTTGCCAAAGGTCTCGTCGAACTTCACCTTGCCCGGCGGAAGGTCTGGTGTGCCAAGCCCGGCACCTTCCGCCCTGAACGCAAAGCGCTCACGGTACATGTAGTAACCGTCAGCGATCTCGTATCGCACTTCAATGGTTTTCTCATCAGCCATGCGGGCCGAGAACCTGAACGCAGCTTCTGGCTCGAGATAGTCTTCGGCCGCGCCAGAGGCAAACGGAACCATGGCCAGCAAGGCTGCAAACCAGATCAGCACTGCCCTTATCGACATGAATGGACTTCCCTTAAACATCCAGCTCTTTCCTTGTTTCAGTAATCACCCAGTCCAGATAGGCCGGCAACCCGCCCGCGACCGGAAGACATACGATCTCCGGGACTTCATAGGGATGCGCAGAGCGGATCGCCTGCTGCAATTCCTGATATCGGGACGACGCGGTTTTTATCACCATGGTCACCTCTGGCGCTTCCTCGACCTGCCCTTGCCATCGGTAGATCGACTGCACGCCGGGTAGCAGGTTGACGCACGCGGCAAGTCGCTTCTCGACCAGTATCCGGGCAATTGCCCGTCCGGTATCGAGGTCGGGCACGTTGCACAGGACGACGCTTGCACTATCCATTTCCGTGGTCTCCTATTTCAGGAGCCGGCGCCGGGTGAGGACGGTAGCCGCATAGAAGCCGGCAACACAATAAATGGCGAGGACTACCAAGTTCATCAGCCAGGATTCCGGCCATCGGCCCAGGATCAATGGTCGCACTAAATTGACGGCCGCGCTGAGAGGCAGGAAATTCGCCACCATTTGCAGCCACTGCGGCATGTTCGACGTCGGGTAATAAATCCCCGACAGGAAGATCATCGGCGTGTTGAAAAGGGTGAAATAGTAGGTAAAAAAATCATAGCCCCTTGCCAATGCATTGACGACCAGGCCAAGCGACGCGAAGGTCATGCCTGTAAGGAACAGCAAGGGCAGCACGAGAATGGTTTGCGGGTGCAAGCCTATGCCCAGCAAGAACATCACGAGCAGGATCGCAATGCCGGAAAACATGGCCTTGGTGGCGGCCCACAGCATTTCCGCCAGCACCACGTCGTCGAGGTCGAGCGGCGCATTCAGCAGCGCATCCCAGGTTTTCTGGACGTGCATCCGGGAGAATGCCGAATACAGCGCTTCGAACGACGAAGCCATCATGATCGACATGCAGATCGCGCCCGATGCGAGGAAGGCAATGTAGGGCACGCCATCGATGTTGCTCAGCAGGCTGCCCAGGCCGTATCCGAATGCGATCAAGGTGATCAGGGGCTCGGCCACATTTCCCAGCACGCTGGCGCCGGCCAGCTTGCGCCAGACCAGAAAATTGCGGCGCCATATGGGAATGAATCGCAGCGAGAAGGACGGCAATGAATAGTTCGAAACCACAGGTGCTCCTGATTTCAGTCGCGCATTTCGCGGCCGGTAAGCTTGAGGAACAGATCCTCGAGGTTGGCCGGGCGGTGGATATAGCGTACGCCAGCAGCGACGGCCAAGCTGTCGAGCAAGGGCTGCGCGTCGTTGGTGTAGCAGAAAATTGTCTCACCGCTGATCTCGAAGCGCGCCGACATGCCGCGTCCGGTCGTTTCTCCCCAACTCAGCGCATTCTCGCCGTAGACTTCCACCACTTCCGCCTCGATATGCGCCGCGATCAATGACCGTGGCTCGCCTTCTGCAATCATGCGGCCTTGATCGATCACCGCAAGCCGGTCGCAAAGCCGCTCCGCCTCATCCATGAAGTGGGTGGTCAGGAAGATTGTCTTGCCCTCGGAAAGCAGGCGCTTGAGCCGCTCCCAGATCATGTGGCGAGCTTGGGGATCGAGACCGGTGGTCGGCTCGTCCATGAAGATCAGATCCGGATCATTGATCAGGGATCGGGCCAACGTGAGCCGGCGCTTCATGCCGCCGGACAGTTCGCCGATCCCTGCGTCTTTCTTGGAAGTGAGGTTGGCAAACTCGAGCAGGCGCGGAATCCGCTCCAGGATCACAGCATCGGGCAGTCCGAAATAGCGGCCGAATACAAGCAAGTTCTCGGAGACCGTGAAGTCCGGATCGAGGTTGTCGCCTTGCGGCACGACGCCGATGCGCACACGCGCCGCACGGGCATCCTGCGGTATCTCGTGGCCGACCAGGCGGATGGTCCCGCTGTCAGGCACGGTCAGGCCCAGGCAAAGCCGCAAGGTCGTGGTCTTTCCCGCACCGTTCGGTCCCAGCAGGCCGTAACATTCGCCGCGCCGAAGAGTAAACGACAGGCCGTTGATGACATCGATACGCCCCGTCCCTTCTCCATATGACTTGTGCAGACCGGAAGCGGAAAGGATGATCGGATCGGACATCGTTCTGACCTGTTGGCGACGGATTGAATGACGGGCGGCAGTGGCCCGCACGCGGGCACAGCAGCATTATCCCCAAAAAAACAAAAGCCAGGCTTGGCCTGGCTTTTTGCTGGAGCAGGTAGTGCTTACTCGCCGCTCGTATCGTCCACGGCTTCCGTGGTCTCGGGGCGGTCAAGCAGTTCGATGAAAGCCATCGGCGCATTGTCGCCCTGACGGAAACCCATCTTCAGGATACGCAGGTAACCGCCGTTACGGGTTGCATAGCGCGGGCCGATCTCGGCAAACAGCTTGACGACCATCTCGCGGTCGCGCAGGCGGTTGAAGGCCAGGCGCTTGTTGGCGAGGGAATCGGTCTTGCCCAGGGTGATGATCGGCTCGATCACGCGGCGTAGTTCTTTTGCCTTCGGCAGCGTGGTCTTGATTGCTTCGTGGCGAAGCAGGGAAACGGTCATGTTGCGCAGCATCGCCAAACGATGGGACGAAGTGCGGTTCAGTTTACGAAGGCCGTGACGGTGACGCATGGTAATTCCTTTCTGGTTTAAGTTTGAATCCAGCTCTTCTATCGCGGGACAATCCCCGCGCGGGCCGGTAGTGCAAGGTAAGGCTACGTGGTGCTACCTGGTGCTACGAATGGAGGGGCGGATCAACCGCCCCTCCCGATTATTTCTCGAGACCGGCCGGTGGCCAGTTTTCGAGTTTCATGCCAAGGGTCAAACCACGGGATGCAAGAACTTCCTTGATCTCGTTCAGCGATTTGCGGCCCAGGTTCGGCGTCTTCAGCAGCTCGTTCTCGCTGCGCTGGATCAGGTCGCCGATGTAGTAAATGTTTTCTGCTTTCAGGCAGTTTGCGGAACGAACCGTCAACTCCAGATCGTCCACCGGACGCAACAGGATCGGGTCGACCGAAGGTGCACGCGATGGTGCTTCTGCAGCTGCTTCCGTGCCTTCCAGTGCGGCAAACACGTTCAGCTGGTCAACCAGCACGCGAGCGGACTGGCGAATTGCTTCTTCGGGCGAAATGACGCCGTTGGTTTCGATATTGATGACCAGCTTGTCGAGGTCGGTGCGCTGCTCGACGCGCGCAGATTCGACGAAGTAGGACACGCGGCGCACCGGCGAGAACGAGGCATCGAGAATGATGCGGCCGATGGTCTTGTTCGTGTCTTCCGACAGACGGCGCACGTTACCAGGAACATAGCCACGGCCCTTTTCGACCTTGATCTGCATGTCCAGCTTGCCGCCGGCAGTCAGATGCGCAATGACGTGATCCGGGTTGATCAGCTCGACATCGTGCGGCAGGTCGATGTCCGACGCCAGCACGGCGCCTTCGCCTTCTTTCTTCAGGGTCAGCGTGACATCGTCACGGTTGTGCAGCTTGAATACCACGCCCTTCAGGTTCAGCAGCAGGTCGACGACGTCTTCCTGAACGCCATCAAGCGACGAATACTCGTGCACGACACCGGCGATCGTCACTTCGGTCGGCGCATAACCAACCATTGACGACAGCAGAACGCGGCGCAGGGCGTTGCCCAGCGTGTGGCCGTAGCCCCGCTCGAACGGCTCCATGACCACTTTAGCGTGGCTGGCGCCAAGCGACTCGACTTCGATAATTCGGGGCTTCAACAAGCTATTTTGCATGAAATGTCCTTTTCAATACCCTCGGCTCGTTACGCCGATAAGGCTGATGGCATTACGGGGAGACACCCGCCTCCAGGGAGGCGGGCAAATTGCGATTAACGCGAATACAGTTCGACGATCAGCGACTCGTTGACGTCAGCGGCGATCTCGCTGCGGTCAGGCATCGACTTGAAGGTGCCTTCCATTTTCTTAGCATCGACGGAAACCCACGATGGCATTCCGCTCTGCTCTGCCAGCGACAGCGCTTCGATGATACGCGCTTGCTTCTTGGCCTTTTCACGCACGGCGACCACGTCGCCCGACTTCACCTGGTACGACGCGATGTTGACAACGTTGCCATTGACCGTGAACGCCTTGTGCGACACCAGCTGGCGCGCTTCAGCGCGGGTCGAGCCGAAGCCCATGCGGTAGATGACGTTGTCGAGACGCGCTTCCAGCAGCCTCAGAAGCGTCTCACCGGTATTGCCCTTGCGGCGATCCGCTTCAGCGAAATAGCGGCGGAACTGGCGCTCGAGGATGCCGTACATGCGCTTGACCTTCTGCTTTTCACGCAGTTGGTTGCCATAGTCGGAGGTACGGGCGCCGGAGGTGCGGCCATGCTGGCCAGGCTTCGAATCAAGTTTGCACTTGGAATCGAGCGAGCGGCGTGAGCTCTTGAGGAACAGGTCGGTGCCTTCACGGCGCGACAGTTTTGCTTTAGGTCCGATATAACGTGCCACGTTTTTTTCCTTTTACGATGACGCCCCGGTGGAAATTCCATCAGGCGCTAGTCCGGCCCCTTATCAGGCGGACGGTGGTCTTAAGAACAAAGCCCGCCAAGGACATTGGCGGGCAGTTTACTGGATACTGCCAAACAAATCAGATGCGACGGCGCTTAGGCGGGCGGCAACCATTGTGCGGAACCGGCGTCACGTCCTGGATCTGGGTGATCTTCAGGCCAAGACCGTTCAGTGCGCGAACTGCGGACTCGCGGCCAGGACCAGGTCCCTTGATGCGAACTTCCAGATTCTTCACGCCATATTCAATAGCGACGCGTCCGGCCGCTTCGGCAGCAACCTGCGCTGCGAACGGAGTCGATTTACGCGAGCCCTTGAAGCCAGCACCACCCGAAGTTGCCCAGGACAACGCATTGCCCTGGCGATCCGTGATGGTGATGATGGTGTTGTTGAAGGACGCATGGATGTGCGCGACGCCTTCAGCAACGTTCTTTTTGACTTTCTTGCGCACGCGTGCTGCTGCGGCGTTATTCGGTGCTTTTGCCATAATCTTTTCCTTGAATCCGACGTAGGCTCGGAATTATTTCTTCAGTGCTTGCGCGGCCTTGCGCGGACCCTTGCGGGTACGGGCGTTGGTGCGAGTGCGCTGACCGCGAACTGGCAAACCCTTGCGATGACGCAGGCCACGATATGAACCGAGGTCCATCAAGCGCTTGATGTTCATCGAGATATCGCGACGCAGGTCGCCTTCGACGAGGAACTTGCCGATGGCGTCACGCAGCTTCTCGAGTTCGTTGTCGTCGAGGTCCTTGACCTTCTTGTCGGTCGGAACGCCTGTGACTTCGCAAATCTGTTCTGCGCGCGGGCGGCCAATACCATAAATAGCAGTCAAGCCGATCACGGCGTGCTGATGGTTGGGGATATTAACCCCTGCAATACGTGCCATTCGTTATTCCTTGATCAATAACGTTAAAGTTAACCTTGGCGCTGCTTGTGACGCGGTTCCGTGCAGATCACACGAATGACGCCTTTGCGCTTGATGATTTTGCAGTTGCGGCAGATCCGCTTTACTGATGCGAGCACTTTCATGGTGGCCCTCTTTCTTCCAGTTCGTTATTCAGTTGCTTTGATTACTTGGTACGGAATACGATCCGCGCACGGCTAAGGTCATAAGGCGTCAGTTCCACTGTCACCTTGTCCCCTGGAAGGATGCGGATATAGTTCATTCGCATCTTGCCAGAGATATGACCCAGCACCACGTGTCCATTTTCCAGCTTTACTCTAAATGTCGCATTCGGCAGATTCTCGAGAACCTCGCCCTGCATCTGGATGACGTCGTCTTTTGCCATTCGATGTGCTCGATCTATGGGCCGCCTAGCGCGACATGCCGCCCTTAAAATTTGCCTTGCGCAGCAACGAATCGTATTGCTGCGACATCACATAATTCTGAACCTGCGCCATGAAGTCCATCGTGACGACCACAATGATCAACAGGGATGTTCCGCCAAAGTAGAACGGTACTTTCCAACGCGCAATCAGGAACTCAGGCAACAAGCACACCAGCGTGATATACAACGCGCCGGCCAGCGTCAGGCGCATCAATATCTTGTCGATATAACGAGCCGTCTGATCACCAGGGCGGATACCAGGAACAAACGCACCACTTTTCTTCAGATTATCTGCCGTCTCCCGGCTGTTGAACACCAGAGCCGTGTAGAAGAAGCAGAAAAATATAATTGCACCAGCGTACAGCAACGCATGAATCGGCTCACCAGGCGCCAGCGAAGCAGCCAGGTCTTTCAGGAACAAGGTCACGACATTCGTTGACTCGCCCGTCGTGAACCAGCTCGTGATCGTCGCCGGGAACAGAATGATCGACGATGCGAAAATCGGTGGAATCACGCCTGCCATGTTCAACTTCAGCGGCAGATGACTGCTTTGCCCGCCATAAACCTTGTTTCCAACCTGACGCTTTGCATAGTTCACCAGGATCTTGCGTTGACCGCGTTCGATGAACACGACCAGGAAAGTCACCGCCGCCACAATCACACAAATCACAATCGCAGCCAGCGCACTCATGGAACCGGTGCGGACCAGCTCGAACAGGCCAGCGATCGCGCTCGGAAGCCCGGCAGCAATACCGGCGAAGATCAGTATGGAGATACCGTTCCCCAAACCGCGCTCGGTAATCTGCTCACCCAGCCACATCATGAACATCGTTCCGGTTACCAGCGTAACAACACTGGTGAAACGAAATGCCAAGCCCGGATCGATTACCAGCCCCGCTTGCGACTCCAGGGCCACTGCGATACCGAGCGCCTGGAACGTCGCCAGCAGCAACGTACCGTAGCGGGTGTACTGCGTAATCTTGCGACGGCCCGCCTCGCCCTCTTTCTTCAAAGCTTCCAGTTGCGGTGACACCACCGTCAACAGTTGCATGATGATCGACGCCGAAATGTACGGCATGATGCCCAGCGCGAAAATCGTGAACCGCGACAGCGCACCACCCGAGAACATGTTGAACATGCCCAGGATGCCGCCCTGGTTCTGCTTGAAAAGCTGCGCAAGCTGGGTAGCGTCAATACCGGGCACCGGGATGTGCGCACCGATCCGGTACACGACAAGCGCGCCCAGCAGGAACCACACACGGCTCCACGGGAACCCGCTTGCACCACTTTTCGCCAATTGCGGACTAGTCGCCAAACCTTGCTCCGAGTGGGCTGGAGGTTACGCGACCGAGCCGCCAGCGGCTTCGATTGCGGCCTTTGCGCCTTTGGTTACGATCAGTCCCGTCAGGGTGACCTTTTTGGTCAACGCGCCGGAAGCAATCACGCGAACGACGCGCGCCAGATCCGACACGACGCCGGCTTGTTTCAATGCCAGCATGTCAACTTCACCGACCGGCAGCTTCTCCAGGTCGGAGAGGCGAACTTCGGCCTTGTACGGCGTTGCCAGCGACTTGAAGCCGCGCTTCGGCAGGCGACGCTGCAAAGGCATCTGACCGCCCTCGAAACCCACCTTGTGGAAGCCGCCCGAACGTGACTTCTGACCTTTATGTCCGCGGCCGGCGGTCTTGCCCAAGCCCGAACCAATACCACGACCGACACGGCGCTTCGCGTGCTTGGCACCATCGGCGGGCTGAATGTTATTCAATTCCATCATTTGCTCCGTTCGCAAGCGCTAGGCTTACGAAACAACTTTCACGAGATAGGAAACCTTGTTGATCATGCCGCGTACCGATGGGGTATCTTCCAACTCGGAAACCGAATCGACGCGACGCAGACCGAGTCCGCGAACCGTCGCACGGTGATCTGCGCGCGTTCCGATCAGGCCCTTGACCAGCTTGACTTTGATTTTTGCCATTTGCATCACCTTAGCCGAGGATTTCTTCAACCGACTTGCCACGCTTGGCAGCGATTTCGGAAGGAGTGTTCATCTTCGCCAGACCGTTCAACGTGGCACGAACCATGTTGTAAGGGTTGGTCGAACCGTTCGACTTGGCGACCACGTTGGTCACGCCCATCACTTCAAAAATTGCGCGCATCGGGCCGCCGGCGATCACGCCGGTACCGTCCTTGGCAGGCGCCATCAGAACTGATGAGGCACCATGCTTGCCGGTCACCGCGTGCTGCAGCGTACCGTTCTTGAGCGAAACCTTGATCATCTTGCGGCGGGCTTCTTCCATCGCTTTCTGCACGGCGACTGGCACTTCCTTCGACTTGCCCTTGCCCATGCCGATGCGACCATCGCCATCACCAACCACTGCGAGCGCTGCGAAACCCATGATCCGACCGCCCTTGACCACTTTGGTCACGCGGTTCACGGCGATCATCTTCTCGCGCATGCCGTCATCCGGCTTCTCGCTTTGCATCTTCGATTGCATCTTTGCCATGATGACTATTCCTTAGAGTTTCAGGCCAGCTTCGCGAGCGGCCTCGGCTACGGCTTTGACACGGCCGTGGTAACGGAAACCGGCGCGATCGAAAGCCACTTCAGAGATTCCGGCCTTCAGCGCTTTCTCGGCTACCCGCTTTCCAACCAGCGCGGCAGCAGCGACGTTGCCGCCCTTGCCCGACTGACCGGCCAGTTCCTGCCGAACCTCGGCTTCCGCGGTAGATGCGGATGCCAGCACCTTCGCGTCCGGTCCGAAGATCGTTGCGTAGATATGCAGGTTGGTACGATGCACGGAAAGGCGATTGACCTTGAGCTCCGCAATCTTTGCCCGGGTCTGGCGTCCGCGACGCAGACGTGATTGTTTCTTGTCCATTCGCAGCCCCTGTTACTTCTTCTTGGTTTCTTTGATCACGACGACTTCGTCGGAGTACCGAACACCCTTGCCCTTGTAAGGCTCTGGCGGACGATAAGCACGAACTTCAGCCGCCACCTGGCCGACCACCTGACGATCAACACCCGAAATCACGATCTCGGTGGGCGTCGTTGCCACAGCCTTCGTACCAGCCGGAAGCTCGTAGACCACCGGATGCGAGTAGCCGAGGGACAGATTCAGCTTGTCGCCCTGCACAGCGGCACGAAAACCAACGCCAACCAGGTTCAGCTTCTTCTCGAAACCTTTGGAGACACCGGTCACCATGTTGTTGACAAGTGCGCGAACGGTACCAAACATCGCATTCGCTTCACGGCTGTCACCAACCGGCTCGAACGTGAGCGTGTTGTTCTCATTTTTTACCTTGACCTGACCGGTCAAAGGCAGAGTCAGGGTGCCCAACGGGCCCTTGACCTTGATCTGCTCTGCAGCTAGCGTAACTTCCACGCCGGCCGGCAGTGCAATGGGGCTTTTACCTACACGAGACATCTTGCACTCCTTAAGCGACGGTGCAAATCAACTCGCCGCCGAGACCGGCTGCGCGTGCTTTGCGGTCGGTCATCACGCCCTTGGGCGTCGACATGATGGCAACACCCAATCCATTCAGGACGGTCGGGATCTGGTTCTTGCCGCGGTAGATCCGCAGGCCAGGACGCGATATGCGCTTCAGATGCTCGATGACCGGGCGACCGGCGTAATACTTCAACGTGATCGCCAACTGCGCCTTGCCACCTTCTTCAGTGACGACGTAGCTGTCGATATAACCTTCATCCTTCAACACTGCGGCAATCGCAACTTTCACCTTGGACGAGGGCATCGATACCGATGCTTTCTCCACGCCTTGGGCGTTGCGTATGCGGGTCAGCATATCGGCGATAGGATCGCTCATACTCATGCTTGTTCTCCTATTACCAGCTGGCTTTAGTCATACCCGGGATCTCGCCGCGCATGGCGATTTCACGGATCTTGGTACGGGCCAGACCGAACTTGCGGAAAGTGCCACGGGGACGACCAGTCAGGGCGCAACGATTGCGCTGACGCGTCGGACTCGAATTACGGGGCAGCGCTTGCAACTTCAGCCGCGCCTCGTAACGCTCTTCCTCGGACTTCGATTGGTCGTCGATGATTGCCTTCAACTCGGCGCGCTTGCCGGCATACTTCTTTACCAGGTCGGCGCGCTTTTGTTCACGGTTAATCAGTGCCAGTTTTGCCATGGCATCCTCAGTTTCTGAACGGGAATTTAAATTCGGCGAGGAGAGCCTTGGCCTCTTCGTCAGTTTTTGCGGTAGTCGTGATGCTGATGTTCAGCCCACGCAGCGCATCAATCTTGTCGTACTCGATCTCGGGGAAAATGATCTGCTCTTTCACACCGATGTTGTAGTTGCCACGGCCGTCAAATGCACGACCAGACACACCACGGAAATCGCGAACGCGGGGCAACGCAACGGTAACCAGGCGATCGAGAAACTCGTACATCGCCTTGCCGCGCAAGGTCACCATGCAACCGATCGGGTAGCCTTCGCGAATCTTGAATCCCGCGATTGCCTTCCGTGCTTTGGTCACCACAGGCTTCTGGCCTGCGATCTTCGTCATGTCGCCGACAGCATGCTCAATGACTTTCTTGTCGGCAATCGCCTCGCCCACACCCATGTTGAGCGTGATCTTGGTCAGCCGCGGCACTTGCATGCGCGACTTGTAGCCGAACTTCGTCGTCAAATTGGCGACGACGTCTTTTTCGTAGAAATCCTGGAAACGGGTCATTTTTCCTTACCCCTTCACGGCTTCGCCGTTGGATTTGAAGACGCGGACTTTCTTGCCGTCAACGGTCTTGAATCCAATCCGATCTGCCTTGCCGGTCGCGCCATTGAACAGCGCTACGTTCGATACATGTATGGGCATCAGCTTGTCGACGATACCGCCGGTCGTACCCGTCATCGGGTTCGGGCGGACCGCCTTCTTGGCGACATTCACACCATCAACGATGACGTGGTCGGCATCGATACGCTGCTTGACTACGCCACGCTTGCCTTTATCTTTACCGGCGATGACGATTACGTCGTCGTCTTTCCGAATATGACTCATGTTGCCTCCTTACAGGACTTCCGGTGCGAGCGACACGATCTTCATGAAGCGCTCGGTACGCAGCTCACGCGTGACCGGTCCGAAGATGCGCGTACCGATCGGCTCGAGCTTGGCGTTAAGCAGGACAGCAGCATTGCTATCAAACTTGACCAGCGACCCATCCTGGCGGCGCACGCCCTTGGCAGTCCGAACGACGACCGCATTGTAAATTTCGCCTTTTTTGACGCGACCGCGCGGAACGGCCTCCTTGATCGTGACCTTGATGATGTCACCGATGCCGGCGTAACGGCGCTTCGACCCGCCCAGCACCTTGATGCACAGGACTTCACGCGCACCCGTGTTGTCGGCTACTTCTAGCCGGCTTTCTGTCTGAATCATAATTTTTTCTTTCCCAACTTTTCCCGCGTCACCGCACAATGCAGTACGACGGTCAGTCTTGGTCCCGGCAACCCGCCAAATTCAGGCAGGTCGATTAGGGTGACGATTTACCAAACAACTGGTACTACGGAACTGCGAATCTTGCTGCTGCGCTGCAAGCTTCAGAAGGCATTGCACCTTCTGAAGCGAAGCCAATCATTATGGCAGCAAAGCAGCCGCGACGCAATACCAAATCAAACGTTTTGTGCAGCCTGTACGACACGAGTAACCGACCATGCCTTGGTCTTCGAAATTGGACGACCTTCCTGGATCTCGACTACGTCGCCTTCCTTCACCTGGTTCGATTCGTCATGCGCGTGATACTTGCGCGAGCGGACGATGATCTTGCCATACAGCGGATGCTTGGTCCGGTTCTCGATCAGCACGGTTACGGTCTTGTCCATCTTGTCGGACACAACGCGGCCTACGAGCGTGCGGTTGAGCGATTTTTTTACCTGATCGTTCATTATTTGCCTGCCTTCTGGTTCATGACCGTCTTGACCCGAGCGATATCGCGACGAACCTTTTTCAGCTGGGACGTATTGCTCAACTGCTGGGTTCCCAGCTGCATGCGCAAACCAAACTGCGCCTTCAGCAAGTCGGTCATCTCTTTGGTCAGGGCGGCTTGGTCCTTGCCGCTGAGTTCAGATGCTTTCATGTTCCACTCCAATTATTGGCCGACCTGGCGGATGACAAAAGTCGTCTGCAGGGGCAGCTTGGCAGCAGCCAGACGGAATGCTTCGCGCGCCAGCGTCTCATCGACACCATCCATCTCGTACAGCACTTTGCCAGGATGAATTTCGGCGACGTAGTATTCCGGGTTACCCTTGCCGTTACCCATACGAACTTCTGCGGGCTTGTTGGAAATAGGCTTGTCCGGGAAAATGCGAATCCAGATCCGTCCACCACGCTTGATGTGACGGGTCATGGCGCGACGGGCTGCTTCGATCTGACGAGCCGTGATACGGCCGCGGCCAATTGCCTTCAAGCCGAATTCGCCGAACGACACCGCGGTGCCGCGATCGTGCGAGATTCCGCGATTGCGGCCCTTCTGTTCTTTGCGATATTTTCTGCGTGCTGGTTGCAGCATGATTATTCTCCTGCTTTCTCAGCCGGGGCTGCGCCTTCCGGCTTCTTGGCGGCCGGCACACGTTTGGCTCGGGCCGGAGCGCTGTCGGGCGCTGCAGCCTGGCCTTCAGGACGCCTGGCGCCACGTACGGGCGGACGGCCAGCACCTGGCTTGCCATCGTCACGACGCGGACCGCGGCGCTTCTTGTCATCGTCTGCTGCGACCTCGACCACAGGCGTTTCGCCATTGGCCAGGCGATCACCCTTGTAGACCCAGACCTTGATACCGATGATGCCGTAAGTCGTCTCGGCTTCGGAAGTACCATAGTCGATGTCGGCACGCAGGGTATGCAGCGGCACGCGACCTTCACGGTACCACTCGGTACGGGCGATCTCGATACCATTCAGGCGACCGGAGGACATGATCTTGATACCCAGGGCGCCCAGGCGCATCGCATTCTGCATCGCACGCTTCATCGCGCGACGGAACATGATCCGCTTCTCGAGCTGCTGAGCGATAGAATCGGCGATCAGCTGGGAATCAGTCTCCGGTTTGCGAACTTCCTCGATGTTGACGTGCACGGGCACGCCCATCATCTTGGAGAGTTCGGTCTTCAGGACTTCAATGTCTTCGCCCTTCTTGCCGATGACGACACCGGGCCGCGAGCTGAAAATCGTGATGCGCGCATTTTTGGCCGGGCGCTCGATGACGACGCGGCTGACCGATGCGTTCTTCAGCTTTTTCTTCAGGTAAGCGCGGACTTTCAGGTCTTCGCCCAACATCGTGGCGAAATTGCTGTTACCTGCGTACCAACGCGAACCCCAGTTACGGGTAACCGAAAGTCGGAACCCGGTCGGATGTATTTTCTGTCCCATCGTGACTCCTTAGTTACCGACAGTCACGAAGATGTGACAGGATTGTTTGGAGATGCGATCGCCCCGGCCTTTTGCGCGAGCGGTAAACCGCTTGAGCACGCCAGCCTTTTCGACATAGATCTGGGTGACCTTCAATTCGTCGATATCGGCGCCGTCGTTATGCTCGGCGTTCGCGATCGCGGACTCCAGGACTTTCTTCAGGATGACCGCGCCCTTTTTCGGACTGAAGGTCAGGATGTTGAGAGCCTGTTCGACTTTCTTGCCGCGGATCTGATCGGCGACCAGCCGGCCTTTTTGGGCCGACAGACGCACGCCACGGAGAGTAGCTTTAGTTTCCATGATCGGACCTATTTCTTAGCCTTCTTGTCAGCGGCATGACCCTTGAACGTCCGGGTCAGCGCGAATTCGCCGAGCTTGTGACCGACCATCTGCTCGGACACGTAAACCGGCACATGTTGCTTGCCGTTATGCACGGCAATCGTCAGTCCGATGAAATCCGGCAGGATCGTCGAACGACGGGACCAGGTTTTGATCGGCTTCTTGTCTTTTGCCGCCTGAGCAGCTTCCACTTTATCCAGCAGGTGGGCGTCGCAGAACGGCCCTTTTTTCAATGAGCGTGCCATGTCCTATTCCTTATTTCTTGCCGCGGCGTGAGACGATCATCGAAGTCGTGCGCTTGTTGCGACGCGTCTTCTTGCCCTTGGTTTGCTGACCCCACGGCGAGACCGGGTGACGACCTGCAGCTGTCTTGCCCTCGCCGCCACCGTGCGGGTGGTCAACCGGGTTCATGACAACACCGCGAACCGTCGGACGAATACCACGCCAACGATTAGCGCCAGCCTTGCCGATCTTGCGCAGGTTATGTTCGCCGTTACCAACTTCACCGATGGTAGCGCGGCACTCGATGTGCACGCGGCGGACCTCACCCGAGCGCAGGCGAACCTGAGCGTAGGTTCCTTCACGCGCCATCAGAACTACTGCAGCGCCTGCAGTACGCGCCAACTGCGCACCCTTGCCTGGCAGCATTTCGACGCAATGCATCGTGGTACCGACCGGAATGTTGCGGATCGGCAGGCAGTTACCCGCCTTGATCGGCGCTTCCGAGCCGTTCATCAGCTGATCACCAACAGCCATGCCCTTGCTGGCCAGCACATAGCGGCGCTCGCCATCGGCGTAAAGCACCAGCGCAATGTTGGCGCTGCGGTTCGGGTCATATTCCAGACGCTCAACCTTGGCCGCGATACCGTCCTTGTTGCGACGGAAGTCGATGACACGGTAGTGCTGCTTGTGACCACCACCGATATGACGGGTAGTGATATGGCCGTTGTTGTTACGGCCGGCAGTCTTGGATTTCTTCTCGATCAGGGCGGCGAACGGACGACCTTTGAACAGGCCGGGCGTCACCACCTTCACCATGCCACGACGGGCTGGCGAGGTCGGTTTCGTCTTTACGAGTGCCATTATTTAGCCTCCTCGGTGAAAGAGATTTCCTGGCCGGCCTTGAGGCACACGAACGCGCGGCGCGTGTGATTGCGACGGCCCGTGAAACGACCCGAACGCTTGACCTTGCCCTGCCGGTTTGCAACTTGCACCGACTCCACTTGTACTTTGAACAGCAGCTCAACCGCTGCCTTGATTTCCGGCTTGGTAGCATCTGGCGAGACGAGGAAAACGACTTGCTCGTTTTTCTCGGCGACGAAAGTCGCCTTCTCGGAGATCACCGGAGCCAGCAGCACTTTCAACAAGCGCTCTTCAGTGAATTGGATGGCGCTCATGCCAGCATCTCCTCAATCTTCGCCAGCGCAGCACGGGTCACCAGAATCTTCTTGTAGAAGACCAGCGACACCGGATCGGCGTGACGCGGCTCGCACACCAGCACATTGGCCAGGTTGCGCGACGCCAGTAACAGGTTCTCGTCGAGGCTGTCGGTGATGACCAGCACGGAGTCCAACCCCATGCCCTTGAGCTTTTGCGACAAGAGTTTGGTCTTGGGCGCTTCCAGCGTCATGCCTTCAATAACCGACACGCGACCCTCACGCGCCAACTGGGAAAGGATCGAGCAGACACCTGCGCGATACATTTTCTTGTTGACCTTGTGCGAGAAGTTTTCTTCCGGCGAATTCGGGAAGATGCGACCGCCTCCGCGCCACAGCGGCGAGGACGACATACCAGCACGAGCACGGCCGGTGCCTTTCTGGCGCCATGGCTTCTTCGTGGTGTGGCTGACTTCTTCGCGATCTTTCTGCTTGCGGTTACCGCTACGAGCATTCGCCTGGTAGGCGACCACGACCTGATGGATCAGCGCCTCGTTATAGTCCCGACCAAAAATGGTGTCGGGAGCCGAGACGTTTGATGCGGTCTGGCCTTGCTCATTCAGGAGCGTAAGTTCCATTTATCAGGCTCCCTTCTTGGCGTTGACTTTGATGGCAGCCTGAACTACGACCTGGCCGTTCTTGGCGCCCGGGACCGCACCCTTGACCAGCAGCAGCTGGCGCTCTGCATCGATGCGAGCGATTTCAAGGTTTTGCGTGGTCACGGTAACGTCACCCATATGGCCCGTCATGCGCTTGCCAGGGAAAACGCGACCCGGATCCTGCGCCATACCGATGGAGCCCGGAACGTTGTGGGAACGCGAGTTACCATGCGAAGCACGGCCAGATTTGAAGTTGTGACGCTTGATGGTGCCGGCGTAGCCCTTACCGATCGACGTGCCTTGCACATCGACCTTCTGGCCAACTTCGAACAGCGAAGCGGGAATGACATCGCCAACTTTGAGCTGGGATGCCGCTGCTGCGCTGATGCGGAATTCACGAAGCACCGATCCGGCCTCGACACCCGCTTTTGCGAAATGTCCGGCGGCGGCCTTGTTGACACGGGAAGCACGGCGGCTACCGAATGCAACCTGAACGGCCGTGTAGCCGTCAGTGTCAGGGGTTTTGATCTGAGTCACACGGTTGTTGGACACGTCCAGCACGGTCACAGGAATCGAATCCCCGTCATCCGTGAAGATGCGCATCATGCCAACCTTGCGACCAAGCAGGCCTTGGCCCTGATTTTGGTCATGGTTCATTTTTTCTCCATTCCCGCCTGCGATTGGGCGGGGCTGATGTTGGTACTACTTGAATCGTCGCGAATGCGGTGCAAACTGGCGATTCGGAATTAAGCCGGCTAGTATAGCGCGGCAACCGGGCACATACAACAGAAAAATCTGCGGCGCAAGGTCCCGGCGCCAAATAAAACAATTACTGCAGCTTGATCTCGACGTCCACGCCAGCTGGCAGGTCCAGCTTCATCAGTGCGTCGACAGTCTTGTCGGTCGGGTCGATGATGTCCATCAGGCGCTGGTGGGTACGAATCTCGAACTGGTCACGCGACGTCTTGTTGACGTGCGGCGAGCGCAGGATGTCGAAGCGTTGCATGCGGGTTGGCAGTGGAACCGGTCCGCGCACAACCGCGCCGGTACGCTTTGCGGTGTCAACGATTTCCTGAGCGGACTGATCGATCAGGCGATAGTCGAATGCCTTCAGGCGAATGCGGATCTTTTGCTTCAGGCTCGCCGGTTTTTGCTTCTGCTGTTCCATGAATTCTTTCCTTTAAAGAGCGAGCCGCGAGTGATGATCACCCGCGGCAGTGTAAGAGCGACGAGTTTAGTCGAGGATTTTTGCAACAACGCCGGCGCCGACGGTACGGCCGCCTTCGCGGATTGCAAAACGCAGACCCTCTTCCATCGCGATCGGGTTGATCAGCTGCACAGTGATCGACACGTTATCGCCTGGCATGACCATTTCCT
>NZ_ML708609.1:0-2667 GCF_008831265.1 Lacisediminimonas profundi
GCAGGAAGTGACGATCACCGAAGGCAGCGTGATCGTCGACGGGCTTGGCAGCTTGTCGGGCCAGCTGGCAATCCGTAGCATCACGCAGGATGGCGCGACCGACATCACGATCGGCGTGGGCAATCTGAGCGGCAGCATCGAACTGGGCGGCGTCGGCGCGGCCCTGGCCAACGGACGTGGCGCCGTGCTGCTGCACCGCGATGCCAGCGGCAGCAGCTACGCGGTGCAGGCCGAAGGCGATGTCGCCCTGATCGGCGTATCGGGCCTGTCGCTGCAAGCCAATGCGATGCAGATCGCCTGGAACCGGATGGGCAGTGCGGTCAGCCAATCGGTGGAAACCGCGCACGGCAGCTACCAGGTCAATTTGCTGGAAGATGAAAGCCGGCTGCGCGGCGATGTGGTGGCCGATATTGCGGGCGTGCTGCATGTCGAGGGCGAGCTGTTCCTGGAAAGCGTCAGCGGCGCAGTGACGCTGAGCGACGCCAGCACGGTGCAGGTCGAGCAGCTGATCCTGGGCGGCGCCGGCATCGACGCTGCAATCAATATCGGCGGCAGCGGACTGGGTGCCAGCCTGTCGGGCGTCGACCTGGCATTGGTGATCAGCAACGAACAAGGCGGAGCAGGGCGGCGCTGGGTCACCAGCAAGGCCAGCATCGAGGAAGCGACGCTTGCCGGCTACACGCTGTCCGACCTGCGCAGCCTGGCGCTGGACATCAACAGCGCGATCGACACCGCGACTAGCGCGCTGGATACCGCTGGTGCAGCAGTGATCGACTGGAGCCAGGACGCCCGCACCATCACGCTGGATGAAACCAGCAGCGTGGTGCTGGATGCGCTGGGCGGACGTTTCGAGATACCGGTGGATGGCGCGCTGACGCTGGGCGGCGCCACGCTGGGTGGCAACTTCAAATTGACGCTCGAGCAGGACGAGGCCGGCGCGCGCAGTTGGCGGGTGGACGCCACCGGCGTGCAGATCAGCATGGAAGCGGGCGGCGCCTATATCGGCATCGAGGACGGCAGCGGAAGCTTGCTGATTGCCGCGGACGGCACCCGCAGCGGCAGCATCACGGGGCGGGCAGTGGTGGATGGCCTGGCCGGCGTCAGCCTGTCGGGCGACTTCACGACCGCATTCGACGGCGCCGGCGGACTGGTATTCGGCGGCACCGACGTGCAACTGGCAGTGGATGGATTCGGCCGCATCGGCGGCGACTTCGCGGTATCTCGCAGCAACGAACAGGTGGTGATCGGCGCGGCCGGCGTCAACGCCCAATTCGGCGACGGCGCCAACGGCGTGCAGGTCGCCAACGCCAGCCTGGCGCTGGTGATTGCCGGCAATGGCGCCGCAGCCGGTGCTGGCTATGCGCTGTCGGCCGAAGGCAACGCCAGCCTGACCGGTTTTGGCACGGTGACGCTGGATGCAGCGGCGCAGGTTCGCATCAACACGCTGGGCCGGGCCATCACCCAGATGGTGGATACCGGCGCCGGCAGCGTCACGCTGGAATTTGCAGACGGCGCCACGGTGCAGGAATTGACGATCACCGAAGGCAGCGTGATCGTCGACGGGCTTGGCAGCTTGTCGGGCCAGCTGGCAATCCGCAGCATCACGCAGGATGGCGCGACCGACATCACGATCGGCGTGGACAATCTGAGCGGCAGCATCGAGCTGGGCGGCGTCGGCGCGACGCTGGCCAACGGCCGTGGCGCCGTGCTGCTGCACCGCGATGCCAGCGGCAGCAGCTACGCGGTGCAGGCCGAAGGGGATGTCGCCCTGACCGGCGTATCGGGCCTGTCGCTGCAAGCCAATGCGATGCAGATCGCCTGGAACCGGATGGGCAGTGCGGTCAGCCAATCGGTGGAAACCGCGACCGGCAGCTATCAGGTCAATTTGCTGGCAGATGAAAGCCGGCTGCGCGGCGATGTGGTGGCCGATATTGCAGGCGTGCTGCATGTCGATGGCGAACTGTTCCTGGAAAGCGTCAGCGGCGAAGTGACGCTGAGCGACGCCAGCACGGTGCAGGTCGAGCAGCTGATCCTGGGCGGCGCCGGCATCGACGCTGCAATCAATATCGGCGGCAGCGGACTGGGCGCCAGCCTGTCGGGTGTCGACCTGGCATTGGTGATCAGCAACGAACAAGGCGGAGCAGGGCGGCGCTGGGTCACCAGCAAGGCCAGCATCGAGGAAGCGACGCTTGCCGGCTACATGCTGTCCGACCTGCGCAGCCTGGCGCTGGACATCAACAGCGCGATCAATGCCGCCGGCAATGCGCTGGACACCGCTGGCGCAGCGGTGATCGACTGGAGCGAATCCGCCCGCACCATCACACTGGATGAAGCCAGCAGCGTGGTGCTGGATGCGCTGGGCGGACGCTTCGAGATTCCGGTGGATGGCGCGCTGACGCTGGGCGGCGCCACCATGGGCGGCGACTTCAAATTGACGGTCGAGCAGGACGAGGCCGGCGCGCGCAGCTGGCGCGTGGACGCCACCGGCGTGCAGATCAGCATGGAAGCGGGCGGTGCCTACGTCGGCATCGAGGACGGCAGCGGGACCTTGCTGATTGCCGCGGACGGCACCCGCAGCGGCAGCATCACGGGGCGGGCAGTGGTGGATGGCCTGGCCGGTGTCAGCCTGTCGGGCGACTTCACGACCGCATTCGACGGCGCCGGCGG
>NZ_ML708609.1:2677-29213 GCF_008831265.1 Lacisediminimonas profundi
GGGCGAACTGTTCCTGGAAAGCGTCAGCGGCGAAGTGACGCTGAGCGACGCCAGCACGGTGCAGGTCGAGCAGCTGATCCTGGGCGGCGCTGGCATCGACGCTGCAATCAGTATCGGTGGAAGCGGCGGCAGCGGACTGGGTGCCAGCCTGTCGGGTGTTGACCTGGCATTGGTGATCAGCAACGAACAAGGCGGAGCAGGGCGGCGCTGGGTCACCAGCAAGGCCAGCATCGAGGAAGCGACGCTTGCCGGCTACACGCTGTCCGACCTGCGCAGCCTGGCGCTGGACATCAACAGCGCGATCGACACCGCGACCAGCGCGCTGGATACCGCTGGTGCAGCGGTGATCGACTGGAGCCAGGACGCCCGCACCATCATGCTGGATGAAGCCAGCAGCGTGGTGCTGGATGCGCTGGGCGGACGTTTCGAGATTCCGGTGGATGGCGCGCTGACGCTGGGCGGCGCCACGCTGGAAGGCAATTTCAAGCTCGCACTGGAGCAGGACGAAACTGGCGCGCGCAGCTGGCGCGTGGATGCCAGCGATGTCGGCATCTCGCTGCAGGCGAATGGCGCCACCGTCGCCCTCAGCAATGGCGCAGGCAGCCTGCATATTGCCGCCGACGGCACCCGCAGCGGCTTCATCAGCGGCACCGGTTCGCTGACCGGGGTCAGCGGCCTCGCGCTGAGTGGCACCCTGGTTACTCGTTTCGATGCGGCTGGCGGGCTGGAACTCGCTGGCGCGATCGAAGTCGATGTCGCCGGTTTCAGTTCCTTGTCCGGCCAGTTCTCGGTAAGCAGCCACGCGGCGCCGGAAGTGCTGCCTGCGATCATCGTGCAGCGCGCGACCGCGGGCGCCAGCGGCGACGTCATTACCCGGGCCGAAGGCGGGATCAAGACCAATACCGCGATCCTGCTGCAGGCAGCATCGCAGGAGGGCAGCCGTTTCCGCGAAGGCATCTACCAGTTCAGCTACGGCGCGGCCCAGGTCAGCGTCAGCTCGCTGGATGAATCTGGCGCATTGATGAGCGATGCGGCCTTCGCCGCCAATCTCGGCGCTGGTCTGCAGGGCCTGACCGGCATCGGTGCCGGCAATGTCAGCGTTACCGGCAGCCGGCAGGACGGGTTCCGGATCGAATTCACAGGCTCGCTTTCCGGCCGTGCCGTGGTGCTGTCGGATGGCACTGCCGCCACCGCCAATGGCTTGCGCATGACGCCGCCGGCCGACCCGGCCGACAAGCTCGACTGGGGCGACATCACGCTGGAATCGCAGGCCAGCGCTGCGGCCGAGGAAGTCCAGTACCTGCTGCTGCAACCGGATGCCGGCATTTCGCTCAGCCGTAATCGCTTCACGCTGACAGTCGGCGGCGCCACCACCGGCACCATCCGTTATGTCACCGACCCCGGTTTCCAGGCCACGCTGATCCGCGAAGCGCTGCAAAGCCTGGCCGGCGTCGGCGCCGGCAATGTTCAAGTCAGCTTCGACCAGTCCTCGACCCTTGCGGCACAGGGCTATCGCGTCACTTTCCTGCATGCAGCAGCCAGGGCCGGCAATGTCGCAGCGATGACTGCCACCGGCTACAAGGCCGACATGTCGGGCGCGCTGAGCGCGTCGAACGAAGTGAAGTTCAGCGTGCAGACCGTCTCGGACGGCACGCCTGCCACCGGCGCGGTACAACTGGTCAATCTTTACGACGACCACCTGAGTGGCGGCTTTGAGCTCGCCTTCGACTATCTGGGCGAGAGCTATCGCACCGGGGAAATTGCGTTCAACGCCACGGCCGATGAAATGCGCGACGCCTTGCGCCAGGCGACATCCGGCGCGGGCAGCTTCGCTGCCGTCGGTGGCGATGCCGCGGTAGAACTGGCTGGCAGCAGCAACCCGCAATGGCGCGTGACATTTGGCGGTAGCGCGAGCGGCAGCGCAATTGGCGTGATGGTGGGCGAGATCACCACCGTGCAGCGCGCACCCGATGCGGCGCTGAGCCTGGCGCAGACCGGCGCCACCAGCTCCGAGGTACAGCGCCTGCAACCCGCTTCCGGCGGCGTGTTCGCGATCAGCTTCGGATCCGGCACGACCGCAGTCCTGGCGGCCGGCGCCAGCGCCGCGCAAGTGCAGGCCGCGCTCGAATCGCTGGCGGGCATCGGCAGTGGCAATGTCGCGGTCACCGCGCTTGCGGCTGCCGCCGGCGGCGGCTGGGATGTGGCGTTCCGCGGCAGCCTTGCCGCCACCAACGTCGCGGCCCTGAAAATCGCACCGGTACAGACGCTCGACTTGCGCCTGGCCGGCGGCGGGCTGGCGGATACCGTCAGGCTGCGCTTCAGTGGCGCCAGCGCCTGGGACCGGAACATCGAAATGACCGGGCTGAGTGCAGCACAGGCCAGTGCGGCCCTGCTGCAGGCAATCGAATCCCTGCCCGGCGTCGGCGCCGGCAACGTGCGGGTGGAGGCGGTCGCCGGGTCGCCGGGCATGTTCTGTATCGTGCCGCTGGCAACGTTTGCCGGCGGTAGCTTGCCGACCGTGGTTGCCGGACTTTCGCGCGCGGTCGAGCAGCCGCCTTCATGGCTGCTGATCGGCGCTGCCGATGTCAGCGCCGAGGTCGGCTCGGCCAGCGCCGGCGTCGCCATCACCGATGCCAAAGTCGGACTGGTGCTGTCGCGCGGCGCTGACGGCATCGCCGCTTATGCGCTGGTCGCATCGGGCACCGGCGCGCTGCAGGGCTTTGGTTCGGCAGTCAGCCTGCAAGCGGACGCCAGCATCCAGGTCAACACCCTCGGGCGCGCAGTCGACATCGCCGTGCCGACCGGCCTGACGACGCCGGCGCAGCAAGTCAGTTTCGCCGATGGCGTTTTGGTCCGGGAAGTCGTCATCACCGATGGCGAACTGGTGGTCGATGGTGTCGGCACGCTGTCCGGTAGCCTGGCGATCCGGTCGGAGCAACGGACTGCCGGCACCACCACCATTACCGACATCCGGATCGGCCTGGAAAACACCAGCGGCAGCCTGAGCATAGGCGGGCTGGCTGCCAGCCTGGGCGATGGCCGCGGCGCGCTGCTGCTGCGCCATGAAGAAACCGGCGGCGTGGTCACCACCCGCCGTGCCTTGCAGGCCGAAGGCGATGTCGCGTTCAGCGCCGGCAGCGCACTGACGCTGCAGGCCGAACGTCTTGAAATTGCCGTCAACGACTGGGGCAGCGATGTCAGCGAGAGCGTGGTCACGGCGACCGGGCTCTACAACCTCGACCTGGATGCAGGCGAAGCCCGGGTGCGCGGCCATATCGCCGCCAACGTGGCAGACATCCTGAGCGCCGAAGGCGAACTGTTCATTGAAAATGCCGGCACCTCGACGCTCACGTTGAGCGATGGCAGCAGCGTGCTGGTGAGCCAACTCGTGCTGGGCGGCGCCGATGCGATGGCGGCCCTGACCGCCGGCGGCGCCAACCTCGGCGTGGCCATCAGCGGCGTCGATTTTGCGGTTGTGATCAGCACTGAAGTGGGCGGCGCCCAGCGGCGCTGGGTCACCAGCACCGCGGAAATCGGTGGCATCATGATCGCGGGCTACCAGCTGCCGTCGCTGGAACTGGCCAAGCTGGAACTGAACCGGGCCCTGCCGTCCATCGGCGCGCTGGATGTGGATATCGCCGCGCCGGTTATCGACTGGAGCCTGGAACCGCTGTCGATCGATCTCGACGGCATCAGCATGGCGGTGTTCGACCTGGCGCTACCGCGGCTGGCGATGCCGGTCATCGGCAAGCTGGATATCGGTGGCGCCTTGCTGGACGGCGAATTTGAACTGGTGCTGGACCAGAGCGGCCTGATCCCGGTGTGGGAAATCAACGCCCAAAATGTCACGCTCGGTTTCGAGCTGGGCGGTACTGATTTCAGCATCGCCAATGCGGCCGGGCAGTTCCGGCTTGGCGCGGACCTTTCCCGCAGCGGATCGATCAGTGGCGAAGTCAAGCTGTCCGGCCTGGGCGGACTGGGACTGACCGGCACCATGGCGGCCATTTTCGACAGCAGCGGCAAGCTGCGCCTGGCTGGCACCGATGTCGAACTTGACATCGCCGGCCTGAGCACGCTGTCGGGCGATTTCAGCATTGAAAAATCCATCGTCGACGGCCAGGAACAAGTGCTGGTCGCGGCGGCCGATGTCTCTGCCTTCATCGGCATGGAGGGTGTCGCCGGCGCCGCGCTGACCGACGGCCGGGTGGCCATGGTCGCCATGAAGAAGGCGGACGGCAGCACCGGCTATGCGCTCAAGGGCAGTGGCAACGTCACGGTCAATACGCCGATCAACCTGTCGATGGCTGGCGTGGTGTTCGCCGAAGCCAATACGCTGGGCCATGCCATCCACCGCCAGGTCACGGTCGACGGCCAGGTGCTGGATCTCGATTTCACGCAGGGCATGGTGGCACCGCGCTTCAACCTTGGCGAACTCGACGCCATCCTTGACGGTGCGCTGGGCGATGCTTTCGGCAGCGTCAGCGACACACTGTCCGACCTCAAGCAATCGATCACGCCGGTGTTCGATGACGAGGGCACGCAAACCAACGACAACCTGCTGGCGCGGACCCTGCCGGTGCTGGACCGCTCGATCTCCGAGTTGCTGGCGATCGACAAGGTGTTGGGCATCGGTGACTACACCAGCCAGTACCTGTCGCCGGCGCAAGGCAGCAGCCTGCCGCTGCCAGTGTATGGTTTCACCGGGCACCCGACGCTGCGCGGCCTGCTGGCCTACCTCGAAGCCAACTGGCTGCCGACCTTGCCTGGCGTCGGCGCCGATGCGCTGACGCTGGCATTCGGCAGCTCCGGCCTGGAGCTGGTGTTCAACAACAAGCTGACTGCACAGCACCAGTTGGCCGTCAATTTTGGCGCCGATGCGGAGCAGTTCGGCCTGACGCTGGATGGCGACATCAAGGTCGACCTGACGGCCACCATGAATCTCGGATTCCGCGTAGCCATCGACTGGGCTACCGGCGCAGCCAGCTTCAAGCTGGATCAGATGGATTTCGACCTGAAGGCCGGTGTCGACGATATCGACGTATCGGCCTCGTTCGGTCCGCTGGAAGTCAGCCTGGGCGACCGTGCGCGGCAGACCGGCAGCCTGGCAGTCAACCTGGCTGGCCGTGTGGCCTACACCAATGGCAGCCTGGGCTACACCACCACGCAGGACAGCGTGACGGTGGTGCTGCCGGTGTATGCGGAGCTGGCCGGCCTGGACCTGTCGGCCGGCAATACGCCGCGCATCCTGATGTCGGGCAATCCGCTGTCCGGCACCGGACTGGCGATCACGACGCAAAATTTCGACAAGTTGCTGGATTTCAGCAACATGAGCGTCGTCGACATGATCCTGATGTTCCCGGATTTCCTCGAATCGCTCGATGCCATCCGCCAGAACGAGGCGCTGACGTCGGCAGTTCCGTTCGCCGAGAGCACGCTCGACCAGGTGTTCCAGTTCGCGGACGGCTTCAAGCAACAGGTCTACGACAAGATCGATTTTTACAAGCCGCGCATCGAATTGCTGACGGTGAATGCGGCCAGCGTGCTGACCATCAATGTCAACTCGACTTCGGGCGGCGTCACCACCACCAAGCCGGCCACGGTGTTGCGTTCCAGCTTCGGCGGCTTCAACCAGGCCTTGCATGCGGGCATGTCGGTGTCGCTGTATGCGCAAGTCGATGGCCGCGAAATACTGCGCGGCGTGTACGACATCAAGCGCGTCATCGACGGCAGCACGCTCGAACTTTCCGGGGCGCCGACTGCCGGCATGACCGGCCTGCGCGCCGTCGTTCACAAGCCGCTGCAACAGATCACCACGCTGCAAGAGTTCGTGCTTGCGGTCAATGCCTCCGGCGTGCTGCCGGCCGGCATGTCGATCACCTTCGATCCGATCCAGCGCAGCTTCGGCGTGCCGCTGGCGTTCCGTCAGGATTTCACGCCAGTCGACATGCCGCTGGCGCTCGACTTCGGCGTCGAGGGCTTGACGCTGTCGACTTCGGCGCGCGGCAGCATCACTGCCTTCGTCCAGGGCAGCCTGGGTTTCTTCGCAGACCTCGATGGCCGCACCCTGCTCGGCAACAGTGGCGCTCTCACCAGCGGCACCCGGCTGTTCTCTGACCAGAGCTTCATTTTCGATTCGACCATGGTCGGCTACGGGCTGGAAGTCGGCGGCCAGAAATACACGGTCACCGGCATGCAGGATGCGCACACCCTGGTGCTCGACCGTGCCGCCGGCGCCAGCAGCGCGGCCAATGCCTATACGCTGCGCCAGAACCAGTTCACGGTCGGCGTCGAGAACGTCGAACTGCAGGCCGGCCTGAGCCTGGACGCACGGGACCTCGAAGTCGCGGTGCAAATCGGCTTCCTGGGCGCCACCGCAGGCGGCGCGGGTACCGGCTCGGGCGTGCATGTGGGCGCCACCGCAACGATCAGCCTGGACCGCGATCCGGCTTCCGGCGATCCGCTCGACCGCCGCTTCACCTTGTCCGAAATCGGCGGCAGCGCGCTGCGCTTCTCGCTCGAAGGCGAAGCCAGCGCAACGCTGCGCGGCCTGCGCGTGGACGCCGGGCTGGGCGCGGATATTCCGCTGGCCCCGAGCATGGAGTTGTCGATCCACGCCCTGAATCCGTTCAATCCGGGCCAGGTGCGGGTCATCAACCAGAACCCGATGTACGGCGTCGATATCGAAGCGCTGGTGCTGTCCGGTTCGGTGACGCCGAATGACATCGTGATCGTGCTGCCCGACCTCGGCCGCGCCTTCGACTTCAAGAACCTGAGCTTGCAGGACATCGTCGGCGCCGCCCGCACCGGCCTGGAATTCCTGCGCGATTCGATTTCCAGCCAGCCGTTCTACTCGTTCGAGCTGCCGATCATCAATCGCTCGCTGGCAGAGATATTCCCCTTCGTCGACGGCTTCCTGGCCCAGGTCGATGCCGCCGCCGACGATCCGGCCGGCTCGATCCAGCAAGTGGAGGGACTGATCGAGGACGCGCTTGGCATAGACGACAACAACAGCCTGGCCGCTGCCGACCAGCAATTCTCGCTCAGCGTCAACGGCGACACGCTGGACCTGCACCTGAATCTCGGCAAGGCATTGACCGAACGCTTCGGTTTCAGCCTCGACCTGGCCCAGCTCAAGGCGCTGGCCGGAACCGGCGCCTTCCAGGGCATGGATTTCCTCGACCAACTGGTCGACACGGTCAGCCCGGGCGCCGCCGGCAACATCACGCTGTCAGCGCTGGCCAACCTGCAGATCGATGCCGGCATCCGCTTCAGCGGCCTCAGCCCGCAGGTTTTCCTGTACGACTACAACCCGACCCGCATCCAGTCGCTGGCAGTGCCGGCATTCGGCGCGGTCCTGTTCGCAGCCAACCGCAGCACGGTCAGCGACAGCAGCTATAACAGCATCCTCGGCGAGTTCCGTTCGCGCGTGGTCGCCGCCGGCGCCGGCGTGGAACGGATCCGCGCCACGGTCAACAGCGCGATCGACCTCGATATCGAAGCGACCAACCGCGACCTGGAATTCGGCGCCGACCAGTTGAATGGCCGCCGCCAGGCTGCCATCGTGGCCCTGGCCGACCGGCTCAGCCAGGACCTCGGGATCCAGGTCCAGCTGTTTGCCGGCGACCAGGTCCTGGCCACCGATCCGTCGACCGTCAGGACCTTCTCCGAAGTATCGATTTCCCGTGCGGTCGCGGTCAGTCCGGAGCAGGCGCGCGGAACCCGCGCCACCATCGGCCTGCGGGTGGCCGGGGAAGACCTCGAACTCGGCTTCGATGCCGGAGCGGTCAAGCTCGGCGTCGCCAACGGCTGGGCCGCAATCGACCGCGACGGCCGTGCCAGCACCAACGATTACGCTACCTTCACGGTCAAGATCGACCAGGCCGGCGGCAATGTCGCCGACGATGGCCGCTATTACTTTGACACCGAGAGCCTTTCCAGCAACGTCGGCTATGTGGTGGAAGGCGCGATCGGCATCGACCTGCCGCTGCGGCTGGAAGTCTCCGGCATCGATTTCAACCTGGGCAGCTTCGCGCTGACTTCCACCGCCGCCGGCATCGGCGGCGTGATGGACGCCATCAGCAGCGGTGCCAGCATCGGCCAGGTGTTCAATGTGTCGGTGCCGAACGTACAGGACAAGGTCGACGAATTCCTCAGCGAATTCTCGCTGCTGGGCATGCTCAATGACCCGTCGCGCATCATCGACGGCATCGATTCCGCGCTCGGCACGGTGCAGGATGTGCTGGGCGACAACCTGACCACCAGCATTCCCTTCATAGGCGACAAGCTGGGCGCGGCCGGAAACTTCGTACGCGACGTGCGGGTCGGCATACTGGATGACCTGCGCAAGAAATTGAGCGCGGAGGGCGGCGCGGTCGGCATCACGCGTTCGACCTTGTACAGCTTGCTGGGACCGGACAACGCTGGCCTGCTGCTCGACATTTCGGGCGACGGCCAGATCACGATCGACGACGTGCAGGCGGCCTGGTACAACAAGAACGGCGTCAAGCTCGCCGACTGGGTGCTGGGCGGCGACCTGCCGCCGGCGGCAGATGCGATCCAGTTCAACCTCAAGCTCGGCCAGAAGCTGCTCAATACGGGCGTGGACATTCCGCTCGACCTCGACCTGCCGGGCTTCGAACTCGACATCGACGGCGGCTTCTCGCTGGAGATCGACTGGGCCTTCGACTTCGGCTTCGGCATCAGCACTTCCGACGGCTTCTACCTGACCACCAACAGCGACGCCACCAAGCCGGAACTGCGGGTGACGGCGCAAGCCTACCTCGACGGTTCGCCGGACGACCCGGACACGGTGACGCCATTCAGCGCGACCGGCAAGCTGCTGTTCTTCCGCGCCACGGTCACCGACCAGGACAACGACACCAGCACCCCGCAATTCGATGCCAGCGGCATCGATGCCGTGCTGGGCATCGACATGTTCGGCGACAGCCGCGGCCGCCTGAGCGCCAACCAGATCATCTCGGCGCCGCTGTCGAAGAGCTTCGGCGTGGCATTCACCGCCAATTCGGACATCCACCTGCTGACCGTGCTCGACATGCCGGACGTCCAGGGTATGCCGAAACTGAAGGGCGAGCTGGACATCGACTGGGACTGGCGTCTCGGCCAGAAGCTCGGCGCGCCCAAAGTCAGCATCGAGAACCTGCGGGTGGATGTCGGCTCGCTGGTGAAGGATGTACTGCTGCCGATCACCGAGCAGATCGAAGGCGTGCTGGAGCCGATGCGTCCCTTCATCGAGATGATGACCAACCCGATCCCGGGCCTGGAATTCGTCAGCATGATAGGCATCGAGCCGACGCCGCTCGGCCTGTTGAACGGCTTCCTGAAAGCTCAGGGCAAGCCGCAGATCCCGGTCGCCTTCTTCAATGCGGCAAGGTTCATCCTGAACCTGCCGGACCAGGTGCGCAGCTGGGCCGACACCGGCGAGATCCTGCTGGGCACGATCTCCGGATTCGGCACTGACAACGTGCAGGCGCTGGCGGTCGACCCGATGGCGGTGATCGACGGCGCGGTAGCGCAATTCGCGCCCGGCCTGATCGACAAGATGAACGCGGTCATGGCGTCTTCAACCGGCGGCGGCAACGACGCCAGCCGCAGTGGCTTCAAGTTCCTTGAATACGTCAAGGACATCGGCAACTGGAAGAAGATCCTGACCGGCGGCGATGCCACGTTGTTTACCTATGAACTGCCGCTGCTGGGCGCCGGCTACTCGCAGAAATTCCTGCTAGGCGCGATTCCGCTGCCGCCGACGCCGTTCAGCTTCCGTTTCTATGCGACGGCGGCAGTCAGCGCCTTTGCCGATCTCGCGTTCGGCTACGACACCTTCGGCATCCGCAAGGCGATACAGACCTCCAATCCGCTCGACGCGATGGACGGTTTCTATGTGTCCGACTGGACCCTGCCAAAATTCGCCAACGGCAAGATCGTGCCGGGCACCGGCGGCCAGGAAAAGCCGGAATTCGCGGTCGATGCCAGCGTTGGCCTGACCGCAGCGCTGAACCTCGGCCTGATCGAAGGCGGGGTCAATGCCGCCATCGAATTCTTTGCCGACTTCGACCTGCAGGACATCGCCCGTTCCAAGCTGTTCAAGGATGCGGCCGGCTATGTGCAGAGCGTGGAATGGATTTCCGACGGCAAGATCCGCGGCTCTGAGATCGCCACCATGTATGAATATGAAGGGGGCGGCTTCGCCAACCTCTTCAACTTCGAGATGGGTGCCGATTTCGTGGCCTCCGTGTACGTCGACCTGGAGTTGCTGTTCACCACGGTCACGCTGTTCGACCAGGACATTTTCCGGATCAACCTGTTCAACCTGGAATACGACGCGCCCAAGGTGCAGCCGTACCTGGCGCAGCAGGTCGGCGACACGCTGTATGTCAACGCCGGCGACCGCGCCGCATTGCGCAAGTACTTCGATGTCAGCGACGGCAACGAGACCTTCATCCTGTCTGGCTCGGGCGGCACGGTCAATATCGAATTCGACAACTGGTACCAGACCTACACGGGCGTGCGCAAGGTGGTGGCCAACATGGGGGCCGGCAACGACACCTTTGACGCCTCGCGCCTGGCCGGGGCTGAACTCGACATCAGCGGCGGCGCTGGCGACGACAAGCTGATCGGCGGCACCGGCGGCGGCGTGCTGAAGGGCGATGCCGGAAAGGATCAGCTCTCGGTCGCTGCCAGTGTGACGCAGGGCATCCGGCTGGAAGGCGGCGATGGCGATGACCGCCTGACCGGCGGCGCCGGGCGCGACGTCCTGAAGGGCGGCGCCGGCCAGGACCGGCTCGATGGTGGCGCCGGCGACGATACGCTGTGGGGCGGCCTCGGCGTCGACAACCTGCGCGGCGGTGCCAACACCGACACCTATGTGTTCGAAGACAATTTCGGCAGCGACAGCCTGACCGACCGCGATGGTGAAACCCATATCGACTTGTCGCCGATGACCACCGCGGCCACCGCCTCGCTGGCCAAGCGCGGCGTGGGCGTGGTCAACCAGCAGGGCGACGAAGTGCGCCTGTCGGGTGGCAAGGTCGTCAGCATTACCCTGGGCCAGGCCAACGACACCTTCCTGGCCAGCGATTTCCCTGACTGGAAAGTCGACGTGCGCGATGCCGGCGGCTCCGACGACTATCGCATCACGATGGGACGCGCAGCGTCCTCACTGGCAACCGGCACCATCAGCATCAGCGATACCAGCGGCGGCTTCGACGAAATCATCCTCGAGCAGACGCGCTCGGGCGACGCCATCAGCCTGGATCACCAGCGGGTGACCAATGGCCGCGAGGTCGTCACTTACAATGATTCCGGCATCGAAAGGCTGACGCTCAAGGGCAAGGGCGCCAACTACGACGCCGCACATATTGCATCGCTGGGCGGCAATATCCGCTTTACGGCAGGCAACCTGGTCAATGATGTCGCGACCAGCTACATGGGCAGCACCGCGTTCCGCGGCCTCGGCGCCAATATCTACCAGCAGAGTGCGCTCGAAGCAGCCAGCGTGGTGATGGAGTCGGTCAAGACGCTCAACATCGCCTATGACGTGACGGCATTGTCGAACGGCCATGTCGACCTGCGCACCTACGGCAACAACGCCAACATCGAACTGAATGCCAACCTGTATTCGTCGGCCTCGGCAGTGCAGGGCGGCGATGGCGCGGGCTGGATGCGGATCCAGTCCGCCGATGGCGGCCTGCTCAATACCGGCAGCAAGAAAATCATCGGCGACAACGCCTATGTGCTGATCGAAGTGAAGAACGGCGTCGGCTCGCTGGCCAGGCCGCTGCTGACACGGATCGCCGAACTGACGGTGACCACCGGCACCCACGGCAGCGGCAATGTCGTGATGGTCGAGGACAACAGCCTGGTGTTGCGCGAAGAGCGCAGCCTGAGCAGCCCGGAAAACCCAGGCTATGTGATCGATGGCAGCCCCGCTTCGGACCAGTGGGAAGCGTCCCAGGCGTGGGACGACAGCGCGCCGGCGGCGTGGAAACAGATCATCAGCTCGACTCGCAGCGGGGTTGCGGTGCAGGTTGCACAGGGCGACCTCAACATCGACCTGGTCGGCACCAACTCGCTGCTGAGCCTGGTGAGCGGCACGCTGACGACGCTCAAGGCCGGCGCCGACATCACGCTGACCGCCGACGACATGAACTTCAGCAGCGGCACCAGCCAGCTGGTCGGCAGCGGCGACCTGACGCTGCAGGCGCACAGCAACGTCTGGAGTTACTACCTCGGCAGCGCCGCGGAAACCAATACCGGCCTCGACCTGGAAGAGGGCAGCGGCCTGCAACTGGCGCAGCCCGCGATGTACCTGTCCGGGCGCGACCTGGCGGCGCTGGCGGACGGCTTTGCCGGACTGTTCATGGGCCGCACCGCGGTCGGCAACAGCATGTGGCTGGGCGACATCAAGCATGCCGAGACGGTCAAGATGTACCCGGCCAATGCCCGCGCGGCCAACTCGCGCCAGTCGTCTTTCCGCGATACCGCAACGCTGAAGTCGGATGTAATGACGGTGGCTGGCGACGTGCAGAGTCCGGACAATACGCTGACCTTGCAGGCGCGCAAGCTGTGGGTGCAGAGCCAGAACGTGCATGACCAGCTCGGCCTGCCGGATTCCGGCGTGATGGCAAAAGACCTTTTGCTGCAGATCGGCGAGCAGGGCATCGTCACCGGCAAGCTGACCGGCAAGGACAGCCTGGGCATCACGGTCACCGGCACGCCGGGAAGCGATGCCTGGTATGCGCCGCTCTATGGCGCCAACAGCCTGCAGTTCGATGGCGGCAGCCTGACCACGGTGCTCAATGACGGCAGCGTGCTGAGCATCGACACCGCTGCCAGCATCGAGATTCGCGGCGAGATCAGTGTCGATGGCGACCATGCCCGTCTTGACCTGGATGCCGGCGGCGCGCTGCTGCTGGTCGAGGGCGCCGACGTGCGCGGCCTGGGCCAGTCGGTCACGCTGGACCTTTCCTCGAATGACGTGGTCGCCATCAATCCGGGCACCGCAGTACGCGCCGGCGTCGGTTTCCGCGACGGCGAGGACGGCCTCGAGGCTTACATCACCGGCAGCAACGGCGTGGTCAACCTGACTTCCGCCGGGGAAATGCTGCTGGGCGGCTCCATCTCCTCGTCCGGGTCGATGAACCTCGGTTCCGGCGCGCAGAAATACGACCACGCAGCCTATGGCAACCCGACCGATGCCGCCTACCTGCCGCGCTATGCGATCTTCAACAAGACCGCCTATTTCGAGCGCATCGCTGCCGTCAGCCCGGATCATTACCTGACCCAGCATGCCGGCGGCTACGGCATGCTGGTGACCGGCACCATCACCAGCCTCGGCGACGATGCCAGCCTGGTGCTGCGGTCGGAGCAGGACGTGATCCTGCGCGGCAACGTCAACGCGCTCGGCGCCGATTCGACACTGACGCTGCAATCGGATGAATGGCTGTACGTGGAAGGATTTATTACCGCCACTGCCGGCCTGAACCTGTATGGCGGCGTCGGCGTGGACGGCGCGGCGCTGGACGGCAGCAGCGCTCATGCCGACGCCCGCGGCACCAGCGTGTACGTCCACGCCACCAGCACGGTGCGCACCACCGATGCCGGCAGCGCGGTGACGGTGCGCGGCGCCGAGGATGTGGACATATTCGGCGCCATCGTCGCCGGTGGTGAGGTCGGCGAGAACGGCGTGTTGTTCAATGGCGAGGGATCGTCGGTCACGGTCAGCGCCGGGCAGCAAGCCTGGCTCGAATCGGGCCTGCTCGCCAGCGGCGATGTCACGATCAACGGCGGCGTTGCCGGAAGCGACGACAACGGCCTCGGGCTGTTCATTTCCAGCGCCGGTGGCATCACTGCCGCCGGCTTGGGCGCCAACGGCAGCGGCAGCACCCTGACCGCCACCAGCGCCAGCCGTCTGGAAATCATGGGCACGCTCAACAGCGGCGGCAAGTTGCAGCAGACCTTCACCGATGGCCAGATGACCGGGCAATCCATCAGCTGGTCCGGCCGCGATTCCGACATCGTGGTGCAGGCGGCGCAGCGCGCTTTCATTGGCGGCAATACCGTCAACCAGCTGGGCCTGCCGGTCCAGACCGGCGGCTACCTGAACGCCAGCCGCAGCATCACGGTCAACGGTGGCAGCGATGCCACCGGCACCGGCGTGCTGGTACATGCGGCTTCCGAACTGGTGGTCAGCGGCACCCGCAATGCAGATGGCAGCGTGCGTGCGGCCGGCGATATCACGCTGTATGGCGTGAGCGACGTCGAGATCCAGGGCTTGCTGCTGGCCGGCGGACGGGTCGAACAGATCCGCGAAAACGGCCTGTACGCCGGACGCAATATGATCCGCGACGATGTCGACTCCACCATCTCGGTCCGTGCCGATCGCCAGTTGAAGCTCGGCACCGACATCACCGCCGGCAAGCGGATTGACCTGGCCGGTGGCACCGACACCCGGGTTGCAACGCGTGGCGCCGACAACCAGCTGATCGATCCCGAGCAGCGGCATTTCGGCAAGGGCCTGGTGATACTGGGCTCGGCGCACATCACCACGACCCGCGACAACAGCCAGATCAACCTGAGCGCGGCCAGCAGTGTCAACCTGATTGCCAGTGCGAACTTCGCCTCCGGCGAGTACGCGGTTGATGCCGCCGGCGCTGGCTCGGTGGTCACCATCAGTTCCAGCGGCGCGCCGAATGCCAAGGTGTATATCGCCGGCAAGGTACGCGCCGAGCATGCGATCCAGCTCAGCAGCGGCGTCTCTCTCGACGGCCGCGATATCGAACTCGATGTCACCGGCCAGCTGGAAACCATCAACGGCTCGATCGGCTTCAATGCCGGCGTTCACGGCATGATAGCCGGCGACATCTTCGCCCGCGGCAACGGCAGCGACGTGGTCATCACCTCCGGCCGCACGCTGACCATCGAAGGCCAGATCGAAGCCAATGACCGCGTGTTCCTGCATGGTGGGGACGGCACTGAAATCACCGGCCAGGACAGCCTCTACCTGTCCAGCACCGCCCGGCTCGAAACCGATGGCGGCGCCGGCAGCATCAGCTTGTCGGGCACCAATGACGTCATTGTCGCCGGTGCAGTGGGTGGCGTGTTCGAGGCCGGCACGGCCAGAGAGATTGCCATCAATTCTGACCTGGGCACGGTCGTGCTGGACCGTACCACCGGCCGCATCGTCACCTCGGGACAACTCGACATCACCGGCCGCGACCTGCAGATCGACGGCCCGATCAGCAGCTCCTGGGTGGCTGGCGCAGATGCTGGCAGCGCCCCTGAAATCCGCATGACGGCGGACCGTAACGCGGTCCTGCACGGCAACCTGACGGCCAGCGGCGACCTCTCGATCACGGCCGGCGGCACGGTCGAGATTTTCGATGCGCTATGGGATACCGCCACCTTGAAGATCGACGCCGGCTCGATCGTGTTCGGCACGCCGGTCAGCGGTCTCCCCGACAGCCAGCTTGGCGCCATCATCCAGGCCGGCAGCCGGCTGGAACTGGATGCCAGCAATTACATCGGCGTCAACGCCGCCGTGCTGCTGATGACCGGCGAGGCCGGTTCCAGCATCGACATCGATGCTGCCAGGGTACAGCTTGCCGGCACCATCCATGCCGGCGCGCAGCGGGTGGACGGTTCGGCGGTGGCGACTGCCGACCAGGCAACGGTTGTGATCAACGCTGACGAGTTGCTGCAACTTGGCGCCCGGGTGGGCATGCCGGGCGTGGTCGTCAACAGCGGCGGCACCGTCAGGGCCACCGGAACGATCAGCCTGAACGGCGGCATCGGCGCTGGCAGCGGCGGCCTCGGGCTGCTGGTGGACAGCAACAGCAGCATCCGCACGCTGACTGCGGACGGCACCGCCAGCGGCGCGATCACGATCGGCGGCCTGAAAGACGTACGCATCGACGGTTTCGTCGATGCGCGGCAGGCGGGTGGCACGATCGCCGCCAGCGCCGGCCGCCAGTTGATTGTCGACGGCATTGTCGAAGCCGATCGCTGGGTCACCCTGGACGGTGGATTGAGCGACGCCAGCGGCATTTCGGTGATGACCAGCGCACTGGTCTACCAGATGCGCAGCGGCTATTTCGTCGACGCCGACGACCGGCTGATGGATCAGTTCGGCTACCTGGTGAACGAAGGCGGCAAGTACATCAACGAGGCTGGCGAGGAAATCGGCGCCAGCGACGTGCCGGTGATGGGCGGCGATCCGATCCGCCGCTCCGGCGCCACCATCGATACCGGCGACGCCGGGACGATCGCGGTCAGCGGCAGCGGCACGCTGCGGCTGGACGGCATGTTCGGACGGCCTTATGTGGATGGCCTGCAGATCAAGGCGCGTCCGGCCAGCATCACCATCGCCGGCAGCACGTTGGGCGAGGTCTACCTGTCGGGCGACTTCAGCGCCAGCGAGCGCATCGACGTCACCGGCCACAACATCAGCGCGCTCAACGGCGCGCTGCTGAAAACGCGTGGCGATGCCGGCGTGATCGAGATCATCGCCAGCGGCAACATACTGGCCGATGGCGCCACCGACTGGAATCTGGAAGTCCAGATCGTGGCGCAGGAGCTGGTCCATTTGCGCGGCAGCACGCTGCACATCTCCGGCACCATCGTCTCGCAGCACCGCTTGCTGTTGAATGCGGCAGTGGACGTGTCGCTGTACGGCAAGCTGCAATCGGATGACGCTGTCGACGTGCGGGCCGGCCTGTCGCAGTCCGTTTCCGACACCGCAGCGCGCGGCGAAGTGCTGCGTGCCAGCCTTGGCCATGGCAGCTTCCGTATCGGCGGCACCGGCGCGATCGAAGCCGACGGCAGCGTCACGCTGCTGGCAGGCGACGACGTCGTGCTGGACGCCGAAGCTTTCCGTGCCGAGGACACCAGGAGCGTTTCCAGGCCGATCATCACCACCGAAACGGTTTACGTGCCGGTGCTGAAGGGCTACACCTCCGAGGTGGACCAGGTGATTCCGGTTGACGTGGTCAAGTGGGTCGAGACCGAGGATATCCTGCCGGACGGCTTCGACAGCATCAAGACCGGCGTCAGCTACAACACGATGAACGTGACGCTGACCCAGGACGGTTACTGGAATGGCAGCACCAAGACCAAGCGGGAATTCTTCATCGAGGGTGTGGACTACCGCAACAGCGCGTCATCGATCGGCACCGGCCTGGTGATCTCGTGGCCGGCCGGCAGCGCGCCAGGAACCGATGCGAAGGGCCGGCCGCTTGGATTCAGCGCCTTGAGCGATCCGCAGCGCGAAACAGTGCTGAGCCAGCTGGGGTACAAGAAGTTGTACACCTTCGCCGCCGACCAGCTGAAGATACACCGCGTGATCCGTGGCAACCCGACGGTAGCCGACTGGGCGCCGAGCTGGGCCCAGGCTGGAAAGCCGACCCATATCGTCAACATGCCGGTCTCGGGCTGGGAAGACAAGTGGATCAGCATGCCGGTCGGTGCGGAAGAAGATGTGCTGCGTGTGGTCAGCCAGGGCAATCCGACCAGCTTCAACGAGAACGTCGGCACCTACCGTGATACCGGCGTGGCCCGTTATGTGCAGGACCGTTCTGCCTACCAGTCGTATTACACGAACGGCGACTGGACCTGGGACTTCGACAATTCGCCGGCACGCTGGGATATCAATTACCTCAATAACGGCACCAGGCAGTTTGAAATTACCGATGGACGCAGCGGCGGCGCGATGGCCCGCCTGGCTTACACGCCCGACTGGGCCACCAACGGCAACGATGCGGCCGGCTACGACCTGCACAGCAGGTATACCTGGGCTCCGTCCGGGTACTACGACGAGACCGCCGGACTCAACTGGACCGGCAACTGGATGTCGAACTATCGCCCGGAGGTGGGATACAACTGGCGCGATAACTGGGTTTCCGCCGGCTACTTCAGCCCCTACGCAAATACCTCAGCGCAGATGTATCTGTATGAAGAGACTGACTGGGGATATATACATGGCCCGTTCGAGGCCGGCAATTACAGTTATGTCGGCGACGGCCTGAATGACGACGTCGAGGCCGCCTGGATGTCGGGCCGCATGCAGGTCACGTTCTACGAACATTCCGGCTATCGCGGATACAGCGAGACCTACACCAACTGGAACTGGGGCGCTGGCTCCTTCCAGTGGTGGGACGGCTTTGTGTACTGGAATGCCAGCTCGATGGTGGTCAGCGAATGGCAGGACACCAGCTACTGGGCCGGAAAATACGCTGGCGAAAGTTTCTACGACTACGATTTCAACTGGGTCGGCAAGGATCACACGATCACCGACAAGCGCAATGCGCTGCAGTACCAGTGGGTCAGCAACACGACCGACATCTTCGACAACGTGCCCAAATTCCGTACTGAATTCGGGCTGACGAAGGTGGTCGAGACTTCCTGGGTCACCTTGTACAAGGACGTGCCCATCATCGAAGATGTGGCGACCACGCGTTCGATCCGCATTTACGACGACAGCGAGCTGGCATACGGCCAGTTTGCCGGCGATGCCATCAATGCCGCCCGTGTCAGCGTCGATGCAGGCCGCGACATCCAGATCGCGGGCATCATCAAAGCCACCGGCCTGGGCGATCAGTCCGGCCTGGTGCTGAATGCGGTGCGCGACCTGTCGATCAGCGGCAAGTTGCCGAGCGGCGTCGCCAATGCGATCGCGGCCGCGTCCGAGTTGCGCGCGGCTGGCTCCATCCAGGCAACGGCCGGTGGCAGCGTGAGCATCAGCGGCAATTCGATCCTGACCGCCGGCATCGATGTGGCGCCGGCCAACCTGGCTGCCGCCAGTGGCGCCGACATCAGCCTGACGGCTGGCGCCGGCATGAGCCTGCAGGGGGAGTTGCGGGCTGCCGACGCCGTCAGCCTGGGCGCGGTCGGCAATATTGCGCTGAATTCCATCGTCTCCGCGGGAAGCACGCTGGCGGTCACAGCCGGCGCTTCTGGGTCCACTTCTGGTTCCGCTTCCATCACCGGCGACGTCCAGACCGACCTCTCGGCCCAGGGCATCACGCTGACCGCCGGCAGCGCCGGCGGCAACGTCAGCCTGTCCGGCAGCCGTGTGGCAGCTGCGCAAGGCCTGGCTGTGCAAGCGGTGCGCGGCGCGATCTACAGCAGCAACAATTCGCTGTCCGCGGCAGATATGACGCTGTCGGCAATGGGCAGCATCACCGGTGACGCCGCCAACAGCCGCGCGCTCGAACTCGAAGCAGGTACGCTGACGGCGCGCAGCACCAGTGCAGGCGTCATTCGCCTGAGCGCATGGGGCGATCTCGACGCCACCGAACTCTCTGCCGCCAACGGCAGCGTGAGCGTATCCGCACAGGGCATGCTGACCGCGCGCTCGGTGAGCGCAGGCAGTGCTGCTGCGCGCAGCAATGTCAACCTCGGCAGCGGCGTAGCCAGCGCACTCGTGATCGATCAGATCGCCGGCGATGCCGTCACGCTGAGCGCCGGCACCACCGTCACCCAGCTGGATGGTTCGCTGGTGTCCGGATCCGGCCTGTTGCTGACCACCGGCGAGGGTGTGACGCTGAGCAACCTGGCGGTCAGTACGCTGAATGCGAGCGTGCAGCGGCGCGGCGACCTCAATCTTGCCACCACGACTAACGGCCTGTTGAGCGTCACCGGGCTCAAGACCTATGACGGCGCGATCACGCTGACTACGCCGGGCAGCATGGCGATCAGCAATGTCGACTCGGGCCGCAGCGGCAGCCGTACCGTCGCACCGGCCGCGGGCGCCGCTTTCGAACTGTCGGCACAGCCGACCGATATCAGCCTGACAGCCGGCGGCAGCATCACCGGTTCGGGCAGCAACACCCATATTGTCACCCGCGCCCCGGTCCTCACTTCTTCGGACGGCAGCCAGTTTGTCGCCGGTGGCGCCTTGTCCTTGCATGCGCAGGGCAGCATTGCGTTGACAGTGTCGGTCGCGGAATTGCGCGATGTCGACAGCGCCACCGGCAATATCGCCATCACGGATGCGATCACGCCGACAGGTGCCCAGGCTTGGCAATCTACCCAGCGCACCCGCCTGCAGATTTCCGATGTCACAGCGCTGGCCGGCGATGTCACTATCGCTTCCGACGCCGCGCTGGATGTGTTCAAGGCCAGTGCTGCCGGCACCGGCAGCACGCTAAGCCTGCGCTCCACCGCCAGCGATGTAGAGATCCGTTCGCTGGCTGACGGCGGCAGCGTCACCACCGGCGCCAACCTGGTGCTGGATGCGCACGGCAGCCTGAACATCCATGCTTCGCAGTGGCTGGATGCGCCGCAGAGCATTGAATTCCATACTGGCAATGCCTTCACGCTGCCGACCACGCAACTGGTCGGCGCCACGGCAGTCGCCCGGTCGTACACTGCATCGCAACTGACGGTGACGTCGGACGACACCATCAGGGTCAGCTCGGCGCTGAAGATCAATGCCGCCAACGCGAGTGACGACCGGCTGTCGCTGCATTCGCATCGCGACATCCTGATCGACGCTCCGCTCAGCCGCGCATCCGGTGCCGCGATTGTGGATGTCGACTTGTATGCCGACGGCAGCAATGTGCGGATCTATGCAGCGCGCGATCCCCTGACCGGCCTGCGCGTGATCACCGGCGCCAGCGGCAGGGAATACCTGGAAGCTGCGGTTCCGGCAAACGCCACCACTGGCGCCCCGTACACAGCCCAGGGCAAGTACTACCGCGACACGGTGGGCGGCAAGTTTGTGCAGGATGCGATTGAATTCGTGACCGGCGCCAACAATGCAGTGACAGCGGTCGCGGTCAAGCTGCTGTCCAGTACTGCCGACGGCAGCGGCACCCTGTACCGCATCGTCGATGCGCAGGCTGCGGGCCACAGCGTCGGCACCGCGCTCGATGCGGCTACCCGCCAGCGGGTACAGGTGATCACCCGCTCGCTGGTCGAGGTCACGGCGCAGGCAGAGGCCGAGGCTACGCTGGACGTGAAACTGGTCAACGATACCTCGGCGTTGATCCGGCTGAACCTCGGCACTGTCGCCTACAACCGGATCGACATCGACGCCGCGGGCACAGCCGGCAATGTCGACATCCAGGCCGGCCAGGCGCTGGACATGGATCGCATCACGGTCGCCGCGACCGGAACGGCCAGCCTGTCCACCACCGCCGGCGCGATATCCAGCCAGGCCGAGGTGCTCAAGGCGAAACACCTGACGGTGAACACAGCGTCGACCATTGACCTGCGCACCGACGTCCAGAGCGCCAGCCTGAACTCGAGCCTGAACTCAAGCCTGCCTGGGACCGGCAACGGCAGCGGCATGGCGCTGTCCAACAGCGGCGACCTGAAACTCACGGCCCGCCTCGCCAGCGGCAGCATGGACATCTCCGCCGACGGCACGCTGACGGTGGACGACGCTCGTTTCACCAGCGACGTCGAAGGTAACCAGATGATGTTCGTCGGCGGCAACGGCGGCATCTACATCGACCGCATCGACGCACTGTCGAAGGGCGACATCACCTTGCGCACCGCCGGCTACGTCAAGGAGGTCGTGTCCGACGATGTTTCGGACCTGAACATCGACATCGATGTGACCGGGCGGGATTTCACTGCCAACGCCTTGAACCAGGCCGGCCAGCTTGGCAGCACCAACCTCGAATTCAACCTGTCGGGCGATGCCAGCATCGGCGCCCAGGAATGGCTGATCATCAATGGCCATAACGGCAACCTCGAAATCTCGGGCTATTACCTGAAGGGCGTCGTGGTGAGCGGCGTGACCGGCACCGTGACCCTGAACAATGTGTTCGCGGGCCAGGGCATCAGTGTCGCCGGCAGCAACGTGGTGGTATCCGGCAGCAACAGCAGCGCCAGCGGCGCCATCACCATAAGCGGCGGCTCGGTGACGATGGAAGCCGGCTCCGTGCTGTCAGCCAGCAAGGGCTACGCGGTCAGCCTGGCCGGCATGGCCGGCGGCATTGCCATGAACGGCGACAGTACGATCCGCACCACCGGTGCGATCACGCTGTCGACCACGGCTGGCGGCAACATCAGGCTTGACACACTGGCCGGCGGAAGTGGCACCGTCAGCGTCAGCGCCAGCGGCGCCCTGAGCGCCAATGCCAGCGAGACGGCCAATATTTCCACCAGCAGCGGCACGGTTACGCTGTCCGGCGCCAGCATCGGCAGCACGGCCAATGCGGTGACGGTGTCGGCCCCGGTCATCGGCAGCCTGACCGCCAGCAGTGGCGGCATTTACGTCGACCTGCAACGCCAGGATGGGCAGACGCTTACCCTCGGCCGGGTCGACGCCAGCAGCAACGGCGATGTCGACCTGACGCTGAATGCCGGCGACCTCAGCACCTCGGCCATGATCGACGGCCGTTCGGTGTCGCTGATCGTCGGCGGCAACCTGAACATGCAGGCAGCCAGCGAACTGGTGGCTACCGGCGCTGCCAGCGGCAGCCAGGACGGGATTGTCATCATCGCCGCTGGCAACATCGACCTGCCGAAGGCCAGCAGCCAGGCTGGCAATGTCAGCCTGACCTCCAGCGGCAACCTGGCCCTTGGCCGCGTAACGACCACCAGCGGCGCCGTGACCTTGACGGTGAGCGGAGGGGTCGCCGATGCGAACAACAGCAGCGGCAGCGGAGTGACCGAGCAGGAAAACATTTCGACCATCAGTGGTGCGGTATCGATCGCCGCAGGCAGCATCGGCAGCGCGGCAAACGACCTCGACATCTCGGCGCCGTCGGTGCCACTGTTGAGCGCGCGCACCGGCGACATCAATGCCAACCTGCGGCGCGCCAGCGGCCAGACGGTCACAGTCGGCGTCCTCTCGGCCATGGCCGGCAGCGCCCGCCTGGATGTGGACGGCGGCGCGCTGCAACTCAATACCGCCAGCACGCGCGATGACCTGACGCTGGCCGTGATCGGCAGTGGCAGTGTCAGCGGCAGCGCAGCAGGCCTTGGCGTCGGCAACCTGACGGTTGGCGGCGGCCTATCCTTGGTCTCGGCCGGCGGTGCCATCGTCCAGATCGCGGGCAGCACGATCCTGGCCAACAACCTGCAGAAGACGGCGGTGATCAGTGCCGGCAATGCCGGCGCCACCACCTACGCCGTTACGCTGGACGGGGCGGGCAACGACTTCTCCAGCGTGAAGCTGACTGGCTCGAATGTCACGCTGAACGATGTGAACGGCATCGACCTGGCCGCATCGACCATCACCGGCAACCTGGTCCTGACGGCCGGCGGCCCGGTCACCGACAGCGGCGTGCTGACGGTTTCCGGCACCTCGCGCCTGGCCACCACCGGCGACGAGTCCGCCATCACGCTGGACAGCAACAACAACTTCGGTGGCGCGCTCAGCATGGCCACGCTGGCCGACGTCATCCTCAATGACATCAACGGCGTCGAATTCGGCGCCACCAGCATCGGCGGCAACCTGGCGCTGACTGCGGCTGGCAACGTCACCGACACCGGCAATGTGACGGTCGCCGGGGCCACCATCTTCACCGTCGGCGCGGGCAACGACCTGACGCTGGACAACGCCAATAACTTCGGCGCCGGGGTGGCCATCGGCAGTGCCCGCAATGTCAGGATCAACGATGTCAGCAGCATCAACATTGCCGCCGCTACCATCAGCGGCAGTCTTGACCTGACGACCACCGGCCGCATCACGCAGAGCGGTGCAATCACCGTGGCCGGCACCACCACGCTGCAGGCGACCGCCTATGTGGATCCGGACCCGGCATCGATCCTTAACCAGGACAACAACATCAGCCTGGCACGGGATAACGATTTCACCGGGGCGGTGCGCATCGTGTCGGGCGGGGTTGTCACCCTGAACGACATCAACAACCTCGACCTTGGCGCCAGCACTGTCAGCGGCACTCTCAGCGTCACCGCGCAGGGCACGCTGACCGACAGCGGCGCGATCCTTGTCAGCGGCGCCACCAGCCTCACGGTTGGCGCCGGCAAGGACATCACGCTCGACCAGGCCAACAACTTCGGCGCCGCGGTCGGCGTGGTGAGCGCGCGCGATGTGGTGTTGAACGATATCGACGCGATCACTTTTGCCAACCTGACGGCCAGCGGCAACGTAACCGTCAGCGCCGGCGGCAATATCGGGCAACTGGCGGATACCCGCATCGTGGCCAGTACGGCCGACAAGTCGCTCACGTTGACTGCGCAAAGCGGTACCGGCCTGGCGACGGTGCGGCATGCCATCACGCTGGCCAACGTGGACAATGATTTCACGGCGGTCAATGTGCTCAGCGCCGGCAACACCCGCCTGGTCGATGTCAATGGCGTCACGATCTCGGGCACGGTTTCCGGCGACCTGGACACCCGGGCTGGCGCAACCATCTTCGGCAACTTGTCGGCTACGGGCACCGTCGATGTGCTGGCAGCCGGCAGCATCACCCAGTCGGCAAGCACCCGCATGCTGCTGACCGGCAGCAACCGTCCGGCACAACTGACGGCGCAATCCGGCAGCGGCGCGGGCATGACCCGCTACAACATTGCACTGGATGCGGCGGACAATGATTTCCGCGCCGTGGCCGTGACTGGCGCCGCCATCTCCTTGCGCGATGCCAATGCGCTGGAACTGGCCAGCCTGGATGGCACCGCTGCGGCGACCGTGCGGGCTGGATTGCGGCTTGATGTGACCGGGTTCGTCAAAGCACAATCGGCCAGCTTCAGCGCCGCGGAAAACCTGCAGATGGCCGAGACCGGCCTGATCCAGGTATTCGGCACCGGCGCAGTGCCGACCGGTGGCGTCACGCTGAGCGCCCTTGGTGCGGTCGTGTTGTCACGCATCGAAAGCGCGAGCGGCACGGTCGCGATTACGGCGGGCAGCGCCATCACCGATGGGTTGGCTGCCACGGTGAACGGCACCGAAGCATTCAATATCGTCGGCACCGGTACTCTCAGCATGTCGGCCGCAAGCATCGGCGGCACTGGCGATGCCGATATCGATGTCAGCATGCAGGCCATCGATTCGATCACAGCCAGCAGCGGCAGCGCCACCGTCTCGGCTCATGCTGCGACCGGATTCGACACGATGACACTGCGCCAGGCCAGCGTGCTGAATGGCGTGCTGGCACTGGACCTCGTCAGCGGCAACCTGTTGTTGACACAGTCGATACAAGCGCATGCCGCAGCAATCAGCGTGCGCAGCGGCAACCTGCGGATGCAGGATGGCTCGACCATTGCCGCCGCGCGTGACCTCAGCCTGCAGGCCTCGGCTGACATCGTGCTGTCTTCGGTTACTACCGCAGACGGCACGCTCGATATCGATGCCGGTCGCCACCTGCTGGATGGCACGGCCGGCGAGCAGTCGAACATCACCGCAACCGGCGCTGCTGCACAGGTGCGGCTCAGCGCGCTGGGCGCCGGTGGCGCCAGTGCCGGGCAGGATGTGGACGTCTCGGTCCGCCTGCTGGACCATATCGACGGCGGGCTGGATGGCGTGTACCTGGAAACCGGGCGCACGCTGGCGGTCAACACCATGGACCTGGACGGCGCGCTGCGTGTCGTGTCGCAGGCGGGTGACCTGAATCTGGTCGGGGCGCAGTCCGCGGCAAGCGTCGACATTGACGTCAGGGCTGGCGCGCTCGCAATGCGCGATGGGGTAAGCCTGTCGGTTGGCGGCGATGCCTCGATCCAGGCCAGCGGCGACGTCACGCTCAGCCGCCTTGGAGTCGACAACGGTGATCTGTCGCTGTCGTCATCGGCCGGCGCGATCGTTGACGGCACGTTCGCCGACAGCGACGCGTTCCCGAACATCGCGCTAACCGGCAGCGGCAGCATCATGCTGTTGTCGGCGGTCCGGATTGGCAACAATTCGGTCGATGGCGAGCTGGACATCAGTGCCGCGCGTATCGTCGAGGCCAGCACCATGGCCGGCGACATGAACCTCGAATTGCTGGGCACGACAGAGGTCGGCCAGATCGATGCCGCCGGCGCCTTGCGGGCCCACGTGTCCGCCGGCGACCTTTTGCTGCAGTCGGCCATTTATGCTGCTACCGTTGCGCTGGACGTCGATCTTGGCAATCTGCAGCTCGCTCCAGCAGCGCACATGTCAGCTGACGGCGCCATGATGATTTCCGCGGACCTCGGCTCCATGCTGATGGGCGAGCTGGCACAGGTGACCGCGGCCTCGCTGGACCTGACGGTAGCCACTGGCAACCTGAGCATGGCCGACAGCGCTTCGATGATCATCAGCGGCGCCTTGAACGGCTTCGTGCAGGGCAACCTGAGCCTGTCGAGCGATGCAGTGATGCGTACCATAGGCGGCGACCTGACGATGGCGGTGAATGTCGGCAACGTCACGGCTTCGGATTCGGCCGAGATGACATCCGACCAGAACCTGACGCTGAGCGTGAACACCGGCGACGTCAGCTTCGGCACCGATGCGCTGATGTCAGCGGCAAAGCAACTGACCCTGTCGGTTGGCACTGGCGACGTCAGCTTCGCGGACCGCGCCCGTATGGCCTCCGGCGGTGAAGCCGTGGTGACGATCGGTACCGGCAACCTGAGCTTCGCGACCGAA
>NZ_VTTH01000012.1 GCF_008831265.1 Lacisediminimonas profundi
CCCCCCAAAATCCGACGGCCTGGCGGAGAAGCGTGCAAACTCGCTTCGCTCAGACAAGCACGCTTCTTTTTCCGCCATCCCATCAGATTTCGGGGCGTCGTATACGGGAGGTACGTCAAAAACGTATCGCTACGGACAACGATTGAAACACCGTGGAGCTGATCGACGATTGACGATCGGCGATTGACCTGATGACCTGATGACCTGACGACCTGATGACCTGATGACCTGCCGACCTGCCGACCTGATGATCTGGTGATCTGGTAATCGGGTGATCTGGTGATCTGGTGATCGGGTGATCGGGTGATCGGGCGAGCTAATCCAAATGCGGTTGATCATTGCGTCATCGTTCGATCGACCCGAGCCATTCCACCCCAATCGCCAATTTGAAGCTTCGAAAAACATTAAGAGTCAACGGTGCGCTGGGCATCGGTATAAGACACTTCATGGGGTTGGCTGATTAGGTAAGCGGCGTACAGCCGAGGGATCATCTCTCGCGAACGCGGCACTGGATTAGCCCAGACATCCGAGTCTGGTTGCCTATCGAAGCGGGCGTTGGCCAAGTGGGTGTTGACGTTTTTTCTTTGGTTCCTTTCTTTTTCTAAAAGAAAGGAACACACCCGCCGGGGTGTCTCCCGGCTTCACAACGACAACCATCAAACCCAGCCATACGAACCGCAAGCCAATAACCGACAAACAAACCAAACCAAACAAACCAAACCAAACCAAACAAACCAAAACCTCAGCAAGCCGACCCATCCGGCCCCGCCCTCATGCTGTATGAGGGATCATCAATCAACCCCGGCCAGATGATCTCAAGCTCGAACGCAATCGACCGCGCCAGCCCTTCCAGATCGGGAAACAGCGTCGAATTGGTGATGTTCATCCGGTACAAGGCCCGCATGGCCTCTTCCCGCATGGCCTGCGGCAGGATGATCTTGCTGATCAGGGTTTCGTTGGTGCCGTACTGGCTCAGGATCTGGTCGAGCGATTTGTCGATCACGCCGGGCAGGACGAAGGTGCCTGACTGCGCCACCAGCCGGCGGTCCATTTGCGTCGGCTCGCCGATCCAGATCACTTCTTCGTGATTGTCGATGAAGTGGCGCTCGAAATTTCCCTTGCGGCGGGGGTCGATCTCGTCACGGCTCAGTTCGGGCCGGCCTATCGGCGTGGCGTTGTACAGCACCGGCGTATTGAGCGCGAATACAGCGGCGTTGGAGGTGGCTTTTTCAAGCGCAAAAAAAGCCGCTACGAATGGCGACTTGGTGAAATCGAGAAGGCGCGTCGGCGCGCCGTGATGCTGCATCAGTGCCAGGCAGCGCAGGTCTTCGTCCAGCACGTTGGCGTCGGGAAGGTAGTTGTGCGCCTTGCGCCGGAAAATGCGGATCGCACGTTCTTCGCGGGCGCGCCAGCCCTTGCGATTGGGGATGAAGTCGTAGAGATAACGGGTCAGCGAACTGATCAGCGGCCAGCGTTCGTCCTGGTGACCACGGAAGGCCCATCCGTCCAGCTTGGCGGACAGGGCGACGAATTCTTCCCAGCTGGTGATCTGTATTGTGTTCACTTGGGATCAGTGATTGCGATGCCAGTAGTGCGTTCGCCGGAATGGACCCACATGGACCCATTCCGGCCCCCTCACCTTCACAGGGAGGGGTGTCAAGCCTGCTCGTACTTACTACTTGTACTTGCTTGTACTTGCTCGTACTTGCTTGTATTTACTTGAAGCCCAACGCAGCCGATTCCTTGTCCACAGCCTGCAGCACTTCCTTGCCGACGCGGGCTTCGACGCTCTTGCGGACCGGCAGCAGCGCTTTGCGCCATTCGGCACGCTCTTTGTCGTTCAGGACATAGACGGTGGTCTTGCCGGACTTCTTGATGGCATCGAGCGCCTGCGCGTTTTCAGTCTGGGCAATGGCATTGGCATAGCGAGTGGCTTCCTTCATCGCGCCTTCGAGCTGGCCGCGGATGTCTGCCGGCAGACCGTCCCAGAACTTCTTGTTGACGATCACTGCGTAGCCGATATAGCCATGGTCAGACACGGTCAGGTGCTTCTGCACCTCGTGCATCTTTTGCGTATAGACGTTGGACGGGGTGTTCTCGCCACCATCCACCACGCCGGTCTGCATCGCCTGGTACACCTCGGAGAATGCCATCACCTGCGGATTGGCGCCGAGTGCGCGGAACTGCGCGTCCAGTACCTTGGACGACTGGATGCGCATCTTCTGGCCCTTGAAATCGGCCGGATGACGCAGCGGCTTGTTGGAAGTCATTACCTTGAAGCCGTTGTCCCAGTACGACAGGCCGGTGATGCCTTTGGTCTCAAGCTTCTTCAGCAGACTCTTGCCAACCGGGCCTTCGGTCACGCGGTACAGCACGTCCTTGCTCGGAAAAATGTAGGGAATGTCGAAGGCTTCGAATTCCTTGACACCGAGCGGGCCGAATTTTGCCAGCGAGGGCGCCAGCATCTGCACGGCGCCCAGTTGCAGGGCTTCGAGTTCTTCCTTGTCCTTGTACAGGGTGCTGTTCGGATAGACCTCGACCTTGACACGGCCCTTGGTCGCTTTCTCGGCCAGCTCCTTGAAGCGGTCGGCGCCCTTGCCCTTTGGCGTATCGTTGGTGGTGACGTGGCTGAACTTGATGACGATCGGCGCCTGGGCGAAAGCCGCGGCCGAGCTCAATGCCGCAACCAGCGCGACAACGTGGAATGGTTTGAAAAACATGGATCTCTCCTAGGGTATTTATTGGATTTTATAGTTGGCTTGGTATTACAGGATGTTATTGCCTTGCCAGACCGGCGCCGGCCCTGCGCTCCGATTCGGCAAGAATCTCCCTTGCTTTCAGTATAACCGGACGGTCGACCATCTTGCCATCGACCGCGATTGCAGCGCCGTCCGACTTGCTTGCCGCGGCTAGCACCCTGCGCGCCCAGTCCACTTGCTCGCTGGTCGGCATGAAACTGGCGTTGACGTGCGGCACCTGCTTCGGATGGATGCAAAGCTTGGCGCCGAAGCCGAGCCGGCGGCCGCGTTCGGTGTCGTGAGATACGGCGTGCTGGTCGTCGATTTCGGTGGTGACGCCATCGACCGGCGCTTGTATGCCAGCCACGCGCGACAGCAATACCAGCTGGGAACGGAAGTACAGCAACTCGTCATCTTCGCCGTCTATGCCCATGTCGACATTGAAGTCGATGGTGCCGAACAGCAGCCGCAGCACCTGCGGTTGGCGGGCCAGCTGGCTGGCGTTCCACATTCCCTGTGCGGTCTCTATCAGCGGCAACACCTGGCGGGCACCGGCGCCGACCAGGGTGTCGATGTCGCTGGTGCGCTCGGCCTTGGGCAGCACGATGCCGGTTACGCCGGGCAGGCCGCACAGTTCCAGGTCCTCGCGAAACCATGCGGAATCGGCGGCGTTGATGCGCAGGTAGACGCTGCGCTCTGCATTCAGCCAGGTCCTGACGCTTTCGCGGGCGCTGGCTTTTTCGGCGGGTTGCACGGCATCTTCAAGGTCGATGATGACGGCGTCCGCGCCGGACGCCAGGGCCTTGTCGAAGCGTTCCGGACGATTGCCCGGAACGAACAGGTAGGAACGGTGAATGCCGCTCACAGCAAGCGTCCGACCTTGTCGGCCTGTTCGATGTTCCACAGACGTTCGAACACGCGTCCCATTTCAGCGGGAGTGGCGCCGCCGGAGAAGGCTGCCAGGCGCAATGCCTTGTCTTCGAGCTCCTGGCGCGACAGCGTGTTGCCGGGATCGCCCTTGGGTTCGTCAACACGGCAATCGATGCTGGCGCCGTCAACGGTCTCGACCGTGACCTTGCCGATCCAGCGCGCCGGATAGGCGCTGTCGACATCCTTGTCGAGCACCATTTCGACCTTGTCGCGGAAAGCGATGACGGCCGGGTCGCGGTAGAACTGCTGGAATTCGCCCAGGCCGGCCTTGCCGTAATTGGCGATCAGGCCCAGCACGGTGCCCATCGAGAACTTGGACTGGTGCACGGTCTGCGGATCGACCACCGGTCCCAGCACGTCGATCGCGCCCTGGTGCACGCGGGTGATGACGCGGCGCACCTGCTCCGGACGCAGCTTGTGGCTGGTCATGACCTCCAGCAGCGCATCGGCTGCGGGATGGGTATGGCGGCAAGAAGCATGGAATTTGAACGAGGTTTCGGCGGTGGCCCAGCGCTCGCCCAGGCGGTCGGTCAGGCGCGACGGATCGGCGTCGGTGGACATGCCGGCGGCCATGCCCTGCGCCCCTTCCAGTATGTGCAGGGCGCCGGTGAAACCCTTGTCGGCGATATAGGCAGCCATCAGGCCATTGCCGGCCGCTTTGGCGGTATGCAATTGCTTGGAGTCGGCGGCGTCGCGCAGGAATTCCCACAGGCCGGCAGCTTGCGTGCCGGCCGAGCCGAAGGCGTGCAGCATTTTTTCGGGGGAGAGCTTGAGCAGGCGGCCGACTGCGGCGGCGGCAGCCACGGTGCCGACGGTGGCCGTGGTGTGGAAGATCTTGTAGTGCGAGCGGCCAAGGAATTCACCGACGCGGATGCCGACTTCGTAGCCGGCAACCGATGCCGTCAGCAATTCGCGGCCGGAGGCGCCGATGGCCTGCGCCACGGCCAGCGCCGGCGAGAACACCACGGTCGCCGGGTGCAGCACCGAGCTGTTGTGCAGGTCGTCCTGTTCGGCGAAATGCGAGGAAGCTGCGTTGACCATCGCCGCGAACAACGGCGAGCTCATGCGGCGCGAGATCAGCACTTCGGATTGGCCGTCGGTGGGGCCCATCGCCAGCGCGAATTGCTCGATGATCTCGACCGGACGCGCGCCCTTGCCGGCGATTGCCGAACCGAACCAGTCAAGCAGCAGGTCTTCGGTACGGCGCACGACGGCGGCAGGAATGTCTTCGAATTGCAGGTTGGCGGCAAATGTGGCCAGTACCCGGCTTGGGTGGTCAGTCATCAGTGTTCTCCTTGTCTGCGGTCAGACCGCTTTTTCTTTTTTCAATGCCTCGATTTGCTGCTGATCGTATCCCAGTTCCGCCAATATCGAATCCGTATGTTCCCCTAATGCCGGAACCGGGTCCATGCGGGGAACATAGGTGTTGGGCACGCCTGGCGGCAGCAGCGCGGGGATGGGCCCGGCCGGGGTGCCGACTTCGGTCCAGCGATCGCGCGCCTTCAACTGCGGGTGGTTCCAGACGTCGTGCATGTCGTTGAGCTTGGCGTTGGCGATCTGCGCCTCTTCCAGCCGTTCGATGACTTGCTCGGAGTTCAGGCGTCCGAACACGTCGACGATGATGGCGCGCAGCTCTGCACGATAGGAATTGCGGGAGGAATTGGACGAGAAGCGCAAGTCGGTCGCGACCTCCGGCAACATCAGCACCTTTTCGCAGAACGTGACCCATTCGCGTTCGTTCTGCAGCCCCAGCATGACGGTCTTGCCGTCGCCGGCCGGGAACGGGCCGTAGGGGTAGATGGTGGCGTGCGCAGCGCCGGCGCGCGGCGGCGGCTCGGCGCCTTCGAAGGCATAGTAGAGCGGGTAGTTCATCCATTCGACCATGGCTTCCAGCATCGAGACGTCGATGCGGCATCCCTTGCCGGTTTTCCCTCGTTGCAGCAGGGCTGCCAGGATGTTGGTATAGGCGTACATGCCGGCGGCGATGTCGGCCACCGAGCAGCCGGCCTTGGACGGTTCTTCCGGGGTGCCGGTGACCGACAAGAAGCCGGATTCGCTCTGGATCAGCAGGTCATAGGCCTTCTTGTCGCGATAGGGGCCGTCGTCGCCATAGCCAGAGATGTCGCACACGATCAGCTTCGGATATTTCTCCTTCAGCGCTTCGTAGGACAGGCCGAGCCGGGCCGCTGCGCCGGGTGCCAGGTTCTGCACCAGCACGTCGGCGTTTTCGAGCAGGCCGGCAAAGATGCCTTGTGCTTGCGGATGCTTGACGTCGAGCGACAGGCTTTCCTTCGAGCGGTTGGTCCAGACGAAATGCGAGGCCAGTCCATGCACCCGTTTGTCATAGGCGCGGGCAAAATCGCCGACGCCGGGCCGTTCGATCTTGATGACGCGGGCGCCCAGGTCCGCCAACTGGCGGGTGCAGAACGGCGCGGCAATCGCGTGTTCGAGGGTAATGACGTTGATGCCGTCCAGAGGTCTCATTGCTGCTCCGGTCAGAAAGAGCGCGGCAGGCCGAGCACATGCTCGCCGACGTGCGCCAGGATCAGGTTGGTCGAGATCGGCGCGACCTGGTACAGGCGGGTCTCGCGGAACTTGCGCTCGACGTCGTATTCATTGGCGAAGCCGAAGCCGCCGTGGAACTGCAGGCAGACGTTGGCGGCTTCCCACGATGCGTCGGCGGCCAGCATCTTGGACATGTTGGCTTCGGCGCCGCAGGGCTGGTGGGCGTCGTACAGGCGGGCTGCTTCGTAGCGCATCAGGTCGGCGGCACGGATGTTGACGTAGGCCTTGGCGATCGGGAACTGCACGCCCTGGTTCTGTCCGATCGGACGGCCGAACACCACGCGGTCCTTGGAGTATTGCGACACCTTGTCGATGAACCAGTAGCCGTCGCCGATGCACTCGGCGGCGATCAGGATGCGCTCGGCATTCAGGCCGGTCAGGATGTACTTGAAGCCCTGCCCTTCTTCACCGATCAGGCTGTCTGCGGGGATTTCCAGGTCTTCGAAGAACAACTCGTTGGTCTCGTGGTTGACCATGTTCATGATCGGCTTGACGGTCAGGCCGTTGCCGATTGCCTGCTTCAGGTCGATCAGGAAGATCGACATGCCTTCGGATTTTTTCTTGACCTCGGCCAGCGGCGTGGTGCGGGCCAGCAGGATCATCAGGTCGGAGTGCTGGATGCGCGAGATCCAGACCTTCTGGCCGTTGATCACATACTTGTCGCCCTTCTTGACGGCGGTAGTCTTGATCTTGGTGGTGTCGGTGCCGGTGGTCGGCTCGGTCACGCCCATCGACTGCAGGCGCAGTTCGCCGGTAGCGATCTTCGGCAGGTAGTAATTCTTTTGCGCTTCGGAGCCGTGACGCAGCAGCGTGCCCATGTTGTACATCTGGCCGTGGCAGGCGCCGGAGTTGCCGCCGGCACGGTTGATTTCTTCCATGATCACCGTGGCCTCGGTCAGCGACAGGCCGGAGCCGCCGTATTCCTGCGGGATCAACGCGGCCATCCAGCCGGCCTTGGTCAGTGCTTCGACGAACTCGGCTGGATAGGCGCGCTGCTCGTCGGTCTTGCGGAAATATTCTTGCGGGAATTGTTCGCACAGACTGCGAACGCCGTCACGGATGTCCTGGTAGTTATTGTCGTGGCTCATTTTCTTGTCTCGATGTGGAATGGATGATCAGATTAAATTGGTCGTTCGGCGCATGGCTGCCGGCTCAGGCGATCACTGCTTCGGCCTGCATGGCCAGTTCGCCGCGCACGTTCTTTGCCCACAGGCGCACTGTCTTGCCGTCTCCTTGCGGCAAGCCGCAAACGGTGAACGGCTCGATGTCGAACAGCGGTCCGACGGCACGGAAGCTGAAGCTCTTGAGCGTAGCATCCGGCAGGTTTCGGTACAGCAGGTCGACCAGCAGGGTCGCGATCAGCGGTCCATGCACGATCAGCCCTGGATAGCCTTCTACCTGGGTGACATACGTGCGGTCGTAGTGGATGCGGTGGCCGTTGAAGGTCAATGCGGAATAACGAAACAGCAAAACCGGGTCGGGATGGATGGTGCGCGACCAGGCCTCGCCTGCGGGCGCCGGCTTGCCCTGGGCAGCGGGCGCGCCGGGCGGCGGCATGTCACGGTAGACGATGTCGTGTTCTTCAGTCAGCGCCACGGTGCCGTTGACCGACACTTCGTGGCCGACGGTGACGAATGCAAGATGCCCGGTCGCGCCGCTTTTTGCGGCGACATCGAGAATGGTCGATTTACGCGAGATGGCGGCGCCGACCGGCAGCGGCGCGTGGAATTGCAGGCGTCCGCCGGCCCACATGCGGCGCGGCAGCGGCACTGGCGGCAGGAAACCGCCGCGCTTGGGGTGGCCATCTTCGCCAATCTGGGAAGCGGGCGCAATCGGCCAGAAATGCGTCCAGTGCCACAAGGGCGGCAGCATGTTGTCCGCCGGCGGCTCGCGGTCCAGGGTTGCGGCCAGCGCGCGCAGTTTTCCGAGGTCGACCACGTCATCGACTGTTTCAGTTTTGCCAACCCATTGCTTCAGCAGGGTGATGTCAAATGCGTCAGATACCATGCTCACCTCATTATAAAAGTGCCGTAATTGTGGCGGCGCTGGCAGCAGGCGGCAATCTGCTTTTTCTGAAGGGGGGGTTCAGCCGGGCTGATGGATCGGGAATGGATGCCTCGCAAGAGCGTAAAATCACGCGACTGGAACCGGAAAAACCCATGCTCTTCGATCTGACCGACCTGCGCTTGTTCATTCACATAGCCGAACACAAAAGCATGACCCGTGCTGCCGAACGGATGCACCTGTCGCTGGGCGCTGCCAGCGCCCGCATGAAGGAACTGGAATCGCGCTTCGGCATGCGCTTGCTGTACCGCGAGAACAAAGGCGTGCAACTGTCGCCGGCGGGCGAGACGCTGCTGCGCAACGCGCAGCAGATCATGCAGCAGGTGGAGCGGCTCAAGAGCGAGATGCAGGAATATAACAATGGCATCAAGGGCCATATCCGCATTTTCGCCAACACCACGGCGGTGACCGAATTCATGCCCGAGGTCCTGGGTCGCTTCCTGGCGCGTTATCCGCAGGTGAACGTGGCGCTGGAAGAGCGCCTGAACCAGGAGATCGTGCGCGGCGTGCAAGAGGGTACGGCGGACATCGGCATCGCCGCCGGGACGATACAGGCGCAGGGACTGCACATCATCAATTTCTCTACCGACCGGCTGGTGCTGGCGACGGCGGTGGAGCATCCATTGGCAAAGGCGGGCAAGATCTCGTTCGCCGAGACGCTGGATTTTCCGCATATCGGACTGCATGAGGGCAGCACGCTGCAGCATTTCCTGAACCGCATGGTCGCCGAAATCGGACAACGCCTGCAGCTGCGCATACAGGTGCGCGGCTTCGAAGCCATGTGCCGGATGGTGGAGGCGGACGTCGGAATCGGGATCCTGCCCTATTCCGCGGCCCTGCGGCTTTCTGCTACGACCAGGCTGGCGCTGGTGGAGCTTTCCGAACCGTGGGCGGTGCGGGAGCGCAGCGTGCTGGTGCAGGATCTGGAGGGATTGCCGCAGTATGCGCGGGAGCTGGTGGAGGAGATTTGCCGGTCGCCGGCGGTGGCGTAGGAGGCCGCTTGATTGAAAGGTGATCGTTGCCCAATTCCGTGGGTTGGCGGTTTTGTGGTTTTGTGGTTTTGCGGTTTTGCGGCTTTTTGGCTTGCGGGGCGTGTGGCTGGGTTTGGTGGTTGTGGTTGTGAAGCCGGGAGACACCCCGGCGGGTGTGTAACTTTCTTTTGGAAAAGAAAGTCACCAAAGAAACCAAAGTCAAAACCCACTTGGCCAACGCTCGCTTCGATAGGCAACCAGACTCGGATGTCTGGGCTAATCCAGTGCGACGTTCGCGAGTGATGATCCCTCGGCTGGGTGCCGCTTACCTAATCAGCCAACCCCATGAAGTGTCTTATACCGATGCCCGGCGCACCGTTGACTCTTAATGGTTTTCGAAGCTTCAAACAAGCGATGGGGCTGTTCGACGAAAGGCAAGGAACAGCGAAGTATGGCCCAAAATTTCCAAGACGCCTTGCCCCTTGGCAGCCCGACCTCAAGAATCAATTAGCAGCTTCGAAAATGATTGGGAGTCAACGAGCGGTGGTGTGCGGTCGGCGGCATTGAAGCGGGTTGGCTGATCCCGGTCAGAGGCGAACGTGTGGCAGGACCTTCCTCGCGAACGTCGCATTGGTTCGGCCCAGGCGTCCGAGTCTGGTTGCCTATCGAAGCGGGCGTTGGCCAAGTGGGTGTTGACGTTTTTTCTTTGGTTCCTTTCTTTTTCTAAAAGAAAGGAACACACCCGCCGGGGTGTCTCCCGGCTTCACAACGACAACCATCAAACCCAGCCAAACCACCCGCAAGCCAGTAAGCCGCCAAATCAAATATGGCGAGCATGGGGTCAGGTCTCGATATGTACTGTACCGAACGGTTGTGCAGTAAAAGTCAAGACCTGACCCCAGGACTACATGAAGTGTCTTATACCGATGCCCGGCGCACCGTTGACTCTTAATGGTTTTCGAAGCTTCAAACAAGCGATGGGGCTGTTCGACGAAAGGCAAGGAACAGCGAAGTATGGCCCAAAATTTCCAAGACGCCTTGCCCCTTGGCAAGCCGACCTCAAGAATCAATTAGCAGCTTCGAAAATAATTGGGAGTCAACGAGCGGTGGTGTGCGATCGGCGGCATTGAAGCGGGTTGGCTGATCCCGGTCAGAGGCGAACGGGTGGCAGGACCTTCCTCGCGAACGTCGCATTGGTTCGGCCCAGGCGTCCGAGTCTGGTTGCCTATCGAAGCGGGCGTTGGCCAAGTGGGTGTTGACGTTTTTTCTTTGGTTCCTTTCTTTTTCTAAAAGAAAGGAACACACCCGCCGGGGTGTCTCCCGGCTTCACAACGACAACCATCAAACCCGGCCACACGACCCGCAAGCCAGTAAGCCGCCAAATCGAATATGGCGAGCATGGGGTCAGATCTCGATATGTACTGTACCGAACGGTTGTGCAGTAAAAGTCAAGACCTGACCCCAGGACTGATGGCTTTCGAAGCTTCAAACAAGCGATGGGGCTGTTCGAAGAAAGGCAAGGAACAGCGAAGTATGGCCCAAAATTTCCAAGACGCCTTGCCCCTTGACAGCCCGACCTCAAGAATCAATTAGCAGCTTCGAAAATAATTGGGAGTCAACGAGCGGTGGTGTGCGGTCGGCGGCATTGAAGCGGGTTGGCTGATCCCGGTCAGAGGCGAACGTGTGGCAGGACTTTCCTCGCGAACGTCGCACTGGTTCGGCCCAGGCGTCCGAGTCTGGTTGCCTATCGAAGCGGGCGTTGGCCAAGTGGGTGTTGACGTTTTTTCTTTGGTTCCTTTCTTTTTCTAAAAGAAAGGAACACACCCGCCGGGGTGTCTCCCGGCTTCACAACCACAACCATCAAACCCAGCCACACGACCCGCAAGCCAGTAAGCCGCCAAATCGAATATGGCGAGCATGGGGTCAGATCTCGATATGTACTGTACCGAACGATTGTGCAGTAAAAGTCAAGACCTGACCCCAAGACTACGTGACCCCAGGACTAATACGTCTCCACATGGAACCGCCCTTCGGCGACCATCTTCGCGTGCAAGGCGGGCCAGTCGATCTGGTTAGCGCTGCAGACTTCTTGCATTGCTTCCATCACGCCGGCTTCCATTCCCTTCAGGCCACAGATGTAGACGTAGGTATCTCCGCGCAGGAGTTCAGCCACCCGCTGGCTGGCGGCGCGGATCTTGTCTTGCACATAGGCGCGCGGCTGGCCGGATACGCGTGAAAATGCCAGGTGCATGTCGATGAATTCAGACGGCAGCTTCAGCAGCGGCCCGAAATAGGGCAGTTCCTCCGGCTTGCGGGCGCCGAAGAACAGCGTCAGCTTGCCATCCAGCGGCTTGCCTTTGGCGAACATGCGGCGGCGGTGTTCTGTCATCGCGCGCATTGGTGCCGACCCGGTGCCGGTGCAGATCATCAGGATGTTGGAGCCGGCGTGGTTGGGCATCAGGAAGTTGGTGCCGAAGGGGCCGGTCACCTGCACCGTATCGCCCTTTTGCAGGTCGCACAGATAGTTGGAGGCGACGCCGCGCACGGGCTTGCCCTCATGATCCGTTTCGACCCGCTTTACTGTCAGCGACAGGTTGTTGTAGCCCTCGCGTTCGCCGTCGCGCGCACTGGCTACCGAGTACATGCGCAGGTAGTGCGGCTTGCCGCTGGCATCGGTGCCCGGCGGCAGGATGCCGATCGACTGGCCTTCCAGCACCGGGAAGAAGCAGGTGCCGAAGTCGAGCACGATGTGGCGCACATCGCTGTCGGCATCGGGAGCGGTCAGCCTGAAGTTGCCGGCGACGGTCGCTGTGACCGGACGTTTCAGGTTGTAGAGATTCAGGTAGGGATGGGCTGCGGACCAGGGCGGAACCTGCGATGTGCTGGTGGTCGCGGCATTGACCTGCTGGCCGTCCACAACCGCGGCGAGTGCGGTACCGTCTGCCGGGGCAGGCGCGGACTCGGCCTCAGGCTCAACCTGGAGCGCACCTTCGGCCGGCAGCTCCTGCTGGGCAGGCAATTCGTCCCAGGTCAGTTGCTCGGCGATCGAATAGGCGGAGGCGCGCAGCACCGTGCGCCAGTTGTCGATCGAGCCGGTCGGACAGGGCGAGATGCAGGCATTGCAGGCATTGCAGATGTCGGCGTTGACGACATAGTTGCGCTCGTCATGCGTGATGGCATCGATCGGGCAAGTCTCTTCGCAGGTGTTGCAGCGGATGCAGACTTCGGGGTCGATCAGGTGCTGGCGAAGGAGTATGACTTGTTCGGGAGCGTTCATCGGCGTGGGCGGGGTGAGATGCGGGAAAAGGTTCGGGCGGGGCAAGGGCACCGGCTTGCGCAAGCCATGAACGCTCCCTCCCTTTCAAGGGGAGGGAGCAGATAGTTGCGTTCGATACTCGTCAGTTAAACCGGATATATTCAAAATCAATCGGCTGCCGGTTGATCCCGATCGGCGGCGGTGCAATCCAGTTTGCCATCTTGCCCGGCTCGACCACCCGCCCCATCAGCGAAGCTACATAGGCACGGTCTTCGTCGCTCGGCAACCAGTTGTTCACATTTGCCTGCCATTCTGCCTCGGAAACCACGCTGCCGTCCGGTGCGACGCGAATATTGGCGAAGGTGCCGATCTTGCGGTTGAAGGCCTTGTGCGGGGTCTGCAGGCGGAAGCTGACGCCATTCTTTTCCAGCACCTTGTTCCAGCGGCCGACGCCGGCAACCGAATCGCGGATGTAGTCGTCGCGCAGCACTTCGTTGAGCGAATTCAGCATCGGCACTTCTTTCTCCACCAGCCGGCCATTTACCACTTCAAGAATCTTGTAGCTGTTGTCCTTGAGCAGGTGGTCATCGCTGCGCTTGGTCTCTTCATAACGGCCCTTGAGACCGGTGGTGTAGAAGGTCGCGGCGTTGGAGGACTGGTCGGCGCCGAACAGGTCGATGGTCACGCTGAAGTGGAAGTTCAGGTAGCGCTGTATGGTCGGCAGGTCGATCACACCCTTGGCGCGCACTTGTGCCGGATCCTCGATGCCGAATTCCTTCATCACCTGGCAGGTACGGTTGAGCACGCGCGCCACGCCGGATTCGCCGACGAACATGTGGTGCGCTTCTTCGGTCAGCATGAAGCGGGTGGTGCGCGACAGCGGGTCGAAGCCGGATTCGGCCAGTGCGCACAGCTGGAACTTGCCGTCACGGTCGGTGAAATAGGTGAACATGAAGAAGGCCAGCCAGTCCGGCGTCTTCTCGTTGAATGCGCCAAGGATGCGCGGCTTGTCCTGGTCGCCGGAATTGCGCTGCAGCAGTTCTTCGGCTTCCTCGCGGCCGTCGCGCCCGAAATATTTGTGCAGCAGGTAGACCATGGCCCACAGGTGACGGCCCTCTTCCACGTTGACCTGGAACAGGTTGCGCAGGTCGTAGTTGGAGGGGGCGGTCAGGCCCAGGTGGCGCTGCTGCTCGACCGAAGCGGGTTCGGTGTCGCCCTGGGTCACGATCATGCGGCGCAGGTTGGCGCGGTGCTCGCCGGGCACGTCCTGCCAGGCATTCTCGCCCTTGTGCTCGCCGAAATTCACCTTGCGGTCCTGCTCCGCCTGGGCCAGGAAAATGCCCCAGCGGTAGTCCGGCATCTTGACGTGGCCAAAATGCGCCCAGCCTTCGGGCGTGACGTTGACCGCCGTGCGCAGGTAGACGTCGTAATCCACCGAGCCTTCCGGTCCCATGTCGCGCCACCATTGCAGGTAGTTCGGCTGCCAGTGTTCGAGCGCGCGCTGCAGCGTGCGGTCTTGCGACAGGTTGACGTTGTTCGGAATTTTTTCGCTGTAATCGATCGTGCTCACGGTGTCTCCTCGGGAGTTTCATGCATTGCGCTGTGGGCGCATGTCTGTATGTGTATCTGTGCTTGGGTCTGTATCTGGATCTGAACGTGGAACTTTTTTGGATCTATACGCGATTCATGTCGAACTGGGCTTTGTTGCCGCTGCCGTAGACCTTCAGTGCGCCCAATTCGCCGACGGCATTGGGGCGGACGAAGATCCAGTTCTGCCAAGCCGACAGCCGGCCGAAAATGCGGGTCTCCATGGTTTCGCGGCCATTGAAGCGCAGGTTGGCTTCCAGCCCGGTCAGGGCGTCGGGCGACATCGAGGCGCGCTCTTCGACTGCCAGGCGGATTTCGTCGGTCCAGTCGAGGTCGTCCGGGTCGGATGTGACCAGGCCGAGCGCCATGGCCCGCGCGTGATCCAGCGGCTGCTGCTTCGCTTCGCGCGCGGCTGCCATTGCCGGTTCTTCTTCATAGAAACGGCGCGCCAGGCGCGACTGGCCTGTGACCATGGGCAAGACACCGAAGTTCATGTCCGACAGCACGATGCGCGGTGCGGCTTCGGGCGTGTCCGGCAGCGCCAGCATGTAGCTGCGGTCGGCGGCCAGCGCCAGTTCGAGCAGCGTGCCGACAAAGCAGGAGCCCTCGTCGATCAGCGCGAACATGGTGCGCGAGGAAACGTCGAGACGGGCGAAGGTGCGGCGCAGCAGGCCGATGGTTTCGCGCACCAGCCAGTGCGACTGATTGGCCAGCAGCGTGGCGTCCATCTCCAGCATGGCATGGGGATCGCCGGAGGTCTTCAACAGCCAGGTGCCGATATCCAGTTCGTTGGTGCGCAGATGCAGGATCAGGTCGTCCAGCTCGCGCCCCATCTGCAGCGGCCACCAGGCGGCGCCGGCGGCTTCGATGCCGGCAATGTCAGTTGGCTGGGCGCCGGCTGGCGCCTTGACGGTCAGGGTTGCGGTGCGCGCCTTGCGGTCGATGGCGACGCTGACATGGGTGTATTCGACGCCGTTTTCAGTCTGGCTGCGCTGCAGCGGCGGCAGCGCTACGCCGCGCCCGTTGGCCGGACGGTCGCTGGCCGCTGCCAAAGCCAGCGCGCGTTCGCGCACGAACTGCTGGAACTGGGCCGGCTTGGCGATATGGTCGACCAGGCGCCAGTCCTTGGCGCGCTGGCCGCGCACGCCTTCGGAGGTGGTGCAGAAAATGTCGGCATGGTCGTGCCGGACATGGCGCTTGTCGGTCAGGCGGGTCAATCCGCCGGTGCCGGGCAGCACGCCAAGCAGCGGCACTTCAGGCAGGCTCACCGACGACGAGCGGTCGTCCACCAGCACGATTTCGTCGCAGGCAGCAGCCAGTTCATAGCCGCCGCCAGCGCAGGCGCCATTCACGGCGGCCACGAATTTCAGTCCCGAATGGCGGCTGGAGTCTTCCAGCCCGTTGCGGGTTTCATTGGTGAATTTGCAGAAGTTGACCTTCCAGGCATGGGTGGACTTGCCCAGCATGAAGATATTGGCGCCGGAGCAGAAGATGCGGTCGAGGCCGCTGGCCAGCACCACCGTGCGCACTTCCGGATGCTCGAAGCGGATGCGCTGGACCGCGTCGTACAGTTCAATGTCGACACCGAGGTCGTAGGAATTGAGCTTGAGCTTGTAGCCTTCGCGCAGGCCGCCGTCTTCGTTGACGCTCATGGTCAGCGTCGCGATCGGGCCGTCGAAAGCCATGACCCAGTGTTTGTACTGGCCTGGCGTGGTCTGATAGTTGACTGGGGGCTGGGACATCGGTTTCCTCAGAGGCAATATGCTGCACGGGGACTACTGTGCAGGAACTATATTGCATGTTTCGGAACCGGTCAAGAAATCAAATGCACTCCCGGTTCGGCCCCGCTATGCCCGCAGCTGATCCTGGATCAATGCCTTGCCCCGCATCTGGTCCACCAGGCCCATGAACGCGGCCTCCTGCGTCATTTCACTGGTGTCATGGATCAGGTCTGCCTTGGAATAGAACTCGGCCCGGCTTTCCAGGATGTGCCGCAGGTCGTCCATTGCCTCGCGGTTGCCGGCCATGGGCCGCTTGTCGCCTTGCGCGACCACCCGTCCCATGTGTTCTTCCGGCGCGGCCTTGAGCCATACCGTGAAGCAATGCGACAGCAACAGGTTGAAGGTGGCCGGCTCGGAAACGATGCCGCCCGGGGTGGCGATCACGGCCCGCGGGAAGCGCCGGATGGTTTCTTCCAGGGCACGGTATTCATAGCGGCGGTAGGCGTTCTGTCCATACAGCGCGTGGATCTCGGCGATGCTGCAGCCGGCCATTGCTTCGATCTGCCGGTTCAGTTCGACAAAGGGCACCATCCAGTTGTCGGCCAGCATCTGGCCCAGCGTGGATTTGCCGGCGCCGCGCAAACCGATCAGCGCGACGCGTTGCCGGCGCGAGGCGTCGCTGGTGGGCGTATCGAACACCTGCGCCAATGATGCGCGGGCTTTGGCCAACTCTTCCTCCGAGCGGCCGCGCAGGATCTCACGGATCATCAGCCACTCGGGCGAGGACGCGGTCTCGTCGCCGATCATTTCGGCCAGGGTGCAGTTGAGCACCACCGTCAGCTGCCGCAGGAACTGGATCGACGCATTGCCGACACCGGACTCGACATTGGCAATGTGGCGCTCGGAAACGTCGGCCATGCGCGCCAGCGCCTTGCGGGTCATGCCGCGGCGGGAGCGCAGCATCTTCAGGCGCTCGCCAAGCGCAGTCAGGAATGGATCCTTCAGGTGCAGATCCTTGTCATTTTCTTGGTCCAGCTCGGGCATGATGAAGCGGCTCGCGCCTGCTGATTTGCAATGAAGCATATTATCCGCCACGTCCTTGACCTGCGCAACATATTGCATTTAAACTCGATTTCAATGCATTACAGTTCCGCATTCCAGTTCGGATGCAGATCAGACCGGCAGGGACGACAGGGGTGCACGTATGGCACGGATGCAGGTACGCCAATGCCTGGTCGGCACCAAGCTCAAAAAGCCTGCACCAAACCAGCACACAGCGCAGTACAAAAAACAGGACGCGCCGCCGGACGGCACGCCGCAAGGAGACATGCATGGAACACCCGAGCGCGCTGCCCGAGCGCTTCAATTTTGCGCGCTACATTCTTGACATCAACCGCGGCCGCGCGGCCAAGCCGGCCTATATCGACGACACGCGCCGGATGAGCTATGGCGAGCTGGACGAGCGGGTACGGCGCTGCGCTGCGGGGCTGCTGGCGCTGGGCCTGCGGCCCGAGGAACGGGTGATGCTTGTCATGCTCGACACGGTCGACATGCCGGTGGCCTTCCTGGGCGCGTTGTTCGCCGGAATCGTGCCGGTGCCGGTCAATACCCTGCTGCCGGCGGCGGACTACGCGTACATGCTGGCGCATAGCGAAGCCCGGGTGGTGATCGCTTCGGCCCCCTTGTGCGCCACGGTCAGCCAGGCCATCGCGGAAAGCGGCCGTTCACCGCAACTGGTGCTTGCCGGCGACATGCAGGCGCTGCCATCCGGCGCCCTTCCCTTCACGCAACTGCTGGCCGAGCCGCCGCTGCCGGTCGACGGCAATGCCGACACCCATGCGGACCAGTTCGCGTTCTGGCTGTATTCCTCCGGTTCGACCGGCCGACCCAAGGGCACGGTGCATAGCCATGCCAACCTGTACTGGACTGCCGCGCTGTACGGGCAGCCGGTGCTGGGCGTGCGCGAGGACGACGTCGTGTTCTCGGCGGCGAAACTGTTCTTCGCCTACGGCTTGGGCAATGCGTTGACCTTCCCCCTGTTCGCGGGCGCCACCGTGATCCTGATGGCCGAACGCCCCACCCCAGCCGCCATCTTCGAGCGGCTGGTGAAGTACAAGCCGACCGTTTTCTGCGGCGTGCCGACGCTGTATGTGGCAATGCTGGCCTCGGATGCGCTGCCTGCGCGCGAGCAGGTGGCGATGCGAGTCTGCGCTTCCGCCGGCGAGGCGCTGCCGCGCGAGGTCGGCGAGAAATTCCATGCCCATTTTGGCGCCCATATACTGGATGGCCTGGGCTCTACCGAAATGCTGCACATCTTCCTGTCGAACCGTCCGGGCGACATTCGCTATGGCGCCACCGGCAAGCCGGTGCCAGGCTATGAAGTCGCGCTGCGCAGCGATGACGGCCATCCGGTGGGCACCGGCGAAGTCGGCGACCTGTATATCAAGGGACCGAGCGCGGCGCTGCTGTACTGGAACAGTCGCGAAAAAAGCTGCAGCACCTTCCAGGGCGAGTGGGTAAAGAGCGGCGACAAGTACGTGCTGGACGAGCAAGGCTATTACACTTATGCCGGCCGCAGCGATGACATGCTGAAGGTGAGCGGACAATATGTGTCGCCGATCGAAGTGGAATCGGCCCTGATCGCGCACCCCGGCGTGCTGGAATCGGCCGTGATCGGCCGCACCGACCAACAGGGGCTGACCAGGACCGTGGCCTATGTGGTGCTGCGCGCCGGCCAGCAGCAGAACGAGGCGATGAAGGAAGACTTGAAAGGCTTCGTCAAGACACGGCTGGCGCCGCACAAGTACCCGCGCGAGATACATTTCGTCGACGAGTTGCCGAAAACCGCCACCGGCAAGATCCAGCGCTTCAAGCTGCGCGCGCTGCAGGACTGAACACGACGCGCAATATAGACGCGCAAGACAGACGCACAAGACAGACACGCAAAACATACACGATACAGTTCACAAGATAGAAGATGGCAAGCAACCCGAAACCGCTCGACACCCCGCACACCGCAAGCCTGGCACACCTGGACTGGAACGGCCGCCCGATCTCGCTGGAATACCAGTGGGTCGGCGACCCCGATTCTTCGATGCCGGTGGTCGTGTTCCTGCACGAGGGGCTGGGTTCGATCTCGATGTGGAAGGACTACCCCGAGCAGTTCTGCCGTGCTTTCGGCTTCAAGGGGCTGGTCTATTCGCGCTATGGGCACGGCCATTCGACGCCGCGCCCGCGCGACGAATTGCCGCAGATGGATTTCATGCACCGCCAGGCGACCGAATTGCTGCCGGCGCTGCTGCGGCACCTGGGAATTTCCCGGCCCTGGCTGTTTGGCCACAGCGACGGCGCCTCGATCGCACTGATCTTTGCCGCGCGGCTTCCCGACCAGCTGGCCGGCGCGGTGGTGGTGGCGCCGCACATCCTGGTGGAAGACCTGACCGTCGCCGGCATTGCCGCGGCGCGCCCGGTTTACGAACAGGGGGGCCGGGGCATGCGGGCCGGGCTGGCGCGCTACCATGCCGACGTCGATTCGGTTTTCTATGGCTGGAACGACGTGTGGCTGAAACCAGAGTTCCGGCAGTGGAGCATCGAGGACGAACTGAAAAACATCACCTGCCCGCTGCTGGCCGTGCAGGGCGAGAACGATGAATACGGAACCATGGAACAGGTCAAGGGCATTGCCCGCCGCGTGCCCCATGCAAAAATCGTGGCCCTGTCGGACTGCGGTCATTCGCCGCACCGGGACCAGCCGGAAGCATTGACCCGGGAGGCGGGAAACTTCATTATCAGCCAGTTGCCAGGAAGGCCGGCGCAGCCGGACTCACGGGACAAGTAGATCCAGGCAATTCCGGGCAAAAAACCGAAGCGCCCAACCAGAACAACCGAAAAAAACCAGCAAGCCCACAAGGAGACTCCATGCAACTGCGACACCCATCCATCCGCCTGGCAATGGCGGCAGCCGCGCTGACGCTGTGCGGCTACAGCCATGCGCAAACCGGCCCGATCAAGGTCGGCTTCATGCTGCCCTACACCGGCACCTATGCCAGCCTGGGCAACATGATCGAGAATGGTTTCAAGCTGTATGTGCAGGAACAGGGGGGCAAGCTGGCCGGCCGCGAAATCCAGTATTTCAAGGTGGACGACGAGTCCGAGCCGTCCAAGGCGACGGACAACGTCAACAAGCTGATCAAGCGCGACCAGGTCGATGTGGTGGTCGGCACCGTGCACTCGGGCGTGGCGCTGGCGATGGCGCGCGCGGCCAAGGAAAACAACACGCTGCTGATCATTCCGAATGCGGGCGCCGACGCCATCACCGGGCCGATGTGCAGCAAGACCGTGTTCCGCAGTTCTTTCTCCAACTGGCAGCCGGCCTATGCAATGGGCGAGGTAGCAGCCAAGAAGGGACACAAGAAAGCCATTACGCTGACCTGGAACTATGCGGCCGGCAATGAATCGGTGAAAGGTTTTGCCGAGGGCTTTGAAAAAGGCGGCGGCAAGGTGGTGCAGAACCTGACCCTGCCCTTCCCGAATGTGGAATTCCAGGCGCTGCTGACCCAGATCGCATCACAAAAGCCGGATGCGGTGTACTCGTTCTTCGCGGGTGGCGGCGCGGTCAAGTTCGTGAAGGACTATGCGGCTGCCGGCCTGAACAAGACGATCCCGCTGTACGGGCCGGGATTCCTGACCGACGGCACGCTGGAAGGCCAGGGCGAGGCAGCGCAGGGCATGATCACCACCTTGCACTATGCGGACAACCTGAACAATCCGCGCGACAAGGCGTTCCGGCTGAATTTCGCCAAGACCTACAAGGCCAATGCCGACGTCTATGCAGTCCAGGGCTACGACGCGGCGCAAATGCTGCTGGCCGGCCTGAAGGCCGCCAATGGCGACATCAAGAAGATGAACCAGGTGGTGGCTGGCATGGAGAAAGCGGAAATCGACAGCCCGCGGGGGAAATTCAAGCTGTCGGCTGCGCATAATCCGATCCAGGATATTTATACGCGGCAGGTGAAGGGCAAGCTCAACGAGTACCAAGGGGTGGCCATCAAGCAGTTGGCGGATCCGGGGCGTGGATGCAAGATGTGATGTGAGGGAGGGCGGGGGGTGTAGCAGGGGTTTCGGGCAGCATGCTGCCCGCCTGCGGAACGGTCTGCGCTTGCAAGCGCAGACGCGCCCTGCAAGGGGGGGATGGGGTTCCGTAGCACACCACGCCACCACACCCACCTCCCACCACCCACTCCCCGCCACCCACCACAGCACCACCCGTACCACCCAACGAAGCACCCAATGGATCTCCCCACCTTTCTAGTCCAATGCCTGAACGCGGTCCAATACGGCCTGCTGCTGTTTCTCGTGGCCAGCGGGCTGACGCTGATCTTCGGGATCATGGGCGTGATCAACCTGGCGCACGGCAGCTTCTACATGATCGGCGCCTACATGGCCTTCGTGATGGCGCCGCTGTTCGGCGACCAGTTCCTGCTGCAGATGCTGGTTGGCGTGCTGCTGGCTGCGATCTTCGGCTATCTGCTTGAATGGCTGTTCTTCAGTTACCTGTATCAACGCGATCACTTGCAGCAAGTGTTGATGACCTATTCGCTGATCCTGGTGTTCGAGGAATTGCGCAGCCTGCTGGTGGGCAATGACGTGCATGGCGTGAAGGCGCCGCCGTGGCTGTCCGGCGGCTTTGCGCTGGGCGACCTGATGACTTATCCGGTCTACAACCTGTTCGCCTCGGCGGCCTGCCTGGTGGTCGCGATCGGCCTGTACTTCGTGGTCAACCGCACCCGGCTGGGCATGATGATCCGCGCCGGCGCCAGCAACCGCGACATGGTGCGCGGACTGGGCATCAACATCCGGCTGCTGTACCGCATCGTGTTTGCAGCCGGCGTCGCGCTGGCCGCGCTGGCGGGCATGATCGCCGCGCCGGCATCCTCGGTCTATCCGGGCATGGGCGGGCAGATACTGATCATCTGTTTCGTGGTGGTCGTGATCGGCGGCATCGGCTCCATTTCAGGGGCGCTGATCGCGTCGCTGCTGGTCGGCTTCGTCGATACGTTCGGCAAGGTTTTTTTCGCGCAGTACAGCGGCATGAGCATCTACATCCTGATGGCGCTGATTCTGATCTGGAAGCCTGAAGGCTTGCGCAGCAGGGGTTATTGAATTGAGCACGCCTTCCATCACCACTGCCAACGCCGCGGCCACCGCGGCCGCCATGGAGTCCTCGGCGCCGCTGTGGCGGCAGTCCATGCTGCCACTGGCCATCGCCGCCGCGCTGGCGCTGATGCCGCTGTTCATGTCGGACTACCTGCAGGACCTGGTGTTGCGCATCGTGATCTATGCGATCTTCGCGCTCAGCCTGGAACTGCTGGTCGGCATGACCGGGCTGGTCAGCCTGGGCCATGCGGCCTTCTTCGGCATTGCCGCCTATGTCACCGTGCTCGGCTCGCCGGAATATGAAGCGGGATCGGTCGCGACGCTGTTGCCGCTGGCAATGCTGGCCGCCGGCGCCTATGCGCTGGCAGTCGGCGCACTGTCGCTGCGCACCAAAGGCATCTATTTCATCATGGTGACGCTGGCCTTTGCCCAGCTGGCATATTTCGTCTTCCACGACACCAAGCTGGGTGGCGGCAGCGACGGCATTTTCCTGAACGTTCGCCCGGTGCTGGCGATTGCCGGGCAAGCCATCGCCGACCTTGGCAGTGGCCGGCAAATGTACTACTTCTCGGTGGCGGCCCTGGTGCTGGGCTACATTTTCCTGGCCCTGGTCCGGCGCTCGCGCTTCGGCCATGCGCTGGCCGGTATCCGCGTCAACGAACAGCGCATGCGCGCCGCCGGCTTCAACACCTATTTCTACAAGCTCGCTGCCTTTGTCATTGCTGCCCTGCTGGCTGGCCTGGCGGGCTTCCTGATGGCGGCCAAGAATGGCGGCGTCAATCCGGAATTCCTGTCCTGGCACGAATCGGGCGCGGTGCTGATGATGATCATCCTCGGCGGGCTGGGCAGCCTGCGCGGGGCGGTGCTGGGCGCCATCGCTTTCGTGCTGCTGAAAGAGTTTTTTTCGTCCGCCGCCCTGCTCGGCCGGCTGGCCGACCATTGGCAACTGACACTGGGCCTGACGATGATATTTTTCGTGGCGCTGCTGCCCGACGGGTTGATCGGCGCCGGCCGTCGCATCGCCGGACTGGCACGCAAGGGGGAGGCGAAATGAACACCGCGCCCCGCCCTGCCCTGCTGCAAGCACAGGCGCTGACGCGCCGCTTCGGCGGCCTGACCGCGGTCAACCGTGTCTCGCTGGCCCTGCACGTGGGCCAACTGCATGCCGTGATCGGCACCAACGGCGCCGGCAAGTCGACGCTGATCAACATGATCTCCGGCGAGCTGCCAGTGTCCGAGGGCACGATTGCGCTGGACGGGCAGGATATTACCCGCCTGCCGCAGTTCCGCCGCGCGCGCGCCGGCATTGGCCGCAGCTACCAGCGCACCACCATCTTCCCGCAGTTCAGCGTGCTGGAAAACTGCCGGCTGACAGCGCAGGCAGCGTCGCAGCAGCCATGGCGGCTGTTCCAGGACGCGCAGCACTGCCGCCACAGCATGCCGATCGCGCACGAGGTGTTGCAGGTGGCGGGCCTGTCCCATGTCGCGCAACGCCCGGCCGGCAGCCTGTCGCACGGACAGAAGCGCCAGCTGGAAATCGCCATGTGCCTGGCCACCCGGCCACGGGTACTGCTGCTGGATGAACCGCTGGCAGGCATGGGTGCGGAGGAAAGCGAACGCATGCTGTCCTTGCTGGAACATCTGAAGCAGGATCACGCCATCCTGCTGGTCGAGCACGACATGGACGCCGTGTTCCGGGTGGCCGACATCATTACCGTGATGGTCAACGGCGAGGTGATCGCCAGCGACCTGCCGGAGCGGATCCGCAGCAACAAGGACGTGCAGGTCGCCTATCTAGGCGAAGAGCACGCGCACTAGCAATCCAACCGGCCCTTTTCGCATGTTACGACTCAGCGGCATCCACACGTACTACGGCGACAGCCACATCCTGCAGGGGGTCGACCTGCATATCCCGCCGGCCACTGCAGTGGGCCTGCTGGGGCGCAACGGCATGGGCAAGACGACGCTGATCCGCTCGTTGCTGGGCTATGTGCCGGTGACACGCGGACAGGTGCAATGGCGCGGGCGCGACGTGACCGGCTATCCGCCCGAGAAGATGACGCGGCTGGGGATTGGCTACGTGCCGGAAGGGCGTGGCATCTTTCCCAATCTTTCGGTGCGCGAGAACCTGGTGATGAGCGCCCGGCCCGGTGTCGACGGCCGCAACGAGTGGAGCCTGGAGCGGGTGCTGGAGACTTTTCCGCGCTTGAAGGAGCGGCTTGGGCACGGTGGCCAGCAATTGTCCGGGGGAGAGCAGCAGATGGCGTCCATCGGGCGCGCCTTGATGACCAATCCGGATCTGCTGATCCTGGATGAGGCGACCGAGGGGCTGGCACCGCTGGTGGTGCAGGAGATCTGGCGGGTGATCGGGGCGATCCGGGGGACGGGGATCAGTACCTTGATCGTGGATCGCAATTACCGGGCGGTGTTGAATCACACGGATGTGGCAGTGGTGATGGAGAAGGGGAAGATTGTGGTGGCGGGGGCTTCTGCAGATCTCGCTGCGTCGGAGGAGGTGTTGGCGGGGTATTTGGGGGTGTAGTTTTTCGTTGGATTTTGCTGGCGGTTTCCGCACCGAGGGGCGTTTTCCTTTCCATGCGGCCTAGCCGGTTTCCGCACCGGCGAGCCGGATCTCGGTTTGCGACGTTTTCGAACTATCGTTGCTTGCGACCTAGCCGGTTTCCGCACCGGAGGGCGGGTTCCTTTGTTTGCTGGCGGTTGGGCTGTTTTCGAACTGGCGTTGCTTGCGACCTAGCCGGTTTCCGCACCGGCGGGCGTGTCCCTTTCTTTGCTCGCCAAAGAAAGGAACCAAAGAAAGGCGACCCGGATACGACGCCCCTTCGGGGTCCCCCCAAAATCCGACGGCCTGGCGGAGAAGCGTGCAAACTCGCTTCGCTCAGACAAGCACGCTTCTTTTTCCGCCATCCCATCAGATTTCGGGGCGTCGTATACGGGAGGTACGTCAAAAACGTAT
>NZ_VTTH01000013.1 GCF_008831265.1 Lacisediminimonas profundi
GTTGACGACGTGATCGTCGGTGCCACTTCATCGACGTTGTTGATCGTCAGCGTCACTGCTTGCTGGCTGGCTGCCGTCACGCCGTCGCTGGCGACCACGTTGAAGCTGTAGCTCGATTTCGCCTCGTAGTTCGGATTGCCCGTCAGCGTCACCGCACCGGTCGTCTCGTTGATCGTGAACAGGGCCGCATCCGCTCCGGACAGGCTATAAGTCACGCCGGCGCTGGTGTCAGCGGTATCGGTCGCAATCGCCGTGTAGACCACCTGGCCTGCGCCGCTGTTCTCGTTGATCGCGGTCGCCGTCGTCGAGGACGTGATCGTCGGCGACACTTCATCGACGTTGTTGATCGTCAGCGTCACTGCCTGCTGGCTCGCCGTCGTCACGCCATCATTGGCAACGACATTGAAGCTGTAGCTCGATTTCGCTTCGTAGTTCGGATTACCGGTCAGCGTCACGGCGCCCGTGCTGCCATTGATCGTGAACAGGGCCGCGTCCGTTCCGGACAGGCTGTAAGTCACGCCGGCGCTGATGTCGCCGCTGTCGGTCGCAATGGCCGTGTACACGACCTGGCCTGCGCCAGTGTTCTCGTTGATCGCCGTTGCCGTCGTCGACGACGTGATTGTCGGTGCCACTTCGTCGACGTTGTTGATCGTCAGCGTCACCGCTTGCTGGCTCGCCGTCGTCACGCCGTCATTGGCGACCACATTGAAGCTGTAGCTCGACTTGGTTTCGTAGTTCGGATTGCCGGTCAGGGTTACCGCACCGGTCGTCTCGTTGATCGTGAACAGGGCCGCATCCGTTCCGGACAGGCTGTACGTCACGCCGGCGCTGGTGTCGCCGCTGTCGGTCGCAATGGCCGTGTAGACCATCTGGCCCGCACCGCTGTTCTCGTTGATCGCGGTTGCCGTGGTCGACGACGTGATCGTCGGTGCGACTTCGTCGACGTTGTTGATCGTCAGCGTCACCGCCTGCTGGCTCGCTGTGGTCACGCCGTCATTGGCGACGACATTGAAGCTGTAGCTCGATTTCGCTTCGTAGTTCGGATTGCCGGTCAGCGTCACCGCGCCAGTGCTGCCATTGATCGTGAAGAGGGCCGCATCCGTTCCGGACAGGCTGTACGTCACGCCGGCGCTGGTGTCGGCGGTATCGGTCGCGATCGCCGTGTAGACCACTTGGCCGGAACCGGTGTTCTCGTTGATCGCGGTTGCCGTCGTCGACGACGTGATCGTCGGTGCCACTTCGTCGACGTTGTTGATCGTCAGCGTCACTGCCTGCTGGCTTGCCGTTGTGACGCCGTCATCGGCGACCACATTGAAGCTGTAGCTGGATTTGGTCTCGTAGTCAGGATTCCCCGTCAGCGTCACGGCGCCGGTCGTCTCATCAATCGTGAACAATGCCGCATCGTCGCCTGACAGGCTGTACGTCACGCCGGCGCTGGTGTCAGCGGTATCGGTCGCGATCGCGGTGTACACGACTTGGCCGGCGCCGCTGTTCTCGTTGATCGCGGTCGACGTGGTCGCGGACGTGATCGTCGGTGCGACTTCGTCGACGTTGTTGATCGTCAGCGTCACCGCCTGCTGGCTCGCTGTCGTCACGCCATCATTGGCGACGACGTTGAAGCTGTAGCTGGATTTGGTCTCGTAGTTCGGATTACCCGTCAGCGTCACCGCTCCAGTGGTCGGGTTGATCGTGAACAGGGCCGCGTCCGTGCCTGACAGGCTGTAGGTCACGCCGGCGCTGGTGTCAGCGGTATCGGTCGCGATCGCGGTGTACACGACCTGGCCGGCGCCGCTGTTCTCGTTGATCGCGGTCGCCGTGGTCGATGAGGTGATCGTCGGTGCCACTTCGTCGACGTTGTTGATCGTCAGCGTCACCGCCTGCTGGCTCGCTGTGGTCACGCCGTCATTGGCAACGACATTGAAGCTGTAGCTCGACTTCGACTCGTAATTCGGATTTCCGGTCAGCGTCACGGCGCCGGTCGTCTCGTCAATCGTGAACAGGGCCGCGTCCGTTCCGGACAGGCTGTACGTCACGCCGGCGCTGGTGTCGCCGCTGTCGGTCGCAATCGCGGTGTAGACCACTTGGCCCGCACCGCTGTTCTCGTTGATCGCCGTCGCCGTCGTCGACGACGTGATCGTCGGTGCGACTTCATCGACGTTGTTGATCGTCAGCGTCACTGCCTGCTGGCTCGCCGTCGTCACGCCATCGCTGGCAACGACATTGAAGCTGTAGCTCGATTTCGCTTCGTAGTTCGGATTGCCTGTCAGCGTCACGGCGCCCGTGCTGCCATTGATCGTGAAGAGGGCCGCGTCCGTTCCGGACAGGCTGTACGTCACGCCTGCGCTGGTGTCGGCGGTATCGGTCGCAATTGCCGTGTAGACCACTTGGCCGGCACCGGTGTTCTCGTTGATCGTCGTCGCCGTCGACGACGACGTGATAGTCGGCGACACTTCGTCGACGTTGTTGATCGTCAGCGTCACCGCTTGCTGGCTAGCGGTCGTCACACCATCGCTGGCAACGACATTGAAGCTGTAGCTCGATTTCGCTTCGTAGTCCGGATTGCCGTTCAGCGTCACCGCACCGGTCGTCTCGTTGATCGTGAACAGGCCCGCATCCGTTCCGGACAGGCTGTACGTCACGCCTGCGCTGATGTCGCCACTGTCGGTCGCAATCGCCGTGTAGACCACCTGGCCGGCACCACTGTTCTCGTTGATCGCCGTCGCCGTCGTCGAGGACGTGATCGTCGGTGAAGTGTCGTCGACGTTATTGATCGTCAACGTCACCGCTTGCTGGCTTGCCGTTGTCACGCCGTCATTGGCGACGACGTTGAAGCTGTAGCTCGATTTCGTCTCGTAGTCCGGATTACCGGTCAGCGTCACCGCGCCCGTGCTGCTGTCGATCGTGAACAAGGCCGCATCCGTACCGGAAAGGCTGTACGTCACGCCGGCGCTGGTGTCGGCGGTATCGGTCGCAATCGCCGTGTAGACCACCTGGCCGGCGCCGCTGTTCTCGTTGATCGCGGTCGCCGTCGTCGAGGACGTGATCGTCGGCGACACTTCATCGACGTTGTTGATCGTCAGCGTCACTGCCTGCTGGCTCGCCGTCGTCACGCCATCATTGGCAACGACATTGAAGCTGTAGCTCGATTTCGCTTCATAGTTCGGATTACCCGTCAGCGTCACCGCACCGGTCGTCTCGTTGATCGTGAACAGGCCCGCATCCGTTCCGGACAGGCTGTACGTCACGCCTGCGCTGATGTCGCCACTGTCGGTCGCGATCGCCGTATAGACCACCTGGCCTGCGCCAGTGTTCTCGTTGATCGCCGTTGCCGTCGTCGACGACGTGATCGTCGGTGAAGTGTCGTCGACGTTATTGATCGTCAGCGTCACTGCCTGCTGGCTCGCCGTCGTCACGCCATCATTGGCGACGACATTGAAGCTGTAGCTCGACTTCGCTTCGTAATCCGGATTTCCGGTCAGCGTCACGGCGCCGGTCGTCGCGTTAATCGTGAACAAGGCCGCATCCGTTCCGGACAGGCTGTACGTCACGCCGGCGCTGGTGTCGGCGGTATCGGTCGCGATCGCCGTGTAGACCACCTGGCCCGCGCCGCTGTTTTCGTTGATCGCGGTCGCCGTGGTCGCGGAGGTGATCGTCGGTGCGACTTCGTCGACGTTGTTGATCGTCAGTGTCACCGCCTGCTGGCTGGCCGTCGTCACGCCATCGCTGGCAACGACGTTGAAGCTGTAGCTCGACTTCGCTTCGTAGTTCGGATTGCCCGTCAGCGTCACCGCACCGGTCGTCTCGTTGATCGTGAACAGGGCAGCATCGTCGCCGGACAGGCTGTACGTCACGCCAGCACTGATGTCAGCGGCATCCGTAGCGATGGCCGTGTAGACGACCTGGCCTGCACCGCTGTTCTCGTTGATCGCCGTCGCCGTTGTCGACGACGTGATCGTCGGCGCAACTTCGTCGACGTTGTTGATCGTCAGCGTCACTGCCTGCTGGCTAGCGGTCGTCACGCCATCGCTGGCGACGACATTGAAGCTGTAGCTCGCCTTCGTCTCGTGGTCCGGATTGCCCGTCAGGGTCACCGCACCGGTCGTTTCGTTGATCGTGAACAGGCCCGCGTCCGTTCCGGACAGGCTGTAGGTCACGCCGGCGCTGATGTCGCCGCTGTCGGACGCAATTGCGGTGTACACGACCTGGCCGGCGCCGCTGTTCTCGTTGATCGCGGTTGCCGTTGTCGACGACGTGATCGTCGGGGCCACTTCGTCGACGTTGTTGATCGTCAGCGTCACTGCCTGCTGGCTGGCTGCCGTCACGCCATCGCTGGCGACGACATTGAAGCTGTAGCTCGATTTCGCCTCGTAGTCAGGATTTCCCGTGAGCGTCACCGCTCCGGTCGTCTCGTTGATCGTGAACAAGGCCGCATCCGTGCCGGACAGGCTGTACGTCACGCCGGCGCTGATGTCGGCGGTGTCGGTCGCAATTGCGGTATAGACAACCTGGCCGGCGCCGCTGTTCTCGTTGATCGCGGTTGCCGTGGTCGACGACGTGATCGTCGGGGCGACTTCATCGATATTGTTGATCGTCAGCGTCACTGCCTGCTGGCTCGCTGCCGTCACGCCATCATTGGCAACGACATTGAAGCTGTAGCTGGCCTTCGCCTCGTGGTCCGGATTGGCCGTCAGCGTCACGGCGCCCGTGCTGCTGTTTATCGTGAACAGGGCCGCGTCCGTGCCGGACAGGCTGTAAGTCACGCCGGCGCTGGTGTCGCCGCTGTCGGTCGCAATGACCGTGTAGACAACCTGGCCTGCGCCAGTGTTCTCGTTGATCGCCGTTGCCGTCGTCGACGACGTGATCGTCGGTGCGACTTCATCGATATTGTTGATCGTCAGCGACACTGCCTGCTGGCTGGCCGTCGTCACGCCATCGCTGGCAACGACATTGAAGCTGTAGCTGGCCTTCGTCTCGTGGTCCGGATTCGCCGTCAGCCTCACGGCGCCCGTGCTGCTGTCGATCGTGAACAGGG
>NZ_VTTH01000014.1 GCF_008831265.1 Lacisediminimonas profundi
CGCCGCACGATTGCCGAATGCTCTGTGTTGCCGGACCCGCCGCGCCCTTCCAGCCAGGCCGCAAAGCAAGCACGGGCCGCCCGCATTGCCTCGCCTTCCGGCCAGCCAGTGATGCCGGCATGCGTCGCCATTTCGCCAGGACCACTGCCTGGCCACCACGGCCGATGTGCTGAAAGCGCTCGACGCTGGGGCGGGGCGGTGGCAGGCAGCACTGCCTCACCTTCCGGTGCCAGGCCGCAGTTCCGGCGTACGTCGCCGTTACGCCAGCTCGATGCGCACGTCGCCATTTCGCCAGGACCACTGCCTGCCCACCAAGACCGATGTGCCGAAAGCGTTCGACGCTGGGGCGGGGCGGTGGCAGGCAGCGCTGCCTCACCTTCCGGCGCCAAGCCGCAGTGCCAGCGTACGCCGCCATTTCGCCAGGCATGCCGCGCACTAGGAGGTCGACCACTGCAGCCTGGCCACCACGGCCGATGTGCTGACTGCGCTCTACGCCAGGGCGGGGCGGTGGCAGGCAGCACGCCTCACCTTCCGGCGCCAGGCCGCAATGCCGGCGTACGCCGCCATTTCGCCAGCATGCCGCGCACTAGGAGGTCGACCACTGCAGCCTGGCCACCACGGCCGATGTGCTGAAAGCGCTCGACGCTGGGGCGGGGCGGTGGCAGGCAGCGCTGCCTCACCTTCCGGCGCCAGGCCGAAGTGCCGGCGTACGCCGCCATTTCGCCAGCATGCCGCGCACTAGGAGGTCGACCACTGCAGCCTGGCCACCACGGCCGATGTGCTGACTGCGCTCTACGCCAGGGCGGGGCGGTGGCAGGCAGCACGCCTCACCTTCCGGCGCCAGGCCGCAATGCCGGCGTACGTCGCCATTTCGCCAGGACCACTGCCTGGCCACCACGGCCGATGTGCTGAAAGCGCTCGACGTTGGGGCGGGGCGGTGGCAGGCAGCACTGCCTCATCTTCCGGTGCCAGGCCGCAGTGCCAGCGTGCGCCGCCATTTCGCCAGCATGCCGCGCACTAGGAGGTCGACCACTGCAGCCTGGCCACCACGGCCGATGTGCTGAAAGCGCTCGACGTTGGGGCGGGGCGGTGGCAGCCAGCACGCCTCACCTTCCGGTACCAGGCCGCAGTTCCGGCGTACGTCGCCGTTACGCCAGCTCGATGCGCACGTCGCCATTTCGCCAGGACCACTGCCTGCCCACCAAGACCGATGTGCCGAAAACGTTCGACGCTGGGGTGGGGCGGTGGCAGGCAGCGCTGCCTCACCTTCCTGCGCCAGGCCACAGTGCCAGCGTACGCCGCCATTTCGCCAGCATGCCGCGCACTAGGAGGTCGACCACTGCAGCCTGGCCACCACGGCCGATGTGCTGACTGCGCTCTACGCCAGGGCGGGGCGGTGGCAGGCAGCACGCCTCACCTTCCGGCGCCAGGCCGCAATGCCGGCGTACGTCGCCATTTCGCCAGCACCACTGCCTGGCCACCACGGCCGATGTGCTGAAAGCGCTCGACGCTGGGGCGGGGCGGTGGCAGGCAGCACTGCCTCACCTTCCGGTACCAGGCCGCAGTTCCGGCGTACGTCGCCGTTACGCCAGCTCGATGCGCACGTCGCCATTTCGCCGCCTCACCTTCTGGCCAGCCTGTAATGCTGGCGCGGAATGCATTCCTCCCCACGCGCCCACCGTGCGCGCGACAAGAAGGCAATCAAATGGAACCGAGCAAAAAAAAAGCTCGCCCGTTTCCGGCGAGCCTTATATGAAAACGGACCTGCGACTAATGCCAGTGACCGATCAAAAGCACCTGATATCGGTTGATGACTTCAGATTGCCGTCCTTAAAACGAAGCGCGAATCACGCCCGCTTCCTTGCCCGATCAGGCCCGCACTCTGACAGCAACGCCCATGCCGAAAACCCTGCGGCTATCAGCCGCTCTGGGAACCAACTTTCCCATGTCGCGCACACTCATTGCCGACCGCGACAACTCAGCGATGATCAGGTTGCCGCCCATTGGCGTGCCTGGACTTTCACACTTAACATTTCTCACCTGGCACAGTGCCAACTCGACCATATCCGCTGGGCTGCAACCCTCCGGCGGTTCTCCCCAGGCCGCATTCCATGGCATCATGTAGCCGGGGTCTTCGATGTTGACCACTTCGACCTCCGCCGATGGGGATTGCAGGTAAGCGCAGGCCTGCATCCGGCTCTGTATCGCAGACCATCCAATCAATACGGCCTGTTGGCCCTCCGGAATACCGTAAAGCCCGACGTCGGGCATTGCTGCATTTATTGCTTTGTAGGCCGCACCCACAAGCTCTGGCATCGCAGCGGCAGCAGAATCGAAATCACCCCCGCCATGCATCCGCATCAGCGCATCTGTCAGCATAGTATGCAAGACCAGCAGAAAAGCAGCCGTCCCACGCCCGGCTAGAACAATATTTACCTGCGGCAGGTAGATCATTTTTCCAACCCGAATGAAATCGCCCGTCAGACCATTGATGCCCTCGGTATCAACTCCAATCAGGGCCTTTGACGGGGACAGGAAAACATTAATCATGCTCATTGAAGTTTCTCCCCGATCTCAACACCAATCCGACCAACATTGTCCCCACTGAACTCCATTTGCCTCCCTGCTCCATATGCTGGACTCCCCGCTATGAATGCGATGTTCACCCACGTCGAAACTGCAACCGTGGTTGCCCATGACGCTACAACCGGTATCACTTGTGGCATTTCACTTCTCCTTTTAAATTTAAATCCGACTCTTGAAAGATGAATCGGCCACCTTGGCCCCGTGCAGCGACCATGCGAATTCTTCAGCCATCATGCGGTCCGTGAACGTGAGACCATCCCGCGCCGGCCCGACAACATGTGCGCCACTGAATAAATGCGCCGCCTTCTGATAAATTCCGATATCTCCATCGCAAGCTATCCGAGAACTGATCCGTTCAAATCTTGCATCCAGAACGCGAACCAATCCCCCCAGCTGGCCAAGCGTGCGCATCGCCTGCATCCCGCTATGCCAAGGCGTAACGCCTTGCAGATAGTTGATTCCCGTCGAATGCTCCACCCAACCATGCACGAACAATATGCAATCGAACTTCCCCCACTCGAACGGGGTATTCAGGTGGGCGGCTATATAGTCTGGAAGTATCATTGAGTACCACGAACGTGCCACCGCGCCCCTTCTCCCCTCCGACCAGATAGCCACCCTCCAACAGCGGGCGGGGAAACCGTGCGAGGCTCATAGCCATTGCCGATATCCTTTCGAAAGACATCAGGAAGAACGTAGTATTCGACCGAGCAAGTAATCACTGTCACCCTGGTGCATCCTCCCGCCGAACTCGGCATGGTGGTCACTGTCCGATTCAATTCCCTTGCCCCCAGGTCACGTCTCAGCTGCAGCAATCTTTGGGCTGAATCGGTAGCAGCGGGTCAGACCCATCCCCGGCAAACGTTCCTTCCGATCGGGCCGCGCCTTGTCGCCCGTGCCCTCGGGCACCAGGTAGCCACGTTCGACCAGCAATTGCGCCACAGCTTTGGGGCTGAAACCTTTGCATAGCTCTTCCCGGAAGACCTCGGGCAATACGAAGTAC
>NZ_VTTH01000015.1 GCF_008831265.1 Lacisediminimonas profundi
CGAATACCCAGCGAGTCGTAAGGCACGATCCCTGACAGTGAAGCAGGCGCCTGCGGCTGGCTGCCGAAGCGGCTGTCGCGCAGCACGGCGTGGATATCGGTGCCTGCGCCCGGCAGTCCGGCCTGGGCCGCGTAGGCGAAGGCCAGTTCGCCGCCGAGTGCCGCATCATCCAGGCCTTCAAGATGTGCGCCCTTGCTGCCGGCGATCAGGTCCCATTGGGCGCGAATGCTGTTCTGGCGCTGTATTTTATTGTAGGCATCCACCATTGCCTGGAAGTCGTACTGCTCGGTCTTGGCGGTGGACGGGTCGGACGGGTCGGGCCGGCCGGAATGCGTACCCTGCGCAGCGTCGTCCACGATCTGCAAGGTCTGGACGTTCTGCTTGCTGCTGTCTGCATACCAGTCCTTCAGGGTGACGGAGTCCTTGCTGCCGACATGCAGTTCGAGGTCCGCGCTGCTGCGGTTGAACCACAGGTCGAGCACGCTGGCGCCGCCGAGCGATAGCGTGTTCGACGCGCCGGCGGCCGATACCAGCGTATCGCGGCCGTCGCCGCGGTTGAAGGCGATCACGTTGTGGCCGCCGCCGGGCAGGATGGTGTCGTCATGCTTGCCGCCGGCGATGAAATCATTGCCGTTCCCGGCTTCGATCCGGTCATTCTGGAAGCCGCCCAGCAGGGCGTTGTTGCCGTGCAGGTCGCGCAGCAGGTCGCGCCCGTTGCCGCCCTCGATCACATCGTTTCCGCCGCCGCCGTCCAGGGTGTCGTCGCCATTGCCGCCACCGATGTAATCGTTGCCGCCCTCGCCGTACAGCGCATCGGCGCGCGGTCCGCCATGGATCACGTCATTGCCGCTGCCCGAGCGGACCAGGTTGTTTTTGGGGCCGGCGTAAATGATGTCGTCGTCGCGACCGGTGACGATGGCAGCGTCTTTCGACCCCTGTATGGTGCGCGTTCGTATCAACAGGTCGTCGAAGGTCTTCACGCTGCCGTCGGGCATCTCGAAGCGCTCTATCGGCGAGACGTAGCGGCCTGCCGCGTCGCGCGTGACCAGGACATCAAAGCCCTGATCAGCCTGCTCGTTGCCGAACTCGTCGATGATGCGCAGGTAGGTGACCAGCGGCGCGGCAGCAGGATCGGGAGCAGGATAGTGAGCAAGATACTGCGCAAGATAGGGGGCAAGATCTTCAGAAATGGGGGCAGGATTGGCCGAGCCGACCCGCATTGCGACCCTGGCCACGGTCAGCCCGGGTCCGAAGCGCACGGTGTCCAGGCCCGCGGTGTCCTCGATGCGGTCCAGGCCGTCGCCGCTGGCAATCAGGTACAGGTCGTTGCCGCCGCCGCCGCGCAGCATGTCGTTGGCGGTTCCGCCATCGAGGGTGTCGTCGTCAGTGCCGCCCTCCAGCGTGTCGCGGCCTGCGGCGCCATCCAGCCGGTCGTTGCCGGCCCCGCCTGCAAGAAGATTGTTGCCGGCGTTGCCGCTCAGCCGGTTGTCCAGTTCGTTGCCGCTGCCCGACAGGTCGGCGCTGCCGGCCAGCGTCAGGTTCTCCAGGTTGGCGCCCAGCACGTAATGGTCCAGCGCGGTCTGTATGGTGTCGGTGCCGCCATCCACCTCTTCGACGACGATGTCGCCGCCAGCATCGACGACATACAGGTCGTCGCCGGCGCCGCCAGCCATGCGGTCGCTGCCGGCGCCGCCGTCCAGCACATCGCCGCCATCGCCGCCATCGAGATGGTCGGCGCCATCCATGCCGCGCAACTGATCGTCGCCTTGCCTGCCGAACAGGGCATCGTTGCCGGCTTCGCCATGCAGCTCATCGTCGCCGGCGTCACCGGACAGCACGTCATTGCCCTGGCCGCCGGCCA
>NZ_VTTH01000016.1 GCF_008831265.1 Lacisediminimonas profundi
TCGTCGCTAGCGATGGCGTGACCACGGCCAGCCAGCAGGCAGTGACGCTGACGATCAACAATATTGACGAAGTTGCGCCGACGATTACCTCGTCGTCGACGGCGACGGCGATCAACGAGAACAGCGGCGCCGGCCAGGTTGTGTACACCGCGATCGCGACCGATACCGCTGACACCAGCGCCGGCGTGACCTACAGCCTGTCAGGCGACGATGCGGCCTTGTTCACGATTGACGAGACGACCGGCGCCGTGACGCTGACCGGAAATCCGAATTACGAGTCGAAGTCGAGCTACAGCTTTAATGTCGTTGCCAATGACGGCGTGACCACAGCGAGCCAGCAGGCGGTGACGCTGACGATCAACAACGTCGACGAAGTCGCACCGACGATCACGTCGTCGACAACGGCAACCGCGATCAACGAGAACAGCGGCGCCGGCCAGGTCGTGTACACCGCGATCGCGGCCGATACCGCTGACACCAGCGCTGGCGTGACCTACAGCCTGTCAGGCACGGACGCGGCCCTGTTCACGATCAACGAGACGACCGGCGCGGTGACGCTGACGGGCAATCCGGATTACGAGACCAAATCCAGCTACAGCTTCAACGTCGTTGCCAGCGACGGCGTGACGGCAGCAAGCCAGCAGGCAGTGACGCTGACGATCAACAACGTCGATGAAGTCGCACCGACGATCACGTCGTCGATGACGGCGACGGCGATCAACGAGAACAGCGGCGCCGGCCAGGTGGTCTACACCGCTATCGCGACCGATAGCGCCGACACCAGCGCGGGCGTGACGTACAGCCTGTCCGGAACGGATGCGTCGCTGTTCACGATTAACAGCAGCACGGGCGCCGTGACGCTGACCGGCAATCCGAACTACGAAGCGAAGTCGAGCTACAGCTTCAACGTCGTCGCCACTGACGGCGTGACGACGGCCAGCCAGCAGGCGGTGACGCTGACGATCAACAACGTCGATGAAGTTGCGCCGACGATCACGTCGTCGACGACGGCAACGGCGATCAACGAGAACAGCGGCGCCGGCCAAGTGGTCTATACGGCGATTGCGACCGATACCGCCGACACCAGCGCGGGCGTGACGTACAGCCTGTCCGGAGTCGACGCGGGCCTGTTCACGATTAACGAGACGACTGGCGCGGTGACCCTGACGGGCAATCCGAACCACGAGGCGAAATCGAGCTACAGCTTCAACGTGGTCGCCAGCGACGGCGTGACGGCAGCCAGCCAGCAAGCAGTGACGCTGACGATCAACAACGTCGATGAAGTGGCACCGACGATCACGTCGTCAAC
>NZ_VTTH01000017.1 GCF_008831265.1 Lacisediminimonas profundi
GCCAGCAGCATCGCATCGGTCACCGTGCCGCACTACGGCCCCTACCTGCCGCCGATGCCCGATCTCGTGCGTGGCGGCAGCACGCCGGTCGCGGTCGACCTGGATGGCGACGGCTTCGAGTTCACCGCCGTCGATGACTCAAGGACATTCTTCGATATCGACGGCGATGGCTGGCGCCGCCGCACCGCCTGGGTCGCCCCGGACGATGGCCTGCTCGCCCTGGACATCGATGGCGACGGCAAGATCGACAAAGCCGGCGAGATCAGCTTCACTGCTTACAAGGACACCGCCCAGACCGACCTGCAGGGGCTGGCCGCCTTCGACTCCAACCGCGACGGTATGCTGAGCGCGGCGGACGAGAAGTGGGCCCGCTTCGGTGTCTGGCAGGACGCCAACCAGGACGGCGTCTCCGACGCCGGCGAATTCAGGACGCTGCAGGAAATGGACGTGGCATCGGTCGGACTGTCCAGCGACGGGCGCTTCCAGGAGATCAATGGGCAAACGGTGCATGGCGTCGGCTCGATGACGATGGACAACGGCGCCACGCTTGCCATCGCCGACGTCACGCTGGCGACCGGCTGGCAAGCGTTGTCGCCGGCCACCGGCACTGTCACGCCTGCCGGCGGCTCGCCCTTCTCGCCGCGCGGCGAGCAGCGGCAGGGCACCGCCGGCAATGACCTGATCCTTGGCGGCAATGGCGACAATATCGTCAGCGCCGGTGACGGGCGGGATGTGGTGTTCGAGGACCAGGGCAACGACCTGATCGATGCCGGCGACGGCGACGACGTGGTCTATGCGGGCGGCGACAAGGACCTGGTGTTCGCCGGCAGCGGCAACGACGTCGTGTTCGCCGGCTTGGGCGACGACCTCGTGTTTGGCGGCGATGGCGCCGACGCCATCATGGCCGAGGGTGGCAACGACGTCGCCTTCGGCGGCGCCGGCAACGATTTTGTGGCCGGCGGCCAGGGCAATGACGTGCTGTCCGGTGACGCCGGCGACGATGAGCTGCATGGCGAAGCCGGCAACGATGCCCTGTTCGGCAGGCAAGGCGACGATCAGTTGCGCGGCATGGATGGCGCCGACCATCTCGATGGCGGCGACGGCGACGACGTGCTGGACGGCGGCGCCGGCAGCGACCGCATGACTGGCGGCGCCGGCGACGACCTGTATGTCGTCGACGCTGGCGGCGACATCGTCGTCGAAGAGGTGGATGGCGGCACCGACACCATACAGACCGCGCTGGACCATTACGTGCTGGGCGCCAACCTGGAGAACCTGACGCTGGCCGGCAGCGCCGA
>NZ_VTTH01000018.1 GCF_008831265.1 Lacisediminimonas profundi
CGGTGAACTCGAAGCCGTCGCCATCCAGGTCGACCGCGACCGGCGTGCTGCCGCCACGCACGAGATCGGGCATCGGCGGCAGGTAGGGGCCGTAGTGCGGCACGGTGACCGATGCGATGCTGCTGGCGCCGTGCGGGTCGGTGACGCTGACGCGGAACACGTCGCTGGCCGGATAGATGCCCTGCTCGGGCATGTAACCGGGGTAGTAGAGCGTCCCGCCTCTGATTCCGGCGTAGTTGCCCTCTACCACCAGCCGCTCGCCCGGCACGCCGGGCTCATGCCAGGTGGTGTACTGGAATGAGCCGTCTGCATTCAGGCTCACCGCACCGTATTGCGGCTGGCTGACGATCGCATAGCGCAGCGAGGAAGCGGGATCATCGGCATCCATGCCCTGCATCCACACCTTGCCCGTGTATTCGGTGGCGATCGGCTCGTTGTAGTAGGCGACATTGTATTGACCGGGTTCCGGATTGAGCACCAGTGTCTTGACGAGCTCGTTGTTGCCGTCAAAGTCGTAGCGGATGCCGTAAGGCTGGTAGATCGGCCGGCCTGCGGTGGTGTAGAAGCCGTAGCCATTCTCGTCGAGCGCCTTGAAGACGCCCTCGGTATGGCCATAGACCGGCCTCGACTCCTGCAGCGTGCCCGCAAGTCGCGGGGCGTCGTTCACCCCTTTCAGCGTGACGTCGACCGTTCCGTTTCCTTGCTGTCCATTCTCCGCCTGCGCCACATAGTCGAAGCCGGCGTCTTCGCCGTCATAGTCCGCCTCCGGCAGGAAGTGCACGAAGCCGTTGACATCGACGAAGCCCGTGCCGTGACGCAAGCCGGTCAGGCCGGTGACGACCATCGGCCGCCCGGCAATGCCACCCAGCAGGTCGTTGGCCGTCAGGTCGGCGCCATTGACAATGATCTCGACATCTTCGATGCCGGTGACGCCATCGCGGTTCGGCTCGACTGCGGTCTTGTCGTCGATGCGGGTGACCAGCAGCGACAGATGCCCGTTCTCGCTGGCCTGGATCAGGATGCCTTCGTTGACGACGGTGACGCGCGTTCCCTCGCGGTCTGCCTCCAGATCGGGGCTGGCCAGTTGCTTGCGCTGTCCGTCGTCGGTGTAGGTGCCCATGGCGTAGTTCAGTTCGGTCACGCCAAGGGCATCCAGTCCCTGGACCTCGTCGGCATCCTGCGCGCCATCCTGGTCGCGGTCGCGCCACACTTTCAGTTCGCTCCAGACCGGATCGATTGCGCTGAGCCTGCCGTCGTAGTTCGAATCGACCCAGGCCATGCC